>NZ_CP171119.1:0-2406514 GCF_043186315.1 Staphylococcus massiliensis | reverse complement strand
GGTTCTGTTGCAAAGTCAGAAAAAATATAACTAATTATCATTTTAACATGGTAGTATTCTCTTAACTGGCCAACATGTGATTAATTTCGTAGCACGGCGAAAATCCGTAGATCTGAAGAGACCTACGGTTCTTTTTATATAGACCATAAATACATTCAATACCTTTGAGTGTATTCTTTGCCGTATTGACGCTTTGATATCTCGTCTTTCTCACTTTAATATGACGGTGATCCTGCTCAATGAGGTTATTAAGATATTTAGATGTACAATGACAGTCGGGATTAAGTTTAAAATCTTTAATCAACTTAGACATTGCCACCTTCGTCGAAGGTGCCTGGTCTGTAATTATCATTTGAGGTTTACCAAATTGTTTAATAAGTCGCTTAATAAACGCATATGCTGAATGATTATCTCGTTTCTTACGTAACCAAATATCCAATGTATGACCATCTGCATCAATGGCACGATATAAATAGCACCATTTTCCTTTTATTTTAATGTATGTCTCATCAACGCGCCATTTATAATAAGCTTTTTTATGCTTTTTCTTCCAAATTTGATACAAAATAGGAGCATATTCTTGAACCCAACGGTAGATCGTTGAATGATGAACGTTAACGCCGCGTTCTCTTAGTATTTCAGATATATCACGATAACTAAGCGCGTATCTTAAGTAATAGCCAACGGCTACAGTTATTACATCTTTATTAAATTGCTTATATCTAAAATAATTCATAGAGAACGCTCCTTTTTTGTTAAAATTATACTATAAAATTAACTTTGCAACAGAACCGAATGTTATAACCTTGTTACAAATTGTTTAATTAGCAATGTAACAAGGTTGTTTCTTTTAATTTATATTCATTGTGAGATTATAAGGTTATGAAAAGGAGGGAGAAAAAAATTATGCTATCTGAGAAGTTAAAATCTGCACGTTTAGCAAAAGAATTAACTCAATCTGAAGTAGCCAAACAATTATATGTAACAAGACAAACCCTCTCTCGTTGGGAGCAAGGTAAAACATTACCGAATATCTATGCTATCCAAGAATTAAGTAGAATTTACGACATATCATTAAATGATTTAGTGAAAAATACAGTGTTTGAAAATAAGGAGAGTCAAAATGTGAAAAGATTAAACTTTTTCGCTTTATTTGGAGCATTAGTTTTTAATATATTTTTGTTTTCTTTAGTCATATTATTTTTTAGTGCTTCTTTTATAATGTTATTAGGGATATCATTAACTATGATTTTTAGTCCATTGATTTTTATTATTTTTGTTATAAAAGATATACAAGATTTTAATATTTTCCAACTATCTTTAACTATATTTTTCTTTTGTATAGGTTTGTTTTCTATTCCTATATTAAAAAAGTCGATTTACATTTCGTTTAGAGTTTTGAAGAATTATTTAAAGTATAATTATAAATCAGTTTTTCTGAATTGAATTTCAACTCTAAAACTATAAAGAATATAGAAGAAGATACTAAGGAGTTTTTATGAATACGAATTATAGAACAAAGCCATTTATAATCTATATAGTCATCGTTTTTGGAACTACTTATGTTATTGGAGGAGTATTAAATTTTATAAATGATAAAAGCATATTATCAAATTTAATAATGTTATTTCCTTCTATATCTGCAATTATTGTTTGGAGTTATTTTTATAAAAAAAATGAAGGATTTGTCGAATTTTTTCGTTACGTATTGGTAAGCTTATACATTGGGTTATTTACCCACTTATGATGGTAAGTATTATGACTTTAATCTATTTAATATCTTATATTATAAATTCTAATCTGTTTTATAATTCATTTGGGATGAATTATAAATTATTAACTCCTTTATTAATTAATGTAACCATTGGCGTATTGATTAGTTTTTTAGCATATTTAGGTGAAGAATTAGGTTGGCGATCTTTTATGTATCCTCAACTAATAGCTAAATTAGGGACAAATAAGGGATTATTTATCGGCGGTATAATATGGGGATTATGGCATTTACCACTTATTTTACAAGGACACAATTATCCTAATAATCCTGTTTTAGGTAATTTTTTTATGATAGCTATGTGTATGCCATTAGGAATTATTCTTTATTATACGTATATCAAAACGAAAACTATATTTATACCTGCAATTTTACACGGTATTTTTAATCAATTTGCAACTACTGTTTATATATTTGCTATTAAAAAGGATGACTTTAACTCACTAATTTATGGTCCAACAGGAATAGTTGGAATAATAATTTTGAGTATTTTAGCATTGATGTTGCTTGTGAAAATGAATAAGGCATACAAAAGCACTACCCATAAGAACTAATTATGTTGAATAATTAATCCTATTAATCCTTTTTCAATAAAAATGAACTATCAGCACAGAGTTGTTTACACAATTGATGAAGATAATAAAGAAGTTTTTATTCTTTCCACATAGCCATATTCTTAGATAGAAACAATGAAATTTTTAGTATTGCTTTTTTATTACTTTGTCATATAAATTCCAAATGTTGTTCTCAATTTTTTAGATACTGTTATCTATTGTAATCCTCCCTTATAAACACCTAATTTTTATACATTTTTTGAAACTACACTAAATATATTTTTACTACGTATCGAATATTGTAATTGTTCTTTACACTGTACTGTCACACTTAATTTATTTAGCTTCTCTTGGGTATCTCCAGGACGACGTTTTAGGTAATAAATTAAAAGTGTTATTCAGTTCTTTCATATTTCTTTTAGATGGATTAATAAATTTATAGTTATCAGTGTTTTCATAAGATCTGCTTATAAATGTTTGAGTTCTATATTTGTCACGTTCGTTTTATTATTATAATTTTCACTTAAATTATAAATCTATTTTCTCTCATATATTTCAATGCAGTATAAAATTTAGCAATAAACAAAAACCGAAAGACTCTACACAAGTGATTCGATCCTATCTTTATTCTAAATGTAAAAAATATTAAAGTTTATGTTATTTTTATCTATAGGGTAGAATTATCTATATGCATTAAGTACTATATATAGATACACCTTTAATTCAAATTTTTTGAAATGTACATAATTAGATGTATATTAACTTTCAATAGTGTATCATAAAGTTGTAAAAAAATTATTTTGGGGTGAGTAAATATGGGGAATAAACAAGGTTTATTACCAAACAAGTTAAATAAGTATTCTATCAGAAAATTCACAGTGTGTACTGCGTCGTTGCTTGTGGGAGCAACACTTGTTTTTGGAATTGGAAGTGAGGCGCAAGCAGCAGAATTAGATACGATCACAAAAGAAGATGTTAAGAGCCAAGACAAAGGTGAAGCATTAGACATAAAAAATATTAAAGAATCAGAAAAAGATGTTACTACTGAGGATGACAACAATGCGCAAGTACAAAATAGTGCTCAGACAGTTGACAAATCAGAAAATTCCAATGACACTGCTGTTGAATCTACGAATGACAGTGTGAAAACAGATGAAACAAAAGAAACATCGGAAAATAAATCTGCACAAGATGATGATAACATTAAAGAGGACTCAAATACTCAAGAAGAATCAACGAATACATCATCACAATCTTCTGAAGTTCCTCAAACTAAAAAAGACACAAATGAAACATCAGAAACAGCAATAGATGAAGATGCATCTACCAAAGAACAAAATAATAAAGACAACGATACTGCACAAGATGATGATAACATTAAAGAGGACTCAAATACTCAAGAAGAATCAACGAATACATCATCACAATCTTCTGAAGTTCCTCAAACTAAAAAAGACACAAATGAAACATCAGAAACAGCAATAGATGAAGATGCATCTACCAAAGAACAAAATAATAAAGACAACGATACTGCACAAGATGATGATAACATTAAAGAGGACTCAAATACTCAAGAAGAATCAACGAATACATCATCACAATCTTCTGAAGATTCGCAAACTAAAAAAGAACAACCAGACAAATCATCTAATTCAATTAAAGAGCCAGATAAACAACAAGAAGAAGTAGCAAAAGAAGAAAAAGCTACTACTGAAATAGCTGATAAAAATAAAGAATTAGAATTAAAGAATAATAAAACTGATAAAAATGAAGAATCTGAATTAGAAAGTAACTTATCTTCTTCAGAAAATAAGAAGGATACAGTTGAATCTTTCTTAAATAGTCAACTGTCCGATTCAGAAACCAAAAAAATCATGGAAAATGCTAACATTGACTATGATAAAGCAACAGATGAAGAAATTAATACAGAAATTTTAAGAGCTTCATTAATTGAAATGGCGAACAATAAGAAAAAAACAGAAACTTTAGCAACACCACAAAGAACTATGTTCCGTGCTATGGCTACACCAACAGCATTGCGTGCAGCAGTTAACCAAGATGAAGAACTACAAAAATCTTTAGGTTACACAGATGATTATACATTTGCTTCAATGTTATTTGATCCAGGTAAATTAGATTCTGATGACGCATTAAATAGTAATATAATTCCATTTGACCTACATAGTTACATGTCAGGATCAAACTCTGGAAACAGATATAAAATTGATTTGAAATTAGATCCAATTATTGCTGAACATGTCACTAAAATTTCAGCGAATCCTTCTGGAAGCAATAAACCCGTTGAGTTTGTAAGAATTAAAGATGAAAATGGTAATCTAACAGATACTTGGGAAGTCAACTTTATTCGTGCAAATGATGGTTTATTTGGAGGTGCAGAAATTCTTTCACAATATACTGCTAAGAATGGCAAAATAGAATTGGACGATACAGTTGGTAATATCATATCTAACGCTGGCGATTTATCTAATAATAAATTGAATTATCAGGTGTTTGTTCGAGATTCTAGAGAAAATAAAATTATTCGTACTTCTGAAAGCAATGGTTATTTCTTAACAAAAGCTGATGATGATTTAGTTAATTTAGAAAATAATGTATCTACAGAAAATAATAATGCATTTAAAGCAAGTAGCGGTTCAGCTACATATAATGAAAACGTTGGAGAATTTGGTGGTATTTTAATTGACCAACAAATCATGAAGAACGGTATTTTCTCATATAGTAAAACAAAAGCTAACCAATGGGCATACAATTATCAAATTGATAAAGACTTACTACCCTATATCGAAGGTGTAGAATTGCACCAATACGATTATAAAGGCTTAAATGGTTTTGACAAAAATTATGATGCAAAAAATAAAGTTGCTGACTTAACCATTGACGAGGTTGGTAATGGCACAATTACGAGTGACAATTTAAATAAACTAATCGAATTTAATAATGCATTACCAGAAACTGTAGGCGTTAGAGTCGTACTTAAATTGAATCAAAGCGTAAATAACATTTTAACAAAAGATGCAAAATATGATTCAGAAGGTAATTTGATTAGAGAAACAACAAAACAAAAAGAAGATTTCACATTTGCTGGTTATTTAACAGATAGTAAAGGGGCATTAATTAATAATACTTTAGGTACTTCAACACTAGCGCTACAAGATTATGATAAAGATGGTTTATTAGATAGATATGAACGTCAATTATCATTATCTGATGCAGAAAACGAAGATACTGATGGCGATGGTAAGAATGATGGCGATGAAGTTGTAAATTATAAAACATCACCACTTGTAGGCAAACCGCAAGCAGCAGATATTACAACAGAAGACACAGTCGTTTCTGGTTCTGTTCCTCTTAAAGAAGGTGCAGCAACACAAACAGCTAAAGTAATTAATGCAGAGGGTACAACAGTTGGTACAGCAACTGTAAATTCAGATGGTACATTCTCAGTGTCAATTCCAAATTCACCAGAAGGAACCTATACTATTGCAATTGATTCACCAAATTATGATAATGATGAAGTAAACATTTTTAAAATTGTTGATAATTCTAAACTACCAGCACCATCTATTAATCCTGTTGACGATAACGATCAACAAATTGTTGTAAATGGTACGTCAGGTTCAACTGTGACAGTAACAGATAGTAATAATAATGTTTTAGGTACTGTAACAATTCCAGTAGATGATACAAGTGCAGCAATTAATGTTGATACTCCTTTAGAAGCAGGTACAGTATTAACTTCAACAGCTAGTAAGGACGGCAAAACAAGTGATGTATCTGATCAAATCACAGTAACAGATGCGACAGCGCCAGATGCACCAACATTAGATGAAGTAAATACAGATGCAACACAAGTTACAGGTCAAGCAGAACCTGGTTCAACTGTGACAGTTGCATTCCCTGGTGGTGGAAAAGCATCAACAACTGCAGACGATGCAGGTAATTTCATAGTAGATATTCCATCAGAAGTAAATCTAGAAGGTGGCGAGACGTTTACGGCGACTGCTACAGATGAAACTGGCAATGAATCTGAGCCAAGTACAACAACGGTTGTTGATACTACGGCGCCAGATGCACCGACAGTTAATGATGTAACAAGTAATGACAAAGTAATAAACGGCACAGCAGAACCAAATTCAACAGTAACTGTAACGTTCCCTGATGGCACAACTGCTACGGGTACTACAGATAGTAACGGAAACTATACAGTAGACATTCCAGAGAATATGTCACTCAAAGGCGGCGAGACAATTAGCGCTACTTCAAGTGACGCAGAAGGTAATGAATCTGAAAGTGCAACTACAACAGTTGTTGATGCGACTGCTCCAGACGCACCAACAATAAATGAAGTTGACACAAATGCCACTGAAGTTAATGGTACAGCAGAACCAAATTCAACAGTAACTGTAACGTTCCCTGATGGCACAACTGCTACGGGTACAGCGGATGATCAAGGGAATTATACAATCGAAATACCATCAAATGTTGATTTAAGAAATGGTAATAAAATAGAAGCTGTATCAGCAGATGAAGCTGGTAATGTATCTGGACCAGGTACGACAACAGTTGCAGGTGAAGATACAGCAACAGCACCTACAATTAATAACGTGACTAGTGATGATACACGAATCACTGGTACAGCGGATGCAGGTAATACAGTTACAATTACCTTCCCTGACGGTACAACTGCTACGGGTACTGCAGATGACCAAGGTAATTACACAATTGATGTTCCATCTAATGTTGATCTAAACGGTGGCGAAGAAATTCAAGTTAAAGCGACGGATAATAGAGGACGCGATTCAGTAACTGTTACAACAACTGCTACTGATGTAACAGCGCCAGACGCACCGGTTGTTAACGGAGTATCAAGTGACGATACGCAAGTTACAGGTCAAGCAGAACCTGGTTCAACAGTAACTGTAACTTTCCCTGACGGTACAACTGCTACGGGTACTGCAGATGATCAAGGTAATTACACAATTGATATTCCATCCAATGTTGACCTAAACGGTGGCGAAGAGCTACAAGTAACAGCAACTGACAAAGGCGGCAATACTTCTGAACCAAGCTCAGCGAACGTTACAGACACAACTGCTCCTGATGCACCAACGGTGAATGATGTGACTAGTGACGCTACTCAAGTTACAGGTCAAGCAGAACCTGGTTCAACAGTAACTGTAACGTTCCCTGATGGTACAACTGCTACGGGTAAAGTTGATGAAGACGGTAACTATACAATTGAAATACCTTCGAATTTGAATCTAGTAGGTGGAGAAAACATAACTGCTAGTACAAGAGATGAATCTGGAAATGAATCAGAAAGTACAGAAACAACAGTTGTTGATGCAACAGATCCAGACGCACCAACTGTGAATGACGTGACTAGTGACGCTACTCAAGTTACAGGTCAAGCAGAACCTGGTTCAACAGTAACTGTAACGTTCCCTGATGGCACAACTGCTACGGGTACAGCGAATGATCAAGGTAATTACACAATTGATATTCCAAC
The DNA here is from genome assembly GCF_043186315.1 of Staphylococcus massiliensis. Classification (NCBI taxonomy): domain Bacteria; kingdom Bacillati; phylum Bacillota; class Bacilli; order Caryophanales; family Staphylococcaceae; genus Staphylococcus; species Staphylococcus massiliensis. Next base: position 2,398,659 of record NZ_CP171119.1, on the reverse strand, counting down.
AGGTGTAGAACTAGAAGGCGGCGAAGAAATCTTAGCTACAGCTACAGATGATAACGGGAATACTTCAAAAGCTACTACTACTACCGTTACAGACACAACTGCTCCTGACGCACCAACGGTGAATGATGTGACTAGTGACGCTACTCAAGTTACAGGTCAAGCAGAACCTGGTTCAACAGTAACTGTAACGTTCCCTGATGGTACAACTGCTATGGGTACTGCAGATGATCAAGGTAATTACACAATTGATATTCCATCCAATGTTGACCTAAACGGTGGCGAAGAGCTACAAGTAACGGCAACTGACAAAGACGGCAATACTTCTGAACCAAGCTCAGCGAACGTTACAGACACAACTGCTCCTGACGCACCAACGGTGAATGATGTGACTAGTGACGCTACTCAAGTTACAGGTCAAGCAGAACCTGGTTCAACAGTAACTGTAACTTTCCCTGACGGTACAACTGCTACGGGTACTACAGATGACGAAGGTAATTATACAATTGATATTCCAACAGGTGTAAAACTAGAAGGTGGTGAAGAAATTACTGCTACAGCTACTGATAATACTGGTAATGTATCTGATACAGGGGCTACGAATGTTACAGATACAACAGCGCCAGACGCACCAGTTGTTAACGGGGTATCAAGTGACGATACGCAAGTTACAGGTCAAGCAGAACCTGGCTCAACAGTAACAGTGATATTCCCTGATGGTACAACTGCTACGGGTAAAGTTGATGAAGACGGTAACTATACAATTGAAATACCTTCGAATTTGAATCTAGTAGGTGGAGAAAACATAACTGCTAGTACAAGAGATGAATCTGGAAATGAATCAGAAAGTACAGAAACAACAGTTGTTGATGCAACAGATCCAGACGCACCAACTGTGAATGACGTGACTAGTGACGCTACTCAAGTTACAGGTCAAGCAGAACCTGGTTCAACAGTAACTGTAACGTTCCCTGATGGCACAACTGCTACGGGTACAGCGAATGATCAAGGTAATTACACAATTGATATTCCAACAGGTGTAGAACTAGAAGGCGGCGAAGAAATCTTAGCTACAGCTACAGATGATAACGGGAATACTTCAAAAGCTACTACTACTACCGTTACAGACACAACTGCTCCTGACGCACCAACGGTGAATGATGTGACTAGTGACGCTACTCAAGTTACAGGTCAAGCAGAACCTGGTTCAACAGTAACTGTAACTTTCCCTGACGGTACAACTGCTACGGGTACTACAGATGACGAAGGTAATTATACAATTGATATTCCAACAGGTGTAAAACTAGAAGGTGGTGAAGAAATTACTGCTACAGCTACTGATAATACTGGTAATGTATCTGATACAGGGGCTACGAATGTTACAGATACAACAGCGCCAGACGCACCAGTTGTTAACGGGGTATCAAGTGACGCTACTCAAGTTACAGGTCAAGCAGAACCTGGCTCAACAGTAACAGTGATATTCCCTGATGGTACAACTGCTACGGGTAAAGTTGATGAAGACGGTAACTATACAATTGAAATACCTTCGAATTTGAATCTAGTAGGTGGAGAAAACATAACTGCTAGTACAAGAGATGAATCTGGAAATGAATCAGAAAGTACAGAAACAACAGTTGTTGATGCAACAGATCCAGACGCACCAACTGTGAATGACGTGACTAGTGACGCTACTCAAGTTACAGGTCAAGCAGAACCTGGTTCAACAGTAACTGTAACGTTCCCTGATGGCACAACTGCTACGGGTACAGCGAATGATCAAGGTAATTACACAATTGATATTCCAACAGGTGTAGAACTAGAAGGCGGCGAAGAAATCTTAGCTACAGCTACAGATGATAACGGGAATACTTCAAAAGCTACTACTACTACCGTTACAGACACAACTGCTCCTGACGCACCAACGGTGAATGATGTGACTAGTGACGCTACTCAAGTTACAGGTCAAGCAGAACCTGGTTCAACAGTAACTGTAACGTTCCCTGATGGTACAACTGCTATGGGTACTGCAGATGATCAAGGTAATTACACAATTGATATTCCATCCAATGTTGACCTAAACGGTGGCGAAGAGCTACAAGTAACGGCAACTGACAAAGACGGCAATACTTCTGAACCAAGCTCAGCGAACGTTACAGACACAACTGCTCCTGACGCACCAACGGTGAATGATGTGACTAGTGACGCTACGCAAGTTACAGGTCAAGCAGAACCTGGTTCAACAGTAACTGTAACGTTCCCTGATGGTACAACTGCTACGGGTACTGCAGATGATCAAGGTAATTACACAATTGATATTCCATCCAATGTTGACCTAAACGGTGGCGAAGAGCTACAAGTAACAGCAACTGACAAAGGCGGCAATACTTCTGAACCAAGCTCAGCGAACGTTACAGACACAACTGCTCCTGATGCACCAACGGTGAATGATGTGACTAGTGACGCTACTCAAGTTACAGGTCAAGCAGAACCTGGTTCAACAGTAACTGTAACGTTCCCTGATGGTACAACTGCTACGGGTACTGCAGATGATCAAGGTAATTACACAATTGATATTCCATCCAATGTTGACCTAAACGGTGGCGAAGAGCTACAAGTAACGGCAACTGACAAAGGCGGCAATACTTCTGAACCAAGCTCAGCGAACGTTACAGACACAACTGCTCCTGATGCACCAACGGTGAATGATGTGACTAGTGACGCTACTCAAATTACAGGTCAAGCAGAACCTGGTTCAACAGTAACTGTAACGTTCCCTGATGGTACAACTGCTACGGGTACAGCGAATGATCAAGGTAATTACACAATTGATATTCCAACAGGTGTAGAACTAGAAGGCGGCGAAGAAATCTTAGCTACAGCTACAGATGATAACGGGAATACTTCAAAAGCTACTACTACTACCGTTACAGACACAACTGCTCCTGACGCACCAACGGTGAATGATGTGACTAGTGACGCTACTCAAGTTACAGGTCAAGCAGAACCTGGTTCAACAGTAACTGTAACGTTCCCTGATGGTACAACTGCTATGGGTACTGCAGATGATCAAGGTAATTACACAATTGATATTCCATCCAATGTTGACCTAAACGGTGGCGAAGAGCTACAAGTAACGGCAACTGACAAAGACGGCAATACTTCTGAACCAAGCTCAGCGAACGTTACAGACACAACTGCTCCTGACGCACCAACGGTGAATGATGTGACTAGTGACGCTACGCAAGTTACAGGTCAAGCAGAACCTGGTTCAACAGTAACTGTAACGTTCCCTGATGGTACAACTGCTACGGGTACTGCAGATGATCAAGGTAATTACACAATTGATATTCCATCCAATGTTGACCTAAACGGTGGCGAAGAGCTACAAGTAACAGCAACTGACAAAGGCGGCAATACTTCTGAACCAAGCTCAGCGAACGTTACAGACACAACTGCTCCTGATGCACCAACGGTGAATGATGTGACTAGTGACGCTACTCAAGTTACAGGTCAAGCAGAACCTGGTTCAACAGTAACTGTAACGTTCCCTGATGGTACAACTGCTACGGGTACTGCAGATGATCAAGGTAATTACACAATTGATATTCCATCCAATGTTGACCTAAACGGTGGCGAAGAGCTACAAGTAACGGCAACTGACAAAGGCGGCAATACTTCTGAACCAAGCTCAGCGAACGTTACAGACACAACTGCTCCTGATGCACCAACGGTGAATGATGTGACTAGTGACGCTACTCAAGTTACAGGTCAAGCAGAACCTGGTTCAACAGTAACTGTAACGTTCCCTGATGGTACAACTGCTACGGGTACTGCAGATGATCAAGGTAATTACACAATTGATATTCCATCCAATGTTGACCTAAACGGTGGCGAAGAGCTACAAGTAACGGCAACTGACAAAGACGGCAATACTTCTGAAAGTACCAATACGACTGTAATCGATTCTGATGACAACTCTGATAACGGAAATAATTCAGGTGCTGGAGACAATTCAGATTCTGATAACAACTCTGGTAACGGAAATAATTCAGGTGCTGGAGACAATTCAGATTCTGATAACAACTCTGGTAACGGAAATAATTCAAATGCTGGAGACAATTCAGATTCTGATAACAACTCTGGTAACGGAGATAATTCAAATGCTGGAGACAATTCAGATTCTGATAACAACTCTAATAACGAAGATAATTCAAGCTCTAACAAAGATTCAATTAATCAAGACTCAAATGTAAATAGTAATGATAGTAAACATGATAAACAAAATGAATTACCAGAAACGGGTGAAAAAGAAGTACGTAATGGTACATTATTTGGAACGTTATTTGCTGGTTTAGGTTCTCTATTATTATTTACCAAACGTCGTAGAAAAGAAAATGATAAAAAATAAATATTTAAATTATTGTAAATAAGTACAGGGCTCTCCACTTACAAAGGTGGAGAGCCCATTTTATTATTACTTATTGAAAATGTCTCTTGATTCAGGTCATTCAATTAATTTGAATTTCATTTTTTATACAGAGGGTAATTATGGTTCTGTTGCAAAGTAAAAAAATATAGCTAACCACTAATTTATCATGTCAGTGTTCGCTTAACTTGCTAGCATGATGCTAATTTTGTGGCATGGCGAAAATCCGTAGATCTGAAGAGACCTGCGGTTCTTTTTATATAGAGCGTAAATACATTCAATACCTTTTAAAGTATTCTTTGCTGTATTGATACTTTGATACCTTGTCTTTCTTACTTTAATATGACGGTGATCTTGCTCAATGAGGTTATTCAGATATTTCGATGTACAATGACAGTCAGGTTTAAGTTTAAAAGCTTTAATTACTTTAGCCATTGCTACCTTCGTTGAAGGTGCCTGATCTGTAATTACCTTTTGAGGTTTACCAAATTGTTTAATGAGACGTTTGATAAACGCATATGCTGAATGATTATCTCGTTGCTTACGCAACCAAATATCTAATGTATGTCCCTCTACATCAATGGCACGATATAAATAGCTCCATTTTCCTTTTATTTTGATGTACGTCTCATCAATACGCCATTTGTAATAAGCTTTTTTATGCTTTTTCTTCCAAATTTGATATAAAATCGGGGCATATTCTTGAACCCAACGGTAGACCGTTGAATGATGAACGTTTACACCACGTTCCCTTAATATTTCAGATATATCACGATAACTCAATGCATATCTTAGATGGTTCTGTTGCAAAGTCAGAAAAAATATAACTAATTATCATTTTAACATGGTAGTATTCTCTTAACTGGCCAACATGTGATTAATTTCGTAGCACGGCGAAAATCCGTAGATCTGAAGAGACCTACGGTTCTTTTTATATAGACCATAAATACATTCAATACCTTTGAGTGTATTCTTTGCCGTATTGACGCTTTGATATCTCGTCTTTCTCACTTTAATATGACGGTGATCCTGCTCAATGAGGTTATTAAGATATTTAGATGTACAATGACAGTCGGGATTAAGTTTAAAATCTTTAATCAACTTAGACATTGCCACCTTCGTCGAAGGTGCCTGGTCTGTAATTATCATTTGAGGTTTACCAAATTGTTTAATAAGTCGCTTAATAAACGCATATGCTGAATGATTATCTCGTTTCTTACGTAACCAAATATCCAATGTATGACCATCTGCATCAATGGCACGATATAAATAGCACCATTTTCCTTTTATTTTAATGTATGTCTCATCAACGCGCCATTTATAATAAGCTTTTTTATGCTTTTTCTTCCAAATTTGATACAAAATAGGAGCATATTCTTGAACCCAACGGTAGATCGTTGAATGATGAACGTTAACGCCGCGTTCTCTTAGTATTTCAGATATATCACGATAACTAAGCGCGTATCTTAAGTAATAGCCAACGGCTACAGTTATTACATCTTTATTAAATTGCTTATATCTAAAATAATTCATAGAGAACGCTCCTTTTTTGTTAAAATTATACTATAAAATTAACTTTGCAACAGAACCTAATAATACACAGAAAAAATTTACATGAGCTTAAATTAAATTGAAGTTGTTTGAATTACGCTCAATTCGATAGGTTGAAATGGCTTTGTGACAACGTTGTAAACGTTATCAATGAAATTGTTTAGAAAATCAGATAATTTAATGTAAATATATGTCAAATTTATATTTAAACGCGCGTGATGTATTTGGGCGTAAGTTGTTATTTGAAAATAGTAATTATTGATTGTGTGTCATGGTCTTTTAAATGTTAATTAATTGTAAATTTGTAAAGACTTTTTGAAGAATCCCTCCTTGAAATGAATTTGAATTTTATATGAATGAAGTGCTTCTTTTGGCTCGAATTTTTAACAGTTTTTATACTATCATCATATTTTTGGGCTGAGTCAGTTATTGCCTAAATGTTTAAATTCGTGCCTTAATTGTTACTTCACGTTTTGATTAAAAAATTAATTAAACTCAAACAATTCATTATTCTTCTTAGAAATGAGGTAAATTGCATCACGCAAATTATGATTGAACGCCTGCACTATCACGTTTTAGTAAGTTTTGCATAGGTGATTTCAATATTTACCTAAAAGTTTTGATATGTATTTTCACAAATTATTCGGAAAAACTGATACATTTAGGCATTAAAAGACCTCGTTACTGTTCAATTTAGTAACGAGGTGAATGAATTATTTTTTTGAAGATAGTGTTTTGTTGATATCATAAATGATTTTTCTATGGTAGAAATATATAATGATCCAAATAATCGTGTACACAATGAGATACATGACTAAGAAGTTTAGAATCCAATATAAGCTGATTGGAAACCATCCTGCGAGTACAGCTACCGGGAAGAAGAAAACGAGCATGAGTATAAAATGTAATACCGTTGATTTTAGTAAAGCATAACCCTTTTCATATATGATACCGCCTATCGCAAAAATAATACCAATTATCGCCCAGTAGAACACGGAAAGTACCATAACTTGAATCTCGGTTAAGTGTTCATAGTAAATGTGACCCATAGTAGAGTACATAGATAGTGGATAGTAATTGCTACCATCTTTAATGAATGATAATATAATGGATAAGATGAGACCGACTGTTATACCAATGATTGAACCGGATAGTATTTTTTTCATAACTGTAAACACTCCTTGATTGTTTTTAAATAACGCCTAGATGAATACGTAAATGTATCGTTTTTAAATGTAATTTTGACAGTGCCGTTAGGCTTCATAGATACATGATATATGGCATGAATATTGATGATTTCTGATTTAGAAATTTGAAGAAAGTGAGTGCCGAGCTTTTCTTTGATTTGATAAAGACGTGTGTTTTTGGTGTACTGTTGATCGTGTGTGTAAATCATAAGTTTTCCATTTTCAATTGTAATGTTATAAATATCGTTCGTTTCGATTTCATAAATCTTATCATTGGATTTAACTGTTAAAGTTTGTTCTAAGTCGAAGTGCTTAAATGAAGTAACAAAATCAGTGAGTGCTTTGGATTGTTTTTGAGTGAGGATGTGCCACTCGTTATCTGGTATTTCAGGTTTGATTTTTATTAGTAGTTTCATAAGATTACCTCCAACTTAAGTAAACCACGGTCAACGGCTCTATGCTATAGCTTTTCAGTAAGTGGTCGTTATCTTAATGTAAGTGGTTTTATCATACGAAAGAGTTTTATATAAATAATGAATATGTTATGATTGGAAATTCAATGTGGCTTTTCAGGAGGTGAAAGAAAGATGCAATTAATATCTGCTATTGGTTCAATAGGTACCTTTATCATGGCGTTATTCTATTTAATATCTGTGTCAATTCAGTTATATCAACTACGTATTAACTTTATGCCAGCACTAGGGTTCAACCAGATTCTGCTATTTAGAAATGGGTCAGGGATGACGCTTAGAAATACGACAGAGGATAGTAAGCACGATAAGGAAGAGGACTTTATAAAACTGTACAACCTAGGTGGTGGTGCTGCTAAGGAAATCAAAATTAGTATTTCTATTGGTAAAGAGCGAGAATTACAGAATAAATATGTAAGCATCTTACCTAGTAAAGAAGGTTATTTATTACCAATTAACGAAGAAGTCTTTAATGAACTTGAACGTACAATCCAAGATAATGGTTATGAATCTAACTTAAACATTCATATTACGTATAAGCATAGTGTAAGTCGTAAAGTTCAACACACGCATTTAGTAGGTAAAATTGATATGTTTAGATCTCATAAGCAAGAAACGATTTATGAATTACAGTTTATTCAGAGCTCATAAAACTAAAGAAGTTGCTAAAACATTTCCCCTTGTTTTAGCAACTTCTTTAGTCTGTTTTATGTAAGGTTATGTCACATAACCATGTCATTACTGTACTATCTTATTAAATCACTAATTGTTGTTTGATGATTAAGCTTTTAATGTCTTGCGTTTTAAAATGGTATTGTCCATGTTTGAAAGCATAAGGTTCTAAAACTTTTTCTCTGATGTGTTCACGAATTTGTTCTCTATCTATACCTTCTAAGATTAAATCATTTTCACTAGTAATAAAACAATCCCATTCAATAGCTAGATCTTGAATCTGAATTTTCTCTTGGCTTTTCGACTGAATCATAATGAATAAATCTCTCCTATGCTAGTTTGTTAAAAATTTGGGTGTTCTTACTATTAATAAAATGAAATTTAGTACAGTATATTTGCCAAATACATTTTGGCAGTATTATATTAACCCATTTAAAAAAAGATAAACATTATATTTTAATATGATTCATTCTAAAGTAAATTAAATCTTAAAGTTAAATCAAACAAGTAAAATTAAATTTGTCGGTCATAATGCGTGTTTAGGAAAGATTCTAATTAATATTAGATTGTTTGGCTTGATACGTACTTTACTTTTATGAACGCGCAAAACTTTATAAGGGGAAACAGTGACTATTCAAAGGTGTGCGTATATACATAAAGTTGAGCGTATAGAATATCATTGCTTTTTATAAATTGATGTCATACTAAAAATCAAATTAGAAATCAAAAAGCGTGTACATCATAGCATTTGACAGGTGTTTTCATGCTATGAGACACGCTCTTAAGTAAGGAGGCTAAGCCCCTTAAGGACATTCTAGTACACATCAGTAAAAAAAGAAACCTTTTGGTACTTATTTACAACTATAGAACAAAAAAATTGCTACATATTTATTTAAATAATTAAGATATTGGGTTTGCGGTAACTTTTAAAATGTCATTTAGCGCTTGGATGTTTGCTTTACCTACAGTTTGCATCCATTTACGGGCTTCGTCTTCGCCTTCTTTAACAAATATTTCAACGCCGTTAGCCCAAGTTGCACGTCCACATAGAACGCCATTAAAGTTTGACTCTGCTTCCTTCGCAAATTTGAGCGTTTCTACAAATAATTCAGAGCTAACGCCAGCGCTTAAAAAGATATAAGGTAAGTGCGTTGCGTCACTTTGTGCTTTAAAGTGAGTCATTGCTTCTTCTTTCGTATAAGCTACGTCACCTGTAGCATACCCTTCAACATAATTCATATTCACAGGTACTTCTACCTTTAAGACATCTACACGATATTGTGGCTGAGAGAATTCCTTCATCATCTCGTTCACTTTATGCGGCTTTTTAAGCGCATATGCTTTGGTAGATGTATCGTTGTCTTGTGCATCATATGATACTAGCTCTAAGAAAAATGGCAATGATTCTGCTTCACACTCAGCACCTAAACGTTCAACAAATGCTTTTTTACGTGCATTAATTTGAACATCTTCATCTACATCGTAATATAATAAGAACTTACAAGCATCAGCATGTTGTTCTTTTAAACGCTTTACTGACCACAAATCTAAAATATCAGGTAAGCGACCTGGTACCGTAGCATCGTAACCCGTTTTCTCATAAGCAAGGAGTAAACCGGCTGTATCAGCTCTATGTTTGCTTGCTTTAAGACCATATTCTGGGTCTAAAAGAATTGAAGAGGCAAAAGGTGTTAACTCTTCTGAAACGATTGTTTTGAATGTTTCGATTTCAATATCTGTTGCTGGTTGGCTTTTATGTCTTTGGATCATCTTTTTTAAAGCGCCACGTTGATCGATTGCAAGCGCACTAATAATGCCGTCCTGTGTCATTAAATTTTGTAAATAAGCTTGTTTATTGTTAGTCATCTTGTTGTACCTCCGTCATTGAACTGTTGAAACTTGTATAGAATCATAAATTGTTTGAAATTGTTCTAAGTCGACATGCCCAGTTTGCGGCGACATCGCATTGAGTATGCCAAGCGTGTTACCTGTACGAAGTATTTCTTCATCTGAACGTTTGTGATGAATCGCATGTGCGAAACCAGCTATCGTTGAATCTCCAGAACCTACTGAATTCATCACGTCAACTGAAGGGATATCTACTTTATAAAACGTTTGATCATGCTTCGCAAAGACACCATCTTTTCCGAGCGATACTACGACCCACTTGATTCCATTAAATATTGGATTCGATAGGTGCATTTTTAAGTCCTCGATGCTTGGTTTGTATTTTAAATTAAGCAATGAAGCAAGTTCTTCTATATTAGGTTTAATTAAATACGGTTTGTTAGGCCCCTCTAAAATTGTCTTTAAAGTTGAACCCGAGCAATCTAGGATAGCCGTCTTATGATTTTCATTGGCGATTTTAATCATATCTTGATAAAACGTGTCTTCAAGCCCTTTAGGTAAACTACCTGACATAATGACGAGTGAGATATCTTGAATCATCTCTCTATACATATGAAGAAATTGGTCTTGCTCGTCTTTAGAAATAGAAGGGCCATGTTCTAAAATTTCAGTTTGTTTACCTTCATGTAACACGGCGATGCAATTACGTGTTGGTTCCTGTATGTCTTGAAATTGATGTCTGATTTGTTGGCGATGGAGTGCTTCTTCAATAAATGAACCGTTTGCACCACCTAAAAAGCCTGTTGCCATAACAGGATGTTCTAACTGTTTCAGAACGCGTGTTACGTTAAGTCCTTTTCCACCAGGAGTTTTCGTCACATTTGAAACACGATTGACGCTATCAATTTTAAGCGTTGATAGGGGATAACTGATATCTACTGAAGGATTTAAGGTTACGGTTAAAATCATAGGTGCCACTCCTTTTTATTAATCGTGATAGTCACCACGGTCCCACTTATCTAAAAATTCTTTAAAGAAACCTTCTTGATGTTGTTCATCATGTGCGTGCTCTAACGCAGATAATTTCTGTATGAGTCTCTCACTTTCAGGGGTAGGTTGATATTCAGCATTTATAAAAGCATCAATAATATCATTAATGAGAAATTCGCCTGTAACTTTGGCACCAAAGCCAATCACGTTCGCATTAAGTGCTTCTTTAGCGTAGATCGCAGATGTCATGTCACGAACTAGTGCGCTACGAATGCCTGGTACTTTATTGACTGCGTTATTGATACCAACGCCTGTACCACACAAGCACACACCTAAATCTGCTTCTTTAGATACGACTTTGTCGCCAACTTTTTTACCATAAATTGGGTAGTGCGTACGCGTGAAATCGTAAGTTCCAACATCTATAACTTCATGGCCTTTGCTTTTTAAAAAGTCAGAAACAGCCATCTTCGTATCGGTAACGATATGGTCACAACCTATAGCAATTTTCATATTTTAACTTCCTCTCGTTGTTTAATGAATGCTTTAGCACATTTTATTAAGCATATCTACTCGAATTTGGTGTCTACCACCGTCATAATGTGCTTCTAAAAATGCATGCGCGATAGCCTTAGCAAGACCTTCACCTACAATATTTTTGCCCATTGTAATTATGCGTGCATTGTTATGTTCACGTGTCATGTATGCTGATCGCTCATCAGATACTTCCGCTGCAATCATGCCTTTAATTTTCGTCGCGGCCATAAAACTGCCGACACCGTAGCTATCTATCACAATCCCAAGACTGTCTTCATCCTTTAAAAGGATGTCAGATACAGCAACTGTTGCGTCTATAAAATCGTTAGCCGGTGTTTCTGATACATCTTGGACGTCATATTCAGATGCGATTAAATCAGCTTTAACGACATCTTTAAGCGACATACCTTCATGATCTGCACCTATAATTACTTTCATAACAATAACCTCCTAGGGGAAATCGATTTTGTTTGTTTTTGTTTATTCGTCATTATAATAAAACATTAACAAACATAAATCAACGGATAGGTGTTTAGGTATGTTGACTATTTTTTAAACACATGTAAAAAGATAAAAAATAAGCTATAACGCCCTTAAGTGGAGCTGGGACATAATACTACAATTCCCTTAAACAGCATGCTTTCCTGGGGCATGGCCGGAGCCTGTAGTCTTCTAAAGTCCAACTCGTATTTTTAATACGGTAGTTGGACTTACAAAGAAGCTCAGGCTTCTTTGTTCATGAGAAAGAGCCCCGGCTTGCATAGCTTGTCAATTTGCTACGCAAATTTCTTTGCCGGGGCCCCGCCCTTTGAGTCAGCTGTTTTGAGAATTGTATGAAATAAAGCTTAAAGGCTCTATTTCACGACTTATGTCTCAAAACCTTAAGTAAGGACGCTATAGCCATTAAATTGATTTAGAGATTTTAACCTGTGTATATTGTTTTAATTTTTTAAGACGGTCTTTAGCACCTTTATCGGTAATCAGTGTTGACACATCGTCTAACTGATAGTACGTATAGAAATCTTCTTTACCTATTTTAGAAGCATCCATTAATAAATAAGTTTCCACAGCATTATCAATCGCGATAGCTTGAGTTTGACCTTCTTCAATCGTCGCAGTCATAATGTCGTTATCCTTCAAGGCATTACAGCTGAAGAATGCTTTATGAAAGTGCATGTTCTTTAGCGTTTGATTAGTAATATCGCCATTAAAGGCTTGCGTACGTTCACGCATCTTGCCACCTAATAGATATACATCAAGCGCATTTGATTTTGATGTCAATGTTTCAAAGACAGGTAGAGAATTCGTTACGATACGTAAATGCTTGAAGTCCATCGCTTCAGCAAGCATATGTACCGTCGTACCTGGACCTAAGTAAATCGTTTCATCTTCATTTATGTAATTCAGCGCCTCTTGGACGATTGCTTCTTTTTGGTCACGATTCATAATTTGTTTATCATGATGAGACAACTCAGTCGGTCGATAAACGTTTAGGCTTTTAGCTCCGCCATGCACCCGCTTTAAAAGCCCTAAAGTTTCAAGCTCTGACAAATCGCGTCTTACTGTCATATCAGAAACACCTAAGCGTTGCGTAATGTCATTAACTTGCACGGTACCGTCACGATCTACAAGTTCTACGATTGCATTAAATCTTTCTTCTTTTAACATTAGAATGCTTCCTTTCGTCGAATTAGTATGTAAATTTTACAGTAAATAACTTTAAAAAGATAGTTATTTGAAGCGAGATAGGGTGGAATAAGGTTGGTCCAATAAAGTTTTTATAGCGCGTGTCTTTAAAGTGTTGTAAAATTATATTAATTTTAAAATTAAAAACCGATTTATATTATACTAGGAGACTTCTATGAATCAACATCTTATGACACTTTTCAAAATTATTCAAAGTTGCATCGTTTCCTTGAAAAGGCTCAATTTGAACTGGATGAAATGGATTGTTGTCCTACTCATTTTAGAATCTTTTCTGTTACTATTTCAACAAGCATCCAATTTAATGTTTATTATTAAAGTATTCATAATCTTTTTCGTAGCCATTTATTTATATTACGACGATATCATATCTCTAGAAATTAAGCCTAAAGGTCGGTATATCTCAATAGATGATTTTATTTATTTTTTAGCAACCTTTATTGTCGTTGAATTATTATGGATATTAACGCTATTTTTCACGAATATGCAGACCTACTATGGGCAATTTATTATTTTCAATGCAAAAGGCCAACTCTATCAAAATGTCTTTCTTTACGGTGTTATCAAACCTGTTATAGAAGTTACAGTATTTATATACTTGTTATTATGGAAGCTTATGCGTAATCAGTTGTTCATAGGAATGTTTATCGTAAGTTTACTTTACACATTCTGGTTAGGACCTACCCATATCGTGGAGTTTTTTATTATATTTTTAATGAATATATGTTTGACTCTGCTATTCCTGAAGTCAAGGGAAATCATGTTAATATACGTATTTCAAATATGTACACACATCGTGTATTTTGTTGCGATTTACACATAAATTTAAAAAGGAAGTGAACATGTGGATACTAAAGTTGCTGTAACGATAGCGCCTGAACATTTAAATGAACTAAATCAAGACATTATGGATATTAAGGCTAACGAGGAGTATATTGATGTTATTGAACTAAGAATTGATCAGATTGATCATATTGAAGCATCAAGTATTGATCAGTATTTAAGCGTATTAAGCGATGCCCATTTAGAGCTTCCCATTTTGCTAACGTATCGTACGGGTGCTCAAGGTGGGAAAGGTCAACTTGAAGGAGAGGACTATTTAACGTACCTTGAGCGTTTATTGAATTTAACTGGGTTTCAAATGATTGATATAGAGTGGGATGAGCGTTCTAATACGCAACTACTTGAAAAGCTTGTCGCTAAAGCTAAAGCACATCATATTGAGGTGCTGATATCCTATCATAATTTCAAATATACGCCATCAAGCGATGTACTTAGAAAAACGTACTATCATATGAGTCAATTACAAGGTGATATCTTGAAAATTGCGGTAATGCCACTTTCGCATAAAGATACGTTCACGTTGCTTGAAGTATTAGAACATGCACGTGATTCCCTAGACGCTAAAGTCGTTGGTATATCTATGGGAGACTTAGGAATAATGACGCGTACCGCTCAAAATATGTATGGTGGCTACTTGTCATATGGTTGCTTAAACGATAGTCAAGCACCTGGCCAAATTCCAGTAAAAACACTAAAAAATCAGCTTAAGTTTTATCAACAATTTGCTAAAAGCATATAAATTCCCTATAATTGATAATAGTTATCATTTGTAGGAGGCGAATATAGTGGAACTAAGAGACGCAATCAAAGATAGAAGAAGCATTAAGAAATTCAAAAGAGATATGACTATCGATGAGGATAAATTATATGAAGCGTTAAATCTTGCCACACATGCACCTAATCACTGCCTAAGAGAACCTTGGCGCGTGGTGCATGTACCTAAAGATGATTTAGGTGCAATGAGCCGTAAATTAAGTAAAATAGCTTTTCCTAAAAGTGAAGATAAGCAAGAAAGCCACTACAACGCTGTGACAAATTTAGGTGGATTCTTAGTAGTTGTAGCAAAACGTGATCCAAGACAACGTGAAGATAATGAGAATATGCTAGCTGTTGGTGCATTCGCTCAGAACCTTCTACTATTGTTACACGAAGTTGGCATTGGTACCTGTTGGAAGACACCAGATTATATCTTTAATCCGAGAGTAAAAGATTTATTTAAAGTTGAAGCGGATGAGTCTATTGTTGGTTTTCTATATCTCACAGATTTAGAGGATGAATTTAAAGCTAAGCCACGTAAAAATGATGAATATGTATCTCGTTTCGAAGGCTAATTTGTAAAAAATAACCCTATGAACGTAATTCGTTCATAGGGTTATATTCATTATTTTAAGTTTTCTTCTAGGAATGATTCAACTTGCTCAGGTGATTTAGCGTTTGCTGAATGTAAGTGTGCGAGTTTGTCGCCGTCTTTAAAGATTAAAATGCTTGGAATACCCATTACTTCATGAGTAGTAGCTGCTTCTTCAACTTCGTCGCGGTTTACAACATACCATTTATAGTCATTGTACTTTTCAACGATTGGATCAATCCACATATCCATTGCTTTACAATCTGGGCACCAATCGGCTTCGAATTTAATGATTACTGGTGCATCGCTCTTAATAACATCGTTAAAAGTATCCATTGTTTTAATAGGTTCCATTTATATCGACTCCTTAAAAGATATTCTGACTAATATCTATAATTGTAGTTTAAATATAACGTATTTCTAAAAGCGAATAAAGATTATTGTTTACGTTTTATTTTGCAGGCGTTATGCTGCGGATGTTTCTGATTACACTTAAATTTTAAATATGTTCAATTTATGGATTATTTCAAATTTAATCTCAATTATAATTTTATGAATTATTATAAAACAGAGCATTTTTAATAAATTTTTGATATATTGTAACTAACAAGTTGAGGAGGTTTTTAAGCCATGATCAAATTTTACCAATACCAAAATTGTACTTCATGTAAGAAAGCTGCAAAATTCTTAACAGAGTACGGTGTAAGCTATGAACCTATTGATTTAATCCAATTTACACCTAATGAATCAGAATTCAAAGAGATTATTGAACAAACAGGTGTAGACATCAACAAATTATTTAATACACGTGGTGCGAAATACCGCGAACTTGGTCTTAAAGATAAACTTAAGACATTATCTAATGACGAAAAACTAGAACTTTTAGCATCAGATGGCATGCTTGTTAAGCGACCAATGGCGATTTTAGGTGATAAAATCACGCTTGGTTTTAAAGAAGAAGAATATCGTAACACATGGCTATAATAGTTGATTGCCATGAATTGTTATGGCATGATTGAATTGTAAATATATTTAGGAGGGGATTTTCGTGGCAGTGCCAAAGGAATTAAAATATTCAAAAGAACATGAATGGGTAAAAGTTGATGGAGATACTGTATTAATTGGTATCACTGACTACGCTCAAAACGAATTAGGAGATATCGTATTCGTTGAATTACCAGAAGTTGACGAAGAAATCAGCGAAGGGGATTCATTTGGTAGCGTTGAATCAGTAAAAACTGTATCAGAATTATACGCGCCAGTATCTGGTAAAGTAGTTGAAATCAACGACGAATTAGAAGATAGCCCAGAATTTGTTAACGAATCTCCGTATGAAAAGGCATGGATGGTTAAAGTTGAATTAAGTGATGAAAGTCAATTAGATGCATTACTTGATGCTGAAAAGTACGAAGAAATGATTGGTGAATAATATGCCCTAAACTCCACGATATTACATAATATCATGGAGTTTTTCTTTTTAATCCTTTTACGTGGACAATAATTTTTTAGAGGGTGAATACCATGACGATGATTCAAAAAGTAATTGTTGTAGAAGGTAAATCAGATAAAAAACGCGTTAAAGAAGTATTAAATGAATCAGTTGAAATAATCTGTACTCATGGCACGATGAGTATTGAAAAAATAGATAACATGCTTGATGATTTATACGACAAGGATGTCTTCATCTTAGCTGATGCTGATGAAGAAGGGGAAAAAATCAGAAAGTGGTTTAGAATGTATTTAAGTGAAAGTACGCATATTTACATTGATTCTACTTATAACGAAGTTTCACGTTGTCCTAGACATTATTTATCACGTCGATTAGAAAGATTTGGCTTTAAAGTTAAGAAAGATTTTGTTTTGAAGGGAAAATACACGTACCATGAATGTTACAGAGCAATCGAACAATATATCTGAGCATTTTGACAAAGAGAAACATTTAATATTCGGTTATACACCTACATGTGGTACCTGTAAAGTTTCTGAAAGAATGCTCGATATCGCAAACGAAATTACAAAGCTTCCTATCACGAAGTTGGATTTGAATGTACTACCAGAATTTAATCAACAACACGAAATCCAATCAGTACCGATACTTATGATTATGTCATACGGTAAAGAAGTAAAAAGACTGTATGCGTTTCAATCAGTTACCAATTTGTTAGAAAATTTGAAAAATTAGATTGACGCATCGCTTTTTAGGTGGTAGGATTATAAACAATAAATGAATACGACAAATACTCTTATCGAGAGTGGTGGAGGGATGTGCCCTATGAAGCCCGGCAACCGTCTTAGGATATGGTGCCAAGTCACATGAAATCTTTTGGATTTCTGAAGATGAGAGAAAGATACTAGATAGCTTTCTCTTATTATTTTAAGAGAAAGCTTTTTTCATTTATTTAGTAAGCTTTGGGAGGATAGATAGTGTGATTGAACTTAAAGAGATTGTTAAAACATTTTCAACGAAAAAACTTAACGTTACTGCAGTTGATCATGTTAATCTTACAATTCCTAAAGGTAGTATATTTGGGGTTATTGGTTTCTCTGGTGCAGGTAAAAGTACGTTGATACGGCTTTTTAACTATTTAGAGCAACCTACATCAGGCCAAATTTTAGTCGATGGTGAAGATTTAGGAAAGCTATCTAAAAAGGAACTTAGGCAGAAACGCCAAAAGGTTAGTATGATTTTCCAACACTTTAATTTATTATGGTCACGAACGGTTTTAAGGAACGTTATGTTTCCACTCGAAATTGCTGGGGTTCCGACTCAAGAAGCAAAACAACGTGCACGAAACTTGATAGAACGTGTAGGTTTGAAAGGCCGGGAGGATGCATATCCTTCTGAATTATCAGGTGGTCAAAAGCAACGTGTTGGTATTGCGCGTGCTTTAGCGAACGACCCTACAGTTTTATTATGTGACGAAGCGACAAGTGCTTTAGACCCTCAAACAACAGAAGAAATCCTAGATTTACTTGTTCAAATAAAGGAAGAACAGAACTTAACGATTGTTCTAATCACACACGAAATGCAAGTCATCCGTAAAATATGCGATGAGGTTGCTGTGATGGAACAAGGACGTGTGATAGAGCAAGGTTCAGTTAAAGATGTGTTTGAGAACCCTCAAAGTGATGTAACGAAACGTTTTGTTAAGAAGGATTTAAATCAAGAGTCTGATATTGAAACTCATACATATATAGACGCGTTTCAAGAAGGTCATTTATTGCATTTAAAGTTCGTCGATGGGAATACAACACGACCTATAATTTCAGAAATTTCAAAACAGTTAGACGTTTCTATTAATATTTTAGAGGCGCATATCAAGCATCTTAAATCAGGTGAAGTTGGCTATTTAATTGTTCATATTCCTAAAGTATCGGTTTCGATTGATACGTTGCTTGAGGCGTTTGAGCATCATCATGTAGAAGTGGAGGTGCTTCAAGATGGGCAAAAGCTTTAGTGAAATCGTACAAGAAATGATCACGATGCCGAACATTAAATGGGATGAAGTTTGGCTTGCTTTATATGAAACCGTATATATGACCGTTGTTTCAACCCTATTTGCTTTTGTATTCGGTCTTATCTTAGGGATATTGCTTTTCCAAACATCAAAGGGCAAATCGACATTTAGTAGAGTGTTCTACAGTATCGTTTCCTTTATCGTGAATTTATTCCGAGCGATACCATTTATCATATTAATCCTATTATTGATACCGTTTACGAGTTTAATATTAGGAACGATTAGTGGACCGACTGGTGCATTACCAGCACTCATTATTGGAGCTGCACCTTTCTATGCGAGACTTGTTGAAATTGCTTTAAAAGAAATAGATAAAGGTGTTATTGAAGCGGCTACTTCTATGGGAGCGAATACGTGGGCTATCGTATTTAAAGTTTTACTTCCTGAATCAATGCCAGCTTTAGTTTCAGGTATTACAGTTACATCTATCGCTTTAGTTGGTTCAACTGCAATTGCGGGTGTTATTGGCGCAGGCGGTTTAGGTAACTTAGCTTATTTAACAGGTTTTACTCGAAATCAAAATGATGTGATCTTGATTTCAACAATCTTTATTTTATTACTTGTATTTATCATTCAATTTTCAGGTGATTTTATCGCTCGAAAAATAGATAAACGTTAATTTATGGGAGGTTATTTAATTATGAAAAGGTTATTATTTTTATTAGTGTTAACACTTGTATTAGTAGCTTGTGGTAATAAAGAAGCTAAAAAAGATGGTGATGATAAGTCGATTACAGTAGGTGCTTCACCAGCGCCACATGCTGAAATTTTAGAAGAGGCTAAACCGCTTTTAAAAGAGAAGGGCTATGACTTAAAAGTTAAAACAATTAACGATTATACGACGCCTAACAAATTATTAGATGCTGGAGAGCTTGATGCTAACTTCTTCCAACATACACCATATTTAGACACTGAGAAGAAAGACAAGAAATATAAAATTGAATCTGTAGGTAATGTTCACTTAGAACCAATGGCTGTTTATTCTAAAAAGCACAAAAGCTTAAAAGATTTACCTAAGGGTGCGGAAGTATTCGTATCTAATAACCCTGCTGAAGAAGGACGTTTCTTAAAATTCTTCGTTGATGAAGGTTTAATTAAATTAAAAGATGGCGTTAAAATTCAAGATGCGAAGTTTGATGATATTGTAGAAAATAAAAAAGATATTAAATTTAACAACAAGCAATCTGCAGAATTCTTACCTAAAACGTATCAAAACGGTGAAGGAGACGCTGTAATCATTAATTCTAACTTTGCGATTGAACAAAAGTTAAATCCTCAAAAAGATTCTATCGCCCTTGAGAATCCTGAAGATAACCCATATGCGAACTTAATCGCTGTTCAAGAAGGTCAAAAGGATTCTAAGAAAGCTAAAGCACTATTAGAAGCATTACAGTCTAAAGAAATCCAAGAATTCATTAAGAAGAAATATAACGGTGCAGTGATTCCTGCTACTGAATAATGTATACACGCAACAAAAAAGCCAACGTGGTCTGATGTGACCGCGTTGGCTTTTTAAATGTTGTCTAATCAATTGTTTCAGTCTTAGCTGTTTCTTTTCCGAGGAAGTAACTGATACAAAAACCTACAATTAACGTAATAATTGAAACGATCCATGTTAACGGTGTTGTAGGTAAACCAGGGAAAATTGCAGCTATAGAACCGATTACAAGTCCTAATATAACCGCATAGGTTAAGTACGGGTGATGCGTTAAGCAATAATTTATAAGCTTACTTGTTGTTGCAAAGCCTACTAAAATACCAAGTCCTACTGCAATAATGACAGGTAATACTGAGAAGTTAAACGACGTTAACTCTGAAATTGCGAACGTTACAGAACCATAAATACCTATAAGTAAAAGTATAAATGATCCTGAAATACCCGGTAGTAACATTGCACTTGAAGCTAATATGCCACCTATGAAACATTTGATTAAGAATCCAAGATTGATATCTAAGTGAGCAGGTTCGTGTTTAGAACCGCCGTTCATTAATGTTAATCCAACTAATAAAGCAATACCTAAGAAGATTAGGACGTAGTGCTTGCCTTTGAAGTTTTTCTTGTAATTCGCAAGTGTTAATAGGAAAGGAATAATACCAATGATTAATCCTAAGAAGAAAAAGTTAGTTGGCACGTGGTGTTCACTTAGTAAGTAATTGATAAGTTTACTTAAAGAACCTATCGCGAGTAACATACCAATTCCGATTGGTATTAGAAATAAAATGCTTTTCAAGAAGTCTTTAGAGAACAAGCGACTGACTGCGTTAATGAAGTCGTCGTAAATTCCTAGAAGTAGGGCGATTGTTCCACCACTTACACCAGGAATGAGATCGCTAGTACCCATAGCGAATCCTCTAAAGATATTTGTCCATTTAAATTGTTTCATCTTATACATCCTTCGCAATTTTTTGATAGTGTAACATTTAACAATAAAGATTGAACTGACCTTAAGATGTATTTTTTGTACATTGTCTCATGTATTCTATCATATACGACATCTTTTAGATAAAGGTTTAAATTTTAAAGTGTAAATGACGACCTCTTTTGTAAAAGTATATTGAGAACAAAAACCTGTTGATTATCATTTGCTTTTTTTAATTGTTATAAATAAGGAAAACGATTCGAGATTTTAACTAAACGATTATAAAGGGAATCATGTTTATAATTGTGCATAATTACGTTATAATTAGGTGACAAGCAAATATCCTAACATTTTGACGTTAGATTAAAATTATTATAAACTAAATAGGAAATCACAATATTATTCTGGAGGGAATTTTAATGCCATCAACATTAGAAATTAAAGACTTACACGTGTCTATTGAAGATAAAGAGATTTTAAAAGGTGTTAATTTAACAATTAATGCAGGTGAAATTCATGCGGTTATGGGACCTAACGGTACTGGTAAATCAACTTTATCAGCTGCAATCATGGGTCACCCTAACTACGAAGTTACACAAGGTGAAGTTTTACTTGACGGTGTAAATATCCTTGAATTAGAAGTAGATGAAAGAGCTAAAGCAGGTTTATTCTTAGCTATGCAATATCCATCTGAAATTTCAGGCGTTACTAATGCTGACTTCATGCGTTCTTCTATCAATGCTAAACGCGAAGAAGGCGATGAAATTAACTTAATGCAATTCATCAAGAAGTTAGACAAAGAAATGGAATTCTTAGACATGGATAAAGACATGGCGCAACGTTACCTTAATGAAGGTTTCTCTGGCGGTGAGAAAAAACGTAACGAAATCTTACAATTATTAATGTTACAACCTAAATTCGCTATTCTTGACGAAATCGATTCAGGTTTAGATATCGACGCATTAAAAGTCGTTTCTAAAGGTATCAATGAAATGCGCGGAGACGAATTCGGTTCATTAATCATCACACACTATCAACGTTTATTAAACTACATCACACCAGACCACGTACACGTTATGTACAACGGTATAATTGTTAAATCAGGTGGCGCAGAACTTGCTAAACGCCTTGAAGAAGAAGGTTATGAGTGGGTTAAAGAAGAACACGATTCATTAGAAGCAGCTGAAAAATAATCAATCATCAATAGGAGGAAATAAAGTATGACTACTGAAACATTAAATATTTCTTTAGACCAACTTGTTGATTATTCACAAGCCCAACAAGAACCTTCTTGGATGACTGAATTACGTAAAGAAGCGTTTAACAAACTTGAGTCTTTAGAAATGCCAAAACCAGATAAAACGAAATTAAATAAATGGGATTTCGATACTTTTAAACAACACAACGTTGAAGGTAGTGCGTATGAAGATTTAAACGACTTACCAGAAGCTTTAAATCAAATTATCAACGTTGATAATTCACCAAACTTAATCATTCAACATAACAACTCATTAGCCTTTTCAAGAGTATCTGAACAAGCTCAAAAAGACGGCGTTATCGTTGAAGGTATCGAAGAAGCGCTTAAAAACCATAGCGACCTAGTCGAAAAATACTACATGAAAGATGCTGTAACTGTTGATGAACACCGTTTAACAGCGTTACACACAGCATTAATGAATGGCGGCGTATTTGTTTACGTACCTAAGAACGTTGTAGTTGAAGATCCTGTTCACTACGTTGTTTTACACGATGATGACAACGCTAGTTTCTTCAACCACGTATTACTTGTTACTGAAGAAAGCGCTGAAGTAACATACGTTGAAAACTACCTTTCAACAGCTTCAGGTGAAGGTAACCAATTAAACGTTATTTCAGAAGTTGTAGCAGGTGCTAACTCTAAAGTAACTTACGGTGCCGTGGACTATTTAGACAAAGGCTTTACTGGCCACATTATTAGACGTGGTGTAACAGCTCAAGATAGTTCTATTAACTGGGCATTAGGTTTAATGAATGATGGTAACCAAATCATCGATAACACAACTAATTTAATCGGCGACCGTTCTACAAGTGAATTAAAATCAGTTGTAGTTGGTGTTGGTGAGCAAACAGTTAACTTAACTTCTAAAATTGTTCAATATGGTCAAGAAACAGATGGCTATATTCTTAAACACGGTGTAATGAAAGAGAACGCTTCATCAATCTTTAACGGAATTGGACACATCAAGCATGGTGGCTCTAAATCAATGGCTAACCAAGAATCTCGTGTATTAATGCTTTCTGAAAATGCACGTGGTGACGCTAACCCAATTTTATTAATCGATGAAGATGATGTTGAAGCTGGTCACGCTGCTTCAGTAGGTCGTGTTGACCCTGAACAACTTTACTATTTAATGAGTCGTGGTATCTCAAGAAAAGAAGCAGAACGCTTAGTTATCCACGGTTTCTTAAACCCAGTTGTACGTGAATTACCAATTGAAGATGTTAAGAAACAATTACGTGAAGTTATTGAACTTAAAGTTAATAAATAACGTATTTATATATACAGAAAGGCCTGTGATACAGTGACCGAGACAACTTTTAACGTAGAGAATATTATTAAAGACTTTCCTATCTTAGATCAACAAGTAAATGGAAAACGCTTAGCATATCTAGATTCTACAGCTACAAGTCAAACGCCTGTACAAGTGCTTAATACTTTAGATGATTATTATAAACGTTATAATTCTAACGTTCATCGTGGTGTACACACACTAGGTTCTCTTGCGACTGACGGTTATGAAGGTGCTAGAGAAACTGTCCGTGATTTCATCAATGCACAATACTTTGAGGAAATCATTTTCACAAGAGGCACAACTGCTTCAATCAACTTAGTTGCTTATAGTTATGGTGATAAGCATGTTGAAGCGGGCGATGAAATTCTTGTTACGCAAATGGAACACCATGCGAACTTAGTACCTTGGCAACAATTAGCTAAGCGTAAAGATGCGACATTAAAATATATTCCGATGACAGATTCAGGTGAAATTGACTTAGAATCTGTTAAGGAAACAATTTCAGATAAGACAAAAATCGTTGCCATTGCGCACGTTTCTAACGTACTAGGTACAATTAACGATATTAAATCTATCGCTAAAATTGCGCATGAGCACGGTGCTATTATTTCTGTTGATGGTGCGCAATCTGTACCGCATATGAAAGTAGACGTACAAGATTTAGATGTGGACTTCTATAGCTTTAGTGGCCATAAAATGTTAGGTCCAACAGGCGTAGGTGTCTTATATGGTAAGCGAGATCACTTAGAAGAAATGGAACCACTTGAATACGGTGGGGATATGATTGATTTCGTTGATTTATATGATTCAACATGGACTGATTTACCAACTAAATTTGAAGCAGGCACACCATTAATTGCTCAAGCTATTGGATTAGGTGCCGCAATACGTTATCTTGAAAGTGTAGGCTTTGAAGAAATGATTAAACATGAAGAGATGTTAACTGCTTACGCTTACGATAAAATGTCTGAGATTGATGGCATTGAAATATATGGTCCAGCTAAAGATAAAAGAGCAGGTATTATAACGTTTAATCTAAAAGATGTTCACCCACACGATTTAGCAACTGCACTTGATACTGAAGGTGTAGCAGTTCGAGCAGGGCACCACTGTGCACAACCATTAATGAAATGGTTAAATCAATCATCAACTGCTCGTTCTAGCTTCTATATCTACAACACGAAAGAAGATGTCGATCAACTTATTGAAGGGCTTAAGAAAACGAAGGAGTTTTTCTCTTATGAATTTTAATAACTTAGATCAACTATACCGTTCGGTAATCATGGACCATTATAAAAACCCACGCAACAAAGGTAAGCTTGATAATGGTACAATGACTGTAGATATGAATAACCCAACATGTGGTGACCGTATCCATTTAACATTTGAAGTTAAAGATGGCTTAATTGAGGATGCGAAATTTGATGGAGAAGGTTGTTCAATATCTATGGCGAGTGCTTCAATGATGACTGAGGCTGTAAAAGGCCAAAGTTTAAAGACAGCAATGCAAATGAGCCAAGAATTCTCTAAAATGATGTTAGGTGAAGACTATAACATCACTGAAGAGATGGGTGATGTTGAGGCACTACAAGGTGTATCTCAATTCCCAGCACGTATTAAGTGTGCAACACTTGCTTGGAAGGCACTTGAGAAGGGTACAGTAGAAAAAGAAGGTAAAGAAGAGTCTTAACCCAACTTTTCGATTTTTGACGTTTAACGCATGTCGTTTAATTATATATAAGGAGTGATTGAAATGGCTAAAAAGGCACCTGATGTTGGAGATTACAAATATGGTTTCCACGATGAGGACGTTTCCATTTTCAGATCAGAGCGCGGACTTACAGAGAATATCGTTCGCGAAATTTCAAACATGAAAGATGAACCAGAATGGATGTTAGATTTCAGACTTAAAGCGCTGAAATTATTCTATAAAATGCCAATGCCTCAATGGGGTGGCGACTTATCAGAACTTGACTTTGATGACATTACGTACTACGTAAAACCATCAGAACGTTCTGAAAGATCTTGGGATGAAGTACCTGAAGAAATCAAACGTACATTTGATAAATTAGGTATCCCTGAAGCAGAACAAAAATATTTAGCTGGTGTATCAGCTCAATATGAATCAGAAGTTGTTTATCACAACATGGAAAAAGACCTTGAAGAAAAAGGTATCATCTTCAAAGATACTGACACTGCACTTAAAGAAAACGAAGATATCTTCAGAGAACACTTCGCTTCAGTAATTCCAGCAGCAGATAACAAATTCGCTGCATTAAACTCAGCAGTGTGGTCAGGTGGATCATTCATTTACGTTCCTAAGAACGTTAAATTAGATACACCACTTCAAGCTTATTTCCGTATTAACTCAGAAAACATGGGTCAATTCGAACGTACATTAATCATCGCTGACGAAGGCGCTTCAGTAAACTATGTTGAAGGTTGTACTGCGCCAGTTTACTCAACAAGCTCTCTACACTCTGCTGTAGTTGAAATTGTTGTTAAGAAAGATGCGCACGTTCGTTATACAACTATTCAAAACTGGGCAAACAACGTTTATAACTTAGTTACTAAACGTACATTTGTTCATGAGAATGGTAACATGGAATGGGTAGATGGTAACTTAGGTTCTAAGTTAACGATGAAATATCCAAGTTGTGTACTTCTAGGCGAAGGTGCGAAAGGTAACACATTATCAATCGCATTAGCTGGTAAAGGCCAAGTACAAGATGCTGGTGCTAAAATGATTCATAAAGCGCCAAGAACATCATCAACAATCGTTTCTAAGTCTATCTCTAAAGATGGCGGTAAAGTTGTTTATCGTGGTATCGTTCACTTTGGCCGTAAAGCTAAAGGTGCACGTTCAAACATCGAATGTGATACGTTAATCTTAGATAACGAATCAACTTCAGATACAATCCCTTACAATGAAATATTCAATGATGATATTTCATTAGAGCACGAAGCGAAAGTTTCTAAAGTATCTGAAGAACAATTATTCTATTTAATGAGCCGCGGTATTTCAGAAGAAGAAGCTACTGAAATGATCGTAATGGGCTTCATTGAACCATTCACTAAAGAACTTCCAATGGAATATGCGGTAGAAATGAACCGTTTAATCAAATTCGAAATGGAAGGTAGTATCGGATAGCTATAACCCGCATGGTTGAGCCATTTTACTTGTGGATAAGTCGAAATTGATACCATTTTGATACCACTTACTCATCAAAAACGGCTATAGCATCGTGTTTTTTCTGGGTGTATAAATGACTGTAAGTCCCCATCGTTTCAGTGATTTGGGCGTGTCGCATTAAAGATTGAAGCACGAAGATATCTACGCCGTTATTTGCAAGGAAAGATGCATAAGAATGTCTCAATACATGTATGTTATAATGTGGGAAAGCGCGTTGGAATTTCTTGTGTACATGACTATAATGCTTAGGCGCTAAACCACCAAAAATAAAATAATTTCGTTCATTAAAATGCTTATGTGAACGCTTTTCACGTTCTAAACGTTCACTCATCATCTTATTAATGAATTTAGGTAAAGGGACAATATCCTCTGAGCTTTCAGTTTTAGCTCGGGGATATACGGTCCGATTAGAGATATCCAGTGTCTTGTTAATGGATATCTCTTTTTTGTATTTATTATAGGCTCTACGTCAAATTCGGTTGGTAAAACCGTAGACGAATGATTTGCTTTTCGCTTTCCTGTGGCGCTCGTTGGGAGCTAAAGCTTCGCTTGGATCTCCCTTACTCACAGAGCCACGGGAGTCTTCAAGCAATCATTCTACACCTATGCTACTTCATGCATAGGTGTTTTTCTTTGTCTAAGTTTATATAAGCGTGACATGAGTAATATTCTGTCTCTAAAGTTTGCGTAATTTCTATAACCATAAGCATTTCTTTTAAGTAATTTTATTTTATTATTTATGCCTTCAATCGGACCGTTAGTTATCATAGGGTGATTTAAAGTATTACATATGAAGGGTAAATACTTCATAAATGATCGCAGTACTCTCATTAAACCTTCTGAAATGTGGTTTTGACGAGATTTATACAGTACTGATCGAAATAAATCAATATCATTATGCTTCAATGCCAGTATTAATTCTTGTCCTATCTCGTAAGTGTTATTGAGCGTATTATCGTTAGATAATAAGTACGAAACGATGTCTTTTTCAGTAATTAAAGTTTTGAATAATCGATGATATTTATAGTTTATAGCGTTAAGATTTAACTTAGGTTTTAAAAGTAGTTTCCAATACCGTTTATATTTATTGTAAAGTGGGCGCCTATTACGTCTAGCTTGATTCATGACTTTAACTCGGGTACGGTTAATCTCACGATTAATTGCCTGAACGATATGAAATCTATCAATAATAACTAAAGCATTAGGGAAAACATCTGATATTAGATCCATGTATGGTTCATACATATCTATACATACTGTCTTAACGCGCTTTCTTGCGTAAAGATCAAACTTCATGAAGTAGTTTTTGAGGTTAAACTTTCTTCTATCACTGACAATGTCAATAATTTGATGAGAAGTACTGTCACAATAGATGAAACTCATTGAAGCATCAACATTTTTAACGCTTTTGAACTCATCCATCATAATGTGCTCAGGCAAATGCGAACCTACTTTATGTCTAATTTCATCAACGGTTTGTTTAATGATTCGAACCACCGTAGGTGATGATACACAACAAGATTCGGCAACAGATTTAATGGAACGTACTTCTCTAACTTTGTCAGCTATAAACATTTTCAAGTTGTTAGATAAGCAACAATACTTATCTACTATAGATGTTTCAGCTACAAAAGTTCGATTACAATTGTGACACAAATAGCGTTGCTTCTTTAATTCTAGTAGACATGGAAACCCACTTAGGCGTGGTAATTTAACATTAATTACTCGAAATCCATGCTTTATAATAGTGCGTTGATGATTAGTGATACCACAGTGTTGACACTTATCAGCTTTGGAAGAGAGAACCCCATAAAGCATTATATAGATTCTTCCTTTTATTTCTTTTTCATCAGTCTTTTCCTCGATGACTAAATTTGGTTCTTTCAATCTTAAGAGTTCTGTTATAAAATTATTCACAGGCGCATTATCTCCTTTTTGTTAGTTTGGTCACTTACAATTATAGAGATAAATGCGCTCTTTTAGTACAAAAAATAATTCGGCTAATGACCTCGAATGAGGTCACCAACCGAATTTATTATAGAGCCTCTTTAAGATGATGGGTTCTACAGGCGTTGATATATTCAACGATATGTTATCGGCTTTAGGTAGCTTTGGTAGTGGCTTTATAGCACTATTTACGAAGCTAGCACCACTTACAAAATGGGTAGCCAAAGGTTTTAAAAACATGGGCAAGTCATTTGATGAATGGGCTGCCAGTGTAGAAGGATCTAAAGCAATACAAGATTTCACAAACTATGTTAAACGCAACTTACCTTTAATCGGCAAGATATTTTCTTCTACATTTAAAGGAATCTTTAATTTAATGAAAGCTTTTGGACCTATGAGCCACATTGTATTAAAAGGTCTAGCTAATATGGCTAAAGGCTTTGAGAAATGGTCATCTACAGTAGCTGAATCAGACGGTTTTAAAAAATTTATACAATATGTTAAACAAAATGGTCCAAAAATTATAGATATCATTGGTAACATTATAGGCATTATTATTAATGTTGGTAAGGCATTGGCACCACTAGGTTCAGTTGTATTAGATGTTGCTAAGGCTTTTTCAGAATGGTTAAAAAATGTTACTGATACTAATCCACGAGTTGCAGAACTAGTAGGCATAGGTATGGCGCTAGTCGGTATGTTTGTAGCCTTATCACCAGTTATTAGTGCCGTTGCATCAGTAGCAGGACCTTTAATTTCTATATTCGGTGCTATCCTTAAAGCTTTAGGTGGCTTCACTGGAATTGGTGGTGCTGTTATTTCAGCATTTGAAGGTATTGCAGGTGCTATTGCTGCAATATCAGGTCCAGCATGGGTAGTAATAGGTGTTATCGCTGCATTAATCGGTATATTAGTAGGCGCTTATAAATCATCTGAAAAAGTAAGAGATAGCTTTAATAGAGCGTGGAATGAAATTAAGGAAACTGTAGGTAATGCGGTAAATGAAGTTATTATTTTCGTAAAAGAATTAGGCGCAATTTTCCAAGATTACCTAGGACCAGCTATGAAAGCAATAAAAGATATTGCCAAAAGAGTTTGGGACGATATTGTACTATTTATCGAAAGAGCATGTGACATTATCGGTCCGGGCGTTAAACACACTTGGGAAAATCTCAAGACTATAACTTACGTTGTTTGGGAAGCAATCAAAATGGTTATTAAGGTTGCGCTCAATTTAATTTTAGGTATTATAACCGCTGGATTACAGCTATTGTCTGGCGATTGGCAAGGTGCATGGGAAACTATTAAGAAAATGGGCATAAATATTTGGAATGCCATTAAAGAAGGAATCGGAAATATTGCTAAGGCCTTATGGGAACGATTAGTTGATATATGGAATGGAATTGTAGAAGATACTAAGGGTATCTGGCAACCATTATCACAATATGCAAGTGATATATGGGGGCTTATAAAAACCATCATATTAAACTTAGTGGCTGGTTTAGCTCTTGCTTTAGTAGGCAAGTGGCAAGAGATCGTTAATACTGCAGCTGAATGGTTCGGTAATTTAATCGGTCGTGCTATGGAAATTTGGGGCATGATACGACAAGCTATAATAAATATTGTCGTTAATTTAGTTTTATCACTAGTTGGTAAGTGGCAAGAAATTGTTACGACCGCTCAACAATGGTGGACAAATTTAACTAACATAGCTAGACAAATATGGAACATGATTGTACAAGCTATCATAGATACTGTAGTTAACTTAGTCTTAAATCTCATAGGAAAATGGCAAGAGATTGTTACGACCGCTCAACAATGGTGGACTACTTTAACTAATGTAGCACGTAACATTTGGAACTTAATTGTTCAGACTATTATTGAAGTTGTAATGAATTTAGTTTTAAAACTAGTAGGTTGGTGGCAACAAATCACGACTACAGCTCAGGAATGGTGGACAACACTTAAAAATGTCGCGGCTACAATTTGGCAATCAATCGTCCAGACGATTATACAAAAAGTTATGGGTATCGTTACTAAATTAGTCGGTTATTGGCAACGAATCGTTAACACGGCGCAACAATGGTGGACGAACCTCCAAACTATTGCTAGTACAATTTGGGGTCTCATCGTCCAAACAATTATACAAAAGGCTATGTCCGTTATTGGTGAAATTGGTCAAGTTTGGCAACAAGTGTTACAAGTATCGCAAAACTTATGGCAATCAGCTTTAAATACTGCACGTAATATTTGGAATCAAGTCAAAAATGCCATTGTTCAAAAAGTATCAGAAGTAGTTAGTAAGGTTCAAAACGGTTGGAACCGCGTTAAATCATGGACGGCTCAAGTAATGGGCGAAGTCTTAGCAAAAATCGCAAATATATGGAGCCAAATTACAGGTAAAATCGGTCAGTTTATGGGTCGAATCGTCCAAAGAATACAAAACGGCTGGAATCGTGCTAAATCAGCAGTAGCCAATGCATTAACCCATATTCTAGGAAAAGTAGCTAATATTTGGAGTCAAATCACTGGTAAGATTGGCGAATTCATGGGTCGTATTGTTCAAAGAATACAGAATGGTTGGAATAGAGCGAGATCAGCCATTGCATCAGCTATGGGTCGTATATTATCGGTAGTCACTAACAAAATGAATTCTGTAGTTGAAAGTGTAAAAGGTGGCGTAAATCGTGCCGTATCTGCCGCACGAGGATTTATTGGCGACTTTATGAGCGCGGGTCAAGATTTAATTAATGGTTTAATTGACGGAATTAAACAAATGGCTGGCGATGCTGTAGCAGCAGCTAAAGGCGTAGTAGGTGATGCTGTAGCAGGCGCAAAATCTTTACTAGGCATTCATTCACCATCTAAAGTATTTAAGCAAATAGGTGTTTATACGATGCAAGGTATGCAAATTGGCTTAAATAAACGTGGGCGCAAAGTTGTAAAAGACACTACACGCATTGCTAACGCTATGACTGGTGCTTTTAAACCTAACCTTAATACAGCTACTAACTTTAGCGGTATGACAAACGAAATGAAACGTTTATCATCAAAAGGTTCTATAAACAATAATCACAATTACACATTGAGAACGGAACCTAATAAAACACATTTAACGGTTTCTTTAGATTTTGATGATGAAGCTATCACAGCTAAAGTTAACGGAATAAATGCACGTGATGAAGCAGTATTCATATTCTAGGAGGTGAACATGTGGACTTAAAAATAACTAAAAAAGATGGCACATCATACACATTACAAGAACATGGTTTCAATATAACCGATGTTAATATACAAGGTATTGAATTAGAAGATAATTTACAAGAAATAGACGGCTTACATGGTTATTTTGACCTAGGCGCTACTTTTAAGGGACGTGAAATAAGCGTCCCTTTTTCATTTAAGGGTGAAAATTTAACTTCATTTCCTTTGATGCGTAATTTGATTTATGAGTTAACAACGAGTACAGAACCATTCTATATACAAGAAATGAGAAGGCCACAAATTGCTCAATATACATTCAAAGATGTTGAAGCAAAAAGTAACGCTATTAGCATTGACCAATATGGCAAAGAAACGGTATATGACGACGCTCAATCTGAAAATGAAAATTCTACTGGTATACGTTACCTAGTAAGGTTAACAAGTGCAACAGAAATAACACAGAAAAATCATTCATCATATGGTTCTGGTGAATTAACTTTTTCAACGTGTGGTTTACCGTTTGGTGAAAGTATTGGTACGTCTTTAGATTTACATGATAATGGGTTGGAATATACAGATAACCCACTGTGGTCATACGGCATGGGGTTATCAAGAGACCCTAAAACGAGACAGTACAGGTTTTCTAAAGCAGAAGATAGTCAAAATGGTTCTTATTACTTCTATTACGCTGGCAATGTAGCGAACGACCAATTTAATCAATACCAAAAGATAACTTTTAAGTTTAATGAAGATTTACCACAAGGTTTCGCATGGCGTTTTAATGGCGCAAGGTTTAGTGTGTTTGACTCAACATCTATAAAAAAAGGTGATGTAGTTGAATATAACGCACCCGACATAACTAAGAATGGTTTATCAATCATTAATCACACTAACTTTGTTACACCATCTATCCAAGTTGGTTATAACGAAATTAAATTATTAACAGATTGCGACGTCAACATTGATGTTGATTGTCGTTTTTATTATTTGTAGGGGGAATTACTTTGACAAGAAAAGAGATAACAACACCTTTAGACATTAAAAATATGGATAATCACAATTCAAACTATGAAGAATTATATAATAAAATAGCTGCTACCACGCAACACATTGTAGATGACCTATGGGAAGTTATGCAAAAGGTAAATTCAATCAAATTAAAAGAACCAGTTAACAATGAATCTGATTTACCTCAAGATGAAGAGAATAACACATTAAGAATGGTTTTAAGTGAAGGCAAGGTTTATGCGTACAACAACGATGAATGGAAACCGTTCCAAGAGATTGAATTAGATCCGTACAAAACATTTAAAATCGAATTAAAACAAATTGTCGATGACTATGAAACTAAAATTAATAACTTAACTTCATCAGTCAATGAAGTAACCAACGCTACCAATGAAAGCATTGAAATGCTTGATAAAAAACGTCAAGAAGCTGAAAGTAAAATGACTGGTTACATTCAACAAATAGAAGATAAACAAAAGCAAGTTTTAGACGAATTAGAAAACTTTAGAGCAATCGACACATCAAACTGGCAAAAATCTAAAATCACTAAGGATAATGGGCGCGTTCGTGAAATCAAAGAATTAGATTTAAGTAATCCAGATTCTAGTTTAAGCGATAAAACTCAAGTGGTGTATGTATCTGATGCCTTAAATAACTTAGGGCAACCTAATGGCTTTCTTTATTATGTGGTTTTTGAACCAGATTTTAAACGAATGACATGGAAACCAGACGGCAGCAATGATGTATACGTACGTGAAAAAGTTTCTGGAAAATGGAATGAATGGACTAACCTATCAAATGACGCGATTGAGATTCCTGAAATACCTCAAAAAGATATTACAATCGAATCTAACAGTGAACGACCACCTAAGCCAGCTGATTTAGGTAATAACTACAAACTTATTCAAAAGTTAAATGCTGATGAGTTGATAGTTTATCAAGTGGGTTCAAATAGCTATTTAAGATATAAATTTAAAAAAGGTATTGGCGGTAAAGGTTACGGTGACAATTATGAACTTATGCGTTTACATCAAGTCAAACCAATGGCAGACGTGATTACTTATGTTGATGCATCAAAAACTAAAAGCGGTACTGTTACACCAACGTGGGACTTCTCAGGTCCATCGAGTATTGAGCGTTCGGTTTTAGAAAACAAAGATTACAACAAAGAAGATCGTGATGCTTCAAAAGGTTCACGAGGTTTACAAGTCTATACATTAAAACCGGGTCAATCCGTTACTTATTCTGTGAACTTAAAAAGTAATAAAGATATGAACGTTGCTTTCTTTGCACGTTCTGGATACACAAATGCCGAAACTTTTGAGGTTCTTGTAGACGGAGCTAAGGTTTTTGAAGATACGATTACACAAGCCCCTAATCATTCTTACAGACGTTTTCCATTTAAAGTAGGTGAACGTAATGGAGATAATGACATTACTATTAAAAACACCTCTTCCAAAGATGTATATTTAGGCGGTATCAATGTCTATCACTTGAATGAGTATAATGGACAAGATTTTACAGACTTTGTAGCTTACGGAATGAATGATACCGTACCTTTCATTAACAGCGCAGGTGCTAGCGATTACGCTTTTAAGAACTTAGAAAATGGCTTGCAATTTGGGTCGTATCATGGAGGCGAAGTAGTTGATGATTTCAAATTAGATTACGCTCCAGTTTATTCAACATATGGTACTGAAATGTTAGCTTACTGGTCAGCAATTGATAATGGAAAAATTTGGGCATTAAAAAATTTCTCTATGCGTCAGATTTCTACATTGATTGATCGTGCTAATATGCTCTCTGACTTTTCGTTTAATAGCAACGGAACGCTTAATATGGATTTTAGTTACAACGTAATAGACGGAAAGGAACCTGTTCTTTTTGAAAACTTTTGGACGGCATTAACTTGTGGCCATCTTGCCCTAAAACGTATATTAGTACCTAAATTAATTACGTTTGATACAGAGGCCTCTGGAAGTCACAAATATTTTAAATCTACCCGTGGTTATGCCATTCAAGGCACATTAGATACAAAACAAGAAATGCATATAAGACATAATAGATTTGATGATTTACATGTTAATTCTCCAGAGGCACAATCATTCAGTGATCAGCCACAATACTGTAAATACTATTATGCACCGATTCGACAAAATAACGATGCAAATGTGGCTCCGACAGCTCTACAATTCGGTAAATCACTTGATTTCTATGTTAGATAACGAGGTGATGAAATGGCATTAGTTTTAACCGACACACTAGGTAATACTCATATGTTAGAAGCTGTTACAGAAGAAGAAGAAAATTATAACGCTGATGGCATGTTGAAATTTAAAATAATTGAAAACGAACAAACTGAAAATTATATAAAAGATGTTAAGCAATTGTGGACTGTTCAGAATATCACTGGACAGTCTACAGGTGCTTCAGATAGACGTGAGTATGTAGTAATTCTTGTAGAACCTTCTTTATGGAAGAATAAATTGGTTATAAGTGTTACAGCAAGATTGAAACATTTTGACTTTTTAGCTACACACCGTGTTTACGATGACATTACTGGAAGTTATACGAACACAGAATTTTTTAATAAAGTTTTTGAAAACACACCATACAATTACACATTTATAAACAACGCATATGCTAAGGAATTTGAAAATTCTGGTCAAGGTGAGACTAAATTAGATATGTTTTTAAAAGGCTGTGAACGATACGGGTATGATTGGAGATATGAATATCATTCTAAACAGTTTATATTATCTTCTAAAATTGAGCGCCGACCAGCATATTATTTTAGTAATAAACTAAATGCTAACAACGTAAAATTGGAAACAGATGCTACTGGTTTTTACACGTATATTAAGGGTTTTGCTGATTACAAAGATGATGAATCAGGATATACAAAAGCTAAAATCAAACGTGAATACCCGGCTAATGCAGAAAGTCCAATGATTGATTTATTTGGTATTCGAGAAGCACCGCCTATAAAAGATGGCAGAATTAAGCACATTGAAACTTTAGATAAGAAGATGAAAGAAACAGTCGAAAACTCCCTAAAATTTAGTATTGAATTTGATTTTGTAACATTGATCAACGAATATCCGTTTGCACAAGTAGAATTGGGAGATGTAGTACCTTTTAACATAAACAAATTAGGTGTTATACGAGATTTAAGGGTAGTTGGCGTTAAAACAAAACGAGACGCTAAACACCAAGTATTGAGCGTTAAGTTAACAATTGGTGATATATCAAGAGCAAAAAGGTACAAAAAGCAACAAGCAGGCGTTACTAAGGATATTAACCTATTTTAAATGGTACTGCTAAATTGCCATATGATGTGTTACCGCCAGCTATTAAAGAGTCATCTAATATGTTGTTAAGCACGCAATCTGAAATAGGTTGGACTGAAAACGGGTTGGTTTTAACTGATAAATCTAATCCAAATTACGTAACGCTTATCAATTCATCTGGTATTGGCGTTAGTAAAGATGGTGGGCAAACTTTTGAAGAAGCTATAAGACGTGGTGCCATTAACGCCAATCTTATAACAGCTGGTGCAATGAATGCCAACTATATTAGAGCTGGTAAATTAAATGCTGACTTAGTAGAAGTTGTAGGTGCTAAAAGTAGCGTTAGATTAAATTCATCAGGTTTACACATAAAACGTGGGCAGATTGATATACAACGTCCCGATGGTGCGACTTGGGTTCAAAATGGTATACCGAAATTTAGTTTAGCGGTTCAACGTAATCAATTCATGAGCCCGGACGTCGGTTTTTCAGGTCAAAGCTACTCAATACCTTCAGCATTCTTTTTAACTTATGAGAATTTCTATGTTTTCCATGATGCGCGTTATCTTGTCGTGTCGTTCGCTTGTGGTGTTGTTGATGCCGTTTCTGCTTGGCAAAGTATCCCGATTGAGTGCCGTGTCCTTGAGTTCGGTAAGAGTAGCGGCAATGCACAAGCAAGAACAACTATAACAGCCTATCAAAATAGTTCATCAAGTTTTGGTAGCGTAACGCTTGATTTAGGCGTGCCGACATACGAGCCTAGACAATTCTATTTACAAGCACGCGTCGCAAGTCAAGAGGCCGTGAAGCACAATACGGGATATGTAAGGACCAACCGCGTACACATGAAAGGGTGATTAGATAAATGAAATGGCTATTATTTTTAGTTAAGCAAGATGACAAATACTTTATAGAACAAGCAGGTATCGGAATTGTACCTGATAAAGCTTATGATAAAGTCTTACCAACAACAGAACAAATAGCTAGACAACCTGAAAAAGTCTACTTTGATGGCGAACGACTTAGGGTGAAAACAGGCGAAACACTATATAGTATCGAGAAATTAGACGAGTTAGATAATGCTTCTATCCCTTTAGAAAATAAAGGTGCTATAGATGACGTTCAAATTTACGATGTTGATTAAGTCACTATTAAATGCTGACATTGATATGCTCAATTCAATTGCCAGAGAGAGAAAGAGGGTGGCTTCATGAATGATGAGCGATACGACACTACTAACATGCGTTTGCGGCGTCTTGAAACTAAAACTGACGAATTGAAAGAAGATATAAATAGCATCAAAGATAAACAGCAATCTCAAGAAATAGTTAATCTAAAAATGAATTACACGCTTGAACAAATTGATGATGAAAGAAAGGAACGTAGAAATACATTCGGAAAATATAAATTCGGTTTGTATACCGCCTTGCTTTCATTATTAGGTACATTCATTTGGTCGCTTATTCGCATGATTACAGGCATTTAAGGGAGGTGATAGCCATGTTATTCGCACGTTTAGCAAGAGGTGCAGATATTTGGACATGTTTCTGGTTTGGCGAATGTAAGTAATATTTAGTTAGGCGTTACTACCATGTGTAGTAGCATCTTTTTAATTTGATTAAAGGAGATAAAGCAATGAATAAAATAAATTGGAAAGTCAGATTAAAGAGAAAATCGTTTTGGGTCGCTATTATTTCGGCATTAGCTCTATTTGTGAATAACATCACAGGTGCGTTTGGTGTCGATTATTCGCAACAAGTGGAACAAAGCGTTGATATTGCTTCAAGTGTACTAATTTTATTAGCTGGTTTAGGTGTCATCATTGACCCTACTACAAAAGGGGTTAAAGATAGCGCTATTGTTCAAACTTATGAGCATCCACGTGATGATAAGAACCCACACGATCAAGTAACTTACATTAAAAACGATGGAGGTAATGAACATGAATAAATTAAATGAAACAGAAGTATTAGAAGGCATTGGGGAACTTCCACAAGAAGATATTGAGTTACAAGAAACAGAAGATAACGTAATTGAGGCTTTAGAAGCAGATGAAGAGGTAGAACATGTACAATTAGAGGAGGTAGAATAATGTGGCTTACAAAATTGTAAATATGTGGACACCGCAGTCCTTAT
The DNA here is from genome assembly GCF_043186315.1 of Staphylococcus massiliensis. Classification (NCBI taxonomy): domain Bacteria; kingdom Bacillati; phylum Bacillota; class Bacilli; order Caryophanales; family Staphylococcaceae; genus Staphylococcus; species Staphylococcus massiliensis. The sequence goes on along the minus strand of NZ_CP171119.1, from coordinate 2,359,875 downwards.
ACGCGTTTAAATGCCCTTATGCCATGCAGCCAACGATGATTGCGGTTCATAACACAGGAAATAGCGCATCAGCACGTAATGAAGTTGCTTATATGAACAGTAATAGCAATTATGTATCGTTCCACGTTGCAATTGACGATAAAGAAGCAGTACAGGCCATCCCGTTTAGTCGTAACGCGTTTCACACAGGCGATGGTACGGCAATTGGTAGTGGGAACCGTAACGCGATCGGTATTGAAATTTGTTATTCATTAGACAACGGTTACGGTGGGCAAAAATCAGACCGTTATATTCAAGCAGAAAAGAACGCCGCTTTATATATTGCTTATGTATTACATGTTTACGGTTGGGGTACTGATCGTATGCACCCGCACCACTGGTACAGTGGCAAAGACTGCCCACACAAAATGCGTGCAACTGGAACGTATAATGATTTCGTTGTAATGGTTGAAGATTACCTAACAGACATTAAAGCAGGTAATAAACCAACTGTTAACACTAAAAAGTACAAGAAACAACCAGTCAAGAAGAAAGCGCCTCAAGGTTTCCAACGTAACAAATACGGCACATTATGGAAAAACCACCGCGGAACGTTTAAAAATGGTAACCAATCTATCCAAGCAAGATATGTTGGACCGTTCTTATTAACTAATAATAAGGCAGGTCGTTTACCAGCGGGAGCAGTTATTGAATACGATGAAATTTTATTCCAAGATGGTTATAAATGGATTGGTTACACGGGTTACGATGGTAAGCGTATCTATTTACCAGTTGGAACATGGAACGGTAACAGTGAATTAAAAGTTAGCGAATTATGGGGGACTATGTTATAGTTCAAATATCTTTCCCCATAAGAGATCATACTCGACATCATAATATTTTTTGTCGTTGGGCAGGCGTTTACATGCGTTTGCCCGTTTTTTTTAGGAGTATTCAAATTAAAGAGTTGACTCATCCATTTTACTATGATAGTTTGATAAAAGTCCCCACAGTATTTATATTAATTACAAAATAAAAAGGTATAATATTGCCAATTTTTAAAAAAATGTGATAAGTTATATTCATACCCTTGAAACACTGGTTTTAGTTATCATGCCCAAAATCCTTTTACGGACATACGCTTTATTGCGTTTGTTCGTTTTTGATTTTAAGTTAATTATGGTATGTTAACGTACTTATCAAATGTTTGTTGAAATTTTCATCAAATAGAGTTTAAGGTCTAACAAATGGGGTATGTGCTAAATAGTGTTCCGGAATCACTCTCTTTAATTCTAACTCTTAAAAAGGCTTGATGTAAAAAAATTACATCAAGCCTCGTTTTTTATATAAGAAAATCCTCTCACCACAAGATTAGAGGAAAAGATTCATATGTTTGATTAAGTTAATTGCATAGAATTCTGTATAATAATTGAGAGGAAAATTATTATAATGTAATTATAAATAATTTTAGCACGGAATTACAAATCTCATCCCTCCTTAAAAAGTGAGGGATGGTTAGACATATAATGAACATTTCTGTGGAGTGATCGTCAACAACATACACATTAGCATTAGCAATAATTCAGAATAGCAAAAGCCCCATAAAAAGGGGCCCTAGGAATTCGAAGTAAGTGTAGGTACTAAACAAATCAACTCCCACACAATCACTATAACAAAAAGGTGTTTAAACTTCAATGGTTTTAATTAGAATTTATTATCTTTTAAATCTTCTTTATATAACGCCATTAACCGATTGTGATTTTGTGTTATGTAACTGTTTAAATGGTAATTCTTAACCATGTAGTCATTTATTTGCTGGGTATCATTAGAATATTCAGGGAAATACCTATCTTTCTCAAGTGTGCGTGCCACATCTCCAAAGGGAGTCAAATCTTTATTGTATTCTTTAATATAAGTGTAAAATGTCATTATGATACCACCTTTTTTTAGTATAATCTTACATTAAAGTATAATTGTAAATTTTCAAACAATTTTCTATTAAAAAATTAAATAATACAACATAAAAGTACAGATAAACTAACGATGTTTTAAATTATTGACAAATGGTAAAATAAAATTAGACATTGAACACTCTCTTAACTATAAGCTTACATGTTTTATTGAGGGCAGGCACTATAAGTGTCTGCCTTTTTGGATAAAATAGCCCCAGAAAGGGGCTAGACTAAGAATGTGTCATAACAAATAGGCTGGGGAACAGGAAAATTATTTTATATAATTTCCCTAGTAATAATATAAAATACATCTAGAGCGATATCAACCATAACCCCCCCTAACCAAGAGGGGGAAAGAGGTCAAGTAGTATAACATTGAAAAAATTAATAGTCTTGGAGTTATAAGTGACTCCACATTTTTAAATTAACAGATACAAAAAGAATTATCAATAAATTTGTTAGGTTAAATTCTTTGATTTATTTTCATTCAGCTAGTACATTCGATATTAGAGGTTGAACACCTCTTCTTAATTTTTTTCATTAGAGTTTCTCACTTTGTGTGAAGGCTGGCGTTAAAAGCTGGCCTTCTTTTTTTTATAAAAAGTTAGTGCATTCAATATTGCACTAACCCTTCTCATTGACTAGTTTTAGATTATTAAAAAAATTAAAAAACTTAACAGTTTTTTTGATTAAGTCGATGAAGAATATTTTAATCACCTCTATTTATAAACTTATATTTATTATAAAATGAATATAATATAATTATATTTTTTTTCTAAATAATTAATATTAACTTCTATGTGTTAATTTATGGGTCAAATATAAAATTCATATGCCTAACTGTCTGTTAAATATAAATTTTGATACTATTTTATTTTATAGTCATGTTTCAGCTTAATTAAAATAAGGTTTTATTGATACCACTAATGATACCATTTTGATTTTAAAACAAAGAATTCAGAAAAATGCAATTGAGTTAAATGCCGTCATATCAACGTTTTGACTTTTGTGAATCCTGTGAATTGACATTTTTAATCGAAATGGAAGGTTCAATCGGTTAATAGATAGCGTGAGCGCTATTAAATATAGAAGCGGTATCGACAAACTTGTGTCGGTATCGCTTTTTATGTAGTCGAAAGTGTTTGTATAATTTCACACGACAAGGGCTAACAATGACTCAATTACTTTTTACATGTTAAGCGGTCGTGGTATAGTGAATACAAATCAAGGTAACGATGGAGGCTAAATATGTGGCATAACAATCGCGTAACTGAACGTTTAAAGATAGACTATCCAATATTTCAAGCAGGTGTGGCTGGGTCAACGACGCCTGAACTCGTTGCGGCGGTAAGTACGGCAGGTGGTCTTGGCCAAATTGGCGCTGGCTATATGGACGGTGACAAGACTAGGCAGGCTATAACTGACGTACAACGTTTAACCGACAAACCTTTTGCGGTTAACTTATTTATATCAGAGTATCCTGAAGCGACGGAAGACGAAATAACAAGCATGAGCCGTAAACTCAACCCTTACCGTGAGCAGGTAGGACTTGAAACTTTTGATGACGTACCTGAATTATCCTTTGATACAACGAAACATTTCGATGAACAAATTGATATTTTAATTGATATGAACGTGCCGATTTGTAGTTTTACTTTCGGTGTTCCGAGTGATGCGACAATCAGTAAATTGAAACAAGCACACATTACCCTTATTGGAACGGCGACGACTGTCAAAGAAGCTATTGTTCTTGATGAGAAGGGTGTCGACATCATTATTGCGCAAGGTAGTGAGGCAGGTGGTCATCGAGGAACCTTCTTAGGAAAAGCCCATGAAGGGCTTATCGGAACGATGTCGCTTGTACCTCAAGTTGTCGATAACGTTAGTGTGCCTGTTATAGCAGCAGGCGGCATTATGGATAGTCGTGGTATCGTCGCTAGTCTTTCGTTAGGTGCAGAAGGTGTTCAATTGGGGACAGCCTTTCTAACTTTAAACGAAAGTGGTGCTAAAGACGTTCATAAGTCTGCCATTTTAAAAGCCACGGAAGATGAAACGACTGTTACTAATGTATTTAGCGGTAAGTCTGCCCGTGGTATACGTAACTTATTCATTAACGAGATGTCTAAAGCTGACATCGACATATTACCTTACCCACTTCAGAATCAACTTACAAACCCGATTCGAAAAGCTGCAGGTGCTAAAGGCAATGTAGATATCTTACATTTATGGTGTGGGCAATCTCCAAGATTGAGTCAACGTGACTCAACAGAGCATTTTATGGAGAAACTGATTAAAGAAGTAAACGAAAAGATGTAATCATTTAATTAACGAAAGATGTGATTGAAATGGTATATCTATATCAAGACCATCTAGGTCGAATCTATACAGACCATTATTTTGATGGTGACATAACGACTTATGATGCATGCAACGGAAATGATGTGCTTATAGGCGAATTTAATGATCAAGCCACTTTATATCGCTTACTTGATCAAATTGAATATCACGAAGATCGAGCACGTTTATGGCATGGTATCAAGCAAGCTGAACAATTATAATAGATATAAAGAAGCGGGTTAGAAGTCTTTGAACTTTTAACCCGCTTTAATGTGTTTAATGTTGTATCCAATCAAGCATATCTTTCATGTGGAATGATTCAGGATTGATGCATTCTAAATGAGGCAACAACTTGTAGCCATATAAAGTGATGTTATTTTGGTCTTTCAAGTTCTTTGAAGCGTACGTTAATGTCGTTTCCATATGGACCTTTTCATCGTCAAACCCATGAATAATGAGTGTTTCGCTTTGAACTGGCGTTTGATGAATAGGTGACGCTTCTTTTAAGACATCGTCTCCTGCGTCTTTAAAGTATGCTTCAGCCGCACCATCGCCTAAATCGTGTTCCTTTGTATAAGGTACGTCTGTTACTGGAGCTAAAGCAATCGTACGGTCAACTTCGTTTGATGCTAGTAACGCAAGCTGGCCGCCTACTGAATGTCCGATTGAAATGAGTGTCTCATCGTAGTAGAAATCTGAGTCTTTAAATGCTTGAATTGCACTTGTCACGTCCTCAATAGGTGCAGGCCATTCAAACGTACCACGTCGATATTCAACGTTCACGACACTATAACCCTCATGTAACAGCGCGTTTAAGAACGTATCTAACATTGATTTCGAGAATTTTTGTCTCCAATAGCCACCATGAATTAAGATCAACCAAGTATTCGGTTTCTCCTGGTCCTCATTATGATAAATATCGATATGTTGATCTTCATGTTCGCCGTACTTAATTTGTTCCATGTTTACGCCTCCTTCATTAAAATACCATTTAAGTCTCAATAGCCTTTTTAAGGGCTTTTCACACATGACACATCTCACATAAAATACTGTGATACAACCAAGTTAAGTCATTATGAGTGCTTCAACCCGATGACATTGCTAAACACTTTGCCTTTAGACAATCATAAGCCTAAGCCATGAAGTGAGTAATTACCATGTGGTAAAATTAACATGGTGATTCAAATGATAAATATAGGACTTACAGGATGGGGCGACCACGATACATTATATGAAGATATTAAACAGAAATCGGATAAATTGAGTGTGTATGCAGGCCATTTTCCAGTTGTGGAACTCGATGCATGTTATTATGCGATCCAACCAGAACGTAATATCCGTAAATGGATTAAAGATACACCAGATTCGTTTAAATTCGTTGTGAAAAGCCATCAAGCTTTAACGCTTCATGCAGACTATAAAGATTTTGACGAGACACGTGAAGGGCTTTTCAAGAAGTTTAGAGAAATGGTGACGCCTTTAAAAGAGGAAGACCGCTTAGCGATGATTCTTGTACAGTTTCCGCCGTGGTTTGATTGTTCAACGAAGAATATTAATTATATGCGCTATGTGTTTGAGCAATTGAAGGGTTTCCCAATTTGTGTGGAATTTCGGAATAACACGTGGTTTACGGATGAGATGAAAGAACATACGTTGTCGTTTCTTACGGAGCAAGGTGTCATGCATTCGGTTTGTGATGAACCGCAAGTTGGCGAAGGGTCTGTGCCGTTTGTGAATCGAATTACGACGCGTAACGCGCTCGTACGCTTTCATGGACGTAATCGACATGGTTGGACGAAGAAAGATATGTCTGATCAGGAATGGCGCGACGTACGTTATTTATACAATTATAATGATGAAGAGCTTGAACAGCTTGCGTCATACGTTAAGATTCTCGATCAAAAGGCTAAAGATGTGTATGTCCTATTTAATAATAATTCAGGTGGGCATGCAGTCGATAATGCTAAACGATTTCAAGAAATCCTAGGCATTGAATATGAAGGTTTAGCACCTCAACAATTAAAACTCTTCTAGAACGATACGACATTCATCGTAACAATAACCAGGAGGTAACACATTGAGTATTCTTATTTTAGTCCTCGTCGGTCTTTTATCCGCAATTATAGGTGCGCTCGTCGGCATAGGCGGTGGCATTATTATTGTTCCGACGCTGATTTATTTCGGCATGGATATGGGTATCTTAAAGGGGATTACCCCGCAAATTGCGATTGGAACATCATCCGTAATCTTAATTGCGACAGGTTTATCCTCAACGCTAAGTTATATTAAAACGAAACAAGTGGATATCAAGAACGGGTCCATCTTCTTATTTGGTGTGATACCTGGTTCGTTTATAGGTGCGTTCTTAAGCAACTTTTTAACGATTGATTCATTTAATTTATATTTCGGTATCTTTTTAATATTTGTCGCGATCTTGCTTATGGTTCGTAACAAGATTAAACCGATTTCTTATTTTCAAAAGGAAAAGTACCTTAAATCCTACACAGATGCTAATAACGAAACATATCATTACGGTGTACCACCGATAGTCGCTATCATTTGTTCCTTTTTAATAGGTATTATTACAGGGCTTTTCGGTATTGGAGGCGGTGCTCTGATGACGCCGCTCATGCTAATTGTATTTAGATTTCCGCCTCATGTTGCGGTTGGTACGAGTATGATGATGATTTTCTTCTCAAGTTTAACGAGTAGTTTCGGTCATATTTTACAAGGCCATGTCGACTGGTTTTATGCACTCATCCTGGTCATCTCAAGTTATATCGGCGCTAAAATAGGCGTTAGAATTAATCGCGCTGTGAAATCAGATACGGTAGTATTATTACTACGAACAGTTATGATTATGCTAGGTATTTATTTAATCGTGAAATCATTTTTCTAAAAGGGAGGGCATTATATGAAAGTAACGTTATATCATACAAATGATATTCATAGTCACCTTCATGAATATCAGCGTTTAGTCCAATATATGCACGAACATAGACCAAAGCTTTCACATCCATCTCTATATTTAGATATTGGTGATCATGTGGATCTATCACTCCCTGTAACTGAAGGTACGTTAGGTAAACGTAATGTTGAACTATTAAATGATGCGAATTGTGATATCGCGACGATTGGTAACAACGAAGGCATGACGTTACCGCATGATGCTTTAAATACGTTATATGACGATGCTGATTTCGTGGTAACGTGTGCGAATATTTTCGATGAGGATGGTTATCCGCCGAACCGCATTGCGATGAGTTATACGAAAGATATTGAGGGTGTTAAATTTCTATTTATCGCAGCGACTGCGCCGTTCACCCCGTTCTACCGTGCGCTCGATTGGGTCGTTGTTGATCCCCTTGAAGCGATTAAAGATGAAATCGCGAAGCATAAAGGTCAGTACGATGTCTTAATCGTAATGAGTCATGTGGGCATCTTCTTTGATGAGCGTTTATGTGATGCGTGCCCTGAAATTGATGTCATCTTTGGTAGTCATACGCATCACTACTTTGAACGAGGTGAATATCGTAACGGCGTCTTAATGGCTGCTGCAGCGAAATATGGTTGGTACTTAGGCGAAGTTACGCTTGAAATTGAAGATGCTCAAGTACGTCACAAAGAAGCGGTCATTCATCCCCTTGAAGACATGCCGCAAGTCGAAACGGCTTTTGATGAAGAGGGCAAAGAGATTCTGAGCACCCCCGTTATGGAAAAGTCCATTCACCTAGAACGAAAGACAGATGTCGTTACAGAAACGTCTTATTTACTAGCTGAAAGTATTAACGAATTTACTGGTGCCGATTGTACGTTGATCAACGCTGGCCTTATTGTAAAAGACATTCAAAAAGACGTTGTCACTGAATATGATATCCATCAAATGTTGCCGCACCCAATTAACGTTGTGCGAGCAAATATTAAGGGTCACGTGCTTAAAAGGATTATAATGGAGAGTAGAAAACAAGAATATTTGAATAAACACGCGCAAGGATTAGGCTTTAGAGGAGATATCTTCGGCGGTTACATATGGTATCAAGCAGGTTACATTGAGTTAGAAGAACGCTATTTCGTAAATGGCGAAGAAGTCATCGATGACAAAACGTATACACTTGGTACTGTAGATATGTATACATTTGGCCGATATTTTCCTATACTGAAGGAACAACCTTTAGAATACGTGATGCCAGAATTCTTGAGAGATATATTTAAAAAGAAATTATTAAGTATGTAAATATGCTTTAGTGGATTTTAATTTTTATTAAAGTTCGTTATAATATATGGAGATTGAAATTACAGGAGGGTAAGCTTGGTATGGCTACAAAAAATGAAGAAATCCTACGTAAACCGGATTGGTTGAAAATAAAGCTTAATACTAACGAAAACTACACTGGCCTTAAGAAAATGATGCGTGAGAAAAACTTACACACAGTATGTGAAGAGGCTAAGTGTCCAAATATACACGAGTGTTGGGGTGAAAGAAGAACTGCAACATTCATGATTTTAGGTGCCGTTTGTACACGTGCATGTCGATTCTGCGCAGTTAAAACTGGTTTACCAAATGAACTTGATTTAGAAGAGCCAGAACGCGTAGCTGAATCAGTAGAACTTATGAACTTAAAACACGTTGTAATCACAGCGGTTGCTCGTGATGACTTACGTGATGCAGGTTCAAATGTATACGCTGAAACAGTACGTAAAGTACGTGAGCGTAATCCATACACAACTATCGAAATTTTACCATCTGACATGGGTGGTGACTATGAAGCATTAGAAACATTAATGGCTTCTAAACCGGATATCTTAAACCACAATATTGAAACAGTACGTCGTTTAACACCTAGAGTTCGTGCGCGTGCGACTTATGACCGTACGTTAGAATTCTTACGCCGTTCTAAAGAGTTACAACCAGATATCCCTACTAAGTCTAGTATCATGGTAGGTCTTGGTGAAACAATCGAAGAGCTACATGAAACGATGGACGACTTACGTGCTAATGACGTAGATATCTTAACAATTGGTCAATACTTACAACCATCACGTAAGCACTTAAAAGTACAAAAATACTACACACCACTTGAATTTGGTAAATTAAGAAAAGTAGCTATGGAAAAAGGATTTAAACATTGCCAAGCTGGTCCATTAGTCCGCAGTTCTTACCACGCAGATGAGCAAGTTAACGAAGCGGCTAAAGAAAAACAACGCCTTGGTGAAGAGCAATTAAAGAATAATTAATAAGGTGAACGCCATGATTAAAGTAGGAGAACAACATTTTGAACTTATCGAAGAATATAAAGACGGTTTCAACGAAGAGGACTTCGTAGCCCGTTATTCAGATATTCTTGATAAATATGACTTTATCGTCGGTGATTATGGTTATGATCAACTGAGACTGAAAGGTTTCTATAAAGATACGAATAAAAAGTCAGATATTAGTAAACGTTTTTCTACGATCCAAGATTATCTATTAGAATACTGTAACTTCGGTTGCCGTTACTTTATATTACGAAAGCTAACGAAAGACGAAGTTAAACAGTACTATCAAGAAGATTTAGATGAACTTAAAAGTGATAAACTACGTGACGTTAAAATAAAACCTTCTATTAATAATTAAAGAGAAACCGTGCTATCGTGTGATAGCGCGGTTTTTTCGCATTGAGGGGGGGTACGAGTTCTCTTTTTCGTATTGAGAGGGGGTACGAGTTCTCTTTTTCGTATTGAGAGGGGGTACGAGTTCTCTTTTTCGCATTGAGAAGGGGGTACGAGGGGGTGGGTGATAGCGTGAAAGCGTGGCGTATTTGTGTTAGGTGGATATGTGGGGCTTTAATATGGGGTGTTAGTTTAAAGTGGAATTTTAGCTATATGTGATAGTGCTAATTTATCGGCATAAGAGGGCTATAGAGATAAGTGATAGTGTGGATTTTTCTAGATTCAGGTGGGAAATACGTGAAAGGTTAGAGTGCGTTTCTTTGTTTTAAAAGGGCTATAGGAGATGGTGATTGATATATTGGGTTTGATTGCGTGTTGTAGCCAAGTGGAGTGGCGACATGGCTCTTATGATGGATTAGTAGCCAAGTGGAGTGGCGACATGGCTCTTATGATGGATTAGTAGCCAAGTGGAGTGGCGACATGGCTCTTATGATGGATTAGTAGCCAAGTGGAGTAGTGACATGGCTCTTATAGTGAATTAGTAGCCAAGTGGAGTAGTGACATGGCTATTATAATGGATTAGTAGCCAAGTGGAGTAGTGACATGGCTCTTATAGTGAATTAGTAGCCAAGTGGAGTAGTGACATGGCTATTATAATGGATTAGTAGCCAAGTGGAGTAGTGACATGGCTCTTATAGTGAATTAGTAGCCAAGTGGAGTAGTGACATGGCTCTTATAATGGATTAGTAGCCAAGTGGAGTAGTGACATGACTCTTATAGTGAATTAGTAGCCAAGTGGAGCCGCGACATGGCTCTTACAGTAGTTTTTCAACCAAGTGATTAAATAACATGGTTCTAATAAATAGTTATAGTATTTTAAAAATCATGAGTTACCAACTTGTTATGTAACGACAAGTTGCTAAGAGAGCCGTTACCAACTAGTGGAGATATCACAAGTCGTTAAGGGCGGTCTTATTCCTGCAAGTATTTAATAAGATTGTATTTATTTCAGCGGTATGTACTACCGAAACCGACGCTAGAACTGAATAGCGTCGGAATGAGCAAACGAAACCGACGCAATTCGGACCCATAATTACAACCCCTAAAATTAAAACGCCGAAGCGGTAACTTAACCTAACTTCGACGCTGTTATAATCTAATATTTTAACCGAAATACCCGAGGTTTATTACTAATCTAGATCGCATATTAGCGCTAAGAACGCCTAATATATTAGTTCGCCAGGAATGAAATTAGAGCTAGACCCTTTAAGCCGACCGAGCCCGCTAATCCAGCCACTATCGCTAGGCCCGTTAAGCCTACTAAGCCCACCTGCCCGTTAGTTAGCTAGAAACGTAGATCCTAGTAAGCCCACTAAGTCCTAACCATCATTCCTATTGAATAACCTCTGATAAATATTCCTTGATTTCGTCGGCTTCTTCGTCTGAAACCCCTAAAATATAAGCAATATAGCCTTCTTCCTCCATATCGTCCGTACCGATAATACCGAATTTATTCGTCTGCGTATTTAATACTAACGTTTTACCGAAATGGCGATCCGTCTGTAACAGTACTAAATCATAACGGCTGTGTTCGCCAACGAATCCCACAAATCGGACTTGAGCTGGGTCTACATCATCGTATAAAAACATATCTATCATAACCAAATACTCCTTTTCAAACGTAACTTTATCGACTTAATTCAGTATAACTAGAAATGAATCTAGACGCAAAATTGTGATATGATAAAGGTATTGAGGGGTGACAGCATGTATTTTGTAAATAAAGAACAATTATCCACAAAATTAAATTATTTATATCAATTAACTGAAGATTATTCAAGTCAACGCGATAATAAATATGCTTTCGAACGTATCGCGCATATGTTAATTGAAATTTCTGTCGATATCGGCAATATGATTATCGATGGTTTTATTTTAAGAGATCCAGGTAACTACAAAGATGTTATCGATATTTTAGAACTTGAAGGTGTCATTTCTAAAGAGACACAACAAGCGATTAACCGAACAGTTGAGGTTCGTAAGCAATTTGTGCATGATATTGTCGCACTGAACGTCGATGAACTTAAACCGCTTTTCGATGAGGCGCTACCGAAATATCGTCAATTCATTGATGAGGTTATGAACTTCCTTAAGAACGAGAACGTTCCCGTGACTGCTTTTGGAAAAGGAGAAGCTTAATGGTTAAACATTACAAAGGTTATTTAATCGATCTTGATGGCACGATGTATAAAGGATCAGATGAAATCGATGGTGCGAAACAATTCATCGATTACTTGAACGCGAACGATATTCCGCACTTATTTGTCACAAATAACTCGACTAAAACGCCTGAAGAAGTTACTGAGAAGCTTAAAGCATTCGATATCGAAGCGAAACCGAGCGAAGTCGTGACGTCTGCGATGGCGACTGCCGACGAAGTTTACAAGATGAATCCTAATGCACGCGTTTATATGATTGGTGGAAAAGGCCTTGAAACAGCACTCACTGAAGCAGGCCTTACACTGAAAGACAATGAAGACGTAGACGTTGTGACAATTGGGTTAGACGAACACATCACTTATGAAAAGCTCGCTATCGCGACGCTTTCTGTACGTAACGGCGCTACATTTATTTCAACGAATAAAGACGTATCAATTCCGAAAGAGCGCGGATTCTTACCAGGTAACGGTGCTTTAACGAGCGTTATCTCTGTATCAACAGGCGTAGCGCCTAAATTCATAGGTAAACCTGAAAGTGCCATTATGAATAAAGCGATGGATTTAATCCAGCTTGATAAAGCGGATGTTGCCATGATTGGGGACCTTTACGATACAGACATCCTTTCAGGCATTAATGCAGGCATCGATACCATTCACGTTCAAACAGGTGTCTCTACTAAAGATGATGTTTTAGGAAAAGACGTGCCACCGACATATAGTTATAAAGATCTCAACGAATTAAAGGAACAGCTAGAAATGGAGTGATACCTATGACAAAGGTATTAATTACACGTAAGATTCCAGATCGTTTTGTTAATGATTTGGAACAATTTGCAGAAGTAGAAATGTGGCCACACGACTTAACACCGATGCCGAGAGATCAATTCTTAGCTTCTATTAAAGATGCAACTGCCTGTATTACAACGTTAAGCGAGACGATAGATGAGACTGTATTAAGCCAAGCACCTCATTTAAAAGTTATCGCGAATATGGCAGTAGGTTACGATAATATTAACTTAGAACTTACGCGCACGCATAACGTCGTTGTTACGAATACGCCACACGTCCTTAGCGAAACTACCGCTGAGCTTGGCTTTTCATTAATGTTAGCTGTCGCAAGACGTATTGTAGAAGCGGAGAAGTATGTTAAAGACGGCAAATGGCAAAGTTGGGGACCGTATCTATTTGCGGGCAAAGACGTGTTTCAGTCTAAGGTTGGTATCTTCGGCATGGGCGAAATCGGTCAGGCCTTTGCGAGACGCTTGCAAGGTTTCCATTCAGACGTGTTGTACCATAACCGCTCACGTAACTTAAAAGCTGAAAAAACACTCGGCGTGCATTACACAGATTTCGATACGTTAATTTCTGAAAGTGATTTCGTAATCTGTACCGCACCGTTAACGCAAGAAACAGAGCGTCGATTTAATAAAGACGTATTTAAGAAAATGAAGCGCGATGCGATATTCATTAACATTGGTAGAGGTCCGATTGTCGTTGAAAAGGACTTAGTCGAAGCACTCAAACAAGGTGAGATATTAGGTGCTGGGTTAGACGTCGTGACAGAAGAACCGATAGATATGAACCACGAATTTCTAAAGCTCGACAACGTTGTCGTGGTACCTCACATCGGAAGTGCTACAGTTGTGACGCGAAATCGTATGATTCAGTGCTGCGTTGAAAACGTAAAAGCGATTCTGAATGATAAACCTCCTAAGACACCCGTTGAACTTTAGAAAACTTAAATCAATTATCGTATTAAAATGCTAACAGTTTACTGTTGGCATTTTTATTTTGTCGAAAAATTGACATGTGCGATAGATTTGTTTCATTTTTTGATTGTAAATATATATGAAAAAGATTATAATAAATTGAAATTATAACGAGGTGGTGCAGAATGCAACAAAAAGAGATACAAATAACCAAGCTTTGTCTTCAAACCGTCTTATACATCGTGATATTTATCGCGCTTTATCTCATCTATGGTTCTGGAGATACGCAAAACAATTTTATTTATAATGAATTTTAACTATAGGAGTCGAACATGAAAGAATTAATTTCAACTTTAGCTAAGTATGCTAATGCAAAGCCCGACTTCATTGCAGTGAAACATGAACAAGAAACATTGACATATCATTTATTAGAAACGTACTCCAATCAATTACGGTATCAATTAGAAGATAGTCAACGTCCGTTAATCGTATACGGTCATATGTCACCGCTAATGTTAGTAGGTATGATTGCATCAATTAAAGCCGGTTGTGGCTATGTTCCAATTGATATGGGGCTTCCAGAAAGTCGCGTCAAAGCTATTATTGATAAAGTACAACCACATTATATTTGGAATACATCGAACGATTTACTTAATTACGCATCATATGAAGAAATTCAACTAGACGATATACTTAAACATCCAACTACATCTAAAACATGTAACATGAAACCATCCGATTGTGTTTATACGATATTTACTTCGGGATCAACAGGCGAACCTAAAGGCGTTCAAATCGCTTATGACAGCTTACTCCAATTTACAAATTGGATGCTATCGCTTCATAAACTTGGGCAACATAATACTTGGCTCAACCAAGCGCCATTTTCATTTGATTTATCTGTAATGGCCATTTACCCATGTCTCATGTCAGGCGGAACATTACAACTTGTTGATAAAGATATGATTTATAAACCGATTCGCATCTACCAAATGCTTGAACGAGCGTCAGTTGATGTATGGGTCTCAACGCCATCGTTCATGGAAATGTGCTTACTATTACCAAACTTTAACATCGACACGTTCCCATCGCTAAGAGAATTCTTTTTCTGTGGGGAGATTTTACCTCATAAAAAGGCCAAGATGCTTAAGCAGCATTTCAACGCTGCGACGATTTACAATACGTACGGTCCAACTGAAGCCACAGTAGCCGTTACCAGTGTTGAAGTAACCGAAGCACTATTAGAGAAGTATGAAACGTTGCCAGTAGGAACGCCACAACCTCAAGCAACACTTACGACAACGGAAGAATCAGAACTTGTAATCGCAGGGGATTGCGTAAGTTTAGGTTATCTAAAGGACGAGGCTCGTTCTCGAAAAGTATTCAAAGCTATTGATAACACTCGAGCTTATCATACAGGTGACAAAGCTATATTAAAGGACAATTTATGGTTCATCACAGGGCGTATCGATTTCCAAATTAAACTAAACGGTTACAGAATGGAAATTGAAGAAATTGAAACGCATTTAAGAGATATTAAAGGTGTACGTGAAGCACTCGTCGTGCCGATATATAAACTCAATAAAGTTACACATCTACATGCAGCTATCATTTTAGAAGAGCAATCACAAGATCAATCCGTTAAAACAATTAAAGACGCTTTAAAAGAACGCTTACCTGAGTACATGGTGCCAAAGAAAATCACATTTATGGATCACTTACCTATGACGCTGAACGGTAAAGTCGATCGACATAAAGTTAAAGAGGCGCTTAACTCATGATTCCATACGGTGAATTTCAGTTCTTCTACATCGCATTAGGATTAATGATACCCGTTATAGTTCTAGGGCTTTTCGGTAAAAGAAGCCTCATATATAACGCTATCATCACGTTTATTATGATTGTACTCATCTTCTCAGATGAGACATTTAACTTATTTCAAATACCTTGGCTTAGCATTCAACTGATCAGTTTTATCATGTATGTTCTATGGCAACTCGGGCTCATTTACTATTACGTTCACGCGGTTAAACGCTCGAATACATTTCTTAAATTCGCGGCGGTTATCACGTTATCAATTCTGCCGCTCATAGTTGTTAAAGTACTACAGAGTTCGTGGCTAGGGGAGCACCAAATTCACTTACACGGACACAAACTTGTAGAGTGGGTTGCGTTCCTTGGTATTTCATATTTAACATTTAAAAGCGTGCAACTACTAATGGAAATTCGAGACAAATCGATTAAAGAAGTGGATATGTTAAAGGTGCTACAATTTATCACATTCTTTCCAACGATTTCGTCAGGACCCATTGATCGCTACAAACGTTTTATTAGAGACGATAAGAAAGTCCCGTCATCTGCGGACTATCAAGTTTTACTGCATCAAGCCATTCATAAAATCATGCTTGGCTTCTTATATAAATACATCATCGCGTACCTTATTAACCAATATGCGATCGTTCAAATGAAATACGATTACACGAAAGTACTCGATTTATGGCTTTATATGTATGCCTATAGCTTCTATCTCTTCTTTGATTTTGCAGGCTATAGCTTATTTGCGATTGCATTTAGTTATTTATTTGGTATTAAAACGCCAGAAAACTTTAAACAACCGTTTAAAGCGAAGCATATAAAGGACTTTTGGAATAGATGGCACCTCAGTCTATCATTCTGGTTTAGAGATTGTATTTATATGCGATTTCTATTCTTCATGTCTAAGAAGAAATGGATTAAAGATACGCTTGTATTATCGAATCTAGCATTCTTCATCAATTTCTTTATTATGGGCATTTGGCATGGTTTAGAGGTATTCTACATTGTTTACGGGCTTTACCATGCGGCGCTATTTATTCTATATGGCTACTATGAGAAGTGGCGTAAACAACATCCACCTAAATGGAATAATAAATGGACGCAAGCGTTGAGTATTATCATAACATTCCATTTCGTTGCGTTTGGCTTTTTAATCTTTTCAGGAAAATTAATTTAAGGAGATAACAATATGGACTTTAAAGCACAAGTTTTAGATATTTTAGAAAATGTAACTGAAGATGATCGTGTCAAAACGAATCCTGATATCGAATTATTTGAAGAGGGGATTATCGACTCATTCCAAACAGTAGGTTTATTACTTGAGATTCAAAACGAGCTCGACATCGAAGTTTCGATCATGGATTTTGATAGAGAAAAGTGGGCGACACCTAATAAAATTGTGGCAGCCCTCGACGAATTACGATGAACTTCAAATTGTTTCTACCCATTATCATTAGTGGGTGCGTGTTTATTATTTTCCTACTTCTACCAAGCTCCCTCTTTGAAAAGCCCCTTAAGGCTACAGACATTAAAGAGCGTCGGTTAAGTTTGGATGACGAAGTATTAAAAGGTACTTCAATTCAGAATCGCATGTGGGCATCAGATGCATACTATCCGATCTTTGGGTCTAGTGAACTTGAAAAGGACGACCCATTTAGTCCAGGTATTGTACTCGATCAACGACAAACGGGTTACACACCGTTCTTAGTTGGAGCAGGTGGGTCCACAGATTTAATTCAAATGATGTCTATCGGTGCACAGTATGACCAGTTAAAGGGGAAGAAGTTAGCGATCATTATTTCGCCTCAATGGTTCACACGAAAGGGTTTAACGAACGTGAACTTTGATGCAAGACATTCAAAACTTCAAATGAATCAGTTGTTTCAACAAGATAAGATGCCACTTGAACTAAAAATTCGTTTCGCTAAGCAAGTTTCACGTTTCAAAGCTATGAAAGATAATGATTATCTTCAAAGTTTAATTGAAACGAAGACCTTGCCAGAGGAACCATTCTTATCTTCGTTTGAAGCACACAATTTAAATAAGATTGATGCGATCAAGTCGAACTTTACGATTCATAATCAAAAAGCACCTGTTATGAAAGTTGAACCTGTTACAACGAAAGATATGCCTTATAAAGAGATGCAGCAACTTGCAGAAGATTATGGTCAAAAGCAAACGTCCTCGAACGCATTTAAAATTCGAGATGAATATTGGGATTTAATTAAAGCCAATAAACGTAAAATTAATCGTAATCATGAATTTCGTACGAAGTCCAAAGAATACGATGATTTAGCGTTACTCGTAGATACACTACATGAAGCTGAAGCGGATGCATTATTCATCGTCATTCTGACTAATGGTAAATGGTATGATCACATTGGGATTAAGAAAGAACGACGTGATAAGGTGTACGATAAAATTACATCTACGATTAAGAAACATCACGGCAAAGTCTATGATATGACCGATAAAGACTATGAGCCGTATGTAGTGAGCGATGCCGTACATATTGGATATAAAGGTTATGTATATATCAACGAACGCATCGAACAACATATGAAAGAAAAATAAAGAGGTAATATTTAAAGAAGGCATAAAAAATAAGGGTTTAGGACGAGTTACTCAATGTCCTAAACCCTTTAATCTATTTAGAATACTTGTTCAACTTCTACAACTCCAGGTACTTCCTCAACTAACGCTCTTTCGATACCTGCTTTTAACGTAATCGTAGAGCTAGGGCATGTACCACAAGCGCCATGTAATTGTAATTTAACGATACCGTCTTCCACGTCTACTAACGAACAATCGCCACCATCACGTAATAAGAACGGACGTAGCTTTTCAATAACAACCGCAACTTGATCATACATTGTTGTATTTTCAGTAGGCATATAAATGCCTCCTTTCAAGTAAAATATTTCAGTTTATGCTTATTAATTTATTATAATAGATACGTAAGAAAAAATCTATCATTCAAAAGGGGGAACTGTCATTGACTAAAGTGAGCGTCGTCGTATATGGTGCGGATGTCGTTTGTGCGAGTTGTGTAAATGCACCTACATCAAAGGACACATACGAATGGATTCAACCCGTTTTAGAGCGTAAATATCCTGACATTCAATTTGAATACACGTACATTGATATTCAGAAAGATCATGAACAATTATCTGACCACGATGTGCAATATATTGAACGAATCGAAGAGGACGAACTGTTTTATCCACTGATAACAATGGATGATGAATATGTAGCGGATGGGTATATTCAACTTAAGCAAATTACGAATTTCGTGGATCAACATTATGCCAACGCATAAAGCGTTTCTTTTTTTAAAAGGCCTTTTAAAATAACTCGCTAAATTATGCTTTAATCAAATTCAATAGTTTTAGGTTAGACTTTTACTAAATTTCCTCAACAGCATGCTTTCCTGTAAAGTTCAACTCGAATTTTTAATTCGTTAGTTGAACATACAAAGAAGCCAGAGCTTCTTTGCTCATAATATTGAAAGCCCCAGCTTGCATAGCTTGATAATTTGCTATCGCAAATTTCTATGCCGGGGCCCCACCCCTAGGAGTCAGCTGTTAGGAAATTAAGTTTTGTAAATTTATTTATAAGATATGTTAAACAAGGCACTTTTAGGAAGGTAGATTTAAGTAAATCTTTAGCTTTCTATAAGTTAGTTTTATCCTTAATTACTATCATTAAAATAATGAAATTAAAAACCTGATGTATGGTAAAGTTCTCTAATAGAACCGCAATACATCAGGTTATTTTTATATTCGAATTAACCGTTATGGTGTTTGTATAACCATAATACGCCGGATTTCAAGATTGAAGCTAAACGACCTGTAACTGTCGTATCCATCATGTAAGCGAAACCTTTCTTCTCGCCTAAAGAACCTAAGAAACCAGGAATTTTGATTTCAGGCATCTTATCAGGTAAAGCTTCACCTTTCCAAGTCTTTTTCATAACGTCTGAAATTTGATCAGCTTGAATTTCAGCAAGTTGCGCACTTGGCGCATGAGGTAATTCTGCACAGTCCCCAACTACATAGACGTTCTTATATGTTGGAATTTGATGATATTGGTTAACGATAACACGGTTACTCTTACTAATATCAACTGGTAAGTTACGTACAAGTTCAACAGGTTGAATACCTGCAGTCCAAACGATAAGGTCAAGTTTCTCAGTGTCCTCATTATTATGGATAAGACCTGGCTCAACTTTAACGATGTCTGAGTTAGGTACTACTGTAACATCATGTTTCTTAAACCATTTTTCAACGTAATCACTTAACTTCTCTGGGAAGTTTCTTAAGATACGTTCACCGCGATCATAAAGAATCACATTTAAGTCTGAACGACTCTCACGTAACGCACTCGCAAGTTCGATACCACTTAAACCAGCCCCTACAATACCTACTGATGAGTTCATCGGTAAGTTACTAATATCATGGTAAGTGTCTCTTGCTTTTTGAAGTGTTTGAATACTACGCGTATGTTCTCTCGCGCCTGGTACGTTGTGATACTTATCTTCACAACCTAAACCAATAACAAGCTCGTCATAATCAATGCGATTATTGCCAACTGAAACAATTTGTTGATCTAAATCAATGTCTGTAATCTCGCCATAAACGACGTTAATACGTTTTGAATCTGGAAATTGAACACGTACTTCTTTATCCGACTTAGAACCTGCAGCTAGTGCGTAGAACTCTGTTTTTAAGCCGTGATAAGGCATACGATCAATCAATGTAACACTATAATCCTCTGGCAATTCATCTGGCAAAATGCGCGATAAAATACGCATGTTACCATAGCCCCCGCCTAAAAGAACTAAATTTTTCATGTTGACTCCCCTTTATTAAACAGTTTCTAATGTGTACAAGACGTACAAATCAATGAACTTATTCATTTAATATTATAGAGCCTTTTGAATTAAACTACAATAAAAGTTGTAAATCTTATGTGTGTGGAACGACACGTTTACTAAGTCATGAGCATATGAAAAGCCCTTTAAATTTGTTATAATGTGGTCATTAAAACGACATGAGAGGGTGGACTATGAATCCAATAGTTGAATTCTGCATTTCTAATCTTGCACGAGGTGGCGATGTAGTTTTTCAAAAATTAGAGAATGATCCCAACGTAGATGTTTTAGACTATGGATGCCTGCAAAATTGCGGCATGTGTTCAAGTGGATTGTACGCCTTAGTTAATGGTGATATTGTTGAAGGTGAAACGCCTGACGACTTATTACAAAACATCTACCGTCATATAGAAGAAACATGGATATTTTAAGGAGGTAATATAATGCCAACAGTTATTTTAACAGAAGCAGCAGCTTACGAAGTCAAAGATATGCTTGAAAAGAACGGAATGCCAGATGGCTACCTAAAAGTGAACGTTAACGGTGGTGGCTGTACAGGTTTAACTTATGGTATGTCTGCAGAAGAAGAACCTGGTGAAAAGGACGAAGTCTTAGAATATTATGGACTTAAAGTATTAGTAGACGAATACGATAAACCGGTATTAGACGGCACAACAATTGATTTTAAACAATCACTTATGGGCGGCGGATTCCAAATTGACAATCCAAATGCCATTGCATCTTGTGGTTGTGGAACGTCATTTAGAACTGCTAAGGTAGCAGGTAATCCAGAAGATTGCTAATAACTCAAATCCCGAACAATGAAGCAACGTGTTAATCTACACGTTTGCTTGAATTGTTCTTTAAAAAACTATAAAATTAATATTGGATGATCATTGTCTCATTGTATATTATCGTAAGTTTAGGGTATACAAGAAGAAAGACATATAGGTACTACAAATATATGAAAGTATAGGTGAATAAAATGGCTCAAGATCGTAAAAAAGTTCTTGTATTAGGTGCAGGTTATGCTGGCTTACAAACTATTACAAAACTACAAAAGTTAATTTCAGCAGAAGATGCAGAAGTTACACTTATCAACAAAAATGATTACCATTATGAATCTACATGGTTACATGAAGCTTCAGCAGGTACGATTAACTATGAAGAGTTACTTTACCCAATTGAAACAGCAATTGACAATAGTAAAGTAAACTTCGTTAAAGCAGAAGTAACTAAAATCGATCGTAATGCTAAGAAAGTAGAAACTGACTCAGGTATTTATGATTTTGATATTTTAGTAGTTGCTTTAGGTTTCATTTCAGAAACATTCGGTATTGAAGGCATGAAAGATTATGCTTTCCAAATCGAAAACGTATTAACATCACGTAAACTATCTCGTCATATCGAAGATAAGTTTGCGAACTATGCGTCTTCAAAAGAAAAAGACGAAAATGATTTAGCTATTTTAGTTGGTGGTGCTGGCTTTACAGGTATCGAATTCTTAGGTGAACTTGTTACACGCATCCCTGAATTATGTAATAAATACGGCGTAGACCAAGAGAAAGTTCGCATCACTTGTGTTGAAGCGGCTCCTAAAATGTTACCAATGTTCTCAGACGAACTTGTTAACTATGCAGTTAGCTTCTTAGAAGACCGTGGTGTTGAATTCAAAATTGCGACACCAATCGTTGCAGCTAACGAAAAAGGTTTCGTAGTTAAAGTTGACGATAAAGAACAACAATTAGAAGCAAACACAGCTGTATGGGCTGCTGGTGTTCGTGGTAGTGAATTAATGGAAGAATCATTCGAAGGCGTTAAACGTGGCCGTATTGTTAACGAATCAGACTTAACAATCAAAGGTTACGACGATATCTTCGTTATTGGTGACTGCTCAGCATTCATCCCAGAAGGTGAAGAACGTCCATTACCTACAACAGCACAAATTGCTATGCAACAAGGTGAAGCAACTGCTAAAAACATTGCAAACATCTTAAATGGTAATCCAACAGATAAATTCGAATACATCGACCGTGGTACAGTTTGCTCATTAGGTGCACACGATGGTGTAGGTGTTGTATTCGGTAAAGATATCGCTGGTAAAAAAGCTTCATTCATGAAGAAAATTATCGATACACGCGCTATCTACAAAATTGGTGGATTCGGCCTAGCATTCAAAAAAGGTAAATTTTAATCTCAACCAATTTAAATCATTATAATTACTTATAAAGGGTCTAAGACTTATGACGATTCAATGATCAGATTGAATTGAACTTGTTTCCTTGAGAGCTCGCCAGTAAGTAACTGGCGAGCTACTAAGAAACAGGATAAATGTCTTAGACCCGTTATTTATATCAACAAAGGGGAGCGATATAAGTGAAATATTCTATCGATCAAATATACAATATTAAGACAGAAACGATGATTATTGGGATTCCAACGCATCTAAATCAAATGCCTCATTACGACGACATCAACGCTTTATTCGAAACATCCCTTCAAGATTTAAAACAACATCATGTGATTGAATCAGAATTAGGCCAGGTACGATCAACCATCGCGAAAGTTAACGATAACTTGGTTCGTTTGATTTCGGTTGGTGTAGGTAATCGTAATCACTTAACATATGCCGACTACTTAAAAATCTTTGGATATTTATTCCAATATCTTAAGGATAATCGCATCTCGTCTTACGATATCTTCTTCGATACTTTCTTATCCAACCAAGTTCCTGATGAAGAGGTAGCGGCGACGTTTGGCTTACAAAGCGAACAAGCGATTTATGAATTCGATAATTACAAATCAAATAAAAAGCCACCATTCAAAATGGATGTACATATTGCGTCAGAAGCGCGTAACCTAAGTGCTTCTATTGAAGAAGGAAAAGTCATCGGTGAATCTATTAATATTGCACGTAATTTCAGTAACATGCCGCCAAATATCCTTACACCGGACTACTTTGCCGAAGAGGTGAAAGGGCTTTTCAAAGGAGGAAATGTTGAAGTTGATATTAAGGATGAGCACGCGATTGAACAAGAAGGCTTCGGATTACTCCAAGCAGTGGGCAAGGGTTCCATTAACCCGCCTCGATTGGTGACGCTCACATACAAGGGTGCGAAAGACGACGTTGCACCTGTTGCCTTAGTAGGTAAAGGGATCACATATGACTCAGGTGGCTACTCGATTAAATCGAAACAAGGTATGCCTACGATGAAATTCGATATGTGTGGTGCGAGCAATGTCATCGGCATGATGAATGCGATCGCTAAACTCGAATTACCGATTAACGTTGTCGGCGTTATTGCGATGGCTGAGAACATGATTAGTAACCGCGCTATGAAGCCAGACGATGTGTTTACGGCATTAAGCGGTGAAACAGTTGAAGTGCCGAATACAGACGCTGAAGGGCGCTTAGTCTTAGGTGACGCCGTATTCTATAGCAATCAGTTTCAACCTCGTCTCATTCTAGACTTTGCGACGTTAACGGGCGCGTCAGTAGTCGCACTAGGTAGTGACAAGGCAGCTGTTATGAACCATCAAGCTCAAAACGAACGCGATGGCATTTTAAAGGAAGCCGCGTATCGCGATGAATTCTTATTCGAACTGCCGATTACATCAACAGAGCGCCAAGCGATTCGTCGTTCTGATGTAGCAGATTTAACCAATCACGTTAATGCCCATGGAAAAGCCCTGTTCGCGGCAGCCTTTGTAACGCACTTTAGTGGCGAGACGCCGCATTTACACTTTGATATTGCAGGTCCAGCTACTACTTCAAAAGCCTCTCATAAAGGTCCTAAAGGTCCAACAGGTTACTTAATTCAATTGGTTGTAAATTGGATAAAAAATGAAAGCCAACAGTAATCAAAAGGTTTATATTGAAGCACGGCGAGTGTCGGAGTCCAAGCGACTTCACACTCGCCTTTTTTAATAAAAAATCGAAGTTGACAGGTTGCTTGTAAATTGGTAGGATAAATCATAACGCTTTAGTACGATAATGAATTAAAGGAGTGGGCGTATGATCAATGCGGTTGTCATAGCCGTAATTTTAATGATTGTACTGTGTCTACTGCGCATCAATGTAGTGATTAGTTTGTTTATAAGTGCGTTAGTTGGCGGTATGATTTCAGGCTTAAAGATAAATAAAGTGATTGAAGTATTTAGTAAAAATATTGTCGATGGAGCAGAAGTGGCGCTAAGTTATGCCTTACTTGGTGGGTTTGCGGCGCTGATTTCATATAGTGGCATCACGGATTACCTTGTACTTAAGGTGATTCAATCGATTAAAGCAAAGGATAATAAAGCATCACGTATTAAAGTTAAAGTGAGTATTATCATTGCTTTACTCGCACTTAGTGTTATGAGTCAAAACGTGATACCCGTACACATTGCTTTCATCCCAATTGTTGTACCACCATTATTAAGTTTATTTAATGAACTTCAAATTGATCGTCGTTTAATTGCGATGATTATTGGATTTGGACTTTGTTTCCCATATGTACTCCTACCATTTGGGTTTGGTCATATTTTCCACGAAATTATCACAAAGGCTTTTCATAAAGCGAACCATGACATGAACATTACAATGGTTTGGAAGGCGATGTTAATCCCTTCTCTCGGTTATATCGCGGGGCTTATCATGGCGTTCTTTGTCTTTAGAAAGAAGAGAACGTATCACCAGAATGATGACAAATTAGATACGACGAATATTTCGCTGAAACCTAAAGTGATTGTGACAACTGTAGTTGCGATTTTAGCGACGTTTATTACGCAAATGTTGACGGATTCTATGATCTTCGGTGCGCTTGCAGGGGTGTTAATCTTCTTCATCTCTGGGGTGTACAAGTGGAAAGACTTAGATGACGAATTTATCAAAGGTATTCAGCTAATGGCGTATATTGGCGTGGTTATCTTAACTGCGAATGGCTTTGCGGGGGTTATGAATGAGACTGGCGATATTGATGATCTAGTAAAAGCCCTTACGACGTTATCAAGTGGAAATAAGTTATTTAGCGTTGTGTTGATGTATGTTATCGGATTAATCGTGACATTAGGTATTGGTTCATCCTTTGCGACGATACCGATTATTGCGGCATTATTTATTCCGTTCGGTGAATCTATTGGTTTAAGTACCATGGCATTAATCGCGTTAATTGGTACGGCGAGTGCGCTTGGTGATTCAGGTTCACCTGCAAGTGATTCGACGCTAGGGCCTACAGCAGGTTTAAATATGGATGGTCAGCACGACCATATTCGTGATACATGTATTCCGAACTTTGTATTTTACAATATCCCTTTAATTATTTTTGGTACAATAGCAGCGATGGTACTTTAAAGGTATATGTGAAATCAGGAGGACTTAAATATGGATTTTTTAAAGGCTTTTCAAATAGAAGTTGTGGAACAAGAAAGCGGATATATCAAGCTTAAGATGCCGATTACAGATATGGCGAAGCAACCTTTCGGATATCTACATGGCGGTGTGTCTATGGCACTTGGTGAAACGGCTTGTTCAATGGGATCGTTGAATATGATCGATTCAAATCAATTTATTCCCTTAGGTCAAGAAATGAATGCGAACCATATTAAGTCTGAACGAGAAGGTTATATATATTGTACTGCGCGCATTATTCATGAAGGACGCACGCAACATATTTGGGATATTCAAATTATGAATGAGGCTTCTGAATTGTTATGTGTGATGCGAGGCACGATTATGATTAAACCACTTCGAAAAGGACAATAAGCAACTCAATTAACTAAAAAAATTCCCGGTTTCAAGGCACGTCTCAAGCGTGCTTGTGAAACCGGGATTTTTCTTATTGGGCTTGAGATACATACCACACAATTCCCTTAAAACAGCATGCTTTCCTGGGGCGTGGCTGGAGCCTGTAGTCTCCAGACTCACGCTACTCCCCTAGGAGTCAGCTGTTTTAATAAATTGTGTATGTTAAAGCTAAATGCTCTATTTCACAAGTTATATCTCAAGCGCTTTAATCTTTATCTTTAATTTCGTCTAATTTAGTACGTTTGGTATAAGGTGTGCCTAGGTTATAAGCTGCTTTCATAACCAAATGGCTTGATAGTGGTCCTGTTATAAACACGAAGAATAAACCAATCAGAATTTGGAAATTCACGTAGCCTTCTTCGCCGATAAAGAATAAGAAGACACCGAGTAATAACAGCATTGAACCAAGTGTTGAAGCTTTACCTGCAGCGTGACTTCTAGAATATACGTCAGGGAGGCGAAGTAAGCCTATAGCTGAAAATGCGCTGAATAACGAACCTAAAATAACTAAGATAATTACGATACTAATTACGATCGTTGCGATCATTTTCAATCACCTGACCTTTCTGCATGTATTTGGCGAATACGGCTGTTCCTAAGAAGGCTAAGATACCGATTAACAGTATGGCTACAATCATATGGTGCGTATCGAGTAATATCGAGAATAAACCAACTGTAGCCATTAACTGAATACCGAGTGCATCTAGTGCTACGACGCGGTCGGCTAGGGTAGGACCAAGAATAACTCGAACTAAAATTGCTAACATGGACAGTGCAACAATAATCAATGCGATAACAATAAAAATTTTATAATCCATTATAGTTCGCCTACCTCTCTCACCGCTTTTTCAAGCGATGTTTTAATTCCTTCGACTTCTTCTTCCTTAGTACTAAAGTCTACGCAGTGAATATACAGTTTCTTGCGGTCATCACTAACGCCTAATACGACGGTACCTGGTGTTAACGTGATGAGGTTTGCAAGTAACACGATTTCCCAATCTTTCTTTAATTCAGTTTCATATTCGAAAAATGCGGGTTCGTTTTGAATCTTTGGTTGAAAGATGATACGTATTACATCGACATTTGCCTTTAATAGCTCAAGTAAGAATATCAAGATGAGCTTAAAGATGCGATATAACGTAATCATGTAAAAGCGTCCGGGTAAAATATGGCGCATTAGATACACAAATGCTAAAGAGAACAGGAATCCTAATACAAAGTTATTGAGTGTATAACTGTCTGATAAGAACATCCAAAATACAGCTAAAAAGATGTTAATGACGATTTGTATGGCCATATTATTTCACCCCCATTATGCTATCAATATATGATTGTGGATCATAGAATGATACGGCTGCTTGTTCAATAAGTGGATACAATAAGTCTGCACATAATCCAAATGCGACAGTAATCACAACGGATAGAACACCAGCTGTTAAGAGCCCTTTATAATGTAAGTTTGGATTAACCTTATAACCCCTTGGTTCTCCAAAAAAGCTCGCTAAGAATATGCGCATCACTGAATATAAAACGATTAAACTTGATAGTAAAATAATGATACCACTTACGTAAAAGCCTTTTTCAAAAGTGGCCTGAACGATATAGAATTTACCGTAGAACCCACTGAACGGTGGAATACCAGCTAAACTTAAAGCTGCGATAAAGAATGCCCAGCCGAGTAACGGATAGTGTTTGATCAGTCCACCTGACTTACGAATATCTGTAGATTTCGTAATCTTATACATGATACCGATTAAGAAGAAGAGTGATGCTTTAACTAACATATCATGAAGTGTGTAGTAAATGGCACCAATCATACCACTTTCGTTCATCATCGCGACACCGACTAGTATAACGCCAATCGCAATCATAATGTTATAAATGATAATCTTCTTCGTATCATGGTAAGCTACTGCACCAACACAACCGAATATGATTGTGAGTAGGGCGAGTGCCAATATTGTATAGTGTGAAAATGATACTGTCGTATCAAAGAATAAACTTAACGTTCTAGCAATCGCATAAACCCCAACTTTAGTAAGTAAGGCACCAAAGAATGCGATAATCGCAAATGGTGGTGCGTAATAAGCACCAGGTAACCATACGTACATTGGGAATACGCCGGCCTTCGTAGCGAATACAAATATAAATAAAATGAATACGATGCTTACAAGGCCTTTTTCATGTTGAGAAAGCTCGATTAAACGTTCACTAATATGTGCTAAGTTTAACGTTCCAACTACTGAGTAGAGGATACCTACACCAATAACGAAGAATGCGGATGACACAACGTTTACGAGTAGGTACTTTACACTTTCTTGAAGCTGAATTTTAGTACCACCAATCACAAGTAAGGCATATGATGACATTAGGAATACTTCGAAGAATACGAATAGGTTAAAGATATCGCCTGTCATAAAGGCACCAATGATACCTGTTAACATAAACATAACTGCGAAATAGTAGTAATAAGTCTCCCTATGTAACCCGATGGATTGGTATGAGAATAATATGATGAGGATTGTTACTAAAATACTTGTAACGATGAGTAATCCACTAAATAAATCAACTGCAAATACGATACTGTATGGTGCTTTCCAAGAGCCAAGCTCGAGCTTAAGCGTACCATTTTGATAAACGTTAATGAGATTCCAAATTGAGAATAGGAATGTAATGAGCGTACCAAGTAAGGCAACGTAACGTTTAACAAAAGGGCGTTTACCGATGAATATGAGTATAATTGCTGTAAACATCGGTACGAGTAATGTCATGATAAGCAAATTCTCTTTAATCATCATCTTGAGGCACTCCCTTCATTTTCTCTACGTTGTCGGTACCAAGCTCTTTATAACTTCTAAAAGCTAAAACTAAGAAGAAGGCAGTAACCGCAAATGAAATTACAATTGCTGTTAAAATCAGTGCTTGTGGAATTGGATCGACATAATCGGATGTATGTTTATCATAAATCGGCACAGCACCGTCTCTTAAACTTCCCATCGTAATTAAGAATAAATTCGCTGCATGTGACAATAGTGTCGTACCAATAACAATACGAATTAAACTCTTAGATAGAATGAGGTAAACGCTAATTGAAGTTAAGATACCGCAAACGAAAATCATTAATATCTCCATTACTCATTCTCTCCAATCGTTAATATTATTGTCATTACAGTTCCGACTACCGCGAATAAGACACCTAAATCAAAGAATACAGCTGTGTGTAAGTGCATAGGTTCAAGTATGAATAATGGTATGTCGAAAGATTTATGTGTAAAGAAGTTTTTGTTAAATGTGAAACTTACTAGTGGTGTTGCGACACAAAAGAATAATCCAACACCGATTAACTTCTTAAAGTCCCAAGGGAAGATTTTACGTAGTGTTTTAACATCAAATGCGACTGCAATCATGACGAGTGCACTTGAAACAAGTAAACCACCAATAAATCCGCCGCCTGGAGTGTAGTGTCCGGCTAGGAATAAAGAGAAACCGAACAGCATAATTAAGAAGAAGATTAATATGGAAGAAAATTGGAATATCATATCATTCTTCTGGTTGTTCATTTCTCTCAATCCTTTCATAGCCATTTTTATGCTTAGCCCGAAGACGAATAAGTGTGTAAATACCTAATCCTGCAATACCTAATACAGATGATTCGAATAACGTATCGGTACCACGGAAGTCAACGAGAATAACGTTAACCATATTTTTACCTTCTGCTAAGTCATAGACGTGCTTTTGGTAAAATTCTGCAATAGATGGGAAATGCTTATTGCCGTAAGCAATTAAACCAAGTATTGTTACGACTGCACCGACACCTATTGAAATGAGTGCATTTACCACTTTAAATGAACGATCTTCGTTGTAACGACTTAAGTTTGGTAAATGATAGAAACATAATAAGAATAGTGCAGTTGAAATCGTTTCAACGACAAACTGCGTTAATGCTAAGTCAGGTGCGTTAAAGAAGATAAAGAATATCGCAACTGAGTAACCGACCGCACTTAGCATAATGATACTGAATAGTCTTGAACGTGCAAATACAATCATGATACTAGCAATTGTAATCATGACAACTGTGATTGCTTCGAACGTTCTTACTGAACTTACCTTTTCAAAATCAAGTGAAAAGTCCACGAAAATTAATGTAACTGCAGTAATTAAGATCAGCATACTGAAGATGATCACTAAGTTGTTACGAATAAAGCCAGTCATGTATGTTCGTGTAAGTTTTGTTGAATAGAATGGTGTATATCTACCGATTTGATCATACCAATTGTTCAACATGAAACGTTCAGGGTGCTTGTGTAATTTACCAACCCATCTATGAAATGTAAGAATTAACAGAATACCAAGTACGTAAATAAATAATGTTGAGAAAAACGCTGGTGTAAATCCATGGAATAAATGGAATTCTGCGTGTGCTTTGTCTGAGTGAGATATAGCGTTAGCTGCCGGTTCAATGATTGGTTTAGATAAAATGTTTGGAAATAAACCAAAACCGATAACTAAGATTGATAAGATGGTTGGTGATAAAAGCATTAACCATGATTCTTCATGAGGCGTATTAGGTAGTTTGTCTGGTTTATATGAACCTAAGAAGATACTTCCTACAAATCGAATCGAATATACAAATGTGAATACACTACCAAGAATTGCGGCAATTGGAATAAGTAATCCAATTGTATTTAAGCTAAATAATGGTGCTTGAGTAACATGAATCATTGATTCTAAGAAACTTTCTTTAGATAAGAAACCGTTGAACGGTGGTACACCTGCCATACTTAAAGCCGTAATAATTGAAAGTGTAAATGATATCGGCATGATTGTAACTAATCCGCCAAGTTTCGTAATATCTCTCGTACCACAAGCATGGTCGACAGCACCCGTAATCATGAATAGGGCACCTTTGAATGTGGCATGGTTGATTAAGTGAAAGATAGCTGCCGTGTATGCTGCTAAGTAGAGTTGACTTTCATCGCCTTGGAAATGATAGCTTACTGCACCAATTCCAAGCATGGACATAATCATACCTAACTGTGAAACTGTTGAAAAAGCTAAGATACCTTTTAAATCTTGTTGCTTTGTCGCATTGAGTGAACCCCAGAATAAAGTTACAAGGCCAAACGCCGTTACGGCCCATATGAATCCTTGTGAGATTGCGAAAATTGGTGTTACACGAGCAATTAAATAGATACCAGCTTTAACCATTGTGGCTGAGTGTAGGTAAGCACTAACTGGAGTAGGTGCTTCCATAGCATCTGGTAACCAGATGTAAAATGGGAATTGTGCTGATTTAGACATCGCACCGATAATCACAAGTACCATTGCCATGATGAATGTAGGTGAATTGTGAATCTTATCAGCATTTGCGATTAATTCAGAAACACTTAACGTCTTGCCTGCAAGTGCAAGTAAGATAAATCCACCAAGTAAACATAATCCCCCAAATACTGTAATTAACATCGACTTTTGAGCACCATATAGTGATGCTTTCTTCTCTCTCCAATAAGAAATGAGTAAGAAACTTGAGAATGATGTTAACTCCCAAAATAAATATAAAACCATTAAATTATCCGATAAAACTACCCCTAGCATTGCACCCATGAATAAGAGCAAATAACAATAGAAATTGCCAAGTTGTTCTTTTTGACTTAAATAACCGATCGAATAAAGTACAACGAGGGCGCCAATACCTGTTATCAATAGTGTGAAGAGAAAACTTAAACCGTCTAGATGAACGGCGAAGTTCATACCAATTTGTGGCATCCATTTCGCTGTTTTCTCAATCGATTGACCTGACATAATATTTTGAATATAAGTAAGAAAATATATAAATAAAATGACAGGGACAGGTAAAACAAACCAACCTAAATGTATCCGCTTATAAAACCGATACAAAATAGGAATAATGAGGGCAAATAATAACGGTAGCAAAACTGCAATATGTATTATTCCCATTATGTGTCCTCCCTTTTACTTGTATTAATTTCATTATACATGATTAATTAACTTGATAAAAACACGAATTTAATCGATAATGATTATTTAAAAAGATTTGTTAAATAGGTAGAAAGTAGAAATGAGAAAGGTAAAATTTATTTGAAACTTTTTATATTTTCTCATTAAAACTTACGATTTGATAAAAGGTTGTCTGTCTATGTGTTCATTTAACTTACTAATTTGATGACTGAAACGATGAGAGTAATGAAGCAAGTCGCGATTAAAAGATATATCGTTATCGCTTGAATGACCTCAAAGTTGCCTACAACACTGACTGCATGGTGTTCCGGTTGGTATTTAGTTAGTACATTTGTAATTTTCTTTTTACAAGAACGTCGCGCGACACTGATATAAATTAAAGCAATGATGTTGATTAAACTCGTAATAGCTAACACGATGCCGCTATTCTTGTAATCAAAGATAACTGGTAACAATAAAGTAATGGATATTACTAAAAGTAATAAGGTATCAAAGCCTTCATATTTGTTGATTTGTTTTTTAAGTATTTGTTCATCCGCATAGGGGTATTGCTCGGGTTTAAGATCACTGATATTGATGTTTTCTTTCATGTCCTATCCTCCGTTGTTAAGCGTGAAGCATTGTCTTATTTAAATTCAGTCTTGTATTGACGACCATAATCTTCCTTTAAAGTATTTAAACATTTTAAAGAAAGCGCGCTATGTTCGGTGTCTTTAGTTTTAAGTTTATCTTCAAGCGCTGTTATCGCGTCTTGAAGTGACGCTGTATACGACTGCTCTTCACCTTCAAATGGTTTAAGTCGTGACTTTGGTGTATATCGCTTTTCAAATTGGCTTAAAGCACGACGTTCATGAAAGAATACACCTTCAACATCGTTCGGGTTGTGTAAGTCACCTTGTTTCGGGTGCTTTACAACTTGCTCAATCTGAACCAATGTTTGATCAGCCTTTTCCTCTACGATAGATACAGCGTATGTACCTGTTTTATGGCTAAATTGATATAACATGTTATAAACTTCCTTTCATAAATTATGTTAGAATAGTTAATACATTAATTTTATCATGAATGGAGAATGAAGATGACAAACTTTCCTCAGTTAAGTAAAGAAATCAAAGACAACGAAATTAAAGTTGTTATGCATACAAACAAAGGTGATATGACATTAAAATTATTCCCTGATATTGCACCTAAAACAGTAGAGAACTTTGTTAAGTTATCTAAAGATGGTTATTATAACGGAATCACGTTCCACCGCGTAATCAACGACTTTATGATTCAAGGTGGCGACCCTACTGGTACTGGTATGGGTGGCGAAAGTATTTACGGTGGTTCATTTGAAGATGAGTTCTCTATGAATGCGTTTAACTTATACGGT
This sequence comes from Staphylococcus massiliensis, assembly GCF_043186315.1. NCBI lineage: Bacteria > Bacillati > Bacillota > Bacilli > Caryophanales > Staphylococcaceae > Staphylococcus > Staphylococcus massiliensis. Next base: position 2,326,203 of record NZ_CP171119.1, on the reverse strand, counting down.
GCTTTATCTATGGCTAACGCAGGTCCAAATACGAATGGATCTCAATTCTTCATTGTTCAAATGAAAGAACTTCCAGGTCAAATGTTAAGTCAATTAAAAGATGGCGGTTGGCCTGAAGAAATCGCGGATGCGTATAAAGAGAAAGGCGGTACACCTTGGTTAGACCAAAAACATACAGTATTCGGTCAATTAATTGAGGGTGAAGATGTCTTAGAAGATATCGCTAGTGTTAAAGTAGGCCCAAATGACAAGCCTATGTATGACGTTGTCATCGAATCAATCGATATCGACGCATAATTTACGATTGAAGGAGTTTATTTATGAATAATAATGATTTAAACATCGAATTATATAAACTCATCGCAAATTGGAATCCAATGAACTTTGATGATCCTACGCTAGGTGACGCGGAAGTGTACGAAGTGATGGATCAGGTTCATCAGCTTGGTGAACCAGATAAGATTGCTCATGAGATTCAAAACATTTACCAATTCTCGTTTGAAACGACGATTCCTTATGAACGTTGTAAAGCAATTGCAGATCAAGCGGTTGCGTTAAAAAGTAGTTGTAAGGTTAATTAATTGTAACGTCCTAACTATCATAGCTTGTATAATTGCTATGTGCGTTAGGACTTTTTTCTTTCTTGAAAAGCCCTATAAGATGGAAGTGTTTGTTTTAGTGAATACGTCTTCCGCGGATGCAAAGTCTTGAAAGTAGAATACAAAATGAGCACTTATTAAATAATGCACTTTAACTAGCTTGCTTTTATAGGGACGTGGCTTTTACAAGAAAATTTGAATCAAGGTATTTAAATAAAAAATATATAAAGGCTTCTAAGCAAACGAAACCTGGCGTGGCTTTTAAAAATAGGGAAAAATAGAAAGCTGGTGAAATGGGAAGATGTTGTAAACAAATTTAATTATTAAATCATAATAATTACGATTTAAATTATTTCATTATAAATCAATATCGACTTAATAAAGATATGTTACAATTGTAATTAACAGAAAATTCAGACACATAATCAATTTAAAACTTTAGTAGGGGGAATTTATTATGCCAAAGAAGTTATTTAACGTTGATTTAAACAAAACTATGGACAAACAGGACCATCCAGGACATAACCGTTGGCACCCGGATATTCCAGCGGCGTTCTCAGTAGATCCAGGTGAGTCATTTAGAATGGAATGTTTAGACTGGACTGACGGTCAAATTTCTAACAATGACGACCCAAGTGATATCAAACACGTTAACTTAAATCGTGTACACGTATTAAGTGGTCCAGTTCATGTTAACGGTGTTGAACCAGGTGATTTATTAGTTGTAGATATCTTAGACATTGGTGCTTTCGATGAACATAAATGGGGCTTCAATGGTATCTTTGATAAAACTAACGGCGGTAGTTTCTTAGTTGACCATTATCCAAATGCGGCTAAATCTATTTGGGACTTTAACGGTATCTATGCGACAAGCCGTCACGTACCAGGCGTTGAATTTGCTGGTATTATTCACCCAGGTTTAATTGGTGTTGCACCATCTCAAGATATGTTAGATGAGTGGAATCGTCGTGAAAAGGCACTTGTAGATAAAGATCCTCACCGCGAACCACCTTTAGCTAATTTACCTGACACTGATGCAGTTGTTGCAGGTACTTTAAAAGGTAAAGACTTTGAACGTGTTGCTAAAGAAGGTGCACGTACGGTTCCGCCACGTGAAAATGGTGGTAACTGTGATATCAAAAACTTATCTAAAGGTTCACGCGTTTACTTCCCAGTATTCGTTGATGGTGCTAAATTATCAGTAGGTGACATCCACTTCTCACAAGGTGATGGTGAAATTACATTCTGTGGCGGTATTGAAATGCCAGGTTGGATCGAATTACGCGTAAACGTGATCAAAGGCGGCATGGATAAATACAACATCAAACGTAACCCAGCGTTTAACCCAGGTCCAGTTATGCCAAACTATCAAGATTACATCGTATTCGAAGGTATCTCAGTTAATGAATTTAGTGGTGATCAAACATACTTAGATGCAAACACAGCATACCGTAATGCTTGTTTAAATGCGATCGAATTCCTCAAAACACGTGGCTTTACAGGTGAACAAGCTTACATGTTACTTGGTTCTGCGCCTATGCAAGGTAACGTTGCAGGTATTGTTGATATTCCGAACTCTTGTTGTACAGTTGCTTTACCTAAAGAGATCTTCAATAAAGGCGTATTACCTGACATGGAGCCAGATGAGTAATGCCAAGTTACACATATGAATGTGCGAACTGCGGTTCATTTAACTTACGTCAGTCTATAAAGGATAACCACGAAGTTGCGAAGTGCCCGAATTGCGACGAAATGGCGAAACGTGTCTTTGTGCCTTTTCAGACGTATTCAATGGACCAAAATCTTAAAAAGCGTATTGAACGCGGTAAGACACCACGCGTCGTTAGTGGTGATAAACTGATGAAGAATAAGCCACGACGTAATAATAATGCGCAACGACCTTGGATGACAGGTCATTAAACCACTTCTTGAAAAGTAAAGCAATAAAAAGATTAAGATAAATTCAACGTATTCGTTCGTACTGCCTACTAATTTATGCTATGATTATTGTGTTAACATATCAAACGAGTTTAAGGGGTTATATTGTTGAATAATCAGTATAAAGTAGGTCAACATGTAAAAGTACGTGTTACTGGTGTTCAACCCTATGGTGCTTTTGTTGAAACCCCTGACAATACTGAAGGTTTAATTCATATTTCTGAAGTTATGGATGATTACGTCCATAATATTAAAAAATTATTGTCTGAAGGACAAATTGTAAAAGCTAAAATTCTATCTATTGATCATGAAGGAAAACTGAATTTGTCTCTTAAAGATAACGATTACTTTAAGAACTATGAACGTAAGAAATCAAAACGTTCAGTGTTGGAAGAAATCGAAGAAACTGAAGTTTATGGGTTTCAAACGTTAAAAGAAAGATTACCGAAATGGGTTAAACAATCAAAACAGCAGTGACATTAAAGCACGAAGATAAACCACTTACGTAGAGGAAGCGTAAGTGGTTTTTTTGTGTTTAATACAAAAATGCATGTTAAATAACTTTTCTTAGAGAAAACTTTATGCGTTATATGTAATGTATAGTAAGTATTTTCTTAATTAAATTTGAAGATTAAATCAGGGGAGTACTAGTTTAGAATAATGTAGTAATTAATAAAATCTCATATGAGGTTTTGCTTCTTTATAATATTTTATTCTATCATCAAGAGTCCCTGTGTGTAGTTCTAATTTATGACCATCAGGATCCGTAAAATAAATAGATTTCTTATCACGCTCGTCTCTTGTTCTTCCTTCAAGAATATTTACTTCGTTTTCAACTAACCATTCATACCATTCTTCAAAAGCATTTTCCTCAATTGAAAAAGCTATATGCGTATAAGAATACTTTATTTCATCGCGAGGTATGTCTTTTTCTTCATTCAATGCTAACCATATGCCTGCTAAATCTAAATATGCTGAGGAATGACCTTCTACTATCAATTTGGCTTTTAAAATGTGATTGTAAAAATAAATAGAGCGCTTTAAATCAGATACTGAAAACGTAATATGATTGATACCTTGCATAAGAAACTATCCTTTCTTAAGTAGATTCCAGGGTAGGTTAAAAAGTTATACTTTAAGATTGATAGTTTTAATGTATCACATAAATCTATGCGTTTAAGCCTCTAAATGATTTACACCTAAAAATACAATTTGCTCATTATTTGTCATATTAAGGTGATGTAGGTGTGTAATTTAACCCGATTTTTAAATCATTTAAATTTTCTGTGTTTTTCGCTTTTAATCGCTAATATTATATGTCATTATAAGTATGTAAGGGTTTTCCTAAAATAAAACAAGGGGGATTTAATAAATGATTCCATATAAACATGAACCATTCACAGATTTCACGAAACAGGAGAATCGTGAAGCCTATGAAAAAGCTTTAGAAAAGGTTAAGCAAGAACTTGGTAAAGAGTATCCATTAATCATTAATGGTGAACGTATCTATACTGATGACAAAACACGTTCTTACAACCCATCTAATAAAGAAGAAACAATCGGTTATGTTTCTAAAGCGAGTGCAGAGCATGCAGATAAAGCTGTTGCAGCTGCAAAAGAAGCTTTCCAAACTTGGCGCACAGTAGATCCTAAGACTAGAGCTGACATTTTATTCAGAGCGGCAGCAATTACACGTCGTCGTAAACATGAATTCTCAGCTTTATTATCTTTAGAAGGCGGTAAGCCATGGAAAGAAGCAGACGCAGATACAGCTGAAGCTATTGACTTTATGGAATATTACGGCCGTCAAATGCTTGAATTAAAAGACGGTAAGAAAGTTGAATCACGTCCAGGTGAATATAACCAATTCGATTACTTACCAATCGGCGTAAGTGTTGTTATCTCTCCATGGAACTTTGCTTATGCAATCATGGCTGGTACGACTGCAGCTCCAGTTGTAACTGGTAACACTGTAGTATTAAAACCATCTTCAAACACACCAGTAATATCTTACAAATTCATGGAAGTGTTAGAAGAAGCAGGATTACCTAAAGGTGTTGTAAACTGGGTACCAGGTTCTTCAAGAGATATTGGTGATGTATTAGTTGAGCATAAAGATGTAGGTTTAATCTCATTCACAGGTTCTAAGAAAGTCGGAACTGACATTATGCAAAAAGCTTCTAAAATCCAAGACGGTCAAGCTCACCTTAAGCGCGTAATCGCTGAAATGGGTGGTAAAGATACAATCGTTGTAGATAGCGAAGCAGACTTACAAGTCGCTACAGATGCGATCATCTACTCAGCATTTGGCTTCTCTGGTCAAAAATGTTCAGCTTGTTCACGTGTTATCGCTGACGAAAAAATCTATGACGAGTTAGTAGAAAAAGTTAAAGCTGAAACTGAAAAATTAACAGTTGGTGACGCTTCAAGCTACGATAACTTCATGGGTCCTGTTATCGATGAAAAATCAATCAACAAAATCAAAGAATACATTGAAATCGGTAAACAAGAAGGTCGCTTAGTTGCAGGTGGTAACACTGACGAATCTAAAGGTAACTTCGTTTACCCAACAGTATTCGCTGACGTTAAACACGATAGCCGTATCATGCAAGAAGAAATCTTCGGTCCAGTTGTAGGTTTCTCTAAAGCAAAAGACTTCGACCAAGCTATCGAATTTGCTAATGATACTGAGTACGGTTTAACAGGTGCTGTAATTTCAAACAACAGAATGAAATTAGAACAAGCGCGCCGTGACTTCATGGTAGGTAACTTATACTTCAACCGTGGTTGCACAGGTGCAATCGTTGGTTACCAACCATTCGGTGGTTTCAAAATGTCTGGTACAGACTCTAAAGCTGGTGGACCAGATTACCTTGTTCTTCACTTACAAGGTCGCACAGTTTCTGAAGCACTTTAATTTTAAATTAGAATTTACTAAACATTGTTGAATAGATAAATGACGTAGGGTAAATAAGCATTTAGAACGTCCTCGATTGTATCGCTGTAAATTTAAATTTGTAGTGGTACAATTGTGGTAACGTTCCAATAGGGTGTGACATTTACCCTACAATTTTGTAAAGGGGAGATATAATGACTAAGTCAGAACAAATTATTGAACAAACAAACCATTTTGGTGCGCACAACTACTTACCGCTACCAATCGTAATTTCAGAAGCTGAAGGGGTTTGGGTTAAAGACCCAGAAGGCAATAAATACATGGATATGTTATCTGCTTATTCTGCAGTAAACCAAGGACATAGACATCCTAAAATTATCCAAGCACTTAAAGATCAGGCTGAAAAAGCGACACTTGTTTCACGTGCTTTTCACAGTGACAACCTAGGTGAATGGTATGAAAAAATCTGTAAAATCTCTGGTAAAAACAAAGCATTACCAATGAATACAGGTGCTGAAGCGGTTGAGACTGCACTTAAAGCAGCACGTCGTTGGGCTTACGAAGTTAAAGGTATCGAGCCAAACCAAGCAGAAGTTGTAGCAATGAACGGTAACTTCCACGGTCGTACTATGGCTCCAGTTTCTTTATCTTCAGAAAAGGAATACCAACGCGGTTATGGTCCTTTATTAGAAGGTTTCGTTAAAGTTGACTTCGGTAACATCGATCAATTAAAAGAAGCAATCAACGAAAACACTGCAGCAGTACTTGTTGAACCTATCCAAGGTGAAGCTGGTATCAACATTCCACCAGAAGGTTACTTAAAACAAATCCGCGAATTATGTGATGAGCATAATGTATTATTCATTGCGGACGAAATCCAAGCTGGTTTAGCACGTTCTGGTAAATTATTCGCTACAGATTGGGATAACGTTAAACCTGATGTTTACATCTTAGGAAAAGCCCTAGGCGGCGGTGTACTTCCAATTTCTGTAGTATTAGCAGATGAAGAAGTACTAGGTGTATTCTCTCCAGGTTCTCACGGTTCTACATTCGGTGGTAACCCATTAGCATGTGCGGTTTCAATGGCTGCATTAGACGTTATTATTGACGAAGATTTAGCAGGTCGCTCATTAGAACTTGGTGAATACTTCAAATCAGAATTACAAAAAATTGAAAACCCAGTTATTAAAGAAGTACGTGGACGCGGCTTATTCATCGGGGTTGAATTAAACGAAAACGCAAGACCTTATTGTGAAAAACTTAAAGAACTCGGTATTCTATGTAAAGAAACACATGAAACAGTAATTCGTTTTGCACCACCACTTATCATTTCAAAAGAAGAATTAGATTTCGCAATTGATAAAGTTAAGCAAGTATTCGAACAATAATAAAGCGTTTTCATTTTCTTATGAAATTTGTAAAATTAAGCAATTAAATCCCTTTTAAAAAGGTGTGCTTATGTTACAATAGTTTTGAAAGCGAAAACAATGATAGGAAAAAGAGGCGAATAGGATCATGACTGAAAAGAACAATTTAGTGACTTCCACGCAAGAAATTATTAAAGAAGCAATGAATAAACTTGGCTTTGATGATGGGATGTATGATTTAGTCAAAGAACCTTTACGTTTCTTAACTGTACGTATCCCTGTGCGTATGGATGATGGTACAGTTAAAACGTTTACAGGTTACCGTGCACAACACAACGATGCTGTTGGACCAACTAAAGGTGGGGTTCGCTTCCACCCAGACGTTGATGAAGAAGAAGTTAAAGCATTATCAATGTGGATGACATTGAAGTGCGGTATCGTTGATTTACCATACGGTGGTGGTAAAGGCGGTATCATTTGTGACCCAAGACAAATGAGTATCCATGAAGTTGAACGTTTATCACGTGGCTACGTACGTGCAATTTCACAATTCGTAGGACCAGCAAAAGATATTCCGGCACCAGACGTATTCACTAACTCTCAAATTATGGCTTGGATGATGGACGAATACAGTGCTATCGATGAATTCAATTCACCAGGTTTCATCACTGGTAAACCAATTGTATTAGGTGGTTCACAAGGCCGTGACCGTTCTACTGCATTGGGTGTTGTAATTGCAATCGAAGAAGCTGCTAAACGTCGTGATATGAAACTTGAAGGTTCACGCGTAGTAATCCAAGGTTTCGGTAACGCAGGTAGTTTCCTTGCTAAATTCTTATACGACCGTGGTGCTAAAATCGTAGGTATCTCAGATGCTTATGGTGCATTACACGACCCAGAAGGTTTAGACATCGACTACTTATTAGACCGTCGTGATAGCTTCGGTACAGTAACAAACCTGTTCGATGACACAATTTCAAACCAAGAATTATTCGAACTTGATTGTGACATCTTAGTACCAGCAGCTATTGCTAACCAAATCACAGAAGACAATGCTAACGATATTAAAGCAAGCATCGTAGTTGAAGCGGCTAACGGTCCAACTACACCAGCTGCTACACGTATCTTAACTGAACGTGATGTATTATTAGTACCAGACGTATTAGCAAGTGCTGGTGGCGTAACAGTTTCTTACTTTGAATGGGTACAAAATAACCAAGGTTATTATTGGTCAGAAGAAGAAGTTTACGAAAAAATGAACGACAAGCTTGTAACAGCTTTCGATACAATCTACACATTAGCTCAAAACCGTAAAATCGACATGCGTTTAGCGGCGTATATCGTAGGTATCAAACGTACTGCTGAAGCAGCACGTTACCGTGGTTGGGCATAATTTAAATTCAGTAAAACCTGAACCCTATGTGGTTCAGGTTTTTTCTATTTTGCGCGGTTTTAGTGAAAATGGGTGATTTAGTAGGATTGGTTTAGTTTAAGAAGTAGGGGTTTAAGAGGTGCTGGCGGTTTATGCTGATGTATTTAGGTTTGAAGGGGGGTGGCCGGGAGCCGTTATGCGAAAGAAATTTGAAACAATCGTGTAAGGGGTCCGTTACGCGAAAGAAATTTGAAACAATCGCATAACGGGGCTGTTATGCGAAAGAAATTTGAAACAATCGCATAAGGGCGCCGTTACGCGAAAGAAATTTGAAACAATCGCATAAGGTGGCCGTTATACGAAAGAAAATAAAAACAATCGCATAACGGCTTAAGTACCCTATAGAGATCTAAAGCAATTTGTTCGCGAGCAATTCAACAATCAGAAATTTTCGATTACGAAAATTTTCCTTATTACAAAGACTGAGACAAACAATATAACAAGGGAGCCATGTTACAAAGACTGAGACAAACAATATAACAAGGGAGCCATGTTACAAAGACTGAGACAAACAATATAACAAGGGAGCCATGTTACAAAGACTGACTCAAACAATGTAACAAGGGAGCCATGTTACAAAGACTGACTCAAACAATGTAACAAAGAAGCCTTGTTACAAAGACTGACTCAAACATTGTAACAAGGGCACCTTGTTATAAAGACCTACCCAAACAATGTAACATGGCCACCGTACGCCTTACCAACCCCAATAAAGAAAAAGGCCGGTACTCAAACACCGGCCTCTCCCGCTATAATCACTAAAATGAAAAAGGTCGGATCACTACCTAGTGACCCGACCTTCCTTATTTATTAATTATTTACCTGAAACATCATTATATACGTCAGCGTAGTTAGTAAATACGCCGTTAACACCGTATTCATTTAGTTGTTTCATAGATTCCTTATCATTTACTGTGTAAGGGTGTAAGTCTAAACCGTGGTCTTTAATAATTTGAGTGTTCTTTTGAGTTAAATCTGTGTATTCAGGGCCTACACCAACTGCGTAGCTTTTCACAAAGTTCCAATCGTCTTCGTCTAAGTAAGGTACTGAAGCTTTATCTAATAATTGAACTAAAGGTACGCGACCATTTAAGTGGTTCATTTTTAATAAGCTTTCAGTTGAGAATGATTGAACTAATACGTGACCGTTTCTTAATTTATTGTTTTTAAGTAAACCGTGACGGTCTAAAGTGCTTAATAATTTTTCTTCCATACCAGGGTATACATCTGGAGATTTCGTTTCAATGTAGTAGTTGGCATCTGTACCGTAGTGGTTAATAATTTCATCAAGCGTTTGAACTTGAGCCCCTTTATATGAAGCTTTCGCATATTCAGGGTTCTCTTCGTTGAACCAACTACCAGCGTCTAACTGTTTTAACTCAGCTAAAGTGTAATCTTCAACACGGCCAGTACCGTTTGTCGTACGGTCAACTTCTTCATCATGCATTGCAACTAAATGACCATCTTTAGTCATTTGAAGGTCAATTTCAATGTAATCTGCATTTAACTGATTATGGCTCATGTCATAAGCTGGGAACGTGTGCTCAGGCGCATAACCACTTGCACCTCTGTGCGCTACAGTTACATGTTCTTGGTTTAATACGTTTTGTGGACTGTTATTTAATTGTGGGTGTTTATGTTCATGTTTATATTGACCTTTTCCTGCACCACTTGCGTCTGCTTGAGAAAATGAAGTAGGTAATACAAGTAATGCACTTGCTACAACACCGATTAAAACTTTATATTGTTTTTTCAATTGAAACACTCCTTAATAGTAGTTAATTTAAGTTTAAAAGTAAAAAAGTATTGCGTAAATTGCTTTTACTAAAATTTTATTAATTTTTAAACTAAAATTGACAATTACATTACTTTTCTTTAAATCACGCTTCATCTTTTATCAAAAACAACTAATAATTAAAAGTATCAAATACTAAAACTATATTTATAATTTAAAGCCATTATTTATAATGTTTATTTATTTTTAAAATCTAGTAAAAGCGGTCGTTATTTTCATGAAAATGATTTACGGTAAAGGAGGAAAGTAACCATTTAAATAAAGGAGATTTGTCTAATGAATTTAGTTCAACCGCGTTTTCGTAGAGTATTAGTATCTTCACTTCTATTTATTCCCCTTACTATCCAACTTTCAGGCACAACTTCTGCAGATGACACGACAGATGTAACGTTAGATCAAAACACTTCAGATAATGTTACAGTTGGTCATCGTGGTGCTAGCGCATACGCACCTGAAAATACTTTAGAAGCCTACGACAAAAGCTTCTATGAACAAAACTCCGACTACATAGAAATGGATTTACAATTAACAAGAGATGGTGAGCTTGTTTCGATTCACGATACAACATTAGGCAGAACTACAAATGGCAATGGTTTAGTAGGTGGCTATACACTTGAAGAGCTTAAACAATTAGATGCAGGTAGCTGGTTTAATCAAGCACATCCTGACCAAGCTAGACCAGAATATCAAAACGCTAAAATTCCTACTTTCGATGAAATCCTCTCTCGATATGGTAAAGACGCGCATTATTATGTCGAAATTAAAAGCCCAGAATTATATCCAGGTATCGAGGAAAAAATCCTTGAGAAACTTAAACAACATGGCATGTTAAATCAAACTTCTTTTGATAACAAAAACGTTATTATTCAATCTTTCTCTAAATCAAGCATGAAAAAAATGAACCAACTTAATCCAAACATCCCAGTCGTACAATTATTACCAGCAGGGCGTTTATCAATGATGTCTGACGCTGAATTAAATAGCATTGACCAATATGCAGATGGTATTAACCCGAACTATAAAGATATCAATCCTCAAACAGTTGAACGCCTGCATAACCTAGATATGCCAGTTCATCCTTATACTGTAAACAACCCTGAAGATATGAAATATCTCAATCAATCAGGTGTAGATGGTGCGATTACAAATAAACCTGACGTATATAACCAAGTTTCAGGTAAATAATACATGGACGTTCGCTCTATAAAAGCGTAGCGTCATAATTCGCGCATAATAAAAAAGGTTTAAGCAATGCTTTATACATTGTCTTAGACCTTAACTTTTATAAATATGTTTTTGCGACTTTTAACTGCTCGTAAACGGCTTCTTGGCCTGTAGAACCGTAGCTCTTACGACGTTTTAAACAGTTCGCAGGTTTTAAATATTCATAAACGTCTTCTTCAATTTTCTCATGATGCTTTTGATATTCCTCGAATGGCACGTCTAATAAATATTTATCATTTTGGATACACCATAGAACGATTTTACCTACAATTTCATGCGCATCTCTGAACGGGATGTCCTTTAACACAAGGTAATCTGCAAGCTCTGTCGCATTTGAAAAGTCCTGATGAACTGTCTCATGTAAACGATCCTCATTCACTTTCATCGTCGCAACCATACCTTCGAAGATTCGAAGTGAGCCTTTGATGGTATGAATAGCATCAAATAAACCTTCTTTATCTTCTTGCATATCCTTATTGTAGGCTAGGGGAAGTCCTTTAAGTGTCATTAACATGCTCATTAAGCTACCCGTTGTACGCCCAACTTTCCCACGGATTAATTCAGCCATATCCGGATTTTTCTTTTGCGGCATGATTGATGATCCTGTTGAAAAGGCATCTGATAACGTTACAAACTTCGCTTCGTCAGTTGACCAGAATATAATTTCCTCTGCAAAGCGTGATAAGTGCACCATTGTTAAAGAAATATTCGATAATGTTTCAACGACATAATCACGGTCACTTACCGCGTCTAAACTGTTCTCATAGACACTTCCGAAACCTAATTGTTCTTGCGTATCGAAACGATCGATCGGATACGTTGTACCACTAAGTGCTGCAGCGCCTAATGGTGAGATGTCGATACGTTTTAAGCTATCTTTGAAACGCGATTTATCACGTTCAAGCATCCAGAAGTACGTCATGATATGGTGAGCGAATGAAATCGGTTGAGCACGTTGAAGGTGCGTATAACCAGGCATGATTGTTTCGACATGTTCATTCGCAAGTTTTAAAATTGTGTGTTGGAAGAATTTAATCATTTCAATGATTGTTTCAACTTGATCTTTCGTGTAAAGGTGTAAATCTGTAGCGATTTGATCATTACGGCTACGACCTGTATGTAACTTACCGCCGACTTCGCCAATCTTCTGAATAAGTGCATGTTCGATATTTAAATGAATATCTTCTAAACTTTCGCTAAGTTCCATGTCGCCATTTAAATAATCCGCTTTAACATCATTTAAACCTTTAATAATTTGATCTTTTTCATCTTCCGTTAAAATGCCTTGATTCGCAAGCATCGTCACATGTGCAATGCTACCTCTAATATCTTCATGGATGAGTTCTTTATCAAAATGGATAGATGCATTGAATGCATCTACCCATGCTTCGGGTTTCTCCTCGAATCTACCGCCCCAAGCTTTATTACTCATTCTCTTCGCCTCCATGTAACATTGCGTTCACTTTAGTAGGTAAGCCATAAATTTCGATGAAACCTACTGCAGCTTCTTGGTTGAAGGCATCTTCTTTTGTATACGTTGCAAGTTTTTCATTATAAAGTGTATATGGTGATTTTCTACCATTTACAATTGCGTTTGCTTTGAATAATTTAACTCTTACTTCACCTGTAATATATTTTTGTGTCTCATCAACGAATGATTTTAAGCTATCTGTTAATGGTGAGAACCATAAACCGTTATATACATTTTCAGAGAATTGCTTTTCAATAACAGGTTTAAAGTGCGCAACGTCTTTCGTTAACGTAATTGTTTCTAACGCTTTGTGTGCTTGTAAAATAATTTCAGCACCTGGTGTTTCATAAACTTCTCTTGATTTAATACCTACTAATCTATTTTCAACGTGGTCAATTCTACCGATACCATGTTTACCACCAAGTTCGTTTAACTTTAAGATAAGTTCGTTTAATGGATAGCTTTCGCCATTAATTGCAGTAGGGATACCTTTTTCGAATGAAAGCGTAATTTCTTCAGCTTCATCTGGTGTATCTTCAATTTCTTGAGTTAAGTCGAACGCGTCTTTAGGTGGTGCTTGGTAAGGGTCTTCTAAGATACCACACTCGTTACTTCTACCCCATAAGTTTTGGTCGATTGAGTACGGTGATTCTTTACCGATTGGTACAGGAATATTGTGTTTCTTAGCGTACTCAATTTCTTCTTCACGGCTCCAGCCCCATTCACGTACTGGCGCTAGCGTTTTTAATTCTGGATCTAAAGCTTTGATTGCAACTTCGAAACGTACTTGGTCGTTACCTTTACCTGTACAGCCATGTGCGATTGCAACTGCTTCAGTTTTATGTGCAATTTCCACAAGTTTCTTAGAAATTAATGGACGTGATAATGCTGAAACAAGTGGATACGTATTTTCATACATTAAGTTACCTTTGATTGCATAACTTACAAAATCTTCGCTGAATTCTTTAGTAGCATCAATAATATGGCATTCAATTGCCCCCATATCTAATGCTTTAGAATGTACAAGGTCTAAATCTTTACCTTCCCCTACATCTAAACAACAAGCTACAACATCGTAACCTTGTTCAATTAAATAGTGTACGGCAACACTTGTATCTAAACCGCCTGAATATGCTAATACTACTCTATCTTTCATTAATATTCACCTCATCGAATTTTTAAACGTTTTTCTTTATATTCAGAATTATAGCACAAAGAATATGTAAATAAAACCATTTTTATTAATAAATATACAAATATTTGAATACTTAGTAATATGGGCGTTCAATTGAACCTCTTTTAAAAAATTAGTACAATAAAGGTATTCAAAGTACAGGAGGTCATCTTCATGACGCATATTAAATTAGATTATCAAAAGGCACTTTCATTCCTTGGTGAACATGAAATCTCTCAACAACAAGACATCGTGAATACAATTCATAAAATGATTCAAGAGGGAACTGGTGCAGGAAGTGATTACTTAGGTTGGGTAGATTTACCTGAGAATTATGATAAGGCAGAATTTAAGCGTATACTAGACGCTTCTGAACGTATTAAATCGAATTCAGACGTATTAGTCGTGATTGGTATTGGTGGTTCATATCTTGGTGCTCGCGCAGCGATTGAAATGTTAACGCCAATGTTTAAACAAAATGATAACTTACCAGAAATTGTTTTCGTTGGTAATCATTTATCTTCAACTTATATGCATGAACTTATGCAATATTTAGAAGGCAAAGACTTCTCAATCAATGTCATCTCTAAATCTGGTACAACAACAGAACCAGCGATTAGCTTCCGCTTATTTAAACAATTAATTGAAGATAAGTATGGAAAAGAAGAAGCGGTTAAGCGTATTTTTGCGACGACTGACAAAGAAAAAGGCGCTTTAAAACAATTAGCTACAGATGAAGGATATGAAACATTTGTGGTTCCTGATGACGTTGGTGGTCGTTATTCAGTGCTTACTGCGGTAGGGCTTTTACCAATAGCGGTGAGTGGTGTAAATATTGAAGACATGATGGAAGGTGCGAACTTAGCACGAAAAGAACTTTCAACAAGTGATCTTAATGAAAATATTGCATACCAATATGCAACAATTCGTAACGCTTTATACAATAAAGGGTATACGACTGAAATGTTAATCAACTATGAGCCAGCACTTCAATACTTTAACGAGTGGTGGAAACAGTTATTTGGCGAATCTGAAGGAAAAGACCAAAAAGGTATTTATCCTTCAAGTGCGAATTATACAACTGACTTACATTCGCTTGGTCAATATGTGCAAGAAGGGCGTCGTTTCTTATTTGAAACGGTTGTGAAAGTTGACGCACCTAAGCATGATATTGAAATTAAAGAAGATAAAGATGATTTAGATGGTCTCAATTACTTAGCTGGTAAAACAGTAGATGAAGTGAATACGAAAGCTTACGAAGGTACGTTACTCGCACATACCGACGGCGGCGTTCCTAATTTAGTCGTACGTGTGCCTAAGCTTGATGCGACAACGTTTGGTTATTTAGTATACTTCTTTGAACTTGCGTGTGCGATGAGCGGTTACCAACTTGGTGTTAACCCATTTAATCAACCTGGTGTTGAAGCATATAAACAAAATATGTTTGCTTTACTAGGTAAACCAGGCTTTGAAGATATGAAAAAAGAATTAGAATCAAGATTGTAATTTTTAGAAATGTATATAAAATGCATAAAACAGTCATTGAGGTTTCAATTAATCTCGATGTCTGTTTTTTTTAGTGCCAAAGTATCTGTACTTCCTCAGACTGATTTATGCAATTATTAATTAATTTCGGTTTTCAATTTAATACGACAGGATTATAATTAAACTATCAAGTTTGATGGGATGACGTGATTGTGACTCAACATGAACTATCTGAAATCTATAAAATGTTTAAGGGTACTGGCTTTGATTTATTGTTCGGCTTTCTGCTGACATTTATTGAGGCATTTCTACCCATACTGCCAATTATCGTGTTTGTCGTATTCAACGTGAATGCTTTTGGTTTAGGCTTCGGTATCCTCGTATCATGGCTAGGGACTGTAATCGGTAGCTTTCTTGTGTTTTTATGCTTTAAGAGGCTGAATCATATTTCCTACATCAAAAGGCTTAAAACGAAGAAACACGTCAAACGATTGATTTACTTTATTGACAGGCGCGGGGTAACGCCAATATTTATATTGTTGTGTTTTTCTTTTACACCAAGCGCACTTGTAAATATTGTGGTGAGTATGACACACATTCGTAAAGGCACGTATTTCGTCGCTTTATGTCTTTCAAAAGCGATTATGATTGGATCAATCGGTATATTAGGGCACGATATTACAACACTGCTACATAATCCCTTAAAACTTATCGCTATCATCATTGGTGTTGTAGTTCTGTACATGATTAGCAAACGCGTTGAACGTAATTACATGAATACGGTAGAGGAGGATGAAGTTGAGTCGCATCATTAAACATCTTATTACGATAGTCGTAAGTCTTATTATCGTATTAACGATTCAAGCTTTTGTAATCAGTGGCGCTGTTATTGAACATTCGCACATGGAACCGGCCTTTAAAAAAGGGGACCGCGTGATTTATAACAAGATTGATAACTTATTTAATTTAATCAATCGTGATGATGTCATTATGTACAAACATGGTGATGAGGCCTACACAAGCCGTGTAATTGGATTGCCAGGTGAAAGTGTTGCGCTTAAAGACCACCATTTGTATATTAATGATCGCAAGGTTTCGAATAATTCCTATGCAGTTGCACATTTAAATATGGAAGAAATTAAGGATTCCGAAACGAATATCGTGCCACCAGGTTCTTACCTTGTACTCAATGACGTGGCAGATGCCAAGCAAGATTCAAGAAGCTTTGGTTTTATTCAGAAAAAAGATATAATGGGGAATGTTAATGTTACATATTTTCCATTTAACCGAATGAAGACGAACTTTTAAATTTAATTGAGGTGTCAAAATGAAGAAGGAAATTTTAGAGTGGATTGCCTCCATAGTCGTCGCAATCATTATCGTTACACTCATCCATCAATTCATAGCTAAACCTTACACAGTAAAAGGTGATTCTATGGATCCAACTTTAAAAGATGGCGAAAAAGTTATTGTAAATGAAATTGGACTTAAATTTGGCGACTTAAAACGTGGTAATGTCATTGTGTTCCACGCGAATGAAAATGATGACTATGTGAAGCGTGTCATTGGTACGCCAGGTGACAAAGTTAAATATGAAAACGATAAATTATACGTGAATGGTAAGGAAGTTAAAGAACCTTATTTAGATTATAATAAAGAACATAAGCGCTCAGATAAAATTACAGGTGATTTTGAATCTAAAGAATTACTCGGCTCAGAAGGTAAGTCTGAAATTCCAGAAGATAAATACTTAGTGTTAGGTGATAACCGCGAAGTTAGTAAGGATAGTCGTGCTTTCGGTTTAATCGATAAAGATAAAATTGTAGGTAAAGTATCCTTAAGATTCTGGCCGCTAAGTAAGTTCAAGGTTAACTTTAATCCTGAAGAAGAATAGTAATATTTAAGAGCCTCGGACGGTGTTACATAGCACCGTTCGGGGTTTTCTTTATGAAAAGCCCTCTAAGTAATCGATCAACTTAAGGGTTGTACTTTGATTTTGAGTGTACGAGATTGCTAGTAAACGATATGCCGACGTACGCGTTGTTATATTGAAAGGGCTTTTCAAAGAGGAGAATGCGCAATTAAACATATGTTCAAATTGACACGCTAAAATCAATTAAACAGCTACAAAATCCTATCAATTAATACGTTTGATTCACAACGCATTAACATTAAATTAAACGTCGCTATGTTAAAATAGAGTAAAGGAGTGGGGACGACTATGAGATTAGAAGCATTTATAGGACGTGCTGGTACTGGTAAGACGTATGAAATGATGTCTGAAATTAAACAAGCGATGCAGACGTCACCAATGGGCGACCCAATTGTTGTCATTACGCCGACGCAAAGTACCTTTAAATTTGAACAAGCATTCGCTAAGGATGCCACGCTAAATGGAAGTTTACGTACTGAAATTCTACACTTTAATCGTGTGGCGCACCGATTGTTTCAGGAAGTAGGTGGCTTAACCGAAGATCGCGTGTCTCAAGAAGCGATGGAGATGATGATTTATGATTTACTTAACGAACATCAGCAATCATTGAAACTTTACCAATCTCAAGTTGGTTACTTTGGCTTCAGTGAAAAGCTAAGTGAGCAAATTCAAGACTTCAAAAAATACCACATAACGCCAACTGACTTAGATGACATTATCTCATCGAACTCGATCAACTTGCGCACGCGTGATAAGTTTCATGATATTCAATTGATATATGACAAGTTAGAAGCGCGTCTTAAGGATCACTTTGTGACGAATGAAGATATGTTGATGCGTTTCATTGAGAAGATTCCTGAGTCGAAATGGCTTCAAGAAGCGGATATATACATAGATGGTTTCCATAACTTTTCAACGTTGGAATATGAAATCATTCAAGCATTAACGAAGCATTGTAAGTCTGTAACGGTCTTACTTACAAGTGATGGCAATCAAGATATGTTCAGTCTATTTCGTAAACCTTCAGAATCCCTACAACATTTAGAAGACATCGCTCAAGATTTACAAATACCGCTTAAACGCCGTCATTTCACGCAAGTACAACGTTATCAAAATGAATCGTTAGCGCATTTAGAACAATCGTTTGACGCGCTACAAGTTGAACAACGCACGACTTCTAATGAAGTTAAGATTTTAGAAAGTTCGAATATGCGTGAAGAAGTAAATGAAGTCGCACGTGATATTTTACGTGATTTGCGAGTGAACCATTACCGCTTTAACGATATCGCGATTTTATATCGTGACCCAGCGTACGCGTATTTACTTGAAACGATTCTAAATCAATATGATATTCCATTTAATATTGATGTTAAGCGCAGTATGACGCATCACCCGTTTATGGAAATGTTGCGCTCATTAGTGGAAGTGATTCAAAAGAACTGGGCATTCGAACCGATGATGCGTCTTTTAAAGACGAATATTTTAACTTCAACGTTTAAAGACCATCGCTATTTAATAGATATCTTTGAGAATTATGCGATTGAGCGAGGTATCCATGGCTCGAAGTGGCTAGATGACCGTTATTTCACGGTAGATCAATTTGAGCGTTTAGGAATACGACACATCAAACTGAATGACGCGCGCCAAGCGCTTTTCGAAAAGGTGATCAAGCTTAAAGATGATGTTGTTAAGAAACTTCACGCCTTCGAACAAGCGCTTAGAGAAGGGCAACATGCGACAGCTTACGCGACAGCACTGTATAACTTAATCGAAGAATTTGAATTACCGCATCAGATGATGACGCAGCGTGATGAACTTGACTTAGATGGTAAGCATAAGGAAGCGGAAGAGATTGACCAAGTTTGGCACGGGTTTATTCGTGTGTTAGACGACATGGTGACGATCTTCAAAGATAAGGATATGGGGCTCACGCGCTTTCTTGAGATACTTGATATCGGGCTGAGCCAGTTGGAATTTAAGATGATTCCGCAAGGCGTTGATGAAGTGACGATTGGTACGATGGATTTATCTAAAGTCGCGAATAAAAAGCATATTTATATGATTGGTATGAACGATGGTGTCATGCCGCAAACGATAACGAATTCGAGCTTAATTTCTGATGATGAGAAGAAGCAATTTCAAACGCAATCGAATGTGAAGTTAAGTCCGACAGCTGACATTCTTCAAATGGACGAGGCATTTGTATGTTATATCGCGATGGCGCAAGCGACTGAGAAGGTCACATTCTCATATAGTTTAATGGGCATGTCAGGTGACGATAAGGAGAAGAGTCCGTTCTTAGACCAAATTGAAGCGTTGTATTTCAATTTAGAGGTACAAAATATTCATCATATGCATGAGCACGAGCCGTTACGTCTAATGGAACATCCGCATCAGACCAAGATTTCCTTATTCGAGGCTTTAAAAGGATGGTTAAATGATGAAATTGTGGCTGAAACGTGGTTAGATGCGTATCAAGTTATTCGCGATGATGAACATTTAAATCAAGGTTTAGATCACCTAATGACGTCGTTAAGTTATTCTAATGAAACCGTTCAACTCGATCAGTCTCTCACTGAAAAGCTCTACGGGACTAAGATCGAAGCAAGTGTGTCTCGATTCGAAGGGTTTAAGCAATGCCCGTTCAAACACTATGCGTCTCACGGTTTAAAATTAAACGAACGTACGAAGTATCAGCTTCAGAGCTTTGACTTAGGCTCAATATTCCATGATGTATTACGTTATATTTCAGAACGTGTTGAAGGGAATTTCAAACAGTTAACTGAACGTGATATTCAAGCGTTAACGAAAGAAGCGTTAGATCTGATATTACCAGAGGTACAATTTAATCTCTTGAATTCAACTGCGCATTATCAATATATGTCTCATAAAATTGGTGCGATTATTAAAGCGACGGTAAGTGCGATGCAGTACCAAGGTTCACATACGAAGTTTAAGCCGTACCGCTTCGAACAAAGCTTTAAAGTGAAGCCACGTCATAATCAAGAGTTAAAGGCAGATGTCTTATATACAAAGCAAGGGTACCCGATTTATATCCGTGGTCAAATCGACCGTATCGATACGTACCAATCTGAGACGGATAGCTTTGTGAATATCATTGATTATAAGTCGTCTAAACAAAGTGCTGAACTTGATTTGAAGAAAGTTTATTACGGCATGCAGATGCAAATGATGACGTACATGGATATCGTGCTTCAAAATTACAAAGCACTTAATTTAAGTGAAAGCATCCGACCAGGTGGACTTCTTTACATGCGTGTTCACGAACCGATTCAATCCTTTAAAAACTGGGTGGAACATCAAACGACTGATATCGATCAAGCGCGTTTAAAGAGTTTCCAAATGAAAGGTTTAATTAACCAAGATGAACGCGTGATTCAAGCACTTGATGTTCGTGATGAGGCGTCGTACAAATCAGACATCGTGCCGTTTAGTCGTAAGAAAAATGGCGGTTTTAGTTCGAATAGTAAAGTTGCCGATGAAAGCGTTATTCATAAACTCATTCAGAAGAATAAGGAAAACTTTATTGAAACAGCAAGCGACATCATGGATGGAGAAACGAAAGTCGCACCGCTTCAATATGAGAATACGCTACCATGCAGATTCTGTAATTATAAGTCTGTATGTCACGTTGACGGTATTATCGATAAACCTAGATATCGACAAGTTGATGAAACAATTAATCCGATAGCGTTACTTCAAGAAGATGGAAAGGAGGATAATCATGATTCCTAAGAAACCACAAGGCGTCTTATGGACGGATGACCAATGGAAGAGTATTTATGCGAAAGATCGCGATATTTTAGTTGCGGCAGCGGCAGGGTCTGGTAAGACGGCCGTTCTAGTTGAGCGTATTATTGAACGCATCATTCGTGATGAAATCGATGTCGATCGCCTGTTAGTCGTAACGTTCACAAATCTTAGTGCGAGAGAGATGAAACATCGTATTGATGCCCGTATTCAGAAGAAATCCTTAGAATTTCCAGACAACGAACATCTTAAAAATCAGCGTGTTAAGATTCATCAAGCTCAGATATCCACGCTACATAGCTTTTGCTTGAAGCTCATCCAACAACACTATGATGTGCTAGACATTGATCCTAACTTTCGAACGAGTTCTGAAGCGGAGAACGTGCTATTACTTGAACAGACAATTGATGATGTCTTGGAAAAGCACTATGCGACATTAGACTCTGATTTCGTTGATGTCGTTGAGCAGCTTGCGAATGACCGTTCAGATGACACACTACGCGATATGGTGAAGAAGTTGTATTACTTTAGTGTCGCGAATCCGAACCCAATCGATTGGCTTACGCATCTAAGCGATCCATATGCAGATGACACTAAACAAGAAGAAATGCTTGATCAATTAAAAGCGTATATGATGATTGATCTTAAAACGGCGCATCACTTTATAAAAGAAAGTACCGTGTTATTCGAAGATTTGTACGCAGTTGATAAGCATCTTGAGTTGCTACGCGGTGAACTGGCGTTTATGAATCAAGCGATTGAAGGCGGTGTCATCGATTTAGATATGCTTAGTCAGCACGAACTACCGAAACGATTCCCGTCTCAAACGAAAAAGGTTAAAGAAGAAAATGATGGTAACTTAGACGTTTATGACGCAGGCAAGGGTTATTATGATGCGTATAAAGCGTTGATTAAAGATGTTCAAGACAATTATTTATCTCGAGACGTAGAGCTACTAAAGTCTGACATGAAAGCGTTAGCGCCTCGAGTTCAATATCTCGCTACTTTAACGAAAGATGTCATCGAAACGTTTAACGATAATAAACGCAAGAAGAACGTGCTGGACTTTTCAGACTATGAACATTTCGCGTTAAAGATCTTGACAAATGAGGATGGTAGTCCGTCGCAAATCGCGGATATTTACCGTGATCAATTCGATGAAATTTTAGTGGATGAGTATCAAGATACGAACCGCGTTCAAGAGAAGATTATTTCATGTATCAAACGCGGTGCGGAACATAATGGGAATTTATTTATGGTTGGTGACGTGAAGCAATCGATTTATAAATTCCGTCAAGCTGATCCGAGTCTATTTATTGAAAAGTATGAGCGCTTTACAACGGATATTGACCGTAAGGATGCGGGCTTACGTATTGATTTATCTCAAAACTTTAGGTCACGTCCGGAAGTTCTTAATACGACAAACTTCTTGTTCCAACATATGATGGATCAAACGGTTGGTGAGATTACGTACGACGCGGCACAACAACTTTATTTAGGTGCGAAATATGATCCAGAACAACCGTATCCAATGCAGTTTGATGTCATGGTTGAAGATGACGAAAGTGAATTAACAGGAACGGAACAAGAAGCGGAACTCATCGCGCAACGGGTTGAACATATTCTTGAGCATCAACGTGTTTATGATTCTGATACTAAGCGCTATCGTAAGTCGACATATAAGGACATTGTGATCCTTGAGCGTGGCTACGGTAATGCGCGGATACTTCAACAGGTGTTTAAAGATAAGGACATTCCGTTTCATGTGAATAGTAAATCTGGTTACTTTGAGCAAACTGAAATTCGCTTGATGTTATCGTTTTTACGCGTGATTGATAATCCGTTTCAAGATATTTATTTAGTGGGGCTAATGCGTTCTGTTATTTATCAATTTACTGAAGATGAACTCGCGACAATTCAAGTTCATACTGAGAAGATGGATTATTTCTATCAGTCTATTGAACAATTTTTAGAGCATGATACGGAACATAAAGATTTAACAGATAAGCTAAAAGCCTTTTTAGAAGATATTCAATATTATCAAGACTATAGCCAGAATCATCCTGTGTATCAATTGATCGACCAATTCTACAATGATAAATATGTTATTCAGTATTTCAGTGGTTTAGTAGGCGGCCGTGGTCGTCGTCAAAACTTATACGGCTTATTTAATAAGGCCGTCGACTTTGAGAACATGAGCTTTAGAGGGCTTTTCCAGTTTATAAGATTTATAGATGAACTCATTGAACGCGGTAAGGACTTCGGTGAGGAAAATGTGATTGGTCCGAATGATGATGTGGTGCGTATGATGAGTATCCATAGCAGTAAGGGGCTTGAATTCCCGTTTGTGATTTATTCGGGGTTATCGAAATCGTTTAATCGTGGCGATATTCGTCAGCAAGTCATTCTAAATCAGCAGTACGGAATTGGGATGGATTATTATGACTTAGACGCAGAAGTGCGTTATCCGTCGTTAGCGTCTGTGCTGTTTAAGGCGATTGGTGAGAAAGAGCTCATCTCTGAAGAAATGCGTTTAATGTACGTTGCGTTAACGCGTGCTAAGACGCAGCTTTATTTGATAGGGCGTGTTAAGGCTGAGAAAGAACTTGATAAGCTTCTTGAAACACCCTTTGAAAAGGGGCTCATCTCAGCGAGTTCAAGACTGAGTGCGAAGTCACCGTTTGAGTTAATTTATAGCGTTTATGGTCAATATCATGCTAATGATACCGCGAAATCTTCGAATACTGAATCAAATCTTGATCGTGTAGATACATCTTTATCTCAGAATTTAGATATCTATATCAAGCACTTTTCAGAGATTCAATCGGATGATGCACTTGAATCGGATACGTATCGTACGTTAAACATGCTCGATCATATGAAAGGGCATGCGGATGTTCAGGCTCAAATTCAAGACCAATTACGTTATGAATATCCGTATCAAGATCAAGTGAGTCGTCATTCTAAGATCTCTGTTTCTGAATTGAAACGTCAACATGATACAGAAGAAACGAACACCAATTATGATCGCGTGCGTCAATATCGACTTGGCGTCTCGACGTTTGATCGTCCTCAGTTTATGCAAGAAGGGCGTACGCGTCGTGCAAATGAAATTGGTACGTTGATGCATACGGTCATGGAACATCTTCCTTTTGAAAAGGAAGGGATGACACATGAGGCATTGGAGCAATATGTGGATGGATTAGTGACGCGAGATATACTCAATGCCGATGAGAAAGATGTCATTAACTTAAAAGAAGTTTATGACTTCACGAAGAGTCGTTTATACGACGACATTGCGCATAGTGACAAGATCTATAGAGAAATTCCTTTTATCGTGAATCAGTCGAAAGTCGATGATATTGAGTGTGATGACGCGGCTGTTTCAATTATTCAAGGTATGGTAGACCTCATTTTTGTCAAGGACGGTTGTTATTACTTTGTTGACTATAAAACGGATTCATTCAGAAGACGACGCGGTATGACCGATGAAGAACTTGGTAAACAACTTAAATCGAAATACTATATTCAAATGTCGTATTATCAACAAACGCTCGAAGCGATATTAAATACTAAAGTGAAAGGGTACCTTTATTTCTTTAAATTTGGTCAATTGTCAATTGAGGAAGGATAGGTATGTCTACACAAAAGAAAGAGAGAATATTTGAATTAGACGCCCTTAGAGGTATTAGCTTGTTCGGCATTTTGCTTATGAACATTTTAAACTTTAGTTTTCCATATAAAAATGTTGATCTGACACACTTTTTAAGTCTGTCGGATCAGCATTTATTTAGCGTGATTTCGGTACTCGTTATCAGCTCGTTTTATCCCATCTTCTCATTCTTATTTGGGTGTGGGATGGTACTGATGTTAAAGCGCGATGAGGTACGTGGCTTAAAGGGCTTTTGCAGGGGGAGTCGGGTTAAACGCATTATCAATCGCTTGATGTAAGGTGACATAAGGTTATCGAACTTAAGGTAATAACACTTTGAATGGGGACCTATCATATATGAATGGCGTAATTAAGACGAATAATTAAAAAATTGTGATTTGTCTAAAAAATTCGTTATAATTGGTGTAAGTAACTTAGAGGAGCTGATACTGAATGAAATTCTTATCATTCAAACATAACGATGATATATCTTATGGCGTTAAAGTAAAACGCGAAGAAGCGGCTTGGGATCTAGGTAAGGTATTTAGAGATTTTGCAGAAGAAGACTTTAATCCTAAGACGTTATTAGAAGGTTTACAAATGAACCAAGTTGTTGATTTCCAAGAACAGGTTCGAAAAGCGGTTGTTAAAGCTGAGAATAGTGGCGATGCTGAGACGTATAAAGTTCAGTTCGCTGATATTGACTTCTTACCACCCGTTACGCCAACTAATAATGTAATCGCATTTGGTCGTAACTATAAGAAACACGCTGATGAGTTAAACCACGAGGTTGAGCGTTTATATGTCTTCACGAAAGCAGCGTCATCTTTAACAGGTGATAATGCTACGATTCCGAACCACAAAGATATTACAGACGAGCTCGATTACGAAGGCGAACTTGGCGTTGTAATTGGTAAGCATGGTGAGAAGATTCCGCGTGGTCTTGCTCTTGATTACGTATACGGCTACACGATTATTAACGACATCACAGACCGTACTGCTCAGAAAGCTCAAGACCAAGCCTTCTTATCAAAGAGTTTAACAGGTGGTTGCCCAATGGGTCCTTACATCGTGACGAAAGACGAGTTACCAACACCTGAAGCGGTTGATATCGTAACGAAAGTGAACAACGAAATTCGTCAGAACGGTAACACAGGCGAAATGATCCTTAAGATCGACGAATTAATCGAAGAAATTTCGAAATACGTAGCCCTTCATCCAGGCGATATTATCGCAACTGGTACGCCGGCTGGGGTCGGTGCAGGTATGAATCCACCGAAATTCTTACAACCTGGCGATGAAATCAAAGTGACGATTGACAATATCGGTACGTTAACGAACTACGTCGCGTCAGAAACTGAATAATTTTAAATGAGATTGAATCTGGAACAACCCGTCATGTATCGTGTTGCGGGACTTACCGAGTTCGTGCAAGATGCATTTTACCTCGGTAATTTGTTCCAGGTTTTCTTTTTTTTAAAAAAGCCAAATCGTTATAAGATTGTTAATGATTGGTTATCTTTAGTATTCTAACGATTCATCATATGATACTATGGATATGAGTTAATAAAGAAAAGAGGGGGGAATGACACGTGGTACATCTTCATATTGTAAGTTGGATCGTAACAATCATCTTGTTTATTGCAGCTTATCAAAACTTTTCAAATAAACAAGGACCAAGTCCATCTTTCAAACCATTACGTATGGCACTACGTTTATTCTTATTATTAACGTTAATTTCAGGTATTTGGTTAGTCGTTAAATCATTTGGCATGGCTGATGCTAACCATATGCTTTTAACACTTAAAATGATTGGTGGCTTAGCAGTAATCGCGCTTACAGAAGTAACGCTTGCTAAGAAAACGAAAAAACAAAACAGTCGTGGCTTATTCATCACGACGTTAGTAATCGCTTTACTAACAATGATCCTAGGTACAATCTTACCTCTAGGACCAATCACACAACTATTCGGTTTATCTTAATCGATTCCTGAAAAGCCAAGACAGTATAACAACGCCCTAACAACTTCCGCTAATGAAGTAGAAGTCGTTAGGGCGTTTTTTGATGGGCGGATAGAGGACTACTGGTTGATAGGATGATTATATTGCGGTCGTCGTTTGTAATACGGTAAGTAAGGGAATAGTTCGGTTGAAAGATAATTCCATTGATAGAACGGAAAAGTTTGACTGAAGCTTATTATGCCGGTTAGAAATGTTAGCGCTATTTGTAGTATTCTGGCTTCAGTAAAGATTTTATAGTTATTGTTTAGAGTCTTAAGCTACAATATTTAGGTTCAGTAGTATTATACCAGCTATTAAGCTAAGCGGTTTATCAAGAAAGTAGAAACGTGATAAACGTAGGGGCTTGGTTTATCAAGAAAGTAGAAACGTGATAAACGTAGGGCTTATACCTTCATTTACAAGAAATCGAAAACGTGTAAATGAAAGGGCTCTAAATTTACAAGAAATCAGAAACGTGTAAACCAAGGCCCTTTAAAATCACAAGAAATCAGAAACGTGTAAATCAAGGCCCTTTAAAATTACAAGAAATCAGAAACGTGTAAACCAAGGGCCTTTAAAATTACAAGAAATCAGAAACGTGTAAATCAAGGCCCTTTAAAATTACAAGAAATCAGAAACGTGTAAACCAAGGCCCTTTAAATTTACAAGACATAGAAAACGTGTAAATCAAATGCCCTTAAAATTACAAGAAATCAGAAACGTGTAAACCAAGGCCCTTTAAATTTACAAGACATAGAAAACGTGTAAATCAAATGCCCTTAAATTTACAAGAAATCAGAAACGTGTAAATCAAGGGCCTTTATAAATACAAGAAATCAGAAACGTGTAAACCAAGGGCCTTTAAAATTACAAGAAATTAGAAACGTGTAAACCAAGGCCCTCTAGATTTACAAGACTCAGAAAACGTGTAATTCTAACGGTTACCTCTATACTATCTAGCACGCCATCGCTAGCCCGAACTATCACGACCGAAAATACTCCAACCGAGTCAAACAAAATTAAAAATGCCTCCAAGCACACGCGCTTGGAGGCACACCGCATTGAAAGAATTAAATTTGTATCACTAACTTGTAAGGCTAACTGCCAATAGCTAAACCGTCTAAAAAGCAAACGGACGTCCAATAAAAAATGCCTCCAAAGCCAATCACTTGGAGGCATACCGCTTTAAGACCATTAAAAATATATAACTTAACATCAAAGGCTAACTGCTTGAGCTAAACCAGCCAAGTAGAAGTTAACGACGCTAAGATAGGAGGTACACCGCTCTTACCTGAAATCACTTTACTTGTTGCGAGCTTTATATCCGACCATGTTAATAATGTCTTTTGGATGGCTGTACGGCGGGGCGTAAGCTACTTCAAATTCTGTTAAATCGTCAATGGTTTGTTCCCCGATAATCGCCATCGTTATAACGTCGATACGTTTGTCAACGCCTTTTTCACCAACAGCCGCAGCACGCAAGATTTTACGAGAGGACTTTTCAAAATAGACGCGAATATGCATCTTAGAATTATCGGGATAGTAACCGGCGTGTGTATTGGAAGTATGATTAACGACGTCGTAATCGAATTGATCCAAGTCTTTAACGGTCACGCCAGTGCTCGCTAACGTATACTGGAAGAATTTCACAATGTTTGCGCCGACAAACCCTTTGAACACAATCTCAGAACGACCTTCTAATTGCTCAGCGATAATACTCGCAGCTCGGTGCGCTCCAAATGCAAGTGGTACGTGAGCTTTCAGATCGACATGTCGATAGAATGAAGTAATCACGTCGCCGAGCGCATAAATACCATCCGCGTTCGTTTCAAACTTCTCATTAACCGGGACGTATCCCTTATCATCACGTTCAACGCCGCTACCTTTCAAGAATTCGGAATTAGGTGCCACGCCAACGCCTTCAATAATCATATCGAACGATTCCGTTTTCCCAGATTTAAAGGTCACGTCATGACCCTCAATGGAATCAATTTCTTCATTTAAATAGTAAGGAATATCGCGTTCATCCATAGCATCTAAAATTACCTGATTCATATCCTGATCCATTAACTTATTCACTTGATCAGAACGGTGAATTAAAGTCGGCTTCAGTCCGCGGTGATACATATTCTCAAGCATCTCTAAAGAGATATATCCAGCACCAACCAATAATACGCGCTTTACATCATGCGCCTCAATATAATCATTAATTCGGTCAGTGTCTTCCATATTACGTAGTGTAAAGATAAAGTCAGCATCAAAACCTAACGACTTAGCACGGCAACCAGGACTTAAAATCAAATAATCGTACGTGTCCTCAAACGTCTCACCAGTTTGATGATTCTTAACCGTCACCGTCTTAGCTTGACTATCAACCGCAATAACCTCGTGATACGTATGCACATCAATATTTTTCTTATCCTTAAAATCTTTAGGTTCAATCGCAAGTACCGACTCACGCTTTTCAATAACGTCACCCAAATAATATGGTAAGCCGCAATTGGCGAAGCTCATATCACGGTCCTTTTCATAAATGGTAATCGCATTCTCATCATTTAACCTACGAATCTGACTTGCACACGTAGCACCACCAGCCACGGCACCTACAACAACAATCTTTGACATCCAAACCACTCCCAATTTAAAAGGTTTATTGCTCACGCGTCTTAGGCATATTTAAATTAAAGTAACGATTTAAGTATTCGCCAATACCATCGTCGTTATTCGACGCCGTTACATCATCAGAAACATCCTTCAATTCGCTTAAAGCGTTTGCCATCGCAACACCATTACGCACGTATTTAATCATTTCGATATCATTATCTTCATCACCAAAAGCAATGGTATGTGATTGATGAATTTGTAAGTAATCGCAAACAGACATGATACCGCGCGCTTTATTGATACCTTTAGCTACAATCTCAATAACAGGAAATGGCGCGCCCCAACGTCTATGCTCGATATGTTCAGTATAAAAATGACTTAACATGTCCTTAATGTCAGAAATAGACTCTTCTTTAGCTTCCACTAATAAGGAAGTCGGTGCCTCTTTCAAGTTCTCACGTAAATCACCCGTAATAATTTCAGGTTCTCCCATACTAAACCCTTCAAAAAGGCGATCATCCGGCGAATTGATATACACATGATCTTTAACTTCCGCTATCATATTCGTTACACCATGACGATGTAGAGACTTAATCACTTCTAAAGATAAGCCTAAATCAAGTACACGATGCGTCACTGGGAAATCTTCATTCTTAGGATGATGGACATAGGCGCCATTAAAATTCACAATAGGCGTATTAAGACCGAGTTCATCATAGTAAACCTTACTTGCTCTGTACGGGCGACCCGTCGCAATCATAACTTGGTGCCCGCGACGCATAACTTCATTTAAGATATCTTTCGTGTAAGGTGGGATTGTTTTTTCATCATTTAATAATGTGCCGTCTAAATCCAAAACGATTAAGTGCTGTTCCATATAAAACTCCTTATGTAAATACTTTTCATGTATCAATATCATAGCATTTTATTGGCGTTTTGTCGGATATTTGATATATTGTATTTATGATTAAAATTAAAAGAGGTGATATGGATGGATGAAGCATTAAAGGACAATATCCTAGGCGCTTTAGAGAACGTAATTGACCCCGAGTTAGGTATTGATATCGTTAACTTAGGTCTTGTATATAAAGTTGATTTAGACGATGATGGTTTATGCACTGTTGAAATGACATTAACTTCAATCGGTTGTCCATTAGGACCGCAAATCGTTGATCAAGTTAAGACAGCATTAGCTGAGTTACCAGAGATTCAAGATACTGAAGTAAATATCGTTTGGAATCCACCATGGAATAAAGATATGATGTCACGTTACGCTAAAATTGCGTTAGGTGTAAGCTAATCTGAATTTCATATAGATAGAGAAGACGTGAGGCGATTTAAGTCTCACGTTTTTATTTTTTGAAAAGGCCTTTTAAGACCGCACCGCTTACTCAGAATCACGCCACTAAACTTCCGCTTCAAAAGCCTTCTAAGATTATATTAAAGATTATTGCAAAAATATAACAAAAATATTACAATCATATTATTGCTTGTAAAGTTTATTATATAACATTCAAATTACATACCGTTCACATTGAATGCATCGCTTTATAAGAATGAACTCAATTTATTTTAGAAAGAATGAAAACCTCATGAATCCAAATCAATCATCCAATCACGGACAAAAACGTTATTTACCTGGTTTAGATGGTCTACGTGCAATAGCGGTTATTGCCATCATGGTGTACCATCTCAACGTAAGATGGTTATCTGGCGGGTTTGTCGGTGTCGATACATTTTTCGTTATTTCAGGTTTTTTAATTACAAGTCTTTTACTATATGAATATGATGCATCGCAGCGCATCGACTTAAAAGGATTCTGGCTCCGTAGAATCAAACGCTTATTACCCGCGAGCTTATTCGTAATAAGTAGTGTCGTCTTATACACGGTTCTCTTTGATGAAGGTCACATTCTCTCAATTCGTAAGGATGCAACGGCAGCCATTTTTTATGTATCCAATTGGTGGTACATCTTTCGAGATGTCGATTACTTCAATCAATTTGAATTGATGCCACTCAAGCATCTATGGTCACTTGCAATCGAAGAACAGTTCTACATTTTATTCCCGCTTATCATAGGGCTTTTACTAAAGAAATTTAAGAAACGACACAAAGTCATATTAATCTTATTCGGAGTTTCAATCATTTCCTTAATCGTGATGATGTCGTTAAAAGGGTTCGGCTTATCATTATCAAGACTTTACTTCGGTACAGATACACGCCTACAAACGCTATTACTCGGTGTACTCTTAGCATTCATTTGGCCGCCATTTCGGTTGAAAGCTAATCCGCCAAAGACGCTACAATATACTGTCGAAGGTCTAGGTATCTTCGGACTCATCGCACTTATCGCGTCAATGTTTCTTATAAACGATCAAATGCCTGTACTATATGTAGGCGGCTTTTATATCTTGTCTTTCATCACGTTATTCATTATTATGAGCGCTGTGCATCCAAGCACATACTTATCGAAAGTCTTAAGTTTACCGATACTCAAGTATATCGGTCAGCGTTCGTATAGTTTATATTTATGGCATTATCCGATTATGAGTGTCATGAGTTCTTATTTTGTACAAGGCCAAATCCCTTGGTACATCTACGTATCAGAGGTTGTGCTTACGTTTGCTTGTGCAGAAGTGTCATATCGATTTATTGAAACACCGATCCGAAGAGAGGGTTTCAAAGCGTTCAAAGTTCATCCTTTCAACTTTCGACGATATGGCCGCACAATCCTATCTGCGCTCATGATATTTATATTAACCGTTTCAGTGCTTGGTGGTTTTAATTCATTATCAAAGGTCCAAGCTGATGCGTCACATAACACGACGTTTAATACAAATAAGCTTGAAGATCAAATTGCCGTACCCATACACTTTGACCATATCGATCTAACCGGCGACAAACTGATCACGCAGAACGATACAACACTCGCGCCTCTGTTACTAGGTGACTCTATAATGGTAGATATCGGTTCATATTTTAAAGGCGAAATCCCTCTATCAGAAATTGATGGTAAGGTGGGGCGTAATTTAATTCAGGCCGTACCTTTAGCCGAGAAGAAGTATGCGTCTTACAATAAGAAGGGTAAGATCGTGGTGCTCGAGCTAGGGACGAATGGTGACTTTTCAAAGGCGCAACTCGATTCCCTCCTTGAAAAGTTCAATCAAGCTAACGTCTATCTCGTGAACACGCGCGTTCCTCGTAATTACGAAACGCACGTGAACCAATTACTCAAAGAAGCGTCCGAAGAACATGACAACGTCCATTTAGTAGATTGGTATAAGAAATCAGAAGGACATGTGGAGTATTTCGCATATGATGGCATACATTTAGAAGCACCAGGCATCAAAGCGTTGTCACGCGCAATCATTAGTGAATTGAATCAAACGAAGTAAATATAACGCGTTTCCTAAAAAGATTAAAAAATCTTGAAAGGGGAACGTGTTTTTTAGTTAAATCATTTGAAAGTCATGAGTTGTGGCGTTATACTAGTATTAGTCAAAGAAAGTCAAAGTCAAGACGATAACTGAGAGGTGAACGATATTGGACATAAATCAAATGACGCATGCTGTTCAAGGTGCCTTACAAAAGGCGATTGAAGAAGCTAAAAATCAAAAGATACAAAATGTCGAAATTGAATGTGTGTTAAAATCGTGCGTACTCGAACATGATAGTCTTTTCAAATCGATTCTTGAACGTGCGAAAGTTGATACGGATGAATTAATCGAAGCGTATAATAAGAAGTTAGCATCTTATGCAACGGTTAAAGGTGATAACGTCACATATGGTGAATACGTTGGGCCTAAAACGAACGAACTATTTACGAAATCAAAACAATACATGGAACAATATGAAGACGCATACATCTCAATGGAACACGTATTGTTAGCTGCAATGGAAATTGATCAAACAACTCAATCATTTGTTTCACATAAAGAAAAGGTCATCAAAGAAATCATTAAGAAAATTAGAGGAGGGAATCATGTGACATCTCAAAATCCAGAAGTAAACTATGAAGCTTTAGAAAAATATGGTCGCGACTTAGTAGAAGAAGTACGAAACGGTAAGATGGATCCCGTTATCGGACGTGATGACGAAATTCGTAATGCGATTCGTATCCTAAGTCGTAAAACGAAAAACAACCCAGTTCTTATCGGTGAACCTGGTGTTGGTAAAACAGCAATCGTTGAAGGTATCGCACAGCGTATCGTTAGAAAAGACGTGCCTGAAACACTAATGGATAAAACGGTATTTGAGCTTGATTTAAGTGCGCTTGTAGCCGGTGCGAAATACCGTGGTGAATTCGAAGAACGTTTAAAAGCAGTTCTTAAAGAAATTAAAGAATCAGAAGGTCGCATCTTACTCTTCATCGACGAGATTCATATGTTAGTTGGTGCAGGTAAAACAGATGGTGCGATGGACGCAGGTAACATGTTAAAACCCATGTTAGCACGTGGCGAATTACATTGTATTGGTGCTACAACTTTAAATGAGTACCGTGAATATATTGAAAAAGACTCTGCGTTAGAACGCCGTTTCCAAAAAGTAAACGTCAGTGAACCAGATATAGAAGATACGATTTCAATCTTACGTGGTCTTAAAGAGCGTTATGAAGTGTATCATGGTGTGCGTATTCAAGACCGTGCTTTAGTGGCAGCGGCAGAACTATCAGACCGCTACATCACAGATCGCTTCTTACCTGATAAAGCGATTGACTTAGTTGACCAAGCTTGTGCCACAATTAAGACCGAAATGGGTTCTAATCCAACAGAACTTGACCAAGTCAATCGACGCGTGATGCAACTTGAAATCGAAGAAAGCGCACTGAAAAACGAGTCTGACCAATCCAGTCAAAACCGACTTAAAGAACTTCAAGAAGAACTCGCGAATGAGAAAGAAAAACAAGCTGAAATTTCGTCTCGCGTAGAAAAGGAAAAAGAAAAAATTAAAGTCGTACAAGAAAAACGTACGGAACTTGATGAAAGACGTAAAGCATTAGAAGATGCAGAGAATAATTATAACTTAGAGAAAGCAGCCGAACTACAACACGGTAAAATTCCGCAATTAGAACGTGAACTCAAAGAGTTAGAGGAACAATTCCAAGAAGCGGATGGAAATAAAAACGATCACATCATTAGAGAAATGGTATCTGACGAAGAAATTGGCGATATCGTGAGTCAATGGACAGGCATTCCAGTTTCCAAACTCGTTGAAACAGAACGTGAAAAGTTACTCAACTTAAGTGATATCTTACATGAACGTGTGGTTGGACAAGATAAAGCAGTTGATCTTGTGTCTGATGCGGTTGTAAGAGCACGTGCAGGCATTAAGGATCCTAATCGACCAATCGGTAGTTTCTTATTCTTAGGTCCAACTGGTGTCGGTAAGACAGAACTTGCGAAATCACTCGCTTCTACATTATTCGATTCTGAAAAGCACATGATACGTATCGACATGAGTGAGTATATGGAGAAACATGCTGTGTCACGTTTAATTGGTGCACCTCCAGGCTATGTCGGTCATGACGAAGGCGGTCAATTAACAGAAGCAGTAAGACGTAATCCTTACTCAGTCATCTTACTTGATGAGATTGAGAAGGCACATTCAGATGTCTTTAACGTGTTACTTCAAATTCTAGACGATGGTCGTTTAACAGACTCTAAAGGTCGTAGCGTCGACTTTAAGAATACGATCATTATCATGACAAGTAATATCGGTTCTGACATTCTTCTTGATAACGTTCAATCAACTGGTGATATTCAGGAATCAACTGAGAAATCAGTCATGTCACGCTTACATGATTATTTCAAACCTGAAATCTTGAACCGTATGGATGACATTGTATTATTTAAACCATTAACGGTTGAAGATATGGAAATGATTATAGACCGTATTATCACAAACTTAAATATCAGATTAATGGATCAAGGTATTCAACTCGATGTATCTAAAGAAGCGAAAGTGTGGATGGGTCGCACTGCATATGAACCGCAATTTGGTGCACGTCCGTTAAAACGTTTCGTGCAAAAGCACATTGAGACACCTATAGCGCGTCTGATGATTAAAGAGAACTTTGATGAAGGTACTACAATTAAAGTTTCGCTTGAAGACGAATCACTTAATTTCGAAGTTGAATCATAATGAAAAAGGGTCAGAGTAACGTATTGAGAAATCAATAACGTCTCTGACCCAATTTTTATAAAATTATCTTTGATGTGAAACTTCAGATTTAGCATGTGAATCGCGTTTCGATGGTTTCATAATAGCATCTAAGATAGCGATAACGATCACGATTATAACAGCCATAACGATTGGTGTGAAGAAGTTAAGGCTGCCACCACCAGCAAGACTATTTAATACAAAGTTGATCATTTGCATTAAAAGCAGTGCCCAAATAAATGTAATGACGTATCTCATGACACAAGCCTCCATAATTTAATCTTTCTTTAAGTATAATGAATAGAAATCAATTTGTATAGTCTTACAAATATTATATAATGGTGGAGACTTGTATTTAAAAACAAGCTTATGTTAAATTAATACCTGGTATTAAAATTATTTTAAGAAGGTGTACAGTCATGGATGTAGGAATCAAAGGTTTTGGTGTACACGTTCCTGAACGTGTTATCGATAATGCCTATTTTGAATCATATCTTGATACGTCTGATGAATGGATTTCAAAAATGACAGGTATCAAAGAACGTCGTTGGGCTCGTGAAGATGAAGATACTTCTGATTTAGCATATGAGGCTTCTAAAAAAGCGATTAAAGACGCTGGTTTAGAACCTGAAGATATTGATATGGTCATCGTAGGTACAGCTACAGGAGATTATCCATTTCCATCCGTAGCAAACATTTTACAAAAGCGCTTAGGTCTACGTAAGGTCGCTTCAATGGATCAACTCGCAGCATGTTCAGGCTTTATGTATTCAATGATAACTGCGAAGCATTTTATCGAATCAGGCGACTATACAAACGTTTTAGTTGTCGGTGCTGAAAAGTTATCTAAGATTACAGATAAAAATGATCGTTCAACAGCTATTTTATTTGGTGATGGTGCTGGTGCAGCAGTATTAGGACCAGTATCAGAAGGACGCGGCATACTAAGTTATGAACTTGGTTCAGATGGCATCGGCGGTCAATACTTATATCAAGATTTAGATATGAATACGATTAAAATGAATGGTCGTGAAGTATTTAAATTTGCAGTAAGAATCATGGGTGATGCTTCTAAACGTATTGTTGAAAAAGCAAACCTTACACCTGATGATATTAGTATGTTCTTTCCACACCAAGCGAACATTCGAATTATGGAAACAGCTCGTGAGCGTTTAAATCTTCCTAAAGAGAAGATGAGTGTTTCCGTGAACAAATATGGTAATACTTCAACGGCTTCTATTCCGTTAAGTATCGGTCAAGAATTAGAAAATGGTAAAATCAAAGATGATGATGTATTAGTTCTAGTCGGTTTTGGCGGCGGTCTCACATGGGGCGCAGTTACTATCCGATGGGGTAAATAGGAGGATTAACATATGAGTAAAAAACAACGTGTTGTTATTACAGGATTAGGTGCTTTATCACCACTTGGTAACGATGTAAAAACAACTTGGGATAATGCATTAAAAGGTGTTAATGGTATCGATGAAGTTACACGCATTGATATGTCTAAATTTAATGTTAACCTAGCTGGTGAATTAAAAGACTTTGACATTCATGATCACATCGAGAAAAAAGATGCGCGTAAAATGGCGCGTTTTACACAATATGCGGTTGTAGCTGCTCGTGAAGCGGTTAAAGATGCGAAACTTGAAATCACAGACCAAAATAGTAGCCGTGTTGGTGTTTGGATCGGTTCAGGTATCGGCGGTATGGAAACTTTCGAATATGCACATAACCAACTTTTAGAAAAAGGTCCTAGACGTGTTAGTCCGTTCTTCGTACCAATGTTAATTCCTGATATGGCTACAGGCCAAGTATCAATTGACTTAGGTGCTAAAGGTCCAAACGGCGCAACTGTAACTGCTTGTGCTACTGGTACAAACTCTATTGGTGACGCTTTTAAAGTTATTCAACGTGGTGACGCTGATGCGATGATTACTGGTGGTACTGAAGCACCAATCACATACATGGCAATTGCTGGATTCAGTGCAAGCCGTGCCTTATCTACAAATAAAGATAGAGAAACAGCTTGCCGCCCATTCCAAGAAGGCCGTGATGGCTTTGTAATGGGTGAAGGTGCAGGTGTAGTAGTGCTTGAATCACTTGAATCAGCTAAAGCGCGTGGTGCACATATCTACGCTGAGTTAGTAGGTTACGGTTCAACAGGTGATGCCTACCACATTACAGCGCCAGCGCCTGAAGGTGAAGGCGGTTCTCGTGCTATGGAAGCAGCGATGGAAGATGCAGGTATTGAACCTAAAGATATCCAATACTTAAACGCGCACGGTACAAGTACGCCAGTTGGTGACTTATACGAAGTTCAAGCGATTAAGAATACGTTTGGCGATGCAGTAAAAGACCTTAAGATTAATTCTACAAAATCTATGACAGGTCACTTATTAGGTGCTACAGGCGCAATTGAAACAATTTTCTCAGCGCTATCAATTCGTGATAAGAAAATTGCGCCAACTATTCATTCTGACAATCCAGATCCAGAAATCGATATTGATATTGTTGGTAATGAAGCAATTGACCACGACATCACTTATGCGATGAGTAACAGCTTAGGATTTGGTGGTCACAATGCAGTACTTATTCTTAAAAAATATGATGAGTAATTAGATATAAATTAAAGAGTTTAGGATGTTCTTAATGAACATGCCTAAACTCTTTTTTTATAAATATATGTATATTTCAGGTGGACATACGTCTTTAGAACGTTAAGCTTATGATAATCGAATTAATGACATAAATGACGCTAATAATTAAACCGATTTTAACCCAAGGCTTAACAATATAAAATGCTTTCTTAGGAGATTTAGGGTTCATAAAATCATCATTCTCCCATTCAAGTCGTTTCTTTTTTGGAGAAAGCTGATAACGTAGTCGTCTAAACCCATAACTTGTCGCATCAAACACACCTTCTTGGACAATTAAGACTATAAATAATCCACAAGTAGTCAAAATACTAACTGAAAAAAACACATTATTAAAAACCGCTAAAGTATGTGAATTAAACAACCAAATTAATAAACTCAACATTGGTATGCCGATAACAAATATGATACAAGTTTTTAAATTTCTCATGCCATTACCTTCTTTAATTAAAGTTATTCTTATTGTATCTCAAATGCTTTTATAAGAAAATATTTATTTCTGAAAATTCTTTAAAATTAGGTTAATACGACACATTAGATAAATTTAAAAATAAAGTACTTTATTCTTTTAAAGTAAAACAATATTGCATTTAATATAAAAATTTGAGTATAATTGAAATAGTTGAATTCAGAAAATTTTGAAAGGGAGAATTTTTTGAAATCTTAAAGGGGGATTGAAAATGCTTAGGTATACTTTAAAACGGTTGTTATACATGGTGGTGTCATTATTTGTTGTAATGACAATCACTTTTTTCTTAATGAAATTAATGCCAGGGTCACCATTTAACGACCAAAAATTAAGTGAGGAACAAAAACAAATCTTAAATGAAAAGTACGGATTAAACGATCCTGTACCAGTTCAATACTTAAACTATCTAAAAAATACGTTAACGGGGGACTTTGGTAACTCATTTCAATATCATAACCAGCCTGTTTGGGATTTAATTCAGCCACGATTGTTACCATCACTTGAAATGGGACTAATCGCTATGATTATTGGTGTTGTTATAGGCGTAATTTTAGGCGTAATAGCTGCAGTTAAGCAAAATACTTGGGTGGACTATACAGCGACATTTATTTCAGTAATTGCAATCTCAGTACCATCATTCGTATTAGCTGTATTATTACAATATGTATTCTCAGTACGACTTCAATGGTTTCCAGTGGCAGGTTGGGAAGGCGTATCTACAGTTGTCTTGCCGTCATTAGCACTATCTGCAGTAGTTATTGCGACAGTGGCACGTTACATAAGGGCAGAAATGATTGAAGTGCTTAGCTCAGACTACATCTTACTTGCAAGAGCAAAAGGTAACTCTATGGCTCGTGTATTATTTGGGCATGCGTTACGTAATGCATTAATTCCAGTAATCACAATATTAGTTCCTATGTTAGCGAGTATCTTAACTGGTACCTTAACCATTGAGAATATCTTCGGTGTACCAGGATTAGGGGATCAATTCGTACGATCTATCCAAACGAACGACTTTTCGGTTATTATGGCGCTCTCCTTATTATTTAGTTTCTTATTTATCGTATCAATTTTCATAGTTGATATATTATACGGTTTAATAGACCCACGAATTAGATTACAAGGAGGGAAAAAATAATGCGAATTGATAATACTAACAAACCACATGATGATCACTCAAACGC
The DNA here is from genome assembly GCF_043186315.1 of Staphylococcus massiliensis. Taxonomy (NCBI): domain Bacteria; kingdom Bacillati; phylum Bacillota; class Bacilli; order Caryophanales; family Staphylococcaceae; genus Staphylococcus; species Staphylococcus massiliensis. Next base: position 2,286,393 of record NZ_CP171119.1, on the reverse strand, counting down.
TACAATGACACATACTTCTGAAGGCATTATGGATTCTGACTTCGTTCAATCAACAAGAGAACGTGTGAATGATAATGAAATTAAACGTGAAAGCCGAACTTTCTGGCAAGACGCATGGAGTCAACTCAAACAAAATAAACTTGCAATCGTCGGCATGATTGGTTTAATCATAATTATCTTGTTAGCACTTATAGGACCTATGCTCAATAGTCATAGTTATGCTGAACAAGATATAGATAGACGTAACTTACCACCTAAAGTTCCAGTTTTAGAACATGTACCATTATTACCATTTGATGGCGAAGGTGAAGATGGTAAGAATGCATATGAAGAAGCAAATGTTAAAGAGAACTTTTGGTTTGGGACTGACCAATTAGGTCGTGACTTATGGTCACGTACTTGGCAGGGTGCTCAAATCTCATTATTTATAGGTGTAGTTGCTGCATTACTCGATGTATTTATCGGTGTCGTATATGGCGCTATATCAGGATTTTTCGGCGGTCGAGTCGATGATATTATGCAACGTATTATCGAAATAATTGCTTCAATTCCGATTCTAATTGTTGTTATTTTATTCGTATTAATTTTTGAACCGTCTATTTGGACAATCATCCTTGCAATGACGATTACCGGTTGGATTGGTATGAGTCGTGTTGTTCGAGGTGAGTTCTTAAAACTTAAAGGACAAGAATTCGTTATGGCATCTAAAACATTAGGTGCTTCAAAAGGAAAATTAATTTTTAAACACATCTTACCTAATACATTAGGCGCGATCATTGTTACCTCAATGTTTACGGTACCTAATGCGATATTCTTCGAGGCGTTTCTAAGCTTCATTGGTATCGGTGTTCCAGCACCTAAAACGTCACTTGGTTCACTCGTAAATGATGGTCGACAATTACTATTAATTCACCCACATGAATTATTTATTCCAGCCGTTGTATTAAGTTTATTAATTTTATTCTTCTATCTATTTAGTGATGGTTTACGAGATGCATTTGATCCAAAAATGCGTAAATAAAGGGGGCTTTTAAAAATGAGAGAACGTGTGCTAGAGGTCAATGATTTGCATGTATCGTTTGATATCACTGGAGGTGAAGTTCAAGCGGTACGAGGTGTAGATTTCTTGCTTCATAAAGGGGAAACACTTGCGATTGTAGGTGAATCTGGATCTGGTAAGTCAGTTACGACTAAGGCTTTGACGAAACTTTTCCAAGGAAATACAGGACGTATTAAAAAAGGAGAAGTCTTATTTAACGGTGAAGACTTGACTAAAAAGAGTGAAAAGGAACTTATGAAATTGAGAGGTAAAGATATCTCAATGATATTTCAGGACCCGATGACATCACTTAATCCAACGATGAAGATTGGAAAGCAAGTTATGGAACCATTAATTAAGCATAGAGGATTTAATAAAGCAGATGCAAAAAAGCGCGCAATCGAAATTTTAGAAATGGTTGGATTACCTAATGCCAAGAAACGCTTTAATGCATATCCACACCAATTCTCGGGTGGGCAAAGACAACGTATTGTTATCGCAACAGCACTTGCATGTGAACCTAAAGTATTGATTGCGGATGAACCTACAACTGCTTTAGACGTAACTATGCAAGCTCAAATCTTAGACTTAATGAAAGAGCTTCAACAAAAGATTGATACGTCGATTATATTCATAACACACGACTTAGGTGTGGTCGCGAACGTGGCAGACCGTGTAGCTGTTATGTACGGCGGACAGATGATTGAACGCGGTAATGTAGAAGAAATCTTTTATGACCCACAACATCCGTATACATGGGGATTATTATCATCAATGCCTGATTTAGAAACAAATAATGATACTGAATTACTTGCGATTCCAGGGACGCCTCCTGATTTATTACACCCACCAACGGGAGATGCATTCGCGAGACGTAGTGACTATGCATTAGAGGTAGATTTTAAAGAGGCACCTCCATGGTTTAAAGTATCGCCTACGCACTTTGTTAAATCTTGGTTATTAGATGAACGTGCACCTAAAGTTGAACCGCCACAGATGGTTAAGCTTAAGCAACGACCGATGCCGAACAATTTCGACAAACCAGAACGTGTAGAAAGGGTGGCTTTAAATGAATCATGAAGATAATGTTTTATTAGAAGTTAAAAATTTAAAGCAATATTTTAACGTAGGTAAACCTAATGAAGTGCGTGCTGTAGACGATGTATCGTTTAAGATTTATAAAGGGGAAACGTTAGGTTTAGTTGGTGAGTCTGGTTGTGGTAAGTCAACTACAGGAAAAGCTTTAATTAAACTTAACCATGCCACGGCAGGCGAAGTGCTATATAACGGCGTTAATATCAACGACATTAAGAGCCGCAAAGCATCACTTAAATTTAATAAGAAGATGCAAATGATATTCCAAGATCCATACGCATCATTAAATCCACGTTTAAAAGTTATGGATATTGTGGCTGAAGGAATCGACATTCACAGATTAGTAGAAAGTAAGCGAGATCGTAAAAAACGTGTCTATGATTTACTTGAAACTGTAGGTTTACGTAAAGACCATGCGAACCGATATCCACACGAATTCTCAGGTGGCCAACGTCAACGTATCGGTATCGCCAGAGCCTTAGCAGTTGAACCAGAATTCATCATTGCGGATGAACCGATTTCAGCATTAGATGTTTCTATTCAAGCACAAGTTGTAAACTTGCTACAAAAGCTTCAGCGTGAGCACGGTATCACATTCTTGTTTATTGCACATGACTTGTCTATGGTTAAGTACATATCAGACCGCATTGCTGTCATGCACTTTGGTAAGATTGTAGAGCTTGGTTCTGCGGATGATATTTATAATCGTCCGTTGCATCCTTACACGAAATCTTTATTGTCTGCCGTACCTCAACCAGATCCTGAGAGCGAACGTACACGTAAACGTGTTACATATCAGGAAGATGCGAGCTTAAAAAATGAACGTACGTTGCAAGAATGCTTTGAAGGGCATTATGTTCACGCAACCGATCAAGAAATTGGGGACATCAGACAACAATTTAGTAGTACGGTGTAAGGGGGTAAAACGATGAAATCAAAAAGCTTTAGATTATTAGGCATATTTTTAGGAATCGTGCTTTTATTAAGTGCATGTGGAAACTCTGAAGGCTTATATAGCGATAAAGGTCAAACTTTACGTAAAGTCATTGCTTCAGATATGACATCACTTGATTCTGCAGCTGTGACAGATACGGTAAGTTTCTCTGTATATAAACAAGTTTATGAGGGTTTGTATTCTCTTGATAGTGATGATAAAGCAGTACCAGGCGTTGCTAAAGGTGAGCCTAAAGTAACGAATGACGGTAAAACGTATACATTTAAATTGCGAAAAGATGCTAAATGGTCAAACGGTGACCCAGTAACAGCTCATGATTTTGAATTTGCATGGAAGCGTGTATTAGATCCTGACACAGCATCTCAATATGCTTATATTATGTATGATATTAAAAATGCTGAAGCAGCCAACTTAGGTAAGAAACCGTTAGACAGCGTTGGTGTAAAAGCTTTAGATGACCATACTTTAAAAGTAGAGCTTAATAAAGCGATTCCATATTTCAAAGAATTAACATCGTTCGGAACTTATATGCCTCAAAACGAGAAGGTAGTTAAGAAGTATGGTAAAGAATATGGTTTAAAAGCAGATAATGTAGTTTATAACGGACCATTTGAGGTTAAAAATTGGAAGGTTGAAGACCGTATTCAACTTGTCAAGAACAACAATTATTGGGATAAAGACGTTGTTAAACTTGATAGAGTAAACTTTAAGGTTCTTAAAGATCAGCAAGCTGGAGCATCGTTATTTGATACTAATTCAGTAGATATAACTAAAATTGTAGCTGAACAAGTAGAAAAATATGAAGATAGCCCGGCTCTGAACAAACGTTTATTATCAAGTACTTTCTACATTAAGATGAACCAGAAAACAGTTCCTGCATTTAAGAACGAAGAATTTAGAAAAGCAATTGCAAAATCAATTAATAAGAAAGGTTATGTAGATTCGGTTAAAAATGATGGTTCTGAACCAGTAGATGTCTTTACAGCTAAAAAAACCGCTGATTCACCTAATGGGAAGGACTTTTCTTCTACTATAAAATCGCCATTGAAGTATAGTCCTAAAGAAGCTCAACAACATTTAGAAAAGGCTAAAAAACAGCTAGGTAAAGATAAGATTGTCTTTTCAATGAATACTGAAGATACGCCAGATGCTAAAATTTCTGCTGAGTTTATCAAAGCACAAGTTGAGAAAAATCTTCCTGGTGTTACTTTGAAAGTTAAACAAATGCCATTTAAACAACGATTAACATTAGAACAAAATGAAACTTATGAAGCATCACTATCTGGTTGGGGGCCAGATTATCCAGACCCACTAACATTCCTGAATATCATGACGACTGGTAACTCGAATAATAATACTGGTTGGTCGAATAAAGAATATGATCAGCTCGTTAAAGATGCGAATGGTAAATTGCTTACTAAACCTAAGGAGCGACAAGCAGCTATGAAAAAGGCTGAAGAAATGATGCTTAATGACGCTCCCGTAGCACCTATCTACCAAAAAGGACAAGCAGAATTAATTAACCCTCAACTAAAAGGTATTATCTACAACCAAATCGGTGGCGAATATTCTTACAAGTACGCATATTTTGATAAAAGTATTGACCGTGAAACAGGCGAAAAAAAGAAATAAATCATTATTGAGGCACTTCACATTGAAGTGTCTCTTTCTTAAAAAAGGGGAGAAAATATGAAATATTATAAATGGTTTAGTACTTTCATAATTATAATGATGTTGATGACTGCTTGCGGTAATAAGGAAAGTTTGTACGACTCGAAAGGACAAGTTTATCGAACTGTAATGGGTAGTGATATGCACTCACTTGATACTACGAAAGCATCAGATCAAGTTTCCTTTAACCAATTTAACCAAGTCTTCGAAGGGTTATATCGATTTGATAAAAATGATAAACCTAAGCCTGCTTTGGCAAAGGGCATGCCTAAAGTTACGAATGACGGTAAAACCTATACAGTTAAGCTTAAGCAACATGGCAAATGGTCTAATGGAGATGATGTAACGGCACACGACTTCGTTTATGCTTGGCGTAAAGTAGTTGATCCTAAGAATGCGAGTGAATATGCATTTATTATGTATGATATTAAAAACGGTAAGGACGTGAATGAAAGTAAGAAAGCGCTCGATAAATTGGGCGTCAAAGCGATAGATGATTATACGCTTAGAATTGAACTTGAGAAACCAATTCCTTACTTTACGAGCATGCTTGCGTTTCCGACATTCTTCCCTCAAAATGAAAAGGTTTCTAAGAAATTTGGTGATAAGTACGCCACTACGGGTGATAAAGCAGTATACAATGGGCCTTTTAAATTGGAGGAATGGAAACCTGAGGATAAAATTATCTTAGCGAAGAATGAGCAATATTGGGATAAGGAAGCGGTTCACTTGGACAAAGTGAAGTATAAAGTAATCAAAGACCCGCAAGCTGGCGCGGCGTTGTATGATACGGATTCCGTCGATTCTGCCGGTATTGTAGCTGAACAGGTTGATAAATATAAAGATAATCCTGGTTTGAAAAGTCGTTTGCTTGTATCATCTGCTTATATCAAGATGAACCAGAAGAAGGTACCAGCCTTTAGAAACAAAGACTTTAGACTCGCGATTGCGAAATCAATAGATAAGGAAGGGTTTGTAGATACTGTTAAAAACGATGGATCCACGGTGAATAATGCATTTACGGCTAAGAAGACGGCTGAAACAGTTGATGGTCAAGATTTCGCAGATACTGTTGATTCGCCACTTAAATATAATCCGAAGGCAGCTAAAGCCCATTTGGAAAAGGCCAAGAAAGCATTAGGCAAGGATGCGTTTACGTTTAGTTTAAACACAGAAGATACACCTGATACCAAACTTGCTGCAGAATACATCAAAGGCGAGATTGAGAAAAATCTACCTGGCGTAACTGTTAAAATTAAGCAATTACCATTTAAACAAAGATGGAATAATGAGCTTACGATGAATTATGAAAGTTCGATATCATTGTGGAATCCGGACTATCCAGACCCGATTTCTTATATGGATATCATGACGAAAGATCACCCAAATAATAATACCGGTTGGTCGAGTAAGCGTTATGATCAACTTGTGAAAGATGCGAATGGTAAGTTGCTGCAAAGACCAAAAGAACGTGAAGCAGCTCTACGTGAGGCAGAAGAATTAATGCTAAAAGAAGCACCTATTGCACCAATATATCAAAAGGGCTCGACCTATCTAGAAAATCCACAAGTAAAAGGCCGAGTAAACCATTCAATGGGTGGTAGCACGACATTAAAACATGTCTATATTGATAAAAGTATCGACAAGGAAACAGGTAAGAAAAAAGATAAATAAATCAATTTTATAACGATTGACCCACTAGGAGTAAATGTACTTCTGGTGGGTCTTTTTCTAACCTGCACAAATAAAATAAAACAATTGAATTATCGGTTAAATTATAAATATAGTTGTATCTAACTAAATATAGTTATATAATGTGTTAAACACAATAAAAGTTTAGGGGGAGGGAATTTTATTGATTAAATACTTAATCAAAAGGGTTATTTATATGTTTATTACTTTATTTGTAACTATGACTATCACTTTTTTTCTAATGAAATTAATGCCAGGGTCGCCCTTTAATGACGAAAAGTTAAGTGAAACTCAAAAAGCAATAGTTAGTGAAAAGTATGGTTTAAATGAGTCTTTGCCGAATCAGTATTTTATATATTTAAAGAACTTAACCCAAGGAGATTTTGGAGTCTCATTCCAATATGATAACCGAGAGGTATGGTCTCTAATTGAGCCTAGGTTAATACCATCTTTCGAAATTGGAGCATACGCTATGATATTCGGTGTTATCACAGGGATAATATTAGGTGTTATTTCAGCGATTCGAAAGAATAGTTATATTGATTATTCATCTACAGTTATATCAGTTATAGCCATTTCAGTTCCATCGTTTGTTTTAGCTGTAATGTTACAATATTTTCTTGCAGTAAAGTATCAAATATTCCCCGTGGGAGGTTGGCATGGTTTATCTTCAGCAGTATTACCTACATTAGCTCTAGGTTTAAGTGTCACAGCCACGGTAGCGAGATATATACGATCAGAAATGATTGAAGTTTTAAGTTCAGATTACATATTATTAGTTAAATCTAAAGGGTTACCGATGCGTAACTTAATTTTTAAACACGCGTTAAGAAATACATTAATACCACTTATTACTATTATAATCCCAATGTTAGCTAGCATTTTAACCGGGACCTTAACGATAGAAAATATATTTGCGATTCCAGGTTTAGGAGATCAATTCGTTAGATCAATTCAAACGAATGACTATCCTGTGATAATGGCTTTAACATTACTTTTTAGTTTCTTATTTATTGTATCCATTTTTTTAGTAGATATTTTATATGGTCTAATTGATCCAAGAATAAGAACGCAAGGTGGTAGAAATGAATGACAAAAGAAAACTTAAATAAACAAATTAATTCTATAGATTCACCATTTGAGTATGCTAAATTGGGACAAGTATTAGAAGAAAATAAAAGAGAGCAATTCTCTTTTATAAAAAATTTATGGTTACGCACTAGTAAAAATAGGATGTCAATTGTTGGTTTAGTAGGCTTAATTGTATTACTAATGTTTGCAGTAATAGCACCTACTTTGAGTCAATATAAGTATGATGAACAACACGTACATAAAGTAAACTTGCCTCCTAAAATTCAACTACTTGAATCGATAGAGATTCTACCGTTTGATGGTAAGGACAAAAATGGAAGGGACCTCTACAAGGAGAAAAATGTCAGTGAATATCATTGGTTCGGAACCGATCAATTAGGTAGAGATATATGGGCTAGAACATGGAAAGGTACGCAAATTTCTATTTTTATAGGAATCGTCGCTGCTATACTTGATATTTTTATTGGTGTTGTTTACGGTGCTATATCGGGTTTTATCGGTGGTAGAGTAGACGACATATTACAAAGAATAATTGAAATTCTAAGTTCTATCCCTAGCTTAATAATTTTAATATTATTTGTTTTAATATTTGAACCATCTTTATGGACTATCATTTTAGCGATGACTGTAACGGGGTGGATAAGTATGAGTCGAGTAGTCAGAGGACAGTTCTTAAAAATTAAGAATGAAGAATTTGTACTGGCTGCAAGAACTTTAGGTGTGTCGAATTGGAGTATAATTTTCAAGCATATTTTACCTAATACTACCGGGGCGATAATTGTAACCTCTATGTTCACGGTACCACATGCTATTTTCTTTGAAGCTTTTCTAAGCTTTATTGGATTAGGTATTCCAGCTCCACAAGCGTCATTAGGTTCTTTAGTAAACCATGGCAGAAAGTTTTTATTAATTTATCCACATCAATTATTCATACCGGCAATAGTTCTAAGCTTATTAATTCTATTTTTCTATTTGTTTAGTGATGGAATTAGAGATGCCTTTGATCCGAAATCAAATTAAATAGGTGGGTGGATTTAATTGGAGAAATATTTATTAGAAGTAAAAAAACTTAACGCAAAATTTAACCTTGATAATGGTGTAGTTCATGCTGTTAGAGATGTTTCTTTTAACTTAAAAGAAGGTGAAGTACTAGCTATTGTGGGAGAATCAGGTTCAGGGAAATCAGTTCTAACTAAGTCGTTAACTAATCTATTACCTCCTAAAATAACTGAAATAACGAGTGAATATTCAAGGCTCAATGGTAAGGACTTAGCTAAATTAAATTCAAGGGAAATGCAAGAAATTCGAGGAAATGAAATTAGCATGATATTTCAAGACCCTATGACTTCGCTAAATCCTACTATGAAAGTAGGTAAGCAAATTATGGAACAACTCGTAATAAAGAAAAAGATGTCTAAATTTTTAGCGAAAGAAAAAACGATTAAAATGTTAGAAGTGGTTGGTATTCCTAATGCTAGTAGGCGATTTAATTATTATCCCCATCAGTTTTCTGGAGGTCAGCGTCAAAGAATTGTTGTGGCTATGTCTCTAATTTTAGAACCTAAGATAATAATTGCTGACGAACCAACTACGGCTTTAGATGTTTCGGTTCAAGCACAGGTATTAGAGTTATTTAAAAAATTAAAACAAGAATTTAAAACTTCAATTATCTTCATAACACATGATTTGGGAGTAGTAGCTAACATAGCTGATAGAGTAGCTGTAATGTATGCAGGTGAAATAATTGAAAGAGGTACGGTTGATGAAATATTTTATAATTCTAAACATCCGTATACATAGGGACTAATTGGATCGATGCCTAGTTTAGATACTAGTAAAGAAGTAAAATTATCATCTATACCTGGATCACCCCCTGACTTGATGTTTCCACCTAAAGGTGATGCGTTTGCATTACGTAGCGAATACGCTTTAAAAATTGATTTAGAATTACCACCACCTACTTATAGATTTTCTGAAACTCATAGTGTTAAGTCTTGGTTATATCATGAGGATGCGCCTAAAGCAGAACCACCAAAGATTATTAAAGATCTATCAAAATACTTTGATAAGACATCAAGTAATTCTTAAGAAGGGGGACGATTAATTGGTAAACAATGTATTAGAAATTAAAGGTCTTTCGAAAATCTTTAATAAGAATAAATCCACTGAAGTGAAAGCTGTAAACGATGTAAGTTTTACAATAAAAAAAGGTGAAACTTTTGGATTAGTTGGGGAATCAGGGTGTGGTAAGTCAACTTTAGGAAGAACAATTATTAATTTATACTCTCCCACGGATGGAGAGATAATAATTGATGGTCAAAATATCCTTGAGCTAAGTAAGTCTAAAAGAAAAACTTTTTTAAATAATAAGGTTCAAATGATCTTTCAAGATCCCTATGCCTCTCTAAATCCTAGGTTTAAGGTCATGGATATTATTAGCGAAGGGATTAAAGTACAAAAGAAATTAAAATCTAAAGAGGAGATTAGGAACAAAGTTTATGAACTTCTTGAATTAGTTGGTTTAAGTGCAGAGAACGCTAATAGATTCCCGCATGAGTTTTCAGGCGGACAAAGACAAAGAATAGGAATAGCAAGAGCACTAGCTGTCGAACCTGAAATCATTATAGCTGATGAACCAATATCGGCATTGGATGTATCTATTCAAGCTCAAATAGTTAATTTATTACTTGAGATACAACGGAAAAAAGGATTAACTATTTTATTTATAGCTCATGACTTAGCGATGGTCAGATACATTTCAGATACTATTGGTGTAATGTATAAAGGTAAAATAGTTGAAATTGGTGAGGCTGATAATATTTATAAGAAGCCCTTACACCCATACACTCAGTCACTATTATCTGCAATTCCAATAGCACATCCTCAAATTGAAAGAAATAGAAAGAGGTTTAGTTATGACGCTAATATTGATGGGTTCAAAAATGAAGAGAATCTTTCTCTAAATTATATTTCTCTAAACCATTCTGTATTGTGTACAGAGGAAAAAGCTCGTAATTTACAACAAAAGTTTTCTTAATATTCAGATATTAAATTAAATTTAATATATATCCTATAACGAAATGAGGTCAAAATTATGGCGAAGAAAAGAAAATTATTTTCAATGCTGTTAGCATCTACTTTAGTTTTAAGTGCTTGTAGTGGAAGTGGGGGATCTAAAAGTTCAGGAAATGAATTAAAGCTTATGGAATCTGCTGATATACCAACGATGGATCCATCTTTAGCTACAGATGCCGTATCATTTACTCAGTTTAATCAAGTTTACGAAGGTCTTTATGTATTTGATAAAGATAACAAACCAGTACCTGGGGTTGCTAAAGGCGAACCTAAAAAGTCCAAAGATGGTAAAACGTGGACTATAGAATTACGTGATGATGCTAAATGGGCTAATGGAGACCCAGTAACTGCAGATGACTTTGTATTCTCATGGAGACGAACAGTTAACCCTGAAACAGCAGCTGAATACGCTTATATGTTCGAAAATATTAAAAATGCTTCTCAAATTACAGAAAGAAAATTAAAGCCTGAAGAATTAGGGGTTAAAGCTAAAGACAAACATACTCTAGTAATTGAATTAGAGAAAGATTTACCTTATATGCAATCTTTATTAGCTTTTGGTAGCTTTTTACCTGAAAATGAGAAGTTCGTTAAAGAGCACGGTAAGAAGTTTGGTACTACAGCCAAGGCTACATTAGCGAATGGTCCTTTTAAACTTGAAAATTGGAAAAATGAAGACTCATGGGAACTTGTAAAAAATGACAAGTACCATGATAAAGATAAAGTAAAATTGGATAAAGTTAAATACAAAGTGGTTAAAGAAGCACAAACAGGTTTAAATATGTTTGAAACAGGTGATGTAGATGTTGTACGCAGTATTCCACCTGAGTCGATTGATAAGTATAAAGATCATGAAGCATATAAAACACTTGCTGAACCAACAGTATTTTTCTTAAGAATTAACCAAACTAAGAATAAAGATTTAGCCAATAAAAACCTTCGCTTAGCAATATCTAAAGCTATAGATAAAGATACTTTTGTAAAGACGAACTTAAATAATGGTTCAAAAGCTACTGATATTTTAACAGCAAAAGACTTTATTAAGATGGAAAATGGCAAAGACTACACAGACGGTGTTAAATCAGAAGTTAATTTTGATGTTAAAGAAGCTCAAAAATATTACGAAGCTGCTAAGAAAGAATTAGGTAAAGATAAATTTGAAATTGAGTTTTTAACTTACGATAAAGATACATCTATTACAGACGCTGAATTTATCAAGGGTCAAATTGAGAAGAATTTACCAGGCGTTAAATTTAAGATTAAGCAACTTCCTTTCAAACAGAAATTAAAGGTTGAAACTGATAAAGACTATGATATATCTTATGCAGGTTGGGGTCCTGACTATCCAGACCCAACAACTTATATTAGCTTATTTACAACAAATAATCCGCACAACCAAACTGGATATTCAAACCCTGATTACGATCAAGCATTAAAAGAAGCTGACTCAGATAAGATGTTAAAAGATCCTCAAAAACGTTATGAATTACTTCAAAAATCTGAAAGTAGCTTGCTTGAAGATGGTGTTATTGTCCCTATGTATCAAAGAGGTTTAGCTCAGTTAATTAAAAAAGACATTAAAAATTGGACTCCTCTTAAATTAAGTGGAGATTACGCACTTAAAGAAGTAGAAGTAAAATAATGCATAAAGCCTGCTAACTTAGTTAGCAGGCTTTATTGATATTCGAAAATCAATGTATTAAAAATATACATTTAAAATCGTTGAATAAGAGGATAACTTTTATCGCTTTCTCTTACGACCTAATCCCATTGCACGTTCCATCTTAGTTAACGTTTTATTAGCAACAAATTGCGCTTTATCGCGACCATTATCTAAGATTTCATCAAGTTCTTCTGATTCATAGAATTGATTATATTTCTCTTGGAAATCCGTTAAGAATTGCTCAACAATCTCTGCTAAATCACCTTTAAATTGACCATAGCCTGAATCCGCATATTTCGCTTCTAAAGCTTCAATAGTTTCATCAGTTAAACTAGAATAGATTGTTAATAAGTTAGAAATACCTGGCTTGTTTTCTTTATCAAATTTAATGATGCCGTCAGAATCAGTCACGGCACTTCTAATTTTCTTAGCCGCTAATCTAGGTTCATCAAGTAATGAGATAAAGTTCTTTTGATTATCATCACTTTTACTCATTTTGCGCGTAGGATCTTGAAGACTCATCACGCGGCCGCCAACTTTAGGCATTTTAACTTCAGGTTTAGTTAAGATATCATTATATCTTGAATTGAAACGTTCAACTAAGTTACGTGTTAATTCCATATGTTGCTTTTGGTCTTCACCAACTGGCACAATGTTTGTGTTATATAAGACAATGTCTGCTGCCATTAGTGGTGGATATGTTAAAAGCCCTGCAGGTATACCATCGTTTTGTTTAGAGGCTTTATCTTTGAATTGAGTCATACGTTCAAGTTCACCAATAGACGAAATCGTAGTTAACATCCAACCAGCTTGAGCATGAGCAGGTACTTCTGATTGAATAAATAAAGTAACCTTATCTGGATTTAAACCAGAAGCAAGATATATAGCTGCTAGTTGTCTTGTTTGTTTACGTAGTTTTAAGCGATCTTGTGGTACTGTAATAGCATGTTGGTCAACGATACAAAAATAGCAATCGTATTCATCTTGAATATCAGTAAACTGCTTTAAAGCACCAATATAATTACCAATCGTAGGAATACCACTTGGCTGAATGCCTGAAAATAATGTTTCCATTTAAATTACGCCTACTTTCTTTAGAATAGTTCATTTTCTATTGTAACAGTATTTCACTTAAATGTAAGGTATGATATAATTTAATTGTATACGCGCACAAGGGATTGAGGTATCTTTTTATATTTACTGAAAAATCACTAAATTATCACGATATTCTCATTTAATTTTAATCTTCAGTGTATATAATAGCTTATGTAAAGTTAAAAGATTGAAAATTTAGTTAATACACGAACCTTTCGAGATTTTGACTACATAAGATTGAGTTTTTAACTAAGTAATTCAATGAATTTATTCATTAACTAATAGGAGAGTGAGATGTATGGTAACATTATTTACTTCACCAAGTTGCACATCTTGCCGTAAAGCGAAAGCATGGTTACAAGAACATGACATTCCGTATACGGAGCGTAATATTTTTTCTGAACATTTAACAATTGATGAAATTAAACAAATTTTAAAAATGACTGAAGATGGAACTGATGAAATTATTTCTACGCGTTCTAAAACTTATCAAAAATTAGACGTAGATATTGATGCATTACCACTTCAAGAATTATACACAATTATCCAAGATAACCCAGGACTTTTACGTCGTCCTATTATCTTAGACGAAAAACGCTTACAAGTTGGTTATAACGAAGACGAAATTCGTCGTTTCTTACCAAGAAAAGTTCGTACTTTCCAATTACAAGAAGCGCAACGCATGGTAGACTAAATTAAAAATCTGATTAAATAGTAATTTAATCCTTGAAATCGATCACATGACGGTATTTGACCTTAGACATAGGTCAAGTACCGTCTTTTTCTATAAATAATGGTATAATAAAGATATACATATCATGATTAAGGCATATGATGATTTGTCAGCAACTATGTATAATCCTTGCAAAATATGTTAGAATTATGATTTAAATACGAAGGAAACAAATAGATTGTAATTTTCTATTTGATTTAATACAATGTGGGTACTATTCATCGACTGTAAGGAGTGAGATGATATGAGAATAGAACGTATAGATGAAACAACGGTCAAGCTTTTTATAACTTATGGCGATATCGAGTCTAGAGGTTTCAAGCGTGAAGATTTATGGACGAACCGTAAGCGTGGCGAGGAATTCTTCTGGACAATGATGGAAGAAATTAATGAAGAAGAAGACTTCGTTGTTGAAGGTCCGTTATGGATTCAAGTTCATGCCTTTGAAAAGGGTGTTGAAGTAACTATTTCTAAATCTAAAAACGAAGATATTATGAACATGGCTGAAGATTCAACGAATGAACAGCTTGAGTATCAAGTTAATGAGTTACTTTCACAATCTATGGACTCTGAAGAACGTCTAGACAATATGTTCCAACAAGGTGAGCGTCAAGCGAACGAAGATCAAGCACAACAAACTAAAAAGAAACGTCCAGTTTCACGTGCTATTGTTGTGAAGTTCGATGATTTAGAATCAGTCATTAATTATGCGCATCATCATGACTTAAAAGTTGAAGCTTTTGAAGATTTATTATATATGATTGATAATACGTACTACTATTTCGTTCAATTCGATGATCGTGTAGACGAAGACGTTATTAATGACTTCTACGGTCAACTACTTGAATTCGCAAATCCTACTGACCGCTCTCAATATTATTTAGACGACTATGGTAAAATTATTATGAGTTATAACGTGACTGAACAAGTAAAGCGTTACTTTAAAGCTTAATATAGATAGGCTACATTTTAATCCCTTCAATGCATTTTTAGATGTGTTGAAGGGATTTTTTTTAAAAGCAATTTGGCAATAACGGGCGTATATATGTATGAAGGAGTAAAACAATGTTTGTAGCAAAAGATTCTAATGAAGTACTCATCCATGCAAGTCACGGTATTAAAAGCCATTCATATTTTTGTCCCTATTGCCATCATAAAGTTAAATTAAAGCAAGGTAGTCAGAAAGCCTGGCACTTTGCGCATGAAAGTTTAAAACTATGTAACCCAATTGAAACGATTGCGCATCAAGATTCAAAGTTAATTTTAGGTGACATGTGCCATAAAGCTAATTTGTCGTATCAAATCGAACCATACTTAAAGCCGATAAATCGTTATCCAGACTTACTGATTGAAAGCCATACTGTCCTCGAAGTGCAATATTCCAAGGTCCCAATTTCCACGATTCAAGAACGTACGCGTGATTATCATAAACTCGGTCTAAATGTGATTTGGTTAATAAAACTTTGTAACAAAAAGGGGCCTATTATCAATTTATCTACGTTTGAAAGTGCGTTTATTAATCCAAAATCTTTGAAATTATATGCATTCTCACTTGAAAGTCGTGAAATAATAGCCTACGAGCATCTTCAACACATCGGTGGTCGGAAGTTTATCGGTCATCGTCAAGCCGTTCCGTTGAAGCATATATTGAAGTCGGAAGAAACACCTCATTCAGATACCTATAAACTGAGTTCAAATGAAATATTAAACTTGATTAAGACGTGTAGGAGAAAGAACGACGTAAGGGAAGAGAATCTATCACTCATGTACCAAGCGCGTCTCAGTGACAAAGCAGTCGTTAAGCACTGTGGCTACATATTCCCAGAACAAATCT
This sequence comes from Staphylococcus massiliensis, assembly GCF_043186315.1. Classification (NCBI taxonomy): domain Bacteria; kingdom Bacillati; phylum Bacillota; class Bacilli; order Caryophanales; family Staphylococcaceae; genus Staphylococcus; species Staphylococcus massiliensis. The sequence goes on along the minus strand of NZ_CP171119.1, from coordinate 2,270,449 downwards.
ATATTAGAACGCACCCGGTGACCTGGCAATTATTTGTTTATAAATTACATCAAGAGGATCGCTTCGATATGTATGCTTTCATTAAATTCTTGAGGTTTCGTGATTTTTATATGAAAAGACCTAAAAAGGGCGAAATTGCGTCAAAACTCGCGCAAGCGTATTTAAACATGCTTAAACAGACACTCAAACGTGCAAATTCCTTAATTAAATGAGAAAATATATATAATCGAAATTTAAGGAGGTTTACTAGGATGAGTCAACAGTTAACTAGAGAAGAACAAGAACGTAAATATCCTGAGTATACATGGGATCTAACTACTATTTTTGAGAACGATGAGGCTTTTGAAGCGGCGTTCAAAGAAGTGGAAAATAAGTTAGGTGTGGAAGAAAAATTCAAAGGTCACTTAGGTGATAATGCTGAAACATTATTTGATGCACTTAACACGGAGAATGAGATCCAAAATGAACTCGAACAAGTTTATGTCTATGCACACTTAAAGCAAGACCAAGATACAAGCAATGATAAATACACAGGCTATGAAGCACGTGCGCATCAACTCATTATTAAATTTATTTCAAGTTGGAGTTTCATGGTGCCTGAATTACTACAAATTGATGAATCTAAGATTAATGAGTTTGTTGCTTCCCATGAAGGGTTACAACAATTTAAGTTCGACTTAGAACTCATTAACAAACAAAGACCACATGTGTTAGATGCAGACACAGAAAAATTATTAACAGAAGCACAAGATGCACTATCTACTGCCGGTAATGTCTTTAGTATGTTCGATAACGCAGATTTAACATTTGAGGATGCAGTTGATAAGGATGGCAATAAACATCCATTAACACAAGGTACATTTATCAAATATTTAGAATCTGACGACCGTGAATTAAGAGCATCTGCATTTAAAAATGTATATAAGGCTTATGGCTCTTATAATAATACGCTAAGTGCTACATTAGCTGGTGAAGTTAAGAAGCATGTGTTTAATGCACGTAGTCATCGCTATAAAACTGCGCGTGAAGAAGCGCTTAAGACAACCCATATTCCTGAAGAAGTTTATGATAATTTAATCAAGACGGTTCATGATAACCTTCATTTATTACACCGTTATACGAAACTACGCCAAGAGTTATTAGGCATCGACGACTTAAAAATGTATGACGTATATACACCATTAGTTAAAGATGTGAAATTCGAAATGCCTTATGAAGAGGCTAAAGATTGGATGCTAAAAGCACTTGAACCAATGGGCGAAGAATATATGGAAGCGGTAAAAGAAGGCGTAAATAATCGTTGGGTCGACGTTTATGAAAATAAAGGTAAACGTTCAGGCGGTTATTCTTCAGGTGTTCATAATACCAACCCATTTATATTATTAAATTGGTCAAACACAATTTCAGACTTATATACACTCGTTCATGAGTTTGGTCACTCTATTCATAGTTACTTCAGTCGTAAATATCAACCATCAAACTTAAGTGATTATACGATCTTCGTAGCCGAAGTAGCATCAACTTGTAATGAAGCGTTATTAAGTCATTATATGGACAAGCACTTAGACGACGACAAACGACTTTTACTTCTGAACCAAGAATTAGAGCGTTTCCGTGCTACATTATTCCGTCAAACAATGTTCGCAGAGTTCGAACATAAAATTCATACTATTGAAGAAAATGGTGAACCGTTAACTTCAGCGCGTTTAAATGAAGAATATGCGAAGTTAAACCGTTTATACTTCGGTGACGCAGTAGAAACGTGTGACGATATTAGTAAAGAATGGTCACGTATCCCACACTTCTATATGAATTATTATGTGTATCAATATGCGACGGGTTACAGTGCTGCACAAAGTTTAAGTAAGCAAATCCTTGAAGAAGGTGAACCTGCTGTAGAACGTTATATTAATGAATTTCTAAAAAAAGGTGGTTCAAATTATCCAATTGAACTTCTTAAAAATGCAGGGGTAGATATGACAACACCTCAACCAATTGAAGAAGCTTGTCAGGTATTTGAAGAGAAATTAGACGCTTTTGAAAAGCTTATGAAAGCAAACGGTTAATGTATCCGTTTTCATTATGACGAGTTTGTGACAAATTTCATTTAATTAAATTTTATGGTTGAAACCCTAATATCCACGTGATATATTATGAACATGAAATTAATCACATAACAAACATACCCCTTTGTTTGAAGTGAAAAATTTCTCCCATCCCCTTTGTTTAGCGTCGTGTATTCAGACACGACGTTTTTTTTATGTCTTATTTTAATAGAAGAAACTGGTCATTTAAAAATAGCAAAAACCTTAATTTACATGGCGCCAAGTAGTTCAGTTACGGCAAATTTACGCGTTTAAAGAGAATGAAGTTTAATGCTATATCCCTAAAATAATCGCAAATAATGAACATATGTACTATTTTAACTGATCAGAAAACATTTTTATTATAAATACCACTTGATCCTCAATATTTTCCTTCTGATTATTATCCTTTAAATAATTATTAATTAATTCAATTATGCCACTAGCTAAGAAATTAAGAAATAGTTGATAATCTAAATTTTTTGCTATTAAGTATTCTTCGTCAATATATTGATTAAGCTCGTTTACAATAAATTTTTGCAGTTGATGTTTGTATTTGCCAGAACATTGAATATTAAACAGTTGGTTAAAAAATGACTTGTTGTCTTTAAAATAATCAAACCAAACTACAGTTCCCTCTTTTAAACCTAACTCTTGTTTGGAAATACATATTTGTTCGAGTTCATCAAATTTACCCTTAACAATTGTATCTAATAAATCGTATTTATCTAAATAATGTAAATAGAATGTTTTACGACCTATCTGTGCATGTTCAGTTATGTCTTTAATCGTAGTTTTCTCAAATCCCTGAGTATTAAACAAATGCATAAAGCTTTCATTAATTAACTTTCTAGTTTTAACTATTCTTAAATCCATGTTAATTATCCCCCAATTCTATAACCCATCTTTTAAAGAGTGGGTATTAATTCTCAAATAAAACATCATAAGAATTGTTCCTATTAAAGTATTTGATAATATAAGATTATACACACAAGAGTATTATGTTTCTAGAGAGATTTAAAAATTAGAAGGGAGTATAAGTTTTATGATAGAGAATAATTTAAAATTTAAAACAAGAAATATTTATACTAAAGGTATACTAAGAATACCTGATAATGTTGAAGGGACGAAACTACCCACAATTGTTGTTGCTCACCCAATTAGTAGTGTGAAGGAACAAACGGCAAGTATATATGCTAAGCGGTTAACTGAAGAAGGGTTTGTAACTTTCGCTTTTGATGCAGGACATCAAGGTGAGCTTGCTGAAGAACCCGATTACTTAGAAAACCCTTATTATAGAGTTGAGGATATAAAGTTTGCAATTGATTATTTAAATACCCTTGATACGGTAGATAATGCTCGAATAGGAATATTAGGAATTTGCGGTGGTGGTGGCTACGCAGTTAACGCTAGTCTAACAGATAAACGTATTAAAGCTATAGGATCAGTAGTAGGAGCCGATTTTGGTGCTTTAACAAGAGAAGGTGATTTGTCGCCTAATGCAGCTTTAAACACGTTGCATTCGATTGCTAAACAACGTGAAGCTGAAGCAACGGGGGCAGATACAGCATATACAAAGTATATCCCTGATTCAGAAGAACAACGACAACAGGCGAAAGCTAATGATATAGATGTAGTGCAAGCTGTAGACTATTATCGTACTGAGCGCGGTAGTCATCCCAATGCTATAAATAGATTCCGTGTTACAAGTACGGGAGAAATTGCAGGGTTCGATGCGCTAAATTTAGCTGATCAATTATTAGATCAACCATTGTATATTGTGGCAGGTAATATTCCGGGTGCATTTGGTTCATACCGCTTTGCATATCAACTATTCGATAAAGCCTATACTAAAGATAAAAAACTTCACATTGTAGAAGGTGCTTCACATTACGACTTATACGATCAACCAAAACCTGTCAATGAAGCACTGTCAGGATTAATTCCTTTCTTTAAAGAAAAATTGTAATAAACTTTGACATTTATATATAGTCTTAAACATTAATGAAGGGTCTGAGATTAAAGTCACGAAATAAAGCATTTAAGCTTTAATTTATACAATTCTCAAAGCAGGCGCCCCCTAGGAGGGCCTAGCACAATTTAACTCACAAAGAAGCCTAAGCTTCTTTGTGAGTTCAACCAATGTATTAGAAATTCGGGTTGAGCTTTATACGCAAGCAAATTATCAAGCTATGCAAGCTAGGGCTTGAGCGTGGTACAAAGTAGCGATGATACTTTGTAAGTACAACTAACGTATTTAAATTCGAGTTGTTCTCACTAGGAAAGCGTGCTATTTAAGGGAATTGTAGTATTATGTCTCAGACCCTTAAATCTATAAGATTATAATTATTCGATTAACCTTACCTTTATCATTTAACAAGTACGTGCTCACATGTATTTAAAATATTCTCATAAGTATATATGTATGCGACAACCAAAACTTCCTCAACCCGCATAAAAAAAGACCGATAAACGTGTGTTTATCGATCAGCACCCCAATTATATAACGCATTAGTTCTTAGCTCTCCAGAAATAACCGTCTTCATATTGAATTTCTTCAACCTTTTGCTGAAGGGTAAGCTTCTTAAGTTCTTTCGTCATAACCTTCTCAGGCCATTCATAAATCGTAAGTAATTCTTCAAATGTTACTAAGTGTTGCTGTTGGATATAATCTTCTAATTTAGGTGGCAATTCTTTTTCGATTTGAGTACCCATTAATTCGTTAATAATATATGTGTAGATGTGGTAAGGGTACAACCCTTCAACTTTAAGCCCTTCTTCTTGAATATCTTCATTAAAGAATACTAATGAAGGTGATAGGTTGATATCCATTTCACGTGCGATGTGTAAGTCGACCTTTAAGCTTTCCGTTAAGTTACGGTTTCTAAGGTCGTCCATAAATACCTCGTGATCAAGACCTGCACATTCAATGCAATGGTCGACCATTTGTTCAGTTACAATATCACGCTTAGGAATAATCTCATTTTGAAGTAAATGGATGAAACGTTCTGCACGTACACGACCTTGAAGCTCTGCCGCTTTATAAACAAGTGCAACGTTGTCGTAATTAGACGTGCTCTGAGCTTGGCACTTCGTTAATACACGTAAAGAAGGATTGAGAATATGTCTAATTCTTATATATTTATGATATTCGATGCGTAATTTAGATAAGATTGCTGAAAGTTTGAAGCAATCCTTACTAAATGGATCAAAGAATGAATAGATTTCAATTTTACTCACAGGTGAAAGATTTGTATCTTCACGACGTGCTTCTGTTAACGCATTTAATTCTTCAGTCATGTCAATTTCACCTACAATTATATTTCAGAATTAACCATATGATTAGCTGTCATCTTTAATCTCTCGAATAAATAGTCACCCGTACCATGAGGAAATTCTGCTTCATGGATGGCTTGTTCCATGTTTTCTAACCATGCATCGCGTTCTCGTGGTGTAATTTTGAATGGTAAGTGTTTGTACTTGAGCATAGGATGCCCATGTTCTTCAGTGTATAGCTTTGGGCCACCGAGAAATTGTGTGAGAAACTGCTTTTGCTTTCTGCTCGTTTCTTTAAAGTCTCCAGGGAAAAGGTGATTGATGCGATCATCTTGTTCAACTAACATGTAGAAATGATCAATCATCTTATATAAAGCTTCTTTACCTATGATTTCATATGGTGTCTTTTGCATGTTATCACCGTATTCAATTTAATATATATACTAATATAACATGTATAATTTCATTTGGAAGTAATAAGACTTATGACCGATTGAAATGACCTATTTTAGGAGTGCTTTCTTGCGGTCGAAGAAACGTTTTACTTTGTTATCAGGTATTTCGTGCGTAATATCGAATGCTTTTAGTATCGCTTGAAAAGCCTCATAGCCTTTAACAGCATCAACCACTTCGTATTCAAGTTCGAAATCTTGTTGATCAAGATACGTACTTTGATCTAATACGATTAAGTTATCTTGATGGCGTGTTTCATAACGCTTTGTTTCGAGTGAACCTAGGACTTTTAAAGCAGACAAATCGATGTCATGCGCTTTAAGTTTGTTAGAGATATCTTTTGGCAACTGATCTTCAGAAATAGCTGCATCAATTTCCGGTTTCTCATCGACTCTAAAGTTAAATTCTGTTAAACCAACTTCTGCAGGTACTTTTAATGTCATTTCGTAATTACCGTTCTTTTCACGGATGCGAAGTGCTAATAACTGATTTAATAAATCTAAGTTCTCCGTATCGATATAATAGTTAACTTGTGTGAATGACGTTTCGTCTGAAAAGTAGGCCGCTAACAATTGGTTGTATTCGTCTTCATTTAAAAGCTGTTTATACTCGATTTCTTTTTCGATAGCCATCTTATCACTCCTTTACTTATATTATGACGTATTTGAATCTAAAAATTAAAGTATTACCTATCGAAAAGGGCTTTTCAAAGAAGGGGAAAGTGAATCAAAGCCTTGATAATACACAATTTACACGATGTCTTGAGACGGTGTTTGCAGTGGGCGATGAGATTTAAATTATGTTAAACTATGATATGAATAAGGAGGTTCTATTATGCGAATTTATGTTACAGAAATAAAAATTGAAGAGGATAGCATTCTTTGCTATACAGATAAGCCTACTGAAGGTTATGAAGAAGGGAATCAAGTTTTAGTAGATAGTGATAATTATGCGTTCGTTGCGTTACTTGACGATGGACAAGCATTCTCTTATCTTAACTTTGTTCAAGAAACTTGGTCTATGATACATAATCATCGCGGTAAGCGTTTAATTATAAATGATGATTTAGAACTTAAACAATTCTGGGATGAACTTGACTACTTATTAGAAAACATCGAAGGTAATTCTAATTACGGCAAGGACTTTGTTAAAGAAGTTGAAGAGGCCTTTGAATTAGAATAATTTATGTGTATGAAAGCGAAGTGAGGAACGATGAATCAATGGGATCAATTTTTAACACCTTACCAACAAGCTGTTGAGGAATTAAAAATTAAATTAAAGGGGCTTCGTAAACAATATGAACTCATAGAGCACGCTTCTCCAATTGAATTTGTGACAGGGCGTGTTAAGCCGATAACGAGTATTATCGAAAAGGCGAATAAGCGTGATATTCAATTTGACCGATTACATGAGGAAATGTATGACATTGCTGGCTTACGTATGATGTGTCAGTTTGTTGATGATATTGATGTGGTTGTTGAATTACTGAGACAACGTAAGGATTTCAAAGTGATTGAAGAACGTGACTATATTAATAATATGAAGGAAAGTGGCTATCGTTCGTATCATGTTATTATTTCATATCCAATCGAAACGTTAAGTGGTCAAAAAGATATTCTAGCTGAAATTCAAATTCGCACGTTAGCGATGAATTTCTGGGCAACTATTGAACACACGTTACGTTATAAATATGACGGCGATTATCCGCCTGAAATTCAGAACCGCTTAGAACGCGCTGCTGAAGCGGCGTATTTACTCGATGAAGAAATGTCTGAAATTAAAGAAGAAATTCAAGAGGCTCAGAAATATTACTCTAAGAAACGTGCGAAAAAACATGAAAATTAATGGGGTGGCATGATGCGTTATACGATTCTTTCTAAAGGGGATTCTAAATCAAATGCGTTAAAGTACAAGATGATGAATCATATGCAAGATTTTAAAATGATTGAAGATGATGAAAATCCTGAGATCGTGATATCTGTAGGCGGTGACGGTACGCTATTACAAGCGTTCCATAAGTATAGTCACCGTTTATCAGACTGTGCGTTTGTCGGTGTACATACTGGGCATTTAGGGTTTTATGCGGACTGGTTACCGCATGAAGTTGAGAAACTAATTATTGAAATCAATAACTCTGAATTCCAAGAGATTGAATATCCGTTACTTGAAATTGTCGTAAGATATAATGATAACGGTTATGAAACGCGATATCTTGCATTAAATGAAGCAACGCTTAAAACTGAAAATGGTACCACGCTTGTGGTAGACATTGATATCCGAGGTAAACATTTTGAACGCTTCAGAGGTGATGGGTTATGTATTTCAACGCCATCAGGTTCTACTGCTTACAACAAGGCATTAGGCGGTGCGTTGATTCATCCATCTTTAGAAGCGATTCAAGTAACAGAAATTGCGTCAATTAATAACCGTGTGTTCCGTACGGTCGGGTCACCGCTCGTGTTACCGAAACACCATACATGCCATGTAACCCCTGTAAACCATGATACGATTTTAACAACGATTGACCACGTGAGTGCGAAACATCGTAATGTTAAAGCGGTACAATATCGTGTCGCTAATGAGAAAATCCGTTTCGCACGCTTTAGACCGTTTCCGTTCTGGAAACGTGTGCATGATTCATTTATTTCAAGTGATGATGAAGCATGATTTTCACATATACAATTGAAGAGGATGAATTGTTAAAGTCGTTCTTATATCGACATGACTTTTCAAAGAAGACAATTAGCGCCATAAAACAAGATGGCGCTTTACTTGTAAATAACGCGCATGCCACGGTTCGTTATCAACTGAGTCCGGGAGACTGTTTAGAAGTTCGATTACCGCGTGAACTGCCGAGCCCGAATTTAATCCCCTTTGAAAAGCCACTTAACATATTATTTGAAGATGATTTCATATTAATTGTTTCGAAAGCACCTATGCAAAATAGTGCGCCGTCACGGGAACACCCTCATGAAAGTTTAGTTGAACAGGCTTTGAACCACATGAATAATCAAAATGAAACGGGTATACCACATATTGTAACCCGTTTAGATCGAAACACGTCAGGTATTGTCGTCTTTGCGAAGTCACGGCACATACACCACTTGTTATCAGAAGCGCCGATGCATAAGAATTACGTTTGTTTATGTGAAGGGGAAACGTCGCTTGAAGGTGACATTATCAAACCGATTATGCGTCATCCGGACAGTATTATAGAACGCATGGTGCACCCAGATGGTAAGTACGCGCATACGTCGTTTAAGCGACTAGGATATAAGCATGGTGTGAGCTTATGTGACGTTAGGATACATACAGGACGTACACATCAAATTAGAGTACATTTTAAAGCAATTGGCCATCCGCTACTTGGTGACGGTTTATATGGTGGTCAAACAGACCAATTTCAATATCATATGCTTCACGCCGAAAGAATCCTTTTCACACACCCGATAACACTTGAAAAGCTCGATATTGTCGACCAATTTTCAGATATCAGAAATCGGTTTAATGCATTATAATGATTATGGGAGGGTGAGATAGATGTCTGTGGACAAAGAACTTAATGATTACAAAGAAGAACACGTTTATGATAGCGCGTTACTCGATGATTTACTTGAAAAAGGTGATATAGACCGATTTCGTGAAGAATTTCTATCTATGCATAATTACGAACAAAGTGAATACTTTGAAGATAGCACAGATGAACTACGCCAAAAAATCTATGAATTCTTATCTCCTGAAGAAGTAGCTGGCTTTTTTGATAATTTAGAATTTGATGACGAAGAATATGAATCGTTATTTGATAATATGAACGCGACTTATGCGAGTAAGGTTTTAGAAAGCATGTCTTACGATAACGCGGTTGATATTTTAAATAACTTATCGCGTACGAAGATAGCGAGTTTATTAACGCTTATGAATCGCGAAGATGCTGGTGAAATTAAGGCCTTACTTCATTATGAAGAGGATACTGCCGGTGGTCTGATGACAACCGAGTATATTTCACTATTAGAGACGACGCCAGTTAAAGAAGCGTTAATGCACGTTAAAGAACAAGCACCACAAGCAGAGACGATTTATGTCATCTTCGTTGAAAATGAAGACAAACAACTTGTAGGTGTCTTATCACTACGTGACTTAATTTCTGCAGAAAATGATGCTTACATAGAAGATATCATGAATGAACGTGTTGTAAGTGCGAACGTTGCAGAAGACCAAGAAGATGTTATGCAGACGATGAAAGACTACGACTTTATCGCAGTACCTGTAGTTGACTATCAAAATCATCTGCTCGGTATTATCACCATCGATGATATCTTAGACGTTATGGACGAAGAGGCAACAGAAGACTACTCTCGCTTAGCCGGGGTATCAGATGTTGACTCTACAAATGATTCTATTGTGAAGACTGCGATGAAACGTTTACCGTGGCTCATTATTTTAACGTTCTTAGGTATGATTACTGCGTCTATTCTAGGGTCGTTTGAGGCAACTCTAGAAAAAGTGGCGCTACTTGCTGCGTTTATTCCGATTATTAGTGGTATGTCCGGTAACTCTGGTACACAATCACTTGCGGTATCGGTACGTAATATTTCTACAGGTGAAATTGATGAACAAAGTAAATTTAAGATTGCTTTAAGAGAATCCGGTAGTGGTTTCTTAACCGGATTGATTTGTGCGACTGCTTTGTTTATGATTATTGTATTGTTATACCAAACACCTATTTTAGGCTTGATTGTTGGCGGCAGTTTAACGATTGCCATGACAGTCGGTACGTTAGTAGGTTCTTTGGTACCGTTAGTAATGAATAAACTCAATATTGACCCTGCTGTTGCAAGTGGTCCATTTATTACAACGATTAACGATATAGTAAGTATGCTGATTTACTTTGGATTAGCTACCACATTTATGGATTACCTAATCCATTAGGGGGAACAATATGGAATTTGTCTCATTAGTAGTCGTTGTACTTGTCGCATTTATAACGCCTATCATTGTAAATAGATTAAAGATCAATTTTTTACCGGTTGTTGTAGCCGAAATTCTAATGGGTATTTTAATCGGTAGTTCAGTACTCGACTTAGTACATAGAGACGACATGCTCAATATTTTATCGACATTAGGTTTCATCTTCTTAATGTTCTTGAGTGGTTTAGAAATTGATTTTAATGCTTTTAAGAAAAGTAATGATGACAAGGATAAACAAGGTCCTGGACATCTCAAACTCGCGCTAATCATTTTTATGTTGATTATGATCGTGTCAATCGTACTCGCTTACGGTTTTAAATGGCTCGGCTTAATTGATGACGTCTTATTAATGGTCATTATCATTTCGACCATTTCACTTGGCGTCGTGGTGCCTACTTTAAAAGAAATGAACATCATGCGTACGACAATTGGTCAGTTTATGTTACTGGTTGCTGTGTTAGCTGACTTAGGTACGATGTTACTCCTAACTGTGTACGGTACCTTGCATGCGAAAGGCGGCGGTACGTTATGGTTAATCGGTATCCTTGTTGTATTCACGATACTGTTTTACTTACTTGGCGGTTACTTTAAACGTTCGCCGTTATTACACAAGTTGATGGATGGTACGACTCAAATAGGTATCAGAGCTGTATTTGCGTTAATCATTCTTTTAGTTGCCTTAGCTGAAGGTGTAGGGGCTGAAAATATTTTAGGTGCCTTCTTAGCAGGTTGTGTTGTATCGCTACTTGGTCCTGAACAAGACATGGTTGAAAAGCTTGATTCATTTGGATATGGCTTCTTCATACCGATATTCTTTATTATGGTTGGGGTAGATTTAAACATTCCTTCCTTAATTAAAGAACCAGCGCTACTCATTATTATTCCGATCTTAATTCTGTCATTTCTAGTATCGAAATTAATTCCGGTTGCTTTGATTCGTAAATGGTTCGATTTCAAGACAACGTTATCCGCAGGGTTCTTATTAACGTCAACGTTATCACTTGTTATCGCTGCGGCTAAAATAGCGGAGAAGTTAAATACGATTACCCCTGAGATTTCAGGTATCTTAATCTTAAGTGCGGTCATCACATGCGTGTTCGTTCCGATCGTATTTAAAAAGACCTTTCCAATACCCGATGAAATGTCGCGAAATATCCGCGTCGCGATTATCGGTAAGAACCAATTGTCGATTCCAGTAGCTCAGAATTTACATTCATCTTTATATGATATCTCTTTGTTCTATCGCAAGGATTGTTCCGATAATCGTACGTTAGATGAAGGTATCGCGATGATGGAAATTTCGGATTATGATGAAGAGATGCTAGACTATCTCGGCTTATTTAAGAATGAAATTGTCGTTTGTTCAACTAATGAAGACGACATTAACCGCAAAGTTGCTTTAATGGCTAAAGAAAAAGGTGTTAAGCGTGTAATTTGTCGTTTAGAATCTGGTGAAAATGTAGCTGAGTTAAAAGAACAAGATGTAGAAATATTCAGTAGTTTCTTAAGTAATAAAACGTTACTTAAAGGTTTAATTGAAACACCTAACATGTTAAACATCTTAAGTAATGTTGAAACGTCACTATACGAAATTACAATGTTAAATTATCAGTACGATCAAATGGAATTACGTAACTTCCCGTTTGGTGGCGATATTATCTTCGTACGTATTATACGTAATAATGAATCTATCGTGCCGCACGGTGATACACAGTTACACTTCCAAGACCGTTTAATCGTGACTGGTTCAAAAGAATACGTAGACCAATTAAAACGTGAATTAGAATTACGTTAAATATTAAATGTCGGGTATAGGACATTAATCTTGAAATAGAGCATTTAAGCTTTATTTCATACAATTCTCAAAACAGTTGACTCAGAGGGCGGGGCCCCAGCACAGAAATTTGCGCAAGCAAATTATCAAGCTATGCAAACTGGGACTCTTTCTCATGAACAAAGTAGCGTCGCTACTTTGTAAGTCCAACTAACAAACTTAAAGTTTGAGTTGGACTTTACAGGAAAGCATGCTGTTAAAGAGAATTGTAGTATTTAGTCCTAGATCCGGCGTTTTTTTAGTTTTAGGGTGTATGTCCGATGATATTACATGGGACTCGAGGGCAACTAGGTTTAAGGCGTCATTTACTTATAAATGCGTAGCGGATCGTGAAGGGCTTTTCAAGGAGGGGAAGCGTGAAACGAAAAACCGCTATAAGTAATAGGGTCGATGTATATGTCAGTTGGCGTACCTATAAATTGTGCTATCGTAAAATTAATGTTAAACTAAAATTAATCTATATATTTTATATAAAAGGAGTCGTTTGAATGTTAAATTTAGAAGGAAAAACGTATGTAATCATGGGGATTGCGAATAAGAGAAGTATTGGATTTGGTGTGGCTAAAGTGCTTGACGAATTAGGCGCGAAGCTTGTATTTACGTACCGTAAAGAGCGTAGTGCGAAAGAACTTGATAAGCTACTTGACACTTTAAACCAATCAGAAAAACGTATGTACCAAATTGACGTTCAAAGCGATGATGACGTTATCAATGGTTTTGAAAAGATTGGACAAGAAGTAGGTAAAATCGACGGCGTGTACCACTCAATCGCGTTCGGTAATATTGAAGAATTACGTGGCCGTTATTCAGATACGTCACGCGACGGTTTCTTATTAGCGCAAGATATTAGTTCTTATTCACTAACAATTGTTGCGCGTGAAGCGGCTAAAATTATGAACGAAGCGGGTAGTATCGTTGCGACATCTTACATCGGCGGCGAATTCGCTGTTCAAAACTACAACGTGATGGGTGTTGCGAAAGCAAGTTTAGAAGCAAATGTGCGTTACCTTGCGCAAGACTTAGGTAAAGACAATATCCGTGTGAATACGATTTCTGCAGGTCCTATCCGTACATTAAGTGCGAAAGGTATCGGCGGTTTCAACACAATCTTAAAAGAAATCGAAAGCCGTGCACCACTTCAAAGAAACGTGGATCAGGAAGAAGTTGGTAAGACTGCAGCTTACTTATTAAGCGATTTATCAAGCGGTGTTACTGGCGAGATCATTCACGTTGACGCTGGTTACCACGCTATTAAGTAGTAGGGTTTAGTAGTACTTGAGCGCGTAGAGTCGGATCGCGTGGTTCGAGTACGTTTAATCGCGCGTGAGACGTTTGCGTTTAGTTGATCGAGTTAGCTCATCGTGTAAACCATATGTTTATAAATAATTAGTTAAGCGTTGCCAGTTGAAATTACTTGCGCGTTTCCTTTTTGAAAAGTCGAGGCCTAAGGGCTTCGGCTTTTTTTGTGGTTATATAGGATTTATGTGGTGTAGCAGAACAAGGGGGTTAGTCAGTTTAGTTAATCAAACAGCAATAGGTTTACACGTTTTTATTGTCTTGTAAATTTAATGGGGCTTGGTTTACACGTTTTTAGAGTCTTGTAAATTAGAGGGGCTTTTAATTACACGTTTTCGAAGTCTTGTAAATCTAGGGGCATTTGAATTACACGTTTCTAAAGTCTTGTAAAATAGAGGGGCTTAGGTTTACACGTTTCTAAAGTCTTGTAAATTAGAGAGGCTTTGTTTTACACGTTTTCGAAGTCTTGTAAATTAGAGAGGCTTTGAATTACACGTTTTTGCAGTCTTGTAATTTTGAGAGGCTTTGTTTTACACGTTTTCGAAGTCTTGTAAAATAGAGGGGCTTAGGTTTACACGTTTCTAAAGTCTTGTAAATTAGAGAGGCTTTGTTTTACACGTTTTCGAAGTCTTGTAAATTAGAGGGGCTTTGTTTTACGCGTTTCCGAAGTCTTGTAAATCAAGAGGCATTTGAATTACACGTTTCTAAAGTCTTGTAAATTTGACGAGTCTAAAATTCAAAAAGACTATGAAGTGACTCTTTTCGAAATCACTTCATAGCCTTTAACTTACCAATTAATCCTTCACATCGCTGTTAGCTTTCAACATAATTTGTTGTCTATATCTGAAGATATGACGAACAATTGTCTTAAGTACGGCATATAATGGAACCGCCACAAGAATCAATGCGAAGCCGCCTAAGTTACCGGCTGCTAAGATAACAACGATGATTGTAAGTGGGTGAATGTTTAATGATTTACCCATGATGTTTGGTGTAATCACGTTACCTTCAAGTTGTTGTGCGATTAACGTGATGATACATACCCATAAGAATGTAGTAGGGCTTTGGATAATACCCATAATACCTGCTGGTAAGAATGCCATCCATGGACCTAAGAATGGAATCATGTTTGCTAAAATGGCGAATAACACAAGTAATAATGAATATTTTAATCCAATGATTGAATAACCTAAGTAAAGTATTGCACCTAGGATTAAACTTACGAGCACTTGACCTTGGATGTAGCTCATTAATGTATGGTTGATGTCCTTTAATAAATTAACGACGAAGATCTTGCGCTCTCCTGAAAAGATACCTGCAATCGCTGGGATAAAGCGTTCATGGTCTTTTAACATATAGATTAAGAAGAACGGTACCATAATTAATAAGAATAATGTAGAGACAAAAGTTGTTAAATAAGATAATGAATTTGAAAGTAACTGAGTTACTGTTGAACCAGCCTTAGAAATGATTTCGTTAATCTTGTTCGTTACGTCAGCTGGAAGACGATTCATTTGATCTAGCGCGAAGTTAACTAAACGTTGAACTTCATGTTGAATAGCTGGAATTTGTGTAATTAAATTCTCGATTTGAGATGCGACAAGTGGACCAACTATTAAGAAGAATACACCTATAATAAGTACTAATCCGAGTACAATAATCGTTATACTTCCCCAACGCGGTATGCGTCGTTTCTCGAGTAACTTTTGAAAAGGGAGACATATGTAGAATAAGAATCCACTTAACAATAATGGCAAGAGTACAGATTGAATGATGATGACCACAGGCATGAATACAGATTGAATCTGCATAAACAGTTTAATAAGTAGGAACAGGATGAGTAACATTATGCCTGTACGGAACCATACTTTGTTTACCATACTACAATCCTCCTATATATGTAATTTCATTCATTATAAATCATATACCCCATTACGAAAAGAATTAAAGCGATTCGAAGAAACTCATATCACAAATTTACATTGTTTCAAAACATTTGATACTCTATTAATTTTAATAAAAATTACATTGCACGGAACAAATTAAATGTGTATACTGAATAATGAGAATTATCAGAAAATTAATAATCTTTAAGTGAGGTTATTTAGGGGGAATGCTAATGCTTGAAAATGTGGTCAACAGTTTACTCGACATCATTTGGAGTAAACCGTTAGTTTATGGTCTGTTAATAACAGGTATTTTATTTTCATTAATGTTAAGGTTTGTACAAGTTCGTCATTTTAAAGAAATGATTCGTTTAATGTTCCAGGGTGAAAAGTCACCTACGGGTATCTCGAGTTTCCAAGCGATTGCTTTATCTTTAGCAGGTCGTGTAGGTACAGGTAATATCGTCGGTGTATCAACGGCTATCTTCATCGGTGGTCCAGGTGCCGTATTTTGGATGTGGGTTACAGCGTTTTTAGGCGCGAGTACAGCGTTCATTGAATCTACACTCGGTCAAATATTTAAGAAGGAAGATAAAGGTGAATACCGTGGGGGACCAGCTTATTACATAGAAGCAGGTATCAAAGGTAAAGTCGGTAAAATCTATGGTATCGTGTTCGCGGTTGTAACGGTTCTATCACTTAGCTTCTTATTACCAGGTATCCAATCTAATGCGATTGCGAACTCTATGAAAAATGCATTCGGTATTCCGACTTACGTTATTGCTATTGTACTCGCAATTATTTTAGGTCTTGTTATTTTCGGTGGGGTTAAATGGATAGCGAATGTTGCAACAGCAATTGTTCCATTTATGGCGATTCTGTACATCTTATTAGCGGTTGTTATCTTAGTGATGCATATCCAAGAAGTTCCAGCTATGTTTGCTTTAATCTTTAAATCAGCATTCGGTATGGAACAAGCTTTTGGTGGTATCATCGGTGCAATGATCGAAATCGGTGTAAAACGTGGTTTATACTCTAACGAGGCTGGTCAAGGTACGGGCCCTCACGCAGCAGCTGCTGCAGAAGTTTCACACCCAGCTAAACAAGGTTTAGTTCAAAGTTTCTCAGTTTACGTAGATACATTATTCGTATGTACTGCGACAGCTTTAATTATCCTTATCTCAGGTACATACAACACGACTGACGGTAGCACAGATAAAGGCGGGGCACCAGGCTTAATCAAAGAAGGCGACGTATACATGCAAGCAGCTGACGGTTCTAAAGACTACTCAGGTACAGCCATGTATGTTCAAGCAGGTATTGATAAAGCATTAAAAGGCGATAATTATCAATTCGATCCAGCATTCTCAGGTTTCGGTTCATACTTTATTGCCATTGCGTTATTCTTCTTTGCTTTCACAACAATCTTAGCGTATTACTATATTGCCGAGACAAACGTGTCTTACCTTACACAAAATCGTAACAAAGGCTTCACGAAGATTTGCTTCAACGTAGCTCGAGTAGTATTAATCCTTGCTACGGTATATGGTGCAATTAACTCAGCAGACTTAGCATGGAGCATGGGTGACTTAGGAGTAGGTTTAATGGCGTGGTTAAACATCATAGCAATTTGGATCCTCTTTAAGCCAGCTATGAATGCTTTAAAAGACTACGAGCAACAAAAGAAAGCCAAAGGTTCAGGTCGCTATGCCATTTATAAACCTGATCCAAATGAATTACCAAACGCGACATTCTGGTTAAAAGATTACCCAGAGCGTTTACGAAAAGAAAAATTTGAAGAAAATCAATCTTAAATTGAATAAATAGCATTAAGCTTAAAATTTAGTGCGTCTCTTGATACAATGGGGTTAACAGTATTAGGGGGCGCATTATTGTGTTAGAAGATTTAAAAGTAGGCGAAATCACTAGAGTGCCTTTTCAAAGTGAGATATTAGATAGAGAAGTAACACTATCGATTTATCTCCCGAAAGACTATAGTGATTTATTTAAGAGTAAAGTTGTTATTTGTTTCGACGGCCGAGACTTCTTCCAGTTCGGTCAAATTCATCGATCTTATGAAAAGCTAAGACAAGAAGACAAAGTTTCACGTGCCATATTCATAGGCTTTCATTACGAAAGCGTTCAGAAAAGACGTGAAGAATTCCATCCGCAAGGCGAGCGCGCTTCTAAAACTGTTCAAGCGGTAGCGAATGAGTTATTGCCTTTCATAGATTCAAACTTCCCAACATACAAAGTCGGGAATGCGCGTCTATTACTAGGTGATAGCTTAGCAGGCAGTATCGCATTCTTAACAGGACTGTCTTATCCGCGCGTATTCAGTCAGGTTGGCATGATGAGTCCACATTCTGATGAAGTTGTCGAAACATTATTAGACCGTTGTCAGTTCAAAAGCGAGCTTAACGTTTGGCATACGATAGGTCTTGAAGAAGAGGATTTCAAATTACCTACGAACGGTAAACCTGCTAATTTCCTCACACCGAACCGTCATTTAAAAGACCTTATCAATCAAACCGATATGACGTATCACTACGAAGAACTCGATGGTGGTCACAATTGGAAAACTTGGAAAAATAAAATTGATGAATTATTAATGTACTTTTTAACTAACTAATTTTCAGAAATTTTGTTATAATTGTACATAGGGATAAACAAAGGAGGAATATCAATGAAATTAGGTTTAGCATTAATTCCATCAAAAGAATTGCAAGATGAAGTAAACGCATACCGTAAACGTTATGATACTCATTTTGCTTTAATTGCACCACATATCACGATTAAAGGTGAATTCGAAGCATCTGAAGACGAGCTTGATAAAATCAAAGGCGACATTGAATCAAAACTTCAAGACAAAAAGCCTGTTGAAATTCACGTTACAAAAGCTTCAAGCTTCGCACCTACAACTAACGTTATTTACTTCAAAGTTGATAAGACAGATGTATTAGAAGAACTATTCAACGAATTTAACGATGGTAGCTTCTTTGGTAAACCAGAACACCCATTTGTTCCACACTTCACAATCGCTCAAGGTTTATCTAGCCAAGAGTTCGAAGATATTTACGGCCAAGTTAAATTAGCTGGCGTGGAACACAAAGAAACAATCGACCAACTTTCTTTAATGCGTTACGACGACGAAAAAGAAAAATGGGTTGAACAAGAAACATTTAAATTAAACTAATCACTTGATGAGACGTCTTCCAATTGCATAAGCTGTTGGGTACGTTCATCCCATACTTTGTTTGCATATACAGTCCATTCGACTTCGGTTGAATGGGCTTTTTTAGGTTTGGCTGGATGAGGGATTTTGAGGTTTTGGTTAGGTGATGACTTAGTCGTATACACTAAGAACGAATTTGGGCCGGATTAGTCTGGTTAATTGAAGGGGGGGGGTGGCAGAAACTATTAGACTCTAGTATGAACTTATCTTAATTCTTGAAAAGACCTTTAGAATCTATGTCAGTTGAGGTTAATTGTATCGGTGGCTCGAATAATAGGTCTTGATGAGGGAGATGCAGTAGTAATTATCGATCATAAACGTCACAGGGTAGTGCTAATTTATCAAGAAAGTGAAAACGTGATAATCAGAGGGCTTCAGTTTATCAAGAAAGTGAAAACGTGATAACCAAAGGCTTCAGTTTATCAAGAAATCGAAAACGTGATAACCAGAGGGTGTTTGTTTATCAAGAAAGTGAAAACGTGATAACGAAAGGGCTTTAGTTTATCAAGAAATCGAAAACGTGATAACCAAAGGGCTTTAGTTTATCAAGAAATCGAAAACGTGATAACCAGAGGGTGTTTGTTTATCAAGAAATCGAAAACGTGATAACGAAAGGGCTTTAGTTTATCAAGAAAGTGAAGACGTGATAATCAGAGGGCTTCAGTTTATCAAGAAATCGAAAACGTGATAACCAAAGGGCATCAGTTTATCAAGAAAGTGAAAACGTGATAATCAGAGAGCTTCAGTTTATCAAGAAATCGAAAACGTGATAACCAAAGGGCATCAGTTTATCAAGAAATCACAAACGTGATAACCAGAGAGTGTTTGTTTATCAAGAAATCGAAAACGTGATAACCAAAGGGCTTTAGTTTATCAAGAAACTGAAAACGTGATAACCAAAGGGCTTTAGTTTATCAAGAAACTGAAAACGTGATAATCAGAGGGCTTCAGTTTATCAAGAAATCGAAAACGTGATAATCGCCAACTACCCTAGGTAATCTACCTCGGCGAAACCAAATTATGATTTTCTCACATTCACTATACCACACAGGCCGCTTTTATACATAACTATAACGAGAGACGATTTACCGTAACCACATCAAATTGATTAACTGTCGTCATACAACAACCTAATCCAAGATCCCACTATCCCTGAAACTAACCACCGCCGACAGCCACCATCAATCCATACCTCAAATTCCCCAAAAAAAGAACACCATCGAAAAGCCATGTCAGCTTTCGATGGTGACCCTCATTTAAAAAATTATAAAATTTTACGAAGCTTCTTTAGAACCCCATATCTGCTTCATGAAATATGAACCGTAGAATACGGCTAAGAACAAGATCGTAAATCCAGCGAAGTAAAAGGCGAACATCACGTTGTGCGTGAATTCCGTAATCCAACCGCCTACCATAGGTCCAATCATAGCACCGATACCTTGAAGACTGTTGAATACGCCCCATGTTTCTTCTTGTTCGTGAGATAAAATGAAACTTGCCATAAATGTATTCCAAGCAGGTAATAAGAACCCGTAAACTAAACCAATAAATAAGGCTAAGATTCCTGCGATAATAACATTTGATAAGAACGATAGACTTAAAATACTACTACCGTAGATTAAGAAACCGATAAAGATAACCAAGTACATAAACTTACGACTATTATTATCGATAATTTTAGAAAGTACTAACATTGAGAACGTACAGCCAATACCACCTATAATAAGCGCTAGCGTGTACTCTAAAGTCGAAACTTTCATAACTTCCTTCGCATACTTAGGTAAAATCGGAATTAATGCGCTAATCGCAACACCTTGTAAGACAATACCAGGAAATAAAATTAAATGACGTTTCGTAACTTCAAAGATTTGTTTAAGCTGCTCGCCAACTTTCTTCGTATTATAATCCGTTAACTTAACAGTTACGAAGTAATAGAGCACCCATGAAATGAGTACACAAAGTGGCATTAAGAAATTAAAGCCAAGCGGTTTAACTTTAAACAGTAAGTTCATTGAAATCATACCAATCATTAAACCAGCTAACCATCCGAAATATACATAGCCCATTTGCTTACCACGGCTTTCCTCGTTCACACTAGCAAGCATGATAACCCAAATAGGACTAACGGCAATCCCTAGAATTAATGCACTGATAATCAATACAACAGGAGAAGTAGGGAACCAAATGACTAAGAATAAACTTAAGAATGCAAGTGCAAATCCTATCGTTAATACCCATTTAGGACCTACACGTTTTAGGATAAAGCCAATCACAAAATTCGTAATCGCATCAGCGATAAAATGTAATGATATTGCAGTTGCCGTTAAACCAATTGAAATCTTAGCGTAGTTCGGCAACAGCGATAAATAACTTAACACATACATACCGCGTGCTAATTCCATTAAGAACAAAATAATCAGAAGTATTACAAAATTACGATTTAAAATTTTGTTACCGGAATTACTTGAGTAAGATTTTGGCATAAAGCGGAACCTTTCCATACATTTCATCATGTTGTGATGATTTACTTAACAAAGATAATAAATCATTACATAAACGTTGCGTTGGGTAAGAGATACGATTTTCAGCCATTTTATCTGTCATTTGAGCTAATTGTTTAGGATGGTTCGTTAAGTATGTCACGATGTCAATAGCCTCTTTAGGCGTTTGAGCAATTTTGCCGTACCCTTTATCCGTGAAGTAGTACGCATTTTCAAGTTCTTGCCCTGGCGCTGGATTTAGGAAAATGAGTGGTAACTTACGTGTTAACGCTTCTGAAATCGTGATACCACCTGGTTTAGTAATCATCAGATTACTCGAAGCCATCCACTCATTCATATGCTTCGTGAAACCTAAGATTAAGACACGGTGGCAACCCGCAAATGAAGCGCGTAGAGAACGCTTAAGTTCTTTATTGTTACCGCAAATCATCACCACTTGAGAGTTTTCACTATCTCTTAGGATAGAAGTAATCATTTCATCGAAACCTTTTGATACGCCAAAAGCCCCGGCAGACATCAATACTGTCTCACGATCTGGGTCTAACTTATGGTCTTTTAACCATTGACGCGTATCAATATCTTGTTCGAACTTTTCAGAAATAGGAATACCTGTAACTTTAATGTTATCTTGCGGAATACCAACTTGATGGAATTCTTCTTTAAGTTCTTTAGTCGCTACATAATAGCGCTCAATATCTGGTGTCACCCAGTTCTTATGTAGACGATAGTCCGTAATAACCGTCGCGATAGGAATATTAATATTAAACTGTTCCATTAATACTGAAATAACTGGTGTTGGGAAAGTTAAAAGTATTAAGTCAGGCTTTTCTTTCATAAGAAGGTTTAAAAGTTTATTTAAGCCGTAGTATTTGTAGAAACAGCTATTTACCGCATCCGGACGACTATAATAAAACATTTTGTACATATTTCTGAAGTATTTAAAACTATTGATGTACCATTTTTTTAACATCGAAGTGAGTATCGGGTGAGCTTCTAAAAATAAGTCGTGTTCTATCACAGAAAGATGATCTAGATTTAATGTGTTTAATTGTTCGACAATGCTATTTGTAACTTGCAAATGTCCATTACCAAACGATCCAGTGATAATCAGAATTTTTTTGTTTTGAGTAACCATAAGAAGCCACCCTCCATGTATTTTTTATTTCAAGCTTAGTTTAACTTATTTGATATTATATTTTAAAGGGGAATTTAGAGTTATTACAAAATCATAACACAATATTAACTTTATATTAACTTTAAATTCATTAATTCTCAATACATCTTATGGCCTATGAGGAAAAGAACAAGAAGGCAAATTCGTTCCTACGTTAAGGCTTTACCCAATTTTATCGCTCATGAAAGCAATTTTAAAATATTTATGTGCCACTTTCGATAAATTGTTAAATTATTGAAGTCTCAATAGTCTTTTTTTAAAATTATAAGTAATCATGTATAATAGTTATATTGTATATAAAGGAGCGATTGAGATGAAAGCCGATACGTTATTTGAAACGATTAAAATCAAGCAAGTTGAAGGTCATTTAGATAGAGACATTACAGATATTACGACTGATTCAAGAACTGCTGAAGCGGGCAGTATTTTTGTTGCTTCTAAAGGTTATACAGTAGACAGTCACAAATTTTGCCAAGATGTGGTAGATAAAGGTTGCGAAGTTATCGTCGTAAATCGTAAACAAGAATTAAATGGAGACGTGACGCAAGTTATTGTACCGAACACGTTAAATGTAGCAAGTCATCTCATACATAAATTATACGACTACCCAAGTCATAAACTCACAACAATTGGTGTAACAGGTACAAATGGAAAAACATCAATTGCTACAATGATTCATCATATCTATAGAAAGCTTGGTCATGGCAGTGCATATTTAGGAACAAACGGCTTTCAAATTAATGAAACAAAGACGAAAGGTGAGAATACAACGCCTGAAACCGTCGTTCTAACGAAGAAGATGCAAGAAGCAGTTGATAAAGGTGCAAAAGCAATGACGTTAGAAGTTTCGAGTCACGGATTAAGCTTAGGACGTTTAAGTGGTGTCGAATTTGATGTTGCGATATTTTCAAACTTAACGCAAGATCATCTTGATTTCCATGGCACGATGGCGAACTATGGTCACGCGAAATCATTATTATTTAGCCAGCTTGGACAAGACTTATCTAAGGATAAATACGCTATATTAAATAATGATGACCCATTTTCAAAAGAACTCGCAACAGTCACTCCATTCGAGGTGTTAACATACGCGGTTGATAACGAGGCATCATTTAAAGCAACGAACATCAACGAATCACTACAAGGTGTAACGTTTGATTTCGAAACACCATTTGGTACGTACCAAGTTCAATCACCATACGTTGGACGTTTCAATATCTCAAACATTATGGCAGCTATGCTTGGTGTATGGTGTAAAGGTGCGACAATGGAAGAAATCGTTGAGGTCGTATCACAGTTAGAACCTGTTGAAGGGCGACTTGAAGTCCTAGATCCAGAATTACCAATCGACCTTATCATCGACTACGCCCACACAGCTGACGGTATGAAGAAACTCATTGAAGCTGTTAAACCATTTGTTAAAGGTAAGATGATCTTCTTAATCGGTATGGCAGGCGAGCGCGACATGACGAAGACGCCTGAAATGGGACGCGTCGCTTGTGAAGCGGATTACGTTATTTATACGCCTGATAACCCAGCTAATGACGATCCTAAGAAATTAACGTCAGAACTTGCGAAGGGTGCGACACACGATAATTATGTCGAATTTACAGACCGTGCAGAGGGTATCCGTCACGCAATTGAAGTTTCAGAACCAGGCGATACTGTGGTCCTTGCTTCAAAAGGCCGTGAACCTTATCAAATCATGCCAGGTCATGTTAAAGTGCCACATCGTGACGACTTAATCGGCTTAGAAGCTGCTTATCAGAAATATGGAGGTGGCCCTGTTGAAGATTAGACAAAGTACAAGCGAGAACTATTCAGCGCGCGTGTTCATTTATGAAAATAAAAAAGAAGGATTCTTTGTTGTATCCATTCCTGACTTATACTGGTCACTTCAAATCAATGAAGACTTATACGGTGAAGCATTAACCGAACACTTAGTGATGCATCTTTTCAATGTGGTGGATGAAGAAGAAGCTGAAGTCTTAGCATTACGAATTACGCATTGGTTACAAGAAGTATAAGTGGTATATTTATAGGATGTAGAACGAATAGATAGGAGCAATTTAATGAACTTAAAGGAAGAAGTACAATCTCGTAAAACATTTGCGATTATTTCCCACCCCGATGCCGGTAAGACGACGCTTACTGAGAAGTTACTCTTTTTCAGTGGTGCCATCCGAGAAGCAGGTACTGTAAAGGGTAAAAAAACTGGGAAATTCGCGACAAGTGATTGGATGAAAGTTGAACAAGAACGTGGTATCTCTGTAACGAGTTCCGTGATGCAATTTGATTATGACGACTATAAAATCAATATCTTAGATACACCAGGACACGAAGACTTCTCTGAAGATACGTACCGTACGCTTATGGCTGTCGATAGTGCCGTGATGGTTATCGACTGTGCGAAAGGTATCGAGCCTCAAACGTTAAAACTATTCAAAGTTTGTAAGATGCGAGGCATTCCAATCTTCACGTTTATCAACAAATTGGACCGTGTCGGTAAGGAACCGTTCGAATTACTTGATGAAATTGAAGAAACATTAAATATCGATACGTATCCAATGAACTGGCCAATCGGTATGGGTCAAAACTTCTTTGGTATCATTGACCGTAATGAAAAGACCATTGAGCCATTCCGCGATGAAGACAATATTCTACATTTAAATGAGGATTATGAATTAGAAGAAGATCATGACATTAAAGACGACACGGCTTTTGCTCAAGCGATAGAAGAACTGATGCTTGTATCTGAAGCGGGTGAAGACTTTGATGAAGAAGCGCTTCTAAAAGGTGAGCTCACGCCAGTATTCTTTGGTTCTGCGCTCGCAAACTTTGGTGTTCAAAACTTCTTAAATGCGTATGTCGATCACGCACCAATGCCGCACCCTAGACAAACGAAAGAAGAAGTTGAAGTGAGTCCTTTCGATACAGACTTCTCAGGCTTTATCTTTAAAATTCAAGCTAACATGGACCCGAAACACCGCGATAGAATCGCATTTATGCGTGTTGTCAGTGGTGCCTTTGAACGCGGTATGAACGTGACGTTACAACGTACGAAGAAGAAGCAAAAGATAACACGCTCTACATCATTTATGGCTGATGATAAAGAAACGGTTAACCAAGCCGTATCAGGCGATATCATCGGATTATACGATACAGGTAACTATCAAATCGGCGATACGTTAGTGGGATCTAATCAGAAATTTGAATTCTTAGATTTACCTCAGTTTACGCCAGAGCTTTTCATGAAGGTGTCGGCGAAGAACGTTATGAAGCAAAAGCACTTCCATAAAGGTATTGAACAGCTCGTTCAAGAAGGTGCGATTCAGTATTATAAAACACTACACACGAACCAAGTTATTCTAGGTGCAGTGGGGCAATTACAATTTGAAGTCTTCGAACATCGTATGAACAACGAATATAACGTTGATGTTGTGATGGAACCGGTTGGTAAGAAGATTGCGCGTTGGATTGAGAACGAGGAAGATGTAACGGATAAGATGAGTTCAAGTCGTTCAATTCTCGTTAAAGACCGCTATGATAACTTAGTCTTCTTATTTGAAAATGATTTTGCGACAAGATGGTTTGAAGAAAAATTCCCAGACATCAAATTATATAGTCTTCTGTAACGATCAAAATTATGTTGTGAAATCGAAATTTTTTGTTTAAATCTCGATATATGGGTATAATATAATCAACATAATTGAATACCTATGACGCGAACGTCAAGGGGGAGTAACTTGTATAGTGTACATAACCATACACTATAACGCTTTATCGTCATTACGAAGTCAAACTTCCGGTAAAGCGGACATATATTCATGTTAAGTGAGACCTTTGCTATGATTTAGCATGGGTCTCTTTAATTATGTCATCTACTTTTAAGGAGTTGGAATTATGGATCCGAGTTTACTGTTATCCTATGGTTGGGTAATACTCGTGTTAGTATTTTTAGAAGGTTTACTTGCAGCTGATAACGCTGTAGTTATGGCTGTAATGGTTAAACATTTACCGCCAACACAACGTAAGAAAGCACTGTTCTATGGTTTGATTGGTGCATTTATATTTAGATTCTTATCACTATTCGCAATCAGTATCTTAGTTAAATTCTGGTGGATTCAAGCACTTGGTGCTGCGTATCTTATCTTTATGTCTATTAAGAATCTCTATGATTTCTTTAAAGCTAAAGACCATGGTCACGACGAGCAACAAGTTGACGATGATGAATCAGAACATTACGACGCAGATGGTAACGAGAAGAAAGTCAGCAACAAAGAGTTCTGGCTTACAGTACTTAAAGTCGAATTTGCCGACATCGCATTCGCAATCGACTCTATCTTAGCTGCAATGGCTATCGCTAAAACATTACCAGAACTTGGTTTCAAACTAGGTGGTATGGACGCTGGTCAATTTGGTGTTATGTTCGTTGCAGGTATGATTGGTGTTATCTTAATGCGTTTCGCTGCATCATGGTTTGTTAATATCCTCAAGAAATATCCAGGACTTGAAGGTGCTGCCTTCGCAATCGTAGGTTGGGTCGGAATTAAGCTTGTATTACTTGTTCTCGCACACGAGCAAGTTGGCATTATTCCACACGAATTCCCACACTCTACATTATGGCAAATCATCTTCTGGGCAGTTATGCTTGGACTTGTTGCAATTGGTTGGTTCACATCAGTTGCTAAAAACAAGAAGAAATCCAATTCTTAAAGCGCTTAAAGAGGCAATGTTTAGCATTGTCTCTTTTTTTCTTTGTCAAAAGCCCTATCGTGATAGTTTCTTTAAAAGCCATTTATAATCTTCATTGAAAAGTATATGATTTACCTGAGTTCAGAAGTTCTTTTTATATGCAGTAGGTTTAGTTACATTTTAATTTCCTAAACAGCATGCTTTCCTGGGGCGTGGCTGGAGCCTGTAGTCTCTAAAGCCCAACTCAAACTTTCAGTTTGTTAGTTGGACTTACAAAGTAGCAATGCTACTTTGTACCACGCTTAAGCCCCGGCTTCCTTAGCTTGTTAATTTGCTAGCGCAAATTTCTTTGCCGGGGCCCCGCCCTCTGAGTCAGCTGTTTAAAAAAATTAAGTTATTTTAATACGATGAATTTTCTAAAGGGCTTTTCAAGAAGGGGATACTTAAATAAAAGTGCCTCTAAACAGGGCAAAAAATCATTCATAGATATCATTATAATCTTATAAAAGGGTACGCTAAAAAGAGGTGCCAATTTGTTGTGAACGATTTGTATATTAACAAGAAATTTTTATAATGATATGGCATAATAGACGTAAGGATTAATTGAATAGGAGGGTACGTGATGGATAAAAAGGATAAACAAACAATTCCTAAATCTCGATACCGCAGAAAACGTCGAGAGTTCTTTCATAATGAAGAACGTGAAGCGCGTATTAAAGAAGAGCAAGAACAACATCAAATTCAAAAACAAAAAGAACAAGCTCAAATACGAAATAATGAAGAGCGTGTGAAGGATAACTTACAAAAAGCACGCGTTGAAAAGCTTACACATGATGAACATAAAGATGGTAAACGAAAGCATAAACGTATTCACCATCGAAACGGGTTACGTAATCAAACAGCGAATTCATCTATCGTTGAAGAATATAATCGAGAGAAAGAACAACAAGTAGAAGAGACAAAAGCGCATAACAACCATCAACAAGGTTTAGACAATGAAGCACATGAAACTAAAGATCATCCAACATCTTATGATACAGATAAAAAACATCATCAAGATTTCATTGATAAAGTTTTAGACTTTATTAAGAAGCATTGGGGTAAATTATTAGTCATTGCCGCAGCATTATTAGTATTATTATTGATTTTCTCAATCTTTCAAAGCGTCAAAGATAAAGAAACGAAGCCGGATGTACAAACGTCCTTAAAAGATAACAAAAATCAAATCAGTACCAATAAACATGTCACAAAATCAATGGAAGTTGCGAATAAAGCCATTCACTCAGTCGTTACTGTAGAACAACTTGGTCAAGATAACGGAGCACCTACAGTAAGTCCTAACAATGAAATTGGTTCTGGAGTCGTCTACAAAGAAGTAGACGGCTTTTTTTATGTGCTGACAAATTCGCATGTAGTTGGTAAAGCGAAGGATGTTCAAGTACGCTATGGTAATGAGCAAGTTAAAGGTCGCGTTCTTGGGGTTGATGCGAATCAAGATTTAGCGGTTGTACGTATCGAACAAACGGATGCGTTAACGGTTATCGATGCGGATACGAAGAACCATCCTGTACTCGCTGAACCAATTCTTGTAATCGGAAATCCATTAGGTCAGGACTTCAATCGTTCTGTTTCAGAAGGTATCATTTCAGGGCTTAATCGTGACGTACCTCTTGATGTTGATAAAGATCAAACGTATGATGTCTTATTAAACGCCTTTCAAGTGGACGCGGCAGT
The DNA here is from genome assembly GCF_043186315.1 of Staphylococcus massiliensis. Classification (NCBI taxonomy): domain Bacteria; kingdom Bacillati; phylum Bacillota; class Bacilli; order Caryophanales; family Staphylococcaceae; genus Staphylococcus; species Staphylococcus massiliensis. The sequence continues at coordinate 2,241,313 of NZ_CP171119.1, read as the reverse complement.
AAACCCAGGTAACTCTGGTGGGGCAGTTGTCGACCAATCTGGTAAGCTTATCGGTATTTCCACCGTAAAGGTCACGATGCCAAATGTTGAAGGGATGTCATTCGCGATACCAATCGAGCACGCGTTAGAAGTTGCTAAGCACCTTGAGGAGGGTGAAGACGTAAAATATCCGAATACGGGTATACAATTACAGAACGTCGTAGAACTCGCACCTTCTGAAAAGGAAAAATTAAAACTGTCTAAAAATATGACACACGGCGTCATCATACGTGATGTCAAAGCAGGCGAACCCGGTGACGAAGCGGGCTTAAAAGTCAACGATGTTATTGTTAAGGTCGATGATCAACGCGTTCAAAATAGTTTGAAATATAAACAATTATTATTTGCACACAAAAATAAGAAAAAATCTGTTAAAGTATTAGTAATAAGGGAAGGTAATGAAAAAAATATTAACCTTAAATTTAAATAGGTTGAGGTGACACGCTTGCCAGTAATTAAACAATTCTTTCGAAAAATGACGCCTCAGCAAGGTATTGTATTATTCTATATATTCGCTATTATTATCGCATTTCTCATGCTGAATTTACCTTTCGTCCATAAACCTGGCGTCAAGGTAGATCCTATCGATACATTGTTTGTTGCGGTATCAGGTATTAGTGTGACCGGGCTCACCCCAGTTACGATATTAGATACATATTCAACTTTCGGCCATTTCATTATACTAATCATCTTAAACATTGGTGGTATCGGTGTTATGGCTATCGGTACGATTCTATGGGTGTTACTTGGTAAACATATCGGTATCAGAGAGCGACAACTAATCATGCTTGATAATAATCGAAATATCATGAGTGGTACAGTCAAGCTGATTATTGAAATTGTAAGAGCGATATTAATTATCGAGGCAGTAGGTGCGAGCTTATTAACATTTTATTTCTATATGGATAAGCCAGATCTTAAAGAAGCGATTATACAAGGCATCTTCGTATCTATCTCAGCGACAACAAACGGTGGTTTAGATATCACAGGAAATTCACTTGTACCATATTCGAATGATTACTTCGTTCAAACTATCGTGATGTTCTTAATCATACTCGGGTCTATTGGTTTCCCAGTACTTATGGAGATTAAAGCTTATATCAAGAACAAAGTGCCTAATTTTAGGTTCTCTCTTTTCGCAAAAGTCACGACGATAACGTATCTGATTCTGTTTGTATTAGGAACGCTCGTCATCTTGATCGTCGAACATAATCATGCCTTTAGTGGTATGTCATGGCATAAGTCATTATTCTATGCTTTATTCCAATCTACGACATCGCGTAGTGCTGGTTTACAAACGATTGATCAAAACCATTTCTCAGAAGCAACGAATATGTTTATGAGTGGTCTTATGTTTATCGGTTCTTCACCTAACTCAGTAGGTGGGGGTATTCGAACAACTACGTTCGCGATACTGATTTTATTCTTAATTAACTATCGTACGAATACAGATAACTTATCGATTAAAGTGTTTAATCGTGAAATTTACGGCACGGACGTATTACGTTCATTCGCAGTGGTAACTGTAGCGATTATCTTAACGTTCACAAGCGTATTTTTAATTATGGCAATGGAAGGTCAAGAACATGACTTAATCAAAGTATTCTTTGAAGTGATGTCGGCCTTCGGTACATGTGGTTTATCGATGGGTATCACACCTGATTTAGAGAACGGTTCTAAAGCCATTCTGATGATACTAATGCTTATCGGTCGTGTAGGCTTAATCGCATTTATTATTATGTTGAGTGGTCATAGAGAAGCAGATAAATTCCATTATCCGAAAGAACGCATTCAAATTGGTTAAGCTATTTGATGACGTTGAAGCGTCTCTTAAAGTTGATTTTAACTTTAAGAGCGCTTTTTTTTATGAGGTGAACGAGGATAAATTTTCGAAAGTCCTCGCTTGAATTAACATCTTGCCATCAACTGATCGTGCTTGGATAGGGCTTTTCAAAAAGTAAGATAGGTCTCGTGTACTTGAATCATGTGCCCATGTTAAAATGTTATGAAAGGGGGATTTGACGTGAATTTAAATGAGTATGTTAAAGTGAACGTTTTAGCGACATCGGATATACATAGTCACGTACTGAATGGGGAATTTGGTTCAAATATCTATAGAGCTGGCACTTACGTGAAAGAAGTGAGACACCACAATCGCAATGTGTTATTACTCGATAGCGGGGGTAGTTTAGCTGGTACGTTAACTGCATTCTACTATGCCATTGTGAAGCCTTATAAGAGACACCCGATGATTAAGTTGATGAACGCGCTTGAGTACGATGCAAGTGGCATTAGTGCTAAGGAATTTAAATTCGGGCTTACATATTTAAATCGTTCTGTTGCGTTATCACGCTTTCCTTGGTTGTCTGCGAATATTGAATATCGCGTAACGAAAGAACCATACTTCTCGACACCTTATACGATTAAAAATTTTGACGGCATTAAGGTCGCTATAGTTGGCTTAACGTCTGATGGTTTAATGGAGAAAGAATATGCCGAAATGGTGGAAGACGTTAAGATTGAGAAGACGATGTTTATCGCGAAGCAATGGTTACGCTATATTCATGAGAAAGAAGAACCGGATTACATGATTGTCTTGTATCACGGTGGCCTATATAAGATGCGTCGACACGACACGGAGCGCGAACGTAAGATTAACGAAGCTGAGAAGCTCATGCATCAAATAGGTGTTATCGACTTGATTATCACCGGCAATCAACACGAAACAACGATTGGTGAAGACCAAGGCACTGTTTATGTACAAGCGGGTCAGAATGCCGAACATCTTATTCACGTCGAAATCCTATTTAAGAAACGTACGAATTCAATTGAACTCGTTGAAGTAAAGCCGAAAATTGTCGATTTAAATGCGTATGAAGAGGACGAAACGTTGTTGGACCTAACGTACTTTGATCGTAAAGCGGTTCGCCACTGGTCTCAGGAATATGTCACGATGAATCATATTAACTTTAGTGTAGATGACTTTGATGCCCTGTTTAAATCGTCGCATGCATTCATTCAGCTGCTTCATAAGAGTATGCGTCGTCAATTCGACCGTAATATTACATGCGTTCACGTCGCAAACTCAAACGTGAAGGGCCTGTCAGGTAAGCTTACGAATGAGGATATTTATAATTCGTATCCACATCCTGATAAGCCGCTTGATATTACGATTAGCGGTCAGAGCATTCTAACAATGCTTGAGTATGCTGTGTCGCATATTGAAGAGAACGAGGCAGGCAAGGTTGTGCTGAATCATATGGATACGACGCTATTTCCGTTCTTCGAAGGCGTAACGTATGATGTCGACCTCGATAAACCGATGTTTAACCGCGTGACGCTGAAGAATATTAATCTGGATCATCACTACCGTATCAGTATGACGGATTATTGTTATCGTAATTACGCGCATTTATTCCAGGACCATGTGATTCATGAGCATGGCAAGAAGTCAATGCCTGAGTTAATTAAGGAAACGCTTAAGTCAGAATGCTTTATATAAGTTGAGTAGCGTCCCCCTTTTTGAAAAGCCCTATAAGATATTAACCAATTTCATTAAATAGCTTGCTTTCCTGTTTAGTCCAACTCAAACTTCAGTTTGTTAGTTGGACTTACAAAGTAGCAATGCTACTTTGTTTAATAAATGTCTAGGAGTCAGCTGTTTAGGAATTGTATTATCTATAATAATTACCTCACTGAATGAACTTTGTACCTTAATTAAAGCTTTAGATATAAAACGAAGCCCTTGCGTATGTATCATTTTAACGCAAGGACTTTTCATGAATAGAAGACATATTTGAATGCTTTAAGATTTGTTTATTTGAAATGGCTTTTCAAAAAAGAGAAAGTTTCGTGTGAATGACATACTATAATCCATGGATCATCAGGATAAGTATTACGGACACAACTTGAGCGATAACTGTTGTGATAATGCGACGTGTGTAATGATAGCTAAACGCTAACAGTAGTTGTGACACGAAGATAAATAGCACAAGCCACCATTTATCTAAATAGATGAATAATGAACTTGAAGCTATGGCTACAATGACCATAATGATCCATTTGTTTGGAATAATCTTGATAAGCTCCTTTTGAAGTACTGTGCGCATGTATAATTCATGACATGGAATCGCAAATAATAGCGTAATTAAAAGTTGCCATTTATAAATGACGCCAGTAGAAGCTAACGTTTTGATAAGTGAATTATAACTCAAATATTTCGTGATAAATGATAGTATAACTTGTAATAGAATTAACGCTATACTTGCTAGAAACCCGACGCCAATTGAAGGTAGTAGGCGTTTCGAGTTAATATCACGTTGATAGAAAATGTAACTAATACCAACGATTAACATGATGCCGGTATACAAGAACCAATATACTTTGTGTTCACCGTGCATCAACATTAATATAATATGAAAAATGATAAAACTTACGATAAACCAAATCAATGGTTTTGTGATGTGCTTCATGTAATTATCCTTCTTGTTCTACAATTTTATAACGCTTATGATTAATTACAGTTTTCTCTGGTAGCTCTAAATCATTGAAATTATCCATAATTGTTAAGTCTACTATAACTGAGTTATCATTGATCTTTTCAACACGACCTCTTAAACCATCATAAAATTCTACAATATTTCCAACTTCTGCAATCGTCATTTTGCGTCCTCCTAAAATTTATAACTAATCTATATTGTACTAAAAAAGTTCTGGTAAATAAACTATAATCCGTCTTTTTTACACCTTAAAATCAGATTTTTAAAGATTTGTCAAATGTGAATGTTTAAAATTGGCTTTTTTAAGGGATTTGAGTCATAAATAGAAGTAAGACTTATAAAGGAGTGGTCAAGATGAAATTCATCGATAACGAAAATATAACAGATCCAACGCTAAATTTAGCTATGGAAGAATACGTGCTTAAACATTTACCAAGTGACCATGACTATTTCTTGTTCTACATTAACCGACCATCAATTATAATTGGTAAGAACCAAAATACGATTGAAGAGGTTAATCAAGCATATATTAAAGAACATGGTATTGATGTTGTGCGTCGTATTTCAGGTGGCGGCGCTGTGTATCACGATTTCGGTAATCTAAATTTTAGTTTTATTACAGATGATGATGGTAACAGCTTCCATAACTTTAAGAAGTTTACAGAGCCTATTGTAACGGCATTGAATGAGCTTGGTGTAGAAGCGGAACTTACAGGTCGCAATGATATTCAAGTTGGCGATCAGAAGATATCTGGTAATGCGATGGTAAAGGTAAAGAAACGTATGTTTAGTCACGGGACTTTAATGTTAAACAGTAATCTTGATGAAGTTTCAAGAGCGTTAACTGTAAACCCAGCGAAGATTAAATCTAAGGGGATTAAGTCTGTTCGAAAACGTGTCGCGAATATTGTAGATTTTCTAGAAGAACCAATTACAATCGATGACTTCAAAGCAATCATTATCAAGACGATTTTCGGCGAGCGTGAAGTTGAGACGTATCAGCTTACGAAAGAAGATTGGGCTCAAATTGAAGCTTTAAGTAATGAAAAGTATCGTAATTGGGATTGGAATTATGGTAAGAATCCGAAATACAATTTCGAGCGTGCACATAAGTTTGAGAAGGGCTTTTTACAAGTGAAACTTGATGTACAGAAAGGTAAAATTAAACATGCGAAGATATTTGGTGACTTCTTTGGTGAACAAGATGTCAATGATCTTGAGGAAGCATTAATTGAAGTGCCACATTCATATCAAGATATTAAACAAGCATGGCAGTCTTATGATTTATACCATTACTTTGGGGATATCGATCGCGACGAGATTATTGAATTGATATCATAATAAATTAAGGTCTATTCACTTGTAAGTCGTCAGTGAATAGACCTTTTATAATTTGGAAATCGAGCATGAGTTATCCAATTTGAGTAGCCTCCAATTGCTTGTATTCATTTGTATAACGATTGAAATCTTGCTCGTTCTTTTCGACTAAAGCGTCATCGATAAGCTGACGTAATTGCTTCTTACGTACTTCCTTTAAAGATGCTTCGATGATAAGTTCAACCCCTAAATCGTTTATCGTTGTGACAAAGGTTTCTAGCGTATTATATTTAACATTGGTTTCGTGATTCATTAGCAAAAGCTCCTTTCTTTATTTATTGATATTATACAAGCGCTATATTCTAAAATCAATGAATATTCTGACATTTCGAATATTTAAGTTGTAATATAACACTAAAAGTTTCGCTTGACTTTATTTAATTTGATTATAAAATTAAATTAGAATATAAAAGGGTGTATGTGGCTGTACCTTTTTATATTCGAGTCTTTTCGAAAGGAGGGCGAATACCCATGGGCTATATTATTCGGCGTGGGGATATGGTTGTACGGCCAGTGTTTATCGGGCATATACCAAGTCATCAAACAGAAGTGATGCGCTACTCTAAGCACCATGAAATCGTTGATTCGAGAGTGAGACGTATTATTGAACGATCGTGCAAATTTTATGGTGACACATATCTAGGTCGTAAAATGCAGACGAAACGGCTCACTGAAATTTCGAACAAAACCCCAATCTTATTAACGCCATTATTTCCTACTTATTTCTTTCCTACACATTCAGACCGCTCATTTGAAAACACATGGATTAATATCCATTATCTCGAAGACATTAAGCCATTAAAAGGGGCTAAATGCAAAGTTTACTTCTCAAATTTAGAATCAATCAATGTTAATATTTCGTATCATAGCATGAGACATCAGTACATGAACTGTATCTATTACTACTATTTAATGGATAAACATGCGAGATTATTGAAGAACGATCCTGATAACTCGATTGATTACTCCAAATCACAACTCAATTTATTTGAAGCGTTGACGCATTATTCCATCTTACAATCTTAATAATATGAAGATTTAATTCAAGTTGTAAAGTTAACGGGAATTTTATCATGGAAGTGTAAATTTTCCGTTAATTTTTTTAAGAAAATCCTTGAAATATGCCATACTATTGTTATAATAATACTTGTGCTCGAAAAAATTAATAATTATTCCACAGTAGCTCAGTGGTAGAGCTATCGGCTGTTAACCGATCGGTCGTAGGTTCGAGTCCTACCTGTGGAGCCATGGAAACGTACTCAAGTTGGCTGAAGAGGCGCCCCTGCTAAGGGTGTAGGTCGCGAGAGCGGCGCGAGGGTTCGAATCCCTCCGTTTCCGTACTTCCTGATGAATCTTAATATCTTTAAAGATATTAAGATTTCAGACTGTAGACAAACTATCGTTATAGCATATAAAAAGTGTAACGGTAGTTTGTTTTTTTATGATTTTTTCGAAAATATGTATAAAATTCTTTAAAATAGAAGTCCTCACGGACTCTTATGTAAGCCACGTAGCTACTTTTTTCAAATTCATCGCAGCACAAGTAAACATCGTATCCATTGTCACCTTTCCTAAACCTCGAAAACGTGTCCATCTCATACCATGTTGCTCTTTAGCATCACCAAATCGTCTTTCTATTGTTTGGCTTCTCATTTTATATATTTTTTTAATTGAATCCATAAACCTTAAGTCTTCAACTATATCCAAATCATCTTGCCATACATGCCTTTGGATTTGTTTTTGAAACTGTTTATTTTCGGTACATTTACTCAATAATGGGCATTCACGACATGTGTCAGAACTTGACATATATAGTCTGTGTCCAGTGGGCATAGTTCTTTTGTAAGTTAAAAACTCATCATTAGGACAAATATAACTATCATAATATTCATCGTAGATGAAATCGCGATTTTTGAAGAAACCTTCTTTTCCTTTTGGCCGAGTATACGGCATCACGGGTATCATTAATTTTTCAATAAGATAGTGTGCGTTAGCTGGAGTCTTATAACCAGAATCAACTGCTACATATCTCGCCTTTAAACCTAATTTCTCCATTCTTTCTATCATAGGTTTCAATTGTGTACTATCATGGACATTTCCTGGAGTGACATGTGAATCTAAAATGAAGCCGTGTCTATCGACACATGCATGTAGCGAATAGGCAAATTGCTTTTCTCTCTCGCTCTTCACATAATAACCAGACTCTGGATCAGTTTTACTTTCTTTTATATATTTAGTTTTCACTTCCTTTTTCTTTTTTATAGGCTTTTTTCCATCGGCTTTTCTTAGAAGATTTACTTCATCATCCAATTCTTTTTGGTATGCTTTGGCTTCAATTTGAACAACTTTCTTAATATATTTATTTTTATTGGCATTGGCTTTAATATGAGTTGAATCGATAAAAATTTGCTCGGTATTAATAAGATCATTTTCAAAAGCAATTTCTAAGATGTGTTGGAAGATTTCTTCAAATACCTTATTATCATAAAATCGGCGGGTATAGTTTTTGCTAAAAGTACCGAAATGAGGGACTTTATCAAAGAATCCATAACCTAAGTACCATCGGTACGCTACATTAGTGTGAATTTCTTTTATAGTTTGTCTCATAGATTTAATACCGAATAATTTTTGAATTAGAAGGATTTTTACTAGAATTACAGGGTCTATAGAAGGTCTGCCATTATCTAAGCAGTATTTATCTTTCACTAAATCATAAACAAAGTTAAGATCTAAGACTTTTTCAACTTTACGTAACAAGTGATCATCAGGAACTAACTGAGATATTGAAATCATTTCAAATTGTTCTCTGTTATTGGAAGATTTATTTAGCATACTATCACCTCAATATCTTATTACTATTATTATACTAGAAATGGGCAAACAGGTTGTTATGTAAAATATTGAAAAATAAAAAATGCCGACAAGTCCGTAGGACTTTGTCGACAGTCTGGAATCTTAATATCTTTAAAGATATTAAGATTTTTTTATTTATGATACGATATTCTGGGAGGTATCAATATAACAGATAGAGACATACATATTGATGTTGAAAGAAAATTTAGACCAGAGATTGAAGGGGTACGAATTGTCGCAGCGATGTTGGTCGCCATTTATCACATCTGGCTCGGTCGTGTATCAGGCGGTGTAGACGTCTTCTTCGTCATATCAGGTTTCCTTATAACCACTTCTATTATTTCGAAGGTTAACAAACTAGGTTACATATCACCGTTTCAGTATTTCGGAAACCTCATGAAGCGACTACTTCCAAGCGTACTCACAATCTTATTTACAGTTACAGTAGCATCATTTTTTATTCTACCTAAATCCATCTTAGAGAAGACCACTAAAGAAATCATAGCTTCACTATTTTACTTCCAGAATTTACAACTTGCATTTTCCAACACAGATTATTTAAACAAGGAAGAAATGAAAACGCCCGTAGAACACTTTTGGGCAATGTCTATTCAAGGACAGTTTTACATAATTTGGTTTTTACTTTTCACGATAATAATCTTTATCGTTAAGAAATTAAGCATGAAGCGTGCGAGCACATTAATCAATATCGTATTACTTATTTTATTTATCGCTTCATTTAGTTTCTCAGTGTATCAAACAAGTGTGAACCAACCATTCGCATACTTTAACCCATTAGCTCGAATTTGGCAGTTCGCGCTAGGCGGCTTGTTATGTATGAACCTATCCAAGATTAAGCTACCTAAAATTATAGGTAATATTTTAGGATGGATCGGTTTAATTGGGCTCATCTTAACAGGTATCTTATTCGATGTATCAACCATGTTCCCAGGTTACATCGCACTATGGCCTATGGTATGCGCGTTATTTATCCTTATATCAGGTAACCATGCATCTAAGTTTGGCGTAGAGCGTTTATTAAGTTCAAAGCCCTTCGTTAAATTAGGTGGCATTTCGTTCGGTATCTATTTATGGCACTGGGTCATCTTAGCATTCTATAAATATAATATTGCTGAACAACCTTCAACATTGCATGGTATTTTAATTATCCTAGCGTCTATTGCGTTAAGTTTTCTTATGACTAAATTTATTGAAAAGCCACTTCGAAATAAAAACAAGTCATCTAAGAAAAAACTTATCCCAATGTTTGCGCTTAATTTATTAATCATTGGTGGCATGGTTTACTATGTGATGGTATCTATGGCAGGACCTGATGATAAATCCTTACCAAACGATACTTATACAGGAGCGTTAGCAGATGAAAAAGATTATACGGAAAAAGAACCAATTCCAAATATCGCTAACGTTAAAAAAGATAAGTCAGATGCATATGGCGACGGTGGTATGGACTTTAAAGGTAACGACGCCAAAGTAATCGAATACGGAGACACTGAAAGCCCTAAGTATAATATCTTATTAGTCGGTGGCTCTCACTCAAGTCATTGGTTAGGCGCTTTACAAGAGTTTGCGGATGATGAAGATATCAAAATCACCCACTTAGGTAAAGCAGGCGCGCAATTCTCAGCCGCACACCAATCTCCTTCAGTAAATGAATGGATGATTAATGTAAACCGATATATTAAAGCGCATAAAGATGAATTTGATTTATTATTTACAAATGCCAATGTTTCTATGGCAGGCAATGAGGGCAGTCAAGGTGTTCCTAAAGGATTTGAAAAGCAATTTAAAAAAATGCATGATTTAGATATTCTAATTTTTGCTGTACGTGACAATCCGAGATTGAAGCGTAATGCTGTAGAACAATATGAAAAGGATTCAGATTGGGAGAAAGATGTTACGCGTATTATGGGTGAAGAACAATGTAAACCGAAAGAAATTAAAGGTGTAAGTTATTATGATTACAATAAATACATCGCACCTGAAAATAAATTCCAAGCTGTACGAGGTAATATCTTCGTTTACTTTGATTCTAATCATATGACTGATTCATTTGCACGTTCACTTGGACCTGTTATAAAAGATGACGTTATAAAAGAACTCAAATCAAATTAAAAAAAGTGCGTCCACAGAAGTGGGCGCACTTTTTAGTATGCATTAAATGCGTACATTACCATATTGATCCGCAGGTGTTAACGCTACTAATACTGCACTAATTATAGCTAAGATATGAGGGATACCTGTCCATAAGAAAAGAATATAGAGGATACCTTGCATTGGGCGACCCGCATAGAACTTATGAACACCAAAGCTTCCTAAAAATAGAGCTAAAATAATATAGATGACTTTATTTACAACCATGACTGTCACCTCCTTAAGACATGTTCATATTTCTTGTATACCCTTACTGTAAAACGTTTAATTAATACTTAGGTCTTATTACTTATAAAAATGGTATAAAAAGGTATTTAACTTAAATTTTGAAGATATTCTTACAGTCTAAAGTTAATGCACGTTAATATGATAAGATTACTTGAAGTAGGGTAGTGTTATATTGAATAAATTTTGAGAGGCAGATGTTATGTTAGAACTCAAAAACGTGTCATATCAGACAGATCAACGTAAAATTCTAAAGAATATTAATTTAACCATTGAAAAAGGTAGCTCAATCGCAATCGTTGGACCTTCAGGTAGTGGTAAAAGTACATTATTACGTGCGATTTCAAATTTAATCTCAGTTACCTCAGGTGAGATTTACTTTAAAGGAAAGACATATGATCAATATCAACCTGAGAAACTAAGGCAGCACGTCAGTTATTTACCACAAGCCCCGTCCTTATTTGGAGAAACTATAAAAGATAACCTTATTTTCCCGTCGATCATTCGAAAAGAATCCTTTAATGAAGACCGCGCATATGGTTTGTTACAAAAGGTTGGTTTAGGTCGTTACGACTTATGTGACAAGGTAGCAAACTTATCAGGTGGGGAGAAACAACGTATTACAATAGCAAGACAGCTCATGTATACACCAGATGTGTTGCTTCTTGACGAATCAACAAGTGCTTTAGATGAACAGAATCAAATAAATATTGAAAAGCACATCTTCGAATTAAATCAAAAGGGCGTGGCACTCCTTTGGATTACACATGATACGAATCAAAGTCATCGTCAATTTGAAAAGCGTATCACAATCGATGCTGGCGAAATAACGCATGAGGAGGTATTAAAGTGAGTACTGCGTCATTAGCTTTAACTGCTTTACTTTTATTAATACCAATATTAGTTTCATATAAAGAAAAACTTAACATTTCTAAAGACTTAATTATTGCGAGTATTCGTGCTGTAGTACAACTACTTTTAATTGGATTAATTCTAGACTACGTTTTCAAAGTCGAAGAACCATGGTTAATCATAGTACTTACATTGGTCATCATGGTGAATGCTGCTTGGAATACGGTTAATCGAGCTTCAAGTCTTGTTAAACACGTCTTTTGGATTTCGTTAGTTTCCATGCTAGTAGGTGGTGTCTTGTCTTTAAGTTTCGTTTTAATAACAGGAGCCATTGATTTTAATGCTAATGAAGTTATTCCAGTAGCGGGTATGCTCGGAAGTAACGGCATGATCGCCATCAATTTAGCTTATCAAAATCTAGACCGTACTTTTAAAAAGGATAGAGAATTAATAGAGTCAAAATTAGCCCTCGGTGCTACGCCTTATTTATCATCTAAGCAAGTTATTCGAGAAAGCGTCAAAGTTGCGATAGTACCTACAATTGATTCAGTTAAAACATACGGATTAGTTTCAATTCCAGGAATGATGACAGGTCTGATTATCGCAGGTGTACCTCCACTTGAAGCGATTAAATTTCAGCTTATGGTAGTCTTTATTCATACTACAGCGACGATTATGTGTGCGCTATGTGCTACATATTTAAGTTATCGACAATTCTTTAATGAACGCCATCAAGTCAAGCAAGTTGAGGAAGCTTAATATTACGCTTAAAATTTCACTTCATATAAAAAAGCCAGTATCCAATCTAAACGATGGATACTGGCTTAATTCTTGTTATAAATTATGCGCCACCAAGTAGTGCACTAATATAAATACCTAGAGCATATAATAAACCAAAGAACGTATTTAACTTACCAGCTGCTGCCATAGCAGGCATCATAGTTTCTGGACGGTCGAATCTTTGGAAGCGTCTAATAACTTTGATTGGCCATGGGAAAGATAATAATACGAGTAAATAAAAGAATGAGCCACCAGGTTTAAAGATAACCGTGTAAATTACCCATAGATAAGCGACTAAATACATAAACGCCATGAGTAAAACTGATAACTTCTTACCTAGTAAAATTGGTAAAGTACGTCGTCCACTTCTTTTATCTTTTTTACGGTCTCTAATATTATTAGCCATATTGATTAGCCCAATTGTAATCACGATTGGAATACTTAACCAAATCGCATAAGTTTGTATGTTACCTGTTTGGATAAAGAAAGCAAGTAGGATAATGAACATACCCATAAATACACCTGCGAAAATTTCACCAAATGGTGTCCATGAAATAGGGAACGGTCCGCCTGTATATAAATAACCGACCGCCATACATAAGACGCCTACAGGAATAATCCAAAACGAGCTTTGACTAGCTAAATAGATACCAAGTATCGCAGCAATAATATAGAAGAGAATAGCAAGATTCATTACAAGTTTAGGTGACATGCCATCTCGCACAATAGCACCACCAATACCAACAGAGGTATGGTCATCTAACCCTTTTTTGTAATCAAAATACTCATTAAACATATTCGTAGCGGCTTGGATAAGGAGTGAAGCGATAAGCATTGCTAGGATTAGATCAAGTCTTAAATGATCTTCGCCACCAAGTAAATATAACTTGGCAATGGCAGTTCCTACCAATACAGGAACAATAGCTGCCGTAAGTGTATGTGGACGCATTAACATCCAATACTTACGTAGCTTTGAATGCTCTTTATGATAATTTGTCATATTATAATACCTCTTATTTATCGATTTACAAATTAAGTATAAGAAAATTCATATACATGGTCAATGTATATTGACTTCAGTTCAAGTAAATCAAGCAACGGCACACACAACAATGTTTAAAAATGATACAATAAATGAGTATGAGAAGATGTCTATGAAAGAAGTGAAATGTATGACTGTCGATGTCAGAGAAAGTGAAATCATCGATCAAATATATCATAATAATAAAAAGATCGTTTCTGTTGAATTGGCATTAAACAAAGCGATAGACCCAATTGCTTTATTCCAATTAACAGAGGAAGATAAGGGGAATCGATTTTATTTTCGTGAAAATGGTGGGCAATCTGCATTTTTCGGTTATCGTGTTGCTCAAACGTTTTCTAATCATATCGAAAACAAACAATCCATTTTTGAAGAGTGGTTAAAATATAAATCAAATATCAATTTAATACATTTTGAATCAGAATATCACCATTTAAAGATCTGCGGCGGATTTCAATTTTCTTCGCATCAAAAAGATGACCGTTGGCGCCGTTTTGGTTTAAACCACTTTGTATTACCAGAAGTATTAATTTCATTTGAAGAAGATCAAACTTATATCACATACACCGTTTCTAAAGAGGACTTTTCAATGGAGGATTTAAAAGCGGAAATTAAGCGTGTCTTAAATGCAGAAAAAGAGCCTCTTAAACCGATTTCAGATGTTAAACGTATTGAAGATATCTTTAAAGATGAATGGAAAGATATCGTGTCTGATGTAGTAAATGCTATGAATGAAGACGAAAAAGTAGTTCTTGCAAGACGTCGTATTGTGCGCTTTGAAGAAGATATTCCTGTTTACACTGTTATTAATCAAGCACTAGAGAATGAAAAGAATAGCTATCTATTTGTATTAGAATCAGGTGAAGATACCTTCTTATCTCAAACGCCAGAACAACTTATGCGCGTTAAAGATGGTGTGCTCAAGACTAAAGCCATCGCAGGTACAATTAAGCGTAGTTTTGATGAAGAAGAGGATCTAAAGCAAATTGAAGACTTTCTAAATGATCCTAAAAATTTACAAGAACATCAATTCGTCGTTGATAGCATACTTGAAGATACAGAGTCTTACATTGAATCTATCGATTATAATAAAGAACCGAAGTTGCTTAAAAACGATCATCTGTATCACTTATTGACTGAGTTTAAAGGACCTTTATCTACTAAAGGATACATTAGTTTAATTGATCGTTTACACCCAACACCTGCGTTAGGGGGCTTTCCTAAAGAAAAAGCGCTTGAATTTATTGAAAAACATGAATTCGGAACGAGAGGGCTCTATGGTGCACCGGTCGGTTTCATAGATGTGTATAACGATTGTGAATTTATCGTTGCAATACGTTCAATGTTAATTAAAGATGTTGGCGCATTACTATTTGCAGGTTGTGGGATTGTATACGATTCTATCCCTGAAAAGGAAATCGAAGAAACGGCATTGAAATTTATGCCTATGATGAAGGCATTAGGAGTAGAACAATATGTCTAATCACAAACAACATTTAACAGAACAAGTATTTAAATTTGTTTCTGAATTATATGCTTATGGAATGCGAGAAATCGTTGTTAGTCCTGGTTCAAGATCTACACCATTAGCGATTGCGTGTGAAATGCATCCTAATATTAAAACTTGGATTCATCCAGATGAACGTAGTGCTGCATTCTTTGCTCTAGGATTAATTAAAGGGAGTAATAGACCAGTTGCAGTGCTATGTACTTCTGGTACTGCTGCTGCGAATTATGTACCAGCAGTAGCAGAATGTGCGATTAGTCACTTACCATTGATCGTTTTAACAAGTGATCGACCGCATGAACTAAGAGGCGTTGGTGCTCCTCAAGCGATTGATCAAGTCGATATGTTTCAAAACTATGTACGCTATGCATTTGATTTCCCAATTGCCGATGGACAGCCTCAAATGATGGAAACAATTTCGTATCAACTTCAAAAAGCGAGCTGTCATTTAAAAGGTACACATATGGGGCCTATTCATTTTAATCTACCGTTTAGAGAGCCATTGACACCTGATCTCACTCAAGGTCACTTATTACTTTCTGAATCAAAAATGATTTCGAACGTTCACCAAACAGTTGATATTCGAAATATAGAGGCGTATCTGAGTCAGCCTAAAGGTCTGATTATTGTAGGTGACATTCAACATCAGGAAGCTAATGATTTATTAACATTCGCGACAATTCATGACTTACCTATATTAGCGGACCCATTATCTGAATTACGACATACTGAACATCAAAATCTCATTACTTCTTATGATTTATTGATGCGTTCAGGTTTAGACTTTGAAGCAAACTTTGTCATCAGAGTAGGGCGACCAGTCATCTCTAAAAAACTTAATCAATGGTTAAAGAAATCTCGCGCTTTTCAAATTTTAGTTCAAGAATCGGACTATCCAGACGCCTTTCCTAAAGCGCCAGATGTGACTTATGAGATAAGTATTAATGATTTCTTTAAATCTCTACATCATTTAAAAGCAACTAAACGTCCATCGTTTTTAAAACAATGGCAAGAATACAATCAACTTGCGCAAATAGAGCTTGAAGAATTTAAAGAAACTGGTAGTGATGAAGCAGCTTATGTAAGTCATTTAATCGATAAGTTGCCTGAAGGTTCCAATCTATTTGTAAGTAACAGTATGCCGATTCGAGACGTGGATACTCTGTTACTTAAGCAAAAAATAAACGTCTATGCTAACCGCGGTGCTAATGGCATCGATGGTGTTGTTTCGACTGCGTTAGGAATGGCTGTTCATAAAGACGTCACACTACTTATTGGAGATTTAGCATTTTATCATGATATGAATGGTCTACTTATGGCGAAATTGAACGACATCAATCTGAACATCGTTCTTCTTAACAACGATGGGGGCGGCATTTTTAATTATCTACCTCAACATAAAGAGGCGAATGACTACTTTGAGCGATTATTTGGCACGCCAACTGGTCTTGACTTTAAGCATACCGCTTACTTGTATGATTTTAATTATCAAGTTATGAATGAAATAGAAACTTTTAAACATTTAGACTTACCTAAGTTACATGCAAATATTATTGAAATCCAAACGAATCGAGACGAAAATCAACGTCAACACGAAGCGTTATATAAGAAAATGGGTGAGGTAATTAATGCTACATTATAATTTTTATGAATCTAAAGCTAAAACGAATCAATTACTCGTGTTACTCCACGGTTTTATAAGTGATGGTACAACTTATGAAGACGATGTAGAAAGCTTTAAAGAGAAAGTTAACGTGATGACCATAGATTTACCTGGTCACGGGGAAGATACCTCTGATTTAACTATGACTTGGGATTTCAAGATGATAACGCATGAGCTTGATCAAATATTAGAACAATATGATATGTATGACTTATATTTACACGGTTATTCGATGGGTGGACGCGTAGCAATGTACTATGCGTTACACGGCAAAGCGTTGCTCAAAGGGCTAGTTCTTGAGAGTACGTCTCCAGGCATTAAAGGGGAATCTGACCGTGAAGAACGCGTTAAGGTTGATGAAGCACGAGCGAAAGTTCTAGAAATTGCAGGACTTGAAGTTTTTGTGAATGATTGGGAGAAGTTACCGCTTTTCGCATCTCAACAAAGCTTAAATAAGGAGACGAGAGAGGCAATCCGACGTAATCGAATGAAACAAGATCCCGTTAAATTAGCAAAAGCACTGCGCGATTATGGGACAGGTTCAATGCCTAATCTGTGGAATGACATCAAAAATATCGAAGTACCTGTAAAGATTATTGTAGGTGAACTTGATGAAAAGTTTGTTTCTATAGCTGAAAAGATGGAGCAATTATTACCTCAAAGTGATGTTTCAGTAATTAAGGATGCAGGCCATACGGTTCACGTGGAAGATAAAGCCAATTTTGATACAATAGTATTAACATTTACATTAGGAGGACGACAATGACACGTCAATGGGAAACATTAAAAGAGTATGATGAAATAAAATATGAATTCTTCGAAGGTATTGCTAAAATCACGATTAATCGACCTGAGGTACGTAATGCTTTCACACCTAAAACTGTACAAGAAATGATCGATGCCTTTTCAAGAGCGCGTGATGATCAAAACGTCAGTACAATTATCTTGACTGGTGAAGGTGAAAAAGCATTCTGTTCAGGCGGAGACCAAAAAGTTCGTGGTCATGGCGGTTACGTAGGAGATGACCAAATTCCACGTCTTAACGTATTAGATCTTCAACGATTAATTCGCGTTATTCCAAAACCTGTAGTTGCGATGGTTAGTGGCTATGCAATAGGTGGCGGTCATGTATTACACATCGTTTGTGATTTAACAATTGCTGCTGATAACGCTAGATTTGGTCAAACTGGTCCTAAGGTAGGTTCATTTGATGCTGGTTACGGTTCAGGTTACTTAGCTCGTATCGTTGGTCATAAGAAAGCACGTGAAATTTGGTACTTATGCCGTCAATATGATGCACAACAAGCGCTTGATATGGGCTTAGTAAACACTGTAGTGCCTTATGAGCAATTAGAAGATGAGACAGTTCAATGGTGTAAAGAAATGATGGAACATTCACCAACTGCTTTAAGATTCTTAAAAGCTGCTATGAACGCTGATACAGACGGCTTAGCCGGTTTACAACAATTCGCTGGAGATGCGACATTATTATATTACACATCTGACGAAGCTAAAGAAGGACGCGATGCATTTAAAGAGAAACGTCGTCCAGATTTCGATCAGTTCCCAAAATTCCCTTAATACGATTTTGAAAGGTGCCACTCATTTGGATGTGGCGCTTTTTTATTTTTGATGAAAGTAGGGCTACTAGTTTGAATAAGAAGGAAATAATCACTTAAAGTTGCTAATAGCCGATAAAAAAATCATTTAAAGGACGCACTGGTAAGGTGTAAATCATATATTAATAAAGACGTCACGCATTTACCGTGACGTCTTTTCACAAACGAGCCTAGTTAGATTATTTAAAGGTATTTAAAAACGCTTCTAAGCGATTCATACCTTCTTCGAGTTGAGGCATTTCATACGCATAAGAAATACGAATATGTCCTTTACCAGCATCTGTGAAAGCAGATCCAGGAACTAGAGCTACGTGATGATTTTCTAAAGCTTGAACACAGAAATCAAAATCGTCTTCCATGAAATGTTTAATGCTAGGGAAGATATAGAATGCGCCTTCTGGCTCAGCATTTAGTTCAAGCCCCATTTCAACTAATCGTTTCTTAACGTAATCGCGTCTTTCTATATAAGCTTTATTCATCGCTTTAGGTGCTTCTATTGCCTCATTTAACGCAACGATACATGCATGTTGAGCAGGAACATTAGCGCATATACAGTTATAAGCATGCATGAACGTTAACTTTTCAATTAGGTAAGCCGGTCCGATTAAAAATCCGATACGGATACCTGTAGCTGAATGTGATTTACTTAAGCCATTAATGATTAATAATTGGTCGCGAATATCTTTAAACTGACCAAACGACGTATGTTGACCTTTAAAGGTATTCTCAGCGTAAATCTCATCGCTTATAATAAATATCTCTAAATGCTTAAGGACATCTACAAGGTTAGCGACTTCCTGTTCCGTTAAGATAACACCCGTAGGATTCGTAGGATAATTTAAAAGTATCGCTTTCGTTTTATCAGACACATGAGACTTTATTGCTTCTGGCGTTACCTTGTAATCCGTTTCTTTAGTATCAATATAAACAGCTACCCCGCCAAGCGTTTGAATGAGAGGGATATACCCAGCATATACAGGGCCAGGCACAATAATCTCATCGCCAGGTTCAATGATACATCGTAATGACGTATCTAAAGCTTCACTCGCGCCGTTAGTAATGATGATTTCTTCTTCAGCGTCATATTCGATGTTATATCGTCTTCTTAGAAAGTTAGCTACGGCTTCGCGAGCTTCAATTAAGCCTTTGTTATGTGAATAAGTTGTTTGATCGCGTTCAATCGCATTTATGTATGCCTCTTTAACGACTTCAGGCATTGGAAAGTCTGGTTGGCCAATCGTCAAATTTACACAATCATCAATATGTTTAATTCTATTAGAGAATTGTCTAATACTAGGTGCTTTTAAAAAGCGAGAATGTTGATTTAGTTCTAATTTCATATCCATTACCCCTTTGTAAAATAAAAACGCGCATGCGATAGTGTCTGTATTTTAACAAGTTACACGTCAACATGCACGTTATTCAGGTATTATGATTTTGGTTTAAAATTAGATGGTGACTTTAAGTTAATGATAGGGTTCGTCCATTTAGCTATAAAGTCAGTAGATAGTAGCCAGACGATAAAAGTAGAAATAGCTATGATATATAGTGTTTCGATAAGTAAGTTATCTGTAAATGGCTTAATTTCAAAGCCTCTTAAGACGCCAACGAAAATGCCGTGTAACAAGTATACATAAAGCGTTCTTGTACCGATATACGTATACCATTTTTTATTTTTAGACATTAAATTTAAGAAGGCGAACATTGAACTAAAGATGATACCGTAAAGAACCAAGCGTTTTAACGGACTCCATATAGCATTCACAACGCTCACATCTTTGTAAGGTGAACTACCAAGTAACCATGACGAGTTGATCGGATGAATCCAGTAAGCTATGAATAATATCGCTAGTACACCAATTGAAGCGGGAAGCCATTTTTTACTTTGTAAGTGTGTAGTTTGAGATTTAGACATTAAGTACCCTACATAAAAGATAGGGAAGAAAACTACAGTTCGCGATACACTTAAGAAGCCATTTATGTCTGTTGAAAACCCAGCAAAAACAGATAAGATAATTGATCCAACTAACACATAAATCGGTTTAAATTGTTTAACTACAATCAAAATGACATTAAAGAAGAATAGTGTAAGTAAAAACCATAGTGCGAATATAGGATCAAATGGATCTAATTCAATTTTGGCATTCTTTCCTGTGAAATAATAATAAATTGAAAAGAATGAAAAGAAAATTACATAAGGTGCTAAAAGTTTTTTACCAACCTTTTCTAAGTAACCTTCTTGGCCTGCCTTTTTAGCAAAATAGCCAGATATAAATAAGAATGTAGGCATGTGAAAACTATAAATAAATAGATAAAGTGTTGTAAGTATTTTGTCACTTTCTAAATGAGGTCTAACAACATGCCCAAAAACTACTAGAAAGATGAGCCATGCTCTGGCGTTATCGAAATAGTAGTCTCTTTTATGATTCTGTGTCATCGGAATACTCCTTGTTTTCTTTTGTATCATAGTTAATTTATTATAAAGCCCTTTAAAATGCAAAGGTTTCACTAATTTAAAGTTTAAGTTGTAAAATGTGTTGAATGATTTTATAATAAATAAAATTATATGTGATTATGGAGACGACAACTATGTATAAACAACTTAATGAAAATTTGATGCATTTCACTGACACCATGATGATTGTAGATAAACGCTTCGGACAACGACTTAATTTGACGCTAGAACAACTTGAATTACTCCGTACACTTTATAAATTCCAGAACCTATCACAGTATGATTTAACTATGCGAATCAATAAGGAACAATCTATTGTTTCAAGATGGATTAAGAAACTTGTTGCTTCAAAATGGATTACCAGCAAACAATCTGAATATGATAAAAGATGTAATATCTTAGCATTAAGTAAGAAAGGGCGCTTTATTGTAGAGCAATTACAAGCAGAAAGACTGATGTATCTTGAGAAGAAATGTGCGCAGCTTACTCAAGAAGATATTTTGAAATTATCGATACTAATTAAAAAAATTAATTATAATGAGTAAAAGGACGTGGGACTTATGAGGAGTCCTACGTCCTTTTACTTAATTAACAATGTTTACTTATTTTGTACGCTTATACGCGATAAAGGTCTACATCGAAATACTTTCCAGTACGACCAATTTGGTCATAGTATTCTTTCATACGTTTCGCATTATGTTCTGCCCATTTAACATCTGTCGCATATTGATGCATACCTGGTGCATGAGGGTTCCATCTCATACGATATAACGTATTTTGGTCTTGCTTCACATAATTATTTGATATGAATTCTGCACCACCGATAATTGCTTTTGAAACAGAATCCCATCCATTTTCTTCAGCAGTTTTTAATCCGAGACGGATTGGATCTTGGTCTTCTGCACCAATGCCATACATATTATAGAACTTCTTAGATTCATCGTTCGTAACGACCTGATTATTTTCATCCACATATCCGCCATTAGCTAGTTCAGATGTCCCTTTACCTGTTTCTAGAAGGGCGTGTGAAATTAAGTAGATTTCATTAATGTGGTGGTCAGTAGCCGCTTGTTTAAAAGCTTGGCCTTGACCCTCTAATACGCCTTGACCTTCAAGCAATTGATTTAACTCCTCAGCTGATAAAAATTGAGTTTTATTTAAGCGTAAAAACTGATATCTTTGGGCTTCATCTTGCTTAAGTTGTGTTGTATCCATCCTAGGAATGATGTCTTCCTCAGAAGCATCTTCCCAATCACGACCACTTTCGTGTAGTTGAGGTGGTGGATTTAATTGCGTTTGCGTATTGTATGCTTCATCTAATGAATAAGGTGAGTAATAAATATTTTCTAAGTCTAGTTTAAGATCCTTAGCTTTAATCCATACTTTAGTACCATCAGCTAAAGCACCGTGATACCATACTTCGCCGTTAAATGTTGCTTTTTCGAATACAGCGAATAGTGTTAAATGGTGGTCCTTTAAACTACCAGCAGGTGTTTTATCACCTAAGTTCTTAAAGAAATAACCCCATTGGTTTGTTATAACATAATCTTCTTCGTAAGGTGTTTTAGGATTTGAAGTAGAATCCGTACCTGTTACACCTTGAGAATTACTATTAGCTACACCGTACGCGTTAGTATCAGGCACTTCTGTTAAGTCTTTATCAGCCATCCAACCTAATTTTTGGTTAACATGTCCGTAATGATATTTATCATTATTAACGTTAACTGATTTTGAAGACTTGAACTGCGGTGAATCAACGTTTTGTAAACGATCAATTTGTTGTTTCTTAGAACCTGATGGTACAGAATATAAACCACTGTTATTTGGTTTAACGTGGTACGTTTTTTGTTGTCTTGTTTCAGGTGATACGTCTTTAAGTTCTAAATCTTCACCTTTACACCAACCAATAGGTGTTTTCTTTAAGTTATCTTGTAGTAAGAAATATTGTTCGCCATTTTTAACTTTTGTTTTACGCACAGTATATGTCTTATCTAAATGTTTATCTGCACTTGAACCACTTTTATGATGAACCGATGGCTTAACTCCAGAATTTAGTGCTTTGATTTGTCCTACTTTATTTACATTATAAGATTTATTCTCTTCCATCGTTTCTGGTTGTATAGTAGGTGCAGTGTTGTCTTGTGTTTCAGGCATAGTATTTAGTGAAGGTTGGCTGCCTTTATGATTAGTAGTTTTATCCGTTTTATAATCATTAAATGATGTAACAATACTTGGTTTAACTTCATTTTGGTGTTTAACCTTATAATCATCTTTTGTTGTCTTGTTATCGAAGTGAGAAGGTTTAATATCTGATTTAGAGATCACAGTGTCTTTATTAGATGACTTATTTACGTCGTGAGCTTTTTGTTTATCATCTTTTTTAGAGTCTTCATAAGCTTGTTTATGATTATCTTTGTCTAATTTCTTAGGTTGATCTAAATGTGTCGCACCAAGAGACGCTTGGTCAGAAAAGTCTTCTTTAAGATTACTTAATGATGCAACCTTAGGGGAACCTTCTTTTAGTACATGACCATTTACCCATCCTTTATGTTTGCCTACAGTACCATAATAATATGTCTCATCTTTAACATTTACCTTCTTAGAAGATTTGAATTGACTCGAAGAATCGCCACTAATTTTAGCTACTTTTTGACCTAATGAAGCCCATGGAACACTATATACTGTTGCATTTGATTTAAAGTTAAATGTTTTGTTAATGGATACAGGTTTACTCATGTCACGAGCATTCACATCATCTTGTAAAATCCAACCCTTAGCTGCATTCGTATTATAATCATTCATTAGGTAAAAATTACGTTTGTTATAGCTAGCTTTCTTAGATAATTTAAAACTTTTGCTCTTTAAAGAATCCTTTTTAGTACCAGTTTGGTCATAAATTGAATCATAAACACCTTTATAATCGCTATTAATTTTACCCATACCATTATAATCGGACATAGTTATGCCAGTGTCTGTAAGGTGGCTTTCATCAACCCAACCTGTTTCACCATCAACATTTCCGTATACGAATACTGAGTCATTAACTTGTTGTTGTTTAGATGCTTGGAAAGTATGATCTGGGTTAGCATAACCACGAATTTGTTTAGATGAACCCCAAGGTGTAGTATATAACTTTTCGCCAGGTCTTATTTTATAAACTTTGTTATTAGTAGTAGCTGCCTTAGTGTTAGAGTACTGCACATGTTCAGCTTTAGCCCAACCTAAAGTGTTCTTTTTATTATAATCAGACATTAAATAATAATCTTGACCGTTAAGATTAGCTTTCTTCTTAATGCTATAAGTGTTGTCTGTTTTACCTTGTCTTGAAGTATTTTTATCATATACAGAAGTATACAAGCCATTCGAATTTAAGCGACCTAATCCATTAACTTTATCTACGTGCAACCCCGTTTGTTGTCCTTCTGGAATAGCAGGGGAGGCTTGACCAGTTTTAACAGCATATTTTTCATTAATCAAATCATAAAGCTCATCATAACTATAGCCTCTTGAACGTAAGTAACCATGAGGGTCTGTGTGGTCTGTACCACCTAAGTATCTTGAAATGGCATCATGCGTCCAAACTGTACCTTGACCATCGTATTCGGCACTATCGGGTTTTAGACCATAATATTGTAGATTAGTAGCTGCATAATCAGCAAAGTTATTCATTTGTTTAGCAAAACGATCTTTACCATGTTCGTGAACAAGTTCAATAGAGATGTAACGTTGGTTTGCTGTAGGGCCAGCTCCCCATGATAAATAATCCGTATAAGAAGTTTCAACAATGCGCTCACCATCAATATAACCATGAACAAATGCTGAATTGTAATTATTCTTCATGTAATCAACTTCATTTTGTAATGTTGAATTATCATTAGCAGTATCATGAACAATAATGCCTTCAGGACGACCTACACCATTTCGATACGGATATTTAGGTAAGTATGGCGCAATGTCTTGTTCATAAGTCGGCGCTTTAAACTTATTTGTACGAATGTAGTTATTGATATCAGATTTAACCTGTGGTTTATAAGCAGGTAGCGTACTGTTATTTGCTGAGATACCACCAGTATTCTGATTTCGTTCATTATTATAAGTACTTATTGAACGAGTTGAACGCGTGCGTGATTCAGGACGTGCTTGTTGCTCAGAGACACGAGTCTCATTGTTAGCATTATTACCTTGGCGTGACGTTACTTGAGTATTGTCGTTTGCATAAGTATTTTGAACATTTTCTTGTTGATCATCGAAAGCTAATGAACGAGATCTAGGATTTAAATCTGAAGCTTGTTGATCTTTACTTGTTTCATGAGTTTCATTTGCATCTTGTTCAGATTGAGTTTGTTTATTAATGTTGTGGTATTTTTCACGTTCACTGTTGAATTGATTAGATTGGTCACTTGAATCATGGTTATCACTTAAGCTACGTGTTTCGTTTTGTTTCGTATTTTCTGAATTAGAGTGATTAAGCTTATCTTTTTGGTCATTTTTATCTAACTGATCATTGTAATTAGTTTGTTCCTCGTTAACTAAATCTTTATTCGACTTAGTTTCAGAAGCATTCAAGTTAGTATCATCTTTTAAATTATTATTAGCTTCATGATTATGTGTTGAAAGTTGCTCCACTTGATTATTATGAGATTGAACATTTTCTGGTTGCTCATCTAAAGGAGTAGAATTAGCTACTTTCTCATCACGTGTTTGAGAAACGTCTTCTTCTTTGCTCTCATCTATTTCATGCCCTGTGTTATCTAAATGAACGTCTTGTTCTTGGTTGTATAATGATTTTTCAGGTTGATTTTTATTAGACTCTTGGTTACTAAAATTATGATTCGTTTTTAGCTGTTCTTGTTTATATAATTCATTGTTTAGACCATTATTGTCATTTTGTTCTGATACCTCTTCGTCAACTTGGTGCATGTTGTTATTAGAAACATCATCAGTTGCCACACGATTTCCATCTAGAGCATCTTCGTCATTATTTTGAGTACGTTGATCAGACGTTGATTTAGAATCCTTATCCTCTTGTGAATTTGAATCAGATGTGATTACACCTTCTTGAAGAGATACATCCTCATTAATATCTTCTGAGAAATTAGAATTATGTTGTGAATGTGGGTTAGCTTCGTTTGATGCATTTTGGTTCTCTTCATTATAGTTCTGTGCTTGTTGGCGACTTTGTTGTAGGTCTTCCGTGCTAGATGTATTGTATGTTTCATCCTTCGAATCATTAGTAGGTTCACTATTATGACTAGAATCTTGTTGCCCGATTGACGTGTCCGTTAAGCTTTGAGCATTATCAGTATTATCTGAACTTTCGCCTTGCATAGATGGGTCTTTTTCTTCATTTAAATTAGTGTCTTGGTAATATGTTTCTGTTTTAGAATTCTGAGCGTCATTTTGAGTGAAAGCATTGTCATCATATGTTTCTTTAGACGCTTGGTTCGTTTGACCCTGAGCGTATTTATTTTCAGTTTGTAATGAGTATACGTCTGATTTTAAAGACGTGTCCCTATTAGTTTCTGTCTGTTGTACATCACTTTTCGCATCTTTTTGCTCGAAATTTTGGTTACTTGGTGATGCTGATTCATTTCCTTGATATGTATAATCATTAGATGTTGATGTTTGATCTTGAGTTTTAGCGTCCTGATCATCATTTTCTAATGAGTTTTGATTTGTTGATTCAGTTGTTTCTTGAGATTTGTCTGGTGTTTGTTGACTTGTTTGACTCGTTTCATTTAAAGTTTGCGTCGCTTGAGATGATGCTTGCGTAGTTTCATGTTGTTGTTTAGTAGTTTGATTAACATCATCTGAAACGTTACTAGGAGTTTCATTATTTAATTCGTCTAATTTTGCATCATATGTTTTTGGAGTCTCAGTTTCTTGAGAGATTTGGTTAGGGTCTTGATATGCTTGCGTACCTGAAATCTTCATAGACTCTTTGTTAGGAGACTCTTGTGTTGATTGACTTTGGTTGTTTAAAGATTGATCATCACTAACAGACTTGTTAGGTACGTCATTTGTATCTTTAACTTCATCCGCTTTAACAGTATTGTGCTGAGTTGTAAATGCAACACCTGCTAAAGATAGTGCCAAAATTGAAGGTGTTTTGTAATGTATTTTTTTAGACATAAACTTCTCCTTTTGAAACTTTATTTATTTTGTCCCAATTATAATACTTTGGAAATCAGAAGAAACTACTTTAATTATATTGTAATATAATTTTAATAATGGGTTTTAACAATCTTTACATATTTACGTTATTGCGAAAAGCTAATTATCAAATTGTTTATTTAATTGTAAATACTTTTTTTATAATAATATTTGTATGACTTTATTGTTATGCTTCCTTTACCATTGCATAGTGTGAAATCCCAGCGTCTTTAAATACGTCACCATATTTGTAATAGCCTAAACTTTCATAGAACGGGATTGCTTGAGTTTGCGCATTTAGATAGAATTTTGTTTTGTTATTAGACTTTGCTTGATATTCAATATAATCCAATACTTTTTTCCCCAAACCCAATTTACGGTGAGATTTAATCACAGCAACACGTTCTATCTTGATGCCATCTTTATATTCGCGAAATCTGCCTGTTGCGATTGGACAACCATATTCAGTTAAAAGCACATGCGTTGCTTCGTCTTCATATTGATCTATCTCTAAAGAAGGGGGCACACCTTGCTCATCTACAAAGACTTGTTTACGTATTTCGAAACAATGATTTAAAGCTTCTTTAGTATCTGCGATTTTAAGCATAAAACCACTTCCCTTTAATTTTATTGCCATGCATTATACCCGATAATCATATATAGATAAAGAAAAAACTCCACCCTTATAAATCAAGAGAGGAGTATTAAAAATATATTATTGAGCATCTTTACGTACTAAAGCAGTATATTGCCAAAAAATTTTCATTTGAGCAATATTCCAATTATTCATACCCATCGTAAATCCAGATGGCTTGAAGATTTGAACATCTGATGTTTCAAGTGCCGCAGCAACTAAATACTGTAAAGGCACACTTAAATTTTTCATAGTATCGGTCAAACCATTCTCATCATAAACCCATGAAAACGGTAGGGGTGACTTAAAAATATCGACACTATTGAATATTTCTGGGAGCGCAACAATATAACACGCTCCATCAAGAACAGGATTATGTTCACTATCTGTATAATATACTCGTAAGGCTTCATAATTTTCTCGATGCGCGTGGTTTACATAGAAGAAATCCTTTCTAAAATGAGCCATATCCTTACTATGAATAATTTGTTGTTCAAGAATGTTAAACATGCCATTCATCTTTTCAAGTTTATTATAAGTTGATTTAGACATTTAAGTAATTCCTTTCTTACCTAACTTTAGCAATATCTCATGATGACACACTTGATGACTGATTATTAGAATTGTCGGGCACCTGATTATATTCGCCTGATGGTTGGTCGCTTGTGGAGGATTGAGGTACTTCATGAGTTGATGACGTGTCTTCCGATGACTGGTTAGTTGGTTCTTCTGAAGACTTTGCATCTTGCGTTTTAACGTCTTTATTAGATTTATCTTCAGGTTTCTTCTTTTTTTGCTTCTCATTTAATAGTTCATCATCGATAGGTGTTTTTGCAACTATATTACCATAATGGTCCATGACACGTTTATTAAGGAATTCATCTTGATCCTTGATTTCTTTCATCTCTAGATCTTTACGTAACTTATTAGAATACTTTTCTAAACTTTCCATAGTAGGTTTGTAATAATAAACATCATTTAATGTTTCATCTTTGCCTTTAAGTTGTTCCGTTTTAATATCCATGCCACTTGTTAAATATTTAGAAGCAATACCTTGTATTTCAGCCGAGCTTAAATTATGTTTAGCATTGTCGCCAACAATTTGTATTACTTCATCTAATTTATTAATTGAATTAGTACTTTGAGCTTTTTCGAATAACTTCTTCAAGATGTCCATTTGGCGTTGACCACGTTTTAAGTCTGAATCATGACGTCTAGTACGTGCTACTGCTAATGCTTCCTCGCCGTCTAATTTTTGGTGACCTTTCTTTAATTTAATACGTCCTTTATCAAGCTTATTCGGTTCATTTAAATCATAAGGAACATCGTAGTATATACCACCTAATTCATCTACGGTGTCAACAAAAGCCTTCATGTTAATACGTACATAATAATCAACCGGAACATTAAGTGTCGCTTCGACAGAGTCCATAGAAGCTTCTGGACCGGCATATGCGTGAGCGTGTGTAATTTTGTCATATTCACCAATTTGAGGTATGTAACTTACAGTATCTCTCGGTATGTTTAGCATTCTAATCTGAGATTTTTTAGGATTAAGGGTCGATAAAATCATTGAATCCGTTCTCGCATGATCAGAGCTTTGTCCTGCTTCGCGTCTAGACTTACTATCATCAATTCCTAGAAATAATATAGAAATCGGTTCTTTAGCGGCATATACTTTTGATTCGCGCAAGTCAGATTGTCGAGAATTATCGCCACTAAATGAATTTTTAATAGCACCTGTGGAAGAGTTATAAATAATAAAACCAAATATCACAGGAACTACTAATAGTAATAATGCTAGTAAAATCAAAAAAGATTTAAATAACTTATTCATAAAGGAACTCCTCTTAAATTTATTTTTAAGAATGTGTAAGAAGGATGAAATACTATCATTATATAAAAAATTTTAACAAACCATGCAAAAAATTATAAACATTATGTATCTTATTTAACGTGCATGATAAATAAGGGTTTGTAGATTAAAAATTACCCTTATCTTTAAACTTTAAATCGTCAGTTAAGAAAGGTAATTATTAGATGTAGTTGGTAGAAACATATATAATTAACCTGTGAGAAAATCAAAGTTTGATTTCCTATAAGAATCATAATTAAATAATTTATACATAATAGTATATATCATGAATACCATAGTAATAAAGACATTAATTGAGAGGAGCTTTAAAGTGAAATCAAATTGGGAAGCACGAATTAATGAATGTTTAGTCCAATCATTTGTAGATAAGCAATCTGAAACAGAAATCGAACAGGGCTTTAATGAAACTCTTTCTTTCGGTACTGCTGGCATACGTAATACTTTTGGTATAGGTCCAGGTAGACTTAACAAGTTTACAGTACAAAAAGTTGCTTTAGGGTTAGCTAACTATTTAAATGATAAAAAAGCTAACAACAAGGTTGTTATTCACTTCGATACAAGACATTTATCTAAAACGTTTGGTATGGAGATTGCTAAAGTTTTAGCTACTGAAAACATTACAGTTAAAATTGATGCGGAATACAAAACAACGCCAGAGTTATCTTTTGCTGTTCGATATGAACAAGCTGATGCAGGGGTTATGATAACGGCAAGTCACAATCCGAGTAATTATAACGGTATTAAAGTATATGGTCCAGATGGCGGACAGTTGTTAGTAGAACCATCTAAAGAGCTAAGTCAATATATTGATGAAATTGATCCGTTATCGGTTAAAGTGAAAGACTTTGAAACCTTAAAAAATGAAGAGAAAATCATGTTCTTCGACAGTAAGGTAACACAGGCTTACAAAGAAAAAATCCAACACTTAGTAGGTAGCATTCCAGATACTGAAATGAAAACTGTATTAACGAGTTTACATGGAACAAGTTTGCCTCTGCTAGCTGAGATTTTAACTGATTTAAACTATACGAATTATATAATTGAACAAGATCAATCTATGCCAGATGGTGATTTTCCTACAGTAGAGATTGCTAACCCTGAAGATGAAAAAGTTTTTGATCTATCAAAAAAATGTGCTATTGAAAATGAAGCGGATTTACTTATAGCCACTGACCCTGACGCTGATAGGCTAGGAATAGTTGAACGTTATGAAAACGGTTCCTTTAGATATTTTAACGGTAATGAAATAGGATTGTTATTAATGAAGTTACGTTATGATACGTTACTTGAAATAAGCAACCCTTATATTATAAAATCCGTTGTTACAGGTACATTGAGTGGTCGTTTAGCCAAAGATTTGAATATTAAGGTCATTGATGTGCTAACAGGTTTCAAATACATTTCACAAATTCTTAAAAACAAAGAAAGTGATGACGATCATCTCGTTTTAGCTTATGAGGAAAGTCACGGATATTTAGCACAAGACTTCGCTCGAGATAAAGACGCAATTCAAATTGTCCCGTTATTAATCAAATATAAAGCACAATTAAAAGAAGAACATCTAACTTTAGGCGATGTAATGGATAATATATATAAAACCTATGGTTATGTGATGGATAAAACGGTTTCACCGAAATTTGAAGGTCTTAAAGGCAAAGATAAAATCAACCAAATCATGGATAAAATTAGAAAACACGTTCCTGACGAAATTTGCGGTTTAAAAGTACTGGCAATTGAAGATTATTTAACTCGCAAAATTAACTTTAAAGACGGTTCAGTAGAGAATATTTCTTTACCTGAAACGAATTTAATTCGATTAATATTTAATGAAGGATTTATTGCACTTAGACCATCGGGTACAGAGCCTAAAATTAAGATTTATTTCTCATTAGAAGTTGAAAATTTTAATGAAATAGTGGATGAGTTTTTAGTGAATTATATAAAGTAATTTAAGAGTTTACTTTTATTCTATTGAGTGAGTATTTTGTTACAAATAGCAAAATCTCACTCTTTTTTTATGATATTAATAAATTAGTAATTATATAATATAATCAAATCAGATAATCATATTAAGTAAATAAAAATGTATTTAAGAAATAATATAAATGTTGCTTAACAACTATATTTACAAATCAAATAATGGTATGTAATATTGAAATGTAAGATACCTAAAGTAATTGAAATATGAATGAAACAATTTTATTGATATATCAATAAATGTTTTAGGAGGAATTCAATGAAAAAAACACTGAGGTTATACCCTAATGGGTTTTTGCTTTTAAAAGACAATCAAGACTTAAAAAGTATACCGGATACTTTTAAACGTTTAGATTTACTTAATGATTATTATTTCTATTTTGAAGGAAAAGGCAGGGTTCAATACCTCGTCAGTGAAACAAGATTTATTATCATTAGCGGACATCACTCATATGTGGGGCAGAATGAGATAAATGATACTTCTGAACTTTTGAACAAATTACTCGATGCTTTTTATGTGGAACATGATACTTTTTTAAATATGATTGATTTTCTAGGCGGTCGATACGCTATTATCATTGGTGATAACGAAGAAGTGTACGTTTATCAGGATGCTTCAGGCGTTCGAACTGTGTATTTTACAGAAGAACACGACGCTATAGCATCACATTTACATTTATTAGTAGATCAATTCGATTTAAATAGAGAAAATGACAAACAACAATTAAGCAATCAAACCTTCACATTAAATAATTCCAAATATGCCAAATTGAAAAAATTGTTGCCAAATCATTATTTGAAATTTTCAAACAAATCAATTCATAGATTTTTCCCTCGTACGCAAAATAAATATAAAGAGTGGAGTGAAGATGCACGTTTTGATTTGGTGAAAACGTTATGGGAAGCTCAAACAGAAGATTATTTGAACCAATATAAGAAATTAATATTATCGCTAACAGGTGGAAATGATAGTCGAGTTTTACTAGCAATGTCAAAAAAATTTACTGATCAAATCGAGTATTTTACTTATACCATTAAACGAAATAAAAATAATTCATTTTTTGAAAAGACAGCTAAGTTAGATGAAAAACTAGTTAAGCAAATCACTTCTGATTTTAATATTAACCATCAATTTTTAGTTATAGATAGTGATCTTAAACTTAAGCAAGATGAACACAATGTATTGGATCGTAATAGTGCTAGATCACACGGTAGGAGATTAATTCCTTATTACAATCAATCATTCCCAGAGACAGATTTGTTACATGTGCGAGGGAATTTATTAGAGACTGGTAGAGCATATTATTATGACGATAAACCTCGAATGGAAACGCTCATTAACAAAGTAGTTTTTGATTTACGTAAACGAGATAAATCTATAACCCGTAGCTTTGCACAAGACCTAATTTTAAATCAGTTGAAAGATTTAGGCTATGATAAATCAATCAACGGCTATGATCAACGTGATTTATTATATTGGGAATGGAGAATGGGCAACTGGTTTAGCGAAGTCGTAAATGAAACAGATTCAGCATTTGAAACATTTTTACCTTATAATCTGCGTGCAATAATAGATATTTCGCTCTCGTTTCCATTAGAAAAACGCTATAGCAATTATTTCTTCAATGAACTAATTCAACGTAATTTTCCTACCCTAAACTTTTATGGGAAGAATGTGGATAAAAATTTATATGAACAATATATAAAAGATAATCCTAAAAAATTAGAAAATTCTATAATTAAAAACTTTAAAGTTTTTAATATGGATCACAAGCTTGTTTATAATAAAGCCTCTGTAAAAAACCAATTTTATTTACCTACTCAGTTTCTCGAAAAGGGGAATTATGCCGAGGCAACCATACGTCCATTAAAACAACACGGTTTAATGTACATAAAATTATTAAGTAAATATTTATCATCTAATGGGGTTAATTATTTAAAATATGAAATTTTGAAAAATGATAAGACTATGCTTTCAGAAGATATAGCTCATTGGGACAAACCAAATCATATAAATATTTATAATTTAACACAAAAAGATATCATAAAAATTCGGATAACGGCTCTGAGAAATTGCAAAAGAATATCTTGGCAAAAAGCCTCTATGATAACTATTTTAGAAAAGAAGGAAATCGAAGATAATAGACAATTTAACAAAGAAATAAGTTTTACAAGTCCATTTTCAAATTATTAAATGAGCGAAAAATAAAGGAGCGATTTTAAGTGTTACTTTTAGAAGATTTAAATTACCAATTTAAAATAGGAATGCAAGTAATTTTATATGATGAATTAGACGTGGATGTATATGAGTCTCTTGAATCGGCTGTTGAAGCTAAGGAAGAAGATAATAAATACACTGGAATATTCTCGATAGTAGATTATCAAAAGGTTGATAATTTAGATTACTATCTCATCTCTAATGAAAAAATGTTGTTAGGTTGGATTCAAACTAATAAGGCGCCTTTATTATTTCAAAAGGTCAATGAACCGGTAAAATTCATTAATGATGATTTCGAGTTTCCTCTTATTAACTCGAAGCTTAAAAAGAAGAGAAACACATTAAACCCTAATAAAGCATTTATTTCTAAGGGTTTTACTATATTAGATGATGAAGTATACGAAGCTTTATTTTTAAAAGAAAAGTTAATAGGATTTTTTAATCCAGATGATTTAGATCATGGAGTTAAAATCATGAAAGAGGTTGACATATCTCAACATAAAAATAACTTTTATTCAGACAGTAAATATGAGAACAGAGTTGATTTAACTACCAACGATGAATTACTCATGACCTATCATTTCCCTAAGCTAAAAGTATCGCAATTTAAACATGATGGAAAAAGAATTTGGCTTCCTAACCATAATTTTAATAATGTAATGGTTTCTTCAAAGGTTTTTGACATTAAAAAGTTCAATAAAGAAAATCTTATCGCGCTTCATTTAACTGGAACTTATAACCAAGAACGTAAAAAATCTAAAAAAGTTATCAAAGAACTTATTAAAGAGAATAAAGAACTCATTTCAGGTGAGCGAGGTAGTAAACGTAACTACAGTAAGGATTTTGAAAAGCTATATTATAATCTTAGAAATTCTAAATTAGGTAGACTTCAAGTAGCTTATTGGAATTTTAGAAAGAAGAAAGCGGGGCGTAAATAGTGACTAAGCAAGCTACGCATTCTCTTAATGTAAAAGACTTTAATCGTCAAACTAAAGCTGATAAATATGATTATATACTTAAGAATTTAGATAATCATTACAATCATTCTATTGAACTTTTAGATGTAGTAGCTAAAGAGGATGACATTGGTTACTACTACCAACGTGTTGAAGAAGAAAGCAAACTTGACTTTCTAAGCAAGCATGAACCATATTTAGATAAATTACCGTCAAGCAATGGTTCAGCCGTATTTAAAAAATCTTCTGTCAAAATTGGGATGGTTGCTGATACATTTTTATTCAATTCATTTAAGGATGTATGTGACTTAGAGTATATTAGCTATGATGATAAACTTAATAAAAACTTTGATTTAGTTATTATAGCTTCTACATGGAGAGGTATAGATAGATCTTGGACTGGTGTTGCTGGACCTCAAAGCGATAAAAGACAGGTATTATACGACAAAATAAATGAATTTCGTAATGCTAATATACCAGTTGTTTTCTATTCTAAGGAAGACCCAGTGAACTATAGTAAGTTTAAGGATATTGCTAAAGAATGTGATGTAATATTCACATCTTGTGAGGAAAAGATTGATGATTATAAATCATTCTGTAATAATGACAAAGTTTATGTATTACAATTTGGTGCAAATCCTCACTACCATAATCCTGTGGGCACAAGAAGCGATATTACAAAAAAATTCGATGATGAGGTATTATTTGCTGGTAGTTGGATGAAGAGATACCCGCACCGTAATAATGATCTTAAGCGTATTATAAATGGCGTTTTAGATGTAAATAAAGAACTGACCATAATTGATCGTAATCTAGAATTGAGAGATAGTAGGTATAATTATCCGCAAGATTTTATACCGTATTTAACGACACCTGTACCTCATGAGAAACTTATGAAATTACATAAGTTATATCGTTTCGCTATAAATGTTAATTCGGTTAAATATTCTTCATCGATGTTTGCTAATCGAGTTTTTGAATTACAAGCGTTTGGTAACTTATTACTTTCCAATTACTCAGTAGGGGTAAATAATCAATTCCCAAATGTATTTATCGTTAATGATAGAGAAGATGTAGTTAATATAATGTCTAACTATGATGAAGATTATCTCAATTCGCTTCGTGCTAAAAGTATAAGAAATGTAATGCGTAATAATACAACGTATCACAGAGTTGATCAAATCTTAGAAACTTTAAACATGGAAGCCGTTCAAAGGGAGCCTAAAATATTAGTCGTAGGTGAAAGCAATCATCCTTCTATAAGAGAGTCATTTGATAGGCAACTAAATGTAAAAGCAGATTTTTCATTAAAACAAAAAAATTATAATATTACCGATTATGATTTTGTAACCTACTTTGATGAAAGTAATTTCTATGAAGAATACTACTTAGAAGATTTGTTATCTGCTTTTAAATATACCAATGTAGACTACGTGACAAAAGACAATAACAAAGAGGCTCATAACTATACTCATAATTATGAAAATAAATTTAGAACTATGTTCAAATCTAATTTCGTCGAAAACAATCGTCCAAATAATATGAGTTCGACTCTAGGTTATGTACTTGATGAATCTGAGTTATTTCATCACGTGTACGAATCAAATTATCAACCTGAATTAAGTGTGATAGTCCCGATTTATAATAACGGTGAGTATTTAGAAGAGAAGTGTATGAAAAGTTTAAAACGTTCTTCAATATTTGATAAAATGGAAATCATTTTTGTAAACGATGGGAGTAGCGACCCTAGGACTAAACAAATTCTTAATAGATTAACAAGACACTATCCTAATATAATACGATTTGATTTTGAATCAGGTTCTGGTAGTGCATCTCGTCCGAGAAATAAAGGGGTAGAATTAGCAACTACTGAGTATGTAACGTATTTAGACCCTGATAATGAGGCGATTGGCGATGGTTATAAACATTTATTAGACGAAATTAAGGCGAAAGATGTTGATTTAGCAATAGGTAATATCATTAAAGAGGATAATAAAAATAGAAGATTATTTAAATTCTCGCAACATGTAAAAAAATATAATCGTGGAGAATTATATGTGAGTAATCCAAAATCGTTCCTAATCAATAGTGGTCTAAGAAGTCAAAGTATCCAAGCTTTAATAGTTAAGAAATCTATTATTATTGACAACAATATCGTTAATTTAGTCGGAGCAGCAGGCCAAGATACTGTCTTCTTCCAAGAACTAATGTTAAATATAAAAAATTTCGTAGCCATTAATAAAGTAATCCATATTTATTATGCTGCTGTAACTGGATCAGTAACTAACTCGATATCAAGTGTTCTGTTTGACAAGTACTTAAAACTTGAGAAAACGCGAATACCTTTTCTTAAAGAGAATGGATTAATGGAGACTTATATGAATGAAAGGTTTAATTTTTACTTCATGTATTGGTATATACCGAGATTAGTAAAAGTTAAACCTGAAGAAAAGAAAGAAGCTATTTCGCGCTTTCTTGAAATATACAGTATGTACGATAACTTCAAACGTCCTAAGGACGATGATTTAGACGAAATGATAGCTAAATTTAGGGAGGAGCTTCATGAAGAAGATAAAATTTGAGGAATTAAACAAGGGGACTATACTCGATAATAATGATGACCATGTTGTTGTCGAAAAGGATGGATTAGATATTCATCTAAAAATTCACCTCAAACCAAATGCTAAAGCGATTGTTGTGTTTTCTAATGGTGCAGTTAATACTAGTAAGAAGACACCACCTGTATTTATGCGATCATCATGGGTTAATGACATGCCTTATAGTGCTATTTATATAGATGACCGTACTTTACACAACAAAAACATTCGTATAGGATGGGGACTCGGCACTAAAGAAAGACATTATCTAATAGATTATAGTGAAATAATAAGAAAAATATGTAGTTCAATAAATTATGAAGGTCAAGATGTATATTATTTTGGATCCTCAGCTGGAGGTTTTATGTCTATGGCTTTAGCGACTATGCATAATGCTTCTTCAGCTATAGTAAACAATCCCCAAGCTTACGTTTTCAATTATAAGCAATTGGCTGTAAAAAAAGTAATGACTACGTGTTATGATATGGATTCTATTGATAAATTTAAAAAGACTTATCCAGATCGTTTATCTATAACAACAATGTTCAAGAAGTTTAAACGAACACCAGACGTTTATTATCTGCAAAACAGACTTTGTGAAAGTGATATGAAAAATCATGTTTATCCAATGATGAAAATGATGGACAAATACAAAATAAATAGTAAACCTATTAATTTTATGTTGTATAACGATATTGAAAGTGGACATGAACCCATGAGTAAAGAAAAAACTTTAAAAATTATAGGTAATATAATAGATAAAGACTTTCAAGTTATAAAATAAAGGAAGTTCGGCTAACTTTAATGAGTTAAGCCGAACTTTTTTTAATTACTTTCAATATTTTTTAAGACTTCATGAGCGTATGGTGGAAAGAAATGAATTACATCACTGTGATTAGAATAGTCACCTAAATCAAGTTCATAAGAAGCGAGATTCGTTTCGTCAATTAATTTTAGAAAGTGGACAGCGTGACGTGTGTATCTCGGTTCTTTCTCTCCAACGTGGTAATACAATTTAGGTTTGTGGACGCTATTTAACATTTCATCAGTTATTACATTATCAAGCCATTTGGTTCCTTCTTCCAAACTTTTACCAGTAATATAGGTGATAATATTTTGACCTCTTTCATTATCTTTATGCATTTTACCTAAATAAACTGTAGGGGAACCTAAAATAGCATTTCCGAATCGGTATTTAAAAACATAGTATAAAGCAGCAAATCCACCTTTACTTGAGCCAAATAAATATACATTATCCTTAGAAATAGCTAAGGATTCAAGAACGCGTTCAATAATTGAAATTGTTTGAGATTCAAATTTTCTATTACCATTACCAATATAATATGCACAAGTTGTATCTGATGACGAAGAATTATTATCAGTGATAAATAACTTGTTAATTTTGTAATCCTTCAGAGTGTTAAAATAGTTGAATTGGTTGTTGTGAGTAGAACTTGAAAATACTACTAGTAATTTGTCAGATTGGTTATGTTTTATAAGAGAATAATGAATTCCTGTATCCTCATCAATAAATTCTGGGAATACATGTTTAGGTTTAGAATATACTTGATATCCATCTTGTGTATTAATTTCAAAGAAATAACGATAATTAAAGTGAGTTTGAAGGTTATCTAAATTTATTTCAATATGTTTATCAGAAGAGTTAATATTTAATGTTTGAATTTCATCAGTTTCTAAATTTTCAAATCTAAATCTTAACTCCTCATCACAATTAGGTATTTCGATTGATTTTATATTAGTTTTTAATTTATCCATAGTATCTCCCTTGTTAATGGTTCTATTGTTAAAACATGATAACTAACTATAAACATAATAATAACATAATAAAAAGTAAATTAATTTAAAAAACAAAAGTAATTATTTTATTTATTAAGATTGATGAAAGCGAGGTACATTAGGTACTTAGGTAGTATAAAATTCTAAAAAATACTAAAACGAATCTTTTATTTTTAATTTAAAATTTTATGAGAATAGTTTTTGCTTTCAATTAGTCGCTCTCTAATTTAAAATGTTCATGTACTTAACACAATGTTAAAATTCTGTTTTTTGTGTAAATGTCATGGAGGTAATTAAATTAATGGAGAAATATCTAGTAGTATGTAATGCATACCCTTCAGAAAGTAATATATATCGTAATGGGTTTATACATCGACGTGTTAAAGCCTATATGGAAAAGGGGGCTGAAGTAGAGGTATTTTATCTTCATCCGCCAGCAACTAAAGAAGAAAAATATACATACGATGGCGTCGAGGTGACTTTAGGAAATACAGATAACTACGTAGATTTCATTCAAAAAGTAGGAAATGAATACAATGCATTTTTAATTCATTTTATTACGCCTCAAATGTATTATCCAATAGTGGAAAACGTAAAGGATCCTAAATTAGTAGTATGGATTCACGGTTTTGAAGCTGAAGCTTGGCACAGAAGATGGTTTAATTTCCTCACATCAGTTCATGAACTAAAAAAAGTAATTGAAATGGCTGAAGATCATTATGTAGATCAGTTAAACTTCATGCATGATCTTTATAAAGAAGATAAATATGACATAACATTTATACATGTATCGCAATGGTTCAAAGATCACATTGCTGATGTTGATGCGAAGTATGCTCCATCTAACTATGAAATTATACCTAATATTGTGGACGATAATGTGTTTACTTATGAACCGTCAGAACGCTCAGACAAACTTAGAGTACTGTCCATTCGTCCATTCGCTTCACATAAATACGCTAATGATCAAACAGCTAAAGCTATTAATATATTGTCTAAGAAACCGTTTTTTAATGACATCGAGTTTCATATTTATGGTAAGGGTAAATTATTTGCGAGTATAACTAAGTCAATCAAGAATCATCCCAATGTTCATCTTCATAACACATTTCTAGAACAACAAGAAATAGCTAAACTTCACAAAGAGTTTGATGTATTCTTATGCCCTACTAGGCTTGATTCTCAAGGTGTTTCCATGTGTGAAGCTATGAGTAGTGGTCTCGTACCTGTGGCTACAGACATTACGGCTATACCTGAATATGTAGAAAATAACGTTTCAGGACTACTTGCTAAGCCTGAATCACCAGAATCTATAGCTTATCAGATAGAAAGATTATACTTTAACCGTAATTTACTTGAAAAGTTATCTTATAATGCACAAAAATCTATTAGAGAAAAAGCGGGTACAGAAGTTGTAATTGAGAAAGAAATGAAGGTGATGCGAAATGAACGATAATATTAACTGGAAAGCACGTTATATAGACCTTGAAAATCAAATGCTAGATATGATGAAGATGACAACGGGACTCATTAAAAAAGAGGGTAAGAGTCAGAATACTAAAATCAATGGAATTAACTACAATCGTATCGACGATATTATCGAAATCGTGGTTAAATCGCAGTCTACTAATGCTAAATATTTATTTGAAGTTGTTAGCGAAGATGGTCGAGTTCTTCAACGAAAAGCAATGGATTACAAAAATTCTTGTAAATTCAATTTATCATTATTTGATTGTGCATTTAGAATTAGAGTTTCTATACGCAATGATAAAAGTGCCAATTATGAAGATAGTAATGTAACTAAAGTGTTTAATAAAGAAGGTGAGTTATAATGGAGCAAAGAGAAAGAAAACGCATCCTTGTTACTGGATTTATTAATGTCAATGTATTAGACGGTTCCTCAGTGTTCATGTCTAGTATCACCCAAGTTTTAGCTAGTGATTCAGATATTGAGGTAGACTTATTACTAGCCGTGCCTTTTAATCGAGATGTTGTTCTAAAAAAACTCGAAGCTTACCCTAACGTTAATATTATTGACCCTTTTGAGGATGTTAATAATAAAGATTTCGATTTCTTCAAACGTAACTATATGACGCGTGAAGAATATGCTTATTTAATAGATAGAGTCTTTGATCAAGGTAATTATGACCATATGTTCATCCGAGCTCTCGAAGTTGTAGAATATATGGTTGAACATAATAGTAATGCTATTAGCTCAATGTTTGCTTATATAACAGGTGTTACTTCAAGTAAACAAGAAATTGATTCTAATATAAAAGCATTATTATCTTACATCACGTCTAAAGGTGCTTATTTGCTATGTCAAACAGATGAGATGAAACAACACATTAATAAACAATGTGACTTATCTAAAGATCGTATTATCGACTTAAATCCTATGATTCCGGATCAAAATTTATCCTTCAATGACGTTTTTAAAAAGAAACCTCGCTATGATAAATTTTGTTACACAGGTAAATTTGCTCATGAGTGGAATATAATTCCTATGATTACTCAATTTAGAGAACTCAATGAAATGGATGACGACGTTAAGCTATATATAGCTGGGGATCAATTTAAAAAGTCTCCTGAGAATCCAAACTTCGTTTCACATGCAAGTTATCTTATTCAAAATAGTCCTAATGTGATGTGGCTGGGGGCATTAACTAGAGATCAAACGCTTGCGCTAGTTGAACAATGTGATGTAGGGCTAACTTATCGTAGTGAAGCGTTAAGTGATTCACTGGAACTTTCAACTAAATTAC
Organism: Staphylococcus massiliensis; assembly: GCF_043186315.1. Lineage (NCBI taxonomy): Bacteria > Bacillati > Bacillota > Bacilli > Caryophanales > Staphylococcaceae > Staphylococcus > Staphylococcus massiliensis. Next base: position 2,199,257 of record NZ_CP171119.1, on the reverse strand, counting down.
TTGAATATTGTAGCTTCGGCGTGCCACCAGTTTTAAATCGTACAAAAATGCATGAACGCATCTTTGGTGAAGATTATCCATACTTCGCCAATACGGACGAAGAATTTTATCTTACAATGAAAAAAGTTGTAGACGAACCGAAGTTACTCGAATCAACAGCTCAACACGTATTTGAAATAGCTAAAGGATATTCTTTTTCAGCTACTTATAGTAAAATGGCTAAGTATATATTTAATAATAATACTAGCGTCGAACATAAATTTAATATTATTTCTTCTGTTTACGAGTCAAATGAAGCGGTGTATGATTCTCTAAATCATGTTTATGCTTTTAACATATATCAAGATATCGCAGGAAATATAAGACATGCTCTAAAGAAAGGTAAAATAGAAAATTCTAGTATCATACAGAATGTTGTTATTTTAAATATTGATGACAAAACCCGAAATACTGAATCAGAAATATTAGATGTATCTAGCAAGTTGTATAAAGAAATTATTAGTAGAGCGACTAATAAACAAATCAATAAAGTTAATATTGATGAATTACAATCACCTATCCAACAACCTAATAAACCTAGTAGTAACGATAATCAAGTTCAAGTTTTACAACGTAAATATAATAAATTAGCAAGAGAGTTTAGAGGTTTAAAACGCAAATACAACAATTTATCAAACTCAAAGTTAGGCTCTCTACAAAAGCGATATTGGAATTTCAAAAAATCTAAAAACAAATAATATAATCGCGACCACATCTTGTTGGTCGCGATTTCTTTGTTAAAGGTTTATTACTAGAAATTTATACTATAATGTTATATTCTAAAGTATGATATAAAGATAATGAACTGCCATTTAAATATTTAGCAGTTTAACGCTTTATTTAAATTAATTGAATGATTAGAATAATATTATAAAAGAATATAAATAAATTTAAAGGTTAGGTGTTTTACTTGAAGTTAACTACAGTAGGATTAGGTTATATAGGTTTACCTACATCAATTATGTTTGCGAATTATGATGTAGATGTTTTAGGCGTTGATATTAATCAAGACGCAGTTGATTCTTTAAATAAAGGTCAAATTCATATTGAAGAGCCAGGTTTACAAGAGGCATATGAAGAAGCATTATCTAAAGGAAAGTTTAAAGCAGCTACTAAGCCTGAAAAAGCAGATGCTTTCATTATTTCAGTTCCTACTCCTAATAATGATGATGAGTATGAGTCTTGTGATATCTCGATAGTGATGTCAGCTGTAGAAAGTATTATCCCGGTCTTAGAAAAAGGGAATACAGTAATAGTTGAATCAACTATAGCGCCAAGAACAATGGACGATCATGTTAAACCATATCTAGAGGAACAAGGTTATACTATTGGTGAGGATTTATATCTTGTTCATTGCCCAGAACGCGTGTTGCCTGGTAAAATCTTAGAAGAACTCATATATAACAACCGTATTATCGGTGGTATAACTCAAAACTGTATTGAAGCGGGTAAACGTGTTTATAGTACGTTTGTTAAAGGTGAAATGATTGAAACTGATGCCCGTACAGCTGAAATGAGTAAGTTAATGGAGAATACTTACCGCGATTTAAATATTTCATTAGCTAATGAGCTTGCTAAAATTTGTAATAATTTAAATATTAATGTGCTTGATGTCATCGAAATGGCAAATAAACATCCTCGAGTTAATATCCATTTACCTGGACCAGGTGTTGGTGGTCACTGCTTAGCGGTTGATCCTTATTTTATTATTGCTAAAGATCCTGAAAATTCACCACTTATTCAATTAGGTCGAAAAATTAACCGCTCTATGCCAGAGTATGTTATCGAGAAATCCAGAGAAATGTTAACTGAATTAGGTGGGAATAAAATCGCTGTCTTTGGTCTAACATATAAAGGTGACGTAGATGACATACGTGAATCACCAGCATTTGATATTTATAATATGTTACGTAAAGAATCAGATTTAGATATTGTGGCTTACGATCCACATGTTAAGTTAGATTTTGTTGAAAAAGATATTAAGAAGGCTGTTGAAAACGCGTCATTAGTGCTTATTTTAAGTGACCACTCTGAATTTAAAACACTAACTGATGAAGACTTTAAAGCTATGAAACACAAAGTAATATTTGATACCAAAAATGTAGCTAAAACAAACTTTGATTCAACGGATTACTATAACTTTGGCAATTTATTTGAGTTCAAATCGTAAATTCTATAAGATTGTAGGGAATTATCGTGAATCCAATAATTACTATTTTAAAAGAGCAGGTTAAACACATCCCACAAATTGTTAAACTTGCCGTCTATAACATGAAAAGTCAATATGCGAATCATTACTTAGGGGTTTTCTGGAATATACTTCAACCTCTTCTTCAAGTACTCGTGTATTACTTAGTATTTGGTTTAGGTATTAGAGGGGATAAAGGTGCCATTGAGGGTATACCTTTTATCTTCTATCTAATATCGGGATTATTCCCATGGTTATTCATATCACAAAGTATTAATGCTGGAGCAGGGGCAATACAATCTAATCTCGGATTAGTTACTAAAATGAAGTTCCCTTCTTCAGTTCTATTATCTATTTCATTTACTAATACGTTGTTTAATTTACTTTTCATGTCTGCTTTATTTCTAATTTTATCTTTATTTAATCAATTTGTGCCTTTTTGGCATTACTTGATTTTCTTATATTTTATTATAGCAGCGTTTCCATTATTATTTGGTATATCACTGATGATGAGTTCGCTCGTTATAGTAGTTAAGGATACTAAAAATGTACTTCAGAATATTATTAGACTTGGTTTCTTTATGTCACCTATATTTTGGAGTTTAGGAGAACAATACGGTAAAATTCTCGGTAAAATTGCATCACTAAATCCTTTCGCGTATTTAATAGAGTTATATAGAATGACATTCGTTTCAGAAAAATCAGTATTATTAATGCACCCAAGTTCTCATTTATATTATTGGGCTTTTACATTAATGATGCTGTGTTTAGGAAGCTTAATTCATTATCGATTCAAAGATCGTTTGTTAGACTTTCAATAGGTAGGTATTTATGAATAAAAAAATTTTAATCATCACTCAAAACTTTTATCCAGAACTTGGTTCAGCGGCTAATCGAATGAAACATTTATACAAGCAGTTTAAATTGAATGGTTATGAAACATACGTTTTAACTACAGAACCTTCTTACCCAACTAAAGAATTATTTGATGATAACCGTTATTTTGATGATGAAACTCTTAATAAAGACGAAGGTAAGCATATCCTTCGTCTTAAAATGTCTTTAGAAAAGCAACACACAAGTATGATTGTTCGTTTATTATATTACTTAGAGCAAATGTACAGAGTTAGAAAGTATGTGAATAAACACAAACATCAGTTCAACTATATTTATGTAACAAGCCCAAATATTTTCTTACCTTGGGCTACTTTGTTTTTTAAAGGTAAGTCTAAGAGTACATACATATTAGAAATAAGAGATCTATGGCCTGATAGCGTAGCAGGTTTGAAGCAATTCAAATTTAGAAAACTAATGCCTATTCTCAAATGGCTAGAGAAGAAAATGTATCAAGCGGCTGACAAAATTGTTGTGAATAATGACTCATTTAAGCATGAAATTAAAAAATTAAGTCACAAATCGAAAGAGATATTTAATTTACCCAATGCATTAACTCAAGAAGAGCAATTGGATGAGCCAAAAAAATCTATGTTTAGTGTTATTTATACTGGTAATATTGGGTATGCCCAAAATGTGGACGAGCTAATTGATATTGCTAAAGGACTACATGAAAAAAATATCCCTATGACGGCTATAGTTTATGGCGTACAAGCACCGAAATTTAGAGAAGCAATCGATAAACATCAACTAAGTTCGATTAAAGTTATGTCACCGATGAAACGCGATAAATGTATGCAAGTTATAAGTCATCACCACATAGCATTGTCTATATTGCAAAACGAGGAAGTATTTCTTAATGTAATGCCTGGTAAAATAGTGGATGCTATAAGTGTAGGAACCCCTGTTGTTACAAACCTAGGTGGGTTTACTAAGGAACTAATAGATACCTATAAGGTTGGTACTGCTATTAAAAATGGTTCTGTAAATGATATAATTAAAGCTATAGAAGAATATAAAACTAATCATGATGCCTTAAATCAAGCTATTACTCAATCGAGAACGTTAAGACATGATTACTTTACTTGGGAACGTAATATGAGTAAGTTGATTAAATTTATAGAAGAAGACGTTTAGAAATTTTTAAACGAGTAAGTAGGTGTACTAATGAGTTACAAAGTTAAAGCTGAGAATGTCTCTAAAATATATGATTTAAACCGAAGCAAAGTTAGCAAAATTTTATCTCTCTTGTCATTCGGATATTTTTATAAACCTAAACCTTACTATGCGCTACATGATGTATCATTTGAGGTAGAAGAAGGCATGTCAGTGGGAATAATCGGGCTAAATGGTTCTGGTAAATCAACGCTTTCAAATATTTTAGCAGAGGTTGTTAAACCATCAACTGGAACTATAGATATTAATGGCGATACTTCACTCATTGCTATTTCAGCTGGTTTAAAAAATGACTTTACAGGTGTAGAGAATATTAGGTATAAATGTTTAATGCACGGAATGACTGATAAAGAAATTAATGCTGTATTTGATGAGATTGTTAAATTCTCAGAACTAGGAAACTTTATTCATCAACCTATAAAGTCTTATTCAAGCGGTATGAGAGCACGTTTAGGATTCTCAATTGCAATCCATACGAATCCTGATGTTTTAATAGTGGATGAAGCTTTATCTGTCGGTGACCAAACCTTCTCAAACAAATGCATAACTCAGATGAAGAAGTTGCAAGAACAAGGCAAAACGATCTTCTTTGTTTCTCATTCTGCTGGTCAAATACGAAAAATGTGCGACAAAGCCTTATGGATTCATTATGGTGAAGTATTAGAGTATGGAGACGTAAATCCGGTAGTTAATAAATATAATAAACTCATTAATGATTTTAAGAAATTAAGTAAAGATGAAAAAGCGTCTTATCGTGAAAAAATGATGGAAAAACAACGAGAAAAGAGTAAGCACATCGAAACTATTAATGAAGATAAAGTGCCATGGACCACTTTCATTCCACTGGTTAGTAGTATTGGCTTATTTGTCTTAGCTACTTTATATCAAATTGGTTTAATTGGATAGGAGCGACGTTTTATGAAGAAAGTAGGTATGTTTGTTTGGAATCATTTTACGAATGATGCACGTGTTAACCGAGAATGTACTGCATTGAGTGATAACGGATATAACGTTGATTTAATAGCGATTAACGATCCTAAGAATAAAATGATTCAAGCATATGAAAAAGTAAATGAACGTTTTCGTGTTCACCGTGTTAAACGTTACCCGTGGTTACTACAAACTTATCAAGACCAAGGTAAACGTTTTCTAATTGTAATTGGAGGGATAGCGACTGCGGTGGCTATAGGATTATTTTTCGTCAATTTTATGTTACTTAGTGCGTATTTAATGGTGCTAGTAGCTGGTGCAGCGAGTATTAAGGTACGTAAGTTTCGAAAAATGATTGTTAACAGTGCAATCATTATGCGTATGATTGTTAAAGGTTATCGTTTAAATGCAGATATTTATCATTCGAATGATTTAAACACGCTACCTCAAGGTATCGTATGTTCTAAATTAAGACTTAAACCAAGACCACTAATTTATGATAGTCATGAAGTTCAGAGTGATCGTACAGGTTATAACCCTGAAAAAATTAAAAAAATTGAACGCTTCTTATTACGCTTTGTCGACATCATGATGGTTGAAAATCATACGCGTGCTAAACATAATGAAAAACTGTATGGTTTTTGTCCCGACACTTTGTATAACTACTCTGAACTATACGATATTGAGAAACGACCTAAAGTCGATTTACATGAGCGGCTCGGTCTTGAAAAGGACACGAAGATCTTATTATATCAAGGTGGCTTACAAAAAGGGCGTGGCTTAGAATTACTTATTAAAGCTATGCCAAAAATTAAAGAAGGTGTTCTTGTATTTATAGGTGCTGGTAAGCTAACTGAGCCTCTTAAAGCTCAAGCTAAGACTTCAAGTGAGAGTAGTCGTATATTCTTTATCGATAAGGTCCCTTTTAAAGAATTGCCAAGCTATACTAGAGAAGCTTATTTAGGTTATCAAGTACTACAGAATGTATGCTTTAATCACTACTCAGCAAGCTCTAATAAGTTATTTGAGTATATCATGGCCCATGTACCTGTAGTCGGATGTTCGTTCCCAGAGGTTGAACATGTTATCAATGAGACTCAAGTAGGCCTTGCTATCGATTCACACTCCGTTGACGCTATAGCAGATGCTACGAATCGTTTAATTGAAGATCAAGCATTATACGAGTCATGTAAGTCAAATACGTATGATGCGAAGCACATTTATAATTGGAACAATGAAAAAGCTAAATTACTAGATGTTTATGATAGAGCGCAAGCTGTTCAAGGAAAGCATTTAGGAATGATGAACCAATACGTCTAAGACTTTCCCTTATAACTTATGTCAAAGCATCAAGTTATAAGGGACTTTTTTATGAAGAAAAAGATGCCAAAACATAAATAAGGGTGGGTGTTTGAGAGCAGTGAAGCGTTTTATATTACTACCAATGGTCCTGATAGGTTTTGTCTTATCTGGATGTAGTATACCGACTAAAACTGACAAGGAAACGAAAGTCGAGCAAATTGATGATAAATACTATCAAAATTCAACAATTAAAGTCAATCACTTAGTTGTAAAAACTGCGGATGCGATTGAAATTGCTCAAGATGAGTTTAAAGGGCATTTAAAAAAGGTTAGATTTGAACGCTCTGATAATAAATGGAAGTATATTATTGTCCAAGGTGATAAACAAGAAGAAGCGGTTACGATTGTGGATGCGAAAACAAGTGATGTCATTTCTCATTCTGTCAGAGATAGCAACGAGCCAATAGACCAGGCGAATTATTTCGAATTTGATGAGGCGCGTACGTTCGAAGCAATACAGAAAGGTGCGCGATCTATGATTGGTAATCATATTAGAGGATGGCAATTGACGAAAGAATATTCTACTGGGGCTGTTGTTTATCGCGTTGCTTATCGCAATGCTGGACGCAATTTAGAAGCGTATATTGATGCTGAATCAGGTATCGTATTGAATATTCAAAATGATGCTAAATCATTTTAATAAATGTTTAGAGGTGAAATGCCAAGCGGTGTTTCACCTCTTTTTTTGAATAAATAAACATTAATAAACTTTTAAAGAAATATATTTTAAAATCTCTAAAATTGTAACAAGTTGAGAACTGACAATGAATAGATGTATACAAAATTGTCAGAAATTTTGGATTGACTTATATTTAAGAAAAGAGTAAATTATTATTGAGCACAATAACAAACAATAACAAAAATAAACAAACAAAATTTAACAATGCCTTAAACCGATATCAAGTTATCTCATCTTGAGTAACTTTAATAAATTATTCTTTTCAAGAGGTGACAATTATGAGTAAAGAAGACAACATGTTAGTAGGTTTTGCAATTGTAGCAATCGCAGGTTACGCAAGAAGGGAAGTTATGCAAGCTTTAGAATGTGCTAAGAACAATCAAATTGATGAAGCTAAAGCGCACATTGAAAAGTGTAATGAATTTATTACCGAAGCGCATAAAGAGCAAACGCAAATCCTTGCTAAAGAAGCGAGCGGTGAAATTGCGGATATGAGCTTTATTATGGTTCATGGTCAAGACCATTTAATGACGACTATGGCTTTAAGAGATGTAGCGAATTATGTGATTGACTTATATCAAACAATCCATAACTAATTTTAGCGAGTAGGTGACAACATGAATAAGATCATCAAATTCATTGAGAGAATGAAGCTTTTTTTTGAAAAGATCGCTTCAAATCCTTATTTAGCTGCCATACGTGACGGCTTTGTGGCATTAATGCCCGTTGTATTATTTTCATCATTTTTTATTTTAGTGGCATACGTGCCTAATGTATGGGGATTTCATTGGCCTAAAGATATAGAAGGTATCATCATGAAGGTTTATACCTTTACGATGGGAATGCTTTCAGTGTTTATGGCTGGTACTGTGACGAAATCACTTACCGATAACCGAAATTTGAAAATGCCAAAAACCAATCAAATTAACGTGATTTCAACATTTGTAGCAGCAGAATCATCATTACTTATTTTAGCAATCAATCCGATTAAGGATGGTTATAGCATTGATTTACTTGGTACTAAAGGTTTAATCGCGGCTTTCGTTGTAGCCTTTGTGGTACCAAATATTTATAAGTTCTGTATTTCGCGTAACATAACTATTAAGATGCCACCACAGGTACCTGGTAATATAGCGCAAGCATTTAAAGATATGATTCCGTTTGCGTTATCAATAACGTTCTTCTGGATCGTAGATATCGTAGTTCGTGCCTTTACTAAGGGTAACGCAGCAGAACTTGTTACAAACTTATTATCTCCGTTATTTACTGCAGCGAATGGTTATTTAGGATTTGCGATTATCTTCGGATTTATTGCTTTCTTCTGGTTTATAGGTGTTCACGGACCATCTGTAGTAGGGCCAGCAGTTATCGCAATTATGTATAATAACCAAGTTGAAAACTTACGCTTATTTAGAGAAGGGGAACATGCGAATATTGCTTTAACGCAAAGTACGCAAGACTTTGTTGCATTAATTGGTGGTACGGGTGCCACGTTCTTAGTGCCATATATCTTTATCTTCTTATGTAAATCTAAAGAGCTTAAAGCAGTAGGTAAAGCTTCTGTTGTACCTACAACGTTTGCTGTAAATGAACCGTTATTATTCGGTGCACCAATTATTTTAAACCCAGTGTTTATGATTCCATTTATCTTAACGCCTATTTTTAACTCATGGATACTTAAATTCTTCGTGGAAAATCTTGGTATGAATGGGTTCATGCACTTCTTACCATGGCCAACACCTGGTCCAATTGGTATCTATATGGCATCTAACTTTGCTACTTTATCGTTATTATTAATTGCAGTCATTATGGTAGTCGACTTTGTGATGTGGATGCCATTTATTAAAGCATATGATCGCATGAAAGTAGCAGAAGAGTTAAGTTTTGAAACAAGTGGTGTTACTGCTACTTCTAGCACAGCACCAGAACAAGTCGACACTCAATCAAGTGATAATGAAACTGAAGCACAAAGTGAACAAAAACTCGAAGAACACACTAATGTATTAGTTGTATGTGCAGGTGGCGGTACGAGTGGTATATTAGCGAATAGTTTAAATAAATACGCAAAAGAAAATAATATTCCGCTTGAGGCTACTGCCAGAGCTTATGGTCAAGATATGGATTTAATTAAGGACATGCATATCGTTATCTTAGCACCGCAAATGGACTCTATGAAAAATGAAATGAAGAAATTTACGGATCAACATGGCGCGATATTAATGTCTACCACAGGTAAAGAATACATTTCACTTACACGAGATGGTGAAGGTGCTATGAAAAAAATATTTGAACTTTTACAAAAATGAGAGGAAGAAAGAAATGATTAAATTACCTAAGGAATTTATATTGGGGGCTGCAACAGCAGCTTATCAAGTTGAAGGGGCTAGTAAAGAAGATAACAAAGGACGCGTTTTATGGGATGAATTTTTAGAAAAGCAAGGACGTTTTTCACCAGACCCAGCAAGTGACTTTTATCACCGTTATGAAGAGGACATCAAACTTGCTTCAAAATACGGTATTAAAGCGTTGCGCATCTCTATCGCGTGGTCTCGGATATTTCCTTCAGGGACGGGAGAAATTAATCAACTAGGGGTAAATTACTACAGAAATGTATTTGAAACATGTCACAAGTACGGTATCGAACCGTTTGTTACACTACATCATTTTGATACACCAGAAACGTTATTTAAAAAAGGGGACTGGTTGAATAAAGACCAAATCGAAACGTTTAAAAATTATGCAGCATTCGTTTTTGATACGTATCATGATGTTGTTAAAAATTGGATAACGATAAATGAGCCTATTGCTTATGTGCAAGGACAGTATATTTCAGGGGCTTTTCCACCGGGTGAAAAGTACCAAAAATTAAAGGCGCTTCAAGCACAACATAATCAGATGGTAGCCCATTCTAAGATCGTTAACTTATTTAAGTCAAGAGGGTATGAAGGCGAAATCGGTCTTGTTCACGCGTTGCTACAGTTTTATAGCATTGATGACAAAGAGGACAATCATTTAGCGACTTACCGACACGATACATTTATGAATGGTTATATGCTCGATGCGACGTTCTTAGGAACTTATTCTAAAGAGAAGTTAAATGTTATCCAAGCTATTCTAGGTGATGAATACCAAGATTTAATCATGACTGATGCAGAAATGGAAGAAATCAAACAAGCAGCACAAGATTTAGATTTCTTAGGCATCAACTATTACCAAAGTAATTGGATTAAACACCATGACGAGGAAAGTCTGATTCATCATAATGGAACAGGGGATAAAGGCACGTCAATCTTTAGGTTAAAAGGAATTGGAGAGGTTGTAAAAAACGAAGCGATTCCTACTACTGATTGGGACTGGTATATTTATCCTCAAGGTTTATATGATATGATGCAACGCATCAAAGAGGACTACCCGAATTATAAAAAGATTTATGTGACTGAAAACGGGCTAGGTTATAAAGATGAATTTAATGCTGAGACAAACGAAATCGATGATCAACCAAGAATTGATTATATTAAACAACACATTGAAGCTATTAGTGATGCATATCGTGATGGTATTAATGTGAAAGGTTATTTCGTATGGTCTTTACAAGATATGTTTAGCTGGTCTAATGGTTACAACAAACGTTATGGCTTATTCTATATCGATTTCGAAACACAGAAACGTTATGTTAAGCATAGTGCCAAGTGGTATAAAGCTTTATCAGATGACATATATGAATCATAAAAGATTTCAATAAAGAACACGACTTACAATTCGATGAGAATTGTAGGTCGTGTTCTTTATGATTTATGGACAGTGAATTAATGCTTTAAAGAAGTGAGATTTGAATGCCTCTTTATCGATATCCTTAACAACGGTTGCATTAGGATATTTAGATTTCTCATCAACAAATGTCTGCCCCTTATACGTTTCGTCTCGATATTCAACCTCTATATATGCTTCAGCTACTTCAAATAATTCAGGATGCAGTAGATAAATAAGTGTATATACATCATAAATCTTAACACCTTTATCAAAATCATCACTTCTGTAACGACTTAGAAGATTGAATAGCATTTCCCCAGTTTTACCCATACGTTGTAATTCTTTAAGGTCCTCTTGATTAAGCATACTATTATACGCAACATCTAAACCAACCATAGTGATAGGTAAACCAGATTTAAACACGATTTGACTTGCTTCAGGGTCTGAGTAGATATTGAATTCTGCATAAGGCGTAACATTACCGCCAACTATACTACCACCCATTAGAATTATTTCTTTAATATGGTCTGAGATATCACCGAATGTTTGAAGTAATAAAGCAATATTTGTAAGTGGTCCGATAGCAATGATTGTGATTGGGTCTTCATGCGCTTTAATCGTTTCGTACATCGCTAATATAGAATTTTGTGAAGCGAGATCGTTCTGATCAACCTCTTCAAATTCATGGCCATCCATACCCGAAGCACCATGAACGTCTTGTGCATCAATTAAGGTCGATAGGTAGGGGTGCGAAGAGCCTCTATGTACTGGAACATCACTCTTGAAAAAGCCCTTTAACTTTAAGGTATTTGCAGTGGTATTTTGAATACTAACGTTTCCGTAAACTGTTGATATCATTTTTACATCTAATTCTGGGTGATTTAAAGCGATGCTAATGGCTTGAGCATCATCGATACCTGGATCAGTATCAATTATCATTGGTATTGACATATTTACGCCTCCCTATGCTTAGTTCACTTCCATTGAATCATATTTGAGAAGATAATTCAGTTAATCAAGACATAAAAAAAGCTGATTAATTCAATGAAGAATTAATCAGCTTAGGTGTCTTATAAAGCTGTGGGACTTTGTTTAACGGTTATTATACGTGTGAACCGTGTCCACCTTGCATTACCCAGTAAGTACCAATAACGATAGCTAGAGTAATGATGATGGCAAAGATAACTTTAAAGACTTGAACGCGTCCATCGCGACCTTCAGTTAAGTGCATGAACATGAATAATTGAAGGAATGCTTGGATGAAAGCAAAACCAAAAATGATGGTAATTTTAGCATTTAGAGCTAATGTAGTGTGTAACGTTACGTATACGGCAAGTAAAGTTAAAATGATTGAGGCGATAAAGCCTAATGTATGTTTTACAATTGTATTCATCCGCTAAACACCATCCCTATCATATACACGGCAGTGAAGATGAAGATCCAAACAACATCTAAGAAGTGCCAGTATAAACTTACTATAAATAATTTAGGAGCATTGTACTTATTCAGTCCACGCATACCTACTTGAATTAATAAACAAATAATCCAGAAAATACCTAACGTAACGTGGGCTCCGTGAGTTCCTAACAAGATAAAGAAGCTTGACCAATATGACCCAGCTTGTAGAGTAGCACCTTTGTGTACGTAGTGTGCGAACTCATAGATTTCAAATCCTACGAAACCTGCACCGAGTAATAGGGTGATGATCATCCAAATCATCATTAAAGCTTTCTTTTCTTTTCGCATGTAATAGATTGAAATACCACATGTATACGAACTAATTAAAAGTAAGAACGTCATAATTAGAACAAGTGGAAGTTCAAATAAGTCCGTTGTTAAGTGGCCACCATAACCACCACCATGCTGTAACGTTAATAATGTTGCAAATAACGTACCGAATAATGCGAATTCAGCTGTCAGGAAGATCCAAAAGCCGAGTTTATTCAAATTACCTTCATGCGTTTGCGCATCAATTGTATTTGTATGATTACTCATGACTCATAGCCTCCCTTTCTTTAATACGTTCGTTTCTTAAACGTTCTTCAGTTTGTCTTACTTCATGCTCAGGGATATGGTAACCATGTTCGTCTTCGAAACTACGATAAATCATAGTTGCAAATACGCCGATTAAGCCTAAGATTGCTGGTAAGATTGTTTCGAATACTAAGAAGAAACCAGCAATAGTGAAGAAGATTGACATCCAGAAACCAACGTGTGTGTTATTAGGCATGTGAATTTCACCGTAGTTCTTGTTGTCTAGGAAGTGACGACCTTTAGCTTTCATGTCTACGAAAGTATCATAGTCATCCCAATCTGGTGTTACAGCAAAGTTGTAATGAGGTGGTTTAGCAGAAGCTGTTGACCACTCTAATGTACGTCCTAAGCCGTACCAGTTATCACCAGTAGCTTCACGTGGTGATTTAAAGTGACTCCATACGATATTGGCAACTAAGAATAAGAAACCAATTGTCATGATGATAGCACCGATTGTTGAAATAAGGTTTAAGATAAACCAACCATCAGCATTACTGTAAGTGTAAAGACGACGTGGCATACCATCTAAACCTAAAACATATTGCGGTACGAACGTCACATTATAACCAATCATGAAGAACCAGAAACACCATTTGTTAAGTTTCTCTTGTAACTTGTAACCCATCATTTTTGGATACCAGAAAATTAGGGCAGCTAAACAAGCGAATACGACACCGGCAACAATTACGTTATGGAAGTGGGCTACTAAGAAGTAAGTATTGTGGTATTGGTAGTCGGCAGAAGCCATCGCTAACATAACACCAGTTACACCACCGATAACGAAGTTCGGTATGAATGCTAATGAGAATAACATTGGTGATTCGAATGAAATTCTACCTTTATGAAGTGTGAATAACCAGTTAAAGATTTTCACACCAGTAGGTACTGAGATTAACATTGTTGTGATTGAGAATACTGAGTTAACTAAAGCACCATTACCCATTGTGAAGAAATGGTGAACCCATACTAAGAAACTTAAGAATGCGATACCTGCAGTTGCCCAAATCATACTGTGATGACCGAATAAACGTTTACGAGCAAATGTAGGAATGATTTCTGAGAATATACCGAATGCTGGAAGGATTAAGATATATACTTCAGGGTGCCCCCATACCCAGAAGAAGTTAGCCCATAGCATTGGCATACCGCCTTCGGCAACTGTAAAGAACGTTGATCCGAAGATTCTATCTACTGTCATTAATGCTAATGCGATTGTTAAAGGTGGGAATGCTAAGATGATGATTAATGCAGTTACGAAAGTAGTAACTGTGAACATCGGCATTTCCATGAAACGCATTGTCTTCGTTTTAAGTTTAAGTATTGTAACGAAGAAGTTGATACCGGTCATTAAGGTACCGATACCTGCTATCTGAATAGCTATTAAGTAGTAGTTAACACCTGGTCCTGGACTAAATTCACCAGCAAGTGGTGCGTAGTTTGTCCAACCTGCAGCAGGTGAACCACCGATAATGAATGATAAGTTGAACAGTAACATACCAGAAACGAATAACCAGAAACTAATGTTATTCATAACAGGGAATGCTACGTCGCGAGCCCCAATTTGTAATGGAACGATAACGTTCATTAAACCAATTACGAACGGCATCGCCATAAAGATAATCATGATTACACCGTGTGTCGTGAAAATCTCGTTGTAGTGGTTGGATTCTAAGAACTTATTATCAGGTATCGTCAATTGCGTACGTAATAATAAAGCATCTATACCACCACGAACAAACATTAATATTGCACAAACAAGGTACATAAAGCCGATTTTCTTATGGTCGACCGATGTGAACCATTCTTTGTATAGGAACTTCCATAACTTAAAGTAAGTAATAACAGCTAGTACTCCTAGAACCATAAATGGTGCACTGATTTGTGCAAGAGTAATCATCCAGTTACCTTGAACTAAAAGTTCATGGAAAGGGAAATTAATCCAATTCATTAATGTTCACCTCCATGCTCTTTTTCTTTTTTCTTAGACTTAGATGCGTCTTCTGACTTAGCACCTTCAGAGATTTCTTCCATCTCATCCATGTTGTGGTCTTCTTCTTTCTTGAATTCACTGTCATAAGATTCGTTGTTACCTAAAATCATTGCCTTCATACCATGACGTTCATAGTTAGGGTTTGTGATTTGAGGTTTACGAGGTGGTTTAACTGGTTTATCAGAAACACCTTTCTTTTGATCATAGAAGTTAGGATCTTTAGGTACGAATTTATAACGATCATAAGCATAGAAGATGTATTCAGGGTCAGCAGCTGGATCAACAAATGCCATATGTGTACCACTGAATGTTAATTCTTTGTTAGGTGTGATAGGTAAAATTTGTTTGTCAAATGTATCTTGAGTTAATTTCTTCTCACCTTGAGCTTTCTTAACCCATTCTTTGTACGATTTGTTGTCTACAGCTTTGACATCAAATGTTTGACGCGCAAAACCTTCACCGTTGAAGTTTGAGTTTCTACCTTTGAATGTACCTTCTTCAGAAGCTTGTAAAGTCCATTCCATCGTCATGCCAGTCATAGCGTACTTTTGACCACCAAGTTGTGGAATCCAGAAACTCGTCATAGTGTCCATTGATTGTAACTTGAATACTACTGGACGATCTTTAGGAATAGTTAAATGGTTAACAGTTTCAATTTTTTCTTCAGGATAACTGAAGAACCATTTAAATCCAGCACTAGTAGCATAAATTACAATTGGATCTTCCTCTTTCTTTGGTTTTTCCTCTGCACTGTATAGCGCTTGTATAGTTGGAATTGCTAAAGCGATTAAAATCAATACAGGGATGACGAACCAAACAGTTTCAAGTAAAGAGTTGTGGTGCATCGTTCCTGATTTTTCAGTATTCTTTAAACGATATTTAATACTGAATATCATGAAAAGAATAAATACCACAGCAACAATAACAAGCATAAATATAATCGAATAAATGATTAAGAATTTTAAATCGCTTGCCATTGGCCCTTTTGCGTTTAAAACTTCTAAATTAGAACAACCACTAAGTAAGATAACGGCGCCTAAAAATAGAAGTAAAGACTTAAATTTTGACACTTTCTTAACCTCCTAATACTACAAATGTAGGGCTTATCACTAATTTTAAAATATTACGCAATATTTACAAGAGGTTTAACGATAAATTTAAGTAAAAAATCTGCTTAAACCGTTGTGAAATGGGGACTGGCGTGGGTTCAAAGATTTGTTAAGAATATGTGTACATTTTGTGAAAACTGTCATATTTAACTTTTAGTAAATAATTTGATGAAAAAACGCGTGAATTTGGCATATAAAAAGGGGTTTTAAGTTCATTCGAATATTAAATTTTGAAAGAAATTAGGGGAATTCCTGACATGAAATTAGGGTGCTTTTTCGTAATATGAGATTTACAATGAAATTGAGATAGAAAAAAAC
Organism: Staphylococcus massiliensis; assembly: GCF_043186315.1. Classification (NCBI taxonomy): domain Bacteria; kingdom Bacillati; phylum Bacillota; class Bacilli; order Caryophanales; family Staphylococcaceae; genus Staphylococcus; species Staphylococcus massiliensis. The sequence goes on along the minus strand of NZ_CP171119.1, from coordinate 2,182,788 downwards.
TGGAGCTAAAGTTAACTCCAGTTTGTGTTCATTTAATTTTGATTATTGGTCAATTACTTCGATAAAACGCGTGTGTAAATCTGTAGCACCATCTGAATCTCTAACTTCATATGTAATTTTGTATTTACCTGGTTTATCAGTATCCACATGGCCATTAATTTTAATCTTATCTGTTAAATCGCCGTCTTCTTTATCGTAAGCACTGATGCCATTTCTTAAGTTGAAGTTTTCTCCAAGTTCAATCACACCATCTTCAACGCCTTTAATTTGAGGGATGGAGTTACTAGTAGCTTCAGCATTTAAGTTTGGAGATACTAATGTAGCTGAAACTCCGATTGCGGATAATGATTGTAAAAGTTTGTTCATGTGATAAAGCCTCCAAGATAATCAAAATTGTAGTTATATATAAAGTTACATTACTACCTATGATTTTACATCAATCTATGGTCGTAATATACCTAATCTTTATTAAAATAGCATTAAAATTCTATCAAAATCTTGTAAGCGTTATGAAACTTATATGGCTTTTACTGTAGTGGTAAATGGTGTTTCATGTAAGTTTTAATAATAAATATTGTATAGGTTAAATTTTTACGGGAGTGATTTTATGTTAACGAGTGAAGAAAAAGACATTATCCAACAAACGGTGCCAGTGTTACAAAAGCAAGGGACTGAAATTACGCAGACATTCTATAATAGAATGTTTAATCAACACCCAGAATTAAGAAATATGTTTAACCAAACGAACCAAAAACGCGGCTTTCAATCTACTGCGCTAGCACAATCGGTATTAGCTGCAGCGGTAAATATCGATGATTTATCAAAGATTTTACCTGTTGTAAAAGAGATTGGTTATAAGCACTGTGCATTACAAGTATTTCCGGAACATTATCCTATAGTAGGTGAGAACTTACTAGCAGCTATTCAAGAAGTTGTTGGGTTAGAGGAGAGTCATCCGATTATTCAAACTTGGGGTAAAGCTTACGGTGAAATCGCTGACGCGTTTATTCAAGTTGAAAAAGAAATTTATGATTCTATGATTTGGGATGGTTTCAAACCATTTAAGATTACATCTATTGAAGAAGAACGTTCTGACATTAAAGTGTATACAGTAGACACTAATGGTATTGATTTAAGTCAATATGTACCAGGTCAATATATTACAGTAGATGTTAATAGTACAAAGTTACCTTATCGTGCTAAGCGTCATTATTCAGTAGTTGAAGGTACGCAAGACAGTTTGAAATTCGCTGTTAAACGCCATGTTGAAAATGATATGGAAGGTGAAGTATCTGCAATCTTACACGACGAGTTTAGTGTAGGAGATGATATCTTATTATCAGCGCCAGTAGGTGGCTTCAAAGTTCACAACCCTGAGCATGATCAATTATTTATCGGTTCAGGCATTGGGACTACACCATTAATTCCTATGTTTAAACAAGCTACATCTGAAAGCCAAGATGTTAAATTTATTCAAGTTGCTGATAAAGCGGGCGAGAGTCCTTTTGAACAAGATTTAAAAGAAATTGCAGAACAAGGTAATGCTAAATTACACATTCATGACAAATCAGTTGAAGGTTATTTATTAAAAGATGAGTTGAAGGACTATCTAGAGGCTAACACTGAAATTTATGTATGTGGTGGTACAGTCTTCATTCAAGCAATTGTTAAAGAATTAAAAGCGTTACACGTAGATATGACGAAAGTTCACTTTGAAACATTCGTTCCACGTTTAAGTGTAGAAGTATAATAATAAAACCCGAACCTTATATGAAGGTTCGGGTTTTTCTATGCCTTAATGAATACGCTTTATTCAATTCCACGGCGCATTTTTTCAGCTAATAATGTGTTGTTAAGCACCATTGTAATTGTCATTGGGCCAACACCACCAGGTACTGGTGTAATTGTGCCAGCAACTTCTTTAACTTCGTCGTATTCAACGTCACCTTTTAATTTACCGTTTTCATCAGGTGTATTACCAACGTCAATAACTACTGCGCCTTCTTTAACGTCATCTTTAGTAACTAATCCAGGACGACCTACAGCACTTACGATAACGTCTGCATTTTTAAGGAATTCTTGTTGGTTTTGACTTCTAGAATGAAGGATTGTAACTGTCGCGTTTTGTTGAATTAATAACTTAGCTACTGGTTGACCTACGATGTGGCTACGACCAATAACAACCGCGTTCTTACCTTCTAAGTCCATATCAGAGTGTTTTAATAGTTCCATAATACCTAGAGGTGTACATGGTACAAATGTTTGTTCATCAATATAAAGTTTACCAATATTTGCTGGGTGGAAGCCATCAACGTCTTTTTCAGGGTTAATTGCTTCTAATACTTTTTGTTCACTTACTTGTTCAGGTAAAGGTACTTGAACTAAGATACCGCTTACTGAATCGTCATTATTTAAACGTTCTAATTCGCTTAATACTTCTTCTTCACTTGCGCTTTCTTCTAAATGTACGATTTCTGAAATCATACCAATTTTCTCAGCTGCTTTGTTTTTAGCTTTTACGTAACTTTGGCTTGCACCGTCATTACCTACTAAGATAACGGATAATTTTGGTGTGTAACCTTTTTCTTTTAAAGCCTCTACTTGATCTTGAAGACCTTGTCTGTAATCTTTTGCGATTTGTTTACCGTCTAAAATTTTCGCTACCATTTAATTCATCTTCCTTTCTTTTTGGTAATCGAACTTTCAATATCATTATAGTTCTAAAATACGTGTTTTCGCTTCAAAAAACGAAAATTATAACTAAATAATTGATGAAAGTTCGATTTTTGGATTGAAAAAGCAATAGATGATTGATATGCTATATCTGTAATATACATCTATTAAGCATACAATTTCAAATGATTGAAAGGGTGTTCAACGTGAAAGTTGCGGTTATTATGGGCAGTTCTTCAGATTGGGACATTATGAAGGAAAGCTGCACTATGTTAGAAACATTAGAAATTCCGTACGAAAAGAAAGTTGTATCAGCACATCGTACGCCTCACATGATGGTAGATTTTGCTACTAATGCTAAAGATAATGGCTATGACATTATCATTGCAGGTGCTGGTGGTGCCGCGCACTTACCAGGTATGGTTGCTTCTATGACAACATTACCTGTTATAGGCGTACCAATTGAATCTAAAAGTTTAAAAGGACTTGATTCACTATTATCAATCGTTCAAATGCCAGGCGGTATTCCAGTAGCTACAACAGCAATTGGTAAAGCAGGCGCTAAGAATGCTGGTATTTTAGCAGCAAGAATGGTTGGCATGACAGATGATAAAGTGAGCCAAAACCTTAAAAATTACGAACAGTCGCTCGTAGAGAAAGTAGAGGAGATGCAAAGTGACCTTCAATAAGCTCAACATGGGAGATACGATAGGTATTATTGGAGGTGGACAACTTGGCAAGATGATGGCACAATCCGCTCAAAAGATGGGCTACCGTGTTATTGTGCTTGATCCTGATGCTGAATGTCCGACTCAATATGTATCACACGCGTTTATACACGCGAATTACGATGACGAAAAAGCTTTAAATGAGCTTGGTGAGAGATCAGACGTCATCACATATGAATTTGAAAATATTGATGCGAAACAACTCAAAGCATTAACTGAAAAGTTCAATGTACCTCAAGGGTACGAAGCAATATCATTATTACAAGATCGTCTCACGGAGAAAGAAACCTTAAGTGAAGCAGGCGCTAAGGTCGTACCCTTTGTACAAGTGACGAGTCCAGATGATTTAAATCAAGCAATCCAAACGCTCGGCTTTCCACTCGTGCTTAAGACACGTTTTGGTGGCTACGATGGTAAAGGCCAAATATTAATGCAATCATCTGAACAAATTGAAGAAGCATTAACGCTCATTTCTCAACAAGAATGTGTAGCCGAACAATTCGTTAATTTAGACAAGGAAGTTTCGTTAACCGTGACAATTGGTCACGATAATCAAATTGTATTCTTCCCACTTCAAGAAAACGAACATCAAAACCAAATTTTATTTAAAACGATTGTGCCCGCTCGTACAAACGACATTGAGCAACAAGCGCAACAGGAAGTTCAGAAAATTAGTAATGCGATTCATTTCGTAGGTACATTTACAGTCGAATTTTTCGTTGATCAATCAGGTGAATTATTCGTAAACGAAATTGCACCAAGACCGCATAACTCAGGTCATTATTCGATAGAAGCTTGTGACTTTTCACAATTTGATACACATATCTTAGCTGTCGCAGGTCAAGACTTACCTCAATCTATAACACTTCTAAAACCTGCAGTTATGATGAATTTATTAGGTCGAGACCTGGACTTATTGGAACAGGACTTTTCAAAACACCCAGAATGGCATGTGCATATATATGGTAAAACTGAGCGTAAACAAGATCGCAAGATGGGACATATGACGTTACTTACAGATGATGTAGATCAAACTGAAGCAGAAATGTTACGTACATTTGAAGGGAGAAATCAATAAATGTCTTTAAAATACGAAGGTAAAGCGAAACGCGTCTTCACGACTGATGAGGACCATGTACTTCGTTTAGAGTACAAAGACGAAGTAACAGCAGGCAACGGTGCTAAGAAGGACGATATGGCTGGCAAAGGTACTTTAAACAACCAAATTACGTCTCGAATCTTTGAATATTTAAAGGATAACGGCGTAAAGAGTCACTTCATTAAGCAACTTTCTGAAACGGAACAACTCGTTGAAGAAGTTACGATTATTCCATTGGAAGTTGTCATTCGTAACGTTGCAGCTGGTTCAATTACACGTCGCTTAGGATTTGAGAAGGGCCACCAATTTGAAAAGCCACTCTTAGAGTTCTTTTACAAAAATGATGATTTAAATGATCCATTAATTACAGATGACCACGTGAAGCTCTTACACATCGCGAACGATGACGAAATGAAAGAAATTAAAGATCATGCTTATAAAGTTAACGCAGCTTTAGTTGAACTCATGGATAAGATGAACTTAACGCTAGTGGATTTCAAAATTGAATTTGGTAAGGATGCGAACGGTAATATCGTGCTCGCAGATGAAATTTCTCCTGATACATGTCGTATTTGGGATAAAGCAACGAATGAGAACTTTGATAAAGATGTTTACCGCGAAGACACTGGTTCATTAATTGATACGTACCAAACTTTCTTAAATAAATTGGAGGAAATTTAAAAATGAAAACGATTGAATTACACATTACTTTACAACCACAAGTACTTGATACACAAGGGCAAGCATTAAATAGAGCCGTGCATGATTTAGGTTATAAGCAAGTGAATGATATTCGTGTAGGAAAGGTCCTTTATATGACAGTTGATGAAGCGACAGATGAAAAAGTTGACGAAGTTGTAACTACTTTAAGTGAGAAGTTATTCGCTAACACTGTTATTGAAGAGTACAGTTATAAAGTTTTGGATGAAAAGGAGAATGCATAATGAAATTTGCAGTCCTTGTATTCCCTGGTTCAAACTGCGATAGAGATATGTATAATGCAGCGATTAAATCAGGTGTAGAAGCGGAATATGTAGATTATCGTACATCATCATTAGAAGGCTTTGATGGCGTATTAATTCCTGGTGGCTTTTCATTTGGAGATTACCTACGCTCAGGCGCAATGGCGAGTGTAGCACCAGTTATTAAAGAAGTGAAACGTTTAGCTGAAGAAGGGAAGCCGGTATTAGGTGTTTGTAATGGTTTCCAAATCTTAACTGAAATTGGTTTATTACCAGGTGCATTACTTCATAATGATTCACATTTATTCGTAAGTCGTAATGAACAATTAAAGGTTGTAAATAATGAGACGAAATTTACGAACCTTTATGAAAAGGATGAAACGGTTGTTTATCCTGTAGCGCATGGTGAAGGTCATTATTATTGTACAGATGACATGTATGATGCTTTAGAAGCGAACAATCAAATTATTCTAAAGTATATTGATAATCCGAACGGTTCACATGATGATATCGCTGGTATTGTGAACGAAGCTGGTAATGTATGCGGTATGATGCCACACCCTGAACGTGCTTTAGAAACGTTACTTGGTACGGATAGTGGCGTGAAGTTATTCGAATCAATGGTAAATAGTTGGAGGGAACAACATGTCTAAATTTATAGAACCGAGTGTAGAAGAGATTAAGTCACAAAAGTTATATAAAGATATGGGATTAAAAGACGCTGAATATGACAAAGTTTGTGATATTTTAGGTCGCGAACCAAACTTTACTGAAATTGGTATCTTCTCAGTAATGTGGAGTGAACATTGTTCTTACAAACACTCTAAACCATTCTTAAAACAATTCCCTACATCTGGCGAACATGTATTAATGGGACCTGGTGAAGGTGCAGGTGTTGTTGATATCGGTGATAATCAAGCAGTTGTATTTAAAGTTGAATCACATAACCATCCTTCAGCTATCGAACCATACCAAGGTGCAGCAACAGGTGTCGGCGGTATTATCCGTGACATCGTATCGATTGGTGCACGTCCGATAAACTTACTTAACAGCTTACGTTTCGGTGAGTTAACGAATAATAATAACAAACGTTTATTACGCGGCGTTGTAGCAGGTATCGGCGGTTATGGTAACTGTATCGGTATCCCAACTACAGCTGGTGAAATCGAGTTTGATGAACGTTATGAAGGTAATCCACTTGTTAACGCAATGTGTGTCGGTATTATCGATCATGACATGGTTCAAAAAGGTACAGCGAAAGGTGCAGGTAACTCTGTGATCTATGTAGGTCTTAAAACTGGTCGTGACGGTATTCACGGTGCGACGTTCGCTTCTGAAGAGTTAAGTGAAGAAAGTGAAAGTAAACGTCCATCTGTTCAAATTGGTGACCCATTCGTTGGTAAGAAGTTAATGGAAGCGACGCTTGAAGCAATTACGTATGATGAATTAGTAGGTATTCAAGATATGGGTGCTGCTGGTTTAACATCTTCATCATCTGAAATGGCAGCTAAAGGTGGTAGCGGTATCCACTTACAACTTGAAAAGGTACCAACACGTGAAGCGGGCATTTCGCCTTACGAAATGATGTTATCTGAAACACAAGAACGTATGTTACTCGTTGTTGAAAAGGGTACTGAGCAGAAATTCTTAGACCTATTCGAAAAGCATGAACTTGATACAGCAGTAATCGGTGAAGTTACAGATACAGATCGCTTCGTTTTAACGTATGAAGACGATGTATACGCTGACATTCCTGTAGGTCCTTTAGCTGACGAAGCACCTGAATATATTTTAGAGGGTGAGAAGAAGGAACATGATGCACCTTTAAATGATTATTCAAATGTAGATGTTGATGATGTCTTCAAACGCTTATTAACACATCCAACAATTGCTTCTAAACATTACTTATACGAACAATATGACCAACAAGTTGGTGCGAATACAATCTTGAAGCCAGGTCTTTCTGCTTCTGTCGTACGTGTTGAAGGTACGAATAAAGCAATCGCTTCCACAATTGATGGTGAAGCACGCTATGTTTATAACGACCCTTACGAAGGCGGTAAGATGGTTGTAGCTGAAGCGTATCGTAACCTCATTTCTGTAGGTGCGAAACCATTAGCAATGACTGACTGCTTAAACTACGGTTCACCTGAGAAGAAAGAGATTTACCAACAATTAACAGATTCAACGAAAGGTATGTCAGAAGCTTGTAAGGCACTTGAAACACCTGTAGTTTCTGGTAACGTTTCGCTATACAACGAGACACGTACAACGTCTATCTTCCCAACGCCAGTAGTAGGTATGGTTGGTTTAATCGAAGACGTTTCATTCTTAGAGAACTTCAAGCCTGAGAAAGGTGACAAATTATATCTTGTTGGTGACACTAACGACGATTACGGTGGTAGTCAAATCGAGAAATTACTTTATAAAGACGTGAATCATGAGTTACAACCTGTTGATCTTTCAACTGAAATTAAGCACGGTGAAACGATTCGCGATGCGGTTCGTTCAGGAAAAGCCTCTCACGTACAAACAGTAGGTAAAGGTGGTTTATTAATCACACTTGCACGTATTAGTGCTTACTTCAACATTGGTTTAGATGCGCAATTAGACTTAACAAATGCGCAATTATTCAGTGAAACACAAGGTCGTTACGTAATTGCAGTTAGAGAAAACGAAACATTAGATATCGATGATGCTATTGAAATTGGTACTTTAACAGACCAAGATGCTTTCAATGTAGAAGCAAAAGATGCTTCAGTTCGTTATGCGACTTCAGATATTAAACAAATGTGGGAAGGAGCCATTCAAGCATGCATGACATCCGCGGACTAAATGAAGAATGTGGTGTCTTTGGAATTTGGAATCATCCTCATGCAGCAACATTAACGTATATGGCGTTACACAGCTTACAACATCGTGGCCAAGAAGGTGCTGGAATTGTTTGTTCAAATGGTGAACAACTTTTCGGCGCCCGAGGCATGGGGCTACTTACAGAAGCGATTTCAGATGTACAATTAGAATCTTTACAAGGTTATCAAAATGCGATCGGTCATGTGCGCTATGCGACGACTGGTGCAAGCGAAATTTCTAATGTACAACCATTCCTATTTAAACACTCTAAAGGCGACTTAGGTCTAGCACATAACGGTAACTTAACTAATGCTAAACAAATTAGACGTGCGATTGAGTCACAAGGCGGTATCTTCCAAACGACGAGTGACTCTGAAGTACTCGCACATCTCTTAATTAAAGGTAAATCACCTAGTATTAAAACGAATCAAAAAGCAGCTTTAAACCAAGTTAAAGGTGCGTTCAGTTGCGTTATTTTAAATGATAACCAACTTACTGTGACACGTGATAGTCGCGGGGTACGTCCTTTAATGTTAGGTAAAGTTGACGGTGCGTATTGTGTCGCTAGTGAAACGTGCGCGTTTACTGCGATTGGTGCTGAATATATTCGTGATATTGAACCTGGTGAATTAATTACGTTTAATGATGACGGTGTAGATTTTGACACGTATACGAATGAAATTGATCACCGTATGTGTTCAATGGAATACGTTTACTTTGCAAGACCTGATTCAGAATTTTATAAACACTCCATTTATAATGTGCGTAAAGCGTTAGGTCGTGAACTTGCACGTGAAATGGGTGTCGATGCTGATATTGTAATCGGTGTACCTGATTCATCATTACAAGCAGCGAAAGGATACTCTGAAGAGTCCGGCATACCGAATGAGCAAGGGCTTTTGAAGAATCGATATATTGGACGTACGTTTATCACACCAGACCAATCTGTTCGTGAACGTCAGGTGCGTATGAAGCATTCGCCAATTCGTGACGTGATTGAAGGTAAAAAAGTTGTCGTGATTGATGACTCTATCGTGCGTGGTACGACAAGTAAATATATCGTGAAGGCGTTGAAATCAGCGGGTGCGCGTAAGGTACACATGGGTATTTCATCACCACCTCTGAAGAATCCTTGTTATTACGGTATCGACGTTTCGACGCATGCTGAACTTATGGCAGCGCAATATGAAGTTAAAGATATTGAAAAAATGATTGGTGCAGATTCGTTAACGTATTTATCTGTCGAAGGTATGCATAAAGTGTTTGAAGCATTCGACTCTAAGGGTGAATGTAATGCATGCTTTACGGGTAACTATCCAATTGAAATTGTGGATCATCAATTACCTGAAGCAAAAGAGCTTAAAAGAAGAGGAGTGTAACACGACATGGCAGAATCTTATAAAAAAGCCGGTGTAGATATTCATGCTGGTTATGAAGCAGTTGAACGTATGTCTAGTCACGTGGAACGTACGATGCGTAAAGAAGTACTTGGTGGATTAGGTGGCTTTGGTGCGACATTTGATTTATCTCAATTAAACCTTAAAGAACCTGTGCTTGTATCAGGTACTGATGGTGTTGGTACGAAATTAAAACTTGCGATTGACCACGATAAACATGACACAATCGGTATTGATGCGGTTGCTATGTGTGTGAATGACATCCTAACAACTGGTGCTGAACCTCTATATTTCCTAGACTACATTGCAACGAACAAAGTTGTACCTGAGATTGTTGAACAAATCGTTAAAGGTGTAAGTGATGGTTGTGAGGAAACGAATACTGCTTTAATCGGCGGTGAAACGGCTGAAATGGGAGAAATGTACCATGAAGGTGAATATGATATTGCAGGTTTCGCCGTGGGTGCTATTGAAAAGTCTGAGTATATCGACGGTACTAAAGTGAAACCAGGTGATGCGATTATTGGTCTTGAATCAGATGGTATTCACTCTAATGGTTACAGCTTAGTGCGTAAGCTTGTTGAACAATCTAAGGTCGATGTTAACGATACGTTCGTTGATGATAAATCTTACTTAGACGTGTTATTACAACCGACACGTTTATACGTTAAACCAATTCTTAAGCTTAAAGAAAGTGTTGCGATCCATGCGATGACGCATATTACTGGCGGTGGCTTCTATGAAAATATTCCGCGTGCGTTACCTGAAGGTTTAGGTGCGAAAGTAGATGTATCTACATTTGAGACGCCTGAAATCTTTAATTGGCTTCAACAGGTTGGCGATATTGATACGGATGAGATGTATAACATCTTTAATATGGGTATCGGCTTTACGGTAATTGTTGATGCTAAAGACGTTGATAAAACGATAGGGCTTTTAAATGAGGAAAATGTGAATGCGTATCATATTGGTGAAGTTGTAGAGAGCGAGACGCCAATTGAGTTAACGGGGGTTAAAGCGTGATTAAAGTAGCTATCTTCGCTTCAGGTTCAGGCAGTAACTTTGAAAACATCATGGCGCGTGTGAATGACGGTACGTTATCCAATATTGAAGTGACTTCGTTAGTTGTCGATAAGAAGGATGCGTATGCGATTGAGCGCGCACGAAAGTTTGATGTCCCTATACATGTTGTATTACCGAAATCATTTGAATCTAAGGAAGCTTATGAAGCTGAAATTCTTTCTTATTTAAAAGAAGAAGGTGTTGAGTGGGTTGTACTAGCAGGCTACATGCGCTTAATTGGCACAACGCTACTTGATGCGTATGAAGGGCGTATGCTGAATATTCATCCTTCATTATTACCGAAACACAAAGGGAAAGACGCGATTGGACAAGCGTTAGAAAGCGGCGACACTAAGAGCGGTTCGACTGTACATTATGTAGATAGTGGTATGGACACGGGAGAAATCATTGAACAAATGTCATGTGAGATTGAAGATGGCGAAACGAAGGCATCTTTAGAATCTAAAATTAAAGCTATCGAATACGAACTTTATCCAAAAGTCATCAAATCCATTATTCAATAAGGAGTCTTTATTCATGAAAAATGCTATTTTAAGTGTATCTGATAAAACTGGAATTGTAGAATTTGCTAAAGAATTAGTAGCGTTAGGTTACCAATTATATTCAACTGGCGGTACGAAAAAGGCGTTAGAAGACGGTAATGTGGACGTGAAGTCAGTTTCTGATTTAACGCAATTTGAAGAGATTATGGATGGCCGCGTTAAAACGTTACACCCTGGTGTACATGGTGGTATCTTAGCTGACCGTGATAAGTCAGCGCATTTAGATCAGTTAAAGGAACAAAATATTGAACTGATCGATATGGTTATCGTTAACTTGTATCCTTTTAAAGAAACGGTTAAAAATCCTGATGTAACTGAAATGGATGCGATTGAGAACATCGATATCGGTGGTCCTACAATGTTACGTGCTGCGGCGAAGAACTTTAAGCATGTGACGACGATTGTAGACCCAGCGGATTACGATACAGTGATTGAAAAAATTAAATCAGATGCGTTAGATGAAGCATTCCGTAAATCATTAATGATTAAAGTATTTAAGCATACGAATGATTATGATAATGCGATTGTTGAATTCTTTAATGATAGTAAAGAAACGTTACGCTATGGTGAGAATCCACAACAGCAAGCTGAATTTATTCGTACGACTGATGCGAAGAATACCATTGCGGGTGCGAAACAACTTCATGGTAAACAGTTAAGCTTCAACAATATTAAAGATGCGGACGCTGCTTTATCGCTTGTTAAGAAGTTTGAACAACCTTCAAGTGTTGCTGTGAAGCATATGAATCCTTGTGGCGTAGGTGTTGGTGAAACAATTAATGAAGCATATCAACATGCGTATGAAGCGGATTCTCAATCAATTTTCGGTGGAATTGTTGCGTTAAACCGCCCAGTTAATAAAGCCCTTGCTGAAGAACTATACAGTATCTTCTTAGAAGTTGTCATTGCGCCTGAGTTTGAAGCGGACGCAATTGATGTGTTAACGCAGAAGAAAAATATTCGCTTACTTGAAGTCGATATGGCGCAAGATACGGATGAAACTGAGTTTGTTTCTGTATCAGGTGGTTACTTAGTTCAAGATAAGGACAACTTTGATGTACCACGTGAAGAGATGAAAGTTGTTACGGATGCAGAACCAACTGAAGCGCAATGGGATGCGTTATTACTTGGTTGGAAAGTCGTAAGTGCTGTGAAGAGTAATGCGATTGTCTTAAGTAATGACAAGCAAACAGTAGGTGTTGGTGCAGGTCAAATGAACCGTGTAGGCTCTGCTGAAATCGCGATTGCGCGTGCAATTGAAATGAACGATAACGTGATTTTAGCTTCGGATGGCTTTTTCCCAATGGATGATACAGTTGAAACTGCCGCTAAAGCAGGCGTTAAGGCGATCATTCAACCAGGTGGTTCAATTAAGGACCAAGATTCAATCGACATGGCGAATAAACATGGTATCGCTATGGTTACGACTGGCATGAGACATTTCAAACATTAATATTGGAGGTATAAGAACATGAAAGTACTCGTTATTGGTGCAGGTGGTCGTGAGCACGCACTTAGTTATAAATTGAACGACTCAGAACTTGTAGATACTGTTTACGCGATTCCAGGTTCTGAAGCGATGAACAACGTTGCAACAAGTATTTCTGATATTAAAGAAGATGATCATGAGGGTATTTTAAACTTCGTAAAAGACCATGAAGTAGAATGGGTCGTTATTGGACCTGAACAACCTTTAACTGAAGGGTTAGCGGACACGTTACGTGAAGCAGGCATTAAGGTGTTTGGTCCGAATAAAGCTGCAGCGCAAATTGAAGGTTCGAAGTCATTTGCGAAACGTATTATGGAGAAGTACGATATTCCGACTGCAGATTATAAGGAAATCGATAATAAGGCTGATGCAATGGCTTATGTGCGTGATTGCGATGTACCTGTTGTGCTTAAGAAAGATGGTTTAGCTGCAGGTAAAGGTGTTATTATTGCGAATACGCGCGATGAGGCAGTTGAAGCGGTTGAAGCGATGTATCAAGAACGTGAAGACAGCAAAGTAGTGTTCGAGGCCTTTTTAGAAGGAGAAGAATTCTCTTTAATGACGTTTGTAAACGGTGATTATGCGGTTCCGTTTAGTTGTATCGCGCAAGATCACAAGTGTGCGTTTGATAATGACGAAGGTCCGAATACTGGTGGCATGGGTGCTTACTGCCCGGTTCCTCACATTAAAGACGAGGTGCTTCGCGAAACGAATGATAAGATTGCGCAACCTATCGCAAAAGCCATGCAAGCTGAAGGTTATGACTACTTTGGTTTATTATACATCGGTGCGATACTGACTGCTGAAGGTCCGAAAGTGATTGAGTTCAACGCGCGTTTCGGTGACCCTGAAGCACAAGTGTTGTTAAAGCGCATGGACAGTGATCTGATGCAACACATTTTAGACTTAGAAGCTAAAGCGCCGATTGATATGGAATGGAAAGATGCTTCTGTAGTAGGTGTGATGCTTGCTTCTAAAGGTTATCCTGGCGCTTATGAAAAAGGCGTTAAAGTGAGTGGTTTCGAAGATAATTCAGATTTCTTCGTAAGCGGGCTTAAGAAAGACGGCGACGACTATGTAACATCAGGCGGCCGCGTTATCTTAGCGCTTGGTGAAGGTTCTGATATTAAAGAAGCTAAAGCAAAAGCCTATGACAATGTAGAGAAGATTAAGAGCGACGGCTTATTCTATCGTAAAGATATTAGTGATAAAGCTTTAAGAAACGGATAAGTTGTGTTTTTGAGATAGAGTGTTTGGTGTAAGTTTGTGTCGAGATTTAGGTTATGGCGAGGTTCAGTTTGAGTCGAGGTTCAGTTTGTGGCTGAACGTGATGATCGATATATAGGTTAGGTGAGTCCTACGGGTATTGTGCTCGTAGGACTTTTTGAGTTGTTAGAGGATAGGTGGTGTTGGGTGGATTAAGGGGAAGGGGTGTTAGCAAAAATGGTGATTCAGGAATAATGGTGGTGTTCGATAGAGCATTTGTGTGTTTAGTGAAATAGGGATTAAAAGCGGTAGAGGAGGTATACATATGTGGTTGAAGTGTAGGTAGTTGATTTGTTGCAGCCAAGTGAGGTCGCGACATGGCTCTTACGATGGATTAGTAGCCAAGTGGAGACGTGACATGGCTGTTAAATAGGAATAAGAGCCAAGTGGATGTACGACATGGCTCTTATAGTGAATTAGTAGCCAAGTGAGGTCGCAACATGGCTCTAAAAGCGGATTAGTAGCCAAGTGGAGATGTGACATGGCTCTTATAATGAATTAGTAGCCAAGTGGAGATATGACATGGCTGTTATAAAGGATTAGTAGCCAAGTGGAGATATGACATGGCTGTTATAAAGGATTAGTAGCCAAGTGGAGATGTGACATGGATCTTATAATGGATTAGTAGCCAAGTGGAGATATGACATGGCTGTTATAAAGGATTAGTAGCCAAATGGATGTACGACAAGGCTCTAGCGGATAAGTAGCCAAGTGGAAGTACGACATGGCTCTAGCGGATAAGTAGCCAAGTGAGGTCGCGACATGGCTTTAATTAATTATTTTTATATAAGTCTTGTAATATAAGTTAGTAAATATGTGATTCAACTTGTAGTTTTGCGAAAAGTCGCTAAGCGAGCCGTTGCCAACTAGTGAGGGAGTGACAAGTTGCTAAGCGAGCCGTTGCCAACTAGTGAGGAAGCGACAAGTTGTTAAGAGAGCCGTTGCCAACTAGTGAAGAAACCACAAGTTGCTAAGAGCGGTGTTAACAACTAGTCATAAATCAACAAGTAGGTAAAAGTGAACGAATTACTTTGAGTGTTAATCTAAGTATTGCCGAATAGCGTCGGAATGGGCAACCGAAACCGACGCAAAAACCGGATAGCGTCGGAATGGTAAATCGAAACCGACGTTAAATCCAAATAGCGTCGGAATGGGCAACCGAAACCGATGCTAAATCGAAATAGCGTCGGAATGAGCAACTGAAACCGACGCTAAATTCAAATAACGTCGGAATGGTCGACTGAAACCGACTTTAAATCCAAATAACGTCGGAATGGTCGACCGAAACCGACGCAAAAGCCTAATAACGTCGGAATGAGCAATCGAAACCGACGCTACCACTATAGCCAACCCAACTAACCCTTCAGCACCACAATTTAACCCAGTCTCGGAACATAATAAAACACGGATACACACCTAAATGTGTACCCGTGTTTTTCTAATTTATCGAACGTCCATAATACCCGTAATAGGGAACATATGAGCTAGAACGAATGCTAAGCTTACGATTAAAATAAGCATAATAACAAATAATACGTCGCGATAGCTTAACGGCGCATGATAGTAATAAGTACGCGGACCGTCTTTAAATCCTTTTTTCTCCATCGCGACGGACAGTCGATGGGCTTTTCGAATATTTTGACTCAACAAAGGAATAACTAAATGTTTCAAATAATTCAAGCCTTTGTAATTCGAACGACTAATGATTTGGTAACGCATCTTCAAGGCATTACGGAGTTGACCGAGCGATTCAATCATTAGCGGAACCATACGAATCGCGGCCATAAACGCATAAGCGAACTTCGGCTTCAGCTTTAAATTCTGCATGAGACTGTAGAAGACCATGACGATTTGCGATGTAAAGGCGATAACCACGCCGTAGAAAGTCATTGTCATCGTACGTAATGATAAATGTAAGCCTCTGAATAAACTTTCGGTCGTAATATGAATGATTCCGAACTTAAATAACGTATGAGACCCTTCACCATAGAAGATCATAAATAATGACGAAATTAAACTAAATATCACGCCGATACTCGTGACCAATAGCACGACCTTCAACTTAGAACCATTAAAGATCATCAAATAGATAAACATCACTAGCGCGAGGTAGAGCATTACGTCGAAGTTATGCACGAATATAATGAAGAAAAAGAGGATAATACCAATCAATAATTTCGTAACGATATTTACATGATCAACGAAAGTTTCATAACGTTTCCACATCTCAACCATTGATATCACCTACTTCTTCAACCAATTTTCCATCCTGAATCTCAAATCGTCTCGTCGGATAACGATCAATAATATGCGGGTCATGCGTAATCATCATAATCGTTTGGCCATTTTCAACGCGAGACTGGAATAAATCAATCAGTTGAAATGTATTATGACTATCAAGTCCGAACGTTGGTTCATCCAGCAAGATAATATCCGCATTCGTACTTAAAGCAGTAGCCACACTTAAACGTCGCTTTTGACCCATTGAAAGTTCGAAAGGGTGTTGTGATTCAACATGTTGTAAACGTAGTAATTGGATCATTTCCTTGGTTTTTTCATGGGCTTTTTCAGGATTTTGATATTGAAAGTTAATATAAATCTCCTTATAAACACTATTTTGAATAAATTGCAGTTCAGGATTCTGATAAACGAGATAGATATTTTTCGCCGCATCACGCACTTTACGCAGCGTTTTACCGTGGTAAGTCATCTTCCCTTTATACGGAATCAATTGCATCATCGACTCAAACAATGTCGTCTTACCCGAACCATTAGGGCCAGTTAATGTAATCCAATCACCAAGTCCGATCTGTAAATCGTCAACTTGGTACAAAGCCTTTTTGCCTCGTTTTACCGCTCCTTTTTGAAAATGAAAATAAGTATCTTGACGCGAAAGTGCATTTAAACGTGGTTCTGGCGCATTAGCCCATGCTTTAGGGTGCCACACCCCATATTCACTTAATAAAGCCTCATGATTCTGAATAATATTCATTGGCGTATCATCTTTTATGATTTCACCATTTTCATTCATCAAAATAACTCGGTCTACGTGTTGCCAAATGTGTTCAACCTTATGTTCAACAATTAACACGGTTTTATCGTGCCATAACTCTATAATTTGAGACCAAAGTTGTTCAGTTGCATTGATATCTAACATTGCAGTTGGTTCATCAAAGAACCATGTATTCGCATTCTGTAAAAGGGCGCCAACAATCGCAAGCTTTTGTTTCATACCACCACTTAGTTGGTTGATATTCGTCTTTTCGTCGACATCTAAGTTAACAGATTGTAGCGCTTCTTGAATACGTGGTTTCATTTCAGCTTTGGGTACGCGCTGATTTTCCAAAATAAAAGCCAATTCCTCATACACTTTAGGCATACAGAATTGACTATCTGGATCTTGAAATATTACTGCACTATCTTTATCTTGAATCAATTCATCATACTTCAAAGGAAGTTCAATTAATTCAGGCACAATGCCACTTAATAGATTAAGTAAAGTACTTTTACCTGATCCCGAAGGACCAAGCAAAAGTACTTTCTCTTTATCTTTAATTTCAACATTAAGGCCATCAAATATTTTGTAAGAACCACTAGGGTATTTTAATCTTAAATTTGATGCTTTTAGCATAATGCATTCTCCTTAAAGTGAGTCGTAATCTTTTTGTGAAGCAGGGCGGAATAGTTTCGTAACGCCAGTTTCATCAAGTAACTTAACAAGTAACCATGATAATAAACCAGCAACTAAAGCACCACTAATTAAACGGAAACCGATTAATAAAATCCAGTTCCATGATTTAACTTCCGCAAGGTAACCATAGAAGAAATCAACCGGTAAATTTATGAGTGCAGCTGCAACACCAGCTAAGATAGAAACCATAACTGTGCGTGAGCTATATTTGAATAACGCGAATACGATTTCACTCGCTAAACCTTGTAAAAAGGCAACGACTAATGTCGCGATATCAAATTTACCCATTACAATTGTTTCACCTGCACCAGCTGCGAATTCCGCTAGTAAAGCGATACCAGGCTTTGGAATAATGAGATAAGCAACAACGGCAGCCATAAACCATACACCATAAGTTAACTCTTCAATATGTAGCCCAGTTACTTTGCTCACTTCGTATACCATCCACCAAAGATTGTAAATAATAGCAAATATTACAGCGATGATAATCGTAACTAGAATATCAGAAAGCTTTAATCCCTTTTTCATAATTTCCCTCCTATAATAAAAAACGCACACCTTAACTAATTGATAACAATTAAAAGGCATGCTTAGACATAGGTATGTAAGCACACTTTCCTACGCTAGTATCAACTAGATCAGGTTCAAAGGGTTTGAGGACAAGCCTCATCTCAGTTTACACACCCCTAGTGCGTTAATTATGTGATTAATGTAAATGTAATCCGAAAACCAAGTATTGTCAATACTTAATGGCACATAAAACTCTAAATTATAAATAATATGAATGATGCTTTCAAATAATTTAAATTCAATATAAAAAATTCCAGTTTCCTAAAAGTTAGAAACTGGAATCACTTACTTATTCAAATGTATCTTGAATGTCGCCTTCAGTTTTATCGTCGCCTGAAGCGTTCTCTTTATCTTGCTTTAATTCTTCTTCTTTTTCTTTAGCTTTTTCTGCATCTTTCTTAATATCTTTTTCAGACATAATATGCACCTCTTTTATAGTGGGTTATGGGTATATATTTACCGATTTAATTAATGTATAAACATGTTTCATACTTCAGACCGAATTTGTGAATAATTAAAGACAATTGATAAACGTTCATATATAATAACTGTGAGGTGAATAGTATGTCTTTTTTGAAAAAGCATGCCGAAGTAATCTTTAGTTATATCACTGGTGCTTTAGCCATATTATTTAGTCTTATAATTTTTGTTAATGTACCACTTAT
The DNA here is from genome assembly GCF_043186315.1 of Staphylococcus massiliensis. Classification (NCBI taxonomy): domain Bacteria; kingdom Bacillati; phylum Bacillota; class Bacilli; order Caryophanales; family Staphylococcaceae; genus Staphylococcus; species Staphylococcus massiliensis. The sequence goes on along the minus strand of NZ_CP171119.1, from coordinate 2,163,770 downwards.
TCATAAATTAAAAAAAGATCAAAAAGTTGAAATGGACATTGATAATTTATGGGACTTCATTATGGCATTCTTTAGTGAAGTAATTAAAGTATTAAGTCGATTTATAGGTGGATTTCCTATAGTAAGTGGCATTATTATATTATTATTTGGTATCTTACTCGTATTTATTGCGAGAACATTATCTAAAACTACACGTTATGATTATGATATATCTATCTTTTATCTCGTTTTAGGGATTATCTTTTTCTTATTAACAATTATCTTAATGACGCAAGTTTATAGTTTCTTTGCGATTATATTTATTATTCCATTTGTTGTACATATTGGTTATATTGCGTATAAAGATGAGCTCAACCCGAACCATCGAAAGGAACACTACCTTTGGATTATCTTTTCATATGGGATTAGTTATTTCATCACGCAACTTGCTTTATATGCTCGAATCGATGGAAAGGAAATCGCGCCGATTGATGTGTTGAGTATTAATTCGTTCTTCGTCATCTTATGGTTACTTGGCCAAATGGCGATTTGGAACTTCTTATTCCTAAGACGTGCGTTACCCGTGACTGAATCAGAGTTACGAGGTGATGGTTACAACCGCTCTGAAAAGAGAAGCTTTACGACGCAAACTAAAGCGCAAATTAAAGACCTACAACACCGTACGACTGAATTCACGCGTAATACTCGACGCAGTATTGATATTGAAAAGATACGTGCTAAGCGAGATCAATTCGTTCAAAAATGGAATGATATTGTACAACTTGAAGAAGACGATATTCCGAACTGGATGCGTAAACCGAAATGGTTAAAAGCTGCTTACGTTCAAGTATTTTGTGGCTTAATTCTATTATTCTTTACACTAATAGAACTGAATAACCGTAATGGTTTATTTATGTCAGGTGAGTGGAAGTTATCTCAAACACAATACGTTTATGAATGGGTAAGTTTATTTATTCTTTTAATTATTATCGTAATTTATATCATTACAACATTCACAAATTACTTAAAAGATAAATATACGACAATTCAACTCTTTATGATTAGTGTCTTATTCTTTAAGCTCGTAACAGAGTTCTTTGTGATTTTATTCCATGGTTTATTATTATCTATATTCATTACACCGATACTTGTATTAATGTTAATTCCAGTTATTATCACATTTATTATACAGTTGAAAGATAAAAAACAATTATAAATGATTGCCACAACAATCAATAACAATCCACCAATTATGAGGGACAGGTAAGTTGAAGTCATTAGCTTCAAACCTGTCTCTTTTTTAGTTCTACGTCAAATTCGGTTGGTAATACCGTAGACGAATGATTTGTTTTTCGCTATGCCTTGCTTACTTAGCTTGTTGGATTGCTCAAGCAATCCTCTGTGCAAGGGACCTTCCTGTGGCGTCGCTTTGAGCTAAAGCTTCGCTTGGATCTCCCTTCCTCACAGTGCCACGGGAGTCTTCAAGCAATCATTCTTTAAACCAATGCAATTTGAATTTAAAATAAATATGATTGCTAAAGATACAATTTGATTCCCTAACAGCTGACTCCTAAGGGAGCAGCGTGAGTCTGGAGACTACAGGCTCCAGCCACGCCCTAGGAAAGCATGCTGTTTAGGGAATCAACATAATGTTAACAATTTTATTTGAGCAGGACCTTTTTAATTTCAAAAGACGTTGAACAAGAATCTTGTTAGAATAGAAGTATTGTAACTAAACGAAAGGTTGGTATTCATGAAAACTGCCATTTTAAATAGAGGAAAAGAAACAAAGTATTTGAATCAATACCCATTAATCGATAAAGCAGATATTTTTAAACATGATCAATTGAAAGATGGCGACTTATTTAAACTTTTAACGGACTCAAACCAATATATTGCGACGTGTTATGTTGGCGAGGAACATAAGGGATTAGGTTATGTATTGTCGTACGATGAAGACGAGCCTATCAATCAAGTCTTTTTCGAGAAACGACTTCGAGAAGCCATCGAAGAACGCGATTACTTTTACCAAAAGGAAGGCACAAACGCATTTAGATTGTTCAACAGTGAAGGTGACGGTATTGGTGGCTTAACGATTGATAATTACGACGGTCACTTACTCCTAACTTGGTATTCAAAGGGCGTTTATAAACTGCGTTATCAAATCTTGAAAGCGATTGATGAAGTGCTATCTTATAAATCCATTTATGAAAAAACACGCTTTAAGGATGAGGCGATTCAAAGTGGATACGTTAAAGGTGAAGCGCCAGAGTTTCCAATCGTCATCGAGGAAAACTTTACGTATTATAACGTTCACCTAAACGATGGACCAATGACAGGTATCTTCTTAGATCAAAAAGAAGTCCGTAAAAAGTTACGTGATCAATATTCGGAGAATCGTCACGTATTAAACTTATTTAGTTATACAGGTGCCTTCTCAGTTATTGCAGCTGAAAACGCAGCTTCAACAACAAGTGTGGATTTAGCAAATCGTTCGCGCGCTTTAACCGAAGAAAATTTTGGCCTGAATGCGATAGATCCTAAATCACAATATATTTATGTTATGGATACGTTCGATTTCTATAACTACGCGGCGCGTCATCAACATGTTTATGACACGATCGTCATTGACCCACCAAGTTTTGCGCGTAATAAAAAGAAAACATTCTCAGTGCTTAAAGATTATCCAGCACTTATAGAAGGTGCGTTACCGATTTTAAACGAAGGTGGCACGATGTTGCTATGTACGAACTCTAGTGCTTTTCCATTGAAGCAATTCAAAAAAATGATTAAAGGTACGCTAGATGAATTAGAAATTGACTATCAACTTGATGAGGTAATGGGGCTACCACGTGACTTTAAGACAAATCCGCATTACAAACCATCGAAGTATCTTAAAGCTATCTTCGTGACGCTCTTACATTAAAATCACTAAAACGGGTAAATGTAAGAAAAAATAACGAATATTAAGTAAAGGGGTTATACACATATGTTTAACTTAAAAAATGAAATTACAGATAAAATTGGTAGCGATTTATTAGATATTGAAGAAATTCACGAGAAAGAAATTCTGCCAAGTAACGACCAAGAATTACAAGAAAGAAGAAAACGTGCTAAAGATTTAGTGAATAAAAAAGCAATGCTTTCTTCAGGTGCGACAGTGATTCCAATTCCAGGATTAGACTTTGGTGTTGATATGAAGTTAATGAAAGATATCGTAGAAGACGTGAACAAAATTTACGGTGTTGACCATAAGCACGTTAACTCATTCTCTGATGATGTTAAAGAGCGTATTATGTCAGCTGCAGCGATTCAAGGTAGCCAAGTGATTGGTAAACGTGTATCTGGTGCATTAATTAATTTATTAGTGAAAGACGTTGCTAAACGTACGGCTGTTAAGCAAACACGTTGGTTCCCAATTATCGGTCAAACGATTTCAGCAGGTGTAAGTTACTACTTCATGATGAAACTTGGTAACGACCATATTGAAAAATGTGAGAAAGTAACAAAATCTTTAATGTAAATTAAGAAAATCGACATAAATTCTATGTTATTATGTTGTGTTAACTATAAAACAAATTGAATTTAGAGGTAGATTTTGGTAGAGTTTAGTTATAAATATAAGCTGATATCATCATAATTTCAGTCATTTTAAAAGTGAAGGAGAAAGAACATTATGGAACAAAAATCATATACGATTATCGACGAAACAGGTATTCATGCACGTCCAGCTACAATGCTTGTTCAAACAGCATCTAAATTCGATTCAGACATCCAATTAGAATACAACGAAAAGAAAGTAAACCTTAAATCAATTATGGGTGTTATGAGCTTAGGTGTAGGTAAAGATGCAGATATCACAATTTACGCAGATGGAAGCGATGAGCAAGAAGCAATTGAAGCAATCACTGAAATTTTATCTAAAGAAGGACTTACTGCGTAATGTCTAAAAAGATTTCAGGTATCGCTGCTTCGGAAGGAATTGCGATTGCAAAAGCCTATTTACTTGTAGAACCGGATTTATCTTTCGAAGATAAAGAAGTATTAGATGCTGAATCAGAAATTAAACATTTTCATAATGCTTTAGAACAATCTAAAGTAGAACTAACTAAAATTCGAGATCACGCCGAAGTGAAACTAGGCCGTGACAAAGCACAAATTTTTGATGCACATTTACTTGTATTAGAAGATCCTGAATTAATCCAACCTATTGAAGCTAAGATTAAAGATGAATCTAAATGTGCGATGACTGCTTTAAATGAAATTTCTACGCAGTTTATTCAAATATTTGAATCCATGGACAATGCTTATATGCAAGAACGTGCAGCGGATATTAGAGACGTGTCAAAACGTATACTTGGTCACTTACTTGGTATTTCATTACCAAATCCAAGTATGATTAATGAAGAATCTATTATTATTGCACATGATTTAACACCTTCAGATACAGCACAATTAAACAAAGATTTTGTGTATGGATTTGTTACGAACATCGGTGGCAGAACGTCACATTCAGCAATTATGAGTCGTTCATTAGAAATACCTGCAGTTGTAGGTACGAAATCAATCGTTTCTGAAGTTCAAAACGGCGACATGATTATCATCGATGGTTTAAACGGTGACGTTATTATTAATCCTAGTGATGACGAACTTAAGCACTATCAATCACTACAAGCGGCGCACCTTGAAGAAAAAGCTGCACTTCGTGAACTTAAAGACCAAGATACGAAGTCTAAAGATGGCGTTAAAGTGGAGTTAGCCGCAAACATTGGTACACCTAATGACTTAGAAGGTGTGAAACACAATGGCGCTGAAGGTATTGGTCTATATCGTACAGAATTCTTATATATGGATAACGATACGTTACCAAGTGAGGACGTACAATTTGAAGCGTATAAGAAAGTACTTGAAGAGATGGACGGTAAGCCTGTAGTCGTGAGAACGTTAGATATCGGTGGCGACAAATCTCTACCATATCTCGATTTAGAAGAGGAAATGAATCCTTTCTTAGGTTACCGTGCGATTCGACTATGTTTAGATCAACCAGAAATCTTCAAACCGCAATTACGTGCGCTACTTCGTGCATCAGTTTACGGCAACCTTAAAATTATGTTCCCAATGGTTGCAACTGTACAAGAATTCAGAGACGCGAAAGCGATGTTACTTGCTGAGAAAGAAGATTTAATTCAATCAGGTTACGAGGTTTCAGATGATATTGAACTCGGTATCATGGTTGAGATTCCAGCTACTGCAGCATTAGCTGACGTATTTGCGAAAGAGGTTGACTTCTTTAGTATTGGTACGAACGATCTCATTCAGTACACAATGGCTGCAGATAGAATGTCTGAATCTGTTTCATACCTATACCAACCATACAATCCTTCAATTCTGCGTTTAATCAAACAAGTGATTGACGCGTCTCATCAAGAAGGTAAATGGACGGGTATGTGTGGTGAAATGGCAGGCGATGAAACTGCGATTCCATTATTACTTGGCTTAGGCTTAGATGAGTTCTCTATGAGTGCTTCATCTATTTTGAAAGCTCGAAACTTAATTCAACAGTTAAATCAATCTGATATGAAATCACTTGTTGAAAAGGCCTTAAACGTCGCTACGATGGAAGAGGTCCAATCACTTGTAGCATCATATACGAAGCAATAATTGCATATAATAATTAAGACTCAAAAGAAGCGATGTATAGCATCTACGCCTTTTGAGTCTTTTTAGTGTTTAAATTTGCTTCGTGTATCTAAATGGCTTTTCAAGAAGTAGGGGAAGTCAAATCTTGAAGAAGTAGGGCATGCTACTTCGCATTTACAACTGCTTCTAAGCGTTCCATATCGACTTGATACATAGGTTCCCCGTCAATTAAAATAAATGGTGTTTGAAACGCATCGTATTCGAGAAGTTCGTTACAATATGTCGTTTCCTTGATGTTTCTTTCTGTAAAAGCCACATCGTTATCCTTTAAGTAATTCTTAACAAACGTACATGGTGGACATGAATCCTGTGTATAAATAATAATTTCGCTCATCTTAACCATCCTTTAAAAGTTATCACTTTAAGTATCATATATATTTTAAATCCATATTTCAACAACTTGTATTTATGGTTTGCTTTTATTAATTTCATCGCTTATATTATTAATGATATTATTTGTACAAGACATCGCTTATTTGGATGCACATACATTCAAACGCAATCTAGTTATTCGTGGAGGCTAATTATGGAAAAAGAATATGTAGTGATTGGATTAGGACGTTTCGGTGGCAGTATCGTTCGCGAATTAAACGCGCTAGATATGGACGTTATGGCCATTGATAGTAGTGAGGCGCGTGTAAATGAGTATAGTGATATTGCGACGCACGCTGTAGTAGCTGATACGACAGATGAAGCGGTTATGAAGAGTCTTGGTATTCGTAACTTTGATCACGTTATTGTAGCAATCGGTGAAAATATTCAAGCAAGTACGCTTACAACATTGATTCTTAAAGAACTTGGTGTGAAGAAAGTTACAGCTAAAGCTCAGAACGATTACCATGCTAAAATTTTAAATAAAATTGGTGCAGATACGGTTGTTCACCCAGAACGTGATATGGGTCGTCGTATCGCACATAATGTTGCTAGTGCCAGTGTGCTTGATTACCTTGAACTTGCCGATGAGCATTCTATTGTAGAGATTAAGGCAACTGAAGAAATGGCTGGTAAATCGATTATTGAACTTGATATTCGTGCACAATTTGGTATTAGTATCATCGCGGTTAAGCGTGGTAAAGATATCATTGTAGCGCCTGACCCTGAAATTAATATTGAACTTGCCGATATTCTAATAATGATTGGTCATGATAATGACTTAAACCGTTTTGAAAAGAAAATCGTGCGACCATCTGAACGATAAATATAGAGAAGCTAGGACTAAACTATGAAGTAAGCTATCGTGCTTAATTTCATTCAAGTGTCCTAGTTTTTTTATGCAAAAAAGAGCCTAGGACATAAGTAGTGAAATAGAGCACTTAAGCTTTATTTCATACAATTCTCAAAACAGCTGACTCCTAGGGGAGTAGCATGAGATCGGAGACTATAGGCTCCGGCTATGCCCCAGGAAAGCATGCTGTTTAAGGGAATTGTATGATTATGTCCTAGACCCTTATATTATTTATCTTCATTAACTTTCATAATAACAGGTAAAATCATAGGTTTACGTGCAGTTTGTTCATATAGATATGGTTGTAATGTCTCAATAATTGAAGACTTAATTTGATGCCACTGAATGTTATCGTTTTGGTTTAATTTTGAAATAACTTCAGTTTTAATACGTTTTTGAGCATCAAAAATCAGTTGACCAGATTCTCTCATATAAACGAAACCACGTGAAATAAAATCTGGACCTGAAAGTAAGCGATTAGTATTAAAGTCAATGCTTACTACAACAATCACTAAACCTTCTTCAGATAATAACTTACGGTCACGAATAACAACATTACCAATGTCACCGATACCGCTACCATCTACAAGAACATTACCTGATGGAATACGTCCTGCTACGCGAGCTGAATCTTTGGTAAGCGCTAGAACGTCACCGATATCTAAGATGTATACGTTATCTTCGTCTACGCCACAATCCACACCCGTTTGGCCATGGGCTTTTAACATACGATACTCACCATGGATAGGGAAGAAGAATTTCGGTCTAATCAGACGTAACATTAACTGTTGATCGCCTTGTGAACCGTGACCTGATGTATGGATATTAGAAATTTTACTATGGATAACGTCAGCACCAGCACGATATAGAGCGTTAATTGTCTTATTAATACTCTTCGTATTACCAGGGATAGGTGATGAACTGAATACAACCGTATCTTCTGGAATGATCTTAATTTGCTTATGCGTACCATTTGCGATACGTGATAAAGCAGCCATAGGTTCACCTTGAGAACCTGTACATAAAATTAATAATTCGTGTTTCGGAATGCTATTAATTTTATTTGCTTCAACGAACGTTTCAGGTGGCGCTTTAATATAGCCTAAGTCAATACCAATCTTAATGTTGTTCTCCATTGAACGTCCGAAAGTTACAATTTTACGGTTATTTTTAACCGCTGCTTCTACAGCTTGTTGAACACGGTAAATGTTAGAAGCGAACGTCGCAAAGATAATACGTCCTTTACATTTACGGAAGATTTTATCTACGTTCTGACCAACTTCGCGTTCACTTAATGTAAAGTCTGGTACAAGTGAGTTTGTTGAGTCTGATAATAGACATAACACGCCTTCATCACCAAGTTGAGCCATCTTAGACATATTCGCAGGCGCACCAACTGGTGTAAAGTCGAATTTAAAGTCACCTGTATGAACGATTTTACCTTCAGGTGTATCAACAACAACACCATATGCCTCTGGAATACTGTGCGTTGTTAAATAGAATGAAATTTCAAAGTGCTTAGACTTGATAACAGTCTCTTCATCAATTTCATTTAATTCTGTCGTACGTAATAAATGATGTTCTTCTAATTTATTACGAATTAAACCAAGTGCTAATGGACCACTATATATAGGAACATTTATCTTTTTAAGTAGGTAGGGTACACCGCCTATATGGTCTTCGTGTCCATGTGTAATAAATAAACCAACAATCTTATCTTGGTTTTGCTCTAGATACGTGTAATCAGGGATAACGTAGTCGATACCAAGTAAAGCATCATCCGGGAATTTAATACCAGCATCAATGATGACGATTTCATCTTTGTATTCGACTGCATACGTATTTTTCCCAACTTCACCAAGTCCGCCTAAAGCATAGACGCCGACTTCATTTTGTTGTATTTGTTTCATTACTGTTGATTCTCCACTTTAAAGTGATCAGACTTTTTCTCATATTCTAAATGTGCACCCTCAAGTTTTGTGATAAATTCAATGTTATAATTTCTATCTTTTAAATAACGTCTAACTTGTTCTTCTGTTTCACCTTCAACATAAATTGATTGTGTATTTTCACGAACGACAACTTCGTCTCTATTATGTTGATAAAATACTTTAAATACTGCCATCTATATTGTTCCTCCTAATTTGGGTTTATCTCTATCAAAAAAGCCCTAAAATACATAGTAAATTTTGAAAACGAACGTATACATATCATTTCTCAATAAGTATTACTATATACTAGGGTATTAACTATATTTTGATTCCCGTTCATTTTTGAAAAAGCCTTCTATACTTAACTATACTTTTTCATTTGTTTTTATTTTACATTAACTAGAAAAATAAATAAAGCAGTTTAACCCACATGATTGAATTTTAAAGCTTGTCTTTTAAAAGGGAAGAAGTGGTATTTTGCAAGAATATGATAAAATATAACTAGTCTACGTATAAATTATTCAGGGTTGGAGTGATTAGTATGCCAAATGTTAAACGTATTGTCGGTGAAATTAAGAAGGAGCAAGCGAGAGAGGATCGCATTTTTAAAAGTCTTGAACTTAATTATCGCAAGAATGAAGTGATTATGTTCTTTAAGTATGATGAAGCGACGCAAAGTGATCGAAGTCATCATTATATTAGACATGATCATGATCCTGAATTTATTGATTTCGAAGATATAGACCTTATAATTGAAGAAATTAAAGCGATGCATATACCTTATGACATTCGACGAGATGAATTTATGTAATGAATAATGCCATTGAAATTAAACTTCAATGGCATCTTTTTGTGGTGTAAGTGGATTTTGTTTATCAATATGGTCGTAGAACATGATACCTTTTAAGTGATCGATTTCGTGTTGTACGACGATCGCTGGATAACCGCGTAATCGTAGTTTAACTTCCTTACCTGAAAGGTCATAACCTTTAACTTTAATTCGATAATTACGGTGAACAAGACCTGGAATATCTTCATCCACGCTTAAACAACCTTCACCAGTTGGTAGGTAACCTTTCTGGACACTATGGCTTACAATTTTAGGGTTAATTAATTGAATATCATGTGTTCTACCATTGCCGTCATCCGGAATGTAAACGACTAGCATTTGTTTAGACACATTGATTTGAGGTGCAGCTAAACCAACACCTGAACGTAAACCATATTTTTTAGCAATCTCTTCATCTTGACTGTTTAAGATGAATTCACGCATTTTAGTAAGCGTTTCTTTATCTTCGTCACTTAAAGGTAATTTAACTTCTTGAGCTTCTTCTCTAAGTGTAGGGTGACCATCCCTAATAATATCTTTCATCGTTAACATGTTGTACACCTTCCTTGATATAAAATATAACAGAAATTGCCTGTAGGTGCTACCTCTAACAGAGTATATGAATTTGTTATAAAGTCGTGCACTTACAAATTGATTTTTAAGTTTAAAATCATGTACGGTTAACTTGAAGTCTTAAGGAGGAAGAGCTTTTAAATATGAAATTAAAAAAATTGATTGGAATTGGTCTGATTTCTACATTAGTACTATCAGCATGTGGTAAAGACGACGAAATTATCTCTAAGTATTACGATACATTTAATAAAGAAAGTGATATTGAAAAGGATATTATTGAAGTTAACAAGAAGTTACAAAAACTCGAAAAAGATAAAGTAGAATTAATTAATAAAGTAAACGGGAATAACCAAGAAGAAATCTCTAAAGCAGCTAAGAAAGTTGTCGACAATATCGATAAAAGAGAGAAAAAGATTGATAAAGAAGCTGAGCTCACTGATCGTTATGAAAAGAACATGAGTAAAGCTAGTGATCAAGTTGACGACATTGAAGACAAAGAGGATAAAAAAGAAATAACTGAACTCGACGATGCTTTAAAAGATAAATTTAAAAAGCACGATAAATACGTAAAAGGTTATAAAAAGATCCTTGAAAAAGAAAGAGATTTATTTGAATACATGTCTGAAGGCACTCCGACTCAAGATCAAGTAGATGAGAAAGCTAAAAAAATGCAGGAAGCTAGTAAGGCTATGAAGAAAAAAGTAGAGGATTATTCTAAAGCAAGTAAGAAGGTCTCTAAAGAGTATCAAGATGTGAAAGCGATTGCTGAAGACTAATTTAATACTATAACAGTTTAGATTAAATAACTATAACAGTTTATCAATCTGTTATGTAAATTGGTGTTACAGAAGTTTTTTTATTTTTATTTAACAGTATCACAGTTTTGTGTTACACTTATTCAAGAATAATGATTTTCTATATAAAATGGAAAGGTATGGTGAATTGAATGGCACCGAAGTTAAATGCCCAATTCGATGCTGAGAAGGTATTACAAAATACTGAATCTCAATTTGAAATGGTTCAAATACTTGATGTAGATGGTAACGTAGTTAACGAAGACTTACTACCAGATTTATCAGATGAACAATTAGTAGAACTTATGGAGAGAATGGTTTGGACTCGTATTCTTGACCAACGCTCTATCTCATTAAACAGACAAGGACGTTTAGGTTTCTATGCACCTACAGCAGGTCAAGAAGCTTCTCAAATCGCTTCTCAATACGCATTAGAAAAAGAAGACTACATTCTTCCAGGTTACCGTGACGTACCACAATTAATTTGGCACGGTTTACCATTAACTGAAGCGTTCTTATTCTCAAGAGGACACTTCAAAGGTAACCAATTCCCAGAAGGTGTTAATGCATTAAGTCCACAAATCATCATTGGTGCTCAATACGTTCAAACAGCAGGTGTAGCTTTAGGACTTAAGAAACGCGGTAAAAAAGCCGTAGCAATTACTTATACTGGTGATGGCGGTTCATCACAAGGTGACTTCTACGAAGGTGTAAACTTTGCATCAGCTTACAAAGCACCAGCTATCTTTGTAATCCAAAATAATAACTATGCAATTTCAACACCACGTGACAAACAAACTGCAGCTAAAACATTAGCTCAAAAAGGTATCGGTTCTGGTGTTCCAGGTATCCAAGTTGACGGTATGGACGCATTAGCTGTATACCAAGCTACTTTAGAAGCGCGTGAACGTGCTGTAAATGGTGAAGGCCCAACATTAATCGAAACTATGACTTACCGTTATGGTCCACATACAATGGCCGGGGACGACCCAACGAAATACCGTACTTCAGACGAAGATTCAGAATGGGAGAAAAAAGACCCATTAGTACGTTTCAGAAAATATCTTGAAAACAAAAACTTATGGTCTGAAGAAAAAGAAGAAGAAATCATTAAACAAGCTAAAGACGACATTAAGAAGGCAATTAAAGCTGCAGATAACACTGAAAAGCAAACAGTTACTGATTTAATGGAAATCATGTACGAAGATATGCCTTATAACCTCAAAGAGCAATATGAAATTTACAAAGAGAAGGAGTCGAAGTAAGCCATGGCACAAATGACAATGGTTCAAGCGATTAACAATGCGCTTAAAACTGAATTACAAAACGACGAAAATGTTTTATTATTCGGTGAAGACGTAGGTGTTAATGGCGGTGTATTCCGTGTAACTGAAGGCCTACAAAAAGAATTCGGTGAAGATCGTGTATTCGATACACCATTAGCTGAATCAGGTATTGGTGGTCTTGCATTAGGTTTAACAGTTGAAGGTTACCGTCCAGTAATGGAAATCCAATTCTTCGGTTTCGTTTTCGAAGTAATGGACTCTGTTGCAGGTCAAATCGCACGTCATCGTTTCCGTTCAGGTAACTCAAAAGTTGCGCCAGTAACTATCCGTGCGCCATTCGGTGGTGGTGTTCATACACCAGAACTACACGCTGATAACTTAGAAGGTTTAATGGCTCAATCACCTGGTCTTAAAGTTGTAATCCCATCAGGTCCATATGATGCTAAAGGTTTATTAATCGAAAGTATCAGAAGTAACGATCCAATCGTTTACTTAGAGCACATGAAATTATACCGTTCATTCCGTGAAGAAGTACCTGAAGAAGAATATACAATCGAAATCGGTAAAGCTAACGTTAAACGTGAAGGTTCAGACATCACTTTAATTGCATACGGTGCAATGGTACAAGAAGCATTAAAAGCTGCAGAAGACCTTGAAAAAGATGGTTACTCAGCTGAAGTTATCGACTTACGTACAGTTCAACCATTAGATATCGAAACATTAGTTGCTTCAACTGAAAAAACTGGCCGCGTTGTAGTTATTCAAGAAGCTCAACGTCAAGCTGGTGTTGGTGCTCAAGTAGCTGCTGAACTTTCTGAACGTGCTATTCTTTCATTAGAAGCACCAATCGCTCGTGTAGCTGCTGCTGACACAATTTACCCATTCACTCAAGCAGAAGGTGTATGGTTACCAAACAAGAAAGACATCGTAGAGCAAGCTAAGAAAACTTTAGAATTTTAATTCTAAGTTATAGGAAATAAGTAAATATAGAAGATTATTGGTACGCACTTATTGGGCTTTTTCCTGATGAGTGCCGCCAATCTTTAGGTTTCTAACCGCAATTCATAATAATAATTTAGGAGGAAATTACCGTGGCATTTGAATTTAAATTACCAGATATTGGTGAAGGTATCCACGAAGGTGAAATCGTAAAGTGGTTCGTTAAAGCTGGAGACACTATTGAGGAAGACGATGTATTAGCAGAAGTTCAAAACGACAAATCTGTTGTTGAAATTCCATCTCCTGTTTCAGGTACTGTAGAAGAAGTTGTAGTAGACGAAGGTACTGTAGCAGTTGTTGGTGATACTATCGTTAAGATCGATGCTCCTGATGCAGAAGAAATGCAATTCAAAGGTGGTAGCGACGACGAAGAATCATCAGACGACAAAGAAGAATCAAAAGAGGAAGCTAAAGAAGAACAATCAGAAGCTTCAAATGATTCTGAAGAAGATGACAATACACGTGTTAAAGCTATGCCTTCAGTTCGTAAATATGCGCGTGAAAACGACGTAAACATTAAAGCTGTTAAAGGTACAGGTAAAAATGGTAGAATTACTAAAGAAGATGTAGACAATCACCTTAACGGTGGTGGACAAGCATCTGAAGAAACTTCTGCAGATAGCTCATCATCAGAAGCTTCACAAGCACCTGCAGCAAGTGTTGAAGGTGAATACCCAGAAACTACAGAAAAAATCCCAGCTATGCGTAAAGCTATCGCAAAAGCTATGGTTAACTCTAAACACACTGCACCTCACGTTACGTTAATGGACGAAATCGAAGTGTCTGCATTATGGGATCACCGTAAGAAGTTCAAAGAAGTTGCAGCTGAACAAGGTACTAAATTAACATTCTTACCATACGTTGTTAAAGCACTTGTTTCTGCACTTAAGAAATACCCAGCACTTAACACTTCATTCAATGAAGAAGCTGGCGAAGTTGTTCATAAACATTACTGGAACATCGGTATCGCAGCTGACACTGACAGAGGTTTATTAGTACCAGTTGTTAAAAACGCTGATCGTAAATCAATGTTCGCGATTTCAGATGAAATTAACGAACTTGCTGTTAAAGCACGTGACGGTAAATTAACATCTGATGAAATGAAAGGTGCTACTTGTACTATCAGTAACATCGGTTCTGCAGGTGGCCAATGGTTCACACCAGTCATCAACCACCCAGAAGTTGCAATCTTAGGTATTGGTCGTATTGCACAAAAACCTATCGTTAAAGATGGCGAAATCGTTGCAGCACCAGTACTTGCATTATCATTAAGCTTTGACCATAGACAAATTGATGGTGCTACTGGTCAAAACGCTATGAACCACATTAAACGTTTATTAAATAATCCAGAATTATTATTAATGGAGGGGTAAATTATGGTAGTCGGAGATTTTCCAATTGAAACAGATACTATTGTTATCGGTGCAGGTCCAGGAGGTTATGTTGCAGCAATCCGCGCAGCACAACTAGGTCAAAAAGTTACAATCGTAGAAAAAGGTGAACTTGGTGGCGTATGCTTAAACGTTGGTTGTATTCCTTCAAAAGCTTTATTACACGCTTCTCACCGTTACGAAGAAACTAAAAACTCAGAAAACCTTGGTGTTATCGCTGAAAACGTTCAATTAAAATTTGACAAAGTTCAAGAATTCAAACAAGGTGTCGTTCAAAAATTAACTGGCGGCGTTGAAGGTCTTTTAAAAGGTAACAAAGTTGAGATTGTTAAAGGTGAAGCTTATTTCGTAGACAATAACAGCTTACGCGTTATGGACGAAAAAAGTGCTCAAACTTATAACTTCAAAAATGCAATCATCGCAACTGGTTCACGCCCAATCGAAATTCCTAACTTTGAATTCGGTAACCGCGTAATCGATTCAACTGGCGCTTTAAACTTACAAGAAGTTCCTGGTAAACTTGTTGTAGTTGGTGGCGGTTACATCGGTTCTGAACTTGGTACTGCATTCGCTAACTTCGGTTCAGAAGTTACAATCTTAGAAGGTGCTAAAGACATCTTAGGCGGCTTCGAAAAACAAATGACGCAACCTGTTAAAAAAGGTATGAAAGAAAAAGGCGTTGAAATCGTTACAGAAGCTATGGCTAAATCAGCTGAAGAAACTGACAACGGCGTTAAAGTTACGTACGAAGTTGGTGGCGAAGAAAAATCAATCGAAGCAGATTACGTATTAGTAACTGTAGGTCGTAAACCTAACACAGACGAATTAGGTCTTGAAGAATTAGGTCTTAAATTCGCTGACCGCGGTTTATTAGAAGTTGATAAACAAAGCCGTACTTCAATCGAAAATATCTTTGCAATTGGTGATATCGTACCTGGTTTACCACTTGCACATAAAGCAAGCTATGAAGGTAAAATCGCTGCTGAAGTAATCTCTGGTGAAAAATCAGAAGTAGATTACATCGGTATGCCAGCTGTATGCTTCACTGAGCCAGAACTTGCTCAAGTTGGTTACACTGAAGCGCAAGCTAAAGAAGAAGGTTTAGACTATAAAGCTTCTAAATTCCCTTACCAAGCTAACGGCCGTGCGTTATCATTAGATGACACAACTGGTTTCGTTAAGTTAATCACACTTAAAGAAGACGATACTTTAGTAGGTGCTCAAGTAGTAGGTACTGGTGCATCAGATCTTATCTCTGAATTAGGTTTAGCTATCGAATCAGGTATGAATGCTGAAGATATCGCATTAACAGTTCATGCTCACCCAACATTAGGTGAAATGACTATGGAAGCTGCTGAAAAAGCAATTGGTCTTCCAATCCACACTATGTAATATCAATTACTTCAATTTATTGAAGCATAGATATATCTTAAGTCCGAGTAAACGTTTTGTTTGCTCGGGCTTTTTTATTTTTGGGCTCCTTGTCAATAACGGTTGGTGAGGGTCAAACGCACTAAGCAACTTTATTATGTTGTTTGGTGCGTTTTTTATATTCACTTACGAACATCCTAGAAATAATGAGTATTCTAGCTTTGAAGTTTTCAAAGTTTCTATAACCGTAAGATACCCGTTTGATTAATTTTATTTTGTTATTAATACCTTCTAATGGACCGTTAGTTAATTGCGGATGATCAATTGTGTGTTCTATATACGGTAAATACTTGATTAAAGTATTCATCACACGCTGTAAGCCCTTAGAAATAGGCTTAGATTTTGAGTTTTTAAGTACATACGTTAATTGATTGATATCATTTAATCTTAAGGCGTCGAGTATTTGATGACCTACCTTATAAGTTTCATGTAATAGATCATCTAAGTTTATTAAGTATTGAACGAGAGAGTGCTCACTCTGCGAAAAGTCGAATAGTCTGTAAGACTTATAATGAATTGGATCAAGATCTATAGGCGATATTAAAAGGTGCTTCCAATAACGTTTAAGCTTATTATATTTACGCTTTTCTGTCGTTCTAAATTGGTTCATTACTCTGACGCGACACCGGTTAATTTCTCTGTTAACAGCTTGTACAATATGAAAACGATCGATAATTATTTTAGCGTTAGGAAACAGGTCTTCAACTAAATCCATATACGGTTGATACATATCCATCGTGACGGCTTTGACTCGCTTTCGTTCTTCTAGAGAAAACTTTAAAAAGTGTTCTTCTAACTTGAATTTGCGACGATCAGGTAATATTTCAATAACATCATGATTGACGGCATCACAATAAATAAAGCTCATCGCACTCGCTACATCATTCGTTGACTTAAACTCGTCGAATGATAAATACTGAGGTAACTTATGATTCGGCTTAATTTCTTCGCCTAAATACTTAAGATGACGATGGACGGTAGATGGTGAAACAAAGTAATCTGAAGCAATATCCTTTTCAGACCTCACTTTAGCTAGCTTTTTCGTAATTACTAGTTTAACGTCAGTAGAGATTCGACAACGTGAACGAATATAAGGTGTTTTCGCTGTATATGTTCGCTGACACGCCTTACAATAAAAGCGTTGCTTTTTTAGAGCTAAATATGCAGGGCGTTCAAATACTAGCCCCATATAAACGCTCGTCTTACGAGAACCATGTTTAATAATAGTTTGATTCTCATTTTGTGCTCCGCATAAATCACAACTTTTTGCCTTGTAGGTTAAATCACCTTCATAAAATATACACTGCGACTGTTTATAAAAGTATAAACCTAGCTCTCTCGTAATTCTTAAATTCTTCACTTTAATTCCTAGAATATGTGATATATCATTACATATAGGCACAATATC
Organism: Staphylococcus massiliensis; assembly: GCF_043186315.1. Taxonomy (NCBI): domain Bacteria; kingdom Bacillati; phylum Bacillota; class Bacilli; order Caryophanales; family Staphylococcaceae; genus Staphylococcus; species Staphylococcus massiliensis. The sequence goes on along the minus strand of NZ_CP171119.1, from coordinate 2,146,224 downwards.
TCTCCTTTTTAGTTTGTTGTGGTACTTACTATTATAGAGATATTCGTGCCTTTTTTGGTGTATAAAGAAAATTAACGGCTAGTGATTTTTTATCACCAACCATTAAAAGTGTACAGCCCAAAAAATACCGAGCCATGAAGGCTCGGTATTATACGGGAAAGGATAGGTTTAATAATTAATTAAATTAGAAGAAACGTTTTGCTGCTGTTGATAATGGTGGAATTTCGTCCCAATCTAATTTTTTATCTTCAGTGATAGATCTGTAAGCCCATTTACCATAGTTGATTGCTTCATCTTTAACAATCTTACCTGGTAGTGGAGCTGCAGTTGAGTCAACGTATACGTTAACGATTGTTGGACGATCTTGTTCTAATGCTTCTGCAACAACATCGTCTACGCGGCTAGGGTCTTTAAGTGTGTAACCTACACCGCCACAAGCTTCAGCAAATTTAGCTAAGTCCATATCAGTGAAGTCGATTGCGTATTCTAATTCACCTGCTGCTTGTTGTTCGTATTTGATGAATGATAATTGTTCGTTGTTAAGAACAAAGATAGTCATTGGTAGGTCGTATTGTACTGCTGTAGCGAAGTCTTGCATAACCATTTGGAATGCACCGTCACCAGCGATACCGATAACTTGACGGTTTGGCCAAGCGATACGTGATGCGATTGCACCTGGTAATGCACAGCCCATAGTACCTAACCAACTAGAAATGATAAATTTATTGTTAACAGTACAGTTCAAGTAACGTGTAGACCATACAGTTGAAGTACCAACGTCTACTGAGAATACAGCGTCGTCGTGACGTACTTTGTTGATTGCGTCCATTAAGCGTTCTGGACGGATTGGTTTACTTTCGTTAGCTTTGTCTGCTTTCATCCAAGAATCCCATGTTGCTTTACGTTGTAATGTCTTAGTTAAGAAGTCACGTTCACCAACATGTTTGATTGATTCAGTGAGTTGAGTTAATGCAACTTTACTGTCACCTACGATACCTGCGTTAACATCGAAACGGTGCCCGATTGCTTCTGGGTTAGTATCGATTTGGATTGCTTTGATGTTTTTCTTAGGTAGATAATCAACGTAAGGATAGTTTGTACCTACCATGATAAGCAAGTCAGCTTCTTGCATAGTTTGGTATGAAGGTTTCGTACCAATCTTACCTAAGTTACCTAAGTTGTAAGGGTGAGAGTCAGGTAAGATACCTTTAGCTGGTAAAGTCACAACTGCTGGAATCTTAGCAGTTTCGATAAATTCACGCACTTCTTCTTTCGCGTGTTGCGCACCTAAACCGATTAAGGCAACTGGACGTTTACTTTTATCGATAAGTTTAGCTGCTTTCTTGATACTACGTGGTTTCGGTGAGATACGTGCTGGTGGTGCAGTATCTACTTTCTTGCTTGTAGTATCTTTGACTTTACGAGTTAATAAGTCGTTTGGAAGTACGAGTACTGCTGGACCTTTTTTCTCGTAAGCTGTGCGGATCGCTTCGTTTACGATACCGAAGATGTCTTTGTCATCTTTAGTAATTTGGTGGCTGTATACAGCAACACCGTCAACCATTTTAAGAATATCAGTCTCTTGGAATGCTTTCGTACCAAGTACTGTACTGTTTGATTGACCTGCTAAGATAAGTTGTGGCACGTTGTCCATTTCGGCATCATACATACCGTTTAATAAGTGGACAATACCAGGACCACCGATACTTAATGCTACACCGATCTTACCAGTAAGTTTAGTATAGCTTGCTGCTGTTAAGCTTGCTACTTCTTCATGACGTACGTGATAGAATTTCAAGTCTTCACGTACTGTTCTCAAGCTATCTACGACTGCATCGATTGAGTCACCAGGGATACCATAAAGGTGATCAATATTCCATGCTTCTAATGCTTTAACGAGTGCTTGATTTGCTTTAATTTTTGCCACTTTGAAAAAGCCCCTTTCGATTTATCATTTTTATCTCTCTTGTGACGAAGTGCGTTACTATTCAAACACAAATACTACAACTTAATATAATAGCAGGATGAATATGGGAATGAGGATTGAACTTAAGACTGCTGTTAGAATCATACCTATTGAACTAAAGGCACCAGATTCAATGTCCATCTCAAGTGCTTTCGCTGTACCAAAGGCGTGAGAAGCGTTCCCATAAGTCAGGCCTTTCGCTATGGATGTTTCGAAACGTCCAAGGCGAAGTAAATAGGAACCTATCATACTACCGAGCAAACCAGTAGTGATGATAAAGAGTACAGCAAAGGTGTCAGTACCTCCAAGCTGATGAGAAACTTGGATGCCTACTGCAGCTGTAATAGATCTCGGTAAGACAGTTACGATAACTTCTTTAGAGTAACCGAGAAGTTTCAACGCTGTAAATACTAACAAAAAATTGAAGAGCACACCAGCGAAGACGCTTGCAAATATAACTCTTGCATAAGCCCATATCTTATGACGATTCTGATAGAGGGGATAAGCAAGACAAACAACGCTGACGTTGAGCAAATAGTTAATCCATTTACCGCCAACCATATAGTTTTTATATGTCGTACCACTGATGAGTAGCACGATGATGATTGCGAGTGATGCGACCAATGCGGGGTTGAGCAAAGGTGTGCGGTATTTACGCTGTAACTTTTGCGCGCCGGCGTATACGACAACGGTAAGAGCGATCATGAGCAATGCATGTAAGAAATTCATTGCGAATCACTCTCTTTAGCATGTACCCTTTTAACCATCTTCTCAGCAATGTACCCTGATACTAGCGCCACAGAACATGTACCTAATATGATGAGTATAAAGAATACGATGAAATTTAAATTGATATCCGAAGCCACATCCATAACGCCCACTACAGATGGTACAAAGTAGAATATCATTGTCGCAAGGAAAAAGTTTGCGCCTGAACTTATGAACTTTTCTGGTAGAATCTTAAATTGTAACAGCAAATATAACAGTATCAATCCAACTATGCTTCCCGCAATAGGAATATGACATATACGCTGGATCACACTGCCAACATACGTAACCCCAATCAACAACAGTATTTGGAGTAGTGTTCTCATTACTTTCCAAGCAAACTGCATGCTTTTCATCCCTCTCAAAAGATTTAGTTAAACTTTATCTCTTTTGTACACTATATATTTTAATCCATACCCCAATATATTTAAAATATTGAATTTAAATACGACCTATTACTTTTTTCTATGAAAGCGTTCACTTTCATAATAATATTTCATATGTTCGTTAGAGTCGCTCGCTCATAAACTCGATCCACTGACGCGTTGCATAACTTAAATATTTATCTTTCTTCCAGACCACCCCGAGTTCCCAAGACATAGACTTGTCATCGATCGGTATATTACAAAAGTGACTGTCTAGCATCTTCACGATATTCTCTGGTAGTATACTGATACCCAAATGTGCATTTAATAGATTCTCAATAAAGTTCCACTGAGATATTTTAGAAACTGTATTCGGTATATAACCTGCGTTCTTTGTCGCTTCAATGATCTTGTCATTAAGATAAAAATCTTCATTAAATAAGATAAAGTCCTCATTAATGAGATCTTTCATGTTAACGGAGTCCCTCGTCGCCAATGCATGATTTCTATGTGTCACTAAACGCAGTTCTTCTTGATAAAGTGGTATGGAATTAAAGATGGCTTTATCTACTGGCAATGTTGTAATCCCGATATCAATTTCATCATTGACCAATTGAGATTCAATCATCTTTCCGCCATTTTCCACTAAATTATAAGTTACATTCGGATAACGCTGATGAAACTCGCCCAAGATTTCAATAAACTGATTCATATTCATCACTGCTGAAAGTCCGATGCTGATATGACCTGTCTCGAGTCCGAGTAAACTATTAATTTCTTTCGGTAAATCATTAAATAAATTGAGTATTTCTGTACATTTTTGATAGAAGACTTCTCCCGCATCTGTGAGCACTAACTGCCGCTTACTTCTATCGAACTATGGCATCGCCAATTCACTTTCCAAATCTTTAATCGCTTTACTAATCGTTGGCTGAGCGATATACAGATGCTTCGAAGCTTTCGTCATTCCACCATGTTCCACGACTTCAACGAAATATGTCATTTGTTTGATATCCATAGGATGCGTACCCCCTCATCTATCACTTTCTTCACTGTTAATACTACCTTATTTTGCGCTAAAATGGGAGCTTTAGCTCAATTTCTTTCCTTATTATTAATTATTACTGTCAGGTGTGTGGTGAAGCTAATTGTCCACTACCCTTTTCAACCCAGTATTAAAATTGACAATTACATGAATGTGTTTAATACCAAATATAGATTATGGTATAATGACTTGTGGCTCTAGAAGAGGTGATGTATGACTTTCTACGATTTTATGCAGAACTTTCTAGGTGATGACACGCCTTTAGGTGAATTGGCTGATGAGATTAATCAAGATGTCAATTTCCCTAAAAATGTTTCTGATCCAGAAAGCATCTTGACATATTGTCGTGAACACAATTGGACTGATACTGAGTTGCTCAGTATCACTAAGAGAGCCTTAGACTTATTTAGCCAATTCGTCCTCATGTAGTAGCCATAGTATTTCATGAGATATAGGCTTGCCATCACCTCACGATGCGTAGGAGAAAGTTCGGCTCCTTGTCAATAACGGTTGGTGAGGGTCAAACGCACTAAGCAACTTTATTAGGGTTTATGTCATTGTAGGTGTCGTTATAGGCGGTATAAGTGCGGCAACTTTCGGTGTTCCTTTTTTTGTAGGATGTATCTTAGGTGGTGTGCTTACGTTAGGCTATGAGTTGTTTCATTACTTCAATGAGCAGGGTGATTAATTGTTCTTTGGGGCTATTTCTAATAATGGATAAACTGCGAAAAGTCGTATGGTCTACATAATAAGGGAGGGAATATTTATGATCCTTAAATCAATTCTAGTTATCGTTGCTTTAATCGTATTTGTGCTCCTCCTAAATTTGTTTTTAACTAAACCTAGAAATAGTGACGAACGCTTTCATATTATAACCAAACGTCACAATAAATCTTATGATAATTATACTTTTGGTAAAGCTTATTTAAGTAATTTAATTGATATCCTTATTTATGGATTGATTGGATTGTAGCAACTAGACTTTCTGATCTCTAAATAGACCCAACTCTTAAGAGCGTATTTACAAATAAAATGTTAAAGTCATTCATATTTATAATCATAATGCTAAGGAGGGATTAATGATGACAAGCTTAACTAATGCCGAAATGATTCAGATCTCAGGAGGGAAAATTAGATGGGGGAATGTAATAGGTGGTGCGTTATGTGGTGGCATCATTGGTCTCGCATTCGGACACCCGATACTAGGGTGTATAGTAGGTGGCGTATTCAGTCTAGCAGTTGAATTGTATTTTCATTTTAATGAACAAGTATAGCTTATTCACAATGTAAGTAGGTTAATGACACCATGAAATTTATTAAGCAACTTGATGAAAGAGATTGCGGACCTGTATGTCTCGCAATGATATGTCGTCATTATAAAAAGCGTGTTTCTGTAGATAAAATTCGAGATATGGCGCATACAAATGAAAATGGTACGAACTTGTTGGGTATGGTTAATGCTGGGAAAGCGCTCGGTTTAGATATGAAAGCAGTTAGAGTTGTTAATGAACCGGAGTTGTACAATGTGCAACTCCCATGTATTGCACATATTACCAATGATGAAGGTTATGACCATTTTGTGGTCATACGTAAGATGACGCGTCAGCATGTTTATATCGTAGATCCCGCTATAGGTAAGTCTAAAGAGTCCTTAGATAATTTTAAATTGAAATGGACGCGAATTTTGTTACTTGTTACTAAATCCGAAAACTTTTCGACTCAAACAGTGGATTATCCAATCAAGACTGAAATGTTGGCTTTAGTTAAGCAATATAAATCATTTATACTCCTCATCGTTTTCTTATCCATTTTATTGAATTTAATAAGCTTTTTAGGTACATTCTATTTTAAATTTTTTATCGATGATTTGATACCTCATTATGACAAAAGCGGTATTAACCAACTTTCTATAGCAATAATCGGGTTATATGCGTTGCATGCCTTGATTGCCTTTTCAAGAGGGAAATTGATGATCGCTATAAGTTCTAAACTTGATGTTCAATTGATTTCGCAATTCTTTAACCACATCATACATTTGCCTATGCGATTTTATGAAAGCAGAAAGCCTGGCGAAATCGCATCTAGATTAACTGATATTCATAAAATTAGGGACGCGATTGCTTCAATAGCTGTGACTATATTTGTCGACCTACTCATGATTGTTGTGGGTGCATTGATGCTTGCATATATAAACTTGCATCTGTTTATCATTATTTCAATCATGATTCCACTATATGTCATATTGAGTATGAGTTTTAAATCACCGCTTAAGCATTATAATGATTTGTTACTTCAACAAGGTGCGCTGTTCAATGGCTATCTCATTGAAATCTTTAATGGAATTTTATTCTTGAAAAGCTTTGTAAAAGAACAAGAGGTTTCTAAGAAAGTTGCGATTCGATTAGAGCAATTCATTCAAAGTTATAAGACTTTAGGGAATCTTTCTAATATCCAATTGAATATAAAAGGTTTCATGGCTTTGAGTGCATCTGTATTTGTATTGTGGGTAGGTGGTCATCAAGTTGTTAATGGAGATATGACGCTAGGTAACTTAATAACGTTTAATGCACTCGTTATGTATTACTTTGGCCCTGTGGAACGCGCGATTGAATTACAACCTATGATTCATACTGCTCTTATCGCAGTGAGAAGGGTGGTAGCGTATACAAGTAAACCTAATGAGATTCAAATGGCACAAGCGCAGTCGCAAGCGGTTAGTTTTGTGAATGAAATTAGGCTTTCTAATGTTAGTTTTAGTTACGAGCCCGAAGTTCCTATTTTAAAAGAAATTAATATAACGATTTCTAAAGGGACTAAAGTGAGTATAGTATGTGAAAGCGGTTCTGGTAAATCGACTTTAGCTAAAGTTTTAATGGGCTTTTACAAAGTTGACCAAGGTGATCTGTACATGGATAAGATGCATTATGGTGCAATAGATATACATGCTTTAAGAAAGCGCATTGGTTATCTTACCCAAAAACCTTTCTTTTTTAAAGGGAGCATTATAGACAATCTCACTATAGATATAAAAAAGCCTTTGGATCAATTTAAGATGATTGAAGCCTGTAAAATGGCAGAAATTCATCATGACATCATGAGCTTTCCTATGGGTTATGCAACGTTGGTTGAAACAGAAGGTACGAATCTTTCTTCAGGTCAACTTCAAAGGCTAGCTATCGCAAGGGCGCTGTTGCATCAAACTGATATTTTAATTTTAGATGAAGCTACGAATGCGCTCAATGATAAGTTAGAAAGACGTATATTTAGAAACTTACAATCGTTACTAAAATTGAACCGTACACTAATTATTATGTCACATAAACTTGAGAATATTCGAGACTCGGACATGATATATGTCATGCATAAAGGTCGCATCGTCGAAACAGGTACGCACGATAGGTTAATTGAAACGGGGGTCTACTACAAGCGCATATTTGAGTAAAGCGCGTAGAGGGTTATTTAGGTAATGAGGTGATAGATTGTCTTATGCAGTTTTTATATATAGCAAGCAGTATTGTATTCGAAACCATTTAGAAAGGCTATTTAAAAATTACATCGACTTTCAAAGCCGCAACCTTAAAATAGCGTGTGTCACGGAAAATATTAATGAAATTAAAGATGTAATAAATCTCAACAGCATTCAATATAGCATTCAAGTATTACATGGACCTACAATTCAAGGACTTCAAACGATTCGCGCCTGTGATCAGAGTTGTAAACAGCTTATAATCAGTGATTATCAGGATTCATCTGAACTTATCGATATTGTTAATAGCCACGTTGAGCCATTTGCTTACATACCAACATCGATCATTGATGACGTTCCAAGATTTTATCGCTTAATTGAAACCGTTGAAAAACGCGTGGTTGCATCTACTCATACTTCTTCCCGGAGTATCGTCTTTAAAATCTATAATGAAACGTACTACAAACGGTTGGATGAGGTCGTGCTCATTGAATGTTTTGATAAGCCTCATAAACTTTTGCTTGTAACCATTAATAGTAGTTATGAATTATATGGAACCATAAAAGGGTTTGAATCTGCGTATCCCGAACTGATTCGAATCAATCGAGCGTGCATTATAAATCCTCAGTATATTTATAAGATTGATCATGATAACTTGCGCGTTCACATGACGAATGGTTTCATACGTTGGTACACGAAATCGAAGAAATCTAAATTAACGCGCTTAAATTCAAATCAATAAATAGTACATATCTTAAAATTCATCATAATGTAATCAATCAACATACTAAAATGACCACTTAGGCTTTATAAGATACCTTAGTGGTCATTTAAATTTATTGGTCTAGATGGCGATAGAGTGTAGCTCTACTTATATTCGTTTTTTCCTTGATTTGATCAAGGGTATATTTTTTAGACATATACATAGCAATCGCATCTTCTAGGTTTTTATCATTTCGTTTAGGTCTACCAACCTTCGCGCCATTACTACTCGCGTTAGAAATACCTTGCTTAGTTCTAAAGCTAACAATATCACTTTGAAATCGTGTAATTTCCTTTAAGGTATTTTCGAAGGGAATTTTATTATTAGAATTAATAACCATATCTCGATTCAAAATGTGTATGGTAATCGCATTTGTAGAACAATGTTGAATAATTTCTTCTAACTGTCTCGTTGAATCAGCTAATATACATAAATCGGTAACATATAAGCAATCGTTGTCACGAATTTGGTCAAGTAATTGATCAAGTTGATATCGCTTTTTACTTTTAGTATGTAATTCTTCAAATATATGGCAGTCACGAGGAAGTTTTCGTTTCTGAACGTTAACATCGTCATAGACGTTTATCGCTCTAATATATCCATAATTCATTTCATTCACCTCTATTAGTTTCAAAAAGGGGTACAATTTTGAAACTATTACTGTTATAATTAATGCGTCAAATCTTAAAATTAGGAGCGTAAGTATGATAGAAACTATAAAAAGAGAATGGTTAAGTAACCCAGTCGCTAATATTCTATCAGGTATTGTAGTCGCCCTTGCTTTAATACCTGAAGCAATCGCCTTTTCCATAATAGCTGGAGTCGATCCTATGGTTGGTTTGTATGCTTCATTTATCATTGCAGTCGTCACTTCTATTGTAGGTGGACGTCCTGCTCTTATTTCAGCTGCCACTGGTGCAATTGCATTACTCGTTGTACCTTTAGTGAAAGATCATGGTGTAGAGTATTTACTTGCAGCAACCATTTTAATGGGAATTATTCAATTCATCCTCGGTGCTTTGAAAATTGGTCGCCTAATGAAATTTATACCTAGGTCTGTGATGATTGGTTTCGTAAATGCACTTGGTATTATGATCTTTATGGCTCAGGTTGAACATATTTTTGGCATTTCTATCGCAACATATATATATGTCATTGTAACATTATTGATTGTATATATTGTACCTAGATTTGTTAAACGTATACCAGCACCGCTCATAGCAATTGTACTTTTAACTGCGATTTATCTTATGTTTGGTGCCGATGTTAAAACAGTAGGAGATATAGGTAAAATTAACCAATCTTTACCACATTTTCTCATTCCAGATGTACCTTATAATTTTGAAACATTGAAGATTATTTTACCTTACTCGGTTTCGATGGCAATTGTTGGATTAGTTGAAAGTTTACTTACTTCTAAGATCGTGGATGATGCTACGGATACTTATAGTAATAAAAACCGTGAATCTAGAGGTCAAGGTATCGCGAACATCATTGCGCCATTCTTCGGTGGAATGGGTGGTTGCGCGATGATTGGTCAATCAGTCATTAACGTTAAGTCAGGGGGGCGTACACGCCTTTCCACATTTACAGCAGGTGTCTTCTTGATCTTCTTAATTATTGTCCTTGGAGGACTCGTAGTTAAGATTCCAATGCCGATTTTAGCTGGAATTATGGTTATGGTAGCGGTTGGAACATTTGATTTCAATTCATTTAAATATCTTAAAAAGGCACCACGTACAGATGCTTTTGTTATGGTTTTAACTGTCATCATCGTGTTGTTTACACATAATTTAGCATTAGGCGTTATTGTAGGCGTTATATTTAGTGCGCTATTTTTCGCTACTAAGATATCGAAAATCGATGTTTCTCTTAATGAAGAAAATAATATTCTATATTATTACTTCGATGGACAGATTTTCTTCGTTTCAATAGATTCTCTGATGGAACAAATCGATTTTGATAAAGAAAATGAACATATTGTATTAGATTTCTCACGTGCTCATTTGTGGGACGATTCAGCGGTAGATGCTATTGATACGATTGTTCATAAGTTTGAAGAAAGAGGTAACAAAGTTAACGTCAAACGCTTAAATGCCGATAGTCGTAAAATCGTATCTGAAATCAGTCAATTAAACGAAGAACATCTCATTTCTTAAATAAAGGGGTATGCTTATGTATAAAAATATTTTATTAGCAGCTGATGGTTCTGATAACAGTTACCGTGCTGCAGAAGAGTTACTCAATTTTATAGATTCTAAGACAAGCGTCACGATTCTCAATGTTATAGATGTAGATGATTCAAAGAATGATGTACTACATCAAACACCAGGTTCCAATTTAACCAAAGCGCGTGAACAAAAGCTATCACGCATTGAGGATTTATTCGAGGATAATGATGTAAACTTTGATTTCAAATTTTTACATGGCCAACCAGAAGATGTTGTTGTTAAAGAAGCGAATTCTGGCTTATACCAATGTGTAGTTTTAGGCAATCGTGGTTTGAATCGATTTCAAGAAATGCTTCTAGGTAGCGTCTCTCATAAAGTTGCTAAGCACGCTGATATACCAGTTATTATCGTTAAATAAGGCCAAGACTATATCCTGCCACTTGAGGCAGGATACTTTTTTACATAAAAAAAGCACCCTAAATGGGTGCGGCTCTTATCCTTTTGAGGTAATAATATACCAAATCATATTAGTCGATATGATTTGTGAATTGGTTGTAGACACCAAGTGCCCGCTTCACATTCATCATCTCAATATGGTGTGGCATGTAAGCTTTACGACAATACAATAATATATCTGATGGTAATGTCGCATCTCTAGGAAAATTAGCGTCTTGGTTTATCCAAGCAACCAATTCACCAAGGGGCGTATTATCACCATCAAAAGATTGCATATATTCGTAAAAGCTCATAGATTCACCTCTTTTTTCTAGAGCCGATGCCTATTATATCATATGGATACAAGCTGTTGTGGCTCAATTTTACAATTTTTAACATAAAAATATGCTTCAACTTAATATATTTACGAACAATAATGGCAAGAGCTTTTTGATACGATCGACGTAGTTAAAAGTACGCTTTAGGTTAGGTATTTGATAAAATAGACGTAAACGAATTAAGAAGGAGAGATCATCGTGGAATATAATTACCCAATTGATTTAGATTGGACTAATGACGAAATGATGGCAGTCGTTTCATTTTTTAATTCGATAGAAGCGTATTATGAAGACAAAGTTGAACGCGATGTCGTCTTAGAACGCTATAATCAATTTAAGAAAATTGTGCCAGGTAAAGCTGAAGAGAAACAGATATTTAAAGAATTTCATAAACGAAGTGGTTTTGATAGTTATCCTGTCGTTAAAGAAGCAAAAGCGCATGAAGCGGGTTCGATCTTACAATCTCATAACTAAAAATTACTTCTTGTAAAGAAAGCTGTATTTTGGTATTTTTATAAAGCATTATGGTATGTTTTGTAAAATAAATCTAAATACAGCTTTTTTATGCATTCGTATCATAGACTAAACAACATGAAAATGGAGGGAATCATGAACCAATTAATTCAACTACGAGATGTTACTAAGACGTTTCATCATACGGATGTATTAAAAAACATCACCATTGATTTTAAAAAGGGCTTTTTCTATACGATACTAGGACCCTCAGGTTGTGGGAAATCAACGTTACTTAATTTAATCGCTGGTTTCGAAAGACCTAATACTGGCGATATTTTATATAATCAACACATTATAAATCATGTACCAGCGCATAAGCGCAAGGTGAACACAGTATTTCAAGATTATGCCTTGTTTCCGCATCTTAACGTGTATGACAATATTGCTTTCGGTTTAAAATTGAAGAAATACGCTAAACAAGAGATTCAATCTAAGATTAATGAAGCACTTAAGTTAGTTAAATTAGAAGGTATGGCTGACCGTATGATTCAACAACTAAGTGGTGGTCAGAAGCAACGTGTCGCGATCGCGCGGGCAATCGTTAATGAACCTGAAGTTCTCTTGTTAGATGAATCGTTATCGGCGCTTGATTATCATCTTAGACAAGAGATGCAATATGAGCTTAGGGAACTTCAATCAAGGCTCGGGATTACGTTTATATTTGTGACCCACGATCAAGAGGAAGCGCTTGCCTTGAGTGATTATATCTATGTACTGAATGAAGGTCGCGTTGCGCAATTTGGTACGCCAAAAGCCATCTATGATGAACCTTTGAATAAGTTTGTTGCACAATTTATCGGAGAGTCTAATATTATCGAAGGCAAAATGATTAAAGATTATAAGGTATCATTTAATCAAAATGTCTTTTCATGTGTGGATAAAGGTATTGCGCCTGACACAAAAGTTGAAGTGGTGATTCGCCCTGAAGATATTACATTTGTACCAAAGCGTCAGAGTGTGATTCATGTAACGATTGATTCACAACTCTTTAGAGGCGTACATTACGAGATTTGTTGTTACGATCAGTTTGGTCAAGAATGGATTATTCAATCGACGAAAAAGGCTACGATTGGTGACGAAGTAGGCCTTTATTTCGAACCTGAGGCGATTCATGTCATGGTTCCTAACGAATCTCAAGAAGCCTTTGATCGACGAACGTCAAATGGTGAGGTAGGCGTATGACGAAACATTTTAAATGGCTCACATTTACACCTTATCTCATTTGGATGGTACTCTTTATTATCGTGCCGCTTCTGTTACTGATTTATTATTCGTTCATTGATATTAATGGCAACTTCTCTCTAGCGAATTATAAACAGGTCTTCTCACCGAACTATTTAACGATGTTTAAAGATTCTTTATTGTATGCGTTTATGATAACAGTGTGTTGTTTGGTCGTAAGTTTTCCACTTGCTTATTTCCTAGTTCAATCTAAACATCAACAATTACTTTTGCTACTTATTATTATGCCAACTTGGATGAATTTACTTCTGAAGACTTATGCGTTTATTGGTATTTTCAGTCATGATGGTATTATCAATCGATTTTTACAGTGGATGCATGTACCTGCTTTGGAAATATTATTTCACGCGCCTAGTTTTATTATCGTTGCTTCATACATATATTTACCGTTTATGTTATTGCCGATTTATAATCATATGAATCAAATTCCGGATGTATATTTGAAAGCTGCCAATGATTTAGGTGCGAATAAGTGGGTGACTTTCACTAAGATTATCATGCCTTTAACGAAAGAAGGCGTCAGAGCTGGGGTTCAAGTTACGTTTATCCCGGCGCTCTCGTTATTCATGATTACGAGATTGATAACAGGTAATAAAGTGATCACAATAGGTACTGCGATAGAAGAACAATTTTTAGTGATTCAAAACTATGGCATGGGAGCGACTATCGCCATCGTATTAATCGTGTTGATGTTTATCATATTAAATATCACGAAATCATCTAAAGAAAGTAAAGAGGTCTAACATCATGAAGTGGTATGGAAAATTATATGTGTCGCTCGTACTCTTATGTTTATATGTGCCGATTGTTGTGATGATGGTGTATTCCTTTAATAGCGCGGGTTCTATGACGGGCTTTAAAGGTTTTACGTGGTCTCATTACGAATCACTCTTTCAGAATAAACGCATGCTTCAAATCGTATTGAATACCATTGCTGTCAGTTTATTATCTTCAAGTATCGCGACGGTGATTGGTGTATTGGGAGCGATAGGGATTTACCATATATGCAACCAACTTATGAAGCGTTCAATACTGTCTATGAACCAAGTATTGCTCGTATCTTCGGACGTCGTGATAGGCGCGTCATTCCTAGTTTTATTTACAGTGATAGGGAATTTGACTGGTCTTCATTTAGGCTTTTGGACGGTTTTAATTTCTCATATCGCCTTTAGCATTCCAATCGTCGTTATCATCGTGTTGCCAATGCTTTATCGTATTAACCAAAGTGAATTTCTAGCATCTGAAGATTTAGGAGCTTCACGCACTGAAACGTATCGCTACATTGTGTTGCCTCAAATTTATCCAGGTGTTCTAAGTGGCTTTTTAATGGCATTAACGTATTCATTAGATGAATTTACAGTGAGCTTCTTTGTAACGGGTAATGGCTTTAGTGTCCTATCTGTCGAGATTTATGCGATGGCAAGACGTGGTATTAGCCTTGAAATTAATGCACTTTCTACCATTATCTTTGTGATTATCATGGTGATGCTGTTTGGTTATCATATTTTAAAAGGCCTTTTAAAGAAGCGGTCGCTAACCCTTAACGAGAAGGGGGTTACGCGATGAAACGCTATATCACGTTAATAATAGGATCATTCTTGATTGGCGTATGTTGTTTACTCTTATCAAAAGCCCTTGATCAACAACACACGAGCAGTAAGCAAGAGAAGTTATTTGTGTACAACTGGGGCGAATATATTGATCCAGATTTAATCAAACAGTTTGAAAAGGAAACGGGTATTAAAGTTATTTATGAATCGTTCGATTCCAATGAAGCGATGGAAGCGAAACTTCGCAATGGCGGAACGCATTATGACGTGGTATTTCCAAGTGATTACACGGTAAATAAGCTTAAGAAAGACGGCTTATTACTACCGCTTAACCACGATAAGTTAAAGCACTTAAAAAATATTGATTCAAATTATATGAATATGTCATTTGATAAAGGGAATAGATACGCCGTTCCCTATTTCTTTGGGACAGTTGGCATATTGTATGATAAAGATAAGTATTCGGATATGACGTTTAACTCATGGAATGATCTTTTAAAACCGCAATTAAAGCAGGATATTCTGTTGGTAGATAGTGCGCGTGAGATTGTCGGAATCGCGCTCAATATGAATCACGATAGCTTGAATACGACGGATCCTGAAAAGTTAAAGGAGGCGCAACTTAAATTAGCGAAGCTTGCGCCTAATGTTAAAGGTGTCGTTGGAGATGAACTTCCGTTGATGCTTGAACAACAGGAAGCACATGTCGCAGTGGTATGGAGTGGCGTTGCGATGCCTATCG
Source organism: Staphylococcus massiliensis (assembly GCF_043186315.1). Classification (NCBI taxonomy): domain Bacteria; kingdom Bacillati; phylum Bacillota; class Bacilli; order Caryophanales; family Staphylococcaceae; genus Staphylococcus; species Staphylococcus massiliensis. Next base: position 2,130,857 of record NZ_CP171119.1, on the reverse strand, counting down.
TAACTGAAAATGATACGTATCAATATGTCGTTCCTCAAGAAGGTTCGAATTTATGGTTCGATAATATGGTAATTCCTAAAACGAGTCAAAATGTCGACGGTGCACACCGTTTTATAGACTTCTTGTTAAGAGAAGACGTTAGTGCTCAGAATACAGAATGGGTTGGTTATGCGACGCCGAATCGTGAAGCTTTAAGACATTTACCGCAATCAATTCGAAATGATAAACGTTTTTATCCATTAAAAGCTGAACAATCAAAGTTAGAAGTATATGAAGATCTTGGAAAATATTACGTAAATGAATACAATGAGATGTTTTTAAATTTCAAAATGTCACTTGATTAACTATTGGAATGTATATATAATATTTTTTTAATTGTTTCTTAACTGTAAATGTAGTTATAATAAAGTATGAAGCTTTGTTTGAATGGAATAGATTTAAACAAGTTAATAAGGAGTGGAAGTCATGTCAGGAGAACATTATACACAGATAAAGCGTCCTGTAAGTAGACTTGCCGAGAAAATATTAGGTTGGTTAAGTTGGATTATCTTACTGTTACTGACGTTTGCTGGAATGTTTCTAGGGTTAGTAACGTTTAGTAACGACGCTTCAATTGCTAAATTGGAACAATCTTTAAATAATAGTTCTTTCTTTCAAGATGTCTTTGCGCAGAATAATTTGAATACAACTCAAGTTGTTATCTTTTTCCAAAATGGTGTATGGCTGATTATCGTGTACTTAATCATTTGTTTATTAATCACATTTTTAGCCTTAATCTCAATGAATATTCGAATTTTATCAGGCTTATTATTCTTGCTCGCAAGTGTGGTTACGCTACCGTTTATTATCTTACTTGTACCCGTGTTACTTTTTATCGCAGCTATCATGATGTTTGCGCGTAAAGCTAAATATGTCACGGTACCTGCGCGTTATGGTGAACGTGATGTTTATGATGAGCGTCCTTATCACCATGAAAAGCCAAAAGCTAAAGATAACAATCGCAATGAGTATGATAGAAATCGACAAGATACTTATGAAGAACCTGAGAAAACAATGGTTATGAATCGACAAGATATCGAAAAAGAAACACGTGGTGACGCACAAGAAGCAGACGAAACGCCACAAGTTTTATCACGTCAACAAAAATACAATCATAAACCAGTAAAACCTAAAGATGAGAAAAAAGTTGAAGCTACGAAACCTTCTGAGGAAGATAGCTACGAGCGTCAACTAGAGCGCCAACGTGAACAAGCGCGTCAGAAAGAAATGGAAGAACAACGTTTACATCAACAACAAGCACTGAGAGAAGAAAAAGAACGTGCTAAAGCAGAACGTAAAGAGCGAAAACGACTTAAGAAAGAACAAAAAGCGAAAGAAAAAGCACGTCGTAAAGCGCAAATGAGTGCTGGCGCGACGCGTAGAAAGAATTACGATGATCGATTAAAGATGCAAAAGGATCAGGAGAAAACAGATTCTGACGAAACGAAATAACGTCAAACGTTCACATTTGAATAACTTATTTTCAATTTAATGTTAATGATTTCGAGAAATGGGAATGTAACTAATAAGTTACATTCCCATTTTTAGATTGTTTAAAATCTGAATATTTAAAAATGTGAATGCAATTAACAATATATGTTTACATAGAAGCGTAGACATATAAGGAGGGAAATTATGGATAGACATATTGAAAAAACGGTTGAAAAACCAATCAAACGTACAGTCGAGAAAATTTTAACCTGGCTTGGTATTATTCTAGGAATTATAGCGCCAATTATTTATTGGTTAATGAAGCAAAGTTCTCAAAGTAATGAATTTAAAGAACAATTCAAAAAGAACATGGAAAGTAATCAAGACATGCAATCTCAAAATGTGAACCCATCTGAAGTTGCAGATATGATGGCAGGTTTAGGTAACTTTGGTTTAATTACATCGCTAATCTCATTACTATTAGCATTAATCGCAGCATTTATGTTCAAGAAACGTGTTCTTGCAGCAACTTTATTAATCATCGCTGCTTTATTAGCGCTTGTATCAATCAACTTACTATCAGCGATTTTATTCTTAGTTGCAGGTATTATGTTACTTGTACGTAAGAATAAGAAGAAGACAGTTTATGAAGGTGCGAATGAACGTCGTTATGATGAACGCCGTGACAATCACGTAAGAGATAATCGTTATGATGATAGAAAAGACAACCGTGTAAACAACGATCGTACACGCGATGACTATAATAATCGTCGTGAAGATGTACGCCATGATAACCGTGATAACGGTCGCCGCAACGATCAAGATAATTTCCAAGATAACCGTCGTGACAATGACTATAAACGTGGTTATGTTAAAGATACGCACGGTAAAGAAACATTTGCGGATGGACGCAATGTTGGTACAAACCGTGATAATGATGGTTACAAAGAAGATACACGCTTAAAAGATAATCGTCGTAATGACAAGTTCAACGATGGTCGTAACATTAAAGAAGAAGACCGCTATGACAATGGTTTTAGAGATGGTCATAACGATAGCAAATCTTTCAAAGATGGTCGCAATAGTGGTTTCCAAGACGGACGTCGTGATAACAAAGGCTTTAACGATAGTCGCAATAATGGTTTCCAAGATGAACGTCGTGATAATAAAGGTTTCAACGACAGCCGTGACAATGGTTTCCAAGATGGACGTAGCGACAACCGCTTCGAAGACAACGTAAACCGTGACAACGATGGTTATAAACAAGATTCACGTTTAGACGATAACCGTCGTAATGACAAATTCAATGATGGTCGTAACATTAAAGAAGAAGACCGTTATGATAATGGTTTCAGAGACGGTAAAAAAGACGACCGTTATAGATATTAAGGTCAGATTTAAGGCTAGAGCTTTGCTCTAGTCTTTTTTTATGACTTGAAATTGCTTCTAATGAGGCACGTATTTACTAGCATTGATTACGTTAGTCGCGTGAATGATAGGTTAACTTGATGTGACTTTTCCCAATAGAAAAAGCCCATCACATACTACGTTGTAAAGAAGCATGTGACGTGCTTTATTGAGTCATTATGCATAGAACTTAAGTAAATGTTCGAAAGTGTCTTCTAAGAAAGCAATGAATTTTTTGTCGCTTTTTAAGTGTTCTGACTGAGGCGCAATCGTACGCGCGATAAAGAATTCTCCTTTTTTAACGTTTTTAACGCGATCGATTGCTTTATCAAGTGCTTCATCTGAGTAGTCTTTGATTAAGGCCTTTTCCTTAGTGAAATGATCGAGACATAAGCGATAATCATCTGGTAAAGCTTTGATTTCATCTTTACGCTCTTCGAAGACTTTGGCATGTTCAGGTTTTTCCTTAGCTTCGTGCATCACGCCATACATGACAAATAATTGGTCTTCGAATAGTCCGATTTGAAAGTGGGGCTGCATCTTGTAGCCACGTTTATTAGTCGCGAACGCTACCCAAGTATCGTTAGGAGGGTTAACTGTTCGTCTTGCGTGTTTTGCAACATGTGGATAGAAAACTTCGCCAGTTTTCGTTTCAAGTAATTCTGAAAAGTAATCGCCAAGCTGATGTAATTGTGGTCTAAGTTGTGATTCGATTGCTTCCATGCGTGCTTCAAGTCCATCTAATTGAAATACTTTGAAATCTTTAGGTTTAAATGTGTACTTTGTCATTTATGAACCTCCCGTAAATGATTACTTGTATTTTAGCATATTTCAGGTGGTGAAATCTTTCATGATACTCCTTTTCATGTATAATAATAGACAATAGGAGATGAGTACATGTTGTTATATGATTTTGCTAAAACAATCATTTTAGAAGCGGGAAATAATATTAGAACATGGATGAATGAAGACATTGATATTGAAACTAAATCGAATCCTAATGATTTAGTAACGAATGTCGACAAAGAGACCGAACAATTTTTGGTTCAAAAAATTCATGATCATGACCCATCACACTTAATCGTCGGGGAAGAAGGTCATGGCCATGACTTAACAAATGTCGAGGGAACGATTTGGGTAATCGATCCTATCGATGGAACGCTTAATTTTGTGCATCAAAAGGAAAACTTTGCGATTTCAGTAGGCATCTTTGTTGATGGCGAGATGTATGCAGGTTTTGTATATGATGTCATGAAAGATCGTTTATATCATGCTAAAAGTGGCGACGGTGCTTACGTAAATGACCGTAAGCTACCTATATTAGAGGATGCTTCCGTTGGACGTAATCTTATTGCGGTTAATCCGAATTGGTTAACGAAACCGAAGTTGTCACAATTATTCCATCCAATCGTAAATCAATCTCGAAGTGCGCGTGCATATGGATCTGCTGCGTTAGAGATTGTTTATGTTGCGACAGGGCAGTTAAGTCTTTATATGACGCCAAGACTTAAGCCGTGGGACTTTGCAGGTGGTTGGATTATTCTAAAAGAAGTGCAAGGTAAGATAACGAATTTAAATGGAGACGATATCTCTATTTTAGAGCCAAGTTCTATTTTGGCTGGAAATCATTTAGCGCATCATGAGGCACTCAGCTACTTCAAAGCAAACCATCAAGATGTGCTAGACGCCATTCATTCATAAAAAAGGACGAGCTAAGGACATAATTTACAATTCTCTAAAAACAGCATGCTTTCCTGGGGCGCGGCCGGAGCCTGTAGTCTCCGGACTCACGCTACTCCCCTAGGAGTCAGCTGTTTAGAGAATTGTAAGAAATAAAGCTTAAATGCTCTATTTCACATTTATTGTCCTAAGCTCGTCTTATTTATTTATACCTGTAAAAGGGTAAATAGTAATAGCTTAATTAGAGCCAATCATTTTCACGATACTTTTTCTTTAAGGTGAAGCCAACTCCAAATGTTGCAACCATTAATATAAATGTTAAAATCATCATTGGAATATTGCTTGCGCCTAAACTAAAGCTAAACATTACTAAAAAGAATACTGCAATTAATGCAAGTATGAAAAATATAGTTTGAGACTTTTTCATGACCAACCCACCTTATTATATTCTTTTGATGATTATATGATATAATAAACGAGTTGCAAAAGAAAGTGTCAATTTACTTAAGAAAGGAATTTAACGTATGACAAATTTAAGAGAAGATATCCGTAATATCGCGATTATCGCGCACGTTGACCACGGTAAAACAACACTAGTGGATGAGTTATTAAAACAATCTGGTATTTTCCGTGAAAATGAACATGTTGAAGAACGTGCAATGGATTCGAACGATTTAGAAAAAGAACGTGGTATTACAATTTTAGCTAAAAATACTGCGGTAAACTATAAAGATACGCGTATTAATATTTTAGATACGCCAGGACATGCTGACTTTGGTGGCGAAGTTGAACGTATTATGAAAATGGTAGACGGTGTTGTTCTTGTTGTCGATGCTTATGAAGGTACAATGCCTCAAACACGTTTCGTACTTAAAAAAGCTTTAGAACAAAACCTAAAACCAGTTGTAGTTGTAAATAAAATTGATAAACCATCAGCTCAACCTGAAACAGTAGTTGACCAAGTTTTAGACTTATTCATCGAGTTAGAAGCGAACGATGAACAATTAGACTTCCCAGTTGTTTATGCTTCAGCAATTAACGGTACTGCAAGTGCTGATCCTGAACAACAAGATGAAAACATGGAAGTATTATATGAAACAATCGTTGAACATGTACCAGCTCCAAAAGATAACAGTGACGAGCCTTTACAATTCCAAGTAGCGTTACTTGATTATAACGATTACGTTGGGCGTATTGGTATCGGTCGTGTGTTCCGCGGTACGATGCGTGTAGGTGAACAGGTATCGCTTATTAAATTAGACGGCTCGATTAAAAACTTCCGTGTAACGAAAATCTTCGGTTACTTTGGTTTACAACGTCAAGAAATCGAAGAAGCAAAAGCTGGTGACTTAATCGCAGTATCTGGTATGGAAGATATCAACGTTGGTGAAACTGTTACACCTCAAGATCATCAAGAAGCTTTACCAGTCTTAAGAATTGACGAACCGACACTTGAAATGACATTTAAAGTAAATAACTCGCCTTTTGCTGGACGTGAAGGTAAATTCGTAACTGCACGTCAAATTCAAGAACGTCTTGATCAACAATTAGAAACCGACGTTTCTTTAAAAGTAACGCCAACTGATGCACCTGATGCTTGGACAGTAGCAGGTCGTGGTGAATTACACTTATCTATCTTAATTGAAAATATGCGTCGTGAAGGTTTCGAATTACAAGTTTCTAAACCTCAAGTTATCTTAAAAGAAATTGACGGCGTTATGCACGAACCATTCGAACGTGTTCAATGTGAAGTGCCAGAAGAATTCTCTGGTGGTGTCATTGAATCATTAGGTCAACGTAAAGGTGAAATGGTAGACATGGTTACGACTGATAACGGTCTAACACGTTTAATCTTTAACGTTCCGGCTCGTGGTTTAATTGGATATACAACAGAATTTATGTCTCAAACACGCGGCTATGGTATTATTAACCATACTTTCGATGAATTCCGCCCGCGTATCAAAGGTCGTTTAGGTGGCCGTCGTAACGGTGTTCTTGTTTCAATGGATAAAGGTAGCGCAACTGCATACGCAATCATCGGTTTAGAAGACCGCGGTACGAACTTCATGGAACCAGGTACTGAAGTGTACGAAGGTATGATCGTTGGTGAGAACAACCGTGATAATGACTTAACTGTTAATATCACAAAAGCCAAGCAACAAACTAACGTGCGTTCAGCTACTAAAGATAACACTGAAACGATGAAAAAGCCTCGTATCTTAACATTAGAAGAAGCTTTAGAATTTATTAATGACGACGAATTGGTAGAGGTTACTCCTGAAACAGTTCGTTTAAGAAAGAAAATTTTAGATAAATCAGCACGTGAAAAAGAAGCAAAACTTATTAAACAATTAATGCAAGAAGACGAATAATATTATTTATTAAGCGCCTAAGACATATGGCCGGTTGAGGAATCGGTCTTTGTCTTAGGTGTTTTTTGTATGACGAGTGAAGTGATGGAACGGCAATGGGGGGACTGCATACAATTAGGTTTTTCATTGGAATGGTTAAATTTTATAGTGCTTTTAAAAGGGCAATGATAGTATTTAAAGGGCTTTTCAAAGGAATGGTGATAGAAATTAAAGGGTTATTCATTGGATTGGTAATAGAATACAAAGGGCTTTTCAAAAGGGCGATAATTGAATTTAAAGGGCTTTTAAAAAGAATAGGGGAAATTAAAGTAATTCTAGTAAGGTGGCCGTATAATTATATAAAGAGGAGGACATCATGAAGAATAATCATCAAAATTTGTATTGGCTTGCTTTGGAACATCGAGTTACTGAGGATCGTGAGGTTCTTAAGAAAATTTCTAAGATTAAGTCGGGGATTGCGGGTGAGTTGAAGTTTAAGTTCTTTCTTGATAAGGTTCCTAACTTGCCTTATTTGAACAACTTCTATCTGAATGAGCAGTACCCGATTGAGATTGACTTTCTGGTTTGTTTGAAGGGTAAAATAATTATATTTGAGATTAAGCATTTCGCTGGTGACTACAGGTTTGAGGATAGTGTGTTAGTTGGCTATAACGATCAAAAGTTTCCGTCGCCGTTTCAACAAATAGTGCGTCAGGAAAATGAAGTGAATCGAGTTATCGCTGGATCGAATCATATGCGAGCGATTGAGTCGTATCTCGTGTTTTGTAGTGATAGGTGTACGGTTAGCGGGGAAATTCCGAACCGCTCGCAGGTTATCTTGCCGACTGAGATTCATAAGCTTAATTTTATCTTGGATGGTAGAGTATCGCAAAAGGACTGGCATACGCTTGAATTGATTCGTTCGAATAGTATTGATTTCTTTAAAAATTATAATGAACCGAAGCCGTATAATCATACTAATGTGAAGAAGGGTTTGAAGTGTCCGAAGTGCTATCATATTAATACGATAGAGATTTCGTATAAGAAGAAGTATGTTTGGTGTAAGGCGTGCGAGCAGGAACAACGATTGCAGGAGGTAATCCGGTATTCGCTGAAGGAGTTACAGTATATTAAGGGCGACGCGTTTACCGTGAATGAAGGTAGTGCGTGGTGTGAGGGTGTTATTAATCCTATGTCTGTAAGGAGAGTTTGCGAACGCTACTTTAAAAAGGAAAAACGCGGTAAATCGTTTCATTATTTTACGTAGTAGTTATTGTTGTAGGTGAGTTGGACTGTTAATTTACAAGACTTAGGAAACATGTAAATTAAAGGTGTCTGAATTTACAAGATTTTGGAAACGTGTAAATCAAAGGGGCTCAAATTTACAAGACTTTGAAAACGTGTAAATCAAGGGGCTTCAAATTTACAAGACTTTGGAAACGTGTAAAAGAAAGGGCTCTAGATTTACAAGAATCCAGAAACGTGTAAATCAAAGGGGTTCAAATTTACAAGACTTTGAAAACGTGTAAATCAAATGGGTCTAAAGTTACAAGACTTCGAAAACGTGTAAATCAAACAAGTCTAGATTAACAAGACTTCGGAAACGTGATAAACCATGTATTTTAGCCAAAGTCACCGCTGCTCGCGCATAGACTAATGCCTTAAGTATAGAATTCACTTTCAACTATACCACGTCAGTCACCGAATAAGTCATTAATTCATCAAAAGAACTACGTAAAATCCGTCATCAAACCATAAATCAAAATCAACTCAAAATAAAAAGGCAAACCGTTACAGGTTTGCCTTCCTTCTTTCACCTAAATCTATTATCAAAGTCTATTACCGCCAGTCCGGACTGATTCACCGTCATGGAGTAATCCGATGGACCGGATTGAACCCACCGGCCAAAAGCTCCCAAGCCGGCCTACCACAAAACTACTTACTCTCGTCTTCTTTAGACTTAGGTCTATCGAGTTTATGTTTACAATCCGGGCACATATAAGTTTTAATAGGATTGTTTTTTAAACGTTTGGCTTCAAGTGTTTCGTCGTCAATCATGACTTCAGTATCACAAATGATACATTTAACTTTATACACTTAAAATCACCTCGAGTCTCTAAATTACCTCAATGTGTGTTACATGTTCAAATTGATGTGTATATCCTTCTTCTTTTGAGTAAACGAAACTGTCTACAGCGTTGTCGCTGTATAAACGCTTACCGTCTTTTGCGAATTGGAAGAAGAGATATTGAAGTTTTTCTAAAGGTACATCGATTGATGCCTCGTCACCGTTGAATAAACGGATTGTTGTTGCTTCTGCTTTAGGTTCCGCATTTTTGAAAAATGGGGTCATATTAATAACGAAGGAACCTTCAAGAACTGCTCGTTTCTTATATTTGATTTCGGAATTCAACGTAGGTGGGTTAGTTTGTCCTTCTAAGATTGCACGGTTCCACTCACGGTTGTCTTCGAATTTAATTGGTTTAGTACCTTCAAATACGTCTCGCTCTATATCTTCAATACGAACCTTGCGATCATCAAAAATCCAAGTCGTACTATCTAACGTAATTGGGAAATTTACAGCGCCTGTAATTCTAATCAATTTGTTCACTCCCTAAAAAAATATCTTATCCTATCATATCATAAATCAAGGTCTACAGGTCTTTATTTTACTTGCTTTTTAAGTATCATTAAGATACACTTTTATCGTAAAGAATCAAAAGATAGGGGGAGTATGTCATGGATAATAAAGTGATGGGCCAATCTGCTTATGAATTACTAAATAAGGACGCAGATCGTATTCTTCAACTTATCAAAGTACAAATGGACAACCTTACGCTACCACAATGTCCATTATACGAAGAAGTACTCGATACACAAATGTTTGGATTACAAAAAGAAGTCGACTTTGCTGTGGAATTAGGATTAGTTGATAGAGAAGAAGGCAAAGCTTTAATGTCTAGACTTGAAAAGGAATTATCTAAATTACACGATGCCTTTACAAGAGTTTAAATAATAGATATACAAAATATATACTGATATGATGAGATAAAATATGTGTCGCTTTTTGACACATATTTTTTCAAGATTTAAATCTAGAATTGGATGTTTTAGACGTATGAAAAATATAAAGCAATTTGTGAAGTATATCTTAAAATATTCGAAATACATTGATTTTCCGCTACTTGTTACATATATGGTTTTATGTTTTTTAGGACTCATCATGGTATACAGCGCAAGTATGGTTGCAGCAACGAAAGGTTCCTTAACAGGGGGACAACCCGTCTCAGGAACATACTTCTACAATAAGCAATTAATGTATGTGCTGATGAGTTTCTTCGTGGTATTCTTCATGTCGTACTTCATGAATGTAAACTTTCTTAAGAACAAGAAAGTACAGCAATCGATTATCATAATCATGGTTATACTCTTACTCGCTACATTAGCTATTGGTAGTACCATTAACGGATCTAAAAGTTGGCTTAACATCGGGTTCATGAACCTTCAAGCATCAGAATTTTTAAAGATCGTGATTATTTTATATGTTCCGTATATTATCGATCGAAAGCGGTATGAAATTCCATTCAATCCGAAAGTCGTCTTCCCACCATTATTCTTAATTGGCTTTTGCGTGGGACTCGTTCTATTACAAAAGGACGTCGGCCAAACGATTCTAATTTCATGTATCCTGTTCTCGATCCTATTATACGCTGGTGTTGGTATCAGAAGCTTCTTGAAGCTCGGTTCAATCATTATTATCGCTTTAATAGTTACACTTTCGATTATATTTATCTTTAATATTAATATTTTACCGGATTACTTAACGGCGCGTTTCAGTGCGCTTGAGAACCCATTCAACTACGAATCAGGTATCGGTTATCACTTAGCGAACTCGCTTATCGCAATTGGTAATGGTGGCTTCTTCGGAAAAGGCCTTGGTAACAGTGTCATGAAACTTGGATACTTACCAGAACCACATACCGATTTCATCTTTGCAGTGATTTGTGAAGAATTAGGTTTAATAGGTGCGTTATTTATCCTAGGACTTATTTTCTTCATTGTATACCGTGCATTCGAACTTGCGACGCGTACGCGTTCATATTTCTACCAACTTGTATGTGTTGGTATCGCAAGTTACATTGGTACGCAAGCATTCGTTAACTTAGGTGGTATTTCAGGTACAATTCCATTAACAGGGGTACCGTTACCGTTCTTAAGTTTCGGTGGTTCATCGATGTTAAGTTTAAGTGTTGCCATGGGCTTACTACTTATTACAGGTAAGCAAATTAAAGTCGAACAAGAACGTCGCAAAAATGCATAACATAACGAAAACTGTAAGTCGTAATTAACTTAGAAAAAAGTTAATTACGGCTTTTTTTATTTGTTATAAAATTGTAAAAATTGTTAAGAAAATAATATCTCTTTAATTGACTATTTTGGGTGAGTCGTTGAAACTAGAATTGAAAATAACTTTGTAGTATAATAAAGGATATTATTCCGAATTTTCAGAAATCTTAGGAGGACTTCCAATGACGAAACATATTAAAAAACTTTTAGTTGCGAACAGAGGCGAAATTGCAATTCGTATTTTTAGAGCTGCGACTGAGCTTGATATTGAAACTGTAGCGATTTATTCCAAAGAAGATTTAGGTTCATTACACAGATATAAAGCAGATGAATCCTATTTAATCGGTGAAGATTTAGGGCCTGCTGAAAGTTATTTGAACATTGAACGTATTATCGAAATCGCGAAAGATGCTGACGTTGACGCAATTCATCCGGGATATGGCTTTTTAAGTGAGAATGAAACATTCGCTAAACGATGTAGTGAAGCAGGCATTGTCTTTATCGGACCTGAACTGAAACATCTTGATATGTTTGGAGATAAAGTTAAGGCGCGTGCGACTGCGATTCAAGCGAACTTACCTGTTATACCTGGTACGGATGGTCCGATTGAGTCTTATGAAGCTGCGTTAGCGTTTAGTAAAGAGGCAGGGTACCCCTTAATGATTAAGGCCATCAGCGGTGGTGGCGGTAAGGGTATGCGTATCGTTCGTAGTGAGAACGAGCTTGAAGAAGCTTATACACGAGCTAAATCAGAAGCGTTGAAATCTTTCGGCGATAGCGATGTGTATATCGAGCGTTATATCGATAACCCGAAACATATTGAAGTCCAAGTCCTAGGAGATTATGACGGCAATATCGTGCACTTATATGAGCGCGATTGTTCGATTCAACGCCGTCACCAAAAAGTAGTTGAAGTCGCACCATCTGTTGGTTTAGATGATGACTTAAGAAATCGTATTTGCGATGCTGCGATTCAGCTTATGGAGAATATCAAATACGTTAACGCAGGTACTGTTGAGTTCTTAGTATCAGGCGACGAATTTTTCTTTATTGAAGTAAATCCGCGCGTGCAAGTGGAACATACGATTACTGAAATGGTAACTGGTGTCGATATCGTAAAGACGCAGATTCTGATTGCTGATGGAGAAAGTCTTTTCGGTGATGAAATTAACATGCCAAAGCAAGCGGATATACAAACGCTCGGTTACGCTGTGCAATCACGAATTACAACTGAAGATCCTTTAAATGATTTTATGCCAGATACAGGTACCATCGTAGCTTATCGATCAAGCGGTGGTTTCGGTGTTCGACTTGATGCTGGTGATGGTTTCCAAGGTGCGAAAATCTCGCCTTATTATGATTCACTCTTAGTAAAAGTATCGACACATGCCTTGTCCTTTAAAGAAACATTAGAGAAGATGGATCGTTCATTACAGGAAATGCGTATTCGCGGCGTTAAAACGAACATTCCATTCTTACGTAATGTTATTAAACACGAAGGCTTTAAAGAAGGCACGTATACGACGAAGTTCTTGGAACAACACCCTGAGTTATTCGATATTCAACCATCTCGAGACCGTGGTACGAAGACGTTAGAATATATTGGTAACGTGACGATTAATGGTTTTCCAAATGTTGAACAACGTGAGAAACCACATTTCGAATCTGTAGACATTCCACAAGTTAAGCCAAGTGAAATTCAAACATTTAGAGGAACGAAGCATTTACTTGATGAGAAAGGTCCTAAAGCTTTAGCGGATTGGGTGCTTGAACAAGACGATGTGCTCATTACAGATACCACATTTAGAGATGCGCATCAGTCGTTACTAGCAACACGCGTACGTACAAAAGATATGATGAACATTGCACCATTTACGTCCAAAGTTATGAAAGACAATTTCTCTTTAGAAATGTGGGGCGGTGCAACGTTTGATGTGTCGTACAATTTCCTGAAGGAGAATCCATGGGAACGTTTAACGCGTCTTAGAAAGAAAATTCCGAATGTGCTTTTCCAAATGTTGTTAAGAGCATCGAATGCAGTTGGCTATAAAAACTATCCAGACAATGTCATTCGTAAGTTCGTAGACGAGAGCGCTAAAGCGGGCATCGATGTCTTTAGAATATTCGATTCGCTAAACTGGTTAGACCAAATGAAAGTTGCGAACGAAGCGGTTCAAGAAGCAGGCAAGATATCTGAAGGTGCGATTTGTTACACAGGCGATATCTTAAATACAGAGCGTTCAAATATTTATACGCTAAAGTATTATATTGATATGGCGAAAGAGCTTGAACGAGAAGGTTTCCATATTCTCGCGATTAAAGACATGGCCGGTTTATTAAAACCGAAAGCAGCCTTTGAACTTATTAGTGAGCTTAAAGAAGCGGTTAACATTCCAGTTCATTTACATTCACACGATACGAGTGGTAACGGCATCTTAACTTACCAACAAGCGATCAAAGCCGGTGTCGATATTATTGATACAGCCGTATCATCAATGAGTGGTACTACAAGTCAGCCGAGTGAAAACTCATTATATTATGCATTAACTGACTTTGATCGTTCTATTAGAGCCGATATCGATGGTTTAGAACAACTATCACACTATTGGGATACTGTTAGACACTACTACGTCGACTTTGAGAGCGACATCCGTTCACCACATACAGAAATTTATCAACATGAAATGCCAGGTGGTCAATATTCGAACTTGCGTCAACAAGCTAAGAGTTTAGGTTTAGGCGATCGCTTTAACGAGGTTAAAGATATGTACCGCCGTGTTAACTTCCTATTCGGTGATATCGTTAAAGTAACGCCTTCATCTAAAGTAGTTGGAGATATGGCTTTATACATGGTGCAGAATGATTTAGATGAGGAAACGGTGATTCACGAAGGTCACAAACTTGATTTCCCTGAATCTGTCGTTTCGTTCTTCAGAGGTGACATCGGTCAGCCGGTAAGTGGCTTTAACGAGGACTTACAGAAAGCTGTATTGAAAGGTAAGACGCCAATTACAAAGCGTCCAGGTGAGTATTTAGAGCCTGTTGATTTCGATGCCTTGAGAAAAGACCTTGAAAGCAAGCAACAAAAACCAGTGACTGATCAAGATGTGATCAGTTACGCGTTATATCCTAAAGTATACGAAAACTATATCGTTACTAACGAACAGTTTGGTAATATATCTTTACTCGATACACCGATCTTCTTGTTTGGTATGCGTGAAAATGAAACCGTTCAAATTGAAATTGATCGTGGTAAAATTCTTATCATTACGTTAAAAACAATCACGAAGCCTAACGACAAAGGCTTTAGAACCATCTTCTTTGATATGAACGGCCAAGCAAGACGTATTTATATTAAAGATGAAAATATTCAAACTGCGCAAGGTGTAAGACCTAAAGCAGATAAAACGAATCCAGAACACATTGGCGCTCAAATGCCAGGAACAATCATCGATGTGCTCGTACATCAAGGAGATGAAGTTGAAGCAGGACAAGCTTTAATCATTTCAGAAGCGATGAAGATGGAGACGACGGTTCAAGCGCCGTTTAAAGGTATTATCGATAAGATTCATGTTTCAAAAGACGATGGTGTTGAAACAAATGATTTACTTATAGAAATGAAAGAGTCATAATTTAAACTAGAGCTTAAAGCCAACTGACAACTATGTGAGTTGGCTTTAGTATTGGTTAAACTTCTATTAAGGTTAACTTAAATAATTCCTCTAACAGCAAGCTTTCCTGTATAGCTCAACCCGAATTTCCAATTCGTTGGTTGAACTTAGAGATTGAGACATAAAAACAATTCCCTTAAAACAACATGCTTTCCTGGGGCATGGCCGGAGCCTGTAGTCTCAAAAGTCCAACTCAAACTTCCAGTTTGCTAGTTGGACTTACAAAGAAGCTCAGGCTTCTTTGTTCATAAGAAAGAGCCCCGGCTTGCATAGCTTGATAATTTGCTTACGTATAAAGTTCAACCCGAATTTTCAATTCGTTGGTTGAACTTACAAAGAAGCAAGGGCTTCTTTGTTCTATAATATGTGGCGGGCCCCGCTCTCTGAGTCTGCTATTAGAGGAATTGTCCATAAGGCTTCTAATCTCATTTTTTAAAATTTATTTCATAGTTAAAACAAATGAATAGTTTACGGGCGCCTGAATCGGCGCTATTAATTCATTAAGATAAACTAAAAGAGATGCGGCGTGATGCCGCATCTCTTTTCATAAATTAAGATTGCTCTTTAAGATGTCTTTTCGAGCGGAATATTAAAATTATGAAGTAACTTATCAGTCCAAATAATAATGTAATAAATAGTGCGTGAAGTAACGCAACGATTAAGTTAACTTCTGTGATAACTGATAAGGCACCTGTAAGTGCTTGTAGTAATACGAGAATAAAACAAGCTGTATAACCATAACGGATTGTACGAATGTTGCTATAGTGTTTAGAAGCGTGAATGAATGTAATTAAGATCCATGTAAACACGATTAGCGCTAACATTCTATGTGTAAGCTGAATCCAATCTTGCTCTGTGTGAGGCATTAAGTCTTGGAAAGGTAATGGGAATGACCCATATGCTAAGCTTGAATCCGTGTGACGCACTAATGCGCCTGTATAAATTGCGATGTACACAATTAATGCCATAATCCATGTCATAATGCGTAATGGCTTATGCATGATAAATTTATTTGCTTCGTATTTTTGGTCAACATCGAAAATAATTAAAGTTAACACAAACACTGAAGCGAAACTAATGAGTGAGATACCAAAGTGTAGTGCTAATACATAATCGTTTTGCTGCCATAATACGGCTGCTGCACCAACTAAAGCTTGAATGAGTAAAAATCCTAAACTGATACAACTTAATGGTTTAACTTCTTTAATATGACCAATATTCTTCCAAGCAGTTATCGCAAGCCAAAGTACGATAAATAATGAGAAGCCTGATACTGCACGGTGGCTTAATTCGATGATCGTTTCTATTGGAAGATTTTGAGGTAGAAGGGCACCGTGACAAAGTGGCCATGATGAGCCACAGCCATCCGCTGAACCAGTTTTGGTAACGAGTGCGCCCCCAAGTTGAACCCATATCATTGTAAGTGTTGCTAGGATTGATAACCATTTAAGGTTCTTCTTCTTAAACAACGATAAACACCTCTATCAACATTCACAATGGCGTGAATATTTATTTTTAATTATTTTTAGTATAACAATAATTAAAAATGGATATGTGTCCAATTAATGACGATTTGGAATGTCGTTAAAGTGTCACAAATAAGATATAATTCATATGGTCAATTTATCTAATATGTTTTATGATAGATAATATATGAATTAATCTTAGGAGGGGAAAAATGGATAAAGTTCACTCAATGTCACAGTCATCAAGCCGCGTTACCTTCAAAGAGCTTCAACAGATCATTAAGATGGGTCTTGTTCAAGGTAATTTAATTCCTGCTTTTGCTGGCGCATGGCTTGCTGTAGTGATGAAAGATCATTCGTTCCTCGCATCCATTCCACAGATATTATTAATGATGATTGGTTCAACGCTTATCATGGGTGGCGCTTGCGCATTAAACAACTTCTACGATCAAGATATCGATTCAATTATGCCAAGTAAACAAAATAGACCAACCGTAAATGACCGAATTTCTAATAGACATTTATTAATACTCAGTTTCGCCATGATGATTATAGGTGAAATTGTATTATTCACTTTAAACGTACCAGCTGGTGTTATTGGTTTAGCTGGTATTATAGGGTACGTTTCATATTACTCAATTTGGTCTAAACGTCATACGACTTGGAATACAGTAGTTGGTAGTTTCCCTGGAGCTGTTCCACCGTTAATTGGTTGGGTTGCGATTGATGGTAATTTAACGCTCATGGCTTTTGCATTATTCTTAGTTGTCTTTTGTTGGCAACCAATTCACTTCTACGCATTAGCTATTAAACGACAAGATGAATATAGTATGGCTCATATTCCAATGTTACCTTCTGTAAAAGGATTTAAGCGTACACGAATCAGTATGTTTGTATGGTTAGTATGTTTACTACCATTACCATTCTTACTTTCTAAGCTTGGTGTTACGTTTATTGTTATCGCTACGTTATTAAACCTAGGTTGGATTTACTTAGGTTTAACAAGCTTCAAAGCTAAAGATGAAACGAAATGGGCTACTAAAATGTTCATTTATTCATTAAACTACTTAGTACTTTTCTTCGTACTTGTAGTAGTCGTATCATTAATTAAATTAATCTAAAATTTGTTAGGATGAAGAATATGTCCCCAATTTTACCTACAATTAGTACGAGTTGTATTCAAATAAGTGCTATCCTTATTGCTATAGGTTGGTATAAAATTAAGAAACGTGAAATTGAATCACATAAGAAATTTATGTTAACTGCAGGTTGTTTTGCTACGTTGTTCTTTATTATCTACGCTAGTCGTACGATATTCATCGGTAATACAGCATTTGGTGGTCCAGAAGCCATTAAGAATGTATATACGATCTTCTTAATCTTCCACATTATGTTATCTACTGTTGGTGGTTTTCTTGGTTTACTACAAATCATTGCAGCATTTAAAGATAAATTTAATTACCACAGAAAGATGGGACCTATCGCTTCAGTAATTTGGTTCTGTACAGCGGTTACTGGATTAGTTGTTTACGTATTACTTTACGTTTTATATCCAGGCGGTGAAACAACGTCATTAATTAAAGCAACATTTGGTTTATAATAAATTCTAAGACCTGGGACATTTTGTTCCAGGTCTTTTTTTAACTTATTTTACTTTTAAAAAGGGGTGTGAAAGGAAGCTGAACGACTCAACTTCAATTCACACCCTTATACTTAAATCTGATTTTCTTTTAGATTGACTTGTTATATAATAAGTGCAATGTTCATTACTTTTGTGACGGATTCGTCTTTGGTTTAAATGTGATACCTTTAATTTCAAGTAGTGCCATGACTAGTATAAAGAAGATTGGCCCTATGAAAAAGCCCACAAAGCCAAAGAGCTTCAAGCCTACATACATTGAAATAAGGGTTGGTAATGGTGCAAGTCCAACATGGTTACCAACAATCTTCGGTTCTAAAATTTTACGTTGTGTAAGAAGAATCAATGATAGGATCGTTAATCCAATACCAGTCGTCGTGTCACCAATGATAAATGTATAAATTGCCTAAGGTATCGTAACGCCTGTGGCACCTACAATGGGCAAGACATCGATAATACAAATCACGATACTTAATATAAACGCCGAAGGTATACCTATAATTTTCAAACCGATAAAGGTCCAAATCCATGTGATAAAGCTTAGGATAATTGCAGCTCGAATTAATCCTAAAGAAGCATTCTTAACTTTATAATACATTTGAACCATACGCGCATAAGTCTCTTTTTGAAGCTTATCTTGCGCGATAAGTTTAATTTTAGGAATCTCGATTAAGAATAGGAAAAGCCCTACTAAGAAGACGACTAACGCAATGATGAATTCATGTAATGCACTCATAAACGACGTCACGTTCTCGAAACTTAAAATATCAATAAATGCGTGTTTTAGGTTCGTTAAAAACTTATTTACTTCTAAATTGATAGAATTTTGAATAACTGTAGGGACATTATTTTCAAAACGGTCACTTAAATCATTCCAAATATCAATTAGTGTATTAATTTTACTCGGCAAGGTTTCAACGAATCGATAAATAATATTGATTAATTGTGTGATTGTCAGCCAAATTAAGAGCACAAGTATCACGATAAATGAAGTAAACACAATGGTTACATTGAGTGGGTAATTCGGAATATGCTTATTTAACGCGACTACGATTGGATACAACAGTAACGCACAGCATAATGAAAGCAGTATTGGAAGTACTAATGGCAGTATAAAGTAACCAAATAGCATCAATAGGGTGACTAAGCTTAACAATTTAAGCGTCGTCTTATTAAATAATAATTTCATAGAAGACACCTCTAGGTCTGTTGAACGGTATATAGTTTTATTATATTTTAATAGATGATTAAGGTTTAATGCAATCGTTTTTGAAACATTTAATAAAGTTAACGAAAGGAGGATAACGATTTGAGGAATTTAGTAATTAAAATAATTGGTGTCGTGTTAATGGCTATATTTGTGATTTATTTGTTTTATTCACCTAAATTAAAATTCGACGTGCTTGAGAATCCTAAACAAAACGACGCTTCAAATCATGCTTATAAACAAAAAGAACCTAAGTATGAAAATAAGAAATTAGAGAAGGGTGTTGGAACTTGGATAGGAAAGCCATTAAGTCATCTCACTCAAAAATATGGTCAAGCTGAACGTTCTTATCCTTATAAGAATGGCTTTAAGCAATACGTATTTAGAGGTAAAGATACGTACTATCTTGTAACTACTAAAAAGGATTCCATCAAATCCGTCTATGCGACCGGTAAGAAGGCGCAGGTTCATCCTTTTAAAGTAAGAGGCAATGCATCTAAAGTTTTCGAACATGCGTATATCAATCCTGAAGTAGAAATCAAAGACCAAGATGAATCGAAAGAAATTGAATTATCGGATGAAGATTTAAAGACACAAACACTTATTCAATATAAAGATACGTACGCTCAAGTGTACAGTGATCAAGAAACGCATAAAATTCTAGCTGTAAGGTATTTGGATGCAGAGGCACTAGCAACATTCGAACCTTATACCAATAAAGAAGACAGTGAAGACGCGAAAGAAGAGGCTGATAGCGTACCTTATTCACAGAATGCGAATCAGTTAATGACACTTTATGAAATTACGAATGAAATGCGTAAGATTAAGGGCATTAAACCGCTTAAAATAAGTAATGAGCTCGGCGATATTGCTGAAGTTAACTTATACAACGCCTTAACTGAGGATCAAACAGAATTCACTGAAGATGCCCTGAGACGAGAGCTTGACCGCAATGAAATTCGTTATGATCAATTAGGTCTTAATGTTGGTTATGGATTTAATGACGTGCCATCAGTCGTTCATAATTGGCTTAATTCAGATTCTCACCGTTCACGTATGTTAAACTCTAAGTATAGTGAAATGGGTGGCGAAATTAAAGACCATTACTATACATTACTTTTCCTAAAAAGAGAATCTTAAAAAGAGGTGATATCATTGATATATAATGAAGCTGTTTTTTCTATATTAGATGATGTCGAAGACTTAGCTCATAAAATTAAGCAATCTGATATATATCATGCTTATTTAAAAGCCAAATCAACGATGGAAGAAGATGTTGAGGCTACGAATAAGTATCAAGCTTTCATTCGAAAGAAAGAGAAATACGATGAAGTCATGCGATTCGGTAATTATCATCCGGATTACTTCAATACTATGATAGAAACACGTAAGTTAAAGCGTGAATATGAAATGCATCCGAGTGTGGTGGCGTTTAGACAACATGAAACGAAGCTTCAAGATTTAATTGATGAAGTTCTCGTGATTCTTTCAAAAGCCATATCAGATCATATTAAGGTTGAAGCGGGTAATCCATTCTTCCGTACTGATGTTGGTGGTGGCTGTAGTACAGGCGGCAGCTGTCAATGTAGTTCATAAAAATAACCCTAAGGTCAAAACTCTAATGTAGAGTTGACTTTAGGGTTTTTGTATTGAAAGGGCTTTTCAAAAGCTAACGATTTAAGAATTGATTGCCGATGTCTGGTCGGTTCGTCACGATTGTGTGAACACCGTATTGTATTAAGTCGTTCATTAAATCAAGATTATTAACGTCCATAGCGCATGTAATGATGCTTTGTTTATTTAACCATTTAATAAAGCTCTTAAGTAGTGATGTGGATTGTCTTAATTCAGTAGGTAGCATTAATGCTTGAACTTGGCTTTCTTCAGCTAATTTAGGGTTGCTGCCATATTGTAGTAACACCTTCTTAGCTTCATTGCGTCCTAACATAAATGCTGTGTCGTCGTTACGATATAAATTGAAGCGGTTGATTTGCTTTTCAAATGGACTCGTCACGCACACACGGTTTGAGCTTTCAGTTGCTTGAATGATGTCATAAATTTTAGTCGGCGCGATACTTCCTAAATATGTTTCTGGATTATCTTTAATATTTAATATAAATAACATTTTAGGATATAGCGTTAGCAATGTTTCTAATGATAAAATCTTCGCGTCGGGGTTATTTCTAAATGGTGTGTGTCCATTGATATCTTTAAAATGATAGCCAGCATCGAGCTTAACAATTTCATCGTAAGTGTGCTCTGAGACATAACCTGAGCCATTTGTGTGAATATCAAGTAAAGCTTCGTCGTAAACAATCGGAACCTCGTCTTTAGTTAAGCGCACGCCAACTATGCATCCAAGCATGTTGTAGTAGAATGCGTTATCAAAAGCAAGTTTCGTATTTTCAGGGCGTAATACAGAACCGCCTTTATGCGCAAGCACATAAGGGATTTCCTCATGTTTAAAGAACTGAGGTGTATGGGTTGAAGTCGTTTCACGATTCAAATTCTTAAATATGTAAATGCCTGCAGTAACAAGTGATGTTACCGCACTTGCGCCAAGTAAGTATTTCGGAAATTTAGCCAACTTAATATCCCCCTTGAAGTCTATTCATTTGGATAATATCAAAGAATGTCTTGTATATAAAGTTTTTACATTATAGGCTTGCATGATTTTAAAAGTTGATATAGATTTAAGTCAATGGAGTGATATTTATGAAATTAGTGCAACGTGAAAATTTAATTGTGTTCCTAAAAAATATGAAACATGAACGTCAACTCAGAAAATATGGTCACATTAACTATATCAATAAACAAAAAAAATACTTATCTATTTACGTTAACCAAGATGAAGTAGATACTATTGTTCATAAATTAATGCGCTTAAAATATGTTAAACACATTGAAGGATCGTCTTATAAAAATTTAAAGCAAACGTACTCTAAAGAGACGAAACCAAATTATCTTTAAATAAGTGGTGGGATCCAGCTTTGTAAGCGCAGAACATTAGTCAGGTAATTAAAAAATAATGGTAGTTCGTGATAGTCTTCAGGTGGTTTAACGTCTATTTCGTATACTTTAACACCATTAGATTGAGCCCATGATGAAATCATGTCGTACTTCTTGTTTGACTCAGGGTATGGGTAATTAAATGCATTAATCATGATGTAAATCCCTTGGAAATATTGACCTTCAGTTGGGTTCATAACGATTGCTGCTGAAGACTTCTTGTTTGGTGAATTAGGTGTATGAAAGCAAACTACCTTAGAAATGCGTTCATGATTGTATTCAAGTAAGGCTTTGAACTCATATAAATCCGTTAAACCTTCACCAAGAACTATAAACGATTGTTTCATGTTTAACCTCCTTTAATTTCAGTAAGAATTATATTAAATATAACATTAGATTGGAAGTGTTTGATACGATGCGTGTTATCGCAGGTGAACATAAAAGTAAGTTATTAGAAACATTAGATGGTCGCAATACACGTCCAACGATGGATAAAGTTAAAGAGGGCATATTTAATAGCTTATACGAATTTGATGGGCTCGGGCTCGATTTATTCGCTGGAAGCGGTGGTCTTGGTATAGAGGCCTTATCGCGAGGTATGGATAAAGTGATCTTCGTTGACCAGAACATTAAAGCAGTTAAGGTTATTGAAGGGAACTTACGTCATTTAGGTATTACAAATTGCGAAGTTTATAAAGCAAATGCGGACCGCGCTTTAAAAGCTCTTCATAAGCGTGAGATTCAATTTGATTTAATCTTTCTAGACCCACCATATCAAAAAGGGTTAATTGATAAAGCTTTAAAAAAAATTGACGCATTTGATTTATTGAAAAAAAGTGGTATTATCGTGTGTGAGTTTAAGCAAAAGGAATCAATTGATATAGGTAATTTCCAAGAAATTCGTCGTTATCAATATGGTCAAACTGAAACAATGTTATTAGAAAAAGGAGAAAGACATGTCTAACACGAAAGCAGTAATACCAGGTAGTTTTGATCCAATTACGTATGGTCACTTAGATATTATAGAACGAAGTGCTCAACGATTTGATGAAATTCACGTTTGTGTTTTAAGAAACAGTAATAAAACAGGTACGTTCACAGCTGATGAACGTATTGCGCTCATTCATGAAAGTATCAAAGGCATGACTAATGTTAAAGTGCATCAATATGATGGATTGCTTGTTGATTTCTGTGAAGTTATTGGTGCCGATACGATTATCAGAGGATTACGTGCTGTCAGTGACTTTGAATACGAACTAAGACTTACTTCAATGAACCGTAAACTTAATGACAAAGTCGAAACATTTTATATGATGACACGTACAGACTATTCATTTATCAGTTCAAGTGTTGTTAAAGAAGTAGCGCAATACGATGCCGATATTTCGGAATTTGTTCCTAAACATGTAGAAGATGCATTGTTTAAGAAATTTAATAAGAGATAAGATATGGACGGGCGATTAAGCTATGAGGCTTAGTGCCCGTATTTTTTAATTCACGTCCTAATCACCGGCGTATTAAAGTCCGTGTCTCTTTGACCTGAAATAAGATTATAGATCCGCGTCGCTTTAATCTCGTGCTGAAATAAAGCTTGATTTTTTTTATTGGTATTTGTTTCAAAGTTGCGGTCAGGATAAGTTGCTTTTAAATGCTTTAAATATGCTCGACCTGTGTCATTCATGGCAAGTATACGAACGCCTTGAACGTCACGTTTAACATCCTCATATTTAAAGTTAAGCAAGACATTCGTAAGCACACGTTGTAAATGCGTATGCGTGTAACGCTTAGTTTTAAGACCATTCATAAACGATTCAAACGCATCACTATCATGAATGGTCGATTTAAGCCGATTTTCTAATCCTTCAGACATTGTATAAATCTGTTTTAAAGCGTCCGAAGATTGTGCTTCAATTTGATACTTCAAATATGGAAAGCAGTCATCCCAAGTTAACGTTTGAGTTTGATATAACGCGCGTACTTCTTTAGGTACGAATGGACTAATGTCTTCGTGCTTCGAAAGGGCTTTTCGGATAGCAGAGCCACTCGCAAGTTTGGAAGAAGAAGTAAGGTTCTCGTCATGGTGATTGGCACCCGTACGCTTAATCGTGTGCGGGCTAATATGGGGCGCGAAACGCGAAATCGCCTTCATGTAGGATAGCCCAAGAATGTTGTTAGGGTGGGTGACGATATCAGGATTATCAAGCAGTTCACTTACAATACGCGCATACGACTTACCCTTTTTAATTTCTGCTTTAAATTGGTCAGATTGCTCAATTTGGTTCAGTGCTTGCATCCCCCTTGAAAAATCCTCTAAGTCACCGGACTCGCTACCGAATGATAAATGTTCACAGCCCATATAATCCGCTACTTTGACACCCATCTCAGCGAAAATTTCGCTTGACGATAAAGCGCCAATTAAAGGTAATTCTACTACTAGATCAACGGTAGATAATGCCATTTTAGCGCGAGTGAATTTGTTGAATATAGCGGGCTCCCCGCGCATGACGAAATGACCGCTCATGATAGCTATCGTAACGTCACTTTGGGTCTTAAATTTTGATTGAATCGCATGTCGTTCATGTCCATTGTGAAAAGGATTATATTCTGTGATTAGTGCAACACTTTTCATTTGCAATCTGTCCCTTCAAGTCTCATCATGAGTATTGTAACAGAAGATAAGATGTTAAGAAAAAATCTTGACAACTTGGACTTAGAAAGTTAAAATAAATTTTGTGCTTGTTAGAGGTGAAGCCATAATGAAGTGGTCAATAACACAATTAAGAAAATTCAAAGGGCAACCGTTTGAATTTAATCAAACTGTTCAATTCGATCATTTAATTGAACAACTTAATTTAATCGATTTATCAGACATTCAAATTGAAGGTCAACTCACTGTTAAATCAAACGAAGTTGTAGCGGATATGACTGTACGTGGTGTTTATACAATGGCATGTGCAAGAACGCTTGAACCTGTGGAAGTCCCTTTTACAGAATCTACAACTGAAGTGTTTGATTTAGAAGGTGAATATGAGAATGAAGAAGATGAGCATTATCATCTTGCGACTGATGGCATGATAAATCTACGTGACATCGCTGAAGAGCTTGTTATTTTAGAAAAGCCAATGCGCGTTTTCTCTGAAAATAGCGACAAAATGTTACGTGAAGGTAATGGTTGGGAAGTTATTGACGAAGATCAATTGGAAGATAAATCTGAAGACGAACAAGTCGAAGAGAAAGTCGATCCAAGGCTTCAGAAATTACAACAGTTATATGATAAAAAGCAATAACGTATGTATTTGAATATAAGGAGGATTAATCATGGCAGTACCAAAGAGAAGAACGTCTAAGACAAGAAAAAACAAACGCCGTACGCACTTTAAATTATCAGTACCAGGTATGGTAGAATGTTCAAACTGCGGCGAATTAAAATTATCTCACCGTGTATGTAAGAACTGTGGTTCTTATAAAGGTGAAGAAGTTATTTCTAAATAATATCATCTACGTATAATGTAATGTGTTTAATGTATGATTTTTAATCTGGGTCGTGAATGTATATCGCATTTGTGACTCAGTTTTTTTATGGTACATTTTAAGTAAGTCGAATAAAGAATTGAGGGGTATATCTTGCTAAGTATCACTTCAAAACAAAATGTAAAAATTAAAAATGCAAACAAATTAAAGCGCAAAAAAGTGAGAGATGCTGAAGGTAAAGTACTCTTAGAAGGCGTTCACCTTATTGTAGAAGCTTTTCAAAATCAAATCGAAATTGAGCAACTATTTGTCGTACGCGAAGATTTAATTCATGAAGACATCATTCATAAAGCTCAAGAAGTGTACGAAATAAATTTAGATATCGCAGAAGCATTGTCTGACACCGTGACACCTCAAGGCGTATTTGCGGTTATTCAAAAACCGACGTACGAGGTCGCTGATAAAAACCGCGTACTCCTTGTAGACCGTGTTCAAGATCCAGGAAACCTAGGTACAATGATTCGTACAGCTGACGCGGCTGGGTATGATTTAATCGTTATTTCTCGAGGTACGGTTGATCCTTACCAAGATAAAGTTTTACGTGCGAGTCAAGGTAGTGTCTTTCACATTCCGATTGTTAATGAGGACTTATTAACGTTTATTCAAGATTTTGACGGTCCAGTATATGGTACTGCGCTTGAAGACGCCGTTCCTTACAAGGACGTTGAAATTTCAGAACGTTTTTGTTTAATTCTTGGTAATGAGGGCGAGGGCGTTTCGAAAGACCTTCTTAAGGAGACTACGCAAAACTTAACGGTGCCGATTTATGGTCGAGCAGAAAGTTTAAATGTTTCGATTGCAGCAGGGATCTTAATGTATCACTTAAGAGGTTGACCGTTCATGTTAGATTCATTTATAATAAATTTGTAATTTGAATATTAGCGAAGAAAAAGAAGACAACTAGCAACAAAGTAGACAAGGGAGAATAACCGAGACTGAAAGTTATTCCTACTGGGCTAGATTGGTTCACCTTTTTAGCTACTTAAAGAAATTTAAGTCGGATGTCATCATCCGTTATCAATAAATTAAAAGTGTATGCGTATGCATAAATTTGGGTGGTACCACGGAAGACCTTCGTCCCTATTATAGGGCGGAGGTCTTTTTGTATTTAAAGGAGGATACAAATGGAACAAACAGAAGTCATGTCAGAAATTGTGCAACAAGCACATATTGATATTAACGAAGCGGCCGATGAAAAGGCTTTACAAGATGTTAAGGTTAAATATTTAGGTAAAAAAGGATCTGTAACAGGCTTAATGAAACATATGAAAGACCTTCCTAAAGAGGAAAAGCCTGCTTATGGTCAAAAAGTGAACGAAGTACGTCAACAAATTGAAAAGGAAATTGCGGAAAGACAAGAGGTTCTTGAAACTGAACGTCTTAATAAGCAATTAGAAGCTGAGTCAATCGACGTAACGTTACCAGGCCGTCAAATTAAACTCGGTGCGAAACATCCTTTAACGCGCACGATTGAAGAAATTGAAGATTTATTCCTAGGTTTAGGATATGAAATTGTAAATGGTTATGAGGTCGAACAAGATTATTATAACTTCGAAGCTTTAAACCTACCGAAATCACATCCAGCACGTGATATGCAAGATAGCTTTTACATTGAAGATGAAATTTTAATGCGTACACATACATCACCTGTTCAAGCACGCACACTTGAAAAGAAAAAAGGTAAAGGCCCGGTTAAGATCATTTGCCCAGGTAAAGTTTACCGCCGTGATTCAGATGATGCGACGCACAGTCATCAGTTTACTCAAATTGAAGGACTTGTCGTAGCTGAAAATATCAAGATGAGTGATCTTAAAGGTACGTTAGAACTCGTTGCTAAAGCGTTATTTGGCGAAGAACGTGAAATCAGATTACGTCCTAGCTACTTCCCATTTACTGAACCGTCTGTTGAAGTGGACGTATCTTGCTTCAAGTGTGGCGGAGAAGGTTGTAACGTTTGTAAACAATCAGGTTGGATTGAAATCTTAGGATCAGGCATGGTTCACCCTAATGTGTTAGAAATGGCAGGCTTTGATTCAAATAAATATACTGGCTTTGCGTTCGGTATGGGTCCTGACCGTATTGCTATGTTGAAGTATGGCATTGAAGACATCAGACATTTCTATACGAACGATGTACGATTCTTAGAACAATTTAAATCAGTAGAAGATAGAGGTGACGAAAATGCTCGTATCTAAAGAGTGGTTAGAACAATATGTTGAAATAGATGTAACAACTGAAGCATTAGCAGAGCGTATCACACGTTCAGGAATTGAGGTAGATGCTTTACATGACTTTTCACAAGGGATTAAAAATTTAGTGGTAGGTTATGTAGAAGAAAAATCTCTACACCCTGACGCCGATAAGCTAAGTATTTGTAAAGTGAATATTGGTGAAGAGGCGCCAGTTCAAATCGTTTGTGGTGCCAAAAATATTGATCAAGGGCAACATGTTATCGTAGCGACAGTAGGTGGTCGCTTGCCAGGTGGCATTAAAATCAAGCGTGCTAAATTACGTGGTGAAGTATCAGAAGGTATGATCTGTTCTTTACAAGAAATTGGTCTAAATTCGAACGTTGTTCCTAAAGAAGCAGAAGAAGGTATCTTCGTATTTCCTACAGAAGTTGAACCTGGAACGAATGCTTTAGATGCATTATATTTAAATGACCAAGTGATGGAGTTTGATTTAACACCTAACCGTGCAGATGCTTTAAGTATGATCGGTACAGCTTACGAAACCGCAGCACTTTATCAAACAGAGATTCATAAGCCTGAAACTCAATCTAACGAATTAGATGAACAGGCTTCTGAAGAATTATCAGTAAGTATCGAAGCTCAAGACAAGGTTCCTTATTATAGTGCGCGTGTCGTTAAAAATGTAGAAGTGGCACCATCACCTATGTGGATGCAAGCGCGCTTAATGAAAGCTGGCATTCGTCCGATTAATAATGTCGTAGATATCTCGAATTACGTAATGCTTGAATACGGTCAACCTCTTCATATGTTCGATCAAGATCGAATCGGTTCGAAAGAAATTGTCGTACGTCAAGCTCGTGATAATGAAACGATGACAACTTTAGATGATAAAGAAAGAACGTTATTGACTTCTGATTTAGTAATTACTAATGGACAAGAACCTATCGCATTAGCAGGCGTAATGGGTGGAGACTTTTCAGAGGTGACAAACCAAACTACAAATGTCGTAATTGAAGGTGCTATCTTCGACGCTGTATCAATCCGTCATACGTCACGTCGTTTAAACCTACGCAGTGAATCTTCGAGTCGTTTTGAAAAGGGCTTAGCTTTAGAGTTTGTTGATGAAGCGGTAGACCGTGCTTGTTATTTATTAGAAACGTATGCAAGCGGTAAGGTCCTTAAAGCGCGTGTGTCAGATGGTTCATTAGGTGCGTTAACGAAGACGATTGAAATTACGCCTAAGAAGGTTAACGATACAATTGGCTTAAATTTAAATGATCAAGATATCATCGATGTGTTTCTACAGTTAGGATTTAAAGCTGAGAAATCTGAAGGGGACGCTGTTAAGATTCATGTCCCTTCAAGACGTCGTGATATTACCATCCATGCTGACTTAATTGAAGAAGTTGCACGTATTTACGGTTACGATGAAATCCCGTCAACGTTACCTGTCTTTGAAGATGTTACATCTGGTAGTTTAACTGACCGTCAAATGAAGACACGTCTTGTTAAGCAAACGATGGAGGGTGCTGGTTTAAATCAAGCGATGACATATGCACTCGTTGACGAAGCGCGTGCTAAAGATTTTAGTATGTCTGATAAAGATACAACACAGCTACTAATGCCAATGAGTGAAGCGCATTCTACGTTACGTCAAAGTTTATTACCTCATTTAATTGATGCTGCAAGTTATAACGTGGCACGTAAGAATCATGACGTCATGCTTTATGAAATTGGTCGCGTATTTTTCAGTAATGGAAAAGGCCAATTGCCGGACGAAGTCGAATATCTAAGTGGTATTATGACGGGTGAGTATGTGTCAAATCTATGGCAACAAAAGAAAGAAGAAGTTGATTTCTTCTTAGTAAAAGGTGTTGTAGAGCGTGTAGCTGAAAAGCTCGATCTAACATTCGATTATCAAAAAGCTCATATTGATGGCTTGCATCCAGGACGTACAGCTGAAATTTTATTAGACGGCGATGTAGTAGGATTTATCGGTGAGTTACACCCAAGTGTACAAAAAGATTACGACTTAAAACGTACGTATGTCTTTGAAATCAATTACGATAAACTTATGGAAACATCTGTAGGCTATATTAATTATGAACCTATTCCTAAATTCCCAGGCGTAACTCGTGACATTGCTTTAGTGGTTGATCGTGATGTAGAAGGTGCAGAACTAGTTAAAATTATTAAAGATAATGGCAAAGATATCCTTCAAGATGCGCTTGTCTTCGATGTTTATCAAGGTGAACATATGGAAGAAGGTAAGAAGTCTGTAGCGATACGATTATCTTACTTAAATAAAGAAGAAACACTTACTGAAGAACAAGTTACGCAAGTGCATAATGGTATTCTAGAAGCACTTGAAAATAATGGTGCTACATTACGTGGTTAATTAGAGCTATAAGAGTTTGGGTTCATGCCCGAGCTCTTTTTTTAATATTTATGTTTTTTTATTCGTGATCTGTAATATAAAATAAATATTGTTTACATTTATAAATGAATGGTGTATTATGTAAATATAAAACACCCATCCATTTTTGTTGAAACCATTAGGTGGAAAGTATAGAACATATTGAACTCCCGTTAAGCAAGTTCAACTATATGTTTACCAACAGCTTGCTAACTAATGTCTCTACACATTAGCTAGCTTATTTTTTAATCTTTCTTGCGTAATACCATATGACAATTTTTTGAAACAATAATGAAATACCAATAGTGATTTAAATACTTAAATCAAATATTTTACTCCTTTCCACCTTAGTTTTCGTAAAATGTATTGAGTGAACCAAGAGTCTGGGACATAAGTCGTGAAATAGAGCATTTAAGCTTTATTTCATACAATTCTCAAAACAGCTGACTCAGAGGGCGGGGCCCTGGCAAAGAAATTTGCGTAGCAAATTAACAAGCTATGCAAGCCGGGGCTCTTCCTCATGAACAAAGAAGCCTGAGCTTCTTTGTAAGTCCAACTATCGTATTGAAAATACGAGTTGGGCTTTAGGAGACTACAGGCTCCGGCCATGCCCCAGGAAAGCATGCTGTTTAAGGGAATTGTAGTATTATGTCTCAGCCTCTTTTATTCAAGTAAAATACGTTGTAATTTTCAATTAATAATATAAAATAAAAATCATTTACTTTTATTACTAAGCAGTGTATAATAAAAATATAAAAAAAACCTAGCTATTTTAAAGGATTTACTAGGTGGAAAAATATAGAACATATCGAACTCGCGTTAAACAAGTTCAACTATATGTTTACCAACAGCTTGCTAGCTAATGTCCTCACACATTAGCTAGCTTATTTTTTAATCTTTCTTGCGTAGTACCATATGACAATTACTTGAAACAATAATGAAATACTAAAAGTTATTTCAATACTTAATTCAATTAAAATTCTCATCGTACCACCTCCAATACCAACACATAAATAGCTGGAGGTAAACGCATAACTGTTGCTACATTTTTATTGATTAAATTATATTATAAATAAAAAATAAAAGATGGTGTTATTTTAATACGCATTAAAAATAAATACTATATTCTAGGGCTTTTTAAAAAAAGGGATTTAAAAATGCCTGAAATCGCGAAATACAAGGGCATGACAAAAAATATTCTGAAATTTCAAAAAATCTATTGACAATCTTGAGTAATATAGTAAGATTAGTTGTACCGATAATTAAATATTCTGAATCTTATCCAGAGAGGTGGAGGGAAAGGCCCTTTGAAACCTCGGCAACAGGCTCAATCGTTTTTGAAAACTGTGCCAATTCCTGCAACGTGAAGTTGTAAAGATGAGACAAGTAGTATTCGAACCTATGGACTTGTCTTATCCATAGGTTTTTTATTTTAGTTTTAAGGAGGCATTACATTGATAGAGTTCAAAGGGGTAAATAAATCCTTTTATAAAAATACGCTAGAAATACAGGCGTTAAAGGATATTGACTTAAAGGTAGCCCAAAAAGATATTTATGGCGTTATTGGATATAGTGGTGCTGGTAAAAGTACGTTAATACGCCTAGTTAACCAACTTGAAAAGCCAACATCTGGTGATGTAATTGTGGATGGCCAGAGAATGAATCAACTCAAACCCAAGCAACTTCGTTTAGTAAAGAAAGATATCGGTATGATTTTTCAACACTTTAATCTTTTAAACTCAAAATCAGTCTTTTACAACGTGGCAATACCACTCATTCTTCAAAAGAGATCAAAATCGTACATCAATCAAAAGGTTTCTGAAATGTTAGCCTTTGTTGGTCTTGAAGATAAAGGTAAACAATTTCCGAATGAATTATCTGGTGGTCAAAAGCAGCGTGTAGCAATAGCACGTGCACTCGTAACAGATCCAAAAATTCTTCTTTGTGACGAAGCGACAAGTGCGTTAGATCCTTCAACAACAGAATCAATTTTAAATTTGTTGAGGAAGGTTAACCAATCTTTAGATGTCACAATTCTTTTAATCACACATGAAATGAGTGTGATTCAACAAATTTGTAATAAGGTCGCAGTAATGGAAAGAGGGCGCGTAATAGAACATGGAGATGTATTAAAGGTACTAGGCCATCCTCAAACAGAAACTGCTAAAAGC
The DNA here is from genome assembly GCF_043186315.1 of Staphylococcus massiliensis. Classification (NCBI taxonomy): domain Bacteria; kingdom Bacillati; phylum Bacillota; class Bacilli; order Caryophanales; family Staphylococcaceae; genus Staphylococcus; species Staphylococcus massiliensis. The sequence goes on along the minus strand of NZ_CP171119.1, from coordinate 2,098,300 downwards.
TTTATTTCAACGATTATAAAAACGGACTTGCCTGAGTCATTAAAAGCTCATCTTCCTTCTACTCAAAATGTTGTAGATATCAAATTATACCTTGAAGGTAAGCAAATTGGTGATCAGATATTACAGCATCTTATTAGGAACTTAAATTTAGATGTTAATTTAATTTACGCATCGATGACAGAAATCCAAGGTACTTCAGTAGGCTATTTAACACTACGATTTAACGAACCTACTGATCAAATAAACAAGGCTTATGATTACTTTAATATACATAATATTGAATATGAAGAGGTGATATAACATGCTTGGTTCTTCTATCGATGTTTCACAATTATTTGAAGCGTTATATCAAACGCTATTAATGGTTTCTATTTCATTAGTATTGGGTGCGCTAATTGGTGTTCCTCTTGGTATCTTACTTGTTATCACGAAAAAGGGTGGTATTTGGGAGCAAACATTTATTTATCATTTACTTAACCCAATTATTAATGTACTACGTTCATTACCTTTCATTATTTTACTTATTGCGATAGTGCCTTTTACGAAGCTTATTGTGGGGACGTCAATTGGTACTGAAGCTGCCATTGTACCTTTAACGGTTTATGTGGCACCTTACATCGCACGTTTGGTAGAGAACTCTTTACTTGAAGTGAATAGTGGCGTTATTGAGGCATCACAAGCAATGGGTGCTTCACCTTTTCAAATCATAAGATATTTCTTACTACCAGAGGCACTTGGTTCACTTATTTTAGCACTGACAACTTCAATTATTGGACTTATCGGTGCGACTGCAATGGCCGGTGCTGTTGGAGGCGGAGGTATTGGTGACCTAGCTTTAGCATACGGTTACCAAAGATTTGACACGATGGTTATTATTATCACCGTTGTCATTCTGGTTGTAATGGTTCAACTTATTCAATCATTAGGTAATTTACTCGCTAGAAAAGTAAGGAAAAATTAATAACAAAGGGGAAATTTAAATTGAAAAAATTACTAGCATTAAGTTTAGTCATCATCTTATTTATAGCTGCTTGTGGCAATAAAGGTGATAGTAAGAAAGTTACAGTAGGTGTTGCATCGAACGATACTAAAGCTTGGGAGAAAGTTAAAGAACTTGCTAAAGAAGAAGATATTGACTTAGAGATTAAACAATTCTCTGATTATAATGTTCCGAATAAGGCTTTATCAGATGGGGATATCGACATGAACGCTTTCCAACACTTTGCGTTTTTAAATCAGTTCCAAGAAGCGAATAAAGGTACAGATATCACACCAATTAGAACGACTGTACTTGCGCCATTAGGTATCTATTCTAAAAAGCACAAAGACGTTAAAGATAATAAAGATGGTGCTCAAGTCATCATTCCGAACGATGTTTCTAACCAAGCACGTGCATTAAAACTTTTAGAAAAAGCTGGTCTGATCAAATTAGATAAAGACTTTGGCTTAACAGGTTCACCTAAACAGATTAAAGAAAACCCTAAAAATCTAAAAATTAAAGCAGTTGATGCTCAACAAACTGCTAGAGCTCTAGATGAAGTAGATATTTCTATAATTAACAATGGTGTTGCTACTAAAGCAGGTCTAGATGCTAAGAAAGACCCAATTTACTTAGAAAGTTCAAAAGGTGAAGCAACTAAGCCTTATATTAACTTTATAGCTGTAAACACTAAAGACAAAGATAACAAAACATACAAACGTATTGCTGAATTATACCATTCAAAAGAAGCTAAAGAAGCGTTAAAAGAAGATACAAAAGATGGCGAAATCATCGTCGACCTTAAACAAGATGAAATTGATAAAATTCAAAAGAGCTTAAAATAATTATATTGCAGATATAAAAACGAGCCTAAGTACTCAATTGAATACTTAGGCTCGTTTATTTTTATATTATTCTTCTACTTACTTCGTTTATAAATTCGATACATGATAAATAACGTTATAGCGAGTATGAACGTTAACAAGAATAGAATCGAAACGATAATTAATAACAGATTGTCCATGATTTTGTCTTTAAGGGTATCAACTTTCTCTACACCAACTGATGGTGCTTTAGTTCCCTTAATAAATGAACGATCGTAATCGAGTTCAATACGTCCTTCATTAATCTTATAAGAGTAATTTTTCATATTTTTAGGTACGACATCATATAAATCTGTTTTAACATCATACACCTTATCATTAATTTCATGTCTACCTTTGGATAAGACTTTCTTATATTCGTATTTCTCTCTCATTTGTTTAACATAACGATTTGCGATGGTGTGACGCATTTTCTCAGCATCATCACTAGGGTATGGTTTCACATTGAGCACGACAACATTTAACCTTAAGTTATCTTTATGATTTGTGAGAGCTAAATTATACCCATTATCGCTAGTTCCAGTTTTTAAACCATCTGAACCTTTAAATCCTCGACTTTCTCCAGGTAAAGATAAATTTGTCGTTCGCATTTTACGTCCTTTTTGAACATCCGCATTCAATTTAGAGTAATTCAATACTTGTTTATGGTCTTTCAACAAGTGATGCATTAATAAACTTAAATCTTCAGCAGTCGTAGAGGTCTTAAGTTCTTTCCTATAGTCTATAGGTTCAAACGGTTTTAGTAAGTCGTTTGATGCACCAGTTGGATTTACAAAATGTGTGTGCGTCATACCTAAGGCTTTCGCTTTGTCATTCATTCGATGCGTAAATTTAGAAGGGCTACCAGCGATTTTGCGACCTAAAACCATGGTTGCTGCATTACTTGAAACAATAGCCGTTTGCTTTAATAGTTGGTCAATCGTATACGTTTCGCCCGCATTTAATTTAAAGGATGCTAAACTTGGCATCTTTGAAAGCTTCTCTTCTTTAGGTGTAATTTTAACCGTATCATCTAAACTTAAATTGCCATTCTCAACTTGTTCAAGTGTTAGATACATGGTCATCATTTTAGTTAAAGAAGCTGGATCGACCTGGCTCTTATAGTGATATTGGTATAAAATTTGTCCGCTTTCCGTTGTGACTGCAAGCGCATTAGGTGTGTATTGTTTACTAATACGATGATCTTGGTTGATAGGTTCTAAAGGTGACGTCTTGCTATAAATATGAGTGGGAAACACCAAATTTAAAATAAGCAATAAACCTAAAATGATATGTAACTTTCTCATCACAGGAATCCTTTCACTTTATTATAAATTTTTTAGGTTATCGATTTCTCATAAGTTACTTTGTATGTGCGTATAGCTTCTATTTTAACAAATAAAAGTTGTATTAGGTTTAAATTGCTTTAAATTAATTGTAAAAAAGACGTATATTTTTATTCTTTTTTGTGAAAAGTCTTTTAAATATACGTCTGAGTAAATATTATTTATTTTTAAAAAGCTTTTTAGAAATATACCAAAGTAAATAACCAAATATGCATATGCCAAAAATAACTTGAATTAACAACATTGTACTCATTTTGAATGACCCCTTTTGTTTAAAATATCTAATGCTTTGTCTCTATTTTTGAAATGACGCTTTGAGTAAGTGTCTAAAGTATTAATATCGTATTTTTGAATCAATTTAGCTGCTTGAAGATCGACTTTCGCACTCGCACCTTTAGGTATATCGAGTTTAAGTTTATGCTCTATTTGTTCCATATGTTTAACAAAAGCATATCTTGAAATAATACTCGCCACAGCTATACTTAATGACTTAGACTCGCCTTTAGTTTCGAATTTTGTCTTCTTATCGCAAGGTATCTCAGTTAAAGCGTAATGCTTATAGACTTCTCTTTTCGCAAATTGATCAATAACGATGTAATCAAGTTCTGTTTGGTCAATTTTATTGAGAACGTTAGTGATACACGCATTGTGTAACACGGCTTTCATCTTAACCTGAGACCAACCGAGTGCTTTACGTTCATTATACTTTACATTATCTAAAGTAATGAGCGAATGTGGAATAAACGTGACGAGTTGTTCAGCTAATTCAACAATCTTGGTGTCGTTGAGACGTTTTGAATCATCAACACCAAGTGTTTTAAGTAGGGGAATTTGATCTTTAGAAACGTAACTCGCACAAACTGTTAATGGTCCAAAATAATCTCCGCTACCTGCTTCATCACTACCGATACAACTATATTGATTATAGGGAATTGTTGGATGGGATGATGCGCTTGATGGTGTACTTTGAGATGCTTGATGGCCAAGTAATTGGTTTGAAACTTCTTGTGCTGTTTTACCTTGAAACATGACTTTATTCGAATTATAAATATTTATCGTAACACCTTTGTATTTGCACTTTGCTTTCATACCTTGAGGTAGCTTTGACTGTTCGAATTTAATCTTAGACATAAGCTGTTTGATTTCTGTATCTTTTAATTTTAAAACTACGTTTGTCATATGACTTCCTCACTTTAATAAACTTATATACATCATATCATAACAAGGATAAACGTATATATGACTTATAGGGCTTTTCAAAGGGGAAGGGTTAATGAAATAAGCGAGATTTCTAAATATGAGAAAGTTATAAAAGCATACACAAAATAATTTAACTCATGTATAATAATAATTGATGAATTGAAGTAAAGAATTAAGTCAGGAGAATCTAAATGGGTGAATTTAAAAATCGAATTAATGTAACGATAAACGATCGTAATTACACGATTGTTGGTGAAGATAATCCAGAACACATTAGGCATGTGGCACATCTTGTTGACGATAAACTGAATGAATTAGGTCGTAAGAGTGCAGGGCTTGATACGACGCGTAAAGCTGTCTTAACGGCGGTTAATATCATGCATGATTATGTGAAATTAGAAGAAGAGCATGAACGTCTTAAACAAGAAGTGAAGCGTCTTAAAGACCAAGGTGAATAATTCTTGATTATTGTGTTGTTCGTTCTAATCGCTTATGCGATAGGTTTTATGATGGGGATTCATCGCGGTGTCATGTATAATGGGTTACATCTATTAACTACTTTGATTTCGATTTATTTCGCGCGTTTATGGTATCAAAGTTTAGGGCCGAAACTTAATCTTGTGCTACCATACCCAGCTACTAAAGCCTATGATATGCATTTCTTTATAGACATCTATGATAGAGAACATCGATTTGATGCATTTGTTGCTTTTATATTGATATTTTTACTTTCCAAGCTAACTTTTTATATGATTATCTCAGTATTTGAACGTAAGCGATACCAAAGGCGTATCTCACGTTTAAGTCGTTTATTAGGGGCAATCATTGGAGTCATACCGATCACAATTTATATACAATTCACCCTAATTTGTATGACCTTGTATCCACATAATATGTTTCAAAATGCATTAATTCATTCTAAAATTGCACAATTTTACGTTTGGATTACACCAATTTATACGTTTTTCTTATGAAGTCTTGAAAATTAAAATAACCGAGTCATAGGCCTAAAACTTCCTATGACTTTTTTTAATGAGGTGCTTAAAATGACGAAAAAGGATTTAATTAAATTATTAGAAGACATTGCAACATATATGGAGTTAAAAGGGGAGAATCCTTTTAAAGTGTCTGCTTATCGAAAGGCAAGTCAAAGTCTTGAAATAGATGAACGCACAATTGAAGAAATTGACGACGTCACTGAGCTTAAAGGTATTGGTAAAGGTGTCGGGGACGTATTAAACGACTACATGGAAAATGGAGAATCTGAGACGTTAAACGCGCTAAAAAAAGAAGTGCCGAGTGGACTTGTCCCATTACTTAAAATACAAGGTTTAGGTAGCAAGAAAATTGCGAAGCTCTATCAAGAATTAAATATTACGGATAAAGCGTCTCTACTAGAAGCATGCGAAAAAGGTAAAGTAAGTGAACTTAAAGGCTTCGCTAAGAAGACTGAAGCTAATATTTTAGAAGCTGTTCAAGCGATGAGTCAACGTAAAGAACGCTATCCTATTGATACGATGATTAAACTTAAAGATGAAGTTGCGGCGTATTTAGAAGATATTGAAGACATTGAACGCTTTGAGTTCGCAGGTAGCTTCCGTCGTATGAAAGAACAAAGTAAAGATTTAGATGTCATCATAAGTACAACGGCGCCAGATAAAGTCCAAGCAGCGCTTTTAAAATTCGACATCTTAACGAAAGAGGTTGCTGTTGGTGATACTAAAGTTTCGATTGAAGTCGAATTTGATGATGAAATTATAGGAATAGACTTAAGAATGATAGAACCTAAAGCCTTCTATCATACGCTTCAACACTTCACAGGGTCAAAAGACCACAACATTCGTATTCGTCAAATTGCGAAAGAGACGAATGAAAAGGTAAGCGAGTATGGTATTGAACAAGAAGATGGTTCGCTACTTCAATTTGATAGTGAAGAAGCTATCTATGAGCATTTCAAGGCACCATGGATTCCACCTACAATGCGAGAGGATGGCTCGGAATTTGATAAAGATTTATCTCAAATCGTACAGCTTTCTGATATCAATGGTGATATTCATATGCATACGACTGCAAGTGACGGTGCTTATCGTTTAGAAGACATGGTTAAGGCGAACATCAAAAAGGGTTATCAATTCATGGTGATTACTGATCACTCTCAAAGCCTTAAAGTCGCTAACGGTCTCTCAGCTGAACGCCTTCTAAAACAAAACGAAGAAATCAAAGCATTAAACAAGAAGTATGATGAAATCGATATTTATTCTGGTATTGAAATGGATATCTTAAGTGATGGTACGCTTGATTACGATGATAGCGTTCTTAAAGAGCTTGATTATGTGATCGCGGCGATTCATCAGAGCTTTAATCAATCAGAAGAAGAAATCATGCATCGCCTTGAACAAGCATGTCAGAACCCATATGTAAGACATATTGCGCATCCTACTGGTCGTATCATCGGTCGACGTGATGGTTATAAAGTTAACATGGATAAATTGATAGATATCGCAGAGAAAACGAACACGATTCTTGAGATTAATGCGAATCCTAAACGTCTTGATTTAAGTGCGGATGTACTTAAAAAGCATAAGAACATTCATGTAACGATAAATACAGATGCGCATCATGTTGATCATTTAGACTTTATGAAGTATGGTGTTGCGACTGCACAGAAAGGCTTTGTGACGAAAGACCGTGTACTTAATACGAAATCACGTGAAGACTTTAAATCATTTATTGAAAACAACATTAAACTTTAGAAATAGAGGGATTTTATGAGACAGAAAACACTCGATGTCTTAGAATTCGACAAAATTAAAGCAACCATACAAAATGAAACGATTAGTGAACTAGGTGCTTTAAAAGTAAAAGCGATGAAACCAAGTACAGACTTTGATGAAGTGGTTCATCAAATGGAAGAAACAGATGAAATATCTCAAATTTACAATAAACGTAGAATGCCAAGTTTATCAGGATTGAGTAAAATTTCTGATTATGTGAAACGTGCAACTATTGGTAGCGTACTGAACGTTAAAGAACTTAATGCCATTAAACGCGTGATTCAAGTTCAAAATCAATTTAAAACATTTTACAATCAAATGGTTGAAGAAGATGAAAAAATCGTATATCCCATATTAAATGAACAAATTGAACAATTGCCTGTTTTAACGGATTTATATCAAACCATTCATCAAACGTGTGATGAATCTGACTTATTCGATGACGCGAGTCCAACGCTTCACTCAATTAGAAGTAAAATTTCTACGACGAATCACCGTATTAGACAACAACTTGATAAAATCGTTAAATCGCAGTCCAATCAGAAGAAATTGTCTGATGCAATTGTGACCGTACGTAATGATCGAAACGTTATTCCAGTTAAAGCAGAATATCGTCAGGATTTTAACGGTATCGTGCATGACCAATCTGCTTCAGGACAAACACTTTATATCGAACCTTCATCAGTTGTTGAAATGAACAATCAGATTAGTCGCTTGAGAAGTGAAGAAGACACGGAACGTGCTCGCATTTTAACAGAGCTAACGACACTTGTAGCAACGGACAGCGAAGGTTGTTTAAGTGCAGAGTCTATTATGGGGCATATTGACTTCCTTACAGCAAAAGCCCGCTATGCAAGATCTATCAAAGGTACTAAACCTACCTTCACGACTAACCGTGACATATACTTGCCTAAAGCGTTTCATCCATTATTAGATGCTGAAACTGTCGTAAGTAATACGATTGAATTTGAGCCAGATATTGAAACGGTTATTATTACAGGGCCAAACACGGGTGGTAAAACAGTGACGTTAAAAACACTTGGATTAATTATTATCATGGCTCAGTCAGGTTTATTAATTCCTACATTAGATGGTAGTAAACTCGGTGTCTTCGACCATGTCTTTTGTGATATTGGTGACGAACAATCGATTGAACAATCGCTTTCAACTTTTTCATCTCACATGAAAACGATAGTAAATATCTTAGATGAAGCAAATCAAAACAGCTTAATCTTATTTGATGAACTTGGTGCAGGTACGGATCCTACTGAAGGTGCGACACTTGCGATGAGTATTTTAGACTATGTACACGAAATTGGTTCACTCGTTATGGCGACAACGCACTATCCTGAACTTAAAGCTTACAGTTATAACCGTGAAGGCGTTATGAATGCAAGTGTCGAATTCGATGTGAATACGTTAAGCCCGACTTATAAATTATTGATGGGCGTACCTGGTCGTTCGAATGCTTTCGAAATTTCTAAGCGTCTAGGCCTAAAACTACAGATTATTAATCATGCGAAATCTATGGTTGGCCATGATGAAAAAGAAATTAATGCGATGATTGAATCGTTAGAACGTAATACAAAGCGTGTCGATGAACAAAAGATTGAACTCGATGCCTTAATTCGCGAAGCTGAAACGATGCATAAAGAACTTGATCAAACCTATACTGCTTATCAAAATTATGAGAAGCGTCTAATGGAACAAGCTAAAGAAAAAGCCAATCAACGTGTTAAAGAAGCGACTAAGGAAGCAGATACGATTCTAAAAGAATTAAGACAGATGCGTGATAAAAAAGGCGTAGATGTTAAAGAGCATGAGCTCATTGATAAGAAAAAACGACTCGAAAATCAATACGAAGCGGATTCACTAAAAGCGAATGTTAAAAAGAAAAAATGGGATAAAATCAAAGCAGGCGATGAAGTCAAGGTATTGTCATATGGTCAAAAAGGTGAAGTCCTTGAGTTACTAGATGATGACGAAGCAGTCGTTCAAATGGGTATCATTAAAATGAAATTACCGCTTAACGATTTAGAGAAGAAAGAAAAGCAGAAAGAGAAGCCGTCTAAAATGGTGACCCGTCACAATCGCACATCCGTTAAAATGGAACTTGATTTAAGAGGGTATCGTTATGAAGATGCGTTAATCGAACTTGACCAATATCTAGACCAAGCGGTACTTAGCAATTATGAAAATGTATACATTATACATGGTAAAGGTACTGGTGCCCTTCAAAAAGGTGTCCAAAAACACTTGAAACGTCATAAAAGTATCGCTTCGTTCCGCTCTGGTGTGCCAAGTGAAGGTGGCTTTGGCGTGACCGTTGCAGAATTAAAATAATTTGAGCAATCAAAATGCAATAATAAATAAACTCTGTTATACTTTGTTCATCATTAAATTCAAGGAGGGAATCTTCTTATGGCACTTATTAAAGTAACTGATTCTAATTTTGAAGAACAAATTAAAGAAGGCGTTAATCTTGTGGACTTTTGGGCAACTTGGTGTGGCCCATGTAAAATGATCGCGCCTGTTCTTGAAGAACTTGCTGAAGATTATGACGGTAAAGCTAACATTCTAAAATTAGACGTTGATGAAAACCAATCAACTGCTGCTAAATATGAAGTTATGAGTATTCCAACTTTAGTCTTATTTAAAGACGGCGAGCCAGTTGACAAAGTTGTTGGCTTCCAACCTAAAGAAAACTTAGCTGAAGTTATCGATAAACATCTATAAATTTAAACTTCTTATTTTAAATATTGATTTAGATTAAGAATAAATCACAGGCTGGGACATTTGTTCTTGCCTGTTTTTTTGGTAATCCTTATGACTATGGAATAAGGGTTCTCATCAGTCGCGGTTGGTTTGAAGTTAAATGACGCTTATCATGATTGCTTAATATGACTTAATGCGGGAGGTTGCTTTCGTTTTGAGTGTCCTTTTTGAAAAGTGCCATGGGACATTTTAAGCTATTTTTGAATTGTTATTAAGGTATACCTTAATTTGACAGTATCTATGAATTTAAATAGGGGTATATACCTATCGAAAGGGCTTTTGCTAGAAAGGCATCCCAAAAGAGGTCAATAAGATGTTTCTAAAAAGTAATGTGGGTGCTCGAGCGTGGCCAATCAGATATTGATGTGAACCATTTAAGTAGGTGAGATTATGGAAGACTATAAAGAAAAGATTAGGAATAAATTAGACTTGGTCCCTATGGATCCAGGTTGTTATTTAATGAAAGATCGTAATAATCAGGTTATTTATGTCGGAAAGGCGAAGCGACTTAGAAACCGATTGCGTTCATACTTCACAGGCGCGCATGACGCTAAGACCACGCGTTTAGTCGGTGAAATTCGAAATTTCGAATTTATCGTAACGTCGAGTGAAATCGAATCGTTACTCCTAGAATTAAACTTAATCAAACAATACCAACCTCGTTACAATATTCTTCTTAAAGACGACAAAAGTTATCCATTTATCAAAATCACAAAAGAAAAACATCCAAGGTTGCTTGTTACGAGAACGGTTAAACCTAAAACTGGTAAGTATTTTGGACCTTATCCAAATGCTTATTCAGCACAAGAAACGAAGAAACTACTGAATCGTATTTATCCATTTCGAAAATGTGATAAAATGCCTGACCGTTTATGCTTGTATTACCACATCGGTCAATGTTTAGGTCCGTGTGTTAAAAAAGTTGATCAGAGTAATTATGATGAAATGATTAAAGGTGTGACGGACTTTCTCAATGGGGAAGATCATACCATAACTGAAAACCTTGAAAAGCGTATGCTTAAAGCAAGTGAAGATTTAGACTTCGAACAAGCTAAAGAATATCGAGATTTACTCCAACACATTCAAAACTTAATGAAGAAACAAAAAATTATGTCGAGTGACCAAACGATACGTGACGTATTTGGTTACAGTGTTTCTAAAGGATGGATGTGCGTTCAAGTTTTCTTTATTAGACAAGGTAATATTATTGAACGTGATACGACGATGATTCCAATTCAACAAACGCACGAAGAAGAATTCTATACATTTATCGGTCAGTTCTATGAACTTAATCAGCACATTCTACCTAAAGAGGTTCATATACCTAATGATCTTGATTCTAAAATGGTAGAATCTGTGGTTAATACGAAGGTAGTGAAACCGAAACGTGGTCCTAAGAAGGATCTCGTACAACTTGCGATTAAAAATGCGTCTATTTCGCTTAACAATAAATTTGAAATGATTGCGCGTGACGAATCTCGAACGATCAAGGCGATTGAAGAAATTGGTGATGCGATGCAAATTCAAACCCCAATTCGAATTGAAGCATTTGATAATTCTAACATTCAAGGTGTAGACCCCGTGTCCGCAATGGTGTCATTTGTAGATGGTAAGCCAGATAAAAAGGGTTATCGTAAGTTTAAAATCAAATCTGTAGAAGGCCCAGATGATTACAAGTCTATGCAAGAAGCGGTTCGTAGACGTTACACACGTGTACTAAATGAAGGGTTACCATTGCCCGACTTGATTATCATCGATGGTGGTAAAGGGCATATGTCTTCAGTTAATGATGTCTTAATGAATGAACTTGGACTTGATATACCTATTGCTGGTTTACGTAAGAACGAAAAGCACCAAACATCAGAATTGTTATATGGTGAAGAGGCTAACGTGATTCCTTTAAAAAAGAACAGCCAAGCATTCTACTTACTGCAACGTATTCAAGATGAAGTCCATCGCTTTGCGATAACGTTCCACCGCAAAACACGTCAAAAGACTGGAATGAAATCTGTACTCGATCAAGTTGAAGGTATTGGACCTAAAAGACGTACGCAATTGCTACGTAAATTTGGTTCAATTAAGAAGATGAAAGAGGCTGAAATTAGCGATTTTACAGATATTGGATTACCTAATAAAGTCGCTCATAACTTAGTTTCAGCTTTAAATCAATCTAAAAGTTGATAAATTTGATATGAGAATCATTCTCATGCCCAAAAACACTTAATTTAGTGTTACAATGTTAAGAGTAAGATTTCTTTTTTAAGAATATTTGAAAACGATTTCTTAAAATTAAGAAATGATAACAGCAAAAAGAAATCAAATATTATATTAGTTTTGCAGGGGGGACTTCCTTTTGGAACATACGAAGAATCAATTCTATCTTAGACGTTTACACTCTTTACTAGGCGTCATTCCATTAGGTGCTTTTTTACTTGTTCACTTAACTGCTAACTTCCAAGCTACTGGAGGCGCAGAGTCGTTCAACAAAGCATCAAACTTCATGGAATCATTACCATTTTTATATGCGTTAGAATTTATCATGATTTATATTCCAATTCTGTATCACGCAATATATGGGGTACATATCGCATTCACTGCTACTCACAATGTGGGTCATTACTCAAGATTTAGAAATTGGATGTTCTTATTACAACGTATTACTGGTTTAATTACATTCCTTTTCGTATTCGTTCACTTATGGCAAACTCGTATCCAAAAATTATTTGGACATGAAGTGAACTATGATATGGTACACCAAATCGTGACTAACCGATTTTGGTTAATCTTCTACATCATCGGTATCCTAAGTGTTATCTTCCACTTTGCGAATGGTTTATGGTCATTCTTAGTAACATGGGGTATCTTACAATCACCAAAATCACAACGCGTATTTACATGGGTTTCATTATTAGTATTCCTAGTATTAAGCACGATTGGTATTAGCGCAATTTTAGCATTCTTATAAGATCTTTTTTACATTTAGGGGAGTGACATTTCTATGGCAGACAAAAAAATCATTGTTGTCGGTGGAGGACTTGCCGGTCTGATGTCAACAATTAAAGCAGCAGAAAAAGGCGTACATGTTGACTTATTCTCAATTGTACCTGTTAAACGCTCTCACTCTGTATGTGCGCAAGGTGGTATTAACGGTGCAGTTAATACAAAAGGTGAAGGTGACTCACCAGCAATTCACTTTGACGATACAGTTTATGGTGGGGACTTCTTAGCAAACCAACCACCAGTTAAAGCAATGACAGATGCAGCACCACAAATCATTCACTTATTAGACAGAATGGGTGTTATGTTCAACCGTACGAACGAAGGTTTACTTGACTTCCGTCGTTTCGGTGGTACTTTACACCACAGAACAGCATTCGCTGGTGCGACTACTGGTCAACAATTACTTTACGCTTTAGACGAGCAAGTGCGTAGCTATGAAGTAGACGGGCTTGTTACGAAATATGAAGGTTGGGAATTCTTAGGCGTTGTTAAAGACGATGAGAATAAAGCACGTGGTGTTGTTGCCCAAAACCTTACAACTTCAGAAATCGAATCATTCGGTTCAGATGCCGTAATTATGGCAACAGGTGGTCCTGGTATCATCTTCGGTAAAACAACGAACTCAATGATTAATACTGGTTCAGCAGCTTCTATCGTTTACCAACAAGGTGTTAAATACGCTAACGGTGAGTTCATTCAAATTCACCCTACTGCAATCCCAGGTGACGACAAACTTCGTTTAATGAGTGAGTCAGCACGTGGTGAAGGTGGCCGTATTTGGACTTATAAAGATGGTAAACCTTGGTACTTCTTAGAAGAGAAATATCCTGACTATGGTAACTTAGTTCCTCGTGATATCGCGACTCGTGAAATTTTTGATGTTTGTGTTAATCAAAAATTAGGTATCAACGGTGAGAACATGGTATACCTTGACTTATCTCATAAAGACCCACATGAGCTTGATGTTAAGCTTGGCGGTATCATCGAAATTTATGAGAAATTCACAGGTGATGACCCTCGTAAAGTACCTATGAAGATCTTCCCAGCTGTACACTACTCAATGGGTGGCTTATACGTAGACTACGATCAAATGACTAACATTGACGGTTTATTTGCTGCTGGTGAGTGTGACTTCTCACAACACGGTGGTAACCGTTTAGGTGCGAACTCATTATTATCTGCTATCTACGGTGGTACAGTAGCAGGTCCTAACGCTGCAAAATACATTGAAAACATCGATAAATCATACACTGAAATCGATCAAAGCATTTACGAAAAACGTGTTAAGGAAGAACAAGATCGTTTCGAAAAATTACTTAACATGAACGGTACTGAAAATGCTTATAAACTTCACCGTGAATTAGGTGAATTAATGACTGCTAACGTTACAGTAGTTCGTCATAACGATAAATTATTAGAAACTGATAAGAAAATCGTTGAATTAATGAAACGTTATGAAGATATTGATATGGAAGATACTTCAACTTGGAGTAACCAAGCAGTATTCTTCACACGTCAATTATGGAATATGTTAGTTTTAGCACGAGTGATTACAATTGGTGCTTACAACCGTAACGAATCACGTGGTGCACACTACAAACCAGAATTCCCAGAACGTAACGATGAAGAATGGTTAAAAACTACTTTAGCTGAATACAAAGGTAGAAATGAAGCACCTTCATTCACTTATGAAGATGTAGATATTAGCCTTATCCCACCACGTAAACGTGACTATTCTAAAAAGTCAAAAGGGGGTAAATCATAATGGCAGCTACAGAAACAAAAGACAATGTACAACAACATGAACAACCTAAACAAAATACGAATAAAAAGATTAAATTAATTATCAAACGTCAAAAAGATAATAAATCTCAACCATATAACGAGACATTCGAAATTCCTCACCGTGATAATATGAACATTATCGCTTGTTTAATGGAAATCCAACGTAACCCTGTAAATGCTAACGGTGAAAAAACAACACCAGTTACTTGGGACATGAACTGTCTTGAAGAAGTTTGTGGTGCTTGTTCAATGGTTATCAATGGTCAAGCGCGTCAATCATGTTCAGCAATCGTTGACCAATTAGAACAACCAATCAAACTTGAACCTATGAGTACTTTCCCTGTAGTACGTGACCTACAAGTTGATCGTTCACGTATGTTCGACAACCTTAAGAAAATGCAAGCATGGGTACCAGTTGACGGTACTTATGACTTAGGTCCTGGTCCACGTATGCCAGAAAAAAAACGTCAAACTGCTTATGAATTATCTAAATGTATGACTTGTGGTGTATGTTTAGAAGTTTGTCCTAACGTTACTCAAAAGAATGATTTCGTTGGTGCGCAAGCGATTTCACAAGTACGTTTATTTAACTTACACCCAACAGGTGCGATGTCTAAAGATGAACGTTTAGATGCATTAATGGACATGGGTGGTTTACAAGAATGTGGTAACTCTCAAAACTGTGTGAATGCTTGTCCAAAAGGTATTCCTTTAACAACATCTATCGCAGCTATGAACAGAGAAACAACATTCCATATGTTTAAATCATTCTTCGGTTCAGACCACGAAGTAGAATAATTGAGTATCAGTTTTACCAGCAAAGCATAAGCTTTGCTGGTTTTTTTGGTTAAAATTGTTTGATAATACGAAAATAAAATTTCTAAACAGCTGACTCCTAGGGGTGGGGTCCCCGGCAAAGAAATTTGCGCAAGCAAATTATCAAGCTATGCAAGCCGGGGCTTGAGTGTGGAACAAAGTAGCTAAGCTACTTTGTAAGTCCAACTAACAAACTGAAAGTTTGAGTTGGGCTATACAGGAAAGCATGCTGTTTAGGAATCTAAATTATATCTATAAAAACTATATTTATATAGGTACGTTTAAGGTTGAAATTATAAAGGGCTTTTCAAGGGGAGTGAAAAATGGAATCTTATTGCATCATAATTCAATGAAATATCAATCAAAGTTACATTGTGATAAAATATAATTCAAGACTTGTAGTAGATAAGGGTGAAACACGATGAATAAACCAATCGGTGTCATTGACTCGGGAGTCGGTGGTTTAACTGTTGCGAAGGAAATCATGCGACAACTCCCTAATGAAACCATTTATTATTTAGGGGACATTGGAAGATGTCCTTATGGACCGAGAGACAAAGAGGAAGTGTGTCTCTTTACAAATCAACTTGCCGATTATTTAGTTGATCACTTTGATATTAAAATGCTCGTGATAGCTTGTAATACAGCTACAGCAGTTGCCCTTAAAGACTTACAGAAACGTTTAGCCATTCCGGTTATTGGTGTTATAGAACCGGGTGCTCGAACAGCAATCATGACAACAACGAATAATAACGTTCTCGTATTGGGAACTGAAGGTACGATAAAATCTGGTGCGTACCGTAGGCAGATTATGAGTATCAATCCAAACGTCAAAGTTTCAGGTGTCGCGTGCCCAGGATTTGTACCGCTTGTAGAACAATTAAGATATGATGATCCTACAATTACGAGTATTATTATTCATCAAACGCTTAAGCAATGGCGTTCAACGAAAGCTGATACTGTTATATTAGGTTGTACGCACTATCCATTACTATATAAACCAATTCATGACTATTTTGATGGTAAGAAGACGGTCATTTCGTCTGGTTTAGAAACTGCGCGTGAAGTAAGTGCACTCTTAACATTTAGTAATGAACATGCGCATTACACGCCTAAGCCAAAACATCGTTTCTTTGCGAATGGATCCACAGTACATATTGAACGCATAATTAAACATTGGCTTAAAATTGATCAATCTGTAGAACAAATTTCGATTCAATAGGGGGTATTTCTAATGGCAGATATTGTTATTGCTTCTGGAAACCAAGGTAAAATTAGTGACTTTAGAGTTATCTTTCAAGATGATAATGTGATTGGTATCAATCAATTAATTGAAGATTTTGATGTAGAAGAAACGGGCGAGACCTTTGAAGAGAACGCGAAACTGAAATCGGAAGCAGCTGCGAAAGCTTTGAATAAACGTGTTATTAGCGACGATAGCGGGTTAGTAGTCGACGCGCTTAATGGTGAGCCAGGCATTTATTCAGCTCGTTATGCGGGTGTAGATAAAGATGATGAAGCAAACATCGATAAATTGTTAGATAAGCTTAAAGATGAGAAAAATCGTACGGCGCGTTATGTATGTGTGATTAGTATGACAGATCCTGATGGTACGACGCGTACGTTTGAAGGCTCTGTCGAAGGAGAGATTACGTTATCACGTATCGGTGAAGAAGGTTTTGGTTATGATCCTGTATTCTTTGTGCCATCATTAAATAAAACGATGGCTCAATTATCAGGTGATGAAAAGTCTAAAATTAGTCATCGAGGCAAAGCTATCGAACAACTTAAATCTTATTTAAAAGGTGAGTCTGAACATGGGGACTAAAAAGTGGATTATTGTAAGTGACAATCATAATGAAAAAGGAATTCTTTACGACATTTTTGAACAACATCGTGATGCAACACAGCTAATTCATCTAGGTGATTCAGAATTCGATTACGATGACACGGAGCTAAGCTTATATAAGCGAGTTAAAGGAAACTGCGACTTTGATCCAAACTTCTTAATGGAAGACAATATTCAAGAGAACCATATTAATGCGTTCTTTACGCATGGTCATATGTATAACGTGAATAGCACGCGTCAGAATCTTGCGTTAAAAGCCAAGACGCATAACGCACAGTTTGCGTTTTACGGTCATACACATGTAGCGAAACATGAAATTTTCGGTACAATACATGTTATTAATCCGGGAAGTATTAGTCAGTCTCGTAGTGACGTAGAAGAAACATATGCGGAGCTAATTATTAATACGACAACGCATACTGGGTTATTGAACTTACGTAATCGTAATCATGAAGTTATAGATCATAAGAAACTACATTTATCCGTATAAAAGATAAGAGCCTGGGACATAAGTAGTGAAATAGAGCATTTAAACTTTATTTCACACAATTCTCAAAACAGCTGACTCCGAGGGCGGGGCCCCGGCATTTATCATAGAACAAAGAAGCTCAGGCTTCTTTGTAAGTTCAACTAACGAATTATAAATTCGAGTTGAACTTTACAGGAAAGCATGCTGTTTAAGAGAATTGTAGTAGTATGTCCCAGACCCATTTTAGAGTTATTATTTACGACGTTTATTACGAATAACTTCTTTAATGATTGTTGTAATAATCATTGTGATGATACGTTTCATCGTTATCCCCCTTATAAACTGTTTGTTTCTTATCATACTAAAAATTTTTATTGAGCACTAATCATTTGAACGTTAAAAATTTGTAAATCCTGTATACAGGTGTAAAATAGCGTGTTATGTGATATTTCACTACAAATAATTCGTATTCAAGTATTGATTTGTTATGAATGTTTAGTTATAATTAATCTTGTGTTAAAAATTGAGTCCTGGTAGCTCAGCTGGATAGAGCAATGGCCTTCTAAGCCATCGGTCGGGGGTTCGAATCCCTCCCAGGACGTTTGTTGGTATTGTATTATGGGTTTTCATTCGTTTTAGATGAATGGAACCCTTTTATTATGCGGTTTATTAAGTTGATGAGGGTCAACTTTTTATTATACTTTTTTCGAAGTTTTCCCCAGTTTTTCCCCATAAATATTTAAGTTTTTAATTAGTAACTTCATCCTTTCTACTTGAGATGATATATATCACTAAAACCTGCTTCATTAATATTAAAGTAAGTTGACAAATTTTTACTTCAGATAGCTTGTGATACTACCTTAAAATCTAAGTAGTTTTAATAGGTAAGTAGAGATTTTAAACACTTATATATAAATAAGGAAAATAGTTTTGCACTGATTTATATGTTATAATTAAACTGGAATAACGCTAATTATCTCATATTGACTCGTTATTATTTAATTATTATACGGGTTATATCTTGTTTTAAGATTCTATTTAAAGTAGAGGTACTATGAGTAGTAAAACAAAAAGTATTATAAAAATCGTCTACAATATTGTAGTTACCGTGATTATCATTAGAAGAATGATTAAGTCTAAATAACTTAGTTTAATCGTTTAGTTTTAAAGCATTTTGAGTGTAGTTACGTATCAAACGCTCAAAGTGCTTTTTTAATGAAAAAAGATATTTATTAAGGTATTTTAAAATATTGTAAAGTTTCATGTAAGCATCAGATAATATTTTATTACATGTTATAATTTAATTGTTGTATTGCATAAACTTCTTATAAAGGTAAATGCTTCTTAGTGTTTGCCTATTTTTATTTGTCTTTTTCTTGGTTGTAGAATTCTTAATGCTATTAAAATAATATGCTTGAACACACATTATATTGAAAGGGCTTTTCAAAAAGTATCTTGAAATGATTTGATATTTAAATTCAATGAGTAATCTTCTAGGAGGTATGTATCATTGAGGTTTTTAACGAAGTCGTTATTAATGGGGGCACTTGTTATGACTGGATGTGCTAACGACACTTCTACTAATAATGAGGAACCTAAAGATGTCGAAACGTCTGACAAAGCACAGCAGCCGAAACACCGTAAAGTTGTCAAAGATGGAAAGACTTATATTGATGGCATCTTGGTGGCAAATAAGGAAATAGGTTTACCAAGTAATTTCGTCCCAGGCGAAGATCCTGAAGCTCAAATAGCTATTAATAAAATGATTGCTGATGCAAATAGAGAGGGCATTCAGTTATACAAAGTTAGTGGTTTCAGATCTTATCAGACTCAAGTTCAATTATTTAATAACTATAAAGCGAGAGATGGGGAAGAAGCTGCGAATAAATATAGTTCTAAACCTGGTCATTCAGAACACCAAACAGGTTTAACTTATGATGTAGGTGAAGTGGGTTCTCCTCATAATTTGTACCAAAGTTTTGGGCAAACTCGTGCAGGTTTATGGGTTAAAAAGCATGCGTCTCGTTATGGGTTCATCATACGATATCAAAAAGGTAAAGAGGATGAAACGGGTTATCAGTATGAGCCATGGCACTTGAGGTATTTGGGCCAGGACAAAGCACGAGATGTTAAGGATTCAGGTAAGAGTTTAGAAGCATATTTAGGTTTGTATAATGAAGAAACTAATGAAAGAAGAACTGCGCCTTTATCATAATGATTAAAAACCTAGAGCAACTTCTTTAAGGAGGTTGCACTAGGTTTAATTAATTTAGTTCTTAATTAAGTATTTATAGATACCGTAAAAGGCAATCAATTTAAAACACATTGCGAGAACGAATATGATAGTTAACGTGTAATTGAATGCTGTTGAGATAATCATAAGGAACATTAAGATACACACGATACTCATTAAGACAAGAAAGTATCTAAGCAATTGATCCTTTTTATCTTCTGGTACTCTTTTTGGATCAATAAAAGTAATCATATCTAAGTTTTTGGTACGGTAAATCAGCACACTTAAAAGGAATATAGCCGTTGGGACAATTATCGCGATAACTAATGTTGTAGTCATAAGTATCTCCTTAGTACGTTGTTTAACTCTATTTTACTATAAAATTGTATAAAATGTGATGTGAAATTATAGCCTTTACATTTAATTAAAATTTTAACTTAATCTGGAATTCTAAATTCTTAATGTTTGCGTTATTATTGAATTTAATAGATAATGAATGTGTAAATAATTGTAAAGATTATTTGATTATTTCTAAAGAAAATCTTTAACGATAATTCAATCATTAACATTACGTAGCATAAGGCAATTCTATTAATAGAGGAGCATTAACGTGAAAAAATTATCATATATTCTACTTGCGAGCTCATTATTATTAGCTGCTTGTGGTGGCAATAATAATGAAGAAAAAGACTCTCAAAAAGA
Source organism: Staphylococcus massiliensis (assembly GCF_043186315.1). Classification (NCBI taxonomy): domain Bacteria; kingdom Bacillati; phylum Bacillota; class Bacilli; order Caryophanales; family Staphylococcaceae; genus Staphylococcus; species Staphylococcus massiliensis. The sequence goes on along the minus strand of NZ_CP171119.1, from coordinate 2,077,509 downwards.
AGAAAAACAAAGTGAAACGAAAGCATCACAAGATGAAAAGAATAACGAAAATGTGGCTAACGCAGATGAAAAGCAACAAGAGCAACCAAAGCAAGATCAAGCACAACAAACGCAAACTCAAGATAACCAACAACTAAATCAACAGCAAGCTCAGCAACCACAACCTCAGCAAAAGCAAGAACCATTTATTAATACAAGTGACATTCGTACACAGTGGGATTTAGCGACTGTGATGCGTGGTAACTTTACACCAGCTGAAAAACAGGAAGCTTATAATAGTGCGGTTCGTAACGAAGTGATTCCTAAAGATGCTAAAGAGAAAGCTCAAAATGCGAACTATACGCCTGAACAAAAGAAACAAGCATATGATAAAGCAGTAGAAAATGGTCTTATTAACAAAGATGAAATGTCACAACAACAGGCAGAACAGGCTGTTGCGCAATATCAAAACCAATAATAATTCTTTAAAGATTACTTGAAGATTGTTCAAGTAATCTTTTTTTAACGGGATTGTAATGTGGATTTGAGGGTGGTTTGGTTGCAATTACAAGTATTTTCCTTTAATAATTAAATTAGAAATAGTAAATAAACTATTTCAGTAATTAAAACATTAATCAAATGATTATTACTATTTAGTAATAAGAAATCGAATTGTTTTTCATTTGAGAGGTTTTACATAGGCATATCCAAATCCGTAGATAAAAAAGGAGACTGAATATGAAAAAGATTTTATCATTATTACTTGCAAGTTCTGTAGTGTTTGCCGCATGCGGTGGCGGGCAAGGTCAAGAAGATAAAAAAGAAGAACCCAAAGAAGAAAACAAGAAATCAAACGATCCTAAAAAATCTGAAGGCGAATCTGAATCAAGTGAAGAACAGTCTTCTGAAGAAAAAACTGCTCAAAAAGAAGATCAAGAAGGCGTAAAATTACCTTCAGCAGAAGCAGGTAATGGTGAAGCAAGTGCTAGTCTAGGTGGTGCAGAGGCTGAAGGCGACAAGCAACAAGATGGTGCAAATGCGCAACAATCTGGACAGTCACAACAATCTCAGCAATCAAATGGTGGTCAAGCTGACGCTGACACAAGCACTGCTATTGAAACTGCTAAAGAGCATGGTGTAACTAAAGAAAACGTTAATAAAGCAATTGATGACTTACAAGGTCAATAAAATGATGTAAGGCTTAGACATTATTTACGATATGAGCATATAATGTCTAAGCCTTTTTTACATATTAATGAAGATTTCTTCTAAAGAGGGTTCATGTACTTGTATGCCATAGACACTGTATCCTAAATGAACAAGTTGGTTATTGATTTTAGGTATACAAGTTTGATCCACCATACATACAATTAGTGAACCTTCATCATATTGAATTGAAAGTAGCTCGTTCTTAAATGCTTCACTAAGCGTGTGATAATCCTTTCGCTCTAACTTAGGAACTTTGAACGTCACCTGAATTTCCTTAAGATAAGCGGCACGAATTTCCTCTAAACTCCCATCTATTTCAATATGACCATTTGCCATAATACCAATTTTATCGCTAAGTTTCTCAACCTCATCTAAGTTATGTGATGTATAACATACTGTTGTTCCGTTATGTGCTAAATCTTTCATTACAGCATGAATGGCTAAAACAGAATTTGCGTCAACGCCTGAGGTAGGTTCATCTAGAAATACCAAGTCAGGATCGTTAATTAAAGCCTGTGCAACACCTAACTTTTTCTTCATACCGAAGGAATAATTTTTAACTTTAGTTTCGATACCATCTTCTAAGCCAACTCTTTTAAGAATAGAAATAAGCGCTTCTTTAGATTTCTTGGCTTTTAACAAACGATTAAAATAAACCATATGTTCAAGACCTGTTAAGTTGTTATACATCGTATTGTAATCAGGCAGGACACCGATTTTAGCTTTAGGTGTAGTGATATGCACCTGTCCACTCGATGGTTCGATAAAACCCGTGATGATGTTTATAAGTGTGGATTTACCGGCACCATTCTTACCAAGAAGGCCGTAGACTTCACCTTGTTCAATTGACAGGTTGACTTGATCGAGCACTTGGTGACTACCGAAATGTTTCGTTAAATTTTGTACTTTGATATTCGCCATTATAACGCCTTCTTTCTAAATAGAATCAGACTGAGTGTAATAAATATGATTGAAAATAGTAATGGTACAACTGTTAAAAAGACCATTCCTTCTTGAGTAATGTAATAAAGTGGCGTCACAAACTTAAATATTTTTAAGAGGATATGGTCTGAAAATTGTGCCCATATACTTAATACCATCATAATGATTGATAAGGCGATGCCGAATACATTTGTAACTGCTGGGTTATTGATAATTACCGAAAGTAGCATTGCGAGACCAATGAAATATGAATAAAATGTACATAAATGAACGAGTGGTAGCAGCAATACATGATGTGCATACGCTGAAACGATCATTATAGATGTGGTCAAACAAATGAACCAAAATATGTGAAATGCAAAGTATTTACCGAGTACGATTTCAACACGGTCGACCTTTGTGACGATAAAACGAATTGTTCTGGATTTAACTTCTTGATTAATTGCGTCGTGTGATAATGCGAAAGTAAACAAAGGTCCTGCAATAAGAGATGTGATTAACAACCCTGATGCATATAAATCGGAATTCGCACCTCCAATAAGTTGTTCGTACTGCCCATAAACTTTAGCGGACCCGAATGTTAAAGAAAGTAGAATAAAAATGATGACGATGGCTTTAATACTTTTAAATTGTTGTTTCAGTTCATGAAGACATATTTGTAACATTTGAAGTTCCTTTCCTTTCTTATGATGACGTAATCGTTTCATTAATTATAATACAGTTCAATAGAATTTCGTTTGATTTAAATATATTTAAGTTACAATTAAGGTGAGTTTGATTAACATTTTTTAATAAAGGAGGTCTTATCATGTTTTTGGAAAAGCTAACGTGCGTTAATTGTGGCAACGAAATAAAGAAGGATGAAGTTGTGTTAATTCAATCGAATGCGAGACAACTAAATGGTCTAACGAATCTGAAAGAATGGGCTAAGAATCAAGCCGTTTATTGTAGTACGTGTAAATCAGAGCTTTATCAACAGGACTCATAAGGACATAAATAACTTAGCACAATTTTTTTATTTAAAAGTCTTGAAAGCTTAAAAATGAATATGGTAATTTATAAGTGTAAGGAGGATTTAAGCTCCTGTTACTACATAGCTTAAATCTTTATAGTGTGTTCACTGTGGTGGGTGGGCACACTATTTTTTTGTTTTTTTGGTAATTTATGGGAAACTCTAAATTTTAGTGTAGCTTTTTAATAAATTAATATATTTTCCATGATAAATTATCAAAATTTTACATTAAATTAATTTTTGTTTGTTATTATCTAAATAGGAACGATTATTATTAAAAATTATTGTTAGGGGAAGATGCAAAAATGAAATATGTAAATGTTAAAAAGTCACTTATTTTTGGTGTAGCAAGCATGATGTTATTATCTGCAGCGCCTTTTGATGCTGATACATATGCTTCAGGTTCTAACGGTACACCTAACCATCATGCGAGTGAAAAGGCTACTGAAAATCATGGTCACGACATTAAAATTAAGAAACATAAACCTAAAGTAGCGCCAGTTCCAACTAAGAATAAACCGAACCGTATTATTGCTAACTTCAATGGTGATACGAAATCTCAAATGGGCTTTAGCTGGTATACGACTGACCAATTTAAAGATGCTAAAGTTTGGGTTTCTAAGTCAAAGGACTTTTCAGACGCGAAAGAATTCGATGCAGAGTCTAAAGAAGTAACGTCTAACTACGTGGAACGCGATAAGCATGGCAACATTATCTTTGCGGATGTTAAAAAAGATGATGAAGGTAATCCTGTTGAAGATGACAAAGGTAACAAAGTCATCAATGGTTATTACACAGATAAAAATGCTAAAGGTCCTGAATGGACGAGCGGTGACATGCATGGTGACGTGAAAACGACTAAAGAAAAAGAGTATACGTATAAAGCAAAAGCTGAAGGTTTAGATCCTAACACTGAATATTATTACCGCGTAGGTAGTGAGAATGGTCCTAAGAGTGAAGTTGGTACGTTCAAGACTTCAGGTGAAAAGGGTCAACCATTCAAGTTCGTTCAATATACAGATACACAAAATGCATTCTGGAACCAAAATGTGCGCAACGAAGCTCAATTTGGTGCAGATACATTAAATAACGCAATTATGACAGCTCAAGATCCTGCGTTTGCTTTACACACAGGTGATATGGTTGAGACAGCTTCTATTGAAGATAACTGGTTAGATATTTATAGTCAATCTCGTCCATCATTCATGAAACAACCAATGGCGACAGCTGCGGGTAACCATGATGAATACACACTGGATCATGACAAGAAGGACTTAGACATCTGGAATCAACACATGAACGTACCTAAGCAGAATAATGCTGTGAATGGTGGTTCATACTACTCATTTGACTACAACGGCGTTCACATGGTTGTAGCTAACACGAACGATAATAAGAAATCTAAAGATAATCCTGAAGGAAAAGCCATTGGTAAAGAACAAATGGAATGGATTAAAAAAGACATCAAAGAAGCTAAAGCGAACGGTTCAAACTGGGTTGTATTAAACCTTCATAAACCAATGTATTCTAAGTCTTACCATTCTTTACAAGATGAAGACGTTCAAAAAGTTCGTGAAGAATTAACGAAAGAAATCGATGACTTAGATGTAGACTTAGTACTACAAGGTCACGACCATGTATTAGCACGTACAAAATCTCTACAACATACATCTACTAAAAACAGTTTCGTAAATGCTAAGAAAGAAGATGTGAAACAAGTTGTTGGTGACGATAACATTAAATATTATGATAACCCTAAAGGTTCTGTTTATGTGATTCCTAACACTGGTGGTACAAAAGCTTACGATAGTATCTTCGACCGTCCATTAGATCACATTAAGAAAGTACGTCCTAAGTTAGGCGACTTAAAACAAGAACAACTTGATCACTATAACAGCTTATTTGAAGTAGGGGAACAACCACAGAAAACAGATGCATTCGAAGATTCTCATTCAAATAACCGTGACTCTTCTGACCAAAACTTCTCAGTATACGAAGTAGAAGGTAACAAATTACGTGTTAAAATCTATCAACTACGCGGTGACTTCACTAAAGGTGAACAACGTAGCGTAGAATTAGTAGATGAATTTGGTATTCAAAAAGATAAATAATCTGTAAGATTGATGACGTCACATGATAAGCTTCTATTTTCATGTGGCGTCTTATATATATGAAAGTGAGGCACAATTCTATGAAGCGGTTACTAATTTCTATTTCCGTTTGCACACTTCTAGCTACAGGGTGTGGTAAACAAGATAAAGACGCCAGCCAACAACAGAGCGAAACAAAAGAAGCTAAGTCTAATAACATACATAATGACCAAAAATTTGACTACAGTAAGTTATCTGATAAAGATAAACAACATATCAAGCAAACATTAATCGATTTTACTGCGAAAGAAGAAGCGAAGAATGGGTTAGCTGTTTCAAATCGCTTTTTCGGTAGTGGGTCCTTCCAAGAAGGAGACTGGTATGCGAACACGACGGATGGTCAAGTCCAAGTGAGTAACCGAGGTGAACCTGGACCAAAAGCCTTTAAAATTCACAAATTAGCAGGAGTCGTCGTATATAAGTCGAAAGATGGGACTAAAGGATTTGATAAGAAGGCTGAAGATTTATCAAATGTCGAAGGTTACAATAAAGTAGCCAATATGAAAGAACCGATTAAGAAATTTATATTTGCAGACAATGGTAAAGTTTACGCATTTACGTTTAAACCTGACGTAGATACGCGTCCGTCATCAGGTTTCGCGCCTAAAGATTATACAGAGCAGGATGAAAACTTAACAGCTGAGCAAGTATTTGAAGTGAAGGAAAGTAAAACGTATACGAAGAAGCTTAAATCAGTGATGTCTCAATACGCGTCGAAATAGCTTTTGAATTGAATGTGTTTAAATAGGTTTGACGTGACATGAATACTTGAACGTATTAAAGTGTAGTGTAACGGGTAGTGAAATAGTGGCTTAAATATCTTGGTGTTAATGAGCATGTTTAAGGGAAGCATGCTTATTTGACACATTAAAAAATCCCAACATAAAATGGGATTGTGAAAAGTCTTCAATTATTTTTTGAATTTTTTAACCATGTCAACGATGAATTTGATAGCTTCGATGATACCTGTAATCATAACTTTGCGACCCCCTTCATTGATTTGTTAACTATAATTTATCATGGGTGTTTCATTAAATGTCGGTCAGTGCATAACTTGTATGTTTAAGTGCCTAAGTGTTTAAAAATGACAAAATCAGACATTTACGAGTTCCAAAGTGAATGAATTTGAAAAGGAGTGTTCGTGAATGGCCTTATTATCTATCAATTACTTTTCAAAAACGATTGGTAAACACCAACGCTTTATCGTGATTCTCCCTGAGACAGCGTCACAATTCGATTTTAACGGCAAGGTGAAGCCGTTGAAATCTATGTTACTGTTGCACGGTTTGAGTAACGACGAGACGATGTATACACGTTATACCGATATTGAGCGTTATGCGAATATACATGAAATGGCTGTAATCATGCCGCATGCGGATCATAGCTTTTATATGAATATGGCGCATGGTCACCATTACTACGATTATGTGTTAGAAGTGTATCAATACGCGAAACAAATACTGCCGTTATCAAAGGCCCGTGAAGATAGTTTTATCGCCGGGCATTCTATGGGCGGTTATGGCGCTTTAAACTATGCGATGACGCGTGGTGATCTCTTTGAAAAGGCCATTATCATGTCAGCTCCGCTTGATATTGAAGCGGTTAGTCATCTAACGTTTTACGATTTTTCACTTTCAGCAATCGTAGGTGATACTACAGAGTTAAAAGGGTCTACATATGATCCATACGTTATCGTAAAACAAGCCATTGACAAGGAGAAAACGGTTCCTGAAATATTGTTAATGTGTGGAACTGAAGATGATTTTTATGTAAGTAATGTGTCATTTAAGTCGTTTTTAGATGAACAAGGTATGGATGTTACGTTTCGAGATAGTCCTGGGGCACATGACTTTAAGTATTGGGATTATGCCATTGAAAAGGCCATTAAGTGGATCGTCGAACAATAAAAAATAAAGGTCCGAGATAAGTTAGCACGTATAACAGAAGAACGGGGCTTGTCTCGGACCTTTTGTCTTTTGAAAGTCGAAATTTAATAGAAAAATAGTGGAGATTTCTTATAATGAATTAATGTGAAGTTGACATATACGTGTCTCTTGAATGGTCAACTTTTTGACTTTGATTGTCACTATACGCAGTTAATGATAGCAACGAAATCATAATGGCTAAAAGGCCACTTACTACAACTCTTAACATATTATTACGCATCATTGATTCAGCTCCTTTAGCTAACTTACATCTATTATGTTACTAAAAGTTACATAAGATTTCAAGTGTTTTACGTAAATGTTACAAAAAGATTACGATTCAAGACACTTAGGAATGCCTAACTGTCTTTTGAATACGATGATACGACAGTTAAGACGAATTATAAGTAGATTATGAACGTCTCACCTTTTGTGATGCACAATATATTATATTTAAGGAGGTCAATTGAATCTCAATCTTTCAATTGCTTTCTTTTATTTCATTTATCATTTAGTTAAATATTTTATGCTTTAGGGGGTAAAGTTTAGAATATTTATTCATCTAAATGATTGCAAGTGTTGTAATCGTAATAGCATTTCGATTGGTTAATCATTAAGTCTTAATGATTAAGCTCAGATTATTGAAGCGGGTAATCTGTAGTTTAATGATTAGTTGAATTCTGCCACAAATTCAACGTGCACTTGGTGATTAATATTGTATTAACCTTAATAAGCATATGTGATCGAGTCTGAGTTAAAGGATGCGGATTAACGCGTTCTATAGCTCAGACTTTTTTAATGTATTTCCTTCTTATTTAAAAGACTTCGCATGCTATAATGGCGTTAAAATAGAGATAAAGGTGAGTTTATGACATTTAAAGTTGTTTTATTAGATTTTGACGATACGATTGTAAATTTTGATGCTTGTGAGTATGAAGCGTATCGCCATTTAATGGACGCTTATCAATTAGACTTTAATGACCAGTCGTTTAGAGCGTTCCAACGTATTAATCAAGCACATTGGGAGAAGTTCCAAGCAGGTATTTTAACGAAAGAAGAAGTTTTAACTAAGCGTTTTATCGAAACATTCAAGACGTATGGTATGGATATAGATGGTGTGTATGCCGATGAGACCTTTCGAAAGGGATTAGAGTTAGCGACGATTACATATCATGAACAAGCATTAGAAGTCATCCAAGCACTCTCTAAAAGGGTACGTCTCTTTATCGTGACGAATGGGGCGACTAAGACACAATGGAACCGCATCGAACGATCGCCGATAATGAAGTATGTTGACCAAATGTTTGTATCAGAAGAAACGGGGTCTCATAAACCAAATGTCGCTTTCTTCGATTATGTCTTCGAACGCATTCCTGTATGTCCACCTTTAGAAGAAATTTTAATCGTGGGTGATTCATTAACCTCTGATATTCAAGGTGGCATCCGTGCAGGTATTCAAACATGTTGGTTTAATCATAGGTTCAAATCGAGCTCTGATGAAATTCAACCAACTTATGAAATTCATCATTTAAATGAATTACTACAACTTGTTTAGTTTTAAATTAAATTGACGTATTCATTTTTTAATCATATTTTAATAATTCTATAATCCTCTCTAAATTTGTTTCCCTTAGATTAAGTATTAAGAAAAAGGTCGTAAACAATTTAGGGAGGATTTAATTATGAAAATTGTTATTATTCCATCAGGCTTTAAAGAGAGCTTAAGTGCTGAAGAAGTCGGTTTATCTATAGAACGTGGTATTGAAAAAGTTGAATCTAATCACGATGTTACAGTTATCCCAATGGTAGATGGTGGGGAAGGCTTTGTTAATACGATAACAAAACTTAAAGAAGGACGTATTATTAACACACATGTTACAGGTCCTACTGGTCAGAAAATTGATTCTTACTTCGAGATGTTTAATGAAAATGGAGTTGAGACAGCTGTAATTGAAATGGCTGCTATAGCTGGGTTGCGTCATGTGCCGATTAACCAAAGAAACCCGTTATTCACGACGACATATGGCGTGGGTGAAACAATTATAGAAGCACTTAACCATAACGCGAAACGTATTTTAATTGGTTGCGGTGACTCAGGAACTTCAGATGGTGGCGTTGGTATGGCACAAGCAATCGGTGTTAAGTTTTATGATGATGCGCATTTATTAATTGATGTAACTTGCGGTGCAGAAATCAATCAAATTCATCACATGGATTTATCTCAGATCGACGAGCGTGTGAAAGATATTGACATCAACGTAGCAGTTAACTGGACAAATGTATTATGTGGTCCTCAAGGTGTTGCACGTGTGTTTGGTCCCCAAAAAGGTGCTTCTCCTATGGAAGTAGAACTACTGTCAGATAACTTAGAACATTTAGCAGATCTCATCTTTAGCCATACTGGACGAGAAGTTGCAACGATTAACGGCGGTGGTGCATCTGGAGGCTTAGGCGCTGGTCTTGTAGGTTTCTTAGATGCTAAGTTACATCCTAGGTTCGATATCATCATGGAATATATACAGGTATCAGAAGCGATTCAACATGCAGATTTAGTCGTGACAGCTGAGGGATGTATTGATTATCAAACGCCAAATGGCAAGATCCCTTCTGAAGTTGCGCGTATCGCGAAATCTTTCGAGAAACCTGTAATCGCATTTGCGGGTACTATTGGTAAGAACGCGAAGATTAACTACCAAAGTGGTATCGATGCGTTTACTAGTATCATTCCTAAACCTACTTCTCTTGAAAAGTCGATTCTCGATGCACCGAAATGGTTAGAAAACTGTGCCGAAAATGCGTTTAGACATATTACAATTGGGTTTGATTTAGCTCAACAACTTAAAGCAGAACAAGAAAAAAAGATCGTTGAAGAAGTAAGTTAAGATGCAAACGAAACATTTATTATTACTCATTATCTACCTTATTACATCAATCTTAGTATTTATATATGTAGATCTTGATTATTTAGGTAAAGTTAGTATTATTATTTTCTTATTATCATTAGGTTTATTTATATTTTCAAAGGTGCCGGCCGGACTCGTTGGCATGCTTGTCTTAATGGGCGGCATCTTATTAGGATTGCCTGAGAGTATCTTATTTGAGTCGTTAAACCAACATATTGTCTGGCTAATGATCGGGGCATTTATAATTAGTGGTATAATTGAAGAAAGTGGTTTATTACAACGTTTTGTAAAGTTAATTAATCGTAAATGTGAATCTATTCAGAAGCTTACACTATTTACGTTTATCAAAATACAATGTCTTTCGTTAATTATACCGTCCACATCAAGCCGGGCAATGGCAATGTTACCGATATACCGAGCGATGACCGTAAAGTTTCCGTCGCAAAAACTTTTCTTAGGATTATTGATTCCAACGTTAATCCTTATTGCAAGTAACTTATCTTTAATAGGTGCTGGCAGTCATTTAGTTGCGATAGGTATCTTGGAAAAGCAAACATCAAAAACAATTTCTTATTTAGATTTCTTAATATGGGGACTTCCGTTCGGCATCCTGTTTGGTATTTTCGCAACATGTATTTTATATGTATTAACGAAAGAGAATGTACAACGTTCACACGATATCGATATAAAGAACGAAGCAGAAGTTAATTTTAAAGTGCCTTTTTCACAAAAGGAAAAGACAACCATTATATGTGTTGTCATTACATTATTACTTTGGGTACTTGAACCGCTACACGGTTTGGATATCGCATTCACGACGATATTGATGGCATTAATTATGCTATTGCCGCAACTTAATTTACTTCATTGGAAAAAGGGCTTAAAGCACATTTCGTGGAGTTTAATATTTTTTGTGGCATCAAGTAGTGCTTTAGGTGAACTATTGGTTAGGTACAATGTTGTTACGTACTTGCAATCTCACATCATGCAGTTTTTAAAATCTTTAGGGCAAGTGAGTGAACTCATGATCGTTATTGTGATTATAGTGATTTCTGTATTTTCCCATCTCGTTATCACGAGTCATACAACAAGAGCGGTTGTTCTCATTCCTGCATTTATCGTTTTCGCAAAATTGTTTCAACTTAATGAAGTTGCAGTTGTATTTCTCGCGTTGATAGGTATTAATTATTGCTTAACGTTCCCGATCAGTTCGAAAGCAATCCTTGTCTTTTACGAGGAAGAAGATAAACCATTTGAACCGAAACATCTATTTAAACTCAGTTGTATCTTAATGCCATTGTATTGCTTATTTATGCTTGGCATGTACTTTACGTTCAGGAAATTTATCGGATTAGAATTAATGTAAGGAGTTAGGACATGAGCAAGATATTAATCGTTGAAGATGATGAGAAGATAGCACGTGTTATAGAGCTTGAATTAATGTATGCAGGCTATGAAGTTGAGATTGCGCACACTGGAAAGGTAGCGCTCGAGCTATATCAAAATAACAAGTATGATTTGATTCTACTTGATGTGATGATCCCTGAACTGAATGGTTTAGAAGTACTTCGTCGTATTAGACAGGTAGATGAGATGATTAAAATCATCATGTTAACGGCGCGAGATACGGTGTTCGATAAGGTAACGGGTCTTGATTTAGGTGCGAATGATTATATGACGAAACCCTTTGAGATAGAAGAATTATTAGCACGCATGCGCGTATATTTAAAGGCCATCGGAACGACGTCTACTGAGCAAAGCGAGCTCACATTTAAACATTTAAACGTCAATCCGAACACACGTGAGGTGTATGCAGAAGGTAAACTTGTCACACTCACGCAAAAGGAATATGATTTACTTTATTACTTATTAACGCACCGTAACCAAGTTTTGACACGCGAACAAATGATTGAAGCGGTGTGGGGCTATGATTATCATGGTGATACAAATGTAACGGATGTGTATGTGAGACATTTACGTAAGAAATTAGATACCGATAAGCCTTCATTGATTTCGAGTGTACGTGGCGTAGGCTATATGATGAAGGATTAAATAATGAAACTCGGTACACGAATTCAACTCTATACGACCGTTACTACAATCTTTGTCATTATCTGTACCAACATTGTTGTATATTTCACGTACAAACACTATGCCTTAAATGATGAAATAGGGCAGCTCGAAAACCGAGCTGTTAATATTATGAAAGAAATTAAGAATGATGACGCTAGGGACATTCAAACTGAAGCAATTATACAGTCACATATCTTATCTGATGGCTATATCAGTATTGTTGATAAGAAAGATCATTCAATCATGCAAATATCAACTGATGTTAAATATAAGAATTTAGCAAGGCCTTTTCAAAATAGGCAATACCAAAAAATTGTGCACACTAAAGATAATCATTTCGCATTAGTTTCGATTCCCCTTATTTGGAAAAATGGGGAAGTTGTTAATCTACAAATATTTGAAAATGTAAACTTCAAATATGATTCATTTAGTACGTTAAGATGGATATTGCTTCTTTCTTCATTAATGTTATTAGTTATCATTTATGTCTTAAATCGAATTATTACGTCAGTTATCACGAATCCAATTCATCACTTAATTGATAAAATGCATGAAATTGAGCGTACGAATAATTATTCACACATTGATGTAAATGAACGCGATTCTAAAGAACTGAAAGCATTATCTGTTTCATTCAATGACATGATGGACGAATTGAAATCGCATGACGAAAGACAGCAAGTGTTTATTATGAATGCCTCACATGAGTTAAAGACGCCTATCACAGTTATTCATTCATATAGTAAAATGTTGAAACGCTTTGGTAAGACGAAACCAGATATTTTAGAGGAGGGGCTTACGGCGATTCATGATGAGGGCTTAAAAATGAAGTATTTAACGGAGCAGCTACTTGATTTTACGAACTATACACATTCAGAGCAAGCGCTTAACTTTAAGAGAGAAAATTTAACGAAGTTGACATCTGAAATTGTGACCACACTCGATCATGTTTATGATACTGAAGTTAAATTTGAAGGTCCTGAAGAGGATGTATATACGTGTATCGACAAGAAGAGCTATCAACAATTAATGCGTATCTTCTTAGATAACGCTTATAAATATAGTGAAGATGTTATACGTGTTGTGATGGAAGAAACGAAAACGCATATATATGTGCATATCGTGGATAAAGGTATCGGTATACCTGAAGCGGATATTCCGCACACCTTTACGCGTTTCTATAGAGTTGATAAAGCTCGTGCACGTCAAACAGGTGGCACGGGTCTTGGCTTAGCTATCGCTAAAGAAATTGCTAAAAATAATCAAATTCAATTACATGTGAAAAGTGAATTAACAGTAGGCACCACGTTTACTTTAGAAATTAATAAAGGAGTACAACATGAAACACTTTCTTAAAATTATGCTTGTATTAATGATTTTAGGTTTAGGTATAGCTTTAGCAACGGTTATGTACCAATCATCCAAGACTAAAATGATATCTCAAAAAGAAGCTGAAAACATCGTTCAAGAACGTTATGGTGGCAAGATAGTGAATGTGGAAGAACGAGAACATAAGTCTAAATTTGAAATAGCCGTAGTGAATAAAGATACTGAGATAACTGTACAAATCGATCGTAAGACGAAAGATATTGATAATGTAAAGTCGAAGAAGCTCAAGCAGAAAGATAAAGACAAATCGTCTAAAAAAGACAAAAAGAAGAAAGCTAAAAAATTAAAGATATCAAAAGAAAAGGCGAAGTCTATTGCTAAGAAGAAGGTTGGCGGTTACACGAGCCAAATCAAACTTAATCAATCAAAACATTACCCATATTATGAAGTAAGACAAGAAGTGAATCAAAATGAAGGTGCGATTTTAACAATCAATGCTGTTACTGGTAAGGTGCATAACGTATCATGGTTTAAAAAAGGACAAACACAGAACGAGGCATCTACAGATGATGATGATCAATATGAAGCACAAGATGATGATCAAGCGTCTCAACCAGCCCAATACAATCCAGCACCACAACAACAGGTTCAACAGCAGCGACAGACTCAGGTTCAATCACCAGCACCAAGACAATCAGCACCTCAGCAACACTATCAACAATTACCACGTCAAACGTATCAACAAAGTGACGATGATGGCGATGATGATGACGACGGCTACGAAGTGGATGACGACTAAAAAAACTAGTACGCACTGGAATGCGTACTAGTTTTTTATTTTATGATTGAGGTTCCCATGTTAAAATGTCTTGTCCGTCTGCATTCTGCTTTTCTAAGTCAGTGAAACCTTGACGGATAAAGAAGTCTTTAGATTGGTTTCGAGCAATGACTTTAATAGGTAGATTAAAGCTTTTCGCAAAATCTAATAATTTTTGACCGTAACCTTTAGATTGATATTGTTTAAGTACTTCTAATTTCCAGACAACTAAATAGTCGTCGAATTCTGGGAAATATGTTTCTTCAACTTCCCCTTTTTTGTAAAGTGCCATGCGAGCACCAATTTTTTCACCTACATAAATACCATAGAAAGGTGAGTCAGAACTTGCATCTATCATTTCACCGTGCAGTTCATCGACCATAAATAGGTGTTCATTACCAAAGTTTCTAAATTCTTCGAATAGCTGTTCAGTCTTGTAGTTAATATCTAAGTGTTCAACTTTAGTCATTTTAGAATTGCCCCCTTGTTTCTTATCTAAATTAATTATAACTTATATTATTTATAAAATGAAGTAAGCCGTTAGATTGTCATACGACAACTAACGTTTTATACTAATTGGTAATAGTGCTTTTAAGGGAGAATCGTGAATGGAATGTTTATATATAAATGTATATAATGAAAACGATTTCATTGATTGTTTGAGACGAGAAGATCCTCGTTACACGTCTTTATTTCAATACAATCCAATGGATAAAGAGAGTTTCAAGTATAAATTAAACGCACCTACAAATGGCCGTGAAGGTCAATTGTCTAACGTTATTGAAACTTATATGTCAGACTTATCTTTAAGCGATGCACAATCTCGTAATATAGCGAACCTTCGCAGTGGTCATAAAGTTGTGATTGGGGGACAACAAGCTGGTTTCTTAACAGGTCCGCTTTATACATTTCATAAAATCTTATCATTAGTAACGCTTTCAGAAACTGTTGCTGATACGTATCAAGAAAAGGTTGTGCCAGTATTTTGGATAGCTGGTGAGGATCATGACTTTGATGAGGTGAATCATACTTTCGTGTATGACAATGCTTCAAATGATATGTCCAAGGTTAAATATCATACGATGGACGAGCCGGAATCGTCTGTATCAAATTACCAAATTGATAAAGAGGCGTTTAAATCAGCGGTCGTGCAATATTTTGAAAAGATCGAAGAAACTTCATCTTCAAAGCGTTTATATACACGACTTGTCGAAATCATCGAACAATACAATTATTGGACTGACATATTTAAAGTGCTCGTTCACGACGTATTTAAAGATTATGGTGTGTTACTTATTGATGCGAACGATAAAGGTTTGCGCACACTTGAAAAGCCAATGCTAAAATATATGATTGAACATTATCAAGACATTGATCAGGCGTTTAGAACGACACAAAGTGAACTCACGTCTAAAGGTTTTGAACGTATGATTCAGACAGAAACAAATGTGCATTTATTCTTAAGTGAAGATAACTCCAGACAGTTACTTCATTATAAAGATGGACAGTTTTATTTAAGTAAATCAGAAAAAACGTTCTCAAAAGCAGACTTATTAGACATCGTGGAAAATGAGCCAGAACGCTTTTCAAATAATGTTGTGACAAGACCAATTATGGAAGAGTGGTTATTTAACACGTTAAGCTTCGTAGGAGGTCCAAGTGAAATTAAATACTGGGCTGAATTAAAAGGTATCTTTGAATTTCTAGATATCGAAATGCCAATTGTTTTACCTCGCTTACGTATCACTTACCTTAATGAGAGAATCTCTAAATTATTAACGCAATATGATGTGCCACTTGAAACGGTCATTCGAGAAGGGGTCGATCAATTTAAGACGTCTTTCGTAAGGGACCGTGCTTCAGATACATTTATTCAAGAAGTTGAACATATGATGACGTTACAAGACAAACTCACTGAACAATTGTCTAAGGAAATTAGTACTGAAGACAATCATAATTTAATTCGAAAGAATCACCAAATTCACCAGAAACAGTACGATTACTTATTGAGACGTTACCTCTTAAATATTGAACGCGAAAATCAAATAAGTATGAATCATTTCAAGGAAATTTCATCTCATCTCCATCCAATGGGTGGACTTCAAGAAAGAATTTGGAATCCATATCAAATCATGAATGATTTTGGGACAAACGTGTTCAGTCCCTCCACCTATCCACCACTTTCTTACACTTTTGATCAAATCATCGTTAAACTATAGTCATATCAAGGGTTTGGCCGGTTTATCAATTTCGATAAACCGGTCTTTTTTGTGTGAAAATAATTAATTTTGGTGATTTTTACATAATTAGTGGAGGATAGTGGGGAGATGTGGTAAATTATAAATAGAGGTGAGGTGATAAAATAATGTTCATGGGTGAATACGAAAACAAATTGGATACTAAAGGGCGTATGATCGTTCCATCTAAGTTTCGTTATGACTTAAATGAACGTTTTATCATCACGCGGGGCCTCGACAAATGCTTGTTTGGCTACACTTTAGAGGAATGGCAACTGATTGAAGAAAAGATGAAGACCTTACCAATGACTAAAAAAGACGCACGTAAATTTATGCGTATGTTCTTCTCAGGTGCGATTGAAGTAGAGTTAGACAAACAAGGGAGAATCAATATCCCGCAAAATTTAAGAAAGTATGCAAATCTTTCTAAAGAATGTACTGTCATCGGAGTTTCTAATCGTATTGAAATATGGGATACAGAGACTTGGAATGAATTCTACGAAGATTCAGAAGACAGCTTTGAAGAAATTGCAGAAGACTTAATTGACTTTGATTTATAATACGGAGGATAAAATATGTTTCATCACGTAAGTGTCATGCTTAAAGAAACCATTGACCAACTAAATATAAAAGAAGATGGTGTTTATATTGACTGTACACTTGGTGGAGCAGGACATGCTTTGTATTTATTAAATCAATTGAACGACAACGGTAAACTCATTGCGATTGACCAAGACACGACAGCTTTAAATAATGCGCGTGAGGTTTTAAAAGATCATTTACATAAAGTCATTTTTGTACATGATAACTTTAGAAATCTGAGGTCTATCCTAGAGCGATTAGATATAGAAAAAGTTGACGGGATTTACTATGATTTAGGCGTTTCTAGTCCACAACTTGATGTGGCAGAACGCGGATTTAGTTACCATAACGATGCAAAATTAGATATGCGTATGAATCAAGATCAAGAATTATCAGCTTATGAAGTCGTTAATGAATGGTCATATGATTCTTTAGTTCGTATCTTTTTTCGATATGGTGAAGAGAAATTTTCAAAGCAAATTGCGAGAAGAATTGAAGCCACGAGAGAACAAACTAAAATTGAAACAACTTTGCAACTTGTAGACGTTATTAAAGAAGGTATTCCAGCTAAAGCAAGACGTAAAGGTGGTCACCCAGCAAAGCGCATTTTCCAAGCCATACGAATTGCAGTTAACGATGAACTCAAAGCATTTGAAGATTCAATCGAGGAAGCAATTGACCTTGTGAATGTTAATGGAAGAATTTCGGTAATCACGTTCCACTCCTTGGAAGATAGGCTTTGTAAACAAATTTTTCAAGAGTATGAAAAGGGACCAGATGTACCTAGGGGCTTACCTGTTATACCAGAGGCGTATACACCAAAGTTAAAACGAGTTAATAGAAAGCCAATTACGGCATCAGAAGCAGATTTAGATGAGAATAATCGAGCACGTAGCGCTAAGTTACGTGTAGCTGAAATACTAAAATAGAAGGGGCGTCTATAGAATGGCTGTAGAAAGAGTGTACGATGAAGCTAGAGAATCCTTTAATTATAACCAACCGTTGCAGCAGCCGGAAACTAAAACTTCAACGGTCAAACGTAAAGTAGTCGTAAAGCTAACAAGACTTGAAAAAGTGCTATACATATCCTTAATTACAATGATTGCTTTGGTCAGTATCTATGTGCTATCTTTAAAAATGGATGCGTACGATACACGTGGGAAGATAGCAGATTTAGAAGCTAAGATTGAAAAACAATCCAGTCAGAATAGTGCATTGAAATCTGAAACTATGAAAAATTCCTCATATGAACGCATTTACGATAAAGCTGAGAAACAAGGGATGAGTCTTCAGAACGACAATGTAAAGGTAGTGCGTAAAGATGGCGAAGCGAAAAATTAAAATTAAAAAAAATAAAATAGGAGCAGTCCTCTTGATTGGTATTTTTGGACTGCTCTTTTTTCTGTTGGTTTTTAGATATGGTTTTATCATGTTAACAGGTCACTCTTCTGGCCAAGACCTTATTATGAAAGCCAATGAAAAATACTTAACGCAAAAAGAACAAGAACCTGAACGCGGTAAAATTTATGACCGTAACGGGAAGATTTTAGCAGAGGATGTGGAACGATTTAAGCTTGTCGCTGTTGTTGATAAAAAGGCAAGTGAAGGATCCGATAAACCTCGCCATGTTGTTAACACGAAAGAAGCAGCTAAGAAGTTATCTGAAGTTATCGATATGGAAGAAAAAGAAATTAAAAAACGTTTAGATAATAAAAAAGCGTTCCAAGTTGAGTTTGGTCAAAAAGGTAAGAACTTAACTTTCCAAGATAAAGAAAAGATTGAAAAAATGCATATTCCAGGTGTGTCACTTTTACCGGAAACACATCGTTTCTATCCAAACGGTAAATTTGCTTCGCACTTAATTGGTAAAGCATCAAAAGATCCTGAAACAGGTGAAATTAACGGTGCTTTAGGTATCGAAAAAGTATTCGATAGTTACTTATCAGGCAAGAAAGGTAATCTTTCGTTCACGCGAGACATTTGGGGTTATATTACGCCAAATTCTAAACGTGAAAAGCAACCTGAACGTGGTGATGATGTTCACTTAACAATTGATTCAAACATACAAGTATTTGTAGAACGTGCTTTAGATGACATGGTTAATCGTTATCAACCTAAAGATATCTTTGCCGTAGTCATGGATGCTGATACTGGTGAAATTCTTGCATACAGTCAAAGACCAACGTTCAATCCAGAAACTGGAGAAGGCTTCGGTAAGAAATGGCAAAACGATTTATTCCAAGAGACATATGAACCAGGTTCTACATTTAAAGTATTTGGACTAGCCGCAGCTATCCAAGAAGGTAAGTTCAAACCTGATGAAAAATATGATTCAGGTAGCATGGAAATCAATGGTCATAAGATCTATGACTGGAATAAAGAAGGTTGGGGCAAGATTACGATGAAAGAAGGTTTCATGTATTCTTCAAACGTATTAATGATGAAACTTCAAGATCTAGTCGGCGCCGACAAGATGCAGTCATGGTATGAGAAATTTGGATTTGGTAAGAAAACAGACAGTGTCTTTGATTCAGAACCTGAGGGCAACATTGCTTGGGAAGACGAATTACAACAAAAGACATCTGCTTTTGGTCAATCATCAACAGTGACACCTATCCAAATGATTCAAGCTCAATCAGCTGTATTAAATAAAGGTAATATGTTGAAACCATTTATAGTTAATAAAGTAACGAACCCAATTAAAGATGAGACATACTTTAATCAAGGTAAAAAGGTTATTGGTAAACCGATTACTGAAGAAACTGCTGATAAGACAATGAAACAACTTGATAATGTTGTTAATAATGAAAAAGCAGAAGCTAAAAACTACAGAGTCGACGGTTATGATATCGCTGGTAAAACTGGTACAGCCCAAGTTTCCGACCCTGAAAATGGTGGTTACGTAGAAGGCGACAACCCATACTTTGTAAGTTTCATCGGTCATGCGCCAAGTAAAGATCCTGAAATACTTATTTATTCAGGTATGAGTCTCGCGCAACAAAATGACCAAGAAGCATATGAAATGGGTGTAAGTAAATTATTCAAGCCAGTTATGAAGAATACACTTCAGTATTTAAATGTTGGTAATAAGCAAGATGAAGCAAACGAACCTCATTATAAGAAAGTACCAAGTGTTGCTGGTCAATCTGTTCAAAAAGCCCAAGATACCTTAAAAGGTCAAGGTGTCAATGCAACTGTGATTGGTGGCGGCGATAAGATTGAAAAGCAAGTTCCTGAAGGCGATACGAAACTGTTACCAAATTCAAATGTCATGTTAATGACGAATAAAGATTTAACAATGCCTAACATGAAAGGTTGGACGAAAGAACAACTAGTTGCATTTGAACAATTAACAGGCATTCACGTTAAAACGAAAGGTAGCGGTTACGTTAGTGACCAATCGATTTCACAAGGTCAAATACTGAAAGATGACGCAAAAATTGAAGTTAAATTAGAAGCACCGAACACCAATGGTAAGTCAGATGAATAACAGCATAGAAAGAACTGTATGAATGATGGAGTGACGGGATTAGGGTTTGGCATACAAATAGTCTAAAGCCAAGTGCTTATAAATCTCGTCACTCTTTTTAATCTAAAAATAATGAAATGAAACGTCGAAAAATAATATAAAAAGGAGACCAACTATGTCATACATTTTAGGCGCAATTGCATTAATCATTACACTTATTTTAGTACCAATCTTAATACCGACACTAAAACGCATGAAGTTCGGCCAAAGTATTCGTGAAGAAGGCCCTCAGAGTCACATGAAAAAGACCGGAACACCTACTATGGGTGGTTTAACATTCTTAATTAGTATTATCATCACGACGATAATCGCAAGTTTGATCATGCCTTATCCAAACCCATTACTTTTACTATTATTTGTAACGATTGGATTTGGTCTTATTGGATTTATCGATGATTACATTATCGTTGTTAAAAAGAACAACCAAGGTTTAACAAGTAAGCAAAAGTTCTTAGCACAAATTGCAATTGCAGTCATTTTCTTCATTGTATGTGTGTTATTTAATGTCTTTAAATTCTCAACAAGCATTAATATTCCATTTACTGATGTAAGTTTACCTTTATCATTTTTCTATGTTGTATTTATTGTATTTTGG
Organism: Staphylococcus massiliensis; assembly: GCF_043186315.1. Classification (NCBI taxonomy): domain Bacteria; kingdom Bacillati; phylum Bacillota; class Bacilli; order Caryophanales; family Staphylococcaceae; genus Staphylococcus; species Staphylococcus massiliensis. The sequence continues at coordinate 2,056,227 of NZ_CP171119.1, read as the reverse complement.
CAAGTTGGCTTTTCAAATGCGGTGAACCTAACAGATGGTTTAGATGGTCTAGCAACTGGTTTATCAATCATTGGCTTTACAATTTATGCAATTATGAGCTTTATCTTAAATGAACCAGCAATTGGAACTTTCTGTATCATCATGGTTTGCGCATTACTTGGTTTCCTACCTTATAACTTAAACCCAGCTAAAGTATTTATGGGGGACACAGGAAGCTTAGCACTAGGTGGTATCTTCGCAACGATCTCAATTATGTTGAACCAAGAAATTACATTAATCTTTGTTGGCTTAGTATTCGTACTTGAGACGTTATCTGTCATGATTCAAGTTACTTCATTTAAATTAACTGGTAAACGTATCTTTAAGATGAGTCCACTACATCACCACTTTGAATTATGTGGATGGAGTGAATGGAAAGTCGTTATTGTATTCTGGACTGTTGGTTTAATTTCAGGCTTAATCGGTCTATGGTTAGGAGTGAACTAAAATGAAGGATTATCAAGGGCTTAGAGATAAAGAGGTATTAGTATTAGGTTTAGCAAAGAGCGGTTATGAATCGGCACAAGTGTTACATAGATTAGGTGCCAAAGTTACGGTTAACGATGGCAAAGATTTAACGAACGATCCATTTAAAATCGATTTAGAGAGTAAGGGCATTACTGTTGTGGATGATGAACATCCGCTAACTTTATTAGATAACGATCCGATTATTGTTAAGAATCCAGGCATCCCTTACCATATTCCTATTCTTGAAAAGGCCATTGAGAAGGACTTGGAAATTTTAACAGAAGTTGAACTAAGCTACCTTATTTCTGAAGCACCTATTATTGGTGTTACAGGTACCAATGGTAAAACAACAGTAACATCTTTAATTGGTGACATGTTTAAAACAAGCCGTGTAACAGGCCATATTTCTGGTAACATTGGTGTTGTAGCCTCTAAGGTTGCAGAAGAGGTTGAGTCTGACGCTTATATGATTACTGAACTGTCATCGTTCCAATTATTAGGCACGAAGACTTATAAACCACATATTGCGATTATTACGAACATTTATTCAGCTCACCTTGATTATCATGAAACACAAGAAAATTATCAGAACGCTAAAAAACGTATCTATCAGAATCAGGATGAAAATGATTATTTAATTTTTAATTATAACCAACGTCATTTAATTGAAGCGGATCAAATTAAGTCCAAAGTGCTTTACTTTTCAACACAACAAGAAGTGGATGGCATCTATGTAAAAGACGGATATATTGTTTATAACCAAATGAGAATTATTCACAAAGATGATATTGTATTGCCAGGGGAGCATAACTTAGAGAATATACTGGCTGCAGTGCTCGCAGCGATATTAGCGGGTGTTCCAATTAAATCTATCAATACGACGTTAACGACATTCTCAGGTATTGATCATAGACTTCAATACATTGGTTCAAATCGAATGAATAAGTATTATAATGATTCAAAAGCGACGAATACGCTTGCGACTCAATTTGCTTTAAGTTCGTTTGATCAACCAATTATATGGCTTTGCGGTGGCTTAGATCGTGGTAATGGCTTCGATGAGCTGATACCATATATGGATAATGTTCGCGTCATGGTAACATTTGGACAAACGCAAGAGAAGTTTACGAAACTTGGTGAAAGTCAAGGTAAGTACGTGATTCAAGCACAAGATGTTAAGGACGCTGTAGATAAGTTACAAGATGTGATTGAACCAAATGATGTGGTACTATTATCGCCAGCTTGTGCAAGTTGGGATCAATATGGCACATTTGAAGAGCGTGGCCAATCATTTATCGATAGCTTTTACAGTAACTTGCCATCAAATTAAAGGGTGTGACTAAATTGGCTGATCGTGTAAAACCTATAAATAATGATTACATTAAAGAAAAAAGACGCAAACAAAGAAAACGCCGTAAACAAATTCAACTTGGCATCATTCTTGGTCTGTTATTTATCGTAGGTCTAATACTCATATATATGTTCACGCCTTTAAGTAAGATTTCAAATGTTGAAATTAAAGGTAATCATTTCGTATCTAAGTCATACATCGAAGATCAATTGGACGTTAAAAATAACGCACGTATGTATACGTTCGATGCAGGTAAAACTGAGCAAAAGATAAAAGATCATGACTTGGTTAAGGACGCCGAAATGAAAAAATCATTGCCGAATACCTTGAAGGTTAATGTAAATGAGTATGATGTGGTTGGTTTAGTTAAGCATAAAGATAAGTACGTGCCATTACTTGAAAATGGCGGCATGCTTAAAGACTATAAAGATAAGTTACCTACAAATGTACCTGTACTTGAAGGGTTCCAAGGTGAGAAAAGAGACCGTATTGCTCAAGCCTTATCAGAAATGAAACCTAATATTAGAAGTTTAATTTCTGAAGTAAGTTATCAACCAGAAGCAACCAAACAAAATAAAATTAATTTATTTATGAAAGATAATTTGCAAGTTGTTGGTGAAATTACGACAATCGCAGATAAAATGAAGTATTATCCTAAAATGTCTAATGCTTTAGAAAAAGATGAATCAGGCAAGTTGAAACAAGATGGCTTTATTGATTTATCTGTTGGCGCAACTTTCATTCCATACGAAAATATCAAAGCATCATCTGGTGGTTCTGAAACAGACAAGGAAGTTAAAACGAAAACTCAAGCTGAAACGGAAGCTAAAGATGAACTTCAGAACGCTTTAAATCAAATTAAGCAAGATACTCAAGTTAAGAAAAAAGAAGACAAAGCTAAAAAAGATGGTTCGAAAGAAAGCGATTCTAAAGAAAAAGACCAAAAAAACAAAGAAAACAACAATAGTGAACAAAATAAAGAATAACCATGAAATGACAATAATCAAAAAATATTGTATTTAATTGGCTTTATAGTTCACATTAAAAGTTTGTTATTGTAAACTTAACATAGCGTAATGATGAATAGTAATTGTCAGGGAGGTGCCTATCTATGGAAGAACATTACTATGTGAGCATAGATATCGGTTCATCAAGTATAAAAACAATAGTAGGCGAAAAGTTTCATAATGGAATCAATGTGATAGGTACAGGTCAAACCTATACATCCGGCATTAAAAACGGAATGATCGATGATTTTGATATCGCTAGACAAGCGATTAAAGATACAATTAAAAAAGCATCTATCGCGTCTGGAATTGATATTAAAGAAGTATTTCTTAAATTGCCGATTGTCGGTACTGAAATCTTTGATGGTGAAAATGAAATTGAATTCCATCAAGACACTGAATTAGATGGTACGCACATTGAACAAGTTTTAGAAGGCATTCGTCAAGATAATAGCGTACCAGAGACGGAAATCGTAAACACATTCCCAATTAAGTTTATTGTAGATGGTACAAACGAAGTTTCAGATCCAAAAGAAATTGTCGCAAGACATTCTCTTAAAGTTGAATCTGGCGCGATTGCCATTGATAAATCAATTCTTATCAACTTAATTAAATGTGTCGAATCTTGTGGCGTTGATGTATTAGATGTATTTTCTGATTCATACAACTACAAATCAATCTTAACTCCAACTGAAAGAGAACTTGGTGCATGTGTGATTGATATTGGTGAAGACCTTACGCAAGTTGCTTTTTATGAAAGAGGCGAACTTGTTGATGCAGAAAGCATTAGAATGGCTGGTCGTCATATCACTGAAGACATCGCACAAGGCTTAAATACTTCAGTTGAGACTGCTGAAAAGATTAAGCAACAATATGGTCATGCTTTCTATGATTCAGCATCAGACCAAGATGTATTTACAGTTGAACAAATCGATAGTGATAAAAAAGCGGAATTCACTCAAAAAGAATTAAGTGATTTCATCGAAGCACGCGTTGAAGAAATCTTCTTCACAGTGTTCGATTTATTAAAAGAACTACAATTAACACGCGTTAACGGTGGGTTTATTATCACTGGTGGTTCTGCTAACCTATTAGGTGTTAAAGAATTATTACTTGATATGGTTAACGAAAAAGTACGTATTCACACACCTTCACAAATGGGTGTCAGAAAACCAGAATTTAGTTCTGCTATTTCAACGATTTCTAGTAGTATTACTTTCGATGAGCTATTAGAATATGTTACAATAAGTAATCATGATAACGAAGAAATAGAAGAAGAAGTTATTGAAAATGAACCTAAACAATCAAGTAAATCAAGTGTTTATGGTCAGTGGTTTAAGAAGAAACCAAATAAACCATCACAAAAAGAAACAAAACATCACGACGAGGACACTGAATCACGTACATATAACGAAGATGAAACGTACGACAATCAAGAGTCAGGACAAAATGGTCAAGAAGAAAGCAAGTTCAAAAAATTAATGAGATCACTGTTTGATTAACGAGCCACAAAGATTAGGAGGAAATATAAATGTTAGAATTTGAACAAGGATTTAATCATTTAGCTACTTTAAAGGTAATTGGTGTAGGTGGCGGCGGTAACAACGCTGTAAACCGCATGATTGATCATGGTATGAACAATGTTGAATTTATTTCAATCAATACAGATGGTCAAGCTTTAAACTTATCTAAAGCTGAGTCTAAAATCCAAATTGGTGAAAAATTAACACGTGGATTAGGCGCAGGCGCTAACCCTGAAATTGGTAAAAAAGCTGCTGAAGAATCACGTGAACAAATCGAAGACGCTATCCAAGGTGCGGACATGGTATTCGTAACAGCTGGTATGGGTGGCGGAACTGGTACAGGTGCTGCACCAGTTGTTGCTAAAATCGCTAAAGAAATGGGCGCATTAACTGTTGGTGTTGTTACACGTCCATTCGGTTTCGAAGGCCGTAAACGTCAAACACAAGCTGCTGCTGGTGTTGAATCAATGAAAGCTGCAGTAGATACATTAATCGTTATCCCTAACGACCGCTTATTAGATATCGTTGATAAATCTACACCAATGATGGAAGCATTCAAAGAAGCAGATAACGTATTACGCCAAGGTGTTCAAGGTATCTCAGACTTAATCGCTGTATCTGGTGAAGTTAACCTTGACTTTGCAGACGTTAAAACAATCATGTCTAACCAAGGTTCAGCGCTTATGGGTATCGGTGTTTCTTCTGGTGAAAACCGTGCCGTTGAAGCTGCTAAGAAAGCAATTTCATCACCATTACTTGAAACATCTATCGTTGGCGCACAAGGTGTGTTAATGAACATCACAGGTGGCGAATCTTTATCACTATTTGAAGCTCAAGAAGCTGCAGACATCGTACAAGATGCTGCTGATGAAGACGTAAACATGATCTTTGGTACAGTAATCAACCCTGAACTTCAAGATGAAATTGTTGTTACTGTAATCGCTACAGGTTTCGAAGACAAACCTTCAACTCACGCTCGTAAACAATCTAACACTGGATTTGGTTCAAGTGTTACTGGAGCTAAACAAGAAGAAAGTCTTTCTAACCGTAATCAAGCACCTTCTAATCAACAAGAACCAGCAAGTGATGTTAGAAGCACTTCTACTAATGAAGATGATATTCCAAGCTTCATTCGTAACAGAGAAGAAAGACGTTCTAGAAGAACTAGACGTTAATCATACGAATTACCTTTTAACGATTGGTTAAATAAAGAGGTCTAAGAAAGTCAGGTATGCGCGTCATACTGCTTGATACTGATGAGGTGTTCAAGTTATATTGACTTTGTTAGACCTTATTTTTATAATGTCACGCGTTAGGTCGGTGTCTTTTAAAAAAGTGGAGTGGATATCAATGGAAAAGTTTAAATATCATCAACATCACGTAGCATATGAAGACAAATGTCTGAATCATGTTACAATTGGGATGACAACAAGACAGGGTGGGTTTAGTGCTTACCCTAAAGATAGCTTTAACATGGCGCGATACATAGATGACGATCGTAACAACGTATCGCAACATCAAGACATGCTTGCGAACGAGATTCAATTTGATGTCGAAAACTGGGTCTTTCCCATTCAAACGCATCAAAATCACATTCAAGAAGTTACACGCGCGCATCGTGGTATCAATATTAGAGAACTCACTGATGACTTACACGGCATCGATGGTATCTATACATATGATCAAGACGTGTTGTTAACGATGTGTTATGCGGATTGTGTGCCTATTTATTTCTATAGTGAAAAGCATCACTACGTTGGACTTGCTCATGCTGGTTGGCGTGGTACGGTAAGTCAAATTGTGTGTAATATGATAGATGCAATTGATTTTAATCTCGATGATTTACACGTTGTCATTGGTCCTGCGACATCTAATAGTTACGAAATTAATGCGGACATTAAATCCCAATTTGAGGCGCTACCAATTGATGTAAATGCGTATATTGATAAACGTGATGAAGATCGTTATGGAATAGATTTAAAGCATGCAAATCAACTTTTATGTATCTATAAAGGTGTACCTGAATCAAATATTGATGTCACACATCTTACAACGACTGAGATGCGAGATGATTTCTTTTCGTATCGTTTAGAAAAAGGACAAACAGGTAGAATGCTCGCTTTTATAGGTCAAAAGTAAATGAGGTGTATTAAATGAACGTTAAAGAGAATTATACAAATATTTCAAAGAATCTTACAAAACATCATAATACTGAACTTACTTCGAATGAACCTCGCGTGATTGCCGTTACGAAGTATGTTACAATAGAGCGTGCACAAAGTGCTTATGATGCAGGTATCAGAGACTTTGGCGAGAACCGCATAGAGGGCTTTTTAGAGAAGAAAAAAGCATTACCTGAAGATAGCGTGATGCACTTTATCGGTTCACTTCAATCTCGTAAGGTTAAAGAAGTGATTAATGATGTCGACTACTTACACGCATTAGATCGCAAGAGTTTAGCGAAAGAGATTGAAAAAAGAGCAGACGATGTTGTGAAATGCTTTGTTCAAGTGAATGTATCTGGCGAAGCTTCTAAACATGGATTAGAGCTCGATGCAGTAGAGGACTTTATCAAAATGTTAGGTGACTATTCGAAAATTGAAGTTGTAGGTTTAATGACGATGGCACCTTATACGGATGATGAAGCAGAATTGAAAGAAATATTTAGTAAATTAAGACATAAACGCGATGAAATAAAAGCACTCGGATTAGCGCACGCGCCATGTACTGAATTATCAATGGGTATGAGTAATGACTACATGATTGCTACCGAAGAAGGCGCTACATATGTTAGAATTGGAACAAGTTTAGTAGGAAAAGAGGAGTGAATCCATGGCTATCAAAGATTTATTTAATGGTTTTTTCGTAATGGAAGAAGAGGATGAAGTTGTAGAAGAAAGAGAACAACGTGAACGACGTGAACAGCAAAGACGTGACGAAGAAGCTAAAAATGAACGTAAACAGAAACCGAAATCAAACACTACGAATCAAGGTAAGAATCATAAACAATCTTCAAATAAAGCGCATTCACTTCAGTCAGTTCCAAAAAAACAAACTTCAAGATTAAATGTATCTCAACAAGGTACATCTAACCACCAGACAAGGAATGTGGTAAATATGAACCAAGATCAATATCAAAACGTACAAGAAAGTTCTAAAATGTGCTTATTTGAACCACGTGTATTCTCTGATACGCAAGATATTGCAGATGAACTTAAAAACCGTCGTGCAACGTTAGTGAATTTACAACGTATCGATAATGTTTCTGCTAAACGTATTATTGACTTCTTAAGTGGTACTGTTTATGCAATTGGTGGGGACATCCAACGAGTTGGTCAAGATATCTTCTTATGTACACCTGACAATGTTGAGGTTGCAGGTACGATTACTGACCAGATTGAATCGTATGAGTATGATCACCCAAGAGATTAGAGGTTAGTATAAAATGAGTATGGACTTATTAGTTACGATATTTAAATTTATCATTTTTATAGCTCAAATTTACTATTATGGCTTAATTGTATATATTTTTATGTCTTGGTTACCAGGCGCAAGAGATTCGAAGTTTGGAGAATTTATGGCTAAGATGTACGAGCCTTATTTAGAACCATTTAGAAAGATCATTCCACCAATTGGTATGATTGATATTTCTTCATTGGTAGCTATTGTGGTAGTACATTTCTTTATGAAAGGTCTACAAAGTATATTCAATTATATTTTAGTTATGATGTTTTAAATATTTGAGTTGAAAGGGGTCTAGGATATCTATCTTAGGCCTCACTATTTTATCTAGCATGAAAGTGTTTCATGTATAGGGGGCTGGGACATTAGTCGTTAAATAGGGCAATTAAGCTTTATTTCCTACAATTCTCAAAACAGATGACTCAGAGGGCGGGGCCCCGGCACAGAAATTTGCGCAAGCAAATTATCAAGTTATGGAAGCCGGGGCTTTTCAATGTAATGAACAAAGAAGCGAAAGCTTCTTTGTAAGTTCAACTAACGAATTAAAAATTCGAGTTGAACTTTACAGGAAAGCATGCTGTTTAAGGGAATTGTAGTATTATGTCCCGGCCTCATTTCGAATATCAAGGGCGAGGTTAGAAGTCTTAAACACTTCTATCTCGCTCCTTTTTAAAGAATGGAGCGTAAGACATTGGATATTTATCAACACTTTAGGAAAGAAGAAGCACCCTTTATAGATACGTGTATTGATAAATGCTTACAAGCTGAACGTAATTATGCACCTGTGTTAACTCACTTTCTAGATCCTCGGGGGCAATATATCTTAGAAGTTATTACAGGTAGTTATCAAGATTTGAAGGTTTATTTTGAAGGCGGTAGGGATAGTGAACGTAAACGTGCTTTAATAACGCCTGATTATTATGAACCTCAAATAGACGACTTCGAGTTAAGTTTAATCGACATCGATTATCCTAAAAAATTCGTTACGATCCAACATCAACATATACTTGGAACATTGATGTCTTTAGGTATTGAGCGTGAACAAATTGGCGATATATTAGTCGGTGATCGGCTACAATTTGTTTTGACAAAACAATTAGAATCTTTTATTATGTTTGAACTAACACGTATCCGCAATGCCTCAATAAAACTTAATTCTATTCCGCTTGAAGATATGATACAATCTAAAGAGAATTGGAAAGTCCAGACGGCAACGGTGAGTGCGATGCGCTTAGATGTTGTATTAAAAGATATGATTCGTAAATCACGAGGTATTGCGAAAGCTTTAATCGAGAAAAAGCGTGTGAAAGTCAATCATACGATTATCGAAGATGTAGCTTTTAAATTAGACGAAGGTGATTTACTGTCCATTCAAGGGTACGGACGTGCCAAAGTTACAGAAATTGGTCACCGTACTAAAAAAGATAAATTACACATCACCTATGAAACAATGTTTAAATAGTGTATGATGAAGGAGGATATGGGATGCCTTTTACACCGAGTGAAATTAAAAATAAAGAATTTTCCAAAGCGAAAAATGGATTAGACCCAGTTGAAGTTAAAAGTTATATCGAACAACTTAGTAAAGAGATCACACGTTTAAATAAAGATAAAGAGCAACTTAATAAAGTGCTTGAAGATAAAGAAACGAATATTCAATCATTTAAAGATGTTGAAAAGTCCATCGGCGAAGCGCTACTTATGGCGCAGCGCACTGGTGAAGAAACGAAAGCTTCAGCTCAAAAAGAAGCTGAAGCCATCATTCAAGATGCTAAGGTGCAACATGATAAGATTGTGAATGATGCGATTGAAAAGGCACGTCGCTTGTCTTTTCAAACAGAAGATATGAAACGCCAATCTAAAATCTTTAGATCACGTTTTAGAATGTTAGTTGAAGCGCAACTTGATTTATTAAAATCTGATGATTGGGAGTACTTGCTTAATTATGATTTAGATGCACAGTCTGTGTCTGAAGAAAATATTAAGCATCTCAATGACAAAGATTTAACTGAAGACGAGAAAGCACAACAACCAGATGGTGAACAGGCTGCTGAACAAGCTAATGCTTCTAATGATGAGGCTAAAAACGAAACGAAATAATGTAGACGCGTCAATAAGTTACATATACTTTAGCGAGTTAGGGACGGTGGAAGCCTAGCGTATATCCTTATTGGTATCACTACATTGTAACGAATAAATATGATAAAGAATGAGAGAGCTCTAAGTTGAGTTAATCAGGGTGGTACCGCGATTACATCGTCCCTGTTAATTGAACTTAGAGTTCTTTTTATTTAAAGGAGTGTAAAATAAAATGGATTATAAAGAAACGTTATTAATGCCAAAGACAGGTTTTCCAATGCGTGGAGGATTACCTAACAAAGAACCTAAATTGCAAGAAGAGTGGAAAGAGAAAGATATTTATAACAAATTACTAGAAAAGAACAAAGACAATACGCATTTCATTTTACATGATGGTCCGCCGTACGCGAATGGTAACTTACACATGGGTCATGCTTTAAATAAAATGTTAAAAGACTTTATTGTAAGATATAAATCAATGCAAGGTTACTATGCACCTTACGTTCCAGGTTGGGATACGCATGGTCTTCCAATCGAACAAGCATTAACGAAAAAAGGTGTTAACCGTAAGCAGATGTCTACTGCTGAATTTAGAGAGAAATGTGAGGATTTCGCACGTAAACAAATTGATGGTCAACGTGAAGACTTCAAACGTTTAGGTGTTAATGGTGATTTCGATAATCCTTATATCACGTTAACGCCTCAATATGAAGCGGCTCAAATTCGTTTATTCGGTGAAATGGCTGATAAAGGCTTAATTTATAAAGGTAAGAAACCTGTTTACTGGTCACCTTCAAGTGAGTCATCTTTAGCTGAAGCTGAAATTGAGTATCATGATAAACGCTCACCGTCTATCTATGTGGCTTTTGATGTGGAAGATGGTAAAGGTGTCGTTGATGAAGAAGCTAAATTCATTATTTGGACGACTACACCATGGACTATCCCTTCAAACGTAGCGATTACGGTAAGTCCTGAATTAACTTATGTGCAAATGAACGTTAACGGCGAGAAATATATTATCGCAGAAGCTTTAGTGGATGAAGTTGCTGAAGCATTAGAATGGGATAAAGAGTCTATCGTTCGTGAGAAAGACTATAACGGTAAGGATTTAGAATATGTTGAAGCAAAACATCCATTTATTGACCGTATTTCATTAGTTATCCATGGTGATCACGTTACAACTGACGCTGGTACTGGTGTCGTTCATACTGCACCTGGACACGGGGAAGACGACTATTTCGTATGTCAAAAATATGATTTAGATGTCATTTCACCTATCGATGATAAAGGTGTATTTACTGAAGAAGCGGGTCAATTTGAAGGTATGTTCTATGATAAAGCGAATAAGGAAGTAACAGATTTACTTACAGAAAAAGGCGCTTTATTAAAATTAGAATTTATTACGCATAGTTACCCTCATGACTGGCGTACGAAGAAACCTGTTATCTTCCGTGCTACACCACAATGGTTCGCATCTATTAATAAAGTGCGTCAAGATATCTTAGATGCAATCGATGATACGAAGTTTAAAGTTGAATGGGGTAAAACACGCCTTTACAACATGATTCGTGATCGTGGTGAATGGGTAATTTCAAGACAACGTGTTTGGGGTGTACCGCTACCAGTATTCTATGCTGAAAATGGCGACATCATCATGACTAAAGAAACAGTTAACCATGTTGCAGATTTATTTGAAGAACATGGCTCTAACGTTTGGTTTGAGCGTGAAGCGAAGGACCTCTTACCAGAAGGGTTCACGCATGAAGGTAGCCCGAATGGTGAATTCACGAAAGAAGAAGATATCATGGACGTTTGGTTCGACTCAGGTTCTTCTCACCGTGCTGTTTTAGAAGGTCGCGATGAATTATCTTACCCAGCTGATCTTTATATAGAAGGTAGTGACCAATATCGTGGTTGGTTCAACTCTTCTATCACAACGTCTGTAGCTACACGTGGCGTATCACCTTATAAGATGTTACTTTCTCACGGTTTCGTTATGGACGGCGATGGTAAGAAAATGAGTAAATCACTTGGTAACGTCATTGTTCCGGATAAGATTGTTAAACAAAAAGGTGCTGACATTGCACGTTTATGGGCAAGTTCGGTGGATTATTTAGCTGACGTTCGTATTTCTGATGAAATCTTAAAGCAAACTGCTGATGTATACCGTAAGATCCGTAATACGTTACGCTTTATGCTAGGTAACTTAAATGACTTCAATCCAAATACAGACGCTATTTCTGAAAGTGAACTTTTAGAAGTAGATAAGTATTTATTAAATCGTTTAAGAGAATTTACTGCGCATACGATTGATAACTATGATAACTATGATTATCTAGATATTTATCAAGAAATCCAAAACTTTATCAATGTTGAATTAAGTAACTTCTACTTAGATTATGGTAAAGATATCTTATACATTGAAAAGCAAGATGCGTTAAAACGTCGTAGTATGCAAACAGTTCTATATCAAATTCTTTTAAATATGACGAAGTTATTAGCACCAATCATCCCGCATACAACAGATGAAGTTTGGTCTCATACGGAACACGTTGAAGAGGAAAGTGTTCACTTATCAGATTTCCCTGTTAAAGAGGAAGTTGATTCAGCACTTCTTGAAAAATGGTCTACATTTATGAAACTTCGTGATGATGTTAACCGTGCATTAGAGGTTGCTCGTAATGAAAAAGTAATTGGTAAATCATTAGAAGCTAAAGTTGTGATGAGTGGTAATGATCAATTCGACACACTTTCATTCTTAAAAGACTTTGACGATTTACATCAATTATTTATCGTTTCTCAAGTTGAGCTTGAAGATCAAGTTGATGGCGGAACATCTTACAATTATGGTGATATCAAAATTGAGCATGCTGATGGCGAAAAATGTGAAAGATGTTGGAACTACGCAACGTCTCTTGGTTCAGTAGGCGAACTTACGAACCTATGTCCACGCTGTCAAGAAGTTGTGAGCACGCTTTAATTTTGTAAGTGTTTGACGAGGCGTGATGCTTTTTACGAAACGCGATGTGATTTTTGCGTTTTAGGTGTATTCACGAAGTGCGATGAGTTTTCGTGATGAGCGAAGCTTAATGCGTTTTTTATAGTGCGATGAGACTTCGAAAAACGCAAATATTCTTGCGTGTATGTCTAAGCACGAGGCTTGAATATCACAGCTATTAATAAAATGATGCCATGGATAAGGACTTTTGTTCGATTAAACGTAAATTAAGAAAGCATTTGTTTAAAAGGCTTTGAAGTTTACGTTAACGAACGATATATCGCTTGTGAGCTTTTATGCCATGAGTGGTCCTATGTCCATGGCTTTTTTTCTGAATTAGGGTGATATATAATAGAACTTGTATTTTAGATGTTGGTATTAGGAGGACAAAAATGAAAAAGGCATATTACTTTGGGCTTGTAATTCCTACGATTTTGGTAATTTTAATCTTAGATCAAATTACGAAGTTTATTGTTTCAAGTTCAATGAAAATTGGAGACTCGTTTTCAGTAATTCCAGGTTTTTTACATATAACATCACATCGAAATGATGGTGCTGCATGGGGAATTTTGAGTGGCAAAATGTGGTTTTTCTATATCGTAACGCTTGCAGTACTCGTATTCTTAATCGTCTTTTTCATTAAAGAGGGTAAATATAAGCCAGGTATGCAGCTTGCTTTAAGTTTATTATTCGCAGGTGCGCTTGGTAACTTTATTGACCGTATTATACATGGTGAAGTGGTTGATTTCATCGATACATACATCTTTGGATATGATTTTCCTATTTTTAATGTTGCAGACTCAAGCTTAACCATTGGTGTTATACTAATACTTATTATGTTAGCTATCGATGCTTTTCATAGTAAAAAGGAGGAATAAGATGGCACAACATGAATTTACTGTAGATTCAGAGCATCATTTACAACGTATCGATAAGTTTTTACCTGAACAAAATGATGCATGGTCACGTAGCCAAGTTCAGGATTTAATTAAAGAAGAACTTATTAAAGTTAACGATAAAGCTGTTAAATCTAATTATAAAATTAAGGAACATGATCGAATCGTTGTTTCTGAAAAGGAAACGGTTGAAGCGGACATCTTACCAGAAGATTTAAATTTAGATATTTATTTTGAAGATGAAGATGTGGCAATCGTGTATAAACCTAAGGGTATGGTGGTACATCCAGCGCCAGGACACTATTCTAATACGTTAGTGAATGGTTTGATGTATCAAATGACGGATTTATCAGGTATTAATGGTGAAATTAGACCTGGTATTGTACACCGAATTGATAAGGACACGTCAGGTTTATTAATGGTTGCGAAGAATGATATCGCGCACCGTTCACTTGTTGATCAACTCGTTGATAAAACTGTAACGCGTAAATACGTGGCTTTAGTACATGGGGTAATTCCTCATGATTATGGAACGGTAGACGCACCTATTGGTCGTAATAAGAACGATCGTCAGGCGATGGCTGTTGAAGACGACGGTCGTGATGCGATTACACACTTCGATGTGCTACAACGTTTCAAAAATTATACGTTAATTGAATGTCGCTTAGAGACAGGTCGTACGCACCAAATTCGTGTTCATATGAAATATATCGGTTATCCGTTAGTAGGTGATCCGAAGTACGGACCTAAGAAAACGATGGATATTGGCGGCCAAGCCTTACACGCGGCGACGATTGGTTTCAACCATCCTAAAACAAATGAATATATTGAAAAGATTGCACCACTTCCAACTTACTTTGAAGAAATCCTTCAAGACTTGGATAAAGGTGAAGCTTAGTTAATGAAAGAGGCACAAACGTTGATTGGCGTTTGTGCTTTTTTGGGTTAAGGGGTAAAAATGCAAAGAGTTATAATTGGCTATATTATCTATAAAAAATACGTTAAAAATAAGTTGACAAAATAGTTATAGGCAATTATATAATTAAAATATGTAATTCAAGATCTAATACTTAGAATGGTAGATGTATTGTGAAAGTTTATTATAAAAGGGGATGTGGGCTAATATATGAGTAAATCACTATTTCGTACAAATGAAGTAATTGAACTTCTATTTATATACTTGTTCTGCCTTATAGTGAATTCGTTAATTACTTATATTAGTTTACATGATTGGTCGGATTACATCGTTTTAGAATCATATATAAGCTTATTTATTGATTATCAAAACATAATTATTATAGCAGTTAGTTTTATCAGTCTTGTGTATCATTATCAATTCAATAGACGAAAAGCGACCGAAGTTAGATGTAAAATTATTGTTGGAGATTACCTGTTTAACCTTTTACTTTTACACATAAGTTTAAATTTAATGATACTTTTGTTGAGTTTTTCAATTTCATCATTAATTAATCTCTATTTTAATATACCATTTTTGTCAAATTTTAGTGTATTAGGCATATTAGTTATTTATATCTTTATTAGTATAGGAATGATGATTGTTAATGATGTATTTAAAAAAGTTCATGAGTGATTCATTTATTAAACGTCCTCTATTTACCTTATCTTTAATCGCTTTACTAATTTTTGCTAACTTTCTAGCTTTTACTACTGTAAGATCTATTATTCTAAATATACAAGGACTTAAGGAAGTATCTTTATGGAATAAGAAGGACAATTACTTATTTAATTTAGACCCGAAATATAATTTTGAAAGCGTAGATAATAACTTAGATTTAAACTTACTATTCAAACATTTAAATGATAATTTTACTTATGCTATTGAGGTGAATGGAATAAAAAGTGGAATTAGAGATAGTAAAAATATGGAGATAAATCTGGAATATATTAGTAAGGAAGCTTATAGACTTAATAAAATTGATCTGATAAAAGGAAAACATCTAAATTATGATAATAACTACACAAAAGATCCTATACCTGTTTTAATCGGTGCTAGTTTAGAAAAACTTTTTCCTCTCGATACTATATTTAAATTAAAAGATCCTACTTTGGAAAAAGAGGTGACTCTACAAGTCAAAGGTGTTATACAAGGAAATTCTTACAAGTCTTTAAAATTAGCTCCTAATACTAAGGAATATCGAAACTTTTCAATAGTAATACCAATTAACCAGAATTTTATTTATGACTCCAATGAATTATTAAAAGTTAATAGCATACATAATCTTTTAATACTAGATTCTAACGATAAAAGTGTAGAAGGTTTAAAAAGATACTTTGAAAAATATAATATATATTTAAATTTTTATGGCAAAAATGACAATGACGCATATTTTAAAGAAAACTTTTATCAATCATATATTCTGATTTCTTGTATAACTACAATAATACTTGTAGTTATTATAGGGTTAGCTTTATGGAATACCTTTAAATATATCCACCTTACCACTAAAGAAATAATATTGAATATTTTAGTAGGTTTAAGTTACGAAAGATTAAAATTTGTTTATTACTCTTATTATATATTTTTAAGTTCTATTAGCTCAGTTATTTTATTTATACTTATTGCTTATAATCGATGGTTACATTGGGTGAATAAAGAGAGCAATTTAGCTACCTATAATATTTGGGGATTATTAGATATTGATTGGTATGCGTTATTAGTAGTTATAGGTATTAATTTATTCGTATCAATTATTATTGTAGAGTTATCTATTTTAAAGGTTAAGCGAATACCGCTATCAAAGGGGTTATTACTATGAATCATATTATAAATTTATCTTTAAATTCTAAAAGATTTAAGAAGAACAATTTAACTATGTTAAAGTCCTTTAACTTAGAGGTTGATTACGGAGAAAGTATTTCAATAACAGGTTCCTCTGGAGTAGGAAAAACAACCTTATTAAATATTATAGGCTTGGTTGATTCAGATTTTGATGGTAATTATAACTTATTTGGTCACAATATAAATGGGCTAAGTTCGAAAGAAAAAGCACTTTTACGTAATCAAAAGTTGGGATTCATTCTACAAGAATCCGCACTGATTAATTCGTTAAGCATTGAGAAGAACATAAAATTACCTTATTTATATGCTAAATCTAATGATGTTCAAAATTTAATCGATCATTATAACTATGTCATTGAAAAGGTAGGAATACAAGGAATTCTAAAAAAGAAGCCTTTGGAATGCTCTGGAGGTCAACGAGCTAGAGCGTCTTTAGCTAGAGGTTTAATAATGAAACCTGATTTAATTTTAGCTGATGAACCAACTTCTTCTCTTGATGAAGATACTAAAGCACGTATTGTAGACTTATTATTTGAAATGAATAGAGAGTTTAGAAGCACATTAATTACTGTAACGCACGAACTAGACTTAGCACATCGTCATGATAGGATGATAACTATAGTTAAGGATTGTAGTAATTAATTATAAACAATCGAATTATGACAAAAAAAACAATAAAGCGATAATATTGATTTTAGTTAGGTTTAATAAAAAGTAGAGCGAAATTAGAGAGCTAGTTTATCAAGAAATAGAAATCGTGTTAATCATAAAGTTTCAAATTTACAAGACTTATTAAACGTGTAAATGAAAGTGCTCTAGATTTACAAGACTTCAGAAACGTGTAAAACTCATGTCTCTTAAACCCGTGAATCATCCACAAACCTACAACTATAGTCCTAGAAATTAATAATTACATATATTTGACTCTTTAATTTTTATGAAATATATTGAAGATAGACTTGGTATTAAAATTATTTTATATATTTACTCAACTAGTATCCTAAGATAATTTAAACAATACCACTTTAAATGTCCCTTATTCGATTAATATGAATGAGGTCGGTCAAAATTTAAATCAACTATACATTTTCATAATTTCAAAGGATCGAAAGATTTTACCCAGCTACATAGGCAACGTAATTTGTCTTTAACTGATTTTATAATGCTTTAAAAAAGCACTTTAAGTTTATATTTCAATTTAAGAAAGGACTGATTTAAATGGGCTTTTGGCTAATGCTGTTCTCATTTATTCTTGGTATTGTGATGATTACAATTGGAATTAAGCATAGACAGCAAAATCATGTATATAAGATCGTTCCTTTTGTAGGCCTTCTATTTGTGACATTTGCGATTACCTTAGCGTTACCACAATGATATGCTACAAAATTCAAGCTTAGTACCTCGCCTGAGGGTACTAAGCTTTTTTATAATGGCCGACTCACCTCATCTAAATAACGCCATCAAGTTGTTCTACATCTTCAAATTAGAACAAAAAGGTTCGGACATCTATTAAGCCGAACTGTAGTCCCACCTTAAAAAATCCTTGTTAAAAGTAACCACCCCTGACTCGCCAATCCAAAGTCGCCAACCTTGACTCGCCCCCGCTGTAAATCCCTCACGCCCCGAAAATTTTCTCTAACCTAAATCTACAATCACCGCTACAACATCCTTAATCACTCAAAAGATGTAAAAGTTACAATATTAATTATCTTCAGCGTTTTGACTTTTACACGAAAAAGGGTTAAAATAATATAAAGTAAATTTAAAGAAAGCGTCTTTAAATAAAGTCCAGAGAGGCTTTGAAGACATGATGATAAACGTGATACGTGTATACCTATAGGGATAAGTATGCTTATCTTTATTTCCATATACCTAAATCCTCATGTCTCAAAGTAGGCGTGAGGATTTTTTGTTAGGAGTGAGAAGATGTCTGAACGTGTCATATTAGACGAAGCAGCGATTAATCGTACGGTTACACGAATTGCCCATGAGATTCTAGAATATAATAAAGGCTCTGAACACTTGATCTTACTCGGTATTAAAACGCGTGGCGAATTTCTAGCGCGTCGAATTCAAGATAAGATTAAAGGTATCGAAGGTAAGGTAATTCCTACTGGCACGATTGATGTTACAAACTTTAGAGATGATATTGAATCACGAACGAACAAACATTTATCAAAGTCTTTTGAAATTGAAGAAGATTTAAATGATAAAGTAGTGATCATCATTGACGACGTATTATACACAGGGCGCACGGTTAGAGCGTCACTTGATGCGATTCTACTCCACACAAGACCTACGAAGATTGGACTTGCAACACTTGTAGATCGTGGACACCGTGAGTTACCAATTCGCGCAGACTTTGTCGGTAAGAACATCCCTACAGCGCAAGATGAGTCTGTAGAAGTTTACCTTGAAGAAGTCGACCAGAAGAACGGTGTCGTGATTATTTAAATGAATAAGTAAACCCTTTTAATTCAGTACGAGAGACTGACAAAGGCATTTGATACACCTGTGACCCATGTCGCATAGGTGTAGGTCTCTTTGCATACTGAAATGTAGAGAGGCCTTTTTTAATGAGAGAGGAAAGAAAGTTATGAAGAATGATTATATGTTTGAGCGAACAGTTGAACCTGTTCTTGATGTCCATGAAAAGCCCAATGCATCTACGTGGGCATTCCTAAGTTTACAACACTTATTTGCGATGTTTGGCGCCACGGTACTTGTACCATTTCTAACAGGATTACCAGTATCATCAGCACTACTCGCTTCAGGTATAGGAACGCTATTATATATTTTAATAACGAAAGCTCAAATCCCGGCTTACCTTGGTTCGAGCTTTGCGTTCATAACGCCAATTATTACAGGACTGAAAACGCACAGCCTAGGTGATATGTTAGTAGCACTTTTCATGAGTGGTTTAATGTATGTCATTATCGGACTCATTATCAAGCTGAGCGGTACGAACTGGCTCATGCGATTACTTCCGCCAGTTGTAGTCGGACCAGTTATTATGGTTATCGGTCTAAGTTTAGCGCCTGTAGCAGTTAACATGGCGACGTTCGAGAACCCTGGCGATAAGGAAGGTTACAACTTAACGTACTTAATTGTCGCAATGATAACGTTACTCGTTACAGTCATTGTTCAAGGTTATTTCAAAGGTTTCTTAAGCCTTATCCCAGTACTAATCGGTATTATCGTTGGATACATCGTGTCGCTTACGCTCGGCATAGTCGACTTTGAAAAGGTTTTAAAGGCCAAATGGTTACAGTTTCCTGATATTTACTTACCATTTAGAGATTATGAGCCATCCATTCATATGGGGCTAATCATAATTATGATTCCGATCGTCTTTGTTACGGTCAGTGAACATATCGGTCACCAACTCGTTATTAATAAGATTGTTGGGCGTAACTTCTTTGAAAAGCCAGGCCTTCACCGTTCAATCATCGGCGACGGGGTTTCAACGATGCTAGCAAGTTTAATTGGTGGTCCACCAAGTACAACGTACGGTGAGAACATCGGGGTACTCGCAATAACACGTATATTTAGTATTTTCGTTATCGGCGGCGCTGCGGTCTGTGCGATTATTCTAGGATTCGTCGGTAAGTTTACTGCACTCATTTCATCCATTCCGACACCGGTTATGGGTGGCGTGTCGATTTTACTCTTCGGAATAATCGCAGCAAGTGGTTTAAGAATGTTAGTCGAAAGTAAGGTAGATTTTGCGGATAACCGTAACTTAGTTATTGCTTCAGTCATCTTAGTCGTAGGTATCGGTAACTTATTACTTGATCTACAACATGTAGGTATTAAACTTCAAATCGAAGGTATGGCGCTCGCAGCAACTGCAGGTATTCTACTTAATTTAATTTTGCCAAAAGGAGACACGAAACAAAACGAGGAGGCATAACATGGATAACTTAGTTTCTATGGAACATCTATCGAAAGACGAAATCTTTTCATTGATTGAAACGGCAATCGAATTTAAACAAGCAACAAATTATCCAAATCTAAGTAATAAATATATCGCGAATCTTTTCTTCGAGAATTCAACGCGAACGAAATGTAGCTTTGAAATGGCCGAGAAGAAGTTAGGTATGAACGTCATTCATTTCGAAACGAGCACGTCATCTGTTTCAAAAGGCGAATCGTTATACGACACGTGTAAGACTCTAGAAAGTATTGGGGCGAACGCACTTGTGATTCGCCACTCCGACAACGCGTACTACGAACAACTTGACGGTCTGAACATCCCGGTTATCAATGGTGGCGACGGAAGTGGTCAGCATCCGACGCAAAGTCTGCTTGACCTCATGACGATTTATGAAGAGTTCGGCACATTTGAAGGCTTAAACGTACTTATCTGTGGTGACATTGTGAATTCTCGTGTTGCGAGAAGTAATTATCACAGTCTTGAAAAGCTTGGTGCGGATGTGATGTTTTCAAGTCCAGATGTATGGAAAGATGACACAATGAAAGCACCGTACGTCGACATCGATGCTCATATAGATCAAGTTGACATTGTCATGCTGTTACGTGTGCAACATGAACGTCATCAAGATGCAGGAAGTTTTGGTAAGGAAGCATACCATCAAGGTTTTGGTTTAACGAAAGAACGCTACAACAAGATGAAAGAACATGCAATCATCATGCACCCAGCACCAGTGAACCGCGGTGTAGAAATTGATACAGAACTTGTGGAAAGCGATAAGGCTCGCATTTTCAAACAGATGGAAAACGGCGTATACTTAAGAATGTCAGTATTAAATCAACTTATTAATCGAAAGGGGAACTAATCATGTTATTTATTAAAAACGCGCAAGTATTAGAAAACAATAACTTAACGACAACAAATATCTTAATCGAAGGGCAAACGATTAAAGCAATGGGTGAGGACGTTGAAGCACCTAATGACGCTGAAGTTATCGATGCTAACGGTAAATTTGTAGCACCTGGCTTAATCGACGTACACGTTCATTTAAGAGAACCAGGTGGCGAACATAAAGAAACAATTGAAACTGGTACGAAAGCAGCTGCACGTGGTGGCTTTACAACAGTTTGCCCAATGCCTAATACGAAACCAGTTCCTGACACAGTTGAAAATATCGAAAAGTTAAATCAAATTATTAAAGAATCTGCACAAGTGCGTGTGTTACCTTACGCATCAATTACAGAACGCCAAGCAGGTAAAAATTTAGTTGATTTCGAAAGCTTAAAAGAAAATGGCGTCTTTGCTTTTACAGATGATGGCGTAGGTGTTCAAGAAGCTAAAATGATGTACGAAGCAATGATTGAAGCTAAGAAACAAGATAAAGCGATCGTTGCGCACTGTGAAGACAACAGCCTTATTTACGGCGGTGCGATGCATCAAGGTAAACGTAGCGAAGAACTTGGCATCCCAGGTATTCCAAACATTTGTGAAGCGGTACAAATTGCACGTGACGTGTTATTAAGTGAAGCTACAGGTTGTCACTATCATGTATGCCATGTATCTACAAAGGAAAGTGTGCGCGTGATTCGTGACGCGAAGAAAGCTGGTATCCCAGTAACAGCTGAAGTTACGCCGCACCACTTATTATTAACTGAAGAAGATGTGCCAGGCGACAACGCGATCTATAAAATGAATCCACCATTAAGAAGTAAAGCAGACCGCGACGCATTAATCGAAGCGTTAAGAGACGGTACAATTGACTGCATCGCGACAGACCATGCACCACATGCAAGCGAAGAAAAGGATCAACCAATGGTTAAAGCACCATTCGGTATTGTTGGTAGTGAAACAGCATTCCCATTACTTTACACGAACTTCGTTAAGAATGGAGATTGGTCACTTCAAGAATTAGTAGATTACTTAACAATTAAACCTGCTCAAACATTTAAATTACCTTATGGCGTACTTGCTGAAGGTAAAATTGCAGACTTAACAATGATCGATTTAGATCAAGAATATGAAATTAAAGGTGAAGACTTTAAATCTAAAGCAACAAATACACCATTCTTAGGTGAACACGTATTTGGTAATCCAGTACTTACAATCGTTGACGGCGAAATCAAATATCAGGAGGCGTAATTGAATGTTAGAAAGACGATATCTCGTTTTAGAAGATGGCACGTTCTATCCAGGATTTAAATTAGGTTCAGATGATCTAACTAAAGGTGAAATTGTATTCAACACTGCAATGACAGGTTACCAAGAAACGATTTCAGACCCATCATACACAGGTCAAATTATCACGTTCACATATCCATTAATTGGTAACTACGGTATTAACCGTGATGATTTCGAAGCGTTAAATTTAACTTTAAGTGGCGTTGTGGTTAAGGAAGCATGTTTACAACCAAATCACTTCAGAGCGCAATATACGCTTCATGATTGCCTCGTTAAGAACAACATCCCTGGTATTAGCGGCGTAGATACACGTAGTATTACTCGTAAGATTCGTCAATACGGCGTATTAAAGGCAGCTTTCGTTGACAACAAAGATGAAATTGAAGCAATGGTAGAAACATTAAAGCAAGAGACGTTCCCTAGAACTCAAGTTGAACGCGTTTCAACGAAGACACCTTATATTTCTACTGGAAAAGGCCTAAGCGTTGTCTTACTCGACTTTGGTAAAAAAGAAAATATCGTGCGTGAACTAAATGCTAGAGGTTGTAACGTTACGGTCGTACCTTATGATACGACGGCAGAAACAATCTTAAACATGTCACCAGATGGTGTAATGTTATCTAACGGACCAGGGGACCCTGATGATGTACAATGTGCCGTTGAAATGATTAAAGGTATTATTGGTAAAATTCCATTCTTCGGTATATGCCTTGGTCACCAATTATTCGCGCTATCACAAGGCGCTACATCATATAAGATGAAGTTCGGTCACCGTGGTGCGAACCATCCAGTCAAAGACTTAGCTACAGGTAAAATTGCCTTAACAAGTCAAAACCATGGATATGCGATCGATAAAGATTCTCTTAAAGATACAGACCTAGAAATTACGCACGTTGCTTTAAACGACGGAACTGTTGAAGGGTTAAAACATACTTCTTTACCTGCATTCTCTGTACAATATCACCCAGAAGCTTGCCCAGGTCCAACAGATTCAAATCCTTTATTTGATGATTTTATTCAAATGATGAACGAATTTAAAGAAAAGGAGACGGATGTTCATGCCTAAACGTACAGATATCAATACAATATTAGTCATTGGTTCAGGTCCAATCATCATTGGACAAGCTGCTGAGTTCGACTACGCTGGTACGCAAGCTTGTCTAGCACTTAAAGAAGAAGGGTACCGTGTGATCTTAGTTAACTCAAACCCAGCGACAATCATGACAGATAAAGAAGTAGCGGACAAAGTTTATATCGAACCGCTTACTCATGACTTTATCGCACGTATCATTCGTAAAGAACAACCAGACGCGCTTTTACCTACATTAGGGGGTCAAACAGGTCTTAACATGGCAATTGAACTTCATAAAAGTGGTGTGCTAGCTGAAAACCATGTTGAATTACTTGGTACAACTTTAGAATCAATTGAACAAGCTGAAGATAGAGAACAATTCAGAAACTTAATGTCTGAACTGAACGTACCAGTTCCTGAAAGTGATATCGTAAACACGCTTGAACAAGCGATTGCTTTTAAAGAAGAAGTAGGCTACCCATTAATTGTACGTCCAGCCTTTACTTTAGGCGGAACTGGTGGCGGTATTTGTTATAACGATGAGGAACTTCATGAAGTCGTTTCTAACGGACTGAAATATAGCCCAGCGACACAATGTTTAATCGAGAAATCAATCGCAGGTTATAAAGAAATAGAATATGAAGTTATGCGTGACCATAATGATAACGCGATTGTTGTTTGTAACATGGAGAATATCGACCCAGTTGGTATTCACACAGGTGACTCAATTGTTGTGGCACCAAGCCAAACTTTAACAGATCAAGAATATCAAATGCTTCGTGACGTATCGTTAAAGGTAATTCGTGCGTTGAAAATTGAAGGTGGTTGTAACGTACAACTTGCGTTAGATCCATATTCATTAAATTATTACATCATTGAGGTTAACCCACGTGTGTCACGTTCATCAGCCCTTGCATCAAAAGCAACAGGTTACCCAATTGCGAAACTCGCAGCTAAAATTTCAGTTGGTTTAACGTTAGACGAAATGTTAAACCCTGTAACAGGTACATCTTACGCGGCTTTCGAACCAGCATTAGACTATGTGATTTCTAAGATTCCACGTTTCCCATTCGATAAATTCGACAAAGGTGTTCGTCAACTTGGTACGCAAATGAAAGCAACTGGTGAAGTTATGGCGATTGGCCGTACGTACGAGGAGTCTCTGTTAAAGGCTATTCGTTCACTTGAATACGGTGTCCATCACCTAGGCTTACCTAATGGCGACAAATTTACGTTAGCTGAAATTAAAGATCGTATCGAACGTCAAGACGATGAACGTATCTTCTTTATCGGTGAAGCGATTCGTCGCGGTATGTCTTTAAAAGAAATTCACGACATGACAGATATGGATTACTTCTTCTTAAATAAATTTAAAAACATCATTGAAATCGAACATCAACTTAAAGCGCACAAAGGTGATCCTGAATACCTTCACTTTGCGAAACAATTTGGATTCAGCGACAAAACGATTGCGCACCGTTTCGATATGACTGAAGAAGAGGTTTACAATTTAAGAAAAGAACATAGCATCTTCCCAGTATATAAAATGGTAGATACATGTGCTGCTGAGTTCGAATCTAAGACACCATACTTCTATGGCACATATGAAACTGAAAATGAATCAGACGTTTCAGATAAAGAAAAAATTATCGTACTAGGTTCAGGTCCAATCCGAATCGGTCAAGGTGTTGAATTCGACTATGCGACGGTACACGCAGTATGGGCTATCCAAAATGCTGGATATGAAGCGATTATCGTGAACAACAACCCTGAAACTGTTTCAACAGACTTCTCAATTTCAGACAAACTTTACTTCGAACCGTTAACAGACGAAGATGTGATGAACATTGTTGAACTTGAGAAACCTAAAGGTGTTGTCGTTCAATTCGGTGGTCAAACTGCGATTAACTTAGCGGATAAACTTGAACGTCACGGCGTTAAGATTCTTGGCACTACGTTAGAAGACTTAAACCGTGCTGAAGATCGTAAAGAATTCGAAGCGCTTTTAAATAAGATTGGTGTGCCTCAACCTAAAGGTAAGACGGCAACTTCAGCGAAAGAAGCGCTTGAGAATGCGCGTGATATCGGTTACCCAGTCGTTGTAAGACCTTCCTACGTTCTAGGTGGACGTGCGATGGAAATCGTTTATAACGATAAGGAACTTGAGAACTACATGAATCAAGCAGTTAAAGCAAGTCCAGAACATCCTGTCTTAGTTGACCGTTACTTAACAGGTAAAGAAATCGAAGTAGACGCGATTTCAGATAGTGAAAGCGTCGTAATCCCAGGTATCATGGAACACATCGAACGTGCTGGTGTTCACTCTGGTGACTCCATTGCGGTATATCCACCGCAAACGTTAACTGAAGACGAAATCAATACGCTTGAAGATTTCACAATCCGTTTAGCAAAAGGCCTTAATATCATTGGTCTGATTAACATCCAATTCGTGTTAACACATGACGGCGTATATGTATTAGAAGTAAACCCACGTTCAAGCCGTACGGTACCATTCTTAAGTAAGATTACTGAAATTCCTATGGCACAAGAAGCAATGCGTGCGATTATGGGTCACAAACTAGCTGACTCAGGCTACAAACAAGGTATTCAACCTTACAAAGAAGGTGTCTTCGTTAAAGCACCAGTATTCAGTTTCAATAAGCTTAAGAACGTCGACATTACGCTTGGGCCTGAAATGAAATCAACAGGTGAAGTAATGGGTCGTGATTTAACTCTAGAAAAAGCCCTTTTCAAAGCATTAACTGCAAGCGGCTTTGAAGTTAAAGACTATGGTACCGTGCTCATCACAGTAAGTGATAAAGACAAAGAAGAAAGTCTTAAAATCGCGAAACGTTTACAAAACGTCGGTTACAAAATTATCGCAACAGAAGGTACTGCGAAATATCTTGAAGCGAACGATATCCCTGTTGAAAAGGTTGAAAAAATCGGTGGCGAACACGATTTACTTGCTAAAATTCAAGACGGTGACGTTCAAATCGTTATTAATACAATGACAAAAGGTAAACTCGTTGAACGTGATGGTTTCCAAATCAGACGTACAACGGTTGAGAACGGCGTACCATGCTTAACATCACTTGATACAGCAAGCGCATTAACAGACGTTATCGAAGTGATTACATTTGATATGAAAAATATGTAAGAGGAGGAATTGAACGGTGGAAAAAATGACAGTAGTCTCCAATCGTCAAATTGCAGATCGCATTTATGAGTTAAAAGTTAAAGGACCTGTAACTAAAAACATGAAAGAACCTGGTCAATTCGTTCACATTAAAGTAGGAGAAGGGTCTTTACACATGTTAAGACGCCCGATTTCAATTTGTGATATTGATTCAGAACAAGATACGTTTACAATGTTATTTCGTGCAGAAGGTGAAGGTACGAAAAAACTTGCGAAACTCAACCAACAAGATGAACTCGACATCATAGCGCCGCTTGGAAACGGTTTTCCTGTAGATGAAGCGAAGCACAAGGCGTTACTCGTTGGTGGCGGTATTGGTGTTCCACCGTTATATGAACTCTCTAAGCAATTAAATAAGCGCGGTATCGAAACCGTTCATGTTCTTGGATTCAAGTCTGCGAAAGATGTCTTTTACGAAGAGAAATTTAGAGAACTTGGCGATACGTACATTGCGACCGAAGATGGTACGAACGGTACGAAAGGTTTCGTTACAGACGTGATTTCAGCACTTCCTCAAGATTATGACACGTACTACACGTGTGGTCCTAAACCTATGTTAAAAGCCATCACAAATCACGAGGGCTTAGTTGATGTAAACGGTTTTCTATCATTAGAAGAACGCATGGGTTGTGGCATTGGCGCTTGTTACGCTTGTGTATGTCATACACCTGAGGAAAACGGCTACGTGAAAGTTTGTACGGATGGTCCCGTATTCAAAAAAGGAGAGGTCATCTTATGAGTCGATTAAATGTTTCAATTCCAGGTTTAGAACTTAAAAATCCAGTCATGCCTGCAAGTGGTTGCTTTGCGTTTGGTGCAGAGTTCGGTCAATTCTATGACTTATCCGAACTTGGTGCCATCATGATTAAGGCTGCTACAAAAGAAGCGAGATACGGTAATGAAACGCCACGTGTTGCGGAAACAGATAGTGGTATGATTAACGCAATTGGGTTACAAAACCCAGGCGTTCATCATATCGTTGAACATGAGTTAAAAGCTTTAGAAAAATATGATACGCCGATTATAGCGAACGTAGCAGGGTCTGTATTAGAAGATTACGTATATGTTGCTGAACATATTTCTAAAGCACCGAACGTTCACGCATTAGAACTTAATATTTCATGTCCAAATGTTAAAGAAGGCGGTATGCAGTTCGGCGTTGATCCCGAAGTTGCGAGTGAGTTAACGAAGCAAGTTAAAGCCGTTTCAGAAGTCCCTGTTTATGTGAAATTATCGCCGAATGTAACGAATATCGTTGAGATGGCACAAGCGATTAGTGAACATGCGGACGGTTTAACGATGATCAACACTTTAGTTGGCTTACGTATTGATGCAAATACTGGTAAACCTATCATTCATAATGTCGTAGGTGGTTTAAGTGGTCCTGCAATTAAACCTGTTGCGATGCGTATGGTGTATCAAGTTAGACAAGTTGTTGATATTCCGATTATCGCAATGGGCGGTATTCAGAACGCGCAAGATGTTATCGACTTTATTTCAGTAGGCGCTGATGCCGTTGCAGTAGGTACAGCCAACTTCCAGAATCCTTTAGTTTGTAAAGAAATTATCGACGAACTACCGAAACGCTTAGACGAGCTTGGAGTTAACCATATTCACGACCTAAAAGGACGTACACACGAGGTGTTAAAATAATGAAAGACTTACCAATTATTGCACTAGATTTTAATTCTCTTGAGAAGGTCGAAACATTTTTAGACCAATTTGACGAACCCCTTTTCGTAAAAGTTGGGATGGAGCTTTTCTATCAGGAAGGTCCGCGTCTCATTGAAAAGATTAAATCTCGTGGGCACGCGATTTTCTTAGATTTGAAACTGCATGATATTCCAAATACAGTGAAGAAAGCTATGGAAGGCCTAGCGAAACTTGATGTTGACTTAGTTAATGTGCATGCTGCTGGCGGTACTGAAATGATGAAGGCCGCTATTGAAGGCTTACGTAGCGTAAATCCAGATATTAAAATTATTGCTGTGACCCAGCTAACGTCAACTACTGAAGCGATGTTACATGACGAACAGAACATTCAAACAAGCATTGAAGACGCTGTATTAAATTATGCAAAGTTAGCACAATCTGCAGGTCTTGACGGCGTCGTATGTTCACCTTTAGAAGCGAAGTTAATAACTGACGAGATTGGCGAAGCCTTTTTAAAAGTCACGCCAGGCATTCGACTAGAAAATGCGAATAGAGATGATCAAAAACGTGTAACGACACCAGAAGAAGCAAGACAAAACGGTTCGACACATATCGTTGTCGGTCGACCAATTACACAGAGTACGGACCCAGTCCAAAGTTATAAAGAAATTAAAGAAAGTTGGTTAAGATAAATGGCAAAACAAATCGCAAAGTCTTTACTTGATATTGAGGCAGTTTCACTTTCTCCTAACGATTTATTTACTTGGAGTTCTGGCATCAAATCACCAATTTATTGTGATAACCGCGTAACTTTAGGTTATCCTGACGTACGCTCAGAAATCCGTGACGGTCTAATCAAGCTCATTGAAGAGAACTTTGAGAACGTCGACGTGATCTCAGGTACTGCTACAGCGGGTATCCCGCATGCTGCTTACATCTCTGAGAAAATGAACTTACCTATGAACTACGTGCGCTCTAAAAGCAAAAGCCACGGTAAAGGTAATCAAATCGAAGGTGCTAAGTCAGAAGGTAAAAACGTTGTCGTAATTGAAGATTTAATCTCTACAGGCGGTTCTTCAATTACAGCAGTAGACGCTTTGAAAGAAGCGGGCGCTAATGTTGTTGGCGTTGTAGCCATCTTCACTTACGGCTTACAAAAGTCAGTTGATGCATTTAAAGACATCGACATGCCGTTCTACACATTAAGTAACTACGATGAATTAATCGAAGTCGCTAAAGAAGAAGGCGCGATTAAGGAAGAAGATATTGAAACGCTAGTCGAATGGCGTAATAATTTATAAATTTGAGATAGAGATATCGATTGTATAAGGCACAGGCGGTTGCGAACGCGACTTCGTCTGTGCTTTTTTTGTTTGGCTCTACGTCAAATTCGGTTGGTAAAACCGTAGACGAATGATTTGCTTTTCGCTTTCCTGTGGCGCTCGTTGGGAGCTAAAGCTTCGCTTGGATCTCCCTTACTCACAGAGCCACGGGAGTCTTCAAGCAATCATTCTACACCTATGCTACTTCATGCATAGGTGTTTTTCTTTGTCTAAGTTTATATAAGCGTGACATGAGTAATATTCTGTCTCTAAAGTTTGCGTAATTTCTATAACCATAAGCATTTCTTTTAAGTAATTTTATTTTATTATTTATGCCTTCAATCGGACCGTTAGTTATCATAGGGTGATTTAAAGTATTACATATGAAGGGTAAATACTTCATAAATGATCGCAGTACTCTCATTAAACCTTCTGAAATGTGGTTTTGACGAGATTTATACAGTACTGATCGAAATAAATCAATATCATTATGCTTCAATGCCAGTATTAATTCTTGTCCTATCTCGTAAGTGTTATTGAGCGTATTATCGTTAGATAATAAGTACGAAACGATGTCTTTTTCAGTAATTAAAGTTTTGAATAATCGATGATATTTATAGTTTATAGCGTTAAGATTTAACTTAGGTTTTAAAAGTAGTTTCCAATACCGTTTATATTTATTGTAAAGTGGGCGCCTATTACGTCTAGCTTGATTCATGACTTTAACTCGGGTACGGTTAATCTCACGATTAATTGCCTGAACGATATGAAATCTATCAATAATAACTAAAGCATTAGGGAAAACATCTGATATTAGATCCATGTATGGTTCATACATATCTATACATACTGTCTTAACGCGCTTTCTTGCGTAAAGATCAAACTTCATGAAGTAGTTTTTGAGGTTAAACTTTCTTCTATCACTGACAATGTCAATAATTTGATGAGAAGTACTGTCACAATAGATGAAACTCATTGAAGCATCAACATTTTTAACGCTTTTGAACTCATCCATCATAATGTGCTCAGGCAAATGCGAACCTACTTTATGTCTAATTTCATCAACGGTTTGTTTAATGATTCGAACCACCGTAGGTGATGATACACAACAAGATTCGGCAACAGATTTAATGGAACGTACTTCTCTAACTTTGTCAGCTATAAACATTTTCAAGTTGTTAGATAAGCAACAATACTTATCTACTATAGATGTTTCAGCTACAAAAGTTCGATTACAATTGTGACACAAATAGCGTTGCTTCTTTAATTCTAGTAGACATGGAAACCCACTTAGGCGTGGTAATTTAACATTAATTACTCGAAATCCATGCTTTATAATAGTGCGTTGATGATTAGTGATACCACAGTGTTGACACTTATCAGCTTTGGAAGAGAGAACCCCATAAAGCATTATATAGATTCTTCCTTTTATTTCTTTTTCATCAGTCTTTTCCTCGATGACTAAATTTGGTTCTTTCAATCTTAAGAGTTCTGTTATAAAATTATTCACAGGCGCATTATCTCCTTTTTGTTAGTTTGGTCACTTACAATTATAGAGATAAATGCGCTCTTTTAGTACAAAAAATAATTCGGCTAATGACCTCGAATGAGGTCACCAACCGAATTTATTATAGAGCCTTTTGTTTTAAGAGGTAGTCGTGTGACGGGGTTTATCATAATTGTTGGGTTTTGATAAAGTGCAGGGTCTGGATTATCACGTTTGCAGCGTCTTGATAAACGGAAGGGCTTGAATTATCACGTTTGCAGCGTCTTGATAAACGGAAGGGCGTTGGTTTATCACGTTTGACGCGTCTTGATAAACAGAGGGCGTTGGATTATCACGTTTGCAGTGTCTTGATAAACGGAGGGCGTTGGATTATCACGTTTGATGCGTCTTGATAAACAGAGGGCGTTGGATTATCACGTTTGACGCGTCTTGATAAACAGAGGGCGTTGGATTATCACGTTTGCTAAGTCTTGATAAACAGAGGCCGTTGGATTATCACGTTTGCTAAGTCTTGATAAACGGAGGGCGTTGGATTATCACGTTTGCAGAGTCTTGTAAATTAAGGCCCGTTTGTTTTACAAGTTTACAGAGTCTTGTAAATTAAGGCCCGTTTGTTTTACACGTTTCTGAAGTCTTGTAAATCAAGGCCCGTTTGTTTTACACGTTTACAGAATCTTGTAAATCAAGGCCCGTTTGTTTTACAAGTTTACAGAGTCTTGTAAATCAAGCCCTGTTTGTTTTACACGTTTCAGAAGTCTTGTAAATCAAGAACCGTTTGATTTACATGTTTATGAATTCTTGTAAATCAAGGCCTGTTTGTTTTACACGTTTCAGAAGTCTTGTAAATCAAGCCCCGTTTGATTTACATGTTTGAAAAGTCTTGTAAATCAAGACTCATTTGATTTACACGTTTTTGAAGTCTTGTAAATCAAGGCTTGTTTGTTTCACACGTTTCAGAAGTCTTGTAAATCAAGGCCCGTTTGTTTAACACGTTTGAAAATTCTTGTAAATCAAGACCCGTTTGATTTACACGTTTACGAAGTCTTGTAAATTAAGGTCTATTTGATTTACACGTTTGAAAAGTCTTGTAAATCAAGCCCCGTTTGATTTACACGTTTTTGAAGTCTTGTAAATCAGGGCCCATTTGATTTACACGTTTTTAAAATCTTGTAAATCAGGGCCTGTTTGTTTTACACGTTTCAGAAGTCTTGTAAATTAAGGCCTGTTTGTTTTACACGTTTACGAATTCTTGTAAATCAAGCCCCGTTTGATTTACACGTTTTTGAATTCTTGTAAATCAAGGCCCGTTTGTTTAACACGTTTTTGAAGTCTTGTAAATCAAGGCCCGTTTGTTTAACACGTTTGAAAATTCTTGTAAATCAAGACCCATTTGATTTACACGTTTACGAAGTCTTGTAAATTAAGGTCTATTTGATTTACACGTTTGAAAATTCTTGTAAAAAAAACTGTCTAAAACTTCCAATCAAAAATTCTTCTAATCATGATACGCCTTCAGTGTGCCATAACTTTTCTTGCGGGACAAGAAAAGTCACCACATTTCACAAATGAATAAATGATAGTACCAAAAGCAATAGATTAGGACTGGCGATTAGTATAAACGGTCGCGACTCCCATTTTCTAAAAGAGAAGTAACCGCGATAAATCGTTGAATAAAAGTTTATTTAAAATTCATTCATCAAGACGGTTCGTTCAACTGCCCTCATTTTCAAAAGGAAAAATCATCCAAACCTCTCTCTGAACGTCCTCATTAAAAATGAACAATTAGTTTAAACCACATTAATCCACCAAAACCCAACAACGCAAGCACCCTTATAGCTTTACTTATCACTCAAATTACGTATACTAGTAAAAAAGTGATGTCTTAATTAAAGGGGATCTGGAATGATTACGAAGAAGCAGGAAAAGTACTCTAAGCAGTTGAATGCCTTTTTAAAAGGGGAAAATGATATCTTGGATGAATCGAGGCATGTCGACCGAGTTAAGCATGAAGACGCGCATAACGACATTTATAAGTTTGCGAAGCGTTCGGTGAAATCGAAAAACGACCTTTAGAAAAAGTAAAAAGTGTGACGGCACCTAACGCCTCACACTTTATATATTATCGGATGAACATTTTCACGAGTATGTAACCGATGACCATAACAATGAAAAATGCTATAAGCCCTGCAATTACTGATCCAAATGATGATACAAACATTGGATTACCTCCATTCATGATTTAACTTGATTGTAACGGGTTATAGTAATATGTGAAAGTAAAAAAATACGTCTGTTACTTCATCATATACGATGACAGTATTTCGTGACAACAATCTATGGAGGAATGACAAATGAAAATACCTAAAATTACGACGTTCTTAATGTTTAATGGTCAAGCAGAAGAAGCAATCCAAACATATACACAATTATTTGAAGATAGCGAAATTGTAACAATGGTTAAATATGACGAAGATGGTCCAGCACCTGGTGCGGTTCAACACGCTATCTTTAAACTTAATGGCCAAGTATTTATGGCTATCGACAACGTAAACGGCGTTGATATTGAAATGAATCCAGCTATGTCATTATACGTGACAGTAAAAGATCAATTCGAATTCGATACGTTATACAATGGCTTAAAAGAAGAAGGCGCAATTTTAATGCCTAAAACTGAAATGCCACCGACGTTCCGCGAATTCGCTTGGGTTCAAGATAAATTCGGCGTGAACTTCCAATTAGCGCTACCTGAAAAGAAATAATTAAGCCGTATTAAAAAAGCTCGGGACTTGTATCATATGGTCCGATGTACCGCTTCAATCCAATGTTTACTTGAAGCGAAGTCTTACATCTCATCCATATGCTTGTCCCGAGTTTCTTCTATATTATTCAACTTTCATTGCTTTAATCTTGTCGTAATCAGGTGTTGCGTATAGCGTCTTCTGATTATCATACGTCACAAACCCTGGTTTAGCGCCAGATGGTTTATGAACATGTTGAATCTTTGTATAATCTACAGGCACTTGTCCAGATTGTCCTGCTTTTGAAAAGTAAGCCGCAATCATAGCCGCTTCTTTAATCGTCGTTTCGCTTGGCGCATCATTTAAGATCACGACATGTGAACCAGGAATGTCTTTCGTGTGGAACCATAAATGCGACTTACGCGCTTCTTTATTCGTCAGATGATCATTCTGCTTATTATTCTTACCAACTAAAATCGTATCGCCATTGCTAGATGCATACTTCTGAAGTTGAATCTTATGTTTCTTTTTCTTCTTATGCTTCTTACGCTGTTTAACAAACCCTTGTTCTTCGAGCTCCTCACGTATATCGTCAATATCGTCAACCGTGATATGTTGAAGTTGCTGTTCTAACCTCATAAAGTAATCAATATTTTCCTTCGTTAAGGAAATTTGATGTTTCAACTCATGTTCACGTGTTTTCATACGATTGTATTGCTTGTAGTAGTATTGGGCATTTTCAGAAGGGGATTTCGTTGGATTTAACGGAATTTCAACATCTTCATTCGTATAGTAATTGAGCGCTTCAACTGATTCATCACCCTGCTCGATACGATAAATATTAGCCGTGATAAGCTCACCATAAAGTTGTTGCTGCTCTTTATCTTTCGTCGCTTCCAAGTCCTTTTCAAGATTACCCAATTTATTCTGATACTTATGCAGCTGCTGCGCCACAAACTTCACTAAATCATTTGCACGTTGCTTAACGCGTTCACGCTCACCTCGTGCCTCGTAATAACGATCAAGTAAATCATGCAACGAATCAAACGTCATCACATCATCATTGAACGTCGTTAAATTCATGAAATAGTAATCTTCTTTACCAGTCTCGTGATTCTTATGAAAGATAGGCGTTGGTTCACCTTTCGTTTCATTCATCACCTCTTCAAAAGCCTCTGGCAGTGTAGTCGTCGTCATAAACGAACGGCGCTCTGTAATTTCTTTCGTAATTAACGGGCTAAAACCTTCGAAATTATGAAGGAGTTGTCGATCAATACGACCGCTATTAAAGTCTACATATCGATTCACGTCAGCCGGGTTAATCTCATACGGATTCACTTTATTCTGACTAGGCGGTGCATCATATTGAAAGCCAGGCATCACCGTACGATACTGGTTCGTATTTGGCGTTAAATGTTTAAATCCTTCAATAATTTTACGTTCATCATTAACGAGAATTAAATTACTATGTTTACCCATAATCTCAAGGATTACCGTACGATAAATCGTGTCGCCAATTTCATCTTTACTTTTGATATCAATTTCAATGCGTCTGTCATTGTCGATTTGGCGCACAGCTCTTATAATCCCGCCTTCAAGATGCTTTCTAAATACGCGAGCGAACATCGGTGGGTCAAATGGGTTGTCATATTTCTTTTCAGTGATGTGAATTCTTGAAAAGTTGGGATGGATCGATAATAGAAGTTGATGGTTTTTACGATTTTGTCTGACCACCATAATAATCGTATCGTTCTCAGGCTGATTAATTTTATGAATGCGTCCTGATACGAGAAATTGTAATGATTCGACCATTTTCTTGGTAAATAATCCATCAAAAGCCATTTTAATTCGCCACCTTTACTATGAAATCATTATATTATTGTACCATGAAGCGATACGTAAATCATATAGCAAAGTTTCACCTGATGTGCTATACAATCATAATTAAGTTATGGTAATATATTATAATAAATACAAGAATGATTGAGAAAGGTCGAAATGCATGGATACTGAAAAAGGTTTATTAATTGTTTTATCTGGTCCATCTGGTGTTGGAAAGGGTACAGTAAGAAAGCGTATATTCGACGATCCAGAAACTTCTTTCAAATATTCGATTTCAATGACAACAAGACAAATGCGTGAAGGTGAAGTTGACGGCGTTGATTACTTTTTTAAAACAAAGAAAGAATTCGAACAATTAATTGAAGCAGATCAATTTATTGAGTATGCTGAATATGTTGGCAATTACTATGGTACACCTGTACAATATGTTAAGGATACTATGGATGAAGGCTACGATGTCTTTTTAGAGATTGAAGTTGAAGGTGCTAAACAAGTACGTAAGAAGTTTCCAGATGCCTTATTCATATTCTTAGCACCACCAAGTCTTGATCATTTACGTGATCGACTGGTAGGTCGTGGAACTGAATCTGATGAAAAAATTCAGTCTCGTGTTAATGAAGCACGTAAAGAAGTTGAAATGATGAATCTTTATGATTACGTCGTAGTGAACGACGAAGTTGAACTTGCGAAAGAACGTGTTCAAGCTATCGTAAAGGCAGAACATCTAAAGCGTGAACGCATTGAAGCAAAATACCGTAAAATGATATTGGAGGCCAAAAAATAATGCTATACCCACCATTAAATAAACTTACAGAAAAAGTAAATTCTCAATATTTAATCGCTACTACTGCAGCTAAACGCACGAGAGAACTTCAAGAAGAACCAGACGATTTATTAATGGATAAATACGTTACTCAAAAAACTGTCGGACGTGCGTTAGAAGAAATCGCATCAGGTAAAATCGTACCTGAACGTAAAGAAGTCGAAGAGGAAAGATAAGATGCTGAAAGTACCACGCTTACACACAGGGCTGTAAGATAAGTGGTACTTTTTTTAGTTAAGTATGGTTAGATTGGTATGAAGTACGGTTGTGTGGCGGATTATAAGAGCCAAGTGGAAGTATGACATGGCTGTAAACTGAGCATAAGAGCCAAGTGGAGAGTTGACATGGCTGTAAACTGAGCATAAGAGCCAAGTGGAGAGCTGACATGGCTGTAAACTGAGTATAAGAGCCAAGTGGAGAGCTGACATGGCTGTAAACTGAGCATAAGAGCCAAGTGGAGAGTTGACATGGCTGTAAACTGAGTATAAGAGCCAAGTGGAGAGCTGACATGGCTGTTAAATAGGAATAAGAGCCAAGTGAAGAGTCGACATGGCTGTAAAATGAGTGTAAGAGCCAAGTGAAGAGTCGACATGGCTGTTAAATAGAAATAAGAGCCAAGTGAAGAGTCGACATGGCTGTTAAATGAGTGTAAGAGCCAAGTGAAGAGTCGACATGGCTGTTAAATAGAAATAAGAGCCAAGTGAATAGCCGACATGGCTGTTAATCAGGAATAAGAGCCAAGTGGAAGTATGACATGGCTTTTAAATAGGAGTAAAAACCAAGTGAAGAGTCGACATGGCTCTAATTGTTGCACAAAGTTATGCTTTACTTGCACCGTTGCCAACTAGTGAAGAAACCACAAGTTGCTAAGCGAGCCGTTGCCAACTAGTGACGACACGACAAGTCGCTAAGAGGCCCTTTGCCAACTAGTGATGACACGACAAGTCGCTAAGAGGGCCGTTACCGACTAGTGACGACACGACAAGTTGCTAAAAGTCCCGTTGCCAACTAGTGACGACACGACAAGTTGCTAAGCGAGCCGTTGCCAACTAGTGACGACACGACAAGTCGCTAAGAGGCCCTTTGCCAACTAGTGACGACACGACAAGTTGTTAAGCGAGCCGTTGCCAACTAGTGACAGTATCACAATTTGGTAAGAAGCCCGTTGCCAACTAGTGACGACGCGACAAGTTGCTAAGCGAGCCGTTGCCAACTAGTGACGGCATGACAAGTTGCTAAGCGCACCGTTGCCAGCTTGTGCGCTTCCCACAAGTATTTAACCATTCAAAACAATCACCCTAAGCAACGGCAAGCGACTAAATTACACGAATCCCAAATAGGTTAAATGATTTGTTTTATGAATTCCAAAATTTCATGTAAGATGATAAGAGTTAGTGATAGTGAACAGGAGGACAAAATTGACGATGAAGAATATATTACTTGCAGTGACTGGCGGTATTGCTGCATATAAAGCGATTGATTTAACAAGTAAGCTTACGCAGCGCGGCTATACGGTGCGCGTGATGTTGACGCCGCACGCGTTAGAATTTGTGACACCTTTATCCTTTCAAGCGATTAGTCGTGAAGCAGTTTACACGAATACATTTAACGAACAAAATCCTGCTGAAATTCAACACATCACGCTAGGCGACTGGGCTGATGCGATTATAGTGGCACCGGCTACAGCAAATACGATTTCGAAGTTAAGTTTAGGTTTAGCTGATGACATGGTGTCGTCAACGCTCCTTGCGACCAATACGCCGAAATTTATAGCGCCTGCGATGAACGTGCATATGTATGAGAATCAACGTATTCAACACAATATGGCTACTTTAAAGAAAGATGGCTACCATTTTATAGAGCCTGGCGAAGGTTTCCTCGCATGTGGTTATGTTGCGAAAGGTCGTATGGAAGAGCCGCTAAATATTATAAAATTTGTCGAACACACGATGGACGCTTCAAACGTTTCGCAATCCGAGTCATCAGGTTACTTCAATGACAAGAACGTGTTGATTACGGCAGGTCCTACTGTTGAAACGATCGACCCGGTACGCTTTGTTTCAAATCGCGCCTCTGGGAAAATGGGGTATAAAATCGCGGAGGCACTCGTTGAAAAAGGTGCGAACGTTACGTTAGTAAGTGGTCCGACGTACCTCGAACCACCACAAGGCGTTAACTTTGTAAGTGTGACGAGCGCCGAAGATATGTTCCAAGCGGTTAAGTCCGTTTATGAATCACAAGATGTCGTATTTAAAACGGCTGCAGTTTCGGATTATACGCCAATTGAGACTTTAGAACATAAAATGAAGAAGCAAGAAGGCGACTTAAGTGTTACTTTCAAACGTACCACAGACATATTAAAGTATCTCGGAGAACATAAGACCCATCAAAAACTTGTAGGCTTTGCGGCTGAAACGCAAGATATCAAAAAGTATGCGACTGGTAAATTAAAACGTAAAAATGCTGATGTGATTATTGCGAATAATGTGGGCGACACTTCAATTGGCTTTAAAAGCGATGATAACGAAGTGATAATGTATTTTAAAGATGGTACGGAAAGGGCTTTTCAAAAGGCAGACAAAGGCACTTTAGCTAAAGCTTTGATTGAGGAATTAGAACGTAGGTGGCAATAAATGATTGGAAAAGTAATCGTCGACATACCTTCTAAAAGTGTAGATAAGACGTTCGATTATTTCATACCAAAGGAATTAGAACCTGTTGTGACAGTGGGTGTGCGCGTGGTCGTTCCATTTGGTCCTCGAACGATTCAAGGGTATGTGGTCAAGGTATCAACCGATGACGAAGTTGAAACGTCTCATAAACTCAAAAATATTATAGAAGTTAAAGATATTAAACCTGAGTTAACTTCAGAAATGATTGCATTAACGGAATGGTATCGAAAATATTTCGTAACGAAACGTATTTCACTGCTTGAAGCGATGTTGCCGAGTGCTGTAAAAGCCAAATACACGAAAGCTTTTAAAATCGTCAAACCGCTCGATGTACCTGATGATTTAAGTCGTTATTTCAATAAAGATGGCTTGTATCAATATAAAGACGCTCAAAAAAATGAACATTTGGAAGTGCTTTTGAAGTGGATGAAAGAAGGCGCAATTGAAGAAACGACGTTACTGACGCAAAATGTGAAAAAGAAAACGAAGAAAGCGGTACGAATCGAGGAAACGTACCGAACAGATGATACGCTCGAAATGTTAAAGCGTGCGAAAAAGCAGCAAGACGTATTCTTGTATTTATTAGATGAACAGCATCGTGATGTCTTCTTACAAGAGCTAGACGAAATGGGCTTTTCAAAGTCGAGTATTGATACGCTAACGAAACAGGGTGTGTTAGAGAAGTACGACGCGATTGTGGAGCGCGATCCTTTCGAGTCACGTATCTTCGAGCAAGAGCCTAAGAAGACATTAACGGCGAAGCAGCAGGATGTCTTTGACACTGTTCATCAGACGATTCAAGAAGGTAAAGCGGAAACGTTTCTACTTCATGGTGTCACGGGCTCTGGTAAAACGGAAATCTATCTTCAAACGATTGAAGAGGTGCTCGATAAAGGGCTTGAAGCGATTATGTTAGTGCCTGAAATCGCGTTGA
This sequence comes from Staphylococcus massiliensis, assembly GCF_043186315.1. Taxonomy (NCBI): domain Bacteria; kingdom Bacillati; phylum Bacillota; class Bacilli; order Caryophanales; family Staphylococcaceae; genus Staphylococcus; species Staphylococcus massiliensis. The sequence continues at coordinate 2,015,730 of NZ_CP171119.1, read as the reverse complement.
CGCCGCAAATGGTATTGCGATTTAAGCGCCGATTCGGTGATGATGTAGCGGTGCTGCACTCAGGTTTATCTAAAGGCGAACGTTATGATGAGTGGCAAAAAATTCGTGATGGCCATGCGAAAGTTTCAGTAGGTGCGCGCTCGAGCATCTTTGCGCCCTTTAAACATTTAGGGATGATAATTATCGATGAAGAACATGAGTCGACGTATAAACAGGAGGATTACCCGAGATACCACGCGCGAGAAATCGCGAAGTGGCGTAGTGAATATCATAACTGCCCATTGATACTCGGGAGTGCGACGCCGAGTCTTGAAAGTTATGCGCGTGCAGAGAAGGGCGTGTATACGCTTCTCACTTTGGATGAGCGTGTGAATCAACAACAAATGCCGTCCATCGATATTGTCGATATGCGTGATGAACTCGCTAACGGTAACCGCTCGATGTTCTCTGAATCATTGCGAGAAGCGATTCAGAAACGCTTAGATTTAAATGAACAAATCGTGTTGTTTTTAAATCGACGTGGCTATGCATCATTCATGTTATGTCGTGATTGTGGTCATGTTCCGATGTGTCCGAATTGCGATATTTCATTAACCTATCATAAGACGACCGATCAGTTGCGTTGTCACTATTGTAACTATCAAACTAACGCGCCGTCACAGTGCCTAAGCTGTGAAAGTGAACACATTCGTCAAATGGGTACTGGCACACAGCGCGTTGAAGAGTTGTTGCAACAAGAATTTATGGACGCGAATATCATTCGTATGGATGTTGATACGACTTCTCGTAAGGGCGCTCATGAAAAGCTACTATCCAAATTTGAGCGTGGCGAAGGGGATATTCTCTTAGGTACACAGATGATCGCCAAAGGCCTTGATTTCCCTAACATTACGCTTGTAGGTGTCTTAAATGCCGACACACTATTGAACTTACCGGACTTTCGTTCAAGCGAGCGTACGTACCAGCTTCTAACTCAAGTATCTGGACGAGCAGGTCGTCATGAAAAAGAAGGTCAAGTTATCATCCAAACGTATAACCCAGATCATTATGCGATCAACGACGTGAAGGAGAATCGCTTTAAGTCCTTTTACGATAAAGAAATGAACTATCGTCAAATCGGGAAATATCCGCCGTACTATTTCTTAGTGAACTTTACGATTTCACATACCGATATGAAAGAAGTGATGCTTGCTTCGAAACATATTCATGGCATTTTACTACAACATTTATCAGATAAAGCGCTCGTTCTCGGACCGTCGCCAGCAGCTTTATCTCGAATTAATAACGAGTATCGCTTTCAAATCTTAGTCAAATATAAACGTGAACCTGAACTACATGAAGCGTTAAACTATTTAGATGATTACTATCATGAAAGATATATTAAAGATAAACTTTCATTAAAAATTGATATTAATCCAGAAATGATGATGTAAGTATATTTAAATCGAGTGAGGACTTTAGCAGTCTTTGCTCGATTTTCCTTTTCAAAAGGAATGGAGGCAAGCTATCGCAATTTAAATGAATCTACGTTATAATGGTGTGATGAATTTTTAAAGGAGACATGATTATGGGCGCTTTGAAACTCGTGAAAGCCACGCACCCTTTATTAAAAAAACACATTAAGCAAGTTGAGACATTCGACCAACAACTAAAGGACTATCTCGCTGATTTAGAAGACACTCTATATCAAGAGGGTGGTCAAGCTATCGCGGCACCACAAGTCGGTATCGATCAGCAAATTGCCATTGTTGATATGGGGCCAGATGGCTTACTGCAACTCATTAACCCAGACATTGTCGCAACGTCTGATGAAACACAAGAAGATGTGGAAGGTAGTATTAGTCAGCCTGATGTATTTGGTATCGTGGAAAGACCTCAAATGATTAAGGTGAAAAGTTTTGACGTTAATGGTAGGGAAGTTGAACTTAATGCATACGATGATATTGCGCGCATGATACTTCACGTATGTGACCACTTTAATGGTATTTTATTTACTGATAAAATGAAAAGAGAAATAACTGAAGAGGAATTGGAGGCGTTATTAGAAGATGAGTAAAATTGTATTTATGGGTACACCTGACTTTTCAACTGGTGTATTAGAAATGTTAATTCAAAACTACGACGTTACAGCAGTTGTGACGCAACCTGATCGTAAAGTAGGACGTAAACGCCAACTGACACCACCGCCTGTAAAAAAAGTTGCACTTGAACACGACATCGAAGTGCTACAACCTGAGAAACTTAATGGTTCAGAAGAACTGGAAACCTTATTGAATATGGATATTGATGTTATTGTAACGGCTGCATTTGGTCAGTTACTGCCAGAATCACTCCTAAATCATCCGAAATATGGTGCGATTAACGTGCACGCTTCTTTATTACCGAAATACCGCGGCGGTGCGCCGATCCATAAAGCGATTATTGAAGGCGAGGAATACTCAGGTATTTCCATCATGTACATGGCTAAAAAACTTGATGCTGGTGACATTATCGAACAAAAACGTGTCAAAATTGAAGATGACGATAACGTAGGTTCTTTACATGATAAATTAAGTGAAGTCGGTACGTCACTACTTGAACGTGTATTACCGAGCGTATTAGATGGCACAAATCCACGTACGCCTCAGGACGACTCAGAAGCAACTTTCGCTTCAAACATTAGCCGTGAAGATGAACACATCAACTGGCACAATGCAGCACAAGATGTCTATAACCAAATTCGAGGTTTATCACCATGGCCTGTAGGCTTTACGAAAATGGACGATAAAAATATGAAAGTGTTCGACGCTCAAATTGTCTCAGATAAACAAGGTGAACCAGGCCAAATCATCGAAACAACTAAGAAAGCCATTATCGTCGGTACAGGTTCAGATGACGCAATAGCGCTTAAAGAAATTCAACTTTCAGGTAAAAAACGTATGCCTGTAGCGAACTTCTTAAGTGGCGTTCAAGAAGACTTAGTTGGGAAGGAACTCGTATGACAACAGCGCGACAGCTCGCATATGACACGCTAGAGAAGATTGAAACAGAAGGTGCTTATAGTAATCTCATCATCAATGACGTCTTAAATGAGCATCATCTGAGTTCAAGTGACCGTGGCTTATATACGGAACTCGTATACGGTACGCTAGCACGTCGTTATGCACTCGATTATTTCCTGAAACCTCATGTGAATACGCGCATCAAACGTTGGGTGCGTCAGCTTCTTTGGATGAGTATTTACCAATATGTTTACTTAAATAAAATACCGAATCACGCGATTATAAATGAAGCGGTGGAAATCGCGAAAGCCCGTGGCGGTCGTCATCAAGGTAACGTCGTTAATGCGATTTTACGTAGTTTGATGAATCACGAGCTCGCCTCATTTGACGAGATTAAAGACCCTAAGAAGCGTATCAGCATTGAATACAGTATTCCGCTATGGATTATTGAACATTGGACGACGCATCATGGTCTAGATCAAACACGTGATATTGCGAAAGCGATGTTGCAGTCTGCACCACAAACCGTGCGTGTTAACGAAACGCGTATCACTCCTTCCGAAGCAAAAGCCCAGTTAGAAACTGAAGGCTATCAAGTAGAAACATGTGATGAACTGCCAGAATGTTTACATGTCTCAGGCAAACCGATTATGACGAGTGGGCTTTTCAAAGCAGGGAAAGTTTCCATTCAAGATAAAAGTTCGATGTTTGTCGCAAACGTACTACAACCTGAAACGGGGGACGCAATCCTTGATACATGTAGCGCTCCTGGTGGTAAAGCTTGCCACATTGGTGAAAAGCTCAATCAGACCGGTCACGTCTTAGCATCAGATGTTCACGCCCATAAAATGAAACTCATCGAACATAACGTTAAAAAACTTGGTCTTAAAAATATTGAAGCGATACAACATGATGCGACACAGCCATATAATCAGACCTTCGATAAAATTTTAGTTGATGCACCGTGTAGTGGCTTAGGTGTGATGCGTCATAAACCTGAGATTAAATATCGCGAAACAAAAGATAGCGTCCTAAGTTTAGTTGATATCCAGCTCGACATTTTAACCAACGCGTCTAAGCACCTGAAACCAGGCGGTACGCTCGTATACTCTACTTGTACGATTGAACAAATGGAAAATGAGAACGTGATTTATACATTTCTTAAACAAAATCCTGAATTTGAATTCTTACCATTTGAAGACTTTAAATCAGGTGAACCTGTGAAAACATTACAAATTCTGCCGCAAGACTTTAACTCAGATGGCTTTTTCATAACACGAATTAAACGAAAGGAGACCTAACATGATTACAGCTGAAAAGAAGAAGAAAAATAAATTTTTACCCGATTTCGAGAAACAATCGATTTATTCCATTCGATTTGATGAAATGAAGCAATGGCTTAAGGATCAAGGTCAACAAAGTTTCAGAGCGAAGCAAATATTTGAATGGCTTTATGAAAAGCGCGTGAATAGCTTTGAAGAAATGACGAACCTATCTAAAGATATGCGTCAATTATTAGAAGATAACTTTGTCATTACAACGCTTGAAACGGTTGTAAGACAAGAAAGTCGTGACGGCACAATTAAATTCTTATTTGAATTACAAGATGGCTATACGATTGAAACTGTATTGATGCGTCATCAATACGGGAATTCAGTTTGTGTTACAACGCAGGTAGGTTGTCGTATCGGTTGTACATTCTGTGCGTCAACGTTAGGCGGTTTAAAGCGTAACCTAGAAGCTGGCGAGATTGTGTCACAAGTTTTAACTGTTCAAAAGGCACTTGATGAAACGGATGAACGTGTATCACAAGTCGTGATTATGGGTATTGGTGAACCATTTGAAAACTATGATGAAATGATGGATTTCTTAAAAATTATCAACCACGATAATGGCTTAAATATTGGTGCGCGTCATATCACCGTATCTACATCTGGTATTATTCCTAGAATTTATGACTTTGCTGAAGAGTCATTACAAATTAACTTTGCGCTAAGTTTACATGGTGCTAACAATGAAATTCGTTCACGATTAATGCCGATCAACCGTGCGTACGATATCGATAAATTAATGGAAGCATTAGAATATTATCAAGAACAAACAAATCGTCGTATCACATTTGAATATGGTTTATTCGGTGGCGTTAACGACCAAGTTGAACACGCGCGTGAACTCGCTGCTTTAATTAAACATTTAAATTGCCACGTGAACTTAATTCCAGTTAACCACGTTCCTGAACGTAATTATGTCAAAACTTCGAAAGATGATATCTTTAAGTTCGAAAAAGAATTAAAAAGACTTGGAATTAATGCTACAATAAGACGTAACCAAGGTGAGGACATTGATGCCGCTTGTGGTCAATTAAGAGCAAAGGAACGAAAAGTAGAAACGAGGTAAGAGCCTATGTTAAACGCGCAATTTTTCACAGATACCGGATTTCAACGAGAGAAAAATGAAGATGCTGGTGGTATTTTTTACAACAAGACGAATCAACAACTTATAGCATTATGTGATGGCATGGGTGGTCATCAAGCAGGCGAAATTGCAAGTCAATTCGTGTGTGATGGATTACAAAAATATTTTGAAGAAGAAAATTTAATCGAAGAAGATCAAGCTGAAGATTGGTTAAAGCATACCTTGCAACGTATTAATCGTGAACTATACGATTACAGTAACCAAAATCCTGAATATAGAGGTATGGGCACCACTTGTGTCGTTGCACTGGTATTCGATAAACATGTCGTTGTCGCGAACGTCGGTGACTCAAGAGCATACTTAGTTAACGCGAGACGTATGGAACAAATCACGAATGACCATTCATTTGTGAATCATTTAGTGATGTTAGGCGAACTCACTGAAGAAGAAGCGTTAACGCATCCGAGACGTAATATCATTACCAAAGTTATGGGTACGGATAAACGTGTATCACCTGATGTGTTTATGAAACGTACGCACTTTTATGACTATCTCATGCTTAACACTGACGGACTAACAGACTATGTTGCATTGGATACGATCAAATCAATTCTGAATCAAGATGCCGCTCTTGAACAAACAGGCGAAGCTTTACTGATGCAGTCTCGCGAAGACGGCGCATGTGACAACGTCTCAATCGTACTCGCGCAAATTGAAGGTGATTCCGTATGATTGGGATGATTATAAACGAGCGCTACGAACTTATCGAGTATCTAGGTGGCGGCGGCATGAGTAACGTGTATGTCGCGATTGATAAGATCTTTAATCGCAAAGTTGCGGTCAAGATTATTAATATCCCACCTAATGAAAAGACCATTACAGTTAAACGTTTCGAACGTGAAGTTCAGAATACAACGCTTCTCGCGAATAAGAATGTCGTAAACGTGCTAGATGTAGATGAAGATGAGAACACTTTCTACCTCGTGATGGAATATATCGAAGGTCCTACTTTAGCGGACTATATCCGTACACGAGGTCCTTTATCTGTAGAAACAGCCATTCAATTTACGAAACAAATTATTAATGGCATCAAGCATGCCCATCACCATAAAATTATTCACCGTGATATCAAGCCGCATAATATTTTAATCGATGCGAATAAGACACTTAAAATCGTGGACTTTGGTATCGCAAAGGCCATGAGCGAAACGCAAATGACTGAGACGAACCATGTTGTAGGCACGGTACAATATATTTCACCTGAACAAGCAAAGGGTGAACCTGCTGACGAATGTGCAGATATTTATTCAATTGGTATCGTATTATATGAGATGTTAATGGCGGAACCGCCTTTTGTAGGGGAAACACCTGTCAGTGTCGCAATTAAACATATTCGTGAACAGATGCCTAATGCTACTGATAAGAGACGTAACGTGCCTCAAGCTTTAAGTAACGTTATTTTAAAAGCCACTGAGAAAGACGCACGTAAACGATATCAAAACGTGCAAGAAATGTATGATGACTTAGATACGGCTCTAGATGAATCAAGAAAGCATGAAGCGCCGTACATGATTACAGAAGATACGTCAGAAACAATTAAAATACCTAAAAACCAAATACATCAGAATCAAAATAATCATCAAAGCATCGACCAGACGGTAGAGATACCTATCGTTGAATCAAGTAAATCTAAGAGTGAACCTCGCGTTTATCCGAATACGTATAAAAAGAAGTCGAGACACAAAAAGTGGCTTTATGCGTTAATCTTTTTCTTGTTGCTTATTAGTTTAATTGGGTTTATTGCCATCGCAATGTTTGGTGATAAATACAGTGATGTGCCTAATATATTAGGTAAAACTGAGAAACAAGCTGAATCAATGCTTAAAAAGAAAAAGTTAAAAATCGGCAAAATTTCACGTGATTATAGTGATAAATATCAAGAAAATGAAGTTATGGCTGTGACACCTAACGTAGGTGAACGCGCTGAACAAGATGGTAAAGTCGATATCGTATTATCTAAAGGCCCTAAAACCGCGACGATGCCTAATTTAATCGGTAAATCGAAACAAGACGCTGAGCGCGATCTTAAGAATTTAGGCGTTAAAGGTATTAAATATGAACAAGCGTATACAAAGAACAACATACCTAAAGGGGCGATAGAGAACCAAAGCGTCCAAGCTGGTAGTACGATTCAAGTTAACAAAGCGCAAGTCGTTCTTACTGAATCTTTAGGTGTTGAACAGGTTTACGTCGATGATTATGAAGGAAAGCCATTCAAGACGGCTAAGAAAGAACTTGAAGCAAAAGGGCTTAAAGTTGTTGTTGAGAAACGCCGTAATGATAGCTCAGTTAAGAAAGATCATGTGATTAGCCATACACCAAAAGACCAAAATGTTAACGTTGGTCAAGAAATTAGATTTATTGTTTCAAGTGGTAAAGATGGTGAATCAGATGAAGAAGATACAACTGAAGATGATGAAGAAAATCTAGCAACGAAGCGTTATCATGAAACCTTCTCAATTCCGTACTCAGGTCGTAATAATAAATCACAAAAGGTAGAAGTGATCCTAAGAGATAAAAACAACGATGGTACGACCGCAAGTGAGACATTTACGATTAAGCGTAATAAAATGCATACCATTCGCATGGAAGTAGAAGAAGGTCAAACAGCAGGCTTTACAGTAAGAGTTGATGGTAAAGTCGATAAAGATAAAGATATTAGTTATGATAGTATTTAAACTTTCAGTATGATACGAGCACCTGTGCCGAAGTGGCGCGGGTGCTTTTTTCGCGTTTAAAGGTTAAAAGATTGTTGTGTATTAAATATAACTAATTTTTAATAAGTTCATAATTTTAATTTCTTTGAAAATGGTATTAATTTTAAATGAGGAAATTAAATACAAATCCCTTAACAGCATGCTTTCCTGTATAGCTCAACTCAAATTTTCAGTTTGTTAGTTAGACTTACAAAGTAGCATAGCTACTTTGTACCATGCTCAAGCCCCGGCTTGCATAGCTTGTTAATTTGCTACGCAAATTTCTATGCCGGGGCCCCGCCCTCTGAGTCAGCTGTTAAGGGAATTGAGTTAAATAAAGCCGATAATGTCTATTGTGTAACTTATGTTCTAACAATAATTTATCGGCAAAAATTTACTTTTTATCTTTATCTTGATCATTGTCTGTACTTTTTTCTTTTTTCTCTTCTATTTCTACGGAACAACAAGCTTGTTTTTTAGGTTTTAATTTAGAGATAGCTTTTTTAAATGTATTTTTTTCCACTTTAACACCTCCTTTAATAGATATTTAGCAACCATATAATGTATCACAACATTTTTCAGGATTAGTAGTTTCTTCGTTTAAATTAGAAAATACGAAAGCATCTTTATTTGGATTAAAGTGTGATTTTAAAATATGTTCAACGTATTGGCTTTTTCATTGAAACATAGCTATCATCTTAAGCAATCATATTAACAATTAATCCGGTAGCAATAGCTACCACTAAAATCGCGATTACAAACGATGTTACAAATTTTTTCTTAAACAGCTTAGACAACAATATAATTTCTGGGATACTTGCACCAGCGCCACCAATGATCAACGCGATAACTGTACCTAGCGACATACCCTTTGAAACGAGTGCTTCAGCTATAGGTAGCATTGTTTCAGGTCTAATATACATTGGGATTCCTACAATAGAGGCGATTATCACAGATATAATGTTATCTCCACTAGCATACTTAGTTATAAATGTTTCAGGTACAAAGCCATATATAAAGGCTCCTATCAAGACACCTATAAGTAAATAGGGAAGCATTGGATATAAGAACGACCACGCATCGTTTAATGCTTGTTTAACGCGTGAACCTGTTTTGTTAGCAAAAAATCCGTCGCCTTTAATATTGACGCCTTTATAGCTATCAACTAAGTTTAACTTTGAAAATATTAAACCTGTTAACATACTGAAAATAGCGAGTGTTATAAAGTATACTACAGCGACTTTCCAGCCTAATAAAACCCATATCATAAAAACCATCAAAGGATTCATTAATGGGGAGGCAATAAGGAAACTCATCGCAGGACCAAACGGTACTTTAGAATTTAATAATCCTGCAAGTATCGGGATTGTTGAACATGAGCAAAAAGGTGTCATAGCACCAAAAACCATACCTAATAAGTAATTAATTATTTGGTTAGGTTTGCTCAAAAGTTTTCTAATTTTTTCTTCTGATACCATTTGTTGAATTAGACTAACTATAAAACTCACAATTATAAATAGTGCTAATAATTCAAAGAATAATCCTAAAAATGTTTTCATGAATTCTATGATTGAATCCATCATAAGTATAATGCCTCCTTATATGATAAATCAACTTTTCTTGATGTATTAATCAAAAAAAGTTGATTAATATGTCATTAAAAAAGGATACTTATAGTATCTTGCAACAAGTATCCTCATTTAAAACTACCTGTATTTGTTGCTCGTTAATTTTATAATAGTTCCACGTGCCATGCTTTTCAGCAATTATAATATTTGCATCTACTAACTTTTTTAAGTGGTACGAAAGTTTTGATTGTTTAAGATCTAGTATTTCTTCTAGATCACATACGCATAAAGACTTTGCGTCACTTTGACGAATAGAATGCAAGATTTTAAGTCGAATTTTATCAGCTAATGCATTAAATACTTGTACGTATAAGTCTAATTGTTCTTCCTCGTTTTTATAAGTATTGGACTTGATAACTTCCATCGAGGTCACCTCTCTACTGCGTAGTTATTCTATCTAAAAATAGGATTGAATAGTAAATCGTTATATCAACTTTTCTTGATGTATTAACTATATACAAGAATAATAGTTTTTGCAAGTTACTTAATCTAGGTTAAGTGAAAATAAGTGAATACCCCTAACAACATTATTCTTACTTTAGTATTTATTCACTATTTAAACTCGTTATCTTTAAAGGGCTTTTCAAAAGGGGGCGAAAAGACGCACTAATCCGCCATGGTTCTATAAAAAATCGTTGTGAGCATCAATTTATTATTACAGATTTAAACTCTATGTTACGATTAGGATGAAATGTTTGTAGATTCGATACTTGTGTTAAGATTAAATTTATTAAAAACGGGTATACAATTAGAAATGAAAAATGGGGGAATCAAAGTGGCAAAGAAACTACCTAAGGTTAAAGGCCTAGATAACACAGTAGACATTATTAAAGGCGGGTATACATACGTACCTGGCAAATTAGAAGAATTTGATTCTAAAGCATTTGAAGTACGCGCATTAGGCGGTAAGAAAATTGCTGTTATGAGCGGTAAAGAAGCGGCAGAAATTTTCTATGATAATGAAAAAATGGAAAGACAAGGTACTTTACCAAAACGTATCGTAAACACTTTATTTGGTAAAGGTGCAATTCATACAACTGCTGGTAAGAAGCACGTTGACCGTAAAGCTTTATTTATGTCACTTATGACAGATGAAAATCTTAACTACTTACGTGAATTAACACGTAATTATTGGTTCATGAATACTGAACGTATGCAAAGCATGGATAAAGTTAACGTATATAACGAATCAATTTATATGTTAACTAAAATCGGCTTCCGTTGGGCTGGTATCATCCAAACGCCTGAAGAAGCAGAACAAAATGCGAAAGACATGGATACTATGATTAACTCATTCGTATCTTTAGGTTCAGCTTACAAAGGTTATAAGAAAGCTAAAAAAGCACGTAAACGTGTTGAAGATTTCTTAGAAAAACAAATTATCGATGTGCGTAAAGGTAAATTACACCCTGAAGAAGGTACTGCGTTATACGAATTCGCGCATTGGGAAGATTTAAACGATAACCCAATGGATTCTCACTTATGTGCAGTAGACTTAATGAACGTTGTGCGCCCATTAGCTGCAATCAACCGTTTCATCAGCTATGGTGTTAAAGTATTAATCGAATTCGATCAAGAAAAAGAAAAATTACGTCTTGAAAATAATGAAGACTATGCGTATAAATTCGCTCAAGAAGTACGTCGTATCTTCCCATTCGTACCATACTTACCAGGTAGAGCAGCTGTTGATTTAGAATATGACGGCTACAAAATCCCTGCAGGTATGATGACAGCATTAGATGTTTATGGTACGACACATGATGAAGATTTATGGGAAAACCCAGACCAATTCAATCCTAACCGTTTTGATAACTGGGACGGTAGCCCATTCGACTTAATTCCACAAGGTGGCGGTGACTTCTATACGAACCACAGATGTGCTGGTGAGTGGATCACAGTTATCATTATGGAAGAAACAATGAAATATTTCGCGAATAAGATTGAATTTGATGTACCGTCTCAAGATTTATCAGTTAAGCTTGATAAATTACCAGGTAACGTAACAAGCGGTACAATCATTAGTAATGTGCGTCCACGTGTTGCGCGTAAATAATTTCATACTTGAAAATGAGCGTATATAACTTAAAAAAGGCTGAGGCATGGTGAGATGTCTCAGTCTTAATTTATTTTGCTCAAGGATTTGTGGGGCTTCCGGAAAATAAGTACACTTGCTTTATCAACTTTAGTAGAAAAGGTCGTAGCGATATAATTCCCGTTGTTCATTGGGACGACGTTATTTCGAAAGGGCTTTTCAAGTGGGAAAAAAAGTAGTTTGATAGCGACTTAAAGAGATAAGTATTGCAAAGCCTTGGCGCATATTAGCGTTACAATTATCAAGCGCTTTGATATAATAATGACAAAGTTAGGTGAGAGAGGTGGCAATTTGAAGACAGGCCGAATTATTAAATCCATTAGTGGTGTGTACCGTGTCGAATCTGAAGGCGCGCTATATGACACGAAGCCACGTGGGATATTTAGAAAGAAGAAATCTTCACCTATAGTTGGAGATATGGTTGATTTCGAAGAGGAGAACGCGGGTGAAGGGATTATTCATCATATCCATCCTAGGAAGAACGCGTTAAAGCGACCACCAGTTAGTAATATTGATCATCTCGTGATTGTGATGAGTGCTGTGGAACCTGAGTTCTCGACACAACTCCTCGACCGCTTTCTTGTTATCGCGCATTCCTATGGGCTTGACCCTGTGATTCTTGTGACGAAGAAAGATATTGCGTCGGAAGCGGCTATCACTCAAATTACAGATTACTTAAATATATATGAAGCAATAGGGTACCAAACGATGTTCGTGGGAGCACATGATGACATTCAACACGTTTTCGCTTCCTTTGGAAAGGGCCTTGCAGTTCTCAGTGGGCAATCTGGTGTAGGTAAAACGACGTTAATGAATCACTACGCACCAACATTAAACCTTGAAACGAATGAAATTTCTAAGTCTTTAAATCGTGGTCGCCATACAACACGCCACGTGGAGTTATATGAAACGGAAAGTGGTTACGTTGCGGATACACCAGGCTTTAGTGCGTTAGATTTTGATCACATTGAAGCAAAAGCACTGAAGGATTACTTCATTGATTTAAAGGCATCGAGCGCATCGTGTAAGTTTCGTGATTGCTTACATATTAATGAGCCGAAATGTAACGTTAAAGCGGAACTTGAAGCAGGTCATATCGCCCAGTTTCGCTATGATCATTATATGACGTTGCTCAAGGAATTACAGAATAGAAAGGAAAGATATTAACATGACACAAATTTTGCCATCATTACTTGCATGCGACTTTTTAAATTTGAACCAAGAACTTACACGACTCGAAGAAGCAGGTGTTGATGCGCTTCATTTTGATGTCATGGATGGTCAATTTGTACCTAATATCTCGATTGGCTTACCAATTCTCGAGGCTGTGCGTAAAGGAACGTCTTTACCAATCGACGTTCATTTGATGATCGAACAACCGGAAACTTATATTGAGGCTTTTAAGGAAGCAGGCGCAGATATGATTTCCGTGCATGTTGAGGCTACCAATCATATTCACCGTGCGATTCAGCTCATTCATGATTACGGCATTAAAGCAGGTGTTGTCTTGAATCCCGGTACGCCGATTGAATCGATTAAACACGTTCTAGACGCGGTCGACTATGTGTTAATCATGTCCGTAAATCCTGGCTTTGGTGGCCAAGCGTTTATTCCTTCAATGGTTGGTAAAATTCGAGAATTAAATGATTATAAAACGTTACATCAACTTGACTTTGATATCGAGGTTGATGGCGGCATTAACGATGAAACGGCGAAAGCTTGTATTTCAAATGGTGCGACCATGCTTGTAGCTGGTTCGTATTTCTTTAAACACGCACAATATCGTGAGGCAGTTCAATTACTGAAGGGTGAGTAATATGCATATCAATTTACTTTGTGGATTAAGACATTTACCTAATCACTTCTTTGAAAAGCACAGTCAGGAAACGTTTGCTGGGGTAGATCGTGGTGCGTTTGAATTAACGAAACGTGGTATAGAACCTTTATTTATGATTGGTGACTTCGACTCTGTTACGGATGATGAGCGCCAGGAACTGATTGAAACTTATGGCATTGAACCTTTAAAACCTGAAAAAGATGATACAGATTTAGCGTTAGCTGTAGATGAAGCAGTTAAAAGAGGGTATAAACATATAAATGTGTATGGTGCAACAGGAGGTCGACTTGATCACTTTATGGGTGCCTTACAAATCCTTGAAAAGCCTTATTACATCAATGTAGGTATTCACATCCGTTTAATTGATAGTCAGAATGAGATTCAGCTTATTAATGAAGGAAAACATCAAATTGAGCGTTTAGATGCATATCCGTATGTATCATTTATTCCTTTAAGACCAAACGCTGTGATTTCATTAGAAGGTTTTAAGTACGGTTTGAATCACGAAGTACTTGAAGAAGGTTCAACGTTGACGATTTCAAATGAGGTTGAAGATGACGTAGGGTATATCACAGTTGAGCGCGGTATGTTTCTACAAATGCGAAGTTCTGATAAGCCGAGTTAGGCTAAGCGTTTTTAAGAGGCTCGTAATAGAACGTTCGCTTCTAGACTTAAAAAAGGGCATAAAAAAAGGCCTTCCACATAAAGGCCTTTTGAATGTGCATTATATTTATTAAACTCTAGTAACTTTACCAGATTTTAAAGCACGTGCTGAAACCCAAACTTTTTTAGGTTTACCGTCAACTAGGATTCTAACTTTTTGTAAGTTAGCGTTCCATCTACGTTTAGTTGAGTTTAAAGCGTGTGAACGATTATTACCAGTCGAAGCTTTACGACCTGTTACATAACATTGCTTGCCCATAAAAGTACCTCCTTTAATAAATATAAATACACATGACTACTACATACCAAAATAATGTAACACAGTAATGGGTAAAAAGCAATAAAAAATGAAAAAACCTTACTTTTTGAAATCGCTTTTATAGTGAATTTCTGATATAATTTTAAGTTGTGAGAATAATTAATATTTCATAAGAACTATAATATTATTGTGGAATATCATTTGATTTTAGATACGTATTTATGTTACATCATTAAATAAGCTGATTAGGAGGCTTAAAATATGACTTTAGAAATTACAAATGAATTTGGCAGTATTGATATCTCTAATGAAGTTATCGCGTCACTAGTCGGTGGTACTGCTGTTGAAAGTTACGGCATAGTAGGTATGGCCTCAAGACATCAAGTAAGAGACGGACTCCAAGAAATTTTAGGTCAGGAAAATTATTCTAAAGGTATCGTTATTAAAGAAAAAGATGGCGTATTAGATGTTGATATGTATATTATCGTAAGTTATGGCGTGAAAATTTCAGAAGTAGCGAACAATGTGCAATCAACTGTTAAGTATATTTTGGAAAAGACATTGAAATTAAAAGTGAACAACGTAAATATTTTCGTTAAAGGTGTTCACATCAACAATGATGGGAATGAAATGTAGGAGGACATTGTAATGGTTAGCAAAATTGATGGTAAATTGTTTGCCGAAATGATTACCCAAGGTGCACAAAATTTATCAAATAATGCAGATATGGTAGATGCATTAAATGTATATCCAGTGCCTGACGGTGATACGGGTACAAATATGAATTTATCGATGACTTCAGGTCGTGATGAAGTTCAAGAAAACCCAGCAACTCATATTGGCCAATTAGGAAAGACTTTTTCTAAAGGGTTATTAATGGGTGCAAGAGGAAACTCAGGTGTTATATTATCACAATTATTTAGAGGCTTTTCAAAGCAGCTTGAGCAACACCAAGATATTGATGCGAAACAATTCGCTAAATGTTTTGAAGCGGGTGTTAAAACTGCGTACAAAGCTGTTATGAAACCTGTAGAAGGTACAATCTTAACTGTTGCGAAATGTGCCAGTGAAGCTGCCGTTAAAGCGAGTGAAGAATCAGATGATTGTTTATATGTTATGGAAAAAGTCATCGCAGAAGCTGAACGTGCGTTAGAAAATACACCGAACCAACTACCTGTTTTAAAAGAAGTAGGCGTTGTCGATAGTGGTGGTAAAGGTTTAACGCTTGTATACGAAGGTTTCTTGAAAGCAATGAAAGGTGAAACGATCGAAGCGAAAGCAACGAAAGTTGATACTGAGAAATTTATTAATGATGAACATGATTTCCATGGTGTGATTAATACTGAAGATATCGAATTTGGTTACTGTACTGAAATGATGGTTCGCTTTGAAAAGGGTAAAAAGCCTTTCGATGAAGATGCTTTCCGTGAAGATATGGCACAATTCGGTGATTCATTACTTGTCATTAATGATGATGAAATCGTTAAAGTTCATGTACATTCAGAACATCCTGGCCAAGTATTTAACTTTGGTCAAGAATACGGTGAGCTTATTAAAGTTAAAGCTGAAAATATGCGTGAACAACACCGTGAAGTTCTACGTAAAGAACAAAATAAACCTCAAGCTGAAGACAATCAAGAGGTAGAAACGGCGATTATTACCATTTCAATGGGTGAAGGTATTACGAAGCTTTTCAAATCAATGGGCGTGACACATGTTATTAATGGTGGTCAAACGATGAACCCTTCTACTGAAGACATCGTTAAAGTCATTGAAGAAGCGAAATGTAAGCATGCGATTATCTTACCAAACAATAAAAATATTATGATGTCGAGTGAACAAGCTGCACAAGTCGTTGATGCTGAAGCGGTAGTTGTGCCATCTCGTTCAATCCCTCAAGGTATTACAGCAATGTTCTCTTATGATCCAAGTATGGATATTAGTGAGAACAAAGAAACGATGACTGAAGCGTTATCAACTGTAACGTCAGCTTCAATTACAACCGCTGTAAGAGATACTAAAATCGATGGCGTTGAAGTGAATGAAAATGACTACATCGGTTTAGTAGAAGATAAAATCGTGACAAGTGATCAAGATTTACAACAAGCTTTAAAAGCGTTAGTTGATCATATTGTGACTGAAGATAGCGAAATTTTAACTTTATTTACGGGCCAAGAAAGTAAATCTGAGACGACAGATTGGCTTGTTGAGTATGTAGAATCAACTTATGAGGACGTAGAAGTCGAAGTACATAATGGTGATCAACCTATTTACGATTATTTATTCGCAGTAGAATAAGGTGATTTTTACAGAAGAGAAGCTTGTTGCGATAAGTGAATATAGATGCGTCAAGTAAATATGTGATGAATACGAAGAGGTATGCGGTATCTTAGCACGACTAAGGTACTACATACCTCTTTTTGTATCTAGAATTATATAGAGATAGGGACTTACAAAGTAGCATAGCTACTTTGTACCTTAGTGTATGCCAGGGTCCCGCCCTCTGAGTCAGCTGTTTAGAAATTGTATGACATAAGTCTATAATCTTTTTAAGTGTTACCTATATAAAGTTATCTAGGTTTATATTATTTTGAACATCATAGATATGATTAAGTTGAGTTTTATACTAATAATTATTGGTTTGCTTTTCAGGTGTAAACGCTTAGAGATATAAAGTCTTTTCACATGAATTTGCTTTGAGTGGGAATAGCATATATACACCATTTTTGTACTAACTTTACTTTTTGAAAAGTATCAATAATCAAACTTTTTAGACAATTTAAGTTTATAGTTCTCTTAGATATTGATATAATAAATTAAATTAAGTGCTAAAGGATTCGTTATTTAAGGGGGAGCATTTATGAAATTCAAAAGTGTCTTTGACATTATCGGTCCTACAATGGTTGGACCGTCGTCATCACATACTGCAGGTGCTGTACGTATTGGACTTGTAGCTCGTGATTTATTTGGTAAGATGCCAGAGCAAGTCGATATTTATTTATATGGGTCTTTTATGGAAACATACAAAGGTCATGGTACGGATGTTGCTTTAATAGGGGGATTACTAGGCTTTGACACCGACGATGACCGCATTGAACATTGTTTTGAAATCGCGCAAGAAAAAGGTATGAAATATACATTCATTGAAATGTCAGAAGAACGTGATCACCCGAATACAGCGGTTATTAATATGCGCGATGGTGAGAAGGAAATTTCAGTTGAGGGTGTTTCAATTGGTGGCGGTAAGATTGAAATTGTCGCTATCAATGGCTTCAAACTCAATATTAGTGGTAACTATCCGACATTACTTGTATTTCACCAAGATACATTTGGCACAATTGGCCGTGTAGCGAACATCATTGGTAATCATGAAATAAATGTTGGAAGTATGCAAGTTGCACGTAAGGATAAAGGAGACCAAGCGTTAATGACGTGTGAACTTGATGAGGATATCAGCGCGGACATTATTGAAGAAATCAAAGCCGTAAACGGCGTTGTTACGGTATCACTAATGGGCGAATAAGCATTTATGAGGGGGATTGTATGTTTAAAAGTGTTAGAGAACTCATTGCGAAATGTAATGATGAAGATAAAAAGATTTACGAAGTAATGTTAGAACAAGAGATGGAAGTCACAGGACTTTCACTCGATGACATTTATAGTCAAATGTCACATAACCTTAAGACGATGGAGAAGGCGGTTGCCGATGGTATTGAAGGTGTAACATCTAAGACAGGTTTAACTGGCGGTGATGCGGTACTGCTTCAGAAATATTTAGATGAAGGTAAATCGTTATCTGGCGATTTAATGCTAGATGCGATTAGTAAGGCAATGGCGACGAACGAAGTTAACGCAGCAATGGGTAAAATTTGTGCTACACCAACGGCAGGATCAGCAGGCGTTGTGCCAGGTGTGTTATTTTCAATTAAGCATAAGCTCGATTTAAATGATAAGGACATGCTACACTTTTTACTTACGTCAGGTGCGTTCGGCTTCGTAGTAGCGAACAATGCATCGATATCAGGTGCAGCAGGTGGTTGTCAGGCTGAAGTAGGTTCGGCAGCTGCGATGGCTGCGGCGGCAACGGTTGAAGCAGCAGGAGGTACGCCTGAACAATCGGCTCAAGCCTTTGCAATTTGTTTAAAGAATATGCTAGGTTTAGTATGTGATCCAGTAGCTGGCTTAGTTGAGGTGCCTTGTGTGAAAAGAAATGCAGCAGGGGCTTCGAACGCAATTGTTTCTGCAGATATGGCACTTGCAGGTGTCACATCAAGAATTCCAACTGATGAAGTTATTGACGCGATGTACAAAATCGGTCAAACGATGCCATCTGCTCTCCGTGAAACAGGTCGCGGCGGCTTAGCTGGTACGAAGACAGGACAACGATTAAAACAAGAAATATTTGGTGATTAATTATGGCAAAAGTCAATCTTATAGATAATACATTTTCATTAGAAGAAGTTAAAGGAATAGGTGCTAAACGACTACAAGTATTAAGTGAACTCAATATTCACTCAGTTCAAGATTTAGTCCTACACCTTCCTACACGTTATGAAGATAATACTGTGATTGACTTAAATTTAGCCAATGATCAAGATACAGTAACAGTAAGAGGGGAAGTTTATGCGACTCCTACTGTTGCTTTTTTTGGTAGAAATAAATCTAAGCTTACCGTTCATGTGATGATTGATAATATCGCAGTTAAATGTGTCTACTTTAACCAACCTTATTTGAAAAAGAAGATCAACCTTCATGATGTCGTGACTATCAAGGGTAAATGGCAACGTCATAAGCAAGAAATAACAGGTACTAAGATGTTCTTTGACGCGCAAGATGGTGAAACGTTAACGCCGATATATCGTATCAAAGAAGGCATTAAGCAGAAGAATATGCGCGATATGATTCGAAATGTCATAAATAACGTGACAATTCATGAATGGTTACCCGAGGACCTCCGTGAAAAGTACAAACTTGAAACTTTGAGCGATAGTTTATATCAACTTCATTATGCGACAGATAAAAAGTCAGTTTTAAAGGCTAGACGTACATATGCATTTACAGAATTATTTATGTTTGAGCTTCGCATGCAATGGTTGAACCGTTTGGAAAAGGAAAGTGAAGAAGCGGTTGAAGTTCAATATGACTTAGCTGAAGTAAAAGCGTTTATCGAAAGTTTGCCTTTTGAATTAACTGATGGTCAAAAAATTAGCGTGAATGAAATTTTCCGTGATTTAAAAGCGCCAATCCGTATGCACCGTCTCTTACAAGGGGATGTCGGTTCTGGTAAGACGGTAGTTGCAGCGATATGTATGTATGCGCTTAAAACTGCAGGGTATCAATCGGCTTTAATGGTGCCGACTGAAATACTTGCTGAACAACATGCAGAAAGTTTACATGACCTATTTCAAGGTAAGATGAACATCGGTTTGTTAACGGGTTCTGTTAAAGGTAAAAAGCGTGAAATGTTATTAGAGCAATTAGAAAATGGTACGATTGATTGCTTAGTAGGTACGCATGCGCTTATACAAGATGATGTTATCTTTAAAGATGTAGGTCTTGTGATTACGGATGAGCAACATCGTTTCGGCGTAACACAACGTCAAAAACTTCGTGAAAAGGGTGCCCTATCGAATGTGCTTTTCATGACGGCAACGCCAATTCCAAGAACACTCGCAATTTCGGTGTTTGGTGAGATGGATGTGTCGTCGATAAAAAGTATGCCAAAGGGGCGTAAACCGATTATCACGACTTGGGAGAAGCATGAGGCCTTTGAGCAGGTGCTTCAGGATTTAAGGCAGGAGCTCGATAAAGGGCGTCAGGCTTATGTGATTTGCCCATTGATTGAGAGTTCTGAGCATTTGGATGAGGTTCAAAATGCCGTTGATTTATATGAGCAGTTGGATCAATATTACGCGAATTATAATGTCGGGTTGCTGCATGGTAAGTTGACTGCTGATGAAAAGGACCAGATGATGTATGATTTCAGTAATCATGATATCGATATCCTTGTGTCAACTACGGTTGTAGAAGTCGGCGTCAATGTGCCGAATGCGACGTTCATGATTATTTACGACGCTGATCGTTTTGGTTTATCTACGTTACATCAGCTTCGTGGACGTGTCGGACGTAGCGACCACCAAAGTTATTGCGTGCTCCTTGCGTCGCCTAAAACCGAAACGGGTATCGAGCGCATGGAAATTATGACACAAACTACTGACGGCTTCGAACTGAGCGAGCGTGACTTAGAAATGCGCGGTCCTGGTGACTTCTTCGGAGTTAAACAAAGCGGTCTGCCCGATTTCTTAGTGGCAAACATCGTTGAAGACTATCGCATGCTAGAAGTAGCGCGAGACGAGGCAAGCGAGCTTATTCACTCAGGACGTTTCTTCGAGCCTGAGTTCGAAGTCCTCCGTAATTTCATAGAAGAACATTTGCTTAATAAAAGCTTTGATTAAGAGAAGTTGTCGACGGTTACCGGTGCCAACTTTTTCCTTTTTTGAAAAGGACATTAGAGCAGTAATGGTTGATGGAGAGGTGACGAGAGCCGTTTTGCGATAGAAAATAAAAATAATCGGAAATTTTCGATCCCGAAAATTTTCCTTATTACAAAGATTTTAGAAACAATGTAACAAGGAAGCCATATTACAAAGACTGAAGCAAACTATGTAACAAGGAAGCCATATTACAAAGACTGAAGCAAACTATGTAACAAGGGCGCCATGTTACAAAGACTGAAGTGAACAATGTAATAAGGAAGCTATGTTACAAAGACTGAAGTGAACAATGTAACAAGGGCGCCATGTTACAAAGACAGAAGTAAACAATGTAACAAGGTCGCCATGTTACAAAGATTGAAGTAAACAATGTAACAAGGAAGCCATATTACAAAGACAGAAGTAAACAATGTAACAAGGGGCGATTCCCGTTATGCGAAAGTAAAATAAAACAATCGCATAAGGGCGCCGTTACACGAAAGAAAAATAAAACAATCGCATAAGGTCGCCGTTACGCGAAAGAAAAATAAAACAATCGCATAAGGTCGCCGTTACGCGAAAGAAAATAAAAACAATCGCATAACGGCTAAATATCTATATTTAAGTTTTAAAAGTCCTTTTCACAAAGAAAGGGGCAACAAATCTAAATCAAATAAGTAATCAAAATAGGTATTTGATTACATACGCTGATAATCAATATCGACTGTAATCGCAATTGACCCACTACAAATAACTCTCACACCTTAAACAATTTTCGAAAGTATAAAGAAAGTTTTTGAACTGCCGTATTTCTTTAGAGTTTCAACGAAGCTTTCGACTTCTTTCATATTTCTGAAGATAGCTTTAAATAAGTAGCAGCTTGGACCAGACACTCGATAACAAAATTTTACATTTTCTTGTGATTGAATAAAGTCGTTGAAGTACGAGGACTTTGCAGGCGAAGTCGTGATATCAACTAATATTTCGATTTCATAGCCCAAAGTAGCATAGTCAATGTCAATCGTGTACTTTTGAATCATGCCTAAATCGAGCATTTTATTGATTCTATCGCGAACAGACGGTGTTGATAAATTAACCTCATTGCTTATTTGACGTAGTGAAGTTCGACTATCATGATGCAGTATTTTTAAGATTTTCTCATTTGTATGGTCCATATTCATATCTCCTAACAATTCATAAGTTATTGAGTTCAATAACTAACAAAACTTATGTTTCATTAAATTCCTATTTCTTATTATATAGGTAGTCTTTTAGAAAAAGGAGTTTTAATGATGAAAGAATTTTATGTCGTGATCTTTATTATTTTAACTGTGTTAGCAGCTCTATTACTACTTTTAAATCAAGTCTTGAATCAACCGCTTATATTCATTATCGCAATTACGATTTTTATTATTGCAGTCGTATCTCAATTCGTCTATCTAATTAAAACTTACGATTCCAAGTAAGTGTGTTGCACCGGTAGAAACATACGATTTCAAATAAGCGCATTCTACCGTTACAATGAATATATAATAATTTTATAATAACCATTTTAAAAATATAAAAGGTGGACATTAAATGATGACTACATTAGATAAATTGTTTAAAGCGCTTGAAGATCGTGAACACATGATGATTGATATACGCAGACACCTGCATGAACATCCTGAATTGTCTTTTGAAGAGGAGGAAACGGGCGCGTATATAAAGGACTTTTACAAGGGGAAAGATGTGACAATGACACACCCTGTTGAAGGGCAACACGCCTTAATTGTCGATATCGAAGGCGGCAAACCAGGTAAAACGATCGCCTTACGTGTTGACTTCGACGCACTACCGATTCAAGAGGAAACGGATTTACCGTTTAAATCTAAGAACGACGGCGTTATGCATGCTTGCGGACATGACGTGCATACGGCTAACCTGATGGCGCTCGCGGATGCCTTAATCGAAATCAAGGATGAGCTACCTGGTACGATTCGCATCGTGCACCAACATGCTGAAGAAGTTGTTCCAGGCGGCGCTAAAAGTGTGATGGCGTCTAAGGCGCTTGATAACGTTGATGAAATTTATGGTATCCACGTAGCACCTAATGCGCCACCAGGAGTTGTCGCTTATACGAAAGGCTATGCGTTTGCAGGTTCCTCGGTCTTCACGTTAAAACTTCAAGGCCGTGGCGGACACGCAGCAACACCACACCGCGCCAACGATGCCTTAATGGCAGGAACGAAATTCGTCGACCGTGCGCAAACGATTGTGTCACGACACATTGACCCGAAAGCGTCAGGCGTTGTAACAATCGGTTCATTCCACGCTCCAGGCGGTTTTAACGCAATTCAGAACGAAGTGACAATCAAAGGGACAATTCGATATCTCAAAGACGAGCTTGGGCAATCCATGTACGAACAACTTCAACAAATCGTTAAAGGTATTGAAGATAGCTACGGCGTAGAAGCTAAACTCGACTTTCAATTCGGTTATCCGGTGCTCTACAACCATCCCGATGAAACAGAAAGCGTCGTTCAAACGCTTAAGCAAAGCCAAGGCAACTACATCAAGCAAGTATTCGAAGTTCCGCCATTAATGGGCGCTGAAGATTTCGCTTATTACGTGAAAGACATTCCTGGCACATTCTTTATCGTCGGCTGCATGCCAGAAGGCGTCACAGATCCGTACGGCAATCACCATCCTAAGTTCGAAGTCAACGAAGCTTGTATGCTTGTTGCATCTAAATCATTAGGCGAAATCGCCCTCAACCGACTCACTCAAACTTAATACCTTCCTATCTCACGAGATTAAGAGATGTTCGCATCTTTTAATCTCTTTTCCTTATGTAAAGCCCTCTAAGATCAACCACGCATTAACTATTTCCAAGCCATCGTCAACAATGGAGCAGTAAATAAATGAAAATTGTTGAGTACATGTTTTAGATAATGTTATGATATGTAAGGAAGTCATTAAGACTTGGTACTAAAAGTGACAGGGGATATACTTATGGCTAAACTATCTAAAGACGAAAGGCGTCAAAAAATTATTGAAATCATAGAAGATAATCCCTTTATAACAGATATAGAACTATGTGAATTATTTTCTGTAAGTATTCAAACCATTAGACTTGATCGTAATCAACTTCAAATTCCTGAAGTTCGTAAACGCGTATCTCTCGTTGCAAAAGATAGTTACGACGAAATTCGATCAATTGAAGCACACGATATTATTGGTGACGTATTCAAAGTAGAACCCAATCACCAAGCAGAATCTAGGATGACCATCAAAGCACAACACGTCTTTGAACGTAATCAAATCGCACGAGGTCACGTTATTTTTGCACAAGCAAATTCATTGTGTGTAGCTTTAATACATAAAGATTCGGTATTAACGCATGAAAGTAAAGTAACCTTTCATAAACCGGTCTACTTGAACGAAAGCGTTCATGCTATAGCAAAAGTAAACCGAGTCACACCTAAGTATTTTGAAATATCCGTAAACTCCTATGTGAAAGATAAGCATGTATTCAGCGGAGAATTTAAGATGTATTACATAAGTGAGGATGAATAAAATGGTAACAATTGCAGTAGATATGATGGGTGGCGACAATGCACCAGATGTAGTTATAGATGGTGTTAAACAAGCTGTCAATGAATTCAAAGATATTCACATCATTCTGTTTGGTGATGAACATAGATATAACTTCAAACATGAACGTGTTACATTTAGACATTGCACTGAGCGCATTACAATGGAAGATGAGCCCGTTCGCGCTATAAAGAAGAAAAAAGATAGCTCAATGGTACGTATGGCAGACGCGGTTAGAAGCGGTGAAGCAGATGCTTGTATTTCAGCAGGGAATACGGGCGCGTTAATGTCTGCAGGCTTATTTATTGTAGGTCGTATCAAAGGTATTTCACGACCAGCGCTTGTTGTTACGCTACCTTCAGTTAGCGGAAAAGGCTTTGTATTTCTAGACGTTGGTGCCAATGCTGACACGAAACCGGAGCATTTATTACAGTATGCACAACTTGGAAATATTTATGCCCAAAAAATTCGAAATATTAAACAACCTGATGTAGCATTATTAAATATAGGGACAGAACCTAAGAAAGGTAACGCCCTTACACGAGAAGCCTATAATTTAATGAATCAACAAAATGATTTCAAATTCTATGGCAATATCGAAGCGAAAGAACTTATGGAAGATGAAGCAGATGTGATTGTAACTGACGGTTATACAGGGAACATGATTCTTAAAAATCTTGAAGGTTCGTCAAAATCAGTCGGTAAAATCATCAAGCAATCACTTTTAAAAAGTGTCAAAAACAAGCTTGCTGCTTTAGTGCTTAAAAAAGATATTTCTAACATTGGTAAACAACTTGATTATACTGAATATGGTGGTTCAGTATTATTAGGTTTAAATGGTATTGTCGTTAAAGCACACGGAAGTTCGAACGCTAAAGCTATTTTCTCAGCAATTAGACAAGCTAAAGTTGCATCAGAACAAGAAATTGTTAAAACAATGAAAGAAACGGTGGGAGCATAATATGGGTAAAACAGCTATCATTTTTCCAGGCCAAGGTGCACAAAAGGTTGGCATGGCAGAAGATTTATATAACAAAAATGAAGCAGCAACAGAAATCTTAAATATCGCGCAAGATAGTATGGATTTTGATTTACTTGAAACAATGTTTACAGACAGTGATGAAAAGCTCGGTGAGACAGAAAACACGCAACCTGCTTTACTGACACACAGCATTGCTTTATATCGTGCTTTAGAAAACCTTGATGCTGACTATACAATGGGTCATAGCTTAGGCGAGTACTCAAGTTTAGTCGCTAGTGGCGTACTTAAGTTCGAAGATGCTGTCCGTATCGTGCGTAAACGTGGTGAACTGATGGCTAAGGCTTTTCCTACAGGGGTAGGTAGCATGGCTGCAGTACTTGGTTTATCTGTTGAAAAGGTAACTGAAATCTGTCACCAACTTTCAAACGACGACGTTAAAGTGGAACCAGCTAACATTAATGCACCTGGTCAAGTCGTTGTGTCAGGTCATAAAGAAGCTATCGATACACTTGTTCAAAAAGGTAAAGAACTTGGTGCGAAACGCGTTATGCCATTAAAAGTTTCTGGACCTTTTCATTCTTCAATGATGCAAGTTATTGAAGATGACTTTAAAGCTTTCATCCAAATCTTTGATTGGAACGACGCAAATATGCCAGTTGTTCAAAACGTCAATGCACAAGGTGAACAAGAAGCTTCTATAATTGAAGCTAATATGGTAGAACAACTTTACTCTCCTGTTCAGTTTATTAAATCAACTGAATGGTTAATCGACCAAGGTGTCGATCACTTTATTGAAATTGGTCCAGGTAAAGTATTATCTGGTTTAATTAAAAAAATCAATCGTGATGTTAAATTAACATCAATTCAAACGCTAGAAGATGTAAAGGAGTGGAATGAAAATGAGTAAAACAGCATTAGTTACAGGTGCTTCAAGAGGTATCGGTCGCAGTATCGCATTACAATTAGCTGAAGAAGGTTACAATGTTGTAGTTAACTACGCAGGTAACAAAGAGAAAGCAGACGCTGTTGTTGAAGAAATTAAACAAAAAGGTGTCGACAGCTTCGCAATTCAAGCTAACGTTGCAGTTGGCGACGAAGTTAAAGCAATGATTAAAGAGGTTGTATCTGAATTTGGTTCTGTAGACGTATTAGTAAACAACGCAGGTATTACTAGAGACAACTTATTAATGCGTATGAAAGAACACGAATGGGATGACGTTGTAAACACTAACTTAAAAGGTGTCTTCAATTGCATTCAAAAGGTTACACCTCAAATGTTAAAGCAACGTAGCGGTAGCATTATTAACCTTTCAAGCGTTGTTGGCGCAGTTGGTAATCCTGGTCAAATTAACTACGTTGCGACTAAATCAGGCGTATTAGGTATGACTAAGACGGCTGCGAGAGAATTAGCTTCAAGAGGTATTACTGTAAATGCTGTAGCACCAGGTTTCATCGTTTCTGATATGACAGACGCGTTAAGCGACGACGTTAAAGAGAAGATGAAAGCTCAAATTCCATTAGCGCGTTTCGGTGAAGATACAGATATCGCAAACACAGTTGCTTTCTTAGCTTCTGATAAAGCGAATTACATCACTGGTCAAACAATCCACGTAAACGGCGGCATGCACATGGAATAAGCGCCTTTAACATATGAAGCAGGTTCTACGCCTTAATCTTTGATTTATGATAGGGCGCACCCTCCTTCTTGAAAAGGCCTTTTCAAAAGAGAAATCAATTTAAGTCTTGTTTGAAAACTTGTATTTATTCCATTTAAATGGCAAAATATAAAAGTCCGCATATTTACGCATTAAAAGGAGGTGAACCAACATGGAAAACTTCGATAAAGTAAAAGAAATCATCGTTGATCGCTTAGGTGTTGATGCAGACAAAGTTACTGAAGATGCATCATTCAAAGACGACTTAGGTGCTGATTCACTTGATATTGCTGAATTAGTTATGGAATTAGAAGACGAATTTGGTACTGAAATTCCTGACGAAGAAGCAGAAAAAATTAACACAGTAGGCGATGCTGTTAAATACATCAACAGCCTTGAAAAATAATTTGTTATTTATCTGAGTCGGGTAGCTACCAGGCTCAGATTTTTCTTTAGTTTTCGTGACTTTTCACGTAAACTTTGTATAGGGAATTTTATATTGGGAGGATTATTTTTGGCACATTCAAAATACAATGATATGATTCAAGAATTTAAGCATCGTTTTGATGAAAAGATGCAAGAACTTGAACTATCATATAATGATATCAACATTTACCAACAAGCTTTTTCACATTCAAGCTTTGTAAATGATTTCAATTTAGAACGCTTAAGTCACAACGAACGTTTAGAATTTTTAGGCGATGCGGTATTAGAATTGACGGTTTCACGTTACTTATATGATAAGTACTCTGATTTACCCGAGGGTAACTTAACGAAAATGCGTGCATCAATTGTATGTGAACCATCACTTGTAATATTTGCGAACAAATTTGATTTAAATCAGTTAATCTTACTTGGAAAAGGTGAAGAAAAAACAGGCGGTCGTACACGCCCGTCACTCGTTTCAGATGCCTTTGAAGCGTTTGTAGGCGCGTTGTATCTCGATCAAGGTCTTGAAACAGTACGAACGTTCTCAGAGAAAATTATATTCCCGATTGTTGAAACTGAAGAACTTGTCGGAGTTATAGATTTCAAAACACGCTTCCAAGAATTTATGCATACGAAATCTAAAGGTGACGTCACATATCGTTTAGCTAAAGAAGAAGGTCCAGCGCACCATCGCTTCTTTACATCAGAAGTATTGTTAAACGGTGAAGCCATTGCGGTTGGAAGTGGTCGTACGAAAAAAGAATCAGAACAAAAAGCTGCTGAAAAAGCATATCGTCAAATGAAATAGTTAGGAGTAGAACATGGTTTATTTAAAGTCAATTGACACATATGGATTTAAATCATTTGCAGAACATACCCATGTTCAATTTGATACAGGTGTGACGGCGATTGTTGGCCCTAATGGAAGCGGTAAAAGTAATATTACTGATGCCATTAAATGGGTGCTAGGTGAACAATCAGCGAAATCACTTCGAGGTTCTAAGATGGAGGACATTATCTTCTCTGGTGCCGAACACCGTAAAGGTAATCAGTACGCTGAAGTAAAGCTTCAACTTGATAATCATTCTGGGACGTTAAATCTCGATCAAGATATCGTTACTGTTACAAGACGTCTGTATCGTAACGGTGACAGTGCGTATTATCTCAATAACGATCGTGCTCGGTTAAAGGATATTGTTGAATTGTTTTTAGATTCCGGTTTAGGAAAAGAAGCGTTTAGTATCATTTCACAAGGTCGTGTAGATGAAATTTTAAATGCGAAACCTATTGACCGCCGCCAAATTTTAGAAGAGTCTGCAGGCGTGCTTAAATATAAGAAGCGTAAAAAGGCGTCACTTGATAAATTAGAACAAACAGAAGACAACCTTAATCGTGTTGAAGATATTTTATATGATTTAGAAGGGCGTATTGAGCCGCTTAAAGAAGAAGCTGCGATTGCGAAAGAATACCTTGTGTTATCTCAAGAGATGATGAAGAGTGATATCCTTGTTACCGTTCATGATATTGAAGCGTATCAAGATGATATTAATCAACAAGATGAATCTCTTAACCGTTTGAAAAGCCAACAAGAGTTTAAGAATAGTGAGAAGACACGTATTCAACGAGAAATTAAATCAATTAAGTCACAAAAAGATCAGGCAGATTTAGAGCTTGAGAAATTAAATTACCAATTCGTTCAGAAAACAGAAGAAGTTGAGAAGTACACGGGTCAACTTCACGTATTAGAAGAGCGTAAACGTAACCAATCTGAAACCAATGCGCGCTTTGAAGAAGAACTTGAAAGCCTTCAAACACAACTCGCGCAATTACAATCAGATAGAGACACGCTAAAACAAGATATCGATTCACTTAAATCTAAGTCAAAGCAACTTACGCAGCACATTCACGATATGGAATCTGAAGTAATGGTGTCTGATGATGAATACGAAACGCAGCTTGAAACGCTAAAAAACGACTATTATGAAGAGATATCTAAGCAATCTGAATTAAATAATGACATCCGCTTTTTAAAGCGTACAATTGAAGAAAATGAGAAAAAGCAATCGCGTCTTGATTCTAAACTTGTTGAAGCAATTGAATCTTTAAAAGGTATTCAAACTGAGAAGGCTTCTAAGGAAAGGGCTTTTCAAGAAGTGGCACAGTCGCTTGAACAATATGAACGCGAGCAGCAAGATAATGAGAACGCGTTGAAGCAGAAAAAGTCTCGCTTAGGTGAACTTGAGGAGAAGTTGTATCAAGCGTATCGCTATAATCAAAAGTTAAAGTCTAAAATCGATGGTATGGAAATGCGTAAAGACGATTATGCATATTTCTTTAGCGGTGTGAAGCATATATTGAAGAATAAGGACCTAAGTGGTATCCATGGTGCTGTAGCTGAAGTTATCGATGTGCCATCGAAATTAACTAAAGCCATTGAGACAGCTTTAGGGGCACAGTTGCAACATGTCATCGTCGATAATGAAGAAGACGGGCGTAACGCAATTTCGTACCTAAAATCTAAAGGACTTGGGCGCGCAACATTATTACCTTTAAATGTGATTAAGCCGAGATACTTAAATGAAACGATTTACCAACAAGCGAAACACGAAGATGGCTTTATCGGTGTTGCCGCGAATGAAATTCACTTTAATAAACAGTATGAAACGATTGTTCAGAATTTATTAGGCACTACGATCATTGTTGATCATCTTAAACATGCGAACGACATCGCACGTCAAACAGGTTATAAGTCTCGAATTGTAACTTTAGATGGTGATATCGTAAACCCTGGCGGTTCAATGACTGGTGGCGGTGAACGTCATAATAAAAGCATCTTGAGCCAAAAAGATGAATTACAAACGATAAAGAATCAACTTCATGAATACGAGTCTAAGACGAAATTGCTTGAAGAACAATGTAACGCTGAGAAATTAGAGCAAGAACGTCTTAGCGAATCCTATGTAACATGTAGTGAGAAAATTCAACATTTACGACATGAATATCAATCTTTAGAAATGGCGATTAAACATTTAGATGAGCAAGAGCGCCGTATTAAAGACGATCATGAAGAATTTGAGTTTGAGAAGAATGATGGCTATGAAATTGGACATAGCCAGAAAACGCTTGCTGAGAAGGAATCAGAACTTCAAACTCTACAACAAAAATTACAAGGGCTTGAAGCGGAAATCGAGCAAGTTCGAAACCGTTTCAAATCAGATAAAGCTGACACCCATGAAAAGCAACAGAAATTAAACCAAATGAAGTCTGATTTAGCGGTTGTTAAAGAGCGTTTGAAAACGAAGAAGGAACAATATGAAAACGTTAACCATCAGCTTGAGAATAACCAACAACAAAATCGTCGACTCCAAGAGCAAATTGAACTATTCAATTCAGATGAGATGACGGGTGAAAAGGCTTTTCAAAAGATTGAAGCACAAATTGAGGCCAGTCAACATGAGAAAGATGACCTCGATAAAGCGATCGAAGCGTCGAAGCAATCGCGCAAAGAACTCGCTGAATCGTTAGAGTCGCTTGAAGGTAAACTCCAAGTTGAACAGAACGATATACTGGCAATCGAAAATAGTTATCAAGACATTAAAACGAAGCAATCGCGCTTAGATGTGTTGATACAACATGCGATTGAGCATCTTCAAGAAACGTATGCGACGACGTATGAACATGCGCGCACGATGTATGAGCTTGATGATGATATCGAAGCGCTTCGTAAAAAGGTGAAGCTTACGAAGATGTCGATTGATGAACTTGGGCCAGTAAATTTAAATGCGATTGAACAATTTGAAGAAATTAATGAGCGTTTCACGTTTCTTGATTCACAGCGTACCGACTTAAGAGAGGCTAAGCAAACGCTTGATCAAATTATTCAAGAGATGGATCAAGAAGTGAAAACACGATTCAAAGATACATTTCTTCAAGTTAAGGCGCATTTCAGTGATGTATTTAAGTCGTTATTTGGCGGTGGTTCCGCAGAACTGAAACTTACTGATGACGACTATTTATCAGCAGGCGTCGATATTATCGTGCAACCCCCTGGTAAGAAACTCCAACACCTTTCATTATTAAGTGGGGGTGAACGTGCTTTAAGTGCAATCGCATTATTATTTGCAATATTAAAGGTTCGTTCTGCACCATTTGTTATACTAGATGAAGTAGAGGCTGCATTAGATGAAGCAAATGTGATTCGATATGCAACATACTTAAAGCAATTAGCGAACGACACGCAGTTTATCGTGATTACCCATCGAAAAGGCACGATGGAATATGCCGATCGTTTGTATGGCGTTACGATGCAAGAATCAGGCGTTTCAAAACTTGTAAGTGTTAATTTAAATACTATAGATGATGTGATGAAGGAGGAAGCGTAATGAGCTTTTTTAAACGTTTACGTGATAAGTTTAGTCAAGAACCTAAAGAAAGAGATGATTTTCAAGAAGATCTTGAAGAATTAGAACCTTTGGATGATGAAGAACAACGTCGTGAAGAAGAACCACCTTCTCGTCACGAACCTACGCCAGAGCGCGACGAACCACAAGCGCATGAAGCGCCGTCACATGACATGCCAGCTCAAAAAGAAGTTAAACATGATCCAATTAGTCCAAGTTCCGAATGGGAAATGGACTTCGATGATGATGATTTAATTTCAATTGAAGAGTTTGAAGAAATTGAGTCTCAAAAACTTGGTGCCAAGTTTAGAGACGGTCTTGAAAAGTCACGTCATAACTTCCAAGAACAGTTAAATAATCTGATTGCACGCTATCGCAAAGTCGATGAAGAATTCTTCGAAGCTTTAGAAGAAATGTTAATTCAAGCGGACGTAGGTTTCACTACAGTTATGGACCTTGTCGATGAGCTTAGAATGGAAGCGAAGCGCCGTAACATTCAAGAGACTGAAGATTTACGTGAAGTTATCGTTGAGAAGATCGTAGAGATTTACCGACAAGATGATGACCAATCAGAAGCGATGAACCTTGAATATGGTCGTTTAAATATCATCTTAATGGTAGGTGTTAACGGTGTTGGTAAGACAACTTCAATTGCGAAACTTGCGCACCGCTATGAATCTGAAGATAAAAAAGTAATGCTTGCTGCGGGTGATACGTTCAGAGCAGGTGCTATTGAACAATTACAAGTATGGGGCGACCGTATTGGCGTTGAAGTCGTGAGCCAAAAAGAAGGTTCTGACCCAGCAGCTGTGATGTACGATGCTATTAACGCAGCAAAAAACAAAGGCGCTGACGTATTGATTTGTGATACAGCTGGTCGTCTTCAAAACAAGCAAAACCTAATGAACGAACTAGAGAAAGTCAAACGTGTTATTGGACGTGCGGTACCTGATGCACCACATGAAGTATTATTATGCTTAGACGCGACTACTGGTCAGAATGCGATTTCTCAAGCAAAAGCCTTTAAAGACGTTACAGATGTAACAGGTATCGTCTTAACAAAACTTGATGGTACTGCTAAAGGTGGTATCGTACTTGCAATTCGAAATGAAATGCAAATTCCAGTTAAATACGTAGGTCTCGGTGAGAAATTAGATGACTTAACACCATTTGACCCAGAAAGTTATGTATACGGTTTATTTGCTGACATGATCGAACAAAACGTTCCAGAAGAAGACAAAGACCAACCTAAAGAAGTTGAAAGTGGCGAACAATATGACGAGACAAGATGACTTAGTTAAAACAGTCAGAATGAATTATTTGTTTGATTTTTATCAATCATTATTAACTAACAAACAGCGTAATTACTTAGAGCTCTTTTACTTAGAGGATTACGCACTAAGCGAGATTGCTGAGACATTTGATGTGAGTCGTCAAGCAGTGTATGATAACATAAGAAGAACGGGCGATTTAGTAGAAGATTACGAACGTAAACTTGGTTTACTTGAAAAGTTCGAAAAACGCCAAGAAATCTTTTCAGAAATGCTTAAAGCTACACATGAACCAGAAAAAATTAAAGCTTATATAAAAGAACTAGAAGAATTAGAATAGGAGGTCACTTTATATGGCATTTGAAGGATTATCCGATCGTTTGCAAGCCACAATGCAAAGGATTAAAAGTAAAGGTAAAGTGACTGAAGCTGATATAAAAGTAATGATGCGTGAAGTACGTCTGGCACTACTTGAAGCGGACGTAAACTTTAAAGTTGTCAAAAACTTTGTAAAGACAGTTTCAGATAGAGCGTTAGGTTCTGATGTTATGAAATCATTAACACCAGGCCAACAAGTTATTAAAATCGTACAAGATGAATTAACAGAATTAATGGGTGGCGAAAACAGTTCGATTACGATGGCTAAAAAGCCACCTACAGTCGTAATGATGGTTGGTTTACAAGGTGCCGGTAAAACAACTACTGCAGGTAAACTTGCTTTATTAATGCGCAAAAAATATAACAAGAAACCATTACTTGTCGCAGCCGATATTTACCGACCAGCTGCCATAAACCAACTCCAAACAGTCGGAAAACAAATTGATATCCCAGTTTATTCAGAAGGCGACCAAGTTAAACCGCAACAAATCGTAGACAACGCGATTAAACATGCGAAAGAAGAACATTTAGACTTCGTTATCATCGATACGGCAGGTCGTTTACACATCGATGAAGGTTTAATGTCAGAGCTTGAAGACATTAAAGAGATTACGAAGCCTAATGAAATCATGCTTGTTGTCGATGCGATGACAGGTCAAGATGCTGTTAACGTCGCAGAATCATTCGATAATCAACTCGACGTTACAGGTGTAACGCTTACGAAACTTGATGGTGATACACGTGGTGGTGCAGCGCTATCTATTCGTGCCGTGACACAAAAACCAATTAAATTCGTTGGTATGAGTGAGAAACTCGACGGCTTAGAACTGTTCCATCCTGAACGTATGGCATCTCGTATTCTTGGTATGGGCGATATGTTAAGCCTCATTGAAAAGGCCCAACAAGACGTTGACCAAGAAAAAGCGAAAGACCTTGAGAAGAAAATGAGAACATCATCATTTACTTTAGATGATTTCTTAGTACAACTTGATCAAGTTAAAAACTTAGGACCTTTAGATGACATCATGAAGATGATCCCTGGTATGAATAAAGTTAAAGGTCTCGATAAGATGAATATGAGCGAAAAGCAAATCGATCATATTAAAGCTATTATTCAGTCGATGACGAAATATGAACGTGAACATCCTGAAAAAATTAACGTTTCAAGAAAGAAACGTATTGCTAAAGGTTCAGGTCGTTCCTTACAAGAAGTAAACCGAATCCTTAAACAGTTCAATGATATGAAGAAAATCATGAAACAGTTTACAGGTGGTAAAGGTAAAGGCAAAGGAAAAGGTAAACAACGTCAAATGCAGGACATGTTAAAAGGCATGAATTTACCATTTTAATAGAATTGATAAAGCATCTCCACGTGATCGGGAGATGCTTTTTTAGTGGTACTTTGAGATGTGTTATTTTAGAAAGAAGTATAAGTATGAGTAATTTAATGAGGTGTAGCGACTATGCACTTAGAATCCTATAACGAAAATTTTAGTAAAATTCTTCAAGATTATTATCTTAAAGATCCTACATATACGGCGTTACCTAAAGATGTTATCGCATTAGAACGAGTAGGCCAAAGTTTGTTACCTATACTACTTATTGATAATGAGGTAATTGTTTCCTTCTGCGCTCTTGATCAGAGCGATGATAAGTTTCAATTTACGGATAACGAAAATAGTATTTTACTTAGAAGCTTTTCAACTGATTCACGATATGAAGGTCGCGGATACGCAAAAGAATTAATCAAACGTGTTATCTCATACGTGAAACAAGCATTTCCTCATGTAGATGAGGTAGTTCTAGGTGTGAATGTGAAAAACCACAGTGCGAAGCATTTATATGTTAAATGTGGTTTTGAAGATACGGGTAGATATGTACTAGGTGAAGTAGGGTACCAACACGTGTACCGATTGAAGCTAAAGAGCTAATACAAAGAAATATATATAAGCAATTAATTTTTACAAAAATTTTATTTTAGTATATACTATCCTTAATCAAGTTGACCTTCTAGTCAGACTTATAGCTACTAACTAGTCGAGTAAATTAAAAAAAGAATTGAATAAAGTTTCCTTAGCCACTTGTTTACAAATAATTTGTTGACGAGTGGCTTTTTTAGAATAGGCGAGGCGAACCAACACATGAAAAGCATCTTA
The DNA here is from genome assembly GCF_043186315.1 of Staphylococcus massiliensis. Taxonomy (NCBI): domain Bacteria; kingdom Bacillati; phylum Bacillota; class Bacilli; order Caryophanales; family Staphylococcaceae; genus Staphylococcus; species Staphylococcus massiliensis. The sequence goes on along the minus strand of NZ_CP171119.1, from coordinate 1,979,779 downwards.
GGAATTCTATCTTTTATAACCATATTGTTTGGCGTATTTATAGTTAGTGACTTTTATAAGAAAATCGAATTAGATTACATGATTAATCATAATCAAAGCACCATCAATATATACCCACCCGATAAATACGAAACAACGCAAGCGCAAAGTGTCAAAGATTTGATTGCGATTTCAAATAAGCACCAAGTTTCGGTTACTAAACGCATTCAAATAAATCAACACAAAATATTGATATTTACGAATAGACCATACTTATTAGCTCAACAAGTTAAAAATAATCACATTAAGTTAGCTGATAAATCAATAGTGGTAAAAGTCTACCCTTTATCTAGATTAAAGAATTATAGTAGTGTAGGCAGCTTTTACATCGACTCTAATGATAAAAATAATAAGCAAGCCGTGATCGAGGATTTGAATCGTAAAGTCGGTAATGTAACTGAGGAAAAAAGCGAATTCAATTTAAAATATTATTGGAACTATCGTCTAATCTCAATATTCTTATTTCTAATAGTCATAACATTAGCGTTATTTATATACTTGCTTCAAGTAAATGCCTATAAATTTAAACTGAAATTCAATTTAGGTTATACACCCTTTGAAATCATAAGAACAGTGTTAAAAGAGAATCTTTCTATACTTATTCTTTTTTGTGTAATAGTTATATTTAGTCAATCTCTAATAATTTATTATGTGCTAGAACTCAGAAACATTCTTTTACCGATCCTAATAACGGGGGTAATGTTTACTTTCATAGGATGTCTTATGATAAGTTTACTCATTTTATATTTGCATAATACTTATTTAACTATGTATTCGAAAATGAATAGGATAAAGTTTAATAATGCTCATCATTATTTATTTATAGTTGTTGGGTTAATAGCAATATTTTTAATCTCGCATGTGTTACATGACTTGATTGAAAACGAAAAGCATTTGAAACGTGAACATCAAAACATAGCTGCGTGGGAACAAGCTAGAAATACATATCGTATGGTAGTTCAATCAAACGGTATTCACCTTGATGAGAAATTACATGATGACGTTAGTGAAAGAATGAAAGCCTACTATAATAGTGAGTATTTCAAGGGTTTTATTTTAGAAGCTGAAAATTACACGGAAGCGCTAGAAGGGGGACCGTTTTATAAGAAAAATGTTAAGAAAGATAGTCGTTTTGAACCAGTTGGTGAAAGTATTGTGGTAGATAAAAACTATGTACAAGAAAACTTTTCAAAAAGCATATTTAATCAAATGAAATTCGATAAAATTCATTTAAACTTAATCATTCCAATGAAATATAAAACGCATATCAATGAAATTGTATCTAATTATAAGGAGTCTTCCTATACTTATGATCCAGTCTTAGAAGACTATAATAAGAAAGTTAAAATTAATCCTATATTTATTGAAAATAACCGTAAGTATTTTACGTATGAAAGTGACTTAGTTGAACCAGATTATAGCGTTAAAGACCCTATCATAGTTGTTGATACTGGTAATTCAATTGCGTTGAATTATATGCATTATTTAACTGGGTTTTACTACCTTAAATCTAATCTAGATAACCCTATACAAGCGTTGGAAGAAGGTTTAAATCAATTTAACTTAAAACCATACATGTATATCATGGAGTCCGTTTATGATGAGAAAGCTGATCAAATAAGAGATTATCATCTGAAGCGTTTTGAAAATATGTTTTCTATCATTGGATTGGTTATCGGAAGCTTGATATTAATTTATACTTATATAGGTGTTTATCTTAATAAGAGCACGTATACTTTTGTGATTAAAATGAACTTGGGCTATACAAGATTCCAAATACACCAAACATTTATATGGGTTCTAGCGTTATTAAATGTATTATTTATATTATTACTGAGTTTGCAGTATACGCTTATGAGTTTAAGTTATGGCATCACCATGATTTGCATTCAAATCTTACTCGTTTTATATCGTTTCAATAGTCTTAATAAAGCCTTATTGAATTCAGTCATCAAGGGGGAATCTTATGATTAAAATAAATCATTTCACCAAGATATTTAATCAACGTGTTTTATTTCATATGCTCAATATGGAGATTACTCAAGGAGATTTTTATATCATACGTGGCGCGAGTGGAAGTGGTAAAACCACCCTTATAAATATGTTGGGTTTAATTGAATTTCCTGATAGTGGCACCTATACTTTTGAAGGCGAGTTCATTAACACTAGAAAGCAAATTCTTAATATCAAGCGAAAACACTTTGCGTACATTTATCAAAATTATGGACTTTTAAAGAATAAAACTGTTCAACAAAATTTAACGCTGCCTCTTAACGTAAAATATAAGGATACACAACTTATGAGCGATGCTTTAGAGACTGTTGGCATGTCACAAGCTATCTTAAAACAAAAAGTGGTTTCGTTGAGTGGTGGTGAGCAGCAACGAATCGCAATTGCACGTGCATTAATTAAAGAAAGCACTGTGATATTTGCGGATGAACCTACAGGTAACTTAGATGAAAAAACCTCTGATCACATAATCGATATCTTCAGAGATTTAAATAAACGAGGTAAAACAATCATTATGGTTACACATGATCCGAAATACTTTAATATTGGTACACGTGAATACACGATTAATCAGACGTCGTGTGATGCAACTTTGAATTAATTTAAATTGGTAAAGAAAAAACTCTTTACAAACGTTTGTGTAACTGTTATAGTATTTTCTTGTAGATAACAAATTAAAGAAAAAGGAGAGAATTATAAATGGCAGTTAAAATTCGTTTAACACGTTTAGGTTCTAAACGTAACCCATTCTACCGTATTGTTGTAGCAGATGCTCGTGCGCCACGTGATGGTCGTATCATCGAACAAATCGGTACTTATAACCCAGCGCACAAAAATGCAGCTGAAGTTAAAATCGACGAGGAATTAGCACTTAAATGGTTAAAAGAGGGTGCTAAACCTACAGATACAGTACACAACATCCTTTCAAGAGAAGGCATCTTAAAAACTTTTGACGATCAAAAGCATTCTAAATAATTGAGTAAGTCATAACTTATTCATACTATTGAGGGCGTACCAATTACATGGTACGCTTTTCGTATATTATAAAGAATCGGAGGCTTCAAACATGAAAGTTGAAGTTGGGACTATCGTAAACACGCACGGCATAAAAGGTGAAGTTAAAGTAAAATCGAATTCAGACTTTACGGATACACGTTTTCAACCAGGAGAAACGCTAATGGTTGATTATAAAGGTGATATGCTAACGTTCACAGTAAAGTCATATCGCATGCATAAAGGCTTTCATATGTTAACGTTTGAAGGTATCACGAATATTAATGAAATTGAATATTTAAAAGGGTCAGTGCTTTTACAAGAACGTGATCATGAGGACATTGAACTTGGTGAACACGAGTATTATTACTCAGATATCATTGGTTGTACTGTTTTTGATGAAGCAGACACGCCGATTGGTCGTGTTACTGAGATCTTTGAAACTGGTGCTAACGATGTATGGGTTATTAAAGGCGATAAAGAATACATGATTCCTTACATTGAAGAGGTAGTTCGAGAGGTCGACGTTGAAGGTAAGAAAGTTATCATCCGACCAATGGAAGGGTTGTTTGATGATGCAGATTGATTATCTCACTTTGTTCCCTGAAATGTTTGATGGCGTCTTAAATAGCTCCATTTTAAAGCGTGCTCGAGAACGCGAGCTTGTTAAATTTAACACGATTAACTTTCGAGATTACGCGAATAACAAACATAACCAAGTTGACGATTATCCCTTTGGTGGCGGCCAAGGTATGTTGCTAAAGCCTGAACCTATTTTTAATGCAATGGACGCCCTTGAAACCTACGAGGATACGCGTGTTATTCTGATGTGTCCTCAAGGCGAGACATTTAATCAACAGAAGGCTGAGTCGTTAAGTACAGCGAAACATATCGTATTCATTTGTGGTCACTATGAAGGTTATGATGAGCGTATTCGTGAGCATCTTGTCACGGATGAAATTTCGATAGGTGACTACGTGCTTACAGGTGGCGAGTTGCCAGCGATGTTAATGACCGACGCAATCGTGAGACTCATGCCTGGCGTATTAGGTAATCAGGTATCCCACGAAGACGATTCATTTTCAAGTGGGTTACTCGAACACCCTCAATATACAAGACCGCGTGAATTTCAAGGCATGAAAGTACCTGACATCTTACTATCCGGAGATCACAGCAAGATTGAAGCTTGGCGACACGAACAATCTTTGAAAAGGACTTTTGATAAAAGACCAGATTTATTAGACAAATATCCACTTACTGAAAAAGATTTAAAAACCATTGAATCCTTTAAAAAACACATTGAAAAATGATAATGAATGTGCTATTATTCTTTAAGTGTGGAAAGACACAAATATCACTATGATCCGCTGCTATATGATTGTCAAGGCAAGAACATAGGTTGAAGGAGAGTGTAAATAATGAGCAATCACAAATTAATCGAAGCAGTAACTAAATCTCAATTACGTACAGACATTCCATCATTCCGTGCAGGTGACACAGTACGTGTACACGTACGTATCATCGAAGGTTCACGCGAACGTATCCAAGTGTTCGAAGGTGTTGTAATTAAACGTCGCGGTGGCGGAATTTCAGAAACATTCACAGTACGTAAAATTTCTTCAGGTGTTGGCGTGGAACGTACATTCCCAGTTCACACACCTAAAATTGAGAAAATCGAAGTTAAACGTTATGGTAAAGTTCGCCGTGCTAAACTTTACTACTTACGTAACTTACGTGGTAAAGCCGCTCGTATCCAAGAAATCCGTAAATAATCAAGTACTTAGAGCATTAAGCTATATACACCTTGCTAGATGGAGAAGCCATTTAGTAGGGTGTTTTTTATGGTTGAAAGGGGGATAAAGGATTGGGGTTAAGGGGAAGTACTTTGGTTTGGTGGGGAATTGTATTTCCAAATTCAGTTGGGGTTAGGAGTAAGATCTTTTGCAGACTAGTGAATCCGTCACAAGTCGCTAACAGAGCTCTTGCCAACTAGTGGTAGTATCACAAGTCGCTAACGGCGTTCTTACCAACTAGTGAATACGTCACAAGTCGCTAACGGCGTTCTTACCAACTATTGAACGTGTCACAAGTCGCTAACGGTGCTCTTGCCAACTAGTGATCATGTCACAAGTCGCTAACAGAGCTCTTACCAACTAGTGAATGTGTCACAAGTCGCTAACAGAGCTCTTACCAACTAGTGATTGAGTCACAAGTCGCTAACAGAGCTCTTACCAACTAGTGTTAGTATCACAAGTCGCTAACGACGTTCTTGCCAACTAGTCAGACCTTCATTAGTACTTAAACATGAAGAAGTTAAAACACCTACTCCGATATAAGCTGTGGCATCAGATTCAAATCCTCTTACCAATTAAAAATTATCAAAAATCCTCATTCTAAGAATAATCCTAACCGCCTTTCATTTAATATCTCGTATCCTTGCCTTTAATCTTCCTCATTCGACAATTCAATTCTATATAGACAAATATCTATATAGATGATAGTCTATATACGACATTAGGAGGTGTTTAATATGACGTATGAAGAATTAGCGCAATATTTTAAAGTGCTTGCTGATCGCAATCGTCTAGAAATTATAGATGTTCTATCGTGTGGAGAACTATGTGCTTGTGACTTACTTGCGCATTTTGACTTTTCCCAACCGACATTAAGTCACCATATGAAAATGCTTGTAGAAAGTGGAATTGTCTCGACATATAAAACAGGGAATAGACGCATGTATCATATTGAAAGTACGGTTCTAAAGCAGGTTCAGTCATCTTTAAATCTATTAAATACCTCTAATGAGCGATGTATTTGTAAAGACATAAAGATGGGTGAGTGTTAATTCATGACAATTTTAGCGATCGTGATATTCCTCGTCACGTTGTTATTCGTAATATGGCAACCTAAGGGGCTTGATATCGGTATCAGTGCCATCGCGGGTGCTATTATCGCAATAATAACCGGCGTCGTATCACTATCAGATGTAGTAGAAGTTACAGGTATTGTTTGGAACGCAACCTTAACTTTCATAGCGGTCATTATCATTTCATTAATTCTTGATGAAATAGGCTTTTTCGAGTGGTCAGCGCGTCACATGGTAAAAGCCTCGAAAGGCAACGGGCTTATGATGTTTGTCTACATTATGTTACTAGGGGCACTCGTAGCAGCCTTTTTCGCAAATGACGGCGCGGCGTTAATCCTAACGCCAATCGTACTCGCAATGGTACGAAATTTAAACTTCAATGAAAAGGTAATCTTTCCATTTGTTATCGCAAGTGGTTTTATCGCAGATACTACGTCTTTACCATTAGTCGTAAGTAATCTCGTGAATATCGTGTCAGCCGACTACTTCAACATTGGATTTGTGGAGTACTTAGGTCGCATGATTATTCCAAATATCTTTTCATTAATCGCAAGTATTCTAGTATTATGGTTATTCTTTAGAAAGTTGATTCCAAAGTCGTTTGATGCACATATGTTAAAAGACCCTAAAGAAGCTATAAAAGATCGTAAGTTGTTTAAATTCTCTTGGATCGTGATAGGTATTCTATTCGCAGGATATTTATTAAGTGAATTTATTAAGATACCAGTTTCATTTATCGCAATGATTATCGCGATTATCTTCTTGTTACTCGCTCAAAAATCTAAAGCAGTGAATACGAAAGAAGTACTCAAAGGTGCACCATGGAATATCGTATTCTTCTCAATTGGTATGTACCTTGTTGTGTTCGGTCTTAAAAATGTTGGTATCACTTCAGTACTTGCGTTTGTACTCACAAGTATTACGCAACACGGTCTGTTTGCAAGTATCATGGGTATGGGCTTTATTTCAGCCTTCTTATCCTCAATTATGAATAACATGCCGACAGTACTTATTGATGCCATCGCAATTGATCAAACATCAACGTCTCACATGTTAAAAGAAAGCTTAGTATATGCGAATGTGATAGGTGCCGACTTAGGTCCCAAAATCACACCAATTGGTTCTCTAGCTACATTATTATGGTTACATGTTCTTAGCCAAAAGGGTATGAAGATATCATGGGGAACTTACTTTAAGACAGGTATCATCATTACGATTCCCGTGCTATTCTTCACGTTATTAGGTTTATATTTAACAATGCTTATCTTTTAAAAAAAGGGGATTAAATTATGGATAAAAAGATTATTTACTTTATTTGTACAGGTAATTCATGCCGTAGTCAGATGGCACAAGGCTTTGCGAATGAGATTTTAGATGAAGATTGGGTAAGCTATTCAGCAGGTATAGAAGCTCATGGTGTGAATCCTAACGCTATTAAAGCTATGGATGAGGTAGGTATCGATATATCGAATCATACCTCAGACATCATCGATCCAGAGATTATTAAACAATCTGAACTCGTCGTTACATTATGTAGTGATGCAGACCAAAACTGTCCAATGATTCCAGGCAATGTACAGAAAGCACATTGGGGCTTTGATGACCCTGCTGGAAAAGACTGGTCCGAATTTCAACGCGTTCGAGATGAAATCAAAGCACGCATTCAGTCGTTTAAGGAAACAGGAAAATAATTATGTAAACAAAACTATGTTAAAATTGTAATAGTGCCTTTGAGCGTAAGGTAAAATTTTCAACTTAAGCAGACGATTTTGACGTAGTGATTAAACGCTAATAACTCGACCGGGGATAACCCGGTCTTTTAAAAGAGCATAAATATCTGAAAATTGAAAATTCTTATTGCAATATAGCGCTTCTTAGTATATAAATTAGATATAATATATTGCTTTTATAAGGAGTGGTGTGTATTGAAACGTCCTGTAATAGGTATTTCATGTAATATCAGTAAGTATTTAGATGGCCCGCTATGTGGACATAAGCGATTCTTTCTTAATGAAGATTATGTCGATGCAGTCATCAAAAATAATGGCGTTCCAATATTATTACCGATTCACGAAGACGCGTCTATCTTAAAGCAACAAGTTGAGATGCTAGATGGATTAATTATCACTGGTGGCCAAGATATTAGTCCGCTCATCTATGGCGAAGACCCTATGCCCTTACTTGGTGAGGTCAATCCTAAGAGAGACCAGTACGACCTGAAGCTACTCGATCTCGCGATTCAAAGAGAGATACCGATTTTAGGTATATGCCGTGGTATGCAGATCATCAATGTCTTTTTCGGCGGTACGATGTGGCAAGATATCTCATATAAAGATGGCGTGACGTATAAGCATTTTCAACAGGGTGAAACGACAGACTTAACGCATAAGGTGTCGATTGCTAAAGATACGAAACTCTACCAATTGCTTCAAACTGAAACGTTGATGGTTAATTCGTTCCATCATCAAACGATACATCATCTTGCTTCTCCTTTAAAAGCAACAGCAACAGCCAACGGCGGCATTATCGAAGGTTTTGAACATAAAGACTATGACTTTCTATTAGGCGTACAATGGCATCCAGAAATGTTACATCAAACTGAAGACGTCATGAATCGTTTGTTCGATTTCGTTATTCAGTCAGATAGGAAGGAATAAGTTATGAAGAAAATCGGTTATTGGTCTATTATTCTCTTAACAATTAACTCAATTATTGGAGCAGGCATATTCTTATCACCAGGCGCAGTGGTTCAAATTGCAGGTGGTAAGACACCATTCATTTACTTTTGTGCAGCACTATTTGCGGCGATATTAGCGATTACGTTTGCTTCTGCTGCGAAATACGTATCAAATGCGGGGGCAGCATATGCGTACGCTAAAGCGGCATTCGGAGATAATATTGGTTTCTATGTCGGTATTACACGTTTTATCGCTGGCTGTATCGCATGGGGAGCATTAGCAACAGGCGTAGTTAAAACCGTGTTACTGATATTTGGTTTTGATAATACGAATTTTATGCTCGTTACATTCGGTTTCATGATTTTGATGTTAGTTTTGCTCATCATTAATATTCTTGGAACGAAATTCTTTGAAGTAATGAATAATATCTCTACGTTAGGTAAACTATTAGCACTCACAACCGTGATTGTAGCAGGGTTCTTTATTGTCTTTTCAACGGGGGAATCTCACTTTAACGAGATTAATTTATTAAAGAATGATGACGGCAAACCTTTAATTGCTGAAATGAATGTGACAACGTTTGTGACGGCGCTTATCGCAGCGTTCTACGCGTTTAGCGGCTTTGAAAGTGTTGCGAGTGGTTCTGAAGATATGAAAGAGCCTGAAAAATACTTACTGCGCGCAATCCCTGTAGCAATATTAATCATCGCGTTCATATACATAAGCGTGATTACGGCGACAATGATGATTAACCCAGTTGCGATTGTTAATGCGAAAGAAATCATAACGCTAGTACCTGTTTTTGATTCACCGATCGTTAAGAACATCATTTTATATGGTGCTTTAGTATCCATGTTTGGTATTAACGTAGCCGCTTCTTTCCATACACAGCGCTTACTTGAAGCAATATCTAAACAGAAACAAATCCCTGAATTTCTAACATATCGAACGCAACAAGATTGCCCAATCTATGCCTTTTTAATTACAATTATTATAGCAATCGTTTTACCAATGGCATTTCAATACGACATGAAAAGTATTATCGTATTAAGTTCGATATCGCGATTCTTACAATTTTTATTAGTACCAATTGGCGTCATTTTATTCTATTTCGGTAAGCAAAAGGGCAGTGTTATCGCACGCGCTAAAAAGCATATCGTTACTGACGTTGTAATACCAGCATTCGCATTCCTATTATCGCTATTATTACTCATCAAATTTGATTGGGTAGGTCAGTTCACAATTGTTGAACCTAGCGGCTTATCTCACTTAAACGTTTTCGCCATCATCGCAATGATTATTGGTTATATTGGCTTACCATTATTGTTATATCTACTTCAATCAAGAAAACGAACTGTCTAAACATATATATAAGGACTGAGCACATGAAGAAAAATACTAAATTATTACATGATTATCCTGTGTTAGATGAACGAACTGGCGCGTCATCAATTCCTAAGTATCAAGCGTCTACGTTTCATCAAAGTAAACTTTATAATGAAGCACAATCTTATTCTTACACAAGGTTTGGTAATCCCACTGTAAAAGCCCTTGAAAGCGCCTATCAATCTCTAGAGCAATCTCGATACGCTTTAGCTTATAGTTCAGGAATGGCCGCTATCTCAAATGTGTTGATGCTTCTATCCTCTGGTGATCATGTTATATTACCAAAGGAAGTTTACGGAGGCACTTGTGAATTTGTAACTAAAATACTGCCTCAATATAATATCGTAGCTTCCTTCATTCCATTATGTGATATCGAATTGTTGCAAAGAACCATTAAACCGAATACCAAAATGATTTTTATTGAAACACCGTCGAATCCGTTACTTAAAATTTGCGATATTCGAGAAATCGTAGCTGTCGCAAAGCAACACGATATCGTCACAGTTGCTGATAATACATTTATGACAGCATTAGGACAACAACCGCTTCAATTAGGCGTAGATATTGTCGTCGAGAGTGTTACGAAATTCATTAATGGTCATAGTGATGTTGTAGGTGGGTTAGTCGCGACCAATCATGACCACTTTCATGAAAAGCTTCGTCTCTTTCAAAAGAATTTCGGGGGTATTATGAGTATTGAAGACGCATGGTTGATATTAAGAGGTATCAAGACACTTGGTGTTCGTATGGATAAATCCATTGAAAATGCCATGCAACTTGCTTCATATTTAGAAGCACACCCTAAAGTTAATACCGTATATTATCCAGGTCTTAAATCATATAAGCACCACGATATACATGACACGCAAGCTGAAAATGGTGGGGCAGTGTTGTCATTTGAGCTAAAAGATGGCACTAAGATCAATTCATTCACAGAAGCATTAACTTTTCCAATCATTGCTGTAAGTCTTGGTGGTGTTGAAACCATCATTTCACATCCAGCAACGATGTCACACGCTTGCGTGCCGTTAGAAGAGCGACTTAATCAAGGTATCACAGATGGCTTATTACGCGTTTCGTGTGGGATTGAAGACGCAAGTGATCTTATCGAAGACTTCGAAAACGCGTTAGCAACGATTTAACTAAATAAAGGTAGTAGAACCCAAAAAAGGTCTTAAAACTCATGTAGCGAAATACTAAATAGTTTTAAGACCTTTCATTTATGCATTATGTTTCTTCTTTCTCATATACCATGTAAATAAAAGTGCGCTTAGTGCACCAAATAGTGAAATACCAGTAAACAATAATAAACGTTTAGGAAGGTAAGTTATTTTAAGATGTGTATCCTCTTGATTGACTTTAACAACACTCATAATACCATTTCCTTTTTTAACTTCGCGATTTTCACCATCGACTTTAGCTTGTAAGCCATCACGGTATGGCATTGGTAGTACAACGTAGCCGTCTTGATGCTGAGCTAACTTAACGTCGATTGCCTTATCTTTAACGCTTACTTGTGCTTTGTTAGGGCGTTTACTTACTTGTTTTAAAGTATTGTAATCTTCACCATAAATACCTTTAATGGATGCACGATACTTGCCTTTAGGTAATTTAAGGTCAATGTTTTCAGATGCCTTAACACGCATGGTAGTCGGTGAGACAAAGCGACGATATGGGTATGTTAAATGTTTACGATGTTGTGTATATTCATTTAATTTCACGTCATGTTTACCAGAAGGCGACAATCGTTCTAAATCCATTTCTACATATAAGTCTTGATATTGACGTGCTAGAGACTTAGGTAATGTTAGCTTTAAGCCACCATCATTCTGTGTGACTTTTAAATGATGATGATCGAGCCACTTGGCATCTCGAGGCTTAATTTGAGCCTGATTTAAAAGGTTTGGATTAGACTTAAACGATGTATTTGATTTCGTATCGTCTAAAATGACACCTTTAAGCATTGCTTGTTCATAATCAAGTGGTGATTTCAATTGAGACTTGTTGTAGACGCGCGACGTGAAACGGACGTCAGGAATGTCATTGTTGTTATGACTGTGTTCCCAAGTTTTATTGCGATCATGAATCGTTTGTTGCTTCTTAAAGCCATACGGTATATTGTCGTCTGGCTGTGTCTTAATTCGATCTTCAACATTCCATAGAGCATATAAGTTTGCACGATTACCTAACATGCGGTACGTACTATTACTATCTGTCGGTACATTAATTTGCATGAGATCATCATAATATTTCAAAATATCGCCATCGAAAATACTTGAATAGATTGAAATACCGTTAAAGCCGTAGACCATAGGTGAATTAGGTGAATACTCAGACATATAATCTAATCGAGATAAGCCTGATTCTTGTTTGTTCGTGATGAGGTCAATCGACTGTTGCAACGTTTCACTATGATACTTTGTAGCCGATATGCGATCTACAGAAGCGGTATACGGTTTTAAGTTCTGTGTATCATAATCGATAAGCATCATAAATTGTTGCACAATAAATAAGGTTGTGATGATGGCGATCCACATTTGATGACGTAGTAAATTGCGTTTATAAACATACAACCCACAAACAATCATGATAAGCGATGCAGAAATAAGCCAGAACATTGGTCCCCTTGAAAAACATGCAGTCAAAATGACTAAAATGATGACGGGTATACACGCCATTAAATAGCTTTTAATTTTAATTTCATTCAGGTGTTTCACCCACAGCGCAATCAGTACACTTGATGTAAATGCTAATAAATATATCCATCGTCTTTGAGGATATGAGAACCCGTTAAACATAAAGTCACTATACTGAGTAAGGGAAGCGAGTAGAAGCACCCAAGTCAGTATCGCGAACAAACGATAATAATAATATTGATACAATTTAAATGAACATAAAGCAATAATTACAATAAATGTTACCGTTATATAAAAGCCATTCGTAAATAAATGATACTTTTGCGAAAAATCGATAATTGGATAGACGGTAAAGTCATTTTGCTTACGATCATTGTTTAAAAACGCGAGCACACCTGTAAAAAATCCGAGTGCACTAAAGAGTACGCTTATACCAACAGCGATGACTGTATAGACGAACTTTTGAAGACGATTCAAGACGTCATGTCGATACGGATGTATAACGCGATATAAGAAGTAAACACCGAGTGCGATTGCTTCGTAATAACTAAAGTAAAAGTTCGTAAATAGAGTTAGGGTAATACCTAATATAAAGATACCGACTTTCTTTTCACGGAAGAGACGTTCAAGTCCTAGAATAGACAGCGGTAAATACATGAGAATGTCGCCAAAAAATGACCATGTAAAATTAAAATATAGTAATACAGTTGATGCACTAAATAAAAGTGCGCCTATAAATGTTGTGTGTTTACGACATCCAAAGTAACGCATCGTATAATGCGTAATCGCATAAGTCATCACACATTTTAAAAATGATACAAATATTTGATTTAAAGGCCAAAACCCGATGTGATGTGGGTTTAAGTGAAAGAGCCTTTCACCAAGCCAAATTAAACCAAAGTTAAGATACATAATAGGTGATGTTGAATAATAATAGGTTAAATCTTGAAATACGTCGCCGCCTAGACCAAATGAAAGGTCATATAAGCTCTTGCCTTTCGATAGTTGTTCATATAATTGCATTTGGAAAGGCATCATTTGTTTAAACCCGTCTCCTTCACCGCTATACACTAAGCCTAAGTGTAAGTAACGGTAGAGCACTGGGGCATAAACGAGTAATCCGACACCGATACCAAGTAATAGAATACTTAGTATCGACGTCTTCTTATCCTTTTTATCAAAATCTTTCAAATCTTGTCCTCTTTTCTATTCCATTCTTTACGAAATACAAAGCGATGATAGAAAACGCTTAACACAATGAATAATGTCGATATACAAATCATTAAGAAGAAATATGGTGGTTTATATGTGATTTCAATATGTTTAGCATCCTTATCAACTGGGATACCCGTCATAAAGTAGTTCACTTTCTCAATATCAACTTTCTTACCATCAACTTTCGCTTGCATACCTTTACGGTAAGGGATATTAATTACCGTCATACCTTTTTGATGATCTTTCAGCTGAATATCAATTTTGCCATTTTCTTCTTTGTATGTGTAACGTTTTTCTTTATCAGCTTGTTTTAATTTGTCATACGTTTCACCTTGAAGCCCTAATAATTTAAATTCATAGTTGCCAGTAGGCTTCATACCAACATGAATTTCACCATTCTCATCAGGTTTAACACGATATAACTGTTCATATTGACCTGTTTTATATTTAGAGTTGTTAAACATGCGCTTATTCTCATAGCCGTTTACATCGAGCGTAAAGTTACTATCAGGCTTACCACGCTTAATATAAAGCGTTACATAGAAATCTTGATACTTTTCTGCCATTGAAGGCGGTAGCTTAATTGTAGCACCACCATTATCTTTCGTAACTTCAATGTGACGGTCATCGTGACGTTTAATATCATGATAGCTGATGTCTGTTTGATCAAGTAAGTCTTTAGCCTTGTCTTTATATGGTTTGCCTTTATCATTCATGACAACACCATCAATCATCGCATGCTCACGATCAAGTGGTGTTTTAAGCGATGAAGCTTTGTAATAGTTATCCATTACTCGGACAGATGGTAACATTTCTTGGTTCTCATAGATGCGATATTGACCATCACTATGAACCTTTTTAAAGTTATCCGGTAAATTATCTTGATATTCTTTTAACATCACATATTTCGTTGAGAAAAGACTTGCGATATTCGAACGCCCACCTGTAGATTGATAGAGACTTACCGACTCTTCTTTTAAATTAATCATTAACGTGTCGTAAAATAGGTCGATAATGTCATGATGGAAGATACTCGAATATAAACTCATTCCTCTAAAGTTCTGATACATAGGTGTATTATCTTGTTCGTTTACGCGCCAATCAATACGTTCGTCATCAGCAGTTTCTTTATCCATACGATCTACGAGTTTTCGCTGAAGCGGTGTATTATATTTACTCGCATTAATATAGTACGAATTTGCCATATCTTCGTGACGTGGATGGAAGATATTATTTTCAATGAACGTATAAGATACGACATTACCTAGTATAAATATAGACGCAATATAAGGTAACAGTATCCACTTTTTATGATGTTCAGATTTCATAATTAATGTGATGAGTCCGATTAAGAACACGATTGGCACAATGTATAACCAATTTACGAAATCCTTATAGATATAAGCACTAATGTAAAGTAATAACAGCGCTGGAATAGATGTAATGGTATACACTTTCCATGAAATAGATTTAAAGTGATGTACATATAAACCAATCAAGATACTTGAACTAAATGTTAATAAATAATGCCATCTTTTTTGTGGTGCGGAAAAGCCATTAAAAATACTATCCACATGTGGAATAAATGCACAAATAATTAAGATAAATGTTAGAATTGCGAACAGTCGATAATAGAAATGTTTATATAACTTAAATGTTAAGATAGCTTGAATCGAAATAAAGATAACAACGATTAAATAATTATCGAAAAAGATATTCGTATTTCGTGAAATCGGGTCGAATTCTAAAGGTGCTTCGAATTTAACACGTTCGTTATTGATGAAACTTCGTGCACCATGGAAAAAGATAAATAAGCTAGAACCAACACCTAAAATAGAACCGATAACTAAGTAGATAAGACGTTGCGTTCGATTCACGATGTCATGTTTATGTATCATAATTAGTCTAAAAATAAAGTAAATTAGACCCATTAATACTTGGTAATACGCAAAGTAAAAGTTGTTAATAAATGATAATGCGACAATAATAATGAATAGTCCAATTTTTCCTTTTTTAAGGAAACGCTCAATCGATAAAAAGAGTAGTGGTAATAAAATATAGACATCACTAAAATAAGGCCAATATACTGTAAATCTGTAATAAATCGGTGATGAAGCGAATAAAAATGCGATCAGTAAAGATGCGAATTTATTAATTCTTAAATGACGTACATATAAAAACGTAGCTGTCATGATTAAAGCACCTTTAATGATGGATGTAATTAATGCATTATTCATCCAAAACATCATTTGACTTGTATCAAAGTGGAAAAATATATTTAGAATTTTGATAACAATGAAATTCGTAATGAAAATAATATTTGTTGTAAAGTAGTAGGATAAGTCGGTGAAGAAGTCACCACCTAAGCCAAAGTCGGTCGAGTAAAAAAATGTACCTTCCGACCATTTATTGTATAAGTACATCTGTATGGGAACCATTTGTTGAATCCCATCGTTAGGACTAGTAAATAAAATACCATCTTTGACGTACCTAAAAATAATATAGCTATGACCAATTAATGACATAGCTATAAATATAATTGAATACAATAACAGCTGCTTAAGTTTCTTCATACGATACCCCTCAATTTTCATTAATCTTTAAGAATAAATTTAGATAAAATATATGTGATTGGAATTGTAATGATTAATCCAGCAAATGGTGCAATTGATTCATTTAGATGTAAATAATGTACAAATATAAAAATGAGTCCAGTTTGAACGCCCATATTCACGACTTGTGTTAACGGAAAGGCGAGAAACTTTTTAAGTGTCGGTTTCACTTTGTATACAAAATAACAATTTAAATAGTATGATATGACAAAGCTTACGAGAAACCCTGTAACGTGACTCACTAAATAATGTATGTGAAAAATATGTAATAAGAGTAAATACACGATGTAGTAATTAAGTGTATTTAATCCACCAACGATTATGAATCGTATGATTTCTAAGTAATTTTTAAAATGTTGCAAAATTTTAACCTACGCTTTCAAAATAAAAGTTATGATAATTGGTCTTTTGATAGATATCAAAATTTCAATTAAAATAAATAAGTAAAGGAATGACTTGAATTTATCTTTTTACATTATGGCTCATTAGGTCTTAAATTTTCAACTCATACAAAAATGCAAATAAAGATTAAACAAACTAATGTCAATATAACATAGTGATGTTGTAAAAAGTGTGTATAATAAGTAAGGAAATTGTAAAGGTAAGAAAGGTGATAATCATGACAATACAATGGTACCCAGGGCATATGGCCAAAGCAAAACGCGAAGTATCTGAGCAACTTAAAAAAGTAGATGTTGTATTTGAACTTGTTGATGCCAGAATCCCATATAGCTCAAGAAATCCTATGATTGATGATATTATTCAGCATAAACCACGCGTAGTTATTTTAAATAAAATGGATATGTCGAATTTAAAAGAAATGGAAAAGTGGAATACATTCTTTGAGGACAAAGGTGCTTTTCCAGTAGCGGTTGATGCGAAACACGGAAAGAACTTACAAAAAGTAGAACAAGCTGCGATTGAAGCGACAAAAGAAAAGTTTGCGCGTGAGAAAGAAAAAGGACTTAGACCACGTGCTATTCGAGCGATGATCGTAGGTATTCCAAACGTAGGTAAATCAACATTAATTAACAAAATGGCGAAACGTGCGATTGCGAAGACAGGTAATACGCCAGGTGTAACAAAGCAACAACAATGGATTAAAGTTGGTAATGCCTTACAACTTTTAGATACACCAGGTATTCTATGGCCTAAATTCGAAGACCAAACAATTGGTAAGAAACTAAGCATCACAGGTGCGATTAAAGATAGCATTGTTCATTTAGACGATGTAGCGATATACGGTCTTAACTTCTTAATTGAACACGATAAAGAGACACTTCTGAACCATTTTAATATTGAAGTGGACGAAGATGCAGGCGTACTCGAGTGGTTTGATGCAATTGGACGTCGTCGTGGTATGCTTCAAAAGGGTAATGAAGTTGATTATGAAGCGGTTATCGATGCGATTATTTATGATATCAGAAATGGTAAAGTAGGTAATTATTGCTTTGATATCTATAAAGAAATGGTTGAGGCACCGTAATTCATGTCTCAATTAACGATTAAAGCGATCAAGGCACAATTACAGGATATACATTCAATTGAGGTCATAAAACGCCAGGGCTTTTACAATGATGAACGTAAGGGTGTGCAACAAGCGATTAAGCGTAGAATCTCTTCACTTGAAAAGGCCCAAGCGCTTCAAGATAAGTATGAAGCAATGACACATTATGAAAATGAGATATTAAAGAAGCAACCAGAAGCATTAATCTGTGGCATCGATGAAGTAGGACGTGGACCGCTTGCTGGTCCAGTTGTAGCATCAGCAGTGATACTTGAAGCGGGGCATCAATATATTGGTATCGATGATTCTAAAAAGCTTTCTTTAAAAAAGCGCTTAGAGTTAAACGAAGCGATTCACAACCAAGCTAAGTCAGTAGGTATTGGCGTTGCGACAGTTGAAGAGATTGATCAACTCAATATTTACGTGGCAACGCAACTAGCGATGAAACGTGCGATCGAAGGATTAAACGTTCAACCGACGTATTTACTAGTTGACGCGATGGAACTTCCTATAGATATCCCTCAAACTTCAATTGTAAAAGGGGATGCTAAAAGTGTTTCCATAGCAGCAGCCAGTGTCGTTGCAAAAACATATCGAGACAATTATATGGTAGCGCTTGCTTCGAAATATCCAGGCTATGCCTTTGAGAAAAACGTAGGCTACGGAACAAAAGCGCATTTAGAAGGACTTGATAAGCTAGGGGTTACGCCTGAACATCGAAAGACGTTTGAACCGATTAAAAGTATGATCAATCGATTATTTTAGCTGGCGATCACCCAAATAGTTCAATTTGGTATAAAAAGATTGAAAAAAACAGAATATAAGGTATATTTATGTGTAAAATACTAATAACAACTTAAAGAGGTGCATCTTATGACTGATTACATCACGATTCCTTGTTTAAAAGTTGCCATGCATATCACCTTAATAGACGAGGTGATTGTATGACTAAAGAACTCGTAGAAATTTACGCGAAGCCGGCAGCATTTAGTGATAGTTTTACGGTAGGTTATCAAATTTATGATAATAATGAGTACGCGGTGCTTGAAACAATATCTGAGTTAGGTACTTTCGACAGTTATCAAATTAGATCAAAGCAAGAGATAAAATCGTATCGATCTCAAACGCCGTACCTTAAATTGTACGAAGAAATCATTCACTTTAATAAATCTAATCGTACCTACGACGTTTACAACCTTTCAGAATTACGCCCTGTTGTAGATAACTTTAAAGAAGCATGTTCTTACATTCAGGAACATCAACTTATAGCAACTTTCGTAGCAATAAATGAAGAAAATTTACTTCATGCAAAGGTCATCGATGTTAAAGATGAAAGTGTCGATGTCGAATTGTTCGACCTAGAAAGATCTTGTTTCGACGCTCAAGTTAACATTGAATACGAAGCTCTCGTTGGTATCGATATCATTAGTGCGTACACACATATGCTTAACCAAGTTTCACATAGTTAGTTCATGCGTATAAGGTAATAAGGCCACACACTCATCCCAAATTAGGTTGAGGTGTGGCTTTTAAATTAGAGCGAGTTGAGAGAAATATTTAGTCATCAGTGCGGTGAATTGAATCATGCTGCGTAAACCCATTCGGATAGCGTTTCTTAAGCTTAGCAATATTCATCTTCGCAATATCCTCCATAGATAAATCAAGCGCTTCAGCACAATATGCAATGTACCACATGATATCACCGAGTTCCTTTGCGATAGCATCACGAACTAAAGGGTGACCGTGAAAGTGGTGCTTCTTAATCATATCAGCGACCTCGCCAGCTTCACCCGTTAAGCCTAAACCACTATTAAGCAACTGCTCACTTTGCGTACTTGTCTCATCCATCGTACGTCGTGCCTCGTTATGATAATCTTGGAAATTCATGACATGTCACTCCTTTTTGATAATAATACCCTAATAAAATTTAGCATAAATTGGCTCAAGTCATCTATTAGAAAGGGCGTATATTATCTGAAAAGCTCAGTAAGCGACGACTATTTTTGTGATATATTTCACAAAAATGCGATAAATATACTTTAATAAAGGGATTTTACACCGGTTTTGCAGAATGTAATGAATATTAGAAAAACTCAGGCGCTTACAGTTTACAATAGCGCTTACATTACTTATAATTGTTATTGAACTTAACCTAAGAAACAGGAGGATGGAGTATGAATATCCATGAGTATCAAGGTAAAGAAATTTTTCGCTCTATGGGCGTAGCAGTGCCTAACGGGCATGTTGCTTACTCTGCTCAAGAAGCTGTAGAAAAAGCAAAACAATTAGAATCAGATGTATATGTAGTTAAAGCTCAAATACATGCTGGTGGTCGTGGTAAAGCTGGCGGTGTTAAAATTGCTAAGTCTTTATCAGAAGTTGAAGATTATGCTAAAGAATTACTAGGTAAGCAATTAGTTACACATCAAACTGGTCCTGAAGGTAAAGAAGTTAAACGTTTATACATTGAAGAAGGTTGCGACATCCAAAAAGAATACTACGTTGGATTCGTTATCGACCGTGCTACTGACAGTGTCACTTTAATGGCATCTGAAGAAGGCGGTACTGAAATCGAAGAAGTAG
Organism: Staphylococcus massiliensis; assembly: GCF_043186315.1. Classification (NCBI taxonomy): domain Bacteria; kingdom Bacillati; phylum Bacillota; class Bacilli; order Caryophanales; family Staphylococcaceae; genus Staphylococcus; species Staphylococcus massiliensis. The sequence continues at coordinate 1,959,254 of NZ_CP171119.1, read as the reverse complement.
CAGCTCAAACACCTGAAAAGATTTTTAAGGAATCAATCGACCCAGTTGTTGGCTTAGCGCCATACCAAGCACGTCGTATTGCATTCAACATCAACATTCCTAAAGAATCAATCAATAAAGCGGCTAAATTCTTAATTTCACTTTACAACGTATTCGTTGAAAAAGATTGTTCAATCGTTGAAATCAATCCACTTGTTACAACAGGTGAAGGGGAAGTATTAGCACTTGATGCTAAAATTAATTTTGATGACAACGCATTATTTAGACATAAAGATATCTTAGAATTAAGAGATTTAGAAGAAGAAGATCCAAAAGAAATCGAAGCTTCTAAATACGATTTATCATATATTGCTTTAGACGGTAACATTGGCTGTATGGTTAATGGTGCAGGTCTTGCTATGGCAACTATGGATACAATCAATCATTTCGGTGGAAACCCAGCTAACTTCCTAGACGTTGGTGGCGGTGCTACTAAAGAAAAAGTTACTGAAGCATTCAAAATCATCTTAGGTGATGACAATGTTAAAGGTATCTTTGTAAATATCTTCGGTGGAATCATGAAATGTGATGTTATCGCAGAAGGTATCGTAGCAGCGGTTAAAGAAGTTGAATTAAAATTACCATTAGTTGTTCGACTTGAAGGTACAAACGTTGAATTAGGTAAACAAATCTTAGATGAGTCAGGTTTAGCAATCGAATCAGCTTCAACAATGGCTGAAGGTGCACAAAAGATTGTAAAACTTGTACAAGAAGCGTAAGGAAAGGATGGGAGCACGAAAATGAGTGTATTTATTGATAAGAATACAAAAGTAATCGTTCAAGGTATTACAGGGTCAACTGCCCTTTTCCATACAAAACAAATGTTAGAATATGGTACACAAATCGTAGCTGGTGTTACACCAGGTAAAGGTGGACAAGTTGTTGAAGGTGTACCAGTATTCAATACAGTAGAAGAAGCAAAACAAGAAACAGGTGCTAATGTTTCAGTAATTTACGTACCTGCACCATTCGCTGCAGATGCGATTTTAGAATGTACAGATGCTGAATTAGATTTGGCTATCTGTATCACTGAACACATTCCTGTTATAGACATGGTTAAAGTTAAGCGTTACATGGAAGGTAAGAAAACACGCTTAGTTGGACCTAACTGTCCTGGTGTTATTACACCTGATGAATGTAAAATTGGTATCATGCCAGGTTACATCCACAAAGGTGGCCATGTAGGTGTTGTATCTCGTTCAGGTACATTAACTTATGAAGCAGTACATCAATTAACTGAAGAAGGTATCGGTCAATCTTCAGCAGTTGGTATCGGTGGCGACCCAGTTAACGGTACTAACTTCATCGACGTATTAAAAGCGTTCAATGAAGATGAAGATACTAAAGCAGTAGTTATGATTGGTGAAATCGGCGGTACAGCTGAAGAAGAAGCTGCTGAATGGATTAAAGAAAACATGAACAAACCAGTAGTAGGCTTCATTGGTGGTCAAACTGCACCTCCAGGTAAACGTATGGGTCACGCTGGTGCGATTATCTCAGGTGGTAAAGGTACAGCTGAAGAAAAAATCAAAACACTTAATGACTGTGGTGTTGAAACAGCTGATACGCCATCAGAAATCGGTACTACTTTAATCAAAGCTGCTAAAGATGCAGGTATCTACGAAAGCTTATTAACAGTAGAAAAATAATTTGATTAATTTTATAGATGACGTTACCCGTGGACGATTGTTCACGGGTATTTGTCATGCCATCATTTAGGTTACAGTTTTCAAATTTTCGGTACTCTTAACGTTCCCATTAAACTTCACTAGAAAACGTATTGAAACTGTAAAACACCACCGATTTATTTTGACTTAAAATAAATTTAAGAGGTGGTATGTTTGAATCAAAATTTATTATTAAAATTAAGCTACGCTCATTTTTCTACACGTGACATTTATAAACTTCTGTTACAATTCCACTTAAGTTTAGATGATGAATTAGAAATACATAACTTTTTTGGCGATGCCCCGGAAGATATTCCTTTTCAATGGAAGAAAAAATACCAACGTTTCCAAACGATCAACATTGATCATATTCGTCGTAACCTTGAATTAGACCACATACATGTACTGTCCATAGAAGATCAGTTATATCCTGAAAATTTGAGAGAAATATATGATGCACCTTTACTTTTATTTGTGAAAGGTAACCTCGATTGCTTAAAAGGACTTTCTCAAAGAGGACTTAGTATAGTCGGGTCTCGTAACGCAACTGAATACACAAGACGAGCCTTAGACGTTATATGTCCTGAGTTTAAAACTTTAAATTTAGTTATTGTTTCAGGTTTAGCTAAAGGAGCTGATGCTTGTGCACATGAAATGGCTCTAAAACATCAATTAAATACGGTTGGTGTATTGGGATTCGGTCATCAAATGCATTATCCTAAGGAAACGCTCGATATGCGACATTGGATTGAAACCTATCACTGCACCATTTCAGAATATCCGCCATTTACTAAAATAGCGAAGTTTCGTTTCCCAGAGCGAAACCGTATTATAAGTGGCGTTTCTAATGGTGTTTTAGTCACGGAAGCTAACCAGCAAAGTGGCGCACTTATTACTATTGATCAAGCTTTAGATCAAAACCGAAATGTTTATGTGCTACCAGGCTCAATGTTTAATGAGTTAACGAAAGGCAATATGAAACGTGCGAAAGAAGGGGCGAAAATCGTTACAGAAGCGTCGGATATTTTAGAGGATTATCTTACAATATCTTAGATTTAAATTGAGTCATTTTAATTTAAAAGATTGACAAATCTAAATTGTAACGTTTATCATTTATCTTTGAAATCAGAAATGCAAGGGGGAACTACTTTGGCAGATAATCTTGTCATTGTTGAATCGCCTGCAAAAGCTAAAACTATTGAAAAATATTTAGGTAAAAAATACAAAGTTGTTGCATCTATGGGACATGTCAGAGACTTACCTAGAAGTCGTATGGGCATAGATGTAGAGGATAATTGTGAACCTAAATATATTACGATTCGGGGCAAAGGACCGGTAGTTAAAGAATTAAAGCGCCATGCTAAGAAAGCTAAAAAAGTTTATCTAGCAAGTGACCCTGACCGTGAAGGTGAAGCAATTGCTTGGCATTTAGCAAACATTTTAGAACTTGAAGATGAAAAGAAAAATAGAGTTGTATTTAATGAAATTACAAAAGACGCCGTTAAAGATAGTTTTAAAAGCCCACGTGAAATCGAAATGGATTTAGTGGATGCTCAACAAGCGCGTCGTATTTTAGATAGATTAGTGGGGTATAACATCTCACCAGTATTATGGAAGAAAGTTAAAAAAGGTTTGTCAGCTGGACGTGTTCAATCAGTCGCATTACGTTTAGTGATTGACCGTGAAAATGAAATCCGTAATTTCAAACCTGAAGAATACTGGAAAATTGAAGGTGAATTTAGATATAAACGTTCTAAATTCAAAGCTAAATTCCTTCATTATAAGAACAAGCCTTTTAAATTAGAAAATAAAAATGATGTTCAAGCCATCACGTCGGAACTTGATGGCGATAAATTTGAAGTTACTAAAGTTACGAAGAAAGAGAAAACGAGATATCCATCAAATCCGTTTACGACGTCAACGCTTCAACAAGAGGCAGCTCGTAAGTTAAACTTCAAAGCACGTAAAACGATGATGGTTGCGCAACAATTATATGAAGGTATAGATTTAAAACGTAAAGGTACGGTTGGTTTAATCACATACATGCGTACTGACTCAACACGTATATCTCAAGATGCTAAAGGCGAGGCTTATAAATATATTGTTGATACGTATGGTGATCAATACACATCTAAACGTAAACAAAAAGGTAAGCAAGGGGACCAAGATGCCCACGAAGCTATCCGACCAACGAGTACGTTTAGATCTCCAGACGAAATGAAATCGTATTTAACGAGAGACCAGTATCGTTTATATAAATTAATTTGGGAACGTTTTGTTGCTTCGCAAATGGCACCTGCAATCTTAGATACAGTTGCTTTAGACTTAACACAAAACGACATTAAGTTCCGTGCGAATGGTCAAACCATCAAATTTAAAGGTTTCATGACATTATACGTAGAAACTAAGGATGACCAAGAAAAAGATAAAGAGAATAAGCTTCCAAATATCGAAGAGGGTGAAAAGGTCACTGCGACGAACATCGAACCGTCTCAACACTTTACGCAACCACCTCCACGATATACAGAAGCACGTTTAGTTAAAACGTTAGAAGAGCTTAAAATTGGTCGACCGTCTACGTACGCACCTACCATTGATACGATTCAAAAGCGTAACTACGTTAAAAATGAAAGTAAGCGCTTTGTTCCTACTGAATTAGGTGAAATCGTAAATGAACAGGTTACGGAATACTTTCCTGAAATTGTAGATGTAGACTTTACTGTTAATATGGAAACGTTACTTGATAAAATTGCCGATGGTGATACTGAATGGAAGAAAGTCATCACGCGCTTTTATGATAGTTTCAAAAAGGACGTTGAACGCGCTGAGGAAGAAATGGAAAAAATTGAAATTAAAGATGAACCTGCTGGCGAAGATTGTGAAAAATGTGGATCGCCTATGGTTATTAAAATGGGACGTTATGGTAAATTCATGGCGTGCTCGAACTTCCCAGATTGCAGAAACACCAAAGCGATTATCAAATCTATTGGTGTTAAATGTCCGAAATGTAAAGACGGTGAAGTTGTAGAACGTAAATCTAAGAAAAATCGTATGTTCTACGGTTGTTCTAATTACCCAGAATGTGAATTTATTTCGTGGGATAAACCACTTGGTAGAGACTGTCCAAAATGTCAATCCTACTTGGTTCAACATAAAAAAGGACGTTCATCCCAAGTTATTTGCTCAAATTGTGATTATAAAGAAGAAGTTGAAAAATAATAGATGCATACAAGCAGGTTGTTTCTAATCTTATGAAAATGAACCTAAGCGTTTATTTTCAAGTATAGGGGCAACCGCTTCATGCGTTTAAAGGGAGGTAATATTATGACTAAGGTTAATATTATTGGTGCTGGTCTTGCTGGTTCTGAGGCTGCATACCAACTCGCTGAACGAGGAATTAAAGTAGATTTATTTGAAATGCGTCCAGTTAAGCAAACGCCTGCGCACCATACGGATAAATTTGCAGAACTTGTATGTTCAAACTCGTTAAGAGGTAATGCACTTACAAATGCGGTTGGTGTGCTTAAAGAAGAAATGCGCCAACTTGATTCATTAATTATTAAAGCAGCAGACAGTGCGCGTGTACCAGCTGGTGGTGCGCTAGCGGTAGATAGACACGACTTTGCAGGTTATGTTACGGATACACTTCGTAATCATCCAAACGTTACAGTCCGTAATGAAGAAATACATTCTATTCCTGAAGGACCTACTATCATTGCAACAGGTCCGTTAACGACTGAAAACTTAGCTCAAGAAATTGTAAATATCACAGGCGAAGACCAACTATACTTCTATGATGCAGCGGCTCCAATTGTGGAAAAGGATTCAATTAATTTAGATATCGCTTATTTAAAATCGCGTTATGACAAAGGCGAAGCAGCGTATTTAAATTGTCCTATGACGGAAGAAGAGTTTAATCGTTTTTACGATGCTGTATTAGAAGCTGAAGTCGCACCGGTTAACGAATTTGAGAAAGAAAAGTACTTTGAAGGGTGTATGCCGTTTGAAGTAATGGCTGAACGTGGACGTAAGACATTATTATTTGGTCCAATGAAGCCTGTAGGACTTGAAGATCCTAAAACTGGTGAAAGACCATATGCTGTTGTGCAACTGAGACAAGATGACGCAGCTGGAACTTTATATAACATTGTTGGGTTTCAAACACACTTAAAATGGGGTGCCCAAAAAGAAGTGATTCGCTTAATTCCTGGTCTTGAAAATGTTGAAATCGTTCGTTACGGCGTTATGCACCGTAATACATTTATCAATTCTCCAGAAGTATTAAGCGAGACGTATCAACTAAAAGGGCACGATAATCTATACTTTGCCGGTCAAATGACGGGTGTTGAAGGTTATGTAGAAAGTGCAGCAAGTGGACTAATCGCTGGTTTAAACGTTGCCAACCAACTTAACGGCAAGAAACCAGTTATATTCCCTCGTGAAACGATGTTAGGTAGTATGGCTTATTATATTTCACATGCAAAAAATAATAAGAACTTCCAACCAATGAATGCAAACTTTGGTATCCTACCATCACTCGAAGAACGTATCAAAAACAAGAAATTACGTTACGAAACACTTGCGAACCGTGCACTTGAGTATTTAGATCATTTTAAACAAACGTTAGACTAAACAAATTATTATGTGTCAATATTATATGAATTATAAGTATTAAACTAATATATTTTTAACGTTTTATTTGTTTTTATATGCGAACCCTTACATGATTATGCTACAATGCTAATGATGGAGGGGTTTTTTGTTGAATAAAATCCAAGAAGAATTTTTATATATGTTACATGCGGAAAAAATGTTTTCCTCACATACACTACATGCTTATCAAGATGATCTCATCCAGTTCAATCGATTTCTAGAACAAGAAAGCTTGAATTTAGAAGATTTTGAGTATCGAGACGCTCGTAACTATTTAGCGTATCTTTATGATAATGGTTTAACGCGTACGACTGTTTCGAGAAAAATTTCGACGTTACGTTCATTTTATACGTACTGGATGGCTAATGACCAAGAGGTGAACAATCCTTTTATTCAGCTTGTTCATCCAAAAAAATCGAAACGATTACCTAATTTCTTTTACGATGAGGAAATCGACACGATGTTTGATACGGTTAAGCAAGATACTAAAAAGGGGCTACGCGACCGTGTTATCTTGGAGTTGTTATATGCTACTGGAATTCGGGTATCTGAATTAGTACATATGAAACGTGAAGATATCGATTTATCGCTTTCACTTATCAAAATACTAGGTAAAGGTAATAAGGAGCGCATTGTTCCTTTCGGGGAATTTTGTCGCCAAAGTCTGATTGAATATTTCGAATTGTTTAAGCCAATTCAACATGTATCTCACGATTATGTACTAGTAAATATGAAAGGTGAGCCTATTACCGAGCGTGGTGTGCGATATGTGCTAAATGATGTCGTTAAGCGAACAGCTGGTGTTAATAAAATTCACCCACATAAACTTCGCCACACATTCGCAACTCACATGCTTAACCGAGGCGCTGATTTGAGAACAGTCCAGTCTTTATTAGGTCACGTGAATTTATCTACGACGGGACGCTATACGCATGTAACGAATAGTCAATTACGTAATGTATATTTAAATGCGCATCCACGTGCAAAAAAGGAGAATGATTAATGAAACCTTCAATTCATGCAACAACAATATTTGCGGTTAGACATAATGGTCACGCTGCGATGGCAGGTGATGGACAAGTTACGCTAGGCGAACAAGTCATCATGAAGCAAACAGCACGTAAGGTTCGACGCCTTTATAACAGCCAAGTACTTGCAGGATTTGCAGGTAGCGTAGCTGATGCGTTTACTTTATTCGAAATGTTTGAGACTAAACTTCAAGAATATAGTGGCAATTTAGAACGTGCAGCCGTAGAACTTGCTAAAGAATGGCGCGGTGATAAACAACTGAGACAACTTGAAGCAATGTTAATCGTTATGAATAAAGATGCAATCTTACTCGTTAGCGGTACTGGTGAAGTGATTGCGCCAGATGATGACTTAATCGCCATTGGTTCTGGTGGTAACTATGCATTAAGTGCTGGCCGAGCGCTCAAACAACATGCTACAGATATGAGCGCTCATGATATGGCACACGCGAGTTTGAAAGTTGCTTCTGAAATCTGCGTGTTCACGAATGACCAAATTATAGTTGAAGACTTGTAATAAAGGAGTGTCCTAATGATACAAAACAAAGTTAAATTAACACCTAAAGATATTGTTGAAAAATTAAATGAGTACATCGTTGGTCAAGATGATGCGAAACGTAAGGTCGCTATTGCACTGCGCAACCGTTATCGTCGTAGCTTATTAGATGATGAAATTAAACAAGAGATTGCTCCAAAGAATATCCTGATGATGGGACCTACAGGCGTAGGTAAAACTGAAATTGCACGTCGCATGGCTAAGATCGTTGGCGCGCCTTTTGTTAAAGTGGAAGCTACAAAATTTACTGAAGTTGGTTATGTCGGACGCGATGTCGAAAGCATGGTGCGTGACTTAGTAGATGGTGCGGTTCGATTAGTAAAAGAAGAGAAGAAAAACGACGTTCATGATGAGGCTATCGAAAAGGCGAACGATAAACTCGTTAAATTACTTGTACCGAGTATGAAAAAGAAAAAAGAACAAAGTAATAACCCACTTGAGAATATGTTTGGAATGTCTATGCCTAACTTTGGGCCTAACCAAGATGAAGATGAAGAACCTCCTACAGAAGATATCAAAACGAAACGTTCTGAAATTAAACAACAATTATTAAACGGTCAGCTTGAAAATGAGAAAGTTAAAATCAAAGTTGAACAAGATCCGGGTTCAATGGGCATGCTTGGTATGAACCAGAACCAACAAATGCAAGACATGATGAATCAATTAATGCCTAAAAAGAAAGTCGAACGTGAAGTTAAAGTTAAAACTGCACGTAAAATCTTAGCTAACGATATCGCTGATGAATTGATTGATCAAGAAACAGCAAACCAAGAAGCGTTAGAATTAGCTGAACAAATGGGTATTATATTTATAGATGAGATTGATAAAGTTGCAACCAACAATCAGTCCAATGGACAAGACGTTTCAAGACAAGGTGTACAGCGAGATATACTCCCAATCCTTGAAGGTAGCGTTGTTCAGACAAAATATGGTACTGTAAGTACGGAACATATGCTTTTCATTGGTGCTGGTGCTTTCCATGTATCTAAACCAAGTGATTTAATACCAGAATTACAAGGTCGTTTCCCAATTCGTGTTGAACTTGAAAGTTTAACAACTGAAGACTTTGTAAGAATCTTAAAAGAGCCTAAGCTTTCATTAGTTAAACAGTATGAACTACTTCTTAATACTGAAGACGTAACTGTTAACTTTACTGATGAAGCGATTGAGCGACTTGCTGAGATGGCATATCAAGTTAACCAAGATACGGATAATATTGGTGCGCGTCGCTTGCATACCATTCTTGAGAAAATGCTTGAAGACTTATCATTTGAAGCACCAAATATGCCTAATGCAGTGGTAGATATTACACCACAATATGTCGACGAAAAACTAAAAACAATTTCAACTAACAAAGATTTAAGCGCATTTATTTTATAAATATCATAAAAAAGGAGAAGAATCATGAGCTTATTAGCGAAAACTAGAGAACTCAATACACTATTACAAAAACATAAAGGTATTGCTGTTGACTTTAAAGATGTTGCACAAACAATCAGCCAAGTTTCAGTTTCTAATGTATTTATAGTTTCACGCAGAGGTAAAATTCTAGGTTCAAACTTAAACGAGCTACTTAAAAATGACCGTATCATTCGCATGTTAGACGATCGTCATATTCCTGTAGAGTACACTGAAAAATTAATGCACGTTTCTCAAACGACATCAAATATTGATATTGAAGATGAATTATCAGTATTCCCATTAGAAAGTCGTGATTTATTCGAAGAAAGCCAAACGACGATTTTCCCTATTTTAGGTGGTGGAGAACGTTTAGGTACATTAGTACTAGGTCGTGTAAGTGAAGACTTTGACGATAACGACTTAGTTCTAGGTGAATATGCTGCAACTGTAATCGGCATGGAAATCTTACGTGAAAAGCATAAAGAAGTTGAAGAAGAAGCACGTGATAAAGCAGCGATTACAATGGCTATTAATTCACTTTCTTATTCAGAAAAAGAAGCAATTGATCATATCTTTGAAGAATTAGGTGGCAACGAAGGTTTACTTATCGCTTCTAAAGTAGCAGACCGTGTTGGTATTACACGTTCAGTGATCGTTAACGCACTTAGAAAACTTGAAAGTGCAGGCGTTATTGAATCAAGATCACTTGGTATGAAGGGTACATTTATTAAAGTTAAGAAAAACCAATTCTTAGATGAATTAAGTCAATCTAAATAAGCAATAAATGACTGTTGATTTTTCTACTTGTATATGATATATTTATTTGCGGCTATTAAGCTAAACACACACACGTAAAACCAAAGTATAAAAGGTGCGATGTTAATAAATCGTCTTTATATGAGTTTTATGTGGAGGAAAAAACCAAGGAGGAATTATACATGGCAGTAATTTCAATGAAACAATTACTAGAAGCAGGTGTTCACTTCGGTCATCAAACACGCCGTTGGAACCCAAAAATGAAAAAATACATCTTCACAGAAAGAAATGGTATCTATATCATCGACCTTCAAAAAACTGTGAAGAAAGTTGAGGAATCATACAACTTCCTTAAACAATTATCAGAAGATGGCGGTAAAGTACTATTCGTTGGTACTAAAAAACAAGCACAAGACTCAGTTAAAGCTGAAGCAGAACGTGCTGGCCAATTCTACGTTAACCAAAGATGGTTAGGCGGAATCTTAACAAACTTCAAAACAATTTCTAAACGTGTTAAACGTATCTCTGAAATTGAAAAAATGGAAGAAGACGGTACTTTCGAAGTACTTCCTAAAAAAGAAGTAGTTGAACTTAAAAAAGAATACGATCGCTTAATCAAATTCTTAGGCGGTATTCGTGATATGAAATCAATGCCTCAAGCATTATTCGTAGTTGACCCTCGTAAAGAGCGTAATGCTATTGCGGAAGCTCGTAAATTACGTATTCCAATCGTAGGTATTGTTGATACTAACTGTGATCCAGATGAAATCGATTATGTGATCCCAGCAAACGACGATGCTATTCGTGCCGTTAAATTATTAACTGGTAAAATGGCAGATGCTATCTTAGAAGGTCAACAAGGTGTTTCTAACGAAGAAGTTGCGGCTGAGCAAAACATCAACCTTGATGAAGAGGCTAAATCAGAGTCTGAATCATCAGAAGAAAACACATCTGTTGAATCAAACTAAGTATACTCTTAAAATGGGTGATAAGATAATAAGCTTATCACCTTTTTTTAAAATATATTAACAAGAACATATTGGAGGAATTAAAATGGCAATTTCAGCTAAACTTGTAAAAGAATTACGTGAAAAAACTGGCGCAGGAATGATGGATTGTAAAAAAGCGCTAACTGAAACTGATGGAGATATTGATAAAGCAATTGATTACCTTCGTGAAAAAGGTATTTCAAAAGCAGCTAAAAAAGCTGACCGTATCGCTGCAGAAGGTATTACTCACGTTGAAACTAAAGGAAATGAAGCAGTAGTAGTTGAAGTTAACTCTGAAACTGACTTCGTTGCTCGTAATGAAGGTTTCCAAGGTCTAGTAAAAGAAATTGCTAACCAAATTCTTGCTACTAAACCAGCATCTGTTGAAGAATTATTAGAAACTAAATTTGAAAATGGTCAAACTGTTTCTGATCGTATGACAGAAGAAGTTGCTACAATCGGTGAAAAATTAAGCATACGTCGTTTCGCTGTAAGAACTAAAAATGATGATGACGCATTTGGTGCTTACTTACACATGGGTGGACGTATCGCTGCATTAACTGTAGTTGAAGGTTCTAACGATGAAGAAGCTGCTAAAGACGTAGCTATGCACGTTGCAGCTATCAACCCTAAATACGTTTCATCTGAAGATGTAAACCAAGAAGAATTAGATCACGAAAAAGAAGTATTAAAACAACAAGCACTTAACGAAGGTAAACCAGAAAACATCGTTGAAAAAATGGTTGAAGGTCGTTTACGTAAATACTTACAAGAAATCTGTGCTGTTGATCAAGACTTCGTTAAAGACCCAGATCAAACAGTTGAAGCTTTCTTAAAATCTAAAGGCGGTAAACTTGTTGACTTCGTACGTTACGAAGTTGGTGAAGGTTTAGAAAAACGTGATGAAAACTTCGCTGATGAAGTTAAAGGCCAAATGAATAAATAAAGCACAATCAACAGTTAAGAAGGCACCTTTTGTGTTTTCCTTATAGCTTAAAGCTTTATGAATATGTTATTATTTAGTAAAGTTAAAGCTTTTAGGAAGACCTATTGTGTCTTCTTTAATTGTATATTGTACATATCCTGATTATAGAGAGGAAATGACTATGACTGAATCTTCTAATTATAAACGTGTAGTTTTGAAACTTAGCGGAGAAGCATTAGCTGGCGATAAAGGATTTGGTATTAATCCAATGATTATCAAAAGCATTGCACAACAAGTAGCAGAAGTATCTAAAATGGACTGTGAAATTGCAGTTATCGTTGGTGGCGGTAATATCTGGAGAGGTAAAACAGGTAGCGATCTAGGTATGGACCGTGGTACTGCTGACTATATGGGTATGCTTGCAACAGTGATGAACGCATTAGCATTACAAGATAGCTTAGAGCAACTAGATTGTGATACACGCGTTCTAACTTCAATTGAAATGAAGCAAGTAGCTGAACCATACATCCGCCGTCGTGCTATCAGACATTTAGAGAAGAAACGCGTTGTAATCTTCGCTGCAGGTATCGGTAATCCATACTTCTCTACTGATACAACAGCTGCATTACGTGCTGCTGAAGTAGAAGCAGACGTTATCTTAATGGGTAAAAACAATGTAGATGGTGTTTACTCTGCAGATCCTAAGACAAATAGCGATGCTAAGAAATATGACCACTTAACTCACATTCAAATGTTACAAGAAGGCTTACAAGTTATGGATTCTACTGCTTCATCATTCTGTATGGACAATAATATTCCATTAACAGTCTTCTCAATTATGGAAGAAGGTAACATTAAACGTGCTGTTATGGGTGAGAAAATTGGTACATTAATTACAAAATAATTTGAGGTGAAAGAAATGGCTGACATCATTGCAGATGCTAAGACAAGAATGAAAAAATCGATCGATAGTTTATCACGTGAACTTGCAAACATTAGTGCAGGTCGTGCTAACTCTAACTTATTAAACGGTGTTAACGTTGACTATTACGGTGCGCCAACTCCAGTTCAACAATTAGCAAGTATTAACGTTCCAGAAGCACGTTTACTTGTACTATCTCCATATGATAAGTCATCTTTAGATGATATTGTGCGTGCGATTAACGCAGCGAACTTAGGTGTAAATCCTTCAAGCGATGGCGAAGTAATCCGTATCACGGTACCAGCATTAACTGAAGAACGTCGTAAAGAAATCTTCAAAGAAGTTAAGAAGCTTGGTGAAAATGGTAAAGTTTCTATCCGTAACATCCGTCGTGATGCGAACGATGCGCTTAAGAAAGAAGAAAAGAACGGTGAGATTTCTGAAGACGAATTAAGAAGTCAAACAGATGAAGTTCAAAAGATTACAGATGCGTCTATCAAAGACATCGACACATTAGTTGATGATAAAGAGAAAGACGTTATGGCTGTATAATATATAAACATTTAAGAACTGTGCCAAATACAACTTTGGTACAGTTTTTTTGTTTGTTTATTCAACCAAGCCGTTCTGTGTGATAAAATGGTAGATAATTGCATGAAAAACCTATTATAATACAGAGACATAGTCAGGCGCGGAGGATAGACCATGTTTAATAAGTTTAAAAATAAAAAAGATACAGATAAACAGAATATAGAATTAGATTTACATAATATTCCAGAACATATCGCTATAATTATGGATGGTAATGGTAGATGGGCTAAAAATCGCAAACTAGCGCGTATTAAAGGACATTATGAAGGTATGCAAACGATTAAGAGAATTACACGCGAAGCAAGTAATATTGGAGTAAAATATTTAACGTTATATGCCTTTTCAACGGAGAATTGGTCAAGACCTGAAAAAGAAGTTAAATATATTATGAGTTTACCGATAGATTTCTTATCTACATTCTTACCAGAACTTATTGAAAAAGACGTAAAGGTTGAGACAGTTGGTTTTGTTGATCAATTGCCTGAAAAGACACGTGAAGCAATTGAAACTGCAAAAGCACGTACGAAGGATAACCAAGGTTTACGTCTTATTTTTGCGATTAACTATGGTGGACGTGCAGAAATTATCCATAGCGTGAAATCACTTTATCATGAGTTACAAAATAGTGAGCAGTCTATCGATGATTTAACTGAAGCACAATTCTCTTCTCATCTTATGACTAAACATTACCCAGATCCTGAATTATTAATTCGTACATCTGGAGAACAACGTATTAGTAATTTCTTAATTTGGCAACTTTCATATAGTGAATTTATTTTCAATTCAAAGCTATGGCCAGATTTCGATGCAGATGATCTAAAAGAATGTATAAAAATATATCAATCCCGTCAAAGACGATTTGGAGGATTGTAAGTTAAGGAGCTTATTATGAAAGTAAGAACTATTACGACGATAATAGCATTACTCGTCTTTTTACCGTTTGTACTTTACGGTGGTACGCCTTTAATTGCGTTTTCATATTTACTTGCTATCATCGCTTTAAAAGAGCTTTTGAATATGAACCAAATCAAAATTTTATCCATCCCTGGATTAATCAGTACTTTGGCACTATTGATTATCATGTTCCCACAAAACGCTGGATCATGGGTCGGTGTCTACCAATTAAAAACGCTTACGATTCTAAGTTTCGTATTTTTAAGCTATACGGTTATGTCTAAAAACCGTTTTAGTTTTATGGATGCGGCATTTTGTCTTATGAGTATTGCTTATGTTGGAATCGGCTTCATGTACTTCTACGAAACAAGAACAGCTGGTTTACAATTTATTTTACTTGCTTTATGTACGGTTTGGTTGACAGATACGGGTGCGTATATATTCGGTAAAATGATTGGTAAACACAAGTTATGGCCGGTCATTAGTCCAAATAAGACAATAGAAGGTTTTATTGGTGGGATATTCTGTAGTTTATTAGTACCACTTTTACTAAGCCTCGTTGTTGATTTCCATTACCCGATGTGGTTATTGTTAATTAGTACTGTTATTTTTAGTATGTTTGGTCAATTAGGTGACCTTGTAGAATCTGGATTTAAACGTCACTTTGGTGTGAAAGATTCGGGTCGTCTATTACCAGGTCATGGTGGTATTTTAGATCGATTTGATAGTTTCATGTTCGTTTTACCACTTATGAATATTTTATTAATCCAAAACTAAGGTGAATTAAATTTATGAAAAATATAGCGATACTAGGTGCTTCAGGTTCTATTGGAGCACAAGCTTTAGACGTGATTAAAAATCACCCAGATGAATTTAAATTAGTCGCATTTTCAGTAGGAGAAAATATTGAACTTGCAAAACAGGTTATTGAAGAACATAACCCTGAATTAGTTTCAGTTAAGTTAAGTGAAGATAAAGCAGCGTTATCTGCGTATGATATAAAAGTTGTTTCAGGACAACAAGGGTTAATTGAAGTTGCGACATTCCATAAATCGGATGTCGTATTGAATTCTTTACTTGGAAGTGTAGGCTTAAGACCAACCATCCAAGCGATTGAAGCTAAGAAAGATATTGCTTTAGCAAACAAGGAAACACTTGTTGTTGCTGGCGAAATTGTGATGCAGCATGCCAAAGCGAACAACGTAGCAGTTCTACCAGTTGATTCAGAGCATGCTGCGATTTTTCAATGTTTAAATGGGGAAGACCCTAAGAAAATAAAGAAAGTCGTAATTACTGCTAGTGGCGGTTCTTTTAGAGATTTATCTCGAGACGAACTTAAAGATGTTACTGTGGAAGATGCACTGAATCACCCTAACTGGTCTATGGGTCACAAAATTACAATAGACTCAGCTACTATGATGAATAAAGGGTTTGAAGTTATAGAAGCGAAATGGCTTTTCGATTTAGATATTGATCAAATTGAGACTATCCTACATAAAGAGAGTATTATTCATTCGATGGTAGAATTTGAAGATACAAGTGTGATGGCTCAGCTTGGTACGCCTGATATGCGAATGCCGATTCAGTACGCATTCACGTATCCAGAACGTATCAAGCATGATGCACCATCATTAAATTTAGCAGACATTCAAAAACTTCATTTTAATGAAATGGATTTAGAACGTTATCGTTGCTTAAAATACGCATATGATGCGATTAAAGTCGGTGGTACGATGCCAGTTGTATTAAATGCCGTGAACGAAGTAGCAGTTGCTAAATTTTTAAAAGGTGAGATTTCATTTTTAGATATTGAGCATTTAATTGAAAAAGAAATGTCCGAACACGACGTTAAATTAAATCCAACACTTGAAGACATTTTAGAAGTCGATCAGTATTATAAATCTAAGAATTACGAGGTGTAAATCAGTGTTAATTACAATTATTGCATTCATGTGTGTATTTGGTCTTTTAGTATTTGTGCATGAATTTGGGCATATGTATTTTGCTAAAAAAGCAGGTATTATGTGTCCTGAATTTGCAATCGGGATGGGTCCTAAAATTTATCACTTTCGTAAAGGTGAAACATTATATACGATTCGTCTTTTACCTGTAGGTGGTTATGTACGTATGGCTGGTGATGGTTTAGAAGAACCACCCGTGCAACCAGGTATGAACATTAAAGTTAAACTTAATGATAAAGATGAGATCACACATATTCTCTTAGATGATCAACATAAGTTCCAACAAATTGAATCTATGGAAGTTAAGAAATGTGATTTCAAATCCGACTTGTTCGCTGAAGGTATCATGGGCTTTGATGAAGAACGTCATCGTTATAAAATTGCAGACAAAGCTTACTTTGTTGAAAATGGTAGCCTTATCCAAATTGCACCTAAGCACCGTCAACTTACTTATAAGAAGCCTTACCAAAAGTTTTTAACACTTTTCGCAGGCCCATTATTCAACTTCATTTTAGCTGGTATCTTGTTCATCGGACTTGCTTATTTCCAAGGGGTTCCAAGTAATGTCGTTAAAGATATTGAAAAGGACTTTCCAGCTGAGAAGATCGGCCTTCAAAAAGGTGATGAGATCACCAAAATTAACGATCATAAAATTGACTCACAGCAAGACGTTAAAGATGCTTTAGATCAATCTAAAGGTGAATCGTCTAAGTTAACATATGAACGTGATGGCAAAGAGAAAACTGCAACGTTTACACCTAAGAAGGTCAAACAAAAGGTAAGTAAAACACGAACAGTAGAGTCGTATTTACTTGGTTTCACACCTGAAATGAAACATTCTATATTTGAGCCATTTATATATGGTATTGAACGTACCTTTAAAGCAGGTACATACATCTTTACAGCAGTTGTCGGTATGATTGCGAGTATCTTCACTGGTGGTTTCTCATTCGACATGCTTAATGGACCAGTTGGTATTTATAAAAACGTTGATACTGTAGTTAAAACGGGTATTATTAACTTAATCGGTTGGACTGCTTTATTAAGTGTTAACCTAGGTATCATGAACTTACTACCAATTCCTGCATTAGATGGTGGTAGAATCTTATTTGTCATTTACGAAGCGATATTTAGAAAGCCAGTTAATAAAAAAGCTGAGACATATATCATCGGTGCTGGTGCGATATTCGTTATTGTTATAATGATTTTAGTAACATGGAATGATTTACAACGTTACTTTTTATAAAAAGGAGGAGTTAGACTTATGAGACAAACTAAAATGTTTATCCCAACACTTAGAGAAGAACCAGCTGAGGCTGAAGCGATAAGTCATAAATTATTATTAAAAGCAGGTTTAATCAAACAAATGACAAGTGGTGTGTATAGCTACTTACCACTTGCAACACGCGTACTTAACAACATTTCACATATCGTACGTGAAGAAATGGAAAATATTGATGCAGTAGAAGTATCAATGCCCGTTATGCAACAAAAAGAATTATGGGAAGAATCTAAGCGTTGGGAAGCTTACGGTCCAGAGTTAATGCGTATGAAAGACCGTCATGGTCGTGAGTTCGCTTTAGGACCTACACATGAAGAGGTTATTACATCATTAGTAAGAGATGAATTAAAGTCTTACAAACGTCTTCCTATTACATTATTCCAAATTCAAACGAAATTTAGAGATGAAAAACGCCCACGCTTTGGATTATTACGTGGCCGAGAGTTCATTATGAAAGACGCATACTCATTCCATAGTGATGAAGCATCTTTAGATGAAACGTATCAAGCGATGTACCAAGCTTATTCAACGATATTTAAGCGAGTAGGTATTAGCGCACGTCCAGTTGTCGCTGACTCAGGCGCTATTGGTGGTAATCATACACACGAATTCATGGCTTTGAGTGATATCGGTGAAGATACGATTGTTTATAGTGAGCATAGTGATTACGCCGCGAATATTGAAAAAGCAGAAGTGGTTTATGAAGCGAATCCGTCAAACGCGTCACCTGAAGCACTTGAAAAGATAGATACACCTTCAGTAAAAACGGTCAAAGATTTATCCAAACATCTTAATATCGGTTTAGACAAAATCGTTAAATCTATGGTCTTTAAAGTTGATGGTGAATATATCATGGTTCTTGTACGAGGTGACCATGAAATCAATGACGTTAAACTTAAAGCGCATTTCGCAACTGATGCAATCGAAATGGCTACACAAGACGATATCTTTAACTTACTTGGTGCTAACCCTGGTTCATTAGGTCCAATTACCGATAAAGACATTACGATTTATGCGGATAACTTTGTTCAAGATATGGCTAACATTGTTGTAGGTGCGAACGAAGATGATTACCATTACATCAATGCGAATTTAGAACGTGACTTTAAGGTTAATGAATTTGGTGATTTCAGATTTATTCTTGAAGGTGAACCTCTTGCGGATGGTTCAGGCGAATCTAAATTCAAAGAAGGTATCGAAGTTGGTCAAGTCTTCAAGCTCGGTACGCGTTATTCAGAAGCAATGAACGCGACATTCCTAAATCAAGATGGCCGTAGTGAGCCTTTAATTATGGGCTGTTATGGTATTGGTGTTTCAAGAACGCTTAGTGCGATTGTTGAACAAAACCATGACGACAATGGTGTTATTTGGCCGAAGTCCGTTACACCGTTTGATGTACACTTAATTACGATTAATCCTAAAAAAGAAGAGCAACAAGTTTTAGGTGACAAGCTTTATACATCTTTATCAACGATCTATGATGTACTTTATGATGACCGTAAAGAACGTGCAGGTGTTAAATTTAATGATGCTGACCTCATTGGTTTACCAGTACGCGTAGTTGTAGGTAAGCGTGCAGATGAACAAATTGTTGAAGTGAAACGCCGTGATAATGGTGAAGGCGATGAAGTTCATATTGATGATTTAACATCGCACTTAACACAGATTTTCCAAGAAATTAAATAAGCATGACCGGTTAAAATTTGTTATACTAAGTTAAACAATTATCAATATTATATACTTAGTATATGATTTTAATAAGTCATGACATATTCAAACTGAGACATTTATGAACGCTAAGTATAGATGTCTCAGCTTTTTTAGCTTTAAAGCTTATAGAAGATGTATTCGGTTGATTAAAGTATTGAAAAAGGTTCTGGGACATATTACTACAATTCTCTTAAACAGCATGCTTTCCTGTAAAGTTCAACTCGAATTTAAAATTCGTTAGTTGAACTTACAAAGAAGCCTGAGCTTCTTTGCTCATAACATTGAAAACCCCGGCTTCCTTAGCTTTAGAATTTGCTTGCGCAAATTTCTTTGCCGGGGCCCCGCCCTCTGAGTCAGCTGTTTTGAGAATCGTATGAAATAAAGCTTAAATGCTCTATTTCAAGACTTATGTACCGGAACCAAATGTACGCAGGTTTTATCAAAAAGTGCTTTTGAAAGGGCTTTTCAAGGGGCGAAATGTGAATTGTGAAACGCGTAAAGTGCACCGTGAAAGGCGTAAAGCATTAAGCCAATACTAACCGATACATCAATTAAGTGAGATTAATAAATTAAAGTATCTTACAACTTATGAAAGTATATAAATTATGACTTAAGCGTTAACTTATACATTAAGGTGGTAACTAACTTGGATATAACTAACCAACAAAAGTTTAAAATATTGGCTGATCAGATAAAAATAGCCAACCAACTTGACGCACAAATAATAGAACAAGGCGAATTAGAACGTGTAGACGTTTCAGTGTCTAATCGATGTTGGACATTTAATATCACGCTACCACATTTTTTATCGCATGAAGACTTCCTTATATTTACGAATGCGCTTGTAACTGAATTTGAAGATATCGCGAAAGTGAACTGGAAATTTAATATCAAGGATCAATCTATTAAAGATGAGCATGCGATTTCTTATTTCCCACATTGTATTGATCAAACTGCTTTATCACCGAAAGTTAAGGGCCAACTGAAGCAAAAGAAACTGATTACATCTGGTAACGTTCTTAAGGTAATGGTTTCGAATGATATTGAACGTAATCACTTTGATAAGGTATGTAATGGCAGTCTTGTAAAAGCCTTTCAAAACTGTGGGTTTGATATTGATAAAGTCATCTTCAAAACGGATGACAGTGATCATGACGATGATTTAGCCTCTCTTGAAGCGCACATTCAAGAAGAAGATGAGAAGAGTGCGCGTGAAGCTTCAGAGAAACTCGAGAAGATGAAGCAAGAGAAGGAGAAACAACAGGATAACAATGATAGCGCGGTTGATAAATGTGAGATTGGTAAACCGATCCAAGTCGAAAATGTGCGTCCGATTGAATCCATTATAGAAGAAGAATTTAAGGTAGCTATCGAAGGTGTTATCTTTGATATCAATATTAAAGAGTTGAAAAGCGGTCGTCACATTATAGAATTAAAGGTTACAGACTACACGGATTCGCTTGTGCTTAAGATGTTCACACGTAAGCGTAAAGATGACTTAGAACATTTCAAAGCATTGAGTGAAGGTAAATGGGTGCGTGCTCAAGGTCGTATTGAAGAAGATATGTTTATCCGTGACCTCGTGATGATGATGTCTGATATCCAAGAAATTAAGAAGACACCGAAACAAGATAAATCTGAAGAGAAACGTGTTGAGTTTCATTTACACTCATCTATGAGTCAAATGGACGGCGTGACACATATAGGTGGTTATGTTGAACAAGCAGCGAAATGGGGGCACAAAGCGATTGCGGTGACGGATCACAATGGTGTGCAGTCGTTTCCAGATGCGCACGCTGCCGCTTCTAAACACGGCATCAAGATGATTTATGGTATGGAAGGTATGCTTGTTGATGACGGCGTGCCGATTGCTTATAAACCGCAAGATATTCCGCTTGAAGACGCAACGTACGTAGTATTTGACGTTGAGACAACTGGTTTATCCAATCAGTACGATAAGATTATTGAGCTTGCGGCTGTGAAAGTGCATAATGGCGAGATTATTGATAAATTCGAGCGATTTAGTAACCCCCATGAAAAGCTCTCTGAGACCATCATCAACTTAACGCACATTACAGATGATATGTTGAAAGACGCGCCTGAAATTGATGAAGTGCTTACTGAATTTAAAGCGTGGGTCGGTGACAGTATCTTTATCGCGCATAACGCTTCATTCGATATGGGCTTTATTGATACAGGTTATGAACGATTAGGATTTGGACCATCTTCAAACGCAGTTATTGATACGCTTGAATTATCACGTACTGTTAATACAGAGTATGGTAAGCATGGTTTGAATTTCTTAGCTAAGAAATATGGCGTTGAACTAACGCAACACCACAGAGCGATTTACGATACAGAAGCAACAGCTTATATCTTCATTAAGATGTTAAAGCAATTAAAAGAACTCAATGTTACGAACCATAATGAGATTAATACAAAATTGTCTAACGAAGATGCGTATAAACGTGCGCGACCAAGCCACGTTACATTAATTGTTCAGAATCAACAAGGTCTTAAGAATTTATTTAAGATTGTAAGTTCGTCATTAGTGACGTATTTCTATCGTACAGCCCGTATTCCAAGATCAGTACTGGACGAATATCGTGAAGGTATCTTAGTTGGTAGTGCGTGTGACGAAGGTGAAGTCTTTACAGCAGTGATGCAGAAAGATCAAAGTTCTGTTGAACGTATCGCGAAGTACTATGACTTTATCGAAATACAACCTCCAGCTTTATATCAAGATTTAATCGACCGTGAACTTATCAGAGATACGAATACGTTGCATGAAATTTATAACAGATTGATTGATGTTGGTAAGAAGAATCACATACCAGTTATTGCGACAGGTAATGTGCATTACTTACACGAACAAGATCATATCGCACGTAAGATTTTAATTGCGTCACAACCAGGTAATCCATTGAACCGTTCAACATTACCTGAAGCGCATTTTAGAACGACAGACGAAATGTTAGATGCCTTTCATTTTCTAGGTGAAGAACAAGCGAAAGAATTCGTAATCGATAATCCGAATGCATTAGCGGATCGCATCGAAGAGGTTGTACCGATTAAAGATAAGCTTTATACACCTAATATGGATGGTGCGAACGAGGAGATTCGTGAACTTAGTTATAACAACGCGAAAGCTTTATATGGTGATGACTTACCTCAAATCGTTATTGACCGTCTTGAAAAGGAACTTGAGAGTATCATTGGTAATGGCTTCGCAGTTATTTATTTAATCTCACAACGTCTTGTTAAAAAGTCCCTTGAAGATGGTTACTTAGTAGGTTCACGTGGTTCGGTTGGATCAAGCTTTGTCGCTACAATGACAGAGATTACAGAAGTTAACCCATTACCACCGCATTATATTTGTCCGACATGTAAGGAAAGTGAATTCTTTAATGATGGTTCTGTTGGTTCAGGATTTGATTTACCAGATAAATGTTGCACGAAATGTGGTACTGAATTGATTAAAGAAGGCCAAGATATTCCGTTCGAAACATTCTTAGGATTTACAGGTAATAAGGTACCCGATATCGACTTGAACTTTAGTGGTGAATATCAACCTGAAGCGCATAACTATACGAAAGTGCTTTTCGGGGAGGATAAAGTATTCAGAGCGGGTACAATCGGTACGGTTGCGGAAAAGACAGCGTTCGGTTTCGTGAAAGGTTATTTAAATGACCAAGGAATTCATAAACGCGGTGCTGAAGTAGACCGACTGGTTAAAGGTTGTACGGGTGTTAAGCGTACGACTGGTCAGCACCCTGGTGGTATTATCGTTGTGCCAGATTATATGGATATTTATGATTTCACGCCGATTCAATATCCAGCCGATGACCAAACGTCAGCTTGGATGACGACGCACTTTGACTTCCATTCGATTCATGATAATGTGTTAAAGCTTGATATACTTGGGCACGATGACCCAACGATGATTCGTATGCTACAAGACTTATCAGGTATAGATCCACAAACGATACCGGTTGATGATAAAGAAACGATGCAAATCTTTAGTAGTCCTGAGAGTTTAGGCGTAACTGAAGAAGATATTCTTTGTAAGACTGGAACGTTTGGTGTACCTGAATTTGGTACAGGGTTCGTACGTCAAATGTTAGAGGACACGAAACCAACGACTTTCTCAGAATTGGTTCAAATTTCTGGGTTGTCACATGGTACTGACGTGTGGTTAGGTAATGCGCAGGAACTTGTGCGCTCAGGTACGTGTGATTTATCAGGTACGATTGGTTGTCGTGATGATATCATGGTTTACTTAATGTACGCAGGGCTTGAACCAGCGCTTGCCTTCCAAATTATGGAGGCCGTGCGTAAAGGTAAAGGCTTGAAAGAAGAATGGGAAGAAACGATGAAGGAAAATGGCGTTCCGGATTGGTATTTAGATTCATGTAAGAAGATTAAGTACATGTTCCCTAAAGCCCATGCCGCAGCTTATGTACTTATGGCCGTACGTATCGCTTATTTCAAAGTACATTATCCACTTTATTACTATGCGTCATACTTTACAGTTCGTGCATCTGACTTTGATTTACTGACGATGATTAAAGATAAAGAAGGTATTAAGAGTACGATTCAAGATATGTACCAACGCTTTATGGAACTTGGTAAGAAAGAGAAAGACGTCTTAACGGTTCTTGAAATTATGAATGAAATGGCGCATCGTGGCTTTCGTATGAAACCGATTGATTTAGAGAAGAGTCAGTCGTTTGAATTTATTATTGAAGGCGATACGCTTATTCCGCCATTTATTGCAGTACCAGGTCTAGGTGAGAATGTTGCGAAACGTATTGTGGAAGCCCGTGAAGAGGGACCTTTCTTATCAAAAGAAGACCTTAATAAAAAAGCAGGTGTTTCTCAAAAAGTCATCGATTATCTCGATGCCCTAGGCTCATTACCTAACATGCCGGATAAAGCACAACTTTCTATATTCGATATGTAAAGTTGTGATATGAAGGCGTTCGTAAAGGTTACATTTGTTAACGCATTGAACCTGTGGTATAATATACTTGCTTAAAAAATATGACTCAGCAGAAAGAGTGGGTTTTGTCCCACTCTTTTCTATTTGTTATTTTAAAGGAGGCTCGTATGAGTAAAGTAACTGAAAAAGTTGAAACAATAATACAACCCGTCCTTGATGAATTAAATTATGACCTTGTTGAAGTTGAATTTGTTAAAGAAGGTAAAGATCATTTTCTTAGAATTTCCATAGATAAACCTGGTGGCGTCGATTTAAATGACTGTACGCTAGCTTCTGAGAAAATCAGTGAAGTTATGGATGAAGAAGATCCAATCCCAGAAATGTATTATTTAGACGTAGCATCTCCTGGTGCAGAACGCCCGATTAAAAAGGAAAAAGAATATCAAAATGCGGTCACGCAACCCATATTCGTTTCTCTTTATGCACCAATTGATGGTAGTAAAGAATATTTAGGTATTCTTAAATCAGTAGATGAAGACACGATTGTCATGGAAATTAAAGTTAAATCTAATACAAAAGATATTGAAATTCCTAGAAACAAAATTGCTAAAGCAAGACATGCAGTTATGATTTAACCGTGATAAGGAGGAACTAAAGTGGAAAGTAATGAATTACTATTAGCAGTTGAATATTTAGAAAAGGAAAAAAAGATTCCTAGAGAAGTTTTAATTGATGCGATTGAAGCAGCATTAATTACTGCTTATAAAAAGAACTACGACAGTGCGCGCAACGTACGTGTAGAATTAAATATGGACGTAGGTTCATTTAGAGTTATCTCACGTAAACGTGTTGTAGAAGAAGTAATGGACGATCGTGATGAAGTTCATATTTCAACAGCACTAGAGAAAAACCCAGCTTACGAAGAAGGCGACATCTATGAAGAAGATGTTACACCTAAAGACTTCGGTCGTGTGGGTGCACAAGCAGCTAAACAAGCAGTTATGCAGCGCTTACGTGATGCTGAGCGTGAAATTCTTTATGATGAGTTTATTGATAAAGAAGAAGACATTATGACAGGTTTAATCGACCGTGTAGACCATAGATATGTATACGTTAACTTAGGTCGTACTGAAGCTGTGTTATCTGAGGCTGAAAGAAGTCCTAATGAAAGCTATATTCCGAATGAACGCATTAAGGTCTATGTCAATAAAGTAGAACAAACTACTAAAGGACCTCAAATCTATGTTTCAAGAAGTCATCCTGGGCTTTTAAAACGTTTATTTGAACAAGAGGTTCCAGAGATTTACGAGGGTACAGTTATTGTGAAATCTGTAGCACGTGAAGCTGGCGACCGTTCTAAAATCAGTGTACACTCTGATAACGAAGATATCGATGCAGTAGGTGCATGCGTAGGGTCTAAAGGTGCGCGTGTTGAAGCGGTAGTTGAAGAATTAGGTGGCGAAAAAATCGACATCGTTCAATGGAGTGAAGACCCTAAAGTATTCGTACGCAATGCTTTAAGTCCATCACAAGTACTATCTGTTATTGTTGATGAAGCTGATCAATCAACTACAGTTGTAGTACCTGATTATCAATTATCTTTAGCAATTGGTAAACGTGGTCAAAACGCACGTTTAGCGGCTAAATTAACAGGTTGGAAAATAGATATTAAATCTGAAACGGATGCTCGTGAAGCAGGTATTTATCCTGTACAAGAGACTGAAGAAGCAGATGATGACGTTCTAGAAGAAGATGTAGATACTACTATAGAAGAACAAGACGTTACTTCTGACGAACAAGTCGAAACAACTACTGATGACAGTACGGAAACAACTACAGAAGAAAGCACTGAGACAGCTACAGAAGATGACGACAATGAGACTTCTGAAGATAATGAATCAGTTGCTAAAAACGAAGACGAAGCTTAATTTGGAGGGATAGTCATTGAAGAAAAAGAAGATCCCAATGCGAAAATGTATTCTCTCGCAAGAAATGAAACCTAAGAAAGACATGATTCGTGTCGTTCAAAATAAAGAAGGCGACATCTTTGCGGACGGCACTGGCAAGAAGCAAGGACGTGGCGCGTATGTTTCAAAGGACTTAAATCTTGTTGAAAAGGCACAAGAACAAGAAACACTTGAAAAGTTCTTTAAAAGTAATCAAGAAACTTTAGAGCCTGTTTATAAAGAGATTATTCGCTTAATCTATCGTGAAGAGATTCCGAAATGATGAAGACGCAAATTCTTAACTTTTTAGGGTTAGCGATGCGTGCAGGAAAAGTCAAAACAGGGGAAGACGTTATTGTAAATAGCTTAAAAAAACGCCAGGTCAAATTAGTCATTCTACCTCATGATGCGAGTGACAACGCAATTAAAGTAATGAAAAATAAATGTAATACCTATCAAGTCCCGCTTAGATTTTTCGGCCAACGTCATGAGTTAGGTGAAGCAATTGGTAAAGGGGAGCGAGTGAATGTAGGAATTACGGATAATGGTTTTTCGAAAAAACTATTGTCCTTGCTGGATGAATATAGTAAGGAGTGATTATATGAGTAAAAAACGAATTTACGAATATGCAAAAGAATTAAACTTAAAAAGTAAAGATATTATAGATGAATTAAAAAAGATGAACGTGGAAGTTTCCAATCACATGCAAGCACTTGAAGAGGATCAAGTCAAAGCTTTAGATAAAGTATTTAAATCCAACAAAGACACTGCATCAACTCAAGATAATCACAAACAACAAAATAAAAACACAAAGAACAACAACCAAAAGAATCAAAAGAACCAAAACCAACCTAAGAACAAGAAAAACAACAAGAAAAATAACAAAAATAAAAAGAACAACAAAAACAATAAGAAAAATAACAAGCAATCAGCTGAGCCTAAAGAAAAGAAAGAGATTCCAGAGAAAATCTATTATCAAGAAGGCATCACTGTTGGTGAGTTAGCTGAGAAAATGAACGTTGATTCTTCTGAAATCATCAAGAAGTTATTTATGCTTGGTATTATGGCTAATATCAACCAATCACTTGATGTTGAAGCTTTAGAGTTAATTGCTTCAGATTATGGTGTAGAAGTTGAAGAAGAAGTTATTGTTGACGACAAAGACTTATCAACTTATTTTGATGATGAAGACGAAGAAGATGAAAATGCAATTGAACGTCCATCAATCGTTACAATCATGGGTCACGTTGACCATGGTAAAACGACATTATTAGATACTATCCGTGATACACGTGTTACTGAAGGTGAAGCAGGCGGTATCACTCAACATATCGGTGCTTACCAAATTGAGAACGATGGTAAAACAATTACATTCTTAGATACACCAGGACACGCTGCATTCACGACGATGCGTGCTAGAGGTGCTCAAGTAACTGATATTACGATCTTAGTGGTTGCGGCAGATGATGGTGTAATGCCACAAACAATTGAAGCGATTAACCATGCGAAAGAAGCAGATGTACCTATTATCGTGGCAGTGAATAAAGTCGATAAACCAACTGCTAATCCAGATCGAGTGATGCAAGAATTAACTGAGTATGGTCTTATCCCTGAAGACTGGGGTGGCGATACCATTTTCGTTCCACTTTCAGCTTTAAATGGTGAAGGTATCGATGACTTACTTGAAATGTTAGTACTTGTATCAGAAGTTCAAGAGCTTAAAGCTAATCCAGATAAACGCGCTGTTGGTACGGTGATTGAAGCGGAACTTGATAAATCAAGAGGTCCAGCTGCATCATTACTAGTACAAAACGGTACACTTAACGTAGGTGATGCGATTGTAGTTGGTAATGCTTACGGTAAAGTTCGTGCGATGGTAAATGACTTAGGTCAACGTATTAAATCTGCAGGACCTTCTACGCCAGTTGAGATCACAGGTATTAATGACGTACCTCAAGCAGGTGACCGCTTCGTTGTATTCAAAGATGAAAAACAAGCACGCCGTATCGGTGAAGCACGTCATCAAGAAAATATCTTAAATCAACGTCAAGAAAGTAAAAACGTTTCACTTGATAACTTATTTGAACAAATGAAACAAGGTGAAATGAAAGACTTAAACGTTATCATCAAAGGTGACGTTCAAGGTTCTGTAGAAGCATTATCTGCTTCACTTATGAAGATTGATGTTGAAGGTGTTAATGTACGTATTATTCATACTGCAACAGGTGCAATCAATGAATCAGACGTAACATTAGCGAATGCATCAAACGGTATCATCATCGGCTTTAACGTACGTCCAGATGCTGGTGCTAAGCGTGCAGCAGAAGCTGAAAACGTAGATATGCGTTTACACCGTGTTATCTATAACGTTATTGAAGAAATTGAATCAGCGATGAAAGGTCTACTTGACCCTGAATACGAAGAGAAAGTTATCGGTCAAGCAGAAGTACGTCAAACATTCAAAGTATCTAAAGTAGGTACAATCGCTGGTAGTTACGTAACAGACGGTAAAATCACACGTGATTCTGGTGTAAGAATTATTCGTGATGGTATTGTTCAATTCGAAGGCGAATTAGATACCCTTAAACGTTACAAAGACGATGCTAAAGAAGTTGCTAAAGGTTATGAATGTGGTATTACAATTTCTAACTATAATGACCTTAAAGAAGGCGACATTATCGAAGCATTTGTAATGGTAGAAATTGAAAGATAACACGATTTCGAACGACGGGATTAAGTAAGTTCTAGCCTTAAAGGTTATTACTTTACTTTATCTATGTTCGTTTGAAAGATGCTTAATATTATAGAGCTAGATGATTCTTAAGGAGCGAAATAGGGAGTTTGTTGACTTCACATTCGCTCCTTCTATTTTGCTTTTTGAAAAGGAAAATAGATTTAAGGAATGAAAATTTGAAGTTCATTTTCAAAGAGGGAATATACAAATCACACGACGTAAATATTTAATAAAAAAGTCATATTTATATGTCTGCTACCGCTATATAATAAGAGTAGAGGATGTGAACAAATATGACTGAATTAAAATCTAATCAAGAAACCAAATATAAATGTCGTCGTGAAATTAACTTATTTCGAAAGATTTCGATACCAGGTCACGTCATATTATCTGAAACAAGTGTGACATTCGAACCATTAGCTCCGATTTACCCACTTTATTTAGATACGTTCCGCTTTAGAGAAATGCGAAATGTAGAATGCCATAAATCTTTCAATCACTATCATCTGAGTTTTGATTATCATAAAGAATCTGTAACTATAAGATCGATTAAGGATAAGGGCGTTATTGACGAGATCATGAAAAGGAGTCAATTGACGAATAGGTAAACTCTAGTCTATAATTTTTATAATAAGAAGCATCTTACCATAATAAATAAATGAGGTGAGAAAATGAGTAATATGCGAAGTGAACGTGTAGGTCAACAAATGATGCAAGAATTAATGGACATCATTAATAATGAAGTTAAAGATCCTAGAATTGGTTTCTTAACAATTACAGATGTACGCGTTACAAGCGATTTATCACAAGCTAAGGTATTCTTAACTGTTCTAGGTAGTGAGAAAGAACGTGAAGATACTTTTAAAGGTTTAGAAAAAGCAAAAGGCTTTTTAAAATCAGAAATTGGAAACCGTTTAAGTTTACGTATTGTACCAGAACTTGAATTTGAATATGATGAATCGATTGAATATGGTAATAAAATTGAAAAAATGATTCAAGATTTACACAAAAAAGATTAATATACCATACAAAACAGTCGAGATAGGTAATGTCTCGGCTTATTTTTTATGTAAATATCGTTTAGGGAAGTGAAAGTATGTATCACGGCATCTTGCCTGTAAATAAACCTAAAGGGCTTACGAGTCATGATGTAGTCTTCAAACTACGAAAAATTTTGAAAACGAAAAAGGTCGGTCATACTGGTACATTAGATCCAGAAGTTACAGGTGTATTACCTGTTTGTATAGGTAGTGCTACTAAAGTCAGTGAATATATCATGGAAATGGGTAAAACGTATCGTGCAACCATAGCGGTTGGTCAAAGTACAACGACAGAGGATCAAACGGGCGACGTATTGGATTCTGAAGCGATTGAGGTCGATGCGTTTTCTAATGAGACAATTGATGACGTTTTAGCTTCATTTTTAGGTGAAACGACACAAATACCGCCAATGTATTCATCTGTAAAGGTTAAAGGGAAACGTTTATATGAATATGCGCGTAACAATGAAACCGTAGAACGACCTGAACGCCAAATCTATATTCATAAAATCGCGCGTTTAGGTGACTTAAACTATCAGGATGATATGCTATATTTTGAAATAGAAGTGACATGTGGTAAGGGTACGTATATTAGAACACTCGCAACTGATATCGGCCGTAAGCTTGGTAAGCCAGCGCACATGCATCAACTTGAGCGTACGAATAGTGGTGGCTTTAATTTAAATGATAGCTTTACACTAGAAGAGATTCGAACGTTACATGAGCAAGAGAAGTTACAGTCTGAATTATTTCCATTAGAATATGGATTGAATGCATTGTTAACAATTGAAATTGATGATGACCAATTAGTTAAACGAATTCTAAATGGGCAAAAATTTAAGCGACGTTACTTTAAACAAGATATTAAAGATATATGTGTTATGAAGGATATTAGAACGAACAAAGTGCTCGCTATCTATGAAATTCATCCTTCTAAAAATGATGAACTTAAACCAAAAAAGGTCTTCAATTAAAGGAGTATTGGCATGGAAGTTATTGAAATTACACATCCGATTCAAAAAGAACAATTTATCAATGAAAACATCGCGATGGCCCTTGGCTTTTTCGATGGATTACATCGAGGGCATCAAAAGGTATTCGAAAAATTAGATGAAATCGCTTCTCGTGAAGGATTGAAAAAAGCAGTTATGACGTTTGACCCTCATCCATCTGTTGTATTAAATCCTGAGCGTAAGCGTACTGATTACTTAACACCACTACCTTATAAACTTGAAATGATTGAAGAAATGGGTATCGATTATTGTTTAGTCGTGAACTTTTCATCACGATTCGCGAGTGTTACTGCTGAAGCATTTATTGATCAGTATCTCATTCAGAATAATGTTAAAGAAGTTATTGCTGGCTTTGACTTTACCTTTGGAAAGTTTGGTAAAGGTAATATGGCGGTACTACAGGCGTTAGACAATCATTTTAACTGTACAGTTGTTGGTAAGGAAGATTTAAATGATGAAAAAATTTCTACAACTGCGATTCGTAAAGCTCTAAAAGAAGGCGAGCTTCAATATGCAAATGAACAACTTGGATACCGTTATCAAATTAAAGGTACGGTTGTTCAAGGTGAAAAACGTGGGCGTACAATCGGCTTTCCTACGGCAAATATTGAGCCAAGCGATGATTTCGTATTACCTAAAAAAGGCGTATATGCCGTAAGCTTAGCTATTGGACCGAGTGACCAGGTTTACCGCGGTGTCTGTAATGTAGGCGTTAAACCTACATTCCACGATCCTAATACGTCGCACATTGTAATTGAAGTGAATATTTTTGACTTTGATGAGAATATTTATGGTGAACGTGTCACTGTATTCTGGCATCATTATTTAAGACCTGAACAAAAATTTAATGGTATCGATCCGCTTGTTGAACAAATGAATCAAGATAAAGAACGTGCAAAGTATTTATTATCGGTTGATTTTGAAGACGATATCTCTTATAATATATAAGTCGAACAAATTAACGTATTTGTTTTGAAGGACCTTTCTCTTGGCAAGTTGACCCTCCGGCGCTTTGCTCAGATTAAGGCGACACTAAAATTAAAGGAGGAAATTGATAATGGCAATTTCACAAGAACGTAAAAACGAAATCATTAAAGAATACCGTACACACGAAGCAGACACTGGTTCTCCAGAAGTACAAGTAGCAGTTTTAACTGCTGAAATCACTGCTTTAAACGAACACTTACGTGTACACAAAAAAGACCACCATTCACGTCGTGGTTTATTAAAAATGGTTGGTCGTCGTAAACACTTATTAACTTACTTACGTGACAACGACATCCAACGTTACCGTGAATTAATTAAATCATTAGGTCTTCGTCGTTAATCTAAACTTTAACTTAAGTTTTATAAATTAGTAGACGAATTTCTACTTAAGGGAGTGTGACACTTTAAGCTGTTACACTCTCTTTTTTTTCTATAAATTTGTATTATTCATTTACTTTAATAAATGTTATGATAAGGATAATAGACGATGGAGAGGAGATTCATAATGTCTCAAGAAAAGAAAATATTCAAAACGGAATGGGCAAATAAACCGTTAACGATTGAAACAGGTCAATTAGCGAAACAAGCTAACGGTGCTGTATTAGTTCGTTACGGTGAAACAGTTGTATTATCTACTGCTGTTCAATCTAAAGAACCTAGAGATGGGGACTTCTTCCCATTAATGGTTAACTATGAAGAGAAAATGTACGCTGCTGGTAAAATTCCAGGTGGCTTTAAAAAAAGAGAAGGTAGACCAGGCGATGATGCAACTTTAACTGCACGTTTAATCGATAGACCTATTCGTCCACTTTTCCCAGAAGGGTATCGATATGACGTTCAAATCATGAATACGGTTTTAAGTGCGGATCCAGATTGTTCACCAGAAATGGCTGCAATGATTGGTTCTTCTATGGCACTATCTGTATCTGATATTCCATTCCAAGGCCCAATTGCTGGCGTTAATGTTGGGTATATTGATGGTGAATATATCATTAATCCGAATAAAGAACAAAAAGAGGTTTCACGTCTGGACCTAGAAGTTGCTGGACATAAAGACGCAGTTAACATGGTTGAAGCTGGTGCGAAAGAAATTACGGAACAAGAGATGTTAGAAGCCATTCTTTTCGGTCATGAAGAAATTAAACGTTTAGTGGCTTTTCAACAAGAGATTATTGACCACATTCAACCTGAAAAAATTGAATTCACACCGCCAATTAAAGATGCGGACTTAGAGGAGAAGGTCGTTGCGCAAGCTGAAGAAAAAGGCCTTAAAAAAGCGATTCAAACTGAAGATAAAAAAGAACGTGAAGATAAAATCGATGCGGTTCGTGACGAAATTGTAGCGCTATATGTCGATGAAGAAGATCCTGATAACGAAGCACTCATTAATGATGTAAATGCCATTATGAATCAAATCATCAAAGAAGAAGTAAGACGTCTTATCGCAGACGAAAAAATCCGTCCTGATGGTCGTAAACCTGATGAAATTCGCCCATTATCATCAGAAACGGGATTATTACCAAGAGCTCACGGTTCAGGGTTATTTACACGTGGCCAAACGCAAGCCTTATCTGTATTAACTTTAGGTGCGTTAGGTGACTATCAATTAATCGATGGACTTGGACCTGAAGAACATAAACGCTTTATGCATCATTATAACTTCCCTAACTTCTCAGTAGGTGAAACTGGACCAGTTAGAGCGCCAGGACGTCGTGAAATTGGTCATGGTGCATTAGGTGAACGTGCATTAAGACACATAATTCCTGATGAAAAGGACTTCCCATACACAGTTCGTATTGTAAGTGAAGTTTTAGAATCAAATGGTTCCTCTTCACAAGCGTCAATTTGTGGTTCTACATTAGCGTTAATGGATGCTGGTGTACCAATTAAAGCACCTGTAGCAGGTATCGCGATGGGCTTAGTAACACGTGAAGATAGCTACACAATTCTTACAGACATCCAAGGTATGGAAGATGCTTTAGGTGACATGGACTTCAAAGTAGCGGGTACTAAAGAAGGTATTACAGCGATTCAAATGGACATCAAAATTGATGGCTTAACGAAAGAAGTTATCGAAGAAGCTTTAGAACAAGCTCGTATTGGACGTTTAAATATCCTAGAGCATATGCTTGAAACAATTGATACACCTCGTTCTGAATTAAGTAAATACGCGCCGAAAGTTGAAGTAATTACCATTAAGCCTGAAAAGATACGTGACGTAATCGGACCAGGTGGTAAACAAATCAACGAAATTATTGATGAAACAGGTGTTAAACTTGATATCGAACAAGATGGTACAGTATTTATCGGTTCAGTAGAACAAGACATGATTACACGTGCGAAAGAATGGATCTTAGATATCGTGCGTGAAGCTGAAGTTGGCCAAATCTACGACGGTAAAGTTAAACGTATTGAGAAATACGGTGCTTTCGTTGAATTATTCCCTGGTAAAGATGCGCTTGTTCACATTTCACAAATCTCTAAGGAACGCATTAATAAAGTAGAAGATGTGCTTAAAGTCGGCGACACGTTTAAAGTTAAAGTAACTGAAATTGATAAACAAGGTCGCGTGAATGCATCTCACAAAGTCCTATTAGACTAATAAACGTCATCACCTTTATTTAAATAGGTAACATGTATTTTAGTCATATTATGATTGAAAGACTGGGATTGTTTACATCGTCCCGGTCTTTACTTTTTAGGATATCGCGAGAGCATTGATCGTTATCTTAGAGTGCTTTTCCTAAATGATTGAAAAGCCCTTTAAATATACGCACTAACTTAAATCGATTACACCTAAAGAGACCCTTGTGATAAATAGCTCAAATTGTACATATAACTTAAATTAACTTATAATATAGAATGAATTCATATATGGTCGGGGCAAATGATGAGGAGGTAGCAAGTTGAAATTAGTAAAGAAAAATAATAAAAACATACGCATCATCCCCTTAGGAGGCGTGGGTGAAATTGCCAAAAACATGTACATCGTTGAAGTTGATAACGAGATGTTCATGTTAGACGCTGGGCTCATGTTTCCAGAAGATGAAATGTTAGGAATCGACATCGTTATTCCTGATATTCAGTATGTCATTGAAAATAAAGATAAATTAAAAGGTATATTCCTTACACATGGCCATGAACATGCGATTGGTGCTGTTTCATACGTATTAGAACAAGTTGACGCACCTGTTTATGGTTCTAAATTAACAATTGGTTTAGTTAAAGAAAACATGAAAGCACGTAACATCAAGAAAAAGGTTCGTTATTATGTTGTAAATGACGAATCGATTATGCGTTTCAAGAGCGTGAACGTGACATTCTTTAACACAACACATAGTATTCCAGATAGTTTAGGTGTTTGTATTCATACATCATATGGTGCAATCGTCTATACGGGTGAATTTAAATTTGATCAAAGTTTACATGGTCATTATGCACCAAACTTACAACGTATGACTGAAATTGGCGAAAAAGGCGTTTTTGCTTTAATTAGTGACTCGACCGAAGCAGAAAAGCCAGGCTACAATACGCCTGAAAATGTGATTGAAAGTCATATGCAAGATGCGTTTACTAAGGTACACGGTCGTTTAATTGTATCTTGTTATGCATCAAACTTTGTTCGTATTCAACAAGTTTTAAATATTGCGAAGAAATTAAACCGTAAAGTTTCTTTCTTAGGTCGTTCTTTAGAAAGTTCGTTTAATACTGCACGTAAGATGGGCTATTTTGATATCCCTAAAGACTTATTAATTCCGATTAATGAAGTTGAAAATTATCCGAAAAACGAAGTCGTTATTATCGCAACAGGTATGCAAGGAGAACCTGTTGAAGCTTTAAGCCAAATGGCACGTCAAAAGCATAAGATTATGAATATTGAAGAAGGCGACTCTGTATTCCTAGCGATTACAGCTAGTGCGAATATGGAAGTGATTATCGGTAATACGTTAAACGAATTGTCACGTGCTGGTGCTAACATTATTCCAAATAACAAGAAAATTCATGCTTCAAGTCATGGTTGTATGGAAGAACTTAAAATGATGTTAAATATTATGAAACCCGAATATTTCATTCCAGTTCAAGGTGAATTCAAGATGCAAATTGCGCATGCAAAACTTGCAAATGAAACTGGTGTTGCGCCTGAGAAGATCTTTTTAGCTGAGCGCGGTGACGTCATTAACTTTGATGGAAAAGAAATGATTCTTAATGAAAAAGTTCATGCAGGTAACGTCTTAATCGATGGTATCGGTGTTGGCGACGTTGGTAACATTGTACTACGTGACCGTCACTTACTTGCAGAGGATGGTATCTTTATCGCTGTTGTTACGCTTGATCAGAAGAATAAGCGTATTGCAGCAGGGCCTGAAATTCAATCACGTGGCTTCGTTTATGTAAGAGAAAGCGAAGCGTTATTAAAAGAGGCCGAAGAGAAAGTGCGTGAAATCGTTGAAGCGGGTCTTCAAGAGAAACGCATTGAATGGTCTGAGATGAAGCAAAACATGCGTGATCAAATCAGTAAATTACTATTTGATAGCACACGTCGTCGTCCGATGATTATTCCAATTATTTCAGAAGTTTAATTGTGAACGTTATTTATCATATGATTGTTTCTTAAATAGATACGTTTAATGCTATGGTATAGTTAGTATGTACCATAGCATTTCATTATTCAGTGATGATTTATCGTCAGTTCATTGACGCAACACTATATTTATTTTTAAGTAAAAGAAGGTGACATATCTTGCCACAAGGTAAAAAACGTACCACATCGAAGCGTCAAACAACAAAGAAAAAAGGTAAGAAACGTACAACGAAAAAACAAAACGACCACACATTGCGTTTTTTATTAGCGATCATAGCAGTAATTGTCCTCATCTTAGGTATCTTTCAGTTAGGAATTATTGGCATCGCAATAGATAGTTTTTTCAATTATTTATTTGGTATGGGTCGCTATTATGTATATATACTCTTATTACTAGCTACTGGATTTTTAGCATTTAACGGTAAACTACCTAAATCGAGACGTATGCTTGGATCAATTCTTTTACTTCCTGCACTTTTACTTATTGCACAATTTGTTTATTTATTTACTTCTGGGGAAAAGGCGAGAAGAGAGCCTGTATTATCACACGTTTTCCATACATATGATATAACGAGATTTTCAAATTTTGGCGGTGGCTTATTTGGATATTATATGTTTGAACTTTTTATTCCATTGATTTCTATTGTAGGGCTTTTCCTATTGATGTCGCTATTATTAATATCGAGCATCATTTTGCTTCAACAGAAAAAGCACCGTGACGTCTCGAAAAGCGCCTTTGAGCGTACTCAGTCACGACTCAATCGCTCTGTTTCATCTTATAAGGATAAACGTGCGAACCGTCGTGCTAACAAAGAAGATAAACCTGTGAATCGCAGACGATCAAAGAAACCTAAAGATGTTTCGAATTTCGAAGACGTGACGCCTACG
Organism: Staphylococcus massiliensis; assembly: GCF_043186315.1. Classification (NCBI taxonomy): domain Bacteria; kingdom Bacillati; phylum Bacillota; class Bacilli; order Caryophanales; family Staphylococcaceae; genus Staphylococcus; species Staphylococcus massiliensis. Next base: position 1,921,748 of record NZ_CP171119.1, on the reverse strand, counting down.
ATGGAGGACCACCCAACAGGTTCAAGTTCAATTCCAATATATGGTCATCAAGATGAAGACGATGTACAGCAACCTGAACCACAGGCACCTACTAAGGAAACGCCTAAGCCTACGTCTACACCTAAAAGAGAACCTGCGCAGCAAGAAGCGTCACAACTATCATCATCAGGTGAAGTAGGTGAAAGTGAAGGTTCAATTTCAGAAGCTGGTGAAGCTGAGAACCATGCGTATACCATTCCACCATTAACATTATTAAATGAACCTAAAAAGCAGAAATCAACATCTAAAGCTGAAGTTCAAAAGAAGGGGCGTTTACTTGAAAATACGCTCAAGAATTTTGGTGTAAACGCAAATGTCACTCAAATTAAAATCGGTCCAGCTGTAACACAATATGAGATTCAACCGGCACAAGGTGTTAAAGTGAGTAAAATCGTCAATCTTCATAGTGATATCGCCTTAGCACTAGCAGCGAAAGATGTGCGTATCGAAGCTCCAATACCGGGTAAGTCAGCTGTTGGTATTGAAGTACCGAACGACCATATTGCATTAGTATCACTTAAAGAAGTGCTCGATGAAAAATTCCCTGCCAAAAACAAACTTGAAGTTGCGCTAGGTCGTGATATTTCAGGTGATCCTATTACAGCTGAATTAAACAAAATGCCACACTTACTCGTAGCAGGTTCTACTGGTAGTGGTAAGTCAGTCTGTATTAACGGTATTATTACAAGTATCTTGCTTAACGCAAAACCACACGAAGTTAAACTCATGATGATTGATCCTAAGATGGTTGAGTTAAACGTTTATAACGGTATTCCACACCTCTTAACGCCTGTTGTGACAAATCCTCAAAAGGCTTCTCAGGCACTAGATAAAATTGTAGGTGAAATGGAACGTCGTTATGATTTATTCCAACACACTGGAACGCGTAATATCGAAGGTTATAATCAATACATCGAGAAAAGTAATCAAGATATGGACGAAAAGCAAGCTAAACTACCGTATATCGTGGTTATAGTCGATGAGCTAGCAGACTTAATGATGGTTGCAGGTAAAGATGTAGAAGGTGCTATCACACGTATTACGCAAATGGCCCGTGCAGCCGGCATTCACCTTATCATTGCGACACAAAGACCTTCTGTAGACGTTATAACAGGGCTCATTAAAAATAATATTCCATCACGAATTGCTTTTGCGGTGAGTTCCCAAACTGACTCTCGAACGATTATCGATAGTTCGGGTGCTGAAAAGCTATTAGGTAAAGGTGATATGTTATTTGTCGCTAATGGTGGTTCAATTAGAACCCGAGTTCAAGGTGCCTTCTTAAGCGATGAAGAAGTTCAGACAGTAGTGAATTATGTAGTAGAACAACAAAAGGCGAACTATGTTAAGGAAATGGAACCTGACGCGCCAGTTGATAAATCTGAGATGGAAAGTGAAGATCCAATCTATCCAGATGCTTATATGTTTGTCGTTGAAAAGCAAAAAGCGAGTACGTCATTATTACAGCGTCAGTTTAGAATAGGGTATAATCGTGCTTCAAGATTAATGGACGATTTAGAACGCAATAACATCATCGGTCCACAAAAGGGAAGTAAACCAAGACAAGTTCTTGTAGATTTAAGTGAAGAAGAGGTGTAATCATGTCAACAAATGTATCAATCAATAAAGTCAAAGAATGGATTATTAATGAAATCAAGGAAGAACGTATTCAGCCTGGGGAATCTTTACCAGGCGCTTACGATCTTTCAAGATTGCTTGATGTCAAAACGGGTGAAGTAAATGAAGCCATTCACGAACTCGTTACAGAGCAAATTATCACGCAAAACTTTGGTGAAGGTGCATATGTTAAAACGATAAGACCTTTTTTCTACCCTTTACATGAACTCGTTAGTATCAACCAAATGATTGAAGAAAAAGGGTATCGCTCAGGTACGCATTTCTTAAGTTTAGATGAAGAAGTTGCGTCGTCACACGATTGTGATGTCTTAAATATCGAACCTGAGGCAGATATTACCGTAATTGAACGCATTCGTACTGCAAACGATGAGCCTGTCGTTTATTGTCTTGATAAAGTGCCGACAGCTATCCTTTCGGCTCAAGAATATCAATCTCATGAGCGTTCTATTTTAAAAGCCATTGAGCTTTCATCAGACTGTAATATCACATACGCACGCACTGAAATAGAATCAATTAGTTATGAACCTTATATTTCAGAAGCATTAAATGCGAATCCGCATGATGCATTAATGTTACTCAAGCAAATACATTATGATTCGAATGACAAACCTATTTTATATTCACTTAATTATTTAAAAAGTAGCTTAGTTAAGTTTCAAACAATTCGAAAACGTTTATAATAGATGTAACGATTTTAATGAAAGTGAGGTAATATATTGGACAATCTAATGAAAGATGAGCCACTCATTCACACTGAAGTGACACCGACAGATAAATTTAAAACAACGATTGTTACATTTAAATTTATGGCGCCACTCGATGTTAAAACGATGACACATCGATCCTTACTCAGTAAGATTTTAGTAAGAGCAACACAAAAATGGCCAGACGATAAAGCATTTAATCGTCACTTATCTGACCTTTATGGCGCATACATACATAGTTACGTATCTAAGTTTAAAGACAAGCACGTTATCACGATTAGCTTAGAAATTGTTAATGAACGTTATCTAACTGATGACACACCACTTTTCGAAAAGGGACTCGAATTACTTAATGAAATCATTTGGAATCCTTTAGTAGAAAATGGCGCGTTCAACACACAATTCTTACAACAAGAAAAGTCATTGTTACGTAAGAAATTAAAAGCGATGAACGATAACAAATCTCAGCTTGCATACTTAAACCTACTTAAACATATGTTCAACGACCATCCTTATCGCTTTCTTGCTACGGGTGATTTAACGGAACTTGAGAAAGTAACACCTGCTTCTTTATACGAAACGTATCAATCCATGATTGAAAATGATTTCTGTTCAGTATATGTGGTTGGTAATGTAAATAAAGCTGCAGCAGAAGAACAAATAAAGCAACAATTCGCAATTAAGCCATTTACATATAAACCTTCTCAAATTTCAGCGATACATAATAATGATGAAACGAACACGATTGTCGAATATGCTGACGTAGATCAAGCCAAATTAAACATGGGCTTTAAATTTAATACGGAATTCGGTAAAGATGCGTATTTCGCACTCGTCGTATTTAATATGATGTTCGGTGGCGATCCATCGTCTGTTTTATTTAATGAAGTTCGTGAAAAGCAAAGCCTTGCTTACTCGATTCATTCGCAAATCGATGCTAAAAACGGTTTTCTATTTGTATTGAGCGGCGTTTCAAAAGATAAGTATGAGCAAGCAAAGGACACGATTATAGAGGAATTCACTAAGATAAAAAATGGCGAATTCAGCGACAATCAATTAAATTTAGCTAAGAAAATTATCCAATCACATCGTCTTGAATCAAAAGACCGTCCTAAGAACATGATTGAAATTATGCATAATCAACTCTTATTAGATGTACCAATGACTGACGAAATGTTCATACAGAACATCAAGAAAGTCTCAAGAGCAGATGTTCAAAACCTTTGTGACCAAGCTGAACTTGATACGATTTACATCTTAACGAAGGAGGAAGATGTAAATGAATAAAACGTACTTTGAACGTATAGATGAGACCGTATATGAAACTGAAATGCAGAACGGTTTAAAATTATTTGTCATTCCTAAACCAGGATTTCAAAAGACATTTGTCACGTATACAACTAAATTTGGATCGCTTGATAATACGTTTAAACCGCATCAATCCAACGAATTTGTTAAAGTCCCAGATGGTGTTGCACACTTCTTAGAACATAAATTATTTGAAAAAGAAGACGGCGACTTATTTACAGAATTCGCTGAAGATAATGCTCAAGTCAATGCGTTTACAAGTTTTGACCGTACAAGTTATTTATTTAGCGCAACTTCGAACGTTGAAGACAATATCTTACGTTTACTTAAAATGGTAGAAAGTCCTTATTTTACGAAAGAAACGGTAGATAAAGAAAAGGGTATTATCGCAGAAGAAATAAAAATGTATCAAGAACAACCCGCTTACAAACTAATGTTTAATACACTGCGTTCAATGTTCCATAATCATCCGATTCGAGTAGATATAGCTGGAACAGTTGATAGTATTTATGACATTACGAAAGACGATTTATACTTATGTTATGAAACATTCTATCACCCATCTAATATGGTCTTATTTGTCGTTGGCGATGTAGACCCTGATCACATTAGTAAAGTCGTACGCCAACATGAGGATAAGCGTGATAAAATAAATCAACCAACGATTGAAAGATTTCATATTGACGAGCCGTATGAAGTTAAACAGAAGTATGTTACGGAAGAGATGTCTATTCAATCACCACGTTTAATGCTAGGTTTTAAAAACCCGATTAAAGAAATTGAAGATCGTGAACTTGTGAAACACGACCTTGAAATGACATTGTTCTTTGAGATGATTTTCGGCGAAGAAACAGAATTTTATCAAAATCTCTTAAATCAAGATCTTATCGATGAAACATTCGGTTATCAATTTGTTCTGGAACGCACATATGGCTTTTCAATTGTGACAAGTGCTACACATGAACCAGACCGTTTTAAAACATTAATTACTGACGAATTAAAGCAACAACAAGGTCAAATTAAAGATGAAATTGCGTTTAGACTGTTAAAGAAACAATTCATCGGTGAATTTATCTCAGGCCTCAACGCGCCGGAATACATCGCGAACCAATACACGAAATTCTACTTTGAAGGTATCAGCTTATTTGAACTGCTCGATATCATGGAAGAAATTACGATAGAAAGCGTTAATCAGACATCTCGAGAATTCTTAGATTTAGACAACATGGTAGATAGTCGATTAGAAAACAAGCAATCATGAAAGCACTCGTATTAGGTGGTTCAGGTAGCATCGGCAAGGCTATCGTTCATGCACTCTTGGAAAAGGATTATGAGGTTATATTGCACTACCATCACGCTCAGTTAAATGACCTTGAGAATGAATTCAAGCATCAACCAGTGACATTTGTGCAAGCTGATTTATCGCAGACTGAAATTGATATTAACGCTTTTGACTTTATTCAAAACCTAGACGCGCTGATTTATGTTAGCGGTCAAAGTCTTTATGGTCAGCTACAAGATATGAACGATGTAACAATTGATGCTTGCTATAACTTAAATGTTAAGCATCTTATCGGATTGTCTCGACACTTTATTGATCAGTTAAGACAAAGTGACCAGGGCCGCATTGTCGTCGTTTCATCAATATGGGGCGAAACGGGTGCGAGCTTCGAAACCATTTATTCTACTATGAAAGGTGCCCAGCTTGCTTTTGTAAAAGCCCTCGCCAAAGAGGTAGCGTTAACTTCAGTAACGGTAAATGCGCTAGCGCCAGGTATCGTACGTGGACGCATGACTGATGACTTCGACCAATCTGACTTAGAAGCTATTCTTGAAGAAATTCCGCAGCAACGTCTGATAGCGCCTTCAGAAGTTGCACATGCTTGTATGTATTTACTTGATCCAATGTCTCAAAGTATCACGGGAACGGTTCATCGTATAAACGGCGGTTGGTATGTATAAAACTTAAGCGACAATTCAGAAAAGCTTTGAATGTCTTTATAACTAAGTGTTATGATATAAAGTAATAAAACGCTTACTGAATTGTGATTAAGGGGTGTCATATCATGACAGCAGTTACAAAGAAAGAATGGTACTTAGAATATGATATTAAAATGAACAGAGCAGGTTTGTTGGGGGATATTTCAAGTTTACTTGGTATGTTAGGCATTAACATTGTTACAATTAATGGTCTTGATCAAGGTAAACGTGCATTATTAATTAAGTCTGATAGTTATGAAAAAATTAATCGCTTTGAATCTATTATTCAAGAGATTGATGACATTTCATTAACGAAGTTAAGAGATCCTGAACTTCGTGACCGTTTAGCAGTTCGACACGGTCGTTATATTAAACAAGATAAAGAAGATAAAAAGACATATAAATTCGAACGTGAAGACCTCGGTTTACTTGTCGACTTTTTAGCTGAAATCTTTAAAGAAGAAGGGCACAAGCTTATCGGAATTCGTGGTATGCCGCGTGTAGGTAAGACTGAATCAATTGTTGCAGGCAGTGTATGTGCGCACAAGAGATGGTTGTTTATTAGTTCAACGTTGATTAAACAAACGGTAAGAAGCTCACTCATTAAAGGTGAATATGGTGATGACCATGTTTATATCATTGATGGCGCCGTTACTGCACGTGAAAGCAATCAAAAACACCAAGACCTTGTACGTGAAGTTATGACGATGCCAGTGGTTAAAGTTGTTGAGCATCCAGATTTATTTGTTCAAAGTAGTGAATATGAGATGGATGACTTTGATTATATTATTGAATTACGAGAAAATCATGACCAAGAAATTCAATATGAACATATGAAAAAACAAACTGTGAAACAAAAGAATAACCTTGATTTTAGTAATGACATGGGAGATTTCGGAGACGGATTCGGTTTCTTTTCAAATTAGGAGTGAATGTAAGTGGCAGAGTTAGGTCAAATTTTAAAATCTAAACGTGAAAATTTGGGTATGACGTTACATGAAATTGCAGACAAAACAGGCATTCAAGGCGATACTTTGAGAAGTATTGAAAACAATGACTTTAAAAGTGTTGCTTCTTCTAAATATGTTAAAGGATTTATTCATAAGTATGCGAGCGCAGTTAACATAGATGGTAATCGATTAATCGAACAACATCGTGATGAGTTACCGCGTACAAAGTACTCTGCCGAAAAAGCACTTGAGAAATTTTCAAACGATAAAACAGTTCCTACATATCGTAAAAATAATAAAGATATTTACCAGCTCAGCGCACTCGTTTCAAACTTTGTCATCATTACGGCTGTAATTTGGGTTATAATGGCACTCGTATTTTAAAAAAATTCATGTATAATAGAGCAAGAATGATTTTAGAAAAGAGGCTTGAAAATGAATATACCTAATCAAATTACATTATTTCGTGTTATTTTGATTCCAGTATTTATTATATTTGCACTCAATAATTTTGGGTTTGGTTCAATCTCAATTTTAGGTGGAAATAATGTAAGAATAGAGCTAATTATAAGTGGTATTATCTTTGTATTAGCATCTGTCAGTGACTGGGTAGATGGTTACCTTGCACGTAAGTGGCAACTTGTTACAAACATGGGTAAATTCTTAGATCCATTAGCAGATAAATTACTTGTATCAAGTGCTTTAATCGTACTTGTGCAACTTGATATCACAAATTCAGTAGTAGCAATCATTATAATTGCGCGTGAATTTGCTGTAACAGGACTACGTTTATTACAAATAGAACAAGGTTATGTAAGTGCTGCAGGTCAATTAGGAAAAATTAAAACTGCCGTAACGATGGTAGCAATTATCTTATTATTATTTGGCGATCCATTCGGAATTTATTTAGGTCAAATTTTACTTTATATCGGCGTATTCTTTACGATTCTTTCAGGTATTGAATACTTTTATAAAGGTCGAGCAGTATTCTTACAAAATAGTAAAAAATAACATATAATAATCAATGATTCGATAAGTCTGGGACGCATCCTCAATTCTCACGTTTTAACGATTGTGAATTGAAACAAGCATATAAAATGCTTATACACGTCTCAGGCTTTTTCTATATTTAAGGAGGATCCACATATGAAAATATGTATCATCGCTGTAGGTTCAGAACTCTTACTTGGTCAAATTACAAATACGAACGGTACGTATTTATCTCAAAGATTTAATGAAGTGGGACATGATGTCTTACAACATATCGTTGTAGGTGATAATCCTAAACGTTTAGAACGTGTGATGTCAGAAGCACTCAAATATCATGATGCCGTTATCTTAACAGGTGGTTTAGGACCTACGAAAGATGATTTAACGAAACAAACTGTAGCTTCTTTATTTAATACAACTTTAGAGATGGACCAAGAAGCCATGACATATATTGAAAACTACTTTAAAGAACAAAATAAAACGATGACACCTAATAATAAACAACAAGCACTCGTTATTAAAGGTTCTAAAGTACTTAAGAATGAAGTTGGCATGGCACCAGGTATGTATCTTGAAAAGGACAGTAAGATCGTCGCTTTATTACCTGGACCTCCTCGTGAACTAAAACCCATGGTTAAGCATGAGTTAATGCCTTACTTTACGAACGATGAGAATACCATCTATTCAGAAATGCTAAAATTCTGTGGCATCGGAGAATCACAAGTTGAAACAGAATTGATGGATTTAATTGATGCACAAACAAATCCTACAATTGCACCTTTAGCTGGTGCACATGAAGTAAAGATTCGTCTAACTTCTAAAGACGAAACGATTGATCAATGCAAAGCTAACATTCAACCCGTTAAAGATGAGATTTTAAGTCGTATCGGTATGTATTATTACGGTTCAGATGATGTATTACTTGAGGAAGCCTTTATGCATGAACTACAAGACTCAATTAGTATCTATGATGAAGTGTCTGAAGGCGCACTTTATCCGCGACTTCAAGCTTATAATGATCAGAAACTTTTAACAGGGTATCTTCCTGAGAATGAGGCCTTCGTAGATCCTAACATGCCAGTTGAAGCGCGATTAGAATTTAGTGCGCAGCTCGTTCAATCCTTATTTAAAAGCAAAATAGGTATATCTATTTGTAATGAGGGTAAAACAATATACGTTGGCATCCTTAAAAACGATCACTTTAAGTCGATGCAATTTGAAATGTCTCATAATTACACATTAAAAAGAGACAGAAGTCAAAATTATGTACTCATACGTTTACTAAAAGATTTAAACCGTACAACTTAGTGCTCAGTTTCTTAGAAATTGAAAACGCATGTTCGTAAATATGACGATATTTCGCTTAAAATATCGAACGGATATTCGCAAAATGCTTGTATTTTTAAAAAATAGGTTGTATAGTATGGGTAAATCTAAAAAAGAGAATTCAAGTAGGGGGTTCCAAATTGAGTAATGAACGTCAAAAGGCTTTAGATACAGTCATTAAGAATATGGAAAAATCTTTCGGTAAAGGTGCAGTTATGAAACTAGGTGACAACAAAGGTCGCCGTGTTTCTAGTGTATCAAGTGGTTCTGTAACGCTTGATAACGCGTTAGGTGTAGGCGGTTATCCTAAAGGCCGTATCATAGAGGTATATGGTCCTGAAAGTTCAGGTAAAACAACAGTTGCATTACATGCTATCGCTGAAGTTCAGAAGAATGGCGGTATTGCAGCATTTATCGATGCCGAACACGCTTTAGACCCAGTTTATGCTGAAGCATTAGGTGTAGACATAAATAATTTATACCTATCTCAACCAGACCACGGTGAGCAAGGTTTAGAAATCGCTGAAGCTTTCGTTCGTAGTGGTGCCGTTGACATTGTCGTTGTCGACTCTGTAGCTGCTTTAACACCTAAAGCAGAAATTGAAGGTGAGATGGGCGACGCGCACGTTGGTTTACAAGCCCGCTTAATGTCTCAAGCGCTACGTAAACTTTCTGGTGCTATTTCAAAATCAAATACGACTGCTATCTTTATCAACCAAATCCGTGAAAAAGTTGGCGTTATGTTTGGTAATCCTGAAACAACGCCTGGTGGCCGTGCACTTAAATTCTATAGTTCAGTTCGTTTAGAAGTTAGACGTGCCGAACAACTTAAACAAGGTCAAGATATCGTAGGTAACCGTACGAAACTTAAAGTTGTTAAGAACAAAGTTGCACCACCATTTAGAATTGCTGAAGTTGATATTATGTATGGTAAAGGTATCTCTAAAGAAGGCGAAATCATCGATTTAGGTGTTCAAAACGATATTATCGATAAATCAGGTGCTTGGTATTCTTATAATGGTGACCGCATGGGTCAAGGTAAAGAAAATGTTAAAAACTACTTAAAAGAAAATCCTGAAATTATGAACGAAATCGATCAAAAACTACGTGAAACATTAGGAATTAAAGACGGTGATGTTGAAGAAACAGAAGAAAATGAATCACCAACGTTATTTGACGAATAAGTTATCTTATAATCAATTAAGACATGGTTGGACGTTTAATAATCCAACTATGTCTTTTTTTATTGAAAAGTCGAAAAAATGGCTTGGTTATTTAGATAAAATTTCTATATTTAAATCGGTGGGAAATTTTTCCAAAAATAAAATAAAAATTATAAAATCATAAACGATAAAGGTAAGGGGAAACCTTGACACTACTCTATCATTAAACGTACAATTGATATGTATGATTCTTATATAATTCATATAATCATATTAGATTTGATATACAGTACCAAATCCTAGAAAAAGGAGGTGTTTGTGTGAATTTATTAACCCTCTTACTCATTTTGCTAGGAGTAATTCTAGGAGTTGTTGTAGGGTATTTCATTGCCCATCACTTATTGCAGAGCAAACAAATACAAGCAAGGCAAACTGCTGAAGATATCATCGAACAAGCAAAAAGATCAGCAGCTAATCTCAAAAAAGAAAAATTAATAGAAGCCAAAGAAGAAAACCAATTAATACGAGAAAACGCTGAAAACGAACTTAGAGAGAGACGTGGTGATCTTCAAAGACAAGAAACCCGACTTCTTCAAAAGGAAGAAAACTTGGAGCGAAAATCGGATCTTTTAGATAAAAAAGACGAGATTTTAGAGCAAAAGGAATCTAAAATTGAAGAAAGACAACAACAAGTAGATGCAAATGAGCGAAGTGTTCAAACAATAATAATGAAGCACGAACAAGAACTAGAACGCATCTCCGGTCTCACACAAGAGGAAGCTCGTAACGAACAACTTCTTCGTGTGGAAGAAGAACTGTCACATGATATTGCAATACTTGTTAAAGAAAAGGAAAAAGAAGCGAAAGAAAAAGTTGATAAGACTGCAAAAGAAATTTTAGCAACAACTGTACAGCGCCTTGCAGCTGAACATACGACTGAGTCTACTGTATCTGTTGTTAACTTACCTAATGATGAAATGAAAGGTCGAATTATCGGTCGTGAAGGTCGTAACATTCGTACATTAGAAACATTAACAGGCATTGATTTAATTATTGATGATACGCCTGAAGCTGTTATTTTATCAGGTTTTGATCCTATAAGACGTGAAATTGCACGTACAGCTTTAGTTAATCTTGTTTCTGATGGCCGTATTCATCCAGGAAGAATTGAAGATATGGTTGATAAAGCACGTAAAGAAGTTGATGAGATTATTCGCGATGCTGGTGAACAAGCTACATTTGAATTAAATGTACATAACATGCATCCAGATCTTATTAAGATTCTCGGTAGAATGCAATACCGTACAAGTTACGGTCAGAATGTACTTAAACATTCTATTGAAGTTGCACATCTATCTGGTATGCTTGCAGCTGAACTTGGTGAAGATGTAACGCTCGCTAAACGTGCAGGATTGTTACATGATATCGGTAAAGCTATCGATCATGAAGTTGAAGGTAGTCACGTGGAGATTGGTGTAGAACTCGCTAAGAAATATAAAGAGTCTGAAACGGTTATCAATGCCATCCATTCTCACCACGGAGATGTTGAGCCAACAACGATTATTTCAATTCTTGTAGCCGCAGCCGATGCGTTATCAGCAGCACGACCAGGCGCACGTAAAGAAACACTTGAAAATTACATCAAGCGTTTAGAGCGCTTAGAAGAATTATCTGAAAGTTATGATGGTGTTGAAAAAGCATTCGCAATTCAAGCTGGACGAGAAATACGCGTTGTCGTATCGCCAAATTCTATAGATGATTTAAAAGCACATCGTTTAGCTAGAGACATAAAATCACAAATTGAAGATGAACTTCAATACCCAGGTCATATTAAAGTGACAGTTGTTCGAGAGACGAGAGCAATTGAATATGCAAAATAATGATTTAACGAAACGAGACATGTTATCATGTTTCGTTTTTTTTTTGTGCCCGTTAGTTAAGTTCTAAAATAAATTATATATTTAAAAAATTAGATATGGTATAATATAAAAAACATCTTAGGAGTTATGACATGCTTAAACGAAATAAAAAACTCATACTATGGCTGCTAGCAAGTAGCTTATTATTTATATGCTCACTTATACCTATCATAAATGGTATTATTTTAAAGATTAGTCTTAATGATTATGAGTCTCATCATCTTGTTACAACATTAAAAGTACCAAACAATGAGGAAGATATTACGCACGTTGTTGGTAAAAATAATCAACGCGTTGGTACGATTCAGATTGAACATGAATTCGTGTTAAAGAAAAATGATTCCCAATTTGCACGCACTAAAAATGAGTTATATGAATTATTGTCCAAAGACTATGAGGTTTATACGAAACGTTACCATATGGCACATCAAACGATTACATTAGAGAAGAAGAAAAAGGATGATGGATTTACGGATGTGTATATCAACGATGAAAGCGTAGACATGTCACCGCTTAAGCTAAATGGTAAAGCGTATCAACATCGCTATGAAGATGCCGCACTCATTTATCAAAAGGATAAATTGTCTGAGGATTATATACTATCGCTGCTAGTTAAAGACAAGAACTATCCTGAGCAACTTAAGCTCTATCAAATTGATTCACAACTGAGAGATTTTAATATGAATCTTACGCCTGACTTTGTAAACCGTAATATGGACTATCGTACACTGGTTGATGAAAGTGGAATTGCGAATGACTATCCAATTCAACACGTTAAATCTGAGTTCTTAAAGTTAAGTATACTATTTCCTATTCTAACGTTTATTTTAAGCAGTGTGCTGCTTGTTTTATGTATGATTCGTATGTATCAAAAGCAATGTGCTTCTAAATTATATAACCTATATAAAAGCTTATTTCCTAATATTTAACCGCTCAAAATACAAGAAAGCGCGAGTACAAACATTGATTTGCATTCGCGCTTTCTTGTAAAATTTCTTTTTTTAAAAAAGACGATAGGTGTCTCTTCTATAACTAATTCTATATATGTGAAATGATTAATAGTCTTTAATTAGCTAAGTTGTAGTTTTGATTCTTTTACTTTTTTAATCGTGCTCTTAGTATCTAGGCAACCAGTTGAAAGATTTGCGTATCTTTCAGCCATGCGATAAGCAGTGATGTAAAGCTCAAGTGCTTCCTTCGAAATTTCCTCAGGATTTTCACTATTTGATGGATTAGCTTTAACTACTAAATCAGCAAATTTTTCTGGTTCGATATTAATAGACATACTACTTTTTACATCTCCTAATTAATTAAAATTCCCAATTTTTAGATAAAAATTGTAAAAGATAAAGACATCGTCATGTATAGCCTAGGCAATCAAGCGACAATCTTTATTTGTAATTCTAATATACCCGCTCACAATTTAACTAATACATTATTTTACATTCAGATTTGAACAAATTTTGACACTCACTTTTCATTTTCATCAAATTATTTTACACTTAGGGTAATGAAAGGATGAACAAGCATGCGAATTTTATTTATTGGGGATATCGTTGGGAAATTAGGTCGTGAAGCTATTTCGACTTATCTTCAAAAGCTTAAAAATAAATATAAACCTACAGTGACGATTGTAAATGCTGAGAATGCTGCACACGGCAAAGGTTTGACAGAAAAGATTTATAAGCAACTTTTACGTGAAGGCGTAGACTTTATGACGATGGGTAACCATACATATGGTCAACGTCAAATATATGAATTTATAGATGATGCGAAACGCATGGTACGCCCAGCCAATTTCCCTGAGGAAGCACCAGGTGTTGGTATGCGTTACATTCAAATCAACGATATTAAACTTGCTATAATCAATTTACAAGGTCGTTCATTTATGCAAGATATCGATGATCCTTTTAAAAAAGCGAACGCTTTAATTGAAGAAGCGAAACAAGTTACCGACTATATATTTGTAGACTTTCACGCTGAGACGACTTCTGAGAAGAACGCGATGGGATGGTTCTTAGATGGTCGTGTGAGTGCGATGGTAGGTACACATACACACATCCAAACGGCCGATGAACGTATTTTACCTCAAGGTACGGGCTATATTACCGACGTAGGTATGACTGGCTATTACGACGGTATTCTAGGAATTAATCGAGATGAAATTATTGAACGCTTTATCACAAGTTTACCGCAACGTCATGTCGTACCAGATGAAGGTCGTATGGTACTCTCAGGATGTATCATTGACCTTGATAAAGAAGGTCGTACAAAACGTATTGAACGCGTTCTTGTGAACGATGATCACCCATTAGAATAAGTATCGTCCATTAGTATGAATTTAGGCTAAAACCCACTAATACCATGGTATCTAGTGGGTTCTTTTGATATGATTAGAAATGAATTAAAATCCCTAGGAGGCATGTGACATGAAATCACAAGTATCATGGAAAGTCGGCGGACAACAAGGTGAAGGGATTGAATCTACGGGTGAAATCTTTGCTACAGCTATGAACCGTAAAGGTTATTATTTATATGGTTATCGACACTTTTCAAGTCGAATTAAAGGCGGTCATACAAATAATAAAATAAGAGTCTCAACATCACCAGTACATGCGATTAGTGATGATTTAGATATCTTAGTGGCTTTTGACCAAGAAACGATTGAAGTGAACCATCACGAAATGCGTTCAGATAGTATTATTATCGCTGATACAAAAGCGAAACCTGAAAAACCAGACGATTGCAAAGCACAACTCATTGATTTACCTTTCACACAAATTGCTAAAGAATTAGGCACGACGCTAATGAAAAACATGGTTGCAGTTGGTGCGACATGTGCAGTCATGAATTTACGTTTAGACGTATTCGAAAATCTTATTGAAAATATGTTCCAGAAAAAAGGCGAAAAGGTCGTTGAATTAAACATTGATGCACTTAAACAAGGTTACGATCTTATGAAGGAACAGTTAGAAACAATTGAAGGCGACTTTGAACTTGAAGAATCACATTCTAATCCGCATCTTTATATGATTGGTAACGATGCGATTGGTTTAGGTGCGATATCAGCAGGCTCAAGATTTATGGCGGCATATCCAATCACGCCAGCTTCAGAAATTATGGAATATATGATTGATAACTTACCTAAAGTTGGCGGTACGGTTATTCAAACTGAAGATGAAATTGCAGCAGCGACGATGGCTATTGGTTCAAACTACGCTGGTGTCCGTGCATTTACAGCTTCAGCTGGACCTGGTTTATCACTAATGATGGAATCAATCGGTCTATCTGGTATGACTGAAACACCATTTGTTGTTATTAATACGCAACGTGGTGGCCCATCAACAGGACTACCAACTAAACAGGAACAATCTGACTTAATGCAAATGATTTATGGTACACACGGTGATATTCCTAAAATTGTGGTAGCACCTACTGATGCTGAAGATGCCTTTTATTTAACAATTGAAGCGTTCAACCTTGCTGAAGAATATCAATGTCCTGTGATTATCTTAAGTGATTTACAATTATCACTTGGTAAGCAAACAGTTGAAAACTTAGACTATAGTAAAATTGAAATTCGTCGTGGCGAGACAATTCAAAGTGATATTGAACGCGATGAAGATGATAAAGGGTACTTCAAGCGTTATGCGTTAACTGGCAGTGGCGTATCACCTCGTCCTCTACCAGGCGTTAAAGGCGGTATTCACCACATTACTGGTGTTGAACACAACGAAGAAGGTAAACCAAGTGAAGTTAGCGAAAACCGTCAAGCTCAAATGGAAAAGAGAATGCGTAAAACTGAAAACTTAGTTATGAAAGATCCTGTTACGTATTCAAATAACTATGATGAAGCGGACATTTTATATATTGGCTTTATTTCAACGAAGGGTGCCATTGACGAAGGTATCGAAAGATTAGATGCTAAAGGCATTAAAGTAAATCATATGCATATTCGTCAGCTACACCCATTCCCATCTAAGACGGTTCAAGATGCAATTGATCAAGCTTCAAAAGTTATTGTTGCTGAGCACAATTATCAAGGTCAACTTGCAAGCATCTTAAAAATGAACGTGAATGTTAACGATAAATTAGTTAAACAAACGAAGTATGATGGTACACCTTTCTTACCACACGAAATTGAAGAAAAAGGTTTAGAAGTTGCCAATGAATTAAAGGAGTTGGTATAGTTGGCTACGTTTAAAGATTTTAGAAATAATGTTAAGCCGAACTGGTGCCCAGGTTGTGGTGATTTCTCAGTACAAGCGGCCATTCAAAAAGCAGCGGCTAATGTAGGCTTAGAACCTGACGAAGTTGCTTTAATTACGGGTATTGGTTGTTCAGGTCGTTTATCAGGATATATTAATGCTTATGGCGTACATGCCATCCACGGTCGTGCATTACCTTTAGCTCAAGGTGTTAAAATGGCTAACCGTGAGCTAACAGTTATTGCTTCTGGTGGTGACGGAGATGGTTATGCGATTGGTATGGGTCATACGATTCATGCATTACGTCGTAACATGAACATGACGTATATTGTTATGGATAACCAAATTTATGGTTTAACTAAAGGTCAAACATCACCGTCATCTGCACCTGGTTTTGTAACGAAGACAACACCTAAAGGTAATATTGAAAAGAATATTGCACCGCTTGAATTAGCGTTATCTTCAGGTGCCACATTTGTCGCACAGGGCTTTTCAAGTGATATTAAAGGATTAACGAAGATGATTGAAGATGCGATTAATCACGATGGTTTCTCATTTGTGAACGTGTTCTCACCATGTGTTACGTATAATAAAGTCAATACGTATGATTGGTTTAAAGAAAATCTTACAAGTATTGATGACATCGAGAACTATGATCCGTCAGATAAACAAAAAGCTGTGCAAACTGTGCTTGATTATGATTCGCTCATTAAAGGTATCGTGTATCAAGATACAGAAACACCATCTTATGAGTCTCAAATCGATACGTTCAGCGAAGAACCACTTGCTAAGCAAGATATTAAGCTTGATGAAAATCAATTCAATGACTTAATGAAACAATTCGTTTAATATATAAGCGACTTTGACGGACACGAGTTGTCTTGTTTAGGTCGATTCTCAATAATTCATGGTAAAACTACTTACATCAACGTTATAATGTAAGTAGTTTTTCTATTTAAAAATACATTTAAGGTGGTTGTTTGTGATGAATGATACATTAATGAGTATTCAAATGATACCAAGACCGAAGAATGGTGAAGACGTGATTCCGTACGTAGATGAAGCAATTCGTGTAATTGATGAGTCCGGATTAAAGTATAGAGTAGGTCCATTAGAAACAACGATTGAAGGCGAAATGAGCGAGTTATTAATTTTAATTCAAAAGATGAACGAACGTATGGTTGAACTTGAAGTGGAAAGTTTAATGAATCAAATTAAGTTTTATCATGTACCAGAAGGGATTTCGATTGAAACACTTACTGGCAAGTATGATGATTAAGGCTTAACGCGAGATGTATTCACTTCATTCCTTATCATCTTTAAACAAAATTTTCATTTTGCACTTTTTACTTAAATTTAATATAATGAAAAGATGATATATGGCGAGAAAGGGTTTTTAATGTGAATGAAGAACAAAGAAAAGCGGGTAGTTTAGACGTCCTAAACCACCGTGATAAAGAAGAAAAAGATTATAGCAAATACTTTGAGCATGTTTATCAACCACCGAGCCTTAAAGAGGCGCGTAAGCGTGGTAAAGAAGAAGTTCAATATAATCGTGATTTCCAAATCGATGAGAAATATCGTGGTATGGGTAATGGTCGTACGTTCTTTATTAAAACGTATGGTTGTCAAATGAACGCACACGATACTGAAGTTATGGCAGGTATCTTTGGTGCGCTTGGTTATACACCATCAACTGATATTAACTCAGCTGACGTTATTTTACTCAATACTTGTGCCATCCGTGAAAATGCGGAAAATAAAGTGTTTAGTGAAATAGGTAACTTAAAACATCTTAAAAAAGAACGTCCTGATTGCTTAATTGGCGTATGTGGTTGTATGTCTCAAGAAGAATCTGTTGTCAATAAAATTTTAAAATCATATCAAAACGTAGATATGATATTCGGTACGCACAACATTCATAAGTTACCTGAGATTTTAGAAGAAGCATATATGTCTAAAGCGATGGTTGTTGATGTATGGTCTAAAGAGGGCGATGTTATCGAGAACCTTCCTAAAGTTCGTGAAGGCAACATTAAAGCTTGGGTTAACATTATGTATGGTTGTGACAAATTCTGTACGTATTGCATCGTGCCTTTTACAAGAGGGAAAGAACGTAGTCGTCGACCACAAGATATTATTGATGAAGTTCGTGATTTAGCACGTCAAGGCTATCAAGAGATTACGTTACTAGGCCAGAACGTTAACTCTTACGGTAAAGACCTTAAGGATATTGAATATGGTTTAGGCGATCTCTTTGAAGATATTTCTAAGATTGATATTCCGCGTGTTCGTTTTACAACGAGTCACCCGTGGGACTTTACAGACCATATGATTGATGTCATTGCGAAAGGTGGCAATATCGTGCCTCATATTCATTTACCAGTTCAATCAGGTAATGACGCGGTACTTAAAATTATGGGACGTAAATACACACGTGAAAGTTATTTAGATTTAGTTGAACGTATTAAAGCTAAGATTCCAGATGTAGCACTAACTACTGATATCATTGTAGGCTACCCAAATGAAACAGAAGAACAATTCCAAGATACCTTAACGCTTTACGATGAAGTTGGTTTCGA
Source organism: Staphylococcus massiliensis (assembly GCF_043186315.1). NCBI lineage: Bacteria > Bacillati > Bacillota > Bacilli > Caryophanales > Staphylococcaceae > Staphylococcus > Staphylococcus massiliensis. The sequence goes on along the minus strand of NZ_CP171119.1, from coordinate 1,902,941 downwards.
GCATGCTTATACGTACATCTACTCTCAACGTGACGGTACACCTGCAGCTAAAATGAAAGACAATGTACCAACTCGTGTTAAAAAAGAACGTTTACAAACATTAAACAAAAAAGTCGGCGAATATTGTCAAGAAGCACTCAAGCGATATGATAATGAAGTTGTTACAGTGCTTTGTGAAGGTACAAGTAAGAAAGACGATGAAGTGTTAGCTGGTTATACAGATAAGAATAAACTCGTTAACTTCAGAGGGCCTAAAGACGTTATTGGTAAATTAGTGGATGTTAAAATCACTGATCCAAGACAATATTCCCTAAATGGTGAATTCGTAGGCATTCATGACGCTATGGTGGCGCAATAAATGTACAGCAAAGACGATATCATTCAAGAGGCCAATCGTATTAGTCTTAAAATTCAAGACTTAGACATGATCCAAGATTACAAGCGTGTAGAAGATCAAATTCATCATAATCAACGACTTGATGCCTACATGAAACGTCTTAAAATGAATCAAAAGCAATCTGTAAATTTACAGAATTACGGTAAAGAGACCGCGTTCAATCAATCTGAATCTCATATTTCTGATATACAAAAGAAAATTGACGCGTTACCCATTGTTGGAGAATTTAAAGTCGCGCAACAAGATGCGAATACGTTCTTACATTCAATGGTGGATATCTTAAATGACGAAATGAATCATTAAAGGAGGATAAAAGCGTTGCGTACGAATAAACTCGTACTTACAGCATTGTTTGTAGCTTTAAATGTTGTGTTAAGTACACTCATTACAATTCCGCTCGGTCCAATTAAAGCAGCACCTATGCAGCACTTTATTAATGTATTAAGCGCCGTATTCTTAGGACCATGGTTTGGTTTAGCACAAGCGTTTTTATCATCCGTTATTCGCATGATATTTGGTATCGGAAGCCCATTTGCCTTTCCTGGTAGTATGATCGGGGTATTCTTAGCGAGTATCTTATATATGTACCGTAAACACATTTTTGTGGCAGCAATTGGCGAAGTTATTGGTACGGGCATCATTGGTAGTTTAGTTTGTATTCCATTAGCGATGGTACTCAACATTCAAAACTTTATGATTCGTCCGCTTATGATGACGTTTATGGTTTCAAGTTTTGTAGGCGCTATTATTAGTTACGTGCTTTTAATGGTTCTTAAAAAACGCGGTTTAATCGATAAGTTTTCTCATAAATACAAGCGATAAATCTAGAATATTGATCAAACTAGGTTGGTAATGTGATATTAATTTCCTAATTAGCTGACTCCTAGGGAAGAAGCGTGTGTCTGGAGACTACAGGCTCCAGCCACGCCCCAGGAAAGCATGCTGATTAGGAAATTAAAAATAAAGTTTAAATATACTTTTTTTTAGTACTTAAATTTAAAGTGAGTCTGCGCAGTGGCGTATGACTCATTTTTTTCTTTTTGAAAAGCCCTATGTGGAATTAATATCATTTTATAAATTTCTGCATATTTTGAATGAGTAGTTAATTAAGTGATATTTTGATAAAATATATGCGTTAAGACAAAGAAAAAGTGTGATAATAAAGAAGGACTGTGAATACTATGGCGAAAGTAACACCTATGATGAAACAGTATTTAAATATTAAAGACCAATACGAAGATTGTTTACTATTTTTTAGATTAGGTGACTTCTATGAGATGTTCTTTGAAGATGCGATTGAAGCCTCAAGGGTCTTAGAAATTACGTTAACGAAGCGTGATGCGAAGAAGGAAAATCCTATCCCGATGTGTGGTGTGCCGTATCATTCAGCTGATAACTACATTGATACGCTCGTTCAAAATGGTTATAAAGTTGCGATTTGTGAACAGATGGAAGATCCAACTCAAACTAAAGGTATGGTTAAACGCGAAGTCGTACGTATCGTAACACCTGGTACCGTGATGCAAGAGAATGGTATCAATGAGAAAGAAAATAATTTTATCTTAAGTCTTATTCAAGCCGATGATTTCGCATTAGCTTACTGTGATGTATCAACGGGTGAATTGAAGGCAACGCATTTTACCGATGAAGCTACTTTAATCAATGAAATCACAACAATTAACCCGAATGAAATTATTATTCAACAACCTTTATCCGATGATTTGAAACGTCAAGTGAGTGTCATAACTGAAACAATAACGCTTAAAGAATCGTTATCAGATGTTCAATATGAGATGAATAATGCCACGCATGAATCGAGTTATCAAGCAACGCAAGTTTTATTAGACTACATTCATGAAACGCAAAAGCGAGATTTATCTCATATTGAAAACGTCAAGATGTATGAAGCGGTTCACTATATGAAAATGGATTACTATGCGAAACGTAATCTGGAACTAACTGAAAGCATGCGTCTTAAATCTAAAAAAGGTACGCTTCTTTGGCTCATGGATGAAACGAAGACGCCTATGGGTGCACGACGTTTAAAACAATGGATTGACCGACCGCTTATCGTTCAAGCGGATATTGAAGCGCGTCAAAAAGCCGTTGAAAGCTTTTTAAATTACTTTATCGAGCGTGATACGTTACGCGACTATTTAAAACAAGTCTATGATATCGAGCGTTTAGTTGGTCGCGTGAATTACGGTAATGTGAACGCGAAAGACTTGATTCAACTCAAGCATTCAATCGCAGAAATTCCGAATATTTTAGCGTTACTAGACTCTCTTGAAGGCTATGAATCGCCTCAGTTTAATCAATTAGAACCATTAGATGACTTACTTGAGCTACTCGAACAAAGTATTGTTGAACAACCACCTATTTCTGTTAAGGAAGGTGGGCTTTTCAAAGCGGGTTATCATGCACAACTTGATGAGTACTTAGAAGCATCTCGTAATGGTAAGTCATGGTTAGCTGAACTGCAGCAAAAGGAACAAGCGCGTACGGGTATTCGCTCGTTAAAGATTCGTTTTAATAAAGTATTTGGTTACTTTATTGAAATTACGCGCGCGAATTTAAAGGGCTTTTCACCGGGGGACTATGGCTATGAGCGTAAGCAAACATTGTCTAATGCGGAACGTTTCATAACGGATGAGTTAAAAGAGAAGGAAGCATTGATCTTGGGGGCTGAGGAGAAGGCTATCGACCTTGAGTATCAATTGTTCCTAGAATTACGTGAGAAGGTTAAGAGTTATACTTCTAAATTGCAACAGCAAGCGAAATTAATTTCTGAACTCGATTGCTTACAGAGCTTTGCGGAAATTGCGCAAAAGTATAACTATGTGAAACCTGAATTTAGCGCTGAGCGAACGCTAGATTTACAAGATTCAAGACATCCTGTTGTAGAGCGTGTGATGGATCACAATGACTATGTGCCTAACGATTGTAAGCTTGATGATGAAACGTTTATTTACTTAATTACGGGGCCTAATATGTCTGGTAAGTCGACGTATATGCGACAAGTAGCAATTATTAGTATAATGGCGCAGATGGGTGCGTATGTACCTGCTGATAAAGCGACGCTACCGATCTTTGACCAGATATTTACGCGTATCGGAGCAGCAGATGATTTAGTATCAGGTAAGAGTACGTTTATGGTGGAAATGCTTGAAGCTCAAAAAGCATTAAAGCATGCGACTCAGGAAAGTTTAATTATCTTTGATGAAATTGGTCGCGGTACTTCAACATATGATGGACTTGCACTTGCTCAAGCGATGATTGAATATGTCGCGAATACGTCCCATGCTAAAACGTTATTCTCAACACACTATCATGAATTGACAACGCTAGATGAAACGTTACCTGCGCTTAAGAATGTACATGTTGCTGCTAATGAGCATCACGGTGAGTTAATCTTCTTGCATAAAGTTAAAGACGGTGCCGTTGATGATAGCTATGGTATTCAAGTTGCTAAGCTTGCGCATTTACCTGAAGCTGTCATCGACCGTGCGAAAGTGATTCTTGATTCACTTGAACATAAAGACGTTGAACAAGCTAAAGTGACGAGTGAAGATGCTACCGAAGTCCGCCAGGAAGCTGCGTCTATTAACGATGAAAGTAACCGTAAAACACCTGAACAACCGAAAGATGCCTTTGAACAACCAAGCTTTGACTTGTTTGATTCGAAAGCGGAATCTGAAGTTGAACTCGAACTTAAATCTTTAAATCTTTCTCAAATGACACCAATCGAGGCACTTGTGAAACTGAGCGAATTACAAAATGCGTTAAAGTAGGAGATGAATGATATGGGTAAAATTAAAGAACTTCAAACTTCTCTCGCTAATAAGATTGCTGCAGGTGAAGTTGTTGAGCGACCCGGTTCAGTCGTCAAAGAACTCGTTGAGAACGCGATTGATGCTCAAGCTACGGAAATTAATATTGAAGTTAAAGAGTCCGGGGTTCAGTCGATTCGTGTGGTCGATAACGGTAGTGGAATTGAAGAGGACGATTTACCCTTATTGTTCCATCGACATGCGACGAGTAAACTTGATAAAGACGAAGACTTGTTTCACGTGCGAACGCTTGGTTTTAGAGGTGAGGCGTTAGCAAGTATCGCTTCCGTGTCAAAAGTCACATTGAAAACGTGTACCAATGGTGAAGACGGCTTTGAAATTTATGCGTTAAACGGTGAACTCATAGAGAAAAAGCCAGCTAAAGCGAAACAAGGCACCGATATCTTTGTAGAAAATCTCTTCTATAATACACCTGCACGACTTAAATATATTAAAAGCTTGTATACGGAACTTGGTAAAGTTACAGATATCGTAAACCGCATGGCTATGAGTCATCCGCATATTCGCTTTTCACTAAAAAGTGACGATAAATTAGTGATGAAAACGAATGGTTCAGGGCGTACGAATGAAGTTATGGCTGAAATATATGGTATGAAAGTGGCGAAAGACCTTGTGCATATCAGTGGTGATACGAGTGATTATCACATTGAAGGATTTGTCGCGAAACCTGAACATTCAAGAAGTAATAAGCACTACATTTCAATCTTTATTAATGGTCGTTATATTAAGAACTTCTTACTTAATAAGGCCATTTTAGAAGGCTATCATACATTGTTAACGATAGGGCGTAATCCAATATGCTATATTAATATTGAAATGGATCCTATCTTAGTTGACGTAAATGTGCATCCAACTAAACTTGAGGTTCGCTTGTCAAAAGAAGATCAGCTGTATGATTTGATTGTTCAGAAAATCCGTGAAGCTTTTAAGGACAAGGTGCTTATCCCTCATAACGATATCAGTTCGCAACCTAAAAAGTCGAAAGTGTTATCGACTTTTGAACAGCAAAAAATGGCGTTTGACCAAAAACAAGCTGAGAAAAATGACACTAACGGTGACAATCAGGAAGTTGAACATACACAGGATGGTTTAGATAAGCCCAAGAATACTACGACCCTATCGGATAATGATTTAAATTTTGAAACGACCGAAGATGATGAATTTACGTTGTTATCATGTAATGAGGAAGATGAAGATACTGGTTTTGAGTTACCGCCATCAAAACAACATTCTGAATCACTGTCACATTTAGAAGGTTTAGAAGTCGAAGATGAATCCGCTTTTAATTATGAGACTAAAACGTATGATGAAATTAAGGATGTAGTGAAGGAAGATACTTCTAAACGCGTACCTTATATGGAAGTTGTTGGACAGGTACATGGTACGTATATCATTGCGCAAAATGATGAAGGTATGTTTATGATCGACCAACATGCCGCGCAAGAACGTATTAAATATGAGTACTTTAGAGATAAAATCGGGGAAGTTAAAAATGAGAATCAAAATTTACTGATACCCCTTACGTTTAACTTTTCAAAGGATGAAATGATGATTATTGAACAATATCGTCAATCTCTAGAAGAGGTCGGCGTCTTTCTCGAACACTTCGGGTCTAATTCTTATATTGTGAGTAGTTACCCGGTCTGGTTCCCTAAAGATGAGGTTGAGGATATTATCAAAGATATGATTGATTACGTTATTGCACATAAGAAAGTAGATATTAAAAAGATTCGCGAAGAAGCAGCGATTATGATGAGTTGTAAGAAATCGATTAAGGCGAATCATTATCTTAAAAATAGCGAGATGCATGGTTTAATCAATCAATTACGTGAAATGGAGGATCCATTTACGTGTCCGCATGGGCGCCCGATTATTATTAACTTTACGAACTACGAACTTGAACGTTTATTTAAACGAATAATGTAATAAAGAAGGTAAATTGTGAACGAAAAATTACTACCAGCGATTCGTACGATGAAAGATTTAGAAAAACTTATCGCAACGGATCATAAAACATGTGTTTTGTTAGATACGCATATTGGACATTTGAAAAGTATCTTAGAATTATTGAAAAAGCATCAAATTGAGTATTATATTCATATTGATTTAATCAAAGGGTTAAGTGTTGATGAGTTCTCATGTGAATACATTATTCAACAATATAAGCCTAAAGGTATAATTTCGACGAAATCAAAAGTAATTAAAAAAGCTAAAGCGTTGAAAACCACAACGATTTTACGCGTGTTTATTATCGATAGCCACGCACTTGATCGTAGTATTGCTTTAATCAAGCATGTTGAACCAGACTTCGTGGAAGTATTACCAGGCGTTGCGAATAAGGTGATTAGACGTATAAATGAAGAAACGAATACGCACGTGATAGCGGGCGGTTTAATTGATACGGAAGAAGAAGTTGAAGCGGCTGTAAAAGCTGGCGCAACGTATATCACATCAAGCAATAGAACAATTTGGTAAAAGCGATAGGTAGAACAGGCTGGGACTTAATACTCCAATTCTCTTAAACAGCATGCTTTCCTGGGGCGTGGCTGGAGCCTGTAGTCTCCAGACTCACGCTACTCCCCTAGGAGTCAGCTGTTTTGAGAATTGAGTGAAATAAAGCTCAAATGCTCTATTTCACGACTTATATTTCAGCTTTTTAATGTAGTAACTAATGGGCTTTTCTCAAGGGGACCTCCATAAAGGCTTACACTTCATTCATTATAAATTTTGTTAAGTAGATGTTAGTTATGTTTGAAGTTTTTAGATTTTAATTGAACGTGTCGGGGTAAAGATGAGTAGAAGATTTTTGGAGGGACAAACATGTCTAGATCTGAAGATGAAATTTATGAAACCGTCATAGATATCGCACAACGTGATGACAATATTCGTGCAGTTATCTTAAATGGTTCAAGAGTAAAGCCAAACTCATTTGATGAAAATAAATTACACGACTTTGATTTTATTTATGTTGTTGAAGATGTGTATGCCTATATCGATGCAGATAGTTGGTATGCGAACTTCGGCGAAATTTTACTCATGCGCTATTCAGAACCGTTTTACCAAAAAAATGACTTTAATACGTTTACATATCATATGCAGTTTAAGGACTTTAATCGTATCGACTTAACACTTACGACGGCTGACCATTTAGATGATTGTATTGATTTAGCTTATAGTAAGGTGCTATTAGATAAAGATGATGCGTTTGAGAATTATTCATACGTAGATACATCATATTATGAGACAAGTTCCTTTTCAGAAGCGGAACTTAAAGTCGCGATAAATGATTTCTATTGGTATTCAACTGTTGTAGTCAAAGGAATTGCGCGAACAGAATTTCCATATGCTGTTCATATTAAAGAACATGAAATGCGTGATGCCTACAAAGTTATCTTAAAAGAGCGTATTTTACTTAATAGTGAAAAGGACGCCATCGATTTCGGTGTTTCTGATAAATATTTATATCACTATCTTGATCGCTTTAACTATGATTCTTACTTGCGTACGTTTGATAACGAAGGTTTACACAACTTAAAGGAAAGTTTACTTTCTATGCTCAATCACTTTAAATTCATGTTGTCTGAAATTGAGCGTCAACGTGAACTAGACCTTGATTATGAGGATTATGAAGACCGTGCCATGAAATTTTTACATTACAACTTATCATATTAAGGTTAACAATTTTAATTATAATTTTATTTCTTAAAGTCTTTGAAAAAATGATTGACAACGCTTACATTACAAGGTACGATTATATCAAGTTAATATCAGTGAAGAGATGGGAGACTTTTGCTTGTATCAATGCGAGTAGGGGTCTCCCTGTCTTTTTTTAGGAGGAAAAGAGATGAGTGTATATTTAGCAGAATTAATCGGAACCGCCATTTTAATTTTATTTGGGGGCGGCGTTGTCGCAAACGTTGTTTTAAAGGCATCTAAAGGTAACGGAGCAGATTGGATTGTTATCTCAGTCGGTTGGGGACTTGCCGTTACGATGGGTGTTTATGCAGTAGGACATATTTCAGGTGCACATTTAAACCCAGCTGTATCAATCGGTCTTGCTATGGACGGTGCATTACCATGGGCTCAAGTTCCTGGTTACATCTTAGCCCAAATTGCCGGTGGTACAATCGGTGGTATTTTAGTTTGGTTAATGTATTTACCACATTGGAAAGCAACTGAAGACAAAGGTGCAAAGTTAGCAGTATTCTCAACTGACCCAGCTTTAACGAACTATTTTGCGAACATGATAAGTGAAATCATTGGTACTGCAGCATTAGTTTCAGGTTTAATGTATATAGGGGTTAATAAATTCTCAGACGGTTTAAACCCACTTGTAGTTGGTGCTTTAATTATAGCTATTGGTTTAAGTTTAGGTGGACCAACAGGTTATGCCATTAACCCAGCACGTGACTTAGGACCAAGAATTGCACATGCTATCTTACCGATTGCAGGAAAGGGCGATTCAAATTGGAAATATGCGATTGTGCCAATCTTAGGGCCAATTGCAGGTGGTATGTTAGGTTCAGCCATTTACCGTATGCTTTTTAAAGGTACGTTTGATGTATTCTCAATTTTAGCGATTGTAGTTGTTATCATTGCTTTAGTAGTTGGTATTTTAATGAATAAGAAATCAGATTCTAGCGAAATCGCTAAGATCAACTAATATTGTATAAAGTACTTTTATAGGGGTATTTTTATATAAAGGCCAGATTAATTTTGGGGTAAAGGAGTTTTTAATATGGAAAAGTTTATTCTTTCAATAGACCAAGGTACAACTAGTTCACGCGCGATCATCTTTAATGAACAAGGTGATATTAAAGGTGTTGCTCAAAGAGAATTTAAACAACATTTTCCTAAATCAGGTTGGGTAGAACATGATGCAAATGAAATTTGGACATCTGTGTTATCGGTTATCGCTTCAGTACTGAATGAAAACCAAATCGATCCTGAACAAATCGCAGGTATTGGTATTACGAACCAACGTGAGACAACAGTCGTTTGGGATAAGCACACAGGTCGCCCAGTTTATCACGCGATTGTATGGCAATCTCGTCAAACGCAAAGTATTTGTAACGAATTAAAAGAACAAGATTTAGAACAAACATTTAGAGATAAAACTGGTTTATTACTTGATCCATACTTCTCAGGAACTAAAGTGAAATGGATTCTTGATAATGTTGACGGTGCACGTGAGAAAGCTGAAAACGGTGATTTATTATTTGGTACAATTGATACTTGGTTAGTTTATCGTTTATCTGGTGGAAAAGCCCATGTCACAGACTACTCAAATGCGAGTCGTACGTTAATGTACAATATCCATGAACTTAAGTGGGATGATGAATTACTTGAACACTTAACTGTACCAAAAAGCATGCTTCCAGAAGTCAAACCTTCTAGTGAAGTGTACGCACATACAGTGGATTACCATTTCTTCGGTCATGAAGTACCAATCGCAGGTATCGCTGGTGACCAACAAGCTGCCTTATTTGGTCAAGCATGTTTCGAACGTGGTGACGTTAAGAATACGTACGGTACTGGTGGCTTCATGTTAATGAATACAGGCGAAGAAGCGGTTAAATCTGAAAGTGGCCTATTAACTACGATCGCCTATGGTATCGATGGAAAGGTTAATTACGCTTTAGAAGGTTCGATCTTCGTATCAGGTTCAGCGATTCAATGGTTACGCGACGGTTTAAGAATGATTAACTCAGCGCCTCAAACTGAAAACTATGCTGAGCGCGTAGATTCTACTGAAGGTGTTTACGTCGTACCTGCATTTGTAGGTCTAGGTACACCGTACTGGGATTCAGATGCACGTGGTGCCATCTTTGGTTTAACACGCGGTACTGAAAAAGAGCATTTTATCCGTGCTACGCTTGAATCATTATGTTACCAAACACGTGACGTTCTTGAAGCTATGGAAAAAGACTCTGGTATTCAAGTTAACAACTTACGCGTTGACGGTGGAGCCGTGAAAAATAACTTTATCATGCAATTCCAATCAGACATCGTAAACATTGATGTTGAACGTCCTGAAATTAATGAAACGACTGCGCTAGGTGCTGCTTACTTAGCGGGTATCGCAGTTGGTTTCTGGAATGGTAAAGATGAAATCAGCGAAAGATGGAAACTTGAACAAAAATTCGAACCTCAAATGGATGAAGAACGTCGTGAAAAGAATTACATAGGTTGGAAAAAAGCTGTTGAAGCGACACAAGTCTTTAAATTAGACGAAGCATAAATCGCTATGCTATAATGAAGCCAAGTTAATAAGTCAGTCGAGATATGAGAGACGCATTTCGTACAACTTCAAAAAGTGTAGGGGATGGTCTCTCTTTTTTTAATATTTAGGAGGGTTCTTATTATGAGTTTATCAACGATTAAAAGAGGTCAAATCAAACGTCAAATGCAAGAAAATGAATATGATTTAGTCGTAATTGGTGGCGGTATTACAGGTGCAGGTATTGCTTTAGATGCAACGACACGTGGCATGAAAGTAGCTTTAGTTGAAATGCAAGACTTTGCTGAAGGTACAAGCTCACGTTCAACTAAACTTGTTCATGGTGGTTTAAGATATTTAAAACAATTCCAAGTTAACGTCGTTAAAGAAACAGGCCGTGAACGTGCGATCGTTTATGAAAATGGTCCTCACGTAACAACACCTGAATGGATGCTTTTACCAATGCATAAAGGTGGTACATTTGGTCCATTTACAACTTCAATTGGGTTACGCGTATATGACTTTTTAGCTGGCGTTAAAAAATCAGAACGTAAGAAAATGTTAAATAAGGAACAAACATTAGACAAAGAACCTTTAGTTAAACGTGACGGCCTTAAAGGTGGCGGTTACTACGTTGAATATCGTACAGACGATGCGCGTTTAACAATCGAAGTTATGAAAAAAGCAGCTGAAAAAGGTGCACATGTGATTAACTACGCGAAAGCAGCAAACTTCACATATACTAAGAAAAATAAAGTAAGCGGTGTTGAAGTTATTGACCGTTTAAACAACGAGAAATTTGAAGTTCGCGGTAAGAAAATCGTTAACGCAACAGGCCCTTGGGTAGACGAAGTGAGAGGTCAAGATCACTCTAAAAACAATAAAGAGTTATACCTTACTAAAGGTGTTCACTTAGTAATCGACCAATCTAAATTCCCATTACAACAAGCTGTTTATTTTGATACAGAAAAAGATGGTCGTATGATTTTCGCAATTCCTCGTGCAGGAAAAGCATATGTAGGTACAACAGATACACATTATGTGGAAGATAAAGCATCACCACTTGCTTCTCAAGAAGATAGAGATTATATCCTAGATGCAATCAATTACATGTTCCCTGATGTTAACGTTACAAATGACGACATCGAATCAACTTGGGCTGGTATCCGTCCATTAATCCTAGAAGAAGGTAAAGACCCTTCAGAAATTTCACGTAAAGACGAAGTTTGGGAAAGTAAATCTGGCTTACTAACTATTGCAGGTGGTAAGTTAACAGGTTACCGTCATATGGCTTATGACATCGTGAATTTAGTAGCAAAACGTTTAAAACAACAATACGGCCTTAAATTTAAAGAATGTCAAACGAAGCATTTACCAATCTCTGGTGGTGACGTTGGTGGTAGCCAAAACTTCGACAACTTCGTAGAACAAAAAGTGCGCGAAGCAAAAGCTTACCAAATTGATGAAGACGTAGCGCGTCACTTCGCTTCTCAATATGGTTCAAACGCTGATAAATTATTTGAAATTGCGCAAACAGCACGCATGCAAGGTACAAGTCTTCCATTAGAAGTGTATACTGAACTTGTTTACACAATTCAAAATGAAATGGTCGCAAAACCATCTGACTTCTTCGTACGTCGTACAGGTGCTCTATACTTTAACATTGAATACGTTGAAAAATATAAAGATGCTGTAATCGATGTTATGGCAGATTTACTTGGTTACGATCAAAATACAAAAGCGATGTATACAGACGAATTAGAAAGACACATCCGTAACGCTAAATATAGTATGAACTAATGCATATAGCTTAGTGTTTAAAAGCCCTAAATGGTTTAAACTTTAAATCATTTAGGGCTTTTTTGTATGCGCGATTTTAACTAAGCTGATGGCGGCGTAGTTCATCAGTGTTAAATTTCGAAATAATGTCTTTTTTCAGAATATTTGTTGTAGTTTCATTTTAGATGTGCTAATATGTGTTTTATCAATAACATTACTTTATTTCATTAGCGAGATAAAGAGATAGAAATTCGCTTTTTGAAGTAAAGTTTTATTTTAGCTAAATGCTTTAGTTCGCTAACAAGATAAAGCGACATTTCTTTAAACTAAATGATAAAGGAGCTTAACGACATGTCTGAGATGATTACTTTAAAGCAGAATGAAATACGTTTTCTTGAAAGATTTCAACAAGAAGGCTTTAAGTTAGTGGATATGAATTTAATTGAAACACTTGAATGGACACGATTGTCACATGATGATCTTAAGCAAATGGATGAACGTAGCTTATGGCAAGATCGTAATCAGGTTTATGCTTTACGTAATGATTTTACAGATCAATGTATGCGTTATTACGCACGCTACACGCGCGAAGCCACTAAAATTGCGTATTCGGGACCGATTGTACGTCATCATCAAGTTGAAACACAGCTTGGCATTGAGCGTTATGACCCGAATGAGCAAGATATCTTCCATTGTCTCGAAACTTTTCTATCATATATTCATCATGACCTTTCAGATTATGTATCACACATCATCATCGGGCATTACAAACTATTTGGGCTTTTGCTGGAGGAGAAGGATCAAAATAATGTCATCTATCAACTTATAGAACAACGCAATATATCTGAGTTGAAGGCGAAACTCGGTATAGCACACCCAGTCGTCCAGTTATTGTTGAAGCCAACCACGTCACAACTCGATTATTTAGCGACGTTATTTGATCCAGATCATGAAATCATTCAATCTCTTAAGGAATTTGAAACTTGGTTCAAAGCGCAAGGCATAGAGGATGTGCATCTAGACATTACACCGATGGCACCACGTAGCTATTATACAGGCGTCTTCATGCATTGCCATTTGGAAAAGGCCCAGGACCGTCAACTTTCAGGTGGATATTATAAGGGCGCTTTAGAAGGTTTTGGTTTAGGTCTAACTTTATAAAAAGGAGTCGTTAAGATGTTAACCATAGCATTACCTAAAGGAAGATTATTAAAAGATTTCATAAAATATTTAGATGGTCGAGGAGCTCAAGAGTGGGTTACGACACTTGAAGCCCGTGATCGTCAACTCATGTTAACGATTAGTCAGTACGATATTTTGCTCGTTAAAGGTTTTGATGTAGCGACTTATGTAGAAAAAGGCGTAGCTGATATCGGCATAATAGGTAGCGATATTTTAGAGGAAACAGTGCCGAACGTGAATTACTTAATTGACTTACCATTTGGTCATTGTCACTTTGCGGTTGCCGCTAAACCTGAAACTGAAACCTTTAATCGTATTGCGACATCATATGACGCGACAACGAAACGTTTCTTTGAAGGGTTAGGTCAGGATGTTGAAATCATTCATCTTAATGGCTCTGTTGAATTGGCGTGCAAGGTTGATATGGTAGATGCCATTGTCGATATCGTTCAAACAGGTTCGACACTACGTTCGAATGGCCTCATTGAAAAGCAACATATCAAAGACATCCAAGCTAAGCTTATAACAAATAAAGCTGCTTACTTTAGAAAAGCAAGTGCCATCGACGACTTTATACAATTTTTAGGAGTGACCATTCATGATATATAACCGAGCAACCTTTCAAAAACTACAAACCAATCAACCTACATTTAATGAAGATATACATGAAATTGTAAAAGCGATTTGTGACAATGTAAAGATTCATGGTGACACTGCGCTTAAACAATACAATGCATCCTTTGACAAGGTTGAACTCGAGGAACTTGAATTGCCTAAAGATGAAATGGAAAGTGCTTTTAATCAGCTTGATTCAGAGTTGAAGTCTGCTTTAATCGAAAGCCACAAACGTATTCAAACGTTTCAAGAATCCATTAAAATCGCGTCAACCAAAGGTACTTCTGAGTGCTATGAGATGTATCATCCACTAGATCGGATTGGAATCTATGTACCTGGTGGTAAAGCAAGTTATCCATCGACCGTATTAATGACTGCTACGCTAGCTCAAGTCGCAGGTGTTAAAGAAATCATCGTCGTGACACCGCCTAAAAAGGAAGGCATTAATCAAGCCGTGTGTGCAGCTTGTTATATTGCAGGCGTTGATCGCATCTTTCAAGTAGGCGGAGCACAAAGTATCTCTGCTTTAAGATACGGTACGGAATCTATACCACCTGTTGATAAAATTGTAGGGCCAGGTAATCAATTTGTTGCTTATGCGAAAAAATATTTATTCGGTGAAGTTGGAATTGATATGATAGCTGGACCAAGCGAAATCGCTATCGTTGTAGATGAAACGGCGGACATAGAAGCGGTCGTATTTGATGTATTCGCACAAGCTGAACATGATGAAATGGCGCGAACTTTCGTGGTATCTGAAAGCTTAGCCGTCTTAGAAGCTATTCAGAAACGCATTCAACAAACGCTTCCTAACGTTCAACGGCGTGACATTATTGCCGAAAGTCTTAAGCACCATCACTACCTAATTCATAGTGCGTCATTTGAAGAGACATGTCAGATCATGAATGACATTGCGCCTGAACATGCATCTATACAAACGGCTCATCCTAAGCATTACCTAAATTACATCTATAAAGTTGGTGCCCTGTTCTTAGGTCACTATGCCCCTGAAGCTATCGGTGATTACGTTGCTGGACCTAGCCATGTGTTACCGACGAATGGTAATGCACGTTTTGCGAACGGCTTATCCGTAAATGACTTTTTCACGCGTCATTCTGTCATTCATTTATCAAAAGACACGTTCGACGAGACAACTCGAAGTGCTGAGATTATTGCACAAGAAGAAGCACTTTTCAATCATGCACAGTCATTAAAAGTACGAGGTGAGCGTTATGATACGCATTCATAAAAATGAAAGTCCGATTCCACCGCTTAGTTCAGAGGTTGTCGGCGACATTATTTCGAACATTTCAGTTCAACAATACCCAGGACGTGAGTACGATGAATTTAAAGCGGCGTACGCAAACTTTTATAACATTAAGGTGTCGCAAATCATTTGTGGTAATGGGTCTGACGAGTTGATTCAAAAACTTATGATACTCATGCCTGAAGGACCTATATTAACTTTGAATCCTGACTTCTTCATGTATCGCGCGTATGCGAAACAACTACAACGCGATATTCACTTTGTTGAAGCCGATGATCGATTGGTCTTTTCAAAGGAGAGAATCTTAAATGCTATCAAAACGTTACGTCCAAGTTGCTTTATATTGAGTAGTCCGCATAATCCGACTGGCTATCAATTTAAAGATGGCTTTCTATTAGATTTAGCCGTTGAAATGAAAGCGATAGGTGGCTATTTGGTGGTTGACGAAGCTTATATGGATTATGGCGAGCCTGCGAACTTACCATTTCAAGACCATATCATTCAATTACGAACGTTATCTAAGGCGTATTCACTAGCGGGGTTAAGAATTGGAGTCGCTATAAGTACGGATGCGACGATTGATGTGTTAAAGCGTATCGAACATCCGTATCCCTTAAACACATTTGCGCTTAAAATCGTGACGTATATGTTCGAACACGTAGACGCTACAACGCGCTATATCGAACATCAACGCGCACTTGCTGATCGATTAAAATCAATCTTTAGCAAAGTCGCGCATTTAATGACCGTTTACCCAAGCGCTACGAACTTTGTACTTACTAAAGGAGAACGTGCTCGTGCGCTAGGCGCATTTATTCATCAAAATGGCTTTTTGCCGAGGTTTTATGAGGAAACAGGCATGACGGATTGTGTGCGTTATTCAATTACGACACAGACGCACTTAAATCAACTTGAACAACTTGTTGAAACATGGAGGGATACACATGATATTTGAGAAAACAAGACAAACGCGTGAAACGAACCTCGAAATCAAGATTGCATTTAAAGAATCTGAGCCTCAAACGTTCATTCAAACTGGTGTTGGGTTTCTAGACCACATGCTTGAGTTATTTGCGTTTCATAGTCAAATCCATTTATACATTAAAGCTGAGGGAGATACGTTTGTTGACGATCATCATACCACGGAAGATATAGGCATCGTGCTTGGACAATTGTTGTTAGAACTCACAAAGTCCCTTCAAAGTTTCAATCGCTATGGTGTGAGTTATTTACCGATGGATGAGACTCTAGCGCGAACGGTTGTAGATATTAGCGGACGACCTTATCTCGTTTTCCAAGCGCCTCTTTCTAAAGAGAAGGTAGGAACATTTGATACGGAACTCGTCGAAGAATTCTTTAGAGCACTTGTGATCAACGCACGACTAACCGTTCATATGGATTTAATACGTGGCGGTAACACGCATCACGAAATTGAAGCTCTATTTAAATCTTTCGGGCGTGCTTTAAACGAAGCGTTAAGTGAATCGAGCGCGTATCAAGGCGTACCTTCATCTAAGGGTGTGATTGAATGATTGCGATTATAGACTACGGGGTTGGTAATATTCAGAACGTCGAACGCGCGATAAGGCATCTTGGTTACAAAACGATGCTTACACATCAAGAAGCAGAAATTCTTGAGGCTGACTGTATCGTGTTACCGGGTGTCGGGCATTTTAAGGCGGCGATGACAGCTTTAGAAGCATGCAATCTCGTTTCCATTTTAAAAGGCATTCAGTCAAAGCCTATTATTGGTATTTGTTTAGGCATGCAATTGCTGTATGAATTCAGTGAGGAAGGACATGTAGACGGTTTAGGATTAATACCAGGTCAAGTTAAGCATATTCAAACGTTACTTCCTGTACCACATTTAGGGTGGAACGAACTTCATAGCGACCATCCAAATTTAAAAGGTGACGTTTACTTTATTCATAGTTACCAGGCCGAAATGAACGCATATACCGTTGCGTATGCTGACTACGAGACTGAAATTCCAGCCGTCGTGCAACATCGTAATGCGATAGGTATTCAATTTCACCCCGAAAAAAGTGGCGAAGTAGGGTTGAATATCTTAGAAACAGCTTTAAAGGGAGGATTTGTAGATGATCGAAATTTGGCCAGCCATTGATTTAATTGAATCTGAAAGCGTTCGACTCACTGAGGGTGACTACGCGACTAAAGAAGCGATGACGAAGACTGCTGAGGAAAGTATTGCGTTTTATAATCAGTTCGCGTGCGTAAAACGTATTCATATCGTCGACTTAATTTGTGCGAAAACTTCCCAACCCGTTGAAAGGTCCTTTATAACAACACTCGTGCAACAAGCACAAAAGCCTGTTGAAGTTGGAGGCGGCATCAGAGAAATTGAAACGGTTCAAGCTTATTTCGAAGCCGGGGTGTCCTACTGTATTGTAGGTACTAAAGCTATCGAAGACTTTGAGTGGTTACAGGCTTTGACCGAAAGATATCCGAATCGAATTTATCTTGGTCTCGATGCCTACGACGACGAAATTAAAGTAAACGGGTGGCTTGAAAGTAGCCGCTACCAGTTATCGACGTTTATTGATAAGGTAGATGCACTTAAACTGGGCGGCATTATTTATACCGACATTTCTAAAGATGGTCGCATGCAAGGACCTAACGTGGCGCGTGTTAAAGACTTAGTTGAACAATCCGCACATCCTATCATCGCGTCAGGTGGCGTGCGTCATCAATCTGATTTAAAAGCCCTTGAAAAAGTAGGTGCGAAAGCAGCAATAGTTGGTAAAGCTGCTCACCAAGCATCCTTTTGGGAGGGATTAACATGATAAAAAAACGCGTCATTGCTTGTTTAGATGTTAAAGATGGTCGTGTTGTCAAAGGAGTTCAATTTAAGGGATTAAGAGATATCGGTGATCCTGTTGAATATGCGATGTACTACAATGAAGCGGGTATAGACGAGCTCGTATATTTAGATATTTCAAAGACCGAATCAGGTCATCAATTGATGTTAGATGTCATAAGTGAAGCTGCATCGAAGTTATTCATACCAATGACAGTAGGAGGCGGTATTCAGTCATTAGAAGATATTTCGAAGCTTTTAAAACATGGCGCGGATAAAGTATCGCTTAATTCGGCTGCTTTAAGAAATCCTTCTTTAATCAAAGAAGCAAGCGAGCGATTTGGTAAGCAGTGCATTTGTGTTGCTATTGATAGCGGCTATGTCGATGAATTAGATGATTATTATTGCTTTACGCACGGTGGTAAGAAACAAACATCGAAACGCGTTTACGACTGGGTTGAAGAAGTTGAGGCTTTAGGAGCTGGCGAATTATTAGTCACAAGTATGGCTTATGATGGGATGAAACAAGGCTTTGATATTGATCATTTAAATGAAATTCAAAGACGCGTTAATATTCCTATTATTGCTTCTGGAGGCGGAGGTAATGCGGGACACTTTGTGACGTTATTTCAGGAGTCTCAAGTTTCAGCTGGCTTAGCAGCAAGTATTTTACATGATAAGGAAGTATCAGTTTCAACGATTAAATCAGAAATGGCTAAAGGAGGTATCCCGGTAAGATGGCATTAGAACCAGACTTTTCAAAGGGGTTATTACCTGCAATTTTACAAGATGAAACGACGAAGCAAGTACTCATGCTTGGATATATGAACGAAGCGGCTTTCCTGAAGACAGTTGAAGACGGTGTTGTTTGGTTTTACTCTCGTTCTAAGTCACGTCTTTGGAAGAAAGGTGAAACGTCAGGTCATATACAAGTAGTTACAGATATGACACTAGATTGTGATCAAGATGCATTGTTAGTATTTGTGCGACCTGAAGGTCCAACGTGTCACACAGGTTCAACAAGTTGCTTCAATACTGAGGTGACATTCGCCGTACAACACTTAGCTCAAACGATTGAACAGTCGTTAGAGGAAAATCGGGAATCTTCCTATATCAATTATTTGATTAAAGAGGGCATTGAAAAGATTACGAAAAAATTCGGCGAAGAAGCATTTGAAGTTGTGATTGCTTCAATGAAAAATGATCGCTCGGAAATTATTGATGAGACTGCTGATTTAATGTATCACTTATTTGTGTTGTTGAAAGAACGCGGGATACCTTTTGATGAAGTTGAAGCGGTACTTGAACGACGTCACCATAAGAAAAGTAACTTTAAAGGTGAACGTAAGGACATTCGAAATTGGTAATGATTCTAAAACGCTTGAGGTAAATGAACGGTACCTTGAGCGTTATTTTTTATTACGTCGTTTTTCTATAATAAATATATTTAGAAAGCGTAAAAGTGATTACATATTTCAAAATATTCTGATAATATAAACGTATAAAACTAAACAGAGGTGGAGGGGATACATATGAGAAAGTATATCGCTTTCTTAAGTGTCATAATACTTGCTTTAGGGTTAGTCGGTTGCAATCAGAAAGAAACTGAATCAGAATCCGATGAAAAGCCTAAAGCTTCTAATGGTGCTTTTCCTAATAAGACACTCGAAATCATTGCGCCAGCATCACCAGGTGGAGGTTGGGATACTACAGCGCGAGCGATTCAAAAGATTATGAAGGAAGAAAACTTAGCTGACCAAAATATCACTGTAGTGAATAAACCTGGCGGCGGTGGCGAAGTTGGATGGCAATATTTGTCGACTAAAGACGCTCACCACATTGCAATAAATTCGAGCTTAATTCTGTCGAATAAGGAATTAGGAATAAGTGAATTATCGAATGAATCATTTACGCCGCTAGCGATTCTTGCAACGGAGTGGATCAGTCTTTCAGCTTCAAATCAATCAAAGTTAACATCAGGTAAAGAAGCGATGGAGAAATTAAAGAAAGATCCTAAATCGCTAACAATTGGTGTGGCGCCTGGTTTAGGCAATAACGACCACTTGGCATTTGTTCAAGCCGCGAAAACGTACGGTGTTGATGTCGAGAAGTTAAACATACTTGTATATAAAAGCGGTGGCGACCTTCAAACTGCCTTAATTGGAGGTCATGTTGATATCGCATCAACTGCCATTTCCGAAGTGAAAGAACAACATCAAACGGAGAAATTACGTGTACTTGCGACGACATCTGATAAACGTATTAAAGGATTAGAAGATGTGCCAACTTGGAAGGAACAAGGGGTCAATATGGTCTTTCCGCATTGGCGTGGCGTTATGGGACCTAAAGATATGACTGATGAAGAGCGTGCCTATTGGGATAAAACGTTATCTAAAGTCGTTAAAACTAAGAGTTGGCAAACGTTACGTGAGAACAAAAACTGGGATGATTTTTACAAAGACAGCAAAGAATCTGAGAAGTTCCTTAAAGAACAACGTAAGAAATATAAACGCTTAGTAGATGAAGCAGGATTTTAAAGGGGGATGTGACTATGGTTCGTTATGTGACACCGATCATCTTAATTTTGGTTGGTATGATTTATCTCATATTTTCATTAAATTTACCGAAAGCTCGAATTGGAGATGCGAATGGTCCAATGTATTTCCCAATTATAGTAGGGTCGATTCTATGTATCATGAGCGTGGTTTATTTGTTTCAAGAATTTAGGAAACGTCATGAGCGCTTCGACTTTTTTAAGCCATTTTTAAATCAGAGAACTTTGAAGTTGTTAGTAGGCTCGATTGTAACAATCGTGGTCTATGCGTTGATCTTTGAACGCGTGGGATTTCTTATTTCTACGATTCTATTTTTAGGCATCATAATGTTTTTAGTGAATGGTCATAAAAAGTGGCTACTCAATATTGTTGTTTCAATTATATTCTCAACTGTTTTATGGTACACATTTTCAGTATTACTCGGCGTGAGTTTGCCGTAGGGAGAAAGGGGGATTACTATGGGATTTGATTTAAATAGTTTTATGGAAGGTTTACAAACTGCGCTACATCCAATGAATATACTTTGGGTTATCATAGGTGGATTTCTTGGAACAGTAGTGGGTATGTTGCCTGGTTTAGGACCTGCTACAGCGGTAGCGGTATTAATTCCGATTACATTCGGTATGGAGCCAGTTAGTGCGCTTATCTTAATGGTTTCAATCTACTACGGCGCTATGTATGGTGGCTCAAGAAGTTCGATTTTATTAAATACACCGGGGGATGGTTCGGCGATAGCTGCAACCTTTGATGGTTATCCGATGACGAAAAATGGACAAGCAGGTAAAGCGTTGACGATTTCTGCAGTCGCATCACTTGTAGGTGGCTTAATGGCTGTGATTGGCTTTATCTTTTTAGCTCAACCACTATCCGATTTAGCCTTAAAGTTTGGACCTCGTGAATACTTTATCTTGTTCTTATTCACGTTGTCGACGATCGTGTCACTATCCCTTGGAAAGATGGTTAAAGGTTTGATTGCAACGTGTATCGGTTTGATGATTAGTACAGTTGGTGTAGATTTACAAACAAGCGTCCATCGCTTCACTTTTGATATTACACACCTTAGCGAAGGTATCGACTTCTTAGTCGTGATTATCGGTGTATATGCCGTCGCAGAAGTGTTTTACAACTATGTACATTTAGACGCATTGAATCCACCAAACACTGACCTAGGTACAATGAAGCTGAGTAAAGAAGATATTAAACGAACACGTTTTACAATGTTGCGCCAAAGTCCTATAGGCTTTTTAATCGGTGTGTTACCAGGTGCAGGTGGATCAATTGCATCGATTTTAAGTTACTCCACTGAAAAGCAAATTTCCAAAAACAAGGATCAATTTGGTAAAGGTGCCATTGAAGGGGTAGCTGCGCCAGAAGCTTCCAATAACGCGGCGTCTGTAGGTGCTTTGATTCCGCTTTTAACAATGGGGATTCCTGGTTCAGGTACTACTGCTGTCATTCTAGGAGCTGTCGTGATGTTAGGTTTACAACCTGGTCCGCTTCTTTTTGAAAATGAACCCGAAACCATCTGGACACTTATTAACAGTATGTTTATTGGAAACATCTTTTTAGTGATTTTAAATATCGCATTGATTGGTTTATTACTCAAAATTCTGCGTACACCGCCGAAAGTGCTATATCCAATTATCTTGATCTTAGCTTTCGTAGGAACGTATACGCTCGGTTATAGCGTTACTGACTTCTATATTTTACTTATCTTTGGAGTAATTGGTTTAGTCTTGAAAATTTTAGATTTTCCAGTTGCGCCATTGATTTTAGCTGCAATTGTAGGGTCTGATATGGAACAAAACTTTAGAAAAAGCTTAATAACGAGTAATAATAATATTTTCGACATCTTCTTCGGATCACCAATCGCAATCATCTTGACGTTAATGACCGTGTTTGCGCTTTGTTATCCATTACTTATTAAAAAAGTCAAAAAAGCATAAAATAAAAGCTGTGGATGATTGCCACAGCTTTTTTAACGTTATTATTTAATTTAAAAATGGAAATTGTTACATTTGTTGCTGAAGCAAAGTAAGATTAATCATAATAAGTGGAACAATAACGTGTGGGCTCAGAGAAAAGGGACTTAACATCATGTTTCAAGAGGGCAGGCGTGCACCTCCTCAATTAAGCTAAAACAGAGAGAAAAGCCAGGTCTTGCATTGTCTACACTTTAAGTATAGTCGATTCAAAAGAATTGTACAAGTTAATTTAAAATGTTATTTAATACCTTGAAATATCCATTAAATCCTTTATAATGTTTTGTATGAAAAATAGTTAACGTTCTCTTCTAG
Organism: Staphylococcus massiliensis; assembly: GCF_043186315.1. Taxonomy (NCBI): domain Bacteria; kingdom Bacillati; phylum Bacillota; class Bacilli; order Caryophanales; family Staphylococcaceae; genus Staphylococcus; species Staphylococcus massiliensis. The sequence continues at coordinate 1,879,960 of NZ_CP171119.1, read as the reverse complement.
ATTTGATTAATTTTAAATAGACGGGTTATATTATTGTTAAGCCAAATTTTAAAATTATCGTATTAAGTGAGGAGAATACAAATGCGCCAGCATGACTATTTTAAAATAACTGTTCAAGATAATACGACGTTAGAAGTTAAAGTTGATAAATGTGAAATGGATCCCGTTGGAGTCGTACATATCATACATGGTATGGCTGAGCACATGGATCGTTATGACGCAATTGCACATGAACTTAACTTACAAGGTTATTACGTGATTCGTCATAATCAACGTGGTCATGGTAAAGACATCGATGAAAAGACACGCGGGTATTACGATTCTTTAGAAGGTCTTGTAGATGATGCTTTAGAAATTTATGAAACGATTCTTCCTGACTTTCCTGAAGGTTTACCATATATTGTAATCGGTCATTCAATGGGTTCTATTGTAGCGCGTATGTATGCCATTAAATATCCAGACGTTTTAAACGGCTTAATTTTAAGTGGAACTGGTAACTTTCCTAAATGGAAGGGGTACCCTGCAATGTTCGGTTTAAAATTATGTGCCATATTTACTGGTAAAAGACGCAAGTTAGACATTATCAACAAACAGTTGTATCAATCATTGAACAAGCGTTTTCAGCCAGTTAAATCAGTCAATGACTGGTTAACAAGTGTGCGCGCAGATGTGGAAAAATTTGACCAAGACCAATATGCTGGTTTTAAAGTATCCAACCAACTGCTTTATGAAACTGTTAAAAGTATGATGAAGTCAGCACGAATTAAAAACATTCAAAAAATGAATCCTGATTTACCTGTGTTAATGATCTCAGGTAAAGACGATCCGTTTGGTGATTATGGAATAGGTGTACGTAATCTTGGACGTCTTTTCAAGAAAGGAAACATTCAACATATAACTGTACAATTATATCGTAAGAAGCGTCATGAAATTCTTTTCGAAAAGGACAATGACGTTGTACTTAAACATATGTTTGAATGGATTGATAAGCAAATTGTTAGAAAATTTCAAAGTGAGTGATGCATGAATGGTAGATAAAGAGAAAAAGCCATTTTTAATTGTCATCGTTGGTCCAACAGGTGTTGGGAAAACTGAATTTAGTATTGAATTAGCAAAACGCGTAGATGGTGAAATTATTAGTGGGGACTCTATGCAAATCTATAAAGGGATGGACATAGGTACTGCTAAAGTGACAAAAGAGGAAATGAAAGGCATTCCTCATCACATGATAGACATCATGGAGCCTGATGCGTCATTTTCAGTCTATGACTTTAAAGTTCGTGTTCAAGCATTAATTGAGGATATTTCAAGTCGTGGCAAAACGTCGATTATCGCGGGAGGGACTGGCCTATACATTCAGTCCGTCCTTTATGATTATCCTTTTGATGAAGAAGCCGTGAGCGATGAACATATGGCAAAAGTAAATGAGAAAATGGATGAATTAAGTAAGCTTGATAATGAGGCACTTCATCATTATTTAGGTGAATTTGACCCTGTATCTAAAGAGAATATTCACCCTAATAACCGTGTACGCGTTGAACGCGCGATTAAGTATTACTTAAAAACGAAAAAAATTTTAAGTAATCGAAAGAAAACAGTACAATTAACTGAAAATTATGATACATTATTATTAGGGATAGAAATGTCGCGCGAAACATTATATGATAGAATAAATAAACGTGTTGATATTATGTTGTCTCATGGTTTAATGAATGAAGTCCAAGAACTCATAGAACAAGGTTATGAATCATGTCAGAGTATGCAAGCAATTGGTTACAAAGAACTTGTGCCTGTAGTGAATGATGAACTCGATTTCGATAGCGCTGTAAGTAAGTTGAAGCAACATTCCAGAAATTATGCCAAACGTCAAATGACTTGGTTTAAAAATAAGCTAAATGTTCATTGGTTAGATAAAGAAAATATGACGCTTTCATTGATGTTAGATGAGGTTACTGCCCAAATTAAAAAAAGGAGAAATTGAACATGATCGCAAATCAAAACATTCAAGACGAAATTTTAGAAAAGTTTAAAAATGAGGAAAGTGAACTCACAGTATTCCTTTTAAATGGTTTCCAAATGAAAGGTACAGTGGCAGGCTTTGACCAAGAAGTTGTAAACTTACTCTCACAAGGTAAAAACCATTTAATCTATAAACATGCGATTAGTACATTCGTTGAAGAAGCTTAATTCAACCTTTTTCAGCTGAATTAAATATCAATTGTGCGAAATTGTGCGAACTATAAAAATTTGGGTATAAAATCCTGAGACATTTAAGTGTCTTGGGATTTTTGTTTTGTTTGAGGGGCTGGAGTGATAGTGGGCGTATGGGTCTAATGCCGAGTTATTATGAGAATTTGAAACAGGGATATGGTGGGGCGCCCGTTGTTACAAAGATTTATGAAACAATGTAATAAGGGCGCCATGTTACAAAGACTGTTTGAAACAATGTAATAAGGGCGCCATGTTACAAAGACTGTTGTAAACAATGTAATAAGGGCGCCATGTTACAAAGACTGAGGTAAACAATGTAATAAGGGAGCCATGTTACAAAGACTGTTGTAAACAATGTAATAAGGACGCCATGTTACAAAGATTTATGAAACATTGTAATAAGGGAGCCATGTTATAAAGACTGAGGTAAACAATGTAACAAGGAAGCCATGTTACAAAGACTGAAACAAACAATGTAACATGTGCTGGATACCGTTATGCGAAAGAAAATAAAAACAATCGCACAAGGGGTTCGTTAAGCGAAAGAAAATAAAAACAATCGCATAACGAAGCCGTTATGCGAAAGAAAATAAAAACAATCGCACAAGGGGTTCGTTATGCGAAAGAAAATAAAAACAATCGCACAACGGAGCCGTTATGCGAAAGAAAAGTAAAACAATCGCATAAGGGGTTCGTTATGCGAAAGAAATTCAAAACAATCGCATAACGCCGCCGTATCACGCCATCAGCCTTTACTCCGCCTTTTAACTAAATAAAAAAGTCAAGGCGCTACTACAAAGCCTTGACTCACAACTCAAATATATAGAATTATAAATACTTTTCAATGTAATCCTTAATTTGACTAGGTTTCTTCTGAGGGGCAAAGCGTTTCACGACATTGCCGTCTCGGTCAATTAAGAATTTCGTAAAGTTCCATTTAATTTTATCATTTAAAAAGCCATTTTGTTCAGAAGTTAAGAATTTAAAAAGTGGATGCTGGTGCTCGCCTTTTACATCGACCTTTTCATGCATAGGGAAAGAAACACCATAGTTTAATTTACAATTTTGCATGGCTTCTGCACCAGATCCTGGTTCTTGTCCACCGAATTGATTGCACGGAAAACCTAATACAACAAAGCCTTTTGATTTATATGTATCATATAACTCTTCAAGGCCGTCAAATTGGGGTGTGAATCCACATTCGCTCGCTGTATTAACAATTAAAAGTACATTATCTTTATATTTTTCTAATGAATAATCATTTCCTTTAGCGTCTTTTACTTCAATATCGTATAGACTCATTTTTAAACCACCTCTTAACAATAATTTAACACATTAAGGCGTGTTCGTCTTTATTCATGCACTATGTTAAAATATGGGGGATATATTTATAGAAATGTGGTGAATAATTTGTCACAACTAAAACCGTTAGAAACGAAACAACATAAGGAAACGGCTTGTCTAATCGGTGTAGATAGTGAGGAGGATCAGACATTTGACTTTGAATCAACGATGGCTGAGTTAAATGCGCTATCTCATACATGTCAATTAGACGTACGTGGTCAGATTACGCAGAATCGACACCAATTTGATCACAAATATTATGTAGGAAAAGGCAAATTACAAGAAATAAATGAATTCGTAACAATGAACGACATTGATGTCGTTGTAGTCAATGATGAACTCACAACAGCGCAATCGAAACACCTCAATGACACACTCAATGTTAAGATCATCGACCGAACGCAGCTCATCTTAGAAATCTTTGCGCTCCGTGCGAAAAGTAAAGAAGGTAAACTTCAAGTTGAATATGCTCAACTCGATTATCTACTGCCACGCCTACAAGGTCATGGTAAATCCTTATCTCGTCTAGGTGGCGGTATCGGTACTCGAGGTCCAGGTGAAACAAAGCTTGAAATGGACCGTCGTCACATCCGTACGCGTATGAATGAAATCAAACATCAACTTCAAACAGTCGTGAACCATCGTGAACGTTACCGTAACAAACGTATCCAAAACGAGGTATTCCACGTCGCATTAGTTGGCTACACAAACGCCGGCAAATCCTCTTGGTTTAATACACTTGCAGACGAAACGACTTACGAGAAAGATTTACTCTTTGCGACACTCGACCCTAAAACAAGACGTATTCAAATTAATAATGGCTTTAACCTAATTATCTCCGACACAGTAGGATTCATCCAGAAGCTGCCGACAACATTAATCGCAGCCTTCAAATCTACACTTGAAGAAGCTAAGGGTGCGAACCTACTCCTTCACGTCGTTGATGCGAGTCATGACAATTACAAGACGCAGTATGATACCGTCAACCGCTTAATCAAAGACTTAGACATGGATACGATTCCCCAAGCAGTCATTTTCAATAAGAAAGATTTGTGTACAGGGGAAGCTCCGATATCAGAGCATCCTAACGTTTTCGTCTCATCAAAAGACCAGTCAGACATACATCACGTTAAAGATTTAGTATTCGATTGCATCAAAGACACACTCGATTACTATGAAGAAACGCTTTCAAGCTCAGAAGCGTCTCGACTTTACTTTTTAAAACAGAACACGCTCGTCACAAATTTAGAATTTAACGAAGCGGACGAAACGTATACCATCCAAGGCTACAAAAACAAATAGAAAGAAGTATGTTATATGAAAGATATGAACCAGTTAGTAGAAACAGTTGAATCAGAATTAGCGCCATATTTTAAAGAAGTAGATGCGATTTCTTTATACAATCAAGAAAAGGTGCTCGATGCCTTTCACGCGGTTAAAGTCTCTGAAAGTGACTTATTGGGCACGACGGGTTACGGTTACGACGACTTCGGGCGTGATCATTTAGAAGAAATTTATGCACGCACATTTAAAGCAGAAGATGCACTCGTACGACCTCAAATTATTTCAGGAACGCACGCCATTACCATCGCGCTTCAAAGCATACTTCAAGCAGGCGATGAATTATTGTATATCACAGGGACACCTTATGACACATTGCAAGAAGTGATTGGTATCAATGGTAACGGTGTAATGAGCCTTAAAGAGTACGGCGTCAGTTACCAAGACGTACCGCTTAAAGATGGCGCATTCGATACAGAGCAAATCTTAGATAGCATTCATGACAAGACGAAAGTCGTTGCGATACAACGTTCGAAAGGGTATGATCAACGCCCATCTGTAGATATTGATGCGATTGAAGCGATTATTCAAACCATTAAGTCGAAGCATCCTAACGTTATCGTGTTCGTCGATAACTGTTACGGTGAATTCGTAGAGCGCACAGAACCTATCGAGTGCGGTGCAGATATTATTGCGGGATCGCTTATTAAGAATCCAGGTGGCGGCTTAGCTAAGATAGGCGGCTACATCGCAGGTCGACAAGACTTAATTGAACGCTGCGGCTACCGTTTAACAGCGCCAGGCATTGGTAAAGAAGCAGGTGCGTCATTATACTCACTTCATGAGATGTATCAAGGTTTCTTCATGGCGCCGCACGTCGTTGCACAAAGTTTGAAAGGTGCACTGTTTACAAGTCTCCTCCTTGAAAAGGTCAATATGACAACATCACCTAAATACAACGCGAAACGCACTGACCTTATTCAAACCGTGACTTTTGATACGAAAGAACAAATGATTCAATTCTGCCAAAGCATCCAACACGCATCTCCAGTTAACGCACACTTTAGTCCTGAACCAAGCTACATGCCAGGTTATGAAGACGATGTGATTATGGCAGCTGGAACCTTCGTTCAAGGGTCTTCCATCGAGTTATCGGCAGATGGCCCAATACGTCCACCATACGAAGCGTACGTGCAAGGCGGTTTAACGTATGAGCACGTCAAGATTGCAGTCATGCGTGCCGTTAAGAAACTTCAAGATCAAGGTCTAATATCATAATGGATGCAGCGTTAGGGTAGTTGAGCTATCTTAACGCTTTTTTCTTCTTGAAAAGCCCTATGGTATAATTCTCTCCTTTCTATAAAACCTTTGGTATTAACTTTCTCTATTTTAAAAGCCCTAGGGTATTAACTCTCTTCATTTTAAAAGCCCTAGGGTATTAACTCTCTTCATTTTAAAAGCCCTAAACTATTAACTTTTCCATTTGAAGAAGTCTTAGGTTGTTAACTTTTTCATTTCGAAAGGCCTTTTAAATTAAAAAGAAAACTAATTTGAAAATGAATTTATTGTTTAGTAGTGTTTATTTTGCTTTTACAAGGGAAATTTTAAAATAACATCAACAATCTTTACTCATGTCAGAAAACCTTACATATTTTTGATATATGTATTTTTTTGTGCTAAATTTAGTACAAGTTCAACAAGGAGGAGATAGGTATGATGACGAATGATGCGGTTCGGCGTAATATGCCTGTCTTTCCGATGAGTGTCGTGAGTAAATTGACAGAACTTTCAGCAAGACAAATCAGATACTACGAAACACATGAACTGATTAAACCTAAACGTACAGAGGGTAATAAACGCCTCTTCTCGATGAACGATTTGGAATTGCTTTTAAAGATAAAGTCTTTAATTGAAAAAGGGTTTAACTTAAAAGGAATTAAACAAATCCTTAATGATGATTATGGCGATTTATCACAAGATGAACAACGTATAAGAAACCAGATGATTGTTGATGCGACTCAAAAACCTAAAAGAGAGTCACTGCCGATTAATCGTGGCGATTTATCACGTTTTATCAAATAAATGTATAATGGAGGATATGAATTATGCCAAAGCGCACATTCACTAAAGATGACATTAGACGATTTGCAGAAGAAGAAAATGTAAGATACTTAAGATTACAATTTACTGATATCTTAGGTATCATTAAAAATGTTGAGGTACCAGTAAGTCAATTAGAAAAAGTATTAGACAACGAAATGATGTTTGACGGATCTTCAATCGAAGGTTTCGTTCGTATCGAAGAATCAGATATGTACTTATATCCAGACTTAGATACTTGGGTAATCTTCCCATGGACTGCTGGACAAGGTAAAGTTGCACGTTTAATCTGTGACGTTTATAACACAGACGGCGAACCATTCAAAGGTGACCCACGTAGTAACTTAAAACGTGTTCTTAAAGAAATGGAAGATATGGGCTTCACAGACTTCAACCTAGGGCCTGAACCTGAATTCTTCTTATTCAAATTAGACGAAAAAGGTGAACCAACATTAGAACTTAACGACCACGGTGGTTACTTCGACTTAGCGCCTACAGACTTAGGTGAAAATTGCCGTCGTGATATCGTATTAGAACTTGAAGACATGGGCTTCGATATCGAAGCAAGTCACCACGAGGTTGCACCTGGTCAACACGAAATCGACTTCAAATACGCTGATGCAATCACAGCTTGTGACAACATTCAAACATTCAAATTAGTTGTTAAAACAATTGCACGTCAACATAATCTTCATGCAACATTCATGCCTAAACCTTTATTTGGTGTAAACGGTAGTGGTATGCACTTCAACGTTTCATTATTCAGAGGTAAAGAAAACGCATTCTACGATCCAGAAGGCGAATTACAATTATCTAAAGAAGCTTACCAATTCACAGCTGGTATTCTTAAAAACGCACGTGGTTTCACAGCAGTATGTAACCCAATTGTTAACTCATACAAGCGTTTAGTACCAGGTTACGAAGCACCATGTTACATTGCATGGAGTGGTAAGAACCGTTCACCATTATTACGTGTTCCAACTTCACGTGGTTTATCTACACGTGTTGAAGTTCGTTCAGTTGACCCAGCAGCGAACCCATACATGGCATTAGCAGCTGTATTAGAAGCTGGTTTAGACGGTATTAAGAATAACTTAGAAGTTCCAGAACCAGTTAACCAAAACATTTACGAACTTAACCGACAAGAACGTGAAGCAATCGGTGTAGAAGACTTACCTTCAACTCTTTACACTGCTTTAAAAGCTATGCGTGAAAACGAAGTTGTTAAGAACGCTTTAGGTAGCCACATCTTTAACCAATTCATTAACTCTAAATCAATCGAATGGGACTATTACCGCACGCAAGTTAGTGAATGGGAACGCGAGCAATATTTAAAACAATATTAATTAGTTTTGATATAAGGAAATCCCTTGGGGCGCATGGCCTCAAGGGATTTTTGTTTGTTTTTTATTAATGGTAGTTAAAAGGGAGCAGATAAGAATTTTTAGAATTTATAATAAAGACTGCTCCCTTTTGCTCCCTTAAGGGTTATAAATTTTATTAAAGTATATTTGATACTTGTTTTTTTACATTGTTTTATCATGGGCAACTATTATGCTTAAAGAGTTAATAATTGTATAAAATGGGCAACTTTTGGGCAACTAAGTCTTAAAAAACTTCTTTGATATAGCGGTCAAAATCCTCTTTAGCATTATCCTACATTTTTATTGTTTTATATTACCTTGTCATGATTCTAAATATAGGTCATGGCTTTTTTATATTCATATAGCATTCTGCATTCTTTTTATTAAAATTTAGTAGTGTAATATATTTAAGGAATTTTAAAGGGGTGTTGACAATGAGTATTTTAATTAGCCCTGTATCTAACCTTTTATCTCGTACAACTTATAGATTAGATTATAATATTTCTTTAAATCAACATATTGAAAATTCTATAACTAGTTATAATCTTCAAAATCTAGAATTAAAGAAGGTAGTAGAGGAGTTATTACCAAAGGGATCTTGCCAGGAAGTATTTATAGTAAGGGGTGGCAAAATAATATGATTTTGGATGATCATTTAGAAACACTTATACTTATACTATTTTCAATGATAGCATCTGCCATCTCCTTAACAATAGCTCATATAAAATTAAAAAAAGTAAGCTTATTAAAGAAGATTCTAGTAACCTTAATTATATTTATTATAATATACGTATTCTTATTAGTGGTTTTCTTTTATATGCTTAATTAATTTCATTACTCGAGTTAAAATCAATGTTTAGCTAAAACTTAAACAACTTTTACTAGAGTATTTTCTTCATAATTAAGTTATGTTTAGATATTAATATTAAGAGGTGATATTTATGAATTTTATAGAAAGAGAATTAAATAAAAACACATGAATTCACATCGAGATGCTACGGATGAGGATTTAGAGAAAGCAAGGTTTTTTGATAATATTTATTTTAAATCAAAAGAGGAGGAACTGGAATGGTTTAAAAAGCATAATGAATCAAAAAACTTGATACTTCAAATTGATGTAGGATTTCTTATATATACACATACACCCTTAGGGGTGTATTTTTTATGCCTAGATATGTGGGAGGCGTTAAAAGCTACAAGTTTCAGGGTGGATAAGACCACCGTAGTAAAAAATGTGAGGTGTTTCTAAATGAAATGAGAATTTTTACGTGGCATGAGTCTAGTCATGAGCATTAATCAGCGTTAAAATTTCGTAGGCTATCCAGGGTAATATCACAAATAGCCTTACTCCTTAAGCATTACAACCTTTTCCCCAATTAGTCCCACATTCACATATATTATTTTTATTATAAATCTTTTATATGATAATATAAAGTTTAAATTCAAGAATCTAATCATTACAATAGGAGGTTTCTTTAGTGGTTATCTTAATGTTCATATTCTTGATTGTTGGAACTATATTACTAGCTGTAGGGTTATGGAAGCACAGCTTCATTCCCATAATACTAGGCGTGCTATTACTCGGAATAGATATTTTTATAGTTATTTGGTTAATGTTTTTAGTGCCCCCAGAGAACACTAATGTTTAGATACAAGCGGGACTCAATTGTAAATAATTTTAACTCCTTATTGAAAATCGGTGTAGAATATTTTAAGATAGTGTAAATTATCAAATATTAAAAGAGGTTAAATTATGAAAAAGTTATTAATATTTATGGCTTCAATCGTATTACTTTTATCAGCTTGCGGATCGAAGCTTGAAGATAAGAAAGAAGTAACTTTTGAAGATGTGATTAAAGATAAGCATACACATGTCTTTTATAATTCGTACACGGATTCTGAAATGGATGCACCCGAAACAATTAAGAATATCGTGATTTCGAAACAAGGCAAAATCAAGAACTATCTTTTGAAAAAAGATGTGCCAATGCGTGAATTAACAGGTATTAAGCCTAAAGATATGGAGAAGACCCTTGAAGAAAAAGGATTAATTACTAAGAAAAAAGACTTTGTTAAACCGTGATTTGTGGTTATAGACAATGGTGAAGAGAAACCAGGTCTCGTAACAGTCTTTAGTAGTAAGAAGGCTTTGAAATCTATCAAGAAAGACAAGCCTAGCACTTACAAGAAGTATCTTCAGAATCAAAATCTAAATAAAGTTGCTTTGAACTTTAATGATTCGGTAGAGTCACTTAAATCAGACTATTCGGTCGGTACCTTAACGTTCGATCCATCTAAAGTGAATATTCCTGATGAAAAGCACTTAAGTGGTTTATCAACGACCAAGCTCGCTAAAGAACAGAAATTCTACATTAAGACAGTAGACGAATATGAAATTCAGAATGACACTTATGTATTTAAACGAAAAGATTTAAAATAACTCAAACAAAATGGGACTAAGACGAACTCATCTTAGTCCCATTTTTTATTTTTCAATCTCATTAAAGATTAAAGTTACTGGCCCATTTTTATCAAGTTCATATAAGTACCGCTTAATTTCACTCTTCGGTATCTGTTTACCTTCTTTAATCCACTTATTTAACAAGCCCATTTTAGAAGAAAACACATAACTAATAAAATATGAAACAGGAACGCCTCTGATATGCGTTCGGTTATTGAGTCTTATTTGAAGTATCTCATGTATAATTTTTTCAATCTTAGTTTCGAAATTTGTATTGTTATATGTACTCAGTACTGCTTGATAATAAGCATCATGTTTTTCACTAAAGTCAATGATTGTGTCGATAATAAAGTTAGAGAAGTTCTCAGCTCCCATGTTTTTCAAAGTGGCATTAGGCACACCAACTCTTTCTTTAAGCTCAGACATATATCGGTCTTCAAGACTTTCTAATAAGTCATATTTATCAACATAATGAAGATAAAAGGTACCGCGATTAATATCAGCTAGTTTTGAAATTTGTTGTATTGAAATAGATTCAATCGTATTTGTTCTTAATAATTCTAAGAATGCTTTTTCGATAGCTTGTTTAGATTTACGTTTTCGACGATCTTCAGCCATGTTCTGCCTCCTTTTAATAGACAATTTATATATATGTGTTGATAAACGAACATCCTATATAACATTGCATATTGTTTTCATTATTAATCTTATTATAATAGGCAATGTGATAATTAATCAACACCATGTTCATTAAAAGAAAGGAGTAAGGATATGAATATTTTAAAAAGTAGATTATTATGGTTAGCACCGCTTATCGCATTATTAGTTCTAATGCTTTTAGCAACAGCGTTCTATCCTGGTTATAATCCTAAACCACATAAACTTCCAATAGCGATCGTTAATAATGATAAAGGTATGGATATGCAAGGGAACAAGGTTAATGTAGGTGAGCAATTCGTCAAAAACATTAAAATACCCCTTTACTCATTGCATCCTTTGAAAAGTCCTTATCAAATACAACCGCTGCATAGAAGTCTTGATCTTTGAACCCTTCATTTAATTCTTTTTTGTCATCGACTTCAATCCAAGTTACTTTATCTTTTAGTTCCTTATGTATCTATTCTACAAGACGCTAAAAAAGAGGAGATGTTAGCAAAGGTTAAAGCTAACGAAATTGACAAGGCACAACTTAAAGAGATGCAATCTAAAGAAGGCGCTGAACCAGTTAAGGTAAAGCAAGGTCAACTTACGACGATTGTGAATGAGGGCGCGAATATGCAGGCTTCTCAAATGATATCTCAAATTCTTGAAAAACTGGGTACGAAATTGAATGATATGATTACGGAACAAACAATCGGTCTATTAAGTAAACAAGATGTACAAGTAAATGCGAAAGATGTTAATGCTTTAACTAATCCTGTTAAAGTCGAGAAGGATAATATTAACAAAGTTTCAAGTCACCAAGCTAATGGTAATTTACCATTCTTAATGTTTACACCTTTATGGCTGACAACGATTATTTCATCTGTACTTTTATTCTTCGCATTTCGTTCAAGTAACCTCATTAAAGTGAGTGACCGTATCAAAGCGACGTTGTTCCAATTCATGATGGCGATTGGCGTCGGCTTAGTAGGCGGATTTGGATACGTATTTTATCTGAAACATATCTTAGATGTAAACATTCCGAACGAAGTTGAGATTTCATTCTATATCGCAACCGCAATTATTGGATTCATTTCACTTATCTTAGGTGTTATGTCATGGCTAGGTATTCGCTCAATACCTATCTTTATGGTCTTACTATTCTTTAGTCTTCAAGTGATTATGTTACCAAAAGAAATGTTACCGCAATTCTACGTTGATTATTTTCTACCATGGAATCCATTTAGATACTACGTAGAAGAACTTAGAAGCTTATTATACATGCATCAAGGCCTAGAATTTAACGGTACCATTGCTATGTTTATTGGATTACTAACATTTGGATTCATTTCAACATTAGTCGCATCAATCGTTCGCAAACACAGCACGAAAAGAACTGAAGTTCCATCATAAGGGTTGCTTATTAGCAGAATAAATAATCATTATTATCTATTTATATATAAAAGTAAATAAAAATGTATTTGATTTCAAGAATAGGGTATATCATAATTATAGTTATATAAGTAGTTTGTTTTTGAACATTATCATTTTTTAAACCTAAATTTAAGAAAGTGAAGGCTTATTATGGACGATTTATATAATATTATTATGAATATTAACGTTGGTATGGTTATCCTACTCGGCATTAATAGTTTCACAAACCCAATTCCAGTTTTAAAAACTGTCATCAATATCATTTTATGTCTCGTAATTGTCGTTTTATTTGTTTTATTTATGATTGTTTCTAAAAAGAAAAATAAGCAACATCAAGCAGAAAGGACGCAGCGTACTCATAGAGCGTCTTAGATGCGGTGTATCTCAACACCTCCATTAAACATGATGTTTAGTGGAGGTTTTTTATGTCTCGCTTCATTCACTTTTAAAGCAAAAGTCATCTATCCAATTTAGCCTTTTACTTTTGCTTTTTTAAACACTTTCCTTCTAATCAAAAACACTTATCTAACCAATCGAATCCTTATTTAATAAATGTACGGAAAATATACACGATTTAAAACTTTTGAAACTTAAAATCTTTCTAAAAATTGCCTTAATCACAATCTTATCAATTATCAGTATGTAATTTTATTAAAGTTTATTAATTTTAATACGCTTACATTGAATTAAATGTTAAGATTTTTGTTTTCTTTTGGAAATAAAACCAGATTTTATGATGTAAAAATACTTAATTAAGTACATTTATATAACTTTTACTTTTGTTTGTATCGAAACAAAAATTTTTGGTTTGTTTTATTTTAATAATTGATAAATAAAAATTTTACATACGACTTCTATACTAATGTTAGTAATAATTATTGAGGTGTAGAAATGATAGAAATTAACAACTTAAGTAAGATTTACGAAAAAGATGTTCATGCAGTTAAGGATTTTAATCTATCAATTGAAGACAACGAATTTATCGTCTTCGTCGGTCCCTCGGGATGTGGGAAATCTACAACACTTCGTATGATCGCTGGCTTAGAGGATGTCTCCCATGGCGAAATTAAAGTTGATGGTAAGGTAATTAACCAGCTTCAACCAAAGGATCGAAATATCGCTATGGTATTCCAAAACTATGCGTTGTATCCGCATATGAGTGTTTATAAAAATATGGCTTTTGGTTTAAAGATGAGAGGCATTAAGAAGAAAAATTACGATGCCCGTGTTCGAGAAACGGCAAAGATTCTACAAATTGATCACTTACTTAAGCGTAAACCTAAAGCGCTATCAGGTGGTCAGCGCCAACGTGTTGCACTAGGCCGTGCCATAGTCAGAGACGCAAAACTATTCTTAATGGATGAGCCTTTATCAAATTTAGATGCGAAATTAAGAAATCAAATGCGTGCTGAAATTATTGACCTGCATCGTCGTATGAAAGCTACTACGATATACGTTACCCATGACCAAACTGAAGCGATGACGATGGCTACACGCATCGTACTCCTGAAAGATGGTGTCATACAACAAGTGGGAACACCACAAGAAATTTACGAGCAACCTCGAAACACGTTTGTAGCTGGCTTTATCGGTACACCACCGATGAATATGCTTGATTTCTCGTTAAAAGGGCAAGCGTTTGAATTTTCTAAAGATACTTCTGTTCAAGTACCTAAAACACAACTAGATTTAAACAACGAACATGTTTCCTTAGGCGTACGTTCTGAACACATTGTTGTTGAAAAGGTAGCATCGGATCAATTCAAACACGACTTTATGTTAAACGAAGCACGTATTGAGTTAGTAGAACGAATTGGTTCAAATCAGCTTCTATATTGTGTTTATAACGACGAAACTTATATTGCATCAACTGATTCATATGTGCACTTTAACGTTGGTGATCATGTAAATCTAGGCTTCAATTTAAAGGACATTCATATTTTCGACCAGGAATCAGGCGACATTATTCAAAACGCATCTACGCATCAAGTCACTGAACGTCAAACTCAAGAAGTCTAGGAGGTGCGTCTATGTTAAATCTATTTTCAAAGAAATCAAATCAAGGTGTACATCAAGCATCGCTATTACAACGCATGTGGTCACACAAAATGCTTTATTTAATGCTATTACCATGTATTTTGTTCTTTTTCATATTTAACTATTTACCGATGTCAGGTCTTATTCTATCAGTTAAAGAATTTAGATTTGATAAAGGTTTATGGGGTGGCGATTGGATTGGCCTTAAATATTTCAAACGATTTTTCGGTGATTCTAGAAGCTATAGCATTATTATCAACACACTTGTGATTAGTTTTGTGAAGCTCGTACTCGCGTTTCCATTCCCAGTTATACTTGCAATCATGTTCAATGAAATCAACCAAACGCGATTTAAACGTTTACGTGGCTTTCTTCAAGGCATCACATATCTACCACACTTTTTATCATGGGTAGTCGTTATTGGTGTTGTGCATAGCATCTTAGCTCCGAACACTGGTCTGATTAACGAAATCGCTAAAACATTTGGTGGTGACGGTTCAACGCACTTCCTTATGGAACCGAAGTATTTCTTAAGTATTGTCTTTTCAAGTTATATATGGAAAGACATTGGTTGGAATTCAATCATTTATTTCGCGGCAATCATGGGCATTAACCAAGACATTTATGAATCTGCAGCGATAGATGGTGCGAATCGTGTAAGACAAATTATCTACATCACGATTCCGTCATTAGTTCCGACTATGGTCATTCTATTTATCTTGTCTTTAGGCGATGTTTTAAAAGCCGGGTTCGACCAAATCTACTTACTTAAGACACCTGGTAACGCTTCAGTATCAGAAATTATTGATACCTACGTTATACGAACAGGTATTCAACAAGGTGATTTCAGTTATGCGATAGCAATTGGCTTAATTCAAGGCTTGATAGGCCTCATTCTAGTTCTTGTAGTGAATAAACTTGCTTCTCGTAAATTCGACACATCATTATTTTAAAAAGGAGATCAAAAATGAAGAAAATTTTCGCTTTATTGTTATGTACGTTATTAGTATTCGTTACAGCATGTGGCAACGACAAAAAACAAGATGAAGAGAAACGTAAAGAAGATGCCAAAGGTAAACCAGACACTTGGATTGCTGACCGTACGATTACGGGACTTGTATTCGAAAGTGAAGGTGACGTGTCACCTGAAATGAATCCAGAAATTCAAAAGAAGATTAAAGAAAAAACAGGTATTACATTAAAACTTCAAAAAGCTTCAGGTAATGATTCTACAGAAGCTTTAACATCAGGTTTAGCGTCAGGCGACCTTCCTGACTTCATCGCGTATTACTTAAATGATAGCGGTCGTCCTGAAATGAAAGTCTTAACGAAAGCAGCTAAGCAAGGTCAGCTTACAGACTTAACAGATATGTTAAAAGATACAGATGTTTATAGTAAGTACTTTGAAAAAGGCTACTTACCACAAGATACTAGAGACAATATTATGTTCCGTGACGATTTAGATGGCACGTACTTTGTGCACATGAGTGTTAATCGTAAACCAGGTGACCCAGGTCCTAAAACAGTAGGCGGGCCTTACATTCGAAAGGACATCGCTGAAAAATTAAACATCGATCCAACTGATGTTAAAACATCAGAAGATATGCAAAAAGTTGCTGAAAAAATTAAGAAGCATGGCTTTAAAGACGACAATGGCAAACCAGTTACACCTATTGGTCCAACAGCTTGGGGTGGTAGTGACCGTACACCGTTCTACAATGACTTAGTATGGACTGGTTCAGCTGATGAGAAATTTATGGAAAAAGATGGCGAAGTGAAACACGAAGCTGAAACAGATTACGGTATGAAACGTGTGAAACATGTTCACGAACTCATGGAAAAGAAATTAATGCACCCAGAATTCTGTACGATGGAAGAAAATAAAGCCAAAGAAGGTATCGTGAATGGTTCATTCGGTATTGTTTCTGAATTACACAACTATGTAACTGAGAACCAAAGCATGAAATATATTCCAATGGGACCGTTAAACAATGCTAAAGGTAAATATCAAATGGAACTACCATACAAAACTGGTTACTCAGGTTGGTCAATTCCTAAAACAACGGAACACCCAGAAGATATCGTTAAATTCGCAGACTTCTTAGCAAGTCGTGAAGGTAAATTACTTGCGCAATACGGTATTGAAGGCCGTGACTACGAGCTTAATAAAGACGGTAATCCTGTCGTTAAGAAAGAAGTACTTCGTGAATTAGAAGAAAATCCTGATAAAGCGAAGAAACGTGGTTTCCGCGGTGTAGGTGCATATTGGGCTGAACACCTTGGTTATACTGATATTGATCGTAAAGCGGACTTTGGTGAACGCGAATACGGTGATAACGCGCGTGCAAAAGGTAAGAAGACAAATCCTGAGAAAATGGCTGACATGTGGGATTATGATGAGAAACTTAAGAACGCTAAAGTCATTGATGGTTTAACTGTGAAATCATTCTTACCTAAATTTGAACGCGGCGAGGAACTTGAAATTGCTTTAGATAATTATGACGAAGCTGTCAAACGCGCTTACTATGCGAAATCTGAAGACGAAGCTAAGAAGATCTTAGATGAAGCGCGTCAAAAACTTGAAGACGCAGGTATTAAAGAATTTGATGACATGATTGAAAAGGAAATGAAGAAAGAAGATACCAAAGTAAGATTCTAAAGATGGAGTTGGAAATATGAGTCATAAAAAAGATATTAGCGGCATGATTGTACGTATCATTTCTTACATTTGTATCATCGGCCTCTCATTATCCATCATCTTACCACTATTGAACATATTTGCTTTAGCGTTTAATAGTGGTACAGATGCTGAAAGAGGTGGCATCTACTTTTGGCCAAGAGAATTTTCACTTGATAACTTTAGAGAGCTTTTCAAAAAGGGCACCATCGTTAATGCATTAATGATTAGCATCTTTCGTACTGTTGTAGGTACGATACTTAGCGTTGTCCTTACGGCAATGGCGGCTTACGCACTGAAATCTAAAACATTACCATTTAGAAGACTGATTACATTCTTTATCTTCTTTACGATGTTGTTTAGTGGTGGCGTGGTACCTTTATATATCCTACTTAACAACTTACACATCACGGATACAATTTGGGTTTATATCTTGCCGTCTTTATATAGCGTATATAACTTACTCATCATGCGCACGTTCTTTAACCAACTACCAGATAGTGTCCAAGAAGCGGCGCGTATCGATGGTTGCAACGAGTTCCAAATCTTTACGCGAATTGTGTTACCAATGAGTAAACCAGTTATCGCAACGGTTGCACTATTCAATGCTGTATCACAATGGAATGATTGGTTTACAGGTGCATTCTTCGTAAGAAACCCTGACTTGAAGCCACTTGCGACTGTGTTACAAGATATGCTGACGACACAACAAGCGATTTCAGATGCATTGAAACAAAAGTCTGGTATGTATCAAATGTTAGATAAGATCACCATCACTGGTGATTCACTTCAAATGGCAGTTATCGTACTCATTTTAGTGCCGGCCATTCTGGTATTACCTTTTGTGCAAAAGCACTTTGTAAAAGGCGCAAATATTGGCGCTACTAAAGAATAGTTAGGAGAGTAATCATGGATAACTTTAAAATCATACAACTAGCCGACTTACATTTAAGTCCGCATCACGATGACAAAGACCAACAAACGTATACGTTAATTGATCATATGATTCGCTATTATCAACCAGATTTAATTATTATGACTGGCGACCAAATTTGGTCTGAGGGCATCGTACATTCTGATGAAACTTATAAACGACTCGTAGAATATATTAATCAATATGATGTTAAGGTTGCGACGACATTTGGTAACCACGATACAGAAGGACGCTTTTCACGTGGTGACATTAGAGAGATTGAAAAGGGCTTTCAAAACTATGTTGAGAAAAAGCACAGTTTGATCGTTGACGATAAGGAAGCTTATACCATTGAAATTGAGATGGACGGCGAACTATCACATGTGATTTATATCATTGATGGTGGCGATTATTGTCCGCACCATATCGGTGAATATAGCTACATTCATCCACAACACGTCAATTGGATGCGTGAGCTTAGAGAAACCGTTTATAAAGACGTCGCACATCATAATCTCATGTTCACACATATTGCACTTCAAGAGTACGAGGCGATACGCGATGTCGAGCATGAAGACTTTAGAGGTATCTTTGAAGATGAGCTTGGATACGCCAAGTTAAATTCAGGTATGTTTACACAGTTATTAATCAATGGCGATGTTGAAGGTGTCTTTGTAGGGCACGATCATTGTAATGATTTTATGATTGATTACCATGGCATCAAACTTGGTTACGGTCGTATCAGTGGCTACAATGCTTATGGTGACTTAAATCGAGGCGCTCGTGAAATAACGCTTCGTAAAGATAAACCATTTGAAACGAAAGTACTCGAATTTGATGGGGCTCTCTAAACATAAATTTCAAAAGCTCTTTATACCGATATTAATAGAGCAACTCTTCTTCTTATTGATGAATCAAATGGATACCTTAATGTTGTCGGTTTATAGCAGTAAAGCGACAGCAGCGGTTGGTTTATCCAATCAGTTTTTGATATTGGTGACATTCTTCATCACGATTATTCACGTCGGGGTATCTATTCGTCTGATTCATCACAAAGAACAATCAAAGCACCTGATTCGACACGAAATATACCATAGCATGTCTTTTAACCTAATCGCGTCACTCATTCTAGCTGGGATCGTGCTACTATGTTTAACACCTATTTTACACGTCTTACAAGTACCGAGTGACATTTTCACGGATACGTATCATTACAGTGAAACGATTTTATACCTATTGTTCATGAATACAACGAATATGCTTTTAGGCACAATCTTAAGGACACTCGATCGACCTAAGCAGTCTACCATCGTTTCAATTGTGATCAACGTCATTAACATCGTCCTAAATGCGATGGTACTATTCGTGGTTCCTAAAGGCTTTATCGATCCGATTTATGGTATCGCGTGGGCAACGAACATCAGTCGCGTCATTGGATTAGTCTGCTTAACGTATTTCATCTTGAAGATTGCCGTACCTCAATTAAAGGACTTTTTAATAAAGAAACGCATCGCTTATCCAATTGTGCAACTTGGAATGCCGGGTGCGGGTGAACAAATTTCTTATAACGTGTCTCAAGTATTCTTAACCGCGTTTATCGCCATGCTTGGCAGTGAGATGGTTGCTGCTAAGTCCATTAGTGGCGTTCTAGCAGGCATTTCGTTCAGCGTCGCTATGGCATATGGCGTAGCGAGTCAGATTTACATTGGCCGTTTCATCGCACGTTATAAATATCAACTTTTACACACCTTTGTGAAAAGACATCTCGTAATAACATTTATGCGATCCATTATTATCATGCTTTGTGTCATCGCAATTGTGTTTATCGTAGGACCACATCTATTCCATCCTAAATCAGTGTTCGACTGGGTCATGATTTTATTAATAAGCTTTATTTTGTTAGAGCCTGTACGCGCTTTAAATACGCTCATTGTAGATATTTTAAACGTTTCAGGTGATGTGCGTTATCCAGTTGTTGTATCAATCATAACGACTTGGGTGCTAACCATTCCACTCTCTTATTTATTTGGCATTCAATTCCATCTAGGAATTTTAGGCATCATAGGTATCAATATTTTAGACGAAGCATTACGTTTTCTCGTAATGTTGCACCGTTTTCGAACAGGAAAATGGCAATTATACCATTCACGTATAGGAGTACAGAAAGATGTATAATCAAAATGAAAGATTTCAATATATCGTTAATCGTGTTAAAAATTATCATAAAGTGACCGTTAAAGATATGGCGCTTTTCCTGCAAGTGACACCTGAGACGATACGCAAAGATTTTCAAATATTAGAGGATGATAAGGTCATCACGCGTGTGCATGGTGGTGCAATACCTTATAACCATACCAATAAGGAAAAGCCCTTTGAGCGTAAGTGGATGCAGCAAGAGAGTAGTAAGAACCAGATCGCAAGTTACGCCGCCACGTTAATTGATTCAGGCGATGTAGTCGTGATAGACGGTGGTACAACGACGGGCCGCTTGCCACAATATCTTAAGAACTTAAAGTCTGTTACATTTGTGACGAATTCGATTCTAGTGTGTGCTGAGTTAAACAAAGCGATTGAACAAGAACGTATTGATGGTGAAGTCATTATGTTAGCTGGAAAAACGAACTTCGAACAGGATGTTGTTAGTGGCTCAATGACCAATAGCTTAATTTCACAATTCGTCTTTGATAAAGCGTTTATATCTTGTGGAGCGTTCGATGCGTTATACGCTTATGAGTACGAGTGGGAAGAGGCCATCGTGTCGTCGTTAATGTTGAAGCAAAGTAAGGCATCGTATTTATTAACGGACTATACGAAGCGTGACAAAGAGACGTCTTACAAAATCAGTGCCATCGATGATGTGGATTATATCGTGACAGATTATCAATTTACCGAAGAATTCGATTACATGAAGCCAGATAAGTGGATTAATGTGCTAGGTAGATAAAACTTTAATTTGAGCTGGGGCAGTAAGAGTGCCTCAGCTTTTTTCTATTTGAAAAGGAGTGTAGGTGCGCGAAGTGTAATTTCACTCTTTCTAAAGAAAGCGATTTCAAAAAAGTTGATTGTATCAAAACGTATCTATAATAAGTATTAAACTAAATTTTTAGAAAATTAAAAAATATTACAATTGCAATAATTATCTGTATGTTTTATCATTGAACCGTAGTTAAATAGTTTCCTAAATAAATATAAATTATTTAACGCTAATCAAAGGGGTAATTAAATATGGCAAATGATTTACAAAGGGGATTAAGCAATCGCCACATTCAATTGATAGCAATTGGTGGTGCGATTGGTACGGGTCTATTCTTAGGCTCGGGTCAAACGATTGCATTAACAGGTCCGTCTATTATCATTACGTATCTCATCATTGGTGCGATACTGTTTTTATTTATGCGTGGCCTAGGAGAGTTACTACTTAGTAACACGAAGTACAAATCGTTTGTTGATATCGCTAACGATAACTTGGGTAACTATGCTGGATTTTTAATAGGTTGGACGTATTGGATGAGTTGGATAACATCAGCCATGTCTGACTTAACCGCGATGGGTACATATGTTTCGTATTGGTTTCCGCAGATACCCAATTGGTTAACGGTATTATTAATTGTTCTAATTTTGATGATTTTTAATATGTTTGGAGCTAGCTTATTCGGTGAAATCGAATTCTGGTTCTCTATGATTAAGGTTATTACGATTATTGCATTAATTGTAGTTGGTCTTATATTTATTTTTATGGGCTTTCAAGGATCCCACGGTAAAGCGACGTTTACGAATCTTTGGAGCAATGGTGTCTTTCCAAATGGTATGACTGGATTTCTAATGTCGTTCCAAATGGCAGTTTACTCTTTTATCGGGATTGAGTTAATTGGTGTGACTGCTGGTGAAACGAAAGATCCAGAGAAATCAATTCCGAAAGCGATTAATAGTGTACCGATTCGTATTCTATTATTCTATGTAGGTTCACTCGTTGTCATTATGTCGATGACACCTTGGGATAAAATTTCTTCTGATTCAAGTCCATATGTTCAAGTATTCTCACTCATCGGGATACCTTTTGCTGCAGGTGTGATTAACTTTGTTGTGTTAACCGCAGCCGCTTCTGCAACAAATAGTGGTATCTTCTCTGATAGTCGAATGCTATACGGTTTAGCAAAGGACAAACAAGCACCGCCAGTCATGGGTAAAACGAATAAAAAAGGGGTGCCACACATCGCGATGTTTATCTCAACATCTATTTTAATTGTGGCGGCATTATTAAACTTTATTTTCCCTAATGCGATGGCTGTGTTCGTCTTTATTACAACACTTTCTACAGTATTGTATCTCTTAGTATGGGTACTTATTATACTGTCTTATATTAAATATGCTTTTAAAAATAAGAAGAAACGTAAGCAAAATACATTTAAACTCAAAGGTGGCTATATTTCAGGCATCGTCGTATTATTGTTCTTCTTATTTATATTCGTTTTATTATGCTTTAGTGAGGAAACGCGTGGTGCCGTTATGTTCCTCCCATTATGGTTAATCGCGACAGGTCTCATGTACTGGCGCTATGTGCATATGACGAAAGAAGATAGAGCAAAAGCGAAAGAAGAACCACAATAAAAGAAAGCAATGAATAGAGCGTGGGACGTAGTGTCTCACGCTCTTTCGATTCGTTTGAACATTTCATCACACCCTTTTCGATATATAGAAAAAGGAGTGAATGATATGACAAATTTAGATGAAACGTACATCTTTTCAATTTCAACACTATTTTATTCAGGTCATAAACAACTATTTTACGCATTACTACTTCTGATTATCTTAGATATGTTAACGGGTATTTTAAAAGCATGGCGAAATCGTACGCTATGGAGTCAGCGCACGATGGTTGGTTATTCTAAGAAAATTGGTATTATATGTATCGTCATCGTAGCGAATATTATAGATGTCATCTTTAATTTAGAAGGTATCTTTATCAATGGAAGTGTGTTGTACTATGTCTTTTCAGAAAGTACGAGTATTATTGAGAACTGCAACGAGCTTGGTATCCCGATT
The DNA here is from genome assembly GCF_043186315.1 of Staphylococcus massiliensis. Lineage (NCBI taxonomy): Bacteria > Bacillati > Bacillota > Bacilli > Caryophanales > Staphylococcaceae > Staphylococcus > Staphylococcus massiliensis. Next base: position 1,856,453 of record NZ_CP171119.1, on the reverse strand, counting down.
CCTGATCAAATTAAAGCACGGCTTAAGTCTGCATCTACGTTTAAAAAGGGGGATCCGTTATGACGAAAACGTTTATCGGAGAATGGAATGGCATTAAGGTTTATCAAGATTATTTACCTTTCGGAACGAGACGTTCTGGTGAGCGATTGTCACGCGAAACACCGTTATTTATGGTCTTTCATGATACGGGTAATATTGATGCGACTGCTCAGAATAACATAGATTATTATCGTAATACTTATAACATTGAGGAAAGTCGTACTGCGTCAGCGCATGTATTTGTAGACGATAAGGAATGTGTGATTTGCGTGCCTTTTCAAGAGAAGGCATGGCACGTGCTTTATAACGTGACACTAGATAACAAGTGGTATCAAGACAATGCGAATGATGTTGCGATAGGTATTGAGGCTTGTTACTTTAACGATGTTGCGCGAACGAAGCAATCGTTTGAGAATACGTGCAAGATCACGGCTTACTTGTGTGATAAGTGGGGGATTAATCCTTACACGCACTTGCCAGGTCATCAGCAATTGCAGGCGGATAAGCAAGATCCAGGTAACATCCTAGAAAAATGCGGTTACCACCGCAATGACATGAAAGTCATTTATGACAAAGTTTCTTCTTATATGAAAATGAATGATTATAAGGAGAATGAAGATAACGATGTGGAATTTATTGCTGGCGCCATGCCACCTTGTCGATATCCAGCTCATGATGATTATGTCTGTTTGGCTATCTCAAATGACGAGGGCGTTACAATTTGTGAGCGAGAAGGTGAATCGTGGATTAAAACGCAGAAAACGTATGGCGGTTACCAGTTGTTTTATATTTATGAGATTGTTGATGGTTGGTGCCGGGTTTATGATCATGCCGCGAACTACTGGGTATGGCATGAACGATTAAAAGTTATAAGTGAATAGTGAAATAATTAAAGCAGGTTTGTATATGTCTACATACCTGCTTTTTTAAGTTAGTCATGTCGATTATTTTTATTCTTTTTATGGCGAACGAGCATCATGATATAGCCAACTAGAAGACCTAGAAGTATGCCAATGATTGCAGCGACGATTAACGGTAATTTAAAGATCGCTTGCAACGCTAAACCAATAATCATAGCAACAATTACAGCAATGACGGTAATTGTGTTCTCTTGTTTAATATTCAACGCTTTCACTCCTTAACACACTAAGTATAACATTTTTGTGGTTAATACACATAGAAATGCAAGCGTATAGTAACGTATAATTATTCACATTTCATTGACGGAAACATCGAAATACTTTAAGATTAATCAGAATGTAATGAGAGGTGAAACATCTATGAAATCTAAAAAATTATCCTCAGGTTTAATTCTTGGTGCAATCATCGTTATTGTTTTAATATTTCAGTTCATTAACCAAAGTGGGCCTTTTAAATCTGAACAAACGCATTCTGATTCAGATAAGCAAAAGGTTTATGTAGAACGCGTTGTCGATGGTGATACCATTAAAGTGACAACGGATGATAATGAACGATTAACAGTAAGGTTAATTGGTGTCGATACACCGGAAACCGTCAAACCGAACACACCTGTTCAACCGTACGGTAAAGAGGCATCGAATTATACGAAAAAGGCCTTAACGCACAAGCATGTATATCTCGAGTACGACAAAGAACCGCATGATAAATATGATCGTACGTTAGCGTATGTGTGGATGAATGATAACGACATGTATAATGAGAAAATTGTAGCGGAAGGCTTGGCGCGGGCTAAATTCTACCCGCCAAATGATAAGTATCGAGATAAACTTGAGCAAGCTCAAGAAGAAGCGAAACGTAACCATTTAAATTTATGGAAATAAAAAAAGCGCACTGTTAAGGGAAGTTAAAAATCTCTAACGGTGCGTTTCATGTTTATTATCTAAATATTAAGTGAATGGTTAAGTAAATTACATATAAAAGTTATTTAGAAAAGCAAACAACTTTTAACATAAATTGTTTGCTTTTCTACTATTGGTTTTCATTCATGATGTCTTGGATTAATGCATCAAATTCATCTAGCAATTTGTGCATATGTTTATTTTGCTTTTCAGTAATAGTAATGAAAACCTTACGTTCGTCTTCTAAAGAGCGTTCTTTCCCAATAATTTGGTTTTCTGTTAAAGCTGTTAGTGACTTATGGATTTCCATTAAACTAAATGTGAGTGATTTCTTAACTTCATTTAATGGAATTCTATTGCTATCACAGGTGCTCAAATGATGCAGAAAGATAAAATCATTCAATTTTAAACCATATTTCTTTTTAATTTCACTAATTAGACTTTTACGTTTCAATTCATATTCAAATATGATAGATGCGTTTACCTGATTAGCTGATGTCATAAATTTCACCCCTATAAATTATTTATCGGTACCATTCGATTATAATAAATTTATTATTATTTTAAAAGTAAATACCATTATAAAATGGATTTAATGACACAATATAATAAAATCATTGATTTTTACTATACTAACACATTTTTAGTTAATTGAATAATTGGAACTCTAGATATTTTAAAAGAGAGGAATTTTAAATGGAAAATATTTCGCAAATAAATATAAAGGACGTTATAGAAAAATTTGGAAATGGTGACATCATTGCGCTTGATTATCATCCAAGTTGTCTAGAGGTAATAGACGAGATAAGTAATCAAAATAAAGAAGTATCTATTTTGAGTGCATCGACGCACGTCATGGCTTATGTAGCTAAACATTCTAAATTGGACATTATCATTCCAGATGGTGTCGTTAATAGGGAAGCGGGATATATCCACGACATTACTCAAAATCGTCATTTAAATAATATCGAGATCACAGCTTACTTTAAAAACGTTTCTTGTACGAGCAATTGTGACAATTCTAAGGGCGAAGACTCAGTATACGCTGATATACAAGCGTATTTAAGTAAACAAGCTAAAGATATTTACCTGTTAAATAGTAATGACATTAAAACTAATTCTAAATGATATAAATTATATTTTGACGTTTTTTGAAATTAATAGATGCATGTGTTGAATGATAGATGGCGATAACGTATACTGTACCGTGATGTAAGCGTTTACTATGGAGGTGACAACATGACACAAACTGATCAAAGTGCCATTCAATTAATAGAGGAAATGATCCGCCGTGCACCTAATGATTTCAAATTCCACGGTGATATAGCTACAAATTTATTTTTATATGACGAACTTAAATATAATGGATTAATTGAAATATGTATTAATCGAGACCGTATTTCTAAGATTATCAAACTTATTCCAAATAAATATGACATTCGATTTATTAAGAACCATGAATATATCGATCAATCAAAAGTTGATTACAATCTTATTAGTGGTTTAGATATTTTTGATGACGGTAAGCAAATTTTATCGATCATTATTTATGATGTAGACAATAATGATTGGATTTATCGATTAGATCGAGATATCAGAATGCCTGAACAAAATATTTACTATCATTCACTTAAATGGAATGTCGATTATATAAAACCAGAAATTGTACTTATGTATGAATTGAATCAGCCTTTTAAACTAATTAAACATAAGAACTATCGTAATTTAATAGATAATCTAAGTTACTTTCAATTTGTAACCCTAAAACTCGTAGTTGGTGAGAAAATTATTCAAGATGTTGTCGACCAACATAAAAGAAACCACACATAATGTATGTTAACGCTACATTGTGTGTGGTTTATTCATTATCTAGGGAAACAGTATTGATATGTTGTACGAACTGCTTTGTCAGCATCATGCATCGAAATACCAAACATCATCGAAATTTCTGACGACCCTTGGTTAATCATCTTCAAGTTAATGTTTGCGTTCGCTAATGATTGCGTAATTTTGTTAGCTGTGCCTACAACTTGACTCATACCTTCGCCAACAATCATAAGAATTGCTAAATCATCCTCGATACTTAACTCATCAACATCACAACGTTTACGAATCTCATTTAATACTTTACGCTCTTTACCTTTAATTTGATCAGAACGTAAGATAATACTGATGTTATCAATACCTGAAGGCATGTGATCAAATGAAATATCATTTTCAACAAGAACACTAAGGACTTTATTCGTGAAACCAACTTGTCTATTCATTAAATATTTCTTAATGTTAATACTTGTAAATCCTTTGTCACAACTAATACCTGATATGATATTTGAAGTGTTAATTTCTCTGTCATGAACGATGTAAGTGCCACGGTCTTGCGGGCGGTTCGTATTTTTAATTACGACTGGAATGCGATCCTTGTGAAGCGGTTGTAATGCCTCATCATGAAAGACGCCGAAGCCTGCATATGATAACTCACGCATTTCTCGATACGTAATTTCCTCAACCATTTCTGGGTCCTGAATGATATTCGGATTAGCTTTAAATATACCTGAAACATCCGTAAAGTTTTCATATTGCGACGCACGCACGCCTCTAGCTACAATTGCACCTGTGATATCAGAGCCTCCTCTTGGAAAAGTCACAATGTAATTCGACTCAGATACGCCGAAAAACCCTGGAATAATAAGCTTTTCTTTATATTCACGTAGTTTATAGATTTCATCATAAGATGATTCAAGAATCATTGCATTACCAGGTAAGTCTGTAACTTTGATACCTGCTTCTTTAGGTGAAATATAACGCGTTGGGATACCTTGGTTGTTGTTATACTCGGCAATTAATTGCGCGTTGAAGTTTTCCCCACAAGATTGTAACGCATCAAGGAGACGCTCAGGTTCATTTTTAAGTGTCTTAATGTGATGCTCTAGAGTCTCATCAATAGTATGTAAAATATCATGCTTTAAATCTAATTCTTCGACGATATCTTTGAAGCGATCAATAATTTCTTGCTTCTTATTCGTATAATTTAAGTTATTCATAACTTTCTCATACAAACGAATAAGTAAATCAGTTGTTTTAACATCTTCTTTAAATCTTTTACCAGGGGCTGATACGATGACAATCTTACGATCAGCGTCCTCATTCACAATATTTAGAACTTTTTTGATTTGAGATGCATTTGAGACAGAACTGCCTCCGAATTTTGCTACTTTCATAGTTAACAAACACCTTCCATGACAAATTAAAAAATGAGTTTAGTTTTTAACGTAATAATGCTATTATTATATTGTATTTTCTAAAAATTTCGAACTTTACAAAAGTAAGTAATGAAATTATACTAAACCATAATCTCGTATTTTTCAACTATACAATTGTATTTTTAAAAAGAACACATTGGGGGAATTGATTATGAAACAATTAAACATCGCATTACTCGGTCTAGGTACAGTTGGATCAGGCGTTGTTAAAATCATTGAGGAGAATCAACAACAAATTCAAGATACGATAGGTAAGAAATTACATATTAAACATATATTAGTGCGTAGTAAGTCTAAGAAGCGTCCTATTAATATTACCCAATATCATTTAACAGAAAATGTTGAGGACATTTTAAATGATGAAGAAGTAGATATTGTCATCGAAGTTATGGGTGGTATCACATCTACAGTAGATTGGCTTAAACAAGCTTTATCATCAGGTAAACACGTCATTACAGCAAACAAAGATTTATTAGCCGTTCATTTACGAGAATTAGAAGATTTAGCTGAAGCGAATGGTGTAGCCCTTAAATTTGAAGCCAGTGTTGCGGGTGGTATCCCAATCGTGAACGCCATAAACAATGGTTTAAATGCGAATAATATTAGTAAATTTATGGGTATCTTAAACGGCACATCTAACTTCATTCTTTCTAAAATGACCCAGGAAAATGCTTCGTATCAAGATGCTTTAGACGAGGCTCAAGCGCTTGGTTTTGCTGAAGCTGACCCTACAGACGATGTAGAAGGTATCGATGCAGCACGTAAGGTAGTAATCACTTCTTATTTATCATTTAACCAAGTAATTCGTTTAGAAGATGTTAAATGCCAAGGTATCAGTCAAGTAACAACCGACGATATCGCGCTAGCAGATGCATTAGGCTATAAAATTAAATTAATTGGTAAAGGAACGTATGACAAAGGGCGCGTTCAAGCTTCGGTTGAACCTACTTTAATTCGTAAGGAACATCAACTTGCATCTGTAGAAAATGAATTTAATGCAATTTATGTCATTGGTGACGCTGTAGGTGAAACGATGTTCTACGGTAAAGGTGCTGGAAGCTTAGCTACAGGTAGTGCCGTAGCAAGTGATTTATTAAACGTTGCACTTCAATTTGAATCTAACTTACACACATTACCGCCTCATTTTGAACTTAAAACAGATGAAACGAAAGAAATGATGGAGTCAGGTGATGAAACTAAACTTAAATCTAAGGAAAGTTTCTACATTGTGGTTCATAATCAAGGCAAAGAGGCTTTTCAATTAGAAGATGACATTAAAGCCGCGTTACCTTTGCACAAAACTTTAAAGGTCAAAGATCGTGACGATTCTACAGCAAGCATTCTAGTTGTTGGTTTAGACGAATCACCAGTAAAAGAACTTGAAGCTAAAGGTTTTGAAATCGAAAAAGTTTATCCAGTTGAAGGGAATTGATTTGTTATGAAAAGATGGCAAGGTTTAGTAGAAGAATATAAAGCATATTTACCGTTTGATGAAAATACACCAAAAGTTTCGTTAAACGAAGGGCATACACCATTAATTTATTGTGATAAGATGTCAGAAATGCTTGACATAGACTTGTACGTTAAATTTGAAGGGTTGAATCCGACTGGCTCTTTTAAAGATAGAGGCATGGTTATGGCCGTTACGAAAGCTAAAGAAGCAGGTAAGAAGATTGTCATTTGTGCGTCAACTGGTAATACATCAGCTTCAGCTGCAGCTTATGCTGCCCGCGCTGGTATGAAAGCCATTGTCGTTATCCCTGAGGGTAAAATTGCTTTAGGTAAACTATCTCAAGCGGTGATGTATGGTGCAGAAATCGTTTCTATCGATGGTAACTTTGATGAGGCATTAGAAATTGTTAAAGAAGTTGCAGAAAATAGTGATATTGAACTTGTGAACTCTGTAAACCCATTCCGTATCGAAGGTCAGAAGACGGCTGCCTTTGAAGTCGTGGAACAATTAGATGGTCAAGCGCCGGATGTATTATCTATTCCAGTAGGTAATGCTGGTAATATTACGGCGTATTGGAAAGGCTTTAAAGAATTTGATGACAAGCATCAATCAGGGCGTCCAACTTTATACGGTTTCCAAGCTGAAGGTGCTTCACCAATCGTTCAAAATAAAGTAGTAAAGAACCCTGAAACGGTTGCGACAGCGATTCGTATTGGTAACCCTGCGAGTTGGGATAAAGCTTTAAAAGCCCTAGATGAGTCAAATGGCCTAATTGAAAGTGTTACGGATGAAGAAATTTTAGAAGCGTATCAATTGATGGCTAAAAACGAAGGTGTTTTTAGTGAACCAGCGAGTAACGCTTCAATTGCAGGCTTAATTAAATTACATCGTCAAGGTAAATTACCGAAAGGGATTAAGGTCGTATCTGTATTAACAGGTAATGGCTTAAAAGACCCTGATACAGCAATCGATTTATTGGAAAACCCAATCCAACCATTGCCGAACGACAAAGACAAAATTATTGAATATATCGAGAATGCTTTAAAGTAACATGAAAGAAAAGTTACTTTTACAAGTACCAGCTTCGACAGCCAATTTGGGTGTTGGCTTTGATTCGATTGGTATGGCATTAGATAAATATTTAACGATAGAAGCAAAAGTAATTGAAGGTGATTCGTGGCGTTTTGTACATGAGGGTCCTAATCTTGAAGGTTTACCTACGAATTCCGATCATTATATGTATCAAATCGCGCATAAGGTCGCTTCTAAGTTTGATGTAACGCTACCGAACCTTGAAATTAAAATGCGTAGTGAAATTCCTTTAGCCCGAGGTCTAGGATCTTCTGCTTCAGCACTCGTAGCAAGTTTATACATTACAAACTTCTTCACAGAGCTTGAATTATCGAAGTATGAATTACTTCAAATCGCAACTGAAATCGAAGGACATCCAGATAACGTTGCACCTACTATTTATGGTGGCCTTGTTGTGGGGTATTATAATAGTCAAAAAAATACGACGGATATTTCGTATATCGATACGCCAAAAGTGGATGTAGTTTTAACTATTCCATCTTATGAGTTAAGAACAGAAGATGCCCGTAACGTATTACCAGACGCGTTTAATTATCAAGAAGCTGTTCAATATAGTGCGATTAGTAACACGATGATTAGTGCTTTAATTCAACATGATTATAAATTAGCAGGAAAACTGATGATGCAAGATGGCTTTCATGAGCAATTCCGTAGTCATTTAGTCAAAGAAATGGCTGAAATTAAAGAGATTGGTGCGCGCCATCATGCTTATGCAACAGTTCTAAGTGGTGCAGGTCCTACAATGCTTACATTAATTAATAAGGAAGACAGTGGTGCGTTTGTAAGAGAACTTAAACAAGCGTTCAAAGATTGTCAGACAGAGTTCGTTACGATTAATGAAGCGGGTGTTAAAGCCAAAGTCGTATACGAAGATGCTACTTTCTAGTAAAATAAAGATTGAATTAGAAAGGAGTTTCGTCACATGACCTATAAAATGATTGTTATGGATATGGATGACACATTGATGACATCTGAAAATAAAGTCAGCGCTAAAACGAAAGCGTACTTAATTGACCTTCAAGAAAAGGGTTACAAAGTCGTACTCGCTTCTGGTCGTCCAACTGAAGGAATGTTACCTGTAGCAAAAGAACTAAAGATGGATGAGTTTAATAGTTACATCATTAGTTATAACGGTGCTAAAACCATTGAAGTTAAATCGGAGAAGGAAATTGATAGTAATCTTATTTCTAAACCAAATTTAGATCAAATTGTAGATTATTGCCGCGAGAAAGGCTTTTTACCATTATCTTATAAAGATGGTCAAATCATCATTGAAGGTGATCATGAATATGAACAGATTGAATCTGAGATCACTGGATTGCCGCTTAAGAAGGTAGCTGATATTAAAGCGTACATAAATGAAGATGTACCAAAAGCGATGGGCGTAGATTATGAGGCGAACATTGAAACGGTTCTTAAAACACTAAAGGGTAACTTTAATGATGACATTGATGTGACTACAAGTAAGCCATTCTTCTTAGAATTTATGGCTAAGTCTGTTTCTAAAGGTGAAGCTATTACACATTTAGCGACCAAACTAGATGTACCTATGCAAAAAATCGTCGCATTTGGTGATAGTTCGAATGACACAACGTTACTTCAAGTAGTAGGCCGTGGCATCGCGATGGGTAATGCGATTCCAGCTTTAAAGGACATAGCGGATGATATTACGCTAGATCATGATTCAGATGGCATTCCACATGCCTTAGAAAAGTTAATCCAATTATAAATATAAAGTCGTGAGACAATAAATGACTTGAGAAATTTACCCTCAGTCATATAATGCTCACGACTTTTTAGTATTTATTTAGCTGTGTGTGTCCATTCATGCTTACCACGATGTCTTTTGACAAGTGCATAAATTTGGTCTGCAGCGTAATCTAGGTTCGTGTATACCGTAATCGAAAACGCCGATTGCTTTTCTGCAAATGGTTCGTGTAAGTATAAGTCCTTTAAATGGTCGAATAAACGTTCCATTTGATCATGCGTTAAGCTTCCATATTCTCGTAACGTACGTTTAATTAACTGACCATGTTTCTCTTCAAGTGATTGAACAACAATTACAAAACGTTCTTCTTCTTTCATGACGTCATCAAATAAATTCGTTTGACCTACCATGACAACTCCACCTTTGCACGATATTCCTTACTATTATTATACTATATTTTTAAAAGATGAGAAATATTATCTTTTTAACTTAATTTAAACTGCGCATGCTTTTTGAAAATGAAAAAGGTAGGTAAGAAGCCATCACGACTTCTGATACCTACCTTAATGAGTGTTCTATGAACTTATTTGTGAACTTCATGCTCTGAAAGATCGATATCTTTGATTTTGATAAAAGATGTCTTTCTAACAATCTTATGAATGAAAAAGATTGCAACCATAATGATAATTGGTAAGAAGTTCTGGAATACCTTATAAAAATCTAAATGAATGATTGCATTAAATGAGTTACCAAATAATAGGAAAATTAATGTTAAGATAACTATGATTGGACCTATTGGATAAAAAGGCGCTTTATATGGCAATAATTTATTAATATCTTTGCCTTGTGCCTTTATAGCACGACGTACTCTAATTTGCGCCCAAATACTAGAAGCCCAAACAAAAATAACGAGTGATCCGATGATATTAAGTAAATTCATAACACTATTTTCATTAAAATTCGCATAAACGATGACAGCTAATACGACAATGAAAGTTGTGAATAAAGCCGACATAGGTAACTTTGTCTTAGCGTTTAAGTTACCCAGGAATTTAGGTGCTTGTCGATCATGAGCCATTGAGAAAAGCATACGACTCGTCGTATAAATACCTGAGTTCGCTGCAGATAATAGTGATGTTAAAATAACTGCATTAATGACCGACGCTGCAAATGCAATACCTACACGGTCAAACACGATTGTAAAAGGACTTTGGTTAACAGAACTTGATTTATTTAAAAGCATTGGATCTGTATATGGAATGATTGCTGAGATAACTGCAATTGATAACACATAGAATAATAAAATTCTCCAGAATACTTGTTTAATTGCTTTCGGCATCGATTTACCAGGATTGTTTGATTCTCCAGCTGTAACAGCGACTACTTCAGTTCCCCCAACAGAAAATCCTGCAATGAGTAGCACGCTTAGGAATCCTGAAATACCACCTACGAAAGGTGCTTCTCCAGTTGTAAAGTGACCGAATCCATATGTTTTACCACCTAAAATACCGAAAATCGTTAAAATCCCTAATACGATAAAGACGATGATTGTGATTACTTTAATCAGTGATAACCAGAATTCAGCTTCACCGAATGCTTTTACAGATAAAATGTTTAATAAGAACAATAAACATAAAAATATGATACTCCACCAAACAGGTGACATGAATTGGAATGTCGACCAATAATTCAACACACTAGAAGCAACGATAATATCTACACTTGCTACGAGTGACCAGATGGCCCAGTAGAGCCAACCCATTATAAACCCCATCGATGGATGGATGAAGCGAGATGAGTATGAGCTAAAAGATCCTGATACTGGATAGAATGTAGCTAACTCTCCAATTGATGACATTAAGAAGTACAACATGACCCCTATGATTAGGTATGCTAAGATCGCACCACCAGGACCAGCCTGAGAAATGACGCCACCAGTGGCTACAAATAGTCCAGTACCAATTGCGCCGCCAATAGCAATCATTGATATGTGCCGCGAACTCAACCCTCTCTGCATTTTATTTTCTTCCATTTCTTTATCTCCCTATATCTAAGTTTTAGTATTTCTATAATTGTACGCTTTAAAGTGTTAATATTCAATACAATTTTGAGTAATATATGAATTAATTTACGCAATTTTCTAAATTTAAGTAATATTTGGTATAATACAACATATCTTTTGTGTTTACTTTCTATTAGTATAGGAATGTGAAAATGAGAAGTAGTGGAAGTGTTATAATTTAATCTTTAAAAGGGTGGGGAATTGAAGATGATTGATCACACGTGGACGAATCTACCAGTAAAAGATCTAGGTAAAAGTAAGGCATTTTATGAAGCAATTGGTTTTGAAATTCAGACGCAACCAGAAAATGAACATGAATTATTTGCTGCTCGAACATCATCAAGTAATGTTATCATGCTCATACATGAAACACGGTTTGCACATTTCGCTCAGAGTGAACTTACTCAGCATCATGCGAACGCTTTAATTTCTATTTCGGTTAATGATAAACATACGTTTCATCAATTGATGGAAAACGTTAGTAAAAGTGGTGGTGAAATTAAGGTAGCAGGTGAGATGTCGTATGGCTACTATGGGGGCGTATTCACAGATATAGATGGTCATCATTTCAACGTTATAGTTATGTAGTAACGTCTAAAGTGACGTATTTCTACTATATAATAGTCAATTAAAAAAGCTAAGGCTCAATGAACACAAATACATGTGAGAGCCTTAGCTTTTTAATATGCAATAACCTCTTTGTCGTAGTTTGAAAAATGAGATGAGGTTTATATGTTAAATTATTTTGTTTCGCGATGTAATGTATGACGATTTAATCTTGGGCAGTATTTTTTCATTTCAATACGCTCTGGATTCGTACGTTTGTTTTTAGTTGTAATGTAGTTACGATCGCCACATTCTGTACATGCTAAAGTAACGTTAATACGCATAATATGACTTCCTTTCTTGAATAGGACTGTTTACGATTCATTATAATAGCATATAAATACCGCGACTGCAATGTTTAATTCAAATTTACTTTTAAAAAAGAAAATTAAGCTATTGCTTTCACTCATAAATGTGTTATATTATAAAACGTAATAATTACGATTTAGAAAAGGAGTAATAATTTATGGCTAAAAAATCTAAAATAGCTAAAGAAAGAAAAAGAGAAGAACTTGTAGCAAAATATGCAGATTTAAGACGTGAACTTAAAGCTAAAGGAGATTATGAAGCGTTGCGCAAACTTCCGAGAGATTCATCACCAACACGTTTAACACGTAGATGTAAAGTTACGGGTAGACCAAGAGGTGTATTACGAAAATTTGAAATGTCCCGTATTTCATTTAGAGAATATGCGCATAAAGGTCAAATTCCTGGTGTCAAAAAATCGAGTTGGTAATATAGCAAATTTATGAACAAAGCGCCTACTTATTTACTTTAATAGTAAAACCATGTATATTATCTAAGGACTAAAAATAAGTAAGGGGCTTTTTTAATGAAAATATTTGATTATGAAGATATTCAACTAATTCCTAATAAATGTATTGTGACAAGTCGTTCACAATGTGATACTACGATTCAGTTTGGTTCTCGCAGATTTAAGTTACCGGTTGTGCCAGCAAACATGCAAACGGTAATGAATGAATCTTTAGCAGAATGGTTTGCACAAAACGATTACTTCTATATTATGCATCGTTTTGACGAAGCGGGTCGCATACCTTTTGCTAAGCGTATGCAAGAGAAAGGACTATTTGCCTCTATCTCAGTTGGTGTAAAACCAAACGAATACGATTTTATTGAATTACTAAAAGCAGAAAATGTTGTACCTGAATATATAACAATCGACATCGCACACGGTCATTCTGATGCTGTTATTAATATGATTAAACATATTAAAAAGCACCTACCTGATACTTTCGTTATCGCAGGTAATGTAGGTACACCTGAAGGCGTTCGTGAACTCGAAAACGCGGGTGCCGATGCAACAAAAGTTGGTATTGGTCCAGGTCGTGTATGTATTACTAAAATTAAGACAGGTTTTGGAACAGGCGGTTGGCAATTAGCTGCTGTTAACTTATGTAGTAAAGCTGCTCGTAAACCAATCATTGCAGATGGTGGCATTCGTACACACGGTGACATTGCAAAATCAATTCGCTTTGGTGCATCGATGGTAATGGTTGGCTCATTATTCGCGGCACATGAAGAATCGCCAGGTGAAACAGTAGAACTCGAAGGTAAGTTATATAAAGAGTACTTTGGAAGTGCTTCAGAGTATCAAAAAGGCGAACACAAAAACGTTGAAGGTAAAAAAATGTTTGTCGAGCATAAAGGTTCTTTAAATGATACACTTGTGGAAATGGAACAAGATTTACAAAGTTCTATCTCTTACGCTGGTGGAAAAGACTTAGAATCTTTACGCAAAGTTGATTATGTGATTGTGCGTAACTCAATTTTTAACGGCGATAGAGACTAACGCGTTATAGGCGGTGAAGTACGATTAGAAGACTAACATTATATATCCTTTTGTTTTTAGTACTTATGATCACAATTCCTACTCATTCTCCTAAGTTTATGGAAGATTTGTATCAAAAAGCTGATCATAAAATAGCATCAATGACATCAAACACCCATGATGAGCCATTAAAGACCCCTAAAGAACAACCCTTTGCCGTGCGCAACATTCAACTCAACATGGATAAACAAACTGTTGAACAAAAGTTAGGTAAGCCTCAACGTGAGACACGTAATGAGTATGGAAATAAATGGTATACGTATCATAATCAGTATCAAGGGTTTGTAATGGTAAGTTATTTAGACAATAAAGTACACGGTTTATATACGAACCAAAATATAATATCTTCTAAAAATAAAATTAAATATATGACACCTAAGGATGTCGTAAGACAAAGACTAGGTAAGCCACTTGATGAAATTGATAAAGGTAAATATCGAATTGTCTTAAACCACGATCACGATATTTTTTCTAAGGATGGTACCTATATCTCTGCATTCTACGATAAGCATCGTGGTAATAGTTTAACTGGGTTGCTGATTGTAAGTAAAAAATTGGAACATCAATTAAGTGACCAATACGGTAGTCCGTCTAAGTCCTTAAAAGAAGGTTTTGAATTACTGAACTTCGATTTAGTTAATGCTGAGCGCGTTCAACATGAGTTACCTCCATTATCTTATTCAGGAAGTGTATCTCAAACCGCTCGCAAACATAGCCAAGATATGGCAAAGCATAATTATTTTGATCATACCTCGTTAAAAGGTCTATCGCCATTTGATAGACTTAAAAACGATGGCCATGATTATAATTCTGCCGGAGAAAACTTGGCTCATGGTCAGAATAATAGTATTGTAGCGCATCACGGTCTTATGAATTCACTTGGGCACCGTAAAAATATTCTTGAGCCTTCATATCAATCTCTAGGCGTAGGTGTTTCATTTAATGATGAGAAATCTCCTTACTGGACTGAAAATTATACCGGATAGTCGGTTTGATAGTATCTCAGAATGGGAACAAGTTAGTAGAGGATGATGATATGAGATTTAAAGAACATAACAATGACAAAGATATATTAGAACAAGTTAAAGATATTTTATCTGACAAAAATTAAACATTTATACAGTTAAATCGTGCTTCACTTAAAATGAATTATTAAAAAAGAGAACCATTAAATTGGTTCTCTTTTTTTGCACCTATTACATTTCTCTATATAATCCTACGACTTTACCTAATACGGTTACATGTTGTAAATAAATCGGGTCTAACGCGCTATTTTCTGGTTGCAGACGATAGCGTGTTTTTTCTTTGAAGAATCGTTTAACTGTAGCTTCATTTTCCTCGGTCATAGCTACGATGATATCACCATTTTCCGCAATATTTTGACTACGTACAATCACTTTGTCACCATCAAGAATTCCAGCTTCTATCATACTATCACCGACAACGTTTAGTATAAAAATGTCACTATTATGTGTTGATGTATAGTGTTCTGGAAGAGGGAAATACTCTTCTACGTTTTCAACTGCTGTAATTGGAACACCAGCTGTAACTTTACCTATTACAGGAACATGAATTGTTTCTTCCATATTAATAGGTTCGCCTATTTGTTCGGTAACAATTTCAATTGCACGTGGTTTAGTAGGATCGCGTCTGATATAACCTTTTTCTTCAAGTCGAGATAAATGACCGTGAACTGTAGAACTAGATGCTAAACCTACAGCTTCACCTATTTCACGAACACTTGGTGGATACCCTTTTGATTGGACGATTTGCTTAATGAACTCGTATATTTCACTTTGTCGTTTAGTTAGTTCTTTCATAATAGGCACTCCTTCGATTTATTTAAGTCAATTATAGCATGATAAACAAAACTTTACAAACATTTGTTCGTTAAAGTGTTGACTAGGAATATATGTTCTGATATATTAAATACACAAACAAACGTTCTAAGGAGAGGTTATCATGCTTAAACAATTAAAAGATTCTTTCATGATTTATATGTCGGTTTTTGTTGTATCTATGGGCTTTTTCTTCACTTATTTTATCACAGCGAGCGAGGAAGTAAATGCTTCGGATAGCGAACAAGTTTATCAAATGACAGATCATAAATTACCGAACGTAGATTCTTAAATTAGACTTTAAACCGAACGTGTCGTACGCATCTTACATTCTCATACTTCTACTATAACGTGTACAAGTTGAACTATTTGGTTTAACTTGTACTTTTTGGTATATTCTTGTAAAGAAAATGAACGATAAGGAGTGTAAGCATGTTAGAGAAAGATCAAATTAATCGAATCAATGAACTTGCTAAGAAAAAGAAGAATGAAGGGTTAACTGAAGAAGAAGCTAAGGAACAATCTAAATTAAGAAGTAAATATTTAGAGTCTTTTAGAAAAAGTTTCAAGAGTCAAATTGAAAATACAAAAGTTATCGATCCTGAAGGAAATGATGTTACCCCTGATAAAGTAAAACGTATTCGAGAAGATAAAAACAAATAATTTTTCCTAAAATGAACTTTTATCAAAGCGTAAACTTTGAAGGTTCGCTGTAGGTAGTTCAAATATAAATACTTAATAGTATAATTCTTAGATATTATAACTTGTAATCAGGTATAATAATAATGAGGATGTATTTGGACAAGAAAGGAAGTCATACGATGATGAACAAACAAGATCAATTAGCAATTGATACGATTAGAGCACTTAGCATAGATGCGATTGAAGAGGCTAATTCAGGACATCCTGGATTACCAATGGGTGCTGCTCCAATGGCTTATACACTATGGACGAGACACTTAAATTTCAACCCAAAATCTAAAGATTATTTTAATAGAGACCGCTTTGTACTATCTGCTGGTCATGGTTCTGCATTGCTTTATAGTTTGCTTCACGTTTCAGGTGGGCTTGAGTTAGAAGAATTAAAGCAATTTAGACAATGGGACTCTAAAACACCTGGGCACCCGGAATTTAGACATACAGATGGTGTTGAAGTTACAACTGGTCCATTAGGACAAGGTTTTGCTATGTCAGTTGGTATGGCAATGGCTGAACATCACTTAGCTGGTAAACTCAATCAACCTGACAACGATATTATTAATCATTATACGTATGTGCTTGCTTCAGACGGAGACTTAATGGAAGGTATTTCTCATGAAGCTGCTTCTTTAGCAGGGCATACAGGACTTAATAAACTCGTTGTTTTATATGATTCTAACGATATATCATTAGATGGTAAGTTAGATAAAGCCTTTTCAGAAGACATTAAAATGCGTTTTGAATCTTATGGATGGGAACACATCTTAGTTGAAGAAGGTAATGATATTGAAGCGATTGATGCTGCGATAGCAAAAGCCAAATCAAGTGAAAAACCATCTATTATTGAAGTTAAAACGATTATTGGCTATGGTGCACCAACTAAATCTAATAGTAACGCTTCGCACGGAGCACCTTTAGGTGAAGATGAACGTCGCGCTACATTTGAACATTATGGTTTAGATCCAGATAAGCGCTTCTACGTACCAGAGCGAGTATATGAAATTTTCAACGAAACTATGATAGCTCGCGCTAACGATAATGAACAAATATGGAACGATAAGCTAGCGCAGTATAAAAACGCATACAAAGAGTTAGGTGAAGAACTTGAATTAGCGATTTCTGGTAAATTGCCACAAGGTTATGAGAAGACATTACCGAAATATGAGCTCGATCATAGTGGCGCTACTCGAGCTGACTCAGGAGAAATCATTCAAGTCCTAAGTCAATATGTACCATCTTT
Organism: Staphylococcus massiliensis; assembly: GCF_043186315.1. Lineage (NCBI taxonomy): Bacteria > Bacillati > Bacillota > Bacilli > Caryophanales > Staphylococcaceae > Staphylococcus > Staphylococcus massiliensis. Next base: position 1,838,787 of record NZ_CP171119.1, on the reverse strand, counting down.
CTTTGGCGGATCTAGCGACTTAGCTTCATCTAATAAATCGAATGTTAAAGAAGCTACTGACTACGATAAGTCACACCCTGAAGGTAAAAACGTTTGGTTTGGTGTACGTGAATTTGCAATGGGCGCTGCAATTAATGGTATGGCTGCTCACGGTGGACTTCACCCATATGGTGCTACATTCTTCGTATTTAGTGATTATCTAAAACCAGCCATTAGACTATCAGCAATAATGGGCGTTAATGCTACATTCGTCTTTACGCATGATTCTATCGCTGTTGGTGAAGATGGTCCTACACATGAACCTGTAGAGCAGTTAGCAGGGTTAAGAGCTATCCCGAACCTAAATGTGATTCGACCTGCTGATGGTAATGAAACTCGCGTTGCATGGAAAGTTGCTCTTGAGAGTGATCAAACTCCTACTGCACTTGTCTTAACAAGACAAAATCTTAAGACACTTGATGTACCGGAAGCTAAACTTGAAGAAGGTGTAAGAAAAGGGGCATATATTGTATATGAGTCCGATAATTTCGAGTATCTACTGTTAGCTTCAGGCTCAGAGGTTAATTTAGCATTAGATGCAGCTAAAGCTCTTGAAAAAGAGGGCAAAGGCGCTCGCGTAGTATCTATGCCTAACTGGAACGCGTTTGAACAACAAACTGATGCTTATAAAGAAGAAATTTTACCGCCTTCAATAACTAAACGAGTTGGTATTGAGATGGCTGCTTCATTAGGTTGGCATAAATATGTCGGCTTAAATGGTAAAGTGATTTCAGTTGATACATTTGGAGCAAGTGCCCCAGGAGATCTTGTAGTAGAAAAGTATGGTTTTAATGTGGATAATGTATTAAAAGAAATTAAGACAATGTCGTAATGTTTTTAGAGTGCTTTTCATAAAAAATAAAGAACGGTGTGCATGTAGGGTGTGCACCGTTTTTAGTTTGACGATAAATTAAATCCCTTATACGATTAGCTTAGAACTTATAAAATTGATCTATCGAGATAATGAATCTTGAAATCTTGAAATAATTTTAGTAAAATTCAGTAGGATAAAGAAAGTGGGTGAAATGATGGCAACTTGGTTAGCAATTATTCTTATCATTGCTGCACTTATTCTTGGATTAGTAGGTGGTTTCTTCTTAGCAAGAAAATACATGATGGATTACCTTAAGAAAAACCCGCCTATCAATGAAGAAATGTTAAGAATGATGATGATGCAAATGGGTCAGAAGCCTTCTCAAAAGAAAATTAATCAGATGATGACAATGATGAATAAAAACATGGATAGTAACATGAAATAATTGAACATCTATTGTAAGAAAGCTCAAATGCGTATGAAGCGTATTTGAGCTTTTTTCAATTTTATAGTGTGTCTTTTATTCAGTTTAATCAATATTAAAAGCATTGAGTTTCATTGATTTAAGTGATTTCAAACTAATGTAATTCGCTTTAAAAAATGATATACTTTTCTGTGATTGATAAAGAGTTTGTCTATAAGAAGGTGAAAATTTGATTTATTTTATCATATCTATCATCGGTGCACTCGGGATGGGAATTTTAGTTATCTTTATTAGGCTCAAAGCGCAAAACTATCCTGTGAATGAAAAGAAGATAATATTACCACCTTTATTCATGTCAACGGGTGCTTTAATGTATGTAATACCTTATTTCAGATTGACCGGTATGGAAATTATAGAAGCTGTTATATTAGGTATAGTATTTTCATCCGTGTTGATTCTGACATCTAACTTTATAGTGAAATCCAACCAAATTTATATGAAACCTTCTAAGGCCTTCCCGTTTATTTTATTTGGTTTACTCATTATTCGTACGATTATCAAGATTATCTTTAGTAACGCAATTGATCCTGGTGAGCTAGCAGGTATGTTTTTCTTACTCGCATTTAGCATGATTGTACCGTGGAGAATTGCGATGCTTTTAAAATACAAAAAAATTAAGCGCAAACTTCAATCTAATCAAATTTAAAATTAAGCAATAAATAAGCAGTTAGGGACGCATTATTGTCCTTAGCTGTTTCTTTTATTTGCAATCTGATTTGAAGTAGATTAGAATAAAATACGAACAAACGTTCTATTTGGAGGTTATTAATTATGAAAGTGATACATACTGCAGACTGGCATATTGGAAGAATATTAAATGGTCGCGCTCTTATTCAAGATCAAACATACATACTTCATAAATTTGTTGAGCATATGAAAGAAATCGAGCCAGACCTTATTGTTATTACGGGTGATTTATACGATACAAGCTTTCCAAGTAAATCAGCCATTAAATTATTAGAAGATACGATTAAACAACTCAATATATCGCTTCAGATACCTATAATTATTATAAGTGGTAATCATGATGGTAAAGAACGCCTAAGTTATGGAGCTTCATGGTTCGAACAGAGCCAATTGTATATTAGAACTGAGATAGAAGATCTCTATAACCCTATTAAAATAAGAGACGTGAACTTCTATACCTTGCCATTTGCAACTTTAGCGGAGTTTCAAAACTACTATAAAGATGTTGAAATAAATAGTAATCATGAAGCAATGCGCCATGCGTTAAAAGACATTGAAACCTCTCTAAATTCTAGTGAAAAGAACGTTTTACTTAGCCATCTTACGGTGTCAGGCGGTATTAAAACTGATTCTGAGCGTGACCTTACTATAGGCACTATTGAAAGTGTTGATGAGGATGTCTTTAAGATGTTTGATACTGTTCTATTAGGACACTTGCATCACCCATTTAGCATCAATTCTGATTTTATGTACTACAGTGGCTCATTACTACAATATTCCTTTTCAGAAGCGAGTCAAAGCAAAGGTTTTAGAGAAGTAACGATTAAGCAAAATCAAGACATCTCCTCTAAATTCATCCCTATGGTGCCTTTAAGGGAACTTGAGGTTATAGAAGCTGACTATCAAGATGTTATTAACGAAAATGTAAAAGTAAAAAACAAAGAAAATTATTTTCATTTCAAATTGTCAAATATGGCTAGAATTGAAGATCCTATATATCATATTAAGCAAATTTATCCGAATACGTTAGCACTAACAAATGATACTGTTTACAGTCAGCATCAAGTCGCTAAACGTAACTTAAAACAATTAGATAGTAATACGATTATTCAACAATTTTATGAGGATGTTATGGATGATGAATTAGATAAATTACAAGAGCAGAAGGTACGTCAATTAGTTGAAGCTTTAGATGAGGAGGAGAGAAGTCGATGAAACCATTGAAATTGAAAATGAAAAATTTTGGTCCTTTTATAAATGAAGAAATTGATTTCTCTTTTGTAGACGATACGAGACTCTTCCTAATAAGTGGTAAAACTGGTTCAGGTAAAACAATGATTTTTGATGCAATTGTATTTGCATTGTTTAACAGCGCCTCAACAGAGGATCGCAAGGAATCTGATTTAAGAAGTCATTTTGTTAAAGATGATGCGCCTATGCAAGTATACCTTGAGTTTAAGCTTAATGACATTCAATACAAAATATTTAGACAAGGAAAGTATTTAAAAGAGGGTCGAAAATCATACACAAACGGTAAATTAGAAGTCTATGAAATGATCAATGGTGAATATGAACTTAGGGAAAGCCAAATTAATAAAGGTAATGCTTATATTCAGTCTCTATTAGGTGTAGATGTGAAGCAATTTCGACAATTGTTCATTCTTCCACAAGGTGAGTTTAAGAAATTCTTGCTTTCTAAAAGTAGTGAAAAGCAGGTTATATTAAGAACCTTATTTAAGACAGATAAATTTGAGAAGCTACAACAACTCATTAAAGAAGACGCTGCTGGTGAAAAAGACAAAATAGAGCGTGAATATAATATGCTTGAAATGGCTTTTAAAGATTTAGAAGATTTCGGTGAAGAAGATTTAATATCACTAAAGCAGTTATCGCCAAGACAAACAGAAAAAATTAAAGACGCTTTAGATGAATTTAAACAAGTAGGTCAGGCTAAAGTAGATAAATTAACGCAGATCGACGAAAGTAACCGAAAAAATATGGAACATAAAAAAGCTATTTATGATGAACAACAGAAACTTCATGAAAAGATACATGAACTTCAAAAAGTACAGCGCGAAATCGAACAAATGAAAGCGCAAGAAAACGAAATTAAAGAATTAGAATTAAAATTAAAACGTTTTGAAGAAATTCAGAACTTAATAAACTTCATCGACCAATCTGACCAAGCTGAAAAAGAGCGTACAGTCATTAATAATGATTTAGAAAAGACTCAAGCTAAATTAAAGGAATTGAAAGCTACTAAAAACGATTACGACCATGAGTTAAAAAGTTTAATCAAACATGAAAGCATGTATACCAAGCGTCAAGTTTATTTAGACGAAACACGATACTATTTTAATAATCGTTCAAGATATGAAAATGCCTTTGAAAATATCGAATCTAAACGCCAGTCGTCTCAAAAAGTAATTGAAACACAATCTCAAATAAACCAAGAACTTGGTCAATTAAAGAAAGAACTCGCTCAAAATCGTGTTGATCATGAGGAAATAAATCAACTGTTTGAGCATATTTCTGCGCTTAAACAAGAAAGCGCGCAAATTGAGGCTAATCGAGATGCTTATAAGAAGTATATGGATGCGATTCAAAACATTGATCGTTTACAAAGACAGCTTGAAGACGTGAGCAAACAAATTAACGATTTAGAAGATGAGCTCAAATCTTTCAATTCAAGGTCCTTTGATTTATCTAATAAAAAGGCACTTATTGAGTCGTTACAATCAATGTTAGCTGAAGGGGATACTTGTCCAGTATGCGGTCATGAGATAGATAACATCACTTCACATGTTAATTACGATGAGATCGCTTCTAAAGAAAAAACGTACAATAACTTGAAGCGCAAGTTAGATGATTTTAATCAAACATACTCAAATTTATTAATTGAGTTAAAACAATATGAAGTAAAACGAGATGAAAATCCGGTTAAAGAAGAACCAAAGAATAACGATCAGGATTTAAAGCAACGTATTTTAGAAAGTGACCAAAAACGAACTAGGTTGTTAGAGCAACAAGAGTTAAAGGAAAAATTAAAAAATAAGATAAATGATAAACAGAAGCAAGCCTTTGATAAAGAAATTGAATTAAAAGATATAAATTCAGAAATAAAAGTCATGGAAGAAGATATTAGTGCTTTCAAAAAAGATACGGATCATAATGATGTTGACTCGTTTATTGAGGAATATAATAGCCTAAAGGCTTTTAACGAGGAATATGAAACTAAGAGGAAACATATTGAAGGGCAATTACAACATATTAGCACTAATATTGAAATTGCTCATAATAGTATTGAACATTACACGAACAATCTTTCCAACGTTCAAGCACAAATTAAGACGTTAGATGATCAAATTCGTCGTGATATGGAAGAAAAACATATAAAATCTTTAGATGAAATTGGTCGTATTAAAGAAGAATTAGCTAACAAAGATCAAGTTCTTCGTAAGGTTAATGAATATCGAACAGCTTACAATAATTTAATGTACTCAAAAACAAATTTAGAAGCGTCTGTTCAAGATAAACCTAAGCTAGATTTAAACGAAGTCAAAGCAGCTTTTGAAGCGAGCGAAGACGAGAAGAAAATTTCAATGAAACAATTAAATGAGATGGCATTGGTACGAAACCAAAATATAGTTAAATTAGATAAAATAGACGCCATTATCAAGAAATTACATGATGAACTTAAATATCAGGAAATGACTGTTAAATTGTCCGAGATCTTTAATGGTAAAAATCCTAAAAAGCTAACTCTAGAAAACTTTGTACTCATTGAGTTTTTAGAGTCTATTTTAGAACAAGCTAATATCCGATTTATGAAAATGACGAACCAAAGATATCAATTGGTAAGACGTGAAGATTTATCGCAAGGATTAAGTGGTCTAGAGATAGAAGTTTTCGATGCGCATTCAAATAAAACGCGTCATATTTCTTCGTTATCAGGTGGAGAGACTTTCCAAGCATCACTAGCTCTGGCACTAGGTTTAAGCGAAGTGATACAACACGAGTCAGGTGGCATTAGTCTTGATGCTATGTTTATTGACGAAGGGTTCGGAACGCTCGATGAAGAAACGTTATCTAAGGCTTTAGATGCTTTATTATCTCTTAAATCTTCAGGACGTTTAGTGGGCGTTATCTCACACGTTCAAGAACTAAAACAACGAATGCCTATCATACTTGAAGTTAACAATGAAAATATTGATAGCAAGACTACATTTAAAATTAATCATTAAAAAAAGTCAGGGCCAAATTCATGGCTCTGACTTTTTAGTTAACTTTAATCAATCTAAAATTTAAGATTATTTATTTTGTTGTCTTAATAAATCTCTAATTTCAGTTAAAAGTAACGTATTTTCTTCTACAACTTCTTCTTCAACTTTAGGTTTCATTAACGTATTCGCAATTTTGATAAATACGAATAAAGCAAAAGCAATAATAATAAAATCAATTACTGATTGAATGAATAATCCGTATTTAATTCCCATAATAGACCAGTTCTTAGCGAAATCTACTTCACCAAAGATTAATCCAATTAAAGGCATGATTACGTTTTCAACTAATGAACTGATAATTTTATTAAAAGCAGCACCCATAACAACGGCGATTGCTAACTCTAATACATTACCTTTCAAAGCGAATTCTTTAAACTCTTTAATTAATGACATTTAATATTCTCCTTCGCACAACATATGTTCCATATTATACAATATTGCGAACTAAAATGGTATAGAAAGTTTAAATAGAATTGATTAAAATATTCTATTTTGTTATTCTTTAGAATGACTGCTCAGAAAGTAATTTTTAGAAACTTAAATTTTACTATCTCTCTATCTTTGGAAAAACTAAATATTTTGTAGAAAGGGTGTTATTTAATTATGAATACTTCTTCAGAGAATAAAACACAAGGTAAGAAGTTCACGCCCGTCTTTATAATTAGTTCAATTTTAGTTGGTATCCTGGTTTTAATCGGGATTTTTTGGCCAGCTAAATTTGATAGTACTTCAGGTGCTATTAAAACGTGGATTACGACTAATTTAGGCTGGTATTATTTAATTCTTACTACGATTATCGTGTTTTTCTGCGTATTTTTAATTTTTAGTCCTATCGGTAAATTAAAGCTTGGTAAACCTCAAGATAAGCCTGAATTTAACACGTTATCTTGGTTTGCGATGTTATTCAGTGCTGGTATGGGTATCGGTTTAGTTTTCTATGGTGCTGCTGAACCTATTGGTCATTTTGCTGCACCGCCAACTGCGGATCCTAAAACAAGCCAAGCTTACACTGAATCACTACGATCAACTTTCTTCCACTGGGGCTTCCACGCATGGGCTGTATATGGTGTAGTTGCTTTAGCCTTAGCTTATGCTCAGTTTAGAAAAGGTGAACCTGGTTTACTTTCAAAAACGTTACGCCCATTATTAGGTGATAAAGTTGACGGATCTATTGGAAAGATTATCGATATCCTAGCGGTATTTGCTACGGTTACTGGTGTAGCAGTTTCATTAGGTATGGGAGCTATTCAAATCAACGGTGGTTTAGAATATTTATTTAATATTCCTAACAATATCTTTGTTCAAGGTATTATCATTGTTGTAGTTACATTATTATTCATTGCGAGTGCTTGGTCAGGACTAAGTAAAGGTATTCAAATCTTAAGTAACTTAAATATCGGTTTAGGTACTTTACTATTAATCGCAGCGTTAGTGATTGGTCCTACAGTCCTTATCTTAAACATGATGACTGGTGCAACAGGTAACTTGTTAAACTCATTCTTATTCAACAGTTTTGATACAGCAGCTTTAAATCCTCAAAAACAAGATTGGATGTCTACTTGGACACTTTACTATTGGGGTTGGTGGCTAAGCTGGAGTCCATTCGTTGGTGTATTCATTGCCCGTGTATCTAAAGGACGTACAGTACGTGAATTTATTCTTGGTGTTTTACTTGTTCCAGCAATTATCAGTTTCATCTGGTTCAGTGTATTCGGTGTATTAGGTATCGAAACAGCTAAAAAACACAAAGAAATCTTTGAAATGACGCCAGATACGCAACTATTTGGTATCTTCAACCATATGCCAATGGGTATGGTATTATCGATTATCGCGTTACTATTAATCGCTTCATTCTTTATTACTTCAGCCGATTCAGCAACTTTCGTACTTGGTATGCAAACTTCAGATGGTTCTTTAAACCCATCTAACTTTGTTAAAATCACTTGGGGTATTGCACAATCACTTATCGCATTCGTTTTATTACTTTCTGGTGGTGGCGGTACTAAAGCATTAGATGCTATTCAAAGTGCTGCTATTATAAGTGCATTACCGTTCTCGTTCATCATAATAATGATGATGATTAGTTTCTATAAGGATGCCAATAACGAACGTAAATTCTTAGGACTAACATTATCTCCTAATAAGAATCGCTTAAAAGATTATGTTGAACACACGAAAGAAGATTATGAAGACGATTTAATTGAGAAACGTAAAGCAAAAAGAAGTCATGAAAAATAATTAAATATATCTTTTTCTAGGAGCCTTAAAGGGCTCCTATTTTTTAGAGAAAATGATTGAAAATGATTCTCAATTAATAATGTAAACTTATTACACTAAGGTTTAGTGATAACATTTACTTATAGTTTCTAATTAGAAATAAAAAACGCGTTTTTCGTCGTTTATAGGGGATGAGTGTTGTATTCAATACGGCGAATAGATACAATGTTAATAAAGGCATATAGAAAATTCAGGGGGGAACTCATTATGACTTCTAATTTAAAACAAGAAGCTAAGAAAAGTTTAGATCTTAATGGTAAATCGTATACATATTATGATCTAAAATCTTTAGAACAAAAAGGTTTAACTAAGATTAGTCAATTACCTTACTCAATCCGTGTGTTACTTGAATCTGTATTACGTCAAAATGATGAAAGTGTTATCACTGATGAGCATATCGAAAAATTAGCGAATTTTGGTAAAAATGAAACGAACGGTGAAGTTCCATTCAAACCATCTCGTGTAATTTTACAAGACTTCACTGGTGTTCCAGCAGTAGTTGACTTAGCATCTTTACGTAAAGCCATGGATGATGTTGGCGGCGACTTAAGCAAAATCAACCCAGAAGTACCAGTGGACTTAGTTATTGACCACTCTGTACAAGTTGATAGCTATGCGAACCCAGAAGCGTTACAACGTAACATGAAATTAGAATTCGAACGTAACTATGAACGTTACCAATTCTTAAACTGGGCAACTAAAGCATTCAATAACTATAACGCTGTGCCACCAGCAACTGGTATCGTACACCAAGTTAACTTAGAATACTTAGCTAACGTTGTGCACGCACGTGAAGAAGACGGCGAACAAGTTTTATTCCCAGATACATTAGTAGGTACTGACTCTCATACTACTATGATCAACGGCCTTGGCGTATTAGGCTGGGGTGTTGGTGGTATCGAAGCTGAAGCAGGTATGCTTGGTCAACCATCATACTTCCCAATTCCTGAAGTTATTGGTGTTCGTTTATCAAATGAATTACCTCAAGGTGCTACTGCTACTGACCTTGCTTTACGCGTAACTGAATTATTACGTAAAAAAGGCGTAGTTGGTAAATTCGTTGAATTCTTTGGTCCTGGTGTAAATTCATTACCATTAGCTGACCGTGCTACAATCGCTAACATGGCGCCTGAATACGGTGCAACTTGTGGTTTCTTCCCAGTTGATGAAGAATCACTTAAATACTTACGCTTAACTGGTCGTTCAGAAGAACACATCGAATTAGTTAAGAAATATTTAGAAGAAAACGAAATGTTCTATGACGTTTCTAAAGAAGATCCTAACTACACAGATGTAGTTGAATTAGACTTATCAACTGTTGAAGCTTCATTATCAGGTCCTAAACGTCCTCAAGATTTAATCTTCTTAAGCGATATGAAAGAAGAATTCGAAAAATCAGTTACAGCTCCAGCTGGTAACCAAGGACATGGCTTAGATAAGAGCGAGTTCGATAAAGAAGCTACTATCGAATTTAAAGATGGTACGACTAAGAAAATGACTACTGGTGATATTGCGATTGCAGCAATTACATCATGTACAAATACATCTAACCCTTACGTTATGTTAGGTGCTGGTTTAGTCGCTCGTAACGCAGTTAAAAAAGGCTTAAAAGTACCTGAATACGTTAAGACTTCATTAGCGCCAGGTTCAAAAGTTGTAACTGGTTACTTACGTGACTCAGGCTTACAAGAGTATTTAGACCACTTAGGTTTCAACTTAGTTGGTTATGGTTGTACTACTTGTATCGGTAACTCAGGTCCTTTACTTGAAGAAATCGAAACAGCAATTGCTAAAGAAGACTTATTAGTTACTTCAGTACTTTCTGGTAACCGTAACTTCGAAGGACGTATCCACCCATTAGTAAAAGCAAACTACTTAGCTTCACCACAATTAGTAGTTGCGTACGCTTTAGCTGGTACTGTAGATATCGACCTTCAAAACGACCCAATCGGTAAAGATAACGATGGTAACGATGTATTCTTAAAAGATATCTGGCCTTCAATCCAAGAAGTTGCTGATACTGTTGAAAAAGTTGTTACACCTGAATTATTCAAAGAAGAATACGAAAACGTATATAGTAATAACGAATTATGGAACGAAATCGATACAACTGAAAAACCATTATACGACTTCGATCCAAGTTCAACATATATCCAAAACCCAACATTTTTCCAAGGTCTTTCTAAAGAGCCAGAATCAATCGAGCCTCTTAAAGACTTACGCGTAATGGGTAAATTCGGTGACTCAGTTACAACTGACCACATTTCTCCAGCGGGTGCTATCGGTAAAGATACACCAGCAGGTAAATATTTATTAGATAACAACGTTGATATTCGTGACTTTAACTCTTATGGTTCACGCCGTGGTAACCATGAAGTTATGGTACGTGGTACATTCGCGAACATCCGTATTAAAAACCAATTAGCGCCAGGTACAGAAGGTGGCTTTACTACTTATTGGCCAACTGATGAAGTTATGCCTATCTATGATGCAGCTATGAAGTACAAACAAGATGGTACTGGCTTAGTTGTACTTGCAGGTAATGACTACGGTATGGGCTCATCACGTGACTGGGCAGCTAAAGGTACAAACCTTTTAGGTGTTAAAACAGTAATCGCGCAAAGCTACGAACGTATCCACCGTTCTAACTTAGTTATGATGGGTGTGTTACCACTACAATTTAAAGACGGTGAATCAGCTGATAGCTTAGGCTTAGATGGAACTGAAGAAATTTCAGTAGACATCACTGAAGATGTTAAACCTAAAGATCTTCTTAAAGTAACCGCTAAAAAGCAAGATGGTTCAGTAGTTGAATTTGAAGTAATCGCACGTTTCGACTCAAATGTTGAAGTTGACTACTACCGTCATGGTGGTATCTTACAATTAGTATTACGTAAGAAATTAGCTTAATTCGCATCGTTTCATTATCAATCATTTTTGAAAAGAAATGTAAGCGTATAAGAATCAATAAGGGGTCTGGGACAAAGAAACTTGTCTCAGACCCAATTATTATTTTAATTAATCTTTAAAAACTATACATAAAGGGTAAATAATGAAAGTATATGCCTATAATAGCCGCTTCAATAAGTTGGCACGTTATAGAAAAATCAATAAAAAATCATAAATTTAGTGAATGAGGTGTAATCAATGATTTACAGTATTACGACAATTCCATCAAGATACCAAGAAACAGATAAAATGGGTGTCATTTATCATGGTAATTATGCCACTTGGTTTGAAGTAGCGCGCACAGATTACATATTAAAATTAGGCTTAAATTATACTGAAATGGAAAAAGCAGGCGTGGTATCTCCTGTCACAGTCTTACATATTGATTATGTAAAATCAGTGACATATCCAAACGTCGTACGTGTTAAGACTTGGGTATCTAGTTATTCACGTATACGTTCACGTTATCAATATGAAATCTATAACGAGGATGACGAGGTTGTTACGAAAGGGTACACGGATAATATTTGTATTCAAAAAGATTCATTTAAGCCAATTCGTTTAGATCGTTATTTCCCAGAATGGCATCGTGTATATGCGTATATCAATCAGAAAAATAAAGAAGGCGTAGACTTCGAAGTTGTAGATGGTATTGATATTGAACAATAATATTAATAATGGGTCTGAGGAAACAAGTAGTGAAATAGAGCATTTAAGCTTTATTTCAAGCAATTCTCGAAACAGCTGACTCCTAGGGGAATAGCATGAGACCGGAGACTACAGGCTCCGGCCATGCCCCAGGAAAGCATGCTGTTTAAGGGAATTGTGGCAATATGTCCTCAGACCCATTTAATTATATTATTTAACGTTATATGTGATTTCGTCGTTTTCATTAACGTCTACTACTAGGTGATCATCTTCAAAATACCAAACATCTTTTTCAGGTATTGCAATTTCTAAATCATCGTATTTGTCTTCAAAGCCAGCATCAACGTCATCTTTAGGTTCTACTGTAAAGGCAGGGCTAAATCCAGCTTTTAATTGAAATTCGCCACCATAACGCACGTAAAATAGTAGCACTTTATTTTCGCTTGGTAACTCAAGTTCTTTCTTAAACCATTCAACTGCTTGTGAAGTAAGTTCAAATTGCATGCAATCATCCTTTCATACCGATTTGGTATTTTTATTTTGATAGGTAAATTATAACACTGAATTATTTTGATATTAAAGTAATCGAACTTAAAAAACCAGAAACCACATGACGTGATTTCTGGCGTTAATTTTGAATTCAAATTACATCCATTTAATCTTTGGTTCAGTACCTTTAAATATACGTACAATATTAGAGCGATGTCTAAAGATGAGTACGGCTGCGACTATAAAACTCACGATGATTAAAGCGTAGTTCCATAAGATGATAGATCCAATGACGCAACAAATAGCCGCGATAATGCTAGATAAAGATACGTACTTAGTAAGATATAAAATTACAAAGAAAATTGCGAGTAAAATAAGTAAAAATATTGGGTTAAATGCTAAGATTACGCCGGCACTTGTAGCAACAGCTTTACCACCTCTAAATTTTAAGTAGATCGGATAAACATGTCCTAAAATGGCAAATATTCCTACAATTATACCTGATACTTCAACGTTAAACCATAACGGAAAGAATAAGACGATAAAACCTTTGAAGATATCTAGAAATGTAACTACAAATCCAGCAGGTTTTCCAAGTACCCTAAAACTATTGGTAGCACCAGTATTACCGCTTCCATAATCTCTAATGTCTTTTTTGAAAAACAGTTTACCAATTACAAAACCACTTGGAAATGCGCCTATAAGGTAACTGAGCAAAAACATAATTCCATATGTTAAAATAAGCGTCATTATCTCACATCCTTTATTAACCTAAAACCATTGTAACATACCTTAATCAAGATACACGAATTTGAAGATAAAATCTAGTATTTTCATCACGTGAATTCGGTTAGATGCTTGCATTTTAAGTGATTTTATATAAAAATAACTATTGTATAGTTTTTGTAACGAACGTATGTTTGTGGGAGGCGAATCGATTGGCAAGAAACAATCAAATGAATTACTCCGATGACTCCATACAGGTCTTAGAAGGCTTAGAGGCCGTACGTAAGCGACCTGGTATGTACATCGGTTCTACAGATAAAAGAGGTCTACATCATCTCGTGTATGAAATTGTAGATAATTCTGTAGACGAAGTTTTAAACGGATTTGGAAATGAAATTAAAATATCTATTAATAAAGATGAAAGTATATCTATAGAAGATAATGGACGTGGAATGCCTACAGGTATTCATGCTTCTGGTAAACCGACTGCTGAAGTCATTTTCACAGTGCTACACGCCGGAGGTAAATTTGGCCAAGGTGGCTATAAAACTTCAGGTGGTTTACACGGTGTAGGTGCATCTGTTGTTAATGCGCTAAGTGCATGGTTAGAAGTTGAGATACATAGGGATGGCACGATCTTCCGTCAACGTTTTGAGAACGGTGGACATCCTGCGACTGGACTTAAGAAGGAAGGTAAAACACGTAAGACAGGAACGAAAGTTTCATTCTTACCTGATCCAAATATCTTCAAATCAGCGCAACAGTTTAATTTCGAAACGTTAAGCGAACGTTTACAAGAGTCGGCTTTCCTTTTAAAAGACCTTAAAATTACGTTAACGGATCATCGTGAAGGTAAGGAACGCGAAGAAGTGTATCATTATGAAGAAGGTATTAAGGCGTTCGTTGAATATGTTAATGAAGGTAAAGAAATCTTGCACGATGTAACTATGTTTCAAGGTACAGCAAATCAAATCGAAGTAGACGTGGCTTTTCAATATAATGATCAATACTCAGAAAGTATTCTAAGCTTCGTGAACAACGTACGTACTAAAGATGGTGGTACGCATGAAGTTGGCTTTAAAACGGCGATGACGCGCATGTTTAACGATTATGCGAGACGTATCGGCGAACTGAAAGCTAAGGATAAGAACCTTGAAGGTAATGATATTCGCGAAGGTTTAACGGCGATTATTTCAGTGCGTATTCCTGAACATCTCTTACAATTCGAAGGTCAAACGAAATCTAAATTAGGTACGAATGAAGCAAGAGGTGCCGTGGATCAAATTGTGGCTGAGAAACTGCCTTATTATTTAGAGGAGAAAGGGCAATTATCTAAAGCCCTTGTGAAAAAGGCCATTAAGGCCCAACAAGCGCGTGAAGCAGCACGTAAAGCACGTGAAGACGCACGTTCTGGTAAGAAGAATAAACGTAAGGATACATTATTATCAGGTAAATTAACGCCTGCGCAAAGTAAAAATACGGATAAGAACGAATTATATCTTGTTGAGGGTGACTCAGCAGGTGGTTCGGCTAAATTAGGCCGTGACCGTAAATTCCAAGCGATATTACCGCTTCGTGGTAAAGTCATTAATACGGAAAAGGCTAAGCTTGAAGAAATCTTCAAAAATGAAGAAATCAATACGATTATCCATACAATCGGTGCAGGTGTCGGTAATGAGTTTAAGTTAGAGGATAGTAATTACAATCGCGTGATTATCATGACTGATGCCGATACGGATGGAGCACACATTCAAGTGCTCTTACTGACGTTCTTCTTTAAATATATGCGACCGCTCGTTAAAGCGGGACGTGTATTTATCGCATTACCTCCTTTATTTAAACTCGAAAAAGGTAAGGGTAAAACGAAGAAAGTCGAATATGCGTGGACGGAAGATGAACTGGCTCAATTACAAAAGAAACTTGGTAAAGGTGTCATTTTACAACGTTACAAGGGTCTTGGTGAAATGAATCCTGATCAGTTATGGGAAACAACAATGAACCCTGAAACACGTACATTAATTCGCGTTCAAATTGAAGACGAAGTACGTTCTTCTAAACGCGTATCGACATTAATGGGTGACAAAGTTGCTCCACGTCGCGAATGGATAGAGAGTCATGTAGAATTTGGCTTACAAGAAGAACAAAGCATTCTAGAGAGTGATGAAGTACACATCATGGATAAAACTGAATATGAAGAGGGGGATAACTCATGAGTGAGATCATTCAAAACTTACCTCTTGAAGATGTGATTGGTGATCGCTTTGGACGTTATAGTAAATATATCATTCAAGAACGTGCGTTACCTGACGTTAGAGACGGCTTAAAGCCGGTACAACGCCGTATTTTATATGCGATGTATTCTAGCGGTAACACGTATGATAAACATTTTCGTAAAAGTGCCAAGACAGTTGGTGACGTAATTGGGCAATTTCACCCTCATGGTGATACATCCGTATATGACGCGATGGTTCGTTTAAGTCAAGAGTGGAAACTACGTCATCTCTTAATCGAAATGCATGGTAACAACGGTAGTATTGATAATGATCCGCCTGCTGCGATGCGTTATACGGAGGCTAAATTAAGTAAACTATCTGAAGAGCTTTTAAGAGATATTAATAAAGACACTGTCGATTACATGCCGAACTATGATGATACTGAAGAAGAACCTATGGTATTACCATCAAGATTTCCAAACCTACTTGTAAATGGTTCTACAGGTATTTCATCAGGTTATGCGACGGATATTCCACCTCATAATTTAAATGAAGTTATTCAAGCGACACTTAAATATATTAAGAACCCGGATATTACGGTTAGCCAACTTATGAAATCGTTAAAGGGACCGGACTTTCCTACAGGTGGTATAATCCAAGGGATAGACGGTATTAAGAAAGCCTACGAAACAGGTAAAGGTAAAATTGTTGTACGCTCTAAAGTTGAAGTGGACAAGTTACGCAGCGGTCGTAAGCAATTACTTGTGACAGAGATACCTTTTGAAGTGAATAAAAGTGCGTTAGTTAAGAAGATTGACGAATTACGCGCTGATAAAAAGGTCGATGGTATTGTTGAGGTTCGTGATGAAACAGACCGTACAGGTTTACGTGTCGCGATTGAACTTAAGAAAGATGTGAATCCATCTTCTGTCCTTAACTTCCTATATAAGAATACGGATTTACAAGTAGCTTATAACTTTAATATGGTTGCAATCAGTGAAGGTCGTCCTAAGTTAATGGGTATTAAAGCGATGATTGATAGCTACTTAAACCACCAAATTGAAGTTGTGACACGACGTACACGTTACGATTTAAACCAAGCTGAAAAGCGTATGCATATCGTTGAAGGTTTAATGAAAGCGTTATCGATACTTGATGAAGTCATTCAACTCATCCGTAACTCTAAAAATAAGAAAGACGCGAAAGACAATCTTGTAGAAACCTATGACTTTACGGAAGCACAAGCTGAAGCCATCGTCATGTTACAACTTTACCGTTTAACGAATACAGATATCGTTGCTTTAGAGAATGAACATGAAGAGCTTGAGAACCTCATAAGTCGCTTACGTGAAATCTTAGATAACCACGACGCATTACTTAGCGTGATTGAGTCTGAGTTAAAAGACATTCAAAAAACTTATAAAGAAGATCGTCTATCAGTCATTGAGGCTGAAATCGAAGAAATCAAAATCGATAAAGAAGTCGTTGTGCCGAAAGAGGACGTTATCATAAGCTTAACGCACGACGGTTACATTAAACGCACATCAATTCGAAGCTTTAATGCAAGTGGTGTTAATGAAGTTGGCCTTAAGAATGAAGATACGCTTCTCAAATATATTGAAGGTCACACGCAACAAACACTACTTGTGTTTACGAATAAAGGGCGTTACCTAAATATTCCTGTTCATAAGCTCTCTGACATCAAGTGGAAAGATTTAGGTCAACACGTGTCTCAAATTGTTCCGATCGATGATGATGAGAAAATGATTAATATGTATACCGAGAACGACTTTAAAGACGACGGTTATTATGTGCTTGCGACGCGTAACGGCATGATTAAGAAGAGTAATATCGGTTTATTCAAGTCATCTCGTTATACGAAGCCACTCATCGCAATGCGTATGAAAGATCAGGATGATGTTATTTCCGTCTTTAAGATTACTTCAGACAAGACATTAACAGTGCTCACACACAAGGGCATGTCGTTAACTTATGACGCATCTGAGCTCTCTGATACAGGTCTAAGAGCAGCTGGTGTGAAATCGATTAACCTTAAGGACGAGGATTTCGTCGTAATGACAGACGCTGTTAGTGAAGCGGATACTATCTTAATGGTGACGCAACGTGGTGCAATTAAGCGTATTGGTTATAACACTTTAGCAAAAGCCAAGCGCGCCCAACGTGGTTTAACATTGCTTAAAGAATTGAAGAAACAACCGCATCGTATTGTAGATGCGAAAACATGTCGTGAAGCGGATACATCTTATGAAATCGTGTCCACTTCAGGAAAAGTCCATGAAGGTGCTAATAAAGATATTCATTTATCTGAACAATATACAAATGGTACATTTATCGTTGATATAAAAGAATTTGGTGATATATCATATATGATTATTAGTGATCATAATTAAAAAAATAATAGTCACTTTATGTAATTGATGATAAAATGTATATCATATTATAATAAATGATAAATTTTAGTATGATTTTACATGGATGAGAGGGATCAACATTGAAAAATTTTGATGATTTCATTCCTGGCTGGTTTAAAACGTTTGTTGAAGTCGGGAATGAATTAATATGGTCACAGTACCTCATAGGTTTATTATTAACTGTTGGCTTCTTCTTTACAATCGGTTCAAGATTCGTTCAGTTCCGATGGTTTAAAGAAATGTTCCGTGCTTTAACAGAAAAACCTGAAACGTTAGATACTGGTAAAAAAGGTATCTCGCCATTCCAAGCATTTGCGATTAGTGCTGGGTCACGTGTAGGTACTGGAAACATTGCTGGGGTAGCTACAGCAATCGTACTCGGTGGACCAGGTGCTGTATTCTGGATGTGGATCATTGCATTCATCGGTGCAGCAAGTGCTTTTGTCGAAGCAACGTTAGCGCAAGTCTACAAAGTACCAGATAAAGACGGTGGCTTTAGAGGTGGACCAGCTTATTACATTACTAAAGGTTTAAATCAAAAGTGGTTAGGTATTGTATTTGCGGTATTAATTACCGTGACTTTCGCATTCGTATTTAATACAGTGCAATCTAATACGATTGCTGAATCACTTAAGACTCAGTATCATATTAGTCCTATATTTACAGGGATTGTGTTAGCGATACTTACAGGTGTGATTATCTTTGGTGGTGTGAGAAGCATAGCGAAATTGTCTTCTACTATCGTACCTATCATGGCACTGATTTATATTGCTATCGTATTCATCATTTTAATTTTAAATATTGATAAAGTCATTCCAATGTTAGTCATGATTATCCAAAGTGCTTTTGGTATGAATCAAGTCATTGGCGGTGGCGTTGGCTTTGCGGTACTGCAAGGTGTTAAACGTGGTTTATTCTCAAACGAAGCAGGTATGGGTTCTGCTCCAAACGCAGCCGCTACAGCAGCCGTATCTCACCCAGTTAAACAAGGCTTAATTCAATCATTAGGCGTATTCTTTGATACGATGCTTGTTTGTACAGCTACTGCAATCATGATTTTACTTTATTCTGGTTTAGAGTTTGGTGAAAAGGCACCTCAAGGTGTTGAAGTAACTCAGACTGCTTTAAATGCGCATCTAGGTAGTTTCGGTGGCATATTCTTAACTGTTGCGATTACATTATTCGCATTTTCATCTTTAGTAGGTAACTACTACTATGGCCAGTCTAATATCGAATTTTTATCACGTAATAAAGCGATTCTATTCGTATTCCGCTGTTTAGTTGTCGTACTTGTATTTGTCGGTGCAGTCGTTAAGACTGAAACGGTATGGAGTACTGCTGACTTATTCATGGGTCTTATGGCAATCGTCAACATTATCGCGATTATTGGTCTATCTAACATTGCTTTTTCAGTAATGAAAGACTATCAACGTCAACGAAAAGCTGGCAAACGCCCTATATTTAGACCAGAAGAATTAGAAATTAATTTATTCGGTATTGAATGTTGGGGTAAAGATGCTAAAACTGTTGAAGAATATGAAAATAAACTTAAAAAGCATTAAACGATGAGATGAAATCCTATATGGATTTCATCTTTTTTTACTTTTTACGTGTCATTTTATTTAAAAGTGGGTATTGGTGAAATAACACATAAAAGGGGACGATATATATGAGTGAAGAAAAAAAGTTTAATAATGAATTAAATAAGGAAGATAATCGACCAGCTACGAATACGAACACAGATGCTTTCTCTAATGACACGCATCCTAATATGAGAAGAAAAAATGAATTACCTATTCAAGACACAATTCCTTTTAATGTTGTATTCATTTTAGTTCTTCCTGTATTAGCAGCGATTATCGGTACTTTAGCTGGATTAAAACAAAATGAAATTGATCAAAATCCAGACAAGCAAAAGAAAAAAGATAAGAAGAAGAAAAAGAAAGATAAAAAGAAATAATTTTGATTCAAAATGAAACAGTTCATTAAAGACAATCAAAACTTAATTACGTTTTCATTTCTGTTCTCAGTTGTATTTAGTATGCTAATGCCATTCCCGCTTGGAATAGGTGCTGGTTTAGCAATTGGTATAGCTATCGGTAGCGATGAAGACAAGAAGAAAAAATAAAACTCATATAATAAGCCTAATTTCTATATCGTGTCATACTAGAGTGACACATTGGATGTAGAAATTAGGCTTTTTAACTTATTTAAATTTCTTATATTTTTTATCCTTGAATTGAAGGTACTTACCATTATCTTTAATAAGGATAACTTGACGCTCTTTTCCGCGATGACTTTTAAGAATGATTTTCTCACCTTTAATTTCAAATTTGCCTTCATCAATCGTCATAGCTTCTGAGATAAGATGATATTTATCATTTTCCGCATCAAAGTGTAAATCATCTATTTCCTCATGATACATTGTGTTGAATTTTTCCTCCCAATAGCCATCTAGGTCTTCTTTAGAGAAGTTTGAACATCCTGATACAAATATAGTTATAATAATAAAGATGTTTAACTTTTTCAATATACATACCCCTTAGATATATGATTATTAAGTATTATAACACTAAATATATTTATTTATATAAAAAACTAGTGATTTAATGTCTAAATACACTTAAATTTAATAATCGTCAATCTATTGGAACATGTTTGTTAAAAAAGTGCTTTTATTATCGTGTGAAACCATATATAATTTTGCTTGATATCTAAAAAGAAGGTGACCGCTTTGAGAAAGTATAATATTCAAAAGGTGCTCAATAATAATGTCTTAATATGTACTTTCAAGGATCAAGAAGTGGTTCTCATTGGTAAAGGCATAGGTTTTAATAAGAAACGGGGCATGGTGTTATCTGATACGACCTTGATTGAAAAAGTCTATACGCTTAAAACTGAACGTGACAAAGCGCATTATAAAGCATTGGTAGAGATAACTGAGGATTATATTATTCACGCTATTATTGATGCGGTGAATATAGTTAAGGACTATTGCGATGCATCTAAAATGAATGCGCTTATGTTATCTTTAACCGATCATTTAATCTTCGCTATAAAACGTATTAAAGAAGGGCAGATTATCTATAATCCTTTTCAAAATGAAATTAAGCAATTGTATCCAGATGATTACCAAATCGCTGATAAATTAATTAAACAACTTAGTGAGTCGTTATATCTACGCTTTCCAGATGATGAAATTGGGTTTATTGCTTTACATATCGCTTCTAATAAGCAATCAGAATCATTAAAAGAATTGAGTCAGACGAATGAGCTCATCCTACTCTGTGTTCAAATCATTGAAAGTGACTTTAAAATTGAAGTTGATAAACTCGGTATTCCATATCATAGGTTCATTAGGCATATCAATTTCTTAATAAAGCGACTACGTCATGGTGATATTGTAAAAAAACAATGCGAATTTGAAAATGTATTGCAAAACCATTATCCGAGGTGCTATAATATAGCCGTTAAGATAATGAAGATGATGCAACAACAATTGAATGTTGACATTTATGAGGCTGAGGTTATGTACCTCACATTACATATACATAATCTAACGCAACAATAAACGTGTAACTGATTCGATCAGGCATGAGTGATAGCGAGTAAACAATCTCGTTATTTACTCATGCCTTTTTTTGTTGTCAAAGTCATCTTAGATTTAGGAGGTTACATATATGTGGAAAAAGGCTTTTGCATTATTACAAAGAATTGGTAAAGCATTAATGTTACCAGTAGCTATCTTACCTGCTGCAGGGATATTGCTCGCGCTTGGTAACGCTTTACATAATCCAAAGTTAGTGAATATAATGCCATGGTTAGAAAATGATATAGTTTTGATGATTTCCTCAATAATGGAATCAGCTGGAGATATTATTTTTAGTAACTTACCATTATTATTCGCTATAGGTACAGCTATAGGTTTAGCAGGCGAAGATGGTGTAGCCGCATTAGCAGCTGTAATTGGATACTTAATTATGAATATAACTATAAGCAAGATTTTGGGAATTACGATTGATGATATTTTCTCGTACCCTGAAGGTCAAGAAACACTGAATCAAGGTAATAAACCGCAAAGTTATGCTTTAGTTCTAGGTATACCTACACTTCAAAGTGGGGTGTTTGGTGGTATCATAATGGGATCACTCGCAGCATGGTGTTATAACAAATACTACAACATTGAGTTACCACCATTTTTAGGTTTCTTCTCAGGTAAGAGATTTGTGCCTATCATTACGAGTGTTGTAGCTATCTTGGTAGGTATTACATTGAGTTTTGTTTGGCCACCTATACAAAGTGGTTTAAATGGACTTTCAAATTTCTTGATTGATAAAAACTTAACATTAACTACATTAGTTTTTGGCATCATTGAGAGATCACTAATACCATTTGGACTACATCATATTTTTTACGCACCTTTCTGGTTTGAATTTGGAGAATATACGACAAAAGCTGGAAATGTGGTACACGGAGATACTGCAATCTGGCAAGCTCAAAGTAAAGATATGGTTGAATTTACTGCAGGGGCGTTTATGACAGGTAAATACCCATTTATGATATTCGGTTTACCAGCAGCAGCATATGCAATGTATCGTCAAGCAAGACCTGAGCGTAAGAAAGTTGTAGGTGGGTTAATGTTGTCAGCTGGCTTAACGGCTTTCTTGACAGGTATCACAGAACCAATCGAATTTACATTCTTGTTTGTCGCTCCAATTTTATATGGAATTCACGTTCTACTTGCTGGATCATCTTTCTTAATCATGCATCTTTTAGATGTAAAAATAGGCATGACGTTCTCAGGTGGGCTAATTGACTATATATTATATGGCTTACTAACTTTTGATAAAAGTAATGCTCTATACGTAATTCCGGTAGGTTTATGTTATTCAGTTATTTATTACTTTGTATTTACGTTCGCAATTAAGAAATTTAATTTAAAAACTCCTGGAAGAGAGGATGACAGTGGATCATCTTCAAATGCTAAAATAAATGATCTACCGTTCAAAATACTAACTGCTCTTGGTGGTAAAACTAATATTGTTCATCTTGATGCTTGTATATCGAGACTAAGAGTTGAAGTTAAAGATAAACCTTCAGTTAATGTACAAGCGTTAAAGGATCTTGGAGCATCTGGCGTTCTTGAAGTAGGAAATAGTATGCAAGCTATTTTTGGTACTAAATCGGATCAATTAAAACATGATATCGCAGAAATTATTGCTGGACGTATTACTTCGCCTGAAGAAACGGCTGTAACTGACGATGATGAGGCAACTTACATCACAGATAAGACGGAGGTTATGTCGCCAATTGAAGGTCAAATTGTGCCTTTAAGTGACGTACCTGACCAAGTATTTAGTGACAAGCTCATGGGTGAAGGTATTGCCATTAAACCAATAACTGGGGAAGTGGTTGCTCCATTTAATGGTACTGTCGAGCTCGTATTTCCAACAAAACATGCAATAGGTTTAAAGTCTGATAGTGGCGTTGAGTTATTAATTCACTTTGGTCTTGAAACAGTGCAGCTTGAAGGTAAGGGATTTGAAGTATTAGTTGAAGCGGGTTCTAAGGTTGAAGTAGGTACACCGTTACTTCGCGATGTCAATTGAATAAACGTTAAAAAGCTTGAGCTATCTAGGCTCGAGCTTTTTTAATGAACAAAAATGTAAAAAGTATTTGACATAAATATGGAAATCGATTATCGTAATAAATGTCAAAAGTATTTTACATTTTGAGGAGGTAAAGAAGTTGAAGTACCTTGCAGCGTTGATACTGATCATACTCTTATTTACATTCCAGAATAAATATTTAGCTATCGATACCAAAAATATGAAACGTAAATGGCGCATAGATGAACGAGGAAGGAAGATACGCTTAGAAACTTTGGCCTATACGCTTAATTATAGCTTTAGAGCGATAGCGCTATGGTTAATCTTTAAATGGATAGGTCTATATCAACCGGATAAGCATGTTGTGGCACAAACGGTTTATTATAATCCTGAAATTCTTTATATTCCTATCTTTATCATTATATATGTATTAAGCTATATTAAAGTAAACCGTAAATATAGCTAAGGATGAAGGATTAATGAAAAATAATATTAGGGCTTACCGTAAAAAGATTGGTATGTCACAGGATACTTTAAGTAAGAATGTGCGTGTTTCAAGACAAACAATTAATGCGATTGAAAATAATAAGTACGACCCGACATTAGTATTGGCTTTTAAATTGGCGAAACAGTTTAATGTGACTGTAGATGAGCTTTTCAAATATGAATAAATGATGAGGAGGATTTACATGCGAAAACAAGATGAAATGGAGAAATTGCAATTTAATCTCGCTTCAAAATTCACTGTAGCATTCTTCTTTATAGCACTATCGTTTTATAATTTCTATCAACAAATTACATTTGGTGAAATGAATATCGTATGGATCATTCAATTAGTTGGTCTAATCATTTTCTTTGGTATATTAACGTATTATAAACTTCGAATGAGGTAACTTAAAAATTAATTTTTATTTATAAACACTTAGTTTTAACATGCTAAGTGTTTTTCTTTTTCAAAATAAGAAGTTCTTATATATAATTTCAAAAAGTTTTGTTATTCTATAGTTATACAATTTAATTTAGGAGGATGACTCATGGAAGTAGTAGTCCCAATTATATTATTAATTGCAGTGACTATTTTTGCTACTTATAATACATATTTGTATTTCACTGATGCCCCTCTCATAATTGATGGTCCCTGGTGGGTTATGTGGCTTATCGTATTAGGTTTGTTTATTTTTATTATCGTATTTATAAATATTCGTAAAAGGTTATTAAAGCAACTTCAACAAAGTATTACAGATAAGGCGCAAGTTGATTTGAATTTAGGCGAGCATGAGTATTTTTTACAAACACCTATTTATTTATTCCATAGTTTAAAGATTCCTATCTTTAATAACGACCATACACCGTTGTCTTATGAGATCAAATATGACACGATTCTTAACAAGTATGCGTCGGCACTTTCAACGATATTTGTTGGTTGTAGTTTAGAAATTGAGTCACCTCAACATAAAGTATATTTAAAGTCACACTTTTTCACCGTACATTATGGCTACGATGTATACTTAGATGATGAAAAAATCGGTACATTTAAAATGAAGAAATTGATAGGTAAGGATAGTGGTATTAAACAACAACTACCTTATCAGTTTTGTGGTAAGGACTTCACGTACAACCTACATAACCCTTATATGTCTCAAACGACAGATATTAAAGATGAAGCGGATAAGGTTGTTATGAAAGCAAGACGCTCATTCTTAGATATGAGTAAGCATAAGTTAACGAAGCAACGTGGTGAAAAACATGAAATCGAATTCTTTGCAGCAAGCTTACCTGTAGAAGTGTTTCTTGGTTTATATGTTATCGCTATTTTAAATAAGAATATTCAAAGATAAATGTACACGACAATTTTAAAGGGTTCTTAATATTTAATTTAAATAATAATGATATTATAGATGATAAGGATAAATTTTTAATATTAACGATGAATAAGGAGTAATTGTTATGTTTTTTCAAGAGTTAGAATTACATGAGTTTGAACAATTTATGAAAGAGAACTTTTCACATTATACGCAGTCTCTTCAAAATTACGAATTTCTTAACAATGAAGGTAAGACAGCTTATTTATTAGGTGTTAAAGATGAAGACGGCAATGTTTTAGCTGCTTGTTTATTAAATAAAACAAGAGCCTTAAAATATTTCAACTACTTCTATACACATCGTGGACCAGTAATGGATTATGATAATGTCGAACTTGTCGATTTTTTCTTCTCTAATTTAAACCAATTCTTAAAAGCTAATAATTGTTTATATGTGCGTTTGGATCCTCATATTATGGAAAACTTACGTGACGCAGATGGGCATATTATCCAATCGTTCAATAACAAACCTTTAATGGCTCAACTTAAGCGTCATGGATACATTCATCAAGGCTTTGACATTGGTTATGATAAGATTAGTCAAATTAGATGGTTATCCGTGCTGGATCTAGAAGGTAAAAGTGAAAAGCAATTACTTAAGAATATGAACTACCAAACGCGTCGTAATATTAAAAAGACAGATGAAATGGGCGTTAAAGTTAAAACCTTACCAATTGAAGAAACGAATCGCTTCTTCAAATTATTTCAAATGGCGGAAGAAAAGCATGGATTCAGCTTCCGTGACGAACCTTATTTTGAAAAGATGCAAAAGGTATACAAGGATAATGGTTTCTTAAAACTTGCTTATATCGATTTAGAGAAATATCTCGCTCAATTAGAGTTTAAATTAGGCGAAGGTAAAGAGGCACTTAAACAAATCGAAGAAGTTTTAAGTGAAAATCCAAACTCTAAGAAAAATAAAAATAAGTTCAAGCAAACTGAACAAACTGTTACGAGTACAGAGAAGAAAGTAGCACATATTAAAGAACTGATCCAAACAGATGGTAAGATTCTAGATTTAGCTGCTGCACTTTATGTATACAATGACCATGAGGTCTACTACTTATCAAGTGGTTCTAACCCTAAATATAATGAATTTATGGGTGCGTATGCGTTGCAATGGGAAATGATTAAGTTTGGTAAGAAGCATGGTATTAACAAATATAATTTCTATGGCATTACAGGAGACTTTTCAGATGAAGCGGAAGATTTTGGTGTTCAACAGTTTAAGAAAGGCTTCGATGCTAAAGTAGAAGAGTATATCGGTGACTTTATTAAGCCTGTAAGACCGGTTTTATATCAATTATTCAAATTGAAAAGCAAAATCTAAGAAACGATAATCTTTCCAACGACCAACCATTTGATATGGTTGGTCTTTTTATGTGGAAACGAGAAAACAATAATTATATTATGTAAACTAGGTATTGGTAAAATTTGTTGTTTAGAACCATATCAATAAGGGGATAAACAAGGATAAGAAAGTAGGTGTAAGCATGTCGGAGAAAGAGACTAAACCTTCAAAACGCATTCCAATGCGTGAGACACACTTCATGAAATTCTTCGGTGGCAAGAATTTAATATTTGCGTTGATAGCGCTCATATTAATCGGAATTTTTATATTTATCTTTGATAAAGTTTCCTTTATATTCACGCCACTAGTGATTATCTTTAACACAATCGTTGGTCCTGTTCTTGTAGGACTCATTCTATATTACTTATTTAATCCTTTAGTGAATTTAATGGAACGTTACCATATACCGCGACTTTGGGGGATCATTATACTCTTCGTATTCATCGTCGCTGGTTTCGGATTTATCGTAAATATCTTAATTCCATTAATAAGTGATCAACTTAAAAGTTTAGCGACAAACGTACCTAAGTTAATGGATAAGTTCAATCAATTCTTAGATAACCGCTTTAGCGATGGTATGTTTGCGAGCATTTATAATGAAGTTCAAACGAAAGCAACGGAATTCAGTAAGAAAATTCCACAAATGCTTCAAAAATCTTCAGGTGGCGCCGGCATTAGCCAAACACTTAAGAGCTTAGCTGATACGCTTTCGAATATTACGGTAATCGTTCTAACGGCACCATTCGTTTTATTCTTCTTACTTAAAGATGGTCATAAGTTTAAAGATTACACGACGAAATTAATGCCACCTAAATACCGTAAAGATTACCATGATTTAACTGAGAAGATGAGTCATCAAGTTGGTTCATACATTCAAGGTCAAATTATCGTTTCGTTATGTATCGGTATTTTACTATTTATTGGGTATAGCGTTATTGGCTTGAAATACGCAGTTGTACTTGCATGTATCGCGGCCGTGACAAGCGTCGTTCCTTATCTCGGTCCAACAATTGCGATAACGCCAGCTATTATCATATCTATTACAATGTCTCCAATTATGTTATTAAAACTCGTTGTGGTTTGGACATTGGTTCAATTTATCGAAGGTCACTTTATTTCACCCAATGTGATGGGTAAAACATTACAAATCCATCCATTAACAATCATCTTCGTGTTATTAACTGCAGGTAATTTACTCGGTGTTATCGGTGTGATTATCGGTATTCCTGCATACGCAGTGATTAAAGTACTTGTTACGCATTTCTTCTTAATATTCAAGCGTCGTTACAATAAATATTACAGCGATGATGCTGGCGCTTATGAAATCGAAGAAGATCGTAAGAATGTGTCTTACGAATAATATCGCGTTTTGATCATTTAAGCTACCGCCTGTATAGGTTGGTAGCTTTTTTCTATTTGAAAAGCCACGCCACGACAATACGCAAATTTTATGTCTAATCATTACTAAAATTGTTGAATCGTATTAATTTATCATAAATTTCTAAGTATATTTTCTACCAAATTTATGAAATATGTGCTATATTTTTTTCAACATCATTCAATAAAGAGGCGCAACATGAATTATCAATCGAAGAAGACCATACTTAAATTTGCAAAATTGATATTTGGAATTACGTTATTTATTTGTGTATTTTTCATATTAAAACAAGAACTTCAGCATATAAATATCTCCAAAGTACTTCATTTATTTACTGAAATTGACCGTTTTACGCTTATACCTCTTATACTAGCAGGTTGTTTAGCACTCCTTATTTTATGTCTCTATGATGTTTTACTAACAAGAATTTTATCTATTAAGATTCCACTTCAGAATGTGATGAGGTTTAGTTACATTATAAATGCGTTCAATGCCGTATTAGGTTTTGGGGGTATAATAGGTGCATCCGTCCGAATGATGTTTTACAAGTCTTATGTACAAGATCGACCTACACTCATTCGATTTATAAGTTATATTTTAGTTTCAATGATGACCGGTTTAAGCTTTCTTGGATTATTCATGATATATCATTTCTTCTACAATCAATATTTGTTATTTGATCGCCCTTGGTTAGCAGGGATGTATATCATTGTCATTTTGTTTCTACCGTTTTATCTTATTTACACCTTTATCAAACCTGTTATAAAAGGGCGCAGACGAGTAGGCTTGTATTGTATGCTTATTTCATGCATAGAGTGGTTAAGTGCATTTTTCATATTATATTTTTGCTTTATTGTATTAAATGTACACATAGACCTAATTGATTTACTAAGTTTATTCATTATTGCTTCTATTTCGGGTCTAATTAGTTTTGTGCCAGGTGGCTTTGGTGCTTTCGATTTAGTGATGGTACTCGGACTTAAATCTCTAGGCATCGATGAGGAACTGATTGTCCTTGGTTTACTTTTATACCGATTTGTTTATTATATTGCACCTTTATGTGTTGCTGTTATCCTAATGACATTTGAATTAGGTCAATTTGCGAAGCGTTTGCTCGAGGCTTCGAAATACTATATCCCGGCGAAAGATACGACATCTTTTATTCGCTCGTTTCAAAAGGACATTTTACGAAACTTGCCTCACGTCGCTCAAATGGTTGTATTAAGCTTTAGTACTTTCATTTATTTCATCTATAGTGTTTCAATTTTTATCGATGGTATTTATGATAACGATCGCCAGTTTTATCTCATTATATTATCGATTCACATAAGTGCTTGTTTGTTATTATTCTTGAACTTTTATGGTGTCTTTAAAGGGAGTAAACGCGCTATATTATTTAGTATTGTGTCTGAAGCTACAATATTATTTACGACCTTGATGACGTTTGCAACAAGTTTTCAAATTGTCATCATAGCGGTTAACTTGTTTATATTATTGAAACTTTTTAAAAAGGCCAAAGTCTTAAAGCGTACATTTAGATTAAAACGTTTTGTAATAGGTATGACGACATTACTATGTATTATCGGTATGATTCAACTTAGTATTAATGAAGCATTAGTAACGATCAGGCTTCAAAACATTGAGATGTTCACATATTCGGTATCTTATAGCTTTTTAACAACGTTTGTTGTTATATCTTTTTTAGTTATGATTGTGGTTTGGCTTTTCGAAAGGAGATATAAAGGGCAACTGAGTAAGCATTCGATAAGGGAATGTGAACCATTGTTAGAACGATATGGTGGGCATCACTTGAGTCATTTAATGTTTACAGGTAATAAACAAATATTCATTTATCAAGAGGCGTTTCTCATCTATAAAATGAAACGTAATACGATTGTTGTACTAGGAGACCCAATCGGAAATGTAGACGTTTTTGAAGAGATGTTGAGTTCATTCTATGCACATGCGGAGTACCTTGGTTATGATATCGTGTTTTATCAAGTTTCGGAAAGGTACTTGTCTTTGTATCATAGTTTTGGCAATCAATTTTTTAAATTGGGTGAGGAAGCGCTTATAAATCTAAATGACTTTTCAATAAGTGGGAAGAAAAAACGTGGCATGCGTGCAACGTTAAATAAACTGGAGGCACTTGGTTATCAATTTGAATATTTAGAGCCACCATATACGTATGATGATTGGTTAGCGTTAACAAAAGTGAGTGATAGATGGTTGGAAGGTCGTAAGGAAAAATACTTTTCGATTGGTCATTTCACTTATATGTATGTATCTAAAGCAGCCATTCTCGTCTTGCGAGATAAAGAGGGTGTTATTCAGGCGTTTTGTACTGAGATGCCGTCGAATAATAATGATGCGATTTCAGTTGATTTAATACGATGGAATCCTGAGATAAAGCTACCATTCATGGATGCGCTTTATATTCACAGTATGCTTTATTATAAAGAAAAGGGCTTTCAGCGATTTAATATGGGTATGGCGACGTTATCGAATGTAGGACATTTAAAATATGCGTATAGTCGTGAGAAATTTGCGCGTCGCGTGTGTGATCACTTTAACGGGATTTATCGTTTTAAGGGGCTGCGTCAGTATAAGGAGAAGTTTAAACCGTCGTTTGAGTCGCGGTATCTGATCTATCATGCGGAATATACGTCCTGGCAAGCTTGTTTGAAGGTGATTTCAGCTATTCATCGTAAATAAAAAAGTTCCTTCCCAGCATGCTTTCCTGGGGCATGGCTGGAGCCTGTAGTCTCCAGACTCATGCTTATCCCCTAGGAGTCAGCTGTGAGGAACTTTAAACTCTGATAATAGTATTTAGTGGGAAGTTTTATAAGCTTGACGCGCTTCAACTTCTTCTTGGTAGCGTTCAGGATTTTTCTTATAGAAATTTTGATGATAATCTTCAGCTTCGTAAAACGTTTGAGCAGGAAGTATCTGTGTTGCTATTGCTTTGTCATGATTAAGCGTTGATTTAAGTGATTCAATATAAGCCTCTGCCTGCTGTTTTTGATCTTCGTTTGTGTAGAAGATGGCTGTACGGTATTGTGAACCTCGATCTTGGAATTGACCTTCAGCATCAGTAGGATCAATGACTGAGAAGAAGATTTCAAGTAATTTATTATACGAGAATAGGGCCACATCGTATTCAATGCGTACGGTTTCAAAGTGGCCTGTTTCACCGGACTTAACGTCTTCGTATGTAGGGTTTTGTTTATGACCACCCATGTATCCTGAAGTGACGGATTCGATGCCCTCATTTGTGTCAAAAGGCTTGGTCATGCACCAAAAGCACCCGCCAGCAAAGTATGCTGTATTGATATTCATAAACTTCCCTCTCTTTATTGGACCTTTGTATGATTTGTTATATAAAGGCTTGATTTTTAAAAGGTTTTTCTTTAACTTTAATATGTATTTATTATAGTACAAGAAGCCCTAATTTTGAAGATATAAGGTTGATTAACATGAGAGAACAAGAACGAACAGAAATAGAAAATGGTAACTATAGCAGGAAGAAAAAACGAAAACGCTTAAAAAAATGGCCTTTTGTTATTTTAGCATTATTAATATTAGGAGCACTGGTTATGGCTTTTATCTTTAAAGGATATCAAAAAGGATTATCAGCCGCTAAGTCTAATAATTACGAACATAAAATTGAAAAATTTAATGGTAAAGTAAAAAATGATGGTAAAGCTACAGTTATGATTCTTGGTGCTGACCGTGAAGACGGTGGCATATCAAGAACCGATTCAATCATGATTGCACAATATGATTACATTCATAAAGATATGAAAGTCGTTTCAGTAATGAGAGACATTTATGCTGAGATACCAGGTTACGGCGAACACAAAATAAATTCAGCATACTCACTGGGAGGACCAGAATTACTTAGACAGACGCTTAAAAAGAATTTAGATATAGATCCTGAATATTATGCGATACTCGACTTTAAAGGGTTTGAGCAAATGATAGACGAATTAAGCCCTAAAGGCATTCCTATCGACGTAGAGAAGGACATGTCTGAAAAAATAGGTGTCTCTTTAACAAAAGGACATCATCGTCTAAATGGTAAAGAACTTCTAGGTTATGCACGTTTTAGAAATGATGAAGAAGGCGACTTCGGTCGTGTGCGTCGACAGCAACAAGTTATGAAGGCACTTAAAAAAGAGCTCATTAGTCCGAAAACGATTTATAAAGGACCAAAACTTGCTGGTATCATGCGTGGCTACGTGAACACGGATATGCCTGATACGACAATTTATCAAACAGGTTTAAGTTTCGTTTTAAGAGGTAGTAAAGATATCGATACGTTAAGCGTTCCTGCAAAAGGCACGTATAGCGATATTCAAACTGAAAGCGATGGCTCTGCCTTACAGATAGATAAAGAACAAAATAAAGAAAAGGTTCGTAAATTTTTAGGTCCGAATGATTCTAAGAAACGCATTCCATTCCCTAAATTCTAACGGACTCAATTAAAAGGTTGGAACGATGATTGTTCCAACCTTTTTCATTTGTAGCACTTATTGATCTGACTTTCTAACGCCACCTACGCTATAATGCGTTTTCTTCATTTCTTCGATTACCACTTGGATTGCTTCTCGGTTAGCACCTGTTGTCTTCTCAACCGCGTCTGTTACTTCAGACACCATTGCTTTAAGTTGTTCGTCCGTTCTACCCTCAATGAGTTGAACCGTTACGATTGGCATGTGATGACCCCTTTTAATGTTTGTAAATTTATTATATCACTTTTGATATTTTAATTTCGTAATGATGATTCTTATGATAAATTTAGATTAAGCGTATTATACCGATTTGAGGAGTGAACATATATGTTTGAAGAAATACTTACTTCATTAGGCATCAAGGGTATGACTGTTGAAACAAAGCTTGATAAAACTTCTTTTGCTAAAGATGAAGAAATTCACGGTACGATTATTTTAAAAGCAGGAGAAAGCAAGCAAACGATTACACATATGTCATTGAAGCTTATGGAAGAATTTGAAAACACTGATGAAACAAGTGATATTAACACAATCGAACATGAACTTGATGAGTTTGTGATGGAAGATGACATCATTATTGATGCGCACGAAGTTAGAGATGTGCCATTTAAATTCAAACCTAAGCAACTCGAATTTAAATCAGACATTAGTGACATATCAATTAAAACTCACGTTTATATTGAAAATAGTATTGATACTGAAGGACAAGAAACAATTAAAATTGAAAGATAAATATTTCGAGGCGACAAGTCGTATGGCTTGTCGTTTTTTTTATGTAAAAACAGAACATTCGTTCTTAAAACTCTTGAATAAGAACAGGTGTTCGTATATAATAGAGACATAATCGATCGAGAGTTTAGGAGTTTAAGAAAGGGTGTGATATACATGTACGATTACAATTTATTAGAAAATCGGGATGTCTTGTGTATTGACCAAAAGAGTTTCTTTGCGAGTGTTTCATGTAGGGAAAAGGGATTAGACCCAATGAAGACGAAATTAGCTGTTGTGGCAGATACAAAAAGGCAGGGGTCTGTTGTATTAGCAGCCACACCGCCACTTAAGAAGTTAGGTATCAAAACAGGGTCACGTTTATTTGAGATACCTCACCGTAATGATATTTATATTATTAACCCGAGTATGCGTAAGTATTTAAATGTATCTGTTCAGATTTCTAAAATCGCTTTGCAATATGTTCCGCCTGAGGATTTACATCAGTACAGTATTGATGAATTCTTTATGGATGTTACGAATAGTTATCATCGTTTTAATACAACACTACATTCATTTTGCGAACGTTTAATTAAAGAAATTTATGACGAAACTAAGATTACATGTGCAATAGGTATTGGTTCAAACATGTTGTTAAGTAAAATCGCATTAGATAATGAAGCTAAGCATCAACCATCCATGATAGCAGAATGGCGTTATCATGATGTGCCGACTAAACTGTGGCCTATTGAACCTTTAAGAGAATTCTGGGGAATTAACCGTCGAACTGAAGCTAAATTAAATAAACGCGGTATTTTTACAATGGGGCAGTTAGCGAAGTACCCACACCAATATCTAAAGCGTGACTTTGGTGTAATTGGGGTTGATTTACATTTACATGCTAATGGTATCGATCAAAGTTTAGTGCGTGAAAAGTACAAAGTGAATAATCCCTCAATCTGTAAGAGTCAAATCTTGATGAGAGATTACGAATATGAAGAATCTAAAATCGTAATGCGTGAATTAATAGAAGATGCTGCGAGTCGTTTACGTGCGCGTAACCAATTCGCTAAAACGATTCATTTCTCCATGGGATATAAAGATGGTGGGGGTGTTCACAAGCAATATACAATACCTGAAGGTACTAACCTTGATGAAGAGATTTTCCAAATTATTGAAAAGCATGCAGATAAGATGTGCGATAAGTCTGCATTATATCGAACATTAAGTGTGTCGTTAACGCAATTTTCGAATGATACTGAACGTCAACTTAATCTATTCTCAGATGAATTTCAACGTAGAAGAGATGAAAAGTTAGCTAAAACAATCGACCAATTACAATTTAAATATGGAAAAGGTATTATATCGAAAGCGATTTCGTATACAGATGCTGGTACGAAACATAATCGTTTAGGACTGATGGCAGGACATAAAATGTAAGCTAGAACAAATTACTCAATTTCCTTAACAGCATGCTTTCCTGGGGCGTGGCCTGAGCCTGTAGTCTCAGGACGCACGCTACTCCCCTAGGAGTCAGCTGTAAGGAAATTGATATAAATAATAGCATAAAGCCATAAATCCAAGTGTATATAGTGATTAAATTATTTACATAGAACTAAGGTAAGTAGGTTTCAAATTGGTGAAGTGCTTCAATCCCTTTTTGACGGTCTTCTGGTGATTTAAAGCTAACCCGTAAGGCGCCGTAAATGTCTTCTCGAGTCTCAAGTATTCTTAAGTTGCTTATAGAAATATTATGTAAACTTAAGAGTTTAGTAACTTCGCTAATCATACCCGGGCGGTCAGGGATCTCTACAAAGAGATCAAAACTCGATAAAACTGCACCTTTTTTCTGAGAAGGAAGCGCATCGCGATAAGTTTTGGCTTGTTCAAAGAATTGGTAGAGTGCTTCAGGCTCAGTATCTTCAAGCATTTGCGTTGCTTCAGCCATCTGTTGTTGCCAATTTTTCATGAGCTTAATCAGGTGATTTTTGTTTTCAAGCGTGATATCACGCCACATTTCAGCATTACTACTCGCGATTCGTGTAATATCTCTAAAGCCACCTGCAGCTAGAAGGGGAACGAGTTGAGATTCATTTGCATAACGTTTGTTTAAATGAACAAGGCTTGCGGCAATGATATGTGGAAAGTGACTTACAACGCCTGTTACAAAGTCGTGTTCATCTGCGTTAACCGTAATAAATTGAGCTAATGTGTGTTGCAATAAATGTTCGATACGCTTAGCTGCGTTCGCATTAGCGTCTAAATTATAGGTCAACATATAATAAGCATTTTCAAATAAGTGTTTTTTAGCATTTAATATACCTGATTTATGACTACCAGCCATAGGGTGACCACCAACTAAATGAATATCATGTTCAAGTAGTTCTTGTTCGAAAGCAAGAATGGAATTCTTAGTACTACCTGTGTCAGTGACGATTAAGCCAGGCTTGGTTTCTAAAGAAGGTAATGTTTTGAGATACGTAACAGTTTGGCTAACAGGCGTTGCATAGAAGATGATATCTGCTTTTGCAACTGCTTGTTCATAATGAGATTGTTTGTGGTCTATAATGCCTATGCTATATGCTTTATCAAGTTGCGATGCATTATAATCATATGCAGAAATAATCACATCGTTGTGATGATGTTTAATATTACTTGCTAAACTACCTCCAATTAAACCAAGTCCAACAAAAAGTATATGAGTCATCGTATCCCACCTTAATTTATAATATTTTGAATTTTACAACGATTAAATGCTAAAATCAATGAAAATATTTTGTTTAATGATATATTTGTATAGAGACAATTCAAACATGTAAATTTTAGGAGGAATCTGCATGCAAGATACGATCTTAGACTTAATAAAATCTCTAACGGCTATTAATAGTCCATCTGGCCATACTGAAAAGGCAATCCAATATGTTAAAGACTATGCGAAGGAACTTGGTTTCAAAACTTATCAAACGACTAAAGGTGGATTGTTTATCGAGGTAGAAGGCGATAATCAAGAACGCCAACGTTGTATTACTGCTCACGTGGATACGTTAGGCGCAATGGTTAAAGAAATCAAAGAAGACGGCCGCTTGGCTTTAGATATTATTGGTAGTTTTAACTATAACGCAGTAGAAGGAGACTACGTCGAAATAGAAACGGCGACTGGCGAAATGTACACGGGCACGATTTGCTTACATGAGACAAGTGTTCATGTCTATCGAGATAATGATAAAATTCCACGTGACCAAGCTCATATGGAAGTGAGAATTGATGAGAAAGTTCGCTCAGCAGAAGAAACTAGAGATTTAGGTATCGAAGTAGGAGACTTTGTAAGTTTCGATCCTAAAACAGTTGTGACTCAATCAGGTTTCATTAAGTCTAGACATCTGGATGATAAAGCTAGCGTAGCCATGATTATGGCTTTCCTAAAAGAAATTCGTTCAGAATCAATCACGTTACCTCATCAGACTTACTTCTATATTTCAAATAATGAGGAAATTGGCTATGGGGCTAACTCAAATATATCAGATCAGATCGAAGAATTTATTGCATTTGATATGGGGGCTCTAGGTGATGGACAGAACTCAGATGAATATACCGTTTCTATATGTGCGAAAGATAGTTCAGGTCCTTATCACAAGAAGCTTAAAGAACAACTTATTCAATTATGTAAGCTAAATAAGATTCCGTATAAAGTTGATATCTATCCATATTATGTGTCAGACGCATCAGCAGCGTTAAAAGCAGGCGCAGATATTAAACACGGTTTATTCGGTGCAGGCATCGAATCCTCACATGCCTTAGAACGTACGCATGTTGATTCATTAAATGCTACGATGCAATTATTAAAAGTATATTGCTTATCAAAAATGGATGACGCATAAAATAACTTTTAAAAATTAAAAAAATTTGTTGACATCTTAAAATGACCGATGTATAGTATGTATTAATTCAACGACGTAAACGTATGTTGATAACGCATTGATAAGTAGCATATGTATTTGTAGCAATCAGAAAGCTAATGGTTGATGGAAATTAGCACAAATCAGGATGTGAATTGGGCAGTGTGTTTCATAAATCAATAAATCATTAAAGTGAAAAAGAAATTGTTAATTAAGGTGGCACCACGGTAACGCGTCCTTATCTTTCGCGTTATTGTGGTGTTTTTTGTTAGATAGAATGAAGTAGTTATTTGAGACGGTAGCATAAGAAAGTTAGTGGTTGATGTAAACTAACACCTTCAAATAATGAATTGGGTTTTATCAAGGATACAACGAATTGAATATGTAAGAGTGAATTGCATCTATGCAATTAATTAAGGTGGTACCGCGCGTAAGCGTCCTTTTCGAAGGATTGCATACGCGCGTTTTTATTTTAAAAAGGAGGAAACCAAATTGAAGATAAGTTACAAAGTTTTACCAGCAGATATCACACCAGAAGCACTCGGTTATTTGAGAGATAAAAAAATCATTTTGGAGAGTTCAAGTAATAACCAACAAAAAGGTCGATATTCAATTGTCGCATTCGAGCCATATGGCAGAGTGGAGTTAAATCATGAGTTGTTACGAATTTGGTTTCCTTCTAGAATCATTAAAGAGACGTTATCACCTTATGAAAAGTTAAAAACGTTTATCAATCAGTATCATGAGGACATCAAAGATCCTTCGCTTGCACATTTACCATTTGTTTCAGGATTTATTGGTACATGTAGTTTCGACTTAGTGAGACATGCATTTCCTAAATTAATGGACATACCTATTGAGGGAGATAGTTCGGATTTAAAATTCTATATGATTGAAAGTGTTTATGTATTTGATCACTATAAAGAGCTTTTATACGTCATTTCATCAAATCTATTTTCTGAATTTTCTGAATATTAACTTGATATGAGGGTTGATCAAATGGTAAAGGCATTACAGTCTGTACCCGTATTCAAGAACGATGTGGCTTTTCAAAATGAAGACAAAACAATCACGGCGAATATTGATGAAGAAACGTTCAAGGAACGCGTTAATACCTTCAAGAAGCTCATTAAGGCTGGGGATATGTTTCAGGTGGTTCCATCGCGTATTTATCAATATAAGCATGGATTTCAGGATCAGTTAGATAGTTTAAGTTACCAACTTTATCGGAAGTTAAAGCGTCGTAACCCGAGTCCTTATTTGTACTACATTAACTTAGAGGATGACATTATTGTTGGAAGTTCACCTGAAAGCTTTGTGAAGGTAACGAATAACAAGGTTACCACGAATCCTATTGCTGGAACGATTTCAAGAGGTCGAGATGAACATGAAGATTGTCAGAATGCCAAGCAACTCATGAATGATGAGAAGGAATTAAGTGAACACCGCATG
Organism: Staphylococcus massiliensis; assembly: GCF_043186315.1. Lineage (NCBI taxonomy): Bacteria > Bacillati > Bacillota > Bacilli > Caryophanales > Staphylococcaceae > Staphylococcus > Staphylococcus massiliensis. The sequence goes on along the minus strand of NZ_CP171119.1, from coordinate 1,799,976 downwards.
TTGGTAGATTTAGGGCGTAACGATGTCCATCGCGTTTCAAAGGTTGGTTCAGTGTCACTTAAAAAGTTGATGGACATTGAGCGTTTCGAACATGTCATGCATATCGTCAGCGAAGTTGAAGGCGAATTGAAGGATGACATATCGCCAATCGAAGTCATAACGAGTTTACTACCTACGGGAACGGTTTCAGGAGCACCAAAGTTACGTGCGATACAACGTATCTATGAAACGCATCCTTATAAACGAGGCGTTTATAGTGGTGGCGTTGGTTATATCAATTGTAATCAGAATCTCGATTTAGCTTTAGCAATTCGCACGATGCTTATTGATGACACGTTTGTGCGTGTGGAAGCAGGATGTGGTGTTGTCTATGACTCTAAGGTTGAGAATGAATTGAATGAAACGAAACTTAAAGCTAAAAGTTTATTGGAGGTAACACCATGATTTTAATCATCGACAACTACGATTCATTTACCTACAACTTGATTGATTTAATAGCTAAGCACGACGATGTGATTATTCGTTACCCAGATGATAATGATGTTCTGCAAATTGAATGCGATGGGGTGGTCATTTCACCTGGTCCAGGACATCCGAATGATACAAATGATTTAGAGAAGATTATTTCTCGATATGACCATAAACCAATCTTAGGCGTATGCTTAGGCGCTCAAGCTATTAATTGTTACTACAACGGTTTAGTGGTGGAAGGTGAGAAGGTCTTACATGGAAAAGTAGACCGAATGAAGGTTAATTATCCGTCTCGATTATACAAAGGTTTATCAGAATATTTCGACATTATGCGTTACCACTCATTAGTTTGTCAGTTTGAATCTTTTCCACATCGGTTGGTTATCACTGGCACTATTAAAGACTGTATTCAGTCTTTCGAGCATCAAAGTAAACCACATTTCGGTATTCAGTATCATCCAGAATCGTTCGCTTGTGATGTAGGACCTCAAATCATAAAGAATTTTGTTGACCTAACAAAAGAAAGGAGTCAAAAACCATGGAAATCTTAAAAAAGCTTATGCAATTTCAAAACTTAACAGAGGCTGAAGTACAGTGGATGGTTGACTTCTTTTTAGATGAAAATGTGGATGAGCAAGAGAAACTGCACATTTTAATTGCTTTTACGATGAAGCGCGAAACAACTGAGGAGTTAACAGCTTTAACAAAAGCATTAATCGCTTCGATGTATCAAACGCAGCCCACATACAATAATGCGATGTGCGTATGTGGAACAGGTGGCGATCGCTCGAATAGCTTTAACATTTCAACAACCGTGTCGTTTGTAGTTGCGGCTGCAGGCGTGCCTATTATAAAGCACGGCAACAGAAGCATTACTTCCAAGTCAGGTAGCGTCGACCTTTTAGAAGCTTTAAAAGTTGAAACGTTGAGCGTTCAAAACGCTACACAAGACGTTGATGAAAAAGGAATATCATTCTTAAGTGCCACTGAAACGTATCCAGTGTTTAAGTACATTCAACCGATTCGAAAACGTATTCCAATGCCCACTGTTTTCAATATTGTTGGGCCGATGATTAATCCGTTTCAATTAGATTACCAAGTTATGGGTGTTTACGAACCTAGTAAGATGTCGATGATTGCAAAGACAATTCAAACGCTTGGACGTAAGCGTGCAATCGTCGTACATGGTGCGAATGGTATGGATGAGGCTACGTTATCCGGAGATAACTTAATTTATGAAGTCACTCCGAACGAGATTAAACAATATACGATAAATGCTAAGGACTTCGGTTTGAATTATGCGGATAATGCGTCGTTGATAGGTGGGGATGTTGACGTCAATAAAGCAATCACGCTACGTATCTTAAATGGCACGGAGCAAGGACCAAAGCGTGATGTGGTTTTATTAAATGCAGGCATTGCTTTGTATGTAAGCGAAAAAGCAGCATCGATTCAGGAAGGCGTACATCAAGCGCGAAAGATCATAGACAAACAATTCGCTTTGAAATTGTATCAACAATTAGGAGGTGTTAGCGTATGACGATTTTAGACGACATTGTTGAATATAAGACCACATTAATTGAAGACGGCTATTATAAGCGAAAGTTAACTGAAATTAAGTCTGAGCGTTCTCATTCTAAGCGCTCATTTATTAGAGCACTAGAAGCGAGCAATCACATCGAAGTTATAGCTGAAATCAAATCTAAGAGTCCGAGCGTCAAAGATATTCCAACGCGTAATCTTGTTGAACAGGTTAAAGTTTATGAAGCGCACGGTGCGAAAGCAATATCTATTTTAACCGATGAAAAGTACTTTTCAGGTAGTTTCGAGCGTCTCATGCAATTAAGACAACATACCGATTTACCGATTTTATGCAAAGATTTTATCGTTGATACGTCTCAAATTGATGTTGCGCACCAAGCAGGAGCTGACATCATTCTACTGATCGTTCATATCTTAACTGATGCACAATTGGAGTTGTTATACAACTATGCGCTTGAAAAAGATTTAGAGGTACTTGTTGAAGTACACGATAAACAAGAACTTGAACGTGCGCATCAATTGAATCCTCGTTTAATTGGTGTGAATAACAGGGATTTAAAAACCTTTATAACGGATGTGCAACATACGAAACATATCTTAAATGGAGACTTGAACAGTCATACGTATTATATATCTGAAAGTGGCATTCAGTCGCCTGAAGATATTGCAGCAATCATAGACTCAGGCATTTCTGGTGTATTGATGGGTGAAGCGTTAATGCGTTCAAAACGACTCGACGCATTGATACCTCAATTAAGGCAAAGGATCTGATCACGATGTATATCAAATTTTGCGGTTTTAAAAGGTTAGTTGAAGTTGAAGTAGCTGTTGAATTAGGGGTTAATGCGATTGGTTTTATTCATTATCCGAAAAGTAAACGACATGTTTCGATTGAAGAAATGAAAACGTTATCTCAAGCGATCCCTTCTAAAATCGACCGTGTGGCAGTGTTAGTTAATCCAAAAATGGCGCTTATAGACGAGATTTTAACGCAAACTTCTATTAATACCATTCAATTACATGGCAATGAGGAACCGGGTTATATCAAGGACATTAAAGACAAGTATCCTGATGTGAAAATTTTTAAAGCGATACCCGCTTCAACTAAAACGTCGCGCATCATGAGGTTATATGAGTCGCTTGTAGATGTATTTATCATTGATACACCGTCTTCACAGCGTGGTGGTACAGGTGAAACTTTTAAATGGTCTTTAGTAAAAGCCATTAAAGATACACCATTTCTACTAGCAGGCGGTATAAACAGTGACAATGTTGAACAGGCGAAACATATATCTCAGTGTCTTATTGGTTTTGATTTATCAAGTGGTATTGAAGTAGATGGTTATAAATCTCAAGAAAAAATGGAAGCTTTTATAAATACAATAAAAAGGAGCGTTTAACATGACATATATACAAACTGAAGCTGATGAATTAGGCTTCTTTGGAGAATATGGTGGGCAATTTGTACCTGAAACGTTAATGCCTGCTGTTCAAGAGTTAAAGACAGTTTATCAAAGATTGAAAACGGACGTGGCTTTTCAAGAGAAGTATCAAGATTATTTGAAGCACTATGTAGGACGTGAAACACCGCTGACTTATGCTGAATCCTATACGAAGGCGATAGGTGGGGCGAAGATTTATTTAAAGCGTGAGGATTTGAATCATACTGGTGCGCATAAAATTAATAATGCCCTCGGTCAAGCGCTCGTTGCTCAAGCAATGGGTAAAAAGAAGCTTGTCGCTGAAACGGGTGCAGGACAACATGGTGTAGCGAGTGCGACTGTTGCAGCTTTATTCGATATGGATTTAATTGTATTTATGGGTGAGGAAGATATTCGTCGTCAAAAGCAAAATGTGTTTCGAATGGAATTGTTAGGCGCTAAAGTGGTGAGTGTTACGGATGGGCAAGGTACGTTATCTGATGCCGTAAACAAGGCACTCCAATACTGGGTTGAGAACGTTGATGACACGCATTACTTATTAGGATCAGCTTTAGGGCCAGATCCGTTTCCAACTATGGTAAGAGATTTCCAAAGTGTTATCGGTAAGGAAATCAAGTCACAATTAATGAAACGCGAAAACCGTTTACCTGATGCGGTTGTTGCTTGTATAGGTGGTGGTTCGAATGCGATAGGAACGTTCTATCCCTTCATACAAGATGAATCGGTTAAGTTATACGGTGTAGAAGCTTCAGGAGAAGGGCCAGATACGAAACGTCACGCGCTTGCAATTAATAAAGGTAAAAAGGGTGTGTTACATGGTACGAAGATGTATATCATCCAAGATGAACATAATCAAATTGATTTAGCGCATTCTATTTCTGCTGGACTGGATTATCCTGGAATTGGCCCGGAACATTGCTATTACCACGATATTGGACGTGTTCAATATGAAATGGCTTCTGATGATGAAGCTATGCAAGCATTGAAACGCTTTACGGAAGCTGAAGGGATTATCCCGGCAATAGAAAGTGCGCATGCGCTAAGTTATGTCGAGCGTTTAGCACAAGAAATGAATCCAGATGACATCATTGTCGTAACGATATCTGGACGTGGTGATAAAGATATGGACACGATTCGAACTTACTTTGGAGAAGAGGTGCGTCGTGATGGGTAAATTATTTGTACCTTATATTATGGGTAATCAGAAGATGATTGAAAATTTGAAGCTCTTAGAACATTACGGTGCGGATTATGTTGAAATTGGCATTCCATTTTCAGATCCTGTAGCAGACGGGCCAATTATAATGGAAGCTGGCCAAGAGGCGATTCGCGAAGGACAAACTACGGATAAGATTTTAGAGACTTTGAAACAACACCGTGATCATATTAAGGTCCCATATATCTTGATGACGTATTATCATATGATCGCAGTGTATGGTGAAGATGCATTTTTTAAAGCTTGTACGGAAGCAGGGGTGTATGGATTAATTATACCTGATTTACCGTATGAACTACTGAAGCAACTTAAAGAACGCCATCCGAATCGTAAGCTAAAGTTAATTTCGTTAATCTCGATGACAGCGAATGAAGCACGTATTGAAAACATTGCGAAAGAAGCTGAGGGCTTTATATACACGGTAACGATGAATGCAATTACAGGGCAGGACGGGGCCTTTCACCCTGAGCTAAAAGAAAAAATTGAATTTATTAAGCGTCATGCCAAAGTACCTGTGATGGCAGGGTTTGGTATTAAGACACCGAAAGACGTCAAAGAAATCGCAGCTACGGCTGATGGTGTCGTTATCGGTAGTGAAATTGTTAAACGTTTCAAGGAAGGACCTGACGAAACGACGTATCAGTATTTGGCTTCAATACAAGCCGCTTTAAATGAATCTCGATAACGCATGTGATATAACAAGATTACGAGGTACCATAAAGAAGGGAGATATATCATGACTAAAGTATTATTTGTCTTAACGAGTACGGATGAATTTAAAGATGGTACGCCAACTGGTTTATGGTTAGAAGAAGCTGCGGCGGTTTACCATGTGTTAGATGATGCTGGTATTGAAGTAGAATTAAGTTCAATTAAAGGTGGTAGCACACCTGTTGACCCTAATTCTGTAGCAAATAATGAACTTGAAAAGTATGAAGGTTTCTCAAAATTACTTCAGCAATTAAAATCAATTGATGAAGTGAATAGTAGTGATTATGATGCAGTTTATTTCCCAGGCGGACACGGTACAGTATTCGATTACGCGAACAATGAGAAAGTAAGTGCACTTGTTCAAGCATTTATTAAAGAAGATAAATGGGTATCAGCTGTTTGTCACGGACCTAGTGCATTTGTAGGTGCGAAAGATGATAATGGTGAATACCTTGTGAAAGATATTAAAATAACAGGCTTTACGGATAGTGAAGAAAAAGCAATGAAGCTTGATGACAAAGTTCCATTCTTGCTTGAAACTGAATTACGTAAGCAAGGTGCAGAATTTGAATCTAAAGATGATTTTTCTGAACATGTTATTGAGAGCAAGCCTTTTATAACAGGACAAAACCCTCAATCAAGTGAAGGCGTTGGCGTTGCTTTAAAAAATGCGTTAAAAGGGTAATCTTATCAATTAAATAAAAATTTAATAACACTTCAATTATTATATTTACGGTTTCATACATGTTAATATAATATTGAGGTGTTTTTTTGATGCCTCTTAGTCATTTTTAAATTAGACATATAAGTTGCATCAATGACATACATACAAAAACGATTTTAAATTAAGAATTTAACGTTCTTTACACTTTTAGTTTTGCTAAGCTTTATTGTATAATAGCCAAAGTTAAAGGGTCATATATTTCGAAACACTAAAGTTTTAGTAAATGACGTATTTAGAGATATAGGAGCATAATGAAAATGAAATTTACGAATTTAACGACTGCAGAATTTGGGCAATTTGCGGATGCAATGCCTTATAGCCATTTTACACAAATGGAACAAAACTATGAGTTGAAAGTATCTGAAGGTATTGAAACACATTTAGTAGGTATTAAAGACAAAGATAATCATGTACTTGCAGCCTGTCTGTTAACTGCAGTACCAGTTATGAAATTTTACAAGTACTTTTATTCGAATCGCGGACCTGTGATTGATTATGACAATAAAGAGCTTGTGCACTTCTTTTTTAACGAATTATCTAAGTATTTAAAACAATATAACTGTTTATATTTACGTGTTGATCCTTATTTACCATATAAGATGCGTAATCATGATGGTGAAGTCATTAAGGATTATGAGAACGACTGGTTATTTGATAAGATGCAAGAATTAGGTTTCGAGCATGATGGATTTACGACTGGTTTCAGTTCAATTTACCAAGTTCGTTTCCACTCGGTTCTTGATTTAAAAGACAAGACAGATAAAGACGTGCTTAAAGGTATGGATAGCCTTCGCAAACGTAATACTAAGAAAGTTGCGAAGAACGGTGTTAAAGTTCGCTTCTTAAAAGAAGATGAATTAGATATCTTCCGTTCGTTTATGGAACAAACTGCTGAAACGAAAGCATTCGACGACCGAGATGATGATTTCTACTACGACCGTATGAAGCATTACGGTGACCGTGTACTGGTACCGCTTGCTTACATTAATTTCGATGAGTATATCGAAGAATTAACGAAAGAAGAAGCAGGTTTCCATAAAGAGATTGCTAAAGCCGAGAAAGATATCGAGAAACGTCCAGATAACAAGAAATCTCATAATAAAAAAGCGAATCTTGAACAGCAACTTGAAGCGAACCAAAACAAACTTAAAGAAGCGAAAGACTTACAAGCGAAACATGGTAATGAGCTACCAATTTCAGCAGCATTCTTTATTATTAATCCTTTTGAAGTGGTTTATTACGCAGGTGGAACGTCTAATGAGTTTAGGCACTTTGCAGGCAGTTACGCCGTTCAATGGGAGATGATTAATTACGCACTAGACCATGGTATTGATCGTTATAATTTCTATGGCATTAGTGGTGACTTTTCAGAAGAGGCAGAAGATGCTGGCGTAATTAAATTTAAAAAAGGATTCAATGCTGATGTTATAGAATATGTTGGTGACTTTGTTAAACCAATAAACAAACCGGCATACAATGTTTATAAATTGCTTAAAAAAGCAAAAGATAGAATTAAGAGGTAATTTATTATGTCTCACACAGTGTTATAATAGTATTATCTAGAAGAAGGGAATTCGATTGGTATGAAATTTACAGAATTAACAGTTGAAGAATATGACCAATTTGTTCAAAATCCCACATTGGAAAGTCATTACTTTCAAATGAAAGAAAGTATTAAGACAAGAGAAGACGATGGTTTCCAGGTTGTATTACTCGGGGTTAAAGATGAAGCAAATCGCGTCATCGCTGCGAGTCTATTTTCTAAGATTCCTACAATTGGAAGTTATGTTTATTACTCAAATCGCGGTCCAGTCATGGATTATAGTGATTTAGGTCTTGTTGATTACTATCTAAAGGGACTTGATAAGTATCTAAAGCAACATCAATGTCTTTATGTAAAGATTGACCCTTACTGGATGTACAATCTTTATGATAAGGATATTAATCCGTTTCCTGATTTTGAAAAGAACGATAAGTTAGTGAATTTATTTAAGTCACATGGTTATACGCACCACGGGTTTACGACGCAATATGACAATTCAAGTCAGGTAAGATGGATGGGTGTATTAAACCTAAAAGGTGAAACACCACAATCACTTAAGAAGCAATTTGATAGTCAGCGTAAACGTAATATCAACAAAGCTAAGAATTATGGTGTTAAGATTCGTATGCTAGACGAAGATGAAATCGACATCTTCCTTGATTTGTATCGTGAAACAGAAGCGCGTACAGGTTTTACGTCTAAGACCGATGAGTATTTCAAGAACTTTATTCACAATTACGGCGATAAAGTGTTAATGCCACTAGCGTACATTGATCTAAGTGAGTATATCGAGAATCTTCAGAAGTCATTAACTGAACAAGAGTCTAAGCGTGATCAAATGATGGCGAAAGAAAATAAATCTGATAAACAACTTAAGAAGATTGCTGAATTAGACAAGCAAATTAGTCATGCTCAGAAAGAACTTCTTGCAGCTAGCGAGCTGCGTCAAACAGACGGCGATGTATTAAACTTAGCAAGTGGTGTCTTCTTTACGAATGCTTACGAAGTGAACTACTTCTCAGGTGGTTCATCTGCTAAATACAATAATTACATGGGCCCTTATATGATGCATTGGCACATGATTAATTATTGTTTCGAGCACGGCTATGAACGCTATAATTTCTATGGTTTATCAGGTGACTTCACTGAGGATAGCGAAGATTATGGTGTTTACCGCTTTAAACGTGGCTTTAATGTTCAAATTGAAGAGTTAATTGGTGATTTCTACAAGCCAATTAAACCGATTAAATACTGGATTTATAACAAATACCAAGCTGTTCGCAGTAAGATTGGTAAATAATAATAGTGTATCGAAACTAGGGTGGTGTCATCGCCCTAGTTTTTTGATTTGATTTGACTTTTTTAAAAGCCACGTCGGTATACGTTGGAGTTTGAAGGTAAATTGACTTTTAGGACTAGAGTTGAGTTGTAAGCGCAGTTGTGGAAGCTAAAGGTGACAAACGGTATATGAGCACATAAAAATGGACTTGAATCACACGTGTCGCACGACGTGAAACTCAAGTCCTAAAAGATTTTCTAGGAAGTATAATCATGATGTATCAATCTTTAATTATATTTTACCACGTTTTAAAATATTGGCAATATAAATTTAAAATAATTTATTAGAACGTTTTACTTATAGGGCTTTTATTAAAAAAGCGGCGCTCGGTCCTTAAGTTAACATAGCCCATAATGTTTGAAATGTATGATTTTCAAGGAGAATGTAAATACCAAGCCCGATGTAAATTATCGCCATGATCCACCGACTATATGTCTCAATCATTTCACCTATACCACTAATCTGGTTAATCTTTTCAGCAACCTTCACCATGATGTAAATGAGTATGATGAAGATGACCAAGGTTACGGCAAGCTCTATGAAGTTCAGTGAAATAAAGTAAGGAATGAATAACCCTAAATTATCGGCGCCACAGCTTGCGATTGTAATTAAAGCAACGGTTTTAGCAAGCTTTGAAAGCCCATATTTATCAAGTTTCTCCATAGCTTCTTCTTCATCTTCGTCGCCAAAGATTGCCACTTTAATGCCGAGGTAAATAGGAATTAAACCCAGTAAACCTAATAGCCACTTTTCAGGTACGAAATGCAGTACATATGCGAAGAATAAACTTATAGTAATTAGCGTCAGTGAACCTATATACTGGCCAATATAGATTTGCCTACGGTGTTGTTTTGTTTGCGCCTTTGAAAAGTAAATGATCAAAAGTACGAGCAAATCTACCGCCGTAGCAATATATAATATCGTTGAAGTTAAGATTGTTAATAACATCGAATGCTCCTAAATTATGATTTTAGGTAAGTATAACATATGTGGATGAAGTAACTATAATTATGTTATGTAAACTAGTGGATATTTGTACTTGTTTAGTTCAAAAAACCTTTAAGGGATTGCTGACGCTGAGAGACGGTTTCTCGTGCACTGAGAGATGTTTAACTTGGATAATCATCCGTCGATGCAAATTACAGCATGTTAGTCATTAATGGTAGCAATGACGCATAATATCGTTAGTAAAATCGTAATCATTGGTTGCTTAATAGCTGACATTAGACAAAGAATTCCTAGTGCGTAATTTATGACTAATCTAAATAATAGTAATAAGCTGTTGTGTTAAATTACCAATGATATCTACGTAAAACAAAATCTCATATGAAAAATAATGATTTGTTATAACGTTAAGGTCATGGTTTAAGACATTAGATTAAATTAAATGATTAGTGGTTAAGGTCACGTAACAAACCAAAACATATATAACTTCATGATTATATAGCGATTAAAACGTATTAAAGATGCTAAGAAATTAAATGTACAAAAATAGCAACAATATAGGCGTATAAAGCGAGGTACCTAAGATTTACTATCTTTTAGTTTACATAATATATATTATAGGAAGTAATGGGTGTAACTAAAAGAACACCCCTACGGATGTTCTAAATTATTTTTATAGTAGTTTATATGTGAAACTAAAAATTATTCCACTTTATGAGGTTCTTCACCATCTCTTGGCAAACCTGTTTCAGGATCTAATTGATCGTTAGAATAATAAGCGTCAGGTGTATTTTCAAGCATACCAGCATCAGTACCACGCTGAGATGTATCCATTTGAGAACGTAATTGATTTATACGTTGTTGCAAATCATTATATTCTTTGTTTGTAACGCCACGTTGAACGTAATTCATTTGTTCGCCATCTGTTAAGGCATTGTATTCGTCAACTGATTGGTTATATTCTTCAGCAGTATAAGGATACTGGGACGATTCTTCAACCTTTTTAATAGTATCTGGATTGCCATAAGTTCTTTCATAGTACTTTAAAGCTTCTAAAATGAGTTGTGCATCCTTACCTTGATAAGTACCATTTTCAATCGCGTACTTTTTTTGCATTTCACCTGAACTCAAACCTGTTCCAGTATTGTAACGCCATTCCTGGCCTTCATGTTTGATATAAGGATTACTTTGACTATTTGATGAGTTATCAACTTGCTTAGGTTCTTCATTAGTAGCTTGTTCATTTGATGCCTTAGAATCTTCCTCAGTTTTCTTATCATTCTCACTTTGTTTATCTTGGGATTTCTTGTCTTTAGTTGATTTGTTACTTTCAGTTTTCTTTTCATTTGACTTAGTATCTTTATGTTCTTCATTACCGCAAGCACTAAGGATTAGTGAGCTTACTAATAAAAGTGTTATAGCTTTTTTCATTAACATATCACCTTTTTAGAATATTTTTATTTCATTATACAACAATATTAAAAAGATTAAAGATATGGATAGGCTTAAAATGTATATTTTTGAAAACAAAAAAACCTCAAGTCATTAACGACATGCGTTAACGCTTGAGGTTTAACGTAAATGCTATGTATAAACATTAACAACGTAATTTATACATAGTAATGTTAAGCTGCATTTACTAAATCAAAATCAGTATTAGTTGCTAACTTTGTCTTTTGCTTTTTTAGCTGCGTCTTTACCTTTTTTGATTTTGTCTTTGTTTTGATCGTATTTCTTTTTACCTTTCTTAGCTGCGTCTTTACCTTTTTTAATTTTATCTTTTGTACTTGATTTTTTCTCAGTTTTTGGTTTTTCTTCTTTTTTCTTACCAGTGTCATTACCGCAAGCACCTAAGATTAATGCTAAACTTGTCATACCTGCTGCTAATGCTTTTAATTTCATTTCAAATTCACTCCTTATCTTGTGATAGTACCTTAATACCACATCTTTGCTTAATTATGCATTTTTCATTAAAATTTTTAAATTCTTTTAGTTATTATTTACGAATGTTTGATAATTTGTAAAATGTACATTTGAAACCATTTATTTAGTTTATCATTTCATCAAGCTATATTTTTGAATTACTAAAGCATGCAATTTCTATGCAATTCCTATCCATAATTAAACGCGTTAATCTAATTCATAAGTTGTGACAGTTCCTGTTAATTCATGTGCTACCATAAGCATTGGTTTACCGTTCGGGCTATCTTTCTTATCGATAAATGTGATGCCTTCTGGTGAAATGTCTTTATTTTCCTTGTTATAAATGTATTGAACGTATTTAGGGTGTTTTGGATTTGAAATATCGTAAACCATAACGCCTCCAGTACGCTCTAAACCTACGAAAGCATACGTTTTACCGTTCACTTCGCCTACCTCTACAGACTCAGCTTCAGGACCTTTGTTATCACTACGTTTGTCTGCTTCAAATTCCTCTTTAGACTCATATTCAGCGTTAAAACGATCTGGCGCATGTTTCTTCGTTTGCTTTTCTAAATCGTCACCACTATCAAAAATCTGAGATAAATTTGTATCATAAACAGAGAATGAACGTCCACCGTATGTTACGAATGCTTCATGCTTATCGCCATCTTTAAATGGATGTGACTTCGTGACTTTTAAGCGACCTAAAGAATCCTCATCAAAGATTTTATGGTCTGCCATGTTATCTAGTTTCTTCTGACCATAACCGTCATAATGCTTGGCTTTTAAATGAGTTTGATCTTTAAGATCCTCAACGCGCGTCTCTTCGCTATAGCCTTCATAATCTTGAGCGTCACCTTCGTTCGCTGTTAAGACGTAAGTTTTACCATCCTTCTGGTACGTTGCGATGCCATCAGGTTGGTACATACCTAAAACAGGTTGATGTTTTAATTGGTGCTTATCGTCTTTATCTGACGCATCTAAACGATTACGCTTAGATGAATAGTCTTTGTAACCCATTGATTTCACGTCTACAATTTCGTTTGATTGGATATCGACTTTTGCTAGAGCATTCGATTCTTGTAACGTTACATATGCAAATTGATTATTGTCATCTACTGAGATGAATTCTGGCTCAGCATTTAAGTAATCGTCCTCTTTATTAGGACCAACTTGCCTTAAGTCCTCAGGTAAATTATCCTTTGTGAAAGGCAACGTATGAACGTCGTCTTGAGAAATAGATTCAGGTTTCTTCTCAGTGTCGATTACTGAAACGCTACCTTCAGGATTCGTTTTGTAGTCATCAGATGGTTCACCTTCGTTCGCAACCATTAATTTTTTACCGTCTTTCGAGAACGTCACCATATCAGGTAAACTACCTACTTCTAAATCTTTAATATGTTCGCCCTCTTTATTGAAAAGCACGACATGACCTTTATCTGTTTTATCCTTAGCAGGCGCACTTACCGCGATATATTCGCCACTAGGATGAACGGCTACGCTTGTTAAATCGCTAGCTTCGATACCAAACTCAGATAACTTAATTCGTTTAACTAAGTCAATATTACCTTCTTTTTGATTTTTCACATCAATGATATCAAGTGACAACTCATGGCCATTGATTGAGTACGCATAACCATTGTGCTTATTGTATTTAACAATTTCTGCGCCTCCTTCACCAAAAGCCGCGCCACTATCGTAACGCCCTGTTTCTTCGACTGAAATTTCTTTATGACTATGTTCACTTTTACCTTTAGCTGACACCTCGTCAGTAGTATGGATACCTGTAAGTAATAAAGATAATGTGGCTGTGGCACCTAGTAACTTTTTCCAATTCTTCATATACATAACCCCTTTTTAAAACTCAATTAAATGCATGATACCAATTAATTATTAAGGTTGTGTTAAACAAGAATAAAAAAACTACAAATTTCTAATATATTGTGTGTCTACTTTTCGTTCTAACTAAAAAGCCTTGGACATTATTTTGTCCAAGGCTCATCTATTTTCTCATCTTCTGTTTCGTATTTAGCGAGCTCTTTGCGTAGTTTCTTTTCGCGTCTCTTTCTTCTATAATCCTTGGTAAAGAACCAAATTAGAAAGCTTAGTACTAAGCTAAAGATACCCATAAACGCTGCGTAACCTAGTAAAGGTTCGAACGTAATATCATAGAAATTTGGAATGACAAATGCGAGTAAACCTAATACGAGGAACGATATGACTGCACTTACAATCCACTTTTTTAAAGCGATAATACAAAATAGGTTTAAAACTATAACTGATAAAGCTGAAATCCATAAATAGTTAGGTAATTCAAAAATAGCCATATGATGTTTACTCCTTTATTATGCTTTTATTTAATTTTACATGATTTAAACGCTAATTAAAATAAGATTTAAGCGAATATTGGTGTTTTACGTTATACTTAGTTTAATAGTATTTTAGAGGAGTGAATGTAATGACCAATCAACTACCAACTAGACAAGAAGTCACAACTGAAGAAACTTGGGATTTAACAGACCTATTCCCTTCTGACAAAGCCTTTTATGAAACGTTAGACGACACGTTAAAAGCCACAGAGAAGTTCCATGACACTTATAAAAACCGATTAACAGATAAAGAAACCATTATTGAAGCTTTAAAAGAATATAGCAACTTACTTATTCAATATGAAAGATTAGCCAATTATTCTGGTATTCAATTAAGCGTAGATACTGCTAATCCGGAATATCAAAAAGTAGAAGCTAAATTCGTAAGTGTAAGTGGTAAAATGGCACGAAACTTGACATTCGTGCAATCTGAACTTCTAGAGCTTGATGAGGATTTACTTAATGAACTTATTGAAACCTCTGAATATCCGTATTATTTAACGAAACTTAAAGCACTAAAGCCGTACCAACTTGATCCTAATGTTGAAGAGGCACTAGCAAGTTTTTCACCTATTTTCTATGCGCCGATGAATTTATACGGTACGACTAAGATGTTAGATTTACAATTTGGTGACTTTGAGGTCGATGGTAAAACGTATCCAATGGACTATGTGACCTTTGAAAATGAGTATGAAGATCACCCTGACACAAACTTTAGACGTAAAAGTTTCGAGCATTTCTCTGATGCATTAAGAAAGTATCAACATACGACAGCAGAAACTTATAATCTCCACGTTCAACGTGAAAAGATTGAAGCTGATCTAAGAGGCTATGATTCAGTTATCGACTTCTTATTACAAAGTCATGATGTGACACGTGACATGTACGACTGTCAAATCGATATCATCATGGAGGAATTGGCGCCAATTATGCGTAAATATGCGCAGGTTATCAAGCGTACCAACCAACTTGATCAAATTCGATTTGAGGATATAAAGATTTCTGTCGATCCCACATATGAACCGGATATCTCCATTGAAACCTCTAAGAAATATATGTATGGTGCGTTAGAAGTTTTAGGTAAGGATTATTTAAATATGGTGAAACGTGCATATGATGAGCGCTGGATTGACTTCCCTAAGAATAAAAATAAGGATACTGGCGCATATTGTGCGAGTCCTTATGCATCTCACAGTTATATCTTTATCTCATGGTCAGGAAAAATGACAGAAGCATTCGTGCTCGTTCATGAATTAGGCCATGCAGGTCACTTTACATTAACGCATGATAATCAAAATTATCTTGAATCAGAACCATCTATGTACTTTGTCGAAGCACCATCTACGATGAACGAAATGTTGATGGCACAATATCTTTTCAAGAATAGTAACAATGCGAAGTTTAAACGTTGGGTGATAGGTTCAATCATTTCAAGAACGTACTATCATAATATGGTAACGCACTTATTAGAAGCTTGTTATCAACGTGAGGTATACCGCCGTGTTGATGAAGGTGAAGTTATCAACGCACCTGTATTAAATGAAATTAAGCGTAATGTGATTGAACGCTTCTGGGGAGACGAAATATTGATAACTGAAGGTGCTGAGTTAACTTGGATGCGTCAGCCACACTATTACATGGGCTTATATCCATATACGTATTCAGCAGGTTTAACGATTGGTACTGTAATGGCGAAACGTATTCAGAACGAAGGCCAAGTTGCGGTAGATGATTGGATTAAGACCTTGAAAGCTGGAGGCAGTATGTCGCCTATCGATTTAGCTCACTTAGCAGGCATCGATATCACCACTGAAAAGCCACTTAAAGAAACAATTGCTTATATTGGTGAATTAGTGGATGAACTTGAAGCATTAACAGACGAAATTGAAGCGCACGCGTAGCATAAATAAGAGCGAGACTAGGATATATTTACAATTCCCTTAAACAGCATGCTTTCCTGGGGCGTGGCCGGAGCCTGTAGTCTTCTAAAGTCCAACTCGTATTTTTAATACGGTAGTTGGACTTACAAAGAAGCTCAGGCTTCTTTGATCATAATAAAGAGCCCCGGCTTGCATAGCTTGTTAATTTGCTACGCAAATTTCTTTGCCGGGGCCCCGCCCTCTGAGTCAGCTGTTTGGAGAATTGTAATAGAATAAAGCAATTATGCCAATTCCTTAATTCATCCTAGCCTCGCTTATTTTTTAGCTATATTCGTATCAAATGCTTTTCAAAATGGCTTAACTCAAGACATTGGAATGATGCGGCTTGGTTGGTTACCTTCGTATTTACTTAAGTCGGCATCCTTTAGATAGTTCATAAACACTTTATCCATTGCGTCACCTTCTTCAATGTTGCGACCAAACATTGAATATCCTTGACCACCACGACCAATGTAATCATGCATTGCGACATGGTATGTTTTATCATTATCAAGTGGCTCAAACTTACCAGTTTCTTTATTCTTAACTTTAATTTCTGTGACACGGGAACCTTTAGGCTGATTGATATCGTATTTCACACTAATTGAATCAGAAGCTTGTAAGAAGCCACCATAGAATTTAAGTTGTGATTCGCCGTTAACGTTGACAACTTCTTGAGCTAAACTATGTTCAAATGCTGCTTTAACTTCGTGCCCTTTTACATCAGTTTGTACTGCGCTTGTCACACCGTATGGAATAGCGTTCATGACGTCGTTAATAGTTATTGAACCTTTTGGAATATCCTTTTCAAGTGCACTACTATTTGAAACTGCAAAATCTGTTGGCTCATCGAACTCATATGTTTCTATAGCATCTGTAAACACATTACCTAGAGATGTTTCTTTAGACACGTCGTTATCTAGCGGTGATTGGTAAGTCACTGGATTGTCTTGACGAATCACTTCGGAAGTTTCCTTCTTAAAGGTATGATATAAATCTTTAACGACTTTCTTTAACTTTGAATCAGGCTTAACATGTTTTGTTTCACCCTCTGAGATAAGTGATGGTTGGATGTCAGAGAATTTACCGTCTTTAAGATTAAAGTCGATTTGACCAATGTTTCTTAAATAACGACCCGTTTGCCCCATCGCATTACCTTTATAAGTACGTCCTTCTTTTAATACAGTGTGCGAATGCGCATCGACCACGACAACTGGTTTATGAATTGCTGGGTTATCTGTTAATCGCTTTAATAGTGTATCGCCACGATATGCTGCTTTCTTATTTTTATCGCCTAAGTGTGACAGTACGACGATAACATCTGATTGATCTTGAATTTTTAAAGCTTCATTTGTAGCACTTTGAATCGGATCTTTAAACTCGACACCTTTCATACTTGATATGCGCGTGATGCGACCAGTGTCTGGAGTATTAACTCCGATAATCCCATAGTTCGTGTCGTTTCTTTTCACAAATGTTGAAGATTTAAATGGACGCTCGCCATCTTTATACATATTCGCGCTTAATATAGGTGCCTTCACTTGGTTTTTGAGTTTCATGAGTTGGTCATAACCAAAATCTAACTCATGATTACCTACCGCTATCGCGTCGTAATCAAGTTCGTTGATGACTTTTGCCATCGCTTCACCTTTAGAGTGATCTGAAGCAGGATATCCTTGGAAAATATCACCGGCATCCACGAATAAATCAGGATTCGTTTCATCTTTAATGGTCTTTAACTTAGGCGCTCCGATAAATTCGCCCTTTTCTTCTAAGTAATGCCCATGAATATCATTTGTATGTAAAATTGTGTGTTCATGTGAAGAGGATTTCGTGTTAGAGGTTTTAGAAGTGGCTTGATTCAGCACAAAAGGAATAGATAATAATGCGAGACAGAGTGTGATACTTAACAATATTTTAGAAGATAACGATTTCATAAAAACCCTCCCTATGATAGTAACCAAGTTCATTCTATCAATGGGAAATTTAGTAAATATATTGATTCAGTTAAAAAGTTGTAAATCTAATTTATAATAAATGCATGAATTGGGGAATGTGGTGGTCTTGAGACTTGATTAAGTTTCAACCATCAAGTTTCAAGGGCTCTGAGACGTGATGACAGTTTCGCCATCAAGTTTCAAGGGCTCTGAGACGTGATTATGGTTTCCTCATCAAGTTTCAAGGGTTCTGAGACGTGATGACGGTTTCCCCATCAAGTTTCTACCTTCCCCACCTACCACTGAATGATGCTTGACCACATAAAAAGCCCCGAACTACAACAGATTTATTATCCATTGTAGGTCGAGGACTTAAATCAACATTACTTAGGATCGTCTACACGAGACCAACCTTTTTTCGTTAACGTAATTTTACCTGTTTCGATATTAATGATTTTGTGCTTGTATAAATGACCGATTGCACGTTTGAACGCGCCTTTACTCATATTAAAAACTTCCTTGATGGCTTCAGGACTTGATTTATCCCAAAATGGTAATTCTCCGTCATATTCAACAAGTAAGTCGAAAATGAGTTGTCCGTCATCATCTAGGCGCTCATGCGCAAGTGGTAAAAATGAACCGTTAAGCTCACCTTTTTCATTGTAACCAATAATACGTGTTTCCATTAATTGGCCAAGTCTTGGTTCTTCTTTACGTTCTGACTCATGCACAAATATCTTATGACCGTCTTTAGATAATAAGAAAGTGCCGACACGTAATAAGCGGTACGGACGCGCTTCGATTACCGCATTTTGTAATGAATCATCATGAATTGGTGTATACATCTCTTGAACAATTGTTTCTGTAGCTAGGCGTGCGAATAATTGACCATCGCGTTCTACACGCAATGTACACAACAATTGATCGCCTTTTTCCGGCCAAAGGTCTTTTAACTTAGGTAAATCCACCCAAGGAATTAACACCTCACGCGGCAGGCCAACGTCCATATGTGCCCCATCGCGGTCAGTTTTAATTACCGTAATATAGCCATGACGGTCTCTTGTTATATCAGGCATGTTTTGAGTTGCGAATAATTCTCCTGAACGGTTCGGATAAACAAAGAAACTATATTCTTCGCCGACTTCTAGATCGTCCTCTTCATTCACTTCTGATTGATTCATTTTAATCGTTTCGTTATTAGGTCCTTTAAGTTGGTAAGTTGAGCCGTTTAACCCGACTACCTCTAAAAAGGTTATCGTACCAATGATTTCATTTTGATCCATAGATTTAATTATCTCCTTGTACAGATTAACTTTGTTCATTATAACATGGCGTGTTTACCATAGCACGAAAAGGTTTGCGACGAACAAAGATTTCGTGAACTTCTAAGTCCCTACCTTATCGAAAGTCACTATGATTTGTGGTATAATGCATGCGTTAGAATAAAGTTATAAAGGAGAAAATACATGTTACAAGTTACTGATGTTAGTTTACGTTTTGGTGATCGTAAATTATTTGAAGATGTCAATATTAAATTCACACCCGGCAACTGTTATGGTCTCATTGGTGCTAATGGTGCTGGTAAATCGACTTTCCTTAAAATTCTTTCTGGTGAACTTGATTCACAAACTGGTCATGTTTCATTAGGAAAAGACGAGCGTCTTGCTATTTTAAAACAGGACCACTTCGCTTATGAAGAAGAACGTGTGATTGATGTGGTTATTAAAGGTCACGAACGTTTATTTAACGTAATGAAAGAAAAAGACGAAATTTATATGAAACCTGATTTCAGTGATGAAGATGGTATTCGCGCTGCTGAACTTGAAGGCGAATTCGCTGAAATGAATGGTTGGAACGCTGAAGCAGATGCAGCTACCCTATTATCTGGTTTAGGCATCGAAGCTAACCTACATGATAAAACAATGTCAGAACTTGAAAATAACCAAAAAATCAAAGTATTACTTGCGCAAAGTTTATTCGGTGATCCTGATGTGCTTTTACTGGATGAGCCTACAAACGGTCTTGATATTAAAGCCATCGCGTGGTTAGAAGATTTCTTAATCAACTTTGAAAACACGGTTATCGTTGTATCTCACGATAGACATTTCTTAAACAACGTTTGTACACACATTGCCGACTTAGACTTCGGTAAAATTAAAATCTACGTGGGTAACTATGATTTCTGGTATCAATCAAGTCAACTTGCTCAAAAAATGGCGCAAGAACAAAATAAAAAGAAAGAAGAAAAAATTAAAGAACTTCAAGACTTTATCGCACGTTTCTCTGCGAACGCTTCTAAATCTAAACAAGCTACAAGTCGTAAGAAACAATTAGATAAAATCGAACTAGATGACATTCAACCATCTTCAAGACGTTATCCTTATGTTAAATTTACGCCGGAACGTGAAATTGGTAATGATCTTTTATTTGTTGAAAACGTTTCTAAAACAGTAGATGGCGAAAAAGTATTAGATAACATTTCATTCACGATGAACCCTAATGATAAAGCTGTATTATACGGCGATAGTGAAATTGCTAAAACAACATTACTTAAGATTTTAGCTGGTGAAATGGAACCTGACGAAGGTACAGTTAAATGGGGTGTAACAACTTCTCAAAGTTACTTCCCTAAAGACAACTCTGAGTACTTCGATGGTGTTGAAATGAACTTAGTAGATTGGTTACGTCAATATGCACCTGAAGATGAGCAAACTGAAACATTCTTACGTGGCTTCTTAGGTCGTATGTTATTCAGCGGTGAAGAAGTTAAGAAGAAAGCTGACGTGCTTTCAGGGGGCGAAAAAGTACGTTGTATGTTAAGTAAGATGATGTTATCAAGCGCTAACGTGCTATTACTTGATGAACCAACAAACCACTTAGACCTTGAAAGTATTACATCTGTCAACGAAGGTCTTAAGAACTTCAAAGGTTCTATCATCTTCACGTCACACGACTTTGAATTCATTAATACAATCGCGAACCGCGTCATTGATCTAAATAAACCAGGCGCTGTTTCAAAAGAACTTTCATACGAAGATTATCTTAAAGAAGAAGGCGTATTACAAAGCTTATAAGCTATATGAATGAGGTACCGCATGTTTGAGATGCGGTACCTTTTTTGTCGATTATAGAAAATGACATAAGATAAAAATTTTAAGCTAACTGTTCACCAAATTACTAAAGCCACACCCTACTCTATGGGCGTGGCTTTTCACTCATCGTACTAAGTTTTGTTGTAATAGAAATGCATGACGTGCTTCATGATAATTTTTGGTCGCTTGTGAATTTAAATCACTCATGTAGCTATGCGTCTTCTTACCATACTTAAATGACGGGACGTAGATATCCGATGGTACGCCATGTTCCTGTAGTTTGTTGTAGAAGTCCGTTGCTTGGTCTTTAAACGAACCTGCATTGCCGTCTGTAATAAAGACTGGCGGGAAGTTTGAATCCACATATCGGATTAAATCGAGTTTCGGATTATACTTTCGTATCACTGATTTATAGTAATAGGCACGCGCCCCTCTACCGAATAAGAAATTATTTAATATAATCGGCGCTTGGGTCTTGTTAGAACGATAAGGATCTAATAAAGGTACTTCAAGTAACAATGCTTTAATATTGTCTTTATTTAATACTGGTTTAATGCCGACTTGTTGTTGATACGTTTCGCTTACTTGAATGAGCGCAAATTCGACTGCGAGATTACCGCCTGCACTCGTTCCAGAAATGATAAATTCGTCTTTATTTAAATTAAACTTTTCAGCATTGGCTTTTAAAAATTCGACCAAGCGTGAAATTTGTTCAACTTGTTTCGGATGCTTGTACCATGGCGCAAAGGCATAATTCGTCGTAACCACGTTATAGCCATATTCCACCATCGCCTCGAATTTATATTTCATATACGCATCATCCGCATTAGTCGTTGGATCGCCTTCGATTTTATCCCCTACGACAAAGCCACCACCATGCATATAGATGAAAGTTGGGCGTGTTGCGTCACCTTCATCGTTTTTCGTGATGATGTCGCAAAAGCCACGAGGTAATTCTGTATCATATTGAACGTTATTAATAATTTTATATTTATCATCAATCACTTCTTCATAAGTTTTAGCCTTACGGTAGTTCGTAAATCCATCTTTAAGTTGAATAATTCGTGCTAGAATAGATTCCTTTTCCGCAAATTTGTAAAAACCTAAGACTGCAAAAGGTGCTGATACGAGTATAGATGCCGTAATTAAACGAGATGCTTTCATTGAGTAGACTCCTTTTTGTAGTTATGTATTTATTTAAGAATCTTTAATTATAAACGTTCTACCCCATTTAACTTTCTTATAACGTGAAAGTTTAATTTGAAACACTTTCTTAAAGTGTTAAATTTTTACTTTTTGAAAAGCCCTTTAGATATAATTTGGATTGTTTGAATTTTTTTCTAGAATTTAAGTATACTTTCTTCTATAAAGCTCAATGCGCAGTAGCTGACTGAATGCTTGATGCGCTTTTCAAGCTTCCAAGCAATCTAGTCAGCCTTGCGAGGGCTCGAAAACGAAGTCGGTTCCCGCCTTCTATCTCGCTCCCCATAAGAAACTCTAACGCATAAATGCGTAAGAGTTTCTAAATTTTCTGTCAAATGAGTTTACAGGACATGTGGGTTTATGTATAATGTAAACCATACCAATTGAATATGATATTGATGAGGCGCATCAATCATCAGTAATAGCCAGATGACCACCTGCTAGTGGCTGGTTATGAAAGGGTGAGATGCCGAAATAAATGATGTAGCAGATTTCATTTATTGGATTCTATGGTTAAGAGCTGAGAGTCTGTCATTATTTGAAAGATAATGGAGTGCATCACTTGTATATAGATATAACAAGTTCGGCGCACCCGAACTTGTTTTTTTATATTCTATTGTACTCTGTGTCGAATGTTTGTTTTAAAATATGAAATTGGTCTAAATTACAATTAAAAGTTTCAGAATTTTAAAATTTTTATATTTATTTTTAGGAGTGAATGTCAATGGCAAATTTAGCAGTAGTAGGCGCAACAGGATTAGTAGGAAGAAATGTTTTGGAAACGATTAAACGTAAAAACATTTCTTACGATTCACTTGTGCTTTTTTCATCAAAGCGATCAGCAGGACAAGAAGTTGAATTCGATGGTAAAACGTACACGGTTCAAGAACTTACTGAGGATAAGACTGATGGCAATTTTGACTATGTAATTATGAGTGCTGGTGGCGGCACAAGTAAAACATTCGCTCCATTATTCGAACAACATGGTGCAATTGTAATAGACAACTCGAGTCAATGGCGTATGACTGAAGATATCGATCTCATCGTACCTGAGGTTAACGCACCTAAGCTTGAACGTAAGATTATCGCAAACCCGAACTGTTCTACAATTCAATCAGTGGTACCACTGAAATTATTAGATGAAGCTTTCGGTTTAAATCGTGTTGCTTACACAACATATCAAGCGGTATCAGGTTCAGGTGTCAAAGGTAAACGCGATCTTGAGGAAGGTGCAAACGGTAAAGCTCCAGAAGCATACCCTCACCCTATCTACAACAACGTGTTACCTCATATCGATGTCTTTTTAGAAGATGGCTATACGAAAGAAGAAAAGAAAATGATTGATGAAACACGTAAAATTTTAAACTTACCTGACTTAAACGTAACGGCGACATGTGTACGTGTACCTGTTCAAGACAGTCATAGCGTGCATATCAACGTTACGTTAGACAAAGAAGCGACAGTTCAAGCTATCCAAGACGTATTTGACAAAGATGATCGTGTCGTTTTAGTCGATAATCCTGAGAATAACGAGTATCCTTTAGCTATCCACTCAACTGGTAAGGATGAGATTTTTGTCGGACGTATTCGCCAAGACCAATCACTTCCAAACACTTTCCACGTATGGTGTACGTCGGATAACTTATTAAAAGGTGCAGCATTAAACGCAGTTCAAATCTTAGAACAATTATTAAATTCGAAAGGAGCATAAATAAATATGGCACATATTTTTGAAGGTACAGGTGTCGCGATTACAACACCTTTTGTAAATGACGAGGTTAATTACGAGGCTTTAAAGAAACACGTTAACTTTTTAATTGAAAATAACGCGAAATCAATTGTTGTAAATGGTACTACAGCTGAGAACCCTACTTTAACAGACGATGAGAAGAGTCAAATCTTAAAGACAGTTGTTGAAGAAGCAAACGGACGCGTTCCTATTATCGCTGGTACAGGAACTAACAATACAGCGAAATCAGTTAAAGCATCTGTTGAAGCGCGTGAACTTGGCGCAGATGGTATCATGTTAATCACGCCTTACTACAACAAAACGAATCAACGTGGCTTAATTAAGCACTTTGAAACAATCGCGAATGAAGCAAAGTTACCAGTCATTTTATATAACGTACCATCAAGAACAAACCTATTTATTGATGTTGAAACGGTTGTTGAATTAAGCAAGAACGAATACATTGTAGGTATTAAAGACGCTACAGACGACATGGAATATGTTAAAGCGCTTAAAGACCAATTAAACATGGATGAGTTCGCTTTATATAGTGGTAATGATGGCAATGTTGTTGAATACATTGAACGCGGTGGTCATGGTATCATTTCTGTAATCGCTAATGTGATCCCTGGCGCTTATCAAAGACTTTTCGATGATGACAAAGCGAATCTTAATGATAATTTCAAGAACATTCAAACATTACTCAATGCACTTGAAGTTGACGTGAACCCTATCCCTATCAAAGTGTTAACTGCATATGAAGGCTTTGGAAACTATGAGTTACGTTTACCTCTTGTTCCAATGTTAGATGAAGACAAAGCAGAATTAGAAAAAGCATATGAAGCATATAAAAGAGGTGAATAATTCATGAAAATCGCATTAATCGGTTACGGTGCAATGAATAAACGTGTTGCAAGATTAGCGGAAGAAAGTGGTCATGAAGTTGTAGGTGTGATTGTGAAAAGTGATAAATCATATCCCTACCCTGTCTATCATTCAATTAAGGATGTTGAGGAGCTTGCGGATGTCGCTATCGACTTTTCAAATCCGGAACTATTACTTCCATTATTAAAAGAAGATTTCAAATTACCACTTGTTATCGCAACAACTGGTGAAAAGGAACAAATTATTGAACGCTTACAAGAGCTTGGTCAAGATATGCCCGTCTTCTTCAGCGCGAACATGAGTTATGGTATTCATGTCTTAACGAAGTTGTTAGAAGTGGCAGTTCCCCTACTCAATGATTATGATATTGAGTTAACTGAAGCGCATCATAATCAAAAGGTAGACGCCCCAAGTGGTACGCTTGTGAAACTATACGATGTCATCGAGTCGTTACGACAAGACGTTTATCAAGAACATAATCGTCATGAGAAAAATAGTAAGCGTACAAACAATGAGATTGGCGTTCACGCCCTTCGTGGTGGTACGATTGTGGGTGAACATGATGTACTCTTCGCAGGTATTGATGAAACAATCACCCTAACACATCGTGCGCAGTCTAAAGATATCTTCGCAAATGGTGCGATTCAAGCAGCATTGACACTAGTTGACAAGCCTAATGGCTATTACACATTTGATAATTTAAACAAAGGAGCGAATTAAGAGATGGTTAAAGATTTTACTGCAGAGGAAATTATCCAATATATTAGTGAGGCTAAGAAATCAACACCGTTAAAAGTATATATGAACGGTGAATTTAGTGAAGTCACATTCCCGGACACATTTAAAGTATTTGGTGCGGAACGTTCTAAAGTCGTATTCTGCGAAGCGGATGATTGGAAAGCGTTCTATGAGCAAAACGAAACAGTCATTGAAGAATTCGAAATTGAAATGGATCGCCGTAATTCTGCTATCCCTATGAAAGACTTAACAAATACAAACGCTCGTATCGAGCCAGGTGCTTTTATCCGTGAACATGCGACAATCGGTGACGGTGCTGTAGTCATGATGGGTGCTACGATTAACATTGGTGCTGTAGTTGGCGAAGGCACAATGATTGATATGAACGCGACATTAGGCGGACGCGCTACAACAGGTAAAAACGTGCACGTTGGTGCAGGCGCTGTATTAGCTGGCGTAATTGAACCACCTAGCGCATCACCAGTTGTTATCGAAGACGACGTATTAATCGGTGCGAACGCAGTTATTCTTGAAGGCGTACGCGTTGGTAAAGGTTCTATCGTTGCTGCAGGTGCAATCGTAACGCAAGATGTTCCAGAGAATTCAGTTGTAGCAGGTACTCCGGCTAAAGTAATTAAAAAAGCGACTGACGTTGAAGACTCTAAGCGTGAAATTGTTTCAGCATTAAGAAATTTAAATCAATAATATTCTTTCTAACTAAGCGAAGTCCGTGCTTTGGATATTCGCTTAGTTTTTTACCTAGTATGTTATGAAAGGTTTGAGTTTATGACAGATTTAGAATTTGTGACACACCACCGTCGTCACTTACATCAATATCCCGAGGTTAGTCTTCAAGAATTTGATACAACGGCTTATATCGTTAACTTTCTTGAAGAGTTAGAAATTCCTTATGAACGCCCTCTTCAAACAGGCGTAATCGGTCGCCTTGAAGGTAACAGTGACAAGACCATAGCGTTTCGAGCGGATATCGATGCACTACCGATTACTGAAGAGAATGACGTGTCTTACAAGAGTCAACATGAAGGTCGCATGCACGCTTGTGGTCACGACGGTCATACGACTGCCCTCATGCTATTTGTCACACGTTGTAAAGCGCTTTATGACAAGGGTGCGCTTCCTCACAATGTGATCTTCATTTTCCAACCTGCAGAAGAAAGTGGTGGCGGCGCTAACCTTCTCATTCAAGAAGGTGCCTTTTCAAAGGATGATATCAACGCAATCTTTGGCGTTCACGTCATGCCTTTTGAAGAAGAAGGCAAAGTTGTCGTTAAGGATCATGAACTTACCGCAAGTGCGACTGAGTATCGTTTCTTTTTAAAAGGTCTTTCAAGCCACGTTGCGAATAAAGAACAAGGGCGCGCAACAAGCGAAGCGTTGGCGCATGTGATTACGCAATTGACTCAAATTCAACACTTTCATTTAAATGGTTTAAAACGTAATATCGTCCATATCGGTCGCTTTAGCGCGGGTGAAGCGATCAATACCGTGCCAAGTAATGGTTACTTAGAAGGTACGATTCGTACATATGATATGGATGATCTCAGCATTATTCAGGAACAAATGAAGAAAATTTCTGAGAGCGTCAAAGCGTTATATGGTGTTTCTTGTGAATTAAAATTTGAGGTCGGTTACCCACCTACGATGAATGCGCCTGTATTAAAAGACCACGTATTACGTAGTTTAGAATTAAATCAACTTGAGCCTGTATTTAACGAAGAACCTTACCTCTTCGGTGAAGATTTCAGTTTCTATAATCAAATTGCGCCAAGTTACTTCGTGTTCTTTGGTACGCGCAATGTTGACAAGGACTTCGTGACAGGTTTACACACATCTACACTTAACTTTGATGAAAAGATATTAGTAGATGTGGCGAATTTTTATGAACAGTTACTAATGCATTTTAACGAGGAGTGAAACTATGACAGCCACATGGTCAGTTAACACGGCACAATTTCTTGATAACGCTAAAAATGTTGTTTCGAACAATTCAATCATGGCTGTTGTGAAGAATAACGCCTACCATTACGGTCTTGAGTTTTCAGTGAAACAATTTTTAAAGGCAGGCATTAACACGTTTAGCACAACGTCACTTAAAGAAGCGATTCGTGTCCGTAAACTTACAGACGATGCGACCATTTTTCTAATGAACCCTACGTTTGAATTCGATTTATTGCGTAAGTATCGCATTCAAATGACCCTTCCGTCGCTAGATTTCTACTATTATAATAAGAAGGAATTAGCGGGTGTGTCCGTTCATTTAGAATTTGAAAATTTGTTACATCGTTCAGGGTTACATAACTATAGTGAGATTCTTGAAGTACTTGAAGATCACGCGAATAACGACCAATCTCATAAAATGAATATCGTTGGACTATGGACACATTTCGGTTATGCAGATGAATTTGATGTACCAGAATATGAAACAGAAAAGCGCGATTGGTTAGAAATTGTAGACGCCCTTTTAAATCAAGGCTATACATTTGATTATATACACGCTCAAAACAGTGCAAGTTACTATCGTGAAGATGGTGTCTTCCCCCATCACACGCATGCGCGAATTGGTATAGCGTTATATGGTTCTCGTCCCTACAGCCAATTATCCCCTGCTTTAATCAAGCAATCGCTCACTGTTAGTGGTAAAGTGATACAAGTAAGAGATCTGAAGCAAGGTGATTATTGCGGATACAGTTTTACATACGAAGTTAAGGAAAATACGAAATTAGCTGTAGTCGATATTGGCTATGGTGATGGCATTCTAAAAGCGCGCGCAAAAGGCCAAGAAGCAATTATTAATGGCAAGCGTTATCCGATTCGTGGGCTTATGATGAGTCATATGTTTGTCGAAGTAGATGACACTGTCCATGCAGAAGATGACGTAATTTTATATAATAATGATATCAGAATTGATGAGTTCACTTTCAAAGGAGTTGGCGCTAACTCCGAACAATTAAGTGCAATGAATCATGATTCTTTAATAAAGGAGTATGTATAATGGTTGTTAATTATAATAAACGTGGCGAACTCGCGATGGGCGGTACAAGTTTACGTACTTTAGCTCAAAGCTTTGGTACCCCAACGATTGTTTATGATGAAGATCAAATTCGTGAACAAATGAGACGTTACCATAAGGCTTTTCAAGAAAGTGGCTTAAACTATTCCATTTCATATGCATCTAAGGCATTTACATGTATTCAAATGGTAAAACTTGTACAAGAAGAAAATCTTGAGTTAGACGTTGTGTCTGAGGGTGAATTGTACACAGCACTCGAAGCTGGCTTTGATCCAAAGCATATTCACTTTCACGGTAACAATAAGACGAAACATGAAATTCGTTATGCGCTCGAACAAGGTATTGGTTACTTTGTAGTCGATGCACTTGATGAGATCGCGTTAATCGACCGTTATGCGTCAGAACAAGTTGACGTATTAATTCGTGTCAATCCAGGCGTTGAGGCGCATACGCACGAGTTTATCCGTACTGGTCAGGAAGATAGCAAGTTTGGGCTTTCTCTTGCAAAAGGCCTTGCTAAAGAAGCGGTTGATCAAATTAACGCTTCTAAAAAATTAAATTTAAAAGGAATTCACTTCCATATCGGTTCTCAAATTGAAGAAACTGACGGTATGATTGAAACTGCTGAAATTGTTTTAAACTGGTTGAAGGAGAATGATATCAAAGTTGATATCTTGAATTTAGGTGGCGGTTTCAGTATCCGTTACGTTGACGGTGATACGTCATTCCCTATTGAATCAGGTATTAAGAAGATTACGGATAGCTTAAAGTCTGTGAGTGACTCTATTGGTTATCCACTACCTGAAATTGCGATAGAACCAGGACGTTCAATTGTAGGTGAAGCTGGGGTTACGTTATATGAAGTTGGCACGATTAAAGAAATTCCAGAAGTGAATAAATACGTATCAATTGATGGCGGTATGAGTGATCATATACGAACTGCGCTATATGATGCGAAATACGATGTGAAGCTTGTGAATCGTGATGATGAAGCGGATGAAACGGTTACGGTTGCCGGTAAGTTATGTGAATCGGGCGACATAATTGCGAAAGATGTTAAGCTACCATCAAGTGTAGCACGTGGTGATTACCTAGCTGTATTATCAACTGGTGCTTATCATTATTCTATGGCTTCAAATTATAACCAAATGCAGAAACCTTCTGTCTTCTTCTTAAAAGATGGTAAGGCGCGTGAAGTGATTAAACGCCAGTCTTTACGTCAATTAATTATTAACGATACGAAATAATTTAATAGAGTTTGATAGATTGTCTGAAGCGTCTATATCGTGATTAAGTTCACGGTATAGGCGCTTTTTGGATTAGGGTTATTAGATTGGAATGGATTTGTAAGTGGTTTAGGTGTAAGGGTGTATCGCTGGAGTGAGTTGCGTCGGTTTGTTTAAGTGAAACCGACGCACATCATTAAACGATGTGCCCTATTACATCTATAATATATATCCTCAATTTTAATCATAATTCCCCACCCACCTCATTTTAAGTTCAGTTTTTGGTATAAAATAATAGTTTTTCGGATTCTATTTACATAATTAATATTGCTATACTTAATTGAAAATCTAAATAAAATGAGGTGATGGTATGAAATTTTTCGAAATTAATAAAATACCACTCAAAAACATACCTATAGCAATGCAAAGAAAATTATGGCTACGTCACTTTCTTCAAGCTTTCTTTGTCGTGTTCTTTGCATATATGGCCATGTATTTGATACGTAACAACTTTAAAGCAGCCGGACCAATGCTTAAAGAAGAAATCGGCTTTTCGACGCTTGAGCTTGGATACATAGGTCTCGCCTTTAGTATCACGTATGGAATCGGTAAAACAGTTATCGGTTACTTAGTCGACGGACGTAACACGAAAAAGATCGTGTCCTTTCTATTGATAATGTCCTCTATCGTCGTACTTACAATGGGGTTTGTTCTAAGTTATTTCGGTTCTATAATTGGATTGTTCATCGTTTTATGGGGATTAAATGGTGTATTCCAATCTGCTGGTGGCCCAGCGAGTTACTCTACAATCTCAAGATGGGCACCACGTCCTAAAAGAGGTAGATTCTTAGGTTTCTGGAATACGTCTCACAATATTGGTGGTGCTATTGCAGGTGGTGTTGCACTTTGGGGTGCGAATATGTTCTTTGACGGACACGTAGTCGGTATGTTCATATTCCCAGCAGTGATTGCTTTATTCGTAGGTATTGTAGGTCTCTTTATTGGTAAAGACGACCCAGAGGAACTTGGATGGAATAAAGCAGAAGATATCTTTGAGGAACCAGTAGATCAAGAAAATATCGATTCCGTTAAAATGTCTAAATTTGCGATATTTAAAAAGTATATTCTTAGAAACCCTGTCATATGGATACTATGTGTATCTAATGTCTTCGTATATATCATTCGAATAGGTATCGATAACTGGGCACCACTCTACGTTTCAGAGCATTTAAACTTTAATAAAGGTGATGCAATCAATACGATTTTTTACTTTGAAATCGGTGCGCTCGTAGCGAGTTTGTTATGGGGTTATGTATCGGACTTACTTAAAGGTCGCCGTGCTCTAGTAGCTGTTGGCTGTATGTTTATTATTTCCTTTGTAGTACTCATGTATATGAATGCGACAAGTGTTCTAATGGTGAATATCGCATTATTTTTACTAGGTGCATTAATTTTCGGTCCTCAGTTACTAATCGGCGTTTCTCTAACTGGCTTCGTACCTAAACGTGCCATAAGTGTGGCAAACGGATTGACGGGTTCTTTCGCCTACTTATTTGGTGATTCGATGGCTAAGGTCGGACTCGCAGCAATTGCTGACCCTGAACAGAATGGTCTACACATTTTTGGACATACGCTTAGTGGTTGGACGGACGTATTTGTTGTGTTCTATGCAGCGTTAATACTCGGCATTATATTACTCGCAGTTGTAGCTATCTTTGAGGAAAAGAAAATTCGATCGCTCAATCATTAATATTGAAGGTTAAGACATGATTCAATGTCTTAGCCTTTTTTTGATTATTAGAAGTGCTACTCATATTTCTATATAAAGTTGGTGTTACGCCTACATACTTTTTAAAGTGATAAATATAGTTCTTGTAGTCGTTAAAGCCAACCATTTGTGCTATCTCATAGTGCTTATAATGTTGGTTAAGGAAGTTCAATGCCATTAATGTTCGATAACGATTTAAATAATCTTTGATTGAAATACCCACTTCTGCTTTAAAGATACGCATTACATACGATTCACTAACGTGAAGGGCTTTTGCGAGATGAGAAACATTAAAATGCGTATGATAATTCTGTTTCATAAATTCGATCACTTTATTTACGTAAAAGTGATGATACGTTCTCGGCTCTAGAAGCTGGAACACTGGGAGTTGATGCACCGAACGAAGTGTAAATTGTTCAAGACATTTAGGGAGCTCGTGCATAACTTCAGTCTTCAAGATATAATCAGAAACTCGTAATTTAAGTGCGGCTCTTATACAATCAAAATCTTTAGACACTGAAATGACTACTTTCTCACACGCGTAATCCTGGATAGTATGTAGCAATGTGAACCCATCGTCTTGAGGCATGCATATCTCTGTGATTACGAGTTCAGGATGATGTGTATAGATGAGTTTAAAGGCTTCTTTGCCCTCATTTGCGAAAAGCACTTTAGAAAAGTGATAATCATGCCAGTTTATATTGTTAGTCATAGTATTAAGGAATTGAGCGTCGTTATCATATAAAAGCACTTTATACATATATGCACCTTCTAGTCATAAATTATATATGTATAGTATTATAAAATAATTTTATTATCAATTAAAATCCTCTATTTTCGATGTATAAAGCCTCATGGATTATAGATAATAGATCCATTTAAATGAATGCATACAAAAAACACCTTACGTGCTGTAAGGTGTTTGTTAGTCAATATTACAATCTATGATTATAGTTTAACAACGTTTGCAGCTTGTGGGCCACGGTCGCCTTCAACTACTTCAAATTCAACTGCTTGACCTTCATCTAAAGATTTGTAACCTTCTTGGTTAATTGCTGAGAAGTGAACGAATACGTCGTTTTCACCTTCTACTTCGATAAAACCGAATCCTTTTTCAGCATTAAACCATTTAACTGTACCTTGTTTCATATCTGTGAAACCTCCAAGACTAAAATTCAATATGCGTTATTCGCATATTACAAAAAATACTTATAATTATTCAACTTTTATGTAAAAATATTCTTTGCAATATGGAATAATGCACTTGCTATTAACTATTATAGAGTAATGAATAAACAATTGCAATACAAATTTGAAAAATTTGTAATTATTCAATAATAGGTAGATTATAATAAATATTATTGTTTTTTAAAATGATATAACTGTGAAATATCTGTAAGTCCTCATCACAATGCTTACAAAATTTTAAGTCACAATTATTGTAAAATGCATATATATTATATTTACCAACTATATAATTATCGTATTTATCGATCGCAGTATATATCTTACTTGAATATTCTTCTATCATTTCATCATATGTATTAAAGGATTCTTCTTCAGTTATGTAAGTTTTCCAATCATCAAACAGCCACCATCCTTCAAAATCAGCAACAATTTTAGTAATTGTCCACATGTGAGGATGACCTCCTTAATTATAAACTCTTATGAAACAATGTAAAGCCTTTAAACTTTAAAATCAAGTCCAAAGACTTAAGTCCTATGGCCGATGTTTCACTAACGCAAATATTAGTTTTTTGCGATTAAAATACGTATAATGTAATTAAGAGGTGATTATTATGAAACTTAAACATATATGTGTGTATGGACGTGTTCAAGGTGTTGGGTTTAGGTTTTATACAGAAAAAATTGCTAAAGCCTTAGACATTGAGGGCACTGTTGAAAACGTCGAGGATTTTGTAGAAATCTACGCACAAGGTCCTGAAACTCAGCTCAATAACTTTATTGAAAGAATTGTTAAAGGTCCGTCCCCTATGTCAAAGGTAGATACGTATACAATTGATGAATTACCTCCTGATGAGAGTATTAAAGGATTTTGGACTAAATAAAGGAAGATGTAAATGAGATATTATATTTCAAAAGTCATTGGTGTATTAGTTGGTATCCCAATCGCTATTGCAGCATGGCTCAGTAGTGTGTTTGGATTAGATATCTTCTTTTTATTCGATGGTTTAATAGGGTTTCTAGGCTTCTTTGTAGGTTATCTCCCTACTCAAAGACTTGTGTCTAGATCCTTTTTAAAAGAGAATGGCCTATCGAGAAAAGAATACCGCTATATTAGACGTCAACTTGAACAATCACAACATAAATCTAAGCGCATTTTCAAAAGTTTTATTAATGTGCGTTCAGTGAAAGATTTTAGAACGGTTAATGATATTTATCGACTAACACGCACAATTAACCAAATCGTTGCTAAACGTCCATATAAGTTTTATAAAGTAGAAAGTTATTTCTACTCCCATATCGAAAACGCTACAAATCTAATTGATAATTATACGCGCCTATCACGTATTTCTAATAAATCCAAAGACGAGAAGCAAACGCTTGAACAAACGCGCATTACGCTTCATGAGATTAAACGTACGCTTGTAGCTGACTTAAAGCGTTTAAACGAGGATGATTATAGTCAATTAGAAGTAGAAATTGAATTGAATAATCTTGAGCAAAAGCGCAATCGCACGAAGACTAAAGATATTCAAGAACAATTCGATAAACAAGAAAATCCAAAAGAAATGGAGTGAAAATAAATGAAGGAACAAGATCTTAAAAATTCTCACCCATTAGATGCATACTTTGAAGAGACGAATGAACTCGAAAAGCAGTCGAAAGAAAACAACCCTTCTACGACGTATGAATCACATTTTACTGAACAAGATAAACAAAAGATTGATGAATTATCTAAACAAATCGTACCGCTTGATAATGACGCATTATTAAAGTTTGGTTCTAACGCTCAAGGTAATTTATCAAACTTCTCTCATAAAATGCTAGATGAAGTTCAATCTAAAGACGTGGGTCCTATTGGAGATACGTTGCAACAACTGATGTCAAAACTTCAAGAAGTTGACCCTGATGAATTAAACCAAAAAGAACAATCTATATTCAAACGTATTTTTAAACGTACTAAAAATTCGATTCAACAAGTATTTACGAAAATGCAATCAGTGGGTTCTCAAGTTGACCGTATTTCAGTTCAACTTGAAAAGAACAAAAATACACTCATGAGAGACATTAAATTATTAGATGAATTATACATCCAAAATAAAGACTATTTTGATGTATTAAATATTTATATCGCGGCAGCTAAGAAGAAAAAAGAAGACATTGAAACTATCACGTTACCTGAACTTAGGAATAAAGCGAAACAACAAGATGGTAATCAAATGGCAGTTCAAGATGTAGCGGATATGGAACAATTCGTTGATCGTTTAGATAAACGTATTTATGACCTACAACTCTCTCGTCAAATCACCTTACAATCTGCACCTCAAATTAGAATGATTCAAAATATTAACCAAGCGCTTGCTGAGAAAATTCAAAGTTCTATTCTTACAAGTATCCCATTATGGAAAAATCAAATGGCTATTGCCCTAACGCTTATGCGTCAACACAACGCAGTAGAAGCTCAAAAACAAGTTACGAATACAACGAACGAACTTCTTGTGAAGAACTCTGAAATGCTTAAACACAATGCCGTTGAAACTGCTAAGGAAAACGAACGTGGTATTGTAGATATTGAAACGTTACGTACGACGCAAGATAACATTATTGAAACGATTGAAGAAACACTTCGTATTCAAGATGACGGTCGTAAAAAACGACAAGCTGCTGAAGTTGAGTTACAACAACTTGAGACTGATTTAAGAGAAAAGCTTACAATTAATCAAGATAACCGTGACCGTTTAAATTAATTTAAAATAAAAATTTAGCCACTCGTTATACGTTAACGAGTGGCTTTTTTATAAGCTTGAGACATAAGTTATGAAATAGTGCATTAAAACTTTATTTTATACAATTCTCAAAACAGCTGACTCCTAGGGGTGGGACCCCGGCAGAGAAATTTGCGCTAGCAAATTTCTCTGCCGGGGCTTTCAATGTAATGAACAAAGAAGCGAAAGCTTCTTTGTAAGTTCAACTAACGAATTAAAATTCGAGTTGAACTTTACAGGAAAGCATGCTGTTTTAAGAGAATTGTTTAATAGGTCCCAAGCTCATTTCTACCCTATCGAATTAAATAGCGTACTTATTCTTTTTGATAAACGATAGCGGATTGCTTTTTAAAGAAAATACCAATGAGGTATCCAATGATAAGACCAATAATCATAATTGGGAACCATTCTAAAGAATATGACTTAAGTGGTAAATGATTCATAAAGTCGAGTGCTTTGACACCAAGAGAATGAATTACACTTAAAATCGATACGATTGTTACAACTAGTACGGTAATTTGTTGTGTGATTGGTTTCATAGGAACAAATCGTGCGATTAAGATTAAGAGTACCGTTGTTATCGCGATTGGATACACAACTGATAGAACTGGTACTGACATCGAAATGACTGTGTTTAATCCTAAATTTGCGATAATAAAGCTAATTAAAGTGAAAATAATAACGTATGCTTTATATGAAAGTTTAGGAAATATGCTATTAAAGTATTCACTTACAGAGACAATTAAACCGCAAGCAGTCGTTAAGCAAGCTAGTGCAACGATAATACCTAATAAGTACTTACCAAAGGCACCAAAACCTGTTTTCGCGATCGTAATTAACAAGAATGTACCGATGTTCTGATCTTTAGATACCAGTTCATTCATTTTAGCTTCAGAAATATTCATATGGTTACCAATAAATCCTAAAGAAATATAGATAACGGCTAGTGCTGCAGCCGCAATTAAAGCAGCCATAGCAGTATGTTTAAAGATTGTGTTTGCATGAGAGATGCCCGTGGCTTTTACAGCATTAACCACAATCATGGAAAATGCGATAGCTGCTATTGCATCCATCGTTAAATATCCTTCAGTGAAGCCTTTCGCAAAACTAGACATTGACGTAGCGAAAGCTTTCGTATCACCTGCACCCTGTGGCGCTGTACCAAAATCCGTAAACCCTTTGATAATCATCGCAATGATCGTAATAAGAAGTAATGGCGTTAAGATTGCCCCAATGCGGTCAACAATCTTGTTAGGATTGATACATAAAAAGATGACGATTAAAAAGAATATTGCTGAGAATACAAATAAAGCGATGTTATTCGTCGTATGGAATATCGGTGTAATGGTCATTTCAAAAGATGTTGATGCTGTTCTCGGAATCGCAAATAGTGGTCCGATTGTTAGGTAAATCACAACTAAGAACACGACTGAGAACATAGGATGAATCTTATTAAAAGCACCGATGTACCCTTGTTTATCGAGTGCACCAACAACAACGCCTAATAACGGTAGCCCTATCCCTGTAATCACAAATGCGAAAATAGCTGGCCAAAAGTTAGGTCCACTGTTAAGCCCTAGATTAGGCGGAAAGATTAAGTTACCTGCGCCAAAAAATATCGCAAATAACATAAATCCTATAATTAAAGTATTTTTATTCATATTATTAATTTATCCTCCAGATAGTATCATTTTTAAATTATACGTCATTCTAACACATAATAAATGTAAGGTCTATACATTTTTCAGAAAATTTAAAAACTTTGTTAGTATAAAGCGTTAAAATGTCTGTAAAAGTAACTTTTTGAGTAAAGGTGATAAATGTTCAGGTAAATGTTCGACACCTTCAACGAATATAGCATATGGTCCATATATGTTATGAATCGTTTCTTCGATATCCTCAGTAATCGGGTCTTGACTAAGGAAAACGTTAAAGACTTCGATACCAAGTTTACGCGACGTTTCAACTGCTTCATAAGTGTCTAAGATACCATCCTGGCTATAGTTATAAGCGGATGGTTCCCCATCTGAAAAGACAATTAAGAACTTTTGCTTGTGTGAGCGACGTAGTAAACGATCACTTGCAAGACGTATCGCAACGCCGTCTCGGTTATCATCTTGAGGTTCCAATGCCATGATGCGTAAGTCGTCTTTGTTAGTGACAGACTGATGGAACGAAATAATTTCATCAATAATGTTAGGTTGCTTTCTGTCATCTGCGTCAAAAGCATCCTCGTTAAACGCTAGAATTTCGTGTTTGATATTAAGGTGTTTTAATGTCTCATGGAATAAGACGACACCTTTAATCGTTTCATCCATTTTGTCATGCATACTTGCCGATGCATCTATTAACAACGTAAATGTTGCATCGAATTCGTGACTTAAATCTTCCTTTTTATAGAACATTTTGTATTGGTTATCTATAAACCAATTAATTAAATTCTTTTGTAGACGCCCTTTTGTTAAATTATGGCGTTCAGACTGCTGTTCACGTTCAATTGTCTTTTTAATCATTTGAATTAAATCTTTGATTTCAAACTGGACATGTTCCTCAACTTCACGATACGATTCATAGAATTCAGGCTCAATGGATGGTGTGTTCCATTTTATCTCAACGTTTTCGTTAATACCTTTAAGTTTGAGACCTGGGTTCATGCCGAGCTGGCCACCTTCTTCATCATCAAGGACGTCGTCATTTGTACCCTTGCCTTTCTTAGTAGCCATTTCAGTGATATCGTCTGTTGAATCACCTTCTCTTGTGTCGTCATTTGAAGTAGATGCGTCAGAATTTTCGCCTTCATTCAGTTCCATTTCCATATAGCTACCGCCACTTGACTTAGAATCTTCGGCTTTCATGTCGACTTCTTCGGTCTCGTCTTCTTCATTAGTTTGATCATTCTTACCATCAGAATTGTCTGAGTCGACGCGTTTTCCAGGG
The DNA here is from genome assembly GCF_043186315.1 of Staphylococcus massiliensis. Lineage (NCBI taxonomy): Bacteria > Bacillati > Bacillota > Bacilli > Caryophanales > Staphylococcaceae > Staphylococcus > Staphylococcus massiliensis. The sequence goes on along the minus strand of NZ_CP171119.1, from coordinate 1,761,336 downwards.
TCAATCGTATCCATTTGTTCATAAACGCGTCTAGGTAAGTGGTAGTATTCATTTAACATATCTTCTTTTAAAATATCGTCAATTTGGAACATAATGCGATCAGCTAAAAACATACTGTCTTCAGAGCTTTCTATTTGGAATATATCTGGTAAATACATGTACATTGCATTTAAAATATCATCAAGTTCGTCCGTCATTTGAGGTACGTCATAGAAATTACCAGTTAAAAATGATTGCTCCAAGTATAGAAAGAGTAAGTCTGTATATGTCGTCTTTGTTTGATAAACCTTGATTTGACTTCGATTATATTTCAAACGCATGTCACGTCTGAGTTGAAAGATTTTATCAGCAAACGGCCTCTCGTTAACGATTGCCTGTGTTACTCTGATTTCTTCAATAAGTTTAAAGAGCTGATAATAGAACTTTGGATGCTTGAAATCGTTATCGAGTACTTCTTTCGTAATCTCTACAGACATCTTTAGATAGCTATAGGTAGCTAATAAGACATCAGATTTAAGACCTGTTATTTCTATGTTTTCAGGTCGATGTGACCAGAAAGAACTTGCTATCAACTCATTATGAATCGGATCGTAGTACGGAAACTTGTGAATCTTAACCTTAGTTGTGGGATCTTTCAACAATAAACGTGCTAAGTCTTGAAGCATCATGACCTTTTTCGCATCAAGCTGTTCGTCATTAAACTTTATAAAACGTTCACTCATGTAAAATCTCCTTACTAAAAGTTAAGTTCTACGGCATTTATAATCGCACGTCGTTCACGCTCGTCTTCAAGTTTATCTGTAATAACACGTTTAATCGCACGTTCAACTGGTATAACCGTTGCTAAATCACAAAGGTCGATGAGCGCCCTAACGCTTGCTGCCTCTTCAGAAATTTGACCTTGTTTCGTCATAGTTTTGAGATCGTTGCTAAATTGAACGATTTGTTTGATAAGTGCTTTATCTTGTAACTTACTTTGACTTAAGATAATTTCTGCTAGTGATTCACTATCGATATAGTCAACTTCAATTACGACAAATCTGTTCTTAAGCGCCTCGTTCATCGGTAACGTACCAATATATCCTTCGTTAATTGCTGCGATAACGTTAAATCCAGGTTTCGCTACAACCGTTTCTCCTGTAAAAGGATTTTGTAAACTACGGCGGTAATCAAGTACACCATTTAGAATAGGTAATGTCTCAGGCTTAGCCATGTTAATTTCATCAATGTAAAGAATCGAACCTTCTTTCATGGCTTTGATAACAGGGCCGTCGACAAAGACAATTTCTTGTTGGCCTTTTTCTGTAGATTCAATGGTCTTGAAACCAAGTAAACTCTCAGCATCAAGATCTACAGAACAATTGATTTGATACATCGGTTGATTAAGCTCGTCACTTAACGTTTCAGCGAGCTTCGTTTTACCTGAACCAGTTGGGCCTTTTAATAAAATGTTTTTATTTAGTTGAAATAGCGCTTTCGCATCATTGTATACAGTTTCATCAGAATTGATATATTTCGTATTAGCCATCTTCAAACTCCCTCTCTATTTATTTACAATGAAAAAAGGGATTAGACATAAGTCTAATTCCCTTAAAGTTTATAGACATCAAACTTCTTTAAAATATTCCTTGTAATAACCACCTACAAGTCCTGAGTTGTCAATGATTTGGTAATATTCCTCAGTTTCATTAACAACGTCGTAAACTTTATCGATCGTAAGCATATCGGCTACAGTGAATTTCTTCGCATCAGTATGTACGACCTTAACTTGTTTGATAGGTGTCTTATCTTTCCATGTTTCATGTAACATTGTTACACCGTCCTTATTCTAATAAATTCTATTATGCCTCATGTTCTACTTTTCATCAAGCGTGAATATGAATGCAATACCACTTGTATCGTTAACTCGAATAGAACGTGTTTGTCTTTCTTCACGCTTCAACTCTTGAAAAGGAATTTCGTTAAGCTTAAGCTTTTCAAGTGCTGTCTCAAATGCTTTTTGAGAAGGCGCAGTGAATTCAAGTTGTTCAAAGATACCAAATTCAGGAAGCTTCATTGCTTCATCAGCCTCAACAACGTGAACTTCGCCACCTAGGCCACCGTCACCTACTGTAAATACGATCACTTTCTTATTACCATCTTCAACAGTATATTCAGCTAAAGGCTTGAATCCGAAAATTTGAGTTAAAAGTGAACCGGTCACGATAGGTTCATTTGTATTTAAGATAATTGGTCCAAGACCAGTTATTTGATGAAACGGACTTACATTACTTGAATCACTAGGTACACCTAACGGGATACCGCTATTCGTTTCATTAGAATAAATATCATAATATTGATGGTTGCTGTCGTTAAAACCAAAATGTTCGTTTTGATTAAGATGTGCGACATCACTATAAGAAATATTAGATTTATCAAGTAATGCTTGATACTCCTCTAGTCCATCGTCTGTCGGAATTCTTAAACCGATGCTTCTATAATGTTGATAGCTATCTTGTAGTTCAGGAACCTCTACAAACTGAATACATGTTCCAGGACTGAATTCAGCATCACCGAACTGTGCATTTTGGTTCACACTTCGATAGTTCATACCTAGAATATCTCTAAATAATTCAATTGTTTGATCTATGTTAGTTGTACCTAAAGTAATACTTCGAATGCCACTCATCAAAATCGCTCCTTAAATTATTAAGTTAAATTTATTATAACGTACAATAGGAATCTGTCATAGTATCAATAACTATTCAATGGGATTATTTGAATTCCAAAGTAAAATGACATAAATTAAGTGTTAGGTTATCAAATTATTTAGAATATCAAAATTATAAATTAGTTATTTAAGGAGATATACAATGAACACGAAAGTTACGCATGTGGGTCTGATATTTTTTGTACTGATGTTTCTAGTATCTATCGCGACATTTATTTTAAATCAATATCAAAACAACTTTATTAACCCTATTCCATTAGGGGTACTTTCGGTATTAATGATTCCTGCATTAATGTTTCACTATAAAAATGTAAAAATAGGAAGCATTTTGACGATATTTGCGATTGCAATAACGATTGCGCTTCTGTTTTACTTTAACTTTTAGGGTGAATTTTGTATGTATGGTAGTGATGTACTAAAGTTTAACTTGTGTACATTGCCAATGTGTAAACGTTTGTATGTATAACAAAGCCCGACTATGGAGCGAGGGCTTATATATATCCTAAATACAGAAAAGGGACTTGGGTTTATTGATGAAATCCAAGTCCCTTTTTATTATTATTTATCTTCTTGTTGCTCTACTTTAACTGTTCGCTCGGCTAACTGTTGATAGAAGTTTTCGAGCTCTTTTGGCGTACGTTTAAGATCAAGCGTATCAAGACCGATTAAATCGAAGTGATCCCAATCTTTCTTAACTGGGAATACTTGCCAAGTACCTTTCTTAATTGTACTTGTATCCGTTGTATGTTTACGGCCTTCTGGATAGAACGCTGAACGCGTTGGTACTAAACCATCATTCATCTTATATTGTTCAGGTGCATTTTTACCGATTGTCTTACCTGAATCAAGACCTAAGAAATACATACCCATATCTGGCACGTGATCACCTTGTGCGTTAGGATGTGATGCTTCACCAGCATAGCTTGAGTAAGCAATTTCAGGGTTCGTTGTAGTTTGTTCATTTAACTTACGAGAGCCTTCTGGTGATAAATCATAGAATGAGTTATCTTTCGTGTTCCATAACTTACTTTTGTTAACTCTGTCTGCATATTCAAGATATGTTTCATCATCTCTTTGACGTAAGCCCCAATGATCGAATCCTAAGTTCACTTTAGAGCCCTTATGACCGAAGAATGTAGCAATATTATATAGGATTTCAGTAGACTTTTTGTTCGTTTCACCTGGTTCTGAAGCATACGTACCATTATGAGGTGTAGCTAGTGTCGTCATAGATGAAACCATATGGTCTTTTTGTCCTTTGAATAATGGTGAAATCTTGCCGCCGTGTTCTTTTTGATATTGAATCTCTTCTTGATTACCATGACGTAACATATTTTCAAGTAAACGAGATGTTTGGCCACCCATACTATGACCGATTAAATGGATTTTATCGCCAGGTTTCCAATCAGGATAAACCCCTTCGTACGTACGACCATAACGTGCGTGTCCATATTTTTTAGCGTGCGCAGCACCGTAATCAACCGTACCACCTTTAATGTAGTAGTATAATTCGACTGCACGGTCGTAGTTACTACTAAATGGACCAATATTGGCATCATATACTTCATAACCACTATTTCTAAGTGTTTCCATTAATGGTGATTTATCGCCACCCCAGTAGTTCGGATAAATAGCACTTGGTCGATATTCGCCTACTAAACCAGCGAAGCCATGAACGAAGACGATCGGATACTTGTTTTTAGTTTGGTTAGCTTGCGTATTCGCCTGTTTAATTCCTTTTGAGTCACGTGATAATTGGTTTACAGAAGCATCACGTGAAAATTTAGGATTCGCGTTTTGTTGAAGTAATTGATTTGTTTGTTTCTCTTCAGATTGAGATTGAAGTTGTTTAGCCTGTTGTTCAAGCTCATTATGATTGGCCGTTTTAGGAGATTGTTGCGTCTTAGAGGCTTCTGCAGGTTTTTCTTCTGCTTGCGTATTCCCTGTGAAAAGCGACGTAAGTAGAATCGCTGAAGATGTCGTGATTGCTATGGTTTTATAGTATTTGTTATTTAGAAATCTCATTTAATGCTCCTTTCAAATTATTATAGTCAGATTTCAATATAATAATACTATATCATAATAATTTTTAGTAAAAGCAAGCATTTTAAAGAAATTACTAAAAGTTTACATTTCATAAATAATTTTAAAACAAGACTATTGTTATCACATATTTAATTACGCTTAATTAAGAGATGTTTGATATAAAGGGCTTTTGCTGAAGGGAGAGAAAAAAGGCAAAAAAAAGCTACCAACAAAGCAATGTGCCATGTTGGTAGCTATATTGTGAATTAAGTTAACGTATGTTCCAGAATTATGATTCTAATAATAAATCTTCTGGGTTTTCAATTAATTCTTTGATTGTTTTTAAGAAACCTACTGCTTCTTTACCATCGATGATACGGTGGTCATAGCTTAATGCGATGTACATCATTGGTCTGTTTTCAATCGTGTCTTTGTCGATTGCTACTGGACGTGTCATGATTGAATGTAAACCTAAGATAGCAGCTTGGCTACCGTTGATGATTGGTGTAGACATCATAGAACCGAAGATACCACCGTTAGTGATTGTGAATGAACCGTTCATCATGTCATCTAAGCCTAATTTTTTGTCTCTTGCTTTTTTAGCAAGGTTAGCAATTTCAGCTTCGATTTCTGCGAAGTTTTTCTTATCACAGTCACGAACATTCGGTACTAATAAGCCGTCGTCTGTAGATACAGCTACACCGATATCATAGTATTGCTTAGTAACCATGTCTTCGCCGTCAATTTCAGCATTAACTTCAGGGAACTTCTTAAGTGCAGCTACTGAAGCTTTAGTGAAGAATGACATGAAACCAAGTTTAGTACCATCATGGTTTTCCATAAATTGTTCTTTTTTACGTTTACGTAGGTTCATAACTGCTGACATGTCAACTTCGTTGAATGTAGTTAACATTGCTGTGTTATTAGATACTTCTAATAATTTCTTAGCAGCTGTTTGTTTTCTACGTTTCATTTTTTCACGAACAACTGGTTTAGATGGGTTTTCAGGTTTTTGTGGTTTAGATTGAGATTTTTCATTTGATGGTTGTGATTTAGGTTGTTGACTGCGGTCAACGTCTTCTTTACGTACAACATCGTTAGACTTACCACTAACTTCACTTAAGTCGATGCCTTTTTCACGCGCATATTTACGAGCTGATGGTGTCGCATTTACGCGATCTTGAGAAGATTCGTCTTTAGATGAAGTATCTTCTGATTTGTTATCTGAAGATGATTCTTCTTTCTTCTCTTCTTTGTTGTCTTTATTGCTGTCGTCTTTTTTCTCTTCTTTAGCGTCATCACTTGAAGAACTAGCGCCGCCTTCGCCTACTACAGCTACTGCTTGACCTACTTCTACAGTGTCGCCTTCTTCAGCTAATAATTCTTGTAATGTTCCTGCTTCTTCAGAAACAACCTCAACGTTAACTTTGTCTGTTTCTAATTCTAAAATAGCTTCACCTTTATCAACAGTGTCACCTTTTTGCTTTAACCATTCTGCAATTGTACCTTCTGTAATTGATTCTGCTAATTCTGGAACTTTTACCTCTGGCATCTTACTTCCCCCTAGTTTTTATTCATACTATTTTCGATGATAATTTTTTGAACAAGTTTATGGATTTCTCCGTCACCTTCAGCTGGCGTCGCACGCGTTACTCTTCCATGATAGCTTAAGTTATATGCGTCACCAACAATTTCTTTTAGGTAAGGATATACGTATAACCATGAACCTTGGTTTTTAGGTTCTTCTTGAACCCAAGCTACTGTTTCAAGGTTTGGAAGTTCATTAATAACTGCTTGAACTTCTTCTTCTGGGAATGGATATAAACGTTCAACCGCTACTAAAAGAATTTCTTCATCAGGATTTTTAGCCATATGCTCTTTTAAGTCGATAAACATTTTGCCCGATGCTAAAATGACTTTTTTAATTTTTTCTTTTTCATGTGGTTCAGGTAAAATTGGCTCAAATTTGCCTGATGTGAATTTATCAATAGTGTCAGCTACTGTTTTATTACGTAATAAGCTCTTAGGTGACATAACAACGAGTGGTCTCATTGCATCTGTATCTAAGCTTGCAGCTTGTGCACGTAATAAGTGGAAGTAGTTTGCTGAGCTAGATAAATTAACAACAGTCATGTTGTTTTCTCCAGCTAATTGTAAGAAACGTTCTAAACGAGCTGAAGAGTGTTCAGGACCTTGACCTTCATAAGCGTGAGGTAAGAATAATGTTAAACCTGAACGTTCACCCCATTTAGCATTTCCACTAAATAAGAAGTTGTCAAAGATCATTTGTGACATGTTTGAGAAATCACCGTATTGTGCTTCCCAAATCGTCATTGTTTTACTATTCTCAACGTTATAACCATATTCGAATCCAACTACTGCTGCTTCAGAAAGTGGTGAGTTGTGAACATCGAATGTCGCTTTTTGATCTGGTACATTTTGAAGTGGGATGAATTCATTACCGTTTTCTGAGTCATGTAATACTGCGTGACGGTGACTGAATGTACCACGTTCAGAATCTTGTCCAGTTAAGCGAATTGGTGTTTCTTCTTGCATAATTGTAGCAAAAGCTAATTGTTCAGCATGAGCCCAATCTACAAGACCATCTTCTTTTTCAAATGGTTCTCTACGTTTTTCAAGTACACGATTTAACTTCTTGAAGACAGTGAAATCTTCAGGATAAGAAAGCATAGCGTCATTAATTTCTTTTAAGCGCTCATAGCTTAACTCGCTTTCGTTATCTTGTAACGGTAATTCAATTGAATTTGGTTTATCCATGTCTGGATCGTCCATTTTGTCTTCTTTGTCAATTTTATCGTGTTCAGCACGGATTGTTTTTTGAACGCCATCGATTACTTCGTTCATTTCATCTTCAGAAATGATACCTTGTTCAACAAGTTTTTTACCGTAAAGAATTTCAACTGAATCGTGTTTACGGATGTTTTGGTAAGGAACTGGGTTTGTAATTGATGGTTCATCCATTTCGTTATGTCCGAAGCGACGGTAACCAACTAAGTCGATAACAACGTCTTTATGGAATTCTTTTCTGAAATCCATAGCGATGTTGATTGCTTCGATAGTAGCTTCAACGTCGTCAGCGTTAACGTGCATAATTGGTACATCGTAACCTTTAGCTACGTCTGTAGCATATGTTGTAGAACGACCATCTTCTGGTTCTGTAGTGAAACCTATACGGTTGTTCGTAATGATATGGAATGTACCGCCAGTAGAGTAACTATTTAAGTTACCAAGGTTCATCGTTTCAAAGTTGATACCTTGACCTGGATAAGCGGCATCACCATGAATGATGATTGGCATTGCTTTCGTATAATCTGTTGTAGGTGCACCTTCGTGCATTGTGTCGTCTTGGTCTGCACGTGTTTTACCAATAACAACTGGTGAAACGATTTCTAAGTGACTTGGGTTATTAGCAAGTGAAATACGTTGTTCAATGCCGTATGCGTCAGTCACTTTAGTACCACCTAAGTGATATTTAACATCGCCTGTCCAACCAGAAGTTAATTCTAAACTCTCGTCCCCTGGTAAGAATTTCATTGGATCAGTGTGCATAAATTCTGAAATCATCATTGAGTATGGTTTTTGTAATACGTGAGTCAGAACATTTAAACGACCACGGTGCGCCATACCGATTTGAATATTAGTGATCCCTTCATCACTAGCAAGTTGTAACGTTCTTTGAAGCATAGGTACTAATGTATCTACACCTTCAATAGAGAAACGTTTAGCCCCTACGAAGTTTTTATGTAGATATTTTTCGAAACCTTCTACGTGTGCAAGATTTTTAAAGAATTCAATCTTTTCTTCGTTTGAATATTCATTTTGATGAGGTGTTTCGATACGACTCTTAAGCCATACACGCTCTTCATTATGATTAATATGCGTATATTCAAACGCGATAGGTCCTTTATAACGTTTCTCCATTCTAAGAATAGCTTCATAAGCATTGTCATAAATGCCTTTGAAGTGATCAGAAACAAGTTCTGCTGGAATCTTTTCTAATGTTTCACGATCTAATCCAAAGTCTTCAATCGTTAATTTAGGGACATTCTTTCTTGTTGGTTTATTTACTGGGTAAATATCAGCAAGTAAATGTCCGTACATTCTGATGTTATCTACTAAACGCATTAAGCTTTTGATAGTAGCGTCACCAGAGTTTGATTGTGTTGACGGAGCAGCAATTGTTGCTTCATCGTTTTTGATTGTGCTGAAGAGCACTTGCAAATCATCTGATACAGAACTAGGATCTTCTAAGAACTGATCATAAAGCTCTAACATTAAGCCTAAGTTTGCACCAAAATTTACAGGCGCTTCAGTCACCTGTTTATCTTTCGTCATGTTCCACCCTCCACAGAAAAAATAAAAACGCTTACAGGACAATAATAGCACTTTATGACTATCATTTAAAGGGGAAAACACTGTAGTAATAGGTAAAGTGACAATTTAAAATGTAATTGTAAATGTCGTAAATTTACCCACTTCACTATCCACTTTAATATGTCCTTCATATTGTTTAATAACCTTTTGGGCAATGGATAATCCTAAGCCGTTTCCACCTTGTTTTCGTGACCTTGATTTATCAACACGATAAAAGCGGTCGAAGATGAATTCAAGGTCCTTCTTAGGAATACCAAGACCGTGGTCAGTTATCTCTATCATCACGCGTTTATTTTTTAAAGTTGTTTGTATGTTAATTCGCTTTTCTTTCTGGTCGTACTTAATCGCATTATCAATAAAGATGAGCAACACTTGTTCTAAATGGAAACGGTTCATCGTTAAAGATATCTTTTCATGAGATGTATCAAATAGAAACGTATAGTCAGGATGTAATTGTTCAAGTGACTTAATACGAGATTTAATCTCATGATTCACATCTACAACTTCAATTTCGTTTTCATTCATCTTGGCATTGTCTTTTGTTAAAAGTAAAAGCTCTTCAACTAATCGTGTAATGCGTGTCATCTCTTCTATTGAAATGTTTAATGATTCTTCAAGTACTTCAGGGTCCTTTTTCCCCCAGCGTTTAATTAGGTTAAGATGACCTTGAATAATTTGAAGTGGCGTACGAAGTTCGTGAGAAGCATCCTCAACAAATTGTTGTTGCTGTTTAAATGAATCTTCCAGTTGTTCCATCATTTTATTAAACGTATCAATCATATCGTCAGTTTCTTCGTAGTTTGTCGGAATGCGAAGTTGCTCTTGGAAACCATTTCTGCGAATCTGAATCATTTTATTCGATAATGTTACGATTGGTTTCGTAATCTGGATTGAAAAGATATAACTAATTAATGCCGTTATGGCGAGTGTTATAAGTCCAAATACAATCGCAAGATAATAAATGGATTGAATCACAGAATTATAGTTCTCCATAGAGTGAATGATAACGCTTGAGCCGGTAAAATTCGAATTATCGATATCACTTTTTACAACTAAGTAGTCATTTCCATTATGATGTTGTATCGAAATCTTCTTATTTGAAAGCTGACTAAGCTTTGGAGAGTACGTTATTGAGTCATCGTTCGTACTCTCAACAAGCTCTTTTCGATTGGAATCGTATAGTATAACCTTTTGAAAGTTACCTAGTGATGCGTTTAGATCTAAAAAAGTGATTTCATCGATCGGTTTATTTTCCATAAGGTTAATAATATTGTCAGAACTGCGATCGATGGTTTCAAGTTCCTTTTGCTTAAGGACATCACTTAAAAAGTAGATAATCATTAAACAAAATATAAATATAATTAAAAAGGTTAAAGTCGTTGTTATAAGCGTCCATTTCGTCTTTAATGTACGTTGTTTCATGCGCGTACCACGTAGCCAACACCACGTACAGTTTCAATCAGTTTGTTCTTTTCAAAGGGTCTTAACTTGTTGCGTAAGTATCGAATGTAAACGTCAACTACGTTCGTTTCGACTTCTGTGTCAAAGCCCCAAACGTGACTTAGAATTTGCTCACGTTGAAGGACGTGGTTTTTATTTTCAGCGAGTAGTAACAGAAGATCGTACTCCGTTTTAGTAAGGTCCAGATTCTGGTTGTCGATTCGAACTTCGAAAGCGTCTTTGTCGATAATGAGGTTATCGATTGCGATTTGATTCGTCGGTACTGAAATGTTCTCACCATGACGGCGCATTATTGCACGAATTCGCGCAAGCAGTTCTTCAATGTCGAATGGTTTAACGATATAATCGTCAGCACCGTAGTCGAGACCTACAACTTTGTCATATGTATCGCCCTTTGCGGTAATGATGATGATTGGCGTCTCTTTCGTACGTCTGATGCGTCTACATACTTCGAGGCCATTCGTTTTCGGCAGCATTAGATCGAGTAGTATTAAATTATAGTCTTCATCTAATGCACGGTTTAAACCGTTCTCGCCATCATATTCGATGTCGACGTCGTAATCTTCATGTTTTAATTCTAGTTCTATAAAGCGAGCTAAATTTTGCTCATCTTCTACAATTAATATTCTTTTCATACAGTACACCTCAATCCTTATCATAAAGTATAGACACTGTTCCCGGAAGTGAAAAGATAAATTTAAAATTTTTTGGGGTTTCTAATTGACAATCATTCTCATTGCGTTATAATGTAATTGAAAATGATTATCAGTGCCATGGATATACTCCCCCCACAAACTATATCTTTCGATTTGGCTGAATCATTTTCAACACAGTATCCCCTTTTATATGCCCGTGTAAAAGACTAAAATGACGTGTAAGAATGAATGTTCTTACAGTAGAATAAGCCGATTTATCCTGTGGCGGATAAGTCGGCTTTTTTGTGTGGGTTGTTAGGTAATGGTGGTAGTATAGATAGTGTTAGCGGTAAATTTTTTAGATTGTGGTTGGTTTTAGTGGTTTTACACGTTTGCATTGTCTTGTAAATTTAGAGGTGATTGCATTACACTTTTTGAAAGTCTTGTAAATATGAGTGCCTTTGGTTTACACGTTTCTAGAGTCTTGTAAATTTAGAGCTGTTTGATTTACACGTTTCTGCAGTCTTGTAAATTTAGAGCTGTTTGATTTACACGTTTCGAAAGTCTTGTAAATTTGGAGGAGTTTGATTTACACGTTTTGATAGTCTTGTAAATTTAGAGGGGGTTAAATTAAACGTTTTAAAATTCTTGTAAATTTGAAGGGGTTTGATTTACACGTTACGAAAGTCTTGTAAATTTAAAGCCCTTTCGTTTACACGTTTTTGGAGTCTTGTAAATTTAGAGGTGATTGCATTACACGTTACGAAAGTCTTGTAAATATGAGGCCCTCTATTTCTCACGTTAGAGAAGTCTTGATAAACCAAAGGCTTCCATTTCTCACGTTTGAAAAGTCTTGATAAACTAAGGGCCTTCGTTTCTCACGTTTGAGTAGTCTTGATAAACCAAGGGCCTTCAATTCTCACGTTTGAAAAGTCTTGATAAACCAAGAGCCTTCGTTTCTCACGTTTGAAAAGTCTTGATAAACCAAGAGCCTTTGTTTCTCACGTTTGAAAAGTCTTGATAAACCAAGAGCCTTCTTTTCTCACATTTGAAAAGTCTTGATAAACCAAAGGCCTCCGTTTCTCACGTTTGAAAAGTCTTGATAAACTAAGGGCCTTCGTTTCTCACGTTTGAGTAGTCTTGATAAACCAAGGGCCTCCGTTTCTCACGTTTGAGTAGTCTTGATAAACCAAGGGGCTCCGTTTCTCACGTTTGAGTAGTCTTGATAAACTAAAGGCCTTCGTTTCTCACGTTTGAAAAGTCTTGATAATCGCCTTTAAGCATGTATGTTTATAACTACCACTACCTGCAATTAAATGGTTAAAATCCTACCTTCCTGTGAACTCGACTAGATTGAACAAGAAACTACATTTATCTAGGCGGATCTGTATTAAAAGAAAAAGCACTCAACTTAATGAGTGCTTCACCTATAAATCATCTCAGTCGACTCGAGTAAACGTCGGCACGACGCTCAGTGATCCGGCGACCAGTCAAACCTACACGACCGCACCGCGTTAGCCCGCTCAACTTCCCTATTCCTTACTTAGCCTTCACAAAACTAAGCTTACACAAACTAACTAACCTCAAACGTGCGCCCTACCAACTAAGCTAATTTATGTTGTTCTAACTTCGAAATGAGTAAAAGTTGAACGAATACGATACAGAACGTACCGCCGATAATACCAGCAATGATGTCTGTTGGGAAATGTACGCCTAAGTACACACGCGATGATGAAATAAGTAATATAAACAATGCGCATAATCCTATCATGAATCCTTTGGACTGGCCTTTTAAAGTACGGTTAAAGACATACATCAAGCTTCCAAAAAACGCTGTGGATCCCATTGCGTGACCACTTGGGAAGCTAAAGCCAGAAATGTCGATTAAACGTAGTAATGTTGGACGTTCTCTATCGAATATATTCTTTAAGATAGGGTTTAAAGTTCCAGATAACGACATCGTGATGAAGAAGAATAATGCTTCGATGTGTAACTTTTTAAGCATGAGATAACACACGACAAGTAACGACAATACGACCATCGTCCAAACTTCGGCAATCTTAGTTGCGCCAAGGAAGATTGTTGTCGTGATAAAACTTTCTGATGAATAGATAAATTCATAAACTTCGTTATCAATCCATTTACCTAGTCGCGATTCGTGGAAGAACGCGATAATGCCGAAGATTAAGGTAAAGATAATTAATAATGAAATTCTTTTCCAACGGCTCATGTTGAGGACACCTCTCTTATTCTAAAGCATCTTTCATAATTTTATTGAATAAATCTTCTTTAGTATAACTTTCTTTAAATGTTTGCATTTGTTCAACAATTGCCTCGTGCTCTTGTTCTAAAACAGTTAAAGCGTTATTTAAACTATCTTCATTTAAATCTGACTCATTTAACATTTTAGCGTAACCTTTTTTAACGAAATTTTTCGCGTTATCAATTTGGTCGCCTCTTGATTGATCAAGTCCTAGGGGAATTAGTAACATTGGAATGCGTAACACTAGAAATTCATAAATTGAATTAGAGCCAGCTCGGGATACAACTTTGTCCGTAATCGCAAGTAAATCTGTTAGTTCATCCGTAACGAACTCATATTGTACATACCCTTTTTGAGAAATACTATCGTCTTTCATACCTTTACCAGTTAAGTGAATGATTTGATATTTATCGAGTAGCGTCGATAGATTATTACGGATAGCATCGTTAATTTTCTTACTTCCTAAACTACCGCCCATAACAAGTAAAACTTCTTTATCAGCATTAAAGTTAGTTAAATCATAACCCTTCTGTCTGCTACCTGTTTTAAGGTCATCACGTACAGTCGCGCCGATGAACTCAGCTTTATCTTGAGGTAAATGTTTCACAGTATCTTCGAAAGTCGTATACATTTTTTTAGCGAATTTCAACGCAATTTTGTTCGCTAAACCTGGTGTTAAATCTGATTCATGAACAATAGTTGGTATGTTTAAAGATTTGGCCGCGATTACAACCGGCACGGATACGAAACCACCCTTTGAAAATAAAATATCCGGCTTTTCCTTTTTCAAAATGCGTCTCGCATCAAGCACACCTTTTAACACCTTAAACACATCTTTCAAGTTTTCAAAAGAAAGGTAACGACGTAACTTACCACTTGAAATCGGCATATATTTAACTTGAGGTAATTTATCTTGAAGCATTTCCTTTTCAATGCCAGTCTTTGAACCTATGTAAAAGACCTCGTGGCCTTTTTCTTCAGCAACTGGAATTAAACTTAAATTTACGGATACATGTCCAATTGTACCGCCGCCTGTAAAAGCAATTTTAGCCATAATTACTACCTCTATTCTTTAAGTATTTTATAGTATACGTAAAATGGATCTTTGTGGTCGTATGGCGGGTCGTCAATAACCGTCTCACCTACTTTAATAAATCCAAACTTATTAAACAAACGTTGTGCACGTTGGTTTAACGACAGCGTATCTGTAAGTAGTACAGTGCTATTATGCGATAAAGCAAATTCTATCGCAAATGAAATTAATTTTTGTGCGATACCTTTTTGAGATGTATCGACTGCTAAACGATGAATGACGTAAGCGCCATCGCGGTTAACCGGCCATTCAAAGCGGTCATACCAATTTGCTTGGTTTTGATCGATAACGATATAACCTACCACGCGTTCATCCATTTCATAAACATACATATTTTCTAACTGAATATCTTGCATAAAATCATCACGAGTGGGATAGCGTTCATCCCACTGTGAATGATCATCATCGTTCATTAAAGATTTTGCTTGATCTGTAATATGCATAATAGCTTTGATGTCTTTCTCTGTTGCGATTCTCATGTGAAAAGCGTCACTCCTTAGATTTAACTTGTTTTAATAATTGATCTAACACTGCATCATGCTTATTAGCCTTTTCAACAAGTTTCTCAGTGAAGCGTTCATTTGTCTCTTTATCAAACGTTCCTGTCAACTCTATCTTTTCATCCTGTTGGAATGTCATGATGGCTTGTTCTAAGTCTTTATCAAATACTGGTTTATCGTCGCCCTTGTAATAACCAAGCGCTTCTAAACCAATTTTAATCGACTTCACATTCTTACCTTTGTCACCAACTTTAAACGTCTTATCATCAGGTATGAGGTCTAATGATTGATAACGAGGCGACTTAATGTTCACATCAGGTTTAATACCCTTCTTGTGAATATAATGTTCTTTCGGTGTTAACCATTTCATTTCAGTAAACTTAAGTAACGATCCATCTTTAAACTCGTGCGTAGTTTGGACAATGCCCTTACCAAATGTTGTTTCACCGTACACTTTCGCAAGTCCGTAATCCTTCATAGCACCAGTAAAGACTTCAGAGGCACTCGCAGAACCCTTATTCACTAAAATTGAAACGTTCATATCTTTCGCTTCTTTAAGATGATCGATCGTCGTTTTAACAGCTTCTTTTTGATTACCTTTTTGAAGCTTGACGACAGTTTTGTTCTTTTCAATGAAGATATTACTCATCTTCACAGCTTCATCGAGCAAGCCTCCAGGGTTGTTACGTAAATCAAGGACGATGTCTCGAACGCCTTGTTTATGCGCTTTCTTAATCGCGAGTTTCAATTCTTTAGAGGTATCTTCTTGGAATTTATTAATCGTAAAGACGCCGACTTTACCTTTCTTCTCATAGGTAACACTATCAACATGAATTTCATCACGTGTGATCGTAATATCTTTCGTCTCGCCGCCACGCTTAATCGTTAACGTCACGTCCGTACCCTTTTCACCTCTGATTGAATTGACCACTTCTTCAAAAGCCTTACCCTTAATCGATTTGTGATCAACTTTTAATACGACATCTTTAGGCATAAGACCTGCTTTTTCTGCAGGAGAACCTTTAATCGGGCTTGTTACCATGAGCTCATCATGTTTCTTCTGCATTTCAGCGCCAATTCCAACAAAGTCACCTGAAACATCTTCTGTAAACTTTTCAGTCTCTTTTTTAGTCATATATTCAGAATAAGGGTCATCTAATCCTTTAACCATGCCCTTGATACTTTGATCAATAACTTTATCATTGTCGAAATTTTTATAGTAGTTGCGATCAAGCATATTATAGACCTGTTGGATTTTAGCCGTTTGGCCACTCTGCTTGCTCGTAAAGATGGTAAATCCTTTAGTACCAACAAATAAGATTGCTAAAAGTATAAAGGAAGTAAGAATAATAGTAAGTAAGATTGTTAAGATATATCGAAATTTAGATATGTGCATCATATTACGATTATGTAAGTTAGCATTGCTATCTTCTTGTTGCTTTTCATTGTGGGATTGATTCTGCATTTCATTCACTTCCTAACACTTAAGGTCATACAAAATAAGAACAGGGACTTCTAAACGCCCCTGTTCATATATGAATCATGCTACATTAGAATTTTAACCATTCTTGATATTCTTCATATAAATCATCGAAAACTGACATTGATAACGTAATATCAGACGACGTTTCAATGTAGTCCGATAAGACGTTAAAGTCACTTTCTTGTTTAGGGAACGACAAATCATTATAAACCATTTCAGCAAAACGACCCTCTTCATTAGGTCGATTTCTGACAGCCATTATGAACTGGTAAAATGAATAATCTTTCATTATTGCATCGTCACGTCAATGACTTTAGTTTCACCTTTAGTAAGTGTTTCTAATTGATTAACGTTCACAGACTCTAATGCATCAGTGTTAGTGATAATAACTGGTGAAATAATAGATTTCGCGTTTTCATTAATATATGATACATCGAATTTTAAGATAGGTGTGCCGACTTCAACTGTATCGCCACTTTCTACAAGTGTTTCAAAGCCTTCACCATTTAATTGAACAGTATCTAAACCGATATGAACGAGTAATTCAAGGCCATTCTCAGACTTTAAACCAATCGCATGCTTCGTTGGAAAAACATTGTCAACTGTACCATTAATTGGTGATACAACTGTCCCATCGTTAGGTTTAATACCAAATCCTTCACCCATCATTTTCTGAGCGAAAACTGGGTCAGGAATATCTTCAATATTTACATATGAGCCCGACATCGGTGCATAGATTTCTAAGTTTTTATCAACTTCTTCGTTTTTGCCAAATAATTTTTTAAACATGATATCTCTCCTTATTGTTTAAAATATGGGATTAAATCGCCATATCCAAGTTCTTCAAGTTTGTCATACGGGATAAACTGTATCGCAGCAGAATTGATGCAATAACGTAGGCCACCCTTTTCTTTAGGTCCATCATGGAAGACGTGCCCTAAATGACTATTACTACCTTCAGAACGAACTTCCGTTCTAACCATGCCAAATGATTTATCAACGAGTTCAACAATTTCGTCATCATCTAATGATTTTGAAAAGCTCGGCCAACCACAATCAGACTCAAACTTATCTTTAGATGTAAATAATGGCTTGCCTGAGAGCTTATCTACATATATACCCTCTTCGAAGTGATTCCAATATTCATTTTGAAAAGGCGGTTCAGTACCGTCCTCTTGAGTCACTAAGTACTCCATTTCATTTAAATCTGCTTTATTCTTCTTAATCATTTGAACGCCCCCAATGCTTTTCAATAAACGCTTTACGACCTGAACCATTTTGATACTGGTTGTAGTGCATCGGATTCTTTTTATAATAATCTTGATGATATGATTCTGCCTCATAAAAGTTCTTATAAGGTTTCACAGGTGTAACGATAGGTTTATCAAAGATACCTTGCTGATCGATATCTTCGATGACTTCTCGAGCAGTATCTAACTGTTCTTCCGAGTGGTAAAAAATGACAGGCTCATAACTTTCACCACGGTCGAAAAATTGACCTTTATTATCTGTAGGGTCAAACGTTTTAAAATAATTACGTAAGATTTCTTCATAACTGATAACATCTGGGTCAAATTCTATTTGAACTGCCTCAACGTGTCCAGTTTGATTGGTACAAACTTCTTCATAGGTAGGATTATCGGTATGGCCACCACTGTAACCTGAAATCACAGCATGTACACCATCGAATGAATCAAATGGTTTTACCATACACCAAAAACAACCACCAGCAAGTGTTGCATATGCCATAAAATCCCTCCTTAGTTTGCTTGATTTAAAATTAACATGTTGCTTTTCGAAATGCTATTTTAAAATATGAGTAAGCGGAAAGTTACGACTTAAGCACGACAACACCTAGTGCGCCAGAACCAGTGTGCGTAGAAATTACAGGTGTAGTAACGTTAGTTGACACTCGATCTACTTGGAAAGTTTCTTCCATTTGTGCTTTAAATTTTTCTACTAAATCTTCGGCATTCGCATGCGCTAAACCTAAAGCTTTAATATGATCATTACCAACAAAGTGATGTAATTCTTTCTTGATATATTTCATGCATGCGTTATAAGTTCTAGCGTTATGAACCATTTCAATTTTTCCATCGATAACTTCGCAAATAGGTTTAATCTTCATAAGATTACCAATGAGCCCTTTAGCTTTACTCACGCGTCCACCTTTAATAAGTTGGTTTAATTGACCTATAATCACAAAGATTTTAACGTTTTTAATAACGTGGTTCATCTTTTCAATAATTTCTTCTGTAGGTAAACCTTCTTTAACCCATTCAACGAGATGTTGAATTTGAAAGCCCAATCCAAAAGAAATGGATTTAGAATCAATGACTGTCACTTTCGTATTCGTCATTTCACTCGCTTGTAATGCAGTTTGGTACGTACCACTTATTGATGATGATAAATGAATGCTGATAATTTCAACGTCCTGATTTGCATAAGAATCATAAAGCTCAAGGAACTTACCAATTGCAGGTTGACTTGTCTTTAAATCACTTTTGCCTTCAGTTAAATAATTGATATATGATTCTGAAGTAATATCATTTTGGTCTTCGTAACTTTTACCGTCGATCGTGATATTTAAAGGTACGACTTTAATATCGTGTTCTTCGATAAACGATTTCGGTAAATCCGAAGTAGAGTCTGTAAATATAATCTTTTGTGGCATAAATTTTTATCCTCCGTTATTTTGACTTTCTAATAAGGTGTAAGAAGGTATGCGGAATCGTATTCTTGTCATCGAGTTCGCCTCGTACTGATGATTCAACTTCCCAATCTTCAAACGTATATGGCGGGAAGAAAGTATCGCCTTGGAACGTATCTTCAACAACTGTAATGTACATGTCGTCAACTTTATCAATCATTTCATCGAATAACGTTTGGCCACCAAATATAAATACGTGACCTTCTAATTTTTCAATATCATTGAATGAATGAATCACATCTACACCTTCAGGGTTAAAAGACGTGTTACGCGTTAAAACGACATTACGACGATTAGGTAAAGGCTTCCCAATTGATTCGAACGTCTGACGTCCCATTACAAGCGTATTACCCGTAGTTAGTTTTTTAACATGCTTTAAATCGTTCGGAATGTGCCAAGGTAATTGGTTATCAATTCCGATTACTCTATTTTTATCGTGTGCAACAATAATGGATACAGTCATACTAATCCTCCTCTAAAATTTAAACTGCAATCGGTGCTTTTATTGATGGATGAGATTCGTACCCTTCAATTTTTAGATCCTCATAATCGATATCAAAAATCGATTTGTCGGTAAGTATTTTAAGTTTAGGCGGTTTATAGCTTGAACGACTGAGTTGAGTTTGAACAGCATCTAAATGATTTGAATAAATATGTGCGTCACCAAATGTATGCACGAATTCGCCAACTTCTAAACCACACTCATGCGCTACGAGATGCGTAAGTAAGCTATAACTCGCAATATTAAATGGTACACCTAAGAAGATATCTGCACTTCTTTGATAGAGCTGACAGCTTAACTTGTTATCTTGAACATAAAATTGGAACATCGTATGACACGGCGGTAGAGCCATCGTATCAATCTCAGTTGGATTCCACGCTGAAACAATATGGCGTCTTGAGTAAGGGTGCGTCTTTATCTGTTCAATCACTTGTTTCAATTGATCAAAGTGATTACCGTGTTGATCAACCCAGTCACGCCATTGTTTACCGTAAACATTACCTAAATCACCATATTGTTCGCTAAACGCGTCATCTTCAAGTATGCGTGTCTTAAACTTTTCCATCTGTTCTTGGTAAACTGCTTTAAAAGCCTCGTCCTCTAAAGCTCTGTGTCCGAAGTTAGTCATATCAGGACCTTGATAATCGTCTGATTTCACATACTTTTCAAAAGCCCACTCGTTCCAAATATTATTATTATATTCAAGTAAATATTTGATATTCGTGTCCCCTTTGATAAACCAAATTAATTCTGTTGCTACAAGTTTAAAAGGAACTCGTTTCGTTGTAAGTAATGGAAAACCTTGATTTAAATTAAATCGTAATTGATGACCGAACTTAGAAATAGTTCCCGTATTCGTTCTGTCATCTCGCTTATTCCCTATTTCTAATATTTCCTCACATAATTCGTGATAACTTTTATCGAAAGGATTCATATCTCTCACCTCTTTAAAATTCATTATAAACGATTTTAGTAAAAACGACTGTATCCAACTAATGTGTCACGTCGGATATCAGTCGTTATAATTAATTGATTGAATTATGAACAATGTGTATCAAATGCTTCTTTGATGTCCATGCAAATATCTTGAATATCGCGGCCTTCAATATGCTCTCTTGGAATAAAGTGTACAAGATTTTGTCCTTTAAATAATGCGAATGAAGGGCTTGAAGGTACTTGTTGGATAAAGTTACGCATTTCTTCAGTAGCTTCTTTATCTTGCCCAGCAAATACCGTTACTTTGTGATCTGGCTTCTTATCATTTTGTTCAGCCACTGTAACAGCTGCGGGACGCGCTAAGCCAGCAGCACAACCACATGTCGAATTAATAACAACAAATGTTGTTTCATCTTCGCCTACATGATTCATGTAAGTAGAGACGTCTTCTTTAGTTTCTAAACTTTTAAAGTTATTTTGAACAAGTTCTTCACGCATTGGTTTTGCGATTTCTTTCATATATGCTTCATATGGATTCATATGATTAATCACTCCATTTTATTTATTTCGATTAGCAATTTGCTTCCATACGGAACCTAATGCTTCTTCACCGTTTTCAATTCGTGTAATTGCCATTTCAATTTGTAATTTAACTTCGTAAGCAGGGTCATCCGCATGCGCTTTTAACGCTTCAAGTTGATCTTGGTTACCTTCATCAAAGATAAACATTGCTGCACGCCAACGAACGATTTTTTGAGGATCATCTAAAGCTTTAACCATTTCAGGTAAAGCTTCTTTATAACCAAGGTCACTTAAACAATCACCCGCAGTACGTCTTACAGCAGGACTTTTATCATGTAATCCTTTATAAATATATTCTAAGATATTTTTATCTTCAATCATTCCTAATAATACAACAGCTTCACGACGAAGTGGAACCTTTTCTTCATCTAAAGCATAACTTAATAATGGAATGTCTTCTTCAGTAGGCTTTGGAAAAGCATTTAACATACGTAGTCTTTCTTTCCAGTCCTCACTATTTTTATATTCATCTAACGTTACATGTTTGTATACTTTCTCAGGTATAACAACATCTGTTTCTTTCGCATCCTTAACAAGTTCTTGTAAACGACTTTCAGGATAAAGGGCAATAATCTCCTCATGAACTTCATCCATAACGTCATCAATGTCACCATAACGGCTACCTAAATCTTCCCATTTACGTTGAAATACAATGTTGTCTTCATCTTTTTGAGCAGCCATCATACTATCAATAAACATTTCAGGTAACTGTTTACGCTTCTCATCTTGTTTAGTCGTCAATTTAACTTGATAAGGTATACCTTTAAACATTAAAACTTCAGCTTTAATTTCACCATAATTTTCTTCAGGCTGCGTTTCATTTGTTTGATTTTCTTCATTTAAAGTTGACGTAATTTGAGGTAATACATCATCCCACTCAAATTTAGGTTTTTTATCTATAGCTAAGAAGTCCATAACGTGAAATATAGATCTAACCCCTTCTAACTCAAGTAAATCATTGATAAATTGAGGGTTATTTTCATTAACTGATGAATACGTATCAGATTGGTTACCTTCTCTATGTTCATTCAGTACAATCTTCATCGTATTCGGACTTGGTGTTGGTTCTACACGTAAAATCTCCATACATGGCCTCCTATTGTAATTCGTTTCCTAATTGTTTAATCTGTTTACCGACTGAACATTCACTGATGCAAAACTGATGTGCATGTGTCTTACCATACGCTTTTCTAAGGTGTGTCTTTAGTAAACATCTATGACAATATTGATTCATTAATTTATCAATTGACTGAATCGCTTTTTTCTCTTCAAAAGTTAGAATAATTGTCACTCCTTTATTGTTATACATTATATCATTTGAGTTCTATTTTTGCAGATTATCTTGCTTTAAAAGCCTATTGATTTTATCGCCAATATCAACTAAAATTGATGAGTTGAATTTTGCGGTTTCTAAACACCCGCACTATCAAAATTTAGGAGGTTTTAAAATGTCGAATGAAATATTAGGTGTCATTTCATTTCTCGTTACGTTTATTTTAATGGTTAGTATGTATAAATTTTTCGGTAAACAAGGTTTATTCGTTTGGGTTGCATTTGGTACTATTATTGCCAACATGCAAGTCATTAAAACGGTCGATATATTCACGATTTCAGCCACGTTAGGTAATGTCATGTTCGCTTCTATTTATTTAGCAACAGATATCTTAAATGATATTTACGGTCGTAAGGACGCTAAAAAAGCAGTATGGTTAGGATTTAGTTCTACTATCGTCATGATAATCGTCATGCAATTATCATTAATGTTCCATCCAGCAAGCGCAGACGTTGCTCAAGACGCAATGAAAACAATCTTTGGTCTCGTACCCCGTATCGCGTTAGGTTCAATTATTGCATATATCATTGGACAACATATTGATGTTTTCATATTCGCACTGATTAAGAAAGTATTTAGTTCAGATAAGACATTTATCATTCGTGCGTATGGTAGTACAGCAATCAGTTCAATTATTGATACTGCGTTATTCGTGCTCATAGCGTTTTATGGCGGTCCCCTACCGAACGAAGCAATAATCGAAATCTTTATAACAACATATATTCTTAAACTAGTCGCTACTGTATTGAATGTTCCGTTTGGTTATATAGCAAAAGCCCTTTATAGAAAAAATATGGTAAATGATTCAAAATAATAATTAACAAAAGCCACCTTGGTAAGCATACCAAGGTGGCTTTTTAGGTTTCTATTTATCTTTATTGCGTTTTCTTCTTTTTCTTAGTAGTAATGATGCACCAGCAAACAAACTAAAGACACTTAGTAAAGTGGTTGAAGTATGGTTCGAACCAGTTGCAGGTAATTGTTTTAATGAAGCTTTATCTTTCTGAGTTTCTTTAATTGATTTTCCTGCTTGGTTATCTAACTTCTGTTCACTTCTATCATGTTTCAATTTGTGAGAAGGTACTGCTTGACTAAATTCATTCTTATTAGAAATACCGTTTTGATTATGATCTTCATTACCATCGTAAATGCCATCACCGTCAGAATCAGAGTTTAGTGGATCAAGGTTGAGTAAACGTTCAACTTCATCAGGTAATCCATCGTTGTCATCGTCTGAATCGAGGTAATTTGGAATACCATCGCCATCCGTATCAATTTGTTTATCGATTTGACGTGTTGCATCATTTGGATAATCATCGTTTGAGTTAGGCGTACCATCCGCATCATTATCTTCGTCGCCGTCTGACACACCATCTCCATCTGAATCAGGATTCAATGGGTCGAGGTTGAGCAAACGTTCGATTTCATCCGATAAACCATCGTTGTCATCATCAGAATCGATGTAGTTCGGGATACCGTCGCCATCAGTATCGAGTTGTGTATCAATCTGACGTGTCGAATCATTTGGATAGTCATCTTTCATATTAGATGTGCCATCGCCATCAGTATCTTCATCGCCATCTTTAATGCCATCACCATTTGAATCAGGGTTCATAGGATCTAGGTTCAGAAGTCGTTCGATTTCGTCCGATAATCCATCGTTATCATCGTCTGAGTCGAGATAATTTGGAATACCGTCTCCATCTGAATCAAGTTGCTTATTGACTTGACGCGTCGCATCTTGAGGATAATCATCATTCACGTTAGGTGTGCCATCCGCGTCAGTATCTTCGTCGCCGTCTGTCACACCATCTCCATCAGAATCAGGGTTCATAGGATCTAAGTTGAGAAGACGTTCAACTTCATCCGATAATCCATCGTTATCGTCATCTGAATCTATGTGGTTAGGAATACCGTCTCCATCTGAATCAAGTTGCTTGTCGACTAGATGTGTCGCATCATTCGGATAGTCATCATTCGAATTAGGCGTACCATCTTGATCAGTATCTTCGTCGCCGTCTATCACACCGTTTCTGTCAGAATCTGGATTTAATGGATCTAGGTTTAGAAGTCGTTCAACTTCATCCGATAAACCATCGTTATCGTCATCTGAATCGATGTGGTTAGGAATACCGTCGCCGTCAGTATCGAGTTGTTTATCGATTTGACGTTTTACATCATTCGGATAATCATCTTTTGAGTTAGATGTGCCATCGCCATCAGCATCTTCATCGCCGTCTTTAAGACCATCGCCATCAGAATCAGAGTTCATAGGATCAAGGTTCAGAAGTCGTTCGATTTCGTCCGATAAACCGTCGTTGTCATCATCAGAATCGATATGGTTAGGAATTCCGTCACCATCCGTATCAAGTTGTTTATCGATTTGACGTTTTGCATCACTTGGATAATCATCGTTTGCGTTCGTCGTACCATCCGCATCGGCATCTTCATCGCCATCTATAACGCCATCACCATCAGAATCAGGGTTCACAGGATCGAGGTTTAGAAGTCGTTCGATTTCATCTGATAATCCATCGTTGTCATCGTCTGAATCGAGGTGATTTGGAATACCATCGCCATCCGTATCAAGTTGTTTATCGATTTGACGTTTTGCATCATTCGGATAATCGTCGTTTGCGTTCGTCGTACCATCCGCATCGGCATCTTCATCGCCATCTATAACGCCATCACCATCAGAATCAGGGTTCACAGGATCAAGATTTAAAAGTCTTTCGATTTCATCTGATAAACCGTCGTTGTCATCATCAGAATCGGCCAATTTTGGATTTAAACCTAAGACCGCTTCATCGGCATCATTTACGCCATCATTATCATCATCTGTATCTAGATGATCAGGTGTGCCATCAGAATCTGTATCAAGTTGTGTTAATACATCAGGGTTGCCATCACCATCTTTATCAGTTGGCGCGTTAGCATTTTCATACGATTCATCTTTATTTGGAATAGTATCTCCATCAGAGTCTTCATCACCATCAGCTGTACCATTATTATCAGAATCAGCTGATTTCGGATTTAATCCTAATAATGCTTCATCGGAATCATTGATACCATCATTATCATCATCGTTATCTTCGTGATCTGGTTGGCCATCATGGTCCGTGTCTAGAGCAGTATTAATATCAGCAACGCCATCTTGGTCTTTGTCTGTAAACGTCGCTGAATTCGGATCAGATTCATTCTTGTTAGGAATTGTATCTCCATCAGAATCCTCGTCGCCATCAGGCGTACCATTATTATTAGAATCTACTAACTTAGGATTTAAACCAAGTAATAGTTCATCTGCATCATTAATACCATCACCATCGTCATCATGATCTTGGTGGTCTGGCGTACCGTCTCCATCCGTATCAAGTTGCGTTGTAATATCAGGTTGACCATCTTGGTTTTTATCAGTGGCATCAGCACGATTAGGATTTGACTCGTCTTTATTTAAGATACCATCACCATCGAAATCTTCATCTCCGTCAGGTGTGCCATTTTGATTACTATCTTTAAGTTTAGGGTCTGTACCAATCAATGCTTCATCCGCGTTATTAATACCATCGCCATCGATATCCGTATCATCAACATCAGGCGTTCCATCACCATCTGTATCCTTTCTAGTTTGGATATCAGGTAAGCCATCTTGATCACGGTCTGTAGCAGTATTTAGCGTTGGGTCTGACTCATCTTTATTTAAAAGCCCATCACGATCAGAATCTTCATCACCATCAGGCGTACCATCATTGTTCGTATCGCGTACTTTAGGGTTCAAGTTCATTAAAGCTTCGTCTACGTCGTTTACGCCATCATTATCGTCATCAGGGTCATTTATATCTGGTGTACCATCATTATCAGTATCTAATTGTGTTAGAACGTCAGGATTGCCATCGTTATCTCTATCCGTTGCACGCTCACTATTCGGATCAGACTCATCTTTGTTCAAGATACCATCTTGATCACTGTCTAAGTCGCCATCAGGTGTACCGTCATTATCTGAATCAGCAAGTTTAGGATTGAGGTTGAGTAATTTTTCATCCTCATTGTTGATACCATCACCATCGATATCATGGTCGAGATAATTTGGTCTACCATCTTGATCCAAATCTTCGTTATCTTCTACAAAATCTTTTGTTGAAGCATCCGAATCTAAATGGTCAGCTTTAGTAGAAGTAATTTGAACTTCCGTGTCAATAGGTAAACCGTCAGGCGTAGCAATCACAAATGCGCCACTTTGATCTACTATAGCAGTAATTGGTTGTCCCGAACTATTTAAAATTGGTCCATTTTCGTTGATAAGCGTAACGAGAGAACCAGGCTCGGCTGTACCATGTATTTCAATAGTCGTTGATTTCAAATCATCCGTTACAACTGGTGTCTTAAGTTTCGGAAATTCTTTAACAGTTAAGTTAAATGTCTTACTCACTGTGTTACCTGCGTCATCTGTCAACGTCAACGTTATTGGTACAGCACCATTCGTTGGCAGAGCTGCAGAACCAATGATTTCTCCATTTTCAATACGTAAATTGATATTTGAATCAGTGCCTGTTAAAGACGCTACGTAGTTATTGCTATTATCACTAGCTACAAATGGAATTCGAATTTCTTTTGTTTTTAAAACAGTAACATCATTAATATCTTCAAGTGTTGGGTTAGTTCGATCTTCAACTTGGTCAGTATCCGAACTATCCGAATCAAGATGCTTATCTTTCGTTGCTTTTAAAGTAAGGGCAACATTCGGCGCTAATGGTTTATGAAGCGGAATGTTAAATGTGCCATCCTGAGCGACAACACCTGTGATTGGATTACCGCTTGAGTCTGTTAACGGATTGTTTCCATCATAAAGCGTAATCAAAGCACCTGGGTCAGCATTACCTGTAATGACATTACTATTCGTATCAATATCACCATTTATTGTTGGTTTAACTAACTTAGGTTGTTCAGCAACGTTTAAAGTAAGCGTATCTTCTGAAACGTTATGAGCTTCATCTTCTATTAAAAGTGTGAGTGTAATTGGTTGTTGCGTGACTTTAACAGGTGTACCACTTAAAACGTTATTCGTAATGTTTAAACCATGTGTATCTTGACCAGGCTTAAAGCTTATCGATAAACGGTTAGAATTTGATACGTTATCAGTACCACTTAGTTGAACTGGTGCTAAATCATAACCACGCATACCGTTGACTTCAAGAATGCCATTAGGTTTTGTAAGCGTTGGTGGCGTTTTATCTTCGATATGATCTACATCTGAACTATCAGAATCAAGATGTTTATCCTTTGTAGTTAGAACGGTTACTTCAGAATTGGCAGGTAGTGGATTCGGCAGACTAAGCGTAAAGCTGCCATCATTACCTACTATTGTAGTGATTGGTTGACCATTAGTTCTAATTACGTCTTGTTGATTATTCTTAAGATGAACTGTAGCGCCTGGTTCTCCAGTACCGGTAATTGATGTAGTCATAGAGTTAACATCTGTAGTAATAGTTGGTTTCATTAACTTCGGTTGTTCCGCAACAGTTAAGGAAACAGTCGTAATATCAGATTTGCCTGCTTGGTCTGTAACTCTAACTGAAAGTTCAATTGGATTAGTAATGACTTTGTTAGGTGTACCCACAATTTGATTGTTTTGGATTGATAAACCATGCGTGTTTTGACCTGGAACAAATTCATAAACAAGATTATTACTAGGCGTTTTGTTATCTCGGGCGTTAATTGTTACTGGCGAAATTTCATAGCCGCGCATTCCATTTATTGCAGGAATTTGATCAAAAACTGGATTTGTATCATCAGAGACGATAACTGGCGCTGATTCATCTGAATCAAGGTGCTTATCTTTATAAGAGATTGCTTTAAGTTCGCTATCTACATCGATTTTGTCATTAAGGTTAAATGTAAATCTTCCTGAAGCATTCGTGACTGCTTCAATTGGTGAGCCGCTTTGATCAATGACGAAGTTAGAACCATTCTTAAGTTTAACGACTGAACCTGCCTCAGCAGTTCCTGAAATCACTAATGATTCAGAAGTCACGTTAGTTGTAATAATAGGCGTACTTAATTTAGGTTGTTCAACGATATTTAGCGTAAACGTATTCGTATTTGTATTACCTGCTTGGTCCGTTACGCGTACAGTAAGTTCAACCGGTGAAGCCGTTACAGCTATTGGAGTACCCACGATTTGCTGGTTCTCGATACGTAAACCATTCGTATCTTGACCTAAAACAAATTCATATACTAAGTCACTTGGCGACGTAGCATTGTCAGATCCCGTTAAATTTACAGGCGTGATAGCATAACCACGCGTTCCATTAATATTTGAAATAGGGTTAAGTGTTGGGTTCGTCGCATCTTCCACGAAATCTACAGTAGATGGATCTGAATCTAAATGTTTGTCTTTAAAAGCCACAACAGTTACATTGCTTCCTGCATCTACTTTTTGAGGTAATGATAGTCTAAATTCTCCCTGGTTATTAGTTGTTACTTCAAGGGGTTGACCCTGAGCGTTAAGAATAAAGTCATTACCTTTTTTAATCTTGATTTTAGAACCATTTTCAGCTCTACCCGTAACTTCTGTTGTTTCAGAATTGATGTTCGTTGTAATCGTAGGTGTAACTAATTTAGGTTGTTCAACTACATTTAAAATAACTTTTTTAGTATCAAAGTTGCCCGCTTGGTCAGTTACTTTAACAGTTAACTCTACTGGAGAAGGCGTAACAATTGTAGGCACACCAACGATTTGTTTATTGACAATAGATAGACCATTCGTTGGTTGACCGGCAACAAATTCGTAAACTAAGTCATTACTAGACGTCGTATTATCAGTTGCCGTAAGTGTTATAGGTGTAATGTCGTAACCACGCATACCGTTAATATTCGCTATTGGATTTAGGGATGGATTTGTACGATCTATAACTGCTTTCATATCGGAAGCATCTGAATCTAAATGTAAATTTTTACTTGCTACGACAGTAATGTTGTCTCCTGTTGAGAAAGTGTTTGGTAATTGAATTGCGTAATGTCCATGATTATTTGTTACAGCAGTTAAAGGAGTGCCGTTTGCACCTGTTACTTCTTGATTACCTCTTAACAATTTAACAGTACTACCACTCTCAGCTGTACCTGTAATTTCATTCGTAACCGTAGAGATATCATGACTAATCGTTGGCTTGGCAAGTTTAGGTTGTTCTTCCACAGTAAAGGATACTGTTGAAGTACCAACGTTACCCGCTTCGTCAGTAACAGTTAAGTTTAATGTAACTGGTGAACTTAGAACTGTATTAGGAGCACCGACGATACGTTTGTTATCTATTCTTAAACCATGCGTATTTTGATTACCTGCAAAAGCATAAACTAAGTTGTTACTACGTGTCGTATTATCTGTACCACTTATTGCAACTGGTGTGATATCATACCCTCTTCGTCCATGAATTGGAGAAATAGGACTAATTGTAGGAAGTGTTTTATCCTCAACTAAATCAACTGTTGAAGGGTCAGAATCAAGATGTAAATCTTGCGATGCTATAGCTACTACACGATCACCTGTAACGAGTTTGTTCGGTAATTGAATATTGAATGTACCATTTTGATTCGTTGTAGTCGTTAAAGGCTGACCTTGGCTATTTGTAATATAATTCGTACCTTTTTTAAGCTTAATCGTACTACCGATTACTGCACTACCTGTAACAGTAGTCGTTTCAGTCGTAATATTATTTAAGCTAGGTGTAGGTGTTTTAGGTTGTTCGCGTACATTTAAAGTAAATTCGCCATCTTTAATATTGTTAGCTTCGTCAGTAATGGTAAATCTTACTGTAACGTCTCCATTAGTTACTTTATTAGGTCGTCCAGTAATGATACCACCGTCAATACTTAAGCCATAATTACCTTGGCCATTTGCGAAATCATATACTAAATTACCTGGCTGTGAAACGTTGTCATATGATGAAATATCTTGACTTACTTCATGTCCTCTAGTGGTATTAATAGGCGCTATAGCGTCATATTCTGGTGCTGTACCATCTGAAACAACGATAGTGTCAGAAGGGTCTGAACTACGATGTTTCGTTTTAGAAGCGGATACGGTTACGTTTGAATACGCTTCTATAGGTGTTTCTAGATTAATAGTAAAAGCACCTGTTGCATCAGCTACTGCCGTAATAGCATCATGAGAACTATTTTCTAACGGATTATTGTTAACTGTAACACTTACCGTTGCGTTTGGTGCTGTAGTACCCGTTATTGTTAGATCATCACTGTTAATATCATTTACTTGAGGTGGATCTAATTGAGGTTGTTCAACGACTGTCATTCTAAAAGAATGTTCTGATGAGTTACTAGCGCCATCTGTAGCTACGAGTGTTACGATTTCATTTGTTACTGGACTTGATGCAATACCAGTCAACATACCATTTTGAACAGTTAAGTTTTGAGTATTAGCAGAACCTCTCTTAACCGAGAAAATTATAGAATTAGGACTTGTTGCATTATCCGTAGCTCTTAAAGGAATGCTTATGTCATCTCCCACAGTTAGATTTAAATCATTTAGATTTGAGGTATCAATAACTGGTACAGTTTTATCGACTACAATCAACTCGCGAGATGGTAAAGAGTCTAAATGTAAAGGTAACGACGCAATAGCAGTTATGGAAGCGAGGTATGGTAAAGGTTGACTTAAATTAAAGATAAATTTACCTCTACTATTCGCCGTTGCAACTAATGGTTGATTATTGCTATCCGTGATAAAGTTTGGTCCGTTTTTTAATCGAACTGTTGAATTAGGTGTCGAAGTACCTGAAATTTCAGTTGTGTTTGTATTTATACTAGAACTAAATAATGGTGTTGCAGCATGAGGTTGCTCGCGTACTTCTAACGTAAACGATGCTAATCGTTCGTTATTAGCTTCATCAATAATTTTAAACTGAATTGGTTTTGGTGAAGTCACGGAAGTCGCCGTACCTGTAATATGTGTATTAGAAATAGAGATACCATGTGTCTCTTGATTAGGCACTAATACTACACGTAAATTTTGTTGTGAAGTAACATTATCTCTTAAGGTGATGGCTGTATTTACTCTATGGCCTCTTGTCACTGTAACTCTAATTGCTTTAGGTGTTGATGGTGGTGTTGCATCTTCAACGACGTCAACGCTTGAAGCATCAGATTCTCTAAAGTTTGTTTTTGTAGCAACAGCTATGACTTCACTACCTGCAGGTAGTTTACTTGCCAACGTGAATCTATAGCTACCATTTGCGCCAATTGTATAAGCAAGTTCTTTATTGCCACGATCTCTTAGAACTTCCGTACCATTATAAAGTTTTACTGTTGAACCTACCACACCTGTACCATGAACGATTGTAGTTTCTGAGTTAATATTTGTTGTAATAGTTGGCGCAGCTAGTTTTGGATAATCGTTAACAGTTAACGTTACAGTTCCCCATGCAAAGTTGCCGGCTTCATCTGTAACTTTCATGCGTATACGTTTTGTACCGTTCGTTAATTTTGTTACCGGACCATTAATCGTTTGACCACTAATAGTTAAACCATAAGTATCCTGACCTGCTTCAAATTCATATCTTAAGTTCTGAGGCGTTGTTACATTATCACGACCTACGATAGATATTTGAACAGGGTCATTAATTGTTTTAACGATTGGTGCAATGTAATCATAAGTAGGGAATGTCGCATCAGATACGGTTTTAACGTCCGAAATTTCAGAATCATTGTGACGCGCTTTAGTTGCTGTAACGGTAATTTGAGCGCCAGCCTGTAATCTGTTAGCTAAATTAAACACAAAGTTACCGTTGCTATCGGCTACAGTAGTAATTGGTTGTCTATTGCTGTTAACTACAGGAACATTATTATTACGTAAAGTCACTGTAGCTCCAGCGGTCGTAGCACCAGTTACCCGATTCATTTCACTAGTTAAGTCACCACTAATAGTAGGTTTTGCTACTTGAGGTTTCGCATTAACTTTTAAATTAAATGTTCGAGAGTTTTCATTTTTACCTTTATCAATTACTTTAACATGAATACTCACATTAGTTAGTAATGGATCTGAAGCGGTACCTACAATTCGGTTGCCTTCAATACGCATGCCATGCAAATTTTGACCCTCTTCAAATGCATATACTAACTCGTTTGCAGGTGTGTAGTTATCATTACCTGTAAGCGTAATATTATAAGCGTCACCTTCAAGAATCTCTTGATCAGGGATTACACTCATGTTCGGTCTTGTTTTGTCAGAAACTACAACCGGTGCTGAAGGCGGAGAACCATTATTTGGATATTGCGCTACTATAACGTCTCCAGCTTGAAACTTACGGTCTAATCGAGCTGACGCCCATCCTCCTGACATTGATGATACAAATGCGTAAGAAGGTGCTCCATTAGACTCAGTATATAATACACCATTTCGATACAAATCAATTCTACCGAATTTATTACCATGCACTCTCAAGAACTGAGTTTCAGAGTTAGCACTTGCAGGGTCTATGATAGGCGCATTAGCCTGAGGTCGAGCACTTACTAGCATTGTAAAAGTCTCAAGTCTTGTATTACCTACTTCATCCGATATTATGACTTGTATAGGTTGGTTATGCATTTGTAAATTCGCGGTACCTCTTAAACGATTATGATCGATAACTAATCCATAAGTATTAGTTCCTGGTGGAAAACTATAAGTTATACGATGTGGTTCAGTAACATCATCTACAGCTTGTAAATCAATACTAATTGGATCTTGATCTGTATACGAATTCGTCGTAGGTGTTGTTAAACGAGGTGGATTACCTCGAGAAACAGTTACTGGCGCTGAATCATTAGAATCTTGATAGCCTGCTTTTGTCGTGTATGCTCTAATAATTTGTCCAGCTGGGACACGGTTATTTAATCTAAAACTATAAAAACCTCTATCATCTGTATCAACTAATTTTGGTTGACCATTGAGCGTTAAAGGTGTGCCATTAACTTTGACACCTACTCGAGTACCTGGTATAGCTTTACCTGTAACAACCCACTCTTCGTTATTAACCGGGTTTAAAGTCGGTGCTTCTAAACGCGCTTTTTGAACAGTGATATTAAAAGTTCTCGACGTCTCATGATTCCGGTTATCGTATGCACGAACAGTTACCGTTTTAGTACCCAATTCTGTAGGGAAACCGTGAATTTCATTATTTGCTGAATCGAATAATAAACCTTGTGGTAAGTTTGTAACAGTTATTCTTGAAACCACTTTGTCGTCATGAGCTCTGACACGAATTGGTTCAATACCTGCATCTTTTAGTACTGTCTTGTTCGCTATTGGATCAATTGTAGGCGGTGTATCTTTATTTAAATTTCTAAAGTCAAAGAAGTTAGCTGATTAACTACCCTTCATGATTTTTTCAGGGCTACCACGGTCTATTACAGGCCAATGCGTCTGTAGTTTTGTGTTTGCCTGGTCTAATTCAAACCATGAATCTAAATGTAATAATTTAAAGCCTAAAGACTGTTTTAATGCTTTTTCCATAGAGTCGAAAGTCACATTGTCTTTTAAATAGTAACGTGTCGCGAACGAAACAGGAGAATTATCGTTCTTAGTTAATACTTCACGCCAATTGTTTTCAGCTGTTCTAAAGTTATCAAGAGTCTCAGCATTAGGGTTAATGATAGACCATTTCGAACCTTGGCTTGTATCAAGCAAACCATTACTATCAAGTGTAAATCTGTGAGCCTTCTTACCAGTAGCTTGTTCTTGACCTTCGATATCGTTGTTATTCGTTTGGAATAATTCTACAAGTTCAGGACGTACGAAAGGTAATAATTCTCTAGGTAATTGCTCTTTAAAATATAACAATGAATAACGTAGTTGTTCATTCGTTGTCGCATTACCCCTAGGCTGGAAGTTGTGTTTCACCATAAATGTTTTATCTTTACGGTTTACGACGATGTTACTATTCATAGGTCTAATAAAGAAGCCTGATGGATTATTCAAGCTATCAATAATTGGAAAGCCTTGTTGTTCACGACCGCCGTATTGTTTTAACGTAATTAACGTATTTTGTACCGAGTTCGCGATAATACCGTTTCTTGTATCTTCAAGAGAAGATGTCACATAAACTGGAATGTCATCCGTGAAACCAAGTGATCTTAATGTCTGACCATTTTTCAACTTGATTTTAAGTCTTACTTCTTTCGTTCTTGCATTTCTTAAAAGACTCGTAAATTGACGTACTTCAGTATCCCAGTTAGAACCATCGTAGTTACGTGTGAAACCTACTGTGTTGTTGCCATCTTCGATAACGATTGCTTCAATATTTTTGTAGAATTTCGGTTGACGGAAAGATAAATGTAGTCGTTCTTCATTAGTAGAATAGTTGTTATTACCAGGGAATGTAACATATCTCAACAAGATTTCGCTTGTGTTAGATACAAATTCCTGATGTAAACCTGCACCTTTTAAACCATAAGGGTCACCGTTTTGGTTTCTCACACGACGACGGTTTTCATTATAGTTTAACCAGTTGAAATCAAGATGCAAGTCCATACCATCTGTAAAATTTAATGGGTGGTCGTAATCATTTAACATAAGCGTTCTAGGATCGTTTGGATCCCCATAGATAAAGCTATGTCGGTTACTTCGATCTTGCGTAGGCGTTGGATCGTTAGTAGCACGCTTTGAACGCTTTCTTATAGGATTATTCTCTGGTGGTGTAGCTTCACGGAGCGAGTTAGCTTCTAATGAACGCTTGCCTCGACGACGTGGTTTACTATCTTCAGTCGCTTCACGTGATTCAGCTTTAGCCTTCTCAGTTTTAGGCGTATCTTCTTTCTGAGATTCCTCTGACTTAGAAGCTTCGTCTTCCTTATCAGATTTAGCTTCCTTCTCAGATTTTTCTTCTTGAGTCTCTTCGTCTTTTTTATCTTTTTCTTCGACTTTGTCTTTAGCGTCGTCTTCTGACGCTTCACTCTCAGTTTCAGTTTTACTCTCATAATCTAATACTTCGTCTTTTACATTTAATGTATTCGTATCATCAGATGTCTCAGATTCTAGTGGCGTAATTGCTTCCTCTGGCTTCGGTGTGTCCGCTTCTTCTTTATCTGATTCTGACTCATGAATAGTAGTAGCAATTACATTTGATTCACGATGTGTCGTTTCATCTGCAAATGCGGTTGATTGACTACCTAGAAAAAGTAAGGTACCTATTACGGTAGAAAATAAACCGACATTATATTTTCTTATACCGAATCTTTGTATCTTTTGATGTCTCATATTCAGTCCTCATTTCGTGGTGTTAGTTTCGGTTACTTCGTTCTATCTCAGTATCCTAATGTTAGTTATGCTTTCTACTGCGGTAACTTAATAAGATACTTCCTCCAACTAAAAGTGAAATCATACCAATGTTAATTAATTTTTGATGATCGAATTCACCTGTTTGTGGCAACATCTTCTGAGTTTGTTGCGCTTTAGCTGATTTGGCTTTTGAAGGCGTTGAATCCTCGCTTCCATGACTCGTATTGACCGAAGTTGGTAAAGGTGTCACGACTGTATCAGCATTGTCTTTTTTCTTAACCTCTGGCATGAATTGCAACGGATTAGCAGGATCTTTAGGATAGTGATTTGCTTTTAAGTATTGGTTGATTGATTCAGCATAGTTAGCTTCAAGCTTAAGCAATGCTTCATAGAAATCATCATTAAACACAGAACTATCCGCTTTAACCTTTTCTTGTTCGACAAGCGCTTTAAACTTTGCAAATTTTTCTTTTAGCAACGTCAATTGTTTCAATGCCTCTTCTTTATTTAAACCATCAAGGTTCATTTCTAACTCTTTTAAAAGCCCTTTCCAGTCAATTTCTTTATCTTCTACAGGTGGTTTATCACCCGCTTTTGCTTCACGTGCCTCAACCTCTGTCATTAATTTTACGAGCTGGTCGTGTAACTTAAGCAGTTTATCTATTGTTTCCTTGTTATTGACGATTGTCGTACCATTTTTTAAATCTTCTTCAGCTAACTTTTTCAATAACTCAAGTTGTTTATTAACTTCAACCAAGTACGCTTTTAACTCGTCTTTCGACATTTTAGAAAGATCCTTAGGCTCAGGTTTCGTATTTTCCTGATTAGCTTCCGACTCTTGTTTATCAACGTGCGCTTTTAACTCTAATAACTTATCTCGCAATTTAACGAGCTTCTCTATTGTTTCTTTGTTGTTCACAATAGTAGTTCCATTTTTCAAATCTTCTGCAGCCAGTGACTTAAGCAATTCAAACTGCTTATTAACTTCAACTAAGTACCCTTTCAATTCATCTTTTGTCATTTTTGAAAAGTCGATTGGTTGAGACGTCTCTTCAGCTTCTTTTTTATCGACTGCTGCTTTTAACTCTTGAGCATTTTTAAACAAGGTTTGTAGCTTTTTAAGCGTGTCATCCGAAATAGCACTACTATTTGGATTATTTTTCTCAGCTTCTACGATTGTTTTAAGCGCACTAAACTGATCGTTAATTTCCTTCAAATACGCTTTTAAACCTTCCTTATCGAGTTGATTGATTTTACGTTTAAATTCGTTATATACAACTACGATGTTAGAAGGTTCAGAATATTTATAGCCTGTTTTAGACGCTACCGCATAAAACGACGCATCTTCCATATTTGAAAAGTCATAATCTACGTTAAAAGTACCGTCAGAATTCGTTACCGTTGACAAAGGACTTTGATTGGCATCCAACAAAGGACGCGTATGCTTCGTCACTTGATTTCCCTTTTCATTATAGAAAAAGTTGACTGTTGTATCGGGTTCAGATGTGCCGCGAATGAAAGTAGATTGAGTAGTGATATCATTGGTAATTATAGGTTCAAATAATTTTAAGGCCTCGTTAACACGAACATAATATTCAAGAAATTCTTCTTGGTTATCCTTCTTAGTCGCGCGAATGGTTAAGGGTTTCAAATCAGTTGGCGTCGTTAAGGTACCCTCGATATAGGTTTTGTTAATATTTAAACCATGTGTGTCTTGTCCCTCTTTGAAAGAAAATGTGGCTTCATTGTCGCCAGCGTAGTTTGGTGCTTCGATAATAGGCTGATTAACGACTTCACCTTCATGGCCTTTTATCGTGTGAGCGTGGACATACTCATTGTTTTGATCAGGGACTGTGGAGTTGGTAGTTTCTTCAGCTTCAGCTACATAATTACCACCCAAAAGGATAGTTGTACCAAGTAAAGCTGAGTAAATACCCTTCTTATACTTTCGTATACTAAATCTTTGATGTTGACTCATTGATGATACCTCTTTTCTTGATGTGCTTTTATATTGAGAAATAATAGTTTGCTTAAATTATTTATAATATATTGAAACATATAATGTCAATATAAAAGCGGGAATCATTAAATAAATATATCAATTTAATTGGCCGCGGGTGTAAAAGAAATTCATTTTGATATAATATTAAGTAAGAAATCGAAAAGGATGAGTAATAGATGGCTAAAATTGCGTTTGATGCTGCAACGAGAGGAAATCCTGGCGAGAGTGTTTGTGGCGTAGTTATTGCTTTAGAGAACGAGCGTATTAAAGAAACCAAATATTTAGGTATTACTGATAATCATTCTGCTGAATGGGAAGCGTTATTATATGCCTTACATTTAGCAATCCAACATGGCGTCAAAAATGCTTTCATTCAAACAGATTCCAAATTAGTGGAAGATTCTATTTTAGACGACCAAGTTAAAAGCGAAAAGTTCAAGCATTACTTTCAAACTTATAAATCACTTGAACACGAGTTTGATTTAGTTTTTGTTAAATGGGTACCCCGCGACCAGAATAAAGAAGCGAACCAGCTCGCGCAACAAGCGCTTAGAAAGATGAAATAATCCTTAGTACCTCAACATAAAAATTGAGCCCCCTCAATGACTGTTACATCATTGAGAGGGCTTTTTCTAGAGTGAAAATTTAAATAAAATTTGACGTAATATAGCGTTTGGAAACGCGTAATTCGTGCTCGTCACAAACGTTCAAAATGAGCGGTAAGTTAAGACGATATCGCATGTTTTCAATTAAAGACTCATGGTCTAAAGGCACGTCTGTATGAATTTGAGCTAACGATTTAGATAACTTTAAAGCGTCAACATTCGTATTGATCTTCGTTTGTTGGCCTTTCGTTAGTTGATCGATATTGTCTAGCACACCTTCTACAGAATGATGATTTTGAATCAGTTTCACTGCCGTTTTCTCACCGATACCTTTAACGCCGGGATATCCATCTGCCGTATCACCCATAAACGCCTTTACATCTACGAGTTGATGTGGTTGTAGGTCATATTCCGTATTAAAACGTGACATATCGTAACGGTTATATATCTTAAAGCCTTTTTTAATGAGCCATATTTCAACATGTTCATCAATACATTGTAATAAATCTCGGTCGCCAGTCACGATAAACACTCGGTTCTCTTTAGCATAATGTTTCGCAATCGTTCCCATTACATCGTCCGCTTCATAATTCACAACGCCGATATTATGGAAACCTAGAGCTCCAGAGAGTTCTTTGACGTGATCAAATTGTGGTATGAGTTCTTCTGGTGGCGCCTTGCGATTTGATTTATAGGCTTCGAACATATCATTTCTAAAGGTCTTTTGACCCATATCCCAACACACCGCTACGTGAGTTGGTTTAATGTCATGCACAGCTTGTATGACATGTCGAATAAATCCTTGAGTACCGTTTGTAGGCACCCCTTCACTATTTCTCATAAACTGCTTGTGAATGCTTGTCGCATAGAAATGGCGGAATAAGAGCGCCATACCATCTATGAGTAAAATGCGTTTCTCCATAAGTGACCTTCCTTTATGCTTTCAAATCTAAACGGTCGAGTTCAGCAATCGCTTCTTGTAATTGACCAAGCAATGCCTCATCCATGCTAAAGTTTAAAATACCGTCGATTTGAGAATTTGCTTCCGTTTCAAATGCTTCGACTTGATTATCGAGTGCTTTAAGTTGTTGATTTTTAAGCGTCATGAGACTATTTCTTAATTTTGAAAAGCCATCTCCCAATAATGTGACTGAAAGATTCAATATCGTTTCTTGAATTTGTTTTTGTTTCTCATGGTTTAAAATATTTTTCTTCGTTAACTGCTTAGGTAAGCCTTCGACAAACTGATCTAAATCAATATTTAAATAGGATTCATTAATTTCATCGACATCTACTTTAAAAGTAGGATGAATTAAAACATGTCGTTGTTGTAACTCTTTAATTGTTGGTGCAATTTCATTTTCATAAGTTGAAATTATAAAGCGTTTTAATCTTTCAATCATTAAAGTTTGTTCAAGATATAAACGTTGTTGAATTTGATCTAAATACACCTTCGACGCTAAACGTTTTTCTTGATTAAAGTTAGACGTGTTTGTCATTTGACCATTAAATACCGATTTCACTTCATCTAAAAATTGAATTTTCAAGCGTTCTGATAAGTGATAAATTTGATCTTCAATTTCATTTTCAGATTTAATATTTGTCGTATCTAAGAACTTATCTTTAAAGACTTTAGGTGATTTAATTTGTTTTAAGTCTTGTTTATTTTTCTCAAGTTCGGATTTATTATTTTGATGTTCATCAATCATTGATTTAAATGAAACGTTCATTTGTGTAAGTTGTTGACACATTGCATGTTCTAAAACATGTTTAGATTCGACTTTTGCAAAATGCGTAATACTATCATGAAGTTGATTTATACCGTCATCACCTGACTGTAATGCATTACGACTTGAAACACCAAAGATTTCTGGATGCATATCAACTTGTTGCAATGCATCATCTACATATTGAATAACATCTTCTTCATCTTGCTTAGTTTCAGCTAAATCTACTGCATTTACAACCATCTTGAATGCTTGGTTCTCGATAAGTTGGTTCATATCTTTCATGTGTTTAATGAACGCTTTGTCATTATCTGTAAACGAATGATTAAAATAACTCACGTATAATATTAAATCAGAAGAAGTTAAGATTTTTTCCGTCTCATTTGTATGACGTTGGTTATTAGAGTGTAAACCAAGTGAATCAACAATAATCTTATCTTGTAACCAAGGATGTTCTAATTGAATATGTACGGTTTTAACAAACGTCGCGTATTCATCTTCAGCACTCCACTTTTTAATTTCATCTTGTGGAATTTCTTGATACGCACCCTTTTCAAGCATTGATAGGTACATATCATGATGTTGTTCAATAGCCTTTAAAAAGGCAAGCTGATTCTTCTCTATAGCTTGATAAAGTTTCTTATGGTTCTTGCTAGTAAATGACTCAACTGAATCATAAACCTCGCCCACAATTTCAGTTACATTATTAATTTCTTCAAGTAACTCATCTTGTGTCTTTAATGTAATCGCACTATTGTTACCGTAACTAATCTCAGTTGTAGCTGCAGTCGTTGGGTTTGGCGAGCTTACAAGGTAATGATCACCGAGTAAAGCATTAATTAAGCTACTTTTACCCGCACTAAATGTTCCGAAGACACCAATTTTAATAAGCTGATTATCGAGTCGATCTAACGTATTTTGAATGTCGTTCTTATTTGACTCAAATAGCGGGATATCTTTTACGACTTGTAGACCACTTTCTACCGTTTCGCGGTAACGTTTACCGTCCGTTTCGGTCTCTTTCGATTTTGTTTCGCGTGCTTCAGTTTGTTTTTCTGTCTCTTTAGGTTCATATTGAATTTCGGTACGATCAATGAGTTTATCTAAAGAATCATCCATATGAATATAATAATGTTTGTAATTTTGAGTTTCTAACGATTGTTTCAAATTTCTTAAATTCATATAAATTTGGTAATCATCATTTTCATCTTGTTGTTGATCATCAACTTCTTCAACTTCAACATTTTGAATTATGTCATTTACTAGAGGCTCTGATTGCTTTAAGATTTGTTGTTTTAGCTTTT
This sequence comes from Staphylococcus massiliensis, assembly GCF_043186315.1. Taxonomy (NCBI): domain Bacteria; kingdom Bacillati; phylum Bacillota; class Bacilli; order Caryophanales; family Staphylococcaceae; genus Staphylococcus; species Staphylococcus massiliensis. Next base: position 1,719,806 of record NZ_CP171119.1, on the reverse strand, counting down.
TCATTAAATCATCGCAATACGTTAATACATAATTATTACTTATTGAAATTTGAGGTTGATATAAATCTTCTAATGTTGCAGGTTCAATCGTATAACTTTGATTTAAGATACGCTCGTTAATGTCTTTTGACGTGGTAAAGCGTGTTAAGAATGACATGTCTTCGCGCATAACTTTGGTTATCTCGTTATCTACCTTTTGTTGCAGATGTTCTACCGCAGCATCCAAGCGTTTCTGGCGTTCTTCTTCAGTCTTTTTCTTCTTATTGAAAAAGCCACCTACTTTAAAATCCTTCGTCATGCTTTCTAAATAATGCTTAATCGTTTCACGCATATCATGCGTCATAACATAAGAGTTATCAATAATGTTGCGGCGTTTATCATATAAATAGTTATATAATGCTTCAGAATCATTTAACAAACGCGACTCTTCGCTAACAGATTGATGTTGCTGATGACGGATATAAGCCTCATCAAATTCCGTTGCTGAAACTTCAAGCGCTTCAAGAATGCTCTCCATATGATTGTTAATATATGACAGTTGATGTTCCGTAATAAAATCAACCATACGATTAACATAAACATCCATCGGTTCACGGTCATGGTCTTTTTGAACGAGATATTCCGATAAATCTTGAAGTTGATTATGTGGTGTTTCAAATTTTGACACGTAAAACACATCTTCTAGTTTAATATCCCATTCTTCGACCGACTTCATCACGCGAGACTTAAATGTATCAAACGAAATTTCATCTTCGTTATGTTTATCAATTTGGTTGATAACGAATACAAGCGGAATGCCAGCTTGATTAAGTTCTTTCATGAAGCGGAAGTTCATCGCAGATTGTACGTGGTTATAATCTACTGTATAGAAGATAATATTACTTGTGTATAAGAAGCTCTCAGCACTTGAACGGTGTGTTTGAACATTAGAATCTACACCTGGTGTATCTTGAAGTGTGAAGCCATTACTAAACTTATCTGTTTCATAATTAATTTCAATCGATTCTATATCTACATTTTCACGGTTTAAAGATTTAACTTCGTCATAATTACTTAATTTGGTATAACGTTGACCTTCAATGTTCGCGATAATATTAGCCTCTTCTGAAGCTGTAACAATCGCAGTGTTACTTGTAGTAGGTACGGGAGAACTTGGCAGAATTTCTTGTTCAATAATGTTATTGATGAGTGTTGATTTTCCTGCTGAAAAGTGACCTACGAAAGTCGCTGTGTATTGCTCTAAATAAACCTTTTTAATAATTTGATTAATCGTATGAATAAACGATTGATGATCAGATTTTTCAATCTCTTTTTTCAATTTATATAAAATGTCTAATTGTTCATCTTTAGTCATTAAATTGGCTCCCCTTGTATAAATACTCTTGATACATATTGTATATCATTTATTGATGAGTCAAAAGAGAATTTAATTGATTATCGCCATAATTTTGTAACTTTTATGAATTTATGCATAGTGTGTCTATAAAGTGCTTTTAAAAAAGAAAATGATATAAAAAAGAACGAAACCGAAGTTCCGTTCTTAAATAAAATTATACTGGATTTTTAGATTTACGAATTGTTAAGTATTTTGAAATACTATATAAAATAATACCAATCCATATAAATATGAATGTTATTAATTGGTTAATGTCAAACTTTTCATGGAAGACAAATATACCAAGAATGAAGATTAATGTTGGACCAACATATTGAATGAAGCCAACTAATGATAACGGTATACGTTTAGCGCCTGCAGAGAATAGTATGAGCGGTATCGCGGTGATGGCACCTGAGAACAATAACCAGAATGTTGACATGTTCCAACCTGATGAAACTTGGCTTGTTTGGAATAAGTACCAAATGTAGATGATACCAGCAGGAGCTGTTACGATACATTCAATTGTAATACTACTTAACGCGTCAATGTTAATAGACTTCTTAATGAGGCCATAAAAACCAAAGCTAAATGCGAGTAGTAGTGAAATATATGGAAATTCACCTATTTTTAGCGTCATAAAGATAACACCTATCGTTGCTAAAGCAATGGCGATCCATTCAAGTTTGGTAAAGCGTTCCTTTAAAAAGATGAGAGCGAGCACAATACTTACTAAAGGATTGATATAATAACCTAAACTTGCTTGAAGTACGTGGCCATGATCAACGGCGTAGATGAATGTACCCCAGTTAATTGTGATAATGTAACCAGCCACGACGATTGCAACAAATTTAGTCGGAAATTGTTTTAAGTAATGTAAATCTTTCTTAAGTGCGCCCGTCTTATTAATAATTGGTAGCAAAATGACCATGAAAATGAGAGAAAGAATTATCCTAAACGCGAGTGTTTCAAACGAGCCGATACCTTTAACGAGTGACCAATATATGGGTAAGATGCCCCATAGTATGTATGCACCTAGCGATAAAAAGATGCCTCGTTTAAATTCTTGATGCATATAATTCCTCCTTTAAACCTAAATTATCGTTTACCCCAATATTGATAATAGGTACATTCAATATAACCATTGAAGAGTTTACGACGTTTAGTAGCTTTTTGATTAACTAAGAATTCGAATTCTTTATTGCTTGTAAGTATATAAGTTGATAGAGATGGGTTTTTCTTCATGAGTTTACCAATGTAGCGGTACATTTCTTCAACTTCTTCACGGTCACCGATACGTTCACCATATGGTGGGTTTCCGATTAACGACACAGGTCCGTCATGTTGAATTGACAATGTATTAACATCCTGTACTTTAAATTGAATGATGTCACCTAGACCTACTTCATCGGCGTTTTGTTTCGCATTCTCAATCATTTCAGGATCGATATCTGAAGCGATGACTTCAACTTCTTTTTCATAATCTGCACTTTCATCTGCTTTAGCACGTAAATCTTCGTAAAGATTTGCTGGCATCATATCCCACTTTTCAGAAACAAACTCACGATTAAATCCTGGTGCAATATTTTGAGCAATTAAGCATGCTTCTATCGCAATTGTACCTGAACCACAAAATGGATCGATTAAAGGCGTATTGCCATCCCAGTTCGCAAGGCGAATTAAACTTGCTGCAAGCGTTTCTTTAATCGGCGCTTCCCCTTGCGCGATACGGTAGCCACGCTTGTTAAGACCTGAACCTGCAGTATCAATCGTGAGTAAGACATTATCTTTAAGTATTGAAACCTCAACAGGATACATAGCACCTGTTTCATCTAACCAACCGCGTTCGTTATAAGCGTGCTTAAGTCTTTCGACGATCGCTTTCTTTGTAATCGCCTGACAGTCTGGCACACTGTATAATTTAGATTTTACACTACGTCCTTGGACTGGAAATTTTCCATCTTCAGATATAAACGTTTCCCATGGTAAATCTTTTGTCTTCTCAAATAATTCATCAAACGTAAACGCTTTAAATTGTCCAACGACAATTTTAATTCGATCGGCGGTACGTAACCATAAGTTGCATGTCGCGATTGCTTCCTCATCACCTTCGAAATAAATTCGGCCATTTTCTACCGTCGTTTCATAACCTAAGCTTTGGATTTCTTTTGAAACAACTGCTTCAAGACCCATTGGGCATACTGCTAGTAATTGAAACATCTTAAAACAATCCCTTTTCTAAGTATTATGTAATTCTATGTTAACAGAGTTCTTAAAACTTTTGTTATATATTAAATTCAAATAAACAAATATATATCTATAATATAAGTTGTCATACCCATTAAAAAAAGCTCTCCGTCTATTGGAGAGCATAGTGTCTAGTAGTGATATTTTTGTAAGCCATGTTCTGTACCTTTGTACTACTAACGTGCACTAGTCACACTCGTACGCCGGCAGTAATCATCTGTCTGAATTTATATATTACGAATATAAATACCTCGTCTATATGTTGACTTCCATTAGACAAGTGCTCCTACCAAATTTGGATTGCTCACTCGAGGGGTTTACCGCGTTCCACCTTTTATATTTCTATAAAAGCTACGTCACTGTGGCACTTTCAGGCTATTGTAACCATATCAAAGACTTAGGTTAGGTCACCGCCGTCAACTTAATGCCTTGACTTATTGTTTCGTCAAGCACGAACACTACAATCATCTCAGATTGTGTGAGCATGGACTTTCCTCTATATTACTATAGCGATTACTCAAAATATCACTGAAAAATTATATCATGCATATACAAAAATATAAAGACTAAAAGTCCTATGTACTGTATCGCATCTAAAGAAAGTGTATTACTTACCGAATACAGCTTTTTCTAAATTAGAAATGCGTTTTAAGAGGTCAACGTTGCCAGAGTTGTTACCTGAGAATGCTTTATTATCTTGAGGTCTGCTTGAAGCAACACGTAATCTTAAATCTTCAATCTCTTTTTTTAGTTTATTGTTTTCTTCTGATAACTTAATTACTTCGTTGTTAAGATCAGACATTTTTTGGTAATCTGCAATAATATCATCTAAAAAGGCATCAACCTCTTCTGGACGATATCCTCTTACCATTGTCTTTTCAAAATCTTTTTCATAAATATCTTTAGCAGTTAACTTTAATGAAACTTCTGACATAATTTCTCCACCTCATTCAAAACTATTGTTCATTTGACCATTGCAAATCGTTGATGAAATCAGTGATTTCATCAAATGTGACAATATCATAAGTATAATTTGTTTTTTCAACAAAATCAACTAAGAGTCTTTTGAAGTATTTAGGGCTTCCTTCCATTTCATCGTCATATATCATAATAGTTAGGTCTGTGTGATCAAGCATAAACTGATCGCAAGCTTTAAATTGGTGCGGACCTTGGTATGGTGCGTGATAAATACTGTTCACGTAATCAGCCTTTGAAGCGACTTGTTCAAACTTAAGGGTGTTCTCTTCATTCCACTTTGCCGTTACCTCTTCGAATGGTGTGATGATACCAAGTTTAATTTGCGGATATTCCTCTTTAAGTTCAATAACGGTCTGAGCGACCCACATTTCGATACCAAGCTGCCCTTGCGTTAGCACCCATTCCAGACCTTCTTCAATATAAGTGATTAATTTGTTTCTGATAAACTTTTTTAAATATTTAACTTCATCACAATTATCATTAAATATATTAAGCTCAAATGGTTTATATCCCGTAAAGTAAGCGGTCTTATACATCGATATCACCTAAATGTTGTTGAATATAGTTTAAATCATAAGTCACAGCTTTGTGCTTTTCAATAAATAGCTTTCGACTCTTATCGAAATGACATTCGACGGTCAATTCTTTAAAATGCTCGATAAAGTTATCGAATTTCATCGGATTCATGTAAGGTAATTCGACGATGTTTTGTTTTTCTTCTATTAAAAGGTCTAATTTAGCATCAACCTCTTTTGTGTAAGGTACCACTTCTTTGTAAAAGTCGTACGCGTGCCCTTCTTTTGATGAGGTGAAGCGTTGAAAGATTTCATCGAGAATGACTTGTAGTTCTTTAAGCACGTGCCTATCCATCTTTCACCCTCCTTTTAACAATAATTTATCATATATCAGTGTCTATAACCTAGTTGTATCAAATGCTTCGTTAAAAATTGTGTAAGTAGATATGTATTCTCTATTAAAAATGCTATAATAAATTTGCCGATTCGTATTATTATGTTCAAATACATATGCGTTTACATAGAAATATAAAGAACGATAAATATATAAATAAAATATGTATTTGAATATACGTGTGATCGGATGAACCATTAATAATGCGTGGTGAAACAAATGAATTATCCTAATGGGAAGCCATTTTTAAGAAATCGGACTCAGGACGTAATGAAAAAGCAGTCCCAGTCACGTAACATTAAATATGGTGGTAGAGGTATGTCTTTAGAATCGGATATCGAGAAATCGAATAAATATTACCGAGAGACTAACCGAGCAGTCATACATAAAAAACCGACTCCGGTTCAAATTGTTAATGTCGACTATCCGATGCGTAGTAAAGCTGTCATAAGAGAAGCATACTTCAGGACCCCTTCTACAACCGACTATAATGGTATTTATAATGGATATTACATTGACTTCGAAGCTAAGGAAACAAAGAACAAAACCTCCTTCCCTTTGAATAATATTCACGACCATCAAGTGTCGCATATGGAAGCGGTTTATCAGCAAAAAGCGATTGTCTTTTTAATGATACGTTTCAAAAGCTTAAATGAAGTTTATTTAATATCTTATAGGAAGTTTTTACCATTTTGGCAACGTTTTTTAAACGATGTCAAGAAGTCTATTTCGGTTGAAGAAATCAGAGAAAATGGTTACCATATTCCTTATCAGTATCAACCACGATTAAACTATCTTAATGCAGTTGATAAGTTGATATTAGATGAAAGTGAGGACCGCTTATGAGCCAAAAGAATAGGACTTCGCGTTCAAATAAGTCGAAGTCCGGTAAAAAACAGAATAAAAACATTAAGAGGACGATAATTAAGATTCTAGGATTCTTGTTCTTAGCCTTCTTAGTCTTAATGTTGTTAGGTATATTACTTTTTGCTTATTATGCTTGGAAAGCTCCAGCTTTTAGTGATTCTAAGTTACAAGATAAAATACCGGCAAAAATTTATGACAGGAACGGAGAACTGGTTAAGACCATGGACGACGGTCAGCGTCGTGCACGTGTTGATATCGATGAAGTACCACAGCAAATGAAAGATGCTGTATTAGCAACTGAGGATAATCGCTTCTATGACCATGGTGCATTAGACTATAAACGTTTATTCGGCGCAGTTCTTAAGAACGTTACAGGTGGATTCGGTTCTCAAGGTGCTTCAACGCTTACACAACAAGTTGTTAAACGTTCGTTCCTAACGAATGAAAAGTCTATCGGACGTAAAGCACAAGAAGCTTATCTATCTTACCGTTTAGAGCAAGAATATAGTAAAGATGAAGTTTTCGAAATGTACTTAAACAAGATTTACTACAACGATGGTGTACATGGTGTTAAAGCCGCTGCTAAGTACTATTTTGATAAAGATTTAAAAGACTTAAATCTTGCTGAATCTGCATACTTAGCTGGTTTACCTCAAGTACCTTCTTACAACAACGTTTATGACCATCCAGATCGTGCTGAAAAGCGTAAAGACACAGTATTACATCTGATGGAAATGCACGGACGTATTTCTAAGAAGCAAATGAAGGAAGCACAAGAAACACCTATCGACAAAAACCTTGTAGAACGTACAGCTAAAGATCGTCAAATTCAACCTGAAGATGAAGATTCTAAGCAATATGCATCATATATTAACTTTGTGAAACAAGAGTTAATGTCTAACGAAGAATACAAAGGTAAAAATCTTCAAGACGTTATGAACAGTGGTATTAAGATCTACACGAACATGGACAAAAATGTTCAAAACTCTTTACAAGACAAAGTTAATAACGGTTCTTATTATAAGAACGATGACCAAAAAGTTGGTGCCACTATTGTTGATAGTGAAACTGGTGGATTAGTCGCGATTTCAGGTGGCCGTGATTATAAAGACGTTGTAGAACGTAACATGGCTACAGATGTTCACCCTACTGGTTCTTCATTAAAACCATTCTTAGCTTATGGACCAGCCATTGAAAACATGAACTGGGCAACAAACCATAAGATCCAGGACGAAGACCAAATTAACATTAACGGAGGCATCTTCAAAAACTACGACCAAAAAGGTCACGGTGAAGTTTCTGCCTTTGACGCGTTAAGACAAAGTTTCAACGTTCCTGCACTCAAGACATGGCAAGAAGTTAAGGACCATGCAGGTAATGGCGCACCAGTTAAATTTGCTGAAAAAGTTGGACTTGAATATCAATCTAAAGATATCGGCCCTTCTGATGTACTTGGTGGTTCATCATCTGAATTCTCACCTACTGAACTTGCTTCTGCCTACGCGGCAATCGCTAACGGCGGTGAGTACAACAAAGCGCACTCAATTCAAAAAGTTGTGGACGCTGACGGTGATACAATCGAATTTGAACACTCAAGTAATAAGGCAATGAAAGATTCAACAGCCTTCATGTTAGCTGAAATGCTTAAAGGTACATTCGAACCATACGGCTCTGCGTTTGGTAAAGGCGTACCAGGCATTAACTTAGCAGCTAAGACAGGTACTGGTACTTATGCGCAACAAATTTATGACCAATATAACTTACCAGATTCTGCCGCAAAAGACGTTTGGATAAACGGTTTCACACCGAAATATTCAATGTCAGTGTGGATGGGCTTTGATAAAGTTAAACCATACGGTGAAAACTCATTTGTTGGTCATGATGAACAAGTCTTACCACAAGGATTACTTCAAGATGTTATGAGTGAAGTTAACCCTAAAGATGGTCAAGATTACAAGAAACCAGCTTCAGTTGAAGGTAGCTACCCTAACTACAATATTGCTGGTAACAAAGATAGTTCAACTACAGACAATAAAACAAAATCATCACCTAACTCAAACTTTGGTAACAGTACTAGCTCAGTTCCATCATCTGACGAATCAAGTGAAGAATCTGATTCATCTGAAAGCGACAGCAGCTCAGAGTCATCAAATAGTTCTAATGGATCAAGTGCTACTACTCAGAACCAACAGCAACAAGGTACGACTCAGTCACAACAACAAGGTCAATCTCAAAGACAATCTCAGAACCAAAAGCCAGCTGGGGCTACACAACAAGGTAACCAAAGTCAGCAACAAAATGGTAGCAACCAAGGTAATCAAAATTCTCAAAATCAACAGTCGACAACACCGCAAACATCCACCCGACCTCAAAACGGTCAGTCACAGCAAGCGGGTTAACGACATAATTAAAGACCAGGCATTGAGCCTGGTCTTTTTCATATACGCTTATTCTTCTCTATCACTGACGCTTTTTACGAATTTGATACGACGCATTCATCTTAATCAATTCCTGTTTCATCGTCTTCATTTGTTGATAACCCATAAAGTGATGCTTACGCAATTCGATATATGATAATCGTTCTTCAAAGTTCATTGGCACTACAGGCAACGCATTTATACGCGCCGCATCATAATCCTCAATTTCATTAATATCCTTAAAGTACGCCATTAATAAGTCGAAGTATTGATCGAGTAATGCTTTACCTGATTCAGTCTTCAATTGACGCAACTTACTCATTTCATCTAATTCACTTTCTAATTGACTAAACTTTTCCTTAAACATTAAGATGACTCCCTTAAACTTGCACGATAACGCTTTTGCCCTTCTCTACAATCTTGTAGCAATGGACACTCACTACATTTCGGTTTTTTAGCTAGGCAATGATACCTACCGAAGAAGATAAGCTGATGATGACTCTTCGTCCATTGTTCGCGCGGTATAATCGATGTAAGTTTACGTTCCACTTCACGCACATTATCTTTATAGCGACAAATACCTAAACGCTTTGAAACACGTTCTACATGCGTATCTACCGCTAAAGAAGGTTCTCCAAATGCGACACTCATCACAACATTTGCTGTCTTACGACCAACACCTGCTAAGCTTTCTAACTCAGCATGGGTTTCAGGAACTTTACCGTCGAACTTTTCAAGAAGTGACGCACACAACTTTCGAATATTCTTAGACTTGTTACGATAGAGGCCAATTGAACGAATGTCATCCTGCAATTCCTCAAGTTCAACCGCTAAATAATCCTCGGGTGTCTTGTACTTTTCAAAGAGCGACGCCGTTACCTTGTTCACAAGTTTGTCCGTACACTGAGCTGATAAGAGTACAGCAATCGTTAATTCGAACGGATTCTCATGCCTCAATTCACATTCAGCATCCGGAAACATGTCATCGATGACATCTAACATTTCTAACGCTTTTTTCTTACTTATCATACGGATTCTCCCCATTCAGCCAATCAAATTTCGGTATTTTCTTAACTTTATGCTGCATTTCAGGTTGATTAAACGCACGACTCACCTGCTTCGATTGCTCAATCGTCTCAACATTATTCTTCTTCCAGTTCAGCAGTATCCGATCAATATACTTCATACTCAGCTTTTGGTTAGATTCAGCTTCATTCAAAGCTTGTAGAATCAATTCATTACCATGTTGATCGACATCAATCCATTGATTCAACGTTTCAATTTCTATAGGAGATAGCGGTCTTGAAAACGATTGTTCGAATTGTTGGAAGAGTGTTTTAAAGTCGATCTCTTTCTTCTTATGGTGATCTTCAGAAATATCCTTCTTCATGATTTCCGATAGCTTCTCGTAAAAGCCCTCTAAGCTCATGTACTCAGAGAATTTACCTTCATCATCTTTATGAACACTCAGATCAAGAAGATCACGTTGGATGAGCTTTTGAATAGTAGCGGTGATTTCACGCTCTTCAAGCGTCGTACCTTGTTGAAGCGTAAGTATAGACGGCTGTTTATTCGTCACGTCGTAAGCATATATCAATTTGAGTAATATCACGAAGTCTTGTTCGTTGATGCCTAGCTCGTTGTAATGATTTAAAAGCATATGATGTATCACGAGCGGACGTTCTTTTAAAAATTTAGTATGCATAAGCTCACCTCAATATTCATTAGGATTAGGTACGTGCGCCCTATATAATAAGCCAGGGAAACGTACTAAGTCCCTGGCTCTTTAACACTATTTTTATGTCGACATTGATTATGGATATAAACGGTTTAATAAGCGTGGGAATGGTGATGTTTCACGAACGTGTTCAACGCCTGAAATCCAAGCAACTGTGCGTTCTAAACCTAAACCAAAGCCACTGTGTGGTACGCTTCCGTATTTACGTAAATCTAAATAATAGTTATAGCTTTCTTTATCTAAACCGTGTTCATCGATACGTTGATCAAGTAATTCAGCATCATTAATACGTTCTGAACCACCAATGATTTCACCATAACCTTCAGGTGCTATTAAGTCAGCACATAGTACTGTGTCTTCGTTCTCAGGGTTTGGTTGCATGTAGAATGGCTTAATCTTAGTTGGGTAGTTCACGATGAATACTGGTAAGTCATAATGGTTAGCGATAGCCGTTTCATGTGGTGCACCGAAATCTTCGCCCCATTCGATATCGTCAAAGCCTTCTTCTTTTAAGAATTCAATCGCATCATCATACGTAATGCGTGGGAATGGTGCTTTGATTTTCTCAAGTTTTGAAGTGTCACGATCTAAAATATTAAGTTCAATTTTACAATTCTTAAGTACAGATTGAACAACGTGCGCAACGTATTCTTCTTGTACTTTTAAGCTTTCATCATGGTTCGTAAACGCCATTTCAGGTTCGATCATCCAGAACTCAATTAAGTGACGTCTTGTTTTAGACTTTTCAGCACGGAACGTTGGCCCGAATGAGAATACTTTACCGAATGCCATTGCTGCAGCTTCAAGGTATAGCTGACCACTTTGTGAAAGGTATGCATCTTCATCAAAGTATTTAGTATGGAATAATTCACTTGTACCTTCTGGCGCACTTGCTGTTAAAATTGGTGGGTCAATTTTAGTGAATCCATTTTCATTAAAGAATTCGTATGTTGCACGAATGATTTCATTACGGATTGTCATAACCGCATGTTGTCTCTTAGAACGTAACCATAAGTGTCTGTGGTCCATTAAGAACTCAGTACCATGGTTTTTAGGTGTGATCGGATAATCACTTGCTTCGTGAATAATTTCAATTGATTTCACTTGCATTTCATAACCTAGATCAGAACGGTTATCTTCTGTAATCGTACCTGTGATGTACATTGAAGATTCTTGCGTGATGTCTTTCGCAGTTTGGAATACGTCCTCTGAAACTTCAGATTTCACTACAACACCTTGCATGAAACCTGTACCATCACGTAATTGTAAGAATGCAATTTTACCGCTTGAACGTTTATTTGTAAGCCAAGCACCAATTGTTACTTCTTGGTCGATATATTTTTTAGCTTCTCTAATTGTCGTTTTCATAACCAGTCTCCTATTTATAAAATACTCTTCTTTAGTTTAACAAAATCACTGCGTAACTTCTAGATTAAGAATTGTTTCTATCGTCTTGGATTAAATCTTTTAGGACTTTTCGGAAAATATTGATGTCTTTATTAATCACGTCGAATGATGCTGTCGTCGATTCGAAATATTGTTGATACTGACTATGTATCAAGCGATTATCAAACGACACGACGATGCCATTATCATCCTCATTTCGAATTAAGCGCCCTAGCCCCTGTCTAAAGCGCGTTACCGCATCAGGCAGCACATAATCTTTAAAGATGTGAATAAATTCGTCATGCATGAGCCAATATTTCGTATGTTTCTGATTCATAAATGGCAATTTCGCAATCATCACGCATTTAATGCCCTTGCTTTGGAAATCAAATCCTTCAAAGAACGTATTCGTGCCGAGCAGGATTGATTTATCAAATTTATTAAATTGATTTACGATTTTATTATTCTGACTTTGTTGTTGATGCAATATCACATAATCCGATAGTTCAGGCATTTCATTGAGATACTCATTGACCATGTACAACATTTTATAACTTGTGAAAAGCACTAAGCATTTATCCTGCGTCGTGTTCACATACTCTACGATATAGTTCACGATAGACATCACATACCCGTCGATATTTGAATAATCGTAACTTTCGATATCACTTGGTATGAAAAGTTTAGGTTCATGCTTTCGTTTCATCTTCGTATTAATAATGTATGCATTAAAGGTGTGCTCATTATGGAACCACTTTTTAAAATGCTCGAAAGATTCATTGAACGTGAGCGTACCTGAAATCAATGTTAAAGCGTTAAACTTATCGATGATGCGTTCGGATAAGATATCTTTAACTGAATGATCTTTAATCATAAGTTCAATCGTTGATTTCTGTTCTACATTTTTAATTGCGATAAACGACGTATGGTTGGCTTTGAGACTTTTTAAAACTTGTTTAAATTGATCGTTAATATAAAGCAATTGTTTACGCGTCGTTTTGATTGTTTTATGACTCATTCCGTTAAAGTATTCTAAAATGTGATTAATTTTATGAGTAATGAGTGTCAGTTTTTGAATTAATGGTGATGGATTAAATTCGAACGCATAATGAAACCTATTACTTTCATCATCATAAATATGTGATGTATGAATAATGTCTAACATATGATCGAATAAGTCTTCTGTTAATTCATGTAGTTCATTAATGTCAATTTTAAGTCCAAAGACATCAATTGGTGGAATATCAATACGTTCAAAGATACGCTTTTGTTCAAGCTCGTCTATCTTCTGAAGTAGTTTCTCATTTTCGTTTTTACCAATTAATCCGAGTTGATATTTGATGTCACTATAGGTCAGTTTCGATAAAACTTGATTAAGTGCATAGTCTGGTAAACGGTGCGCTTCATCAATGATACAGTCATCAAATAAGTGATAAATCGAATTCTCATTAGACTGATGAAGTAAGTGCGCGTGATTCGTTACACCAATTTGAATGTGCTTAGCGTTACGTTTAATGTAATTATAATAATGAATATCGCCAGGCACAGGCACGTAAGTCTCAACCTTTTGTTCGAAGTAGACTTTTTGTCCACCTTTAAGATTTAATTCGTGAATATCGCCTGTTTCGGTCTCGGTTATCCAAATTAGTAATTGGGCTTTTAATAAACTGACCTCGTAGTTATGCGTTTCATCTTTCAAAATTTGGCTGATTAAACCGAGTGAAATATAATCATTCTTACTCTTAATGAGCGCAGCATTGACGTTGATACCAAGTGCCTCGTTTAATAATGGTATATCTTTATGCAACAACTGATTTTGAAGTAGTTTCGTATTCGTCGATATCATTACATGACGATCAGTTTCATGATTATATAATAAGGCAGCTAATAAATAAGCAAGAGATTTACCGCTACCTAACTCAGCTTCGATTAAGGCCTTTTCATTATGTAAAAGTTGCTCAAAAATGGTTTCTGCTAAGTAAAGTTGTTCGCTTCGGTAATTAAGATTTAAACGTTCCACTACTAATGCATAAATATCTTTTAACGTATGAGGTAATTTAAATTTCGGTAGTTTTAAATCAACTTGCTTTTTGTAAATGAGTTGTTCGAACTGACCATAATCTTTTGAAATGTCAATCTCTTTAGAATGACGGATTAATTCAAAGAAATAATCTTTTAAATCATATTTAAGTGCTTTACTTAAATAATAAAGTTGTTTCTTAGAATCTAAAGGTAAGTTTTTGAATTTATCAAAGCTTTTCAACATGATTAAAGCGGTTGTCTTCGCATCTTCATCAGCTTGATGTGCATGATCTAACGGGATATCAAGCGCACTTGCAAGCTCACCTAACTGATAGCTTTTCGCAGTAGGGAACGCAATCTTAAAGAGTTCCATCGTATCAATGACCTTATACGGTTCAAATGACATATTACATGCTTCAAAAGAGGCCTTTAAAAACTTCAGGTCGAAATCCGCGTTATGTGCGACAAAGATACAACCTTGAAGTTGCTTTAAAATTTGCTCTTTAATTTCATGGAAATAAGGCGCGTTAGCTAAACTTTCGTTATCAATCGATGTCAGCGCTGAGATAAATGGCGGAATCGTGATATCCGTCTTAATTAAAGATTGATACGTACCTGTGATGACATCGCCTTTCACGAATGTTATACCTATTTGAATGATTTCATCGGTTTGTATTTGATTGCCCGTAGTCTCTAAATCTACAACGGCATAACACGGCTGAGCCATAATTGTTCTCCTCTCTTAAGATTCTATATCAGCACTCATTAAACGATGCATATCACCGTTTCCATCTTTAACGTGAAGGAACCCTTGATCATCGATTGAAACAGGTTCGCCTTTAAAACGCTTGCTGCCTTCAGTAAACGTAAGCGTACGGTCCCAGATATTAGAATGTTTCATATATTGATCCTTAATATCTTTAAATGGCGTACTTAAAAATTGTAGGTAGCGGTGTTCGATGTTCTTGAGTAACACGTCTAAGAAATCATATCGATCGATTAATACATCATTGTTGTGTTGACGAATGGACGTCGCTTTATCTTTAATAACTTCATCGAAATGGTCACCAAGTTGATTCATATTGATTCCAATGCCACAAATAACCGCTTCAATACCATCATGATTTGCGACCATCTCCGTTAAAAAGCCACACACCTTCTTATCACCAATATAAATGTCATTCGGCCATTTCACAAATACATCTGTTTCCACAAAGGATTGAATCGCATCACGAATTGCTAGCGACATAAATAAGTTGAATGTCGTAATCATTGAAAATTGCACATTTGGACGTAATACAAGAGACGTCCATAAACCGAGACCTCTTTCTGAAGCCCATGGTCGGTTAAAACGTCCCTTCCCTTTAACTTGTTCATCTGCGATAACCATAAATGTATCTTGATTTCCAACTAATGCTTGTTTAGCGAGTATTTGTGTTGAATCAACCGTTTCATGCGTTACGGCATAGTCGATGAGTGATGATTTTTGGATAAGTCGATCAACAAGCGTCTCATACCATTTATCTGGAAGATTTACCAAATGGTGTCCCTTGTTATGAATCGATTCAATTTCACATCCATCATTTTTCAAACGGTCAATAACCTTTTTAACTGAGGTTCTTGATATTTTAAGTTGCTCAGCAATAAATTGGCCTGAAACGAATTCAGGTTGGTGCTGATACAATACATTTAATACATCATTTTCATACTTCGACATGTTGTGTCACCCATTTCAATATTTCGTCTTTATCGTTTATTATGTCTCGTTTTAGAATGGCGTCTACTATTTGATTAAGTGTTGCTTTGATCCAAGGGCCACCTCTTTGATTCAAGTGTGTCATAAGATCATGCCCATTTACAGCTAAATCGTTAAACGATGTTATCGGTAACTGAGCGTAACGCGTTTCAACGACTTGCTTGTTAAAAATGAACGGCGAGACGTGTAAAACATCATTCTCTTTAAGTATATCAGTTTTTGAAATGATACTATAAATACATTGAATATCTATTTGAAATAGTAATTTGTCGATATCGAATTTACTTTGAATCGCGTTTATTTGAGCAATGGCTTTTTCATAAGTTTGAATCGTTTGAAGTTCTTGATTACTAATTTTAAGTGGCTTTAACTGAACTGACCCTTGTTGAAGCTTAAGTATAGCGAGTACAAAGTCCATTGATAGCGGTGTACTTAGCTTAAGTCTTTTCATATCAAAGGATTTAAACACTGGAATATCATTAAAGGCACCTAAATGGTTCATAGACTTAAGGGTCTTTTCAACGGCGACACCATGAAACAATTTCTTCAGTTCTACAACGATACGTTCAATGGATAAATACTTGATGTCATGAATTTGAGCGGCCATACCGCGAAATGTATGGGTCTCGATTTCAAAGTCAAGTTGAGACTGAAAGCGTACGCCGCGTAGAATGCGTAGTGCATCTTCAGTAAAACGTTCTGCTGGCTCACCTACCGCACGAATCTGGCGTAAGCGCATGTCCTTCTTACCTTCAAAGTAATCGACAACTTGAAAGTCCTTATCCATCGCAAGCGCATTTATTGTGAAGTCACGACGCTTCAAATCCTCTTTCAGTTCTCGCACGAACGCTACATGATCTGGCCTACGATGGTCGACATAATCGCTTTCAGTACGGTACGTCGTCACCTCGTATTGATCGTCATCATATAACACATTAATCGTGCCGTGTTCTTTACCAATCGGAATTGTACGCTCAAATATCGTTTCGATTTCATCAGGCGTCGCACTCGTCGTAATATCAACATCATTAATTGGGCGCTCGAGGATGAAATCTCGGACCGCACCACCAACAAAATATGCCTCATAGCCATGTTGTTCGATGGTATCAAGTATCGGTCTAGCGTCATTAAAGGCTTTCTTCATGATTGTCACCTAACATCTTCCTATAATAATATTCATACTCATCCGCGATCTTCCCTGAGTAGAAACGTTCCTCGATATCTTTCAACATTGTTTGTTTCATCGATTGATAACGCTCAGGATCATTTAAGATATCAAGCGCATATTCACTCGCTTTCTTACTATCGCCTACATCTACTAAGAAGCCTGTTTCGTTATGTTTGATGACTTCTTTAATACCGCCAGCGTGCGTACCAATCGGAAGCACGCCTGTCTTCATCGCTTCAAGCAATGATAAACCGAAGCTTTCTTTGTTACTGAGTAATAGCACTAAATCAGACATTTGGTAAAATTCGCTCACGTAGTCTTGTTTACCTAAGAATAAAATATCGTCAAAGCAACCCAGTTGTCTGGCATACGCTTTCATATCAATCAGTTCAGGTCCATCTCCAAGTAAAATTAACTTCGCTTTCATTTCTTTTCGAATATAATAGAACGTTTCAATAATCGTATCAATACGTTTAACACGTCTAAAGTTCGACACGTGAATGATGACCTTCTCATCATCTTCAATACCATACGTTTCCTTAAGCTTAGGATTGTAGCATGTTGGGAATTCGTTCTCCCTAACGAAATTATAAATAGGCGTAATCGTTTTATTCGGCTTAATGATATCCATCGTTTCGTCTTTTAAAGCATGACTTACACTCGTCACCATGTCACTACGTTCAATGCCGAATCGAATCGCGCCTTTTAACGCATGGTCATAACCAAGCACCGTTATATCCGTACCATGTAAAGTCGTCATAATCTTCACATCTCGACCTGCCATTTCGCGTGCTAGAATGCCACAAATTGCGTGAGGAATCGCATAGTGCATATGCAAGATGTCGAGGTCATATTCCTTAATGACATCCGCAATTTTAGTACTAAGCGTGATATCATACGGCGCATATTGAAATACCGCATATTGATTCACTTCAACTTGGTGAAATGTAATATTTGGGATAGGCTTACGCATTCTAAATGGAATATTAGACGTTATAAAATGGACATCATGTCCTTTTTCAGCCATTAAAATACCAAGTTCAGTCGCAATGATGCCAGATCCACCCATAGATGGATAACATGTAATACCAATCTTCATACAACGGCACCTCCTTTATGAGTCAGACTTTCGTTCAAAGCGATCTTTATCGCGCGTGTTGAATTTCGCCATTGTCTCATCGAAACTCTCAGTCATATCAATGTCTAAAGAATTCGCGAGACATAATAATACAAACAGATTGTCACCAAGTTCAGCTTTAATCGTGTTCTCAGCTTCACTCGCCTTCTTTTTCTTCTCTCCGTGCGTATGGTTAATTTCTCTTGCGAGTTCGCCAACTTCTTCTGTTAAGCGTGCAAGATTTGCGAGCGGCGAGAAGTAGCCCGTCTTAAATTGGCTTATGTATTGGTCAACTTCCTTCTGCATATCATTCATAGATTTCGTCATAACGTCGTCCTCCCTTATCACATATAGTATTATAGAGTACGTCGAATTTCAATTTCGTGATACACACGGCAAATTTCGAGCACATTTGTTTAAGTAATTTAGGTCAAATACGTTCCTTTCATAGACGCTTGCCCTCTTTGAAAAGCCCTCTAAGCTACTGGAAGCTGAAATGCCTATTTTCTTTTTCGTAATACGCCTCTTGTATCCATAACTAAAAAAAACTGAGACATTTAAAATGTCCCAGTTTCGATATCTATTAATCTTGTGATTGCGTAAAATGAATTAAACGAACTAATTCGGCAACTGCTACTGCTGTAGAAGCAACGTAAGTCATTGCTGCAGCTTGTAACACTTTCTGCGCATGTTTATATTCTTTTTGATTAACTAAGTTTAAAGATTGAATTTGATTCATTGCACGTTTACTTGCATCAAACTCAACAGGTAATGTGATGATTGAGAATAATACAGATAAAGCCATTAGGAAAATACCAATCCATAAAGCTGTTGAACCGAATGCGAATTGCATCATCGTACATACAAAACCAATCATAATAAAGATGTAAGATAATGAGCCACCAAGGTTCGCAAGTGGTACGAGCGCTGTTCTAAATTTTAAGAAGAAATAACCTTGATGATGTTGAATCGCGTGTCCAACTTCGTGAGCAGCGATTGCAGCACCGGCAACACTTGGACGATTGAAGTTTGCTGGTGATAATACAAGTACTCGATTTCTAGGGTCATAATGGTCCGTTAAGAAGCCATGTCCCTGTTTAACCTCTACGTCATAGATCCCATTCGCATGTAAAATTTCTAAAGCAACATCTCGACCTGTTTTCCCACTAGTTGAACGCACTTGAGAGTATTTCTCATAGTTCTTTTTAACTTTATGTTGTGCGTACATTGGGAGAATCATTACGATAAACAGAAATAATAGGTATGATAACATTCACTTCACTCCTCATATTATATTTTAATTAGTACGTTAAGATTGGTCAAACATTTTATTTTCGGTTAAGGGCTTTTTCAAAGAGATGCATAAAAAGCTGATAACGGTTAACCAAAATGCGACATAGGCAATTATTGGTTCGAAAGGATCAAGTGATCCGTATTTCGGATACTGATGAAATACATAATCAATGACATCATTATGAAATACCCAAATAAGTGCTATGATAATACTTTTAATATCAAACTTAAATAATGGCATAAACAAGAATGCTTGTATTGCCATGATACCGTGTGACATGATAAGCATCACGCCCATGGGATAAATCGTTTGATCCACATAAAACATAAAGATATTCATAAATACAGCCCAAACACCGTACTTAATTAACGTCACAAATGCGAGTGTATCGATGATTGTGCTTTTCCGATTGAAAAGTAACAAAATTAACGAAATCGTTAGAAAAAGTGTAGCAGTCGGGCTATCTGGCACGAAGATATAAAAATACCAAGGTGTTTCAGCAAGCTGCGAGCCATACCAAATATAGCCATAAATGGTTCCTAGTAAGTTACATAAAATTATAAAATATAAGAAAAACTTATTTGTAATCAGCATGCGCCAATTTTGCATCAAATTCATAAACATGTATCCTTTATTTAAAATTTCGAAACTGTATCGAATTTAAGATATGACTATACTGTTTAAAGCGGTCTTCTTGCTTAAGTTGAAGACTTAGATCGATTGAAGCTTTTAATTCATGAATTAAATGTTCTTGATCGGGCTGTGACAAATGAATATCGTATAAGTCTTGTAAATACGCTTCATACGAAGGTGAAGCCAAGAGTTGATTGAATAGTAACGTATCATATCTATCATTACGCTTACCCTTTTCAAAATGAATCTTGAGGTCAAAGGGTTCATGTGTCGTTGCGATTAACTTAAATATCATGTTGTTATTATAATAAGTTTCACCATCACGTGTTAACTTCACACCAATGTGATAAGCGTGATTAACACTTAATTCTAGCGTTTGATGCGAAGGTACAATAGTATCGACGAAGTGCATGCGTTCGAGCGTCTCTAAATCAGCTTTAATGTAGTTTAATATCCAGACACTAATGCGTGATTTAAATTCATAATGGAACAATAGATATTCTATGAAATTTTGTTTATCCCACGTAATAGACGTTGTTGACATACGATCACCTATTGTAATCTGTCTTCTTCTTCAAACCAAGTTTCGTTTGTCGCGTCAATTTCCTTAAGCTTTTGTAAGATTGGCTTTGCTTCTTCGATGTGACCGATTTCTATGAGATAGAAATAGTAATCGCTTAAGAATGGTGCTTGGTCATTGAGTGTTTGATAAGCAAGTTGATAGAAATGCATGGCTTCTTTATCACGTTCTTCTTCACCGTATGCATAGGCTAAATGCCACATAAATACAGGGTCCATGTCCTCTTCATCTACATACTTAATTAACCCAATTAATGCTTCGTGGTCATCTTGTTCTCGGTAAAATTCACTTAAGATAAGGACTGGTTCATGATAGCTTGGATCTACTTCTAAACTTTCAAGTAAATGATCGACACCATCATTTTGATCGCCGTGTTCGATTTCTAAGCTACCAGTCTGACACATTAACTCTTTATAGAATTGGTTAAGTTTAAGACCTTCATTACCAATTTCTATCGCGCTTGGATAGTCCTTTTCAAGCTCATAAAGTTGCTGTAAGTAGAAATAACCTTGAATAAAGTCTGGGTCCTTCGTCAATAGGTCTTTCATAATGCTGATGGCTTCTTTAGTACGCTCATTCTTCTCATATGAAATGGCCTTCTTAAAATAATCTTCAGACGTCATTTCAGAATCACTAATTTCATCGTAGTTTTGAATCGCGTCTGCATAGTTACCACTTTGAAGACTACAATCCGCGATACGTGAGAACAAGTTCACACCATTAATCATGTAGTCACCTGTCTCAAGAACAGTGTCGTATTCTGTAACAGCACGTAACCACTGGCCATCATAGTAGAAGAGTTCAGCTAACGCGAAATTGATAATCGGATCTTCTGGTTGAATCATTTTGGCTTGGTTGAGCTTTTCAATGGCGACCTCAAGCATATTCAGTTGTTGATATAAATCTGCTTCTAACATGAGCTTCTCAGGCGTATCTTCAACTTCAGTGAGATACTCTAAGGCTTCGTCTGTTTCACCTTCCGCAATTAATCCTTCTACAAAGTAAATTAAGAGTTCAGGTTCGTTCGGAAATTTATGGTAAAGGAATCGAAACACTTCTAAACCTTGTGGTATTAAGCCATATTGGTAGAGTGTTTCACCAAGTATGAATAACGCACCTTCATCTTGTTCTTCAGTGAGCGCATTTTCAACGCGTGAATCGATGCCCTTTAAATTTTGAAGGTTGATATCATCTATAATCTTATGGATGTCCTCCATACATTATCCCTCATTTTCTAATTGTTTTAGTTTAGATAAGAATCCTGGAAATGACACATTAACGCTATCGAATCGGTCAATATGAATCGTTGATGGTGTTAAAAGTGACGCAATGGCTAACATCATACCAATACGATGGTCGGTATGACTATCAACGTTTGCAACTTGAGTAATCGTAGACGGCATAATTATCATACCGTCGTCAGTCGACGTTAAATCAAACCCGAGTTTATTGAGTTCATTAACCGTCGTATCAATGCGATTTGTTTCTTTAACTTTCAATTCACCTGCATCCTTTATCATACTCTTTCCAGTAGCTTGGGTACAGAGTAACGCTATAATCGGAATTTCATCGATGCATCTCGGTATAATGTTGCCTTCAATCGAAACTGGTTTCAAGTTCTCTGTATATTGAACGCGAATTGAAGCGGTCGGCTCAGCACCTTCCGACACGTTAAAGATATCGATACGACCGCCCATTTGTTTCACGATATCAATAATGCCTGTTCGCGTATGGTTCATCCCAACATTGTGAAGCGTGATATCGCTACCTTGTGTAATAAGTGCAGCGACAATAAAGAACGCAGCTGATGAAATATCACCTGGCACATAGAAGTCCCTTTGCTGAATGTGATCGATTCCGCGTGAGACAGTTTGAATCTCATTGCCGTCAATATTTAATGGAATATTATAATGACGGAACATCGTCTCTGTATGATTACGCGTCAATGCTAACTCGTGAATAGTCGTCTCGTCTTCACTAAAGAGACTCGCTAAGAGAATCGCACTTTTAACTTGAGCGCTTGCGACAGGCATCCTATAATCAATACCTTTAATGTCGCTTGTGTCAATAATCAGTGGTGTATAATTATCATCTACGCCTCTAATGCGTGCGCCCATTTGTAGAAGCGGCTTCATAATACGGTCCATAGGTCTTTTGCCGATGGAAGCGTCTCCTGATAAGACAGCTTGAATGCCGAGTCCTGCGAAGAGTCCCGCAAGTAAGCGTGTTGTCGTTCCAGAGTTACCAGTATATAAAACTTGGTGCGGCGTTGTAAATGATGTATAGCCTTTCGAATCGATGAACATCTTGTCAGATTCGATCGAAATATCGACGCCAAGTAATTCAAAGATAGCTTTTGTGCGTAAACAATCTTCGCCGAGAAGCGGTTTATAAATCGTAGCTTGTCCTTTAGCAAGTGCACTTAAGATAATTGCGCGATGCGTAATCGACTTATCGCCCGGCACCTCGATGTCGCCCTTTAACGGCCCTTTAATTTGAATTGCTTCCATTTGTTACACTTCCTTTATCAGCGACTGTAGCTTAAGAAACGCAGATTTAAGCGCTAACTTTTCAACAGTCATCGTAATCGGTTCGCCATAGTCCTTAAGTAAGACCATTTGAACGCCGGCTTGCGTGTTTTTCTTATCCTTTAACATCAGTTTATAGATGGATTCAAAGTTCACTTGCTCCATTTCTTGAAAAGGCACGTCAAGCCTACGCAAGTATTGGTAGTATTTCTGAATATCAAAGTTCGCTTGTAGGTGCTCGTTAGACAGTATCATTTGGTATAGAATGCCGACTAGAATAGCCTGACCGTGCGGAATGTGGTATAAATATTCAAACGCGTGACCAAAGGTATGACCGAGATTTAAATGTTTTCGTAAACCTGATTCCTTTTCATCAGCTACCACAATCTTTAATTTCGTTACGATACCAAGCACTAAGTATTTCTCCATGTCATGAAGCGCTTTAAGTTGCGCTTGATTTGGATAAGCTTTCATTAAAGCGTTAACTTGATCAACGTTATTTAATAACGCGTGCTTAAACACTTCCCCATAGCCACTTAAAATTTCGCTATAAGGTAGTGTAGTAAGAAAGTCTAAATCGTACAACACGGCTTCCGGTCGATGAAAGGCGCCGATTAAGTTCTTCCCAGCTTTCGTATTAATGCCGACCTTGCCGCCAACGCTCGAATCGTGCGCGAGTATCGTCGTAGGTACTTGAATAAAGTCGACGCCACGTAAGAGCGTCGCCGCAACAAATCCTACAAAGTCACCTGTAGCGCCACCACCGATAGCCACTAAACAAGTGTTTCTTGTAACGCCCTCTTTTAAAAGCCCTTCCACAAAGGTTTCGTAATGTTTGAGATATTTCAACGATTCTCCACTATGCAGTACTTTTAACCGAGCACCCGTTTCTTCGGCGATAGATGTTATTTTGTCAGACCATGAGGCTTGTACAGTATCATCCACACACAAAATAACGGTATGATACGATTCTACATATGATTTAAGGTGGTTAAGCGCCCCATTTTCAACGATAATCGGATAATTATCTCTCTCATAAGTTGTATCTAAACGCATTGCGTTCACTCCCTAGAACGTTTGATTCGTCGCACGTCGATTCTCAATCTGTGCTTTTAGTTGCATCATCGTATTCGATTCAAATTCTTCAATAAGTGCCTTCGCAACTTCAAAAGCCACCACGTGTTCACATACCACACTCGCTGCAGGTACCGCACAACTGTCAGAACGTTCAATAGTTGCTTTAAACGGTTCTTTCGTTTCGATATCGATGGAATTTAACGGTTTATATAATGTAGGAATCGGTTTCATAACACCATTTACAATTAACGGCATCCCGTTCGACATACCGCCTTCAAGACCACCTAAGTGATTAGATAGACGCATATAACCTTTTGTTTCATCATATGCGATTTGATCTTGAACTTCACTGCCAGGCTTTCCTGCAACGCTAAAACCATCACCAAAGCTAACACCTTTAAACGCATTAATACTTACAACACCTTGCGCAATACGCCCATCAAGCTTTCTATCGTAATGCACATAACTACCTATTCCGACAGGCATCTTATCTACAATAACTTGAACGACGCCACCAATAGAATCGCCGTCTTTTTTCGCTTGATCGATTTTATCACGAATTGATTGCGCAATCGTGTCATCGATAACGCGAACATCATTTTGGTCACATTTAGATTTAATTAAGTCTAGGTCGAATTCACTTGTATCTTTAATACCACCAATTTCAACGACACGACTAAAGATATCGATACCAAGTTGCTTAAGTAAAATTTTAGACAACGCACCTACCGCTACACGCGCTGCAGTTTCACGTGCAGATGAACGTTCAAGTACATTACGTAAGTCGCGATGTTGATACTTCATACCGCCAACTAAATCAGCATGACCTGGTCTAGGTTTAGTGATTACGCGTTTCATGTTTGCCTGAGCTTCTTCACTAATTGGATGTACACCCATAATGTTTCGCCAATGCGTGAAATCATCATTTGTAATCACTAACGTAATTGGGCTACCTAGTGTGTAACCATTTCGTACACCTGAAACAATTTCTACCGCATCCTTCTCAATTTGCATACGGCGTCCACGTCCGTATCCACCTTGACGTTTAAACATTTCTTTATTAATATCCTCAACATTAACTTCTAAGTGTGCAGGTACACCTTCAACGATAACTGTTAATTGAGGTCCATGGGATTCACCAGATGTTAAAAAACGCATCCTCATCACTCCGTTCTATAAATATTTAATAAGATATTTCTAAATTCTACCACAGAGTTTGAATTTAATTAACTGAAAAATTAGAAAAAACATATGTAATGTGGTAACGACACGAATAATCACGAGTATTATATCATACAGGAGGAATGACACTTCAATCCAAACGTTTAAAGGTTAGGTAGAAGCTCGAGGAAAACAACGCACTTAACGTTGAACGCACCGCTAAATCTTAACCTATCACGTTTAAGCGAATTACTAAGTATAGAGCTGGGGGTTGAGCATGGTACAAAGTAGCATAGCTACTTTGTAAGTCCAACTAACAAACTGAAGTTTGAGTTGGACTATACAGGAAAGCTTGCTTTTTGATAGAATTGTTTTATTTAGCATACTAAAATGAAAACATGCTGTTAAGAAATTTTATGAATTATAAAAAAGCTAAGACTCATCGTCTTAGCTTCCAAACTTAATTGCGTATTATTCGTAAATCCATGGTTCTTGGATAGATTTGTAATCCGTTAATTCATCTTCGTTGAACCATAAGTTAATTTCACGTTCAGCTGATTCATTTGAGTCAGAACCGTGAATCACGTTACGGCCTACAGTTAAACCGTAGTCAGCACGAATTGTACCAGGTGTTGCTTCTGTTGGATTTGTACTACCGATAATTGTACGTGTTACGTTAACAACATCTTCCCCTTCAACAACCATCGCAAATACAGGTGCTGATGTAATAAATGAAATTAATCCATCATAGAATGGTTTGTCAGAAAGCTCTTTGTAGTGCTCTTCAGCTAAAGACTTAGGTACAGTCATTAATTTAGCGCCTACTAATTTTAAGCCTTTCTTTTCTAAGCGTGATACAACTTCTCCGATTAAATTACGTTGAACTGCATCTGGTTTAAGCATAAGAAACGTACGTTCCATGGATAAATCCCCCTATTTCAATTATGTATTTCTCATTAATAGTATCATTATTTAATTATTCATTCAATTCTAAATATCAAGTCATCTCAACGCTACGCTTAGAGGGCTTTTCAAGGATGAGAAGTGGAATCTTTATACCCTTCAATCTTCATTAGCAAAAGCCCTTTCAAAACACGCACGCATTTAAAGAAAAATACTCAAACAAAAACCAGCGGACGTTACGACACCTACTGGCACATCAATTTATCTTTGATCGTACATTAAGCTGTACGTTTACCCATACGGTGTATCAATTTCTCGATTAAAACTTTAGCGTGATTATCTTCAAGCTCATTCAATAATTGAATCGCTTTGTCTAAATAACGCTGACTAATGGCCTTAGACTCATCAATCGACGCTGATTGTCTAACACGCTTAATAATCGCATCGAACTCTTTAGGTTCTGATTCCGCATGAAGCGCCTCAATACGTGCTTTAAAGTTTGCATCCTTGCGCATTTCTAACAGTACTGGTAACGTGATATGACCATTCATGAGGTCGCTACCTACAGGCTTCCCTAATGCCTTCTCGGTACTTGTGAAATCGAGAATATCATCGACAATTTGGAAACTCATTCCGATATAGTGACCAATCATCTTCAAACGATATACGGTCTCATCCGTTGAATGTGATGACATAGCGCCAAGTTCTGTAGCAAGTTGAATCAGTAACGCTGTCTTACGATTTATGCGTCTGAGGTAATTCGTAATCGTTTGTTTACCATTAAATTGATCTTCAAATTGAAACAACTCACCGCGACATACTTCTACAATCGCTTTAGACAATGTCGTATGAATCGCTTGGTTATCAATCGAAGAGATGTATTCTAGAGCACGTGCGAGCAGAAAATTTCCCGTAAGTATTGCAGTTGGTTGATCCCATTTCTTAACGATCGTCGGGCGACCACGACGTTTATCGCTTTTATCAATAACGTCATCATGAACTAAAGTCGCCATATGAATCAGTTCAAGCGCGACTGCAACACGATAACTTTCGTCATTAACCTTCGTTCCAAACTGGCTACTTAGAATGACGAACAGTGGGCGTACACGTTTACCGCCAGAATCAAGTAGGTGATGACTTGTGTCATTAAGTGTGTGATCAGCACTACTCACTTCTTTTTTTAGTTGTTTCTCAATCTTCTTAATTTCACTGTTCATGTTAATCTTTGACACATTAATCACCTTTTGAAGTACTGTTTTCTTTATAACCTAAATGCATCGCAGCAACGCCACCTGTAAAGCTACGCACTTTAACATCCTTAAAGTTAACTTCTTCAAACATACGCTTTAAGGTCTTTTTGTCAGGAAAATCGAACGTTGATTGCTGCAACCATTCATACTCAGCTTGAGATTTAGCGAATATCTTACCAAATATCGGCATTACAAATTTAAAGTATAATCGATACAGTTGCTTAAATACAGGCATCGTTGGTTGACTCGTTTCAAGACATACGACCATGCCGCCTGGTTTTAAGACGCGGTACATCTCCGCTAAAGCAGCCTTATAGTCCGGCACATTACGTAATCCGAAACCAATCGTAACGTAATCAAATTCGTTATCATCAAATGGTAATGACATCGCGTCGCCTTGGATAAGCTTAATATTCGCCATATCAACCGTTTTCTCTTTGCCGACTTCAAGCATATTCTCACTAAAGTCTAGCCCAATAACCTCGCCGTCTGGACCAACGTCTTTACTTAACGCAATCGTCCAATCAGCCGTACCACAACATACATCTAATGCAGTAGAACCTGATTGAACCTTCATTTCTTTCATAATCTTTTTACGCCAGATCTTATGTTGCTCGAAGCTGATAATGTTATTTAAAGTATCGTACTTCGTTGAAATATTTTGGAATACGGTATGAACTTGTTCTTTATTCGCTTTATTTTTAGTCATGATTTATTACCCTCTACTTTTATATAATCGTTGGAAACTACGTCAATGAGTTCTTGGTAGGCTTCATCAGATAAGTGATTCAAATAATCTGGATGATAGTCTGTGAGTCGTTTATATGCAAGTTGTAAGAATACGTCTTGGCTATAGTCAACGTCGAACGTCTGGAACGCGGTTTGTGGAAAGATTGTCTCAATTTCGATAATTGTATTGATTAGTGTAGGTGTATCAAGTTTGTGATGGTGAATATATGATTTCAATTCGTTAGATTTAATGATGGCTTCGCTCATTCTCTTTTGAAAAGTCAAATCGTTAAACGTAGCTAAAATCGTATAATAATGCGCGCTCAATAAATCCCCAATTAATATCGAGTGCTTCGATGTATGATCAAATGAGATTGAATCTAACAAATTCATTGCAGTATCTATCATGAGACATGAAAGTTTAGCTTCAGTCGGAAGATGATATGTATCTAGTACCTCACTCAACGGCTCGTTTACAATAATTGGTTCATTGTAATTAATATCACTTAAAACGTCTTTAATTTGTTTGTTAAATAATGTCATTATAGAATCCATGTCCCACACCTCAAGTTATAATCACTATCCATAATAACATTATCGTTACGAAATTAAAAATCGTAATTATTCATAAAACGTTTAAATATCTGGATTAAGATGACATTCCTTATTTTAAATTAAGTTTATTAATATTTAAGATTGTTGTTTGACATAGGTAGGACATTTAGAACAATTCCTTATACAGCATGCTTTCCTGTAAAGTACAACTCGTACTTACAGTACGTTAGTTGGACTTACAAAGTAGCACAACTACTTTGTTCATTAACTGTACCGTGGGCTCCACCCCTAGGAGTCAGCTGTTAAGAAAACTAAATTAAACCTTAAACAACCGTAATTGATTTAGAACCAATAAAAAAAGCCCTTATAAAAGGGCCATTTTATGCGTTATTATTTTACAGCGTCTTTAAGAGCTTTACCTGCTTTGAAAGCTGGAACTTTGCTTGCAGGAATGTCAATTTCTTTACCAGTTTGAGGGTTACGTCCTTTACGTGCAGCACGCTCACGTACCTCAAAGTTACCGAAACCAATTAATTGTACTTTCTCACCTTTTGATAGTGATGTTTGAATTGATTCGAAAACGGCATCAACTGCTTGACCAGCTTCTTTTTTAGTTAAGTCCGCTTGATCAGCAACAGCGTTGATTAAGTCAGTTTTGTTCATGTCAATTCACCTCCCGGAAGGTTATGTAATGATATAAGGTTATATCATTATGGTATGACTTTAACACAGTGTTATCAGTATCTGCAACGATTTATGTGCTTAAAAACGTTGATTTGAACACATTTTCAAGAAATTTGTTACCAAATTCAAGAAAATTGTAATATAACACATTATTCTGACTTCTTCGTTCTACCCATGAGTGCTTTGACACTGTCTTTAACAGGTGCATCCTCGAATAAAACACGGTATAAAGCTTCCGTAATTGGCATCTCTACGTCTTCTCTTAAAGCGAGATTATAAACTGAATTCGTTGTATATACACCTTCTACAACCATGTTCATTTCATTTAAAGCTTCTTCTAACGTTAAACCTTGTCCGAGCTTATATCCCAACGTGTAGTTACGTGAGTGCGTAGAGGTACACGTCACGATTAAGTCACCTATACCACCTAGACCTAAAAATGTCATAGGGTCGGCACCGAGCTTTTCACCGAGGCGACTAATTTCAGCCAAACCACGCGTCATTAAAGCAGCTTTGGCGTTATCGCCATAACCGATTCCGCTCACGATACCACTTGCTAAAGCAATGATATTCTTTAAGGCACCGCCAAGTTCAACACCGACTAAATCGTCATTTGTATATACGCGTAAATATTCATTCATAAATAAATCTTGAATTAATTGACTAATGCGGTGTTGTTTAGATGATGCTGCAACGGTTGTAGGTTGTTTAACAACAACCTCTTCAGCGTGACTCGGTCCAGATAAGACACCAACACCTTCAAAGTATTCAGGTGAAATCGTTTCTTCGATCATTTCAGACACACGTTTAAAGGTATCGTTCTCAATACCTTTAGCAACGTGTATAAATGTCTTCTTAGAATCAAGCTTGTCGTTCACATCGGTTAATACCTGTCTAATCGCTTTTGTAGGTAGCGCGACAACGTACACATCTGCATGACGAACAGCTTCATCTAAGTTAGACGTTGCTTTAATAGATGGCTCTAAATCGATATCTTTAAGATACTTCGTGTTACGGTGCTTAGTGTTTAAATCGTTGACGCTTTGTTCAGATTTCCCCCACATTAAAACATTACTACCATTTTCGGCAAGGACATTGGCTAATGCAGTACCAAAGCTGCCCATACCGAGTACAGTAATATTTGTCATAGAATCCCCTCCAATTAGTTTCTGCGTCTAGGAATTAGATGTACAGGTGTACCTTCGAAACCAAATGCTTGTCGGATCTGATTCTCAAGGTAACGTTTATATGAAAAGTGCATTAATTCGACATCATTTACGAATATAACAAACGTTGGTGGTTCTATCGCAACTTGAGTCGCATAGAAGATGTTAAGTCTACGACCCTTATCAGTAGGTGTTGGGTTCATAGATACGGCATCTGTTACCACTTCGTTTAAAGTAGAACTTTTAACACGTTTCTTATGATTTTCGCTCGCTTCTTTAATATAAGGGAAAATTGTACGTAAACGTTGCTTTTCTTTTGCTGAAACGAAGGCGATTTGCGCATAATCTAAGAATTGAAATTCGTTACGGACCTTATCCGCGAATTTCTTCATCGTGTTGTTCTCTTTTTCTACAGTATCCCATTTATTGACAACAATCACAATTGCTTTACCTTGTTCATGGGCATAACCTGCAACACGCTTATCTTGTTCGATAATACCTTGTTCCGCATCAATCACGACAAGAACAACGTTTGAACGTTCGATGGCCTTTAAAGCACGAAGTACAGAATACTTCTCTGTAGACTCATATACTTTACCTTTCTTACGCATCCCCGCTGTATCGATTAATACGTAGTCTTGATCGTCGAACGTATATTCCGTATCAATCGCGTCACGCGTTGTTCCCGCGACATTCGATACGATAACACGTTCTTCACCGAGAATCGCATTAACTAAGCTTGATTTACCAACGTTCGGACGGCCAATGATTGATAACTTAATTGTATCTTCATCATATGGGTCCTCTTCCTCACGTTTGAAATGATTTTTAACTTCATCTAATAAGTCACCTAAACCAAGTCCATGAGAACCTGAAATTGGGAACGGTTCGCCGAATCCTAAAGCGTAGAAGTCATAAATTTCTGCACGCATTTTAGGATTATCTACTTTATTTACCGCGAGTACGACAGGTTTATTTGAACGGTAAAGCATTTGCGCGATCATTTCATCATCTTGTGTTAAACCTTCACGAATATTAACCATGAAGATAATAACGTCTGCTTCATCTATGGCGATTTCAGCTTGCGCACGAATTTGCGTTTGGAAAGGTGCGTCACTGATTTCAATACCGCCTGTATCTATAATATTAAATTCATCTGTAAGCCATTCACCGCTTGAATAAATACGGTCACGCGTCACACCAGGTGAATCCTCAACGATAGAGACACGTTCACCAACAATACGGTTGAAAATTGTGGATTTACCTACGTTAGGTCTACCAACAATTGCTACGATTGGTTTTGTCATAACCATTCTCCCTCTCTTAAAATATCTCTATTATTCTACCATACGGGATATGAATAAAAAAGAAAATATAAGGTTCAGTACATTACTCAGTTTCGTTTCTTCTTTTTGAAAAGCCCTTTAGAACAGGTACTTTCTTGAATGCAGCCCTATTCTAACGTTCGCTCACAAGTTTGACTGGTGAACTTGTCATTTTTTGAAAAAGGATAGCGTATTGAAAGGACTTTTACTAGTAGAGAAACAAAGATTGAACCAATAAAAAACGTCTATACAATACTTATTGATGACGCATAACATGTCGTAATCATCAAATTGCATAGACGTTATCATTTATTTTATGAAACTTATAAGTTTAAATCTTTAAGTTTGTCGCCGAACATATCCCCGATAGTTGGGTTATCCTCGTTTGAATCTTGGCTAGTCGTATAAGATTGAGTTGTTTCTTCATCACTTTCGTTTGATTCTTCTTTTTCTTCAGTTGCTTTGATTGAAAGTGAAATACGTTCTTCCTCTTGGTCAATACCTAAGATTTTAACGTTTACAGTATCACCTGGTTCTAAGACTTCGTTAGGTGTACCGATGTGTTTATGGCTAATTTCAGAGATGTGTACTAAACCTTGAAGGCCAGCACCAATTTCAACGAACGCACCAAAGTTAGCTAAACGCATAACTTTACCTTCAACAACATCGCCTTCGTTGAATTTCTCTTTAATTGTTTCAAAAGGACTTGGTAAAGTGTCTTTGATTGATAATGAGATGCGTTCTGAGTCTTTTTCTACTGAACGAACTTTCACGTTAACTGTTTGACCAATTTCTACAACTTCGTCTGGAGTTTTAACGTGTTCATGAGAAAGTTCTGATACGTGAACAAGACCGTCAACGCCACCTAAATCAATAAATGCACCAAAGTTAGTTAAACGTGCAACTTTACCTTCAAGCACATCCCCAGCTTGGATTGAATCAAGTAACTGTTCTTTTTTCTTCTCATTCTCGATGGCTTCAACAGCTTTACGGCTTAGGATGACACGATTATTTTCAGGATCAAGTTCCTCTACTTTAAGTTCAAGAACTTTCCCATCATAATCAGAGAAGTCTTCAATGTAATCAGTAGAGATGAGGGATGCAGGAATGAAACCTCTTTGGCCAACATCAACAACTAATCCACCTTTAACAACTTCTGTAACTTTTGCTTCGATTGTTTCGTCGTTATCTTGTTTTTCTTTAAGAAATTCATATGATTTTTCTTCTTCAAGTTGACGTTTAGAAAGTATGTAACTACCACTTTCGTTTTCCTCATCAACTTCGATTTTTGTAACATAAGCACCGATTTCGTCTCCAACTTTCACTACATCACTCGCATTTTCGATGTGGTGCGTTGATAGCTGGCTAATTGGGATAATACCATTGTATTTACCACCATTAACAGATACAACAACATGTTTGTCTTCGAGTTGTTGTACTTCACCGGTTACCTTATCTCCTTCTTTAATTTCTTTAATCATTGATTCATTGAATTCTTCAGTCATCTTGAATGCCTCCTTATACGTCTACATACTTATAACATCTTATAAAGCAGACTAATTGTCAAGAAATTAAAATCGAATTTTTATAACATTCAAATTTTACACAACATATCCTAAGATTTTTTGTGTGACTTCTTCGATACTTAAACCAGTCGTATCAATCGTTATGGCATCTTCCGCTTTTTTAAGCGGTGAAATGTCACGATTCATATCAAATTCATCACGCGCTTTAATTTCATCTTTTAAAGTTTCAATGTTAGATTCAATTCCGCGAGCTTCATTATCAATTTGACGACGTTTAGCGCGTTCTTCTACCGAAGCAATCATGTAAAATTTAAAGTCTGCATCAGGCAGTACTGTTGTACCAATGTCTCGCCCATCCATTACAATACCCTTTTCTTTAGCCATTAATTGTTGTCTTTCGACTAAGAACGTACGAACAGGCTCTTGAGACGCGACAAATGAGACATGATTTGTAACATCATTTTCACGAAGATAATCTGTCACATCTTGATCATTTAGTATAACCCTTTGCCCTTTTTCTTTATCATATTTTAAATGAATTGAAACACGATTTACTAAATCGTAAAAATTTGTTTCTGTTGAACCATTTTCTTGTAAATAATAATATGTAATCGCACGATACATTGCACCTGTATCTACATATATCATAGATAATTTTGACGCAAGTAACTTCGCAATCGTACTCTTACCTGCAGCAGCTGGTCCATCTAATGCGATATTTATTTTGCTCATTTAATAAACCTACCTTGTTGTTTTAATACGATTATTTTATCATAAAAAAGAATGCGATTAATAGGAGGAAGTTTCATGAAGAGACTATTAGTATTACATACTGGTGGCACGATTAGTATGTCTGAAGATGAATCGAAGAAAGTAGTTACAAACGAACACAACCCAATCACAACTCACAAAGTTATCATTCAATCGTATGCAGAGATTGTTGAAGAAACACCTTTCAATGTTCCTTCTCCACATATGACGACTGAACATGTCGAAATTTTACAACGCATTATTCTAACTGCTGACGAAAGCAATGACTACGATGGTTACGTGATAACGCATGGTACAGATACGCTTGAAGAAACAGCTTTCTTACTTGATTTAACTGTAGGTATTAAGCGTCCTATCGTGATAACAGGTGCAATGCGTTCATCAAATGAAATTGGTTCAGATGGTTTATACAATTTTATATCTGCTATTAGAGTAGCGACTGCTGAAGATTCATACGATAAAGGTGTAATGGTAGTCTTTAACGATGAAATTCATACAGCACGTAACGTTACTAAAACGCACACATCTAATACAAATACGTTCCAAAGTCCAAACCATGGACCACTTGGTGTAGTGACGAAAAGTGGTGTTTTATTCCACCATAGACCATATCCACATACCATTTTAGATCATATCAATTCAAATTTGAACGTACCTTTAATAAAGGCGTATATGGGCATTAATAAGGATATCTTTGATTTCTATGCAGAACAAGAAGTTGACGGTATTGTCGTTGAAGCACTAGGTCAAGGTAACCTACCACCAAGTTGTATCAAAGGTCTCGATCATTGTCGTGATAAAGGAATACCAATTGTGCTTGTTTCACGTTCATTTAATGGAATCGTAGGTGCGATATATGCGTATGATGGCGGTGGCTATCAACTTCAACAAAAAGGTGTTATCTTCTCGAACGGTTTAAACGGTGCCAAAGCACGCTTGAAACTTCTAGTAGGTTTAAGTAATGATTATACGCATGATCAACTAAACACTTACTTTGATGAGTAATTCTAAATGGGAATATCTTAAATAGATTAAAGGCTTGAGATACATCGTGATGTCACGGTGCATCCCAAGCCTTTTTGCGTGCTTGAAAATATATTGTATCGATTATGTTCGGCCAAATCGAGGTAGTTATCAATTAAGTTTCAAGTGGTGTTTGACGCTTTGTCAAAATTGACTGCGTAATGACACCACCGTGGAAGCGACCATTTTCAATAAAGATGGTATTCGCATCATTACCTGCCGCTATGACACCCGCAATATAGCAATTAGGTACGTTCGTTTCGTAAGTCTCTCGATTATAAACCGGAGCCGTACCAAATTCGTTTGTATTAATATCAATACCAATTTGTTTTAAGAAATCATAATCAGGATGATAACCAATCATCGCAAATACGGTATCATTAGGAATTGTGTGTGTCTCACCATTTTCCTCATACTCAACTGTATCTTCTGTAATTTTAGTCACAACACTATTAAACTTCATCGTAATTTTGTCGTGTTTAACGAGTGAATCAAAGTTAGGTAAAATCCAAGGTTTTACTGATTTAGAATACGTTGCACCACGATATAGTACCGTTACATGGGCACCTGCTTTTTCAAGTTCTAATGCAGCATCAACTGCAGAGTTTTTACCACCAATAATGACTACATTTTGGTCAAAGAATGGATGTGCTTCTTTAAAGTAATGATGTACTTTAGGTAAGTTCGCACCTTCTACTTCTAAAGAATTGTGTTGACCATAATAACCTGTAGCAACGATTAAGAAACGACATTGATAAACGTCTTTCGTTGTCGTTAAAGTGAATTTATCATTCATCTTCTTAACGGTTAATACCTCTTCATATGGGTTTACATCTAACTGATGATGTTTTACAACTGCACGGTAATAAACAAGTGCTTGATTACGTTTAGGTTTGCTATCTTCAACGATAAACGGTATATCACCAATGCTTAATTTTTCGCTTGATGAAAAGAAGGTTTGATGTGTCGGATAGTTATAAATTGCATCTACTACATTCCCTTTTTCGATAACTAATGTTTCGATACCCTTTTTCTTTTGCTCGATAGCTGCGCTTAAGCCACACGGACCTGCGCCAATAATAATACTTTCAACGGTTTTCATAAAATATCCTCCTTTTTACCACAACTAATATTATAACAGTACCCGTTTAAAATCAAAAAAGACTGGCTTAATTGAATATAATTTAAATTAGTATATCAAAACATTTATGGCTCTATAATAAATTCGGTTGGTGACCTCATTCGAGGTCATTAGCCGAATTATTTTTTGTACTAAAAGAGCGCATTTATCTCTATAATTGTAAGTGACCAAACTAACAAAAAGGAGATAATGCGCCTGTGAATAATTTTATAACAGAACTCTTAAGATTGAAAGAACCAAATTTAGTCATCGAGGAAAAGACTGATGAAAAAGAAATAAAAGGAAGAATCTATATAATGCTTTATGGGGTTCTCTCTTCCAAAGCTGATAAGTGTCAACACTGTGGTATCACTAATCATCAACGCACTATTATAAAGCATGGATTTCGAGTAATTAATGTTAAATTACCACGCCTAAGTGGGTTTCCATGTCTACTAGAATTAAAGAAGCAACGCTATTTGTGTCACAATTGTAATCGAACTTTTGTAGCTGAAACATCTATAGTAGATAAGTATTGTTGCTTATCTAACAACTTGAAAATGTTTATAGCTGACAAAGTTAGAGAAGTACGTTCCATTAAATCTGTTGCCGAATCTTGTTGTGTATCATCACCTACGGTGGTTCGAATCATTAAACAAACCGTTGATGAAATTAGACATAAAGTAGGTTCGCATTTGCCTGAGCACATTATGATGGATGAGTTCAAAAGCGTTAAAAATGTTGATGCTTCAATGAGTTTCATCTATTGTGACAGTACTTCTCATCAAATTATTGACATTGTCAGTGATAGAAGAAAGTTTAACCTCAAAAACTACTTCATGAAGTTTGATCTTTACGCAAGAAAGCGCGTTAAGACAGTATGTATAGATATGTATGAACCATACATGGATCTAATATCAGATGTTTTCCCTAATGCTTTAGTTATTATTGATAGATTTCATATCGTTCAGGCAATTAATCGTGAGATTAACCGTACCCGAGTTAAAGTCATGAATCAAGCTAGACGTAATAGGCGCCCACTTTACAATAAATATAAACGGTATTGGAAACTACTTTTAAAACCTAAGTTAAATCTTAACGCTATAAACTATAAATATCATCGATTATTCAAAACTTTAATTACTGAAAAAGACATCGTTTCGTACTTATTATCTAACGATAATACGCTCAATAACACTTACGAGATAGGACAAGAATTAATACTGGCATTGAAGCATAATGATATTGATTTATTTCGATCAGTACTGTATAAATCTCGTCAAAACCACATTTCAGAAGGTTTAATGAGAGTACTGCGATCATTTATGAAGTATTTACCCTTCATATGTAATACTTTAAATCACCCTATGATAACTAACGGTCCGATTGAAGGCATAAATAATAAAATAAAATTACTTAAAAGAAATGCTTATGGTTATAGAAATTACGCAAACTTTAGAGACAGAATATTACTCATGTCACGCTTATATAAACTTAGACAAAGAAAAACACCTATGCATGAAGTAGCATAGGTGTAGAATGATTGCTTGAAGACTCCCGTGGCTCTGTGAGTAAGGGAGATCCAAGCGAAGCTTTAGCTCCCAACGAGCGCCACAGGAAAGCGAAAAGCAAATCATTCGTCTACGGTTTTACCAACCGAATTTGACGTAGAGCCACATTTATTTGCGCATATAAAAAAAGAGCTAAGGCAATTGATATGCCCTAGCTCAATAAAACATTTATTATTCAGGAATAACTAAACGTTGACCGTTGCTTAAGTTATTACCTTGAATGTTGTTAGCGCGACGGATTTTGTCAACATTTTCAGGTGTACCTTCACCGTAGTAACGGATAGCGATACGATATAAGTTTTGGTTACCTGAAACTGTGTGAACACGTTGACCAGATTGACCTTGGTTACCTTGCTGACCTTGTTGGCCTTGACCAGCTTGTTGACCTTGGTTACCTTGTTGGCCTTGTTGAGCTTGGCCAGCTTGTTGACCTTGGTTACCTTGCTGACCTTGTTGGCCTTGACCAGCTTGTTGGCCTTGGTTACCTTGGCTTGCATTAGCTTGATCAGATTGACCAGCATTAGCAGCACCTGCACCTGCTGCACCAGCGCCAGCAGCTGTTCCAGCTTGTTGACCTACGTTAGATCCTTCTTCATCTGATGAATCTTCTTCAGATGATTTGTCTTTAGATGATTCTTCAGAAGACTTATCTTCGTTAGATTTTTGCTCATCTGATTTTTCTTCGTCAGATTTTTCTTCAGAAGATTTGTCTTTATCTTTTTCTTCGTCAGATTTTTTATCAGTTTGTTCAGTTTTGTTATCTTCTTTCTTCTTGTCGTCGCCATCAAATAATTGCGTAGCACCCCAAATAGCTAGTGCTGCAAGTAATAATAATGCTAATAATAAAGGTAATAATTTTTTAAGGCAACCGCCGCCTTTATCTCTATCGTCATCATCATAATCGTCATAGTCACGATCATCATGCTCATCACGGCGATCATAGTCATCGTGACGGTCATGGTCGTCATGACGGTTTTTGTTTGCTGCAAATCCAGCTCCAGCAGCGCCCGCTCCAGCGGCACCTGCACCGGCAGCAGCTTTTTTCTTATTACTATGTTTTTTATCATCGTCATGTTTGATGTCTTCATCTTTGTCAGGACGAACAGCTTTATCATTATGTTCTGTTGGATGATCGTGTTCTAAGTCATCTTTATGTTTTTTGTTCGCTGCAGCGCCTGCTCCAACAGCACCAGCTCCACCAAATAATCCTGCTTTTTTACCTTTAGATTGTTTATCATCATGATGATCTTCCACATGACGGTCATCATCGAAACGTTCATTGTCACGATTGTCGCGATCTAAGTGTTTATCTTCGACACGACGGTCATCGTGATGTTCGTTTCTGCCATCTTCGAATTCTTGTTTGTCGTTTTGATTGTTTCGTGTTGCAGTATCTCTTCTGCGTTGTCTTCTTTGTGCACCTCGTGGTGGGTAAGGTTGTTCATTGTTATTAAATGAGTCATTAAATCCTTTGTCTTCACCGCGATCTAAGTCGTGGTTAGTGTCTTCTGGATTAATTGCTTGACGATTGCGTTCGAAATCGTCCTTGAAATTATCTCTAGACAATAGTTTCACCCTTTCATATGTATTTGTAGTCTTTTACCCTAAAGAATGGTTGTTCAATTAGAAATAATAAAAAAATTTGAAAAAACTAAAGATGATACCTGTATTATATCCACTTTGAATTGTTATTAAAAGCAAAAGCTATTTAAGAAATAGACTTTTTAATTTGTCACTATATTTATACTGCATGAGAACCTTTTTGCGATTGAATGCTTGTATCGGAATGATGTTATCACAGTTTTCACAACAGTACTCAGCTTGCTCACATTGATCATTAAAGTAAGAAAGTAAATACGTTCTTCGACAAGAATTAAGACGTGTATATTCCATCATTTTCATCAAAGCTTCTTCTTTTCTTAAATTAGTCGTCTCAAAGATATGTTTTAATTCCCTAATTGAAAAGTTCTCGCTTAATAATGAAAGTTGATCGTGCTTAGGTTCAGGTAACTGTGTACCTAACTCAAATTGCTCGATATCGGCTGACGTAATCATATCGCTAAAGATTAACGTTTCAAGTAAATAGTAATCGTCCGGTTGATATAAACTGATTGCTTGGCTTAAACCGCCATCACGACCTGCACGACCGATTTCTTGTAAGTAGTTCGCAGGGTTAGCTGGTAAGTGAAAGTGAATAATTGTTCGAATGTCTTTCTTATTAATTCCCATACCGAACGCACTTGTCGCAACTATAATTGAAATATCGTTAGCTAAAAACTGTTGTTGCACAGTAAAACGTTCCTCATAGGATAAGTCAGCATGGTAAATACCCGTTAAGTAACCAGCTTCATAAATACGTTTCGCAATTTCATGACACATTTTCTTCGACGAGACATAAACTATTGTTGGTCCTGATTCCGAAAGTTGCTTTGTTAACCATTCCATCTTTTCCTCTTGGTCACAACAATTACGGTGGCTTAACATGATATTGTCGCGGTTCATCGTCGTCATAATTTCATTGAGTTCAAGACCAAGTACGCGCTCTAAATCTTGAGCTAAATAAGGTGGCTTTGTCGCAGTTAGCGCTAAAATCGTCGCATTTTTAAAGCGTTTGATCGCCTTCTGTATTAATACATAGTGCGGTCGAAAGTCATAGCCCCACTCTGAAATACAGTGCGCCTCATCAAGCACGATTAAGCCAAAGTCAATATTTTCAATACGTCTTAAATTATGAGGTTGCAACAAGAATTCAGGACTCATGTAGATAAATCGACTCGAATGTAGTCGCTTTAAATGCTGGTAACGCTCACTTTCTGATAAACCTGAATGAATTTGAATAACGCGTTCTTCACCGTTCATCTTCATCTGCGCAACTTGGTCATCCATGAGTGAAATTAATGGCGATATAATGAGCGTTGGTTTTTGTTTGATGTACGTCGGCAACTGATAACATAAACTCTTACCACTACCAGTTGGTAGTACACCTAGCGTATGCGTATCCTTTATCACATTTTCAATAATCGCTTCTTGACCTGGCTTAAAATGTTCAAAGCCAAAGTAACGACGTAATTCATTTTCGAGATGCATCATATACCTCCTTTCTCACTTTCACAAATGCCATTTTAATTTGAAAGTACGACCAGTCTGGGAATGCTTCCTTAAAATATTTAAGTCGTTGGTTTGGGGCTTTTAAAAAAGCGGCCTTTAAATTAGCATAACCTTCACTCGGTACATAGGGTCTAAAGTCATGGAGATAACCTTTAATAAAGAGTTCGAGGATGTGATCTTCAATTGTGTTTGGTTTAACGTTTTTACGCGCCGCCATGTCCTCAATCTTCACATCAGGTTCTTTCAATAGCTGCTGATACGTCGTAAAGGTTTGATGCAAGAGCGTCGGCTTCTCGACACAACGACTCAATAAAGGATACGTATCCTGGTTTGAAATGGCCTTAACTAAATGATGAAGTGCTATGAGTTCATGAAACCACACTTCTTTAAGTGACAAGGACGTGATTAAACTCACCTGCTGCCTCGTGTACGCATGCTCATCATACCCGTCTAAATAATAATGCAAGAGCGGTACCTCAAGCTCAGATTCTAAAACTTCAAATAAGGTCATCAACTCGTCTTCAAGTTGTGATATCGTCTCCTCTTCTTTCATCTCCTTGAAAAGCCCTTTGACCTTCTGTTGGATATTAAGATTAGACGTAATGGGTAAGTACTTCGCATTATCGCTAATATATTGCGATACAACTTGAACAAGTAATTGAATGGTTGTAAACGTATCGCGCATACTCATATACGTGTGACCAAACAATTTCGGTAGCGAGTCAGACGTATTGTCAGAACTTTGTAACAATTGTAGAAACGTTTGGCTATTGAGATTCGGCATACTTTGATATAAAGGAAGTGTATCTTGTATACACGCATCGAAAAACGTTTGATGAGATTTTTTACCTGTGATAATATTAAAGATACTTTTTTCAGTCTTATAATTAAATGTACGTTGTTTTAAAATTTGGACGGCTCTTTCCATGATATAACTCCTTATTCTGTTGAAACGAAAGTATTGAAAATTATAAGTACAATGACTAAAATATTATATGTATTATAAGTTAGTTTAGCATTTTTTTAAAAGGAGGCGAAAATAATGGCTAAATATACTATAGTTGACATGGATACATGTATCGCATGCGGCGCTTGTGGTGCTGCTGCGCCTGATATATATGATTACGATGACGAGGGTATCGCATACGTAACACTAGACGATAACCAAGGTACGGCTGAAATTCCTGAAGAATTATACGAAGATATGGATGATGCATTCGAAGGTTGTCCAACAGATTCAATCAAAGTTGAAGATAAACCATTCGATGGTGACGCATTAAAATATGAATAAGGTTGATTGGTCGGTACGACATTAACCTAATTAAAAGAGCTAGAACGCTTTAGAGGAAGAGATTCTCTATGTGCGTCCTAGCTCTTTTGTTATATGTTACATAGTTTATAGATTATAAGTTAAATAATTATTTAGGTTTAGGTAAAATTTCTCAACCAGCTGACTTCTAGGGGAGAAGCGTGCGTTCTGAGACTACAAGCTCAGGCCACGCCCCAGGAAAGCATGCTGTTTGAGAAATTTTTATTATAATCTAGCCACTATGATTCGTATTTTTTAAGGAATGGTTTCAAACGTTTGAATAGAAGTAAGAAAACGAGTGAAACGAGTATACCTTTAATTAAATTAAATGGAATAATTCCAGCTGCGATAATTACTTTTAAATTCTTTACAACGTCGCCTAAGTTCATGATGTAACCGTATAATGGCAACAATACAAAGTAATTTAAGATACTTAATACAAGTGTCATCATAACCGTACCAACGATTAAGCCTGATACTAATGACTTCATAGAGCGTTTCTTTTTATATATGAGATACGCGACTAGGATTAACGTACTGCCTGCCAAGAAGTTTGCGACGGGACCAACTGGGTCACCCATATTAATTAAAAAGTTTAATACGTTTTTGATAAATTCCACTAATATGCCAGCAAGCGGACCAAAAGTGAATGTCGCGATGAGTGCTGGTACATCACTAAAGTCAATTGTTAAATAAGGCGGTAAGAACGGTAGCGGGAATTTAATAAACATGAGTACAAACGCTATCGCACTTAACATGCCAATCATAATAAGTTTACGTGTTTGGTTCTTTTCCATAATTAGCCTCCCATTCATCTCGTAAGAATAGGAGGTTAAAATGCATGCGAAATAACCTCCATCTTCTCCCATCCAGACTTTACTGTCGGCTCTAGAATTTCACTAGATCAGCCACATAATTAGATTATGCAGGTCGCAGGCTTAATTTACTGCCGGTTGGGAATTGCACCCGACCCCGAAGATGAATTTATTATTTGATTTGGTTGTAAGTTATAAAATTCTTAATAATTTCCTTAAACAGCATGCTTTCCTGGGGCGTGGCCTGAGCCTGTAGTCTCTAAAGTCCAACTCAAACTTCCAGTTTGCTAGTTGGACTTACAAAGTAGCATTGCTACTTTGTACCACGCTTAAGCCCCGGCTTGTATAGCTTGATAATTTGCTTACGCAAATTTCTTTGCCGGGGACCCCACCCCTAGGAGTCAGCTGTTAGGAAATTATTTACGAAATAAGATTAAGTTAGGTAATAACACAAATTAACAAGTATTATCCCTAGACAAACGTTATTATCTTTAAACTAGTTACATTCGAAATAAAGCATTTATTATTTTATATATTAAATCAATCTTTAGTTAAAGACAATATGATTTTATGATTGATTATTTTGTATTGATTTAGGTTGTTTAGGCAAGATGATTTTAAATGTTGTACCTTGGCCATACTTACTGTCAGCCGTAATTTGACCACCATGTTCTTCAATAATCATTCTACAAATAAAGAGTCCTAGCCCTGTACCTTGTTTACCACGTTTACGTGAAGCGTCAACCTTGTAGAAACGATCGAACACTAACGGTAAATGTTCAGGTGAAATACCTGCACCTGTGTCGGCAATTGAAAGTACATAATTTGATGAATCTTCAAAGGCTGTAATCGTTATCGTATCACCAGGCTCTGTATAACGTGTCGCGTTATCTAATAGGTTCGTCACGACTTGATCCATGCGATCAATATCGTAATACCAATCGTCCATGTTCGCTTCGATATCGATGTTCATCTTAAGACCAAGTTGATCAATTTGTTGTTGATACTTCATGTCGATTTTATCTGCAAGCACATCTATTGGTTGTTTCGTGATATCCATAGATAACCCTTCAGCGTCCATTTTCGCCACATTTAAGAGCTCATTCACTAAGCGATTCAGTCGTTTAGACTCATCTAACACAACAGATAACGAATCACGTATTTCATTTGGTTCGCTTACAATACCGTCGACGATGGCCTCAGTATAACCTTGTAGCAATGAAATTGGGGTACGCAGCTCATGTGAGACATTAGCTATAAAGTCCTTTTTCAATTGGTCAAGATTATGCTCATTCGTCATATCACGAATAATAACTACGATGCCGCACTCATTGCTGTGATCGATGTTCTCGATGAAGCTCATAATGACAACATAATAACGTTGGAACATTTCATATTCTTTAAACGTCACTTCTTCAGACTCAAATGTGTCATCGATTTGCGCATTAAATCGACGTTCATCGTCTTCAGTCATTTGAAGTAAGATGGAATGTGCGAGTTTATTCGATAAAATGATATCTTTCTTCGCATTAATGCCAAGCACACCTTCAATCATAGATTCGATTAACGTGTCTCTAACGTGCTTAGCAGACGTAATCGTGCTAATGTGTGAACGTATTTCAGAACTCATCTTGTTGAATGTAAGTGCTAGCTCGCCTATTTCGTCCTTCGTATTCACATGAATCTTCTCATGGTATTCACCCTTCGCAAGCTTATTTGCCTGAGAACGCATCTGACGTAAAGGCTTCGTAATACGCGTTGATAGGAAAAAGGCGAATATTGTTGTTAAGAACAATGATAATAACGCGGTAATGAGAATAATGATTGTTATCACATTTGTGGTATCCTCTATACTCTTTAAATCTTGATAAATAAAGACGGCACTCTTCTT
Source organism: Staphylococcus massiliensis (assembly GCF_043186315.1). Classification (NCBI taxonomy): domain Bacteria; kingdom Bacillati; phylum Bacillota; class Bacilli; order Caryophanales; family Staphylococcaceae; genus Staphylococcus; species Staphylococcus massiliensis. The sequence goes on along the minus strand of NZ_CP171119.1, from coordinate 1,674,807 downwards.
ATTCTGAGCGTCTTGGGATGGATACCCTACCAACACATACGTACGTTCTTTGCCTTTATAGTTAATCGACACGTGTTGAATGTGCGTTTCATCATGATCAATGACACGTTTATACGCATCATTAGCTTCGATTTCGTTTAACATGCGTCGCTTAAGTTCTGTCTTATCGTCCGAACGCGACGTATCTTTATAAGGAAATATAATTAACCCTTCAGGACCTTCGATTAAAGCATGACTTTGCTTGATAACAGCTTCTTTATCGTCTGATGATTCCATTAACTCACTGACACGTTTCGCATCGACGAAAAGACTCTGTTCTGTTTCCTTGGTATAATAATAAGAAATAAATGTGATTAAAGCGGCACTTAATAAAATTAAAACTGTCGTTACTATTAACATAATAGTTAACCACAGTTTTACAACGACGCTATTCAGCCGTTTAATCATTTTCGTCTACCTCGAACTTATAACCTACGCCCCATACTGTTTGAATCATTGTTGCAGCATCATGTGAGACGCGATTAAGTTTTTCACGTAAACGTTTAACATGCGTATCTACAGTTCGAAGGTCACCGTAGAATTCATAGTGCCAAACTTCTTTGAGTAATTGTTCACGATCGAAAACTTTGTTTGGTGTCTTAGCTAAGAAGATGAGTAATTCATATTCTTTAGGTGTTAGATTAACAGGCTTGTCATCTGCAAGTACACGGTGTGCATCATTATCAATCACAAGGTGCTTAAATTCGATTAAATCTCTCGTTGTAGGCTCTTCTTGTTCTGTTGTCACATCTTCAGTACGTCTTAATAATGCTTTAATACGTAACACGACTTCACGTGGTGAGAAAGGCTTCACGATATAATCATCCGCACCTGATTCGAACCCTTCTACACGGTTATTCTCCTCGCCTTTAGCCGTCAACATGACGATAGGTACATCTTTTTCTACGCGAAGTTTTTTCGCCACATCGATACCATCCATCTTAGGCAACATTAAATCTAAAATAATGCAAGCGTAGTTATGCTTAAGCGCCATATTGTATGCTTCCTCACCATCACTTGCTTCGTGAATGACGTAAGATTCTCTCTCTAAATACATCTTCAATAATTTTCTAATTCTTTCTTCATCATCTACGACTAGAAGTTCTTTAGTCATAATTTCATCCTCCTATAACGCTGCCTAATCATATATTACAATTATATTATATCATATTATAACGTTAATAAATGGAAATTAGGACAAGTTTGTGAAAAATTTATCAAACTTTGTAAGCGCTATTTTAAACTACCATTTTCGGCTAATTGACGTAATGTTTTAACTTCGTGAGGTGATAATACGCGTCCTTCACCGGCATTGAGTCCTTTTAAATCGAGGGGACCAAATTGAATACGTGTTAACTTAGACACTTTATGACCAAAGTATTCAAACATGCGTCGAACTTGGCGATTCCGCCCTTCTGAAATCGTAATCTCAACATGTGTGGTATCCTTCTCTTTATCTTGACGCTTGATCTTCACTGCTGCAGGCTGTGTAATGCCGTCATCGAGTTTAATCCCCTTTTCAAGCTGGGCAACTTCTTCACGCATTAAATAACCTTTAAGCTTCGCAACATATTTCTTCTTAATCTTATAACGTGGGTGCGTCATTAAGTTTGTGAATGTCCCATCATTCGTTAAAAGCAACACGCCACCTGTATCGTAATCCAGGCGACCTACAGGATAAATGCGTGTTTCTAAATCATCAAAGTAGTCTGTCACAACCGTACGACCACGGTCATCAGATACACTAGTAATTACTTGCGTTGGTTTATTAAAGAGGATATATATTTTATCTTCAAGCTCTAAAGGCACGCCCTCAACGCTAACCTCATCGCTTTCTTTTACTTTTGTACCAAGTTCTGTGACCGTTTCACCGTTCACCTGTACCTTTCCTTCGACAATAAGCGTTTCTGCCTTACGTCGTGACGTATAACCACTGTTAGCGATACGTTTTTGTAATCTTTCAAGTTCGTTACTCATTATGTTCTCCTTTCTGATTTACGAGATTGTTGAAAAATGATTCAATTTCTTCTTCATCTTCATCCGTCGTTGGCAACTCATCTATATGTTCTATACCAAATACATTTAAAAATAAATCCGTTGTATATAATTGTTGGCTTCGGGACTGTTCTTCTGATTTAGCTTCAATCAAGCCTTTAGCAATCAACGTTTTAGCGGCACCATCTGAATTCGTACCACGAATCATTTCAATATCACTTCGTGTAACAGGTTGATTATACGCAATGATCGATAACGTTTCCATAGCAGCTTGTGACAATTTCATCTTTGAAGAACGCTCAATGAGCTTTTCAATGTAGGGTTTCGCAGCCTCACACGTTGTTAAGACAAGCTTCGACCCATATCTCTGTATCAAAAGCCCTTCACGGCTATAATCTTCGACTAATTGAAGTAATGTTTGCTCATCTATTTCAAGTATCTCACATAGTTGTTTCGTATCTAACCCCTCGTCGCCTGCCGTATACAGCAAGGCTTCTAGGATGCCTGAATTAGGAATGCTCATAGTTTACACCTCTAAAGATTTCAATATCGGTAAAATTCTTCTCTTGTTCGATATTAATAATACCGGATTTAGACAATTCTAACATGGCAAGAAAGTGTGTGACGACAACTTCTAAACTTTCTTTAAACGTAAAAAGTTGGAAGAAATTAAAAGATTCGTGTTCTTTTAAACGGTCATTAAACTTAGAAGTTGCTTCTTGAATGGTAAACGTTTCTTTATGGACGTTAACCGTAGTTGGTTTAGATAGCGCGACACGGTTTTTGATACGCTGATACGCGATAATAAGTTCCGTTAAATCGATTGTCTCATTTTCATCCCACGTTTCTTGTGATTCCAAGTGTGATAAGTCAGATGGTGGCTTTGAGAAATACTGTTCGCGATCTGTTTTATATTGACTTAAAATTTCCGTATATTCTTTGTAGTTCTGATACTCAATCAAACGTTCTACTAAGTCATCACGCGGGTCCTCTTCTTCAAGGTCATCAGCGTCGTGTTGAGGTAATAACATTTTACTTTTAATCATGAGAAGTTCGCTCGCAACAACGAGATATTCACTTGCAACATTGATTTCAAGGCGATTCATCGCATGGATGTACTGCATATATTGTTCAGTAAGTGATTTCATGGGGATATCATAAATATTGATTTCAAATTCTTTAATTAAATGTAATAGTAAATCGAGTGGTCCATTGAAGGCATCTAATTTAACTTCGTACATAGTTTCTCCTTCATCTTTGCAAGTTGAATGCATATTTCAATAAAATATTATAGCATGTTTGTTAAGAACAATAAATTTTGGAGAGTATGTTTTATGAAGGATGCTTTATTAGAATTTTATTACGAATTTCATCATTCAAGACATTATTTTTTATGTCACGATATTTTAGAGGAAGCTTGGAAAGACAATCAAAGCTTCACTAAAGACGATCCTGTCGTGTCACTTATCCTGCTTGCGACGGGTTGTTATCATTATCGACGACATAACTATAAAGGCGCTTACCGTTCTTTTAGAAAGGCTAAGCATGTGATTGATGGCGTTGAGGATCAAGAACTGCTAGGTATCGATATCAATGCATATCTCGAAACACTCGATCATCTCATTGAAGCTTCCCATCAGCAAAAGCCTTATGCGCCGATAAGTCTGCCTTTAACAGAAACCTTTCAACGTTTGTTAATGCAGAAATACCCATCCTTTCAGAACAATATGACACCTATCGAGGATCACTATATCGTTCATCATCATTTAAAAAGAGATCGTCAACCCGTTGTCGACGCTCGAGATCAAGCCTACCGACAACGACATCAGGAGAAATAATATAAAAAAACCGAGCAACGTGGATTGCTCGGTTCTTCTATGCTCTCGGATGATATTCGTTATAAATCTTACGAATTTGTGATTTAGAGACATGCGTATAAAGTTGTGTTGTTGAAATATCTGAATGACCTAGCATTTCTTGTACAGCACGTAGGTCAGCCCCATTTTCAAGGAGATGCGTCGCAAACGAATGTCTTAACGTATGCGGCGTTAAATTCTTCTTAAGACCTGCTTTTAAAGCAGTCTGTTTCATAATCTTCCAGATACCTTGTCGTGTTAAAGGCTTACCGTGCGTGTTGAGAAATAAAATGTTCGTCATATGTTGCTTAAGCAAATTCGGTCGCACGTATTCAATATACGTGTCGAGATAATCAATCACGGTATCGCCTAACGGAACGATACGTTCTTTATCACCTTTACCAAAGACTTTGACAAAGCCCATAAGTAGATTGACGTTCGTGATTTCGAGCTCTATCAATTCCGTCACACGCATACCTGTAGCGTAAAGGAGTTCTAGCATTGTACGGTCACGATAACCGTTGTTCTTATTTAAGTCTGGTACTTGAAGTAGCCTTTCAACATCATCAATCGATAACACGTCTGGTAATTTACGTTCGTATTTGGGCGTTTCGATAAGTACTGTAGGGTCATTAGCCGCGTACTTTTCACGCAGGGCAAACTGATGAAAGCTACGAATTGTAGACGTAAACCTTGCGATCGATTTGTCTTGGCGACCTTGTTCTCTTAATGTGAGTAAACAGTCCTGAATGACTTTACGGTCGATAAAGTCGATATGACTGATTTTCTTTTCTTCAAGGAGTTCTCGATATTTATTGAGGTCTCGACGATAAGCGCCTATTGTATTGTCGCTGAGGCCTTTTTCTAATTGAATGAACTTTAAGTATTCTGAAATGATCTCTTGCATGAATCGCACCTCGCGTCTCTAAGTTACTTACCTTTTTGTTGACATGAATCACAGATGCCGTGAAATGTTAAACGATGGTCAATAATTTTAAAGTTAAAGTCTTTCTCTACTTTGTCTTCAACTTGAGGTAATAAATCTTCTTCTATTTCATCGACGCGGCCGCATTCCATGCATACTAAATGATGGTGGAAGTGCTTGGCACCTTCTTTTCTTAAATCGAATCTCGCGACGCCATCACCAAAGTTAATTTTATCAACCACTTTTAATTCCGCTAAAAGCTCTAATGTACGATATACTGTAGCAAGTCCAATTTCAGGGGCTTTATCTTTAACTTTAAGATAAACATCTTCAGCGCTTAAGTGGTCAGCCTCATTTTCAATTAATACAGTAACAGTCGCTTCACGTTGTGGTGTGAGTTTATATGATGATTGTTGTAATTGTTGCTTCACGCGATCTAAACGTTCTTCCACGGAAGCCTCACTCCTCTTCTAATGTTTATAATGATTCTCAATTAAATAATTTACATCTAATAAATTACCAGTTAATGAGAATTATTGCAACAAATCTCTGTCTTTTATTTATAATGATTATAATTTAATAAAAGGTATTGTAAAGCTATAATTGTCTTAGCGTCTTCAAACTCCTGGTTTTGTAAGGCTTCTTTTACTTTATCAATTGGAAGCGTGATATGTTCGACAAACTCATCATCATCTAAATCCACTTCACCTTTCGTTAAACCCTCTGCCATGTATATTGAGATTAATTCATTTGAAAAGCCCGGTGTGCCGTATGAATTTGCAATTAATGTTAGTGATTCTGCTTCATAGCCTGTTTCTTCCTTTAATTCGCGCTTCGCTGCGTCTTCACGATCTTCACCTTTTTCAAGCTTACCAGCAGGAATTTCGACTAAGGGCTTTTCAAGAGGTTTACGAAATTGCTTCACGAGAATAACCTCGTTATCCGCATTTAATGCACATACTGCCACTGCGCCATTGTGATACACGACTTCACGCTTTGATGTGTTACCGTTAGGCAGTTCGACCTCGTGTAACTCGACATCGATAATCTTTCCATTATAAATGACCTCTTTATTTAATGTAGGTTCATTGTTAGACATTTACATCACGTTCCCTTTTAATTAAGATTAGTTGTTTCATATGATAAACTGAATACATATTAAGTAAATGATAACGAAAGGAGCTTGTCCATGCAAAAGAATACTTTAAAGAGCGGTATTGAGATTTCTGAGTTAGGCTTAGGTTGTATGAGTTTAGGTACTGGCAAAAAATATGCTACAGAAATTATCGAACGTGCCTTAGAACTCGGTATTACCTATTTTGATACCGCTGACATTTATGATAAAGGGATTAATGAAGAAATTGTCGGTGAAGCGTTGAAGCCGTACCAAGACCGCGACGATATCGTGATTGGTACGAAAGTCGGTAATCATCTTAAAGATAATGGCGAAACGTTTTGGGACCCTTCTAAAAAGTATATTAAAGAAAGCGTTAAAGGTTCTCTAAAACGTCTTCAACTCGATCACCTTGATTTATATCAACTACACGGTGGTACGATTGACGATCCGTTAGATGAAACGATTAGTGCTTTTGATGAATTGAAACAAGAAGGCTATGTGAAAGCTTATGGTATTTCGTCTATTCGCCCGAATGTGATTAACTACTACCTTGAACATAGCGATATTGAAACGTTAATGTCTCAATTCAACCTTATCGACAATCGCCCTGAATCACTGATGGACAAAGTTCATGCTAATGAAGTGAAAGTACTTGCACGCGGTCCTGTATTTAAAGGTCTTCTCACTGAGAAAAGCAACGACGTGCTAGACCGTAAATTTAAAGATGGTATTTTCGACTACGATTACGAAACGTTAGGCGAAACAATTGCTTCTATTAAAGAGGTAGACCATAATTTATCTAGCTTGTCATTCAGCTACTTAAGATCGTTCAACGCTATGGGCTCTATCATTACAGGCGCTAGCTCAGTAGAACAAATCGAACAGAACGTTAAGCAATACGAAGACCTTGTTAAGGCAGATAAAGTTTTAGCTGCACGTAATCGTGTTAAGGACTTAGAGTATACGAATCACTTAGATTAATCAGGTTCAATGAGGAGCAAAGAAGCACGGCGCTTCTTTGTTCTTTTTTGTATTGGTTGATGAGGTTGGTTTTGATAGCGGTTTGGTTGGTGTAGTTGGCTCAGTAATAGTTTAAATGTGGGTCAAAGAAGCATGGGCTTCTTTGGACTGCTTTGAGGGGCGGTCGTAGGTTTGCATGATTGTGGGATCTTGTAATTTTGGGGGCCGTCGGTTTATCACGTTTCATCTTTCTTGATAAACGGAGGGCGTCGGTTTATCACGTTTTCGCAGTCTTGATAAACGGAGGCCGTTCATTTATCACGTTTTCACTTTCTTGATAAACGGAGGCCGTCGGTTTATCACGTTTCCGTTTTCTTGATAAACGGAGGCCGTTCATTTATCACGTTTTCTCTTTCTTGATAAACAGAGGCCGTTCATTTATCACGTTTCCGCTTTCTTGATAAACGGGGGCCGTCGGTTTATCACGTTTCGGTATTCTTGATAAACAGAGGCCGTTGGTTTATCACGTTTCATCTTTCTTGATAAACGGAGGGCGTCGGTTTATCACGTTTACGGAGTCTTGTAAATTTAGACCCGTTTGATTTACACGTTTACGGAGTCTTGTAATTTTAGACCCGTTTGATTTACACGTTTATGGAGTCTTGTAAATAAAGAGCCCTTTGATTTACACGTTTATGTAGTCTTGTAAATTTAGACCCGTTTGATTTACACGTTTACGGAGTCTTGTAATTTTAGACCCGTTTGATTTACACGTTTACGGAGTCTTGTAATTTTAGACCCGTTTGATTTACACGTTTATGGAGTCTTGTAAATAAAGAGCCCTTTGATTTACACGTTTATGTAGTCTTGTAAATTTGGAGGCCTTTGATTTACACGTTTTCGAAGTCTTGTAAATTTAAAGCCCTTTCATTTACACGTTTCGAAAGTCTTGTAAATTTAGACCCGTTTGATTTACATGTTTCTGTAGTCTTGTAATTTTAAACCCGCTATATTTACTCGTTCCAAAAATCTTGTAATTTCAAATTGAGATTATTTCATACAATCGCTTCTATTCTCTCAACCCCTACGACCGCCCGTCCCCCGCACCAACCAAAAAAGCTGCGGCAAGCAGCTTTTCACCGCTTACCACAGCAAGCCATACCATCCAAAGATTACCCTACGCAGCTTGACCTTGATCGTCTTTCATATCAGCGCGATATTCATCAATCATATGTTTAATCTTTGGATCAGCTTTGACATTCTCGATATCGTATAACTTATCCTTAGAATCTACAAGCTCTAGCTGTCCGTTCTTAACTTTATACGTTAAGTTCAGGCGACCTAGGTAATGTTCCTCTTCGCCACCGCCTTGTGTAATCGGTACGTTTTCATGACCGTTAGATTCATATTCAGCGCCGCCTTTAATCACTTTATGCGTATCGGCACCAAGTACAGCTGAAACACCAGGATGTTTCGCTAAGTCGTGGTCGCCTTTATTACCAACATGCGACAACACGATATTCGCATCAGATTTCTTACTTACTTCAGGCACTAATTTCTTAAGTGCTTTGGTAGGCTCGATGAAATCTAAATCCTTAACATCGTTCCACTTACGGTTCTCAGGTTTCATCGACGTTAACCCGATTACACCGATCTTAACGCCTTTCTTAAACGTATACGTATGATACGGGTCAGTCATCTTCATATAGTCATTCGTATCTTTATCAATCACGTTACCAAGTAGTAACGGGAAGTTCGCGTTCTTTTGATAATTCTTTAAGAATGCATCACGTTGTGCTGGGTCACCTATACCGGCAGGATGTACGCGGAAATCATTATTACCGATTACTAAACCGTCATAACCCATCTTCTTCATAAGCTTCGTTTCAAGGTCCCCTTCAGCACTTTCGAACTCACCGCGTAAGAACAAGTCACCGCCATCAAGGACAAGCACGTTATCTTCTTGTTGCTTAACTTCCTTAATCTTCGTCGCGTACTTCGCAACATTGTTCTCATGCATCTTACCATTCTCAAGCTTCGTCGTATCATCCAAATGACCGTGCCAATCATTACTATGTAATACCGTTAGATGAAATGTTTCACCCTCTTTTAACTTCTCTGATGCGTCAGCTTGTTGTGGCACGAAACTAAGTACACTGAGCATCATCACGCATACCGCGATAACTTTCATAACACGTTGCATCAACGTCCACCTCTTTCTCTCTTTATGAGAATAGTATATCTGACCATTGTAAACACCATGTTAAGTCGCAATAAAGTCGTCGTGAAGGCTACTTATTCAGCTTCGATGTGAAAAGCCCTTTAAACTTAGTCTCGAAAAATGCCGGATTTAATTGATAAATCTTAAGCAATACATACATCCAACGTGGCGTATTAATCTCACGCTTCTTATGTTCAATACCATTGACAATACGCTTCGCAAGCTTGTCTTTATTCAACATAATCAGTTTAACTTTCTTTTGATAGTTTAAGGTCGGGTCGGCCTTTTCATGAAACTCAGTCTTAACTGGACCCGGGTTCACAACGAGCACGTGATAATTCGGTTCTTCTAAGCGAATCGTGTTTAACAGTTGATAAAACCCCGCCTTACTTGCACCGTAATGCGCTGCAGCGGGTTGAGACGAAAAGGCCGCCATACTTGATATGCCGACGATATGCGCATTAAATCTTAAATAAGGTTTGATAAGTTTATAAAGCACGGAAAAGCTGACTAAATTCAATTGATACGTTTGAACGGTTTCGTCTATCGTATGTGCTTCAATTGATTTAAAGTAGCCCATACCCGCACTGTAGATAAAACCGTCGTACGGGGCAAATTGTTCGAGCTCACCTGAAATTTCTTTAATGTATTCGATATCATTTAAATCGCAATGTATATAATTCACCTTTGAATAACCGTACGTTTCCTGAAGACATTGCGCCTTCTCAACATTGCGCACGATTAAGGTCACTTTCACACCTTTTTTTAAAAGGGCTTTTACGAGAGAGAGACCGATACCACTCGTTCCGCCGGTCACAATAAAGTGTTGTGAAACCATATTTATCACCTCATGACTAGTTTACTTCATGAAATATGTTAATATAAAGTAGAAAACTAAATTGAGGAAGTGAGATACCGTATGAAAATTGTATTCTATGGTGCTGGAAATATGGCACACGCGATTTTTACAGGAATTGTGAACTCAAATATTGTACCACCTGAAAATATCCTGTTAACGAATCGTTCGAATGAAGAACGCTTAAAGTCGTATAACAAGGAACTTGGTGTCAATTATAGTTACGCTAATGAGGAGCTATTAAAAGACGCTGACTATGTATTTTTAGGTACTAAGCCGCACGACTTTGATGGCTTAGCTGACAGAATCAGACCATATATCAACGATAACAATAAGTTTATCTCAATTATGGCTGGATTACCGATTTCTTACATTAGAGAACAACTTGGAACAAGTAATCCAATAGCTCGTATTATGCCAAACACAAACGCACACGTAGGTCACTCAGTTACAGGTATAAGTTTCTCAAATAACTTTGGCCCTACTTCAAAAGGCGAAGTACATGACTTAATCAACGCATTCGGTTCAGTTATGGAAGTAAATGAAGATTCACTTCACCAAGTTACTGCGATTACAGGTAGTGGTCCAGCGTTCTTATACCATGTATTCGAACAGTATGTGAAAGCTGGAACAAACTTAGGTTTAGAGAAATCAGAAGTTGAAGAATCAATCCGTAACTTAATCATCGGTACAAGTAAGATGATCGAACGTTCTGATTTAAGCATGGAACAATTACGTAAGAACATTACGTCTAAAGGTGGTACGACGCAAGCAGGTTTAAATGCGTTGTCAGACCATGATATTCAAGGCATCTTTGAGGATTGTTTAAAAGCCGCGGTAGACCGCAGCGTAGAATTATCAAATAACGACGAATAATATTGAGGTTGAGATGATTCTCAACGTCTTACACGGCCCAACTCATATAGAATGAGTTGGGTTGTTTTAATTGGGGCTAATTCATGCTGTCACTAGTTCAATTATAAACCCCGGCTTGCTTTGCTTGTTAATTTGCTTACGCATAAAGCTCAACCCGAATTTTTAATTCGTTGGTTGAACTTACAAAGAAGCTAAGTCTTCTTTGTTCTTTGAGATGTGCCGGAGCCCCGCCCAACTTATCCACATAAAAAATAGCCGTGGCAACCTCGCCGTGGCTATCATTATATAAATATTCATACGCGCTAATCCTAAACAAGCGCCACACAATGACTTCTATTAAAACGTATACGCATCGAAATCTTTTACGAATCTAAAATCATGACTAAAGCCAGCCTTCAACTCAGCTTCAATCTCTTCAACATCTTCAATCGTGTAGCGATTACTGATATGCGTTAAGCAACTGTACTTAACATCATTGCGCTGCATTAATTCAAATACATCATCAATATGACTATGATGATAATTCTGCGCTAACGTTTTATCACCATCTAAGAACGTCGCTTCATGAACCATTACGTCCGCGTTCTCTACAAGCACATCCTCATTCGAACACGGTTTCGTATCACCAAGCACACTAATAACCGGCCCCTTTTTCGAAGGACCACGGAAATCTCTTGAATGATAAATTTCACCATTATATGAGAACGTATCCTCTGACTTAACCTGTTGATACAACGGACCAGGTTCCATACCAATCTCACGTAATTTCTCAACGTCTAACTTACCTACCGTACTAGGCGCTTCAATTCTAAAGCCGTACGATGGAATACCATGATTCAATATCTTCGCCGTAACTTGAAACTCATTAATCACAAGGTCCATCTCGTGATCAAGCTCAATCACATCAATCGGATAATTTAAATGCGACTGTGATAACTTCAAGTTCATCTCGACGAACGATTTAATGCCTTTAGGCCCAATAATGGTTAATGGCTTATCTTCACCGCCTTGGAACGAGCGGCTTGTAAGCACACCAGGTAATCCAAATATATGGTCACCATGCATATGCGTGATAAAGATATGACTCACCTTACCGAGCTTTATCGAATGATGTAGAATCTGATGTTGCGTTGCTTCACCGACATCAAATAACCATACATCAGACTGGTAAGGATCAAGTTTTAATGCGACAGATTGGGTGTTACGCTCTTTCGTTGGTAATCCCGCACTTGTTCCGAAAAATACTAATTCCATGTAAGTGCCTCCCTTAACGTCATCTTATCACATCAACACTTTAAAAAGATAATACAATTCGATTAAAATTTAAAGCAAAGTATATGCTTATCCCCTATACTTGTTCTATAATAAGTAAAGATATTTATTTAGAATTGAGGTTTTAAATCTTGAATAAAATTGATAAGCAAATTCCATGTTTGATTACCATTTTTGGTGCGACTGGTGATTTAAGTCATAGAAAGCTTTTTCCATCTTTATTCCATTTATTCCAACAAGATAATTTAGACAGCCACGTTGCCATTATCGGAATCGGAAGAAGATCATTAACAAACGATGAATTTCGTACTCAAGTAAAAGAATCAATTCAAGCCCATGTCGCAGATACAAAACACTTAGACAAATTTATGTTACACGTGTTTTATCAACCTCATGACGTGAATGATGAAGAAAGCTACGAGAACTTACTTGAGTTAAGTTTAAAGCTCGATCATGAATTCGAACTTGAAGGCAATCGTATGTTTTATTTAGCGATGGCACCTCAGTTCTTTGGAACCGTTACAGATTTCTTAAAGTCTTCAGGTTTAACTGAAACGAAAGGCTTTAAGCGTCTCGTCATTGAAAAGCCCTTCGGCAGTGACTTAGCATCTGCAGAAGAGTTAAACGAACAAATTAGACGTTCCTTCCAAGAAGAAGAAATCTACCGTATCGACCACTACTTAGGTAAAGATATGGTACAAAACATCGAGGTTCTACGTTTTAGTAACGCCATGTTTGAACCTTTATGGAATAATAAATACATCTCAAACATTCAAGTAACCTCTTCAGAAGTACTCGGCGTTGAAGATCGTGGTGGTTACTACGAATCAAGCGGTGCTTTAAAAGACATGGTCCAAAACCATATGCTTCAAATGGTTGCACTACTCGCAATGGAGCCACCTATTAGCCTAGAAAGTGAAGATATTCGTTCTGAAAAGGTCAAAGTCCTTAAGTCACTTCACCTTCTAAAACCAGAAGACGTACAACGTAACTTCGTACGTGGACAATATGATAAAGGTAAGATTCAAGGCCAAGAAGTCAAAGGCTATCGTGACGAAGACCGTGTCGACGAAAACTCTAAGACACCTACGTTCGTTTCAGGTAAAGTAATGATCGATAACTTCAGATGGGCTGGCGTACCGTTTTACATCCGTACAGGTAAACGCATGAAACGTAAGTCGATTCAAGTTGTCGTAGAATATAAAGAAGTACCAATGAACTTATATTACGAACGTGATAAACATTTAGATTCCAATCTACTTGTGATTAATATCCAACCAAATGAAGGTGTGTCATTCCACCTAAACGGTAAGAAATACGTTCAAGGTATCGAAACAGAACCAGTACAACTTTCTTACTCAATGAGTGCTCATGATAAGATGAATACTGTAGATGCGTATGAAAACTTATTGTTCGACTGCCTTAAAGGCGATGCGACAAACTTTACGCATTGGGAAGAATTAAAAGCAACATGGAAATTCATTGATATCATTCAAGAAGAATGGGAACACACAGAACCTGAATTCCCTAACTACGAAGCAGGTTCAAACGGCCCACTTGAAAGTGACCTACTCCTAAGCCGTGATGGGTTCCAATGGTGGGACGACATTCAATAAACATCAATATAATATTAGATTTTATAAACGCTGGCTGATTGTATACGACTACAATCGCCAGTTTTTTATGCACGCATTAAAAAGGCCGTGCCCTTATCAAGACACGGTCAGTTAACTATTTGCTCAATTGTAATGCGTCATTGAGGTGGTATAAAGAGCATATACAGTACTAATGTTAACAGGCCACCTAATAACCCAGCCACAAGTACTTGAAGCCAGAATCTTTTATTGCTTTTGAAAAAGCCCTTCGTAACATAGAAACTAATTAGAACACTAATAACTACGATTAACATCGTTAAAAACGTCGTATTCAAGCTTCTTCACTCCCTTCAGAGCGTTTAGGTTAATAAATCTACACTATCAAATTACCATATGAATGATTAAAATTTTTCAAAAGTTCTTAAGTGTCGTATTTAGTACCCTTAGTGTTCGATAGTATTACTATAAAAACGACTCAAGAAACATGTGTATATTTAAAGGGCTTTTCAGAGAGGAAGAAGCAATGAAACGAACAACCGATAATTTTTGACTTATGAAACGCTTTTATATATACTTTCCAAATATATGAATTGAACGAGAACCATTCAACGTGTAATTCAAATCAATTTAGTGTAAACTTAATGCGAGTTAGATTTTAGGAGTGAACATTTTGAACGTTATCAATCAACTTCAGCAAGCGATTGTGTATATTGAAGATCGTTTGTTAGAGCCTTTCGATTTACAAGAACTCAGTGATTACGTTGGTCTTTCACCCTATCACTTAGAACAAGCATTTAAAATGATACTCGGGCTATCACCTAAGGATTATCATTACGCTCGAAAAATGACTGTAGCAGCACACGAAATTTTACATACAAGTGGTAGATTAATTGATTTAGCTAAACGCTTTGGTTACCCAGATATGAACCAATTCGCGCATGACTTTAGTTCACATCATGACATTTCACCAATCCAAGTTAAAACCAAACAAGACCGATTAAATATACAGAAACGTTTATATATTAAATTATCTGCAACTGAAAAGAAACCCTACCGCTATAAACTTGAAAACTTAAGCGATATCTCACTTGTAGGTCAATCGAGATTCGTGCCTACTGATGATTTAAGTCAGCACTTTTTGATTCCTGACTTTCTCGAAGACTTAAGTTTGAGCGGTGATTTAGACGACATTATTAAATATAACGATTGTAGCCCGCACGAGTTGTTCGTTGTCAGTTGCCCATTAGATAATGGTTTAGAATTATTTATTGGCGTACCTAGTGAACGCTATCCCGATCATTTAGAAAGTCGTCTACTTCCAGAGCGACACTATGCGATGTTCAATTTAGAAGGTGAAATTGATTACGTGACCACTGAAGCATGGCATTATATCGAGACACGATTAGAGCTTAATTTACCTTACGAACGTGATAGCTTATATGTCGAAGTCTACCCACTTGATCTATCATTCGACCACCCTTACACCAAAGCCCAACTATGGGTACCAATTCAAAAGGACAATTTAGGTATGGATGAGGATATTATTTAAATAGAAGGATTATTAAATGTGAAACGCCCTACTACATGTGTAGTAAGGCGTTTTCTTTAGATATCGTTACTATAGTTAGGATTGTCTTTGTTTAAGATCCAATTACCTGTTGTAAGGTAACTTGCGTACGCACTCCATACAACGTATGGTAATAGCAACATGCCAATGATTGGTCGCTTTTTAATGACTACGACAGTTTGAACAACTACCGCTATTAATAGTAGGAAACTATCGATTAAGGCTGTAAATCTTAACTTCCATTTGAAGTAAAGTAACGTCCATGAGAAATTAAGAATAAGTTGTGTGCAATGTGTGACCATTACATCAAGTGAGTCCTTATCTTTCTTGCGAATAGCCATATACACGAAACCCATAATGAGATAAAGTATCGACCATACGATTGGAAATGCGATTTTAGGTGGCGCAAAGGGAGGCTTCTTAAAATCTTCATAGTCTTGTTTCGTTTCATTAGCGATAACTTTACCTATGATATTACCACCTACAAATGGTAGAAATATCCTAACTAGATCTTTAACGATCTTCATTTTAACACTTCCTATGTCTTTTATAGTACAATACCCTATTGAGCATGGAAATAATGTTAAAAGTATAAAATAATATTTAAAAGTTAGGAAATTTAATTAGCTTTGAGTTGATTTTTAGTAGTGATATGTAATATAATTCATTTATATAAAACACCTAGTCTCTTTGACCTTGATCTAGGTGTTAGAGTTTAGAACATATGGAACCGTGAAATTCGCTGATATGTTTACCAACAACTATTTAGTCATTATGTTGCTGCATAATGGCTATTTTTTTACGATTAAAATTTATTAAGTTTTTTAATAGATTTTTTATCATATTGTACGTGTTATATTGTATTATATAGTTGAGGAGGGATATGCATGGAACGCACTTATGAAATTTTACAAGCACTCGTTAAAGCACATGAACGTATAACCGGTGAAAGTTTAATCGGTGATGAAATGAAAGCCCACAAACTTATGTATTTCGCCCAAAAAACATCATTAGTATTGACTGGTGAAACACTATTTAACGAGAAGTTTGAAGGATGGGTTTACGGTCCTGTATTACCTTCACTTAGAAATATATTTAAGCATTTTAAAGAGGAAGAGTTTAGTGATTTTAAATTAAATGCTACAGAAACATACATTATTGATAACACCGTTCACACATATGGTAAATACGATTCTTATACGCTAAGCAAAATGTCTCATGAAGAATTATCATGGAAGAATAGCAGGAAAGGTATGAGAACCAACCAACGTGGGTATTATTCACTCAAAATAGATGATATAAGAAAAGACGCTGAAAATATGAGAATTTATGATCATTTATACGATATGTATTTAGATGAGTTTGACGATATTGATGAAGAGGAATTTAGATGTGTGGAATGATGCTTCAGATTATATAGGTATTATCGCCATAACGCGATTACCATACTACAACATTAAAGATAAAAAAATAGCATATAAAGCTAGACCAGTTTTAATTATTGGTGCTGAATTAAAAACTTTACCATGTGATTTTACTGTCTTGCCCCTTTCTTCGATTTCAGATAAATCTAAAATTAGTCTTGAATTCGATTATGAGATAAGTTCTAAAGATTGTAGAAAGTATAACTTAAAAAATAACCTTTCTTTTATACGAACTCATAAACCTACAACAATTAACAGTCGAGACGTACATAATAAGGTTATCTGTAATTTAAGATTATTAGACTACCAAACTTATCTTATAATAGAACAAAAATATCATAAATTTAGTAAAACGCTCTTCTAAATATAAAGCCCTACAACCTTAATTAGTTGTAGGGCTTAAATCATAACTTAATTCAGACTTATAATTTTTTATGGCTCTATAATAAATTCGGTTGGTGACCTCATTCGAGGTCATTAGCCGAATTATTTTTTGTACTAAAAGAGCGCATTTATCTCTATAATTGTAAGTGACCAAACTAACAAAAAGGAGATAATGCGCCTGTGAATAATTTTATAACAGAACTCTTAAGATTGAAAGAACCAAATTTAGTCATCGAGGAAAAGACTGATGAAAAAGAAATAAAAGGAAGAATCTATATAATGCTTTATGGGGTTCTCTCTTCCAAAGCTGATAAGTGTCAACACTGTGGTATCACTAATCATCAACGCACTATTATAAAGCATGGATTTCGAGTAATTAATGTTAAATTACCACGCCTAAGTGGGTTTCCATGTCTACTAGAATTAAAGAAGCAACGCTATTTGTGTCACAATTGTAATCGAACTTTTGTAGCTGAAACATCTATAGTAGATAAGTATTGTTGCTTATCTAACAACTTGAAAATGTTTATAGCTGACAAAGTTAGAGAAGTACGTTCCATTAAATCTGTTGCCGAATCTTGTTGTGTATCATCACCTACGGTGGTTCGAATCATTAAACAAACCGTTGATGAAATTAGACATAAAGTAGGTTCGCATTTGCCTGAGCACATTATGATGGATGAGTTCAAAAGCGTTAAAAATGTTGATGCTTCAATGAGTTTCATCTATTGTGACAGTACTTCTCATCAAATTATTGACATTGTCAGTGATAGAAGAAAGTTTAACCTCAAAAACTACTTCATGAAGTTTGATCTTTACGCAAGAAAGCGCGTTAAGACAGTATGTATAGATATGTATGAACCATACATGGATCTAATATCAGATGTTTTCCCTAATGCTTTAGTTATTATTGATAGATTTCATATCGTTCAGGCAATTAATCGTGAGATTAACCGTACCCGAGTTAAAGTCATGAATCAAGCTAGACGTAATAGGCGCCCACTTTACAATAAATATAAACGGTATTGGAAACTACTTTTAAAACCTAAGTTAAATCTTAACGCTATAAACTATAAATATCATCGATTATTCAAAACTTTAATTACTGAAAAAGACATCGTTTCGTACTTATTATCTAACGATAATACGCTCAATAACACTTACGAGATAGGACAAGAATTAATACTGGCATTGAAGCATAATGATATTGATTTATTTCGATCAGTACTGTATAAATCTCGTCAAAACCACATTTCAGAAGGTTTAATGAGAGTACTGCGATCATTTATGAAGTATTTACCCTTCATATGTAATACTTTAAATCACCCTATGATAACTAACGGTCCGATTGAAGGCATAAATAATAAAATAAAATTACTTAAAAGAAATGCTTATGGTTATAGAAATTACGCAAACTTTAGAGACAGAATATTACTCATGTCACGCTTATATAAACTTAGACAAAGAAAAACACCTATGCATGAAGTAGCATAGGTGTAGAATGATTGCTTGAAGACTCCCGTGGCTCTGTGAGTAAGGGAGATCCAAGCGAAGCTTTAGCTCCCAACGAGCGCCACAGGAAAGCGAAAAGCAAATCATTCGTCTACGGTTTTACCAACCGAATTTGACGTAGAGCCTTTTTTATTAAATTAGTTTATTATTTAGAACTGTCATGGTTTTAACCTTATAAGTAGTATTACTTTAAATCAATCTTGTGTCATAACTATAACTTTAACTTGATTCATAGCTTTCCTCAATATAAACTTTGGCTTTTTCAAGTTCATTATCATTACTAATTCTAATCTCAAAATTACCTGTTCCTTAATGCCCTATATCTGTCACGTCACTACTAAAAACCTCTATAAACTCAGCACTGTCTAACTTAACTTTTAAATATAAAGCTAAAACGCTTTTTTTAGAAAGACCTAAACGCTCACAAAGTTTTTAATAAGTTTGAAGGCATTATAGAATTTTAATTCTTTTAGTCGGACATCATCGTCCAATGACATTAAATTTTGCATAAGTCTGTCATAGAGTTCTTTAATATCCCCCATGTGAATTAACTCCTATAGCGTGTCATCTTTAAACCCATTAATAATTTTCTCTTCAATCCTAGGAAGTTCATTCTCAATAAATTTAACAAATTTATCCGTCACAAAACTTATAAGGTTGTGGTGGTCTTCACCATTAAGTTCATTATTAGTTGCTAAATTTTTAGTATATAAATTTGTAAAAGATTGGGATAATTTACGTTGATTTCTAAAAATACGTGAATTCTCACTTGTGATATGATGTATTTTTTCTCTTAATTCAGTTTCTCCAGGACCTAATTCTAAATGTAAACTTACTCTATTAGGAAAATTTTTAATCTCAAATAATAATGGGCGCTGAGTTGATGTCCATCTTTGCACAGTTTGATATTCCTTTAATAAATCATCTAACGTATTTGTAGTAAATCTAATATATGATTTATTGCAATCATCCATTATGATATGTTCATTTTCTTTGATAATTTCAGTGAGTTCGTGATTGATATCACTATTTATATCAGGCTTATATTCATATATTAAATCTAAAGCATCTTTATGTTTAAAATAGATTTCTCTACATATTTTTTCAAGTTTCGTATCAGTCAAAATATGCCTCCTTAAAATATCTAAGTACTGAGATAAAAAGTCTTTAACCTTTGAATCAAGTGAAAGATCGTTTTGAAGAATACTATCAATAGCATGTATAATATCGGCATAAGACATATTTACCCATTCATCGGGGATAGAACTTAAATCACCCTCAGGTGTAAGATAAACCTTAAATACTTGATAATTCTCAAATTCATGGTTAAGTACTTGAGTATAACGTTCTAATTGACCTTCAGATTCGGTACTATAAACTTTATTCTCGATAGCAACAATGATCTTATTGGTCTCTGATATAAGCAATAAATCAATGTGTTCCCATTCTCTTCTAACCTTTAAGTCACTATTATCAGCTATTAGTAGTTCTAAATAGTTAAAATTATCTAGTTCATTCAATGTAATGTCTACATATATATGCAGAAATTTCTTCATAAACGAATCCCGTAGATTGTGATTTTCGTATGGACTAAATAACCAAGCAAGCACGTTACTGTGACGAATCTCCGTATTTACTACACCTAATACCTAAAATGCATTAAAGTTTTTCGTATAGTGGTTTAAGTTGTCTAAAATAGCGATATCTTTCATAAACTTTAGTAATGATATTTCTTTTTCTGTCATATTTTCACTTCTTTAAAAGATTAAATTTGTATAGCATTGTATTTATTTAATCATATAATGATTATTAAATAAACATTTTTTGCAAAAGACCTTGTTTTTGTTGTCTAAGTAAATTAACTTTTTTTTCTTTAAGATTGATTAGATTATCTACTTTGCTTAGAAGATTACCAATATAAGCTTGTTCCTCTAGTGACGGCAATATTATTAGGATACTTTTAATAATTTTTGCTGATAAATTTCCTTGTCCACCCTGTAAAAAAGTCTTGATAATATGATTTTTTTTGTATTTCAAATAGTAGTATAAATAAGAAGGGTATTCATCAGTTCGTATGCATAAGATTGCTTGGTTAATTGCACCATCGATTTTACTTATCGCCACTTCCCCACTGGTAGCTCCATATAATGCGTATAAAATATCGCCTTCTTTTATCATTTTAGCCGAAGAATTTTGTAATGCTTTTTCACTTATTTTAAGTTCAGTTGAAATTTCACCAATTTCTCCAGATCTAATGAATGGAATTGTACCATTATAGAAACTTTTGTTTATAGAACTTGGGGTTCCTCCACTATATGTCAATGCTACATCGCTTAATTTCTTCTCTTCCCACTCAGGATAATCATTCCCATTTTCATCTTTAAATCGTAGCTTTTGGGAGAAGATTTGTTGCATGTACCCTTTCTTCTGTAGTTCAAGTAACTCAAGTTTTTTCTCTTCAAGTTCGATTAAGTGGTCGAGTTTGCTAAAAAAATTACCAAGTATATGTTGTTCTTTATGTTGTTTAGGATACATGTATTTCATATTACTTATAGCTTGTCCAGAAGTTAATGCTCTCGTAGTCATAGAACTTTTTATCATCATTTCTTTTCTAAACAAGTTCGTAATAAAAACATATTTTTTAAATAAATCACTGGATAGATTGCAATTATCTTTTGGTCTAGCTCTCAATACAAATCCACTAAAAACCGTACTACCCATGTCTGACATTGCTACAGCTGGCAGACCTATTTCTTCTATAACTTCACTTGTTCTAGTAAAAAAAACATCACCTTGTCTAACAGAAAAGTTTTTGATTTCAGATAAACTAGCTTCTACCCTTCCCTCTAAATTATCGAAATAGATAGCTCTATTATTATATACGTCTTTAAAGTTTATTATTGGTATACCATGTCCAAAATATTCCTTACCTTTATTAATCCCATTTTTAAAAGTAAAATTGTCACCTACTAAACCCTCTTCCCATTCATTTTTAAATCCTGGAAATCGTAGTTCTGGAACTTTTCTTTTATCGTTAGTCATGGTTAGCGACTCCTAATTCTTTTAAGTAACCTTGTATTTCTTTCTCGACTTCAGCGATTTCTTTTTCAATATCTTTAAGTTCTTGTTGAACTTTATTGAGATCCACTGGTTCTTCTTCTTCGAATGTATCAACATAGCGTGGTATATTTAAGTTGAAGTCGTTTTCTTCGATTTCTTGTAAAGTGGCGTTGTAACTAAATTTATCGATAGCTTCTCTATTGCGATATGTGTCAACTATTTTATCGACATCTTCATCAGTAATGTGGTTTTGATTTTTGCCCTTCTCGAACGACTGAGAGGCATCAATAAATAATACATCATCTTCTGATTTACGACATTTTTTAAATACTAAGATACATGTAGGAATACTCGTACCGTAAAAAAGGTTCGCAGGTAATCCGATTACCGCATCTAAATAGTTTTTCTGTTCAATCATATAACGACGAATAGTTCCTTCTGCTGCCCCACGGAATAAGACACCATGAGGTAAAACAACAGCCATTGTGCCATTATCATCAAGGTAATGAATCATATGTTGAATGAACGCAAAGTCAGCCTTAGATTTTGGCGCGAGTTTGCTATAATTACTGAAACGTTCATCATCTAGGAATTTAGAATCAGCACTCCACTTGGCACTGTATGGTGGGTTTGCGACAACCGCTTCAAACTTCTTACCTTCAAATGCCGGTTGTTCAAGTGTATCTCCATTCTCTATAGAGAAGCGTGTATAGTTCACATCGTGCAGTAACATATTCATACGTGCTAAGTTATATGTCGTATTATTGTATTCTTGACCGTAATATTCACGTACATTTGCTTCACGACCTATGCGTAATAATAATGATGCTGAACCACACGTAGGGTCGTAAACATGACGTAAATCCGTTTTATCAGTCGTTACAATTTTAGATAAAATTTTAGACACTTGTTGTGGTGTATAGAATTCGCCAGCTTTCTTACCAGCGTTTGCCGCAAATTGACCGATTAAGTACTCATAAGCATCGCCTAACATATCAATTTCTACATCGCCATCATTAAACGGTAATGTTGATAAATTCATCATAACTTTAGAAATAAGCTTCGTGCGTGTGGCGTTAGTATTACCTAAGCGCGTAGAATTTAAGTCCATATCTTCGAATAAATGATAGAAGTCATCTTCACTTTCTTCACCTTTAGTTGACTCCTCTATCTTATTTACTGCACGGTGAAGATCTTCTATTTCGAAAGTTTGGTGTTCGATCTTTGTAATTAAATGACCAAATAAGTCTTGAGGCTCTACAACGAAGCCAATACGTTTGATGAGTTCTTCTTCGATTGCCTCTCGATACTCAGGGTTCTCCCACGCTTCTTCGTAAGAGATACCATCGTCTTCATCATCGTTTAACATGTGTTCCACTTTTCGTTCCGTTTTCTCAGAAAGGTAACGATAGAAGATTAATCCTAAGATATAGTTTCTAAATTCACTTGCATCCATGTTCCCACGCAGATCATTCGCGATACTCCATAATTTCTTCTGAAGTTCTGCCTGTTGCATGCGTTGTTATTCAGTTATAGACACCTGTATTTCCTCCCGTTGAACGACGAAGCCGTGTTTTCTATGTCTCTAACGGGTTCATTGTTCACTTCTTAATAATGCTTTTCATAAAGTGATAGTAATAAAAGCTATCTTCTAACCACTTAATCCATATTTAATTGCGACTTCTTTAATGAAGTTCGTTATTTTATCAATCTTCTTTCTGCGTTTAATAAAACTTCCTTTAAGCTTTGAATCAACTTGATTACGGTTGATGTTACCGCTAAATTCGTACTCGTCTAATAGCGACGTCAGTTCACGTTGTGAGAAATCTGTGTCCGTTGCGAAGTCGTGAATTTCTTGAACTTTAGCTTGCTCTTCAAAGTTAAGGTAAGCTTCATTCATATCTGTTCCAACTTCAAGTTGAGGGACAACTTCATCTATAAACTCTCGAATTAAGTCAGCCTTAAGGCGAACTTGATCATCGATTGCTTTCTTAAGCATGTTATGAATTTGCTTACGCTGTTCATCGCGCTCGACTATATCCCTTAAATTAATATCTTGAATGAGGTCGAGTATGTACTGAACATTTATGACGTCGTTGTGTAACATCTCTATCTTGAAATCAATGTCTTCAAGTATAGATACCGCATCTGAATCTCGGCGCTTGATCACGCGGTCGTAAATATGTTGATGCTTACCTTTATAATCTTGAATGTCTTGTTCTGAAATACCTAGATCACGAGCCTGGTAGTCATCTCTCATCTTAAGTCGCTCAAGCAAACCTAGCATTCTTCTATAAGTTAAGACAAAGTCTTTTTGTTCTTCCTCACCTTCTAGTAAGTCAACGGACTCTGGTGTCGACGCAATTAAGTTTAATTGATCAACTAAGTCTTTAAACTCGTTTAAAACATCTTGATATTGAGGTTCAAGAACTAAATCCGTATTATCGGTTTGTGAAAAGATTTCAATAGCTTCGTCCGTACGCGCCTTTAAGTTTCGATAACATACGATATTGCCATAAGGCTTCGTTTCCTTTTCGACCCGATTTGTACGTGAATAAGCTTGAATAAGCTCATGGAATTGAAGATTTTTATCTACATAAAGGGTATTGAGTTTACGACTATCGAAGCCAGTTAAAAACATGTTAACGACGATAAGGATATCAATTTTTTGACCAGGGATTACTTCTCGCATGCGTTTCGATACATCTTTAAAGTAACTATCCGTATTCTCTGTCGAGTGATTCGTATCGAAGATGAGGTTGTAG
Organism: Staphylococcus massiliensis; assembly: GCF_043186315.1. NCBI lineage: Bacteria > Bacillati > Bacillota > Bacilli > Caryophanales > Staphylococcaceae > Staphylococcus > Staphylococcus massiliensis. The sequence continues at coordinate 1,650,383 of NZ_CP171119.1, read as the reverse complement.
TCCTGCATGACCCTTTCTAAAGCATCACGTGTTGCTTCTCGGTCGTCTTCTTTAACATCCTCATTTGGTCTTAATGAAAATATCGTTGTAACATTTAAATCATGTAACCCTTGCGCCTTAGCTTGACTAAAAAGATTATAGTATTTTAACGCCATAGGGATACTTTGGACCGCTAAGATACTTGTATACTTTCGGTTTACAGTTTTATTGTCATAATGATCTACAATATGACGCATAATTTGACTCAAACGTTCATCAGCCATCCAAACTTCTTCTGTATTGATCTTATCTGCAGTTTCGCTCTCATCGAGTTCATCCTTAACGTCAAGTGTATTCATGTAATCTATAGAGAAACCTAATACGTTACCATCTCGAATCGCATCCTTGATTAAGTACGTATGCAAGCAGCGTCCAAATATATCTGACGTTGCACGCCCGTCATTACTCTTATTCTCTTCAAATCGCGGAGTACCTGTAAACCCGAAGTATTGCGCATTCTTAAATTGTTTACGTATTAAGCGATGCATCTCACCGAATTGAGAACGATGGCATTCGTCTATAATGAATATCACTTTATCGTTTTCATAGCGTTTTAGAATATCGTCACCGCTTTTAATCGCATGTGATATTTTTTGAATCGTAGTGATAAGCAATTTTTGAGACGGATTTGCTAATTGCTCGAGTAATTTCTTCGTATTCTCAGTATCGTCTACCGAATCAGCTTGAAACTTATTAAATTCACTTAATGTTTGGTCATCTAAATCATTACGGTCGACTAAAAAGATGACTTTCTTAATATCTGGTTCTTCAGCAAGTACTTGGCTTGATTTAAAAGACGTTAGTGTTTTACCGCTCCCAGTTGTATGCCAAATATAACCATTGTTGTTTGTTTCAAGCGCTTGATTAATCAATGCCTCAACTGCATAAACTTGATACGGACGAAGTGCCATCAGTATACGATCAGCTTCGTTAACGATCATGTAACGACTTATCATTTTAGCGAGCTTACATGGCGATAAGAAAGCATCTATGAAATCTTTTAAGTGATTAATACGTTTATTGGCTTCGTCACTCCAATAAAACATAAAACCTTTAAGAAGTTCTTTATCACTATTTGCAAAGTAACGCGTTTCCATTTTATTACTAATGACGAAGAGTTGTATGTATCGGAATAAACCTGTGAAACTTTGTTTGTGGTATCGCTTCACTTGGTTAAACGCTTCAGTAATAGCAACACCACTACGTTTAAGCTCAATTTGCACGAGCGGTAGACCATTAATCAGGATTGTCACGTCATAGCGACTGCGATAGTCTTTGCGATCGTTCACTTGGTTTGCGACTTGAAACGTGTTCTTGCACCACTTCTGTTTATTTAAGAAGTCGAGGTAAACGATAGATTCATCGTCACGCTTTAAGACGTACTTGTCTCGCAAAATCAATGCACTATCGAATACACTTTTACCGTTTATATCAAGCATTAATCGTTCAAATTCTTTGTCAGATAAAGGTTTACCATCGAGTTTATCACGGTGTCTATCATTAATAATTTGACGAAAATTAGCTTCTAAAGTTTGTTTATTATGGATGTTCACGCGTTCATAGCCGATTTCACTCAAACGCTGTAATACATCATTTTCAAGTTGTAATTCGCTTTGATATGCCATACCGCCACCCCATAAAATAAAAGTTAAAATCATAAATCTTACATTTACGACAATTATATTTATATTTATATTCAGTATAGCAAAATTGTGTTTAAGTTTATATCAAAATATAAAGCTTCTTAGAATTTAAATGAATTTATGCAGATAGTATATAAAGTAGCTTGAAGCTTGATAATTAATAGGTATATAAAAAGCCCTGAACTTCAATATGAAGTTCGGGACTTAGATATAAAAAAATTCGGAGCGACGTGTCGCCCCGATTTTCAAAAATTAATATTAATTTATCCTTTGTTCCATTCTGTATGGAAGACGCCTTCTTTATCCTTACGTTCGTACGTATGTGCACCGAAGTAGTCACGTTGTGCTTGGATAAGGTTAGCTGGTAGGTTCTCTGTACGATAGCTGTCATAGTAGTTAATACTTGCTGAGAAACCAGGTGTTGCTACACCGTTCTTAACACCTTCTGCCACAACGTCACGTAAGCTATCTTGGTATGTTGTCACGATGTCTTTGAAGTAATCGTCTAATAATAAGTTTTCAAGTTCTGCATTGTTGTCATATGCGTCTTTAATCTTTTGTAAGAATTGCGCACGGATAATACAACCTTCACGCCAGATCATCGCTAATTCGCCAAGTTGTAAGTTCCACTCGTAAGCTTTACTTGCTTCAGCCATTTGGTGGAAACCTTGAGCGTATGAACAAATTTTACTCATGTATAAGGCTTTACGAATCTTTTCTAAGAAGTCTGCTTTATCGCCTTCAAAGTTTGCTTTAGGACCGTGAAGGGCTTTTGAAGCATTTGTACGCTCATCCTTTAATGAAGAAATGAAACGCGCGAATACAGATTCAGTGATGATTGTTAAAGGTACGCCAAGTTCTAATGCATTGATAGACGTCCACTTACCAGTACCTTTCTGACCAGCTTTATCCATAATTTGTTCAACGAGCACTTTACCGTCATCGTCAACTTTACTAAAGATATCGCCAGTGATTTCAATTAGGTAACTTTCAAGCTCACCTTGATTCCACTCTTTGAACGTATTTGAGATCTCAGTGTGCGTCATACCTAATAAATCTTTCATTAAGATATAACTTTCTGCAATTAGCTGCATATCCGCATACTCAATACCATTATGCACCATCTTCACATAGTGACCGGCGCCATTAGGACCGATGTAGTTTACACATGGTTCACCGTCTTCAGCTTTCGCAGCGATTGATTCTAAGATATCTTTCACTTTAAGATACGCTTCCTTTTGACCACCAGGCATTATCGAAGGTCCAGTTAACGCACCAATTTCACCACCTGAAACGCCTGTACCGATGAAGTTGATACCACTTTCAGCTAAAGCTTTGTTACGACGGATCGTGTCGTTATAGTTCGTGTTACCACCGTCGATTAAGATGTCATCATAATCTAATAAAGGTAATAATTGATCGATTGTCGCATCAGTAGCTTGGCCTGCTTTTACCATTAATAAAATTTTACGAGGCTTTTCTAACGATTGCACAAATTCTTCAAGAGAATACGTTGGAACAATGTTCTTCCCTTCTGATTCTTGAATCATTTCGTCAGTTTTTTCTCTAGAACGATTATATACAGATACAGTATTGCCGCGTGATTCGATGTTCCACGCAAGGTTTTTACCCATTACTGCTAATCCGATTACACCAATATCTTGTGTCATTTGTCATACCTCTCTTATTATAAATTCAAATTGATTGTACCATATTTCGAACACAACTTTCATATTAATTCACTCTCTTTGAAAAGCCCTAGCGCAATTATTTCAAGCGTTTGCCTCGTTAAATCCTCTAGGCTTTGTATCGCGATTCTTTCAGATGTCGTATGAATGTCTTCAAAGCCGACACCAAGGATAACCGTTTCAAGCCCGTATTGGTTTAGAATTGTACCATCTGACCCGCTTAGTACGGTAGATGTTTCTGGTTCAAGTCCTATACGCTTAGCACTTTCTTCAGCGATGGTCACGACATTCGTATCTTCCTGAACTTTGAAGGCTGGATAGAGTTCGATTATTTCCATCAGTGCTTTCGCATTTAGCATCGAAGTAGTTTCTTCAATCGTTTGCTTCATTGTTCGTGCGACTTGTCTAATAGTTTCATTTGAGAAGGACTTAAGTTCAAATTCAAGTCGTACCGCGTCGCTTTTAGCGAACGGTTCACCGCCCATTTTCATGAGCGTTACTTTCGTTTGTTCGTCGATTGTTCCAAGTTCAAGTTGTTGGATGACCCTGCTTGCGATTTGAGTGGCACTGAGTTGGGCTTTTCCAGGGGGAGCAATAATCGTCACTTTAAAATGCGTGCGTGCAGGTCCGCCGATAACGGTTTCGCCTACTGGTTTCGTAGCATCAAGCGTGAATCCCATATCACTCTTAATCATGTCAGGGTCTAGCGCTTTGATTCCGAGAAGCCCTGACTCTTCGCCAATTGTGAGCAGGATTTGAATCTTACCATGCGGGAGTGCGTCTTCTTGAATCGTTTTAAATGTTTCGAGGAGTACTGCGATGCCTGCTTTATCATCAGCACCCAGTATCGTCTCGCCCTCTGAATATATGTAACCGTCTTGAATGATAGGTTTCACGTTCTGACCTGGTTGAACCGTGTCCATGTGGCTCGTAAACAACATCGCGTGCTGATACGGTGCATTCGCTTCAAGCGTACAAATGAGGTTGTTCGCACCGAAACCCGTGTCGTTCATGGCGTCATCTTCTTGTACTTCAAAGTCTAATTCGGCAAATGCTTGCTTTAAATAACGTTGTAGCTGACCTTCGTGACCTGATACAGAATCGATTTGAACGAGTTCCATGAAAGTTTTACGTAGACGCGCTTTGTTCATATTTTCATCCTTATCTCTATTCGTCTTATGGTTGCATACGCATATATCTTAACACGACGGTTTCACGAAATGTACTAGAATTCATGAATTAATCTCGGTATAATAATACCAAGATAATATTTTGGAGGTTCAAATATGAGAAACGGAAACATACGTAGAATCGTAGTTATTGTGATGTTAATCGCAGTAGTAGTAGCGCTATTATTATCCAGCTTAGCGCCAATGATGGGATAAATTAAGAAATCATAATATAAAATGAGCGACGCGACAACTTGTTCTAGTGTTAAGGCTAGATCAGTTGTCGCTTTTTTGATTGGTTTGAGGGATTTTCTTGAAAATGGAGGTTACGTGCCGTAGCGAAACTTGATTAGAGTTTCGCCATCAAGTTTGGATGGGCCTGAGACTTGATTAGGAGTTGCTCATCAAGTTTGGAAGGGTCTGAGACTTGATTAGAGTTTCGCCATCAAGTTTGGAAGGGGTTGAGACTTGATTACAGTTTCGTCATCAAGTTTCAAAGGGCCTGAGACTTGATGAGAGTTTCACCATCAAGTCTCAAATAAAATCATAATCAATCGTTTCCCTTAATAATAAAGAAGCGTCTGGAGTACCAAACCCTAGACGCAACAATATTTAATGAGTAATAATGATATGAACTATTATAAATATTAATGCTATTGTACTAAAAATGATTTGTAGCTTTCTGCTTTCAACGATATAGGCTAAGAAGACAAATATTGTATTGAAAGTTAGTAAGTAGTTTGCTTCACCGTGAATAATCCCAACGGTATTAAGTATATCTAATACTAACATGCCTATAACGACTAATCCTAAAAGTGTTGTTAAAACTTTATGCTCTTTTGCATACTCATCCATAGAGATACTCCTTGTGAGAAATAATGTATAAGGTATTTATAAATTAACATAGTTTTTCTAAAAATTATAGACTTAATATAATGGCTGGCTAAATAATGTTACGAAATAATCTAAATTTTATTAATTGAAATAGTACTTAAATAAAATCTACAATGAAGTATAATAAATATTTTAAATTCAGGTGACAACTTATGAAAACTTTATCTTATATTAGCGGTACTATCCTACTACTCATTATTTTATACTTACTTCTTGCTTTCTTTTTCTACGACTATTGGGTGATTAAATCCAGTGAGACACAAATTAATTCGTATGTTGAAAAACACGATAACACTCATTTAAGCCAAATGAGCAATGATAAAACTACAGCTCGTTTACTTAATAAAGCTGATCATGTAAACCTTCATTTAAATAGCGACAATCAAGGTAGTGATGATATTGGTTATTACCGCATTGATTTAAACGGCGAACCAGCCGAGATTCAAGTTAAATTCGATCAATCCCCTTTTTCGTGGGATTATGAAATACAAGAAATAGGGTTGATTCATTAAAGTATACGCATAAGAATAAAAACTTAATGACATATTCTATAATGAGACTTGATTAGGAATTGCTCATCAAGTTCCAGAGGGTCTGAGACTTGATTAGAGTTTCGTCATCAAGTTTGAAAGAGCATGAGACTTGATTAGAGTTTCACCATCAAGTTTCAATTCAAATCTTAATCAATCTTTTCCCTCTTTTAATAAAGAAGCGTCTGGAGCTCAAACCCCAGACGCTTCGCCTTTTCATTCATTAAATGATATCGCCCCATATAAACAATGATATACCTGATATAATCATTAATACGTTAAATATAATGGAAATTCTTTCAGATTTAGCGACCTGAGCAATTAACATGCAAGTTAAAGTAACCGTAACGAGTAAGTTTGATTCATTAACTACGCCGAATAATCTTAGAATTCCTTTCACAACTCCAGCTATTATTACAAGCGTCGTTAATCCATATAAAACTTTCTCTTTTTTATTTAGTTCTCTCATAAATGAACTCCCTTCTCTTTATCTACGGGATCGATTTTTTAAGACTAAATCATCATATTTATAACCATGAATCCACATGAGATTAATCCCAAAGTGAAAGAAATCTAACGGTTTTTAATTATCATAGAGGCACCTATAAAGATAAAGCCCAATGTTAGAAAATAATTAGGATCTTTGGCTAGTCCAAACGTAGCCATCACATCGTGGACTACGCTAAGGACAATCATAATCGTATACAAAATGAATGCTATCCATAGGTATTTGTCAAATTCCTTAAATGCCACTTCTATCACCCTCACATAAAAAGTAAAATGATATGAGCAACCATAAAAATGCATGCTAATAAGTTTAAAACAATAGAAATTTTATCTGATTTAATGAATAACGGTAATCCTCCTAAAATAAGGCCTATAGTAAATAAAAAGGAAGAATCATTTGTAGCTCCAGTTAAAAACATAACGTTTTGAATGATTAGAATTATTAATGCAATAATTAATAAAACTAATCCTACCCATTGTATCTTATTGAATTTCGGAAAGTACATGTCCTTCACTCCTATCTTTATACGATGACTTGATTATGATGTTTCAGTGACCCAAATTCTGATTTAAGTTTTAAGTAAACTTCCATTTCATTCAAGATCTGTATGATGCTCGCGCGAGATTTTAGCTCAGCATGTGTTTTAGGTAAATCGTGTTTTTCAAGGTTGAGTTTGATTTCATATAGCGAGTGTAAACGTAATAACGTGTAGTTATTACTATTCACGTTCAGTGCGATCTCTTGGAAAAGCTGCGCAATATCCTGATGTATTGGATCATCAGTGCTAATTTCGCCGATTAAGGCTTGTATACGTTTAAGTACATCTAACTGTTCTTCACGCATATTAAAGTAATTGTAATATGAGTTTTCATTACGTACGTAATGGTTTTTAACATCTCGGAAAGCGTATGATTTCGCTTTCTTTATATTCGTTTCAACTGTATTGAATGAGAAGTTTGGCGATGTGTTTGGGTGCTTACAATGCTCACCAAACTGCATGAGAATTTCTGTAAAACTTGATTCAATACGATTTTTATAGTCCTTTAACTTACGGTCTAAGCTCGGCATAATTAAGTTCATTAAGAATGCGATACCAAGACCTACAAAGAGTAATAACACTTCGTTGATTATAAGATTAAAGTCGAGTGTCTTCGCGTTAAAGATGTGTAATAAGATAACGATACTCGTTACGACGCCTTCTTGGACTTTTAAAGAAACGGTCAATGGAATAAAAATTAAGACAATGAGTCCGAGTACAATGGCGGACTGACCAAGTAGCTGAAAGATTAAAAAGCCGAGTAATATCGCAATTAGACAAGATATAAAACGTGAAACGATGGCGTTTAATGAATGTACTTTCGTATCTTTAATACACAGTACAACTAAAATGGCACTAGATGCAAAATTATCTAAACCTATAAGTTTAGCAATTATGACGCCTAGTGCCATACCGATCGCCGTTTTAATGGTCCTAAATCCAATGCGATATGGATTTAAACGTAACATGGCGATACTCCTTATTATTTCGTTTCACAATATTTATCGAATAAGGCTTGAAGTTGGTTGATAACATCCATAATTTCGTGGCCTTCGATTTGATGACGTTCTACCATCTCTTGAACTTTACCATCTTTAACAAGTGCAAATGATGGACTTGATGGTGGGAAGCCTTCAAAGTATTCACGTGCTTTTTGAGTTGCTTCTTTATCTTGACCAGCGAATACAGTTACTAATCGATCTGGTAATGCATCATAGTGTAATGCGTGTTGCGCTGCTGGGCGTGCGATACCGCCAGCACAACCACAAACTGAGTTAACCATTACAAGCGTTGTACCGTCTTGTGATAAGACTTTGTCGACTTCCTCGCTTGTTGTAAGCTGTTCGTAGCCAGCTGCTTCTATTTCATTACGTGCTTGTTCAACCACGTTATTCATATATAAATCAAAATTTAAATCCATGGTAAACCCCTCTCTATTACTGTTAGTGTTAATTTAATTTTACTAGATTGAAGGGCGTTATTCAATTAGCCAAATTAAAAGATTTGCGTATGTTCAATGGTATATGACTCAATACGGTCTTTAATATAGTTGATAAATTGACCGGCCATTAAACCGTCTAAGATACGATGGTCAATTGAGATACATAAGTTCACCATATCACGAATACCAATCATATCGTTAATGACCATTGGGCGTTTAATGATTGATTCGACTTGTAAGATAGCCGCTTGAGGGTGATTGATAATACCCATTGAAGAGACTGAACCGAATGAACCTGTGTTATTCACAGTGAAGGTACCACCTTCCATATCGGCTTGTGTTAATTGGTTATTGCGTGCTTTATGAGCTAAACTGTCGATTTCACGCGCGATACCTTTAATGGACTTTTCATCGGCGTGCTTTATCACAGGCACGAAAAGCTTGTTTTCTGAAGCGACCGCAATAGAAATATTGATGTCTTTGTGGACTTTAATTTCGCTACCCTGCCAACTACTGTTAAGCATTGGGAATTGTTTTAAGGCTTCTGCGACTGCTTTTACGAAAAAGGCGAAGAACGTTAAGTTATAGCCTTCGTTCTTTTTAAAGTCTTTCTTGTAATGGTTTCTTGTTTTAACAAGCTCTGTCGCATCGACTTCTACTTTCATCCATGCGTGTGGAATTTCTGTAACACTTTGTACCATCTTGTTCGCGATTTGACGACGAACACCATCTACTGGAATACTTGAAGCATTGGCATGGTCATCGCTTGAAGCTGTTGTAGGTGTGCTTTGTGGTGCTTGAGATGATGGCTCAGCGCTCGTTTGATCAATAGCTGTACTTGGGCCTTCTTGAATAACACGTTCGATATCTTTCTTAGTAACACGTCCTAAGTTACCTGTACCTTCAACATCGGCTAAGTTAATATTATGTTCTGACGCTAATCTAAAGACAACTGGTGAATAACGACCATTGTTCTTAGGTTGATTTGAAGCAGGTTTAGACGTTTGCGCCTGATTATCTTTATTTGGCTTTTCAGAAGAGGAAGTGTCTTGAGACGGACTTTCAGATTGTGCATCCTCGGCATCAGACGTTGGCTCATTGTCCGCACTATCATCACCTTCTACCACCATCTTACAAATGACTGTTCCAACTTCGATGGTTTCTCCTTCAATTGCGATAATTTCAGTAATCGTACCCGCGTATGAAGATGGCACTTCGGCTGTAACTTTATCTGTGATAACTTCACAAAGCGGATCATATTCTTCAACTGTGTCGCCTTCTTTAACTAACCATTGTTCAATTGTCCCTTCGTGCACACTTTCACCTAATTTAGGCATTTTAATTTCCATCGTAGGCCCTCCTTAAAATTCCGCAAGCTCTTTCATTTTAGCTTTAATCTTTTCAGGGTTCATCATAAACTCATCTTCAAGTGGCGGCGCGAACGGCATCGCAGGCACGTCAGGACCCGCTAGACGCATAATCGGTGCATCTAAGTCGAATAAACAATTTTCAGCGATGATTGCAGCAACCTCTGACATGACGCTACCTTCAAGATTATCTTCGGTAACAAGTAAGTTCTTACCTGTCTTTTTCGCGCGTTCGATAATTGTCTCTTTATCAAGCGGATACACGGTACGAAGGTCGACAACCTCTACTTCAATACCTTTTTCTTTAAGCATATCGGCAGCTTGAAGGCAGTAATTGACGCATAAACCATATGTAAAGACGGTTAAATCGCTACCTTCACGTTTTACATCTGCCTTACCTAAAGGCACTGTGTAATAATCTTCAGGCACTTCTTCTTTTAATAAGCGATAAGCTTTCTTATGTTCGAAGTATAAGACAGGGTCATTGGACTCAATTGAAGCAAGCAATAAGCCTTTCGCGTCATATGGTGATGAAGGGATAACAACTGTGAGACCAGGCGTTGATGCAAAGACACTTTCGATACTTTGTGAGTGATATAAAGCACCATGAATACCGCCACCAAATGGCGCACGAATCGTAAGTGGGCAGTTCCAATCGTTATTCGAACGGTAACGAATCTTAGCCGCTTCACTCATAATTTGATTGGTCGCAGGTAAAATATACTCAGCAAACTGTATCTCCGCAACTGGTCGTTTACCTACCATAGAGGAACCGATCGCAGTACCGACGATATTAGATTCAGCGAGCGGCGTATCAAGCACACGGTATAAACCGTATTTATCTTGTAAGCCTTTCGTTACGCCGAATACACCGCCTTTCTTACCGATATCTTCACCTAGTAAGTAAACCTGGTCGTCTTTAGCCATAGCTTGATCAAGTGCTTGGTGAATCGCATCTAAATATGAAATTTTAGCCATTTTGGAAGCTCCCTTCTTCATAAACATGCGTATACGTTTCCTCGATAGATGGATAACTTGATTTCTCCGCATCTTTCGTCGCTTTATTAACGATATCTTTGTGCTTTTGATCAACTTCGTCGAACCAAGCTTCATCGCACACACCGTTATCTAAGAGGTAATGCTTAAAGCGTACGTTACAATCTAAACGCTTGTCTTCATCTTTCTCATCCGTTGTACGGTACGAATCATCATCGTCTGATGAATGGGGTGTTAATCTTGAACACATCGCTTCAATTAACGATGGACCTTCACCAGCTAATGCACGTGCACGGGCTTCTTTCATAACTTTATACATCGCGATAGGATCATTACCGTCGACTTGTTCACCATGCATGCCGTACCCTATTGCACGGTCTGATAGTTTCTCAGACGCATATTGTAAGTTTTGTGGTACTGAAATGGCGTATTTATTATTTTCGATAACGCAAATTAAAGGTAGCTTATGAACACCAGCGAAGTTTAAACCTTCGTGAAAGTCACCTTGACTGGATGAACCTTCACCTAAAGTCGTTAACGCGATGTTCTCTTTACCATCCATCTTCATCGCAAGCGCAGCACCTACACCGTGAAGTACTTGAGTTGCGACAGTTGAACCTTGTGAAATAATACCACTTTCTTTACGACTGAAATGTGATGGCATCTGTTTACCACCCGAACTGACATCGTCACGTTTACCAAACGTCGACATCATCGTATCAAGAACAGGCATACCAAGTGCCGTCACAAGTGCTAAATCACGATAATAAGGAGACGTAATATCGCCTTGTTCCATCGCATATGCCATACCAATTTGCGCTGCCTCTTGGCCTTGGCAACTAATTACAAACGGAATCTTACCGGCGCGGTTCAAGAGCCACATTCTTTCATCTAGCTTACGACCTAGATCCATCCATTCATACATTTTCTTTAAATCTGATTCAGTCAAACCCACTTCTTTATAATCTATCATCAATTTGCCTCCTTATTAGACATGAATCGCGCTATTCTCTGTTTTTAAACCCATCTCCATAAGCACTTCACCGATTGATGGATGTGCATGCGTAGTTAAACCAAGTTCTAACGTTGAACCATTCATAAATTGAAGCAGTGAAACTTCATTAATCAGTTCAGTTACGTTAGGACCAATCATACTTAAACCGAGTATCTCATTAGACCCTTCTTCAACAACCATTTCACACATACCGTCCTGTGGCGTGAGACTTTCAATGACTGCTTTGCTATTCGCTTGAAAAGGCACTTTGTGCTTCTTCGCCTTAAAGCCTTGAGACTTCGCTGCTTCAAAGGTCATACCAATTGATGCAATCTCAGGTTGCGCATAAATACATTTAGGCATCTTGTTATAATCGATTTCAATTGGACGTTGGTCAAACATATGTTCAACAGCCGTGATACCTTCCTTAGAACCCACATGCGCAAGTTGAAGTTGACCAATGCAATCGCCTGCCGCATAAATATGACTATCGTCCGTTTGCATGTAGTCACTTACTTGGATAAAGTTACGGTCATCCAGTTGAACTTTCGTATTATTAAGCCCTAGATCATCCGTTAAAGGTGCACGACCAATCGCAACGAGCACTTTCTCAACCTCAATCGTTTGGTCTTGTAATTGAATGGAAACCGTATCGCCTTGTTTAATCGCGTCTTCATCAAGCATGACATTTTCATAAATATGAATGCCCTTCTCTTGAAAAGCCCTACGCAACTGCGTAACGATTCTCGGACTCTCATTCGGTAGAATCGAGGAGCTACCTTCTATTATATGTACGTCTACACCAAAGTCATTAAGCATTGATGCAAATTCGATACCTATCACGCCACCACCGATAATCGCAATAGAATCAGGGAATGACGTCATTTGTAATAAATCATCACTCGATAAAATTTGTTTATGGTCAAATGGTAAGAAAGGTAGTGACATTGGTTTAGAACCTGTAGTAATCAATACATGGTGGTTCGGTAATAATTCTGATTCACCATCTTCATATTCAACAGATACCGTGCCACTTTGAGGTGAGAATATCGATGAACCTAGTAAGCGCCCACGTCCGTGGTAAACGTCAATTTTATTCTGCTTCATAAGATGTTTGACGCCTTGATACATTTGGTTCTCAACTGTATCTTTTCGGCCAAATATTTGGTCGACATTTAATTTAAAAGCTTCAGTTTCGATACCGAATTCACTTGCATGTTTAATCGTATCTAAAACTTTAGCTGATTTAAGTAATGCTTTCGTAGGAATACATCCTCTATGTAAACACGTTCCACCAAGTTGATGTTCTTCAACAAGTGCAACGGACTTTTTTAATTGACTTGCACGGATTGCAGCAGAATAACCTGCCGTACCGCCGCCAATAACGACTAAATCGTATTGTTCTTTAGACATTGTTCAACTCCTAACGATAGTCTTTAGCTTCTTCATGATCAATAAATAAATCATATACACGTGTGGCTAAAGCATCCATTTCTTTTTCACCTGCGTAAATCGTAACAGGTGCTATCCAATCAACGTAACGTTTGATTTCGTCTGTTATATAAGTGTTATAAGCAAGTCCACCTGTCAAAATAATTTGGTCAACCTGTCCTTTTAAAGAAATTGAACGTTCACCAATTGCCTTTGAAACTTGATAAATACAACTGTCTACGGCTAACTTATATTCAGCGTTTTGATCCATCTCACGACATATAGACTCAACATCATTAGAACCACAAAGTGATATGAAGCCTGTCTTACGGCTTAAGAAATGATTGAAGTCCTTAGGTGACATCTGTCGTTCAAAGCCGTATTGATAGAGCGCGTCGTTAGGTACTGAACCTGCACGTTCTGGACTCATTGGACCTTCTCCTAGTAAACCATCGTTCACATCGACAACTTTGCCTTTAAGATGGGCACCAACTGTTGTGCCACCGCCCATATGCGCAACGATCACATTAATCTCATCATATGGTCGATTAACGGACTTCGCATACATACGTGCTACAGCCTTTTGGTTTAAGGCATGATAAACACTTTTACGGGCTACACCTTTAATACCTGTAACACGTGAGATTGGTATAAATTCATCAGTTACAGGTGGATCAAGTGTATAAACAGGTACACCGTACATATTACCTAACGTGTAACCAGTCATGGCACTTAAATTTGATGCGTGGGAACCATATTTAAAAGATGAAAGGTCTGCAACCATTTCTTTCGTGACATGATACACCCCGCCTTCAATCGGTTTTACAAGACCGCCTCGACAAGCTATACCATCAAAGTGATGTAAATCATAGCCTTCTGTACGTATGCGTGCATGAATTTCTTCAAGACGTTTCCCTTCTTGTTCGGATAAAGGCAAGGATGTTAACGCCATATCATGTTTTAAGTTTTCGTAAAAGACACATTGATTATCAAAATAAATTGCAATTTTTGAAGATGTACTTCCTAAATTTAAAACTAAAATTTTCGTTTCCATAAGCAATAATCTCTTTCCGTTTTTTATTATACTATGATATGTTTTCCAATTTAAAATTATACGTATTCGTAAATGAGTGCAATCATTTAAGTTACAATTCGACAAACGTAACTGATTTAAATGGCTTTTAAAGTGAGAATAGCGGTTAAATACTTGTTCTTAACGCTATCGGCACGAGACGTGATTCCTATCGGTAATGAAGCCCCTAAGATAATGCTCGCAACGTTCGCATTACTGAAATACGTTAATGTCTTATAAATCGCGTTCCCCACGTCGAGTTGAGGCACGATAATCACGTCAGCTTCACCAGCTACTTGGGATGAAATTTGCTTCTTGATCGCGCTGTGCTTATCAATCGCATTATCAAACGCGAAAGGACCATCAACTACGACATTCACATCAGACGTTTGTTGTTGATAATGCTCAGCGACTGCTTTCGCGTCGATAGTCGAAGGAATGTTCTTTGTTTCATATTCTACAGATGACAGCATCGCAACGTTTAATGACGTATACCCGATTTCTCTCGCAAAGGGCTCAATGTTATGGATCATGTTCATCTTATCTTCAACACTTGGTAACACGTTTAAAGCAACGTCCGAAATCATAAGTAATTTATGGTAATCTGGGATATCGAAACATGCTACATGCGATAAGAAACATTGGTCTTGAACTTGCTTTTCATATTTAAGTACGGCCTTTAAGATCTTTGAAGTCGTGATATTACCTTTAAAGATGACGTCAATTTCTTTCGACGCAATGTCGTTAAAAACATGTTCAAGCATGTCACTTTCATCTTGGTATGTCTTGATATCAATGCGTTCGTAATCTGATTGGGATAAATCGAATGAACGTACCATTTCTGATGTATCAGTTACATCATATAAAACTAGTTGTGCGCTTGTATGGTGTAGGACATCAATCATTGCCTTTAAAGTTGATTCATCGTTTGCTGCAACAATACCGATGCGACCTTTGAGATTGTCTATATCATTTAATACATCTTTAAATTGCATGATTTAGTTCAGCTCCTTAGCGACTATTTTGTTCAATCATTTCTTTCGCGTTCTCGCGTGTAATCGATGTAACTTGTGCACCTGAGATCATTCGTGCGACTTCATCAATTCGGTTGTCACCTTCTAGCTCTTGAACGGATGTTGTCGTACGGTCATCTTTTTCAACCTTTGAAATAAATAAGTGATGGTCACTCATAGCTGCTACTTGTGGTAAGTGCGAAATACAGATGACCTGGATATGCTTTGCAATGTCTTTCATCTTAACAGCCATCTTTTGAGCGGCTTGACCGGATACGCCAGAATCCACCTCATCAAATAATATAGCCGTTTGACCACGAGATTTAACAAAAATACTTTTCAACGCGAGCATAATACGAGATAATTCCCCGCCTGATGCGACTTTATTCAGGCTCTTTAACGGTTCTCCTTTATTCGGACTAATTAGGAACTCAATAAATTCTAAGCCGTCATGAGATGGTGAATCTAACTTTTTGAAGGAAATTTCAAGGTTTGCATCCTTCATTTGTAGATTTTGGATTTCATCTACAATATGGTCGCGTAACTCTTGGGCTACTTTACGGCGTTTCTTGGATAGTTGCTCACCGTATTTAATGACCTTATCGTACAATTCTTCTATCTCTTTACGTAGTTCCGCTGAACTTTCTTCATAGTTCTCAATTTTATGAATCTCATCCGCGATCGTTTCTTGATAAAGCAGTAACGACTTAATGTCCTTGCCGTACTTACGCTTTAAGTTATTAAGCAAGTTCATACGTGACTCTAATTCATTTAAATATTGCTCATCAAATTCTGTATTACTCATTTCATCATAAATCTGATGTTTGGCATCTTCGAGCAGATAATAAAACTGGTCGACTTGATCTTTGAGCTCTTGATACTGATCAGGGATGATTTCGTTGATATTTTGAAGTTCCGTTGATAGTTCGTATAAACGATCAGGGATCGCATTCTCATCTGTAAGCACCACGTGCGCATTATTAAGCGCGTAACTCAATTGTTCAGAGTTTTGTATCCGCTTTATTTCAGCCTCAAGGTCTTCAATTTCTCCTTCTTTAAGATGGGCCTCTTTTAATTCATCGAACTGAAACTTCATTAAGTCTAAACGTTGTAACAACGCTTGGTCAGCAGACTCTAAATTCTTAAGCTCTTTCTTTTTACTCACATATGCTTCATACGTCTTATGATACTGTTTGAGCTCCTTATCATATTGACCTTCAGCATACTGATCTAATAGCGTGAGATGATATTTCTGCTTCAAAAGAGACTGCGTCTCGTGCTGGCCATGGATATCTAATAATTCCTGCATGACCTTTCGCAAAGATTGAAGCGTCACAGTTTGATTATTAATTCGGCATATACTTTTACCCGAACTAAAGATTTCACGTTTCACGATTAAGAAATCTTCGTCTACATCGATGTCCATATCCTTTAAAATAGCGATAGCATCTTTCGCATTATCGATATCAAAGATACCTTCAATAGTCGCTTTCTTAGCACCATGACGTACAAAATCATGTGACGCGCGTACCCCTATTAATTGACCAATCGCGTCGATGATGATGGACTTACCCGCACCCGTTTCACCACTAAGTACCGTTAAGCCATCGCCAAAATGAACTTCCAGTTCGTCTATAATCGCAAACTGGCGTATTGATAATGTTTGTAGCATATTCTCACATCCTATAGCATATTAAAGATTCTGTCTTTAATTTCCTTAGCTGCATCTTTGTTTCTGCAAATAAGTAAACATGTATCATCACCACAAATGGTACCAAGTACTTCGTCCCAATCGATTTGATCGAGTATCGCACCGATTGATTGCGCATTACCTGGTAACGTTTTAAGTACTAAAAGATTGTCAGTACCTTCTATATTAACGAACGAATCCATTAAATAACGACCTAGTTTTTCTAAAGGGTGATACTTGCGGTCGTTAGGCAAACTATAGACATAATGGCCGGTTGGTGCTGGCACTTTAATAAGTTGTAACTCTTTAATGTCACGAGAAACTGTCGCTTGAGTGACATTTAATTCAAAATCGTTCAGTCTTTTGACTAACTCTTCTTGAGTTTCAATTTGTTCATTTGTGATAATTTCTCTGATTTTAATGTGTCTAACCGATTTCTTGGCCACGACGAACACCTCTTATTTTGAATATTTATACATTCATTTTATCACAAGCAAATTTTTACAACTACTAATAACCATGTAATGTAAGGGTATTCACGAATGTTTTGATTTTTCGTTTATGTATAAATTGAATAAATGCATGATTATGACGCATTTGAAAGTCAGCGATTTAATAGATAACTACGTTTCTTATTACGAGCGATTAAGCCGGTTTTGTGACTTTAATACACGATGAAGGGAAATTCAATACATTAAAATCAAAAAAAGGACTTAAGACATGTAAGTCAATTTCGATATGGCGTTCATTCTAGGTCTCGACCTATTACAATCGCGATTTAGAAATTGAATGAATAAGCATAAAAGCTTTACTCGTTTAAATGTCTTAAGTCCATCTAAGAATGCTAAAGTACTTTTCAAGGAAGTAAAAAAGCATTCGATGTGTATTAAAGAGATTGTTTAAGATTGTGTGTTGAAAGCATTTCAGTTGTTGCTTTCACAATGTTTTCGGCAGTTAAACCGATGTCACGAAGGATTTCTGAAACGTCACCGTGTTCGATATACTCATTAATAATACCAAAGCGTTTAGTTTGATTAAGAAATTGATTATCCATAAGAAATGATTGAATTTGACTACCTAGTCCACCCGTTAACATTGCTTCTTCAACAATAATCATTGGTGTTTGCTTACGACCTAACGTCATTAGTAGAGATTCATCCATTGGCTTGATAAAGCGTGCATTAATTACTGACGCTTTGATACCATAATCTTCAAGCAGCTCTTGCGCCTTCTCAATCATTGAAACGCTTGGTCCATAGCTAATAAGTGCAACATCGCTACCTTCATGGATAACTTCCCATTTACCAATAGGTAGTTCTTGTTTCGTTGTGTCGAGTGGCACACCTAAACCATTACCTCTTGGATAACGGATTGCGACTGGGCCATTTTCATATTTCATGGCAGTATGAACGAGATGTTGTGCCTCATTCTCATCTTTAGGCATCATAATTGTCATATTAGGACACTGACTTAAGAAACCAATGTCAAAGACACCTTGGTGTGTTTCACCGTCTGCACCAACTAATCCAGCACGGTCAACACCAAAGATAACGTTTAAGTTTTGACGATCCACATCGTGTAACACTTGGTCAAAAGCACGTTGTAAGAATGTTGAATAAATCGCTACGTACGGTTTCATACCGTCTACAGCCATACCTGCAGCCATCGTAACGGCATGTTGTTCTGCGATACCAACATCAAAGAATTGCTCTGGTAATTCATTTTGGAATTTCGTTAACTTAGAACCTACTGGCATTGCAGGTGTGATCGCTACGACACGTTTGTCTGATTTTGCATAATGAAGTATTTCATCGCTCATAAACTGACTCCATGAAGGACCAGCGCTAGTACCTTTAATCTGTTCACCAGTTTCAAGTTTATAAGGTCCAAGACCATGCCAAGTACCGATTGTATCGAGTTCAGCTGGCTTATAACCTTTACCCTTTTTCGTTACAACATGAATAATGACTGGTTTATCGATTGATTTAGCTGTCTCAATTGACTCTCTAAGTTCGTGGAAATTATGTCCATCGACTGGTCCGATGTAACGAATACCTAACTCTTCAAAAAAGGCACCGTCTACCACGAGGTATTTCAAGCTATCTTTTAAACGATCAGCTGATTCACGTAATCGACTGCCACCTGGTAACTTGCTTAGTACAGTTTCCGCATCTACTTTTAGACGATTATAGCCTTGATTCATGCGAATACGGCCTAACATATTATGCATTGCGCCAACGTTCGGGGCAATACTCATTTCGTTATCATTTAAAATGATATTGATATTCGTTTTATCATGGCCAATATTATTTAAAGCTTCAAGTGCCATACCACCTGTTAAAGCACCGTCACCAATAATTGGAACAACGTGATGGTCTTCGCCTCTTATATCACGTGCTTTCGCCATACCATGTGCTGCTGATAAAGATGTTGAACTGTGACCTGCTTCCCACACGTCATGTTCAGACTCTTTTAATTTAGGGAATCCACATAATCCTTTATATTGTCGTAATGTATCAAATTGTTCACCACGGCCAGTCAATATTTTATGAATATATGATTGATGCCCCACATCGAAAAGTATCTTGTCAGTAGGACTATCAAAATACTTGTGTAATGCAAGTGTTAATTCAACAACACCTAAGTTAGCACCAATATGTCCACCAGTGATCGAACATTTTTTGATGAGAAATGTTCTGATTTCTTCGCTAAGTTGAATCAGTTCCTCGTCATTAAGACTTTTTAAGAATGATGGATCCTGTATTTTTTCTATATCCACATATATCACCCTTAATTTAAGTTGAAATAATTCATATGCAAGTTACGTTTAATCATTTAAGTTAATCATAATACCCAATTAATGTAAACGTAAAGTGTAATGACTATTTATTTCGTGCGTTGATACATTAATTTTGTGATTTCTTGGAGCTCTGATGTATCAAATTCATTTTCTAATTCGTTTAAAGCGTTGTGAGCTTGATCGACATATGCATGTAGACGTGCGTTTGTCTCTTTCTCGCCTAATAATGAAACATATGTATTTTTATTGTTCGCAACGTCGCTTCCTGTCGGTTTACCGATTTCGGCTTCGTCACCATATATATCAAGTAAATCATCTTTAATTTGGAAAATCATCCCAAGTGCATCGCCGAATGTATCTAATGCATTAAGGTATTTCCCATCTACTTTCGCAATGTGTGCACCTGCTAAAACAGCGTATTTAAGTAAAGCACCAGTTTTATAGCGATGAATGGTTTCAAGTTGCGATAGTGAGATTGTCTTATCTTCACTCTCCATATCAATCGTTTGACCACCAATCATGCCCATATGTCCACTTGCGATAGCTAGGTCTTTGATTAATTGAACCTGAATCGTTGGTTCTAGCTTCTCATCTTTCGTGATGATTTCGAATGCTTTTGTTAAAAGCGCATCTCCGGCTAGAATGGCTTTCCATTCACCATAAACTTTATGATTCGTTAATTTACCACGTCTATAGTCATCGTTGTCCATAGCGGGTAAATCGTCATGAATCAGTGAGTACGTATGAATCATCTCTAGCGCTATAGCGGTTTGATAACCATTTTGTACGGCGTTAGGATCAATCATATCAATGGTAAGTAACATGAGTAAGGGGCGAATACGTTTCCCGCCTGCTTGAAGTGAATAGCGCATGCTTTCTTCTAGGTTCGTATTCAGTTCTGAAGTTTCAATCGATTGTTCGATGACGTTATTTATATCATCAATTGTTTGCTTCATGTGTGGCGTTATCATGATTATTATCCTCTTCTTCTTTAATCATTTCGTTCACTTTTTCTTCAGCATTTTTAAGCGTTTGATCACATTTCGTTGATAATTCCATGCCGCGTTGATAGAGTTCTAACGACTCTTCTAGGGAAACTGTTTCGTTATCAAGCTTTTGAACAATGTTTTCAAGTTCTTGCATCATGTCTTCAAAGTTTTGCTTCTTACTCATTTTTACACCTAACTTTCTTTACGATTGCATCGACGTTGCCATCCTTCATAGTAAGTTCAATTTCATCATTTTCTTTTAAAGCTTGTGTGCTCGTCACAACTTTATCGTCTTTATTCACGATGGTATAACCACGTAGCATCGTGTTAGTAGGACTGAGATTGTTAAGTCGTTCTAGTTTATTTACATAGGCATTTTGATGATGCTTTAAGGTTGATTTCATTGTTTGTTGAAGCCTAGAACTTAACTTAGCTTTTGTCTCATTTAGATGAGTCACACGTTCATTTAATTGTTTGAGATTAAAACGTTGATTATACAAGCTTAATTGATAGGTCGTGTTTTGAATTCTCAACATCATTGTTTGTATAAGTTGCTTTTCAAGATCATCTTTCCTTTGAAGTTGTTGATCATAAAGTAATGTAGGTTGTTTGAACTTATAATAAGATGATAGATGAGATAAATGTTTGGAATGATGTTTTAAAAGTTGTTGCATTGACCTTGTAAGTGTTAACTTCGTTTGTTTTAGTTGTTGAAGTAACTCATACTTATCAGGAGTCGCGATTACAGCTGCTTGCGTAGGTGTGGCAGCTCTAACATCAGCTACAAAGTCACTAAGCGTGAAGTCAGTCTCGTGACCAACCGCTGAAATAATTGGCGTTTGGCATTCATATATTGCTTGAACAACTTCTTCTTCATTAAAGTTCCATAAATCTTCTATAGAACCGCCACCACGACCGATAATGATCGTGTCTACACCTAATGCATCAGCCTTTTGAATGTTTTGAATAATATCCTGTTTCGCTTGTTTACCTTGTACTAAGGTATTGATTTGAACTTGTTCCACAAGTGGATAGCGCTTATTAATCGTAGAGTGAATATCTCGAATCGCAGCACCCGTGCTCGCTGTTAATACTGCAATTTTTTGAGGGTATTTTGGAATGGGCTTTTTAAGAGATTGATCAAAATAGCCTGCTTTGTGTAACTTCTTCTTAAGTTCTTCAAGTCGTTGGTATAAGTTACCAATACCATCTAATTGCATTTTATTAACATAAATTTGATAACTTCCTCGTGCCTCATAAACAGAAACACGTGCTTCAATTAAAACTTCGTCACCTTCTTTAGGTTCAAAGTTTAATTTTGAAGCATTTCCTTTAAACATCATCGCGCTGATTACGCTTCCTTTGTCTTTTAAAGCAAAGTAAAGGTGACCGCTAAAGTGCTTTTTAAAGTTGGAGATTTCACCTTTAATAAGCACCGTTTGAAGATGCGGGTCTTGATCAAATTTATATTTAATGTATTTCGTGAGTGCTGAAACACTTAGATATTTTGACATAAAATCACTCAATCATTTTTAATAATATTACTTAATACGCCGTTCACAAATTTGTAGTGACCTTCGTCACTATATTGCTTGGCAAGTTCGATGGCTTCATTAATGATAACTTTATCAGGCGTATCACTATAACCGATTTCATAAGTAGCGATACGTAGAATGATGCGATCAGATTTTAAAAGACGAGAAATCGTCCAGTCCTTTAAATAGGGTTGAATCTTATTATCAAGAACAGATTCATGATCTTTAACGCCTGATACAAGCCAGTGAATGAAGTCGAAGTCTAAATCTGGATAATCATCTTTAATAAATGAAATCGCTTCATCAATTGAAAGTTCGGTATCTTTCATCTCTAATTGGAATAAAGTTTGAAAAGCTTGAGCTCTTGCTTGTGTTCTACTCATATTATGCTCCTTCATTTCTGTAAATTTCTACTAGCGCACTTTTTTATTATGAGACACTTCGATGTGAGAAATATGAATATTGACTTGTTTAGGTGTAATCGCAGACATCGTTTTTATTGAATTATGAATAGCATTTTGAACTTTGTGAGCAGTCTCAGAAATGCGTGTGCCATATTTAAATGAACAATACACATCAATATAAATTTCGTTATCTTTCGTTTCTACTTTGATACCTTTGCTTGGATTTCTCTTACCGAATCGCTCTAATGTTATATCTTTAAAATCAGAGAACAATCCATGCACGCCTTCAACCTCTGATGCAGCAATGCTTGCGATGACGGAAATAACCTCTGGTGCGATTTCTACATTACCTAAATTCGGGTGTTCTTTGGCAATAGCTTGAACCATGGTTTTTGCCTCCTTTATTAACTATTATTCTCCATTCATAATATCATGAATTTCCAAGAATTTCGTTGAAAAGAATCCTTTTCGGAAAACATCATGATTTAATAAACGTAAATGGAATGGAATTGTCGTATCAATATCAAGCACGACAAATTCGCTTAATGCACGAATACCTGTTTGAATCGCTTCATCACGCGTTGGTTGATGCACGATTAATTTGGCCACCATAGAATCGTAGTAAGGTGGAATCATATAGTTTGTATAGCAAGCAGATTCGATACGTACGCCCATACCACCAGGTGTTAAGTATTGCTCAATTTTACCAGGTGATGGCATGAAGTTTTGATATGGGTTCTCTGCATTAATACGAAATTCCATCGCGTGACCATTAATCTGAATGTCATCTTGCGTGTATGGTAATCGTTCGCCCATAGCTACTTTGATTTGTAGTTTAACTAAGTCGACTCCAGTAACCATTTCAGTTACAGGATGCTCAACTTGGATACGCGTATTCATTTCCATGAAATAGAAGTCATTCGTATCTAAATCATAGATAAATTCAATTGTACCTGCATTGACATAATTCACGGCTTTAGCAGCACGTACTGCCGCATCGCCCATTTCTTTACGCTTATCTTCAGATATGATCGGTGATGGTGCTTCTTCAACGAGCTTTTGCATACGGCGTTGGATCGTACAGTCACGTTCCCCTAAGTGAATAACGTTACCATATTCATCACCAATAATTTGAATTTCAACGTGTCTAAAGTTTTCTATAAATTTCTCAAGATATAAACCGCCATTACCGAAAGCTGTCTCAGCTTCTTGTTGAGTCATCTTATAACCGTTTTCAAGCTCTTTAACGTCGCGAGCTACACGGATACCTTTACCGCCACCACCTGCTGTTGCTTTAATGATAACTGGGTAACCGATACGTTTAGCTGTCTTCTTAGCTTCCGAAATGGAATCAACTAAGCCTTCACTACCTGGAACTACAGGAACTTCAGCACGTTTCATTTCTTCTTTAGCAACGTCTTTGATTCCCATTTTTTGTATTGAGCTATAGTTTGGTCCAATAAATTTTAATTGGCAAGCTTCACATAGTTCAGCGAAATCCCCATTTTCCGCTAAGAAACCATAACCTGGATGTACCCCGTCACATCCAGTTGCTGTTGCGATTGAGAGTATGTTTGGAATATTTAAATATGAATCTTTAGATTGCGTTGGACCTACACAGTATGCTTCATCTGCTATTTGAGTATGTAAAGCGTCTTTATCGCCTTCAGAATAAATCGCTACTGTTTGTATCCCTAGTTCATGGCATGCTCGAATAATTCGAACTGCAATCTCCCCACGGTTAGCAATTAGAATTTTCTTCATCATTATTTCACCTTAAATAACGGTTGGCCATACTCTACCATTTGTCCGTCTTCTACTAGAATTTCAACAATCTCGCCTGATACTTCGGCTTGAATTTCGTTAAATAATTTCATAGCTTCTAAAATACAAACAGTGGATTCGTTAGATACTTTATCTCCAACTTGAACATATGCAGGTTCATCTGGTGATGGTGCTTTATAGAATGTACCAACCATTGGTGCAGTAATTTTTTGCGTACCATCGTCTTCTTGATCGTTAGAACCTGGGTTTGATTGGTCAGACGTATTGACTGGTGCTTGTGGTTGAGCAGGTTGGTTATGTACTGGTTGAGCTTGAACACTTTCACGGATAACTTCTTTTTCCTTCTTAAGTGTTACATTATTCCCCTTACTTTCAACATTAATTTCGGTTAAGTTAGAATTGTCTAATATCTCTATTAATTCTTTAATCTCTTTAAAATTCATTTCGACTGACTCCTTCAGTTAGATTTCGTCTATCCTGTTATTTTACTTTACAGATTTTATCAATTCAAGTAAATCACGCATATACATTTACCCTAAACTCATGTATGATACATCATTTTAATTGATAAATATGTACACATAGTAATAGTAACATTTTATGAGTTTCAATGAACAGAAATATAGGTAGGCTTACGCTATAATTTCCTATTGATATAGAAAAATTCTCAATCTCTTAAGTCAGCACGACGTAAATAGCTTAATATTGAGTAAAAAACTCAACAGTGCTAAAGGTACGCAGGCTGTATAAGAAATTGAGAATCATGGTTCAAACTTAGCAATGATTTGACGATTATGCTCTTGAACTATAGCTTCCGTCAGAAGTGTTAATAACTAATGCGTCACCTTCATTAACGAAAAGTGGTACGTTTAACGTATAACCAGTTTCAACTGTAGCTGATTTCGTAGCACCAGTTGCTGTATCGCCTTTGATACCTGGTTCAGTATCCGTAACTGTAAGTTCAACAGTTTTAGGTAATTCAATACCGATTGTTTCACCTTCATAAGATTGAATTTGAACTTCCATGTTCGCTTTTAAGAATTGAAGTTCATATTTTAAGTAATCTTCAGGTAATTCAATTTGATCGAACGTTTCGTTATCCATGAAGACATGGTTTTCACCATCTGCATATAAGTATTGCATACGGCGGTTTTCAATCATTGCTGGTTCTACTTTTTCACCAGCACGGAATGTTTTCTCTTGAATCGCACCTGTACGTAGGTTACGTAACTTAGAACGTACGAATGCAGAACCTTTACCTGGTTTAACGTGTTGGAAGTCTACAACTTTCCAAATACCGTTATCTACAGAAATAGTTAAACCTGTTTTAAAATCATTAACCGAAATCATTCAGTTTCCTCCTCATTATGCTTTCATTATAAAATAATAAGTTCTTTTGACGAATTAGTAAAGCGTTGACACCCATCTTCAGTGATTAAAATGTCATCTTCAATACGTACGCCACCTAAACCTTCTACATAAATACCCGGTTCAATTGTAACACATTGATTGACTTTTAAAGTGGCATCAGATTTGAATGACAGTACTGGTGCTTCGTGTACATCGAGCCCGATACCATGACCTAGTGAGTGACCAAAGTTATCACCATAGCCTGCTTCAGTAATAATGTCACGCGCTACAGCATCAAGTTCTTTACAACCCATGCCTGCTTTCGCTTGTTTCACAGCTTCTTCTTGTGCTTTTAAAACAATGTTATAAATTTCTTTCATTTTAGGATCAGGGTCGCCGACCGCAAATGTACGCGTAATATCTGAAGCGTAGCCTTGATAATAAGCACCAAAGTCGAGTGTAATCATATCGCCTTTCTCGATTACTTTATCACTAGCAACACCATGTGGTAATGCGCCACGATAGCCTGAAGCTACAATCGTATCGAATGACGTGTCATCAGCACCAAGATGAAGCATTTTACTTTCTAGGTATGCTTTAACTTCTTTCTCAGTCATACCTGGTTTTACAACTGTTAAAATATATTCATAGGCATCATCCACGATTTTAGCTGCATGTTGAATAATCTCAATTTCTTCTTGAGTTTTAACTTGTCTGATTTTATCAATATCAAAATTTACCGAAGTTAAGGTAAAATCAAATGCATTTAAAGCCTCATATGTATCGTAAGGTACATGTGGACCTTCAAAGCCAATTTCTTTAAGTCCTTTAGATTCAATTAGCTCGCCAACGGTAGCAATTAAATCCTTCGTTTGCTTAACGATTTCAAAGCCTTTAGCCTGTTCATTAGCTTGTTCGATATATCTAAAGTCAGTGACAAGGATTGATTCTTTAGATGTGATTAACAGCGCACCGCTCGTTCCTGTAAAGTTTGAAACGTAGCGTCTATTGAAATCAGATAATATGATTAAGGCATCTAGATCTTTCTCTTTTAAAATGTTTTTCACATTTTCTAATTTATTCATGTCGTCATCCCCTTTAAATATTTGTACTAAGTAACGCTATACATTAAAATGATAGCATACATACTTTATAAAAATTAATTGAATAGGAAGATTATGAGATGAAAAAAAGTTTGTTGCTACTTATTTCAGGTTCGTTATTATTAACTGCTTGCGGGAGCCAAGATTTAGCTCCAATTGAAGAGAAAACAACTAAATTAAGAGAATCTAACCATAAAACAAAGCTTAAGATTCAAGAACTTAAGACAGATATCTCCGATAAAAAGGAACGTCTTCATGGTCTTGAAATGGATATGGAGAACGGTAAACAGGCCAAACAAAATCAAAAGCATTCTGATTATCTAGAAGCTTCTGCTAAGTATTATGAAGATATTACGCATATTATTGAGGAATATGCCAAGATAGATGAAGAAGTTACGGAAAATAAAGGTGAAGATGAAATTAATGAGCAGTTAGATGAATTACAAGAGAAAGCTAGCACTGCTTACGATGATTATAAGTCTAACATTGAGGAAGTTTCTAAAATATCTAAAGATGATGACAAACAAATTAAATCAATAAATAAGAATTTAGATAAAGCATTAACTGAAATCAAAGATGGTTATCGTGATAAAGATGATAAGAAAATAACTAAAGGTAGACAGAAATTACGTGAAATTACTTATGTAAATCAAGAAACTGAAAGTAATGATTCTGAAACTACATCACAAGAATAGAGGTGAAAGCATGGGTCAAAAAATATTCTTTTGGTTTATTGTCATCGTTGCCTTAATAGGAATTGTTCTCAATTTTAATATGTTTATGGATAGCTTCATTAGAATGATAATCTCCCTATTAATTTTAGTAGGTATTGGATATCTTATATACCATTTCTTCTTCTTAACCGAAGATCAACGGAAATATCGTCGTGCGTTGCGAAAGAACAAACGACGTCGTAGAAAGTAAGAGAAAGCCCTAGTTGACCATATATCATCTAGGGCTTTTAAAGTTGAAATAAATCTTTAATATGTGAGATGTCGTTATTTACGGTAATTCCACTCGTCAGACTTAAATTTCGCTTCTAGTTCTTTAATTTCTGCTTCTTGGGCTTCTGTAAATGTTAAAGGCTTGAATTCGATATTAAGACCTTTTTTAAAGCCAGCTTCAAATGCTTCTTCCATTTCTTCTAAGGTAATGTGTTTATCAGCAATATCGTTAATTGCGACTGCTTTATCGATAAACGCCTTTTTCATTTTGTCTTTAAGGCGATCATTTTTGAAGATGAACATATCGAATAAGTCATCAATGTCAACCTCTTGCAAGATAGAACCATGTTGTAAGATAACGCCCTTTTGTCTAGTTTGCGCGCTACCTGCAATTTTACGACCTTCTACTACAAGTTCATACCAACTTGGCGCGTCAAAACATACAGCACTACGTGGTTGTTTTAATTTCTCACGTTCTTCTTTTGAACGAGGGACAGCAAAATAAGCATCAAATCCTAATGATTTAAATCCTTCTAACAGTCCTTCTGAAATCACTCGGTATGCTTCAGTTACTGTCTTTGGCATATTTTCATGTGATTCAGGTACAATCACACTGTAAGTTAACTCTTTATCATGTAATACCCCGCGTCCGCCTGTTTGACGACGTACGAGACCATATCCTTTTTCACGCACCATATCGATGTCGATTTCTTTTTTTAGTCTTTGGAAATACCCTACTGATAATGTAGGTGGATCCCAAGTGTAGAATCTAACTACTGGATCTATTTCACCTCGAGATACAAAATTTAACAGTGCCTCATCGACTGCCATATTGTAAAACGGGTCGTTGCTTCCAGTGTTAATAAAGTTCCAAGTTTCAGTCAATTATAAAACTCCTATCTAAATATATCTATGTATATTGCACTAAATTCTAACTTTTCACATTATATTAATTCATAAATTTTTCAATGAAAAAGTTTTGAAAATTAACTAGAACAGTCTTATAATTATAATATCGGTATTTTAGGGAGGATGCAAGATGAGTAACTTTTGGTTTATAGCCCTAGCAATATTAATTATTATTGTGCTATATATGGTCTATCAATTTTTCATGAATAAAAAATCAGTTACTGAATTAAACCAAAATGAATTTAGTGATGGTTTACGTAAATCTCAAGTTATTGATTTAAGAGAGAAAGTTGATTATGACTACGGCCACATTAACGGTGCTCGAAATATTCCTATGACGATGTTTCGTCAACGTTATAAAGGCTTACGTAAAGATCAACCGATTTACTTAATTGATGCGAATGGTATCGCTAGCTACAGAGCAGCTCGTATCCTTAAGAAAAAAGGTTACACTGATATTTATATGCTTAAAGGCGGCTATAAAAAATGGACAGGTAAGATTAAGTCTAAGAAATAAGCTTATCTCACCAATTTATTTTATTATAATTATTAAAACACCCAAACCACTGCTATGTGGCTTGGGTGTTTTTTAGTGTATCGATTAATATGTTATTTATTCTTTTTCAGCTTTTAAACCTTCAAATTTTAAAACAGGTTTACGCGCAGCTTGTGTTTCATCTAAACGGTCGATAATCGTATTATGAGGTGCCTCTAATACTTTATCAGGATCTTCTTTAGCTTCATTAGAGATTTGAATTAAAGCGTCACAGAAGTAATCTAAAGTGTCTTTAGATTCAGTTTCTGTAGGCTCAATCATCATACCTTCTTGAACGTTAAGTGGGAAGTAAATTGTAGGTGGATGTACACCAAAGTCTAAAAGACGTTTAGCCATGTCTAATGTACGTACACCTAGTTCTTTTTGTTTAACACCACTTAGAACGAATTCATGTTTACAATATTGATCGAATGGAATTTCGAATTCTTCTTTAAGACGCGCTTTGATATAGTTTGCATTTAATACAGCTGATTCAGATACTTCTTTTAAGCCTGTAGCACCCATAGAGCGGATGTACGTGTATGCTCTAAGATAGATACCGAAGTTACCGTAGAACGGTTTAACACGTCCGATAGAATTTTCAATATCATTGTCATATTTAAAGCTGTCGCCCTCTTTAACTACAAGTGGTTTAGGCATAAATGATTTTAATTCTTTCTTAACGCCGATTGGGCCTGAACCAGGACCACCACCGCCGTGAGGACCAGTGAATGTTTTGTGTAAGTTTAAGTGTACAGCGTCAAAGCCCATGTCTCCAGGACGTACTTTATCCATGATGGCATTTAAGTTAGCACCATCGTAGTATAATAAGCCGCCTGCTTCGTGAACGATTTTACCAATTTCCATGATGTTTTGTTCGAAAATACCAAGCGTATTTGGGTTTGTTAACATGATCGCTGCAGTGTTTTCATTAACAAGCTCTTTTAAGTGCTCAATATCCACTTCGCCGCGTTCGTTAGACTTAACTGTAACTGATTTAAATCCAGCGAATGCCGCAGAGGCTGGGTTAGTACCGTGAGCTGAGTCAGGTACGATAACTTCGTTACGGTGACCTTCACCATTTTTCTTATGATACGCTTTGAAAATCATTAATGCTGTCCACTCACCGTGAGCACCAGCTGCAGGTTGTAACGTTACTTCGTCCATACCTGTGATTTCTTTAAGTTCTTCTTGTAAGTTATACACGATTTCTAAAGAACCTTGAACTTGTTCAACATCTTGTAAAGGATGTGATTCACTAAATCCAGGAATTCGTGCAACTTTTTCATTAATTTTAGGGTTGTACTTCATCGTACATGAACCTAATGGATAGAAACCGTTATCGATACCGAAGTTTTTATTAGAAAGCTCAGTATAGTGACGAACTAAATCTAATTCAGCAACTTCAGGTAATTCTGCTTTTTCTTTACGGATGAATTTCTCATCTAAAAGTGACGAAGCTTTTTGACCTTCAATATCTTTTTCTGGTAATGAATAAGAGAATCTACCTACTTTAGAACGTTCAAAAATTAATGGACTTGATTTACTGACCATTTACTTCACCTGCTTTCTTAACGAATGTATCAATCTCTTCTTTAGTTCTTAATTCTGTAACTGCAATTAACATATGATTGTCAAAGTCGCTAGATGCAGCACTTAAGTCGAAACCACCGATAATATCTGCTTCAAGTAATTGTTTATTAACTTCAGCAATTGGTTTATCGAATTTAACAACGAATTCGTTAAATGACATACCATCTAATACTTCGAAACCGTTATCTTTAAATTGTTGTTTTGCATAGTTTGCATTTTCAAGGTTACGTTCAGCAATTTCTTGAATACCTTGTTTACCAAGAGCTGACATCGCGATAGATGAAGCAATCGCGTTTAACGCTTGGTTTGAACAGATATTTGAAGTCGCTTTGTCACGACGGATATGTTGTTCACGCGCTTGTAATGTTAATACAAAGCCACGGTTACCATGGTCATCTTGCGTTTGACCTACTAAACGACCTGGTACTTTACGCATTAACTTTTTAGTCGTTGCGAAGTAACCACAGTGAGGACCACCAAATTGAGCTGGAATACCAAATACTTGAGTATCACCAACAACAATGTCCGCACCAAAGCTACCTGGAGGTGTTAATAAACCTAGAGCTAATGGGTTAGCGTATACAATGAATAATGCTTTTTTATCTTCAATGAATGACTTGATCTTTTCTAAGTCTTCAATAGAACCATAGAAGTTAGGATATTGAACTGCAACAGCAGCTGTATCGTCATCGATAGCGTCTTGTAACTTTTCTAAGTCCGTTACTGTACCGTCAAGATCAACTTCTACGACTTCAAAATCTTCTCTAATTTCTGCATAAGTGTGTAGTACTTGAAGCGCTTGGTAATGTAAGCCTTTAGATACTACGATTTTGTTTTTCTTCGTTTGAGCAAAAGCTAAAATACAAGCTTCAG
Source organism: Staphylococcus massiliensis (assembly GCF_043186315.1). Lineage (NCBI taxonomy): Bacteria > Bacillati > Bacillota > Bacilli > Caryophanales > Staphylococcaceae > Staphylococcus > Staphylococcus massiliensis. Next base: position 1,618,550 of record NZ_CP171119.1, on the reverse strand, counting down.
CAAAACTTGTCATACCATCATACATAGATGAGTTAGCGATATCCATATCTGTAAGTTCACAGATTAATGTTTGGAATTCGAAAATTGCTTGTAGTTCACCTTGTGAGATCTCAGGTTGGTATGGTGTGTACGCAGTATAGAATTCAGATCTTGAAATCATCGCATCTACAACTGCAGGTGTGTAATGATCATAAACACCAGCACCTAGGAAAGATGTGTGTGTTTCTTTAGTAATGTTTTTACTTGCGATTTTATTTAATCTTTTTAAAAGTGTTGTTTCTGGTACTGCCTCTTCAATGTTTAATTTGCGATCTAATAAGATTTCTTTAGGAACGTCACTATATAACTCATCGATAGAGTTAACACCAATAGTTCCAAGCATTTCTTTTTTGTCTTGTTCTGTTAATGGAATATAACGATGACTCACAATATACACCCCTTATTTATTGATATGATTTTTCTTAACAATTTTAGCTTCTACTTGACGCTTACGAACTTGAATAATGATTGTTTTACCAAGTTCATATTCATCTCTCTTAATCATAGCTAGACCAATTGATTTGCCTGATGATGGAGATTGTGTACCTGAAGTTACAACACCGATTTCTTCACCATCTTCGTTGTATACTTCATAGCCAGTACGAGGGATACCTTTACCAACTAATTCAATACCAACTGAACGACGTGGTGAACCATTTTCTTTTTGTTCTTTAAGTACGTCTTTACCAATAAAGTCCTCTTCAATTAGAGGTTTACAAGCAAATGCGATACCGCCGTCATATGGCGTAATATCTTCTGATAAGTCTTGACCATGTAAAGGTAAACCAGCTTCTAAACGTAACGTGTCACGTGCACCTAGACCACATAATGTTACATCTTTATCAATGAAGCCTTCCCATACAGCTAAAGTATCTTCAGCCTTCGTATAGATTTCAAAACCGTCTTCACCAGTGTAACCTGATTGAGAAAGTAATACTTTTTTACCGAATATTTCGACATTTTGTTTAAATTCAAACGGTTTCATTTCTGAAACGTCAACGTCTACTAAAGATGCAACTAGGTCACGTGCTTTAGGACCTTGAACAGCAATTTGGCCATAGTCTTTAGATACGTTCGTAACCTCAGCATCAAAACCATTTTTATGGTTAGCCATCCATTCGTAATCTTTATCCGTATTAGCAGCGTTAACGACTAATAAATATTTATTATCATCTAACTGATAAGTGATTAAATCATCAATTACGCCACCTTTTTCGTTACATAAAGCTGTGTATTGTGCTTTTTCAGTAGTTAACTTAGAAGTGTCGTTAGATAATAAATATTGAACAAGCTTAGAAGCTTCAGGACCTTCAATTAAGATTTCTCCCATGTGACTTACATCGAACATACCAACGTTTTCTCTAACCGCATTGTGTTCTTCTTTAATGCTAGAGAATTGAACTGGCATTGCCCAACCACCGAATTCCACGATTTTAGCATCGTGATCAACAAAACTTTGATAAAGTGGTGTTTGTTTTAATTCATTTGACATATTGAAACCCCCATTTTAAATGATAAATAAAAAAGAGTGACAAGTAACTTGCCACCCTGTTGAATATCCTTCAGGAATGCGTCCCAATGTTATCCTTTTGCCTGAGAGATTCGCGTAATGCTTGCTCCTTCGGCGATGATTTTTGTATCATTCTCTCTAACATTGATCATTCGCGTTAATTTGATTCATAATTTCTTGGTAGGAATCATGAATAACCTGGTTCGTATTCACTTTTATGAATGCGATTTCATTATATCTTGAATGCCTTGAACAATACAAGTTTTTTAATTCGTCTAAAGTTTTACCATTAGCGTTTGGACGGTTTGAATCAGTGTTCACACGATGGTAGATTGTATCGATATCGCAATCTAACCAGACGACATTTTGACATGATTCTAAAAGTTTAAGAGATGTATCGCTTTCAATAATGCCACCACCAGTAGCGATGATGTCGTATTGATGCATACAATCCTTTAAATAATCATGTTCAAGCTTTCTAAAATGAGACTCGCCGTCTTGATCAAAAATTTCGGGAATCGAACGATTTTCATTAACTACAATATAGTGATCTAAATCTATAAACGTTGCTTGAAGTTTTTCTGCGAGGTACTCGCCTAAAGTTGTTTTACCTGTCCCCATAAAACCGACTAGGATAATTGGTTCATTTCGTTCCATCTCGTGCTTCATCCTTTTTGATTGATTTGATATATACGTTGATTTCATGGTCATAATATTGCTCTAAATGATAAAGCGTTTTAAATTTAAGTTCATATTGAATGATGTAATATGCCACGATTGACATATACAAACTAAATAATATGAGTACGCCGGGTAAAATAAATCCTTTGTTACACATAAAAAAGCTTTTCATAGGCATATTGACCTCTTTTATTAAGTATTTTAACGCTAATCATATCATTTGGTAAACGTATAAACTCTAGATCTGATACTTGATAAAGTAACGTGATGTCCCCTCTACCATTTACCGTTTTATGGATTTTATGATTTCTTATAAAAACACGTATGATATCTCCATCCTTTTCAAAAGTTAGCGCATCCTTTCGAACATGAACCTGATTACGTTTAACATGTTTTAAATCGTCTGTTAAATCTCTCATAAAAAATTCGAGTTGAACGTCGTTAGAATTATAGATTTGAAATTCTAACTGTCCTAACGTACGAATCATTAAAGGTAAAAGGCTCAGTACGAGTGACAGCACGAGCATCGCAAACAACATTTCAATATAAGTGAATCCACTACTTCGTTGCACACGTTTCATACTTTAACCCTTCATGTATGACGCATACACGACCTTTTTTAGATTCAATCTTATAAGGATGAAGTTTGTAAGATTGCGTTTCGAATTGGTGATGTTTTAAATGCGTAAATAACATTTGTTTCATTTCAACTTGACGTTCGATTTCTTCAAGCTTTTGGTTGAGTTGATTAAAAATTGGAATTAGGATAAACGTAATCGTTGAGAGAACAAACATCGCTAACAAAGTTTCAATGACTAATGACCCTTGGTTATTTTTTAACAATTCTAAAACGCCCTCTTTCTATATGGAAGATAAACCCATAATCTTGTTCACCAAATCTAATATCAATTCGACCAAATTGTTTTAAATGACCATCTTTTGTAAATGTTAGTCCGTTTATATTACTTGAAGGTAAAATTTTACCGCCTCGTAATGGCAATCGCTTTGGTTCTCGCTCCCCTTGCTCATATAACGTTATATAGTCTCTATAAGGGTTTAAAGTCACATGTATCGTTTTTTGCTGTCCAATTGCTTTTGCTTGAATGTAATTTAATTCTGATACAAAGTGTTTTACTTGTCTTTCAGAAGCTTGATCTCGGTTAATTAAAGCTTGTAAGTGTAGCGTAATCGTGAGCATAACGCTAATAACCATCAAGACTAATAGCATTTCTAATAAGGTGAATGCCTTATTTTCGCGCAACCGCTTCACCATTCACAATTGAAATCGTTGCACCATTTTTACATGTTTTTTGATTCTCTCTTAAAAAGCCATCATTAACAAGCTGATCAATCGAAGTAGGTTTTTGATTATGCTTAAGCGTGTAAGACTCAATTTGGCTATTTACCATTTTAGTTTGTGCTTCACATCCAGTAGCTTGAATATGTTCAGTTTGTTTCGCGATGTTCGGTAATATCAATATTAAAAGTAGAGATACCACTAACAAAACGACTAACATTTCGAGCAAGGTAAAAGCTTTATTATTTCGGAAAGTTTGTTTCAATTGTTGTAATTTTTGATTCATAGATGTCACTCCCAAATTAATTTTGTATCGATGCCATCATTTCAAACATTGGTAACATGATGACAAGGTATAAGGTTACGATAAAAAATCCTAGTAAGCAGAATACTAAGGGCTGTATCCACTTCAAGTGGAATAAAAAGCGTTTTTTAAGTTTGTTTAAAATAAAGGTGCTATACATTTTGAGTTCGATGTCTAACTTGCCACTTTTCTCACCTTGCCTAATATACTGTATAAAGTCATTTTCAAATAGGTTTAAAGAAGCTAAGGCATCTGGTAAAGCCGTACCTTGATGCATGTGTTCATTTAACGCCTTAGAAATGTACTTAAGATACATATCTTCGTCCTGCGTGCGATAAATGTGAATCATATTCTGAAGCTTAATACCGTTCTTATAAAATAGCGCAAATTCATTGGTAATAAAGTACGTTTTAAACATGCGGTAATACTTTGAAATAATGGGTATACGTCGATACACGATTAAACGCCTCTCAATCGACAACCGCTTCATCACCGTTATAAATATTACGACACTTAACGATATAACGAAGAGAAGACCCATGAGTACTGTAGGTAAATGAAAGATGATGTTGGTTAATATAACTTGGATATGCGACCGTTTAACTTGCATCGTATCGAACATCGTTTGAAATTCAGGTATAATGGTTTGATTAATTACGATAAGCATTGAAATAAAGATGAAGAGTAATACAAGCGGATATTGAATCGTCTTAAGTAAATTCTTTCGTATATTGAGTTGCTCTTTCAAAAAGAAAGCTGCTGTCTCAAGGTTCTCCTCTAAGGAACTATACTTTTCCGCAAAGAAAATTTGCATAATGACAGACTTCGGATATTTCAATAATGTCAAAATATAATAACATTCCTTGCCTGAGCGTAGGTCCTCTAAGATGTCATCCTTAAGATGTTTCGGTTTTAGATGATATTGCGATAATAAAAACTCAACCGATTCGTATAACGTAAAGCCGTGTTTCAATAATTCTGAGAGCCGATTTAAAAAGTCAATTTGATCCTCTGGCTTAAAAGACTGTCGAAATTGAATCGAGTTAATGATAGCGGTTATACGTGTCTTCACAAATAATACCTTCTTTGTTCAATTTAGCGAGCGTGTCTTGGATGCTCAAAAATGAGGACGGCAAGACTTCATGTGCTAAGAAATATTGAATGGCTTCCTTATCCATTACTTCATAAACCAGTTGACGTTCATGATCATTGGTAGTTATTAAACGCTGGTTCGTTACTTGGTTAATCGCTTGTTTAAGTTCTTCTTTCGTAACACCCATTTCGAGTAACCTTAATAAAACGCCTTGGCAATCATTCGCGTGAATGGTTGATAGCACTAGGTGACCACTTAAACTCGCTTGAATCACTTTCTTCGCGATATGGTGGTCTCTGATTTCGCCGATTAAAATGATGTCTGGATCACAACGTAGTATCGCTTTGAATGATGTTTCATAATCGATTTCTGCCTTATCATTAACCGAGATTTGTGTTATACCTTCTATAAGTTGTTCGACTGGATCCTCAATGGTAATAATGTTGCGGTTTAGATGATTTAAGGCATATTTCACCATTTGATACATCAGCGTACTTTTACCAGCGCCTGTTGGTCCACTAAATAAAATTAAACCTTGCTTCTTATGCATGAGCTTTAATAAGGGCTGATGTGAGTGGTACCGCTTCTCATCTTGAAAGTATTGAGGCGTAATCCGAATGACACAACTTTCAATCCCCAAACTTAATGGCAATGTAGAAATCCTTAGGAAATATACGATATCTTGCTTAAAGACGTAACGCCCACTTTGAGCTTTATGCTTTGTCGATACATCTAAACCTGCTTCGTATTTCATGTACGTTAACAACTTATTGTAAGTATCGAACTTTACGCGTTCAAACTCCTCTAACTCATCTCCTATCCTAAACTTAATGACGACCTCATCTCGAAACGGTATAAAGTGTACATCAGACGTTTGCTTTAAAATGGCTTGTTGAATAATACCTTTAAATAATAACTTCAAAAAAACACCTCCTACATATAATTAAACGTAGGAGGTGTCTAAATTACTTTTAATTTTAGCCATTTAAATATGGATTGAGTTCTTCGTCTTCCACTGTTGTATATGGCCCATGACCAGGATATAAAGGTAAATCTTGTTCAAGTTCAAAGATTTTATCTTTGATGGAATCAACAAGCGTTTCATAATCACCTTTGTATAAATCCGTACGTCCGATACCACTATTGAATAATGTATCGCCTACAACAGCGAATTCATCAAATACATACGTTAAACTACCTGGTGAATGACCTGGCGTATGCAATACATTAAATTTAAATCCTTCAACTTCTGCTTTGCCTTCATTAAGAAATTGAGGCTTGGCAGTGCTTTTCACAAGAGGTAAACCATACTCTGCGAACTTGCCTGAGCCGTTCTTATCAGGGTCTGTTAGGAAGCTTTCTTCTTCTTGATGCATATAAACGGGCACGTCATATTTCTCGATAACGTCATCAAGTGCACCGATGTGGTCGAAGTGTGCGTGCGTTAGGAGTACCGCTTTAACAGGTTTATTAATCTTGTTCACTTGATCAAAGATTCGACCTGAGTCAGCACCTGGGTCGACAATGATTAAACTGTTATCATTCTCAATGAAGTAACAATTTGTTTCAACCATACCTAGTGGTAGATGTGAAATACGCATTATTGATCACCCTTTAAATGTTTGTTTACAGAGTCTAATTTTTCGTTCATCTTGCGAGATTTGTCGCGACGATCGTCAATTCTAATATTCGTACATACACGGTCTAAGCCTTTATCGAAAGGTAATTCGTGAATGACTTGAACAACTTCTAGTAAATTTTTTAAATCACCTTCGATTAACGTATTCATTGGTGTTAATTGATAATCAATTTTACCTTCTGCTTTATAAGACTCAAGCTTCGTTTGGATTTCAGCGATGTATTTACTTACGCTTGGTCCTTCTGTACCTACAGGAATTACAACTACGTCTACTATTGCCATAATTATGCTCCTTTTGTATCGATTAGATAAGTTTTGATTAAGCCAGCTGCACCTTCAATACCTGCATCGTTACCAAGTTCTGCTTGAACGATTTCAGTACCATCTTGCGCTGGGTTAAATGTTAAATGACGATATTCTGTCTTAATATTTTCAATAAGAATGTCACCAGCGTCTGACATACCGCCACCTAAAATAACGAATTTAGGATTACTCATGACGCTGATAACACTGATCGCATATGCGATGTGGTTTGCGACACGCTCTGTAATAAAGATACAGAATTGATCGCCTTCTTTTGCAGCATCGAACACAGATTTAGCGGTAACTTTGTTCTCCTTAATTAAATGTAATATCGATGATTTAAACGTTAATTTCGGATAGTAAAAGTTCACGAGATTAACAACACCTGTCGCTGAAGCTACGGTTTCTAAACATCCTGATTTACCACAATTACATTGAAAGCGTTGGTCATGGTCAACTCTAAAGTGGCCGAATTCTGCGCCTGAACCATTGTGCCCATGTACCAGTTTATCATTCGCAATCATACCACCGCCAAGTCCAGTGCCTAATGTAATCATCGCTACGTCACGCGCACCTTTACCTGCACCCTTGTGCTTTTCACCGAGGGCGGCTACATTCGCATCATTATCAACAAATACAGGACAGTCGATATGTTTACTTAGAAGCTTCGGAATATCGACTTTATTCGGCCAATTTAAGTTAACAGCGCCATTAACGACACCTGTTTCGAAATTAACTGGGCCTGGTACGCCAATGCCGATGCCTAAAACGTCTTCGAGTTCAAAGCCGAGATCCTTAAGTGATGCTTGCCATGCGTTGAAAATATCTTCAATTAAGCTTTCGCCTGTTTCGTCCTTGATGTCGGTTTTGATGGACCATTTCTTTAGTCTGATGAGTGTTGAATCAAAGATGCCTAATTTACATGTTGTACCTCCAATATCAGCTGCTAAAATAATGTTTTTCATTTAAGTTCCATCCTTCTCTGATTGATAAGTAATTTAGCTTCTATAAACGTTTGGTTGGAAATAAGATGAAAGTCTCGTAACTCATGAATTTCTTGTTCGATGAGTTCTAAATGGTCAAGTGGATTCTTCATATAAGACACGTAACCAAACTGTTTGAGAAGTTGTAATACATCATAAAATTCTTTTAACTGATTATTCTTCATCGTCGTCCTCAAGTTCATGCTTTAAATCTTTATACTTCTTCACATTAGGCGCGTACTTAACAGCTTTATTAATGTGTTCTTTAGCCGTATCTAAGTCACCTAGTGAGCGGTTCGCAATCGCCATCTCGAAGTGAAGTAAACTTGATTTAGGGAATATTTTAAGACCGCGTTCCCAATCAGCCATTGCTTCTGCTTTCGAATTTTTAGTCGCATTAATTAAACCGCTTAAATAATACGTGTAATCATCCGCATAATCCTTCTTCTTCGTTTGATTAATCATGTGCTCCGCTTCATCATAATGATTCTCATACATCTGTTCTCGAATAATTCGGTTGTAGATGTTATCGGTTTGTGTCACAAATATCTTGATTAAAAGTAATAACGCAACAAATGCCGTACATGCGATGATGATACAGAATAACTTACGGTCCTTTAAGAAGTAATAACCTAGGAACGTTACAAGTACACCACCTAGTAAACCACCAATATGTGCTAAGACATTGATGTTTGAAATGAAGAGCGAAATCACGACCATAATCAATAGCGCTAATAAAAGTTGACCGATTGTACGTTGGTCGAATTTCTGGCTAATAATCATGCACGCGATTAAAGAACCGATTAAGCCGAATATCGCACCACTAGCCCCTAACGAGAACGTATCTGGGCTAAATGCGAGCGTAACTAAATTACCAATAATCCCCGATAACATGTATACACCGAACATGCGCCATGAACCGAGAATCGACTCGAGTAACTTACCAAATATGAATAAACTCAACATGTTAAATAATATATGTTCAAAGTTGAGATGTAAGAACATCGATGTAATCAGACGGTGCCATTCACCGTGAACGACATTGAAATGCGCTAACGCACCTAAATCAATTAACTTTAAATCTGTAAACTCGTTATGATGTAAGATATTAATTAAGGCCCAAATGATTACGTTAAGTAGTATAAGGCCATATGTAATTGGACTAAATTTGTTCATGTGTCGTTCGATAGGATTTTCATTGAGCACACGTTTCTTATAGTAAGAAGCGGATTTACTATCTTTACGATTTGCCATGCGTTTCGCAATCGGGTGCGACATAATTGAAGCTAAATCAGATTGAGATTCAATAAAATGATACGTCATCTTTGTACGGTCATATTCATTGAAATCGTGCGTGTCATACGTGCGGTCTGTGAAATAATAAAACTTATAAGCTTCTGGCCTAAAGCCAAGAAATCTATTAATATTATCAGGATGTTCAAGGATACGACTTTTATCGAAACGAATTTCTTGAGATGTACTAGACCCATATTTAAAGATAGCAATCTCATGGCGCTTCGTATGTTTTAGCCAAATCTCATTAAGATCCTTTGATTTAAATGCAATTTCATAATTAGAATATTTCATCCAACGATGAATCGTCTGCCAGTAATACTTTTCACTAATCATAAATGCCTCCGTTACGTTTTCGCCACAATCAGTTCATCAACTGGTTGATCATGTGACGCTACTGGTATTTCATCAATTTGAAATTCATAAATTAAACTTAACGTTTTAGGTTGATGTTTACTTAAAAACTTATCAAAGTATCCGCCACCATATCCAATACGGTACCCCTCTTCATTAAAGACAACGCCTGGTACAACAACTAAATCTAAGTCGTTGCTGATTTCAGTATCGCTCACGACATGGTCAATCCCTTTATCGTCAGGTCCAATTTGATCAAGACTTTCGATACGTTTAAAGTTCATTTCTTTATTGTCATAATCTGTTTCCGGCACGAATACAGCTTTATTCATAGCAAGTGCCTTTTCAATGATGGGATGCGTATTCACCTCATGCGGCATAGATAATACGAGCCCGATACGGTTCGCTTTTATAAATTTATCATGTTTTAATAATTGATTCATTAAATATTGATCAGAAGACTTTTTATTTTCAATTGAATAATCTTTCATTTTAGCTATTGTTTCTTTTCTCAATAAACGCTTATCCAATCATAACACCCTCTTTTATGTAGTATGCCTTAATTATACAATTTCTCTAATATGATGTCATGAATAGACGTCGCATTTTTGAAAAGTCCTTTAAATACAAAAAACTTGAACGATGCTAAACAAAGTTCAAGTTTTAGGCTTTTATTTCATGTTTCTATGAAATTTAAGCAATATTATTTAGTTTCACGGTGTAATGTGTGTTTATTATCACGTGCACAGAACTTTTTCATTTCGATACGTTCAGGATTCGTTCTTTTGTTTTTAGTAGAGATGTAGTTTCTGTCTCCACATTCTGTACATGCTAGCGTTACGTTGATACGCATTATAAACCCCTCCTCATTTTTCAAAATACGACCTATATATCATATCATTTCACGAGAGATTTTGAAAGCGTTAATTTTTATCATAAGATTCGTAACGTTCACCTGTCATGTAGTAATAGATATGTTCTGAGATATTCGCGATGTGATCACCAATACGTTCTAAATATCTCGCTGCTAAATGCGCTTGTGCTGCAACGAATGGGTCGTTATCAATTAAGTACGTTGTGTTGATGATATCTTTAAATAAGTCGTCAATATCTTCATCGCGAATAATGATTTCTTTAATTAAAGTAATATCATCCTCACGTACTGCAGTGTTTAAATCTTTAAGCATTAACATCGCAAGTTTACCCATTGTATCAAGGCGCATCAGAATGTAGTTATCTGTGAACTTAACACGCTTTCTGATTTGAGCGATATTCGCGGCATTATCACCGATACGTTCAAATTCTGATGATATTTTAAGCGCAGCAATCATTAAACGTAAGTCAGTCGCAATTGGTTGCTGCTTCGTAATTAGCATGATGACTTGTACATTGATGTCATGATCTAAACGATTAATTACGGTATCCTTTTTAACAACAGCTCGTGCATGGTTAATGTCTTGATCACTTAATACAGATACGGATTGCTGTATTAAAGAAAAAATACGAAGGCCCAATCGTCTGATATCTTTTCTAAGTTCTAACAATTGGCCTTCGTATGTGTGTCTAATTATTGCCATGTATTAACCGAAGCGTCCTGAGATGTAGTCTTCAGTTTCTTTATCTGAAGGATTAGAGAATAAAGTATCCGTATCATTATATTCATTCACATAACCATGTAAGAAGAATGCTGTTTTATCAGATACACGCGCTGCTTGTTGCATGTTGTGTGTAACCATGATAATTGAGTATTCTTGTTTTAACTCTTGAACAAGTTCTTCGATTTTTAATGTTGAAATTGGGTCAAGTGCAGATGTTGGTTCGTCCATTAAGATAACATCTGGTTCAATCGCTAAACATCTTGCGATACAAACACGTTGTTGTTGACCACCTGATAAACCGTAAGCGTTTGTATCTAAACGGTCTTTTAATTCATCCCAAATTGCTGCGCCACGTAAAGATTTTTCAACGATTTCGTCTAACGTTTTCTTATCTTTAATACCGTGGATCTTAGGACCATATGTGATGTTGTCATAAATTGATTTAGGGAATGGGTTTGGTTGTTGGAATACCATTCCGACATCAGTTCTTAATTTTTCAGTTGAGTATTTCTTATCGTAGATGTTTTGGTCACGATATAAAATTTTACCTGAAGTTTTAACTGATGGTACTAATTCTACCATTCTGTTTAAAGCTTTGATGTATGTTGATTTACCGCAACCTGAAGGTCCGATAATCGCTGTTACGTTATTTTCTAAAATATCTAAGTTGATATTTTTTAATGCATGGTTCTCACCATACCATAAGTCTAAATTTTGAGTAGAGAATACTACGTCTCTATCTTTGTCTGTGATGATTTTCTTTTTGTTGCCTTCATTTTTTTCTAAGTTAGATTCAAATGTTTTTTGATCAGTGTTTTGCTCTGTATTTAAATCTTTTACTTTATTCATATTAAAAACCCCATTTTATATTAATACTTTTTAGAGAATTTGTTTCGGATATAGATTGCTACTGAGTTTAATAAAAGTAATAACACTAGTAGAACAATGATTGCTGCTGCAGAAAGGTGTTGGAATTCTTCTTGCGGAAGCGCTGACCAGTTGTAGATTTGAAGTGGTAACGCTTGGAATGAATTTAAGATACCTTGTGGTGTCGCAAGTAAGATTGTCGGAATTCCAAGTGCTACAAGTGGTGCTGTTTCACCAATTGCACGAGAAATCGCTAAGATAACACCTGTTACGATACCAGGGATAGCCGCTGGTAATACAACATTCTTGATTGTTTGCCATTTGTTGGCACCTAAGCCATATGAAGCTTCACTTACTGAACGTGGTACTGAGCGAATCGCTTCTTGGCTCGCTACAATAATTACAGGTAAGATTAATAATGATAAAGTTAATGCAGCCGCAAGAACTGAGTTACCCATTTTCATTAAAGTAACGAAAATTGTTAAACCTAATAAACCGTAAACAATTGAAGGAACACTTGCTAAGTTAGAAATGTTCACTTTGATAAATTTAGTAAATGCGTTGTCTTTCGCATATTCTTCTAAGTAAATTGCTGTACCTACACCAAGTACTAAAGAGATTGGAATTAATGTCATCATTAACCATAATGTACCGATTAATGCACCTTTAATACCTGCTTTTGAAGGTGTCGTAGATGAAAAGTTTGTAAAGAATCCACCAGTTAGTGAACCTAAACCTTGTCGTAAAATATCGATTAATAAGATTGCTAAAACGATTAAACCGATTAATGTACAAGCAAAGAAAATACCTCTAAAGATCGAATTCTTTTTCTGTCTGCCAGAGAGATTTTTTTCTATAGCTTTATGATCGACTAAAGACATATTTTAATACTCCTCTCTGAATCGTTTCGTGATCCATTGTGAAATTAAGTTCATGATTAACGTAAAGATAAATAATGTGAAACCAACAGCATAAATACTGTAGTAGATATCAGTACCGAATCCAGCGTCACCTGAAGTTACTTGAACAATGTAACCAGTCATTGTTTGGATTGATTTGAAGATACTGAAGTCTGAACTTGGATCACTACCTGCTGCAAGTGATACAATCATTGTTTCACCGATTGCACGTGAAATCGCAAGAACGATAGAAGCAATGATACCTGAAATCGCAGCCGGAATTACGACTTTTAAAATCATTTCTAATTTCGTAGCACCTAAACCTAAGGCACCTTCACGAATTTTATTTGGAACTGAAGACATTGCGTCCTCACTTAAACTTGCAATCATAGGAATAATCATTACACCTACTACTAAACCAGGACTTAGTGCGTTGAAGCTTTCTAATCCAGGGATAATACTTCTAAGTAATGGTGTAACAAATGTTAAAGCGAAGAAACCGAATACGATAGTAGGAATACCAGCAAGGATTTCAAGTATTGGTTTGATGATTCTTCTTGCTTTATCAGATGCATATTCACTTAAGTAAATAGCAGCACCTAAACCAACAGGTACGGCAATTAACGTAGCTATGATTGTAATTTTAAGCGTACCTAAAATTAATGCCCAGATACCAAATTTAGGATCAGATGAGAATGGTTTCCACTCGCTCGTAAATAAGAATTCGGCGAATGAAATGCGTGTAAAAAATGTAATTGTCTCAGTGAGTAACGTGATTAGAATACCAATCGTAGTAAGGATTGAAATAGTAGCAATAGCACCTAAGATGACTGGCATAATCTTATCACTGATGTTTGATTTACCCTTTTGATTTTTCTTAATCATCTCTCTTACAGAAGAATTTGATTTCATAAGATAACTCCTTTATTCACAAAAAGGGGCGTCTTAGGATTAAGCGCCCCTTTGGTTGATCTTAATTCAATTCATTATTTTGATTCTTTTTTGTCTTCAGAGCCACCAGAGATCTTTTTAAGTTTGTCAAGTTGCTCTTTGTACTTATCTTCTGGTAATGCAACGTAACCAGCGTCTTCAGCTGCTTTACCTTTATCTTCTAAAGCAAATTTCATGAATTCAGATGCTACTTTGTTTTCTTTTAATTTCTTGTTGTTAGCATAGATGAATAATTCACGGCTTAAAGGATAAGATTTATCTTGGATAGTTTCTTTAGTTGGTTCTACAGCTTCACCTTTGTCACCTTTGATTTTAACAGGTTTTAACTTGTCTTTGTTTTCTTGGAAGAAGCTATAACCGAAGAAACCGATACCGTTTTTGTTATCTTCAACTGATTTAACGATTACGTCAGTTTTTTGGTTCTTTTGAGACGTTAAGTCTTTTTTATCTGTAACGTGTTCAGTAAAGAAATCGTATGTACCATGTGATTGGTCAGGTGAGAACGCTTTGATTTCTTTATCAGGATATTTAGAATTTACATCTTTCCAAGTCTTAGCTTCGCCAGTGTAAATCTTTTTAAGTTCTTCCATTGATAATTCTTCAACGAAATCATTTTCTTTGTTTACAGCAACTGTTAGTCCGTCAAGACCTACAGTGAATTCAGTGTAGTCGATACCTTTGTCTTTTAATTGTTTTTTCTCATCGTCTTTAATTGGACGAGAAGCATTTGAGAAGTCAGTATCGCCTGAGATGAATTTCTTGAATCCATCACCAGTACCTGATGTAACTGATTCGATTTGAGCTTGAGGGTTTTTCTTAGCCCATTCTTCGTTTAATTTTTCAACAACAGGCGCAACAGTTGATGAACCGTTAGCTTTTGCTTTACCACTTAAATCGCTTTGGCCACCGCCTGAACCAGAACCACTTTCAGATTGTCCAGCGCCACCACAAGCAGCTAATAATAATGCAGCACTAGCAGTCGTAGCACCTAAAACATGTAATTTCTTCATTGAAACATCCTCCTAGTATCAATATACTTTCTACAACATCCACAATACATACATATTATTAATGCGTGATGAACTTATTGTAAATTTTCTGTTAACATGCTATTTAATTTCGTAATTCTTTATCGTTTACGATATTTATACTTAAATATTAAGTAACTTAAAATATATTCATAATTTTTCGACTATTCCAATCACTAAATTTCTTTCTTTTTCTCCTTGAAAAGCCATTAAAAAACAAGGACGCGTTTGCGCCCTTGTTAACTATAATTATTGAGTTTGTGATTCATTTTCATCTTCAGGTCTTGTAGCATTCTGTTGGTTAGTACCTGCATTTTGGTTACCATTACCACCTTCTGAGTTTTCTGAAGGTGATTCACCATTGTCATCTTGACCGTTCTCAGATGATGCTTCACCATTTTCGCTTTGCTCTGTTTTCTTATCTTTAGATGACGGGTCGTCCTCTTTTTCTTTCTCTTCTTTGAAATAGTAGTTGATGATATCTCTACCTAAGTCACCACCTGGTAAGAATGGTTCTGGAACTGGGTGGTTCGTATAAACGATTGAGAATGCAAGTTCTGGATCGTCTTTTGGAGCATAACCAACATATGTTGAGTTAACACGAGGCTCACCATCAAGGAATACTTCAGCAGTTCCTGTTTTACCAGCTGATGGAACAACTGTGTCGTGGAAACTCATATAACCTGTTCCATTGATGTCATTGAATGCCTTGTCGAAACCTTTTTGAACTTGATTGAGTTCTTTATCGGAGTTATTGATTTTATTTAAAACATTGCCATCGATTTTACTCTTAACTGGACCAAGCTCATCTTTATTTGTAGCTTTACGAATTTCTTTGCCAATGTGTGGCTGAATACGATAACCACCATTACCCACTGTAGATGCATATTGTGCTAATTGGAATGGTGTGTACGTATCATACTGACCAATTGATAAATCGAGATAGTTACCAGGATTATCTTTTAAAGGTTCGATTTGACCGTTTACCTCATTAGGTAAATCAAGACCCGTTTTAACGCCTAAACCTACTTGGTTAAGACCTTTACGTAATTTAATACCTGCTTCTGATACATCACTTGGAAGTGGCATATCTTCCTTATATTCATAGCCAGCAAGTTTTAATGCTGTCTTGAACATGTAGACGTTTGATGAATGCATTAATGCTTCAGCATCATTAATTTCTTTAGAACCATCTTTATTAAAGTAAGAACTTTTCTTAAGGCCACCATTAAAAATCATCGGCGTATCAATCATTTGTTCGCCAACTTTAATCGCGCCATTTTGGTAACCAGCGAGTAACGTAGCACCCTTAACAGAAGAACCTACTGTATACTGAGTACTAAACGTACCGTAGTCGAAGTTCTTAATTGTGCCATCTTTTTCGATTTGCTTACCAGATAAAGCGAGTACTTCACCTGTTTTAGGATTTTGGACGACCATTAAGGCTTTGTCCATATCCTTAGCACCCTCACTACGGAGCTTTTTAATATGTTTTTCCATAAGTTCTTCAAGTTTTTGTTGTAACTTAATATCAATAGATAATACTAAATCATCGCCACGAGAACCTGGATGAATGACTTCAGAGTCAATAATACTACCTGACTTATCGGTCGTATATTTCATCTCTTTCTTCTTAGCTTTTAAGATGTTCTCATATTGATATTCTAAATATGTTTTACCAACGCGGTCATTTCGTGAATAGCCTTTCGATAGATACTCATTTAAAAGCTCTTTAGGTACACCTTCTTCTTCTGAAGAAACATTACCAAAGATTTCTCTTAACGTTTCATCGTAAGGATATTTACGATCCCAATCCATTGAAGTGTTAACACCTGATAAGTTAGATAATTGTTGTGATACTGCCGCATATTCTTTTTCAGTAACATCTTCATTCTTGATTGTTTGTGGATCCATCATAGTACCTGACATCATACGGCTAAAGATAGCTGCGACTTCTTTATCTTTATCTGAGAGGTTGTCAAGTTCTTCTTGAGGTATTTTCTCATGCATCTGCTTATCATAATCTTCCTGAGAAATACTACCATCTTGAACCATTTGTTCTTCTTTTTTAACAATTTCTTTAGCTTTTTCAGGGTTCTTTTGAATCCAATAGTCTTGTTTATCACGAGGTGTGAGTTTCGAAGTATCCATTTCTATAAGCTTAGAGAGCTTTTCGGCAGTTTCTAAAACTTCATCAGGACTTGAGTTTCTATTTCTTGTATATGTAATCGATTTTTTGGATGCATTATCTACAAGGACATTACCATTTCTATCAAGTATACGTCCTCTTGGTACGGGTTCATTTACAGTTAGGTTTTCGCTATTTTTGATTAATTCACTATAATGCGAGCCTTGAGCAATCTGTAAGTACCCTAGCCTTAGGACGAGAATTGCAAATATAAAGATAACAATACCAAATATAAAATTGATCCGTTTGTTCATCTTATTGATGTTTTTTTCATCATAAGATTTCTCTTTTAATCTTTTTAGCAAAACAACCTACCTCTATTCACTAAAGTCTCTTTATCAACTATAAATGAAATCGCATGATTTTGCGAACAATTTTATAAAAAATAAACGACCTCGTATAGAGGTCGTTATTTATAAATATCATGCAAAATTATTTTGCAGCGTTGTATAACTCGTCTACTTTTTCCCAGTTAACAACGTTCCAGAATGCTTCGATATATTCTGGGCGCTTGTTTTGATATTTAAGGTAGTAAGCGTGTTCCCAAACGTCTAAACCAAGTAAAGGAGTTTGACCTTCAGTTACTGGGTTATCTTGGTTTGGTGTAGTAACGATTTCTAATTCACCGTTATTTAATACTAACCAAGCCCAACCTGAACCGAAACGGCCTGCAGCTTTTTCAGCAAATTCTTTTTTGAAGTCGTCCATTGAACCCCATTTTTCTTTGATCTTTTCAACTACGTCACCTTTTTCTTCTGAATTAGGTGAAAGTAATTGCCAGAATAGTGAGTGGTTTAAGTGGCCACCACCGTTGTTACGTACTGCTGTACGTTTTTCTTCTGGTACGCTGTCTAAGTTAGCAATGATTTCTTCGATTGATTTAGATTCTAAATCAGTACCTTCAACAGCTGCGTTTAATTTAGTAACGTAAGTGTTGTGGTGTTTAGAGTGGTGGATTTCCATAGTCTCTTTATCGATATGTGGTTCTAATGCATCGTATGCATATGGTAATTTTGGTAATTCAAATGCCATAAATAATCATCCTCCTTGATTTGTTTACAACTTAACTATAACAACTAGCTATGTTGCTACTCAATCTTTTTGCTTGTAACGACTTAATTGAATAAGTGCGTTACGATGTATGTTCAAAATAACATCTTTAAAGGACTTTTCAAAATATTGAAATTGATTCATTAATGTTTAAACAATTAATGTTATAAGTAGTGAGACTTTAACCTTTTGCATATAATATAGTATAATGAGCTTTGACAATAAAGTAAGTAACATATTTGATATAAATATTGGTATAAAGGAGTCATAACATGTCTGAAATTACGCATCGTAAAAATACGCGCACTGTGAATGTTGGAGGTATTCCAATTGGTGGTGCGAATGAAGTAGTCATTCAAAGTATGACGACAACTAAAACATATGATGTTGAAGCAACTGTGGCTGAAATTAAACGTTTAGAAGAAGCTGGTTGTCAAATCGTGCGTGTCGCTTGCCCTAACGAAGAAGATGCGCATGCGATTAGAGATATTAAAGAACAAATTAATATTCCTCTTGTAGTCGACATCCACTTTAACTATAAATTAGCGTTAATCGCTATTGAAAATGGTGCTGACAAGATCAGAATCAATCCTGGTAATATTGGTCGTCGTGAGAAGGTAGAAGCTGTAGTTGAAGCATGTAAAGCTAAAGGCATTCCAATTCGTATTGGTGTTAATGCTGGTTCATTAGAAAAGCACATCCTTAAGAAATATGGCTACCCTACTGCTGATGGTATGGTTGAAAGTGCGTTACACCATATCAAAATCTTAGAAGACCTAGATTTCCATGACATCATTGTTTCAATGAAAGCAAGTGATGTTGATTTAGCT
This sequence comes from Staphylococcus massiliensis, assembly GCF_043186315.1. Classification (NCBI taxonomy): domain Bacteria; kingdom Bacillati; phylum Bacillota; class Bacilli; order Caryophanales; family Staphylococcaceae; genus Staphylococcus; species Staphylococcus massiliensis. The sequence continues at coordinate 1,599,643 of NZ_CP171119.1, read as the reverse complement.
ATCGAAGCTTATACTAAAGCTGCGAAAGCTTTCGACTACCCATTACATTTAGGTATTACAGAAAGTGGTACATTATTTAATGGAACAGTTAAATCATCAGCTGGTCTTGGTGCGATTTTATCACTTGGTATCGGTAACACATGCCGTATTTCATTATCAGCTGACCCTGTTGAAGAAGTTAAAGTTGCAAAATCGCTATTAAAAGCATTTGGTCTTGCTAGTAACGCTGCTACTCTAATCGCGTGCCCAACTTGTGGTCGTATTGAAATTGACTTAATTTCAATCGCGAACGAAGTTGAGGAATATATCGAAAAAATTCAAGTGCCGTTGAAAGTAGCCGTACTTGGTTGTGCCGTAAACGGCCCAGGTGAAGCGCGTGAAGCCGATATTGGTATTGCTGGTGCGCGTGGCGAAGGCTTGTTATTCATGAAAGGTAAAACTGTTCGAAAAGTCCCAGAAGAAACAATGGTTGATGAACTTAAGATTGAAATTGATAAGTTAGCAGCTGAATGGGAGAAAAAACGCGAAGAAGAAAAAGAAGCAGAAGCTACAAAATAATAGCTTTATATAAAAAGAAAGGATCTAAGACGATTAACTTGTTCAGTTATTACACTGAATGAAGTTAAAGTCTTGGATCCTTTTTATATTTAAAGTCTAATTTCCTAACAGCATGCTTTCCTGGGGCGTGGCCGGAGCCTGTAGTCTCCGGACTCACGCTACTCCCCTAGGAGTCAGCTGTTAGGAAATTTAAAGTTTATTCACTTAGTAAGTACTATTACTCTTTTAATAAGACAACAGGTTCAGCTGTTTAATCTAACAATTTCTTTAATTTACTATTTAATAAAATATAGTAATAGTACAAATATATATAAAACTTTAATATGATTTATTTCGCATTGCACTTTTCGCAGATGCCATAAACTTCTAATTTATGTTTTTGAATGTCAACTTTAGGTAACTGCGATTTGATTTCATCAATCGGACAATAATCAATGACTTTCGTATCACCACATGATTCACAAATAAAGTGATGATGGTGATGATCGGTACAAGCGATTCTGAATTTCATTTCTCCATCTAATTCAGTACTTTCAATGATGTCTAAATCTTTGAATAAGTGTAAGTTTCGGTACACCGTATCAAAAGAAATGCCAGGATACAATGTGTTCATATGCTTTTGAACGTGTTTCGCATTAATATATTTATCTTCATCAATAAATAATTGTGCCATATCACGTCGTTTATCTGTATATTTATGTCCGTTAGACTTTAGTATTTGAATCGCATCGTTAACGTTCATGATTACCAGCTCCTACAAATTTATTCGCAATGAATTTTTGGTATAACATTGTGATGATAAGTAATAATATAAGTACTACTACAATAACACCACCAGGCGATAAATTCATATAAAATGCTAGCGTCAATCCACTAATTACTGAGAACTCCCCTATAAGGATGCTGAAGGCGATAAGTTGTTTAAAGCCTTTTGACAAACGCATCGCAATCGCGACTGGTAAAGTAATCAATGCACTTACGAGTAAGATACCTACTACGCGCATTGAAGCTGAGATAACGAGTGCTACGATAACGATAAATAAGAATTGAATCCATCTTGGAATACCAATCACTTTACTATACTCTTCATCAAAGGATAATATAAACATTTCTTTATAAAAGAATAGAATGAATAAGAGTACGATAATCGCTATCACAATAACTGTAATTAAATCACTTTTCGCAACGGCACTAATAGAGCCAAAGAGTAATCCGACTAATTCTTGGTTAAATCCTTCTGATAATGAAAGAAAGATAGCGCTCAAACCAATACCTGAACTCATAATAATCGGTATCGCAATTTCTTGATAATTTGAGTATGAGGTACGTAGTCTTTCTATTAAAAAGGCACCAACGATAGCGAACAGAATTCCGAACCAAATCGGATTAAATACGACCATAAATGGGAATGCGGTAATGATAAACATCCCGAATGAAATACCACCGAGCGTAACGTGACTTAAAGCATCTGCGATAAGAGATAGTCGACGTACGACGATGAAAGCCCCGATTAATGGGGCGAGTAAACCGATTAAAATACCACTGATGAAAGAGTAACGCATAAACTCATAGTTAAGTATCGCCTCAATCATGAACAACACGCCCTATCATGTTGGTGATCCACGAATTTAACCGGATGACCATATATTTTAGATACTTCAACTTCGTCTAGTGACTTGAAATCTTCAGTCGTGCCATGGAAGTGTAAGTGACGATTTAAGCATGCCACTTCTGTAGCCGTATCTACTACGACACCAATATCATGTGTTACGAGAATGATCGTTACGCCGTCTTCTTTAAGTTGGTTCAGTGTGTCATAAAATTCTTTTACGTGTTTCGCATCAATACCGTTAGTCGGTTCGTCTAAAATGAGTACGCTTGGTTCAGAAATTAACGCACGCGCGATTAAAACGCGTTGTTGTTGTCCACCTGATAAACGTGCAATATTTTTATGCTTAAGATGAGTAATATTTAAACGATCGAGCACGGCATCTACAGCTTTATCATCTTTTTGATTAAACCATTTAAATAAGCGTTTCTTTTTCGTAAGCCCACTCAGTACAACTTCTTTCACGGTTGCTGGAAATCCTTGGTTAAAGGCAATCGCACGCTGAGAAACGTAACTAATCTTTTGCATCGCATGTTTATTTGAATAGCTACGACCATCTACAAGAATTTCACCCTTTTGTAGTGGAATTAAGCCTAAAATGAGCTTTAGTAGCGTAGATTTACCAGCTCCGTTAGGACCAACAATCGCCAAAAATTCAGCTTTATTTATCTTAATATTTATATCTTCAAGTACTTGTTTATTTTCATAATAGAAATCTATATGCTTTAATTCGAATACTGGCGTTTCCATAGTTTCACCTCGTTTAATACTATACAACCAGTTGCAAGTTATGTAAATAGTAATCTTTACGAAATATATAATTTGAAATAGATGTTTAATTCTGATAATTGTATGATTGGGATAACACGCAATGTCAGTTTAATTTCTAAAGGGCTTTTTATAAAGAAAAAACCGACACATCAAGTGCCGGTTACTTTCATTTAGTAAGGTTCGCACGCGAAGCCATCTTTGTCTCTATCAAGTTTTCGAGAATAAGAAGGATGACTACTTGGGACTCCGCCTGGATAGAATTGCCTCATTTGACCACATGTACCAAAATAAACAGGTATAGCAGGTTGCTCCTGAGGTTGAGGTTGCTGTTGTTGTTGCGGTTGTGATTTAGAATCATTTGGTTGTGAAGGCGTATTATAATTATCTTTTTGGTCATTTTGTATAGATGGATTCGTATGATTCGTATTTTTCTCAGATTGTTCCTTTTCAACGGTCTCTGGTAGATTACCAACTTCCCTCTTTAAATAAGACCATAAATTTAATCGCTCTTTTTTAGCTAAAGATTCACTTTCATAAAACTTATCGTATAAGGTATCGTTTTTAAAAGAATCGAATTTAAGACGGGCTAAACCCTGACGTAATAGTTCATTATTTAAGGAATTATTATCTGCAAATAGATATACTAAATAATGTCCCTTGTCATTCTTTTGACGCCCTTGATCAAAGACTACATATATTTGTTTTGCATTAGTTAATAGCTTTTTAGTTAAATGATACGCCTTTTTACCGTAGTACTTAAATTCTTTAGTGGTACTTTTTATATCAGGTGTTTCTACCATTAATAACTGCATCGTAAGTACTTCACCTTTATATTTAAGTTTAATGGTATCACCATCTACAACCTCTTCAAGCTTCATTATGTATTTAGGAACATCCTCCTCGGATTTTATTTTACCGTAAATATCTGTTTTGAGTGACTCGAATTTCAAGTCATTACTAGTCTTTTTAGACTTGGTCTTTTCCGTATCTTGGGTTTTAGTTTTTGTATCATCCTGTACGAAGAAACCTAAACCCATAAATAAAATGAATGTTATAAATAATCTTTTAATGATTGGTTTAACTTTTCTTCTCTTAATTAGATAGTAAAGTATTTTAATCGTATAAAATATGAGCATAATAAATGTAATTACGAAGCAAAAACTTATGATGAAATTCAAATTACATCTTCCTTTCAAACTGTATAATATAATTATAGATACTTTATAAATAATGTATAGTATTTTAGCGTTTTTTCACAAAAATAAACCGACACATCAAGTGCCGGTTTAATCCATTAACCTACTTCACAAGCGTAACCATCTTTGTCACCATCTAAAGATGACTTGTATGCTGGGTGATCTTTTGAAACACCTTCTGGATAAACTTTACGTAGTTCAGAACAATTACTGAAATCGTTATCAGTATTTTCATCAGGTGTGTCAGGCGCTGTTTCATCGCTTGACCATAGATTTAATTTATTCTGTTTTGCGTATTCTTGGCTTTTTTGAAGCTGAGGTAAGTATGTCGTGCTTGGTGGGTAAACGTATTTAATTTCTGCTAAACCATTTTTCACTAGTAGATTGTTTAACATTTGGCCATCCACATAAATATAAGCAAGCATGCGACCATATTTGTCACGTTTTTCACCAACGTCAAATTCCACTTCAATTTTCTCAGCGTTCTCTAATTTCTTCTTCGTGAATGCTGCAGCCTCTGGGCCGTATGGTTCAACGCCAATATCAGGGTGTTTTGTTTCAGGTGTATCCACTAATAAGAATCTAAACGTTTCTTGCTTGCCGTTTAAATTTAATCTCACTGTGTCACCGTCAACTGCTTCTGAATATGTAGCCTCATATTTTGTTAAGTCTTTGAAGTTATCATCTGAAGATTCAGCTGCTTGAACCGATTCGCTTGGTGCTTGGTATGTAGTTACGCCAACTAAAGTTGCGATAGCCGTTAGTACAATTAAACCTTTTCTCACTTTAAAAGCACTTTCAATACGACTCGCCATAAATAACAATAAACCAACTGCAAGTAATGTCATCGAAATAAGTGTGATATTCATTTGTATAACCTCCCTCAACAAATCATATACTAATTGAAAAAAGAGGTATATATCTTACGAATAATCTAAATAATTATTTAATTAGAATTTACAAATTTTAAATATTCAAAGGTATCTTCACCCTATTAAAAAGGCTCTACGTCAAATTCGGTTGGTAAAACCGTAGACGAATGATTTGCTTTTCGCTTTCCTGTGGCGCTCGTTGGGAGCTAAAGCTTCGCTTGGATCTCCCTTACTCACAGAGCCACGGGAGTCTTCAAGCAATCATTCTACACCTATGCTACTTCATGCATAGGTGTTTTTCTTTGTCTAAGTTTATATAAGCGTGACATGAGTAATATTCTGTCTCTAAAGTTTGCGTAATTTCTATAACCATAAGCATTTCTTTTAAGTAATTTTATTTTATTATTTATGCCTTCAATCGGACCGTTAGTTATCATAGGGTGATTTAAAGTATTACATATGAAGGGTAAATACTTCATAAATGATCGCAGTACTCTCATTAAACCTTCTGAAATGTGGTTTTGACGAGATTTATACAGTACTGATCGAAATAAATCAATATCATTATGCTTCAATGCCAGTATTAATTCTTGTCCTATCTCGTAAGTGTTATTGAGCGTATTATCGTTAGATAATAAGTACGAAACGATGTCTTTTTCAGTAATTAAAGTTTTGAATAATCGATGATATTTATAGTTTATAGCGTTAAGATTTAACTTAGGTTTTAAAAGTAGTTTCCAATACCGTTTATATTTATTGTAAAGTGGGCGCCTATTACGTCTAGCTTGATTCATGACTTTAACTCGGGTACGGTTAATCTCACGATTAATTGCCTGAACGATATGAAATCTATCAATAATAACTAAAGCATTAGGGAAAACATCTGATATTAGATCCATGTATGGTTCATACATATCTATACATACTGTCTTAACGCGCTTTCTTGCGTAAAGATCAAACTTCATGAAGTAGTTTTTGAGGTTAAACTTTCTTCTATCACTGACAATGTCAATAATTTGATGAGAAGTACTGTCACAATAGATGAAACTCATTGAAGCATCAACATTTTTAACGCTTTTGAACTCATCCATCATAATGTGCTCAGGCAAATGCGAACCTACTTTATGTCTAATTTCATCAACGGTTTGTTTAATGATTCGAACCACCGTAGGTGATGATACACAACAAGATTCGGCAACAGATTTAATGGAACGTACTTCTCTAACTTTGTCAGCTATAAACATTTTCAAGTTGTTAGATAAGCAACAATACTTATCTACTATAGATGTTTCAGCTACAAAAGTTCGATTACAATTGTGACACAAATAGCGTTGCTTCTTTAATTCTAGTAGACATGGAAACCCACTTAGGCGTGGTAATTTAACATTAATTACTCGAAATCCATGCTTTATAATAGTGCGTTGATGATTAGTGATACCACAGTGTTGACACTTATCAGCTTTGGAAGAGAGAACCCCATAAAGCATTATATAGATTCTTCCTTTTATTTCTTTTTCATCAGTCTTTTCCTCGATGACTAAATTTGGTTCTTTCAATCTTAAGAGTTCTGTTATAAAATTATTCACAGGCGCATTATCTCCTTTTTGTTAGTTTGGTCACTTACAATTATAGAGATAAATGCGTTCTTTTAGTACAAAAAATAATTCGGCTAATGACCTCGAATGAGGTCACCAACCGAATTTATTATAGAGCCATTAAAAAAGCATCCACTTACAAAGCGGATGCATCATAAATTATTGATTCATAATTTTTTCTTTTAAGTTCATATCGAATGTTTGGTTACGGAATGATTCAATTTCAAATTTATATGGTGGTTTCTTATTCTTCTTATCCTCACCAACATAAGGTGTTTCTAAGATTTTAGGAATATCTTTGAATGTATCGTGATGCACGATGTAGTTGAGTGCATCAAATCCAATGTGTCCAAAGCCAATGTTTTCGTGTCTATCTTTATGAGCGCCCATTGGATTCTTACTGTCGTTAACGTGAAGCACTTTAATGCGATCTACACCTATGATTTTATCAAATTCCTCTAACACGCCATCGAAATCTTCTTTAACATTATAGCCAGCATCATGTGTATGACATGTGTCGAAGCATACTGATAATCGTTCGTTATGGTTAACGCCTTCCATAATTTGAGCAATCTCTTCGAATGAACGTCCAATCTCAGAGCCTTTTCCTGCCATCGTCTCAAGCGCAATACGAACGTCATTATCATTAGTAAGTACTTCGTTAAGACCTTCAATAATACGTTTAATACCAACGTCTACACCTGCACCTACGTGAGAACCAGGATGTAATACGATATCTTTAGCACCTAAAGCTTCAGTACGTTCAATTTCTTTTTGTAAGAAATCTACACCAAGTTCGAAGACGTGAGGCTTTTGTGTATTCGCAATGTTGATGATATATGGTGCATGAACGACAAGGTTTGAAAGACCATACTCTTCCATCGCTTTCTTACCCGCTTCAATATTTAAATCTTCGATGCTTTTACGGCGTGTGTTTTGCGGCGCACCTGTATAAATCATAAATGTTGAAGCATCGTACTTGTGCGCTTCTTCAGCCGAACCTTGTAGCATTTTCTTACCATTCATAGATACATGAGAGCCAATTAACATAAAGTCATTCTCCTAACCTTTTCTATTCTGTCTATTACGTCTCTTACTATATTTACGACGTTCTTTACGTTTTAATTCTTCAAGTTCAAACTTAAATTTCTTTTTATAGCCTGGTTTAACACGTTTCTTATTGTTACGTTTAAGCTTGTTTTTAAGTTGTTGTTCTAGATGATCGTCTTGCTTTTTACGTACTTTACGCGTGTTGTGGGCTTTAATTGGTTTTAATTCTCCGTTCTTAATATCGACGTTTTCAAATTTATAACCTTTATCTTCAACTAAAGCAATTTTATCTTCTTCGTCAGGCGTGTAAAGTGTAATTGCGATACCTTTATAATTACCGCGTCCTGTACGACCAACACGATGTGTAAAGAAATCAATATCTTTAGGTACATCATAGTTAATAACGTGACTAACACCTTCGATATCTATACCACGTGATGCAAGGTCACTCGCAATAACATATTGGAATTCTAAATTACGAATACGTTTCATTTGTTGCTTACGTTCACGAGGTGTTAACCCACCATGAATCATACCGACTTTTAAGCCTGTTTCATTTAATTGTTTCGCAAGCACATCAGCATTATCACGGCTATTACAGAAGATAATACATAAATAAGGATTTAAGATGTCGATAAGGGCTTTTGCTTTATCGAGCTTCTCGGCACCCTTCGTTGGAATTAAATAGAATGTGATATTCTTCTTATTCTTCTGATGAGACTCAACCTCAACAAATTCAGGGTTCTCTAAGTATTTATTAAGAAATGGATAGAGTGATTTCGGAATCGTAGCACTGAATACGGCGAGTTTCGCATCATCGCTTAGACGAGCAGCGACGTGGTCGACATCGTCAATTAAACCTAAATCAATCATTAGGTCTGCCTCATCGACAACTAAGTGTGTCGCTAAGTGAACGTGAAGTTCCCCTTCGTTTGCTAAATCGTTAATACGCGTAGGCGTACCGATAATAATTTGAGGTTGCGTTCTTGCTTTCTGCTTGTCCTTTTCAAAGTCAGTGCCGCCAATAAATAAGCTCACTTTAACCCCTTCTTTAAAAGACGTTAAGTGACGGCATGCATCAAATAACTGCGTCGCAAGCTCACGAGTTGGCGCAAGCACAATCATTTGTGGTTCTTTCACATCAGGATCTGCCATGTTCACAAGTGGTAGTAAGAATGCATGTGACTTACCTGTACCAGTTTGTGATTGACCGATTATATTTGCCCCTTTAAATATTTTAGGGATAATACGCATTTGTATGTCAGTTGGTTTATCGAAGTTTAAATCTTTAACCGCATCAATTAATTCAGGTTGTAAATTAAAGTGCGAAAACGGATGGTTTGCCATTTTGTGGCCTCCTTAAAATTTCATCTTATCTATTATAAAGGAAAAGTGTTCACTTTTGAACATTTTAAATAAGATTTCACCTTAAATCCTTTCTCGTTTCACCGCATCGTATGACGTTACTGTCGTCACGTGTTATCTTTATTGTGTAATAAATGAGTGAATCATGCAATTAAATTACATCATTCGACCGATACTCAATCTATTTCAATCGTGTATCTAAGTTGATATAATGAGAGTAAAGAAGGAGGCACATTCATGGAACTCGTAAAAATTACGCCAAGAGGCTACTGCTACGGTGTGGTAGACGCTATGGTGATTGCTCGTAACGCATCTTTAGATAAGTCACTTCCACGCCCGATTTATATCTTAGGAATGATTGTACATAATAAACATGTAACGGATGCATTTAAAGAAGACGGCATTATTACATTAGATGGTCCTAACCGTTTAGAAATCTTGGATCAAATTGATGAAGGTACAGTTATTTTCACAGCACATGGTGTCTCACCAGAAGTTAAACGTCGTGCTAAAGAAAAAGGACTTACGTGCATTGATGCTACGTGTCCAGACGTTGAGAATACACACAACCTTATCCGTCAAAAACGAGATGAAGGTTATCATGTCATCTATATAGGTAAAAAAGGACATCCTGAGCCAGAAGGTGCAGTTGGTGTCGCACCTGATATCGTGCATTTAGTTGAAACGAAAGATGATGTTGAAGCACTGTCAGATGATTTAGCACAATATCCGCTTATCGTGACGAACCAAACAACGATGTCACAATGGGATGTTCAACATCTTATGGAAGATTTAGAAGACAAGTACCCACATATTGAACAACATGAAGAAATCTGCCAAGCAACGCAAGTTCGTCAAGAAGCTGTTGCGACGCAAGCTGAAGAAGCAGATTTATTAATCGTAGTTGGCGATCCTAAGAGTAATAACTCAAACCGCCTAGCTCAAGTTTCAAAAGATATCGCGCATACAAATGCACATCGCATTTCAGATATCTCACAACTTGATACAGCATGGCTTGAAGGTGTTGAAACTGTAGCTGTCACAGCTGGTGCTTCTACGCCTACACCGATTGTTAAAGAAGTTATTAAATATCTTAAAGACTATAATCCGTTAGAACCATCAACTGAAGAACTACGTTCAAATGTGCCTGTTGAAAAAATCTTACCTAAAATTAAAAAAGCACAACCAGTTAAGATTATGGAATAATCTACTTGTTTATATAGAGGAGAATCTGGAACTTAAGCGTCCAGATTCTTCTTTTTTGTGGAGAAAGATCGATTTCATGAGGAATTTGGCGAATATCGCGGTGTACTAGGACGGGATGAGACTTGATGAAAGAACTGTAATCGCTTTTCAAGCCGATTGAAACTTGATGAGCGAAACTTAATCAAGTCTCAAGCCGATTGAAACTTGATGAGCGAATCCTAATCAAGTCTCAAGCCCTTTGAAACTTGATGAGCAAAACTTAATCAAGTCTCAAGCCCTTTGAAACTTGATGAGCGAAGCTTAATCAAGTCTCAAGCCCTCTGTAATACCCTCCTTACCGTCACCCCCACTGAATCAACACAACCATTTCGTACTTTTCCTAACCGCCTCCAACCAAAAAAAAGAATTCAAGCCACCTTAGCTTGAATTCCTACCTATGTCATTACATATAATCATAAGGATCTGTATTTAAAGTAGAAGCTACGATTGAAACAGAACTTTCTTTACCTAACCAATCTTCTAATAATGCTTTAAGTCCATCTTTCATGACGTATTCACTGTAGTGATTAATGTCTAATAAGTTCATACCATTGATTTTAGCGTCTAGTGCTTCATGGTGTTTGATATCACCTGTAATAAAGATGTCCGCGCCTAGGGCTTTTGCTTTATATTCGAAACCGATGCCACTACCACCGATAATCGCAACTTTCTTAATCGACGCACGCTTATCGCCAATGAAACGAACGCTCGGCATATCAAGTTGAGACTTAACGTCTTGAACGAATCCTGGAACTGCCTTCGCTTCTTGAAGTTCACCAATCACTCCGAGACCACGCGTCATTTCCTTATCTAATCGAATGAAATCAAATACTGGTGTCTCATACGGATGATGTTTATAAATTAATTGTTCTGTCTTCATACGCTCGTGTTCTTGAATCATGAACTCCATGCGCAGTTCGTTAACGTTCTCGACCTTACCAATTTCGCCTAAATAAGGATCTGCACCTTCTACAGGTCTAAACTGGCCATTACCTTCAACTTGGAAGAAGCAATATTCATAGTCGCCATCTTTCGCAATACCTTCTTTGCTTAATGCTTCCTTAAAGTCATCGGCATTCTCTTTCGGAATAAATACTTGCACTTTATAATAATCTTCATACTGTGGATTTAAAATTTTAACATCGCTTAAACCTAATTTAGACGCAAGCATATGGTTGACGCCTTTCTCATAAACATCTAAATTCGTATGCAAGGCGATTAAGTTTATGTCGTGCTTAATTAACTTACGAATAATTGTGCCGTAACCATCTTCTGTAATAGACTTAACCCCTTTAAAGATAAGTGGATGGTGCGCAACAATCGTATCTACTTTAGCTTCAATCGCCTCGTCAACAACTTCGAGCGTACAATCTAAGCACGTCATAATGCGATTAACCTCTTGAGACGCGTCACCTATTAATAAACCAACATTATCCCATGATTCCGCTGTATAAAACGGAACGTGCGTTTCAATTTTAGAAAGTAATTCTTTAACAATCATCGTAACACCTCTTCTAATTGTTTAATTTGCGCGGTGATTTCAGCCAGACGTTCTTGATGTGATGCTTCATTAAGTTGGGCTTGGATACGTTTAAGTGCTTGTAATTCTCGTTCCCACTTCTTATAAAACAATGCATCTTTCTCTTGTAATAACTCAGGGCCGAACTTATAAGCTTCGTCGCTCAACGTCATCTCACCTTGATCCGCTACAATAATCTCATAGATATGCCCTTTCTCTTCAACAAGCGCTTCCGCAACAATTTTATAATTGAGCTCATTTAACGTGCGTCTTATTGGCTCAGATTGAATGTTAGATTGTAAAACTAAGCGAGGATGGTTCACGAGTTTTGACGCCCCATTGTTTAAGATATCGGCAATGAGTGGCCCGCCCATGCCGCAAATCGTAATACAATCAACGTCATCTGATGGGTCAATGACCGCTAATCCATTCCCTAAGCGCGCAGAAATCGATGATGTTAAACCATATGATGCGATATTGTCTTCCACTGCTTTTAGAGGACCGTGAATAACCTCACCTGCAATCGCGCGTTTGATGTGTTGGTTTTGAATCAAATAAATCGGTAAATAAGCGTGATCAGAACCAATGTCAGCAAGCGTATCGCCCGTCACATAAGTACTCACGCGTTTTAATCTTTGATTGATATTAATCATAATGTCACCTTTTAAATATATTTACGTTTAAAGTCATTTTATCATAACTTATTTTCCCTCTTCATTGAAAAGCCCTATCGTTATTCAATCGTCTAGGGTGCCTGAACGCGTTTCCTTAAATTATCTTAATAAGTAATAAGTATTTCAACACCTCAAAAGTAGTTTATGAAACCTAATTCCCTTAACAGCTGACTCCTAGGGGAATAGCGTGCGTCCTGAGACTACAGGCTCAGGCCACGCCCCAGGAAAGCATGCTGTTAAGGAAAGAACTTTAGATATAAACTAATCAAACCTACAAAAAAACTGGCTTGTCTTATTAAAAGACAGCCAGCTTCTATCCTTATTAGTCCATAAAGTCTTTAAGACGTTTACTACGGCTTGGATGGCGAAGTTTACGAAGTGCTTTTGCTTCAATTTGACGAATACGTTCTCTCGTAACACCAAATACTTTACCAACTTCTTCAAGCGTACGTGTACGACCATCATCTAGACCGAAACGAAGACGTAAGACATTTTCTTCACGGTCAGTTAGCGTATCTAAAACATCTTCAAGTTGCTCTTTTAGAAGTTCATAAGCTGCATGGTCAGATGGACTTTGTGCTTCTTGGTCTTCGATAAAGTCACCTAAATGACTGTCGTCCTCTTCACCAATTGGCGTTTCAAGTGATACTGGTTCTTGAGCAATCTTAAGGATTTCACGTACTTTTTCTGGAGGTAAATCCATCTCTTCACCGATTTCTTCAGGTGCAGGATCACGGCCTAAATCTTGTAAGAGTTGACGTTGAACACGAATTAATTTGTTGATTGTTTCAACCATATGCACTGGAATACGAATTGTACGCGCTTGGTCAGCGATGGCACGAGTAATTGCCTGACGAATCCACCAAGTTGCATAAGTTGAGAACTTGAACCCTTTACTAAAGTCGAACTTTTCAACGGCTTTAATTAAGCCCATGTTACCTTCTTGAATTAAATCAAGGAATAACATACCACGGCCAACATAACGTTTCGCAATACTTACAACAAGTCGTAAGTTTGCTTCTGCGAGGCGTGATTTCGCAATTTCGTCACCTTGCTCAATACGTTTCGCAAGTTCGATTTCTTCTTTGGCACTTAATAAGTCCACACGACCAATTTCTTTTAAGTACATGCGTACTGGGTCATTAATTTTTACGCCTGGAGGTGCACTAAGGTCATTAGGATTCAGTTTGTCATCTGTATCAGAGCTATCTTTTTCATTAACTAATGTAATATCATTATCATTGAGTAGATCGAAAAATTCATCCATTTGGTCAGAATCCATATCGAAATTCTGTAATTTATCCGCAATTTCTTCGTGACTAAGATGACCTTCTTTTTTACCTTTTTCGATGAGTTGTTTTTTAACATCTTCTAATGTTAACGTCGGGTCTATTGTCTCTTTTTTAATTACTTTTACCTGGTTATCAGACATAAAAAGGCCTCCTGAAAATAATCTATTATTAATGGTTTATATTTTGTCGTTTAAGTGATATCAATTGTTCTAAATAATATTTTTGCAATTCAAAATCACCTGTTCTCTCTGCTTCACGTATTTTCATCGCGATATCTGTTACAGAAAGCGTATCTTTCCCCTCAGTCATTGTATGAATGTAGTCATGCATTTCTTCAATAGATGGCTCATAATTCATATCTAATCCATCTAAATAAATCAATGTATCCTTATCTTCATTGTATTCAATATATTGAAACGCATCACTTAAGATAAATTCATCATATTCACCATAGTATTGATGCAATAAATTAAAAATGCGTTTAAATTGTAATTGATTAAAATCATCAGATTCAATTGATTTATGATGATCTAAGAATATATCCTTATCATTCATAAAATGCTTTAATAACGCTCTTTCTGCCTTATCTTTTCGTGATAATTTAGGGTTTGAAGCTTGATTGTGATTTGAATAAGATTTAGGTTCATGATTATGAGTCACTACTTCATTATTTAGACTATCAAAGCTTACTTTAAACAATTCAGCTACTTCTTGCAATACTTTTTTGCGTAATAAATCAGATTTCATGAATCCTACATCATGGGTGATTTCTTTTAAATAACGCTCATAGGCTAAGTCATTATTTTCAATTTCATCCTTATATTGTCGCATCTTATATGATACAAACGCAACTTTATTTGATGTTACATATTGATGGAACGTCTCTTCACCATACTTCGAAATGTAGTCGTCTGGATCCATGCCATTTGGTAAGGTAATCACAAATACATTGAGATGCTCTTTTAATAGCGCTTCGCCCGTTTTAAGCGTCGCATTAATACCTGCTTTGTCACCATCGTACATGAGCGTCACGTTAGAAGTAAGCTTACGAATCACTTGGAAATGATCACTCGACAATTCGGTACCCATACTTGCGACAACATTCGTAACGCCCGCTTCATTCGCTTTAATCACATCCATAAAACCTTCAAGAACCATCATCTCATCTAGCTTACGGATAGACCTACGAGCTTGATGTAAATTATAAAGCAACTTTCTTTTTTGGAAGATAGGAGACTCTGGACTATTCAAATACTTAGGTTGCTGACTTTCTTCATATCCTCTTCCTGAAAAGCCAACCGTACGCCCTTGATAATTTTTTAAAGGGAACATGACACGATCACGAAATCGGTCATAATAGGAGAAGTTTTCTTCATTACGTGATAATAAACCTGCTTCATAAGCAAGATTAATATCATAGCCTCTCTTTTTTAGAAAGTCATGACAGAAATGCGACACATTTGGCGCATAACCTATTTTAAGCTTCTGGATAAGTTCTAACGTGAATCCTCTCTCTTTAAGGTAGGCTAATGCTTTTTCACCTTCTACGGTTTTAAGCAGTGCATAATGATAGTAAGACTCAATCAGCTCATGCATCTCAATCATACTTAAGTCATCAGATGCATACGTTTCTTCTTTACTGCTCTGGTTCGTTTCAACTTTAACATTTACACGCTCACCAAGTTGTGCAACTGCATCGACAAAGGAAAGACCTTCGATTTCTTGTAAAAATTGAAAGGCATTGCCCCCTTTTTTACAACCGAAGCAATGACATATTTGTTTATCCTCTGATACTGTAAACGAAGGTGTCTTTTCATCATGAAAAGGACACAAACCTATATAATTGCGTCCTCTTTTCTCTAACTTAACGTATTCACCTACAAGATCAATGATATCTGTCTTATGTTTGATTTCATCTATAACAGATTGTTCAATTCGCAACCCTATCACCTGATTATTCTAGCTAATTCGTCATTAAATACGAAAGACATTATATTAGATATTTAAACATTATAACAATTAAAAGCGCATATTGGAATTATTTTGTTCAATAATATACATAATATCGTTAGCTGTTTCTTCAATCGCTTTGTTCGATACATCAAGTACCGGGCATCCAATGCGTTCTACGATTGTTTCGAAATACTCGAGCTCTTCTTTAATACGTGTATCTGTCGCGTAACGTGCAGAATCATCTAAACCTAGCTGCTTTAAACGCTCTTTGCGAATCGTATTTAAACTTGCTTCGCTGATTTTTAAGGCGATGCATTTCTTCGGATCAATTTCGTATAAAGCTTCTGGTGGTGAAACTTCAGGTACAATTGGTACGTTCATGACTTTGTATCGCTTATGTGCAAGATATTGAGATAACGGCGTTTTAGACGTGCGTGAAACTCCAATTAATACGATATCCGCTTTTGGTAAACCTTTAGGGTCCTTACCATCATCGTATTTAACCGCAAATTCGATTGCCTCTATTTTCTTAAAGTAAGCTTCATCAAGTTTATGCACGATACCAGGTTCATTGTATGGTAACTCTTCAAACTTCTCGGATAAGATACGCATCAGTGGTCCCATAATATCAACTGACTCAATTTCTTCCTCTTGAATTAAGCCTTCCATATATTCACGAATTTCAGGTTTAACGAGCGTATAAACGATGATACACCCTTCATCTTTCGCTACTTGAATCACTTCTTCAATGTTTTCTCTCGTTTCAATATATGGATAACGCACGATTTCCGTAATTTTATTACGTGTATTGTATTGTGAAATACATGCTTTTGCTACTAATTCAGCAGTTTCTCCTACAGAATCCGAGGCAATGATAATCTTTACTCTTTCCATGATTAACTCCTCCTGTTACTTAAATAATGACACAAATAGCTTTGTAATCGTCGTCTTCGATATACGCCCCGTCACTTCATACTTACCGTTTGGCTTTTCAGAAACGATAGGAATCGAATCAATTTCTCGCTCAATCATTTGATTCGCAGCATAAAGCACTAAGTCGTCATCCTTTAAAAGCACTATATTCGGCATTCTTGTCATAATGACATTAACAGGTATGTTATGGATATCTTGACCTGCCATCGAAGCGCGCAATAAATCTTTACGTGAACATACACCAATTAGATCGTTGTCACTGTTAACGATGAATAGCGTACCGACATCCTCTAAGAAAATGGTGCATATGGCTTCATAAACGGTTACATTACTCTTTAAAATAACAGGTGTTGATTTATAATCTTTAACGAGATAATGTTTAAACTTCTCAGTTAATAATTGAGAACTTGATTTTCCTGAATAGAAGTAACCTACACGTGGTCTTGCTTCTAAATAGCCTGCCATTGTTAAAATTGCTAAATCCGGTCTTAAGGTAGCACGCGTTAAATCAAGCTTATCTGCAATTTTCTCACCTGTAATGGGTCCATCCCTTTTTACAATTTCAATGATTTTCTCTTGCCTTGAATTGAGTTCTATTGGAATCACCCCTTTGAAATACAACCTCAATTTAATCATGGGCAAACAATTTAATTAATAATTCCTATTATACCCTTTAACAATTGAAACGACAAACTTGGTGAAAAGCATCATTTTACTTGCCTTAAATATGCCTTTAACTTAAAATAAAGATTGAAGCGAGCTAAGGATGGTGTGAGCTTAGCAATTAATTTGGCGTAAGATACAATTTCATGTAAAGCGAGTGGCTACACTAATTTGGGTGGAACCGCGGATTATCATACATAATTCGTCCCAAGACTTAGAGTTAATCTTTGTCTTGGGGCGTTTTTTATATTAAAAAGGAGTGTTATGGAATATGACAAAAGATATGGAAACAATTGTACAATTAGCCAAGCATAGAGGTTTTGTATTCCCTGGCAGTGACATTTACGGTGGTTTAGCAAACACTTGGGATTATGGTCCATTAGGTGTTGAACTTAAAAATAACGTTAAAAAAGCATGGTGGAAAAAATTCATTTCTCAATCACCATATAACGTTGGTTTAGATGCAGCTATTCTTATGAACCCTAAAGTGTGGGAAGCTTCAGGTCACTTAGGTAACTTTAACGACCCAATGATCGATAATAAAGATAGTAAAATTCGTTACCGTGCCGACAAAATCATTGAAGAATACATGCAAAATGAAAAAGGCGACGAAAACTTCGTAGCTGACGGTTTAAGCTTCGATGAAATGAAGAAAATCATTGATGACGAAGGTATCGTATGTCCTGTAAGTGGTACAGCTAACTGGACTGACATTCGTCAATTCAACTTAATGTTCAAAACTTTCCAAGGTGTAACTGAAAGTTCAACTAACGAAATTTTCTTACGTCCTGAAACAGCTCAAGGTATCTTCGTAAACTACAAAAACGTTCAACGTTCAATGCGTAAAAAGTTACCATTTGGTATCGGTCAAATCGGTAAATCGTTCCGTAACGAAATTACGCCAGGTAACTTCATCTTCAGAACGCGTGAATTCGAACAAATGGAATTAGAATTCTTCTGTAAACCAGGTGAAGAAATTGAATGGCAAGAGTATTGGAAAAACTTTGCAAGTAACTGGTTACGTAACTTAGGTCTTGTTGATGATAACGTAAGATTACGTGATCATGACGAAGACGAGTTATCTCACTACTCAAATGCTACTACTGATATCGAATACCGCTTCCCATTCGGTTGGGGTGAATTATGGGGTATCGCAAGTCGTACAGACTTCGACTTAAAACGCCATAGTGAACATTCAGGTGATGACTTTAAATATCACGACCAAGAAACGAATGAGAAATACATTCCATATTGTATCGAACCATCTCTTGGTGCTGACCGTGTTACATTAGCATTCTTATGTGATGCTTATGACGAAGAAGGTGTTGAAGGTAGTAAAGATGCACGTACAGTATTACACTTCCACCCTGCTTTAGCACCATACAAAGCAGCAGTTTTACCATTAAGTAAGAAATTATCTGACGATGCAATGAAAGTTTACGAGCAACTTAGTGAAAACTTCACAATCGACTTTGACGAATCACAATCAATCGGTAAGCGTTACCGTCGTCAAGACGAAATTGGTACACCATACTGTATCACATTCGACTTCGATTCATTAGAAGATAACCAAGTTACAGTTCGTGACCGCGATAGCATGGAACAAGTTCGTATGCCTATCGATGAGTTAAACGACTTCTTAGCTGACAAAGTTAAATTCTAATTTATTCTCAATATAATTAAAAGATCCGGGACACAATTAGTTGTCTCGGATCTTTTTTAGTCTGACTCAGTTGATTGTTCAAAGCGTTTCAACTGGTTGATTAACTTTTGACCTTTAAAGAAGACGCCCGCGTACTCACGGTATAGCATCAATAATAAATCATTCATCTCAGTTAATATGTCTTCATTTATCGTAATAGATTTCATTTTATCGATCGGTAAATGTTGTAAAACATCCATTAGATAAAACGTTCGATTTTTTATGCGCACCGCATGGGGATCTTGGTGCAAGACCTTTTCAGAAATGGGACCATCAAACTTAAAGCTATAACCAGCTAGATGAGATTGGTCGGTATCATGCGTAATGGCGCAAGTTGTAAAGTCGAGCTGGAAGCCGAAGAGATACATACACTTTAAGAATACAATATTTGCTACGAGTTGAGGTGAAACGTCCGCTTCAATTCGCGTTAAAGCAAACTGTAGTAGCTTAAAACTTTCTTCGCTTATTTGATCTTCAAAGCCACGATCTATAATTTCCGCACACAAACTCACGTAACTACTTTTATAAATATCTAATTGCAATGGATAATGGCGGTCAATCACATCTACAGACGTTAACGTCCCCATACCGCGCCATTTAGAATAAATAAACAAGCCATATACAAATAATTGTGTACTGGCTTGTAGTCCTTTTTTACTCTTTTTCGCACGACGAACCATCAACGGCACTTTACTACCGTGCTCATTTAATATCGTAATAACCTTATCCGATTCACCATAATCGACTGATTTAATAATGACGCCCTTTTGCTTTTGTAACAAAAGGCATCACCTCTTCCTTTTAATATTCATCCTCAACGTAACCCATTTGGCGAATGAAATTCACTTTATTACGCCAGTCGCGTTGAACTTTTACCCAAACATCTAAATAAACTTTAGAACCAAGGAGTATCTCGATATCACGTCTTGCGCGCTTACCAACTTCTTTTAACTTCTTACCGCCTTTTCCGATAACGATACCTTTTTGGCTGTCACGCTCAACAAAAATCGTTGCTTCAATACGCACGCGGTCTTCGCTTTCTTTAACCATACGGTCAACGTTTACACCAATCGCATGCGGTATTTCCTCAGAAGTTAGCTCTAAAATCTTCTCGCGAATGAGCTCACTAACAACGAATTGTTCAGGGTGATCAGATATTTGATCGTCTGGATAATACTTCGGCCCTTCCGGTAAGTAAGATTTCAACACACTAATAAAGTGATCTACATTAAGACCTTCTAAAGCGGAAATCGGAATCACTTCTGTGAAATCCATGTACTCTTGATATTGTTCAATACGTGGCATTAATTGATCAGGATGCACAAGATCAATTTTATTTAATACTAAGAATACGGGCGTCTTAACATTTTTAAGCATGTCCATGATATATTGATCGCCGCGGCCTATTTCTTCATCCACATTGACCATAAACATAATCGCATCAATTTCACCGAGCGTATTTTTAGCGACTTTCATCATATAGTCACCTAGTTTATGTTTCGGTTTATGAATACCCGGTGTATCAAGAAAGATAATTTGAGAATCCGCTTCCGTCATAACACCTTGAATTTTATTTCGAGTTGTTTGCGCTTTATCAGACATGATTGCAATTTTATGTCCAATCACACGATTCATGAACGTCGACTTACCTACATTCGGGCGTCCAATAATCGATACAAACCCTGATTTATGTTCCATTTAATCTAAATCCTTTCCTGAAAAGCCAAGTGGTAATAATTCATTGACTGTTAACATTTTCATATCACCTTTGTGGTTCGTCATATAGACAGGCATATCGTCATCACAGAGTTCTTTTAACACTTGTCTACAAGAACCACATGGTGAAGATGGCTCATTTGCATCAACTGTAACTGTGATACTTTCAAAGTCGCTTGGGCGGTAACCATCACTAATAGCAGCAACTAAACTTGAACGTTCTGCACAAATACTGTCTGGATATGCAGCATTCTCAACGTTAGCGCCATGGTAACTTTTACCATCTTTCGTAATTAAATAAGCACCTACTTTAAAGTTACTATACGGTGCATAAGCTTTACTTTGCGCTTCACGCACTTCTTTAAAATACGTTTCATTATAAGCCATGCTTGTTCCTCCTTGTTGTTAAATAAGTTTCGGTATGAATATGATTATTCCAATAATGACTGCCACAATAGCCATGATTACAACACTGAACGCAGCGATATCTTTAGCATATTTAGCATAATCGTGATACTCAAGTGTCACTAAATCAACAACGTATTCAAGCGCTGTATTTATCACTTCAAAGGCAAGCACTAATCCGATTACGAGCGTGAGTATCATCCACTCTATAGGAGAAATTCCGCAAATGATTCCAAATATGATTGCAATTATCATTAACACGATGTGCAACAAGAAATTATGATCTTTTTTAAAGAGTTGAATACATCCTTCAAATGCATATTTGAAACGCTTCATATTAATCCCTTGTTAAACCATATTCATTGAGAATCTCTGTCTGACGACCAAACATTTTCTTCTCATCCGCTTCATTCATGTGGTCATAACCTAAAAGATGTAAGAAACCGTGTAGAGCTAGGAACCCAAGTTCACGTTCGAATGAATGGTTATAGCTTTCAGCCTGTTCTTTCGCAACGTCAGTACAAATAATGATGTCACCAAGAACGCGCGGCATGTCTAATCCTTCAATCTCAGGCTCATCCTCTTCTAATGCAAAAGAAATCACATCCGTCACTTTGTCTTTGTCACGATAATCTCGGTTAATACTTTGAATTTCTTCTTTATCTACGAAAGTTACGGATAATTCAGCTTCCTCTTCAATACCTTCTTTAGATTTAGCAAACGTAAGCAGGTCTTCAATTTGTTCAAACCATGAAGCCTCAACTTCATTCGTGTGATCACTAAAATCTATCGTAAACATGCTTTATTCCTCCTCATAACGATCGATAATTCTACCGACTAATGGGTGACGCACAACATCAGTTTGTTCTAACTGAAGTATCGAAAGGCCCTTAACACCTTTTAAACGTTGTTCAGCTTCAACTAAACCACTTTTAACACCTTTAGGTAAGTCAATTTGGGTTTTATCGCCTGTAACAACCATTTTAGAACCGAATCCTAAACGTGTTAAGAACATCTTCATTTGTGCATGCGTTGTATTTTGAGCTTCATCGAGAATTACAAATGCATCGTCTAAAGTTCGACCGCGCATGTATGCAAGTGGTGCAATTTCAATAATACCGCGTTCAATAAAGCGGGCAGTTTGTTCAGCACCGAGCACTGTGTTTAAACCATCATATAACGGACGTAAATACGGGTCGACCTTCTCTTTTAAGTCACCAGGTAAGAACCCTAAAGATTCGCCCGCTTCAACTGCTGGTCGCGTAAGCACAATTCGCTTAACTTCACCTTTTCTTAACGCCTTAGCTGCAAAGACGACCGCTAAGAACGTTTTACCTGTACCAGCAGGACCTATTCCAAACACCAAATCATTTTGTTTCATAGCGTGTACATACATACGTTGCCCCATTGTTTTGGCACGTATTGTTTTACCATAAGCATCTTTGGTAATTTCTTCTTCATATAAATCAATTAAATGATTGATGTTGCCGTTTTTAGCCATTTTAACTGCTGCTTGAACATCTTTAATGTTAATTGAGGCACCTTGTTCAATCACCTTTAACAGATTCTTGATAACAGATTCAGCAAGTTCAACTTCCTCAACCTTTTGACCTCTTACAGCAATTTCTTGACCTCTGGCATGAATATTGACATCAAACGCATCATCGACAAACTTTAAGTGTTCATCATTACTCCCAATTAATGCTTGTGCTTGATTGATGTCATCGATATGAATTAACTCAGGCATACATGAGCTCCTTTTCAATTGTAATTTAGTTCAATTTAAATGTATCAAAAGCATGTTAGCCATGCAATTTAATTAACTTATATCCATCTCAATTATATCACGATTCATGACACATCACCTTAAAATTGAAACTACGATTTCGCCATTTTATTCTCGCTTTCCCCAAATAAAAAGCCCCGAATAATCTCGTACTTAAGATCACTCGGAGCTTTATCATCATACTTTTTGAAAAGCCAATTTAAACATTTATAATTGTTTAGGTTTATTTAAAATTTCTGACCAAATTAACCCATTAACCACTTCATTATCTGAAAACTGATGACCTGACTTCAATTGATCTTTAGGTTTAAACTGTGCCATTAATTCTTGAATGCGAGCACGTTTTGCTCTAGGCGATAAGTATTTGTCGTCTAAGATAAGTTCAGTTTTGTATCTAATTTCAGCTAAGCGTTCGTCCTTAACCTTGTCAATTTCATAACTAACACTATCCATGTGACGACGTACATCTTCTTCAAGTTCACGTCTCACTTCAGCTTCAGCGGCACGCTTTTTCTGTTCAGAATTAGACATTTCTTTAGGTTTTTCAGTTCGAGTCGTTTGTCTTTCACGTGAAGGTGGTGTTTGTTCTTCTTGAGGTGTTTCATGTACTCTTTTAGAAGGTTTATCATCTTCCTCATCAAATACATCTGAAAAGCCACCATCTAGTTCACGTTCAACCTCTTTCATCGTGTCTTCAAACCGTTCAAAAACGTTTTTAGGTTTATTAGGTGTTTGTTGTTTAGGTCTTTGATTTTGTCGCGATTTATGACTCTTATCATTAATCGCACTAACGACCGAAATGATAATAGAGACTACAAAAATTATGAGACCTATATTCACTTATATCACCTCATTTAGTTTTCTGGTGAATCTTGGTCGCCTTGATTAGTACTCTTGTTAATTGCTTCTCTCATGCCTGTATCCGCTTCGATGTTCTTAAGATTATAATAATCTTTCACACCGATATTCCCTGAACGTAATGCTTCAGCTAAAGCAAGTGGTACTTCTGACTCAGCTTCAACAACTTTCGCACGCATTTCTTGCACACGTGCTTTCATTTCTTGTTCAGAAGCTACAGCCATTGCACGACGTTCTTCGGCTTTTGCTTGAGCAATGTTTTTATCAGCCATTGCTTGTTCAGTTTGAAGATCGGCACCAATGTTCTTACTGATATCAACGTCTGCGATATCAATAGATAAAATTTCGAAAGCAGTACCTGAATCAAGCCCTTTACTTAATACTGTCTTAGAGATATTATCAGGATTCTCAAGTACTTCTTTATGGTGTTCACTAGAACCAATTGTAGAAACGATACCTTCACCTACACGGGCGATGATTGTTTCTTCACCAGCACCACCGACTAATCGAGAAATGTTTGCACGAACTGTAATACGTGCTTTAGCTTTTAACTCGATACCATCCATCGCAACACCAGCGATAAATGGTGTTTCAATCACTTTCGGGTTAACTGACATTTGAACCGCTTCAAGTACATCACGACCTGCTAAGTCGATAGCAGCGGCACGTTCAAATGGTAAATTAATTTCAGCACGTTGAGCTGCGATGTTCGCATCAACGACACGGTCTACGTTACCACCTGCTAGGTAGTGAGACTCAAGTTGGTT
The DNA here is from genome assembly GCF_043186315.1 of Staphylococcus massiliensis. NCBI lineage: Bacteria > Bacillati > Bacillota > Bacilli > Caryophanales > Staphylococcaceae > Staphylococcus > Staphylococcus massiliensis. Next base: position 1,575,114 of record NZ_CP171119.1, on the reverse strand, counting down.
CGTTGATAAGTGTAATCCAGCTTTATGCGCTTTGATTAAAGGCCCGATAACACGTCGAGGTGATACACGTCTTAAGCGCATACCTACAAGTGTACCGATACCTACTTTAACGCCAGCTGCAATCGCTGAAATCCATAATCCTACAGGAACAAACGATAGTAAAATCATTAGTGCTACGATAACGAGCACAATAATGACAATAAGAGGAATTAATCCGCTAAACATCATTTCCTATACACTCCTTATTCAATTTCTCTTACTACAACACGGGTACCTTCAACTTCAATAATCTTGACGGGCTTGTCTTTTAAAATAAAGGGACCATCAGAAACCGCATCTATTCGATCATCATTTAAGACAATGACCCCAGATGGTCTTAGGTCTGTAACGGTGTTAGCTACTTCTCCAACTAAATGCGATAAATCATCGTGAGATGTATATCCTGACTCACGACTCGTCGAATCTTTAAGTACCACATTCTCAAAAAATGGAATCTTACGTTTGAAAAATTTCACTAAAATCACCCACTCAATAATTGCTAAAATTAATGCAATGACAACATTAACTAGCATTTGTAATAAATTATCTCCCAACGAAACAATACTAAATATAATCAGCACTAATCCGGTAATACCGAGCACAGCACCTACTACGAATAGTTCAAGAATTAAAAAGATAACCCCGACTATAAATAGTATGAATGTTAGAAAGCTCATACTGCCTTCGATTAAGAACCCTAAAAAGAAGACCAGTAAAGCTAATGTAGCGATAATACCAATGATATTAATTCGTTTAGAATATAATTGGTACAAAAACCCTAAAAAGATCACACACGTTAAAACTAATGAAATTAAAGGTGAGGTAATCATTTTACTTAACATATTCATCCAACTATTATCTTGTGTATTTTGAAGAAAAGTTAGTATATGTAAATTCATCATGGGATAACCTTTCACCTCACTCCCTAATTTAAGTATACATTAAATACAAGCGTATAAATAGGTGTTTTATTTAGAATTGAATATATTATCAACCTTTTTATATCACCCTCTAAAATTTAAAGAATCATTATGATTGAAACGCATTTTTATGCATACTTCTTGCATTTATGCGCGTTCAAGGTTGCCTCCTTTTGAAAAGCCATACCCCTATAACTTGGCTTTTCAGATATAAAAATAACAGCCTAAGACATGTGTCTTAGACTGTTATTCATAATGAATTTATGTGTTGAGGGAGATCAACAGATTCATTAATTATTTAAATTTACGCTTACGTGCAGCTTCTGATTTTTTCTTACGCTTAACACTTGGTTTTTCGTAGAATTCACGTTTACGTACTTCTTGAATCGTACCGCTCTTAGAAACAGAACGTTTGAAACGACGTAAAGCGTCATCGATTGATTCGTTTTTACGGACTACTGTTTTAGACATCTGTATTTCCCTCCCTCCAAATCTCAAGAAAGCTTTATATTATCTTTACATAGTCTTATAACTATGTACAACAAGTATAATATAAGTCGCTTTTACGGTCAAATGCGAATTTCATAAAATTTACATTTAAACTAATACTTCTTTATTTGACTGATTTGTAGCATGTTCAACGACTCTTAAGAGTTGACCTTTATTTATTGGATAGTTAGGTTCTGTAATCTTTACTTTGACAAGTTCACCAATTAATGATTCGTCACCGTCAAATTCCACTTTCATGTAATTATCAGCATAGCCAACTAAGATGCCATCGTGAGAGCCTTTTTCTTCAGGGATCACTTCAAGAACATCTTGGTCAAATTTAGAAGCATATTGTTTCGCAAGCTGATTACTTAAATTGATTAAACGATGCACACGCTCATTCTTCACTTCTTCGTCAACTTGATCGTCCATACGAGCGGCTGGCGTACCAATTCTTGGAGAATATGGGAATACGTGTAGTTCTGAGAAGTGATGGTCGACAATAAAGTCGTATGTTTGTTGGAATTCTTCTTCTGTTTCACCTGGGAACCCAACTATAACGTCACTTGTAACTGCTAAGCCAGGTAAAGCTTCATGTAATTTCGTTAAACGCTCAGAGAAATGTGCCATTGAATATTTACGTCTCATACGTTTTAACACTGAGTCTGAACCTGATTGTAATGGTACGTGTAAGTGACGCACTACTTTAGTAGACTGTTGTAACACTTCAATCACTTCGTCTGTTAATTGGCTTGCTTCGATTGAAGAAATACGAATACGCTCTAAGCCATCAACCGTTTCAAGATCTCGTAGTAATTGCGCGAGATTATAATCTTTAAGGTCTTGACCATAACCACCAGTGTGAATACCAGTTAGAACGATTTCTTTATAACCTGAATTCACAAGTGTTGTTGCTTGTTCAACCACTTTCTCAGGATCTCTTGAACGCATTAAACCACGTGCCCAAGGGATGATACAGAACGTGCAGAAGTTATTACAGCCTTCTTGAATCTTAAGTGATGCACGCGTACGGTCTGTAAAGTAAGGCACTTCAAGTTCTTCGTATGTACGGTTCTTCATGATATTACCGACACCGTTGATTGGTTCACGTTCTTTACGATACGTTTCAATGTAATCTAATAAGCGTGAACGACCTTCTGTACCTACTACAATATCCACACCAGGAATTTCCATAATTTCTGCTGAAGATGTTTGAGCGTAGCAACCTGTCACGCAAATAACTGCATCAGGATTTTTACGAATTGCACGACGAATAATTTGACGACTCTTCTTATCGCCAGTGTTTGTTACTGTACATGTATTAATAACGAATACGTCAGCGTTTTGATTGAAATCAACGCGTTCATAATCCGCATCTTTAAATAATTGCCAAATTGCTTCAGTTTCATAATGATTTACTTTACAACCTAAAGTATGAAAAGCAACTGTTGACATTTAATCACCTCATTAATTCTAATTCATAGCTTATCGCACTTAATACATAAAGTGGTGCTGTTTCTGCGCGTAATATACGAGGCCCTAAACCTACGGCACAGCCTACTTCAGTTAACTTCTCGATTTCGTTTTCACTAAAGCCACCTTCAGGACCTGATACAAATAAGATTTTGTCACCTGCTTTAAACTTTTGAGTTAAAGCTTTCAAATGACTAACTTCACCACGTTTGGCTGACTCTTCATATGCGATAATGACATAATCATATTGATTAATAATATCATATATTTCATTAAAGTTCGACATGTATTTAATAGAAGGTATCGATAAACGATAACTCTGCTCAGCAGCTTCTTTAATGATCTTTTCCCAACGCGATAGCTTTTTAGAGGCTTTATTTGGTTGTAACTTAACTACATTTCGTTCCATTTCAGTACCAATAAAGTGTTTAGCACCTAATTCAGTTGCTTTTTGTAACATCCATTCGTATTTATCGGCTTTGATGAGTCCGCTTAAAATCGTAACTTCAACAGGCATTTCACTCATAACATCTAAAGCTTCGATAGTTTCAACTTCGATGGCTTCGTTAGAAATGTCTATGATCTCACACTTAAATACCTTTTCATCGTTAAACGTGAAGACGATGTGATCTTCAGGCTGCATGCGCATCACCTTAGAGATATGATGGATATCATTTTTTTCTTGTATAAAAAAACGCTGATTTAAATCAGCGCTTTCTGTTAGGAAATATCGTTGCATATTATTCGCTCACTTTCTGACAAACGATGCATACCCAACCGTTGTCTTCTTTTAAATTGATGTGTTTAAAACCAACGCGCTTTAATTGTTCAATGATTTGATTACTTTTTTCTATTATAATACCCGATGTGATAAAGTAACCACCATCATTCAATTTATCATATGCATCTTCAATCATTTGTTCAATAATATGTGCTAATATATTTGCGATTATAACGTCATATTTGCCAGTTTCTTCTTTTAAAAGGTTGCCAGTTGCGGCTTCAATATCTTGAGCACAGTTATTCTTTTCAAAGTTCTCAACCGCAACGTTAACTGCCATTTGGTCAAGGTCAATTGCTTTAATTCGCTTAGCCCCCATGAGGTGACTTGCAATACTTAAAACACCTGAACCAGTACCCACGTCTATAACCGAATGTTCTGGTTTAACGATGTCTTCAATTGCACTCAGACACATGTAAGTAGTTGGGTGATCCCCTGTTCCAAAGGCCATACCAGGGTCTAACTCTATACATTTTTCTTCAGTATCTTGCGTTTCGTAATCTTCCCAACTTGGCACAATTGTAAAATGTTTTGAGGCTTTAAATGGATGAAAATAATGTTTCCATTCATTTTCCCAGTCAGATTCTTGTAGATGCTTAACATGCAGTTGAATAAAGTTTTGATCAGCATCATCTAAGTTAAGAATCGCTTGTTCAATGTTTTGTTGTAAGGTTTCACTGAAGTCTAACTCATTGAAATAACACTTTACACGTATACCTTCCTCAGGATAGTCATCTGGATTAAGATCATAAATTTCTCCGTATTGATCTTGACGTTCTTTCGTTAATTCTTCAGGGTCTTCAATGACGACACCTGAAGAACCAAAGTCAACTAAGAGAGACGTCACTAAAGATTCTATCTCACGATTGATATTGATTGATAATTCAATCCATTTCATGATTATTCTCCTTTAAAGAAACGTCTCGCTTTATCTGTGAAACTTGATGGTTGGTCATTAATTGACTCCCCACTAATTTCAGCAAATTCTTTCATAAGTTCACGTTGTCTTTCAGTTAATTTGTCTGGCGTTCTAACATTAACGTCTACGAATAAGTCACCGTAGCCATATCCATGTACGTTCTTAATACCTTTTTCTTTTAATCTAAATTGCTTACCTGTTTGCGTACCTGCAAGGATTGTAAGCATAACATTACCATTTAGCGTAGGTATTTTGACTTCATCACCTAAAGCAGCTTGTGGGAAACTGATGTCTAAGTGATACAGAATGTGGTCGCCATCACGTTCGAATGTTTGAGAAGGTTTGACTCTAAATACGATGAATAAATCACCTGCTGGACCACCATTTTCACCTGGTGAACCTTGACCTTGAAGTCTAATTTGTTGTTCGTTGTCAACACCTTCAGGGATTGTTACTTGTAATTTAACGTTTTTCGTTTCAGTACCTTTACCATGACAATTTGGGCATGGTTCTTCAAATTCTTGACCTGAACCATTACATGATGGACATACTTTTTCAGTTCTTACGCGACCAAGGATCGTATTTTGTTCAACTGATACACTTCCTGCACCGTGACAGTAGTTACAAGTTTTCTTTTTAGTACCAGGTTTAGCACCTTCACCATCACAAGTATCACACTTAACATCTTTACGTATAGATATCTCTTTTTCGCCACCAAAGACTGCTTCTTCGAATGTAACAGTCATAGTGTATTGAAGGTCGTCACCTTTACGTGGCGCGTTTGGATCACGTTGACGTGCGCCTCCACCAAAGAATGAACTAAAGATATCTTCGAAGCCACCGCCAGAGAATCCACCAAAGTCTTGACCACCAAATCCTTGGCTGCCATAGCCGCCTTGAGCACCTGCATGGCCAAATTGGTCGTAGTTAGCACGTTTATTTTCATCACTTAGGACTTCATAAGCTTCAGAAATTTCTTTGAACTTCTCATCCGCACCTTCTTCGTGGTTAATATCTGGATGATATTTTTTAGATAATTTGCGGTAAGCTTTTTTTATTTCATCCTTAGAAGCACTTTTACTTACACCAAGGACTTCATAGTAGTCTCGTTTTGCCACAGTTATCTCTCCTTTATGTTTAAAATCGTGAAATGATTACGTTTATATTTTATTCAAGAAAAAAGTCAAAGCCAATAGCATTGACTTTGACTTTTAATGATTGAAGCTAGAACTTATTTGTTGTTTTTATCATCGTCGTCTTTAACTTCTTTATAATCAGCATCTTCTACATTGTCGTCTTTAGATTGTTGTTGACCTTCAGCACCTTGTTGAGCTTGTTGTGCTTGCTCATACATCTTCATAGTTAATTGTTGAACAACTTGTTCTAAAGCTTCTTTCTTAGACTTGATGTCTTCGATATCGTCGCCTTCTAGAGCTGATTTTAATTCGTCTTTCTTAGTTTCGGCATCTTTCTTGTCTTCTTCAGAAACATTGTCACCAGCATCTTTTAACGTCTTATCAACTTGGAATACAAGTTGGTCAGCTTCGTTACGTAAGTCTACTTCGTCACGACGTTTTTCATCGGCTTCTTTATTTTGTTCAGCTTCTTTAACCATACGATCGATTTCGTCGTCTGAAAGTGATGAGCTTGATTCGATCGTAATTTTTTGTTCTTTGTTAGTACCTAAGTCTTTAGCAGTTACATTAACAATACCGTTTTTATCGATATCGAAAGTAACTTCGATTTGAGGTACACCGCGTGGAGCTGGTGGAATGTCTGTTAATTGGAAACGACCAAGTGTTTTGTTGTCGTTAGCCATTGGACGTTCACCTTGTAATACGTGAATATCTACTGCTGGTTGGTTGTCAGCTGCTGTAGAGTAAACTTGTGATTTAGATGTTGGGATTGTAGTGTTACGTTCGATTAGTTTATTGAAACGTCCACCCATGATTTCAATACCTAATGATAATGGTGTTACGTCTAATAATACAACGTCTTTAACGTCACCAGTGATAACGCCACCTTGGATAGCAGCACCCATTGCTACTACTTCGTCAGGGTTAACACCTTTGTTAGGTTCTTTACCGATTTCTTTTTTAACAGCTTCTTGTACAGCTGGGATACGAGTAGAACCACCAACTAGGATAACTTCGTCAATTTCAGAGCTTGATAAACCAGCATCTTTCATTGCTTGACGAGTTGGTTCCATTGTTTTACGGATTAAGTCATCAGCTAGTTCTTCGAATTTAGCACGTGTAAGGTTAGTTTCTAAGTGAACTGGACCTGCTTCACCAGCTGAAATGAATGGTAATGAAATTTGAGTTGAAGATACACCTGATAAGTCTTTCTTAGCTTTTTCAGCAGCATCTTTAAGACGTTGTAATGCCATTTTATCTTGAGATAAATCAATGCCATTTTCTTTCTTGAATTCTGATACTAAGTGGTCGATGATAACTTGGTCGAAGTCATCCCCACCTAAGCGGTTGTCACCAGCTGTAGATAATACTTCAAATACACCGTCACCAAGTTCTAAGATAGATACGTCAAACGTACCGCCACCTAAGTCGAATACTAATACTTTTTGATCTTGGTCTGTTTTATCTAAACCGTAAGCTAAAGCTGCTGCAGTTGGTTCGTTGATAATACGTTCAACTTCTAAACCAGCGATTTTACCAGCATCTTTAGTCGCTTGACGTTCACCGTCGTTGAAGTATGCAGGTACAGTGATTACTGCTTTTTCAACTTTTTCACCTAAGTAACTTTCAGCAGTTGATTTTAAATTTTGTAAAATCATAGCTGAGATTTCTTGAGGTGTATATTGTTTACCTTCGATATCTTCTTTATGGTCTGTACCCATGTAACGTTTAATAGATTGAATTGTATTAGGGTTAGTGATAGCTTGACGCTTAGCTACTTCACCTACTTGAGTTTCACCGTTTTTAAATGCTACAACAGATGGTGTTGTTCTAGCACCCTCTGGGTTTTGAATTACTTTTGGTTCGTCACCTTCTAATACTGTTACACAACTATTTGTTGTACCTAAATCAATACCAATTACTTTACTCATAATTAACAATTCCTCCTATTTAGTCAAAACAATTTTATTTTTACATAATGGTTTCTATTCGTCAAAATTATTGATTTACTTTAACCATTGCAGCTCTTAAGACACGCTCTTTAAGCTTGTATCCTTTTTGGAGCTCAGCTGTAACAATACTAGAATCATATTCTGAATTGTCATCTTGCATAACTGCTTGGTGGACATTAGGGTCAAATTCATGACCAGTAGTTTCAATAACTTCCATACCATTTTCTTCTAAGGCTTTACCTAAACTATCATAAACCATTTGAACGCCTTTTTTAAGTGATTGGAATGATTCATCAGAACCTTCAATTTGAAGTGCACGTTCAAGATTGTCTAATGTAGGTAAAATGTCTGTTAATACTTGTTGAGACTGATACTTTTTAAGTGTTTCATTCTCTTTCTGAATACGTCTCTTGTAGTTTTCAAATTCTGCACGTAAACGTAAGAATTGATCTTCTTTTTCGTCTACTTCTTTTTTAAGTTGTTCAATTTCTTGATCTTTTTCATCTACTTGCTCATTAGATTCAGATTGTTCTTCATTGTTTTCATTTTGATTATCTTCTGAATCTTGAGACTGAACTTCTTCATTCTCATTAGAAGCTTGAGTTTTGTTTTCAGCTTCTTCGTTAGCAGCTTCATTTTGTTGTTTTAAATCTTCATCATGTTCTGCCATTACTAGCCCTCCATAATAATATATTTACCAAATACGTCCTAATAATTGGATAACATCATGATATCTCATTGCGGTAGGACCGATAACCGCAATATGGCCTTTAGATTCATCATCAATATGGTAATCACTTGTGATGATTGATATTTCATCTAGCCCTTCATCGATTTCTTTACCGATTTTTACATTAATACGTGCATCATTCATGTGATCAATTAACGACATAATTTGATTAGATTCGATGTACTGCAAGATAGGTTGTATCGATGAAACATTAGATTCATTTAAAGCATCAATCAGTTTCACCTTACCACCCATAAAGACACCGTAAGCATTATTACTAATCTCAGTTTTAATTAATGTATTAATCTGTTGTATCAACTTTTGATAAGACGTTGCATCAAAATCATCTCGCATTCCAACTTCATTACGAGTTTGGATTTCGTTCGTGATGTAATTTGATAACATTATCAAATCATCAGTACTGTAAGAATCCGGCGTTGATAAATGAAGATGATCGACGTGACCAGTATTAAAGACAACTACCATTACAAGATGGTGTTCTGTAGCTTTAATTAGATGCACAGTGTTAATTTGGTGCTCTGAATGATTAGGACCAACCACAAGCGTTGTATACTCTGACATTGATGATATTTCATTAGCAAACTCGTTCAAAGTCGAGGTCATATCATAATGATTATTCACTAACATGTCACTTATATGATTTAATCTTTCATTATTTTGGAATGAATGTTGATCTAAAATGTGGTTAACGTAAAAGCGAAAACCTAAATTTGAAGGTACACGCCCTGACGACGTGTGCGTCTTCTCTATGAGAGACATTTCTTCTAAGCGTTTCATATCGTTACGAATTGTCGCTGGACTTACATTCACACCATGTCTTTCAATTAAACTTTTTGAGCCGATAGGTTGTCCTAAATCAACATAATCTTCAACAATCGCATTAAGTATGCGAAATTGCCGTTTTGTAATCATGTTATCACCTCATTAGCACTCATCACTTTCAAGTGCTAATTATAATTTAACAAAAAGGTCAAAGTAAGTCAACGTGAACGCTTTTGAATTTAATTTTTTATTTAATCCCCTATCAGAAAGGCTTCAAAGACTTCATTACCGATTACTCTACCTCGATTCGTCAAAGCGATATTTTGACCATCTTCAATAAGCAAACCTTTCTCAACGTATTTAGGTATCGTTTGACCAAAGACGTCGTTTGGTGTTTGATGGTACCTCTTGTAAAAGCGATCTTTATTAACGCCTTGATTCATTCTGAGTCCTAGAAACATCTCTTCTTCCATTTGTTCTTTAAGCGTTGGGCGAGACGCGTGCAACAATGGTCGTTCGTTATGCTTAATATGTTTGATGTAATGATTAACAGGATTCACGTTAGTGTAACGTTCGCCATCTACATAACCACTAGCTCCAGCACCAAACCCATAGTAATAATCGTTCTTCCAATAAACTTGGTTATGGATTGAATCATGTCCTTTTTTCGCAAAGTTGGATAATTCATATTGTTGAAAAGGCGTTTCGATAAGTCGATGCATCAGATATTCATACATTTCAGCACCAATATCTTGATTAGGTAGTTTCAATTTGCCTTGACGATACATATTATAGAACTGCGTTTTAGGTTCGAGTATGAGCCCATAACTCGAAATATGATCAATATCCATTTCAATACTACGGTTAAGACTATCTCCAAACTCATTCATGGTTTGAGTTGGCAAGTGGTACATTAAGTCAAGACTTATAGACGGGATACCCACCGCTCTTGCATCGTCAACTGAGCGATATATATCCTCAGTACGATGTGTGCGTCCTAATATTTCTAATAAGCGAGGTTCAAACGTTTGCACCCCCATTGATATACGGTTAACACCATAGTCTTTAAGGAGCTGTACTTTTTCTCTCGTTAATTCATCGGGGTTTGCTTCAAAAGAAAACTCTTTAGTAATTTTAAATTGATTTTGAATGGCTTTTAAAAGATATTCAAGTTGATGCATCGAAAGTGCTGTCGGCGTTCCACCCCCGACAAAAAGTGTTTGAATCGTTTGTTTAGGGATCGTTGCCATTTCTGCTTTTAAGCACTCTAGATAGGTATCTACGGGTTGGTTTTGAATATAGTATTTGTTGAAATCACAATATGTGCATATGCGGACACAAAACGGGATATGTATATAAACACTTTTAGCCATAACTATCATCTCAACTTTCATAAATTAAAACGGGTAGGGAGACCCTAACCCGTTTGTCATCTTATTATTCATCATCCATTTTTAATACTGCTAAGAAAGCGTCTTGAGGAATCTCAACATTACCTACTGCTTTCATCTTAGCTTTACCAGCTTTTTGCTTTTCAAGTAGTTTACGTTTACGACTAATGTCACCGCCGTAACATTTAGATAGAACGTTTTTACCCATTGATTTAATATTAGTGCGGGCTACAATTTTGTGACCTACCGCTGCTTGAACAGGTACTTCGAACTGCTGGCGCGGAATGAGCGTTTTAAGCTTTTCAACAAGTGCTTTACCACGTTCATAAGCAAAGTCTCTGTGTACGATGAAGCTTAGCGCATCAACTTTACTACCATTTAAAAGAATATCCATCTTAACAAGCGTACTTTCTTTATTCTCGATGAATTCATAATCAAATGATGCATAACCTTTTGTATTAGATTTAAGTTGGTCAAAGAAATCGAAAACGACTTCAGATAATGGAAGTTCATAAACGATGTTCACTCGAATATCATCTAAATAATCCATGTTTACAAATTGACCACGCTTACGTTGGCACAGTTCCATAACAGGTCCAACATAATCATTTGGAACCATCATTGTAGCTTTTACGAATGGTTCGTAAATCGCTTCAATTTGGTCACGCTCAGGCATTTGTGCTGGGTTATCAACAAAGATTTCTTCACCATTCTTCATGTGAACGGTATATATAACAGATGGTGCAGTAGCGATGAGTTCGATACCAAACTCACGCTCAATACGTTCTTGAATAATTTCCATGTGTAACATACCTAAGAAACCAGTACGGTAACCGAAGCCTAAAGCTTGAGAAGACTCAGGTTCGAACTCTAGCGAAGCATCGTTAAGTTGAAGTTTCTCTAAGGCTTCACGTAAGTCATTATATTTCGCATTATCAATTGGGAATAGACCACAGAATACCATTGGGTTTAATTTCTTATACCCTTTTAATGGGTTGTCTGCAGGACGTTCAGCATGGGTAATCGTATCACCAACACGAGAGTCATCAACATTCTTAATATTTGCGATAATGTAACCTACATCGCCGACTGTTAACTCTTCAATTGATAATGGTTTTGGCGTATTAATCCCTACTTCAGTTACCTCAAATTCTTTACCTGTAGCCATCATTCTGATTTTATCTCCAGGTTTAACGACACCATCAATTACTCGAATAGATGAAATTACACCGCGGTATGGGTCATATTCAGAGTCAAAGATAAGTGCTTTAAGGGGTGCTTCAGGATCACCTTCTGGAGGAGGTACCATATCTACGATTTTCTCAAGAATTTCATCGATACCAATGTTAGATTTAGCACTCGCAAACACAACATCGTCCTTGTCTAAACCAATTACATTTTCGACTTCTTCTGCTACACGTTCAGGTTCAGCCGCAGGTAAGTCGATTTTATTGATTACAGGTAATAGTTCTAAATCATTATCTAAAGCTAAATATACGTTAGCTAACGTTTGTGCTTCGATACCTTGAGCAGCATCTACAACAAGAATCGCACCTTCACAAGCTGCTAAAGAACGTGATACTTCATATGCGAAGTCGACGTGCCCAGGTGTATCGATTAAATGGAATATGTATGTTTCTCCATCGTTAGCTTCATATTTTAAACGAACTGCGTTAAGTTTGATTGTGATTCCGCGTTCACGTTCTAAGTCCATTGAATCTAATAGTTGCGCTTGCATATCTCGTGACTCAACAGATTTCGTATTCTCTAAAATTCTATCAGCGATGGTAGATTTACCATGATCAATATGCGCGATGATAGAAAAATTTCTGATCTTCTCTCTTCTATTAATACGCTCTTGTTTATCCATTACATCCGACTCACTTTCTAAAAAGAATTACCTGTAGCTTTCTATTGCATCTTTGATATAATAACGTTTTTACAACATAATTGCAAATCTTGATCGTTCGCTTTGCCTTAAGTAAAAGAACTTTAATAATTAATGATTGCTAAAAGAACGTGATTTTGGTAAAATATTTTTTGTTGTAATCAAATTTATTTGATCATTCTAGTTCACTTTTAGGAGGTGACCGAAATGCCAAACATTAAATCTGCAATCAAACGTGTAAGAAGAACTGAAGTTGCTGAAGAAAGAAACATTTCTCAAAAGAACAATATGCGTACAGCAGTTAAACGTGCTAAATCAGCTATTGAAAACAATGCTGATAACAAAGCTGAGTTAGTAAATGTTGCGATTAAAAAAATCGACAAAGCAGCTCAAAGCAACTTAATTCACTCAAATAAAGCTGACCGCATGAAATCTAAATTAATGACAGCTGCAAAATAATGTTATAAAACAACTGAGATACGTCTCAGTATGAAATTAGGGTTAAAGCTCATTTCTATATGAACTTTAACCCTTTCTTTATGCCTTCTTTTAGAGACTTAGTATAAATAATTCGAGTATAAGCACTTTATCCATGTAAGATGACTTTAATTTGTAATCTGTCTCAACACAGGAATCCATAATTTTGAGTAATGTTTCTAGATCATACTTACGTGCTTGACCTAAAGCAAGTTTAACGCGATATGGGTGAACACTTACTGTTTTGGCAATTTGTTGACCACTATACCCTTTCTGACTCAATATCTTACATTGATAGAATAAGCGATAGTTACTTGTAATGAGCGCCAATAACTTGATTGGTTCCTCTTTCATATATACTAAATCTTTAACTAAATGAATTGCTTTTTCTTTCTTCCCTTTTTGAATATATTCAGTAAGTAAAAACACATTTTGTTCCAAACTACGACTTACAATTTGTGAAACATCACGCTTTGTAATCGTAGGATTATCGCCTAAGAAGAGCATGAGTTTCTCAAGTTCTTGTTTAATAATGTTGTAATGAATGCCTGTAAGTTCGATAAGTAAATCAAGTGCATCCTGTTTGATATCTTTATAGTGATCGTTTAAATAGCGTTTAATCCATGCTTTCATTTCCTCTTCGGTCATTTGGTCAATCTTTTTTAATGTAGCATGTTTCTTAAGTGTTTTAACAAGCTTCTTACGTTCATCTAACTTTTGATTATATATTTCAAATATGACTAATGTATGATCATCGTATTTTTCAATAAATTCCATAAGTTGTTGAAGATTATGGTTAACATCCTTAGGCGCTTTTTCACCTGTAAAAACAAACGCATTTTGAATGAGTACGACTTTCTTATCTGATAAAAAAGGTAAAGTTAACGCTTCTTCAATACATTGTGTGATTTCAGTATGATACAAATCAAACTTAACAAAGTTAAAGTCATCTTTAGGTTCATCGAGATAAGCTTCTACTTTTTCATTAGAGAATTTACGAATGAGTTCTGGTACTTCGCCATAAACTGCAATCAGATTATTCGACATCTTCAAGCGCCCTTTCTAATTATCATTGCTTCATTATATCATCTACGGTTTATTTAGACTATTAACGGACACTTTCTTGATAAATTTGGAGCTGATCCCCTAACTCAAAAACAACATGTTCATGCTTTTGCGTATCGTATAATATCGTTTGGTGTTGAAGCAACCGTGACACGACCTCTTTATTAGGAAGCCGGTACACATTGTTTTTACCGCTAGATATGACACTAAAGGTTGGATGAATCGTTTCAATAAACTTAGGACTAGAGCTTGTTTTACTTCCGTGATGTCCTACCTTAAATATATCGATATGCGGAAGATCATATTGATTTAAGAGCTTTTCTTCATTGCGCGCGGTAGCATCTCCCATAAAGAGAAGACGATACTGATTGATGTTAGCTAAAACAACGATTGAGTGTTCATTCGGATCATCGCTTGTATCAATGTAGCCATCTAAAAAATTAAATTCTACCTCGTCAACTTGTAGCTGATTCATTGATTTAACATCTGTTAATTGAAAACGATATGTTTTTGAAAGTGTTTCAAAAGCTTGTAATAAAGATGGTTCAAAGCTACCTTTATTAATAATGACATGCTTGATAGGCACTTTTTGAAGCAAGTTTTCGATTTCGCCGTAATGATCTTTATGAGGGTGTGTAATAATCAAATGGTCTAAGTGAGTAATACCGTGTCTTTTCAGTAAAGGATACGTGTTGCGTTCTGTAATACTTTTAGAAGATTTCCGACTTGAGTGCTCGTGCTCTAACCCTCCTGTATCAATCATAATATAATGATGCTTTTTAGTTTCAAACAACGTTGAATCACCCTGTCCAACATCGATAAACGTTAATTTAGTACCATGAAATATAAATATAAACTTTAGACATAGTATTAACGTGAGCAAACATACTATTGCGGCTTTGGGCTTTTTATGAGTGAAACAAACGAAAATCGTTAAAACTAGGATAAACGTTATACATAAATATAATGGCGTTAAGTCTTGGACGTGCCATTTAAAGCGCGTAAGTGGTTCAAAGAGTCGTAATAATATATCTTGTAGTCGAAACAACCAACTTGCGATAAAAGTTATGAGGAATGGTGCTTGTCCGAAAGTGAGTACGATTAAGAAGTACAGAAATACGAATGGTAAAATGATGATTGAATATAGTGGAACGAATACAATGTTTGAAATGAGCCCAATCCATTGGACCTCGTTAAAAGCATATATACTAATTATCATGGCACCAAACTGTGCTATCGCAGTGATACTTATAAGCTGTTGGAACCTGCTTAATTGACTTAGAAATGTTTTAGATAATATTAGAAAGCATGTTATAAGATAAGAAAATTGAAACCCTAAATGAAATAATATTTCTTTATTTATTAAGCACATACATATAAATAATACACTCAGTATCTCTAATAAATAAGGCCGGCATACCTTAGGTAAAAACAATAAAATTAAACACATCGATACCGCTCGAATCGCACTAGGTTGCATGCCTGTGAAGATAGCATAACTGGGTAGTAAGACGACGAGCGCTATATTGATATAAATAATAGGTATATTCAAACGCAGCATGATGTATCGTACGCATAGACAAAATAAGCCTACATGTGTGCCACTTACCGCAAACAAATGATAGATACCTAGTTGACGTATCAAGTCGAGTTCACTTGAATCTATTGTTTTAGTGCTACCTGATATTAAGGAAACAATTTTATCTGACCCAAAATGCGGGTGCGCTTGAATACGTTGTATAATATGTGAGCGGAATACGTTAATGTGCGATATCACATTTTTAGGTAGGGGCTTACATGTTTCAAAGTGTATGTTTTGTGCGATAAAAATGCCTTTAGACTTGTATTGTTGCGAGGTATTTTGCTTAAAGGAGCCTTCTACTTGGCACGTATGATAAGTAATATATAGCTTGTTTATCTAAAGCTTTTCTTGGTATCAAAAATTTGTATGGTTCGTCTTGGTACGTGATGTCAGTTAACAAGTTAGGTTCTTTAAGTTCAAATTCATCGAGAAATTGTAATGTGTAAGTTGATTTCGTAGCTAACATTTGGGTGGTTTGACTATCATCATGGCTTTCAGGCGTATACCAGTAGAATCCGCCTAACATTGCGATTAAAGACAAACCACCGAATAATTTAAAAAGCGACTTTCGTAATAAGATAAAGCCGTTTAGCAAGCATAAAGTGATTGAAAGATAAATATTATAATGAAACAAAGCTCCAATTAAAAAACTTAAAGCGATATGAAACAATTAGCGCTCCAAGAAATACTGGGCAATATGTTTCGGATTGAAAGGTACCTTTTGATATGTAATGCCAGATTGTTCTAGTAATTGAATTGCATAATCATGGTTATGATAATTTTCAGCGTAATAGACTGTCGTAATACCTGCTTGAATTATAGACTTCGTACAATTTAGACAAGGAAAATGCGTCACATATATCGTTGCATTATGTGCTGAAACACCCTGTTTCGCACATTGTAATAAAGCATTCATTTCAGCATGTATCGTTCTTATACAGTGTCCATCTTCAATTAAACAACCTTCATCAATACAATGTACTTCACCAGCAACCGAGCCATTATATCCGCCGGCGATAATACGGTTATCTTTCACAATCGTGGCACCTACAGATAATCTTATACAAGTTGATCGTAGTGATAAAAGATAACTTTGAGCCATAAAATAGTCCGTCCAATTAATACGTTCCATCAACTCACCTCCTAGATACGTGTGATACCTATATTGTAAAATAATCTTTTAATTTCTCAAAGGTTTTCTCTCCAATGCCCTTTACTTCTTTCAATTCTTCTACTGACTGAAAGGCTCCTTTCTCATTTCGATAATCAATGATCGCTTTCGCTTTTTGAGGACCAATACCTGGTACTTTAGTAATGTCTTGTTCAGTTGCTTGATTTAAATTAACGCTTACTTCACCGCTATTATTACTTGTACTCGAGGTCGGTTCCATAGACGTAGTATGAACACCATTTGGTTTAGGTCCTTCGTCATATTTAGAAGGTATATAAATGAGTTTTTGATCTTGAAGTCTTTCAGATAAATTGATTTGAGATAAATCCGCTTCTGGTAAGACACCAGCACGATCTAACAATTGCTTGATGCGATCATTCTCTTTCATCTCATACACATTTGGAGACCTTACAGCACCCTTAATATCAACCATTAATCGTTTATCCTTCGACTTAGTCTCACCTACTTTCGAATGCTTTTTTGTATCATATGTTTTGTCACCTAGTATAGGTTGAGGTTGTTCGTTAATCGGTTTCATGGATTCTTGAGAATTCATATCTGAAGCACCGAACTGGCTATAACCCATCACAATTAAAATGAGTGCACCAATACCTATTAATACATGCACTTTATACTTCATGACTAACGACTTAAATTGATTAATATCCATACAAAAAAACCTCCCTCATATATATAAACGAGGGAGGTCAAATTTTTACTTTTACTTTTTCACAACAAAGAATAAACGATCGCTATGTTCGTCCTTACGATGACGATCAAAATCATAAAATGTTTCGATGTCACTGAAGCCCGCTTCTTTTAACCAAGTAGCATAAGTCTCGAGCGTATACGTTTGTTGGTAATGACTTTCATCAACACGTCGATATAAGTCATTGTTGTCTTGTATAAAAAATGTCATATCGTGCCAAACACTATATGGTTCTTCGCCTTCGACAGCGTCCCATACAAGCATAAAGTCTTCTTGCTCATCACGGTATGTTTGATTATGAAACAGCGTTTCCATCTTGTAAATCGTGTGCACGTCAAATATAAAGACGCCATCTTGATCTAAATGCTTGTATACATTTTCAAAGGTTGCTTTGACTGCTTCAGTGTCCTTCAAATAATTCAGTGCATCACAAAATATCGTGATAACATCGAACGTTGTTTTTAAGTCGAAGTCAGACATATCACCTTCAAGCCATCTCACATCACGTGATTTAGCACGCGCTAATGCGAGCATCTCTACGCTCAAATCCATCCCAGTAACCTGACCTAGGCGCGTTAATCGATGCGTTAAGCTTCCTGTACCACAACCGATATCGAAAATTTTTAAATTACTACGCTTGGGCACATACGTTTCAACGATATCTTGCCATAAGTCATAAGGTTGGTCTTCTGTTAATCGATCGTAGTACTGACTTAGTTCTGTGTACTGTGACATAAATTCATAACCTCGTCGTATGAATAAGACGTTGCATCTTGATATAAGCGCTCTAAATTATAATAATCACGTTCATCTTTATGGAAGATGTGCACAACGACATCTGATAAATCAACTAATGTCCAACGTGCTTCTTGATACCCTTCCATACGTTTTACGTCATATCCTTTTTCATACGCTTTATCTTTAACAGCTTTAGCAATTGCTTGAACTTGACGTTCATTATTACCATGGCAAATTAAAAAGTAATCCGATATATCATGGATACCTTTCATATCTAAAGCAATAATATCTTCACCTTTTTTATCGCCAATGGCACGAGTGCTTTCAATTAGTAAATCTTTTGAATTCATTCAATCATCCTTTTTTATTTCGCATTTAAATTATAATAATTTAGACATTCAATCGTTGACTTATAGACACTAATATCTTTTTCAATTAAGAATAACACGGTACGCTTAGAAATTTCATAAATGGTATGGTCTAAGTTCCCTGTTTTAAAAGCCATCTCTCTAATATCATCTACTCCAGGTGTAGTGCGTCCAGGTTCTATATAATCTGCTATAAATATAATTTTTTCATTTTTAGTCATATTTTGTCGACCAGTTGTATGATTTTTAATAGCTAGAAGAATCTCTTCATCATCTATTCCAAAATCATGCTTCATCACCGCCGCACAAACAGGACCATGCAGAATTTCACCGCCATAACCAAGTAAGTCATTCTCAAGTTCGTATTTTCTAACGACTTGATACATGTCACTTAACTCATCATATTTACAATAATCATGTAAGATTCCAGCTAGCTTCGCTTGTTTAACGTCACCATCATGTTTCTTAGCTAACTTTACAGCAGTATCTGCTACGCGTAATGAATGGTCAAAGCGTTTCTTTGGTAATTTCTCTTCAATTAATGCGATTGCTTCTTTAGCTTTCATATAAGGAAGCCTCCTTTATATAGGTTTCGATATCTTTAGAAACGAGAAGTTGGATACTTTCATGTTGTTGGATACGTTCTCTAATCATCGTTGAGCTAATATCAAACCTTGGAATTGAAATGGCAATCATACCATCTTCAACTTCTTGTGTTTCTTTCTCTCTATTTACAACAACAAATGTAACTAATTGTTTGAGTGCATCAATATGATACCATTTGTCGAGCTGATTATACTGATCAGTGCCAATCACGAAGTAAAAGGCATAATCTGAATACGTTTCAGTCAGTGCTTTAATCGTATCGTACGTATAACTTTCACTTTTACGTTCGATTTCATCAAGACGGCATTCACCAAAGCCTAAATGGCGTATTGCCAGTTCCACCATTTGAATACGATGTTTCACGTCAATTTGTGATTGATGCGTTTTAAGCGGCGACATATAGCTCGGCATAAAGAAAAATTTATCCGGTTGTATGTGATGATAAACTTCAGATGCGACAAGTTCATGCGCGGTATGAAGCGGGTTAAATTGACCGCCATATATGACAATCTTTTTCATATTATGGTAACTCGATTTGTTTATTGTCACTTGATTCTTTATATAACACAATCATAGAACCAATGACTTGAACGACTTCACTTTGCGTGTGTTCGCTTAAACTTTCTGCTAAATCTGATTTATCATCAAAGTTATTTTGTAGTACGTGAATTTTAATTAATTCTCTCTTTTCTAAGACATCATTAATTTGATCAACCATATTTTCATTTATACCTGATTTACCAATTTGAAATATCGGGTCTAAATGATGTGCTTTACTTCTTAAAAAGCGTCTTTGTTTACCTGATAACATATCTAGTCTCCTTTTTTATAAATATTCGATAACTTTATTCTTCATAGCTTCTATATCAGCAGTGTGACCTGTCCAAATTTTAAAGCTTTCGGCACCTTGTTGCACAAACATATCTAAACCATTATATATAGGGTTGCCTTGTGCCTTTGCTGCTTTTAGAAAAGGCGTTTCACTCGGCGTATAAACGATATCACTAACGAGTGCCCCTCTTTTAAGATTTGTAAGTTCGATAGGTAGTTCTTGATTATCTTTCATACCTAGTGGCGTTGTGTTAATAACGATATCAAATTGGTCTAATTCTGAGGCCGCTTCATTGAGTGACATTGTATGAACATCTAATTGCCAAGAATCAAATCTTGATAGCGTACGGTTCGCTACAGTAACCTTATGTTCGGTAATTTTATCTAAAGCGTGCGCGATACCTTTACTCGCACCGCCTGCACCTAATATGAGTATCTTTCGATGTTTTAAATGTAGGTCTAGTTCAATTAATCCTTTAACATATCCAATGCCATCTGTATTATAGCCTATCCATTTACCATTTTCGATCTTCACGGTATTTACAGCACCAATCGCACAGCTAGCTTCATCAATCACATCGAGGTACGACATGATCTCAGTTTTATGAGGAATCGTGACATTAAAGCCATCTAGGCCTTTTGAAGTGATAATTTCTTTAATTAAATGCATATCTTTAGGTGGAACATTTAAGGCCTCATAGCCGTAGTCTAAGTTAAGTGCTTGAAAATTCGCATGATGCATGACTGGTGATAATGAATGGTCAATTGGATGACCGATAACTGCAAATTTCATGACATTCACTCCTACATAATTGATGGTCTTAACGTAACATCTACATTTCTAGGGACTTTAACAACGAACTTCGCACCGCTTTCAATCGTAATAAAACCTAATCCAGATATCATAACATCTTTCTTGTGTTTACCCGTTTCAAGTTTAACTGTCTTGATTTGATCCAAATTGAATTGAGATGGATCTTTAGGTGGTTCTAGAACATCACCAAGTTTTGTTTCCCATAAACGATCGGCATTTTCAGTTTTTGTACGATGTATGTGTAACTCATTTGAAAAGTAACACACGAGTGGTCGCTTTCCACCTTCATGATAATCAATGCGTGCTAGACCACCAAAGTATAATGTTTGGCCTTCGTTTAATTGAAAGACGCGCTGCTTGATTTCCTTTTTAGGCATAATGATTTTAAGTTCTTTATCAGAAACCAAATGCGTCATTTGATGTTCTTGGATAATACCCGGTGTATCAAACATAAAGCTATCGTCATTTAAAGGTATATCTATCATGTCTAACGTTGTCCCAGGGAAGCGAGAAGTTGTCACAACGTCTTTCTCTCCAACACTAGTTTCAATTAATTTATTGATTAAAGTCGATTTACCAACATTTGTCGTTCCTACGATATACACGTCATCTTGACCACGGTATTTCTCAATCGTTTCGAGAAGCGTTTCAAGACCGATATTCTTTTCAGCTGATAATAATACAACTGCTTCCGTTTCTAAGCCGTATGAACGTGCAGTACGTTTAATCCACTCGGTAACGCGTCTCTTATTGATTTGTTTTGGTAATAGATCAATCTTATTAGCTGCTAAGATAATTGGTTTATTACCAACGATACGTTTGATGGCATGAATAAATGATCCTTCAAAGTCGAAAATATCAACTACATTGACAACGATACCTTTCTTGTCAGAGAGACCAGTAAGTAAGTCTAAGAAGTCTTCACTATCCATACCTACATCTTGCACTTCATTGTAATGCTTTAAGCGAAAGCAACGTTTACATATAACATCTTCTTTACCAATATTGTGCGCGGGTACATATCCAGACTTCTTAGGATCTTCTGATTGAAGTGTAGCACCACAACCGATACATTTATACGTTTCTTGCAATCGTTATTCCTCCCAATCTATATATCCTTTTCTTTTAAAGTATTTAAGTAAACGACGTTCGAAAACACGATTGATTCGTGTCGTAAAACCATCTGTATTCTTTACAGGTACCACCATAATGGTATATAAGCCATTTCGATTACCACCGAAGATGTCAGTTAACATTTGGTCACCTATAACTAGTGTTTCTTCTGGTTTAATATTCATGAGGTCAACGGCCTTTCTGAATGATTTACCTCTAGGTTTATGTGCACGACAAATATAATCGACGCCTAGAGGTTTTGAGAACACAGAAACACGTTCTTCATTATTATTTGAAACGATGGTTACTTTGATGCCTTTTGCATCAGCTTCTTTAAACCATCTCTCGACAAGTTCAGTTGGCGCTTCAACGTCCCAACCTACTAATGTATTATCTAGGTCTGTAATAATACCTTTAATGTTCATTTCAACAAGCTTTTCAGGTTTGATTTCATAAATTGAATTTACATATTCATTAGGCATAAAATACTTTTTTATTAAGCTCATGTGTAGATTCCCCTTAACTACTCAAATATAATGTTTGATACTGTTTAAATGGCTTTTAAAAGATGCTCAACCATCTCACTAGATGACACTGAGGCATCCTTTAAGAATGTTTCGAAGGATACATCCGCGTTACCGTCTGCTAAATCTGAGATTGCACGCGTAACGATGAATGGCACGTCGAATTGATAGCAAACTTGACCAATCGCAGTAGCTTCCATGTCACAAGCCATCGCTTTAGGGAGCTGAGCTTTAATACCATCTTTTTGTTCCTTAGTGCCGATAAAGCTATCCCCACTAACAATTAATCCAGATTTACCATTTAAAGACATTTGAGGTAACACATCTAATGTTTGTTTAAGTAACTCATCGTTCGCCTTGAATGATGCAGGCATATTTGGAATTTGACCGAAAGTATAACCAAACGCACGTGCATCTGCATCGCTATAAATGACTTCGTTACTTACAACAACGTCTCCGATATTTAACGAAGCGTCTAAAGCACCTGCTGAGCCAGTGTTAATAATATATTCAGGATTAAATTTCTCGATTAAAAGTGTTGTTGAGATTGCTGCGTTCACTTTCCCGATTCCTGATTGAGTAAGAACAATGTCTTTATTGTTAAGTTGTCCTTTGTAAAAGATAACGTGCGCAATCTTGATTTCTTCTATATCTTGTATTTTATTTTTTAGAATTTCAACTTCTTCTTCCATTGCACCAATGATTCCGATCATGATGGATGCCCTCCTCATATACTCATAACACCAATATTTTAACATATTTCAGATATGCTAAGAAAATTTAACTAAAGTCGACTTGTACAATATTACCACAGTTTCAATGACTACCGAAATACAAAAAAGCAATTTAAGGCCGCATTGACCTTAAATTGCTTTTAAAACAACTTTATTTATTATTTTGACCATAAGTCCCCTAAACTTTGGAAAGATAATACACCAGTATAAACTGTCACTAAAACAGCTATGGCACCGAATACAATCATCCACATAGGGTGTTTGTAATCACCAACAATGCTTTTCTTCCTAGACGCAATTAGTACTGTAGCTAATACGATTGGAAGGATTAAACCGTTTAAGGCACCTGCTAAAATTAATAACTTAACTGGTTTACCAATAAATAAGAATACAATTGTTGAAATCACGATGAAGACGATAACGATTAAGTTACTTCTATTATAAAGTGATTTGTGCATTGTTTTTAAGAACGTCGAACTTGTATAAGCTGAACCTATAACTGAAGACATTGCTGCTGCGAATAATACGACACCGAATATATTCTTACCAATCGGACCTAAAGCATGTTCAAATACGGATGCAGGTGGGTTGTCTGGATTTAAAACTGCACCAGTTGCTACAACACCAAGTACTGCTAAGAAAAGTAATGTACGCATAACTCCAGTAGTTAAAATAGCAGAAATCGCTGCTCTGTTAACAAATGGTAAATAGAATTTACCTTTAATGTCTGCATCTAAGATACGGTGTGCACCTGCGAATGAGATGTAACCACCTACTGTACCACCAACTAAAGTAATAATTGGTAATACGAGAGCGCCTGGATTTTCAGGCATAACTGTGTGAACTGCTGCATCTGCGTATGGTGGATTTGATTTAACCATTACGAATGCTACGATTAAAATCATTAACGTACCTAATACCATTGTGACTATGTCCATAATCTTTTGACCACGTTTACTTGTGAAGATAAGAATTGCAAAAATTGCAGTTAAAGCTGCACCCCATTTAACGTCTAATCCAAATATCGCATTCAGACCAAGTCCTGCACCAGCAACGTTACCAATATTGAATGCTAATCCACCTATTGCAATTAAAGCTGATATAAATGTCCCTAAACCTTTAAATACGTCATTAGCAACTTCTTGGCCACGTTTGCCAGTAACTACTAGAACACGCCAAATGTTTATTTGAGCACCAATATCAATGATAATAGAAATTAAAATCGCAAATGCAAAACTTGCTAAAAATTGTTCTGTAAATACTGCAGTTTGTGTTAAAAAGGCAGGCCCAATGGCTGATGTCGCCATTAAGAACACTGATCCTAGTAATAAGCGCTTATGCGCTTTTGTGAACTCAAACTCTTGCTGTTCTGGTCTATTCCCCATAACTTAACCCCCTAGGCGTATAACTTCTACATTCGCCTCTTTCAATTTTGTTCTAATTTGTGATACGAATTCAAACGCGTGTGCTCCATCCCCATGGACACAAATCGTGTCTGCATCAATATCGATTTCTTTTCCAGATACTGAAGTGACTTTACCTTCTGTTACCATTTTTACTACTTGGTTGATTGCATCTTCTGTATTTTCGATAACAGCATTAGATTTTTTTCTACTTACTAATTGACCATCTTCTTCATAACGACGATCGGCAAAAACTTCTGAAGCTGCGTTTAAGCCAACTTCTTTTGCTGCGTCAATCAATTTAGAATTAGATAAACCTACTAAAATGAGATTAGGGTCAATATCATAAATAGCTTTAGCAATTGCTGTCGCAATTTCTGAATCACGAGCCCCCATGTTATATAAAGCACCATGTGGTTTAACGTGATTTAATGGAACCCCGTAAATATCACAGAATGCTTTTAAAGCACCTACTTGATAAACGACAAGGTTGTAAATTTCATCTGGATTAATATCCATGTTACGACGGCCAAAGCCTTGTAAATCTGGTAAACCAGGGTGTGCACCAATACTAATGCTATTTTCTTTAGCTAATTTGACAGTTTGGTGCATCACATTTTCATCACCTGCATGAAAGCCACATGCTACGTTTGCAGACGTGATGACAGGAAAAATGTTTGCGTCATTACCAATTTTATAATTACCAAAACTTTCACCTAAGTCACAGTTTAAATCAACTTTAACCATTATGAATCCTCCTTATAAATCGGATGACGATCTAAGAATTTAATATCAACTTCACTTGCGTCACCATCACAGTATGGTGGATAAGATAATAACGCATATAAGAAGTCTGCTGTAGTTGTAAATCCATCGATAACCATTTCATCTAATGTTACTTTAAGTTTTTCAATTGCATGGTCACGGTCATTACCACTTACAATGACTTTTGCTACAAGAGAATCATAGTAAGGAGAAACGGTATAACCTGGATATAATAGTGAATCTACACGCACTAAGAAACCATGTGGTAAGTGTAAACCACGCACTTTACCTGGTGTAGGACGGAATCCTTGCTTAGGATCCTCCGCATTAATACGCGCTTCAATAACATGACCACTGAAGTGAATGTCATCTTGTTTAAGCGATAATGTGCCTTGTTTCATTAGTTCGATTTGTTGACCAACTAAATCAATGTTTGTACGCATTTCTGTAACGGTATGTTCAACTTGAATTCTTGCGTTCATCTCGATGAAGTAGTACGCATCGTCCGTAACGAGATATTCGATTGTACCAGCACTACGATAATTAGAAGCTTTCGCAACTTTAACAGCATCCTCACACATCTTAATACGCTTTTCATCAGTTAACGAAGCACATGGTGATTCTTCAATAAGCTTTTGGTTTTTACGTTGAACAGAACAGTCACGTTCACCTAAATGTATGTAAGTATCTTTGCCATCACCTAAGACTTGAACTTCTACGTGCTTAGCTACTGGAATAAAGGCTTCAATGTATACACGATCATCGCCGAAGTATTTTTCGCCTTCGCTTTTAGCTTCTTTGAACTTTTGCTCAATTTCACTTTCTTCTTTAATGATACGGATACCTTTACCGCCACCACCGCTTGCAGCTTTCAATACAATTGGAAAGCCTAAATCTTTAGCGAATGCTTTAACTTCATCAATTGATTCAACTGCATCAGAAGAACCAGGAATAATAGGTACACCTGCGTTTTTAACGGTTTGACGGGCAGTAATTTTGTCTCCCATCATTTCCATTGTTTCTTTAGTAGGTCCCATGAAATAAAGACCTTCTTTTTCAAGTTCTTCAGCGAACTTTGGACTTTCTGATAAGAAACCATAACCAGGATGCACTGCATTTGCACCTGTAATTTCACAAGCAGTAATTAACTTTGGAATATTTAAGTAACTGTCTAAAGGATTTGCGCCACCTATACAAACTGCTTTGTCAGCTAATTTAACGTGTAAACTGTCTTCGTCTCCTTCAGCATACACTGCAACTGATTCAACATTTGCTTCTCGCAACGCACGAATAATGCGGACTGCGATTTCACCCCTATTTGCGACTAAACAACGATACATTTATAAATCTCCCCTTACTTCAATTTAATGATTGGTTGATTATGCTCAATATTTTCTCCGTGTTCTACTAAAATTTCCGTGATTTTACCTGATTGGTCAGCAGTTACTTCATTCATAACTTTCATTGCTTCAACGTAACCAATAACGTCACCTTCATTAACTTCGTCGCCTACTTTGATGATTGGATCTGTAAGTTCCTTTTCATCTTGAAGGTAGAATGTTCCGATCATTTGAGAACGCACTTCTTTAGCTTCTTGATTATCATTAGCTGCAGTTTGCTCAGAAGCTTGACTTTGATCTGGTTGAGGTGTGCTTGTAGCTTGAGCAGTACCATCTGATTCAATTTGTGCAGTATTTAAATCAAGTTCTAATTCTAAATCTTCATCTTTATATCTTAAGTGCTTAGCACCATGTGCTTTAAGTAGTTGTAACGTTTGTTCAATTTGATTTAAATTCATAATTCAATATCCCTTTCTATTACTTGATTAATCTTTTTAGCCGTGTGTCTGATACCTGTTATATCACGTTTTGGCGTACGTTTAAGTGCATGTTTCACTTCACTAAAGCGTTGTAACATACCTTTGTAAACTTCTGTCGCTTCTTCTACAGTAACCCATTCAAACTTAATTTCCTCACCTGGTTTGATTTGAGCAACTTTAGGAAGATCTGCTTTGATGACAGTAGCAATTTTAGTATAGCCACCTACTGTTTGTTTATCATTCATTAAAATGATTGGATTACCATCGTTTGGCACTTGAATACTACCGAGAGCAACTGGTTCAGAAATAATATCTGCCGATTCAATTGGAGGTACTTGATTACCCTTAAGTCTATACCCCATACGGTCAGAACTTTCAGTAACTTTATACGTATCACGACTTAGCATTTCATGACTTTCTTTACTGAATTTATCGAACTGAGGTCCAGCCATAACTCGAATCACGTTGCTCGTACGTGTTAGTATCGTTTCAAAGTCTGTCGTACGACCAATTAAATCGTGATTAAGCGCTTCGTTTTTAGATGGTATGATATCACCTTTTTGTAATGTACGGCCTTTAAAGCCACTAATTTTGCTTCGTGTATGAGTCGCGTAACTATCTGCAATATATGTCGCATCTAGTGCTTTTCCAAAGTTAAGATAACCTCGAATACCTTCTGTTGCGGCACCTACTTCTAATACATCACCTTTCGAAACATACGTAACGGTTTGAGGTTGAACTGGTTCACCGTTAAGTTTCGCATTAAATTTAGCCCCAGTTATCACGAAAGTGTTCGGTACTAAGAATTGAACCGTAGGACCTATCATTGTCATTTCAAGAGCTGGTGACTTGTCCTTTTCAAAAAGGCACGTCCCTAATTGATAACTAAAGATGTCCATAGCACCGCTTGTAGAGAATCCAGCATCCTCGTAGCCATAGCGACCTTCATCTTGAATTGTAGTAAATAGTCCTGGTTTTAAAATCTTAATTGTCATCTTTAATCACCACCCATTTACTATAATCAAGTTTATCTGCTTCGATTTCAGCTTTAATGTCTTTAAACTGAGATTCAGTGATTTCATAAAATTGAATCTTATCTCCAGCTTCGTATACACACATCGGTTTACGATATTGATTAAATACATCGATTGGTGTACGACCAATAATTTGCCAACCACCAGGAGAATCTAATGGATAAAGACCAGTTTGGTTATTCGCGATACCAACTGAACCTGCGTCAATTTTAAGTCTTGGTTCTTCGCGTCTAGGCGTATGTAGCTTTTCATCTAAGCCACCTAAGAAAGGAAAACCTGGTAAAAACCCTAGCATATATACGAGATAAGCGTTCTCGGTGTGACGTTTTATAACGTCTTCTACACTTAAATCATGATGTTGAGCTACATTTTCAATATCAGGTCCATACGCGCCTCCATATACGACTGGAATATGAATAATACGTCTGGATTCAGTTGATGATTGCTTGTCTAAATCTAATTCATTTAATTTTAAATCATCAATAATCTCTTCTTTACTTGCTTTCAGAAAATCAAAATGCAACATCACTGCTCTATACGACGGTATAATTTCAGTGATTGCTGCATGGTTAAAATCTTTTATGTATTCAACTACTGAAGCAACTTGCCCATAAACCTGCTCGCTAATTTCAGGTTTAAAGTAAATCATCAAAGATTGCTCATTGATTTGAATTATCTCCATTTTCACTCCCCCTAGAAAACCCTTACATGTCATTTTATCATCTATAATTACTAAGGGCAATTTCATGAAATAGCGAAGACTTTAGTCATTTTAAAGATGTAAACTTAAATACATTTTAAAATTTACTTAATTGTAAACGATAACTATTTAAAAAGCTACCTAATATTTTAAGTTTTCGCAATATTTATTATAAAAATTTAAGTTTAAAGCTTTTACAGTTAATAAAAAAGCATGAACACGAATATTCATACATTTCCTATATATATTATACTAATTAAGACGAACAATTAACAATAGGAAATTTGTAAATGACATGGATATGTAATGTATCCTGCAATTTATCTGATCTACCATTTTATCGAGACCTTATACTATGAGACGCGGTCTAAGCGTATACCTACTGCCTAGTCGCTTTCCCTTATTTAAAAGTCCTTTTAAAAAAGAGGCTCTATAATAAATTCGGTTGGTGACCTCATTCGAGGTCATTAGCCGAATTATTTTTTGTACTAAAAGAGCGCATTTATCTCTATAATTGTAAGTGACCAAACTAACAAAAAGGAGATAATGCGCCTGTGAATAATTTTATAACAGAACTCTTAAGATTGAAAGAACCAAATTTAGTCATCGAGGAAAAGACTGATGAAAAAGAAATAAAAGGAAGAATCTATATAATGCTTTATGGGGTTCTCTCTTCCAAAGCTGATAAGTGTCAACACTGTGGTATCACTAATCATCAACGCACTATTATAAAGCATGGATTTCGAGTAATTAATGTTAAATTACCACGCCTAAGTGGGTTTCCATGTCTACTAGAATTAAAGAAGCAACGCTATTTGTGTCACAATTGTAATCGAACTTTTGTAGCTGAAACATCTATAGTAGATAAGTATTGTTGCTTATCTAACAACTTGAAAATGTTTATAGCTGACAAAGTTAGAGAAGTACGTTCCATTAAATCTGTTGCCGAATCTTGTTGTGTATCATCACCTACGGTGGTTCGAATCATTAAACAAACCGTTGATGAAATTAGACATAAAGTAGGTTCGCATTTGCCTGAGCACATTATGATGGATGAGTTCAAAAGCGTTAAAAATGTTGATGCTTCAATGAGTTTCATCTATTGTGACAGTACTTCTCATCAAATTATTGACATTGTCAGTGATAGAAGAAAGTTTAACCTCAAAAACTACTTCATGAAGTTTGATCTTTACGCAAGAAAGCGCGTTAAGACAGTATGTATAGATATGTATGAACCATACATGGATCTAATATCAGATGTTTTCCCTAATGCTTTAGTTATTATTGATAGATTTCATATCGTTCAGGCAATTAATCGTGAGATTAACCGTACCCGAGTTAAAGTCATGAATCAAGCTAGACGTAATAGGCGCCCACTTTACAATAAATATAAACGGTATTGGAAACTACTTTTAAAACCTAAGTTAAATCTTAACGCTATAAACTATAAATATCATCGATTATTCAAAACTTTAATTACTGAAAAAGACATCGTTTCGTACTTATTATCTAACGATAATACGCTCAATAACACTTACGAGATAGGACAAGAATTAATACTGGCATTGAAGCATAATGATATTGATTTATTTCGATCAGTACTGTATAAATCTCGTCAAAACCACATTTCAGAAGGTTTAATGAGAGTACTGCGATCATTTATGAAGTATTTACCCTTCATATGTAATACTTTAAATCACCCTATGATAACTAACGGTCCGATTGAAGGCATAAATAATAAAATAAAATTACTTAAAAGAAATGCTTATGGTTATAGAAATTACGCAAACTTTAGAGACAGAATATTACTCATGTCACGCTTATATAAACTTAGACAAAGAAAAACACCTATGCATGAAGTAGCATAGGTGTAGAATGATTGCTTGAAGACTCCCGTGGCTCTGTGAGTAAGGGAGATCCAAGCGAAGCTTTAGCTCCCAACGAGCGCCACAGGAAAGCGAAAAGCAAATCATTCGTCTACGGTTTTACCAACCGAATTTGACGTAGAGCCAAAAAAGAAAACTCAATTCCTGAGTAACGTTAGTAAGGAGGATAACCTACTGTAACGCCTTCAGAAATTGAGTTTAAATGTCTACATGTATACGATTATTAGTTGCTTTCGATTTTCTTAATTTGAACAGTCATTTCGCCACCGTTAGGAAGTGGTACGCGAACTTCATCGTTAAGTTTTTTACCAATTAAGCTTTGAGCAATTGGCGATTCGTTAGAAATTTTACCGTTAAAAGCGTCTGCTTCTGCAGAACCAACGATTTGATATGATTCTTCTTCATTACCTGGTAATTCAACAAAAGTTACAGTTTTACCAATTTGAACTACGCCGTTATCACCAGTATCCTCGATGATTAAAGCGTTACGTAGCATTGTTTCAACACGTTGAATGTCTTGTTCAATGAAACCCTGTTCGTCTTTAGCTGCATCGTACTCTGAATTCTCTGAAAGGTCACCAAAGCTACGTGCGATCTTAATTTTTTCAACAACTTCAGGTCGTTTAACGGTTTTTAATTCTTCAAGTTCTTGTTCTAACTTATGAAAACCTTCTTTGGTCATAGGATATTGCTTTTGATTTTCCATTCGTCATCTTCCTTTACAAAATGTTAGTCGTGATTTTTAACCAACGTTTGGATTTTTGTAGTCATGATATCAATAGCAACTTTGTTACTTCCACCTTCAGGAATAATGATATCTGCATATCGTTTCGTTGGTTCAATAAATTGAATATGCATTGGGCGTACGACATTAAGATATTGATTGATTACAGAGTCCATCGTTCTTCCACGTTCTTTCGTATCACGAATTAAACGGCGTAAAATTCTGATGTCCGCATCTGTATCAACATAGATTTTAACATCCATCATGTCTCTTAATGCCTTGTTTTCTAATGCAAATATACCTTCTACGATAATAACATCTTTTGGTTCAAAGTAAACCGTTTTGTCACTTCTCGTATGCTCAGTATAGTCGTAAGTAGGTACTTCAACTGATTCACCGTTTTTAAGCGATTCTAGATTCTCTATTAACAATTCATTGTCGAATGCAAATGGGTGGTCATAGTTGGTTTTTAATCTCTCATCAAATGTTAAATGAGATTGATCTTTGTAGTAATAATCTTGAGCTAGTAATGCAACACTATACCCTTCTAGATTTTTCATAATCTCATTTGTAACTGTTGTTTTACCTGAACCAGAGCCACCAGCAATACCAATAATCGTAACGTTATTCATCATCCAATTTCCTTTCGCATCATGTTATTCTTATGAATTTTATGACTAACTTTAATTTGGACGATTTGAAGTGGATGTCTCGCAGCGTCGAGTTCATTACCTTCTTCATCATAGATTTTATCGATTGTTTCAGTAAATGTATCAATTTCCGGTCCGAAGAATTCAATTTCTTGTCCAGGCTTAAAGTTATTACGTTGTTGAATTGTAGCCATTTGTGTTGATTCATCATAATCAAGTACTAAGCCGCAGAAATCATATGGTGATTTCTTCTTAGATTCATCTCCAAACATTTGTTCATGATAACCTGGCGTACCTTCAAAGAATGCGGGTGCAGTGTCACGGTTCGCACATTTATCAAGTTCTACTAACCATTCCTTTTTAATTTTAAAGTTGTCAGGATCATCATAGTAAGCATCAATGACTTTACGATAAACCGAAACAACAGTCGCAATATAATGGATAGACTTCATACGACCTTCGATTTTAAGAGAATCAATACCAATATCCATCATATTTGGAATAGATTCGATAAGCTTTAGGTCTTTAGGGCTCATCGCAAACGGTACAACATCATCTTCATCATATACTAAATCAAGTTCGCCGTCATCTTCTACTTCAAGTAAATCATAATCCCAACGACAACTTTGACAACAACCACCACGGTTAGAGTCACGCGCAGTCATATGGTTACTTAATGTACAACGACCAGAGTACGCGATACACATCGCACCATGGATAAATGCCTCAATTTCAATATCGACTTTATCTTTAATTTCTTTCATTTCCATTGCGCCTGTTTCACGCGCAAGTACAACGCGGTCAAGACCTTCTTCTTTCCAGTATTGAACCGCTTTATAGTTACTTAGAGATTGTTGTGTAGATAAATGAATTTCAAGTCTAGGTGCCACTTCTTTACATGTTTCAATAATAAGTGGATCTGCCACAATAATTCCTGTAGCTCCTGTCGCATCTAGGTCTCTTAAATACGTTTCTAAGCCTTCAATATTTTCATCATGCGCAATAATATTCGTTGTTACATAGATTTCAGCGCCGTATTGTTTAGCGAAATCAACGCCTTCTTTAATTTCTTCCATTGTAAAGTTATCAGCGTTAGAACGTAACCCGTATTCTTGTCCACCTAAGAATACCGCATCTGCACCGTAGTGAACGGCAATTTTTAGTTTTTCTAAGTTACCAGCAGGTGCAAGTAGTTCTGGCTTTTTCATAACGGGTTTAGATTTCGGTTTTACTGCTTCTAAAGTTTTCAAACTTAAACCCTCCTATAAATTTATCAATCAGTTCATTAATATACAGTTTGTTTGAATAAGAACCCTTCATCAAAAGGTCTATGTTCAGGTTGAATATCTTCAATTGGATCAACTAACATGAATTTCTCATCTTCATATAGCTCAGGATCTTCATTGTATAAATCAATGGCTTCACGATATTGTTCTGTACACACATTGATATATGCTTCTGTTTGAAGTACGCCATCGATTTTAAGACTATCAATACCCGCTTCAAATAACGGTTCTAACTCTTCAATTAGGCACATATCGTTTGGCGACATGATATGTGTACCATTGTAATCTTCAAAGACTGGGTATTTATTATCACGTTCCTCATCGTATAGTAGTAATGTCTTTTCAGATTGGTTACGTTCAATCTTCATTTGACGTTCCTGGAATGTATAATAGTTACCAAGTAACATACGTTTAGATTGGAACATACATGCCATACCATGAACCTGAACTTCTACTTCTACATTAGTATTTTCTTTAATATTAATGATTTCTTCTAAACTTAATTCTTTAGCGAGTACGGCACGTTTAGAGCCTCTACGTCCCCAATAATTACATTGAAAGTGGTTTGTGACAAGTGTGCCAGCATCCCAGTTCAATGGAATTGGATTTTCTTGTTCTTTAACAATCATAACTACCGCAGGATCACCAAAGATAATACGGTCTACTCTAATGTCATGTAAGAATTGAATATAGTCTTCTAAAGCATTGATATGATAGTTATGATAAAGACCATTAACTACAGCGTAAGCTTTTTTACCATTCGCATGAATCAGTTCAACAGCTTGTTTCATATCATCACGTTTAAATTCACCTGCTAGACGTAAACCGAATTTTTCTTCACCGATAACAAATGCATCAGCACCCTTATCGATTAGCGTTTCGATATGGTCTATAGACTTAGGTGTTACTAATAATTCAGTCATTCTCATTCTCCTTTTATCGTAATTGCTAGTCCATCTTCTATATCTAAAAAGTTCGTATGATAACCTTCTAATTGAATAAGCCACTCGTTATATTTTTGTACTTTCTTAACCATTTGTTTCACGTTACGACTACGTACAACATCGATATCTGCAACAAATCCATGATACAACACGTTGTCCGTTAAGATGAGACCGCCTGGCTTAACTAATGGCGCGTACATTTCAAAGAAACGTTTTGATTGGGCTTTTGCTGCATCAATAAATAACATGTCGTACGTTTGATTGAAGATCGCATCATGTCGCTCAGACGCATCACCTTCAACAAGCGTGATATTGTCCTCATATCTATAGTGTTGAATATTTTCTTTAGCGCGTTGAATCATGTCAGGATTTCGTTCAACCGTTGTGACATGGATACCCGATTTAACTGAAGCAAACTGCATACTACTATAACCTATCGCAGTTCCAATTTCTAAAACTGATCGAACGTCTTTCATACGTATTAACTGTTTAATCATATCTAAAGTTAAAGGATGAACGATAGGAACTTGATGTGCTTCGGCATATTCACGCAATTGTTCTATTGTATCATTTTCCTTTAAAACTTGATGTAAGTTAACGAGATAATTTAGATCTTTCTCTGACATAAACATACTTCCTTCTAAATGAACACATAATAAAATAAATCAGTCATCGGTGACTGATTTGTACTATTTCTCGCGTTTTCATCTGTGTCGTAATTTAACTTTAAATATTCTATCATATATTGACCAAAATTATAAGTGTAAAATTAAAAGAGCAGGCACGAAATTAATAGAAATTTCAATTACCTACTCAGTTGAGTTAAAGTTTAATTTTAAGCAGTGCTAATAATCTTCCCCATTTTGAAAAGCCCTTTAAATTCAATACGATTTATTTTAGGGGGCATTTGATTTATAGCTTAACTTCATAATCACAGTATTGAATCACTTCTGGATCATGGGTTACGATACATATCGTAGATTGACCCTTTAAAGAAGTGATAAGTTGCATGACTTCGTGCTTATTTTTATCATCTAATGCACCTGTTGGTTCATCAGCAAAAATAATTTTAGGTTTATAAGTAACAAACGCGCGAGTGCCACACGTTGTTGTTCACCACCACTTAATGTAAATACTTTCGTTTTGAGTGGATGCTCTAACCCTACTTTCTCAAGCACATTTCTCATGCGTTCACGCTTTTCTTTCTGAGATAACTTCATATATGTTAAGACAAGGTTCAAGTTGTATTCAATCGTCTCATATGAAACGAGGGCATAGTTTTGGAACAAGTAA
This sequence comes from Staphylococcus massiliensis, assembly GCF_043186315.1. Lineage (NCBI taxonomy): Bacteria > Bacillati > Bacillota > Bacilli > Caryophanales > Staphylococcaceae > Staphylococcus > Staphylococcus massiliensis. Next base: position 1,539,377 of record NZ_CP171119.1, on the reverse strand, counting down.
CCAAACTCATTCCGATACATCAACATCTTTTGGCGTCGAGAAAGTTTCGCGATATTCTTAGAGTTAATCCATACTTCTCCAGTATCAAATTTTTCCAATCCGCATATACAATTTAACAATGTAGATTTACCCGATCCACTCTTACCTGTTATAGCAACCATAACCCCTTCAGCTATACTTAAATAATATGAATCAAAAATGGTATTTTGTCCGTACCTTTTTGTAAAGTTATTTAATTGAATCATATGCTTACACCTCTTTAATACAATATGCTTTCCAAGTGTTCATGAAGTAGCACACCTATTTATTCAATATAGATAATAAATTATTCTTTAAGTAATTCTTGATAACGGTTAAATGCAGGTCGTTCTAAAATTCGCAGTAACAACGTCATTATTAATGTATTTGCTAGTAGGATGGCCCCATATAGATATGGTGAGAACGACGCCAAGTTAAAATGGTAGATGAGATAACTTACAATTACAGTAAGCAATAAGTCATATATTAGGAAGGTTCTATGTCGATGTAAAAAATGACTACCATATAAATACTTTATAAATATTTTGTCTTTATGTAATTCAAAGTGAGTTTGAGTAGTAAAATACAACGTGAACCCATATATAATCATACTTACGCTTAAAGCAATAAAGTTGTAATACAGGTTAGATTCTAGAACTTTAATATCTTTATCAACCACATACTTTATGTCTGTAATACCATTCAAGAAATGCTTTAGGACGCTATTTTCAATGTATGAAGCAAGTTCCTCAAAATCCTTAAATAAAATTTCATTTTTAGTCAATGCTGAATAATAAAGATCATGAAGAGGTAATTGATCAGGTATTACAATAAGGACTGGGTTTGTTTCAAAGCTAAATTCTAAGCCGATTCTTGAGTTATAATTAAATGCACGTATCTGTTCTTGGTATGGGACGATCTTGACTAATGGTTTATTTACCTTAGTGTAATCTAATCTTTTATCTAATTCGTAATACATATCTAAACTATTATTTATATCAGATTTGAGTTGAGATACGTCGTCTTTATTAAAATCTCTTTGTGGATATAAAGCTAGTAATGTATTGTTAGAAAATTGCTTCACACGTCGATTAATTTCATTGAAATTCAATTGATCTTGTAAAAATGTTCGATTAACCCACATATATCTATCATATGAATCACTTATAGACATTTCACCATATTTCGCATCACTCCGCGAAATGATAACATTATTAGACTTCTGATGCTGTAAAAGCTTGTAAGATTCAATGGTGATTTTGTCATGATATTTTTGTCTGCTATTATGTAGAGGCACAAAGTCAATTACATAAAGATCTTCAATTTTCTTCCATTTATTTTGAGCCTCCGTGCTACTTTGGTACGTCTTTAAGTTATTTAAACTTACAGACATCGTTGTCAACACAATGACAATTAAAACCATTTTCATTGTTTGTGGTAAAAAATTCAATACCTTCGATAACATAGCCCCTTTTATAAATTTACTTATTTGTGATGAAGCACGTGCAATGATGCCAAAACTGATAATAAATAAACCTATAATTATTACAATGATTGATACTGAATATATTAGATATTGATACAGAAACGTTTTAAATTGGGCCAACTGATTATAAAAAATCAAAATTATAAACATGATCATAGCGGATATGGAATAAGTTATTAGAATAATTTTCATTTCCTTATTAAAAGAAACCCAAAAAACCCTTTTCATTGACCAACCATTCAAGCGTTGAATCGCAAATTGATACAAATTTTTACTTGTATCAACTATATTTAGCATTAATACGAGTATTAAGATAACGATGAGTAGTGGTATAATTGAATAAATTTGAATAAAATCATTAAAAATTAATCCAGGTGTTTGATACGAATAAACAACTTTGAGTCCTAATTTTTCAAAATCATTTTCTATTGATTTAGAGAAGGGTCTAGTCGTGTAAAAAGTTGATGTTATCGGTAACTTCAAACTTTCTGTACTACCTACCTTTAAATATTCATAGTCAACATTAGGACTAAATGGTGTTATTTTATCGTGTTTTACGTTACTCGGAAAATACGTCACCGTCTTAATTAAATGTTCGCCCTTATACTTATCACTAACACGTATAAATACCTCGTTATGCCTGATTGAAATTTTATCTATCTCTTCTTCTATTTCTTTTTTGGAAAGTTTTTGATCCCAGCTCACAATGGTTAAACTATGTGTATAGTTAGGAAGTTTGATTTCTTCTAGGTTATTAAAGAATTGTACATATATAAAGTTAAGTATTAAAAATATGAATGCATAGATGATTACCTTTAATTTAACCATAAGCCTCAAACCTCTTAAGTGAATCAGTTATTAGTAATCTTTTCATGATGTCCTCACCTTAGTTGTAAACTTTTTTATTCCTTACCTGTTTGATGCTTAAATGTATGCTTATCTATGTATTCTATGCTAAAAACCCACAGTCCTTTATGATCAATAACCACATATGTTCCTAGCGGATCATGGCCTTCAAAATCTAGATGATATGTGCGTTCAATACCTTTTTCATCATAGATATTGATGTTTCGATAGTCTTGTAAGTTCATGAGTGCTTTATCAGACAATTTTTTCATCTCTTCTTGTGTTGTATGAGGTACTTTAGCGTAACTTTTTGTCCTTGGTTCGAGCGGATTTAATCTATCGACAAAATGATTGAAATGCCTCAAGCTGAAACTTAATATCACGCCAATAACAATAATACTAATTATAAAAATTAAGAATTTTTTCATGGTGAATAACTACTCCTGATGTAAATTCTAGTTTAGAACTTCTTACGTTCTTTTCGTAAAAGGCCCTGAGTATAACGTAAAAACAATGCGCTTCTAACTTTTAATTTAAGTATACACAATATTTCTTTTATGTAAAATATTATTCTATTTTTATCTTTTAACCTCAAAAAAGAACGCGATACGTAAGTATCGCGCTCAACTTTAATGAATTATTCTTCTGGTTCATCTAAATTTGTATGAACAACTTCTTCAATCATGTCCCACTCTTCATCAGTTTCAACTGGTAAGAATTTACCACCGTCACCTGATTCATCTGGTTCGTTAATCATCGGAATTAACTCAACTAAGTCATCCTCATCACCAGATGCACCTTCTTCAGCTAAGATCACATAATCTTTTTTGAATTCAGGGTGATAAAATTCTAATACTTTACGATAAAGAACTTCGTTACCATCTTCATCAAATAATGTTAAAAGTTCCTCTTTCTCGTTAATTTCTAAATTTGCATCTTGATTATTTTGTTCTGTCATAGTATTACGCTCCTTAATTTAAAGAATCTAAATAGCCTTGAAGGATAAACACTGCGGCCATTTTATCAATTACTTTCTTTCTTTTTTGTCTTGAAACATCTGCTTCTAATAATGAGCGCTCAGCTGCCATAGTACTTAGGCGTTCATCCCACATTATCAGTTCTAAGTTAGGACATGCTTCTGCTAACTTCTCTTTATATTGTAACGATGCTTCGCCTCTAAATCCAATAGAATTGTTCATGTTCTTAGGTAAACCAATAACAACAGAACCTACGTCTTCTTTATTAATAATTTCAACGAGTCGATCAATACCAAGCTCGCCTTTATCTTCATTAATTCGGAGTGTATCTAGCCCTTGTGCTGTCCATCCCATTAGATCACTAATGGCAATTCCGACAGTCTTACTTCCAACGTCTAATCCTATAATTTTATGTTTTAACATATTATGACTTTTTATTTTGCTCTAGATATGAAGATACAAGCTCTTCCATAATATCATCACGGTCAATGCGTCTAATTTGGTTTCTTGCTTCATTATGACGAGGAATGTAAGCAGGGTCTCCTGAAAGTAAGTAACCAACGATTTGGTTTACAGCATTGTAGCCACGTTCTTCTAAAGTTTTATTGACGTTGTCTAATACAGATTTTACATCTTCTGTTGGGATATCTTCATAACTAAATTTCATTGTTTTATCGAAATTGTTCATCTTCAACACTCCTTAATAGATAAATCCTTTAATTACATTCTACACGATGTGTTTCAGAACTTATAGTGATTTAATGTAGTTTTTAATGAATTGTAACGCGTCTGTTATTTTATCAGGATTCGTTCCGCCACCTTGCGCCATGTCAGGTCGGCCGCCGCCTTTACCATCAACAACAGGGGCCATTTCCTTAATAATGTCGCCAGCTTTAATCGTTTGAGTTAAGTCCTTAGGAACTGTCGCAATCATTGATACTTTACCGCCTACATCACTAATTAAAATGATAACAGTATCTTGTAATTTAGATTTAAAATCATCCATCGTTGAACGAATTTCTTTTGGATTTGAAACCTCTACTTCAGTGGCAATGACTTTAATTCCATTAATCGTTTCAACTTGATCTTCAACATTACCCATCTTAAGCTTCGTAATTTCTTTGTTTCGTTGTTCTAACGTTTTAGCAAGTTCTTTTTCCTTACTTTGAAGCTCCGTTACTTTTTGAAGCACTTGATCATCAGTTTTGGCTTTAACGGAGGCCTTCACGTCGTTGAAATGGTTTTGAATTGTTTCAAGGTATCGGAATGCTTCTTTACCAGTTAAGGCTTCAATACGACGAACACCAGCGCCCGTACCCGATTCAGATACAATCTTAAATAAACCGATTTCTGAAGTATTCGTGACATGAATACCACCGCATAGCTCAATAGAGAATGGCCCCATATCTACAACTCTTACGACATCACCATATTTCTCACCGAATAGTGCCATCGCTCCTTTAGCCTTAGCTTCTTCAATTGGCATCTCTTCAATAGAAACATGTAAGTTATTCCAAATTTCCTCGTTTACACGTTGCTCAACTTGCTTAATTTCGTCATCTGTCATAGCGCCAAAGTGAGAGAAGTCAAAGCGTAAACGCGTACTTTCTACAAGTGAACCAGCTTGGTTAACGTGATCGCCTAAGACTTCTTTTAAAGCAGCATGAAGTAAATGCGTTGCACTGTGATTCTTCTTAATATCTTGGCGTTCAACATGGTTAACAGACGCTTCAACATTTTGATGAATTGATGGCTCACCAAACTTAACTTTACCTGTGTGTAAATTCTGACCATTAGGTGCCTTAATAACTTCAGTAACCTCAATCTCAAATGTCTCATTTGAAACAGTACCTTTATCAGCTACCTGACCACCACTTACCGCATAGAACGGCGTTTCTTTTAGTATAAAGTGAACTTCGTCGCCCGCTTCAACACTATCAACACGTTCACCATCTTTAATTAAGTCAGTTATTGTAGTCGTCGTATCCATCACATCATAACCAACAAACTTGCTTTCGGTATCAATTTGTCCAAGTACTTCACTTTGAACTTGCATTGATTGTGAAGCTTGACGTGCCTCTCTCGCGCGCGTTTTTTGCTTATCCATTTCAGTATCAAACGTTGCCATATCAATTGATAAGCCTTCATTAGAAGCAATTTCTTCAGTTAACTCAATTGGAAAGCCGTAAGTGTCATATAGTTTAAAGGCATCTTTACCGTTAATTTCATTGTTGTTAGATTTCGCATCTTTCATAAATTGATTTAAGATAGATAAACCTTCTTCTAATGTCTCATGGAAACGCTCTTCTTCTGATTTAATCACACGTTTAATGAAATCAGATTTTTCTTTGACGTTAGGGTAATATGGTTCCATAATTTCAGCCACTGTATCAACTAATGCATACATAAACGGCTCGTTGATATCTAGTGTTTGACTGAATCTCACAGCACGACGCAATAAGCGGCGTAGTACGTATCCGCGTCCCTCGTTGGCTGGTAATGCGCCATCTGAAATCGCGAACGAAATTGTTCGAATGTGGTCTGCAATTACTTTAAAAGCCACGTCCTGTGTTTCATCTTTTAAATACGTTTTACCTGAAACGTTCTCAACTTCTTTAATTATAGGAACAAATAAATCCGTTTCATAGTTCGTACGCACATCTTGAGAAATAGATGCCATACGTTCAAGACCCATACCAGTATCAATGTTTTGACTTGGTAGAGGTGTGTAACTATGGTCTTTATTATGGTTGAACTCACTAAATACAAGGTTCCATACCTCAAGATAACGTTCATTCTCGCCACCTGGGTACATTTCTTCTTCAGGATCATCTTGACCATATTCAGATCCACGGTCATAGAAAATTTCAGTGTTAGGACCTGATGGACCTTCACCGATATCCCAGAAGTTACCTTCAATACGAATAATTCTACTTTCTTCTAAACCGATGTCTTCATGCCATAATTTATAAGCTTCCGTATCTTCAGGATGAATCGTTACATAAAGGCGTTCTGGTTCCATTGCCATCCACTTATCGCTTGTTAAGAATTCCCAAGCAAACTCAATCGCTTCCTTCTTAAAGTAATCGCCAATAGAGAAATTACCTAACATCTCAAAGAACGTATGATGTCTTGCAGTGAAGCCAACGTTCTCAATATCATTTGTACGAATTGCTTTTTGAGCATTCACAATTCTTGGTTGCTTCGGTGTTTCACGACCATCAAAGTATTTCTTCAATGTCGCTACACCTGAGTTAATCCATAATAATGTATCATCATCGATAGGCACTAATGGTTGAGAAGGTTCGACCATATGTCCCTTTTCTTTAAAGAAATCAATATAACTTTGCCTAATGTCACTTGCCTTAAGCTTTTTCATAACAATCACTCCTCATAAAATAAAAAAACACCCGTCCTATCAAAGGGACGAATGCTTCGCGGTACCACCCTAATTATGATTTATCATCATCACTCTAAATGCGTATTTCGGTTATCAAATAAAGTAGCGTTCAATAATTTGTGTCATACTTTACACCAACCAGTATGTCTCTGAAAAGCACAAGATTATTTACTCATCTTTATCGTTAATTTAATTAAATTATAAAAGATATTAAGCTTCATTGTCAATTTCTAAGAAGTCATATGGCGTGATGTCACCCATATTAATCATAGGGTTAATATGATATATCGTCGATTCAGAAAGCGTAATTAAAGCTTCATCTTCACTAGAGGGTTCATCCTCAGTTTCATTTCGTACACTTTGATTGTCTTTTGAATCAGGTGAAGACTGAACCTTATCTTTCGATTCCACTTCAACTTCATTGACGCTCTTACCATCGAAATATGCCTCAAGATACGATTTCAAGCGCGTCATGCGCATTTGCCCTTCCGTATTAAGTCCTAGTTCGAAAGCACTCGGATCACCTAAGAATACTAACGACTGCTTAGCTCGCGTGAGACCAGTATATAATATCGGTCGTTGCAACATTCTAAAGTATTGTTTAACCATTGGCATTATGACAATCGGAAATTCAGACCCTTGAGCTTTATGAATGGATGTACAATACGCATGGGTCAACTCCATCATATCTTGCTTCGTAAATGTGATTTCATTGCCATCAAAGTCGACGATAAGGACGTCTTTATTTAAAGCATTCTCTTTTGCCCAAAAGACACCAATAATTTCGCCGATATCACCGTTAAAGATATTATCATTCGGACGATTAACGAGTTGCAAGACTTTATCGCCTTTTCGAAAAAGAACATCGCCAAACTCAATTTGACGCTTATCATCTTCAAGCGGATTTAAAATGTTCTGCAGTACTTGGTTCAGACGTTTGATCCCTGCATTACCACGATACATCGGAGCTAATACTTGGATATCTGTCATATCGTAACCTTTAGTAACGGCGTTCTTCACAATCTTCTCAACGACGTCAGCAATCTGACTTGTATCACATGGAATAAAACTACGGTCATGGAAACGCGCAGTAACATCAACCGGCGCCTTATGCTTAATTTGATGCGCAAGTTGGATAATACTTGAACCGTCTTGTTGTCGATATACTTCGGTAAGGTTAATACGCTTTAACACATTCGCGTCAATCAAGTCCTTGAAGACTTGCCCGGGCCCTACTGAAGGCAATTGGTCTTCATCCCCGACAAGAATGACTTGGGCGTCTATTGGCACAGCGCTCATAAATTGGTGGAACAACCATGTATCTACCATCGACATTTCATCAATAATAATCAATTTCGCGTTAATTTCATTATCTAGAATATCTTCAGGTTTCGTATCTTGACTCCAACCTATAAGTCGATGAATGGTCATCGCTTCTAAACCTGTCGATTCGTAAAGACGCTTTGACGCACGTCCAGTCGGAGCAGCTAGAACGACGGGATAGTCGTCCTCTTGATAATCATCATAATCTAGTGAAATTCCGTGCACCTCTGCATAAAGTTCAACAATTCCTTTGATTACCGTTGTCTTACCCGTACCAGGACCACCTGTTAATAGCATGACTTTCGAATTCATTGCAGTCTCTAAAGCCTCACGTTGAGACTTCGCATAAGTAACATTGTTATGTTCTTCAATTTCACCGATTCGAAGTTGCAAATCGGACTGTTCAATCGTCTTAAATTGGTGGTCATGCGTCACAGTGCGGAAGATATTTTGCGCACTTTTAAGCTCAGAGTAATATAGACTTGGAATTGATACGACACCATTATCTTTGATGAGTTTACGTTCCTCGCTAAGTTGCTCAATCATATTTTCTAACTGATCTGATTGTATGGCTTCTTCATCACTACGACTTAAGATTTTCAGCGCTTCTTGAGTAAGCGTTTCAATCGTTAAATACGTATGACCTTCCTTAACGCATTGTTCCTCTAAGACGTAGAGCAATCCTGCTTTAATCCGTTCATCATCGTTAAAAGCAATGCCAATTTTAGTCGCTAACTGGTCAGCTTTATTAAACCCTATGCCCTTTACATCATATACGAGTCGATACGGTTCCTTATTAATAACATCTAACGTATCACCGAAATATACTTGATAAATCGCCATCGCAAGCTTTGCACCAAAGCCTAAATCATGAAGCTGAATCATAATTTTTTCAGTTTCTTGGTTACTTTGGATTTGTTCAGCAATTTGATCTTTTTTCTTCTTATTTAAGCGTGGTACCTGATCTAGCACCGTTTTATCGTTAAGGATATCATTAATCGCATTTTCACCAAGTGTTTCGACAATCGTAGTAGCTGTCTTTTTACCTATACCTTTAAATAAGTCACTCGATAAATAATTAATGATAGCGTCTTTGGTTTGAGGCATTTCCTTTTCAAACGTTTCTGTTTTTAGCTGCTTACCATACTTCGGGTGTTCGACAATTTGACCTTTAAACGTGTATGTATCGCCTTCTTGGATATTCGGAAAGAAACCTACAATCGTCGGTGAATCATCAAAGTCTTCGTTTGATTCAATTTTATCTACTTTTAATACCGTATAGAAATTTTCCTTATTCTGGAAAAGAACGATTTCAACCGTACCTTTGATGATGGAATAATCAAACAATGTAGGTTCTGACATTTCCTACTCCTCCTCTTTAATACCTTTAAACGTCTTTAAAGCATGTTGACTTAGTAAATGACCCGGGTCGATTTCAATGGCCTTTTCAAAGGAAGCAATCGCACCATCTGTGTCCTCATGCGCCATATAAGTAGCAAGTCCTAAATTGTAGCTTGCGTCAACGTGTTTCGGATCGACTTCAAGTACATGATTAAGCTGTTTGATGGCCTCTTCAAACATCTCTAAATGGCATAAAACTAAACCGTATTGAAACTGTACTTCAGTGTCCTTAGGATCAAGTTCGGCAGCACGCATTAAGAATGGCATCGCTTCGTTAAATGCCTCAAGCTGATTGAATGACATGCCAATCATATAATTTGTGTCAACTGAATCAAAGCCTTTCTGGCTCGCAAGTTGATACAATTTAATCGCTTCTTTATAGCGACCTTGATTGTAATACATGTTCGCAAGATTATAGTACGTTGCGCCATGTTCTGGCTTTAACGTTATCGCACGTTGGAAGAAGCGTTCTGCTTTGTCAACTTGATTGGCTTCAGCTAAAAGTACACCTGCATTGATATAGTTTTCAACTTCTTCAGGAGATTGTTCGATATTCTCAAAAAGTGCGCTAAGTGCTTGCTCATATTGACCCTTTTTGATTAAGTCATAGATCTCTTCTTGACGTGTCATAGTGTTTTAGCTCCTCATCTTTTTCTTCTATTATAATAGAAATGTTATTGAATTTCATTTTGCTGAAAGAAATCGCTTTAAATAAATGGAGGTCTAGACACATCTCTATGCCTAAGCCTAACGTTATACAACGTAACTTAATTGACCTGAGTTTTTATAGACGTCATCGATTGTTGCGCCACCTAAGCACACTTCACCGTCGTATAACACAACTGCTTGACCTGGTGTAATGGCACGAACTGGAGTATCGAATGTCACGCGAATCGCATCTTCGGATTCTTTCGTAACGGTCACTTTCGTATCTTTCTGACGATATCTAAATTTAGCCGTACATGTTAACGGTTCGTCTAGATTGATTGGATTTACAAATGAAACGTCTGAAGCAATCAGATAATCACTATATAGCGCATCATGATGGAATCCTTGTTCAACATATAAAACGTTATCATCAAGATTCTTTCCTACGACGAACCATGGATCACCGTCACCGCCGATACCTAAACCATGACGCTGGCCAATCGTATAATACATTAAACCAGTATGTTTACCTTTAACTTCACCATCTAAAGTCACCATGTTACCAGGTTGAGCTGGTAGGTATTGTGAAAGGAAGTCTTTAAAGTTACGTTCACCTATGAAGCAGATTCCTGTAGAGTCTTTCTTTTTAGCTGTTGCGAGACCACGATCTAGCGCGATTTCACGAACTTCGCTTTTCTCCATTTCGCCTAACGGGAACATTACTTTAGATAATTGTTCATGTGTAAGTTGGTTTAAGAAATACGTTTGGTCTTTGTTTTGATCGACACCACGTAACATTTCGACTTTACCATTATCGCGACGTACACGCGCATAGTGACCTGTCGCCACATAGTCAGCACCTAATTTAAGTGCATGTTCGAGAAATGCCTTAAATTTAATTTCTTTATTACACATGACGTCTGGGTTTGGTGTACGACCTTTCTTATATTCGTCTAAGAAATACGTGAATACTTTATCCCAATATTGCTTTTCAAAATTGACCGCATAGTATGGGATACCGATTTGGTTACAAACTGCAATCACGTCATTGTAATCTTCAGTCGCTGTACATACACCGTTCTCATCAGTGTCGTCCCAGTTCTTCATAAAGATACCGATGACGTCATAGCCTTGTTCTTTTAAAATTTGAGCTGTTACGGAACTATCTACACCACCTGACATTCCGACCACAACTCGAATGTCTTGATTACTCAATTTCTAGTCCTCCTTAAATCTGTGATAAATCTTCTGTAATTCAGCCGCAATGGTCTTAACTTCTACTTCTGTAGTTTCTGAACCGAAACTAAATCGTACTGAACGATAAACACGGTCATCTTCACCATACATCGCGTTTAATACGTGAGACGGTTTTGTTGAACCAGCAGTACATGCTGAGCCTGATGACACATAAATATTCGCCATGTCGAGTAACGTTAGAAGCGTTTCAACGTCCATAAATGGCAAGTATAAATTAACGATATGACCCGTCGTATCAACCATAGAACCGTTCACTTCAAATGGAACTGCGCGTTCTTGAAGCTGTACGAGGAATGTTTCTTTTAAAGACATCAAATGAATATTGTGTTGATCGCGATTATCATCCGCTAATTTTAAAGCTTCTGCCATACCAACAATTTGAGCTAGATTCTCAGTACCAGCACGGCGCTTAGTTTCTTGTTCACCGCCAAGTTGACTAAATGTTAAATCCGTATCCTTCTTAACAAGTAAGACACCAACACCTTTAGGTCCGCCAAACTTATGAGCCGTAATACTTAAGGCATCTATCGCGAGTTCATTAAATTCTACTGGCATGTGACCGACAGCTTGAACAGCGTCAACATGAAGTTGGGCGTTCGAGTCTTGTAGGATCATTTCTATATCAAATATGGGTTGCACTGTACCGACTTCATTATTAACAAGCATAATTGACACAAGTGTCGTATCTTCACGTAACGCTTCACGTAGCTGGTCTAGATTAACGATACCTTCTTTCGTTACATCGAGATACGTTACCTCAAAGCCTTCCTTTTCAAGTGCTTCAAACACGTGCAAGACAGCATGATGTTCCATTTTAGTCGTAATGAGGTGCTTACCTTCTGAAGCACGCTTATAAGCCATGCCGCGAATCGCCGTATTGTTAGATTCCGTGGCACCACTTGTGAAGATCACCTGCTCAGGATTCGCATTTAAATGCTTTGCAACCGTGCGACGTGATTCGTCTAAGAACTTTCTCGCATCACGCCCGATACTATGAATCGATGAAGGATTGCCATAGTGATGCTTATAAATCTCTGTCATTTTATCGATGACTTCCGGTTTAACTGGCGTTGTTGCAGCGTAATCAGCATAAACTTGCATTTGAGAACTTCCCTTCTTTTAACGTTCAATACCACTTAATGGTGGCTTTTCACATAGATTCGTTGATAATCAATGTTCCTATGATAGCACTTATTTATCAAAACTTCTAGGTCTTAAACCTAACCGTAACGTTTTCTTCACACACCACTATTCTAAAGGTTGCAGATTGTCGGTGCAAACCCCTCCTTGAAAAGCCCTTTGAGCAATTGATTGTCGGTGCTGACTTCTCGTTGAAAAGCCCTTTGAATAATTGATATCGGTGCTAAACTCTCGATGAAAGGCCCTTTGAACATTTGATTGTAGGTGGCCCCCTTCGAATGCCTTTGAATATTTGATTATCGGTGCAACCCTTCCATTAAAAGGGTCTTTGAACATTTGATAATAGGTGCCCCCTTCAAAATGCTTTTGAGCAATTAGATTAAGAAGGTGTAAGGTAATTGATATAATTGATATACGATTAATGAGGGAGGAATTTAAATGGCTCAAGCTAAAAAATTGTCTGCATTAAACTTAGCGCCGATACGTGAAGGCCATAGTGATAAAGAAGCGATAGATGAACTTATTCGCTTAGCGCAACACGTAGAAGATTTAGGTTATCAGCGTTACTGGATTGCAGAACATCATAATATGCCTCACTTAGTGAGTACGGCGACATCGCTACTCATCCAACATACCCTTCATCATACGAAATCAATTCGCGTTGGTTCAGGTGGTATCATGTTACCTAACCATGCACCTTTAGTCGTTGCAGAACAGTTTGGTACGTTAGCTACGATTTTCGGCGACCGTATTGATTTAGGTTTAGGTCGCGCACCAGGTACGGATATGATGACGGCTAGTGCTCTACGTCGCGATCAACATGCAGGCGTTCATCAGTTCCCTGATGAGGTTGAATCGTTACGCATGTACTTCGGTCCGTCATCTCAACAACCACATGTTCGCGCTTATCCAGCACCTGAGAAAGAAGTGCCTTTATATATTCTTGGTTCATCTACAGATTCTGCTCATCTTGCTGCCCGAAAAGGCCTACCGTATGTATTCGCTGGTCATTTCGCGCCACAACAAATGAAAGAAGCAATGGATATTTACAAACGCTTATTCGAACCATCTGATGTACTTGACGAGCCTTATATGATGGTATGTTTAAACGCTATCGTAGCTGATACGGATGAAGAAGCTCAATATCTAGCTACTACACAAGCTCAAGTTATGATTAGTATCATTCGCGGTAAACTTCAACCCGTTCAACCACCTGTAGAAGACTTAGAAGCAATTCTAACGCCAAGAGAGTATGAACTTGCTAAAACACGTATGCAACAATCGTTAGTCGGTTCTAAAGAAACCGTTAAGAAACAGTTAGAAGCATTCGAAGAAACTTATGGTGAATTCGATGAGTTAATCGCAGTAAGCTATATATATGATGAAGACAAACAACATTACTCTTACAAACTGCTTAAGGAAGCTTTAGAATCATAATTTGTTGAATTAAATGAGGGTCAAAGAAGCCGTCGCTTCTTTGGTCCTTTTTTATGGATATTTAGCGGTATTGGGTGTTGTTCCTTTGATATTTCTGGTTATAATCGGGGCAAAGAAGCCATTGCTTCTTTGGGTCCATATGAGAGAGAATTATGTGCTGCTGGGGTTTACTGTAAATGCTAATTTAGAATGTACATAAGTGATAAGATAAGTATGTACAATTTTTAGAGGGGGGCTTGTTTTACACGTTCTCGAAGTCTTTTGAATTTGGAGGCCCTTGATTTACACGTTTTCGATTTCTTGTAAATTTGATGGCTCTAGGTTTACACGTTTTCAATTTCTTGTAAATTTGGAGGCCCTTGGTTTACTCGTTTTTGAAGTCTTGTAAATTTAGAGCCCTTTCATTTACACGTTTTCGATTTCTTGTAAATTTAGAGCCCTTTCATTTACACGTTTTCGATTTCTTGTAAATTTGAAGGCCCTTAATTTACACGTTTCTGATTTCTTGTAATTTTAAAGGGCCTTGGTTTACACGTTTCTGATTTCTTGTAAATTTAGAGCCCTTTCATTTACACGTTTTCGATTTCTTGTAAATGAAGAGCCCTTTCATTTACACGTTTTCGATTTCTTGTAAATGAAGGTATAAGCCCTCCGTTTATCACGTTTCAACTTTCTTGATAAACCAAAGCCTCCCGTTTATCACGTTCTACTTTTCTTGATAAACCAAGGGCCTTCATTTATCGCGTTTCAACTTTCTTGATAAACCAAGCCCCTCCGTTTATCACGTTCTAACTTTCTTGATAAACTAAGGCCTCCCGTTTATCACGTTTCAACTTTCTTGATAAACCAAGCCCCTCCGTTTATCACGTTCTACTTTTCTTGATAAACCAAGCCCCTCCGTTTATCACGTTCTAACTTTCTTGATAAACCAAGCCCCTCCGTTTATCACGTTCTAACTTTCTTGATAAACCAAGGGCCTCCGTTTATCACATAACAACTTTCTTGATAAACCCAGGGCCTCCGTTTATCACGTTACAATTTTCATGATAAACCACCAACAATTCCAAGCCAAATCCAACCCAAATCCAACCCTTTAACAGACTAAAAGCTACAACGCATGTACATCGTTGTAGCTTCGTAAATACTTATGATTTGTCGCCAGTGAATTTATCGATAGCGTCTTTAGCTTGATCCATGAAGTTGCCGCCGCTCTTTTCATTATTTTCATTATTATCGTTATTGTCGTTATCGTTGTTTTCGTTATTCTCACCATTTTTGTTTTGGTACTCTTGGTATTTGTTATAAGCGTCTTCCGCTGTATCTTTAATTTTATCGAATTGTTCTTTATTCATAGTTAATCAGCCTTTCGTTAAATTCTATAGTTGATAATTATTTGTCGCTTTTGAAGTTATCAATAACATCATGTGCTTTATCTTTCACATCGTTTACAACTTCTTTAGCTTTACCAGACGTTTTATCTTCTTTACCTTCATTCTCTAAATCTTTATTATTCGTCATATTACCGATCGTTTCTTTAACGTTACCTTTAGTTTGCTCGAACTGATTGTTTTCTTCAGACATCTCACATTCTCCTTTCAAGGTTTTACTTGTCAATAACCTTAAAAGAGAGTTGTTAAACATCAATTCACGCGCGCATTATATAAATTATTTGTAAAATATTTACATTATTTTAAATGTAAAACATATACCCTTCTAATGCGTCTTTTTCTTGATAGTTAGCGAGGTATTTCAAAGTAGTTTCATCTAAAACTTCTTTGACAGCATCACGCATACGTAGCCAAAGTTGTTGTTGCGCAGGTGGCTCTGATTCAATACCTTCAACAATTGTAATTGGACCTTCAAGTAAGCGTATAATATCACCAGCTGTAATTTCTTCTGCTGGCGTACGTAATTGGTAGCCACCCTTTGCGCCTCTAACACTTTTTATTAAACCTGCGTTACGCAGTGGGCCCACAAGTTGTTCTAAATATAAATCACTTAAGCCATTTTCTTCAGCGATCGTTTTTAAAGACACACAACCTGAGCCTTCTTTTTTGGCTAAAGAAATCATAAGTGTTAAGCCATAACGCCCTTTTGTAGAAATTTTCATATTTTACCCTCTCTTAATTCTTCTTAATACGATTCATTCACATTTTATCATTTTTTACGTTAAGATAATAGTTAGAAAGGTGTGACATAAAGTGACGAATGAACCATTAGCATCTAGAATGCGACCAGAAACGATAGACGATATTATTTCACAAGGCCATCTTGTGGGAAAGAAAGGTATCATCCGACGTATGGTTGAGACCAAACGTCTATCATCTATGATATTTTTCGGCCCGCCAGGTATCGGTAAGACGAGTATCGCTAAAGCCATTGCGGGTAGTTCCAAATTTAAATTTAGACAGTTAAATGCTGTTACCAATACTAAAAAAGACATGCAGATGGTTGTGGATGAGGCTAAAATGTCAGGCCAAGTTATCTTATTACTTGATGAGATTCATCGACTTGATAAAGCAAAGCAAGACTTCTTGCTACCTCACTTAGAAGACGGTAAAATCGTGCTCATCGGTGCGACAACTTCGAACCCTTACCACGCGATAAACCCAGCCATTCGTTCGCGTGCTCAAATATTCGAGCTTTATCCACTAGATGAGGATGACGTTCGTGTTGCACTCAATCGTGCTTTAGAGGATTCCGACAAGGGACTTAAAAATTATAACCCTAAAGTAGACGACGATGCGTTAACGTACTTTATGACAAGTAGCCAAGGTGACGTGCGTAGTGCTCTTAACGCACTCGAACTTTCCGTGTTATCAGCTGATACTGATGATGATGGCTGTCGACATGTAACGTTATCTGACGCGAAAGATTGTCTTCAGAAGAGTGCTATTGTTAGTGATAAGGATGGCGATCATCATTATGATGTGATGAGTGCTTTTCAAAAGTCCATTAGAGGTAGCGATGTTGACGCTGCGCTCCATTACCTAGGCCGCTTAATCGAGGCTGGCGATTTACCAACGATTGCGAGACGTTTACTCGTCATCAGTTACGAAGATGTAGGACTTGCTTCACCTGGTGCCGCACAACGTACACTCGCTGCGATAGAATCAGCAGAGCGTCTCGGCTTTCCAGAAGCGCGAATCCCGCTCAGTCAGGCGGTTATCGAACTTAGTCTGTCACCTAAATCAAATTCGGCGATTAAGTCAATCGATGCTGCTTTATCTGATATTAGAAAAGGCCTCATCGGCCAAATTCCAGATCACCTTAAAGACGGTCATTACAAAGGAGCGAAAGATTTAGGTCGTGCTATTGGCTACAAATATCCGCATAATTATGATAATGGCTTCGTGCCTCAACAATATTTACCAGACAAGTTAAAGCACCGTTCATATTATCAACCAAAAGACACATCTAAAAGTGAACATCAATTTAAGACAATTTATGATAATTTAAAAAATAAATCTTAAAACGATGCCATTTCCTAAAGACACATCAATGCCATAAACATTAGCTCAAATCTTTACCACAATCTTAAATTAAATCCATAACCACTAATCTATACCATTAACTAAGATCATTTCCTGTAACTTAAAACCTTACCACAACCTTAAATTCAACCCATAACCACAAATCCATACCATAAACTTAAAGACGTGAGACACGCTATTCACAATGTGCTCACGTCTATTTCTTTATCAATAATCGTTCAACCTTTTCCGTCTTTAACACGGCGTACTGGAATATCTTTTAAAATATCATTTACGACATAACTTGCACAAATTAATCCTACTGTACTTGGTACGAATGCATTTGAAGACGGTGGCATTTGGGCTTTTCGGGTAGGCGCATTCTTATCACCCACAACTTCGTTGACGTCCTCACGAATAACGATCGGACTCTCATCAGAGAATACAACTTTAACACCCTTCTTAATACCATCCTTCTTGAGTTTCTGACGGATAATCTTTGCCATAGGATCGGTATGTGTCTTAGAAATATCAGCAATTTCAAAGCGGGTTGGATCAGTCTTGTTCGCAGCACCCATGCTTGAAATCATCTTGATATCACGACGGATACATTCTTTCATTAAGTGCACTTTATACATAATCGTGTCACTAGCGTCCACAATATAATCGATATCAAAATCTTGGAAGAAGTCCTCATACGTCTCTTCAGTATAAAACATATGAAGTGAAGTCACTTTACATTCTGGATTAATTAATTTAATTCGCTCTTCCATAAGGTTAACTTTACTTTGACCGATTGTCGTAGTTAACGCATGAATTTGGCGATTGACGTTTGTGATATCTACATCATCTTTATCTATTAATATGATATGGCCGATATTTGTTCTCGCGAGCGCTTCAGCAGCAAAAGAACCCACACCGCCTACACCAAGTATCGCAACTGTTTGTTCCTTTAGCTTATCGAGGCCTTCGCTACCATAGGCCAACTCATTTCTTGAAAATTGGTGTTTCATTGAACAGACTCCTTTAACACGTTTCAGTTTATAGCCTAAAAAAATACGCAAGACAATAAATGCCTTGCGTACCGATAGAATCCATAGTGCCGTAGTTTTATAAGTGCTTGATCATTTTGGCCTGCTAAATACAGGTGGGTGCCCTGTTTCTTAGTTTGCAAGTCCTCCTATAGAGGCGTTTGCGCCGTAAGAAAACCTATTGGGCTCCCTGATCAGAGAGTGTTAGGTCAAAATACATAAAGCGAACTTACGAACACTTCAGACGGCTATCTTATACTTATATAATACCATAATTTTACGTATTGGCAAGTTTAACGTTTATTGTTTAATGCGAAGTGATAACTCATCTAATTGACGTTCTGAAACTTCACCAGGTGCATCTGTTAATAAGCAAGATGCTGACGCTGTTTTAGGGAATGCGATTGTGTCACGTAAGTTAGAACGACCTGATAATAACATCACTAAACGGTCTAAACCTAAAGCGATACCGCCATGTGGTGGTGCACCGTATTTAAATGCTTCTAGTAAGAATCCGAATTGTTTTTGTGCTTCCTCTTCTGAAAAGCCTAATGCTTTAAACATTTGTGATTGGATATCACCATCATGAATTCTGATAGAACCGCCACCTAGCTCATAACCATTTAATACAACGTCATAGGCTTTTGCTTGAGCGTCCTCAGGATTTGAAGATAGTTTATCTAAGTCTTCATCTTTTGGCGCTGTGAATGGATGGTGCGCAGCTACATAACGATGTTCTTCATCGTCATATTCAAATAATGGCCAATCCGTTACCCATAAGAAGTTTAATTGTTCTGGGTCGTAAAGTTCACGTTCTTTCGCAAGTTTCGTACGTAGCGCACCTAAACTTTGAGCTACTACATCTTTTTGGTCAGCAACAAAGAGTACTAAGTCTCCTGATTTCGCGTTTGTTAAAGCTTGAAGCTTTTCAACGTGGGGGTCCTCAAAGAAACGTGCAATCGGTCCACTTAAGCCATCATCTACTACTTTGACCCATGCTAAACCTTTAGCGCCATAAATGTTAACGAACTCTGTTAACGCATCGATATCTTTACGCGTGTAATCTTTCGCAGCATCTTCGACTACGATAGCTTTAACTTGGCCGCCGCTTTCAACAGCACCTTTGAATACTTTAAAGTCCATAATTTCACCAAGCTCTGACACATCTTGAAGTTCCATACCAAAGCGTGTATCAGGTTTATCTGAACCATAGCGTGCCATTGCTTCATCATATGTCATACGTGGGAATGGTGTCGTAATGTCTTTACCTTTCACGTCTTTAACAACTTGTTGCAGCATCTCTTCACCCATTTGAATCACGTCTTCTTGATCAACGAAGCTCATTTCGATATCGACTTGCGTAAATTCAGGTTGACGGTCAGCACGTAAGTCTTCGTCACGGAAACATTTTACGATTTGATAATAGCGATCAAGACCACTAATCATTAACAATTGTTTAAATAACTGCGGTGATTGAGGTAATGCGTAAAACTCACCGTCATGTACACGAGATGGTACTAAATAGTCACGTGCACCTTCTGGTGTTGATTTCGTAAGAATTGGCGTTTCAACGTCGAAGAATCCATTGTCATCTAAATAATTACGGAAAGAGCGCGTAATCTGTGAACGCATCTTCATTGTGTTCGCTAAACCTTCACGACGTAAATCTAAATAACGATATTTTAGACGAAGGTTTTCATCTACATTTAAATTGTCTTCATTAATCGCAAATGGTGGTGTTTGAGATTTATTGATAACTTTAATTGAAGAAACTCGTACTTCTACGTTACCTGTTTTAATTTTAGGGTTGATTGTTTCAGGGTCACGCTTTTTAACGATACCTTGAACTTCAACAACGTATTCTGAACGAATCGTTTCCGCAATTTCTAATGCCTCTTTTGAAAAGTCAGGGTTAAATACTGTCTGTACATAACCTTCACGGTCACGTAAGTCAATGAAGATTAAACCACCTAAGTCACGACGGTTATGCACCCAACCTTTTAAAGTTACTTCTTTATCTAATAGTGATTCTGTAACTAAACCACAATATGTTGTACGTTTTGACATTAATAACACTCCTTATTTTAAATGCGATACGAGCTCTGAAAGTTTAATAGATTGTTGCTCGCCTGTTTCCATAGTCTTAAGGTTAACTTCATCGTTATCAAGCTCTTGATCACCTAGTACAATTGTATAAGTAGCGTTTAAGCGATCCGCTTGTTTCATTTGGCCTTTTAACTTACGAGAAAGATAATCTTTATCTGCTTTAATATTATTTTTGCGACATGCGTCTAATAGTTTTACTGCATAAGTATCAGCACGTTCACCCATCGTCGCGATGAATAAGTCAAATTCATCATCTACAGGTAGTTCAATACCTTCTTCTTCAAGCGCAAGTAGTAAACGCTCGATACTTAACGCGAAACCAATACCTGTTTCCTTAGGTCCGTCAAGTAGCTCGAGTAGACCATTATAACGACCGCCACCACATAACGTTGTAATAGCACCGTCATAAGCTTCGTTATCCATCATGAGTTCGAATGCTGTGTGCGTATAATAATCTAATCCTCGAACTAAATTCGGATCTTCTTCATAAGGGATTTCAAGCACATCGAGTAATTCCTTAACCTTTTGGTAATACGCTTTTGAATAATCATTTAAGTAATCTGTAATCTTTGGTGCGTTTTGAACAGCTTCATGATTACGGTCTACTTTACAATCCAAGATACGCATTGGGTTAGAATCAATACGATTTTGACAATCGCTACAAAATTCGTGAATCACTGGCTTAAAGTGAGCTTGTAAAGCTTCGTAATACTCTTTACGAGATTCCATATCACCAATACTATTGATAACAAGCTTAAGTTTCTTTAAACCAAATGCTTGGTAAACATGCATCACTAGAGATAACACTTCAGCATCAATACTTGGATTCTCAGCACCAATAGCTTCAACACCGAATTGCGTAAACTGACGGTAACGCCCTTTTTGTTTACGTTCATAACGAAACATTGGCCCATTGTAATATAATTTGATTGGTTGATTAGGTTCACCTTGCATTTTATTTTCGATAAAGCTACGAACAACTGCAGCTGTACCTTCAGGACGAAGTGTTAAACTTCTGTCACCTTTATCTTTGAATGTATACATTTCCTTTTGCACAACATCAGTAGAATCACCAACACCGCGTGCGAACAATTCTGTACTTTCAAAAATCGGTGTACGAATTTCTTTATAATTGTAATATGTCATGAGTTCATCTAATTTATTTTCGATGTAACGCCATTTCTTTGTTTCTGTAGGCAAGATATCTTGAGTACCTCTAGGGATACGTATCATATCGGTCATCTCCTTAATGTGATTATAAGTAAGTGCGATTATTCATCTCTTAGTAGTTAAAGTATTTAATTCACCCTAATTTCCTTAACAGCATGCTTTCCTGAGGCGTGGCCGGAGCCTGTAGTCTCCGGACGCACGCTACTCCCCTAGGAGTCAGCTGTTAGGAAATTAGATAATTAAAGTTGTCATTTAGCAAAAACGTTTAAAAACTAAGAATTTTAAACTTCGAGTTTGAGTTTCATGCAATAAAAAAAGCCCCTTACATAGTACTTAACTATGTAAGGGACGAAATTTCCGTGTTGCCACCCTAATTAGTAATCAAATGATTACTCACTCGTAACGTGTAACGTACGT
Organism: Staphylococcus massiliensis; assembly: GCF_043186315.1. Taxonomy (NCBI): domain Bacteria; kingdom Bacillati; phylum Bacillota; class Bacilli; order Caryophanales; family Staphylococcaceae; genus Staphylococcus; species Staphylococcus massiliensis. Next base: position 1,517,247 of record NZ_CP171119.1, on the reverse strand, counting down.
TGAACGGCCTTACTTTTTAATAAGACACCTCTTCTTGTGTTCCATAAATTAAATAGGAATTTGCGTTATCTTTCAGCCACGGATGAACGTCTCTTTAGCTATCACTATTTAACATGCAAGAATATTAACGGTTCATGTCTGTAATTAATTACAATCATAACTGCTTTTTGAATAAGTTGCAAGTACCTATTCCATAAAGTAATATTTTAAGCCATCTACAACTGCATGTTCAACAACGTGACGGTGTAATTTATCATTAATCATTTCTTCATCGGTAGGATTACTAATATAGCCAAGCTCAAGTAAAACAGCTGGTGTTTCTGTTTGTCTTAATACTTGGAAGTTTTGTTGACGCGCACCACGGTTACTTAGAACTGCTTTTTTCTGAATCGATTGGTTCAGAGTTTCAGCAAGAATTTCTTGTTGTTCATGGTACCAATATACAGTCGCGCCGTTAGCTTTAGGTGACTTAAGTGCGTCATTATGTATACTTAAGTACGCATCACCGTCAACTTTACGTTCCTCAAGGCTTACAAACTTATCCTCTTCACGCGTAAGCTCTACTTTAGCGCCTTCTTTTTCAAGTAGTTTCTTAAGTTCTTGTGCTGTTTTAAGTGTGATTGTCTTTTCTAAACTATGTGCTTTCGTACTACTTGCTGCACCTTGGTCACCACCACCATGACCTGGATCTAAGACAATGGTTTTACCTTTCAAAGGATGTTCATTCGGATTAACGTCTTCTTTAATACCTAAATCCGTATGCCAACCTGCTATCCAACCTTTACGTTTATCATCACCAGATTTAACTTCAACCCATTTACCTTTTTTACCTATAATTTCATAGGCTTCGCCTTTTTTAATTTGATAAAGCTCTGGGTATTGTGCGCCAGGACCTGATCTAATTTCAGCATCTTCTTTTAAAGAAAGTCGGTCATCATTTTTAAGATGATAAAACCCTAAGATCGCTAACAGTATTAAACCGAGTAAAAACGCTAAAGCGAGAAGTAAAACAGGTACTGGTTTTAATCTTTTTTTCTTAAACCATGCGAGTAGTTTTTTCATTTTACTTTGCCATCCTGACTTTCAAATATGATTGTTACTGGACCATCATTGACGATATCAACAGTCATATCTTGCCCAAACGCACCTGTTTGAACAGGGATATCATATTGACTTAGAGATTCATTAAAATATTCATATAACGAATTAGCCTCTTCTGGCGACATTGCGTTCATAAAGCTAGGGCGATTGCCCTTATGTACATCTGCATACAACGTGAATTGCGAAATCGAAAGAATTTCACCCGACACGGCTTGTATGTTCAGATTCATTTTACCATTTTCATCTTCAAAAAGTCTGGTATTGGCTATCTTTCTTGCGAGCACCTCAGCATCCTCTTTTGTTGAATCCTTGCCAACACCAACTAGTAAACAGAAACCTTTTTGAATAGCATGTTCTTCTTTATCAAAAGAAACTTTAGCAGACTTTACTCTTTGTAAGACAATTCTCATGTAAGGTGCACTCCTAATTCCATACTCGTGTCACGGTGTAAACATCGCCAAGTTGTTTGATTCTATCTACGACTTTATAAACTTCATTCACATTTTTAACCATTATACTTAAGTTAATAACGGCATTTTTATCGATATCAGATTTACCTGAAACTTTAACTAAATTGCTTGTTGTACTATTCACTGCTTGTAAAACTTCATTTAAAAGACCATTACGATCATAAGCGTTAACCTCAAGATCAACTTGGTAACGCTGTGTTTCATCTTTAGATTTCACCCATTCAACCGCAATTAAACGATCCTTTTCATTACGAATATTCGGGCAATCACTTCGATGAACTTTGATACCATGACCTTTCGTGATATAACCTAGAATATCATCTCCAGGTATTGGATTACAACATTTAGACAGCTTAATTAAAACATTTTCAAGCCCTTCAACATAGACACCAGTGTCCGTTGTAATACTATCCTTAATCGGTATTGATTTACTCACTTCTTGAACGTCATTTAGCATCTTTTGCTTATCGATAATACGTTGCTTTTCAGAAAGTTTATTCACAACTTGTAACGACGTGATACCACCGAAACCGACAGCAGCATATAAGTCATCCTCATTCGAGAAGTTGTATTTCGCATTAACAATTTCGATGTTGGCTTCCGTTAGAATATCTTCAACACGATAACCTTGTTCTTTAATTTCCGCTTCAACCATAAATTTACCTTTTTCAATGTTTGATGAGCGGTCTTGCTTTTTGAAAAAGCTACGTATTTTACTCTTCGCACTTGAAGACTTCACAATCTTTAACCAGTCGCGGCTCGGACCGTAAGAATGTTTACTCGTACGAATTTCAACAATGTCACCAGTTTTCAAGACATAATCAATCGGCACGATCTTACCATTCACTTTAGCACCTATCATTTTATTACCAACTTCACTATGAATATTATAAGCAAAGTCTATAGGTACTGCGCCGTAAGGTAACTCTATGACGTCACTCTCAGGCGTAAACGCGTAAACTTTATCACTTTGAAGATCGAATTTAAGTGACTCAATAAATTCTTCTGCATCAGACGTCGTGTTATCCGTTTCAGCGATTTCTTTAAGCCAGCTTAATTTTTTTTGATAATCATCGTCTTCTTTCGTGATTTGCTTACCTTCTTTGTAAGCCCAATGTGCTGCAACACCATGTTCCGCAATTTCGTGCATTTCAAATGTACGAATTTGAATTTCAAGTGGGTCGCCATTAGGACCTACTACCGTTGTGTGTAAAGATTGATACATATTCTGTTTCGGCATCGCGATATAATCTTTGAAACGCCCCGGCATGGGTTTCCATAACGTGTGCACTAAGCCTAATACCGCGTAACAATCTTTAATAGAATTCACGATAACGCGTACTGCTAAGAGATCAAATATTTGTTCAAACTGCTTCTTCTGCTTCATCATTTTGCGATAGATACTATAAATATGCTTAGGACGTCCACTAATGTCTCCTGAAATCGACATAACATCCATTTCTTGGCGAATGTTTTTAATCGCATTTTGTATATAATCTTCACGCTCACTACGCTTTTTTTTCATCAGATTGACGATTCTAAAATATTGCACGTTATCAATGTAACGTAACGCAATATCTTCAAGCTCCCACTTAATCGTGTTAATACCTAAACGATGAGCGAGTGGCGCATATATTTCTAAAGTTTCCTTAGAAATACGCACTTGCTTTTCACGGGGCATTGCTTTTAAAGTACGCATATTATGTAAGCGGTCAGCAAGCTTAACTAAGATAACGCGAACGTCTTTCGCAATGGCGATAAACAATTTACGATGGTTCTCAGCTTGTTGCTCCTCTTTAGAGCGATATTTTACTTTCTTAAGTTTAGTAACACCGTCCACAATTCTAGCGATTTCTTCATTGAAGATACCTTTCACATCATCAAACGTATAAGATGTATCTTCAATTACGTCGTGTAAAAACCCTGCTACAATTGTAGGACCATCTAAGCGCATCTCAGTTAATATACCCGCTACTTGGATTGGATGCATAATAAATGGTAATCCGTTCTTACGGAACTGCCCTTCATGTGCCTCATATGCAATATGATAGCTCTTTAGAACATATTCATAATCTTCCTTACTTAAATATGTTTTAGCTGTATACAATACTTCATCAGCACTGTATGGATATTCATTATTCAAAAGGACACCCCCTACGAAAAGTTAATTTCTTCTATTTTACTATAAGTTTATACAGATTTAAATGTTCATGTTTCAATAGTTCTATAATCGAAAATGAATTAAATATATTTTACTTATAGATTTTATCCAATCTGATTTCTTGTTTTGAGTACATTATATAATAATTTCTTTTATTATTGAATTGTTTTTGGAATCTTATCGGTTTGATTACTCAAATATGTAAAAAAAGAGGTCTAAGACATAATAACCAATTCCCTTAAACAGCATGCTTTCCTGGGGCGTGGCCGGAGCCTGTAGTCTCCGGACTCACGCTACTCCCCTAGGAGTCAGCTGTTACGGGAAATGTACAAATAAAGCAATTATGCTCTATTGTTTAAATAATGTCCCAGCCTCAGTTAAATTATTTGTTATTCTTCTTCGTATGAGATTAAGCACATTGTGTCATAGTCCTTAATCTTCTCCATACCGTTTAAGTATTTTAATTCTATAATGAATGCGATACCCGCAACAATACCACCTTGTTCTTCAACTAAGTGAATGGCCGCTTCAATCGTACCGCCAGTAGCAAGTAAGTCATCAGTTATAAGTACACGTTGACCTGGTTTAATCGCATCTCTATGCATTGTTAACGTATTCGTACCATATTCAAGATTATATTCATATGAGATAACTTCTCTTGGAAGTTTACCTTCTTTACGAACAGGTGCGAATCCAATACCCATTGCGTAGGCAACTGGACAACCAATAATAAAACCACGTGCTTCTGGTCCAACTACAATATCTACTTCTTTTTCTTTCGCATACTTAACGATTTGATCTGTCGCATAACCGTACGCCTCACCGTTATCCATAATTGTAGTGATATCCTTAAAGTTGACGCCCTCTTTAGGCCAATTCGGTACTTCTGAAACATATTGTTTTAAATCCATGTTTGTGCCTCCCTAAAACTTATGCCAATTCATTTAATATCCATTTTTTTAATGAATCAAAATCCTGATAGAGTAAGTGTTTCTCAACCATTATGCGTTGTTCCCTTTTTTGATAAATCTTACTCGATTGAATGTCCTTTTTCTCATTTAACGGAACGATTTCAATTATACCATTTTCCTCTTTAATAAACTGTAATTCGAGAAATACTTTTAATATAAATTTCAATTCATTTGGTTTAATTCTTAAATACTCACATAGCATCATGCCTTGATCTTCTAAGTTCACACGCTTCTTCGCATAAATAGCTTTATAACAATTTTTAAAGCTAGACATATGTGGCATACCATCAAAGTAAATGGATTGATGATGCTTTAAAATCAAATAGATTTGAGATACATTGTTTAATTTAAGCGTTGCCTTAAAGTCATCAAGCGTATTCGGTAAATCTCTAAACACGCATTTGTCATACTGCTTATCAATCGCTTCACCATAGTAGTAATAGTTGTCACCAAGTTTGTCTTCGGAATCGTTAATGAAAAATGCGAGTTCATCTTCAATTTGTTTGAGCTGGTTTACTTTATTTTTACTACGATAATCGAGAACTTGAATATGATCACTTTTTAAATCTTCTAAGATGACTTGAGGATTTTTATTACCATTCCATTCGTTAACTTGTAGTTTACCTATAAAGCTTAGTGACTCATCTGTCATCATTTCTTGCGACAGTTGACCTTGGTTCCAAAATAGTGCTTGAATAGAACGTTCACCTAGCGTTAACTTAAGATGACGCTTTTCTTGTCCGATTGCTTTTGAATCACGAATGCGAATATTATTAATACGTATAAGTGGTGCATTAAAATCTGTTCCGAATGGACGTAAACGTTCGATATCTTGAATATTTTCCACTGTGATATCTGATTCTTCTAACTCTATATCAACGGTTTTCTTTGGTGATAAATCATATTGCTGACTGAGCTTTTGAACATAGGCGTCTAATGCCGCTTCAAGTTCATCAATGTTCTCAATCGGTAATGTCATGCCGGCAGCCATGTGGTGACCACCAAACTTAGAAATTAACGATTGATTCTCTGATAAGCAATCAAACATGGATACTTGTTCAATACTTCTAGCTGAACCTTTCGCGTGGTTTTGGTCAATATCTATATTTAATATGAGCGTAGGTAAGTTATACATTTCAACGATGCGTGAGGCTACAATTCCGAGTACGCCCTCATGCCAACCTTCTTGGGCTAACAGAATAAACTTTCTGCCTGACTGAACCTTTTCTTCAGCAATAACAGAAGCCTCATCATAAATAGACTGGACGACATCTTTACGTTCAACATTATAGGCATCCACTTGTTCTGCTAGAAAACTTGCTTCTTCGATATCTTCAGTCATAAGTAATTCAAGCGCTAAACTCGCATCATCTAATCGACCTACAGCATTTAAACGTGGTCCTATAATAAAACCAATCGTTTCCTCGTTGATATCATCCTTATAATTCGCTTGATTTAATAGCGCTTCAATAGCTACAGGGCAATGTTGATTCAGTACTTCAAGCCCCTTTTGCACAATGGCACGGTTTTCATCGGTTAATGATACGAGGTCCGCAATCGTACCTATTGCTGCTAAAGCTAAGAAGGACTGAGGTGGATGATCAATGAGTGCTTGAGCAACCTTATAAGCAACACCAGCTCCACATAGATACTTGAATGGATAATTAAATGATTCATGCATTGGGTGCACAATAGCAAAAGCATTTGGCAATGTCTCACCGATTTCATGGTGATCTGTAACGATTACATCTACACCTAATTCTTGAATCATGTCAATTTCATCGTGACCTTGAATCCCGTTATCGACCGTTATGATTAAGTTTACGCCTTCTTCATAAGCCTGCATAAAGGCATCTTTATTAGGTCCATATCCTTCAGTAAAACGGTTTGGTATGTAATAACCCACTTCAGCACCTAAAGAACTTAAAGTTTTAACCATAATCGTTGTTGAAGTGACACCGTCAGCATCATAGTCACCATAGACGAGTATCTTTTCATCGGACTCTATCGCTTCGTTAATGCGTTCGACAGCCTTGTCCATATCACTCATTAGAGTTGGCGCGTGGTCTATATCTTTAGATTTGAACAAAGCATTAATCGAATCAGCATCCGTAATATGTTTGCTTTCAAGTACTTTCTTAACGATTGGTGTTAAGTTTAATGACGTACTCACTTCATCAGGTATTTGATTGTCCGTAAATTTTGTATCCCAAACAAACTTAGATTTAATCATAATCAATTCCTCATTTCCACAAGTCATTATATCGAACTATTCACCAAATCAAAAGTAAGTACTTTAAATTAGCACGACAAACTAGATATTTAAAGTCCTTTTCAAGAAAAAAGGAGCTAAGACATTAACATGTCTTAACTCCTAAATTGCATCTATTAAACGAGAATTTTCTCTTCGTTTGATCGTTTTTCTTCGTGTACGACAAGTTTATGATTATCTGTCTTCTTAAGTTGACGTTTTTTCATGATACCCCATAATGGAACGGCAATGAAGATAGATGAGAAGACACCTGAGATTAAGCCAATTAATAACGCTAATGCGAAATTAAAGATACTTGAAGCACCAAAGATTAATAATGTTATAACTACGATTACTACAGTGAGAACTGTACTAATTGAACGTGTCATCGTTTGTCTAATTGAGCTGTTAACGATATCGTCGATTTGTTTTTCCTTCGTAATGACTTTAACTTTACGTAAGTTTTCACGAACCCTGTCGAACGTTACAATCGTATCGTTAATTGAATAACCAATAATCGTAAGTACAGCTGCAATGAATGTAATATCAACTTCTAATCTGAATAAACTAAATACAGCTATAATCATGAACGCATCGTGAAGTAAAGAAATGATGGATGCGATACCCATACGCCATTCGAATCGTAATGAGATGTAGATAATCATACCGATTGATGCGTAAAGTAACGCCATGAGTGCGTTTTTAGCAAGTTCTTGACCAATTACTGGTGATACCTTACTTACTGTTGGCGTTGCATCATATTCTTTTTTCATCTTAGATTTAATCTTAGCTTCTTCGTCTTTCGTTAAATCTTTCTTAAATTGCATTTTAACGTTGGTCTTTTCACCATCAGACACTGAAAGCTGATCAGGTTTAAGATCAAGATCTTTCATTTGCTTCTCAATCTTATCTTGTTTGATTGCTTTGTCAGATTGCATGCTGACTTGAGTACCACTTGTAAAATCAATGCCTAAATTTAACTTGAAGATAAATAAGATAATAGCACCGATTAAAATCACGATACCACTAAGCGCAAATAATGGTTTAGCAAGTTTCATAAAGTTAATTTTATCGTAAGGTGTTTTTAAATCATGGATGTCATATCCTTCAACAATATCATGTTGTGACTTCTTGTTGACACCAAACAGGCCTGGCTTTTTCTTGAAGAAGTTTGAATAAACAAGTAGTGACATTAGAATACGTGTTAAAAGCACCGCTGTTATGAAACTCATCAGAATCGCTAATAATAACATTGTAGCGAAACCTTTAACTGAACTTTCACCGAATACGAAAAGTACGCCTGCTGCAAGTACTGTTGTTAAGTTGGCATCGATAATCGTAATAAAGGAGCTCTTATTCGCACGTTTATAAGCTTGTTTTAATGTCCTACCGATTCGTAATTCATCTTTGATACGTTCGTACATGATGATGTTCGCATCTACTGCCATACCAACACCAAGTACTAACGCTGCAATACCTGGTAATGTAAGTACACCAGAGATAAAGTTAAATGCGACTAATGTTAAGTATACATATGTTGTTAACGTGATAATCGCGATTAAGCCTGGTAGGCGATAGAAGAACAACATAAATAAGAAGATAAGTCCGATACCAATTAATGACGCGAATACTGTCTTTTTAAGTGCATCTTGACCGAACTGAGCACCAACTGATGTAGAGTAAATTTCATCTAATTTAACTGGAAGTGAACCTGCATTAAGTAAGTCAGCAATACGTTTAGCTTTCTTAACGCCTTCTTCACCGTTAAAGCCACCTGAAATTTCTACATTTTCTGAGTTAATTGGTTTGTCTACAGAAGCTGCAGATACGTATTTAGGATCTTTCTTATCTTTTTCTTTCTGATAAGTATCTCCTTTTTCATGGTCTAGCCAAACGACCATCACATTTTCTTCTTTTTTAGAAATCTTCTCTGTAACTTGTCTAAATTTGTCACTATCTTTTAATTTAAACGTTACAGCGGGTTGATTCGTGTTCTGTTTAAACTCTTGTTTCGCAGAGCCTTCAACCAAGTCATTACCATTTAATAATACCTTATCATCAGCATCACGAATGGTTAAATTAGCTTGAGATGACAAGATATCCCTTGCTTCGTTTTGGTTTTTAACACCGGCAAGTTGAACACGAATACGGTTCGGTTTTTCAACTTGAATCTTAGGTTCAGAAACACCGAGTTGGTTGACACGGTTTTCTAAGGTCTTAGCTGTCGACTGAACAGCAGTATCGTCTACTTTATCACCTTTTGACAAAGGCTTAACTTGATAAAGTACCTCAAATCCACCTTGTAAGTCCAAACCAAGACTTACATTTTTTACTACATTCTTATATGTAAACGCCATACCTGCAAAGAGTAACGTTACAATCAATAAAAATGCAATAATTCTACTACTCTTTTTCACATGAACACCTCATTATTAACTTATGGGACTAGCATACTCGAAAGTATGAGCACTGTGCAAATAATACAAAAAATACATTGATTTTCTCCTTCAATACATCTTTTCTATTATCTCTTTAAGATGAGCTTTTATTGATGAGAAAATGACTCTTTGCATCACATCATTTTACCACAAATTACTTAATATAAAAATCTATTTCAAGAATAAAAAAGTACTAGGACAAAATCTTAAAAAACAATTCATACATCGCCAAATAAGATTTGCCCTAGCACTTATAAACATCTTAATTAAGATGGATCAACTTGTTTGATCGCACCTTTTTCAAAAGTCATTTCAGTACCTTGTCCGTTAATTGAAATAACTGCAGTTGTTTCGTCCACTGCGCGTACTGTACCTTTAATACCGCCAATTGTTGTAACACGTTGACCTTTTTCTAATTGACTCACCATTTCACGGTGTTCTTTTTGACGTTTTTGTTGAGGTCTGATCATAAAGAAATACATCACAACAAAAAGCAGTAAAAAAGGAATAATAGAAATTAAACTACCCATTTATGATACTCCATTCTAAAAGTTTTTTGGGTTCTCTTTATTGAGCCCATATTGTTCAAAGAATTCTTCTTTGAAATCAAGCAAACGATCATCTCTAATAGCTTGTCTGATATTCTCCATTAATTTTAGCAGAAAATGTAGATTATGATAAGTAGTTAATCGTATACCAAACGTTTCTTCAGCTTTAATTAAATGGCGAATGTAAGCTCTAGAGTAATTACGACATGTATAACAATCACAGTTTTCATCAAGCGGTCTTAAATCATCTTGGAATTTCGCATTCTTAATAACCAAGCGACCATTTGATGTCATACATGTACCATTTCGAGCAATACGCGTTGGTAACACGCAATCATACATATCCATACCTCGTATACTACACTCAATTAGCGCATCAGGTGACCCAACACCCATTAAATAACGCGGTTTATCATGAGACATGTACTTCACAGTATGTTCTACCATATCATACATCACTGGTTTTGGCTCACCAACTGATAAGCCACCAATTGCGTATCCTGGGAAATCTAACGCCACAAGTTCTTTAGCACTTTGTTCACGTAAATCCTTATATTCGCCACCTTGAATAATGCCAAATAACGCTTGGTCTTCAGGACGTTTATGCGCTTTTAAACAACGTTCTGCCCAGCGCGTAGTGCGCTCTATTGATTTCTTAACGTACTCATACTCAGCAGGCATTGGTGGGCACTCATCAAAAGCCATCATAATGTCTGAACCTAAATCATTTTGAATTTCCATTGATTTTTCAGGACTTAAGAATAACTTAGAGCCATTCGCATGGTGTCTGAAATGAACACCTTCTTCTTTAATTTCGCGAAGGTTACTTAAACTAAATACTTGGAAGCCACCTGAATCCGTTAAGATCGGCTTGTCCCAATTCATAAACTTGTGTAAGCCACCCGCTTTTTTAATGATATCATTACCAGGTTGTAACCATAGATGGTACGTATTACCTAGGATGATTTTCGCTTCCATATTTGTAAGATCTTCAGGGCTCATCGTTTTAACCGTTGCTTTTGTTCCAACCGGCATAAACATTGGTGTTTCAAAAGACCCGTGCGGTGTATGTACGATACCGAGTCGTGCACCTGATTGCTTACAAGTTTTAATATGTTCATACGTTACTGCAGGCATATGAACCTTCCTTTCATTATTAAATAATTATCATCGCATCTCCAAAACTAAAGAATCGATATTTAGATTCTACCGCTTCCTGATATGCATTCAACACGTATTGCTTTGTTGAAAATGCAGAAACAAGCATGACGAGTGTCGATTTAGGTAAATGGAAATTCGTAATCAGGCCATCAATCGCCTTAAACTCATAGCCAGGATAAATAAATATATCCGTCCACCCACTTGAGGATACAAACGTGTCATGTTTAGCGCGTATTGTTTCAAGAGTACGCGTAGAAGTCGTACCTACTGAAATAATACGACCGCCGCGTGCTTTAGTTTTGTTTAATAAAGCGGCTGTCTCTTCAGACATTTGATAGAACTCACTATGCATCGTGTGGTCATCAATGTTATCTACGCTCACAGGTCTAAAGGTACCTAAGCCAACATGTAACGTAACATAAGCAAGGTCAACACCTTTAGCTTTTATTGCTTCAAGTAAAGGCGTCGTGAAATGAAGTCCTGCTGTAGGGGCTGCCGCAGACCCTACTTCTTTAGCGTATACCGTTTGATAACGCTCACGTTCATCTAAACGCTCTTTAATATAAGGTGGTAATGGCATTTCACCAAGTTCATCTAGACGTTCTTGTAAGATGCCTTCATATGATAGACGCATGATACGTCCACCTTGAGCTTGTTCTTCAATGCATTCTGCAATAATTTTCCCTTCACCAAAAGAAACCTTCTGACCTACCTTAATACGTTTCGCAGGTTTAATTAGTACTTCCCAATCATCACCTTCAATTTGCGTAAGCATTAACATTTCAATTTTAGCCAAAGTATCTTCTTTTAAACCAAAAAGACGCGCCGGCATCACGCGTGTATCATTTAATACAAGCGTGTCACCAGCTTTTAAAAAGGAAATGATATCTTTAAAAGTGTGATGCGATACGTCACCGGTATGTCGGTTTAAATGCAAGAGTCTACTTTCATCACGATTTTTAAGCGGCGTTTGTGCAATCAGTGATTCAGGTAAATCATAATTAAATTCTTCTATATTCACTTCATTCCCTCTTTCTATTCATCATACTTGAAGTGGTCGTATGCATAAGGTGTTGCTTTTCTACCACGTGGCGTGCGCTCTAAGAAGCCTTTTTGAATTAAGAAAGGCTCATACACATCTTCAATCGTAATGCGCTCTTCACCGATAGAAACAGCTATCGTGTCTAAACCAACTGGCCCACCTTTATACTGTTCTATAATACATGACATCATTTTGTGATCAATATAATCTAAACCTTCATCATCTACTTGAAGTAAATTTAACGCATGTTTCGTCGTTTCGATATAAATTTGTTCATCGCCATTAACTTGTTGGAAATCTCGCACACGCTTTAAAAGCCTATTCGCAACACGAGGTGTCCCACGACTTCGTTTCGCAACTTCAAGCGCACTCTCTTCATCGATGGATGTACCAAGCACTTCTGCAGTGCGGGTAATAATTTCTTTAAGTTCGTGTTCTTTATAATATTCTAAACGTAAATGAACACCAAAACGATCACGTAACGGACCAGTTAAGCTTCCTGCACGTGTTGTAGCCCCGACTAAAGTAAATGGTGGTAAATCAACACGGATACTTCTCGCTTCATCGCCCTTTCCAATAACGATATCTAAAAAGAAGTCTTCCATAGCAGGATATAAAACTTCTTCAACAACGCTACTTAAACGATGAATTTCATCAATAAATAAAACATCCCCAGGTTGTAACCCTGACAATATCGCTGCTAAATCACCTGGACGTTCTATAGACGGGCCAGAAACTGTACGAACATTAACATCCATTTCATTCGCTATAATGTAAGATAATGTTGTTTTACCTAAGCCTGGAGGTCCAAATAAGAGTACATGGTCTAATGGTTCTTCACGTAACTTTGCGGCTTTGATAAATACTTCTAAGTTAGACTTGATTGAAGATTGACCGATATATTGTCGCAAATATTGAGGTCGTAAAGATAATTCAAATTCTGATTCATCACCATGCATCGTTTGATCAACCATTCTGTCATCCATCTCTATCGTACCTCCTTAAATTATGAAATTAAGAGCTGAAGACCGTATTTAACCGCTTCATCCACACTATCAATAGAAGAAGCTTGAAGTGCCTTTTTAATCTTATTAAGCTCTCGCTTAGAATAACCTAATGCTTCAAGCGCTAGAATTGCCTCGTCAACCACTTTATTTTGTTCATCAGGTGATGCAACTTGTAACACATCTTGCTTAGCTAAATCAGTAATTTTAACCTTACCTTTTAAATCTAATACAATTTGACGTGCCGTTTTCTTACCAATTCCGGGGAACTTTGTTAAGTATTGATCATTTTCATTTTCAATGGCTTGTTTAACTTCATCCGGTGTACTACTTGCAAGTATAGCAAGCGCTGACTTTGGCCCGATGCCAGTAACTTTATTTAGGCTTAAAAACATCTCTTTTTCTTCTTCATTTTTGAAGCCATATAAAAGTTGAGCATCCTCACGTACGACAAGCGACGTGTATAAAGTTAAAGCTTGGTTTAATTGATGCTGAAATCGATACGAGTTCGGTGTTTGAATTTCATAGCCCACGCCATCTCTAGTCTCTATAACTACATGAGTTGGATAAATCTTAGTAAGTTCTCCTTTAATATATGAATACATCGTCACACTTCCTTACATCGTCATTCCAATAAGTTCTACGTTCGAAACGTTATCGATATCTTTTAAAGCACTGATAATTTCATTAATAGAATATTGAGATCCTTTAGCATTTAAAGACAATGTGATTGTCGCCTTTTGATCGATAGGTAAGCTTTGATGAATGGTAAGAACAGACAATTTTAAGCTTGAAACCGTACCCATCACCATAGCAAGCATACCAATCACATCATCTACATACAGGATTAACGTAAATTCTCTTGATTTCTCCGTCTTCTCATCGACAGGAAATATTGTATCTCGATACTTATAAAAAGCACTACGCGAAAGATTAAATTGTTTAACTGCTTCAAATATAGATAACTGATTATCCTTTTTTAAAGCATCCTTAATCTGCAACGTTTTTATGACAGATTCAGGTAAAACATCTTCTCTGATTAAGTAAAATTTCTTATAATCTTTCTCCTTCATCTGAGCACCTCTTATTCTACGAATTCAAATTCTCCGCCAAGTATGCGTACAATATCTCCATTTTCACAACCACGTTCTCTTAGCGCATCATCAATACCCATTGAGCGCATTTGACGCGCAAATCGGCGTACAGCTGGGTCGCTGTTAAAGTCAGTCATCTTGAATGTACGTTCGATTTGATCACCACTTACAACATAAGCACCATCGTCGTCTCTTGTAATATTGAATTTATCTTTAGATGGAATGTGTTTATAAACAACTCGGTTTACACCGACATCATCTTCATCCTTTTTAGAAAAGTCCACGTCTTTAACGGAATCTAATGTGTCCGCAATCGTGTATAAGAGTTCATCAATATTCTCTCGTGTAAATGACGAAACTGGAATAATCTTAACGTCTTGATCTTTAGTTTGAGACTTAAACGTTTCAAGTTGTTCTTCTGCGCCTGGAATATCCATTTTATTAGCAACAATAATTTGAGGGCGATCTTCAAGTCGTTGTTCATAAGCCTTAAGTTCATTATTGATCGTGACATAGTCTTGGTAAGGTTCGCGGCCTTCCATGCCACTCATATCGATAACATGAACAATAACTTTCGTACGCTCTACGTGTCTTAAAAATTGATGACCTAAACCTACGCCGGTTGAAGCACCTTCAATTAAACCTGGTAGGTCAGCCATAACAAAGCTACGGCTATCTTTCGTTGAAACGACACCTAAATTAGGTTTAATTGTAGTGAAGTGGTACGCACCGATTTTCGGCTTGGCTTTTGACACAATAGAAAGTAACGTAGATTTACCTACGCTTGGGAAACCGACTAAACCAACGTCAGCGAGTAGTTTTAACTCTAGGGTAACTTCGATTTCTTCACCTGGTTCACCATTCTCACTGAAGTCTGGTGCAGGGTTTTTAGGTGATGCGAATCTAGAGTTACCGCGTCCGCCACGACCACCTTTAGCGATTACAGCTTGTTGACCATGTTCAACTAGGTCAGCTAACACGTTATCGGAATCAACTGGTTTAATAATTGTACCTGGTGGGACTCTTAAAATGAGGTCATCAGCATTTCTACCATGCATGTTACTACTTTGACCGTTCTCACCTTTTTTAGCTTTAAATTGTCTTTGATATCTAAAGTCAAGAAGTGTACGTAGGCCTTCGTCTACTTCGAATACAACTGAAGCACCTTTACCACCATCGCCACCAGCTGGGCCACCGAATGGTACGTATTTTTCTCGTCTAAAAGCAGTGATACCATTACCTCCATCACCAGCTTTTAAAAATATTTTTACCTGATCGACAAACATGTTGTCACCTCTTTCTTGTCTATTTCCGTACATAATCTATTTAATTATATCATTTTCAAGAAAATTACAAAATGAATGTAGTAACTCATACGTTATTTGCCAAAAATAAAGCTCGGGACAAAATGGATTTGTTCCGAGCTTAACTTCGTTATAAAAGATTTATGTCTTTAACAAATTATTCAGCTACTGCGTATACAGAAACTTGCTTTTTGTTACGACCTTTACGTTCGAATTTAACAACGCCATCAATCTTGGCGAATAATGTATCATCGCCACCGCGACCTACATTTTCACCTGGGTGAATCTTAGTTCCACGTTGGCGGAAGATAATGCCACCACTTCTAACAGCTTGACCGTCAGCACGTTTAGCACCTAAACGTTTTGATTCAGAGTCACGACCGTTCTTTGTAGAACTTACCCCTTTTTTCGATGCAAAAAATTGTAAGTTTAATTTTAGCATGAGTTACACCTCACTTATAATTTAGTTTAATATATGCTTTGTATTCGTCTTCTAAAGTCTGTAATGAGACCAACATTGCTTGTAATATCAACTGAGCTTCTTTATTATTCGTATCAACACTTCTTATATGGAAGTAGCCACCATCGTCTTCATAATCGATATCTGGTTTCTCACTCGTTAATCCAATAATTGCGTTAACACTACCGAATAATACGGCTGAAGCGCCTGCACAAACGATGTCCTTTCCATGCTCATCAAAATCAGCATGACCATCCATAATCACGTCTGTGACTTGACCTTCATCATTTAAAGATATATCAACAGTAATCATAATTAAGCGTTGATTTTGTCGATAGTTAATTTAGTGAAAGGTTGACGATGGCCTTTTTTACGTTTGTAATCTTTTCTACGTTTGTAAGTGAATACAGTGATTTTCTTACCGCGACCTTGTTTGTTAACTGTCGCTGTAACTGTTGCACCTTCAACTGTTGGCGCACCAACTTTAACTGAATCTCCACCTACGAATAAAACTTTATCAAATGTAAAAGCGTCACCTTCGTTAGCATCTACTTTCTCAACGTAGATTTCTTGACCTTCTTCTACTTTGATTTGTTTACCGCCTGTTTCAATAATAGCAAACATACTTTGCACCTCCTGTATAATAAGTCACGCCAAAAACAGGTGACAAAAGTGTACTTAAACCTGATTTCGAGCGGTTGTACGTAGCTATTGAACTACTCAACTACTGCATAATAACATTACGCATGACGTCTGTCAATCTTTGATTGAACTTTTTCTATAACTTTCATCACGATTGGGAACATGATGAGTAACAAGATGAAATTCATGATAAATGTTGGAATAAGTCTATATAAGATAAAGCTTATAGGTTTTACATCTATCAGACCTACCATCGCGTACACAGCAAAGATAAAGAGTTCAAATAGAAATGTTAAGGCTAATATCAACGCAAATAGCATTTCGTAATCTCTGTAGAAGACCTTTACGAAATAGTGAACCAATAACACAAATATGAGATAGCCAAATAAATACAAGCCATAAAGCTGACCAAAGTACAGGTCAATAAAGATTCCAAAGAATGTGGCGAAGATAAGACTGAACCTCACATCTTTATACACCGAAATAATCATGAGGAATAAAAAGAATAAATGCGGCGCAAATACAATTTTTTGACCGAAAATGAAAATTGGTGATAAAAACGTAAGCAACGTATCTATAAAGAATAATAGGATACCAATTAAAACGTAGTACAGCACTCTCATGGTTACTCACCACGCTCTTCTTCTGAAGGAATTGACTTAGGATCACGCTTCGCAATGTATACGTGATTTAAATCTTTCATCGTTGCTGCAGGCTTAACTCTAACTTGTTTAGATAAACCATATTGCTCATTTTCAACTTTAGTTACTTCACCAATGAAAAGCCCTTTCGGTAATTGGTCTGCTAAACCACTTGTTACAACTTTGTCGCCTTCTTTAATTTTCTTACTATTATCGATATCACTAATCACAAGTTCATTGGATTCTTCTTCGTAATGATCGATTAAACCAAACACATTATCATCTTCATGTTGGATATTTACAGATAATTTACCAGCACGTGACTTAGTCGTGATCATTTCTACCTGGGATGAGTATTGGTTAACCTTTGAAATACGACCTACTAATCCAGAAGCTGTCATAACAGCCATATTCGAATCAATGCCAGCTTTTTCACCCTTATCGATTACGATACGGTTCATCCATTGATCCGGGTTACGCGCTAACACAGTCGCTGAAATAGGCTCATATTTCGATATATCTTTGATGTCTAATTCTTTTTCGTACTTCTTATTCTCTGCCTCTAATCTTTGGTTCTGCGCTTCTAGCTGTTTAACTTTGTCATCGGCTTCTGGTTGTTCATCCTTAAAGTTAAATAAATCACCTATAGCACCTGTAACAATATGTGCAGGGTATGTAAAAGCCCGTTGTCCAAACGAAACCGTATCGCCTGCATATTGTTCTACCGGTGATTGATGTTGAGAACGGATAGATAATCCTATAAGTGAAATAAATAATATCAAACCACACAGAAACACGATGAGTTTGTTATTTTTCAAAAAATTAGACAAACCGAACACCTCTATTAACAATATGTATTTTTTAAGTTCTTATATTATTTTATATTACAATTTAGCCTAAATAAAGTAGTATGATGAGAAAGTTATAAAATTCAGTTAAGTCTATGCGGTATGCGTAAATCATTATGGTACAAAAAAAGAGTAAGACCTTATAAGCCTTACCCTAAACATTTAAATTTATGCTTCTTTGTCGTTGTCATTGTCGTCAGATTCTTTGTTGTCTTTTTCTTCGTCTTCTTTATAAAGTACTTCGTCTTGACGCCACTTAGCGAATAGGTTTTGCGCTTTGGCTTGTTCATTACTTTGTTGTGCTTTATCTTCAGACATTCAAATCACCTAAACCTTTTTAGTTCTTTATAAACAAAGGTTACCGTAATTCGAAATAACTTTCAAATAATCTATTTTTGATATGCTTCAGCAGGTTTCATTTCTATAGAATGACCAAGGTTTTCCATATCTTGAGTCATTTCTTGCTCTGTCGCATAAACACGTATTTGGTCCTCACCAAACTTATAGACAATAAACTGCGAATCTCGCTTACCTACAATATATTCGTCATCGTAACCCATTTCTGATAGTCCTGTTACTGACATAAATTCAGATTTATTTAACCATTGAAATACATTTTTAGTTTGACCTAATGGTACGTTTTGAAAGAATTCATTACCTTCAAGCGAATAACTGACACCGTTTTGAGGCACCGGTGCACCATTATTGTTCATTTGTTCCGTGTTTTGGTCACTAAATGGATTCCATGGTTGCTTTTTTAGAAAAGGTGCGTGATTTAAAGCGATATATACCACAAATAAGATTATAGCAAGGGCAATTAGATTTTTTATCATACGAAATATAAATCGCATATTATCCCCCTCCTTTATTCAACGAACCAAATTATATCAAATGGAAATTTGTGTAACATCGGACTCTAGGCGTATAATATAATTTACTGTAGACTGATGACAGCTTTATACAGCTTAGATAAGATATACTTAAAGGAGAGAGAAACGTATGAACATCTTAATTGCACTGATTGTCATCTTTTTAGTTGTACTTCTATTTAAATTTAGCCTACAAGTGTTTCGATTTATAATTAAACTATGCATTCTTGCACTTGTATTATATTTAGTTTATCAAGGTGTAACTTTAATGATGTGATTTTAGAACACTTTACCGATTACAATGATACATACGATCTATAAACGGGGCTGGGACATAATACTACAATTCCCTTAAACAGCATGCTTTCCTGGGGCATGGCCGGAGCCTGTAGTCTCCGGTCTCATGCTACTCCCCTAGGAGTCAGCTGTTTTGAGAATTGTGTGAAATAAAGCTCAAATGCTCTATTTCACAACTTATGTCCCAGCCTCGCTATTTTATTTGATAGCCTTTAACTTAGTAAAGAAAAAGTATGTTATGAGAATAAGTACTGCCCACACGACTCCCACAATGAGCCCACTTAAAATGTGAATTAAAATGGACTTAGTGATACCAATTACAAACCATTTGATGAGGACACCAATCGTTAACGAGACCATCGAAATAAGCAAGGTGTTCCGAATCCTTGAGATATTTAAAGTCAAATTTTGTTGGTGTAGCTTGTAAATGTAGAATACTGGTGTTAATAATGCGATCAATATGATGAAATTCATAGATGTACCTCCTAAACACCATTATTATACTGTATTTTACGTATATTAACTAAGCATTTTCGCCATCTATATAGCCTTCTTCTGATAAACTCACAAATCTTTGTTGACCGATAATAATATGATCTAACAATTCAATACCTATCGCAACACCGCATTCACACAGACGTTTAGTCGTACGAATATCTTCTTTAGACGGCGTAGGGTCTCCTGAAGGATGATTATGTGCGACGATAATCGCATGCGCAGCACATTTCACAGCTTCTTTAAATACTTCACGTGGATGAACGAGCGAAGCGTTTAACGTCCCTATAAACAAGGTTTTTTCATGGATGATTTGATTCTTACTATTCAGGAAGAGTGCTACGAAATGTTCTTGTTCAAGGTCAGTCATTCTCCCTTCAAGATACATTAACACGTCATGAGGTGACTTAATAAACACCTTATCGTTCAGAGACTGTGAGTTCATACGTCGACCTAATTCAAATGCGGCTTTTAATACGATGGCCTTATGCGCGCCAATTCCTTTGATTGCTTGTAATTCATGTAAGCTTACATTAGAGAGTTGTTTTAAATCTCTTGAATGTTTTACGACTTCTTGGGCGAGTTCCACACTTGAAAAGCCCTTTCGTCCAGTATTAATTAAAATGGCAAGTAATTCACTATTCGATAAACTGTTGGGGCCTTGGGAAACAAAACGTTCTTTAGGCTTTTCATTAGATGCAAGTTGATTTAAATTCCCCATAAACTAACCTCCGATGTATAAATTAATCATTTCAAAGTAAGTGTTCAAAAATAGGAAGGCAGCAAATACAAACGGAATTAACGGCACACCTTTTATTTTACGACGCTTAAATGCCATTAAGATTAAGGCAAATATACCACCGAGTATAAATGTAAACATAAAGAGCATCATAAATTCGTATAGAGGTAGCCCCATTAAAAGCACACACAGTAGTTTAATATCACCATAGCCAATAGATGCTCGACTAATAGCATAAAGCATATGTAATCCTAAAATAATACTTACTTTAATGAAAATGTCTTCAAAAACGTAAGGAGAAAAATATATGATGAGTATCGACAATAAGATAAGCATATGGTCAGGCACCATTTGTGATCGAATGTCGTACATAGAAAGTGCAAGTAAAAAGAATATAAAGAGTAAATAAAGTTCAGTTTGAAAATGAACTTGAATGTAAGATGGCAATGTGATGCATGCAATTATTAAAATTTCACCAACTAAATACAAGCGTGATAAAGGTTTATCACAACAATGCGTTCGCCCTTTGAGTAAGAGATAACTAACGACGGGAATAAGATCTCTTTTTCTAAGCGTTGAACGACATGCGTCGCATTTAGAGCGCGATGTGAAATATTTAAATTTAAGATCAACTACAAAGCATAGTTGATATAAGAAGCTGAACATCAATGAACTTAACAGAATTAATAAAACATACATAACATCGACCACCTTGAAATAAGCATACCACATTGCGTCTAATAATATAACAATAATATTTAATTTTTATTAAAATAAATAAAAAGATACACTTTATCCAAAACTGCATCTTAACTTACATATAAAACGCCAAAAAAAGAGGTTAGAGCGATATGTCGCCCTAACCTCTTCTATTTAAGTTAATAACTTAAGAAATGTTTTCAATCCTTTACCCTTACAAACGCTACGCTGTTCCGAAAACATCATCGTATATCTAAAGGGCTTTTCAAGGGGATTAAAATTTCATATTTAATTTAACTTCGCTAATAAAATATAGACTTCCAACAATTAATAAACCTGGTCCTTCGTATTCTTTGATGAATGTTTGATAGTCGTGAATTAAGGCCTTGTTATCATGTTCGACTTCGTCATATAACGTATGACGTGGTAGTGCTTTAGGGAAGTCGAAATCCGTAACATTGAACGTTGTCGCGATTTGAGATAACTGATGAATCATAGATTGAACAGGTTTACCGTCTATCGCCGCAAACAATACGTCTACCTGATCAAGATGATAATAGTCACGAATACTCTTTACCGAGGCTTCAATACTCTCAGTATTATGTGCACCATCTAAAATGATTAATGGTGATTCGCTAACTTGTTCTAAACGCCCTGTCCAATTAACCGCTTCAATGCCGTCTATCATCTTATTGAAATCGAGTTCAACGATGCCTGCTTCTTTAAGCTCTAACAGCGCAGTAATTGCTAATGAAGCGTTCTCTTTTTGATGATCACCAATCATATTCAGCACTAAATTCTCAAGTTCATAGTCTTTATAGCGATACGTGAATTCATCATCTTCTGAGATAACCGTGATTTCTCGACCAATTTCAATCGCTTTCGCATTACTCTTCTCTGCGAACTCGCGAATGTATTTCAGAGCGTCTGGATCTTTGACTGAATATATCACTGGCGTATCTTCTTTAATGATATGTGCTTTATCACGGGCGATATCAAGGTATGTTTGACCTAAAATGTCAGTATGATCTAAACCGATGCTTGTTAAGATAGACATGATCGGCTTAAAGACGTTTGTTGAATCATTTTTAACACCGAGACCAGCTTCCACAATAACGAAATCTACAGGTCTGATTTGACCAAAGTATAAGAACATCATTGTAGTAATGATTTCAAATTCTGTTGCCGTACCAAGATCTGTTTCAACGCTTAATGCCTCACATATCGGTTTAACACGCGCTACAAGATCTACAAGTTCATCATTCGTGATAGGATGACCGTTAAAACTGATACGTTCGTTAAACGTTTCAATATATGGAGACGTAAACGTTCCAACGTCATAACCATTGTCGACAAGCGCACTCTTTAAATAGGAAACAGTTGATCCTTTACCATTCGTGCCACCAACGTGAATACCTCGTATTTGACGCTCAGGATGGTCTAGTTGCTCTAGCATCCATTCCATGCGTTTAACACCAGGTTTTATTCCAAAATTCTTTTGCTCATGTATCCAATATAAGCTGTCTAGGTAATTCATAGTAAGACTCCTATACGTTTAATTGTTCTATTCTTGATTTTACACCATCGTATTTCTCTTGGTAATCTTTTTGTTTATCACGTTCAGCTTGGATAATTTTTTCTGGTGCTTTATTAACGAAGTTTTCGTTAGCTAATTTGTTTTCAACGCGGTCTAATTCTTTTTGCCATTTTTCAAGTTCTTTTTCCAAACGTTTACGCTCTTTATCCATATCGATTAAACCTTCTAATGGTAAAATCACTTCCCCTGCAGTCACTACTGATGTCATAGCCTTTTCAGGAATCTCAACATCAGTATCAATAACGAGTTCGTTTGGATTACAGAATCGCTCGATGTAGTCGCGGTTGTCGTTTAGAACTGCTTTAACATTGTCGTCTTTAGCTTGAATACGAATCGGAATTTCTTTAGAAAGTGGTGTATCCACTTCTAAACGAGACTGACGTACTGCTTTGATAATTTCTACGAGATGTTCCATCGTCGTTTTACTATCTTCAAATTGAAGTGACGTATCGACTTTCGGCCAAGATGCGGTAACAATAGAGTCACCTTGATGTGGTAAGTTTTGCCAAATATGTTCCGTTACAAATGGCATAAATGGATGTAACATACGCATAATTTGATCTAATGTATAACTTAATACAGAACGTGTTGTTTGTTTACGCGCTTCGTCGTCACCATTCATCGGGATCTTACTCATTTCGATATACCAATCACAGAATTCATCCCAAATAAAGTTGTATAAGTTACGACCAACTTCACCGAATTCATACTTATCACTTAAATCTGTAACCGTCTGAATCGTTTCATTTAAACGCGTTAAAATCCATTTATCTGCTAGTGATAATTCACCACTTAAGTCAATATCTTCATACTTAAAGTCTTCACCAATATTCATTAAGCTAAATCGTGCAGCGTTCCAGATCTTATTAATGAAGTTCCATACAGATTCAACCTTTTCAGTTGAGTAACGTAAGTCGTGGCCTGGTGATGAACCTGTAGCTAAGAAGTAACGTAAGCTATCTGCACCGTATTCATCGATAACATCCATTGGGTCTACACCATTACCTAATGATTTACTCATTTTACGGCCATCTTCAGCACGTACTAAGCCGTGTAATAACACGTCGTTGAATGGTTTTTGATTTGTAAATTCTAAACCTTGGAATATCATGCGTGCTACCCAGAAGAATATGATGTCATAACCTGTCACAAGCACGTTAGTTGGGTAGAAGCGTTTATAATCTGCGCTATCTTCATCTGGCCAACCAAGCGTTGAGAACGGCCATAACGCACTTGAGAACCATGTATCTAAAACGTCTGGATCTTGCGTCCAATTCTCAATGTCTTCAGGTGGCGTTTCTGAAACGTATAATTCGTTTGTTTCATTATGATACCAAGCTGGAATTTGATGACCCCACCATAACTGTCTAGAAATAGTCCAGTCTCTAATTTCATTCATCCATCTCGCAAAGGTCTTTTCAAAACGAGGCGGAACGAATTCGATACGTTCATCAGTATCTTGGTTGTTAAGCGAACGCTCAGCAAGCGGCTTCATCTTAACGAACCATTGCGTTGAAAGATAAGGTTCCACAATCGCGCCACTACGTTCTGAGTGACCAACTGAGTGCATATGACTTTCAATCTTGATAACTAAACCTTCGTCTTCAAGGTCTTTAACAAGTTGCTTACGACATTCAAAGCGATCCATACCCTCGTATTTATCCGCTTTATCGTTCATGCAACCAGATTCATCCATTACAACAATGCGTTCTAAATCATGGCGATTACCGATTTCAAAGTCGTTCGGGTCGTGTGCAGGCGTAACTTTCATCGCACCACTACCGAATTCCATATCAACGTAATCATCCGCAATAACTGGTAACTTACGACCTACAATCGGTAACGTCACATACTTACCAATAACGTCTTGATAACGCGCGTCATCAGGGTTAACCACAATCGCTGTATCACCAAGCATTGTTTCAGGACGAGTCGTCGCGATCTCAATATATCCATCGCCATCCGCATATGGATACTTAAAGTGATAGAATTTACCTTCAACGTCTTCGTGAATCACTTCAATATCAGATAAAGCCGTACGCGCTTTAGGATCCCAGTTAATAATACGTTCGCCGCGATAAATCAGACCTTTGTTATACATATCCACAAAGACTTTCTTAACAGCCTTACTTAAACCTTCATCTAAAGTAAAGCGCTCACGACTATAATCTAAGCCTAGACCAAGTTTCGCCCATTGTTCACGAATAAATGACGCATACTCCTCTTTCCAGTCCCAAGCCTTTTCCATAAATTTGTCGCGACCAATGTCATGACGTGAAATACCTTGTTCTTGCATCTTAGCTTCCACTTTAGCTTGCGTCGCAATACCAGCATGGTCCATACCTGGTAAATATAATGTGTCATAACCTTGCATACGTTTCATACGCGTAATCATATCTTGTAACGTTGTATCCCATGCATGACCTAAATGTAAACGACCTGTCACATTCGGAGGCGGGATCACAATCGTGTATGTTTCTTTAGATTCATCTTGTCCTGCTTTGAAAAGCCCTTGGTCTAACCATTTTTGATAACGACCACTTTCAACTTCATTTGGATTATATTTAGGCTTCATTTCCATATCAAAAACCTCCTTAAAATATAAAAAACACCCGTCCATAATAGGACGGATGTTCCGTGGTACCACCTATATTCGACATAATAACAACGTATTATGAAGCACTCCAATTTGATTAACGCTCAATCACGCTTTTACCTAGTCTTTCCCATTTCAGCAAAAGTTATCTCGGGCTACCTTCAATTATGAACGCTATGTACTCACAGCACACGTACACTCTCTTAAAACGTCACATAACATACTCTTCCCTAAACTATATTCATCTACTTTAATATAGTATACTGATATTGGTCATAAGTCAATATACGGGAGGTTGCTACACATGAACCCTTGTGCTTTTGGAACGAAAGATCCTATCTATATCGCATATCACGACAACGTTTGGGGACAACCCATGTATAATTCAAAAGACTTGTTTAAATTAATTGCCCTTGAATCACAGCACGCCGGTCTTTCCTGGTTAACGATACTTAAGAAAAAGGAAAGCTATGAAGACGCCTTTCATCAATTTGAACCTACTAAAGTTGCTGAAATGACTGAAGCTGACATCGATGAATTAATGTCGTTTCCTAATATTGTGCATAATCGCAAGAAATTAGAAGCCATTGTCTCTCAAGCAAAAGGCTTTCTAAAGATTGAAGCAGAATTTGGAAGTTTTAGCGATTTTCTATGGTCATATGTAGACCATGAACCTATTAATTTTAAATTTAAAACACGAGAAGAACGTGAAGCTATTACAGTTGATGAACGTGCTAAACGCTTATCTAAGGATCTTAAGACATATGGCTTTAAGTTTTTAGGACCGGTAACTGTTTACTCCTTTATGGAAGCTTGTGGGATGTACAATGGACATCTTGTAGATTGCCCTAACAACCCTGAGAACAAATAAAAAGCAGGAATGAGCTTATACCTCATTCCTGCTTTTTTTGATTCATGTATTTTAAATAATAGCCAACTAGAGGCGCGATGATAAACAAGATAAAGAAAATTCTAAAGATGTGATAGCTTGAAATCATCGCCACATCTGCGCCTACTTCTAATGCAACGAGTATAATCTGGCTCATGCCTCCAGGTGCAGCACCTAAGAACAACTCATTAATAGATTGATGATTAAAGAAATGTAATACGATCACCATAAGTAAAGCCGTTAAAATAAGCATGATATTTTGAAAGGCAATTGCAATCGCGATACGCCCTTTTAAATCATTTAGTAAGTTCGATATTTGTAGCCCAATTCGAATCATATAAATAATTTGCGCAATGGCGATTAACCACGGGTCTAGCGTAAACGTGATTTCCGTTGATAAATTCCACACGATAAGCACAACAATCGGTGCTAATAAGATTTTAGTTGGGAATTTGATTGCTTTCATGATGTAATATACGACAACGATACCTGCTACAAGTATCAACACATGCCAAATATTAAGCGTCTCAGTTAGATACGACGTGTCAAAGCTCGATTGGTTCTTAGCATCCTTTTCCTGGAAGAGAAATGATAATAAAGGTACCAACATCACGACGAAGATAATGCGTGAAGTTTGCGTCAAACTCACGATCAACATATTCGCTTTCTTATTCTCTTCAGCCATGACAAGCATTTGGCTGAGCGCACCTGGGATAACACTTAGTATCGCCGTTTCTCGATTGATGCCCGCTATCTTTCTGAAAGGTATAGAAATGATTAACGCAAGCATAAGCAATAAGATACTTACTAATATAATAGAAATCCAATCATCTTTGATATCACCGATTACGGTCTTCGTAAATGACGTTCCAATTTGAATGCCGAGTGCTATTAACCCAAGGTTACTTAGCCATGTCGGCCATTTAATTTGCATCTTGAAAAGCTTCGTACAAATTAAACTTGCAATAATGGGACCGAACATCCAAGGTAATATGATATGTAATGCTTGTAGGATAAAGCCACATACGACAGATAATAGTAAGATGATTACTTTATTGAGATCACTTCGTTTCAAATCATCCCTCCTAATAAAGCTTAAATGAGCCTATCTAAAAAAATAAAAGTATATCTGGTTTAAAACGTATTTTATTAAAACAATTCCAATAAACAGCATGCTTTCCTGGGGCGTGGCCTGAGCCTGTAGTCTCTAAAGTCCAACTCAAACTTCCAGTTTGCTAGTTGGACTTACAAAGTAGCATTGCTACTTTGCACCACGCTTAAGCCCCGGCTTGTATAGCTTGATAATTTGCTTACGCAAATTCCTTTGCCGGGGCCCCACCCCTAGGAGTCAGCTGTTTAAGGAATTGTAATACCAGTATCTTTAATGCTATAAGGGCTAGTTTTAATTAAATCTAATTGAATTGTCTTTAAAAGTATTAGAGAATGCAAGCTTTGAGACTCCCGTGGCACTGTGAGGAAGGGAGATCCAAGCGAAGCTTTAGCTCAAAGCGACGCCACAGGAAGGTCCCTTGCATAGAGGATTGCATGAGCAATCCAACAAGCTAAGTAAGCAAGGCATAGCGAAAAGCAAACCATTCTCTAATAAATATAAACAACCAAACTACAATTAAATACTAAAAAAGACCCAAGACATTCAGAGCATTTAAGCTAAAATGCCTTGGATCAAACGTTATCTTACAATCGCCCTTTTATTAAAACGAAAGTTAAACAATACGACTTAACGCTGTATCAAAAGCTTGAATTGTTTTCTCAATATCGTCCTTAGTATGCGCCATTGATAAGAACGTACCTTCGAATTGAGATGGCGGTAAGAAGACACCTTCTTTAGCCATTTCACGATACATATTACTAAATAATTCTAAATCACTTTTGTTTGCTTCATCAAAATTTGTTACAGGACCTTCGTTTAAGAAGTAACCAATCATTGAGCCAGCACGGTTTACTGTAATTGGTACGTTATGCTTACTAAATACCTCTTTAAGACCTTCTTCTAATAAGTCACCGAGTTCGTTAAAGTATTCGTAACTTTCTTCAGTTAACTGACTTAACGTTTCATAACCACTTGTCATTGCGAGTGGGTTACCTGATAGTGTACCTGCTTGATAGATATCACCAACTGGCGCAATATGGTCCATAATTTCAGCTTTACCGCCGATAGCGCCTACCGGTAAGCCACCGCCAATGACTTTTCCTAAACAAGTTAAATCAGGTGTCACACCGAAATAACCTTGCGCACAGTTATAGCCTACTCTAAATCCAGTCATCACTTCGTCAAAGATAAGTAATGAACCATGTTCTTTAGTGATGTCACGTAGATGTTCTAAGAAGCCATCTTTAGGCGGCACAACACCCATGTTACCTGCTACTGGCTCGACGATAACACCTGCAATATCGTCACCAAACTCTTCGAACGCTACTTTGATGGCATCGAAGTCATTATAAGGAACTGTAATTGTGTTCTGAGCGATACCTTCAGGGACACCTGGAGAATCAGGTAAACCTAATGTCGCTACGCCAGAACCTGCTTTAATTAGTAATGAGTCACTATGACCGTGGTAGCAACCTTCGAATTTAACGATCTTATTACGACCTGTATAACCACGAGCTAAACGTAACGTATCAAGTGTCGCTTCAGTACCTGATGACACCATACGTACCTTCTCAATAGATGGTACACGTTCAATAACAAGTTCAGCTAACTTATTCTCTTCTAAAGTTGACGTACCAAAGCTTGTACCTTTATCGATAGATTGATGTAATTTCTCGATAACTTGAGGATTCTTGTGTCCTAGGATTAAAGGTCCCCAGCTTAACACATAATCGATATATTCATTACCATCGATATCATAAATTTTAGACCCTTCACCATGATCCATAAAGATGGCTGGTGTATCTACAGATTTAAATGCACGAACGGGGCTATTAACACCACCTGGCATTAGTTTTTCAGCTTTCTGATGAGCTTCAATTGATTGATTGTAACGCATGAATTGGCCTCCTTATTGATTTAAATAACGACAAATGTCTTTAGCAAAGTACGTAATAATCATATCTGCGCCTGCACGCTTCATTGAAATCATTTGTTCCATAACAACTTTCTCTTCATCGATCCAACCATTTAAAGCTGCCGCTTTCGTCATACTATATTCACCGCTTACATTATAAGCAACAACTGGTACATTCGTACGGTTACGCACATCGCGAATGATATCTAAATAACTTAAAGCAGGTTTCACAATCATCATGTCACAACCTTCTTTCAAGTCACTTTCTAATTCGCGGAATGCTTCTAAGCGATTAGCAGGATCCATTTGATACGTCTTACGGTCACCAAATGATGGTGTTGATTCTGCGGCGTCTCTGAACGGTCCAAAGAAGCTTGACGCATATTTAATACCGTAACTCATAATTGGCACATATTCATAACCCGCTTCATCTAAACCTTTACGTATCGTCGCCACAAAGCCATCCATCATATTACTTGGCGCGATAATATCTGCACCTGCTTCTACTTGAGATACAGCCGTCTTAACAAGTAAGTCTAGTGATTTATCATTATCGACATCTTTTTTATCCGGGTCAATTACACCACAATGACCGTGGTCCGTATACTCACAAAGACATGTATCCGCAACAACTAACATGTCATCATAAAGCGATTTAGAAATGCGTGTTGCCTCTTGAATGACACCATGATTATGGTAAGCACCTGTACCTACATCATCTTTCTCATTAGGTACACCAAAAAACATTAAGCCTCTGATACCAAGTTCATAAGCTTCTTTAATTTTTTCATGTAACAGATTTAAACTAATTTGGTAAACACCAGGTAAAGATTTGATTTCCTTCTTAACATCGTCTTTTTCAACAACAAAGATTGGATAAATTAAATCCTCTTTTCGTAAATGTGTCTCTCTCACCATGTTACGCATTGTCGCTGAACTACGTAATTTTCTGTGTCTATCAAATTGCATATTGTCGCCTACTTTCTTAATATTGTTTGCATCATAGCATCTAGCGTCTGAATTGGCGCCACCTTAGCGCTTGCACCATAACTTTCAACAGTTTTTAACGTTTCATGACCAATCACATAATAATGTTGAAACGTCGTATCGCCACCCTTTGAAAAGTAATAGCGTGCACTTGAACTACTAGCAAATGTTAACACATTTATTAGATTACTTTCAATTAATTGAATTGCTTCTTGTATATGTTTATCATGTGCGATTGGCTCATATAAATCAAGTTTTGTAACTTCTAAACCACGATTTCGAAGCGTTTCAGCAAGTTTAGGTCGTGCCTTAAGACTACTTGGAATCAGAACACGTCCTTCCTTTCCATGAAATGCTTCAAGAAACCCCTCTTGTGAAAAGTCCTTTGGACAAAAGTCCACCTTCAAACCTAAATCATGACACAGTTGCTTCGTCTTTTCTCCAATAACTGCGAGCTTCTTATAATGGATATGGTCTAAATAGGGTTTAAAATGTGTGACCGCATTTTTAGACGTTAGAATTAACCAGTCATACGATTGATTATTAAAGTTCGAAGGTAAAGAAAGAGGACTAATTTTAATGAACGGTAGATGTAACACATGCGCATCAGGATGTTGATAACGCGTAGACTGTGTCATAATAATCGTCGGTTTCATAAATTAGCCCTCCTTACGTATTATTGATTTTCATTTAAGTTTTTAATAATTTCATAAGCACCTTGTGATTTAAGTTCATCACTAACAGCTTTACCTAAAGCTACTGGGTCAGTGCCTTCTTTCGTACATTCATAACGCTCTTTACCATCAGGCGTCATAATTAGACCTGTAAACGTAATCGTACCTTCATCATCTTCAGTCGCATAACCACCGATAGGTACTGAACAACTGCCGTCCATTTCTTTTAAGAACGTACGCTCACTCGTCACACAACGTTCAACAGATGCATTATGCACCTTCTGAAGTAATTCTAATAATTCTGTATCATCACTTCGGCATTCAATACCAAGCGCGCCCTGACCGATAGCCGGGATTAACGTGTCAGGTTGTAAGTACGTCGTAACCATATCACTTGGCCAACCCATGCGTTTTAAACCTGCAGCGGCAAGAATAATCGCATCATAATCTTCATCTTGTAGCTTCTGTAAGCGCGTATCAATATTACCGCGAATCCATTTAATTTCAAGATGCGGATATTTAGCGAGAATTTGCGCGCCACGACGCAACGAACTTGTACCAACAATACTACCAGGCTTAAGTTCATCTAATGGCACATGGTCAATCGCAATATACGCATCAAACGGATTCTCACGGTCAGGAATACAACCAAGCGTTAAACCTTCAGGCATGACACTCGGTACATCCTTTAGCGAATGGATCGCTAAATCGATTTCATGATTATAAAGTGCTTGCTCAATTTCCTTCACGAAAAGCCCTTTACCGCCAACTTTAGATAATTGACGGTCTACAATTTGGTCACCTTTCGTAACGATTTCTTTAATTTCAACTTCAAGCCCTTCAGATACACTTTTAAGTTGTTCTATAAATTGCTTACTTTGTGTAAGTGCTAATTTACTACGTCTAGAACCTACGATTAATTTTCTCATAGTTGCCTCCTAACAAAATTGGCTAAACATTACTTCCCTGTCCATTGATGGAACGTGGATAATTGCGTGATAACGATCATGTTAATCATACAAAGCAAAAATAACACGATATTGATATAGATTAAATGTTTTGGATTAAGCTTACGTCGTACGAATAAACAAATAAAGATGCCATACAATAAAGCGATAATTGATGAAGAGATAACCTTAGGATCAAGTAAGATACCACTACCTATCGTAAATAAACCCCACAGACCACCTAATATTAAACTTAAGACAAGAATAATAAATCCCGTTAACGTACTGTAGAATAATAATTGTTCTAAGAAGGCTACGCTACCAATTCTGAAGTACGAATGGTCAAAGCGCTTTTCCTTGAGGTTACGATATTGAACGAGAAAGAGTAAGCCATTTACAAATGCGAAAGCAAAAGCGACATAACTTACAATCGCAAGTGAAATGTGAATCATCAGGAGTTCATTTACAGCTTCAAGTCTTAAACCACCTGAACTATACTGTGTAGGTTGGAAAGTGTGCAAGGTAAGTAGCGTAAATCCTATAAGGTTTAATAAAAATATTGAAAAGTCTAATCGCTTAATACGGTGTGTGATTAGAGAGACGAGTATAATGAGCCAGGTTAGAACATTAAATACTTCGGATATCGACCCAAACGGAAAGTCTCTCGTTTCAATTATAAACATAGTTAAAGAGATTGTTTGCAAAACCCAAACAATCCCAAGTGTATAGACACCGAGCATTTTAACTTTGTAGTTGTGTTTAATAAAATCAATGAAATAAAAACCTATACTTAAGACATAGATTAAAAGAATAATTTCATGAAAACGTATAAATATTGAATCTTGCATGACATCACCATCATGTTAAATGATTTAAATTAAAGATACTGCGCTTCTTGGAATATGACTTACGCGTTTCAATTTCTTGTTGATATTCATCTAAAACATCAATATCAAAGATTTCTTGGAATAATTCTAAACGCGCTTTACTATTTTTATCATTGCTAAGTTCTTTAGCTTGTTTAATTGGATCTTTAAGCATTTGATTGATAATACTTTTCGTGTGCTTAGATATCACTTTACGTTCTCTCTCATTTAAATCAGGTAATTTGCGGTCGATGCTTGCCATTGTGTCTTGTTGGATACCCATCGCTTTTTCTCTTAAAGCTCGAATTACAGGTACCACACCTAACATGTTTACCCAATCGTTATGCGCATCAATTTCATTTGGAATCATAGATAAAATTTCATTGGCTGCTGATTGACGTTCTTTAAGGTTTGCGTCTACTAAGCCATTTAAATCATCTACGTCATAGTTGAATACACAATCGATGTCAGCGACCTTTGGATCAATATCACGAGGTACAGCGATATCAATCATTACTAATGAATCATTATGGCGTTGCATCGTAGCATCTTGCACCATGTCACGATCAAGTACAAAGCCATCTTTTCGAGTGGAACTAATCACCACATCAACATCACGAAGTAATGTCGTTAACTGAGACATATCATGACTCATAACATTGTGTTTAGAGGCAAGTGCATCTGCTTTTTCAAAGGAACGGTTAACAATGTGAATATCTGTCATACCTGCACCCTTCAAGTTAAGCAGTGATAATTCACTCATTTCACCGGCACCGATAATTAACGCACGTTTCTTATGAAGGTTACCGAATACCTTCTTCGCAAGTTCTACCGCAGCATATGATACGCTAACAGCATTGTCTGCGATATCTGTTTCATGATGTGCACGTTTACTAAAGGTAATCGCTTGTTTAAATAAATGATTAAAGATCGTTCCTGTCGTATGCATGTCTTGTGCAGTAAAGAATGCATTACGAATTTGACCTAAGATTTGAGTTTCACCAAGAACGATGGAATCTAGGCCTGTCATAACTTTAAATAAATGTTCAACTGCTGCATCACCAATGAATACCTCTGACATATCTTTAATGTCATCAACTTCCATGTTAAATGATTGCGCTAAAAAGCGTTGAATATAGTAACGCCCTGTGTGGATCTGGTCTACAACAGCGTATACTTCTGTACGGTTGCAAGTTGAATATATTACATTTTCTAAAATTGATTTCGTATCAAATAATTGCGTATGAACACGCTCGATTTCATCATTTTTAAAAGCAACTTGTTCACGTAATGAAACGTCTGCAGTACGATGATTAATACTTATTGCAATTAAATGCATGTATAACGCCCCTTCTTAAATTTCCATTATTCATATTGTAACATAGGGCTAATTTTCAATGCGATACGATAACGCCTAAATTAGAAAGATTTTAATCTATCGTCATAATTTTGTCGAATTTCATCATCATTCGCCCTAATACTTATCTCGTCTTTATAACGATTATAAATAACTTTCAATCGCATCCCAAATAACTTGCTTTTTATTCGTATTTAAAGATGAATAACTAATAATTTGATCTTCAGGCTCAAGTTCTAGCGCTTCTTTAATCACTTTAATATGCTTTTGAACCTTACCTTTAGCAATCTTGTCTTCTTTCGTTGCGATAACTAAAGTCGGTAAATCGAAGTGTTTTAAATAATCATACATAAGAATATCATCTTCAGTCGGTTTATGACGGATGTCGATTAATTGGACAACGAGCTTTAAACTTTCACGTTCAGTGATATATTTTTCAATCATCTTACCGAATTCTTCGCGCTTTTTCTTACTCACTTTGGCATAACCATATCCTGGTACATCGACAAACACGAGCTTATTATCGAGATTATAGAAATTGAGCGTTTGCGTTTTACCAGGTTGTTGCGATGTACGTGCCATGTTCTTACGCCCGATCATACTATTGATAAATGTAGATTTACCTACATTAGAACGTCCACTTAAAGCAACTTCAGATAAACCTGTTTCTGGATATTGGTCTTTTC
Source organism: Staphylococcus massiliensis (assembly GCF_043186315.1). Classification (NCBI taxonomy): domain Bacteria; kingdom Bacillati; phylum Bacillota; class Bacilli; order Caryophanales; family Staphylococcaceae; genus Staphylococcus; species Staphylococcus massiliensis. The sequence continues at coordinate 1,482,387 of NZ_CP171119.1, read as the reverse complement.
GGACAGCACTAATTAATAATTCAATTTCATTAGGATTGATTTCCATAATTTCTTCCTCACTTAATTACTTGATATAGTTTCACTCATACCCATTAAAAAAAGATTGATACATTAAACAACGTTAATGCACCAATCTAATTGTTAAGCAGTTTGATTATGCTGATGTTTTTTCATCATTAACAAGATTACCTTCTGAATCATATAACTCAGGAGCATCTTCATTCTCAATCGTATCTTTCGTGATCACGACTTTAGCTACTTCATCTGATGATGGAATATCATACATAATTTCAATTAATGCTTCTTCAATAATTGATCTTAGACCACGTGCACCTGTCTTACGTTCAATAGCCTTTTCACTAATTGCAGCAAGCGCATCTTCAGTGAAGTCTAAATCAACATTATCAAGTTCTAGCATTTTCGTATATTGTTTAACAAGCGCATTTTTAGGCTTCGTTAAAATATTTTTTAAGGCTTCAACGTCTAGTGATTCTAGGTTCGCTACAATTGGAATACGACCGATAAATTCTGGGATTAAACCATACGTTTGAAGGTCTTCTGGACGAATGTGCTCAAGTAGGGAGTCTTCGTCGTATTTATCAGCTTCATTACTAGCGAAACCAATAACTTTTTCACCTAACCGACGTTTGATAACATCATCGATTCCATCAAAAGCACCGCCAAGAATGAATAAAATATTAGTTGTATCAATTTGAATAAATTCTTGGTTAGGATGCTTACGTCCACCTTGAGGAGGCACACTTGCAGTTGTACCTTCTAAGATTTTAAGTAAGGCTTGTTGTACACCTTCACCTGAAACGTCACGTGTAATTGACGTATTTTCAGATTTACGTGCGATTTTATCAATTTCATCGACATAGATGATACCTTTTTCAGCTTTATCAATATCAAAGTCTGCAGCTTGAATAAGACGAAGTAAGATATTTTCAACGTCTTCACCAACGTAACCCGCTTCAGTAAGGCTTGTCGCATCTGCAATGGCAAATGGTACGTTAAGTGACTTAGCTAAAGTTTGAGCGAGTAATGTTTTACCGCTACCTGTAGGTCCGATTAAAGCAACATTACTTTTTTGTAATTCAACTTCATCTTCGTTAGGTCCAAGTTGTTGTACACGTTTATAATGATTATAAACAGCAACAGCTAAAGATTTTTTAGCTTTATCTTGGCCGATAACATAATTATTAAGCTGTTCCATAATTTCTTTAGGTGTAGGTAATTCTGTAACTTCTGTTGTATCTTTTTGAGCTAGTTCTTCTTCAACGATTTCAGAACATAATTCGATACATTCATTACAAATATAAACGCCACTACCTGCGACAAGTTTTTTAACTTGATCTTGGTCTTTTCCGCAGAATGAACATTTTAAGTTTTCTTCACCTTCATTAAATTTAAACATACTTTTACACCCCTATTCCTTACCGACTATACTATTTCACACTTTATTATGCAAATTTAAGGTCATTTCGGTTCAAATTAATTTAGATATATATTTAGTTTTGTGTAAATGTGCGAATTAATGGTAAATCTCTCTTTATTTATTAACCAAAATGACGCTTGTTTTGGAGTCTTATCAAAATATAACAAAATTTAAGGTATAGTCAAATTTTAATGCTTATCTTTTAGATTAGATTTGTATGCAATCAACATAAAGTTTTAACTTGATTTATTTAAAATTTTGCGTCTTAAGTTTCCTTAAGAAATAGCATGGAGCTAGAACATGAATTGTCCCAGCTCCATACATCATTTATTTAATTTAACGATTGTTTTAATTACGCTTCTTTGTCGTCTTCTTTATTATCTTTAGCTTCAACTAATTTAGCTTCAGATACTAATAAGTCGATAACTTTTTTAACACGAACGTCATTCTTAACGATATCAGTGTTACCTAAAGTTTTCTTGATGTCTTCAACTGAAATGTTGAATTGCTTACTCATGTTTTCTAATTCAGCGTCAACATCGCCGTCGTTAACTTCGATGTTTTCAGTGTCAGCAATTGCGCTTAACGTTAAGTTTGTTTTAACGCGTTCAGTTGCGTCATCTTTCATTTGTTCACGTAAGTCATCTTCAGATTGACCAGAGATTTGGAAGTACGTTTCAAGGTTAAGACCTTGTTGTTGTAATCTTTGACCAAACTCTTGTAACATACGGTCAGTTTCAGTTTTGATCATTGCATCTGGAATATCTACTTTAGCATTTTCAGTAGCTTTTGTGATTGCTTCTTCTTTCTTAGCGTTTTCAGCGTTTTGTTCTTTTTGTTCAGCTAAACGCTTACGTAAGTTTTCTTTATACTCATCTACTGAATTTGCTTCTGGATCTAATTCATTTGCAACTTCATCGTCTAATTCTGGTACTTCTTTTTGTTTGATTTCGTTTAACTTAGTTTTGAAAGTAGCTTTTTTACCAGCTAATTCTTCAGCGTGGTATTCTTCTGGGAACGTTACTTCAACGTCTTTTTCTTCGCCTACTTTAAGACCAACTAATTGTTCTTCGAAACCAGGGATGAACATACCTGAACCGATTTCTAAGTCATAACCATCAGCTTGGCCGCCTTCGAATTGTTCACCATCAACATAACCATCAAAGTCGATGTTTACAGTGTTACCTTCTTGAACAGCGCCTTCTTCTTTAACAACCATGTCAGCCATTTGTTCTAAGCTTTGGTTGATTTGTTCGTCAACTTCTTCATCAGTTAACTCAGTATCTTTTTTTTCGATTTTTAGGCCTTTGTAGTCGCCTAATTCAACTTCAGGTTCAACTGTAACTGTAGCTTCAAATTCGAAAGGTTTACCTTTTTCGATTTGAGTTACGTTTACTTCTGGTTGATCAACTGGGTTGATTTCAGTTTCATCGATAGCTTTACCATAAGCTTCTGGTAATAAGATATCTACAGCATCTTGATATAATGCTTCCACACCGAAACGTTGTTCGAAGATTTGACGTGGTACTTTACCTTTACGGAAACCAGGTACGTTGATTTGTTTACTTACTTTTTTAAAAGCTTTGTCTAATGCTTTATCTAATTCTTCAGAAGGTACAGTTACTTTTAGTAACCCTTCATTGCCTTCTTTTTTTTCCCAAGTTGCTGTCATGTATAAAAACCTCCATGATATTCCTATTTTAAAATTTTTCAACTTCTACATTATAACATAGGTGACAGTTCTTTCAACTGCCGATACTTATTGATTCTAATTTTTTAATAAATGACATGAAATCATCATACTCATCATTATATTCTAACGTATGATCGACCATTTGTTCAAAATAAAATACATAGCCATTTATCCATGTTTCCTTATCAAATATCTCATAAATATCTAGAGGATACATGAGAATTGCATGCGTATTTAATACCGTAAACGCATCGGTAAGAATGGATGGCATATCGTCTTCAAGTTTATCAACGATTTCAGGTATGATATCTGTCTTAAATTGACTTTTTTCTATACCTGGTAATCGCGATGGTACGACCGTAATCGTTTGTTCAAGTTTTTGTATCTTAAGTTCTTTTCGGAAAGTAGCAAAACGCAAGTATTCAAGCATAATACTCATGACGTTTGGATGGAACGTTTGTGTCGTTAGAAGTTCTGCTACCGTATGTTTGAATAAGAATTGATTGTCATCAATTAACGTCAGCATGATTTGAATCTGTTCGCGCATCGTCTGATTCTCGAAATCCTGCAAGATCACTTGCGCATGCTTACGTTTATGCTCAAGTTTCTCCTCAGCTTGATCTTTAATCGGTAGTAACTTTAAACGCGTCTTGTGCTCAACCACTTCATCCATAATCTGGTCAATAATTTCAATCGCAATGAAATATTGCTTTAATTCATACAGACTTAAGACGTGTAAGTATATGAGATGATCGTAATCTTTGATGCCTTTATTCAGTAAGATGCTTGTTTCTTCTCGTAACTCGAGAAACGCTTCCATCTTGTATAGTAAATCGCATTTCTTAAGCGCCAGTTCATCAGACATTTCATAGTGTCTCTCATATTCCATGAATGAATCATAGGCCTCTTCATACTGACCTTTATCCATCTCGGACTTAATGTCTCGAATAAGTTTTTCTTTTAGGTGCGGAAAAGGTATGATGTCTGACATCGTATTCACCTCTTATTGGAATGCTTTTAAAATGAGTGCACTCCATGATTCAAATGATGAAAGATCTTGAATGTCGTCTTCTTTCACCCACTCTAATTTAAGCGTATCCGTTTCTTTTGATTCAACTTCGTCTTTATTAACTTTTACTTTGAAGACTACACCGATGTGAACTCGGCCTACTTCATTGTCATCATCGTTAATAAATCCGATATGTTCCATATTTTTACAGGCTTCTTCTGAAAGCCCTACTTCTTCTTCAAGTTCACGTGCAGCATTCGTACGTACTACATCTTCAATCGTCTTAGCGTCCTCTACATCATTCATATGACCACCAACGCCGATGGATGATTGACCGTGTAAACGTTCTTCGCCGCCACCTGAAAGACGTTCGTATACAAGAATATCGTTATCTTCGTTTTCTAAGATAACGTAAGAAATTAATTGTTTATAATTTGGATCTTCTTCCATATCGCCACGTCTTTTAATTTCATATTGTTTTAAAGTTTCATAAATTTCATTTGCACGTTTATCTTCATTAGATATAAACCCGTTAAACGCATTTTGTTCCTTGTTAAAGATAACCTCTCTCGGAACAACCGTAATCATTTCATCAAATTTAGACATAATAATCTCCTTTGCTATGACTTGCCTTTATTTTATCAAAGTTAATTTCCAAACAAAAGTGAGGTTACGGGATGTTGGTAATAATTCGGCCTTGCGTATTATGATGGATTAGCTTATTTCGTTGGGAAAAGCCCCTAAGAGTTAAGTTGGCAGTTTACGTTCAGTTGGGCAATAGTAAGTATTTATGCATCGCCATGTCACATAGTTTATGTAAATTTTTATGATAAGGCTTCCTTATTACATTGTTGGCGTTGGTCTTTGTAACAAGGCGTCCATGTTACATTGTTTGCGTCAGACTTTGTAACATGGCTTCCTTATTACATTGTTTGCGTAAGTCTTTGTAACATGGCGCCCTTATTACATTGTTGGCGTCAGACTTTGTAACATGGCTTCCTTATTACATTGTTTGCGTAAGTCTTTGTAACATGGCGCCCTTATTACATTGTTGGCGTTATTCTTTGTGATAAGGAGAATTTTCGTCAGCGAAAATTTCTCATAATTTAAATCACAGATGTAAATTTTGATTTAGTTTTTTATATGGTGTCGAGGGGCGTTATGCGATTGTTTTTAATTTCTTTGGCATAACGGCCTCCTTATGCGATTGTTTCAATTTTCTATCGCATAACGGCCTCCTTATGCGATTGTTTCTAAAATCTTTCGCGTAACAGACCCCTTATGCGATTGTTTCTAAAATCTTTCGCGTAACAGACCCCTTATGCGATTGTTTCTAAAATCTTTCGCGTAACAGACCCCTTATGCGATTGTTTTTATTTTCTATCGCGTAACGGACCCCTTATGCGATTGTTTCTAATTTCTTTCGCGTAACGGAACTACCATAATAGCCCCCTGCAACACCCTTTCCACAAATAACCCTTCTATAACAGCCCATCCATCCCCACCTAACCGAACTGCCTTCAACAATCCCCATCTAAAAACAAAAAAACTAGGACACGTACTTATGTCCTAGTTTGAATCATTTATATTATTTTAAAGCGTCTTTAGCTTTTGATACTAATTCGCCGAACGCTTTATCGTCTGAAATAGCGATTTCAGATAACATTTTACGGTTAATATCGATACCAGCTTGTTTTAAACCGTTCATTAATCTTGAGTAGCTCATGTCGTGTTGACGAGCTGCTGCATTGATACGAGTGATCCATAATTTACGGAAATCACGTTTTCTTTGACGACGGTCACGGTATGCATATTGACCTGATTTCATTACTTGTTGTTTTGCTACTTTATATAAAGTGCTTTTAGCACCGAAGTAACCTTTAGCTAATTTGATCGTTTTTTTACGACGCGCTCTTGTTACTGTTCCACCTTTTACACGTGGCATATAGAATTCCTCCTTTTAACTTTTCGCATGTCTATTCATGCATTCTTTGAATTTAGATTATTTTACGTATGTTAATAATAGACGTACACGTTTAGCATCACTTTTTGAAACTAATGAAGCTTTACGTAATTTACGTTTTTGTTTAGTTGTTTTGTTTGCAAATAAGTGAGAAGTGAAAGCTCTAGAACGTTTTAATTTACCTGAACCTGTTCTTTTAACACGTTTAGCAGCTCCACGGTGAGTTTTCATTTTAGGCATGAATAATTCCTCCTATAGATTTGTTTATTTTTCGTTGATTGGGGCTAACATTAAGAACATTTGGCGTCCTTCCATTTTAGCCTTTTGCTCAACAGTCGCAATGTCTTTACATTCTTCAGCGAATTGTTCTAAGACACGTTGACCAATTTCTTTATGAGTAATCGCACGACCACGGAAACGAATTGAAACTTTACATTTGTCGCCTTTAGTTAAGAATTTACGCCCGTTTTTAAGTTTTGTATTGAAATCGTGCTCTTCAATTGTAGGACTTAAACGGATTTCTTTTACGTTAACGACTTTTTGTTTCTTCTTCATTTCTTTTTCTTTCTTCTGTTGCTCGAACTTGTATTTACCGTAATCCATGATTCTAGCAACTGGTGGTTTTGCTTTAGGTGCTACTACTACGACATCTAAACCAACACGATCGGCCATATCAAGGGCTTCTTTTTTAGATTTAACTCCAATTTGATCACCATCTTGACCGATTAAACGTAATTCTTTTGCGCGGATTCTCTCATTAACTTGCGTTTGATCTTTAGCTATGGTTGACACCTCCCAATGAATTTACGAATCGTCCAAGCAAAAAAGAGCGAAAGACATAAATGTCTCCCGCTCCTTAACGCACATGAACATACATGTAATTGTCGTTAACCTGCCAACAGCTTGTGCGTCGCTACAGGTGAGAAGCGGGATGCTTCTACTTGGTCCGTTTCGTATTCAACGTCTACTATCTTACCAAGTATGTTCATTAAAGTCAATCACTTTTTCTAAATTAATTATGTTTTACTTGATCCATTGAGTTCTCTTGACTTAAATCAACTTCTTTTAATGGAATCTTCTTCGTTTTATATCTTATTTTATGATAGATAAAGAATGCTAAGAATATCGGAATACCCATGTAAGTGATGAAGAATCGTTTAATATCAAAATCACCTGTTTTAATTAAGTCAACATCCTGACCTAAGATAACAAGTACACAGAGTAAACCAGCGAAAATTGGGCCGAATGGGAAGAACATCGCTTTATACTTTAACTTAGATTTATCATAATCTTGCGCTTTGAACGCACGTCTAAATCGATAATGGGAAATCGCAATACCAACCCAGGCAATAAAGCCTGTTAAACCACTTGCCGCAACGATGTACTCATAAGCTTCACCACTAATATGTTGAAGTAAGAATACGATAATAACAATAATCGCAGTTGCTAATAATGACATAATCGGTGTACCTTGTTTATTCGTTTGACCGAACTGTTTCCAAGCAAGTTTATCTTTACTCATTGAGAAAAGCATACGCGTTGACGCATACATGCCTGAGTTACCTGCTGATAATACAGAAGTTAAGATAACGGCATTCATAAATGATGCTGCAAAAGCAAGTCCTGCATTCTTAAATACAAGTGTAAACGGCGACATCGCGATATCTTCTTCGCCACCCATTAAAGCACCACTTGTATACGGAATTACCATACCAATTACAAAGATGGCTAAAATGTAGAATAACAAAATTCTCCAGAATACTTGCTTTATAGCTTTTGGCACAGCACGCTCTGGATTCTCAGATTCCCCTGCTGTAATACCGATTAACTCAGTACCTTGGAATGAGAAACCGGCGATTAAGAATACACCAAGAATCGTTAAGAAACTACCACCAAGGCCATCACCTAAAATAGGTCCTTCACCTTGCATAAACGTTTCAAATCCAATGAATGGTCCACCTAAAATACCAAAAATTGTAAGTAAACCTACTATAATAAACACGATTACTGTTAAAACTTTGATTAAAGCAAACCAATACTCACTCTCACCATATACTTGAACACTTAACATATTAAGTCCAAAAATAATGGCTAAGAATATCGCACTCCAACCCCAAGCTGGTAAAAATTGTAACGGCGACCAATACTGTATAACTTGCGCTGCAATGGTTACATCGGCTGCAACGGTAATGACCCAGTTAAACCAGTAGTTCCAACCTAAGGCGAATCCTAGCGACGGATCTACAAATCGTGTCGCATATGTACTAAATGAACCTGAAACCGGTAAATATGTTGCCATTTCACCGAGTGAGGTCATTAAGAAGAATACCATAATCCCGATTATCGCATAACCGAGTAAGGCACCAAGTGGCCCAGCATCGTGAATGGCACCACCAGATGTCATAAATAATCCTGTACCAATACAACCTCCAATAGCAATCATGGAGACGTGACGATCTTTAAGACCGCGTTGTACTTCATTTTGTGTCTTATGATTATTTTCCATATTCTTATCCTTTCTTCAGTTGAGAGGCAAAAATAAAAGGCTGCATTTTGAAATGCAACCTTTTGTCATTTATATAGGTAGCACATCACATGTTGTGACAGTCCAATTCCTTTCGGCAATTGGCCCAACAAAACGTACGATGAATACGCTTTGTTTCGGCAACGTTACCTTTCGTACTTTCAACATATGTTTCATCAAACTTCTGAAGTACTACTGATTAAAGTTGCGACCTCTAACTTCTTTAAATATTTAATTAACGATAACTATACATTATAATGTGTATATTTTCAAGCTTTCATTACTTTTTCAGACGAATTTCGTCAACTAAATCCCAGATAAATGTATCGCGTTCAACAGTTTCTTGATCTTGTGAACCGTATTTACGCACGTTAACTTCTTTATTTTCAACCTCTTTGTCACCAATAACAATTTGGTAAGGGATTTTCTTCATTTGCGCTTCACGGATTTTATAACCCATTTTCTCATTACGGTCGTCGATTGATACACGTACGCCTTGAGATTTTAACTCATCTTGTAAAAGTCTTGCATAATCATAGTGTAAGTCTACATTTACTGGAATAATTTCGACTTGTTTAGGCGCTAACCATGTTGGGAATGCACCTTTAGTTTCTTCAGTTAAGAAAGCAACGAAACGTTCCATAGTTGATACGACACCACGGTGAATAACGACTGGACGGTGATGTTCACCATCACTACCGATGTATGTTAAATCAAACTTTTGTGGTAATAAGAAGTCTAGTTGTGCTGTAGATAACGTTTCTTCTTTACCCATCGCAGTTTTAACCTGAACATCAAGCTTAGGACCATAGAATGCCGCTTCGCCAATTGCTTCTTCATATTCTAAGCCTAACTCATCAACCGCTTCTTTTAACATGCCTTCTGCTTTTAACCACATGTCATCGTCATCGAAGTATTTATCTTTATCCTCAGGGTCACGATAACTTAAACGGAAACGGTAATCTTCAAATCCGAAATCTTTGTAAACCTCAATAATCATTTCAACAACGCGTTTGAACTCTTCTTTAATTTGATCTGGACGCACGAAGATATGTGCATCATTTAAAGTCATACCTCGAACACGTTGTAAACCTGAAACAGCACCACTTGCTTCATAACGATGCATTGTACCAAGTTCCGCAATACGGATTGGTAATTCACGATAAGAATGCGGCTTGTTCGCATAAATCATCATGTGGTGTGGACAGTTCATCGGACGCATTACCATTTCTTCAGATTCATCTAATTTCATTGTCGGGAACATATCATCTTGATAGTGATCCCAGTGACCTGACGTTTTGTATAAATCAACGTTCGCCATAACTGGTGTATACACGTGGTCATAACCAAGCGCAACCTCTTTATCAACAATATAGCGTTCGATTTCACGACGAATTGTTGCACCATTTGGTAACCATAATGGTAACCCAGCACCAACTAATTGATTATTTGTGAAAAGCTCTAAGTCTTTACCAATACGACGGTGGTCACGTTCTTTACGCTCTTCTAAAACTTTTAAATGCTCTTTTAATGCTTTCTTATCGAAGAAGGCTGTACCATAAATACGTTGAAGCATTTTATTGTTACTATCGCCTCTCCAATAAGCACCAGCTGTTGATAATAATTTAAATTCCTTAATTTTAGAAGTTGAAGGTACGTGTACACCGCGACAAAGGTCAGTAAATTCACCTTGAGAATAAAGTGTCACGTTCTCATCTTCAGGAATCGCATCAATTAATTCAAGCTTGTATGGATCATCGCTAAAGAAATCTTTAGCTTCGTCACGTGATACAACTTTACGTTCAATTTTATGATTTTCGTCGACAATTTTCTTCATTGTCTTTTCAATCTTGTCAAAATCTTCACTTGAAATACGAGTGTCCATATCAAAGTCATAGTAGAAGCCCTCTTCGATAACAGGACCAACACCAAACTTAACATCGCCATATAAACGTTTTAACGCTTGCGCCATTAAGTGTGCTGTTGAGTGACGTAATACTTCTAACGCCTCTTCACTACCAGGCGTAATTATTTCAAGTTCTCCATCTTCTTCAAGTGGACGTGTTAAATCAACCATTTGCCCATTATATTTACCGGCAACTGCTTTTTTACGTAATCCAGGACTAATAGATTGCGCGATATCTTCAGTAGTTGTACCGTGTTCAAATTCCTTCACATTACCATCTGGAAATTTTACTTTAATTTGATCCATGATATTGCCTCCTTTTATTTTAAAAAACGCAAAAAAGACCCCATCCCATAAAGGGACGAGGTCTAAATCGCGTTACCACCCTAATTGACTCATAAATGCATGCGCACTTAAAAGTAACTCTACTTAAGATAACGGTCTTGAGCCGGGTGTTCATTACAAACACCAACAAAGAGGGAGTAACAAATAAATATGTATCTCATGCTCTCAACATATGCATAATTCTCTGTACATACAGTGATTCATCTATCGTATCCTCGAGATTTTTCCTTTGAATTTAAGTCTATTATACAACACTTATCTCAAATTTCAATTGTTTCTATAATTTTCACCATCTAAATAAAATGGCGTTGCTAATGTTTTAATACGCTCCAAGATACGTGCAGCCTTCGTAGCTTCCGCGCCTCCACGGGTAATTGAAAGGTGATGTTCAAGCTCGTCTAAATCAAAGTTAGATGTAAAGAACGTCGGTAATTCATTCACCATTCTATAATGTAATACTGGTCCAATAATTTCATCACGAACCCATGGTGTCACTTCTTCAGCACCAATGTCATCTAACATCAACACGTTAGCCTCTCGAACAAATTTTAATTTATCTTCAAACGACCCATCCTTAATACCAGATTTCAACGCACGGATAAATTCAGGCAAGTAGACAACCGTTGACGGCACTTTTTTAGTACGTAATTGATTAGCCATGGCACCAATGATGAACGATTTCCCTGTGCCAAAAGGCCCATAGATATAAAAACCTTTTACAGAACGACCTTCCGTTATTGCATTACACACTTTCTCAGCTTCCTGCGCAATTTCAATACGTTGATGGTCATCTAAATGAATGTCTTTCAAGTTCGCATTTAACGTATCATGATGCATGTGGTATGACGTAATCAAATTCTTAAATGCTTTCTCTTCATCGTGCTTAATTTTACATGGGCACGGCGTATATTTGATCTTAATACGACCATTCTCGATGTACAGGCTCGGTACGTGACCTTTAACGAAATTCGGACAATCTTCGAACTTATGATTGTCTGTGTAATGTTTTTGCTGGTCTTTATACTCCTGCAGAATATTCAAATCTTGATCAATCATATGTGTCGTCAATTCTGATTGATGCGCATCTAAGAACGCCTTAACATCAGGATCATTTAGCACATCGCGTTTGATTTTGTCAATGCGCGCTTGTAACTTATCTTGGTTTCCCATAATACTTCCGAAAGATTTCATTATACGTCATCCTCCCCCCAATTTTCTTGTAACCTTTTGTAAAAGGCCTGTCGTTTCTTCTCAAGTTCCGCTTCTTCTTCAGCTGACAATGTTTTCTTACCTTTAGCAGGTTTAGATGCATTCGATTTCTTATTTTGAAGCCATTTAGGCGTTTTCTCTTTAGAAACAATTTGTTTCTGAGATGATTTCGCTTTAGAAGCTTTTCGCTTTTGTTGGCTTTCTTGAATGTTCTTAGAGTGTTCATAGGCTTGTTCAGCATTTTGTAAGCCCTTTTTCTTCCAGCTTGACGCAATTTCTTCTACATAAGAACGATTAATCGTGTAATCATTTTTAAGCATGACATATTGTAGCAAGATATTAATAACGCCGAATGGTAATTTCTCACGTTCAATCAAATCTTCTATGAGTTTCTTTTGACGTATGGTTGGTTCAGATTCTGACCACGATGCTAACATATCAATTGGACTCGTCTCATCCAACAATTCAAACCAAGCTGCCATTCCATCTTCAGATGAAGTCGCCTGTTCACGCGTTTTAGAATCCTCGCGCTCATACGATTGCTGTTTTAATTCAGGCAATTCTTTTTCATGCTCCATCAGATAATACGAACGCGCATATTTACGCAGCGACTCAGTCGAAATGCGTTGATTACTCGTTAAAGATTTTAGAATGATAGATTTCATCGACGACTCATTCAATCCGTATAGCGTCGCGAGTTGTATGATGAGCGCCTTAATATCCTTCGACACAATTTCCTTACTCACATAGTGATGTTGCAATAAATCATATAACGTCTCAAAGTTAAATTTAAGCTCTGATAAGTCGACACCTTGATACTTCTGCTCCCCTTGAACGTTCGTCGCGTCCAAGCTAAGCGCGTCCTTAGGTATTTCAAAGACATCCGTGAACTTCTTCGTTATCTCTTGAAAAGCACTTAAGTCTTCGTTTGGCTTCGTAAAATACGCCTTCAATTGTTGGTAACGCTTCTTCTCTACAGCTTGATATAAATACACAGATAACATTGGATCTTGGAAGAATTGATGTGGTGTAGGTAAAGGCAATAGTTGATAAATAAAATGTGACGCATCTTGATTATGTTGCACAAAGGATTTAATAAGCCCAATGCCCTCTAACGCATCCATCGCGGCTCTAAATTTCATCAAATTAACTTTTAATTCATTCATAATCGTATAATGCGTTAACGGTACCGCTTCCATCATTTCGCCAAATTGACTTAAATAAATATAGATACCTACTGCTTTAGGCCCGATTAACGGCGTAAAGAGTCTATTTAGTACATTTTGCTGCATATGTGAAAAGTGAAAGTCTTGTACTACACTAAAACCATCTTGAGGTCTTAGGCTAAAATCATAAGACGACATCGACATACTTACTCACTCCGTTTATTATCTTTTAAAATACCTTGCATGGATTGTAATAATTGATCGACATCTTTAAATTCTCGATAAACTGACGCAAAGCGCACGTAGGATACTTGGTCAACGTGCATCAATAAATCCATCACGTACTCACCAATCTCACGTGAAGATATTTCTGAATGACCATCTTCTCGCAATTGCCATTCTACTTTATTCGTAATTTCCTCTAATTTTTGAAATTGTACGGGTCTTTTCTCACATGAACGGACCAGCCCATTCAAAATCTTATCGCGGTTGAATTGCTCTCTCGTACCGTCTTTCTTCACTACAATTAATGGACTCACTTCAATATGTTCAAATGTAGTAAAACGTGTACCACAAGTTTCACACTCGCGACGTCTTCTTATTGCATTCATTTCATCCGCGTGACGAGAATCTACCACGCGAGATTGAGTAGCATTACATTTGGGGCATTTCATCCATTCTCACCTTTCATCCATTTAATTTCTCTTTATTATACTATAAATCACGCTTTCACAAAAGAAAGGACGTGTCCCCTCCTTGAAAAGCCCTTTAGATGATACTTCTGAAAAGTTAAGAAGGAAGCGGGTTAACGTTCGTCTAAACAGACGAACGTTTCTTGTTTGAGACTTTTAAGGAAAATATGATTTTAAATAGTCTTGTATTGGGTCAGTTATGCGAAAGAAATTTCAAACAATCGCATAAGGAGGCCGTTACGCGAAAGATTTTCAAAACAATCGCATAACGAGGCCGTTACGCGAAAGAAATTTTAAACAATCGCATAAGGAGGCCGTTACGCGAAAGAAAAATAAAACAATCGCATAACGAGGCTGTTACGCGATAGAAATTTCAAACAATCGCATAAGGAGGCCGTTACGCGATAGAAATTTTAAACAATCGCATAAGGAGACCGTTACGCGATAGAAATTTTAAACAATCGCATAACGGCAACGCTATCATATAGAAATCATAATCAATAATTAAACCAACGATTCAAATAATGAAAAAATTTTCGATGGCGAAAATTCTCCTTGTTACAAAGACTTAATCAAACAATGTAATATGGGCGCCTTGTTACAAAGATCAACTCAAACAATGTAACATGGACGCCTTGTTACAAAGATCAACTCAAACAATGTAACATGGACGCCTTGTTACAAAGATCAACTCAAACAATGTAACATGGGCGCCTTGTTACAAAGATCAACTCAAACAATGTAACATGGACGCCTTGTTACAAAGACTCAATCAAACAATGTAATATGGGCGCCTTGTTACAAAAACTCAATTAAACAATGTAACATGGGCGCCTTGTTACATAGACTCAATCAAACAATTTAACATGGACGCCTTGATACAAAGACCGACTTAAACAATGTAACATGGGCGCCTTGTTACATAGACTTACTCAAACAATGTAACATGGGCGCCTTGTTACAAAAACTTAATCAAACAATGTAATAAGGGCGCCTTGTTACAAAGACACGATCAAACAATGTAATATGGACGCCTTGTTACAAAGATCAACTCAAACAATGTAACATGGGCGCCTTGTCAAACAGACCTTCACAAACTGCGGAGCAACATATGAGTTACACTAAAGAATTTCAAACAATCGTATAACGCCCCCGTACCACTAACTAACTAAACCCAATTCACCCACACTACAGCCCCGCCGTTAGCCCCCATTTTCAAAAAAGGCATAAAAAAAACAACCTTAGGCACTAATGCACCTAAGGTTGATTGCAATATCCATATTAAGATTTTATCTTAGTTTCAGATTATTTTAAAGAATTTGCAATTAACTCAGCAACTTCTACAACGCGGTTTGAATAACCCCATTCGTTGTCGTACCAAGCTAATACTTTAACTTTATTGTCGCCCATAACGATTGTAGATTGAGCATCAACAATACTTGAATGTGGGTTTGTATTGAAATCAACTGATACTAAAGGTTCTTCAGTGATGTCAACTACACCTTTATATTCACTGTTTTCGAATGCTTTATTAACTTCTTCAACAGTTACATCTTTCTTAAGGTCAACCACTAAGTCAACGAGAGATACGTTTTTAGTTGGTACACGTAAAGCCATACCGTGTAATTTACCTTCAACTTCCGGTAATACTAATGCTAATGCTTTAGCAGCACCTGTTGAAGTTGGAATGATACTTTCATTACAAGCTCTCGCACGACGTAAGTCTTTATGAGGATTGTCTAAGTTCTTTTGATCGTTTGTAATCGCGTGAACTGTAGTCATAAGACCATTTTCGATACCGAATTCGTCATTTAAGATTTTAGCTACTGGCGCTAAGCAGTTTGTTGTACATGAAGCGTTACTGAATACGTCATATTTTTCAACGTCTAAGTCTTTGTCGTTAACACCTTTAACGATCGTTTGAACGTCGCCGCCTTTAGATGGCGCAGTTAATAATACTTTTTTCGCACCAGCTTTAACGTGTGCACTTGCTTTATCACCATGGTTGAAAGCACCTGTTGCTTCAATTACAATATCAACATTTAATGATTCCCATGGTAAGTTTTCAGGATTACGATCAGAAGTTAATTTAATCTCTTGACCATCGATTTCAATGTTGTCACCTTTTACTTTAACATCTTTTTCGTATAATCCGTGAGTAGTATCGTATTTAACTAAGTGTGCGATTGTTTCTGGTGGATAGCTCGCGTTGATTGCTACCACATTTAAGTCATCGCTATTCATAGCAATACGTAATACCATTCTTCCGATTCTTCCTAATCCATTAATTGCAATATTTGTTGCCATTTTCAAAAAGCACCCCTCGAAATTGTGTTATACTTTATAATCAAAAGTATAGCACAATTATGAGAAATTGAAACCGTTTTCCTAATAATTTATGAATTAAATTGAAAGTATTGATATATTAATGCTTTAAATGATTAAAACCGTTAATTATCTTGTAATTTTATACTGTTAATCACCGTCACCCTCCCTTGAAAAGCCCTTTATAATCCTATAAAAAAACTGAGATGACATTCATCCCAGTTTTAAATAAATTATTCAGTTTCATTTTGTTCTTCTAAATAGCCTTTTACCTTCAACACAGCTTCTAAGTTTTGTTTCAGTTCAAGTAATGAACCTAAGTTTTCAATCACAACGTCCGCCATACGGCTCTTCTTATCAATTGAAATTTGACTATACACACGTGCTTTCGCATCTTCCATCGAAAGATCGTTACGCTGCATTAAACGGTCAACTTGAATACTTTCAGAAGCGTATACAAGCCACGTTTCATCGACTGTGTCTTCTAAGCCATTTTCAAAGAGTAACGGAATATCCATCACAACATCGTGACCTTGCTCAAGTAAAGCATCCTTTTCATCATCCATAATTTCACGAACAATTGGATGAATAATTTGATTAAGTTGCAGGCGTTTCGCGTCATCCGTAAACACAATGTTACCTACATATTGACGGTCCATTTCTCCTTGATCATTAATAGCTTCATCACCAAACACTTCACGGACTTGCTCAAGGCCTTTACTACCCTTCTCAACGGCTTTACGTGAAGCAATGTCAGCATCTACAATTTTAAACCCATGTATTTCAAGTAACTCAGCGACTGTAGATTTACCTGTCGCAATACCTCCTGTTAACCCTATAACCTTTGGCATAGTTTCCCTCTTTCCTCTAATTTTGGCAGTTTGGACAATAGTGCGTATTACGCTTGCCAATAATTTCTCTACGAATTGATGTTCTACAAACCGGACACGTGTGCTTTTTATAAACTTGAAGGCGATCTTGCATCGTACCTTCATTACCGTCTGCATGACGATAGTTCGTCACACTCGTGCCACCGTATTTTATACCTAATTTAAGCACATCAACAATTTCTTGAAAGACGCACATTTTATCATCATCAGATAATTGCTTAACTTTAGTAGCAGGATGCAGCTTCGCATTAAATAACGCTTCACATGCATAGATATTGCCACAACCCGATATAACACGATGATCGAGAATCACCTGCTTAATCGGTTTAGATTGAACAGATTTTTGATTTAACTTATGCATAAAGTGTGCATATGCCGAATCATCAAACGGTTCCGGCGCGATTTCCTTAAGCGACGGATATCCGTCATACGTCCCAATGTTACGTAACTCCCCGAATCGTCTAATATCAGAGAACACAAGCAACATATCATTATCAAGTTTAAATGCCACATGCCAATGTTTACGGTAGTTCTCAACCGGAATGTCCTCAATGTTGTTAACAATAAAGAATCCACCTGCCATACCTAAGTGGCCTACAATTATACGCTTATTCGAATCTTTTCTCAAATGAAATAGAATATATTTGCTACGTCTTTCAATTTTTTCAATTGTATAAGATATCGCATATTTTGAAAAGTCCTCTAAAGTATTTCCCTTGATGATCGTCTGACGACCCTCTTTCTTTCCTTGAAATACTTGTACAGAGTAATAAATATCTATAATTGTTTGACCTTCCGCAAAAGGTGTAATGCCTTTTTTGACATGTTCAACTTCTGGTAATTCTGGCATAGTCGTCCTTCTTTCTATTTAGCATCGTACCATGTAGGTCCATAATTCGCATCGACTTGTAATGGTACATCTAAGTCGATCGCATTTTCCATGATGTCTTTTACAAAGCGGCTAAACGCTTCAATCTCATCTTTAGGCACCTCAAAGATCAGCTCATCGTGCACTTGTAAAAGCAATTTCGCATTAAAGTCTGTGTCTTTGACCGCTTCTTTAAAATGAACCATCGCAAGTTTAATAATATCAGCTGCACTACCTTGGATAGGTGTGTTCATCGCAGTACGCTCAGCGAAACTACGACGATTGAAATTACGGCTCGTGATATCTGGAATATAGCGACGTCTGTTATACAATGTCTCAACGAATCCATCTTGTTTCGCATCTTGTATGATGTCATCCATATATTGTTTTACCCCTGGAAAATGACCAAGATATTCATCAATAAATGCTTTTGCTTGTTTACGCGGAATACCAAGACTTTGGCTTAAACCATAATCACTTATACCGTAAACAATCCCAAAGTTAACTGCTTTAGCTTGTCGACGCATATTTGATGTTACGTCATCTGCTTTCACATCAAATACCTTCATCGCAGTCGTCGTATGAATGTCCTCGCTTTCAATAAAGGCTTTAGATAAAGTTTCATCACCAGTGATATGCGCAAGTACGCGTAACTCGATTTGAGAATAATCGGCCGCAAAGATCACATAATCCTTATCGGTTGATTTGAACGCTTTACGGATTTTACGCCCTTCTTCTAAACGAATTGGGATATTTTGTAAGTTAGGATCAATAGACGATAAACGACCTGTTTGCGCTAACGTTTGATTGAAGCGTGTGTGAATGCGATTATCTTCAGCAATCACTTTCTGTAAGCCTTCAACATATGTCGATTGTAGTTTCGCAAGCTGACGATATTCTAGAATATCATCAATGATCTTATGTTTACCTTGTAATTGTTCCAGTACGTCTACTGCTGTTGAATAACCTGTTTTAGTCTTCTTAATAACTGGTAGTTCAAGCTTTTCAAATAAGATAACTCCAAGTTGCTTAGGTGAATTAATATTAAAGTCTTCACCAGCAGCTTCATGAATACGCTCAATGAGAACGTCTAGTTTTTCTTGAAGTTCTTTCTCCATTGTTTTAAGTTCATTTACATCCGTGTAGATACCTATTTCTTCCATCTCACTTAAAATTTTCGCAAGCGGTAATTCAAGCTCTTTTAACAGTTCTAATTGCTTATAAGCTTCAAGTTTCTTCGTTAATTCAGGTTCGAGGTCGTGCGTGGCTTTTAAAATAGTGGCCACATAATCATCAAGCACGTTGCTTTCAGGAACCTGGCGTTTCTTACCTTTACCATAAATCGCTTCTTGAGATTTCACATAACCGATATTGAACTGAGATACCACGGATTGAACGTCCTCAATCGTGTGCGACGGGTCTAGAATGTAACTCGCAAGCATGAGGTCGAACGTGATGTACGCGATTTCAAGATTTAAACGGTGGCTCGCCACATACGTTTTCTTCGCATCAAATACAACTTTCTTCGTTTTATGAGAAGCTAAGAAAGTTTTTAAATCTTCATGATTCTGAACCTGATCAGCGTCTACCACAACGAAATGTTCGCCGTCTGAAATACCAAACTTGAGGATGTCATCCTTTAAATAATTGAAGCCGTCGAGTTCGAAGTGAATCGTCGCTTGATCAAGGTGCTTAAAGTCAATTTGACTTAAATCGTTTGAGACGTCGATTTCAACTTCAGTCACTTCTTCGGACACGTCTTCATCTGACATTTGGTTGAGTAATTGTTTAAATTCAAGCTCTTTAAACAATTTAATCTTGTCGTCTTCTTTAATTGAATCAGGTAACTTCGTTTCATCAAGTTTAACTTCAATCGGGCTATCAACGTTAATCGTCGCGAGTGATTTACTCATTAAGGCATCATCTTTATGATCGATTAACTTTTCCTTCATCTTTTTACCAGAAACGTTATCGATGTTGTCATAAACACCTTCAACCGTTTCATATTGGTTAAGTAATTTAATCGCTGTCTTCTCACCAACACCTGGCACACCTGGAATATTATCTGAAGTGTCACCCATTAAACCTTTCATATCAATAATTTGATGCGGCGTTAAACCGTTATATTTTTCACTAATGAAGTCTGGTGTGTAGTGGTCAACATCTGTTACACCCTTTTTCGTATAGTAAATCGTAGTATGTTCAGAAGCGAGTTGCGTTAAATCGCGGTCACCTGTAATGATGATTGTTTTAAAGCCTTCCTGATCAGCTTGTTTACTCAACGTACCGATAATGTCATCCGCTTCATAATTCTCAAGCTCATAGCGTTTGATTTGATACGTATCGATTAACTTACGAATGTACGGGAATTGCTCGCTTAATTCAGGTGGTGTCTTCTGACGACCGCCTTTATAATCCTTGAATTCCTTGTGACGGAATGTCGTTTTTCCTGCATCAAAAGCTACGAGAAAATGAGTAGGTTGTTCATCTCTTAATATTTTTTCTAAAAGCATCGTAAATCCATACGTTGCGTTCGTATGAATACCTGACTTATTTGTTAGTAGTGGTAAGGCGTAGAACGCTCTAAAACTTAAGCTATTACCATCGATTAATACTAATTTCTTCAAAACTTTTGACCTCCAGACAATGTTTCTTTCATTTTATCATATCTATTTTTATTACCGTATAGAAATCACTTATTTGGCGTTAAATGCTTGAAGTTATTAAGGTTGGACGATTGATTCAATGCCGTGGCGGTTGCTAAACGTAACCACCCCTTTGTTTTAGAAGCCTTTTCAAAAAGAAAAAGGACTGAGACACGTTTGTATCTCAGCCCTAGTTAATTTGTGCTATTTAAATTTCTATTTCAACGTAAATCATTCATAAAACGTAACTCTAAAGAGTGACCCTTTGTCTACTTCGCTTTCTACTTCAATGGTACCGTTAAAGGCTTCGACGATATGCTTCGTGATGGATAAACCAAGTCCAGTACCACCAGAATCACGGCTTCGTGCTTTATCTACACGGTAGAAGCGCTCAAAGATTCTCGGTTTTTCTTCTTCGCCGATACCGATACCTTCATCTTCGACTTCAATGATTTGTTGGTCTTGTAAATCTTTAATGCGAAGCGTTACCTTGCGATCTTCTGGTGAATAATTGACCGCATTCGTCATTAAGTTTACGATAACTTGTGAAATTTTGTTTTCATCAGCATTCGTGTATACATCAGGCTCGATTTCAGTAATTAACGTAATGTCTTTACGATTTGCGAGCGGTTCGATAACTTTCTTCGCTGATGCGGCCACCTGACTTAAATTAATTCGTGTCTTTTTAATAGAAGAATTTTGTTCGATTTTAGATAAATCGAGTAAGTCATCGACTAATGATTGAATACGGTTCGATTCTTTTAACATAATCGATAAGAACATATCTAAAGATGCTTCATCATGCTTCGCCCCATCTTGCAACGTTTCCGCAAACCCTTTAATTGACGTGATAGGTGTACGTAACTCATGTGACACGTTAGCTACGAACTCACGACGCATCTTTTCAAGTTTTTGAAGCTTCGTAATATCGTGGAACACCACAACCATACCTTGTAACTTCTTACGATTCTTAGATAAGATGGGCACACAAGCCATATCATAGAAACGTTGATGAATTTTATTTACATACAGCTCGATTTGTTCATAAATCGGTTGCTCCGTTTTAAAAGCCTCGAAGATCACGCGCTTGATATTATTATCAAGTAAACCCGTATAACGTTGGTGTTGAATATTTTCATTTTGATAGAAAATTTCGTAGTATGTCTGGTTCGCGATTACGATTTCACCTTTGTTATCAATCATGAGAATCGCACTTGGTACGTTTTGTAAAGTTGTTTCGAGACGGTTTGTCTGTATCTTTTGATCGCTATTTAAACGTGCAAGTTTTCGCGCAAGTACATTCGTCGTCACAAATAAATCTCTTGTTTCAACAACACTACTTTCAGGCACGCGTACTCTATAATTTCCTTTTGCTAGAAGTTTCGTCGCATACGTCACTTCATTAATAGGACGGATGTAACTGCGGTTAATATACTGAGCAGCGAGTAATAAAGCTACCATCACGATTAAGAAAATAATAAATAAGTATTTCCAAAAGTCGATTTGTAGTTCTTTAATCATGGTTGCTTGATAACTACCGATGACCTTAATCCCATGTGACTCATACCCGTAGAGTATTTCACCTTCTACGCTATCGAGATAATAATGATCTTCAGAACGTGTTAGATCATTAAGGATTGCTTCTTTCTTATCTTTCATTATTTTAGAATCAAGACTATGGTAATCGTATTGTTGCTTACCATCTTCAATTAAGATATCCGCATTGTAATGATCAGCTACTGTTCGTATATCTTTAAAGTCATGTTCTTGATACTTTTCTAACACATTTTTCGCGACTTTTTTATAATTGTCAGTTTGATGTTCTGTCACAATCGAAAAAATCGTATTGTGAACAATGAATCCTAATAAAAGAAAACTTACAACTATAATCGTTGTAAGTATCAACAGTAATTTATGATAAAACTTAATCATTAACTTTAGGACGCTCCAGTTTATATCCTAAGCCTCTTACCGTTTTAATAATTTTAGGTTGCTTTGGATTTTCTTCAAGTTTATCGCGTAAATGACTGATATGTACATCTACAATTCTTGAATCTCCAGCGAATTCATAGTTCCAAACTGAATTTAACATGTGTTCACGCGTAATCACACGACCACGACGTTCAACTAAGTATAATAATAATTCGAACTCTTTAGGTGTAAGTTCGAGTAATTCATCATTGCGATAAACTTCGAAAAAGTCAGGTCTAATTTTAATATTACCAATTAAAATATCTTCGTCTTCGTCAGTTGATTTAACGCTTTCAACTTGACTCGCACGTCTTAAAATGGCTTTTACACGAGCGACAACTTCCCTAGGAGAAAATGGCTTAGTCATATAATCGTCTGCACCAAGTTCTAAGCCAAGTACACGATCAAATTCATCGTCCTTTGCAGTAAGCATCAGTATAGGCACTTGATTTTTCTCAGAGCGAATCGTTTTACAAACTTCTATACCGTCCTTTTTGGGTAACATGACATCAAGCACAATTAAGTCAGGTTTAGTATCATTTGCTTTTTCGAGCGCTTCTTCACCATCATTCGCAATTTCAACATGATAGCCTGCTTGTTCTAAATTGTATTTTAATAATGTTACGATTGACTGTTCATCATCAACTACAAGTACCTTCTGGGACATGAACAATACCTCCTATGTATGTTTGCCTTAATTATAACGTAAAACATATAAAAAATAACATGGAATTAAGTAACTTTACAAAACCTTAATATTTAATTCATATTATATACAAAATACTCTGTTACTTAAACGATTTCGATGTGAATATATGATTTAAGAAATTGTAATTTCATTTATAAAGTTTACATTGCCTCAAAAAAGGACACTCAAACTTCTAGCTTTAAGTTCAAGTGTCCTTGTCGCATTTACGCATTTCGTAAAGCGTTATATTATAGGTTTTTGATTAATTCATCAGCGAATTCAGATGTTTTAACTTCAGTTGCACCTTCCATTAAACGAGCGAAGTCGTAAGTTACAACTTTAGAAGCGATTGTTTTTTCAATTGAAGCAGTGATTAAGTCAGAAGCTTCTTGCCAACCTAAGTGTTCTAACATTAATGTACCACTTAATAATACTGATGATGGGTTAACTTTGTCCATGCCAGTATATTTAGGTGCAGTACCATGTGTTGCTTCAAAGATAGCGTGACCAGTTTCATAGTTAATATTAGCACCTGGTGCGATACCAATACCGCCAACTTGTGCAGCTAATGCATCTGAAATGTAGTCACCATTTAAGTTCATTGTAGCAGCTACATCGTACTCAGCTGGGCGAGTTAAGATTTGTTGTAAGAAGATATCAGCGATAGAGTCTTTGATAATGATTTTACCTTCTTCTACAGCTTTATCTTGAGCTTCGTTCGCTTTGTCTTTACCTTCTTCTTCTACGATCTTATCGTATTGTTGCCAAGTAAATACTTTATCACCAAATTCACGTTCTGCTAAATCGTAACCCCATTGTTTAAAAGCACCTTCAGTGAATTTCATGATGTTACCTTTATGAACTAAAGTAACTGATTTGCGGTTATTTTCAAGCGCATATTCAATTGCTGCTCTGATTAAACGTTCTGAACCTTCTTTAGATACTGGTTTAACGCCGATACCTGAAGTTTCAGGGAAACGGATATTAGTAGCACCCATTTCATCTTGTAAGAAGTCAATCACTTTTTTAGCTTCAGGAGTACCTTCTTTATATTCGATACCAGCATAGATATCTTCAGTGTTCTCACGGAAGATAACCATATCTGTATCTTCTGGGCATTTTACAGGTGATGGAACACCTTTAAACCAGCGTACTGGACGTAAGCAAGTAAATAAATCTAATTCTTGTCTTAATGCTACGTTTAATGAACGAATACCGCCACCGATTGGTGTAGTTAATGGTCCTTTAATCGCGATTAAATATTCTTTAATAGCGTCTAAAGTTTCTTGTGGTAACCATTCACCAGTTTCGTCATAAGCTTTTTGACCTGCTAAGATTTCTTTCCACTCAATACGTTTTTCACCGTTGTAAGCTTTCTCAACAGCAGCATCAATAACTCTGCTCGCAGCATTCCAAATATCTGGTCCGATACCGTCACCAATGATATAAGGGATGATTGGTTCGTTTGGTACTTGTAATTCGTTATTTGATTTTACTACTTTTTGTGCAGTCATACTTTGCTACCTCCAATAATTTTTAAAAGTTCATTTATCTAAAGTATAAAGATTATCTTTCTTCGATTGCAACATATTTACGGTCTTTTTGACCGATGTATGTCGCACGTGGACGCATAATTCTGTTGTCACGATATTGTTCTAAGATGTGTGCAATCCAACCTGCTGAACGACTTACAGCAAAGATTGGTGTGAATAAATCGTGTTCGATACCCATGCTGTGGTATACTGTCGCACTATAGAAGTCAACGTTAGGTAATAAACCTTTTTCTTTTTCCATGATGTCCGCAATCTTAATAGAGATTTCAAACAGTTCTTTTTGACCTGTTTCATCAGTGATTTTACGACTCATGTCTTTTAGGTACTTCGCACGAGGGTCGCCGTTTTTATATACACGGTGACCGAAGCCCATAATTTTATCTTTATTATTAAATTTCTCTTCAAGGTAAGCTTCTACTTTAGATTCTTCACCAATTTCAGTTAACATGCGCATAACGCGTTCGTTCGCACCACCGTGTAAAGGTCCTTTTAAAGAACCAACAGCAGCTGTGATACCAGAATAAATATCTGATAATGATGAAACCGCACAACGCGCAGTAAATGCTGATGCGTTTAATTCGTGGTCAGCGTGTAAGATTAATGCTTTGTTGAAACCTTCAACTTCAACGTCTGTAGGTTTTTCACCACGTAACATATATAAGAAGTTAGCAGCATAGTTTAAGCTACGGTCAGGTTTAACTGGCGCTTTACCTTCACGTACACGAGCAAATGCTGTCACAAGTGACGCAATTTTAGCTTGGATTCTAATAGCACGTTCTAATGTTGAATCCATGTCATCTTCATCAGCACCTGGATCGAAGTGTGCTAAGTATGAAACTGAAGTACGTAATGCAGTCATAGGGTGTACTTTATCTGTTGCATATTCTTCGAAGTGCTCATACATTCTTGGATTTAAAGTCATATGTTCATATAACTTGTCTTTAAGTGATTCTAATTGTTCTTTATTAGGAAGCTCGTAATTCCACAGTAAGTAAATGATTTCTTCAAACTGAGCATTCTCTGCTAAGTCATCGATATCATAACCAGCATACGTTAACTGATTGTCGATAATTGAACTAATCTTAGTTTCTGCAGCAATTACGCCTTCTAAACCTCTTTTTAATTCTGCCATAGATATTTCCCCTTTTCCTTAAAATCCAACTATTTATAATGGCTTTCAATTTATATTATAGCCAATAATCCTAAATTTGTGAACATTTTAAGAACATTGATTATTTTGACGTCTATCAGAAATGACGTGCAATTCATTTTTATTTTTATAAAAAACGTCGTAGTTATAGGCTATACAACCTTATGTTTACCCTAATCTGGAGCGCATAGTCGCGTTTTGGTCATATTTCTATTTAATTATCATTAATAATAACTTTTTAAAAATCTTTATACATTTTTTCTATGAATGCTTTAAAGGGCTTTTCACACAATAAAAAAAGACAAACCACAAAGCGTGGTTTGTCAAAAATGTATCGTTTATAGAACGTTTGCGTAGCCTTCGAATACTTTACCTTGATTGGCATCAACTGTAATTAAAGCACCATCTTCAATTACGTTAAGTACATCATCGACACCTACGATTGTAGGAATATGATGTTCTAAACCAATGATTGCACTTGGTGAAGTTAAGCCACCTTCTTCAGTAACTAAACCAATCGCTTGGCTAATGTAAGGCGCAAATGAAGCATCTGTTGATTGTGTCACGATGATAGAATCTGATAAGTCTTCGCCTTCTAATTCTTTCGCATCTTTAACTAATCTTGCGTGACCAACTACTGAATTGCGACCGATACCTTGACCAGTTGCTAATTCGTCACCGACTAAGTGAAGTTTCATAAGGTTTGTGGTACCTGTTTCACCAGTTGGCACACCAGCTGTAATAATGATTAAGTCCCCGTTCTTAACGCGTCCAGTATCCACTGCAGTTGCTACTGCTTTGTTAAGAAGTTCGTCAGTAGAAGGACGGCCAGATCTAACGACAGGGTTAATACCCCAAACTAGTGTACATTGGCGAGCAGTTGTATCTCTTGGCGTAACCGCGATAATATCTGATTTCGGACGGTATTTAGAGATAATACGTGCAGTAGAACCACTTTCAGTTGCAGCAACAATAGCTTTAACATTTAAGTTTAAAGCAGTGTGGGCTACAGATTCACCAATAGCATTAACTAGAGACGTCATCGATAACTTCGTACGGTCATTTAAAATCTTGTCATAGTCTTGCGCATCTTCAGCTGCTAATGCAATATTACGCATTGCTTCAACAGCTTCTACAGGGTAATCCCCAGCTGCTGTTTCACCTGATAACATAACAGCATCTGTACCATCATAAATCGCGTTCGCTACGTCACTTGCTTCAGCACGCGTCGCTCTAGGATTACGTTGCATTGAATCAAGCATTTGAGTAGCTGTGATAACTGGTTTACCTAGCTTGTTACACTTACGGATTAAGTCCTTTTGAACCATTGGTACGCGTTCAGGTGGGATTTCAACACCCATGTCACCACGTGCTACCATTAACCCATCAGATACTTGTAAGATAGACTCAATGTTATCAATACCTTCTTGGTTTTCAATTTTAGGGATAATGCTGATAACTTCATTTTTCTCTTCTTCTAACAATTTACGAATTTCTAAAACATCGCTTGGACGGCGCACGAAGCTTGCTGCGATGAAGTCGATATCTTCTTTGATACCGAAACGAATATCTTCAGCATCTTTGTCAGTAATACCTGGTAAATTCGTTTTAACGCCTGGTAAGTTGACACCTTTTTTATTTTTAAGTTCGCCTGTATTTAAGACATTACATACGGCTTCACCTTTTTCAGCATCTAAAGATTTAACGCGTAGTTCAATTAAACCATCATCTAAAAGAATTAATGAATCATCATGCAAGTCATTGATTAGATCTGGGTAAGTTACTGAAATCTTTTCAGGTGTACCTTCTACTTCGCTTGTAGAAACGATAATTTCAGAACCTTTTTCTAACACAATTTTACCGTCTTTCATGTTGTGTGTTCTGATTTCAGGACCTTTCGTATCTATTAAGATACCGATGTTTAGGTCTAATTTTTTAGCGATGCTACGGATGCGATCAATACGTACTTTATGTTCTGCGTGGTCACCATGAGAGAAATTTAAACGGGCAACGTTCATACCAGCTTTCATTAATTTTTCTAACATTTCTTCTGATTCAGATGCAGGTCCAATCGTACATACAATCTTTGTTTTCCTCATTGTTAAAATGCCTCCCTAATTGATTTATATAGATAACTCATCTGTTAATTCATACATATGTTTATCGATATTATCATGAGATGTTTTAAATATTTCATCAAATGAAGTTGCAGTGAGTTGATTATTTTTAATGCCAACCCCTTTAGCTGTTTCACCATTAAGTAATAATTCCACTGCATGTCCACCCATTCTCGATGCTAATACACGATCAGCACCTGTAGGACTTCCTCCACGCTGGATATGACCTAATACGGAAATACGAGCATCTACATTAATATATTTCGTTAGCTCTTGCGCACATTCTTCACCTGACATACACCCTTCAGCCACAATGATAATCGAATGTTTTTTACCTCGATCAATACCTTGTTGAATCTTTTCTGCAATTTCTTGAATATCCTTTTGACGTTCCGGAATAATAATAGATTCCGCACCTACTGAGAGTCCTGACCATAATGCCAAATCACCACAGTCTCGTCCCATTACTTCAATAATAAAGGTTCTTGCATGACTTGATGCTGTGTCTCTAATTTTATCGACAGATTCAATAATCGTATTTAATGCGGTATCAAAACCAATCGTAAAGTCCGTCCCATTAATATCATTGTCAATCGTTCCAGGAATACCGATTGTTTGAATTTCCTTACATTCCTCACTAATACGTTGAGCACCACGGTAACTTCCGTCACCACCAATTACAACTAAACCTTCAATTCCCCTTTTTCTAAGGTTACCAATACCTACTTTTCTAACGTCACGTTCCTTAAATTCCGGACATCTTGCTGAGTATAAGAATGTTCCCCCACGTTGAATCGTGTCTCCAACAGTCCCAAGTTCAAGTTTCTTTATCTCATCATTAATTAAACCTTGATAACCTTGATAAACACCAAACACTTCAATATTGTGAAACATCGCTTTACGTACAACAGCACGTATTGCTGCATTCATACCGGGAGAATCTCCACCGCTCGTTAACACTGCTATTCTTTTCATAACGACATACCTTTCACATTTATATTATTAATTTAAAAATACCACAAATAATAGCGCTATTCCATTAATATCAAGTGTTTATTCAATGTAAACTTTTTAATTTCCGAATGACTTTTAATTGTACAACACATTCATTGTTCACGTGTTAAATAGTATGTCATAATCGCGTTTCATTACTCACAATTCTCTAGGAAAAGCCCCTTAGATATGTTCCCCATTTACAAAAATTCATACGTCTTACCATTAATTTAGCTTTACTATATTATTGAGCTTAATTAACAAATAATGACATAAATTTTAAGAGATCAATTATTTCATTCATCCACTATTAAATCTCCAATTACTTTTACATAATAGTAATTAAACCAAATTAAAAAAGACGCAACCCGCTAAGGATTGCGTCTTTAAAATATATTATTCAGTAAATGAACCGATATTTCTAAATTTATTAAAACGATCATCAGCGACCTCAGTAGCTGACATTTTAGAAAGTTCATCTAAATGAAATTTAAATGCATCTTTAATTCTTTGAGCTTGTGTTTGAATATCTTGGTGGGCGCCACCTAATGGTTCTTGAATAACCTCATCTACGATACCTAAATCATGTAAGTCATTCGCAGTAATCTTCATTGTTTCAGCAGCTATTTTAGCTAGATTGCTATCTTTCCATAATAAAGCCGCTGCACCTTCAGGTGAAATAACTGAGTACGTACTATTTTCAAGCATGATAATGCGGTTCGAAATGCCTAAACCTAGTGCACCACCACTACCGCCTTCACCGATAACAATCGCAATAACAGGTACTTTAAGCGAAGCCATCTCGACTAAATTTTTAGCGATAGATTCACTTTGACCACGTTCTTCGGCAGCTTTACCTGGATAAGCACCCTTAGTATCTATAAATGTAAAGATTGGTCGATTAAATTTTTCAGCTTGTTTCATTAATCGAAGTGCTTTACGATAACCTTCTGGATGCGCCATACCAAAGTTACGATAAATGTTATCTTTTGTATCTTTACCTCTTTGGAGACCTACAACTGTAACGGGCTTTTCATTAAAGAAGCCTACGCCCCCAATTAAAGCAGGGTCATCAAGATAGTTACGATCGCCATGTAATTCTAGGAAATCATCAAAGATATATGGTATGTAATCTAGAGTAGTTGGTCTCTCTTGTAAACGTGCAAGTTGAACACGATCCCACGGTTTAAGGTTCGTATAAACTTTCTCAGTCTCTCGTTTAAGTGATGCTTCAAGCATATCAATTTCATCTTGCAAGTCGACATCATTTTTCTCTTGGGATTCTTTTAATGATTCAATTTTATCTTTAATTTCAAAAAGTGGTTTCTCAAAATCAAGCATTATTTTTCACCTCTTGATGCATTTTTAGAATAGAAGCGAGTGTTGATTTCATTTCACTACGATGAACGACCTTGTCTAACTGACCATGTTCTAATAAGAACTCAGCAGTTTGGAAGTCATCAGGTAGCTTTTCATTAATAGTTTGTTCGATAACACGTCGACCAGCAAAACCAATTAGCGCTTTAGGCTCCCCTATATTAATGTCACCTACAGAAGCGAAACTCGCTGAAACACCACCTGTAGTTGGGTGCGTCATATAAGAGATATATAATAAACCTGCATCAGAATGACGTTTTAAAGATACGCTTGTTTTACCCATTTGCATAAGTGAAATGATACCTTCTTGCATTCTAGCACCACCACTAGCTGAGAACAGAATGAATGGTAGACGGTGTTCAGTACAATAATCGATGATACGACAAATCTTTTCACCGACTACTGAACCCATACTACCCATACGGAAACGTGCGTCCATTACAGCAACACCATATTTGATGCCTTCTAATTCGGCCGTTCCCGTTACAACAGCTTCATTAAGACCCGTTTTCTTCTGGTCTTTTTCAATTTTCTCTTCATAGCCAGGAAAATCTAATGGATTGGCAGAGGTCATACCTTTATCAAACTCTTTAAAAGTCCCCTCATCTGAAATAGCATTGATACGATCATGTCCTGTAAGTGGAATATGATGATCACAATTGAAACAAACATTTAAATTTTCTGCGAGCTCTTTTGTGTACATGATTTTCTTACATTTAGGACATTTCGTCATAATACCTGCTGGTACATCATTTTGTTTTGAGTTTTGTACTGTTACATATTTTTTCTTTTTAGAATTGCGATTAAAAAAATCCTTAAACATACGTTAACCTCCACACTACCATAGATTTCTGAACTGTTTATTTATATGGTTCATGCATCTGTCCAAATTTTTAACACTTATAATTGTATATGAATTTGTAGAAAATGAAAATTATTTACAAATTTATATATCATTTCATTTATCAGTTCAGAATATTTCTCTTTATTTTAAATCTGTTAGTGATAAAGTCTTCTCGTAAACTTCATCAGGATCTACTTCGATACGTGCAACGCCTGATTCCATAGCAGCTTTAGCTACGTTACGTGCAACTGATGGTGCAACACGTTTATCAAATGGTCCTGGAATACAATAGTCAGGGTTTAATTCATCAGGTTTAATTAAGTCAGCAATCGCTTCGACTGCAGCTTGTTTCATCTCTTCATTAATATGAGTCGCTTCTACGTCTAACGCCCCTCTAAAGATGCCAGGAAAAGCTAAAACGTTATTAATTTGGTTAGGGTAATCAGAACGTCCTGTACCAATAACTTTGGCACCTGCAGCTTTCGCAACATCAGGTTTGATTTCTGGCTCTGGGTTAGCCATCGCAAAGATAATTGGATCATCGTTCATTGATTTAACCATTTCTTCAGTTAAAAGGTTTGCTACAGACACACCGATAAATACATCTGCGCCTTCAATTACATCTTGTAATTTACCTTCTGTTTTCTCTTTATTTGTCCAACGTGCAACATATGATTTTGTATCATTCATACCATAAGAACGACCTTCGTAAATCGCACCTTTAGAATCACACATAATCATATTTCTTACACCATAAGAGTATAATAATTTAACGATTGCGATACCTGCAGCACCTGCACCATTAAGAACAACTTTAATATCAGATAAATCTTTATCTACAATACGTAAAGCATTCATAAGACCAGCTAACGTTACAATCGCTGTACCGTGTTGGTCATCATGGAAGATTGGAATCTTAGTTTCTTTCTTTAAGCGCTCTTCAATTTCAAAACATCTTGGAGCTGAAATATCTTCTAAGTTAATACCACCATAATTTGGTTCTAGTAATTTAACAGTCTCAACAATTTTATCTGGATCTGTTGTATTTAACGCAATAGGTACACCGTCGATACCAGAGAAGCTTTTGAATAATACAGCTTTACCTTCCATAACTGGAATACTTGCTTCAGCGCCAATGTTACCTAAACCTAATACTGCTGTACCATCTGTAACAACCGCAACTGTATTACCTTTCATTGTATAATCATATACTTTACGTTTATCTTCATGTATATCTTTACAAGGTTCCGCTACACCAGGAGAGTAAGCTAAACTAAGCTCTTCTTTGTTCGTAACTTTTACTTTTGATGTAACTTCTAATTTACCTTGATTTTCTTTATGCATTTGTAATGCATCATTTCTTAAAGACATTTTGAAATCATCCCCTAATCTATCATTTTTTAATTAAAACGAATCCCAAATAGATACGAATCACTCATATTAACATCAGATAACTATACCATATTTCATTATATTTTCAAAAGTTAGAGTAATCTGATGTGTGATGCATGGAAATCAGAAACAAAATCTTTCATTCTAGTTTGTTCGCTTTCAATGTAACCGATTAATTCCATACCTGACGATTTATAATAATAAACCGGTATGTGGTTCGCTTGTTTTGATTGCGATAATTGATTTTTAACAGCTTCTACATTCATAATGTTGCGAATAACAATTTGCTTACAATGCGTGAGCTTGTCACGCTCATACGCTTCAAGCGGGATTAATTGATTAACGATAACTTGTGGATTCCCCGCTCTCACCTCATATTTACCAAGGACAACGTATACGGCGTCTTCTTCAACGTCAGTTTCAATCTGTCGATACAACGTTGGAAAGATAACGCCTTCCATTTCTTCTTTACCATCATTTAGCGTAACAAATGCCATATTTTGCCCTTTTTTCGTACGAATTGGCTTAATGACATCTAAATTAATCAGCATGGGCTTGTTTAATTCTGCTTGGTTCAATTGAAAGAGCGACAAATATTGCTTCTCTTTAAAGAGCTTTTCAGTGGGGTGCTCGGAAACATAGAAGCCTAAATATTGTTTCTCATAACTACTTAAAATTTTATCTGGCATTTCGTCAGTCTCATGATACTCTTCTTTCACCGTCAACTGATCGAATATAAAATCTTGATCGTCTATTTGCGTTGAGCCATCCACGACTTGGTCAATAGATTGAAGCAACGTGGCACGATTCTTACCAAATGTGTCGAAGGCCCCGACGAGTATAAGTGCCTCAAGATTCTTACGTGATTTGATGCGATTTGGAATTCTCCGGCAAAAGTCAAAGAAGTCTTTGAAAGGACCATTCGCCTTTCGTTCGCTTAGAATAATATTGACTGTCTGATATCCGATACCTTTAATAGTACCGAGCGAAATATAAATACCTTCAGGTTTCGGTTTATAGAACCAAAAACTTTCATTAATATTCGGCGTTAGGATGTCAATACGCTGTCCTTTAGCCTCTTTAATTATATCCATTGTCTTCTTCTCGCTACCAATCACATTACTTAAGATATTTGCGTAGAAGTAATTCGGATAATGAACCTTTAAACAAGCCATAATGTACGCGATTTTAGAATAACTTACCGCATGCGCACGTGGGAACCCGTAGTCAGCGAATTTCAGAATCAAATTGAAAATTTGTTGACTCAGTTCAGGACTATATCCCTTCGCTGTCGCCCCTTCTACAAAGTGCGTTTGCTCACTTTCAAGCACTTCACGGTTCTTCTTACTCATTGCTCGGCGTAGAATATCCGCTTCACCATATGAAAAGCCTGCGAAGCGACTCGCAATCTGCATGATTTGTTCCTGATAAATGATAACGCCATACGTTCGATTCAGAATCGGTTCAAGGTCTTCATGAAGGTACGTTACCGTTTCAGGATGGTGTCGGCGCTTAATATATGTCGGTATTTCTTCCATTGGACCTGGTCGATATAGCGACGTCACGGCTACAATGTCCTCAAAGTGTTGCGGTCTTAACCGTTTTAACACACTTCTTACGCCGTCAGATTCTAATTGGAAGATCCCTGTCGTATCTCCATTAGATAACAATTTAAAGACCTTTTCATCATCAAAAGGGATGTCCTCAATTTTTATGTGTACTTTCTTGTCATATTCGACCTGTTTCACGATTTTATGAATAATCGACAAGTTACGCAAGCCTAGGAAGTCAATTTTTAAGAGACCGATACGTTCTGCTTCCGTCATCGTCCACTGCGTGAGTAAACCAGCATCACCAAGCGTCAACGGCACATAATGATATAAAGGTCGGTCGTTTACAATTACGCCTGCCGCATGAGTAGACGTATGTCGTGGTAGCCCTTCCAACTTACGACAGAGTTCATACCATTTCTCATTACGATAATTACGGTGCACGAATTCTCGAAACGCTTCAGATTCATACGCGGCCTCTAATGTGATACCTGACTTATGCGGAATAAGGCTCGATACTTCATTTAACGTAACCTCATCAAAGCCCATAATACGGCCAATATCTCGCGCTACAGCTCGAGCGAGTAAATGTCCAAACGTCACGATACCAGCTACATGATGTTCCCCATACTTTTGTTGCACATACTCGATAACCTTCTCACGCTTCGTATCTTCAAAGTCGATATCAATATCGGGCATTGTGACACGTTCAGGATTTAAGAAACGTTCGAATAAAAGATTATATTTAATCGGGTCAATCGTTGTTATGCCAAGTAAGTAACTGACTAAAGACCCTGCAGACGACCCACGTCCTGGTCCAACTAACACATCATGCGTCTTAGCGTAATGAATTAAATCACTAACGATTAAGAAGTAATCCGCATAACCCATTTTCGTAATCACATCATATTCGTAATCGAGTCGCTCTCGATAGACATCTTCCGTTAGTTCGAATGCTTGTAACCTTTCTTCAAGTCGTTCACGTAAATACTCATCTGCAGATTGGTTATCAGGCGTGTCGAACTGTGGTAATAAAGACTGATTATAGTGTAATGTCGCGTTACATTGTTCAAGAATGTCTTCCGTTGCTTTTAAATATGAGGGCTCAATATCTTGTTCCACTGCTTCCAATTTAGGAAAATGAAGCCCAGGATCTTCAACCTCGTTTACGATATCAATCTTAGTGTTATTCTTTATGGCACCTAGCGCAAAGTACGCTTCCTTATCCGCTTCATCTAAATAACACGTTTTGGCCATCCAGACCTTTTCAAAGGGAAGTGAATCCAAGCTAAGATGACTCATGTATACGTTAGCTTTCTCTTTAAAAGGCGCGTAAATCATATGGTGCGCTTCGTCTAAATCTTTGAAAATAATCATAAGATTATCTTGATAGCGTTCGAGCCAACTTAACGGTGTCTCAGTCTTTTCTCGCATCTTTAAAGCGGAAGATAATTGGTATAAAGCCTTTAAGCCCGCATCGTTCCTAGCAAGAACTACTGTTTCGACTTCATGAAGTTCATCTGTCACATATAGCGTCATACCAAAGGCAGGTTTAATCCCATGTTTGTTACAACTATCAAAGAATTGTGGTAACGCATATAAGACATTGGTATCTGTCATAGCAATCCCATTATAACCTTCAGCTTTCGCCCGCTTCACTACGTCTTCGATTCGAATGCTCGAGTTTAACAAGTCATAGGCTGTATGCACATTTAAATGAGCAACCATAGTGTTTCCTCCTTAAATGCGGTCGTTTAGCTTTGTAGCAAGTGCGTCGAACGTTTCCCAATCATCAACAGAAACGCCAGAAGCATTCTCATGGCCACCGCCACCAAATTCGCTCGCGATATCATTGATCTTAATGCCTTTAGAGCGAATACGACAACGAATTTCACTACCTTCATCAACCGCAAAGACCCATACTTTCAAGCCATCCATATCTGCAATGGCATTCACGAATAATGACGCTTCATTTGGTTTTACATTGAACTGTTCTAACACATCGTGCGTGATTTTAACCTTACAGAAGCCTTTATCATTTAAGTCAAAGTTCTGCAGAATATATCCTTGGAACGGCATTAATTTAGGATCTTTCGCACCAAGTTGATTCAGCTCAAAATTATGATCAAAGTCATAAGCAATTAATGATGCTGCTACGTTCAATGTTTGAGTTGTCGTGTTATTGAATAAGAAACGACCTGTATCTCCAACGATACCTAGATAAAGCACACGCGCCGCCTTATCACTGAGATAAACCTTGTCATTCAAGAAATCTATCATCGTATAAATAATTTCACTCGTAGAAGACGCTTTCGTATTTACATAATTAATATCCCCATACTGATCAACTGCTGGATGGTGGTCAATTTTAATGATTTCTTGACCTAATTTGAAACGTTCATCATCAATGCGCCCTTCATTTGCTGTATCACAAATAATGATAAGTGCTTCTTTAAATGTCACATCAGAAACGTCATCAAGTTCACCTATAAAATCTAATGAAGGTTCGTTGTGACCAACCGCATAAATTTGTTTGTCTTGAAACTTTTCCTCTAAATAATATTTCAAACCAAGCTGTGAACCATAAGCATCAGGATCCGGTCTCACATGTCTATGTATGATAATTGTGTCGTATTGTTCAATCTTTTCCATAATTGCATTAAACGTTTGCATAAATAAAGTTCCTCCTTATTCATAATGGTCGATGAGTTGGCACATAATTAAGGCCTTAGCAACGGTTTTATTTTGTGTCGTCATGGTTACTTCAAGTTTCGCGAAGCTTCTACCCATGTCTAAAAAGTCATAATGAACCTCAATATCTGACTCAATTTGAACCGTCTTTATGTAAAAGATATTTAAATTCTCAATCATAACTTCAAGTTTCTTTTGCTTACGCATCACTGATTTCATCGTCTCTTCGATAATCGCGACAAAGACGGCTTTACTTAACGTACCAAACTGATTTGTAAGTAAAGGTGTGATTTGTACTTTAATTTGATTATGATCGATTGAAATATGTTTCGCAATTTGATCGTTTATCGTTTCACCTACTTGAGGCTGCTTACCGATAAGCTGCATGGCGCGTAATACATCTTCACGCGTTATAACACCGATAAGTTTTCGATTACTCGACGTAACAGGCAACAGTTCAATACCTTCCCAGATCATTAGATGCGCACATGAAGCTACGGTCGTGTTGAGTTGCACGTATATCGGCGATTTCGTCATCACTTGTTTAATATCCGTATGCGTATCATGTGAAATGATATCTTTACTCGTAATAATGCCAAGTAACTTCTTATTACGATCCACTATTGGGAAACGGGCGTGCCCTGTTTCCTTAGCAACGTCTTTAAAGTCTGCCACTTTCGTATCATCGAAAAGCACTGACGTTTCATCAACTGGTATTACGATATCTTCAACCACTAATATTTCTTTACGTATCATTTGGTCGTACATCGCTCGGTTAATCATGTTGGCTACTAAGAACGTATCATAATTACAAGAAAGAATCGGTAAACCTTTATCATCTGCATATGCTTTAATTTCATCCGTCGTATCAAAGCCACCTGTTATCAGTACAGCACTACCGCGTTTTAATGCTTCCAATTGAACGTCTGTACGGTTACCAACAATAAGTAGTGTGTTTTTAGATAAGTATCTTACAACGTCTTCAAGTTCCATGGCCCCTATCGCAAACTTGGTCAACGTTTTGTACAAACCACTACGTCCACCTAAAACTTGTCCATCTATAATTTTAACAATTTCTCCAAACGTTAAGTTTTCAATTTGGGCTCGAGATTTCTTTTCAATACGAACAGTTCCAACACGATCAATCGTTGCAACAAGTCCTAATTGTCCAGCATCCTTGATTGCGCGATAAGCTGTACCTTCTGAAACTTTAAGGTCTTTCGCTATTTTACGTACCGAAATATTCTGTCCGACTGACAATGATTCTATATGCTTTAAAATTTGTTCGTGTTTTGTCATTTTATTACCTCAAAATCCACTCATTATTATATATATTATAACGTTTTTATCTATGAAATGCGAAATCTGGGTTTAATCGATTTCTTGTAAATTTCTTTTAAAAACATGTTAATTTTGTAAATAAATAGGGAATATAATAAATGAGGAAATTATCAGTGGACGACTTTATTAAGCGCCCATATATCTAGAGAGGGAGGCGTTTCTTATGTATAAGAACATTTTACTTGGTGTAGACACTCAACTTAAAAATGAAAAGGCAATTCAAGAGGTTTGTAAGTTAGCAGGACCGGACTCACTTGTTACGATTGTAAACGTGATTAGTGAACAAGATTTAAGAGCTTCTATTCAATTTGGTATGCATTTAGAAGAACTTAAGGAAAAGCGTTGCGAAGAACTAGAGCCAACGAGACGTCGTTTGACAGACTGTGATATCCAGTTTGAAGAACTTATTCTAAAAGGTAGTCCTAAAGAGAAATTAGTTGAAACAGCTAACCGTGGTAACTATGAAATTGTTGTGTTAAGTAACCGTAAAGCCGAGAAAGAAAAGAAATTCGTTCTTGGTAGTGTGAGCCACAAAGTTGCTAAACGTGCTACAATTCCAGTACTTATCGTGAAATAAAGGAAATTTAAAGGGAGCAGGACGTTTATTAAAGCGTCACCTGCTCCCTTTTTTCTATAAGATGGTTTTAAGGTAAATTAAAACTTAACTGCTTCACCTGGTTTTAAGACTTGAACGTCCCCTTCTGTTACGGCTTTCCTGAAGTCTTCAGGGTCTTGTTCAATATATGGGAATGTATCGTAATGAATTGGTACTGAGATTTTCGGTTTAATGAATTCATTGATCGCATAGCTTGCGTCATCGATACCCATAGTGAAGTTGTCGCCAATCGGAATAAAGCAAACATCTACTGGGTGTCTTTTAGTGATAAGTGCCATGTCACTGAATAAAGCAGTGTCACCACAGTGATAAATTGTTTGACCTTCAACTTCTAGGATTAAGCCCATTGGCATACCTAAATAGATTGGTTTACCATTATCGTCCATTAAACTTGAACTGTGGAATGCTTGTACATATTTTAAAGTACCGAATTCAAATTCCCATTTACCACCAATATTCATTGGATGCACGTTCTCGATACCACGTGCAGTAGATAAATAGTTTGCTACTTCTGCTGAACCGATTACAGTAGCATCATTATTTTTAACGAGTTTTTCTGTATCG
Source organism: Staphylococcus massiliensis (assembly GCF_043186315.1). NCBI lineage: Bacteria > Bacillati > Bacillota > Bacilli > Caryophanales > Staphylococcaceae > Staphylococcus > Staphylococcus massiliensis. Next base: position 1,442,867 of record NZ_CP171119.1, on the reverse strand, counting down.
CCGAAATGGTCTTCGTGACCATGAGTTAGAATAACGTAATCTACCTTTAATTCATCCGCATTTAAATCTGATAGTTCGTTACCAGTAATAAATGGGTCTACGATAATTTTCTTACCGTTAGCTTCAAAATAGATTGTTGATTGACCGTGAAATGATAAATTCATGATTTTTCCTCCTCATTAATTGTATACTTTTAATATACCACTTAATCGATTTCAATATTCAATTGAAGTCAAAATCGCATATCATATTTAAGGAGCGTGTAACGATGAAGAATGAACAACTAATTAAGGTACTGAACGACATGAATGGTGATGCGATGTGGATTTCCAATCCTAAGAACATCTTTTATTTAACAGATTATCATTCAGATCCTCATGAGCGCTTGTTTGCCCTGCTCATTGAAAAGGATGGCACAAGAACTTTGTTTGCCCCTCAAATGGAAGTTGAAGATATTAAGAATTCGCCTTATGAAGGTAACATTTTAGGTTACTTAGATACAGAAGATCCGTATGAGAAATTTGGAAAGACGTTGAATCACATGCTTGTTGAAGCTGAGTATTTAACGGTTAAACGTGAACATGAACTTAAAGACGCTTTTCAAGTAGCTCAATTCTCATATGTAGATGACGAGGTAAAAGCTTTACGTAACATTAAAACAGATGACGAACTTTCAAAATTGCGCCGCGCAGCCGAAATTGCGGATACATGCATTGAGATTGGGAAGGACTTTTTAAAGGTGGGCGTAACGGAACGTGAGGTAGTGAATCATATTGAAACGGAAGTGCGTCAATACGGTGTTTCTGAGATGAGCTTTGATACGATGGTGTTATTTGGTGATCACGCTGCATCGCCACACGGTGTTCCGGGCGACCGTCAATTAGCTGATGATGAGTACGTGCTCTTTGATTTAGGCGTTGTGTATCAGAATTATTGTAGTGATATCACGCGTACGATTCCATTTGGTACGCCGTCAGAAGATGCACAGCGTATTTATCAAATTGTGCTTGAGGCTGAGACAGAAGCGATGAAAATGGTTAAGCCGGGCGTTAAGATTTCAGATGTTGACCGTAAAGCGCGTGGCATTATTGAAGCGCAAGGCTTTGGTGAATACTTCCCTCACCGTTTAGGTCACGGCTTAGGTATTGATACGCACGAGTATCCGGATATTTCGAATAAGAATGACAATGTCTTTAAAGAAGGCATGGTGTTCACGATAGAACCAGGTATTTATAAACCAGGTGTTGCTGGCGTTCGAATTGAGGACGATATTCTCGTAACGAAAGATGGTTACGAATCTTTAACAAGGTACGCGAAATGATTAAAGAAGCCGTTGTAACGTCAATAGAGTCGGTAAAGTATGCGATAGAACACGGTGCTGATCGAATCGAATTATGCGACAACCTTGATGTTGGAGGCACGACCCCGAGCTACGGTATGGTTCAAACTTGTATTTCTTTGTGTCACATGGAAGGTGTTGAGGTAGCGGTTATGATTCGCCCTCGTGGTGGTAACTTTGTCTATGACCTTTATGACTTCGAAGTGATGCAACAAGATATTAAAGCGTTACGTCAACTTGATGTCGATTACTTCGTCTTTGGTTGCCTTACGAGAGACCATACGATAGATAGATGGCAAATGGAGACGCTTAAGGATTTATGCGTTGATATCCCTGCTGTGTGTCATATGGCGTTTGATGAGGTGCATGTGCATCAGCAGCAAAAGGCCTTACAAACCTTAATCGAGCTTGGGTTTAGACGAGTTCTAATGCATGGTGGACCTGCATCTTCAAGCGTATTTGATAACTTGAATCACATAGCGAAGCTCGTGATGTTTGCTAAAGGTGCTATTGAAATTATGCCAGGCGGCGGTATTACGAAAGATAACTTAGATGCCCTACTAGATGCCTTTCCATTTCAAGAGGTACATGGTAGTAAAATCGTGTAAAGATTGAGTGGTTGTCGCGTGGGTGAAGCGTGCCTCCCCTATTAAGGGCGTACGGCTTTTAAAGGGCTTTTCAAGAAGAGGAAGAAATGAAGGTATAATGACTTGAGAAAAAGTTGAATAGATATAAAAAAAACGTGAGATTCGTAAATGGTCTCACGTCTTAATGATTGAATATCGATTAGTTCAGTACTTCGAATACTGGCTTATATTCGTAACCAAATGTTTCTGCTACTGCTTTGTTTGTCACTTGGCCTTCAAATGTATTTAAACCTAAAGAAAGTGGTTGGTTATCTTTTAACGCTTGACGATAACCTTTGTTCGCAAGTTGAACTGCGTAAGGTAGTGTTGCGTTATTTAAAGCGATCGTTGACGTTCTTGGTACTGCACCAGGCATGTTCGCTACCGCGTAATGAACGACACCGTGTTTGATGTAAGTTGGGTCGTCGTGTGTTGTGATGCGGTCTGTTGTTTCGAAAATACCACCTTGGTCGATTGCGATATCAACGATTACTGAACCATTCTTCATTTGCTTGATCATGTCTTCAGTAACTAATTTAGGCGCTTTAGCACCAGGAATTAATACGGCACCGATAACTAAGTCACTTTCTTTTACTTGCATTTCAATGTTTAATGGATTTGACATAATTGTGTGTACGCGTCCATCGAATAAATCTTCTAATTCTTGTAAACGTTTAGGGTTTACGTCTAGGATCGTAACATCTGCGCCTAACCCAAGGGCGATTTTAGCAGCGTTTGTACCCGCTTGGCCGCCACCAATGATTGTTACTTTACCTTTAGATACACCAGGTACGCCTGCTAATAGGATACCCATACCACCGTTTAATTTTTGTAAGAATTGTGCACCAACTTGTGCTGACATACGTCCAGCTACTTCACTCATTGGTGTTAATAGTGGTAATGAACCATCAGGTAATTGTACTGTTTCATAAGCAATTGAAGTTACGTTATTTTCTGTTAATGCTTGTGTAAGCTTCTCTTCGTTTGCTAAGTGTAAGTACGTGAATAAAATTAAATCTTTCTTGAAGTATTGAAATTCTTCCTCTAGTGGTTCTTTAACTTTAATCACCATGTCAACATCCCAAACTGAAGCGGCATCGTCTAAAATTTTTGCCCCTTGAGCTTCGTAATCTTTGTCTTCAAAGTAAGAACCGATTCCAGCTTGTGTCTCAACAAGTACTTCATGACCTTGCTCAATAAGCGCATGAACACCACTTGGTGATAAACCTACTCTGTTCTCGTTATTTTTAATCTCTTTTGGAATTCCAATTCTCATTTATCCCACCTCCAGTATTCAGTTTAACGCATACGGGCATGTAAGCGCAATCATATTTAATTTTTATGTAAAAGTATTTTATAAAATATCTAAAAAATGTGATATAATAGAATTGAATAGAAAAGGGGGAATTGCGATGTTTTCTTATAAAAATATATTAATCGCAGTCGATGGTTCACATGAAGCAGAATGGGCTTTTAATAAGGCAGTAGCTGTCGCAAAACGTAATGATGCGAAGCTTACTGTAGTTAATGTTGTTGATTCAAGAACGTATACATCTTATGAGTTTTATGACTCTCAATTTACGGAACGTTCTCGCGAATTTGCGACAAAACTTTTAGATGGTTATGAAAAAGTTGCTAAAAATTCTGGTGTTACTCAAGTAGAAACACGCTTAGAATTCGGTGCTCCAAAAACGATTATCCCTAAACAACTTGCGAATGAAATTGAAGCGGACTTAATTATGTGCGGTACATCAGGCTTAAATGCGGTAGAACGCTTTATCGTAGGATCTGTGTCTGAAGCAATTGTAAGACACGCTGAATGTGACGTGCTTGTAGTACGTACTGGCGAGATTCCAGAGCACTTCGAACCAGAAGTTGCAACGAAAGAATTCTTAAAAGATTATCAAATTTAATATGTAGTTGTGCGATTTGTAGATGGAGAGGTACTCAGGTACCTCTTCTTTTTTATGGGGTGTGTAGAGTGGGAAGATTTAAGGAGGGTTTGTGCGAGAGGTTCTTTACGGTCGGCTGGCGGATTTATGGGTTAGCGTCGGTGTCAAAGGTGCATTCCGATGTTAATCGGCTTTTGCGTCGGTTTCAGTGTTCCATTCCGAGGCTATTTAGATTTTGCATCGGTTTCGATGATCCATTCCGACACTATTTGACTTTTACGTCGGTTTCGTTGCTCCATTCCGACGCTATTTGCCATTTGCGTCGGTTTCAGTAATACAAACCGATGTAATATGTACAACCTAATAAAATATTTCGTGAATGAGACCACTTTTAACAACTTGTCGTTTAATCACTAGTTGGCGACGGCGCTCTTAACAACTTGTCGTTTAATCACTAGTTGGCAACGGTGCTCTTATCAACCTGTGGCTTCGTCACTAGTTGGCAACGGTGCCCTTAGCAACTTGTGACATCTTCACTAGTTGGCAACAAGCCTCTTAGCAACTTGTAACAATTGGACTAGTTGGTATGGTTGAATAATCACTTATTCTTACTTATCAATTATATCCATGTGATAGGCTCACATGGATATTATTTCTGTTTTAGAGCCATGTCGCATCTTCATTTGGCTCTTATCATCGTTTTACAGCCATGTCGCGAATTCACTTGGCTCAAATCAACGTTTTACAGCCATGTCACCACTTCACTTGGCTCTTATTCCTGTTTTAGAGCCATGTCACCACTTCACTTGGCTCTTACTCCTGTTTTAGAGCCATGTCGCCTCTCCACTTGGCTCTTATCACCGTTTTATAGCCATGTCGCCTCTCCACTTGGCTCTTATCGCCGTTTTACAGCCATGTCGCGACTCCACTTGGCTCTTATCACCGTTTTATAGCCATGTCGCCTCTCCACTTGGCTCTTATCGCCGTTTTAGAGCCATGTCGCGTCTTCACTAGGCTCTTATCATCGTTTTACAGCCATGTCGCGACTCCACTTGGCTCTTATCACCGTTTTACAGCCATGTCGCCTCTTCACTTGGCTCTTATCACTGCTATACTATCATACACACCGGTAATTATAACTATATTTCAACAATCCCCTAACAAGTAGTATCGCACATAATCAATCTAGCTAAATCGACGAGTCTCCTCTATCTCGACACCGTACCCAATGGCAAGACTAAACCGACGAACCCCCGCCACACCGACTCCGTACCCCTCAAACCACAAAAAAGCTAGGGCCATGCCCTAGCTTCATTTTCAAATAAGGAATTATTTTAATTCACCGAATTTCATTACGTCGCGAGCGATCATAACTTCTTCGTTTGTTGGAACTACTAATACTTTAACTGGTGAATGTGGGTAGTTTAAGAACGCTTCTTTACCTCTTAAACCTTCGTTCTTCTTAGGATCCCAGTATACGCCCATGAATTCTAAGCCTGTTAATACTTTTTCACGAACAACGTCTGAGTTTTCACCAACACCAGCAGTGAATACGATTACGTCAACACCGTGCATACGAGTAGCATATGAACCCATGTATTTGTGGATACGTGATGCAAATACGTCTAATGCTAATTGTGCACGTTCGTTACCTTCAGCAGCGTCTTCTTCGATGTCACGAAGGTCGCTTGAAGTGCCAGTGATACCTAGTAAACCTGACTCTTTATTTAATGTGTTTAAAACTTCGTCAGCTGTTTTACCAGTCTTTTCCATGATGAATGGGATTAATGCAGGGTCAATGTTACCTGAACGAGTACCCATTGTTACACCAGCTAATGGTGTGAAGCCCATTGAAGTATCAACTGATTTACCGTTTTCAATCGCTGCGATTGAAGCACCGTTACCAATGTGGCAAGAGATGATACGTAAGTCTTCGATTGGTTTGTCTAAGATTTCAGCTGCACGTTGTGATACGTATTTGTGGCTTGTACCGTGGAAACCGTATTTACGTACGCCGTAATCTTCGTAGTATTGGTAAGGTAAGCTGTAAAGATAAGATTCTTCTGACATTGTTTGATGGAATGACGTATCGAATACCGCAACATGTGGAATGTTTGGTAATAATTTTCTGAATGCGCGGATACCCATTAAGTTAGCTGGGTTGTGTAAAGGCGCTAAGTCAGTTAATGATTCGATTTGTTTTTCTGTTTCATCTGTAACTAATGCTGAAGATGGGAATAATTCACCGCCATGTACAACACGGTGACCTGTACCATCAATGTCGTTAATGTCATTGATAATACCATGTTTTTGTAAGCTATCTAACATGATATCAACCGCTTCAACGTGATCTTTGATATCTTTCGTTTCTTTAACTTTTTCACCATTTACTTCAATTGTAAATACTGAATCGTTAAGACCGATTCTTTCGATTAACCCTTTAGTTACTAATTTTTCTTCTGGCATTTCGATTAATTGGAATTTTAATGATGAACTACCAGCATTAATCGCCAAAATTAATTTTGACATAACATACGTCCTCCAGTATAAATATTTATTGATTTCAATACTATTTAACCATTAATACAGTTCGATTTCAAGTGTATAACAGATTAATTTTATGAATGATTTTTGTCATACCATTCCGTTAATTCTGCTAAGAAATTTTGGAATAATTGAGGGCTTTTGAAATCAGGAATATTAGCTAGAAATACTTCTACTGCTCTTGTTTTGCCAGGTGTCTTTTTCTGAAGAATAAGAATTGATTTCTGTGCGCGCTCACTCTTGAAAAGCGATTTAGGTAAATGTAGAAAAGCTTGCATTTCGGTTTCTGTTGCAATGTATTTTTCTAACTGTTTCACATTCTCCCCTTCGAAAAGCTGACTCGGAACTACTAAGAATGCATAGCCTTCGTCGCGTAACGTATCGATAGCTTGTTCGATAAACAGATAATGCGCATAACTATGCCCTTCTTCAAAACCGAGCTTATAATCTTGACTGCGCTCATCAACAGGATAGTAGCCAATCGGTAAATCACCGATAACCATGTCCGCCTCTTCGAATGGAAGTGGCATTAAAACATCTTGCGGATAAACATCGAATGGAATTTCTAAGAAGTTCGCAAGGTGCACACTTACACGTGACAATACAGGGTCAACCTCAACTAAGTGATGCATGATCGTTGTTTCAGTTAAAATTTCATGAACCGCAGCACTTAAATGACCTGAACCAGCTCCTAAGTCTGCAATGTGAAGTTCGTCTCGATCTTTAGAGAATTGCTTCACGAGATAACCAAGAATTAAGCCAATAGAATCAGGCGTAATTTGATGATTCGCTTGAATTTCCTCTTCTTGCATTAAACTTAAGTAAGCGAATTGGAAAGCTTTACGACGATCCTGTAGTGTCGCTTGTTCTAACATATCACGATGGTTCTTATATACATCTTCCATCGCTAAGCCTAAGTTCTCCATAAAACTTTGACCGTTCTCTTTATTATAAGCCTTCGTTCTATCATCTAAATGTTGAAATAATCGTTCCATTATTGTTTTCTCTTGTGACATCTATAAAATCCTTTCGTTAAAAAAACTGCCCATGTATTCAGAATTTAAGTTCACGTGTCACTTATGGTATACCCATAAACACATCATTGCATCTATTCTGAAAGTTACATGGACAGTATGATCTCTATTTTTTAAAAATCAATCATATTTAAAATGATTATTTAATGTTGTTATAAGCTTCTAGTGCTTTATCGAAATCTGGGAAATCTGTACCTTCTGATACGATTTCAGCGTGAACGATTTCGTTGTTTTGATCTAAAACAAATACTGAACGTGCTAATAAACGTAATTCTTCCATAACAACACCATAGTTCATACCGAAGTCTAGGTCTTTATGGTCACTTACTGTTAATACGTTGTCTAAGCCGCTTGCTGCACACCATCTTTTTTGAGCGAATGGTAAGTCAGCAGAAATTGTTAATACAACACCATTTTCGTCAGTTGATGCTTCTTCATTAAATTTACGTGCTTGTTGATCGCAAACTGGCGTATCTAAAGAAGGTACTACGTTAAGAATTTTTTTCTTACCATCAAAGTCTTTTAAAGTAACTTCTGATAAATCATTGCCTAAAACTTTAAAATCTGGCGCAGTGTCACCTTGTTTAACTTCTTCACCTTTTAATGTGATAGGTTCTTGTTTAAATGTTACTTTTGCCATTTATAATGCCTCCTTAAAAGTTTACGTTATACAATGTCTCACCTAAAATACTACCATTTAGGTCAACTTTCTATCAACGATTTTGTAATTGCTTCAAATATTTTTGTTTCACCACTACGGTATCCGCGAAGAAGTCATGAATACCTTCATGTCGATGAGTAAATAATACTACAAGATACGGCAATCCTAAAAAGATATTGCTTATAATACGACCAGGCCATTCACGTATGAGTACATCGCCCCATTTAAGCTTTCTAAAATCTTTGCGTTGTACAGATATACCGAGAATCATTTTACCAATCGTTTGCTTAAAGAAGTATGTCATGAGTATAAAATAAAGAAAATAGAATAAGGCATCCATAATATGATCAACACTTAAATAATCAATGAAAAACTTCGCTTCGTTGACTTTCGTAAGGCTATATATCGGTTTTAAGATAATCGATGTGATACCCCATAACATCAATAAATCTATGATATAGCTTAAAAAGCGTAAACCAAAGCCTGCATAATAAATAGATTCAACTTCACGCTCGAAGTCTGATTGGGTGTTTTTAGGTTTAGAAGATGAATGCGCAGTAGGATTATAATTTGGAACTTCTGTTTGTGAATCGTACATCTTCATCACACCTACCCTTCATATAAATACATTGGCTGTGTTTTCGTATCATTTTTAAGGATTGAACGCACGTCATTAAACGTTGCTTTAATTGAATCGAACGTTGCATCTAAACCGAATAATGACCCTAAGCCTTTACCTGACTCTTCAAATGAAACAACTTGTGCATTTTTAGATTTAACTTCTTTCTTTAAGTCTTTTATGATTTTATCTTCTAATGCGATCTCATCAATTAAACCGTTCTTTTCAGCTTGTTGAGCTGAATAAATGCGACCATCTGCAAGTTTACGAACTTTCTTCTCAGGCATGTTACGTCCTTCTTTAACCACATCTACAAAACGGTCGAAGCTGTCATCAATCACGGATTGCATAATGTCCTTCTCTTCATCAGACATCGGACGACTAGAGCTTAAGATATCTTTATGTTCACCTGACTTAATGGTGTTCGATTTAACGCCTAGTTTCTTTTGTAAACCTGAATAATCCATGCCGTGCATAATAACACCGATTGAGCCTGTTAGTGTTTGAGGACCAGCATAAATTTTGTCTGCAGGTGCTGAAATATAGTAACCACCTGAAGCTGCCATAGATTTCATATTCACGTAGACTTTCTTACCTTTGGCTTTTAACTTAAGAATCTCTTCGTGGATTTCATCAGTTGGGTACGTTGCCCCACCCGGTGTATTAACGTTAATTAATACACCTTTAATTGATTTGTCTTTCTCAATGGCTTTTAAATAAGACATGAAAGCTTTGTGATTATATGTATTTCCTCCACCAAAAGCGCTTGGCGCGGCGCTGTCCATAATTTCACCATTTAAGTTTAATTTCGCAATCTGCTTCTGTGTATTACCACTTTTAACAACTGTTGGCGTAGGTTCCATAAGCGTCTCTTTAGATTTATCGGCATTCATAAATGACCCTATCATGAAGGAGCCGATGCTAACTAATAAGCCACCAAATACGATGACAACTGCGAGAATTATCGCGACGATACGTTTAGACATAACCTCATTCCTTCCTAAAAGATATATCTTCATGATAACAAAAAAATTTTAAAATTTGTTTTAATTGTAATAAAAAAACGTTGATGAACTGATTTTTTCATCAACGTTTAAAGTCAAAATTAAATTGTATATCATCGACCCACACTACTAGAATAAATCGGACATCCAGTCTGCTTTCTCATCCTTATTGACATCATAATCTTTGTCGATTTCAAGTGTTTCAATGTTGTCCACTGCGCGGTCGATCATTTCATCAAAGTTATACACTGATTCATACTGAACTACTTTATCAAACTGAGGCTCTGTTACAGGGTTTTTAGGCGTAAAGATTGTACAACAATCTTCAAATGGTTGAATTGACGTCTCGAACGTACCAATGGCTCTCGCCTTTTCAACGATTTCATCCTTATCTAAAGTAAGTAACGGGCGTAACACAGGTGTAGACGTCACGTTGTTGATCGCGTACATACTCTTAAGGGTTTGACTCGCAACTTGGCCTAAGTTCTCACCATTAACAATCGCATCCGCTTCAATTTGATGCACGACTTTATCAGCGATGCGCATCATCATTCTACGCGTCGAAGTCATTGTATAACGCTCGTGTACCACTTTATGGATTTGTTTCTGCACCTCAGTAAAAGGCACGATGTGCAGTTTAATCGGTCCTACACGAGATGCCATAATTTTCGTAAGTTCAATGACTTTCTCCTTAGCCTTTTCACTGGTGAATGGTGGACTATGGAAATGAATCGCTTCAATCGTCACGCCACGACGCATAACTTCCATACCAGCAACAGGTGAATCGATACCGCCTGAAAGCATTAATAACGTCTTACCGCCAGTACCCACAGGTAAGCCACCTACACCTTTAACAATCGTGTCATACATGTAAATTGCATCAAGTCGAACTTCAACCTTTATCGCATGATCAGGGTTCTTAACGTCAACGGTTAAATTTTCATTAGCCTTTAAGACTGCGCCACCTACTTGACGCTGAATTTGAAACGTATCGAATTCAAAGTTTTTGTCTGAACGCTTTACCTCAATCTTAAACGTATCTCCAGCATTAAACGTTTGAGAAAAGGCAACCGCTTGCTCATACACCGCATCCATCGTCTTTTCAAGTTTGACAACCGGGCTCGCCGAACGCACACCATATACGTTTGTCACACGGTTAATCATTTCATCAACATCTACATTGTCATCGATTTCAATGTACATGCGGTCACGGTTCGCTTTAACTTCATAGCCCTTCAAAGGGATGAGAGCTTGTCTGACATTTGAACGTAATTGATTCACAAACATTTTACGATTATTTTGCTTTAACGTCAGTTCACCGTAACGCACTAATATGTGGTCGTACTTCATTTTCTTAACAACTCCTCTACTTCTTCATATATTTCTTCAAAGGCCTTTTTAAATGGTTCAAGTTCTGCCATCGTGTTGAGTGAACCGAATGATAACCGAATACTACCTTCAATGTTCTTCTCATCGATACCCATCGCTAATAACACTTCATTAAGACTGCTATGTTTAGATGAACATGCACTTGTTGTTGAGATCATGACATCCCTCTTTGAAAAGGCATTCACGAGGACTTCGCCTTTAACGCCAGGAAATGAAAGGTTTAAAATATGTGGTGACGCACTTTCGTCCGAATTGATGACAATACCTCTAAATTGCGATACATAATCACGAATCGCTTGATTTAGTTCAGAAAGCGTATGTGATAGCTCGGCTTGGTTTTCTAATGCGAGTCGAATCGCTTTAACCATAGCTACATTAGACGGCACATTCACAGTTCCACTTCGTAAGTTTAATTCTTGACCCCCACCATGAATAATAGGTTCAAGTTGATGGTAATTTTGCGTGATAAGCAAGCCTTGACCTTTTAAACCGTTAAATTTATGGCCGCTGACACTTAAAGTATCTACACCTTCCGTAATAAGCGGTACTTTACCTAGCGCTTGAACGGCATCAACATGAAAATGCACTTTAGGATATTGTTTTAACATAGATGCTATCTGTGCAACTGGTTGAATTTGACCCGTAATATTATTAACGTGCATGCATGAAACAAGAATGACATCTTGCGTTAACAAGCTTTCAAGATGCTCAAGGTCAATGCGCCCTTCCTTCGTAACGTTCACAAATTCTAAGTTAAACCCTTCATCAGCGAGCGCGCGCATCACTTCGAGTACCGAAGGATGTTCTAGCTTCGACGTAATAATCGTTTTACCAAATGCTTGTTTATGACGCGCGATGCCTTTTAATGCCATATTATTCGATTCAGTGGCACCACTCGTAAAGATCACTTCAGTTTGGTCGTTTAATTGAAGTAATGATTTAATTTGTGCTTTAGACTGGGTCATGAGACGTGCAGTTTGGTCACCATTTTGGTGCGGACTATTCGGATTAAAATATAAATGTTCATTAACTTTGACAAACGTGTCTAAAACCTCACGATTAGGCTTTGTTGTCGCAGCATTATCGAAATAAATCATCCATGTCACTCCTCGATTTCTCAATTATACTATTCTAACATACACCGATTGATTTGGTGTAGACCCTTTTGAAAAGACACAAAAAAAGAGCTTAGGACATATTAAACAATTCCCTTAAAACAGCATGCTTTCCTGGGGCGTGGCCTGAGCCTGTAGTCTCAGGACGCACGCTACTCCCCTAGGAGTCAGCTGTTTTTGAGAATTGTGTGAAATAAAGTTTAAAAACTCTATGCCACAATATATGTCTCAAGCTCATGTTCATTAGAATGATTGTTGCTTATGAACTTCGTCTTCAAGTTGTGCACAAACACCTGGCTCAACTTGTTCTAACGATTGTTCAGCTATTTCAATAGCACGTTTATAGCGATTATTCTTAAATAAGCGTTCTGCTTCATTAAGACTTTTATCTACGCTTGCATCGTCCTTACGATAACGGTTACCATATTGAATTAACTTCTCAGCGTAAACCGCGTTTACAAGCACATCCGTTGCTTCGTCTTCAAATTTATTCATTTGAAGTACGATTTTATTTACTTTATCTTTTAAGTGTTGAACATTGATTGGACGTTCACTAAATTGTGCGTTCACATCACGAACTTCATAATCAATTTCATTCTTCATAATAATGAAGCGTTCTGGTACACTTTGTAAGTTAGAAGCTAGTAAACGACGATAAACTTCTTCTTTCTTAGATTGAACACGTAGGATGTTTTCTTCAGCCTCTGCTTCGTCTTCACGAAGTGAAATCAAGTGATTTTGTAGTTTCTCTTGCTTCTCGTTAATCACTTTCACATGATCTTCGATGTATTTTAAGTTATCTTGAACTTCACTATAACGTACAGCTGATTTGGCCATTTCTCTAAGAATTTCGTCATAAACTGAAATCAAGCTTTGAATTTCATTTTCAAATTGGCGAACACTTTGAATGTCACTTTCATTGATGTAGTAATTCTCTTTAACGTACTCGATTTCAGTTTGTAGCGTATAGTTCATATCTTTCGCTCTAAATAAATCATCTGTAATGACTTCTTTAGATTCTTCTACTTTATTTTTAGACTTAACTTCATGTTCAATTAAATCATACATTTCATCTAACTTATCATTAATTCCATTTAATTGTTGGTTCGCATTATTTAATTCAAGACGACTAATCATAGGTTCAACGAAACTTAATTCTGCTTTTAAATCTTGTAGCGTATGCTCCACTTTAACGTGGTCAAGGTCATAACCTTCAACTTTTAAATCACGGCAACCGTATTTTAAATCTTGGAATTGACCTGGTAATTCTTTTTGCGCTTCACGGATTAAATCAGGAATCTCTTTCATATCTTTTTTAAGGTAATCCATGTCACCATGTAATGTAGAGATATGTTCATGCGCTTCTCTGTAGTTACCTTCTGCTTTAAGTTCTTCGTAACGTTTCATTTCAGGTTCGAACATTTCAATTTCTTGTTCAAGTGATGGTGCTGCTTCACCAAACTGATGGCGGTTGGCTAAAACATCACGTTTCATTTCACGATAGTCGTTCTGACATTTTTTATACTTACGGTCACTATCGTTATGTATTGAAACCATTTCTTCAGCATCACTTGAAAGTTTCTCATGTTGTTGTTCATATTTATCCATTAAAGCATGCGCATCATCAATTTCCGTTTGAGCCTTAGAAAATTTGAATTTATCTAAGTTAACTTCAGCTTCGTGAATCTTGTCTTCAACTGGTGATAAGTTTTTTTGTTTGTTCTCATCCCATGAACGTTTTAACGAATCATATGTAGACTTTGTTTCACCAGTTAAGTTTAAGTGTTCTAATTGGGATAAGCTTTCTCTAGAAGATAGTCCTTCAATCTTTTCTTTTCTTGCTTCGGCTTCATCTACAATCGAGCGCTTTTTCGAACGAATGAAGAATAGAATACCGATCGCAATCAAAATTAGTAATATAATACCTACAACGATATACAAAATCATGCGTCTTCTCCTCCTAATTACTCATAGTTATTATAACGTACTTTAGTCAAGCTTTAAAATGAAAATATGAGATAAATTGAATGATTTTGCAATTTTGTTTATAATAGCTTTTAATTTTAAATATATAAAGGGGTAATCATGGTGACGAATTATAAAATTTTAAATCAACAACTTACTGCACTTATCGAAGATGAACCAAATATCATCGCAAACTTAAGTAACGCAGCTGCCCTGCTTTTCACTACTTTAAAAGACATTAACTGGGCTGGCTTTTATATATTAGATGAAGAAACGCTCATTCTTGGTCCTTTTCAAGGGAATCCGGCATGCGTGCGTATCAAGGTTGGTTCAGGTGTGTGTGGTACTGCTATAGAAAAAGGCACGACGATGCGCGTAGAAGATGTAAATCAATTTGATGGCCATATTGCGTGTGATGCAAATAGTAAATCAGAAATAGTGATTCCGATAAAAGGAAAAAATGGCTATTATGGCGTACTTGATATTGACGCGCCTATCACAAAGCGCTTTTCAGAGGAAGACCAACGTGGACTTGAAACATTTGTAGACCTCTTAGAACAACATTTGAAATTCTAACTTGACTTTATCTACCAGAATGATATAATGCTCTTTGTGTGAATAAACGAAAATAGCAGTTGAATATTGTCTAGCTCTATACTGTTCCCAAAGTGGACGTGTCGCGTAACCGTAGCTATGAGGTGAAGACACATAAAACTTTATATCTAGATGAGCATTCAACACTCTTTTTTGTTTTTTCATAACAACAAAAAAGAAAAGGAGGAGTCATTATGGCTCGATTCAGAGGTTCAAACTGGAAAAAATCTCGTCGTTTAGGTATCTCTTTAAGCGGTACTGGTAAAGAATTAGAAAAGCGCCCTTACGCGCCTGGTCAACACGGACCAAACCAACGTAAAAAATTATCAGAGTATGGTTTACAATTACGTGAGAAACAAAAATTACGTTACTTATATGGTGTAACTGAAAGACAATTCCGTAACACATTCGAAATTGCTGGTAAACAACACGGTGTTCATGGTGAAAACTTCATGGCATTATTAGCAGGTCGTTTAGACGCTGTTGTTTACTCATTAGGTTTAGCACGTACTCGTCGTCAAGCACGTCAAATCGTTGGCCACGGTCACGTTGAAGTTGATGGTGTTCGTACAGACATCCCATCTTACCAATTAAAACCAGGTCAAGTTGTTTCAGTACGTGAAAAATCAAAAGACTTAAACATCATCAAAGAATCAGTTGAAATCAACAACTTCGTACCAGAATACTTAGAATTCGACGAAGAAAACTTAAAAGGTACTTTCGTACGCGTTCCAGAACGTAGCGAATTACCAGCTGAAATCAACGAACAATTAATCGTTGAGTACTACTCAAGATAATAGCATTTATACGTGTAGTAAGAACGGGATCCTTAAATTTAAGGGTCCCGTTTTTTTGCTCTTTGTCAAATTCGTTTGGTAATACGAATATAAATGTGCTTAATCAAACCAATTTAATGCAAGCTTTTAACGCTCAAGTTGAAGATAACATTCATACCTAATCATCTATTTATCCCAACTTATTTAATCATGCCTGCACGGATTAGAAGTGCTCGTAATGTTTCGTCATCCGTTTTATCTAAAACTTCTTTAAATTTCTCATAGTCTTCTAACTCTTTAGCTCTTTGCTTGATCAGACGTTTAAGCTCATTTTGTCGTTCATCTTTTTTCATATTTTCCAAATATTGATCGATATCATGCTCTATATTCGCAACAATGTATTTGTTAATACCTTCAAATTTAATTTCGTTTAAATCCTTGCCTTCAATAAATTCATCAATATTCTTAAAGACTTTCTCAACAGCAACAGTTTTAAGCCTGCTCGCTACGATATGCTTGTTAACATGTTCATCGTTACTATGAACTGAAACGAGCACTTTATCCCTTTTTTAAATGTTTCAAGCGCAGAAGCTTTGTAATAATAAACGCGTTCATCAAGATCATTGTTAGATATACTAATAAAAAAGCGCACCCCTAGTATTTGATCGTTATACATGTTAATTCCCCCTTTTCTAGCAATAGGACGCTGCATCGTGGCCATTACGATATTTGTATAATGGATTAAAATAATCGTACACTTTTTATTCACAATTAGTCAATTAAACATAGATTTTGAGCCACCTTAATAAACGTGCTAAAGTTAGAATTAAATTAAGGAGGTTATGTCATGCTTATTTTATCTGAACATGAAGTTCAAGAAAGATATAAGATGTCTAACGCGATTGAAGACATTGAAAACGTATTTAAAACCTTAAATAACGATAAGATTAAACTTGAACAACGTACAGTCATTCCTACTGGCGAAGATTCAAAGTCCATGCTTTATATGCCAGCTGTGAATTTAGAAGCACAGCTTGGAATGATTAAAATTACATCAATCACACCCAATAACCCTAAACATCAACTACCTACGACTCAAGCTAAAATCGTGATAACAGATTTAGAGTACGGTGAACATAAAGCTGTGATCGATGGTAGTTACCTTACGCGCTTACGAACAGGTGCTTTAAGCGGTATCGCAACTAAATATTTAAGCCGTGAAGATAGTCATACGCTAGGTATGATTGGTACGGGTGGCATGGCTTTTGAACAATTATTAGGTATCTTGGAAGTAAGAAATATCACAACGTTACTACTTTACAATCGTACGACAGAGAAAGCGGATGCCTTTAAAGAAAAGGTTCAAGAATCGTTCCCAAATTTAGATATTCAAGTGGTTGAAGATACGGATGAATTATTAGAACATGCCGACATCATTAACTGCCAAACACGTTCTGACGTAGCGGTCTTTAACGGTGAACATGTTAAACCCGGCACGCATATTAACGGCATCGGCTCATACCAGCCGGAGATGAGAGAAATTGATGTTAAAGCGATAGAGCGCGCGTCGAAAGTTGTATTTGACGACGTTGATGGTGTTTTAGAGGAAAGTGGCGAAATGATTGAAGCCATGGATCAAGGTGTCTTCAACGTTTCTGATTTATACGCAAGCTTAAACGAATTATCAACGAAACAACTGAAACGAGATAATGATGAGGAAATTACAGTATTTAAATGTGTGGGCGCTGCATATTATGATCTTGCTGTAGCGCTAGGTGTTTATCAGAACGAAGCTTAGTTTTGAAAAGCCCTTTAAATTTAACAAGGATGAAGCTCGCATCACTCGAGTTTCATCCTTAATTTATAGCTATTATGTATTTTTCATTGATATTCCTAATAACCTAGCCAAATTAAATATCAAAAAGTGCTTCTGGTCGGTCGGATATGACCCCATCAACCCCGCATTTAATAACACGTTTGACATCTTTAGGTAAATTAACCGTATAAGGCATCACTTTTAATTGATGTTCATGCGCTTTTTTTACGAAACGTTTATTAATCATCGTAAATCTCGGATTAACGTAATCGGCATATTGACTAATTGACTCAAAGTCTGGCATTGAGAATATATGATTACTTGCACTAATAAGGACGCCTAGTCGAAACGTTGGATCAAGCTCTCTCACCTTTCGTATCGAATCCGCGTTAAATGATTGAATAACAACTTGATCTTTATTAAAATCGCATGCTTCAATATCCTTAATGATTTCAGCCTCGATACCTGGATATAGACGTGGTTTCTTAATCTCAACCAAGATGGATTTATTATATAATTTGAATATAGCTAAGATTTCCTTAAAAGTTAGGATGCGTTCATTTTTAAACGTTTCATTCTTCCAACTTCCAATATCCATATCCTTCAATTCTTCAAGCGAATACGTAGAAATTTGACCACTATGCGCTGTAGTACGATCAACATCTTCATCATGCATCGCAACAAGCACACCATCTCTAGATAAATGTAAGTCTATTTCTACAAAATCTACATCACGCATGAGTGCCGCTTTGTAACTGATACCTGTATTTTCAGGAAAAGCTTCTGACAACCCTCGGTGGGCTACGATTTTAAAATCCTCATGTGGTTTCGACAATTTCATGTGAGACTATCACCTTTCTTTATTATTGGTCCTTAATCAACTAAACTTAATTTAACACACTTATAACGGAGGTTCATATTTATGATAACACATGATTTTCATATTGAGACGAAATGGTCTGGCGGTCGTAATAAAATCGGATCATTTAAAAGCGAACATCTTGATGGCAATATATCAATCCCTACAGAACTTGGAGGCGTAGGCGAAGCCTCAAATCCAGATGAATTATTGATTTCAGCTGCCAGTTCTTGCTATATCATATCATTAGCTGCGGCTTTAGAGCGCGCACGCTTTGAACAGGTAGAGATACACATGAAATCAATTGGCACGGCCACTTTAAATCACGGTGAATTTCGTATGAAAAGCATCACTCACTACCCTAGTATCAAGGTGGATGCATCAAATCATGACCGTTTAGAAAAGCGTTTACCATCTTTAATTGAAATTGCAGATAAACATTGTATGGTCTCACAAGCCATAAAAGGTAACGTTGAAATTCAAATAGATCCACAAATCGATTAAATTACAATATGTAAACGTTTACATATCAAAACTTATCATTTCCACTGTTAATTTTTCTGAATATTTGCTAAAATTGAAAATCATACAACTGGAGGTTTTGATATGTATTTGCACCACAATTTATTGTTAACACCTGGCCCTACACCTGTTCCAAAAGAAATAGAAAATGCTATCAACTCGCCCCTTCTCGGTCACCGTTCTAAGGACTTCGAAACATTAGCTGACCAAGCTTTTAAAGCAATGAAACCTATATTTGGTACGGAAAATGATGTCCTGATTTTAACGTCCAGTGGTACTAGCGCGCTTGAAGCAAGTATGCTTAACATCGTTAATCCAGATGATCACTTTGTAATCATTGTATCTGGCGCATTTGGTAATCGCTATAAACAAATTGCTGAAACGTACTATGAACATGTTCATGTTTATGACGTTGAATGGGGTCAAGCCGTAGACGTGAACGCGTTCAAATCCTATTTAGAAAGTTTAGACGTCGAAATTACGGCTGTGTTTACTCAATTTTGCGAAACCTCGACAACCGTTTTACATCCAGTTAAAGACCTTGGCCAAGCTATCAAAGATTTCAACGATTCGATTTACTTTGTAGTTGATGGCGTAAGTTGTATCGGAGCGGTTGATATCAACATGGCTGATAGTCAAATAGACGTATTAGTATCTGGTAGCCAGAAAGCAATTATGTTACCACCTGGTATTGCGTTTGTCGCTTATAACGACCGTGCTAAAGCACGTTTTAATGACGTTACAACCCCTCGCTTTTATTTAAATTTAGATAAATATATTAAGTCTCAAGATAAAAGTTCGACACCATTTACGCCTAGTGTATCCCTCTTCCAAGCCGTCATTAAATATGCAGAAATCGTAGAACGAGAGGGCTTTTCAAAAACGATCGCACGCCACAACACGATTAAAGATGCGGTTCGTAAAGCTCTAACTGCGCTCGATTTACCATTACTTGTGGAAGATGCTTACGCTTCTCCAACGGTTACCGCCTTTATTCCAAAGGATAAAGATGAACTCAACTTTATTAAGAATGAGCTTAAATCGCGCTTTAATATCACGATTGCTGGCGGACAAGGTAAGTTGAAAGGCGAAATTTTGCGTGTAGGTCACATGGGTAAAGTGAATCCATTTGATATTTTAACGTTTGTCGGCGCGTTAGAAATACTCTTAACAGAATTCCGTAACACGTCTTATTTAGGTAAAGGTACTCAATCATATCTGGAGGTTATACAAAATGACTTATAATGTTCTCGTAAGCGACCCGATTTCAAAGGAAGGTTTAGAAAGTTTACTACAAGATTCAGATTTTAACGTCGATGAAAAGACTGGTCTATCTGAAGCTGAAATTGTCGATATTATTGGTGACTATGATGCATTAATCGTCCGTAGTCAAACGAAAGTTACAGAAAATATCATCAAGCATGCTTCAAAATTACGCGTGATTGCGCGAGCTGGTGTTGGTGTTGATAATATCGATGTTAATAGCGCTACCAAACAAGGTATCATCGTCATCAACGCTCCTGATGGCAATACGATTTCGGCGACCGAACATTCTATGGCGATGTTATTGTCGATGGCACGTAATATTCCATACGCACATCAATCCCTTCAGAACGGCGAATGGGACCGTAAAACATACCGCGGTACAGAACTTTATCAGAAGACTTTAGGTGTTATTGGTGCGGGTCGTATCGGTTTAGGTGTTGCGAAACGTGCTCAAAGTTTTGGCATGAAGATCCTAGCATTCGACCCCTACCTTTCTCAAGATAAAGCTAGGAAATTAAATGTAACGCTAGCTTCAGTTGATGAAATTGCAGAACAAGCCGACTTTGTGACGGTTCATACGCCACTTACTGAGAAGACGAAAGGTATCGTTGGCGAATCATTTTTCAACAAGGCAAAGCCAAACTTACAAATCATTAACGTTGCGCGTGGCGGTATTATCAATGAGGCTGCTTTGTTAAAAGCCCTTGATGAAGACAAAATCCTTAAAGCTGCGCTTGATGTGTTTGTAGACGAACCTGCGACAAATTCTCCGTTAACGAAACATAAGAAAGTCATTGTAACTCCGCATTTAGGTGCTTCTACAGTTGAAGCTCAAGAAAAAGTAGCGGTTTCAGTGTCTGAAGAAATCATTGATATCTTTAAGGAAAATGATGTTAAACATGCGATTAATGCACCTAAGATGGTATTTGATGATAATGAAGAAGTTCGCCCATTTGTAGAATTAAGTCGTATCACAGGTGAAGTTGGTATTCAACTCATTCAAAAAGTACCTCGTAAATTAAAGATTAAATACAAAGGTGATATCGCATTAGATGATACGAGTATCATCACGCGTACACTTGTTCAAGGTGTGTTACAACCTGAAATGGGTGATCACGTGAACTTAATAAACGCGTTAGTGCTTTTAAATGAGCAAGGCGTGACTTATACGATTGAGAAGGATTCTAAAAAACGTGGCTTTAGTAACTACATTGAGTTAGAACTTGTAAATGATGACGAGTCTGTAAAAATTGGTGCGACGGTATTGAATGGCTATGGTCCAAGAATTGTGCGTATTAATGACTATCCTTTAGACTTTAAGCCAGAAAAGTATCAACTTATTATTAACCATACGGATAAACCAGGCATCGTAGGTCAAACTGGCCAAATTTTAGGTAACCATCAAATCAATATCGCTTCGATGTACCTTGGACGTACGAACGAAGGTGGTAAAGCGATTATGGCTTTAACAGTTGATAATCAAGTAACGGATGCGGTCATTGAAGATTTAATGCAAATTGAAGGCTTTAGACGTGTTCAACCTGTAACATTAGATAATTTAAATTAAATAGAAGGGTCTTAGACATAAATCGTGAAATAGAGCATTAAAGCTTTATTTCATACAATTCTTAAAACAGCTGACTCCTAGGGGAATAGCATGAGACCGGAGACTACAGGCTCCGGCCATGCCCCAGGAAAGCATGCTGTTTAAGAGAATTGTAGTAATATGTCCTAGACCCTTTATATTAGTCTAATATGCGCTCTAGTTCGCCCACATTGTTGATAATGTGGTCTGCCCCATTTTCAACGAGTTCGGCTTTAGCGTCTTGGCCTTTTAATCCTGTTAACGGACCAATGAATGTCGCATTAATTTTTTTAGCACTTAATAAATCAGCTAATGAATCACCGACGATGAATACGTCGTGTTTAGAAACACGATTTTCTTGGTTTGTACTATATGCGTGATATTGAGATTCATCATTACCATTTAAAGCCGCTAAATAACTAAATGGATTAGGTTTACCTAAAGGTTTTAGTTCTGGATAAGCCGCTTCAACCTTCATCACTTCACTCGCCGTAACAATATGATGCTCATCAAAGTACTCAAGTAATCCTGCATCCTTGAAAGGCACAATCGTTTCTGTACGCGAACGTCCAGTCGCTATCGCAATCATATAGCCTTTATCTTTTAAACGCTTTAATAAAGCCTTAATTTCTTCTAAAGGGATGATAAATGTTTCATCATAAATAAAGCCCTCTTTAAAAGATGTCTTACGCGGCTTTTGCTCGATTTCTTCGAATAACGCGACACCTAAATACCACTCTTGATAAATCTCTTGCGCTAGGTGCCATAACGGGCTATGAATATCAAATAGCGCTACATCCTCAATATGTAATACTTGTATAGCATAATCCTTTAATGCGGTATAGATATTTTCTTTACCACTTGGCACTGTTTGTAAGAATTCTAAAGGCAACTTATGATCAATTGTTACTTCATTCACATCTTGATGCACGTGCTTTAAAGTTTCTAAGTCGAATAATGTGCTATCTGTGTATCTTTTGATTTGATCATCTTTTAGCGTTTTAAGTATTTGTATAAAATGAATTGAAAAGACAACAAATAACATATCCCAGTTAGAATTTAATCCTAAAGATTTTAATTGGTTTAAAGTTTGATCCTTTTCAAATAATTCATTACGAATTGATGTCATATCTTCATTCGTTAATGTATGTAATGGTTTAATATCTTTTAAATTTAAATAATCTTCACTATATAAAAGTTCGTGTACCGTAAGCGCTGATACATCAAAGCATCGCTCCTCACTTAAGAATACACCATCTACATCAAATAAAATTGATTTCATTGTGTTCACACTCCATGCCCCTGATAGTCTTATTTCCTATATTATAATCAAAAAAAGACGTTCTTACCATTTAGTCTAATCACTATTGATAAGAACGTCAAAACTTTATTCTTCTAATTTACGCTCCATCGCATCGCTAACTTGTTGAACTTGTGGTCCAATAATAACTTGCGTTTGATGCGCGCCACTTTGTTGAACACCTATGGCTCCTGTTGACTTAATCTTAGTTTCATCAACTTTATTGTTATCTTTTAATTCCAAGCGTAAGCGTGTCGCGCAATTTGTAAGCACAGTAATATTAGATTTACCACCTAATCCTTCAATGATATTTATAGACATTTGATCGTATTTTGATTTTTTGTCAGTACCCTCAACACTTTGACTATCATTGGCTGGCGTATTAACTTTAGCTTTGCCTCGACCTGGTGTATTTAGGTTGAAGATTTGAATCGCAAATCTGAATACGAGGTAGTAAATCACAAAGAACACTAGCCCTTGGACAATTAACATCCATGGCTTATTTGCGACGGGATTAAGTAACGACATGATCATATCTAATAACCCTGCGCTAAACGAGAAACCTGCAGTCCATTGAAACGATGCTGCGATAAACATGGATAAGCCTGTTAATACAGCGTGAACAACGAATAATGCTGGCGCCGCGAACATGAATGCAAATTCGATCGGTTCTGTAATACCTACAACAAATGCAGAGATACTACCTGCTAACATTAAACTCGCGACTTGTTTCTTTTGTTTAGATTCAGCTGTATGGTACATTGCGAGTGCCGCTGCTGGAATACCAAACATCATTACAGGATAGAAACCTGCCATATAACGTCCTGTTTCCCCTTTTACAGCACCATCACCAGATAAGAACTTATTAATATCATCAACACCTGCAACATCAAACCAGAACACAGTGTTTAAAGCATGGTGTAATCCAGTAGGAATTAATAATCGGTTGAAGAAACCATAGATACCCGCGCCAATAGGACCGAAGTTAAGAATCCATTCTCCGAAATGAACAAGACCTGTAAATAAGTATGGCCATATAAAGAAGAACAGTATTGCTAATCCCATTGAGAAGAACGCTGTTAAAATCGGAACTAAACGCTTGCCACTAAAGAATGAAAAGGCTGTAGGTAGTTCCGTTTCGCTAAATTTATTATAAGTAAATGCGGCGATTAAACCGACAAAAATACCAAGTAAGACGTTACCGTTATTTATCTTTTCAAAACCAGGATTTATTAAATCTACTTTAGTTTGAAGTAATTTCGCTAAACTTTCAGGGTCAAGTATGGACGTTACCATGAAGAACCCAACCACTGCAGCAAGTGCTACGGCACCATCATTCTTCTTGGACATTCCAATCGCAATACCAATCGCAAACAATAATCCTAGTTGGCCAAGTATCGCGTTGCCACCGTTTTTAAAGAATTCGTACACAACTGGGGGAACCATACTTGTATATTCGAGCCCGTTACCTATAGCCATAATAAGTGCAGCAGCTGGTAATACTGCTACTGGAAGCATCAAGGAACGACCTAATCGTTGAATAAAATTGTACATCTTATCACTCCTCTTTCTCTTATCATTACATAAAAAATACTGAAATAAAGGTTCTAGTCCCCTTATTCCAGTACCTTACGTTTATTCAATACAATTTAAGCTAAACGTTCATTTAATTCTCTTTGTAAACGACGCGTCTCACTTTCAACTTGCTTCATAATATAATCAATTTTTTCAGCACGTTTTAAATCTTTAGGTAAGTTCGTTGTATCAATCGGTTCACCAAAACTGATATAACTCTTATCTGTAATAAGTCCTTTAATCGTATTCGGACCAACGTATGCTGCTGGTAAGATTTGAGCTTTTCCTAACATCGCAATCGTAGCAGCGCCACGCTTTAGAGGAACTTCTTCCTTAGTACGATGACCTGACGGAAACATACCAACAGTGCGATCTTGATTTAAATGTTTAACTGGAATTTTTAAAGTACTTGGTCCTGGATTTTCACGATTTACTGGGAAAGCATTTAAGTTTCTAAAGAACTTATCAGCCCACTTATTTTCGAAAAGTTCTTTTTTAGCCATGAAATGAATCTGATTCGGATGTAGTGCCATGGCTAACATAATAATTTCATTATAACTTTCATGCGTACATGTCACGACATAACGGTTATGTTTCGGAATGTTTAAATTTCCAAATACAACAAGATTCTTTCTCATTTTAACTAAAAATTTGAATAAAACCGTACTTACAATTTTATACATGGTCACACCTGCTTTAATCTCTAGTTTAATCAGTTTAAATTCTATCACTAACTTTCGTTTTGAACAAGATAACGCGCGAAGTTCTTCATTATCAAATTATTGGAAAAACTCTGTGTATGATTGCATAATATATTTAGCAGTCATATAAGGGAGGTAACATATGTATAATCGAGATAATCAACGGCATTATTATCGCCCAAGATTTCCTTGGTTTCGTGTCTTTCTAATTGCCTTGATTGCCGGTATCATTGGAACAATGCTTGTGTTAGGTGTCTCTCGCCTTTTCCAAGCGGCAACAAGTTCTAATGAAGGTGGCGAAACGGTTAACGAAACACAGAACCAAAAAGGCGGCAATGTGTTTGATGGCAAAAGTGAAAAATATGATTCAGTCAATCAAATGATTAATGATACGTCACCTGCTATCGTTGGTGTGATTAACCAACAACGCGCACAAGGTTTAGGTGATTTACTTCAAGGTCGCACGGGTCATGAGGAACAATCAGGCATCGGTTCAGGTGTCATTTATCAGAAGAATGATGATAACGCATTTATCGTCACAAATAATCATGTTATTGAGGGTGCGTCTTCTTTAAAAGTCCAATTACATAATTCAAAACAAGTAGACGCTAAGTTAGTTGTTAAGGACGCTCTAACAGATCTAGCGGTACTAAAGATTAAGAATCGTGAAGATATAAAAGAAATGAAATTTGCTGACTCTGCAAAAGTTAAAACTGGGGATAGCGTGTTTGCTATGGGTAATCCCCTAGGTTTAGAGTTTGCGAATACGGTTACATCAGGAATTATTTCAGCTAATGAAAGAACAATTGAAACAGACACGTCAGCTGGTAGTAATGAGGTCAAAGTACTTCAAACTGACGCAGCAATTAACCCTGGTAACTCAGGTGGCGCCCTGGTTGATAAAGACGGTAATCTCATCGGTATCAACTCTATGAAGATATCAAGCCCACAAGTAGAAGGTATTGGTTTCGCGATTCCAAGTAATGAAGTGAAACTTGTTATCGAACAACTTGTGAAACATGGTGAAGTTGAACGCCCTTCTCTTGGTATCGGTATGATTAATTTAGATGATATTCCACCTCACTACAGAGATCGCTTAGGTATTGAAGACGAAGAAGGCGTTTATGTCGCACGTATTTCACGCCCAGGTCTCAAGCTAAAAGAAGGCGATATCATCAAAGAAGTAGATGGTAAACGTGTTAAAAACGATGCTACGTTACGCGACATCATTTATAAAAAGTCACCAGGTGATACTGTAGACATTAAAGTACTTCGCGATCACGAAGAAAAGACGGTTACAGTAGAATTAACTGGTAAAGCGAGATAATAACAAAGACTTAAGTAAGCATGAACGACTATGCCTTACTTAAGTCTTTTTTGATTAAAGTAAATATTCTAAATTTTTAGGCTAAATCCCTTGTATTCCAATATGAATTATAATATTATTTAAGCAACACAAATTTGGAGGTAATTTAAATGACATTATTTTTACTCGAAACGCGCAACAACCAAATTGCTAAAGATAAACAAGAACTTGAAGCTAAAGCTCAAGAATTAAAAACTAACGACTTCCCAACATTAATAGAAGTCCAAGCAACGGAAGATTTAAACCATGCGTACTTCATCGTTGAAGCAGATTCAGAAGATGACGCGAAACAATTTTTAGATGCTCAAGATATCCAAATCGACCTTATCAAAGAAGTTCGTTTAGTTGGAAAGGACCTAGACGAAGTTAAATCATCTCAACAAGGTGTAGATTATCTTGTAACTTGGAATATTCCAGAGGGTATTACAATGGATCAATATTTAGCACGTAAGAAGAAAAATTCAGTGCACTATGAGGAAGTACCTGAAGTTACATTCCAAAGAACATACGTATGTGAAGATATGTCTAAATGTATCTGTTTATACGATGCTCCTGACGAAGATGCAGTTAAGCGTGCACGTAAAGCAGTAGATACACCAATTGATGAAATCGAAAAACTATAATCTATAGTAAAGATTGAAATAGCCAAAGCAACAATGCAGGGTGTGACAAGCAACACTTTTCCCAAAGTCGAGCGCCCACACCCTCATTTTTTAATATGAAATCATAGTAACTTAGTAGGAATAAGGTGGTGTCTTACCTTGATTCAACTTGAAGATATATCGCATCAATTTAATGAACATCGAGTTATCGAAAATTTTAATCTATCCATTCCTAAAGGGAAGATTGTGAGCCTTATTGGTAAAAGTGGTTGCGGGAAATCAACGTTACTTAACATCGTTGGAGGTTTTATTCAACCTACTCACGGTAAAGTTATGATAAACGAACAACTAAAGCTAAAACCCTCACCTGATTGCTTAATGTTATTCCAACATCATAACTTATTGCCTTGGAAGAATATCTATAAGAACTTAACCATTGGCTTGAATCAAACGATGTCGAGAAAAACGCTAGATACATACTTACAATCTGTCGACTTAGGTCAAATTGGTACGCATTTTCCAGACCATTTATCAGGCGGTATGAAACAGCGTGTCGCGATTTGTCGTGCATTGATTCATAAACCTCAGGTCATTCTTATGGATGAACCTTTAGGTGCTTTAGATACATTCACGAGATATAAACTACAAGATGCGCTACTTACTTTAAAGTCTAATGCCGCTTCTACGATTCTACTCGTAACACATGATATCGACGAAGCGCTTTATCTATCTGATGAAATTATTTTACTTGGTGATAAGGGCTCTATCATCAATCAATATCAAGTTACAGAACCTCACCCTAGAAATCGAAACCATTCGACATTAATTCATCTCAGACAACAGATCATGGAAGATTTTTCACTGCTTCATCAATCCGTTGAACCAGAATATTATATTTAAGCGATGTGACTTTTAACAAATGAGACGTATCATAACACTATTAATCACAATAAGTTTAATTCTAACCATGGCAAGTTGCGATTCTGAAGGTCCTCACAAATCTAAGAAACAAACGATAAAGATTGGTTATCTACCCGTCACACACGCCGCGAATCTCATGATGACGAAGCAACTTAACGAAGCGCGTGATTCGAACTACCGAGTTGAACTTGTAAAATTTAATAACTGGCCAGATCTTATGGATGCCTTGAATAGTGGCAAGATCGATGGCGCGTCTACACTGATTGAACTCGCGATGAAATCAAAGACTAAGGGTTCAAATATCAAAGCAGTTGCCCTATCGCATCACGAAGGTAACGTCATTATGGGTAAAGATGATACATTCCCATACCCGAACCAATCTTCTTACAATTTTGCGATTCCGCATACGTATTCGACACATTATCTCCTCATTGAAAAGCTACGCCAGAAACATCATATTGCTAAGGATGATGTAAGTTATCGTGAAATGGCACCTGGCGAAATGCCTGCAGCTTTAAATGAAGGTCGCATCGACGGCTATTCTGTAGCTGAACCATTTGGTGCACTTGCAACTAAGTTGAAAAGAGGTCACTTAATCAATCATGGACATGATGTCATGCCTGATGCGTATTGCTGTGCGCTCGTGCTTAGAGAGGATCTCATAAATCAACATTCAAGTTCCGTGAAATCTTTTATGAAGGATTATAAACAAGCTGGATTTGAAATGAATGATAAGGATAAGAGTGTGGCTATTATGAAAAAGCACTTTAAGCAAGATGAAGCTGTCTTAAGGCAGTCGGCTGAGTGGACGAGTTATGGAGATTTAACGATTCGTAAACAGAAATATCAATCTTTATCAGATGAAATCCGAAAGCAAGATCTATTCAATCCCCCATCTTTCGAACATTTCATCGATACATCTTTTTATAAGGAGGCTTAATTTATGACGAAATCTATCACTAAAATCACATACCCTATTATCGCACTTGTGATACTTGTAGCAATATGGCAACTTATTGTCGTCATTGGAAATTATCCTCCTATTTTATTACCTAGTCCGATATTAGTCGGCAAACGCATTATTACGATGTTGTTAAACGGTGAAATCATTCAACATATCGGTATCAGTTTATTTAGGTTCGTGATTGGCTTTATTGTGGCGCTTATCGTTGCGATATTAAGCGGATTTCTATTAACACGCTCAACGATACTCATGAAAATGATTGAACCATTGCTACAAATCATTCGCCCAATATCTCCAATTGCTTGGGCACCTTTTATCGTGCTTTGGTTCGGTATCGGAAACTTACCAGCTATAGTCATCATATTTATCGCAGCATTCTTTCCAATTGTATTCGCGACAATTAAAGGCTTGAATAATGTAGATGCACATTACCTACAAATTGCAGATAACTTAAATATTAAAGGTTGGCAACTTTATAAAGATTTCTTATTTCCAGGGGCTTTTAAACATATGATGAGTGGTATTCATGTTGCAGTTGGTACGAGTTGGATATTCTTAGTATCTGGCGAAATGATTGGTGCTCAATCCGGACTTGGCTTTTTAATCATGGACTCAAGAAACATGCTAAACCTAGAAGATGTTCTTGTAGCAATATTTTATATCGGTATTATTGGCTTTATCATTGATCGTTTAATTACATTAATTGAGAATCAAACTTTAAAACATTTTGGCGAATAAAGGAGTTTAATACGATGACACAAGATACATTAACGCAACTGATTGAATCTGATTTAGAACCATATGTAAAAGAAATTGATAACGGCTCATATTACCCTGAGTCATTTATTAAATCTTTATTTAAAGCACAACAATTTACTGCAGACGATTTCGTTCATAACTTGAAAGTAATTGAAAAGGTTGGAGAGACCTGTTTAACGACAGCATTTTGTATTTGGTGTCAATGGGCGTTCACCACTTATTTAAAACATTCGAGTCATAATAGTGAAGCTCGAAAACTTTATGATCAGGTCTTCAAAGGCGATATTATTGGTGCAACAGGCTTATCTAATCCAATGAAATCGTTTAGCGATTTAGAAAAAGTAAATTTAAACCATTACTATAAAGACGGCGAATTATATGTAAACGGCACCCTTCCTGCGATAAGTAATATTCAAAGTGATCATTACTTCGGTGCTATTTCACAAGATGACGAAACAAATGAAACAGTGATGATGATTCTAAAAGCTGATCAAGAAGGTGTTTCTATATCAGAAATGTCTAATTTCTTAGGCGTCAACGGTTCTGCGACATACCGTGTTAACTTAGATAACGTACAAGTTCCATCTAATAGAGTACTCTCTAAAGACGCGAAAGCCTTTGCGAGCGCGATTCGACCAGAGTTCATATTGCTTCAGATACCGATTGCTTTAGGCGCCATTCAATCATCTTTAAATCATATTGAATCGTTTAAAGACCAAACGGCTCAATCACATGTATTTATCGAATATAACGTTGAAAAATTTCATAAGCAGTTTGAACAGTTACACCAAGAATTTTATGAGAAAGTGACAGCTCATCTTGATAATCTAGACCAAATTTTACTAGATGCTGTACGCATTAAGAAAGAACTAGGTTATTTATTACTTGAGATCAATCAGGCAGCAATGGTTTATGGTGGTTCTCGCGCTTACATTGAAGACAGTAAACCTGCGATCAAATTAAAAGAAGGATTCTTCTTCGCTGCTTTAACACCTACCCTTCGTCACTTAGGTAAATTAGAACAAGAATTAGGATAAAGAAAAACCTGTGCAGTTAGCGTTTTCTGCACAGGTTTTGTTTAGTTCGGATTTTTTAACGTAGAAAGTTATGGTGCTAATTGTAATGTAGTATAGAGTCGGTTTCAGTCTTTCATTCCGACGCTATTCGGGTTTAGCATCGGTTTCAATCTTCCATTCCGACGCTATTCAGGTTTTGCGTCGGTTTCAGTCTTTCATTCCGACGCTATTCGACTTTAGCATCGGTTTCGTCCTTTCATTCCGACGCTATTCTCATTTTACGTCGGTTTCGTCCTTTCATTCCGACGCTAACCACATACAATGCCTGTTTGAACCTCTCACATTGCACTAACCAACAATTACTTATAATTCACCATAAAGTATTTCTTCTTACCGCGACGAATAATCGTAAAGCTACCTTCATATTTATCTTCATCAGATAAATCATATTTTAATTCCTGAACACGTTCACCGTTAATGTAAATCGCACCGTTTTGGATATCTTCACGTGCTTGACGTTTAGAAGAAGAAATTTTAGTTTCTACGATTGCTTCAACTAAGTTCGTTGTATTCGCATCTAGTTCAACTTGAGGTACATCTTTAAAGCCAGCTTTAATTTCTTCAGCCGTTAATGATTTTAAATCACCACTAAATAAAGCTTGTGAAATACGCTTTGCTTCTTCTAATGCTTGTTCACCATGAATAAATGACGTCACTTTTTCAGCTAAAGCTTTTTGGGCTTTTCTTAAATGAGGCTCATCTTTAACAGATTGCTCAAGCTCAGCGATTTCATCTTCTTTAAGGAATGTGAAGTATTTAAGGAACTTGATTACATCTTCATCGCTCGTATTGATCCAGAATTGATAGAACTCATAAGGGCTTGTTTTCGTTTCATCTAACCAAACAGCGCCTGATTCTGATTTACCAAACTTCTTACCGTCAGCTTTCGTAACAAGTGGAATCGTTAAACCATACGCTTCTGTTTGACCATACATTCTGCGCATTAGTTCAATACCACTCGTAATATTACCCCATTGATCAGAACCACCTACCTGCACTTTACAATTGTAATTTTGGTTTAAGAAACCAAAGTCAATCGCTTGTAAAATTGTGTACGTAAATTCTGTATAAGAAATACCATGTTCTAAACGAGTTTGAATGGAATCCTTACCTAACATATAGTTCACGCCAACATGTTTACCATAGTCACGTAAGAATGAAATTAACGAAATTTCGCCTAACCAATCTTTATTGTCTACAAGTACAGCGCCTTCGTTACCTTCAAAGTCGAACAATTTATGCATTTGATTTTGAATACCTTTAACATTCGCTTCAACTTGAGCTTCAGTTTGAAGTTGACGCTCTTCAGATTTACCAGACGGGTCTCCGATCATTCCTGTTGCTCCACCGACTAACACGATTGGACGATGACCAAACTCTTGGAAACGACGTAACGTTAAGAAAGGTAATAAGTGACCGATGTGTAGACTATCTGCCGTTGGATCCGCACCACAATAAAGTGTTACTTGTTCCTTATTTAAAAGTTCTTCAATACCAGCTTCATCTGTTTGTTGGTAAATTAAACCTCTCCATTTAAGTTCTTCAATAAGTTGATTTGCCATGATTTTCCCTCCTATTAAAATAAAAAAAGCACCGCTTACTCATGTAAGGGTGCGATTTATGTATGATATCACCACTTACATACGTAAGGGCGCAAATGTGCACGGTACCACCATACTCTAAACTCTATTGATGAAACGTTCACCAATTAAAACGTAGGATCCTTTATAAAAAGGTGTATTCGCTATACATTGAATATTAGTTCTCAGCACCACTAACTCTCTTAAATTCAAACGATATAACTACTTCTCCTTCAATCCTAAAATATGAAGATTTGCTTTAATTATAGAAAAGCCTATATCACTTGTCAAATATCATTTTTTAACTACTCACGCACTTATAAAATTGTGTGATATACTACAATTATTATTGGAGGAAGCATATGAACACGAAACTATCATGGTCTCAATTTATCAAAACCTTCGAACGCATCTACAATATCATTAAACGTGTTGTCTTCTATTCAACAGTCGGCCTATGTTTGATTCTTTCACTAAGCTTCGGTATCGGCATTGGTTACTTTGTAAGCTTAATTTCAACATCACAACCCGTGAGTGACCAAGAACTGAAGACACACATTTTAAATATTCCTGATCATCATAAGCTTGATTTAAAGCATCGCACACTAATTGAGGCATACAACGAAGCCGATAGTACAGTTATCGCAGGGCCCGAAAACGTTAGTCCATACGTACCGAAAGCCTTAACCGCTTCGGAGGATTCAGACTTCTACCGTCATAACGGCATTTTACCAAAGGCCATTTTACGCGCGATGTATCAAGACATATTTAACTTACAATATGGAACCGGTGGCAGCACGATTACGCAGCAACTTGTTAAGAACCAACTTTTAACAAATGAACAAACGTATAATCGTAAGGCTCAAGAGATTACACTTGCGCTCCGCACTGAAAAGCTCTTTTCTAAGGATGAAATCATGTTCACATATTTGAATATTGTACCGTTCGGACGTGATACAAATGGCGCACATATTACAGGTATTTCAGCCGCAGCGTATGGTATCTTTGGTAAGTCATCTCAATATATCAATTTAGCTGAATCCGCGTATCTCGTTGGTTTACTTCAGAGTCCTTATTTCTATACGCCGTATTTAGAAGATGGTTCATATAAGCCAAAGAGCGCTATTAAGATGGGTATTTATCGCCAACATTATGTGCTGAAACGTATGCGTGTTGAAAAGCTCATTACTAAAGCAGAGTACGAAGCAGCTATGGCTTACGACATTGAAAGCGCAATTCGTTAAACTGACCTTTTAGCCACTGAATTAACCAATATGCCCTCCCACTATACGACCACACCTCCACATCACAAAAATAGGGCTCTATAATAAATTCGGTTGGTGACCTCATTCGAGGTCATTAGCCGAATTATTTTTTGTACTAAAAGAGCGCATTTATCTCTATAATTGTAAGTGACCAAACTAACAAAAAGGAGATAATGCGCCTGTGAATAATTTTATAACAGAACTCTTAAGATTGAAAGAACCAAATTTAGTCATCGAGGAAAAGACTGATGAAAAAGAAATAAAAGGAAGAATCTATATAATGCTTTATGGGGTTCTCTCTTCCAAAGCTGATAAGTGTCAACACTGTGGTATCACTAATCATCAACGCACTATTATAAAGCATGGATTTCGAGTAATTAATGTTAAATTACCACGCCTAAGTGGGTTTCCATGTCTACTAGAATTAAAGAAGCAACGCTATTTGTGTCACAATTGTAATCGAACTTTTGTAGCTGAAACATCTATAGTAGATAAGTATTGTTGCTTATCTAACAACTTGAAAATGTTTATAGCTGACAAAGTTAGAGAAGTACGTTCCATTAAATCTGTTGCCGAATCTTGTTGTGTATCATCACCTACGGTGGTTCGAATCATTAAACAAACCGTTGATGAAATTAGACATAAAGTAGGTTCGCATTTGCCTGAGCACATTATGATGGATGAGTTCAAAAGCGTTAAAAATGTTGATGCTTCAATGAGTTTCATCTATTGTGACAGTACTTCTCATCAAATTATTGACATTGTCAGTGATAGAAGAAAGTTTAACCTCAAAAACTACTTCATGAAGTTTGATCTTTACGCAAGAAAGCGCGTTAAGACAGTATGTATAGATATGTATGAACCATACATGGATCTAATATCAGATGTTTTCCCTAATGCTTTAGTTATTATTGATAGATTTCATATCGTTCAGGCAATTAATCGTGAGATTAACCGTACCCGAGTTAAAGTCATGAATCAAGCTAGACGTAATAGGCGCCCACTTTACAATAAATATAAACGGTATTGGAAACTACTTTTAAAACCTAAGTTAAATCTTAACGCTATAAACTATAAATATCATCGATTATTCAAAACTTTAATTACTGAAAAAGACATCGTTTCGTACTTATTATCTAACGATAATACGCTCAATAACACTTACGAGATAGGACAAGAATTAATACTGGCATTGAAGCATAATGATATTGATTTATTTCGATCAGTACTGTATAAATCTCGTCAAAACCACATTTCAGAAGGTTTAATGAGAGTACTGCGATCATTTATGAAGTATTTACCCTTCATATGTAATACTTTAAATCACCCTATGATAACTAACGGTCCGATTGAAGGCATAAATAATAAAATAAAATTACTTAAAAGAAATGCTTATGGTTATAGAAATTACGCAAACTTTAGAGACAGAATATTACTCATGTCACGCTTATATAAACTTAGACAAAGAAAAACACCTATGCATGAAGTAGCATAGGTGTAGAATGATTGCTTGAAGACTCCCGTGGCTCTGTGAGTAAGGGAGATCCAAGCGAAGCTTTAGCTCCCAACGAGCGCCACAGGAAAGCGAAAAGCAAATCATTCGTCTACGGTTTTACCAACCGAATTTGACGTAGAGCCAAAAATAGCCCCAAATGGTTGCGCAAACCAACCATTCGGGGCTACATTTATGTCAATATAGCACGGCCCAACTCACAAAAGTTAAGCCTCGCGAGTTTCAAAAACCCGCTCATACCTTTATTTATTAGAATAAACCTTCAGCTTTACCGTCATCCGTTACATCCATATTTAATGCAGCCGGTTTCTTAGGTAAGCCAGGCATCGTCATGATAGCGCCAGTTAACGCTACGATAAAGCCTGCACCTGTTTTAGCTTCTAATTCACGGATAGTGATTTCAAAGTCTTTTGGTGCACCTAGTTGAGTCGCATCATCACTGAATGAATATTGCGTTTTCGCCATACATACTGGGTAATTGTCCCAACCATTTTCTTTAAATTGTTTTAATTGTTTTTGGGCTTTTGAAGTGAAAGAAACTTTAGAACCACCATAAATTTCTTTAACGATTTTTTCGATTTTTTCTTCGATAGGCATATCTAAATCGTATAAACGTTTGAATTCTTTAGGTTGTTCGATAACTTCAAGTACGTTCTCAGCAAGCTCGATACCGCCTTTGCCGCCTTTTTCCCAAACTTCAGTTAAAGCAAGGCGCACGCCTTTTTCTTTAG
This sequence comes from Staphylococcus massiliensis, assembly GCF_043186315.1. Classification (NCBI taxonomy): domain Bacteria; kingdom Bacillati; phylum Bacillota; class Bacilli; order Caryophanales; family Staphylococcaceae; genus Staphylococcus; species Staphylococcus massiliensis. The sequence goes on along the minus strand of NZ_CP171119.1, from coordinate 1,406,908 downwards.
CCCAAGCTTGTAATGCTTCAACTTCAGCGTCAGTATCGTGTACGAATGCGTTTAATGCGATAACAGGTTCAACGCCAAATTTATTAATATTATCAACGTGACGTTCTAAGTTTTCAATACCTTGTTTTAAGGCTTCTACGTTTTCTTCTTTTAAGTTATCTTTAGCTACGCCGCCATGCATTTTTAACGCACGGATTGTCGCAACTAATACAACTGCGTCTGGTTCAAAGTCAGCTTTACGAGATTTGATGTTTAAGAACTTCTCTGCACCTAAGTCTGAACCGAAACCAGCTTCAGTAACAACGATATCAGCTAAGTTACGTGCTGTTTCAGTTGCCATAATTGAGTTACAACCATGTGCAATGTTCGCGAAAGGACCACCGTGTACAAGTGCAGGTGTACCTTCAATAGATTGTACTAAGTTAGGCTTCACAGCATCTTTTAAGATCATTGCTAAAGCACCTTCGACTTTAAGGTCTTTAACTGTAACAGGTTTCTTATCACGTGTATAACCAATCGTGATTTTAGAAATACTTTCTTTAAGGTCTTTAATACCAGTACATAAGCATAAAATCGCCATGATTTCTGATGCTACTGTAATATTAAATCCATCTTCACGTGGTACCCCTTTAGTTGGACCACCTAATCCTACAACAACGCTACGTAACGCACGGTCGTTCATATCTAATACACGTTTCCATTCAATACGACGTTGGTCAATACCTAATTCATTACCTTGGTGAATATGGTTATCGATAAACGCTGATAATGCGTTATTCGCTGTTGTAATTGCATGGAAGTCTCCGTTGAAGTGAAGGTTAATATCCTCCATTGGTAATACTTGAGCATAGCCACCACCAGTAGCGCCACCTTTAATACCAAAGATAGGTCCTAGTGCTGGTTCACGTAATGCCACCATTACATTCTTTTTAAGTTGGTTAAATGCATCTGATAAACCAACTGTTACAGTAGATTTACCTTCACCAGCTGGCGTTGGACTCATTGCTGTAACTAATACCACTTTACCTTTTTGATCGGCTTCTTTTACTTGGTTAATATCAATTTTAGCTTTATATTTACCATATAATTCTAAGGCATCCTCAGGAATACCCACGTTTTCAGCAATCTCAGCAATTGGTTTTAATGTAGATTGATTAGCAATTTCTAAATCTGATAAATGACTCAAGTCTTTCAACCCCTTATTTGTTTTAGTGTTTGCGACTTATCTGTAAGCGCATTCAACTTCATTATTGATATATTTCGTGCTATCTCTATCATAACGAACCACGTTTCTAATGTCGATTTAAATGGATGCGGCGCATGATACCGAGTCTAATATTTTGCCAAATTTTTGACATTCTTTACCATACTTCACGCGTGAACCTATTTTGCCACTGGTCCCCCCTCTTTGAAAAGCCCTTTCAATAACATTACATAAAATAAGAGGCTGAGACATAAGTTGTGAAATAGAGCATTAAAGCTTTATTTCATACAATTCTCTAAACAGCTGACTCCTAGGGGAATAGCATGAGACCGGAGACTACAGGCTCCGGCCATGCCCCAGGAAAGCATGCTGTTTATGAGAATTGTAGTATTATGTCCCAGACTCCTATTATTGAAAAGCCATTTAAAATTTTTAATCTTCCATTGTACTTAAGTCACCTGTTGGTAAATCAAGCTCCCAAGCCTTAAGTACACGACGCATAATCTTACCAGAACGCGTCTTAGGTAATTTATCTTTAAACTCAATTTCACGTGGTGCCGCATGCGCAGCTAAACCTTCTTTAACAAACTTACGAATGTCTTCTTTTAACTCATCAGACGGCTCATAACCTTGTCTTAAACCAACGAACGCTTTAATAATTTCACCACAGGCTTACCAATAACACCCGCTTCAGCTACAGCTTCATGTTCAACGAGTTTAGATTCAACTTCGAAAGGTCCTACACGTTCACCAGCAGTCATGATGACATCATCCACACGACCTTGGAACCAGAAGTACCCATCCTCATCTTGATACGCTGAGTCTCCTGAGATATACCAGTCACCAATAAAGTATGAATCGTATTTTTCAGGGTTCTTCCAAATTTTACGCATCATAGACGGCCAACCTTTTTTGATCGCTAAGTTACCCATTCGATTAGGTGGTAACACTTTACCTTGGTCGTCGATAATTGCCGCTTCAATACCTGGTAGAGGTTTACCCATTGAACCTAACTTCACGTCCATAGATGGATAGTTTACAATCATATGACCACCAGTTTCCGTCATCCACCATGTATCTAAAACGCGCTTATCAAATACTTTCTTAGACCATTTAATAACTTCAGGGTTTAATGGTTCACCAACTGATAGAATACTTCTTAAAGTTGATAAATCATACTTATCAACCACATCATCACCAGCACTCATTAACATTCTGAGTGCAGTAGGCGCCGTATACCAAATCGTAACGTTAAACGTTTCAATCATCTTATACCAAGCTTCAGGTGAGAAACGTCCACCTGCGATACAGTTTGTAACCCCATTTAACCATGGCGCGAAGATACCGTATGACGTACCAGTTACCCAACCTGGGTCAGCCGTACACCAATATACGTCATCCTCTTGTAAATCAAGCACATACTTACCCGAAATATAGTGTACAAGCATCGCTTCTTGAACATGTAGCACACCTTTAGGTTGACCTGTTGAACCTGACGTATAGTGTAAGATTAAGCCATCTTCACGGTCTAACCATTCAATTTCGAATGGTCGCTAGCGTTCTCTAACGCTTGATTGAAGTCAACGTATTCACTATCAACTTCATCATCAACGACTACAATTGTTTCTAAGTTAGGTAATTTATCTTTAGGAATACGTGGAAGTAGGTCATTCGTCGTTACAATCACCTTCGCATCACTATTTTCAAGTCGGTCACCTACTGCTTTCTCCATGAAAGCTTCAAATAACGGTCCAACAATCGCACCAATTTTTAAGATACCAAAGAATGCGAAGTATAATTCTGGTGTTCTAGGCATAAAGATAAACACGCGATCCCCTTTTTCGACATTCGCTTTATCCTTAAGCACATTTGCAGCTTGGTTTGATTTTAATTTTAATTCTTCAAATGTATAACTTTCCGTACGTTCATTATCTTTATAATTTAAAGCAATTTTGTCCCCTTTACCATTATCGACATGGCGATCAATACATTCATAGGCCATGTTCATTTTACCTGTTTCGCTCCATGAAAAGGCCTGCTCAACTTCTTTCCAATCGAAGTTTTGATACGTTTCTTGATAATCTTTTAAGTTAAAATTTCCTTGTTCCCCTTTATAAACTTCTACTTTCATTTTGAGTCCCCCTTGTTTGAAAAAGAAATCGCTTCTTTCATATCATCATTATATCTAAATCTTTTGAAATATTCAAAATAAATAAATAATTCTGATAACTATGCATGAAATTTGGCCTTTTTTACTATATAATTTAATTAATAAATGTTTATAGAAAGGAGTGACATCCCTAATGGATCACATTAAAACTTTCATAAAAGAAACCTACGAATTCGATGAAGGTACGTTTGTGATTGAAGGTCCACTTACAAGCGGTCAACTTTCTGACATGACTTTTGATGAAGGGTTAGACGCATTCAGAATTCCAATCGACCAATTTCAAGCTTTATTAGAAATCGCTGATTTACCCGAAGGTCGCATCTATGTGATTCGTAAAGATATGCATATCGTTGGTTATGTAACGTACCACTACCCTGATCCGCTAGAGCGATGGTCAAACGGTAATTTACCGTATTTAATCGAACTCGGTGCTATTGAATTAAGTCTGCCTTATAGACACTTAGGACTTGGTGGTGAACTCATTCGACTTAGCACATCTACAAAAGAAATCGAAGACTATATTATTATCACGACAGAGTATTATTGGCACTGGGACCTTAAAAACACTGGCCTCAATGTCTTTCAGTACAAGGAACTGATGCAGAAGCTGATGTTTAAAGGTGGGCTTGAGGTCTTTTCAACAGATGACCCAGAAATTACCAGTCATTCTGCGAACTGCTTGATGGCACGTATTGGTAAAAATATAGATTTAAAACAGATGAACGCATTCGATAACGTGAGATTTATGAATCGCTTTTTCTTCTAAAGGGGGCAAACGGGATGGATCGAAATTTAACAATAAATAAAACAGGATATGTCTACGCGACGTCGTTACTCCAATATCGCTTTCATGATAAGCATCCGTTTAATCAAATGCGATTAAAACTCACAACTGAATTGTTACTTGAAACTGGACATTTAAATACATCACATATTATCACGCCTCGTATCGCAACGGATGATGAACTCGCATTGATTCATAAATATGATTATATTGAAGCTATCAAACGAGGTTCTAGGGGTATTCTCGCATTTGACGAGGCGGAAAAATATGGCCTTGGTTCGGATGATACGTCGCAATTTAAAGATATGCATGAACACAGTGCACGCATTGTAGGAGGCGCCTTAAGTTTGGTCGATGCGATCATGAATGGAGAAATTAAAAATGGTTGTCACTTAGGTGGTGGCTTACATCATAGCCTTCCCGGACGTGCGAACGGGTTCTGTATTTATAACGATATTGCTGTTGCGGCGAAATATTTAGAAACGAAATTTAGTCAACGCGTGCTTGTGATTGATACGGATGCCCATCATGGCGATGGCACGCAGTGGTCTTTCTATACAGACGAAAAAGTACTCAATTACTCGATTCATGAAACAGGTAAGTTCTTATTCCCTGGTTCAGGTCACTATACGGAACGTGGTAAAGATAAAGGGTTTGGTTATTCTATTAACCTACCACTCGAACCTTATACCGAAGATGAGTCATTTATGGAAGTATTTAAGAGTACGTTACATAACGTTGCTGCGTCGTTTAAACCTGATATAATTTTAAGCGTTCATGGTTCTGATATTCATTACTCAGACCCACTTACGCATCTCCACTGCACGTTAGATACGTTATACCATATTCCATACGTCATTAAAGAACTCGCTGATACCTATACAGATGGTAAAGTTATCATGTTCGGTGGTGGCGGTTATAATATTTGGCGTGTCGTACCACGAGCTTGGAGTCACGTTTTCTTAAGTTTAATCGATGAACCTATCCAGCATGGCTTGTTACCACCAAGATGGGTGCACAAGTGGCACCATTATTGTAAGACCGACATGCCTACTGTTTGGGAAGATGAGCGTTTAGATTACCATGAGATTCCGAGAAAGCATATCATCTCTGAAAAGAACCGTAAGACAGCATCAACGATTAATAGTTGGTTTGTATAATTAAAAAAGTCTAACCCGCAACATAGCGGATTAGACTTTTATTTATGACTTCGTTGTTTCACGGTATTCGATTCGATGTGGTAATACAACATTTTGATCTTCAATGGTTTCATTGTTCATAAATTTAGTGAGTAAGCGCATGCCAACCGCACCAATGTCATATAACGGTTGAACAACTGTAGATAACTTAGGTCGAACCATTTCTACAAGACGTGTATTATTAAAGCTGATGACTTGAAGGTCTGAAGGTAAATCAACGCCATCATCAATCGCGCTATGAACAATACCTATCGCTTGTTCATCACTGATACATAATATAGCGTCAGGGTTGTGACCTTTTAGCGCATCGTACGCTTCTTTACCATCTTTATAAGTTTCATTACCTACAAATCTTAATTCATCATCAAATTTAATGCCGTTTTCATTAAGCACTTCTTTCAAGCCTTGAAAAGCATCGGTCTCAGCCTTTTTAGAATAGCCACCGCCGACAAAACCAAAGCGCTTTGCGCCCTTTTCAATGAGATGACGCGCAATTTCTTTCGACGCTTCAGTGAAATCAATATTTACAGAAGCAATATCGTCATCCTTGCCATCTGTTCCTGATACCACAACAGGTACTGAAGATTGATCAATTAAAGATTTAATTTCAGTGGTTAAAGTACCACCTAAAAAGATGATGCCATCAACTTGTTTACTAAGTAAATTATTAAAGATTTCTTTCTCTTTTTCTGAATCATTATCTGAATTGGAAATGATCGTATGATATTTGTACATTGTCGCAATATCTTCGAGTCCACGTGCGAGTTGAGAATAGTAAACGTTTGAAATATCTGGTATGATAACCCCTACAGTTGTCGTTCGTTTACTTGCTAGACCTCGTGCCACAGCATTCGGTGTGTAACTTAAACGTTGAATAACTTCGTTAACTTTATCTCTCGTTTCAGGTTTAACATTTTGATTACCGTTTACGACACGAGAAACAGTTGCCATAGAAACACGGGCTTCTCTCGCAACATCATATATCGTTACTGACATCTTCTTCCTCCTTGTAAACGCTTTATTATTTATTATATAACGTTTTCATAATGCTTTCAAAGTTTAACACAGATGAATAAAGAAAGAAATAAGTTTAATCTCAAATTTAATTAAAAACGATTAATTTTGAATAATTTGTGAATGAATGTCGATTTTTCAAACATTTTTACATATTCAGGAAAAGCCCTTTTAAGCATATAGGCAAAATATGAAGGTCACCTTGTCTACTAAGAAAACTAAAAAATGAGATAACAGCTTACCTACGAATAGATAAACGTTATCTCACCCTTACACAGTGACCTATTAGAATGTGTTGTGCGTGTATTTTATAGATTACCTGTGCCTAATCATTATATTAAAATACTTATATATTGTCTACTTTTAAATTTTGATTAAAATCTACTTTAACTTTTTCTCATTATACATTTGAGCTAAAGGATTTAATTCATCGTAGAACTTATCAAATTCATTTAAATCCATTTGTTGACCACTGTCACTTAAAGCAACAGATGGATCAGGATGTACTTCAGCCATAACACCGTCAGCCCCAACTGCTAAGGCAGCTTTTGCTGTAGGTAACATGATGTCTTTACGACCCGTACTATGCGTGACATCAACGAGTACCGGTAAGTGTGTTCCTTGCTTTAAGATAGGTACTGCTGAAATGTCTAATGTATTACGTGTTGCTTTTTCATAAGTGCGGATACCACGCTCACATAGAATGATGTTTTGGTTACCTTGAGAGGCAATGTATTCAGCAGCAAAGATAAATTCTTCAATCGTAGCTGACATACCGCGTTTTAATAAAATTGGTTTATTCGTGCGACCAGCTTCTTTAAGTAATTCGAAGTTTTGCATATTACGTGCACCAATTTGGAAGACATCTAAATATTGATCTGCTAATTCAAAATCGGCTGGATTTACAATCTCACTTACTACGTTTAAACCGTATTTATCTTTTACGTTCTTAAGTATTTTAAGCCCTTCTTCGCCTAAACCTTGGAAATCATAAGGTGACGTACGTGGTTTGAAAGCACCACCGCGGATAAATGTTTCACCTTTCGCTTTAAGGTTTTCAGCTACTTTATCCACTTGCTCTTGTGATTCAACTGAGCAAGGACCAAATACAAATGACTTGTTACCATCACCAATGATGCCACCGTTATCAAATTTAACTATTGTATCTTCTGGCTTAAGTTTTCTAGAAACATATAAGTGCTTTTCATTTTCAGATTTTTGAAGATCTGTAGAGGCTTTAAATATTTCTTTAAATAATTGTTTAATCACATTATCGTTAAACGGACCTTCGTTTTTGTCTAATAACGCATTAATCATATTTTTTTCGCGTTCAGGATCATAAATTACAGTACCCTGTTTACGTTTTTCCTCGCCAATTTTTTGAGCGAGCTCACCTCGTTTAGTTAATAATTCTAATATCTGTTCATTAATATCTTCAATTTCAGCACGGAATGTTTCGAGTTTGTTTGTCATAATGATTCACCTCTAAGCTATTATTTTAAATCGATTGTTACACTTTAAAGGGTTAAAATAAAAGTGATTATTCGGTATTTTACCAGTATAGATTTAATTTATCAAGGACTTAACCTTAAATTTTCAGAAAAATCTATCAATTGAATTATACGCTTGTTCGACATTTCAACTTTTTTAAAAGCCATCCGTAAATAAGCGATTAATTTAATTATATATCATATTTTATTTGAATACGAATTTTTTTAATTTTGCGCATTTTGAAAAGCACTACTATATCGAAAGCCTTATTATAACACGTTAAAGATATGTAAGTTAACATCACACTTCATACTCGATTATTCAAATTCTCGACGCTTTAATCGCAATAAAAAAGCTATAACATAACCTACTTGGTTATGCTATAGCTCGTTCTAAAACTTAATTATTAGTCATTAAAAGTATGTTTTTCTACTTTACTTTTAGACTTAACTTTTTCATTCTTAGGTAAGCCTTTATCAATTTTTTCTACTTCTTCTTTTTTTACAGAACCTTTAGTAATAGTATCGTTTGATGAAGTAGATTGATCTGGGCGTTCATTAGTAGTTATACCTTTTTCAACACGCGTAGCATTGTTATTATCATCTACACGTTTTTCTTCAACAGTTACTGTTCTTTCAACGGTTTGTGCTTCTTTGTTTTTACGGCTTGGTTCAGTTTTGTTTTCAACTGCACTAGATTGACTAGCTGCCGCTAAGCCAGAAGCTGAAACAGCTTTCGTATTTTTACCAGCTGTTTTATCTTGTGTAGGGTTGTTAGAATCAGCTGCTTTAGCTACACCTTCACTTGATACTTCACGCGTATTTGAACCTGCAGTACCTTGTTGTGTTAAGTTGTTTGATTCTGCAGCCTTAGCTACACCTTCACTTGATACTTCACGCGTGTTTGAACCTGCAGTACCTTGTTGCGTTAAGTTGTTTGATTCTGCAGCCTTAGCTACACCTTCACTTGATACTTCGCGTGAATTAGTACCTGCAGTGTTTTCACCATGTTTACCTTTATATGCTTCTTTTTCAACGTTTGATACACGGTCATTTGAAGAAGTTGAATCAACATCATTTGTGCGTGTAACTGTGTTGAAGTCGTTAGCAGTTGGAGCAGATAAATCATCTTGATCGACTTCAGATTGGATAGCACGTTTTTGAGCAGCGATTTCACTACCTGAAACGTCATCTGAAGAAGACTTAGTTTTGTTGTCTTTCATGTCACGAGCTTGTGCTTTTAAGCGGTCAGCTTTTGCTTTAGCTTTCGCTTTAAGTGACATAGACTCTTGTTTCGTTGAGTTTGTGTAATTAACTTTATCTTTATCAATGTTTTTAACTTTTTGTTTCTTACCAGCCATTGGCCCAAGAATTAATCCTAAAGCTGAACCTAAGATAGCGCCTGTTACAAATCCGAATACAAAGTCGATGCCGTTATTATTCTCGTCATATTCCTGAGGTACTTCATACGTTTCTAAACCATGTGTGTATAAATCACGATTATAATTTTCCATTGAAAATACCCTCCTACAAATAAGGCACTTAAATAAGGTAGAAACTTATTTAAGTGCGCTTTTGTTGTTATATTAAACCTTATTTACGATTTAAAGTTCTGTTTAAATCTTGGTTGTTTGTTAATGTATCTTCTGAGTTATAGTTACCACCTGAGTAATCATTTTCATGGTTATCAGTGTTTACGTGGTTAGAGTTAACTGTGTTGTTTGAAGCTGAGTTGAAGTTACTGTTGTTAACGTTTTGTTCATTAGCTACATTGTTTGTTCTATAACCAGCTTTGCGTTGGCTTCTGTTTTGCCATTTGTCAGCAATTTCCATAGCAACATTTGACCATTGAATAACTTGAGAAATCTTGTCTTCGTTTTGTGAAATGTTGTGTGTAATTGAATGCGTAACACGGTCAACTGAACCGTTAAGGTTTTGTACAGAATCACCAATTGATTTAACTGCATCTACAACTGAATTTAAACGGTTTGATTTGTCTTGGATGTCTTCTGTTAAACGGTTAGCTTTGTGTAATAAATCAGTAGATTCACGAGTGATACCTTGAACCTGACCTTCAACACCGTCTAAAGTTTTTGCCACATTGTCTAAAGTCTTCTTAACTGACATTAAGATTGCAACGATTCCAATACATAAGATTAAGAATGCGATTGCAGCAATAATACCAGCTATTGGTAAAATCCACTCCATTAAAAAACGCCTCCTATAAGCTATTAAATAAATAAATGTTATTTATTTTTTATTAATACCCAAAACGCTTATTTATAAACATGTTAAAACTCTTTAATTGTGTCAAGTTCATTTATGTACGCTTTTAATACTTTTTGAATATCACCAGCACCCATAAATAGAATGACTGCATTATCATGTTTATGTAAAACGTTTACAGTATTTTCATCGATTAAGGTAGATCCATCGATGCGATCCAATAAATCTTGGATAGTTAAATCACCTTGATTTTCTCGAATCGAACCGAAGATTTCACATAAGTATGTGTGATCTGCCATACTTAAACATTCCCCAAATTCATCTAAAAATGCCTTAGTTCTTGAAAAAGTATGCGGTTGAAATACTGCAACAACTTCCTTGTTTGGATATTTTTTTCGTGCTGTCTCAATTGTAGCACTAATTTCACGTGGATGGTGAGCATAATCGTCAACTAATACTTGATTTTCTACAACTGTTTCGTTAAAACGACGTTTAACCCCACCAAATGTTAGAAGTGCTTCTTTAATATTTTCAACGTTAAGCTTTTCAAGATAGCAAATTGTAATAACGGATAAGGCGTTTAAGATGTTGTGATCACCATATTGAGGTGATACGAAGTGATCGTAGTATTCACCTTTAACATATACATCGAACGACGTGCCTTTTTCAGAGACTTCAACGTTCTCGGCGTATACGTCATAATCTTTGCTAAAGCCGTAATAATATACTGGAATATCAGCTTCAAGCTGAGTTAAGTATGGGTCGCCACCCCAAGCAATAATCGCTTTCTTTACATTATGCACCATTGATTGGAACGCACTTACAACGTCATCGATGTCTTTGAAATAATCAGGGTGATCAAAGTCGATATTCGTCATAATCGCATAGTCTGGATGATAACTTAAGAAATGGCGACGGTATTCACATGCTTCAAATGCGAAATAATCGCTAGCAGGAATGCCCATACCAGTACCATCACCGATTAAGAATGATGTCTTCTTATCACCATTCATTACGTGTGACAGTAAACCTGTAGTTGATGTCTTACCGTGCGCTCCAGTAACCGCAACTGATGTATATTGGTTAATGACTTCACTTAAAAAGTCATGGTAACGTTTAACTTCTAATCCTAATTCATTCGCTCTTTCTATCTCTTCATGGGTATCTTTAAACGCATTACCTTGAACTATAATAAAATCTTCTTTGATGTTTGATTTATCGAAAGGAAGGATTGAAATACCTTTATTTTCTAATGCTACCTCAGTAAATACGAATTGTTCTATGTCAGACCCTTGGACCTCGTGCCCTAAATCATGAACGATTTGAGCTAATGAGCTCATACCTGCACCTTTTATCCCAACAAAATGATACTTTGTCATGACAACACTTCCTCTCTAAATATTACGATTAAATTTCTTCTAAATCAGACTCAGATATATAAACCTCTCTAGGCTTAGAACCGTTTTGACCTGAAATGTATCCTAATTGTTCTAATTGACTCACAATTCGTGCAGCACGATTGTACCCAATTTGGAATTGTCGCTGAATTAATGAAGTTGAAATGTTATTTTCCTGAACCATAAAGCGACACACTTCATTGAACAATTCATCCTTAGGTTGTTCATGTGTCTTCTTAAGTAGTTCTTTCTCTTCAAATTCATAATTAGGCTTACGTTGTTGCTTAATATAGTCAACGACACGGTCTATTTCATCATCTGATACAAATGTACCTTGAACACGAATAGGTTTATTCATGCCATTTCCTAGATATAACATGTCACCATAACCAAGTAAGCGCTCAGCGCCACCACTATCAAGGATAGTTCTTGAGTCAACGCTTGATGAAACCATAAATGCGATTCGTGTTGGAATGTTAGCTTTAATCAGACCAGTTATAACATTAACAGACGGTCTTTGTGTTGCGACTAACATGTGGATACCACAAGCTCTGGCTTTCTGCGCTATACGTGCAATGGATTGCTCTACGTCTTGTGGTGCCATCATCATTAAATCAGCAAGTTCATCTATAACGATAACAATTTTCGGTAATCGATCCTCATATTTTGCTTTTTTATTGAAAGCCGTAATGTTACGCACGTGATAATGTGCAAATAATTTATAACGACGTTCCATTTCATCTACAGCCCATTTTAAACTTTGTGTAGCTGCTTTCACATCTGTGATAACAGGTGAAATAAGATGTGGTAGGTCATTATATGGCGCTAATTCAACCATCTTAGGATCAATTAATAATAAGCGTAACTCTTCAGGGTGGTTACGGTATAATAACGAAACTAAAATACTATTAATACATACTGATTTACCACTACCCGTTGCACCTGCGATTAATGCATGTGGTGTCTTCTGAATATCCATTAATAACGGATCATTATTAATACGGTTACCCATCGCGACAGTTAGCTTAGATTCAGCTTTCTTAAATTTATCGTCATCTACGATAGATTTAAGATTTACCTTTGTAGGTGTTTGGTTTGGTACCTCAATACCAACTAAGCTTGTACCAGGAATTGGTGCTTCGATTCTGATGTCTTTAGCTGCAAGTGCCATTTTAATATCATCTTGTAAGGCTGTTATACGAGATACCTTGACACCTTTTTCAACAGATAACTCAAATCGAGTAACACTAGGCCCTCTTACAACATTAACGACCTCTGCAGGTACATTAAAGTAGTAAAATGCTTCGTTTAATTCTGTCTTCTTCTCATCGATAAATGATTCATCAACTTCTTGAACTTCAGGTTCATCTAAGAGTTTCATCTCAGGTAGCTTCAAGTTAGGACCGCTTCGAATGGTACGTTTTTCATCTGCGGGTTTAGTTGCTTGTTGCTCGGTTTGAGCTACAGCGTGGTTCATACCTGATTGAGCATCTTGATGATTTGATTGAGGTTGTGTCACATCATTTGGTTCTTGTGAATGAGCTACGGGCTGCCCTTCCTGAGCTTGGGTGATATGATTATCGCTCGGTTGTTGCGATGCTTGCGCTTCTGACGCTTGTTCTGATTTGGCTTCAGACGTTTGTTGTGAAGGCGCTTTTTCTTTAGAAGTATCATGCGATGAATCAAATTTTTGACCTTCAGGTTTTAAAGGCGGAACCATTTGTTGTTGTGCTTTCTTTCGATCCATCATGCGTTTTTTATCAGATGGTGTCATCACAACGTTAAATGGCTTGCTGCCTTTACGAATTGGTGTCTTAAAGGCATTATTTTGAACATTTTGTGCAGTTTTTGTTTCTTGTTGTGATTGCCCTTCTGCTTCAGACGTTTCGCCTTCATTCACTTGCGTATCTTTAATTGGCTTTTCAGAAGTGTGAGATGAAACATCATAACTTGAATGAGTACCTTGAGATTCAACAATCTCTTGATCCACACCATGATTTGAGTCGTCATGCGCATTGCTATCATCATCTTGATCTGAAGCGTCAGTTTGAGTAGCCGACTGACCCTCATTCATCTCATCTACTGCATCATCACTATCAGAATCTTGGTCACTTGATTCAGATTCATCAGCTTCATTGATATCTGAAGTAGGAACCGTAATATTACTTTCAGTCGTAGGCTCAAAGTTGTCGTCTTTGAATAATTGAGTCTCATCTTCTACTGGTACCGTCGCACCTTGTAAATCAGATGCATCTGAAGCTGGAGGTGGCGTTACATTAACCTCAGACTCTGACTCAGATTCATACTCTGGTAAATTTTCAGTGTCGTCTGCTTCGTCGTAATCCTCAGAAGAAACCTCTGGTCTTGAGTCCGCCGACTGTTCATACATCATTTGAACATCGGATAACGTATCATCGTGAGACGCTTCTGCCTCATTAAAGTGACTTTCTTGAGTTTGATTAGAATCGTGTTCTTCAGGCGTCTCAGTGCTCGCTTCACGATCGCTTTCAGCTTCATCGTCATCTGACAATGTATCATTATGAGAAGACGCATGTTCTAAACCAGCTTCACTTTGAGTCTCATCATCTAGTTGTGTTTGACCTTCTTCTTGATTCACGTCCTGATACGTAATCGTTTCATTGTCCGTTTCCTCAGTAACTTCCTTATTAGGAATTGTTTCCGCTTCTTCACTAGAATGAGCGTAAGTAGTATCATGTTTCGTTTCTTCGCTGTCAGCTTCATGAGTTGATTCTGAAACATCCGCATCAAGATCAATTTCTTGATACGTATATGTATCATTTAGGTCTAATGCTTCAGAGTCTGAAGCATTCACTTGATCCTTACCATCTGAATCTTCGTTGTCAATTTCAACTGACTCTAAAGGTTCATAGTCATCAGATGATTCACCTAAATAACGCTTTGCTTGTGCGCGATGCATTTCATCAATAGCACGCTGAATCGCATCATCAGAATCTTTATTTTGTTGACGCTTCTCTTCAAGTTGAGCTTTATAGCGACGCTTTTGTTGCACTTTTTTCTCGCGCTCACGTCTAATTTCAGCAACAATTTGAGAAGCATAAATGTTATCGATATTGATTGTATTATTTGGTTTCGATGACTTCTGTTCTACGTTCTCTGCTGATTGCGACGTGTGTTCACGCTTAGTAGTTGATTCCTTTGAAGGTTCATGATTTTGAGATTGGTTCGTCATCGTATCTTGTTCTTCATCATCATGTTGGTACTTAGGTCGATTTAATCCTGAATTGATAAATTCTCGACGCGTCTTCGTACCGAAGATTGCTGAAGGTACTTCACTCGCCTTAAACTCTCTTTCATGAAAGTTTGCTTTTACAGGCTGAGAATATTTTTTCTGCTTACTTGATGTACCATATGGCGCAATTGGTGATGATGGTTGAGGTGTATAACGTTGTGACTTATAGCGCTCTTTAGTTTGAGGCTTTGAAGTCTTCTTATCATTGCTAGGTACGTACGTTTCAGTAGTTTCATGCTTCTGCTGATTAGAATCAACCTTATCGCGTCTTCTGTTTCGACGACTGTTAATTTCATCTCGTCTTTGAAAAGATGGTTTCTCAAACTGTTGTTGTCTTGGTGCACGTTCATCTTGCTTTGGTTTAAACGTTTCTGGTTCTTGTTGTTTCTTTTCAAGTTCTTTCATCTCTACAGGGAAGCGAAACTTCCCTTTTGGACGTTGGTACACATCATTATGTTGAGGAAGTAGTGTGTGATCATGTTGTGATTGACGTCTCATTTTACGACGGCGATTAGGCGATGGTTCATTTGAATTGTCATCTTCTCCAAATAACTTATCAAACCAATTCATATATACACTACCTTTCTTTATTCTTCAAAAAATGGTTGTCCTACAGTGTAGTCGTCAGAAAGTACCATGATTCCTTTTTCTTTAGGTGCATTAGGTAGATCTAATTCTTTCATTGAACAAACCATACCGTATGAAGGTACACCTCTAAGTTCAGCCTCTTTGATCACCATACCGCTTGGCATCACTGCGCCTACTTTTGCGATAACGACCTTTTGACCTTGGTCAACGTTAGGTGCGCCACATACGATCTGTAACTGCTCAGTTTCAACATCAATTTTTAAGACACTTAATTTATCCGCGTTTGGATGTTTGTCCTTTTCCATGACATAACCCACGACGAATTTAGGTGATAAATCAACATCAAGCTCGTAGTCAAACCCAGCATCTTTAATGGCTTTACGGCTAGCATCAACTAAATCGCTCGTCACTTTAATATGACCATTGCCTTCAATCGTCATCGTGTTTGAAGCGTCAAAAATATTAAAGCCTACTACGTCGTTATCTTTAGTAATTTTTACAACATTGCCCTTTTTCTCATAGTCAAAAGGACCTTCTACAGGTTCAATTTGTAGAAATAAGACGTCTCCAACCGCTTCTTTATTGTAGAAAATATTCATTTAAATAACTCCTTATTTATCTTCATTTTCAAATTTTTTACGATTTTCTTCTAAACGTTTAATCACTTCAGGATTACGTTTTTGCTTGTTATTTTTACCAAGTATAAAGATAGGCTCTAAGTGGCCTTTTTGATAGCCAAATGACAGACTTGTAATCGGTACTAAGCCTTTTGTGAAGAATTCCATTGTTAAGTGAGCCATCACGTCATAACCTGTATTATTGCGAATATCTGCAACAATAAGTACATCTTGGTGTGGCACTGCTACAAGCATTTCACCTTCACACTGCGCTTCAAATTCATTTAAGAATAACGTATTCGTGATACGGCTTGCATCATAACCGTCATTAGTATTAATAAAATAGAATAAATTACCTTTTACTTCATCTGTTTTGTACGCATTTTCAAGTTTACGTACATTAAAGAGCGCCATTTCCTTAACTTGTTGTTTCGTTACATTTAAAGATTTTAGCATGTCTTCATCTAATAACTTATATGATTTACCTAAATCAACTGCATAGTAAATTCGCGTCTCTGCAGTATGTTCGTCGGTAACGAAAGGAATGCCCTCTTTAGTCTTCGTATCAAAGCTCGCTGCACGAATAACAGGCATTAATTTAACATCATTACCTGCGAGCTTATTTAATGCATGATCACACATTTGATAAATGGTTTCTTCTACATAATAAACAATTTCGTCAACAATTTGATCTTTTTGTTCTTTATATTTAGCAACAATCGGTGTGAGTTTTACAGTTACACCTTTATTGTTGTCTGTTCTTGCAATTCTTAAGCTTTCTTCATCTCTATTATAAGAAAAGTTAACATCTAAGTGATTTAATCTTTCCTTTAACATATCGCGCATTGAAAAGACATTCATAATTAACACTCCTACTATTCCATGCCTTATTTTAGTTTACAATAATTATACCCTTAGGACTAGAAAAAAACATAATTCCTAAGGGTATTTTTTATGAAATATTATCAATATTAATAATTATAAACCAATTTCTCGAATAAATTAATTCAAACTTCGTTTAAATGTGATTAAACACTAAGTCATGCCTTTAATCACACGTACTTTTGCATAAATGCATCAATTTGTTCAATGGATTTACGTTCCTTACCAATGTAGCTCCCTTGTAGCTTTCCATCTTTGAAAAGTAAAAAGCTAGGGATTCCCATGATATCATGCTCAACTGCTAAATCAATGAACTGATCGCGATCGACTGAAATAAAATTATATTCCGGGTATTTGCTTTCTAAATTTGGAAGTTCAGGTTCGATAACACGACAATCTGGACACCATCCTGCCGTGAACATAAATACCGTTTGTTCATTTTTTAACGTTTCAAATTGTTGTTCTGATTCTAAAGCTTTCATACTTTTTCCTACTTTCCATATTGTAATGTTTTAATTGTATCATCATTTAAGTTTAAAATGGCATGTTGCAAGAGTTGTCTCGCAGCAAAGTAATCTCTTAAATCAAATAAAGCATCTGTACTATGAATGTAACGTGCACATACACCTATTACAGCTGTTGGGACACCAATATTAGATTTATGAATTTCTCCGCCGTCTGTACCACCTGGTGACATATAATACTGATGCGGAATATTTTCGTTGTTTGCGATATCAAGTAAATAGTCACGGAACTCTGGTTTAAGCATCATTGTTCCATCTTTAATACGGATTAAAGTCCCCTCTCCTAGCGCGCCAGAAAGTCCACTTTTACCTTTCATATCATTTGCAGGCGAACAATCAACCACAAATGATACATCTGGATCGATTAGTTCACTAGAAGCACGCGCGCCTCTCAATCCTAGTTCTTCTTGAACATTAGCGCCTACGTAAAGGTCTACGTCTAAGTCGACATCCTTTAATAAATCTAAGATTTCTAATGCAAGTACACAACCATAGCGGTTATCCCAAGCCTTTGCGAGGTAGCGATGCTCGGTCAATTGTTTAAACGTCGTATCAGGTACAATCGAGTCACCGATTTCTACACCCATCTCACGTACCTCTTCTGGGCTAGCACAACCTATATCAAGCATTAAATCTGAAATTGCAGGTGCCCCTTCCTTTCCAGTACGATAGTGCTTAGGAATGTTTGAAACAACACCAGTAAGCTCCTTATCATCTCGCGTACGTACACGCAGACGTTGACCTTGCCATATATCATTCGCAACACCACCTAAGTTCGTAAACTTAAGTAGGCCTTCTTTCGTAATTTCAGTGACCATAAAGCCAATTTCATCCATATGAGCTGCGATCATGACACGTTTCGCACTAGGCTTATTGGACTTTTTCACACCGAAGAAGCCACCCATACGGTTATCTACAAATTCATCTACATACGGTTCCATTTCTTTCTTTAAATAAGCTCTAACTTTATCTTCAAAGTTAGGTGCACCATGTAATTCGGTTAAAATTTTAATACGTGCTATCGTTGTTTCATTACGAATCTCCATAACTGTCGCTCCTTCTGATTTAGTATCTAAACGTGATTGTGGTAAACTTAAATTAATTCATTATTGGAGGAGAATTCTAAACATGATTAAACGTAACATCATGCTATTATCCGGTCTATCTGTCGTTGTAGCAGGTGGTGCAATTACTTCCTTAATCCTTTTACGTGAAAAGAATTATCAAATGTATAATCCTGATAAAATTATTAAAGAAGTAAAGTCGACATTTCATGATGTTGAAGCATCATACATCGTCAAACAGCCTTCCACATACTCTAAATTCGGCATCGAATATGAAGTTTTCCAAGGCGGTATCACAGCTAGACTTAATAACAAACTCACGCATTACGAGTTCATCGCAGACGCCTATAGCGGACAACTCATCGACATTAAAGAAATTTAAAGCTCTTCTTAATTTCCCTATTTCAAAAGTCCTTTTGAAGTAGGGTTAATTCATTTGAGCGCGTCTTGACGCTTAATAGCCTCTTTCACTGTCTTAAAGTCAACTTGGAACTTAGCCGCAAAATAACTTTCATCATGATAATATAAGAACCAATAATCTTGTTGAATAAAGTTACGAATCAAGCGTTCCTTCTCACGAATCGATTGCATTGGATAATCATCGTAAGCGGTAACCCAAAGTGGATTTAAATGTGCAACGGTTGGAAAAATGTCTGCCATATGAACCGCTTTCTCACCATCACTTTCAATCATTACCATACTATGTCCATAACTATGGCCGCCTGTATGCACTAGACGAATACCTTCGATAACCTCAATTGCTTGATCGAATAGAATCATGTGGTCTTTAAAATCTCCTTGATTCTTCTCCCAATATGTTGCTTTACTACGTATATTTGGACTTAAAAATTCATGCCATTCATCTTGCTGAATGAAATGTGTCGCATTTTTAAAGATGCGTTCTCCGTTAGTATTTGTTAAACCTACTGCGTGATCAAAGTGTAAGTGAGTCATAATAACAATATCAATGTCATCTACTGTGAGTCCGTAATGTTCAAGACTTTGATGAATACGACTTTCCTCAACACCGAAAATTTTGATTTCTTTTTCAGTAAGTTTGTCATTACCCATACCTGCATCAATCACAATATTATGATCAGGCGTTTGAATTAAAATCGGGTGCGTAGGTAAATGAACTTGGTTTTTGTCATTTACGTCATATTTTTTCGTCCAAAGCGGCTTTGGTACAACACCAAACATTGCACCGCCGTCCATCATTGTAGCGCCCCCATTTAACGGGTTAATCGAAAATTGACCTAATTTCATCGTATATCCCCTTTCGATAAATACTTTGTCATTACATTCATTTTAACAAACTTTGCCGTCTATCGTTATGAAATCGCACGACGCTAAATGAATGTGCTTAGTTTCTAAAGTCCTTTTCATGAAAAGTAAAAAAGAGCTAAGACATAACGTCCTAGCTCTCAAAGTGTAGCGATTTACTTCTTATGAAAACGTGCTTCCATTCTATAGATGCGTGAACCTTTATCGGAGAACTTCTGCTCATACTCTGTATGCACATTATCACTTGGTTCGTCCTCGTGTAAGTTTAAATGTAGCTTTGTAAAATACATGCCGTACTGAGACATGCTTTCTAAACTATATGAAAATAGACCTCTATTATCTGTCTTGAAATGAATTTCGCCATCTTCTTCTAAAATATATTGGTAAATTTCTAGGAATGTCTTGTATGTTAAACGACGTTTGGTATGTCTCTTCTTAGGCCAAGGATCTGAAAAGTTTAAATAGATACGTTCAACTTCATGTTGCTTAAAGTAATCTTTTAAATCAACGGCGTCATTACAAATCAATTTGATATTTGTCAGCGATTTATCACGTACTTTATCTAGTATACGAATCATCACGTTTTTATCACGTTCGATTGAAACGTAGTTAATATCAGGGTTTTGTTCAGCTAAAGTTGTAATAAATTTACCCATACCTGAACCGATTTCGATGTGAATCGGTTTATCGTCATCAAACCATTCACCGATTTGACCGACACGTTGACCATCTGTATCTACAATGTCACTGTGCTCATTTAAATAATCAAGCGCCCAAGGCTTATTTCGCATTCTCATTGAAACTTCTCCTTAAATAAATACGTTACGCTTCATGACGTCGTCTAAAAATTGAAGCCAAGTATTCATATCTTTAAAACGTTTTTGTTCCTCATACCATTGAACCATACCGATGGATTGAATGACCGTATACCACTTCATTCTCTTTTGAAGATTTAACGATGCATCAACGCCGTATGTCTCAAACCATGCTTCCCATTGTGATTCATGAACGTAGTTGTAAAGCAGCATACCAATATCGATAGCTGGATCAGCAATCATAGCGCCTTCCCAATCGACTAAATAAAGTTCATCTTGATCAGAAAGTAACCAGTTGTTGTGATTCACGTCGCCATGTACAACAGTAAAGAATCCTTTATCAAGTTCTGGTTTATTATCTTCTAAATACGTGAGTGCTTTACGAATAATGTGATGTGTTAAGACATCTCTTGATAAAGAAGCATTAATCTTACGTAACATAATATGCGGTGTAATAGGTTCCATTTCCATACGTTTTAACATGTTGAGTAACGTTTTAGATTGATGAATACGTTTTAAAAGTCGTGCCACACGAGGTTGTTTCATTTCATGAGACTCAAGTTCGCGACCATTTTTCCAATGTTGTGCTGTAACAACTTCACCTGTTTCAATACGTTTCGTCCAAACTAGTTTTGGTACGATATCCTCTGCTGATAACGCAGCGATAAATGGGTTAGAATTACGTTTTAAAAATAACTTTTGCCCATTTTGTTCAGCCATATATGCTTCTCCAGAAGCACCCCCTGCTGAATCTAATGTCCATCCCAGCTGATAAAACTGCTCCAACTCGTTCACCTCGCTTTCCAATAGAAAATGGCTCTAGAAATAAGATTCAAGAGCCATATTTCAAAATTTTCTATAGTTATTTAATCCGTTCACTTTTAAAGACTTAATTACGATTTTATAATTTTTGGGGTTTCTTTTCAACCAAAAATCAGAAACTAAAAGTGTCATTTTTCTTAAAATGAACAGATTAACAGGCTCTTTAATAAATAATTTTTTGAACGAAAAATTTAAATGCTGTGTGAACGAATATAACGGTCGAAACCTTCTTGTAATTGCTTCGTAATCGGGCCTACTTTGCCATCATTAACGCTTTCACCGTCTACTTTAATAACAGGCATCACTTCTACTGAAGTACTTGAAACGATCACTTCGTCCGCTTCTTTTAAGAAGTCTGTAGTGATAGCTTCTTCAACAAACGGGATACCTTCATCTTCAGCTACCCATTTGATGACACGTCTTGTAATACCATTTAAGATATAGTTGTTTACAGGATGCGTATATATTTTGCCATCTTTAACTACTAATACATTCGTTGAAGCACCTTCTGTCACAGTGTCTCCACGATGTTGAATGGCTTCTTTAGCGTTATATTTTACAGCTGCTTCTTTAGCTAACACGTTTCCTAACAAATTCAAACTTTTAATATCACAACGTAACCATCTAATATCTTCAGTAGTAATGGCGTTGATACCATTTTCTAAATCTTGATAAGGTCGATCATATGACTTAGTGAAAGCCATGATAACAGGTTTTACATCACTATTAGGAAATGCATGGTCTCTAGGCGCAACACCTCTTGTCGCTTGAATATAAACACCACCATTTTTGATGTCATTACAAGCAACAAGTTCACGACATAATTCGATTAAGGCATCAACAGAATATTCCAAATCTAACCCAATTTCAGTTGCACTTCTTAAAAAGCGTTCAAAATGCTCTTTTACCGTAAATAACTTATTGTCATAAACGCGGATATATTCATAAACGCCGTCTCCAAATACATAGCCACGGTCTTCGTAAGATACTTTAGCGTCTTGTTCATCGATTAATTGTTCGTTAATAAGAACTTTAGCCATACTTAGTCCTCCACACATACTGCATGTATTGCTTCTAAATAAATACTTGTAGCGTCAAATAATTGTTTCTTCGTAATATATTCACCCTTTTGATGCATTAAGTCCTCAGAATCTTCGAACATTGCACCAAATGCAACACCTTTATCTAAATTACGTGCATACGTACCGCCGCCAATTGTGAATGGTTCAGACATATCTCCAGTTTGGTTACGATAAGCTGACAGTAATTGGTTCACAAACGGGTCGTTTTTGTCTACATAATGCGGTTGTTGCACTTTCTTAACTTCAATAGCATAACCTAATGGCTTAATTTCATCTTCGAATTGTTTGATAGCCGCGTCAAAATCAAATCCTTCAGGGAATCGAAGGTTAACTCCAAAACGTGCTTTTTTATTTTTGTCATACTGCATTGTACCAATATTAGTTGTTACGTCACCCATAACTTCACTATGGAACTTCATACCCATCTTCTCACCAAAGTCTGATTGATAGAGGTACTTTTCACTGAAGTTAACCATATTTAAAGCTGTTTGATCTAAATTCAAGCCGCTTAAGAAATGCATTAAATGTAATCCAGCATTTACACCAATAGATGGATCCATACCGTGTACAGCTTTACCATAGACTTTGAGTTCTAAGATACCATTGTCAATGAGCGTTTCGCCTTCAAGCTGATAATCATTTAAGAATGATTCGAAACGTTGGATGCAGTCTGTCATATTCTCTTTTACAAGTAAATGCGCAATGGCTACATCAGGTACCATGTTATAGCGTTCACCTGATTTAAATGATTTTAATTCGAATTCTGGTTCGTCTTCATCTTCAAAAGACTTTTCCTGAATTAAATCAAATGTCGTGATGCCCTTTTCACCATGAATAAGTGGGAACTCAGCATCAGGAGCGAAGCCTAGTTGAGGCATTTCTTCAGTATTAAAGTATCTATCTGTACATAACCAATCTGATTCTTCATCAGTACCAATAATAATATGTAAACGTTTCTTCCAATTAACGTTCATATCGTTTAAGATTTTAACGGCATAATAGGCAGCAATTGTTGGCCCTTTGTCATCAAGCGTACCACGCGCAATAATACGGTCGTTAGTAACGACAGGTTTGAACGGGTCTTGATCCCAATCATCACCAGCTGGTACGACATCAACGTGACATAAAATACCGAATAAATCATCACCAGAACCAACTTCGATGCGACCTGCAATATTGTCGACATCATATGTATCAAAACCATCACGTTCAGCAAGCTTGTACATGTAATTTAAAGCTTCTTTAGGTCCTGGTCCAACGGGATTCGATGCGTCGCTTTTAGAATCCTCACGTACACTTTTTATCTCTAATAATCCGTTTAGGTCTTCTATAATTTGACTTTCATATTCCTTAACTTTGTCTCTCCACATTGGTGATCAACTTCTTTCTTAATTAGTCATTATGTTTTATATTTTACATCAAATTTTGGATAAACTACAGTGAGATGAGTGTTAATTTTTTTAAAATTTCGTATATTGTAACAAAGGTTTGTCATATCAAGCTTTCTTGACCTCAAAATGAATTGTACACGCTTTTATAAGCGAATTTACCTAGTTTTAGTCTCGCTCTTATACCCCTTCAAGATTGAATTTAGCACTTCTTTTCGAATAAAAAAGAGGGCATAAAATTGCCCTCTTCATATAATAGGTACGTTAAATGTGTATTAACGTTATTTTAAGTTAGAGTTACTTCTTGTTTTTTAGTTCTTCTTCAGTTACAACATGTAAATTCTTAGATGGGTCGCCGCCACCTTCATCTACAAATTGACCAGTACGTTCTTCAGTCGTTTCTTGTTTCTTAGTTGCTTGAGTGAATTCACCTTTCTTTTGGTTCACAAAAGCTTTAGGATCTTTCTTAACTTCTTCCATATACGTTTTAGGGTCTTGTTTAACACGGTTAAATTCTTCTGTAGCTTTAGAGCTTAAGTCAGTTGCTTTCTTCTTAGCATCTTGTTTATAGCTTTCTGGATTTTCTTTGTATTTATTATATTCGTTTTTTAACATGTCTCTGTTTTCTTTTTTAGAAAGTACTGTAGCAGCTACTGCGCCACCTACTCCAATTAATAAACCTAATAAGTTTGTATTTTTCTTAGCCATTATAATCACCTCTGTTAATTTATAAATGTAATACCCTACTAAATATAATTTAAACACACTTCATACTTCAAATGAGCTTAAAAACCGTGTGCACATCGTTCACATTTACATTACTTATACTTACACCTAATTACGTGTCCATAAACGCGTATTTAGAGATTGTAACTTGATTGACATCTTTTTTAATGTTCCTTAAATTTTGTAATTTAGTAGATTCATTTCTTTATCAGTAAGCTTACGGTATGCACCTTCTTCAAGCGATGCATCGAGTTCGAGTTCACCTATTCGCTCACGATGTAATGCTTCTACTTCATTGTCTATAGCGTGAAACATGCGTTTAACTTGATGATACTTACCTTCAGTAAGCGTGACATAAGCTAAATTAGAATCGTCACCTATTGTTAATTTAGCAGGCTTAAGCTTACCTTCCTTTAACGTGATCCCTGCTTTAAAAGCCTCCACGTCTTGATCACGAACAGGTTGTGCCGCTTCAACTTTGTATACTTTTTCAACATGTTGCTTTGGATTCATTAGATGATGGTTAAACTTACCGTCATTTGTAATAAACAATAATCCAGTAGTATCTTTATCAAGTCGACCTACTGGAAAAATATCCAAATGCTGATATTCAGGAATTAAATCAATAACGGTTGGATGTACATCATCTTCAGTTGCGGACACATAGCCCTTTGGTTTATGAAGCATGATATAAACAAAGGGTTCGTAAAGAACCCTTTCATCGTTAACACGTATATCATCTTGTTCAGGTCGGACTTGCGTTTTGGGCGTTTTAACTTTGTCACCATTTAACTTAACAAGCCCTTTTTTAATGAATTGTTTAACTTCACTTCGTGTGCCAATACCCATGTTGCCTAAAAATTTATCAATTCGCATTATAAAAACCTAACTTTTCTTCTAATTTTATTTGGTATATCACCTAAGAACTTATCTGCAAGTCCAGTCTTCATTGTAATGATACCGTAGATAAGTCCACCAACTGGGACACAAATTGCTAACATAATCATGGCACCAATTGTTGTCTTAGGATCAATTATAAATTTAAGTAGGAAGTATGCTAACTCTACACCTAACATCATTAAAAAGCCATAAATAAAGATTTTACTAAACTGCATCCACGTTTCTTCAAAGTTAAAGCCAGCATGACGTTTCAGAATCGCAAAGTTACAAATGATGGCTGCGAGTAAAGCAATTGAAGTACTTAGGATGGCACCTGCTGTATGGAATAACATAATTAATGGAATATTTAATAACAATTTAAGTAGTACTGCACCAATAATAATAAACACTGTACGTTTTTGCTTGTTAATACCTTGAAGCATAGATGCCGTAACACTTAATAATGAGATTAATATAGCTACAGGTGCATATAAGAATAAGAGTACGATACCATCAAAACGGTATTCGTAGAATGCTGTGTAAAGCGGTGTTGATAATGCCATAATGCCTAAACTTGCTGGCACCGTGATAAACATTAAGACACCTAATGCCGTACGAATTTGATTATGCATTTCAACATGATTACCACGTTCATACGTTTTCGTTATGTATGGAATTAAGCTGATTGCAAACCCTGCAGCTAGTGACGTAGGTATCATAACGATTTTATTAGTCGTCATATTTAACATCGTAAATAAACTATCTTGAACTTCCCTGTCGACATTAACCATACTTAAAGCTTTGTTATGTGTGAACTGGTCGACGATATTAAACAGTGGAAAATTTAAACTTACAATAACAAAAGGAATACTATAAGCGATTAATTCCTTATACATGTTTGTATATGGTACATGTATATCAGTTTTATCTTGTTGAATCATTTCTTGCATAAATGGTTTACGCTTACGCCAGTACCACCATAAAGTAAGTAAACCGACAATGGCACCTATAGCTGCTGCAAAAGTTGCGATACCGTTAGCTAATAATAATGAACCATTAAATACTTTTAATACAAGATAACTACCACCTAATATAAAAGCAATACGCGCAATTTGTTCAGTTACTTCTGAAACTGCTGTTGGTCCCATTGATTGATAACCTTGGAACACACCTCTCCACGTCGCAAGTAAAGGTATGAAAATAACAACAAAACTAATAATACGGATAATCCAAGTGATATCTTCAACTGTCCAACCACCTTCACCTTTAGAACCACTTGCTAAAGTAACACCTGCGATAGTTGGAGATAAGAAAAAGAGTATTAGAAATCCTAAAATACCTGTAATACTCATCACAATAAAACTTGATCGATATAATTTTTCACTAACCTTATAAGCACCGAGCGCATTATACTTCGCGACGTATTTTGATGCAGCAAGTGGCACACCTGCCGTCGCTACGGCTATTGCGATATTGTATGGTGCATAGGCATAGTTAAAAGGCGCTAAGTTCTTTTCATCACCCATGATGGCGTAGAATGGAATAATGAAGAACACACCTAGTAACTTGGTAATCAGTACACTAAACGTTAATAAAAACGTTCCTCTTACTAATTCTTTGCTTTCACTCATAGTTATCTTCCTACCTCAATTTTATATTTTATTTAATCATAACACCGATATGTATTTAGATACTACTTTTTTTCCATATCACATTACTATAAAATAACATTATATAGAATGGAGGACAAAAAATGTATCAAACTATAGTCATAGGTGGCGGACCCAGTGGACTTATGGCAGCTATAGCTGCAAGTTCAAGCGGTCAAAGTGTCTTGCTTTTAGAAAAGAAAAAAGGACTTGGTCGTAAACTGAAAATTTCTGGTGGTGGTCGTTGCAACGTAACCAATCGTTTACCTTATGATGAAATTATTCGCCATATCCCTGGAAATGGAAAGTTTCTCTATAGTCCCTTTTCCATTTTTGACAATCATTCAATCATCGACTTTTTCGAATCTCGTGGTGTAAAGCTAAAAGAAGAAGATCATGGTCGTATGTTTCCAGTTTCAAACAAATCTCAAGATGTTGTAGATACGCTGATTCAAACTCTAAAGCTTCAAAATGTTGAAGTGATTGAAGAATGCACCGTTGCGAAAATAAAACACCATGAAGGTCAAATCCAAGGTATAGAAACTATAGATGGTCAGTTATTCGAATGTCGCACTGTCATTATAGCAACTGGTGGTACCAGTGTCCCCCATACCGGTTCAACTGGTGATGGTTATCAATTTGCTCAATCACTTGGTCATACGATTACTGAGCTTTTCCCAACTGAAGTGCCGATAACATCGAGCGAGCCTTTTATTAAAGACAAACGTCTTAAAGGATTAAGTCTCAAAGATGTTGGCGTATCCGTCCTCAAGAAAAATGGTAAAAAGCGAATCACACATCAAATGGATATGATTTTTACACACTTTGGAATTAGTGGTCCCGCTGCATTAAGATGTAGCCAGTTTGTTTATAAGGAACAAAAGAATCAAAAGAAACAAGACATTAATATGCAGATCGATGCTTTTCCAGAAATGAACCTTGGTCAATTACAAGAAGAAATTACGAAACGCCTTAAGAATGATAAAGACAAATACATTAAAAATAGCCTTAAAGGATTTATCGAAGAACGCTATTTAATGTTTATGCTCGAGCAAGCTGATATTGATCCAAATACTACGTACCATCACCTTTCCCCTCGTAAAATCGAGGACCTTTCGAAAATGTTTAAGGGCTTTACCTTTACAGTGAATGGTACCTTATCTATTGAAAAAGCCTTTGTAACTGGCGGTGGTGTTTCAATTAAAGAAATTGAACCTCATACGATGATGTCTAAAATCACACCTGGCTTATTCTTATGTGGTGAAGTATTAGATATTCATGGTTACACAGGCGGCTATAATATTACGAATGCGCTCGTGACTGGTCATGTAGCCGGTTATTTCGCAGGTTTATATGAAGATTAAATGAAAAGGGTCAGTGACTTAAGTTTAAGTCGCAGACCCTTCTTTTTATGCTTGCTTATATTTGTCGACGCCCTTCTTCATGAGTTTACGCGTAAATGTTTCAAATGGACCTTTGATACCCTTTTTCTCCATAAAGTAAGCGAGTGCAATTGTACAACACCACATTAAAAAGCTAAAAGGTAATAGCGTGATTTTATTTAAGTATTGGCTTAAGTTTAAGCCTAGAGGTGATAGTAAAATAACGATAATCGTTTCATGTAAGATATAGAACGTTAGAGAACGTTTACCCATGGCTGCGATTGCAGTTGGGATAACTTTAGACATATTCACCTTAGGACCTATAAGTCCGAATAATGAAATAAAGAATAACCCACACGCATAACCCGTTACGACTTGGAGTCCAAATAAGAAACCAACATAATATAAACTAGAATCTGTAGCGCGCTCAACAAATACCAGTGGTAAAGCACCTATAACAGTAATCGCTAAACCGATAAGCATGTACTTTTTAAGACGTGATTGGTTCTCTTTAGAGTAAACTAATAATTTTTCTTTAGCCATCCACATCCCTATTAAAATCGGTGGAATGACTGGTAATAAAACATGAATAACAATCGGAGTCATTGGTACTGCTAATAAACGCATACCAAATGTTGTGAAATATGTATCTTCTGGTGCGAAATCAATATTTAATTTAAAGTTTCCTGCTAGATGAACGTAGAAACTCCAAATGATAGGTACATAAATCGCTGATATAACAGTTGTCCAAATAATTAATTTCTTAATTTGTTTCGGACTCATTTTTAATACACCAAGTAAGATTAAACCAGCGATTCCGTAAGACATTAAAATATCTAGACCACCAACGAAAGTGATTAATAAAATACCCATTACAATTAGGATGTACGATCTAATTTGGATACCTTTCGCATTAAGCATATGACCATCTAATCGGTCTTTATGCCTTTTGTTGTAACTTAGAATTAAACCATAACCAAATAAGCAAGCAAATAAATTTCGCGAACGGTTTGTAACAAATGCATACATAAATAAATCAACGAAATTTTCAACCACATTGTGGTTAGCTGCTAAACCTATAGCATATGGATTTAAAACATAAATAGGAACATGCGCAAGTATGATAAAAAGCAACATGGTACCTCTTGCTAAATCAAGCCCATGAATGCGCTTGTTTTTCTTTAAGTTCTTTTCAGAAGTAGTCAAGGCTTTTCTCCTCTTTCACAAAAGATTTTATTATTCAGTTGTAATATGTTGGAAATTTCAAATATTTAAATAAAAAAAATATTTGGGCTATGTATGTGTATTTGAAATTAAATCTTCCTCCAATCACTCTAACACGCTAACTTTTAGGCTTTCTATACTGAATATGAAGATTTTGTTAAGTTCAAATACTAACACTTACATGCTAATAATATTTTGTTCCTTTTTTTCCAAAATAAAACATTGCACAAAACAAAAAAAAGCCTTATTAAATGCGTGCTGATGCACTGCACTTAATAAAGCTATTTAATACATTTGGGCGTAATGAATTGACCAATTCACGATTAACGATCGAATGGTAAAACTTTAACGTATATATAATGTGTCTCAACGCTACCATTTGGAAAGGTTACATCAATACCTAGACAGTGAAGACCAATAGCCATTGTTTCTGTATCTACCAAGAATTCAAAATGATAACGATCATTAAATGTCTTAAAATTTTCAACGACATCTTCAATCTTTAATCTATCACCTTGATAAAGCATCATCCCCTCTTTAAAAATCGGTTTTAAATAGGTCTTAGACTCTGGTTCTTGAATGAGTTCTGAAACGTCTATTTTATCTATCGAGCAATCTGGATAATTTACAACAACCTTTAAATCATCTTTGAAGTCAAAGGTCGTGCCCTGAGGTAAGTAGGGATTTAAATAAGCCACATCTTTAAGAATACGATTGATTTCATCTTGTTTTAATGACGAGCGAGATTGAACTAAGTATGACCGTTCTGGTTTCAAGATGTGATAAATCTTATTGTAAGGTATGATGGTAACTGTCGCTTTATGATAGCGTTCACTATGATCTGGAAATACAACTTTTACTTCAACCAATTTATCACCTGGCGTCGTTACATCAACCACGTTATTAATGCGAGCTTCAGTACCATAAGTCAAGACCTCAGAATTAAATATAAACCATCTCACATCAAGCTCATTACTTATATGAGATGTGATATGATCTTCAAATTTAATTTTTATTTTCTCACTTAAAAGCCCTTCCTTAATAAGCAAAGATTTATTAATCGTCGTCATGGAATCATCATGATATTGAATGTTTAAGTTCAAATCGTCATCTATTTCTAAAGTAGCTTTATGACGTAATTCAGGATTCTCAGATAAAAAGTGTTTTACTACTTGCTGCTGTTCGCTAACCGTTAGAATTTCTAAATTATCAACGATTGTTTTTGTTGGTATTTTGAGTGGCGTACTTTCAGCTAACGTCATCGCTTGAATTAACTTATTATGCTCAATATTTAATATTGAATCATCATTAAACGAAACCGTAATACTACCATCAACTTCTACGATAACCTGACTTTCATCTAAATGATGATTTAACGCTAAGAAATGATGCAAGATGTCATGTTTTTCTTGAAGCGAAAGATCCCCTAGTTGCTTAACTTTTATCTTAGAAGGTATTCGGATCGTCGTCATTTCCGCTATCGATTTAGCTTTGAACAGTCTTTGATGCCCTAAATTGATAGTCGATTGGTCATGGAACTTAATACTTAAATTACCGTTCATATGAAAGATGAATTCACCCTTATGAAGTAAATGAGGGTTCTCCTCAATAAATCGCGCTCTAACATCATCAATATCTTTTACAGATAAGTGATTAATATCTTCTACTTTTAATACTTCTGGAAAAGTAAAATCTATCGACTCCGCCATAGTAATGGCTTTAATATAGCTCTTATTCTTTAAATACTTATAAGACATATCTTTAAATTTAACTAATAATGAGCCATCTCGTTCAACATAAACTGTAGAGCCTTCTGGCAGGTGTTCATTTCGACTTAAGAAAGCTGTGTGAACCATGTTACGTTCTTCTTGAGACAGATAATTAATATTTTGCACTTTTACTTCTGTAGGCATATTAAGATGAACTAATTCAGCATGTGTCTTCTTGATAAATAATTTCTCAGCACTAATTGTTATTGTAGAGAAGTCAGGAAACGTTATCGTAATAATACCCTTCTCAGAAATGACAGTTTTGGTTCCATTAAGAAAATGCGGATTAGCATGTTTAAAACAGGCAAGAACGTGGTCTAAATCATGTTCTTGAAAATGGTGTAAACTCCCTACTGGCAAAGGATTTGAATAATGTATTTTTATAGATTCATTCAATGGTTTCATGTTGTTTATAGCTACCACATCCTTAGTCGTACATACATATCCCTTAGTTGGATTAGGATGTACGTGCTTAATAAAAAAGCTAGAAGGCTAACATAGACCCTCTAGCTTTAAAGTGTATGGATTAGTTCTCTTTACGACGTTTAGATAAAAATACTGCACCCGCTACTAAAGCTGCAATTCCAAATACCGTAGCATTTGAAGAAGTTTCTAAACCTGTCTTAGGTAACATTTTCTTAGCTTTTTCTTCTTTAGAATCTTTCTTCATGTCTTTAGATTCTTTCTTAGCTTCTTTAGTCGATTTATCTGTTACAGAACCTTTACCAGACTGAGCTTCTTTTTTAACTTGTGCTTCGTAAATACTGTCTGTTCTTGTAGAGTCTTTCATATCTTTGAACGTACCGTCTTCGATGTCGTCATACTTCATAAGTTTTTCTTTGTCTACTTTAACAGCTGTAGATGGTTTAGATTCTAAGCCATCCTTATCGTAAGTAACGGCTGTAATTTCTTTGTCATTTCCGAGTAAAGTAACTTCAAACTTAGCTTTGCCTTCTGTATCTAGTAAACCTTCGGCAATTACGACGTCATCCTGATTGAAGATAACTACATAAGCTTCAGGTACTCCTGAAACAGCTATATCAGCAAGTCCTTCTTTATCTTTGAAAACGACATCTGTAATTTTAGGCGCGTCAATTTTACCATCTCCGACTTGGATTAAGAATGATTTACCTTGCAATCTATCCTTAGTTAAAGACGCAGTTACTTGTACTGTAAATAAACCTTCTTCAGTTGGTGTACCTTCAATGATGCCTGTAGCTTCAGTAAACGTCACACCTTTAGGTAAACCTGTTACTTTAGCAGATAGAATCTTTTTAAGATTTACGCCTTCTTTATAAATGTTTACTAACTTAATTGGCTCACCTTTGTTAACTTTCATAAATGGAATATCAGCAAGTTTAGATACACTCTTACTTTCTGGAGCAACCTTTAAAAGAAATTGGTGAACATCTGATTTATTACCAGCTTTATCATTCACCTCGACAGAAACCGTGAAATCACCTTGAACTACTGGTGTACCTATGATCGTAGCATTTTCATTGTTATAAACGACACCACTTGGTAGACCACTTACTGCAATGCCTTCAACCCCTACATTGTCTGTAGCTACAACGTTAATTGGTTTAAGATCTTCTCCCACTTTACCAGTTTGCTCACCAATAGCTTGTACGACTGGTTTTTCAGTATCCGTTTGTTTAACAGTAGGGTTATCTTCTGCCGCTTGTGCATCGTTAGCCACACCTAATCCTCCAATAAATAATACTGACGCTAATACAGTTGAGAAAGTGCCGATTTTGTACTTACGAATTCCAAAAGTGTTAATGTTTTGTTTACCTTTCATGTTGATCTCCTCACTCTTAAGATGTTGATTCTAGGTATAACTGATGCGTAAAAATTGATTTACAGCAGTATAAAGGGATGAATGGCTATAGAAATTAAATACGTATCGAAATTAATTTTCACCGCAATCAAATTATATAACAATAGTATATTATGTTATGAAATAAATCAAGCATTTATTTTAGAAATGATTATTTGTGCTAAAAATTTAACAACTTTACAAATGAAGCCACAGTATTCACGCCAAAAAAAGAACACACTGCAATGATTTGCAATGTGTCCTCTATAATATAATCAAATATTAAACGCCTTTTACTTCAAGGCCTTCATCACCGTATGCCTTCATGCCACCTTCAACGTTAACAGCATCGATACCTTTATCGTTAAGGTAGTCAACGACTTTAGCACTACGCACACCGCCAGCACATACGATATAATAAGTGTCCTTTTCATTAAATTCGTTTAGGTTGTCAGGAATCTCACCCATCTTAATATGCTTAGCATCTGGAATCATACCCATTTGAACTTCCTCATCCTCACGTACATCTACAATATTAACTGGAGCGTTATTGATGATTTTATCTTTAAGTTCATCTGCAGTAATAGATTTCATAAATAAACATCCTTTCTATTATTTTGCTACAATATTGACAAGTTTTTGAGGAACTGCAATAACCTTCTTAATATCTTTACCCTCTATAGCTTGTTTCACATTCTCATTTTCTAAAGCAACTTGTTCCATATCATCTTTAGAAAGATCTTTGGCAATTTGTAATTTCGCACGGACTTTACCATTAACTTGAACAACAATTTCTACTTCATTATCTACAAGTAAGTTTTCATCAAATGAAGGCCATGGTTCATAAGCAATTGTTTCACTATGGCCAAGTAATGACCATATTTCTTCACCAATGTGCGGCGCGATTGGTGCAAGCATTTTAATGAAACCTTCAGCGAAATCCTTGTTAATTTCGTTCGCTTTATTGCCCTCGTTCACGAACACCATTAATTGACTGATTGCCGTATTAAACTGAAGTTGATCGAAGTCAGACGTTACTTTTTTAACTGTTTGATGGTACGTTTTTTCTAACTCTTTTCCACCATTTGTAACAATCTTATCTGAAAGTGTGCCATCTTCTTTTACGAAAAGACGCCATACACGGTCTAAGAAACGTCTTGAACCATCTAATCCTTTTTCACTCCAAGCGATTGAAGCATCTAAAGGACCCATAAACATTTCATAAAGACGTAACGTGTCTGCACCATGAGACTTAATAATATCATCAGGGTTTACAACGTTACCTTTAGATTTACTCATTTTCTCGTTACCTTCACCAAGAATCATACCTTGGTTAAATAATTTTTGGAATGGTTCTTTAGTAGGTACAACACCAATATCATAAAGCACTTTGTGCCAGAAACGTGCATACAATAAGTGTAATACAGCGTGTTCGACACCACCAATATATAAGTCAACTGGTAACCAGTGTTTAAGTTTTTCAGGATCAGCTAACATTTCATCATTATCAGGGTCGATGAAACGTAGGTAGTACCAACAACTACCCGCCCATTGTGGCATCGTATTTGTTTCGCGACGACCTTTCATACCTGTTTCAGGATCTTCCACGTTGATAAATTCATCAATGTTCGCAAGTGGTGACTCACCTGTACCTGATGGCGCGATATGATCTGTCTTAGGTAGTATCAATGGTAATTCATTTTCAGGAACTGTTGTCATAGAACCATCTTCCCAGTGGATAATCGGAATTGGTTCACCCCAATAACGCTGACGGCTGAATAACCAATCTCGTAATTTATAGTTAACTTTCTTCTCGCCTTTACCTTTTTCTTCAAGTAAAGTAATTGCTTTAGAAATAGCCGCTTCATTTTCTAAACCGTCTAAATCACCAGAGTTAACGTGTTTACCATCACCTTGGTAAGCTTCTTTAGAAACGTCTCCACCTTCAATGACTTCCTTAATAGGTAAGTCGAATGTTGTCGCAAATTCGTGGTCACGTTCATCATGTCCTGGAACCGCCATTACAGCGCCTGTACCATATGACGCTAATACATAATCAGCAATCCAAATAGGTAACTTCTCACCAGATAGTGGATTAATACCATAAGCACCAGTAAAGACGCCAGTCTTCTCTTTAGCTAAATCCGTACGTTCTAAATCTGATTTTTTAGCCGCTTCATCACGGTACGCTTGTACTTTATCCATTTGATCTTCACTCGTAATTTTATTTACAAGTTGATGTTCAGGACTTAATACTAAGAATGATGCACCATAAATCGTATCAGGACGTGTCGTAAAGACTTCAATATTTTCATCATGGCCATCTACATCATATACGACTTTCGCACCTTCAGAACGACCAATCCAATTACGTTGCATATCTTTAATAGATTCTGGCCAATCAAGATCTTCTAAATCTTCAAGTAAACGGTCAGCGTATTCTGTAATTTTAAGTACCCATTGTTTCATTGGACGACGAATTACAGGATGACCGCCTCGCTCAGAAACGCCATCAATGACTTCCTCGTTAGATAACACTGTACCAAGTTCTGGACACCAGTTAACTGGAATCTCGTCTACGTAGGCTAAACCTTTTTTATAAAGTTGGATGAAAATCCATTGCGTCCATTTATAGTAGTTAGGATCAGTGGTACTTACTTCACGACTCCAATCATAACTAAAACCTAGCTCTTGGATTTGACGCTTAAACGTTTTAATATTTTCTTTCGTAAATTCACTTGGATCGTTACCAGTATCTAGCGCATATTGTTCAGCTGGTAAACCAAATGCATCCCAACCCATAGGATGTAACACGTTATAGCCTTGCATACGTTTATATCTTGAAACGATATCTGTCGCTGTGTAACCTTCAGGATGTCCAACGTGTAATCCAGCACCTGATGGATAAGGGAACATATCTAAGGCATAAAATTTCTTTTGACCTAAGTTATCTTCCGCTTTGAAAGTTTGATGCTTTTCCCAATAGTCTTGCCATTTCTTTTCAATTTCATTATGGTTGTAATTCACCACTTGTCCTCCTATTCAATAAAAAAATCACCTCAAACTATTTAAGTATTCAAAGGGACGATGAAACACCGCGGTACCACCCTTTTTCACATATGTGCACTCAAACGTTTAAGATGATTTTAGACATTTTATTTCGATTGGTAAGTTCACCTAAAAGAATACGCTAGTTTACACCACCACTAACTCTCTAAAGAATTCTCTTTAAGTTACTACTCCTATACAATTAATATCTTATTTTAAAACATTTCATATTTCAAGTATTGAAATTGGTTTAAGATGATTTAAAGTCTGAAGGTGAAAGTTTTCTGTCGAATATTTGTATGAATATAAATGAGATAAGCAATAACCCAATCATACTAAAGAACATGATTTGCATGTTAAATGCATCAACTAAGACACCGCCAATTAGTGGTCCGAATGCTTTTCCTATAGTAGAAGCCGAGTTCGTGATACCTTGATAAACACCCTCACGACCTTTAGGCGCTAAATAGTTCGCAATCGTAGGTACTGCTGGCCAAACAAACATTTCAGCAAACGTCATGATCACCATACCGACAACGAAGATACTAAATTGCTGAGCAAAACTTGTTACGATAAACGACAGAATAAAGATGAAGATACCAATCGTCATTTGTAATTTCAGTCGATGCTTCAATCTTGAAACGACCGGTGCAATAATCGGTTGCCCTAGTAAAATTAAGCCACCATTAATCGTCCATAATAAACTATATTGACTCATTGATATATTTAGCGATTGTGTAAATGATGCAATTGTTGTTTGCCATTGTACATAACAAATCCAACATAATACGAACATGACACACAATGTAATCAAGGCATTAAAACGCTTTTTGTTTTGTACGTGCGTCATTCCTTCAAACGTTTCATTCTGCTTGACAGTGGCGTTGTACTTAATTCTAAATTTAAATAAAGCGATAAAAAAGAAAGTTACATACATGAGCAAGTTAGCCATAAAGATATAGTTAAAGCTAAGCTCTGCTACGATACCTCCGAGTGCTGCACCTAATGCAACGCCGATGTTCTGCGCGAGGTAAATCGCATTAAACGTTGTCCGTCCACCTCTTGGCCAAGAAGCTGCAGCTAAAGCGAATATTGCTGGAACAATCATACCGCCACCAAAGCCAAGTATAATCAGCCATATCGCATACCATGGCCAACCGTGGAATAGATTAAGCAATATCGTACTCATCAAACTTAAACTGGTTCCTAACATAATGGTAAAGAAACCACCTATTTTGTCGAAAAGCGTGCCACCAAGTAGATTACCAACGACCATTCCTAATGAATTGACCATCAATACAACACCAGCTGTACTTAAACTCTTACCGAGTTCTTCTTTCATGTATATGGTATTTAATGGCCATAGAAAGCTTGCACCAGTGATATTAATGGCCATACCAATTACGAGCCACCAAACACTCTTAGGCATATTCATGTGTATGACTCCTTTCTCTTTTTTGTCGATTCATCCCCACTATACCATAATATATGTTAAAATCTTGAAATAGTATATCACAGAAAGGAATATCAAATTATGGGAAATCATTTTCCTTATGCTTTTGAAGATAAACGCTATCATACATGGAATTATCACTTAAAAAATAAATTCGGTCAAAAGATATTTAAAGTAGCTTTAGATGGCGGTTTCGATTGCCCTAATAGAGATGGTACTGTTGCCCACGGTGGTTGTACATTCTGTTCAGCTGCAGGTAGTGGTGACTTTGCAGGTAATCGTGCAGATCCAATCGAAGTTCAATTTAAAGAAATTAAGTCTCGTATGCATGAAAAGTGGCACGAAGGTCAGTATATTGCTTATTTCCAAGCATTTACGAATACGCACGCACCTGTAGAAGTACTTCGTGAAAAATATGAAGCCGCTTTAAGTGAAGAAGGCGTAGTCGGCTTATCTATCGCAACTCGTCCTGACTGCTTACCAGATGATGTTGTTGAATATTTAGCAGAACTTAATGAGCGTACGTATCTATGGGTTGAACTCGGCTTACAAACAGTGCACCAAGAAACATCAGATTTAATTAATCGCGCCCACGATATGGATTGTTATTACGAAGGTATCGCCAAGTTACGCAAACATAACATCAATATATGTACACATATCATCAACGGTCTACCTGGCGAGGACTACGATATGATGATGGAGACTGCTAAAGAAGTTGCGCAAATGGATGTCCAAGGCATTAAGATTCACCTTCTTCATCTTTTAAAAGGCACGCCAATGGTCAAACAATATGAAAAAGGCATGCTACAATTTATGACTCAAGATGAATATACGAACTTAGTATGTGATCAACTTGAAGTTTTACCTAAAGAAATGATCGTACATCGTATTACAGGTGATGGACCAATCGATTTAATGGTCGGACCAATGTGGAGTGTCAATAAATGGGAAGTACTAAACGATATTGATAAAGAATTAGCAAACCGTGATTCAGCTCAAGGTGCTAAATTCGAGAAAAAGGTAATCCAATGATTGTTGAACGCATTCTTCCCTTTGCTAAATCTTTAATCACATCACATATTTCTGAAGATAGTATTGTTATCGATGCAACTTGTGGTAATGGTTTGGATACACATTTTTTAGCTCAACAGGTTCCTGAAGGACATGTTTACGGCTTTGATGTGCAAGAAGTTGCGATAAAGTCAACTCAAGTCAAAGTATCCTCATTTGAAAACGTTACCCTATTCCAAGAGAGTCACGAGCACGTAAAATCATGTATTCCGCATCACGATCACCAAATTAACGCTGCTATCTTTAACTTAGGTTATTTACCTAAGGGCGACAAATCCATTACGACTAAGAGCCATTCAACTATAGAGGCGATTAAAAACATTTTTGATATCTTAACGGTAGAAGGCATCATAGTTATCGTGATCTACCCAGGGCACGACGAAGGTAAAATTGAAAAGGATGATGTACTTCAGTACCTTGAGTCATTACCACAAGATAAGGCACACGTACTTAAGTACGCATTTATTAATCAGAAAAATAACCCGCCATTTGTTTGCGCCATTGAAAAGAGAGCATAAAAAAACAGGGTCGTTGACGGTTTGGATGTCATATTCCAAATCATCAACGACCCTATTTGTATGGCTTATATTTTACAAGTATCGATAATTGCTTTTAAGTTATTGACTAAGGCATCTTCTTGAGATTTAATCTCTTCACAAGTATACGTAACAAGGGCATCTTTTTTATCTTTAAAGTCTTCATTGAAATGAATAATAACTGTACGCTCGTCGTTTTCAGGGCGTTCTTTATAAATCCATTTCTTTTCTACTAAATCATTAAAAGTGCGTGTACGTTTATATGATTTAACCTTAACATACTTATCCATTTCTTTTAGTGTCATTGAACCCTTGTGCCATAATGTTATAAGTATTAAGAATTCGTCTTTAGTTAATTTATATTCTTTTTCAATACTCTCAAAGATTGTATCGATATCTTTTTGTAATTCGTCAAGTAATACGACATCACTTACGTTATATTTTGGTGTACTTGCCATACTTAGCCCTCCCTATAAAGCATATATATAGGTTTATACCCCAAAATAATATTTTTTAACCATGATATTTATTTAAATAATTAATTTTAGGCTACATTTTAGTAAATTATACTAAGTAAGCTTTTATACAAGGTGTGAAACTGAATCTTGAATTTCTTTTAACACACTTACAGAGTGATTGAATTGTTCTGTTTCTTTTTCATTAAGTGGTACCTCAATAATATTACGCGCACCATTTTTGTTAACGACAGTTGGAACACCTACATAAACATCTTCTTCTCCATATTCACCTTCTAAATAACTTGAAACCGTTAATACGTGATTTTGGTTACGTAAGATTGCTTTAGTGATGTGCATTAAGCCCATAGCTACGCCGTAGTACGTCGCGCCTTTTGCTTTAATGATGTCATAAGCTGCATCGCGCGTCTTAACAAAAATTTCATCAATGAGTTGAGATTTCTCTGGATCGTTCTTTAAGATATCATATAGTGGTTGGCCAGCGATATTCGCATTTGACCAAACTGGTAATTCTGAGTCACCATGCTCACCAATAATTTGCGCGTGAATACTTGATGGTGATACGTTAAATGTCTCACTTAATAAATACTTAAATCTCGCTGTATCAAGAATAGTTCCTGAACCAATAACACGTTCTTTAGGTAGTCCTGATGTTTTTAAAGTTACGTAAGATAACACATCTACCGGGTTTGTAGCGATTAAAAAGATACCATCAAATCCGCTTGCCATGATTTCAGAAACGATTGATTTAAAGATCTTAGTATTTTTTTCTACTAATTGAAGGCGTGTTTCACCAGGCTTTTGAGCTACCCCTGCACAAATGACTACTAAATCTGCATCCTGACAGTCTTTATAGTCACCCGCTTTAACTTTCACAGGTGACATGCCGTAAGGTGCACCATGATTTAAATCCATTACATCCCCTAATACTTTCTCTTTGTTTAAATCAATGATAACAAACTCATCTGCAACACCTTGGTTGACCATCGCAAATGCATAACTTGATCCAACAGCACCATTACCTACTAATACAACTTTTTTACTTTTTTGTGACTCCATACTTACTTTCCTCTCCCATTCACATATAGTTATGTGATTTATTTCACAAACTAATTATAACAAGTATCTTTTGCTTTTTCAATGCTATTCAAATAAAATTTTAAAACATAAAAAAATAGGCGAGAACATTAAATTCTCACCTATTCATGACATACTTTATTTAACTTCTTCCGCTGAAAAGCCAATTGAATAAATACGATTATTTAAGAATGATAGGATGTATCTTAGGACATAATCCCTTTCTGGTTCGTTATGTATTTCATGGAATAACCCTTCCCAAACTTTGAAGTACATTTCGTTCGTTTTTAAGACTTTAGGAAGGCGCGCCATCGCTTTAACATCAGAGATTTCATCTTCACTACCATACATGATACACATTGGAATTGGCGGGACGTCTTTTAAATGATCCATCGTGTCTTTCATCTTGTGAATAACTTCTTTAAACCAATGATAACTTACCTTACGAATCATTAAGCTATCATCTTTCGCATCTTCAATGACATCTAAATTACGTGTTAAATCGTGTAATTCAATACCTATATCAAATTTAGCATCTTTATTTAAACTTCCAAAATTTGATGCAAGTGCTTTCTTTCGGAACTTGTTACTTTGGTTAAATGAAACAAGTGGTGATATTAAAATAACGCCCTCAAGGTTTAATTTAACGCGTTCTAATAAATTAAGTAAGATTAAACCGCCTAATCCAACCCCTAATACAAACACTGGTAATTCATATTCTTCAGCGATTCGAACCCAATCAAGCACGCGTTCGTGATACACTTCGAACTTTTCAATTTGCCCTTTATTCATACGAGAAGTTTGGCCTTGTCCTGGTAAATCTCCCATAATCACGTGAAAGCCATTTCTACGTAATTTCGTAATTAAATAAGCATAGCGCCCAGTATGCTCTAACATATTATGTGTAATGACGATTACGCCTTTAGCTTCTTTTTCAGCTTCCCATTTCCACATCTCTAAAGCCCCTTCTATAAGAAATTCATACATTTTTATTGTATCAAAATTTATATGTTAAAAACCATTTTAAAGTTTAGGTACTTTACTATTATTATCACAAATTTACTGGTCTAAAACTCATCATTAGATAAGGATTCTTCACATTTCCCCTTTTTGAAAAGCCAAATAAAAAACCACAGCATTCACTGTGGTTTTAAGGCTCTATAATAAATTCGGTTGGTGACCTCATTCGAGGTCATTAGCCGAATTATTTTTTGTACTAAAAGAACGCATTTATCTCTATAATTGTAAGTGACCAAACTAACAAAAAGGAGATAATGCGCCTGTGAATAATTTTATAACAGAACTCTTAAGATTGAAAGAACCAAATTTAGTCATCGAGGAAAAGACTGATGAAAAAGAAATAAAAGGAAGAATCTATATAATGCTTTATGGGGTTCTCTCTTCCAAAGCTGATAAGTGTCAACACTGTGGTATCACTAATCATCAACGCACTATTATAAAGCATGGATTTCGAGTAATTAATGTTAAATTACCACGCCTAAGTGGGTTTCCATGTCTACTAGAATTAAAGAAGCAACGCTATTTGTGTCACAATTGTAATCGAACTTTTGTAGCTGAAACATCTATAGTAGATAAGTATTGTTGCTTATCTAACAACTTGAAAATGTTTATAGCTGACAAAGTTAGAGAAGTACGTTCCATTAAATCTGTTGCCGAATCTTGTTGTGTATCATCACCTACGGTGGTTCGAATCATTAAACAAACCGTTGATGAAATTAGACATAAAGTAGGTTCGCATTTGCCTGAGCACATTATGATGGATGAGTTCAAAAGC
The DNA here is from genome assembly GCF_043186315.1 of Staphylococcus massiliensis. NCBI lineage: Bacteria > Bacillati > Bacillota > Bacilli > Caryophanales > Staphylococcaceae > Staphylococcus > Staphylococcus massiliensis. Next base: position 1,364,180 of record NZ_CP171119.1, on the reverse strand, counting down.
GTTAAAAATGTTGATGCTTCAATGAGTTTCATCTATTGTGACAGTACTTCTCATCAAATTATTGACATTGTCAGTGATAGAAGAAAGTTTAACCTCAAAAACTACTTCATGAAGTTTGATCTTTACGCAAGAAAGCGCGTTAAGACAGTATGTATAGATATGTATGAACCATACATGGATCTAATATCAGATGTTTTCCCTAATGCTTTAGTTATTATTGATAGATTTCATATCGTTCAGGCAATTAATCGTGAGATTAACCGTACCCGAGTTAAAGTCATGAATCAAGCTAGACGTAATAGGCGCCCACTTTACAATAAATATAAACGGTATTGGAAACTACTTTTAAAACCTAAGTTAAATCTTAACGCTATAAACTATAAATATCATCGATTATTCAAAACTTTAATTACTGAAAAAGACATCGTTTCGTACTTATTATCTAACGATAATACGCTCAATAACACTTACGAGATAGGACAAGAATTAATACTGGCATTGAAGCATAATGATATTGATTTATTTCGATCAGTACTGTATAAATCTCGTCAAAACCACATTTCAGAAGGTTTAATGAGAGTACTGCGATCATTTATGAAGTATTTACCCTTCATATGTAATACTTTAAATCACCCTATGATAACTAACGGTCCGATTGAAGGCATAAATAATAAAATAAAATTACTTAAAAGAAATGCTTATGGTTATAGAAATTACGCAAACTTTAGAGACAGAATATTACTCATGTCACGCTTATATAAACTTAGACAAAGAAAAACACCTATGCATGAAGTAGCATAGGTGTAGAATGATTGCTTGAAGACTCCCGTGGCTCTGTGAGTAAGGGAGATCCAAGCGAAGCTTTAGCTCCCAACGAGCGCCACAGGAAAGCGAAAAGCAAATCATTCGTCTACGGTTTTACCAACCGAATTTGACGTAGAGCCGGTTTTAAAGTCCCTTATTTTTAAGCTAAATTAAATTTCTTACGCATAAACGGTAAATTTGTAATTAACATTGCTAATAAAATTTCATAGAACATTGGGAATAATTTTGCTAAGAATAAAGTGAACCAATTTTTGAAGAATGCGCCGATTCCTTGGCCACCTGCGTCAAAGTTAGCAATGATCGTGATATCGATTAAGTTTAATACGATAACTACTGCAAAGATAACCCATGCCTTCTTAAGAAAGATTGTAGCAATAACTGCTAATAGCGTAATAATAAGAAGTTCGAAAATAAAATATTGAATAAATTTATCCAGTTGATGACCGAATATGTAGAAACCTAAATCTCTAAACATAACCTCAAAACTCCTTTTTCCAATCTACATTCATATTTTACCATGGTTAACACGATTTAATTTTAAAGATATAGTAAATTTTACAAGGTGTTATTTACACTAAATTTACATTACTAAGGCGTTATTTACTGGAACAGTTAGATGTATTTACATATTGTTTCTTATAATAAGTGAACGATTCTTAAACACTGTCATAATGGTTAAAAGGACTTTTAAAATAAATCAATATAAATTTACAATAGATTATCATGGCATTCACATATACATGATAAGTTGGAATTGAATACGAATACGATTAATAGGAGTTAACTATGAAATTTATCTTAAAATGTATTTTCATAATCTTATTATTATGTGGTGCACCTGTTGTAAACAGTGTATTGCAGCAACCTATTGATGCGAAGGCAAACGCGGTAAATGTTAAGTAATTGTCTAAAAATTATCAATAATTTGAAATAAAGTATGTGAAAACGTTTTCCTCATTTCTGAATCGTGATACACTAGTAAAAAGAAAAGAAATGGGAGGAATTTTCATGGGCTTATTTAAGAGCTTTTTTATTGGTCTTTCTAACAGTACCGCGTTAAACGAGTTAGCTAGAAAGTTTGGCCCGAGTTTGGGGGCAAACAAAGTAGTTGCTGGAGAGACTATCGAGTCTGTTATTGAAACTATCAAGGAGTTAAATCAAAAGAATATCTCTGTATCTGTAGATAGCTTAGGGGAGTTTGTTAATACCAAAGCGGGTACTATTGAATCTAAAAACAAAATCATTGAAGTGATTAACGCGATTCATGAACACAATGTAGATGCACATATTTCTTTAAAGATTAGCCAACTAGGTAGTGAATTCGACAAAGAACTTGCATATGAAAATTTAAGAGAAATTTTATTAGAAGCACACAAATGTGGTAACATCCACATCAATATTGATACTGAAAAATTTGCAAGCTTACATCACATCCTTGAAACATTAGATCGCTTACGCGGCGAGTTCAAGAATGTAGGAACAGTAATTCAAACATATTTATATGACGCTGAAGCAATTGCAGATAAATATCCTGACTTACGTTTACGTATCGTAAAAGGTGCTTATAAAGAATTACCTTCTATTGCATATCAAACTAAAGAAGAAATCGATCAAAACTATATCCGTATTATCGAGAAACGCTTATTAACTGCGACTAACTTAACGTCAATCGCAACACATGACCACGATATTATCAATCATGTGAAACAATTTGCTAAAGATAATAACGTTAATAAAGATCACTTTGAATTCCAAATGTTATACGGTTTCAGAAGCGAGTTAGCTGAATCTATTGCTAGAGAAGGCTATAATTTCACGATTTATGTGCCATACGGTGACGATTGGTTTGCATACTTCATGAGACGCTTAGCTGAAAGACCTCAAAACATTAACTTAGCATTCAAAGAATTTGTAACACCTAAAACTTTAACTGTCGTTGGTTCAGCAGTTGCAGGTGCAGTGGCCGTTGGTGGTTTAATCGCTGGTGTTGCTTCATTATTCGGTAAGAATAAGAAAAAAGACAATAAAGACGAACAACTTCATAAATACGAAGGTTACAACAAATCAAACCAAGCTCACGAACAAGTGAATGGCGAGTTATTTGTAACACCTGATTTTGATAACAATCAAAAATCAAGCTAATTAGATGATAACTAGGGATGCGTGCATCCCTAGTTTTTTCATTTTTAGAAATTTTGAGATATTTCAAGCTTTAGGGTGCACTTGAAACTTGATGACGTGATCCTAATCAAGTCTCAGACCGATTTAAACTTGATGCGTAAATGCTAATCAAATTTCAGACCGTTTCAAACTTGATGCGTAAATGCTTATCAAGTTTCAGACCGTTTCAAACTTGATGGCGAATATCTAATCAAGTCTCAGACCGTTTCAAACTTGATGACGAATATCTAATCAAGTCTTGCACCCTACTCCCCTCATCATACTTAATCCAGGATATACCTAGTCCACTAAATCCATCACATATAGAAATTACAAAAACCCCCCAAGGGAGCACGCTTTCTCCCTTGGGGGGGTTCATTATTTCAACTATCGTTATTTCAAATTACAACTTATGCTTCAGGTAAACTTTTTAATAAGTTTGCCATTTCAATAGCACCTGTTGCAGCTTCAGCACCTTTATTACCAGCTTTCGTACCTGCGCGTTCTACTGCTTGTTCAATTGTCTCAGTTGTAATAACACCGAAGATAACTGGCGTATCAGTTGATTGGTTCGCATGAGAAACACCTTTCGCAACTTCATTACATACGTAGTCGTAATGCGTTGTTGCACCACGAATGACACAGCCTAACGTAATTACTGCATCATATTTATTACTTTTAGCTAATTTTTTCGCTACGAGTGGAATTTCGAATGCACCTGGTACATAAGCGACATCAATGTCATCTTCTTTAACATCATGACGCACTAATGTATCTTTAGCACCATCAAGTAAGCGACCCGTAATAAAATCGTTAAAACGGCTAACCACGATTGCTACTTTTAATCCACTACCTGTTAATTTACCTTCAAAATTCATCTAAATGACCTCCTAAATTAAATGTCCCATTTTTTCTTTTTTTGTAATTAAATACTCATGATTATGTTCATTGTGCTTTGTTACTAATTCAATTCTCGAATTAATATTTATGTCATAGGCTTCTAAACCAGTAAACTTATCAGGATTGTTACTTAATAAATTAACCGATTTAATACCTAAGTGACGAAGGATTTGGGCAGCTACACCGTATTCTCTTAAATCCGCTTCAAAGCCTAAAGCTTCATTAGCTGACACTGTATCATGTCCTTCTTCGATGAGCTTGTATGCTTTAAGTTTATTCATTAAACCAATGCCACGGCCTTCTTGAGAGAGATAAATGATGGCGCCTCCGTGTTCATTAATATACGACATCGCTGCTTCAAGTTGGTCGCCGCAATCACAGCGTTCACTATGGAAGATATCTCCCGTTACGCAAGACGAATGAATACGGACATTTTCAACTTCTCTTAAATCCCCTTTACTAATGACAACATGTTCTTGATTATCAATTATAGAAGTAAAGCCATACATTTCAAATTCGCCAAATTTAGTAGGCATTTTAACTTTAGCTTCTTCTTGAATTAAAGCGTCATATTTTTTACGATACTTAATTAAGTCTGTGATGGTAATCATTTTTAACTGATGCGTTTCTTTAAACTTTTGTAGGTCCTCGCCTTTAGCCATCGTGCCATCCTCATTCATGATTTCACAAATAACACCTGCTGGCTTAGCACCTGATAAACGCGCTAAATCTACACATGCCTCGGTATGACCTTCTCTTTCAATCACACCACGGTCTTTTGCAATCAATGGAAATAAGTGACCAGGTTGATGAAAGTCTACAGCTTCGGATGCATCATCAATTAATGCTCGAGCTGTTAATGTGCGTTCGTGTGCACTGATACCTGTAGTCGTAGATTTATGGTCTATACTAGCTGTAAAGTTAGTCCCATATACATCCCTGTTATTTTGTACCATTGGATTTAAATGAAGTGACTCAGCTATTTTACGTGATATCGGTGTGCAAATTAATCCTCTACCATTTTTAGCCATAAAATTAATCGTATCGTCTTTCATATATTCAGTGACAGCAAGTAAGTCACCTTCATTTTCACGATCTTCATTATCAAGAACGATAACCATGTTGCCCGCTTTCAAGGAAGCAATCGCTTCGTCTATTGTGTCAAATTTCATTCTCATACACCTCAGAAACCATATTTTAATAATTTTTCTTTAGTTAGTTCTGAACCTTTTTGTTGAGATAACTTTTCTACATACTTGAAAAGCATATCCGTTTCTAAATGCACAGGATCGCCAGTTGATTTGTCTTTTAAAATAGTGGCTTTACGCGTTTCAGGAATTAAATGAATTTCAAAATAAGTTTGAGTTAATTTAAAGATTGTTAAACTTATACCATCGACCGCTATGGCACCTTGTTGCACCATCTGATTTAAAAGTTTCTCATCGCATTTAATGGTGTAAATCCATTCGTTCTCTGACGCTTTAATACTTGCAATCGTCCCTTGTCCATCAACGTGTCCTTGAACAAAATGACCACCTAAGCGTCCGGTCGCAAGTAGCGCACGCTCTAGGTTCACGCGGTCACCTTGTTTCAATTTGGCGATATACGTAATCGATTCTGTACCTTGAATCATATCGACAGTAAAACTTTCATTTGTAAAAGACGTCACAGTTAAGCACGTCCCATTTACACTAATAGAATCACCGATATGCATATCTTCAAGGATTTTATCACAGCCTATTGTTATCTCAACGACAGGACCACTTTTATTCATACGTTTTATTTCACCGACTTCTTCGATAATACCGGTAAACATACGTATCACTTCCTTTTTAAAGTGAGTTTGACATTATCATCCAACATTTGGGTATTCATAATTTGAAATTGAGGTGTTTGGTCAAGTGGATTCACATTATCAGTCTGATAAAACTGATATTGACCAGTTCCACCTATGAGTTTCGGGGCATAATAAAGAATGAATTGATTGGTAAATGAAGAAGTAAGAAATTGTGAGGATACATTAGGGCCCGCTTCAACAAGCACACGACCAATGCCTCTTTCGAAAAGCACATTCAAGATCTGTTCTACTTCACATTTAGGTAAATATATAATTTCTATATGTTCATATGGCGATTTCAAGTTTTCATTCTCAGTAATAATAGTTACTGGATGAGTTGGATCTTGGTAAATTTGCTGGTCGAATTGGATATCACTTTTACGCGATAAAATAAATCGCTTAGGATTTTTACCCTCTTCAATACGTGTCGTTAAAGTTGGGTCATCCGCTAAGACAGTTTGGTGACCTGTTAATATCGCATCATGTTCATGACGTAATCTAAAGACATCTTGTTTAACTTTCTTGTTCGTAATCCACTTACTCTCACCATGGTCATTCGCTTGTTTACCGTCTAGCGAGCATGACACTTTTACCGTAACAATTGGCTTTTGTTGAGATTTAGATTTGAAGAAACTGTCATACAATCGATGCGCTCGATCACTTGGACGATACGTCACATCAATCCCGTGGTCCTCAAGTACATCGTGACCTGTTTTCTCAAGAGAAACGTCTTTGGTCGCATAAACGACCTTTGTAATACCAGCCTCGATAATCTTAAGCGCACATGGAGGCGTACTACCATAGTGTGAACAAGGCTCTAAAGACACATATATCGTCGCACCTTTACAGCGTTCAGAGGCCATATGTATCGCTTGAACTTCAGCATGGGCTTCACCTTGTTTCAAATGGCTACCGATTCCGACAATATTGCCATCTTTAACAACAACCGCGCCTACAGGTGGATTTTGACCTGTTTGACCGTCTACCATTTCTGCCAATGAAATCGCATATTCTAAATAATTCGTCATGTTATCACCTCATAAAAAAACACCCGACGTATAACAGGTGATGGTTTGAAAAGTATAACAAAGTAAGCCTTTCATTCTATAAAAAGGCACACTTAATACAATGCTACAATGAGCATCTTCATTCTTTCTCCCATCCAGACTTTAACTGTCGGCTCTAGATTCTCACTAGATCAGCCACATAAAGATTATGCAGGTCGCAGGCTTAACTTACTGCCGGTTAGGAATTTCACCTTGCCCCGAAAGAATTCTATTCAATTATATTTAAACCCTATTAGGTGATAAATCAGAAATATTCTGATATCAATATCATACCTTATTCATAGGTTATTTACAATTCTAAAATATCATCACGTTAAACAATAAAAAGGTTACGACGATTGTAACCGCCGCAACCTTTTAAAATTATTTATCTTATTTCTTTTTCTTATCTTTCTTTTTACTGTCTTTCTTAGACGCTTTCTTCTTATCGTCTTTTGATTTCTCTTTTTTCTTTTTGTGTTTCTTATCTTTCTTCTTGTCTTTCTTGTCTTGTTCTAAGTCGTCATCTTTACGCGACTTTTTACTTTTCACTTTTTCGTCTTTTTCAGATTTTTTCTTTTTAGCTTTCTTTTTCTCTTTTTTCTTAGATTTGTCATCTTTAGATTTTGACTCAGAAACTTTCTCTTTAACGTCTACTGTTTTGTATAAGGATTCAACAGCGGTTCTTACTTGTTGTAGGATCATTGTCACACTATTACGTTGGTAGTTCACACCATTCGTTAACTGACCAATCACTCTAAAGTCACTTAGCGTTCCGTATTTAGAACTAATGACCTCATTCGTAGCTGGTACAATTTGTACACCGCCCATTGGATGTGGTTGAACAATTTGGCGGTTATAAATGTCTTGAACGAGCGCGTCATCACTATCTAACTCATCTAAATGCGTCTTTGGACCCGTCGCATTAATTAAGACATCATAGCGAACTTCATCTCGAACGCCTTTATATTTGATTCTAAACTTACCATAATAATGTCTTACATTCTCGACACCTTTTTTAATAGACAGTCGACCCATTTGAATTTCATCGATTAATAACTTAGCTGTAGACGTAGGCATAGGGTTCGCATTGTCTTTTAAATAACCATTATATTCAGTGTGAAATAATTTTTGATCCTCTTTCGATAAACTATTCCAAATCCAATTCATATTTTCTTTAATTTCTTCAATCAAGCTTTGGAAAAGCCCTACCTCATCTGCGTGTCTTAAGTCGTAGTTTAAGTCACGCACTGGATTACCCTGTTTACGGTGTAGTAATTTTTTAAGCGGAATACCTAATGTATCACATTCTTTCTTAAATAAATCTAAAACTTCATTTAAAGGTACGACGCCAAAGTTCTTAAGTTTAAGTTTTTGGAAGTTGTCTTGTGTTAAATGTTGTAATTCAATATCATATTTTGTTCCACGTACACTAGGTAATTTACCTCCGCGACTCGCAATCGTAACTGGCATTTTGTCATGATGCTTTAACACATAACGTACAACGTCAATACTCGCTAAACCAGTTCCAATTACAGCTACACGGTCTCTATCTTTAACGTCATCAAGCGTTGAGATTGTTGGATATGGCGACGGAATAAAACCTTTTTTCCCTTTTAAATTGTAAGGATCTTTGTATGATAGTGAACCAACCGTAAAGAACACATAATCGTATTGCTTACATAAACTGTGATCGTTATTCGTACAAACATTATAAATAATTGCCTTTAGCGATTTATCTTCTTCAATAAATATTTGAGTGACTTCTTCTTCTACTATATTAATATTTTTGTAAGTTTCAGTTATTTCGCTTAAATAATGTCTCATATATTGACCGAATAAATAGCGTGGTAAGTAAGTGGCATCCCCATATTTTTGTTCGGTTTTATTTTCGTACCATTCGCGAAATTCGTACGGGTTCTCTAAGTTTAAAGACATTTGGTCAGCCGGTAAATTAATTAAAAGTTCTTCGCTATCATTTTGGAAAGGCACACCCTGCCCCATATTGCGAGAATTATCATAAACATCAATTTCTATATCTTCAAATTTATCGTACTTCACCATTTCTCTAAGAATACTGACGCCTGCAGTACCTGTCCCAATAACGGCTACCTTCATATATATCATTCCTTTATAAGCTTTTTCGTTTTTTATTTACGTTTATTATAATACCAAACGTTCATTCACATTATTTATACCCTTTTCAAAAGCATTCAAATTCAGAATTTCAAATATCTTACATTGATTCTGAATTTAAGATATAGTAAAATTACAAACTATTATAAATCCTGACAACAAACGGAGTGATAATCTTGAAATTTATACTAAAAGTTATCTCAGTGATGATCGTCATTTTTGCTTTCTTATCTCGCAAAAACGTTGCTAAATAAATTACCCTTTAATCGTAAAGTTAGAACGTATAGAAAAGGTAGTTCAGACGTCTTATTGACCTGAACTACCTTCTCTTTATATCTAGTTGTCTTTAATAGATGCTTTCTCTTTTTCACCATCACCATCGCCAGACTTATAATGAAAGACTGTGAAGTACTTACCTTCTGTATTAATATCTTCATAGAATTCTGAGATTAAAGAAGCATTACTTTCTGCCCATTTAATATCCGTAGCGTATTGATGTTCCCCAGGATTTTTAGGGTTCCATCTCATACTATATAACGTATTTTGACCAGTACGTGATAGGAAATGTTTGTGAATGAATTCTGCGCCACCTTCGATAGCTTTTTCAGGTGTGTCCCAACCTTTTTTCTTAGCGTACTCTGAACCAGTCTTAATTGGTGCTTCGTCTCTAGCGCCTACGCCAAAGAAGTTATAGTATTTTTTACCATCAATTTCAATACCTTTAGAAAGTTCACTTTTATTATCGCCTGTTTCTAAGATTGCATGAGAAATTAAGTAAACTTCATTAATATTGTATTTCTTTGAGGCTTTTACAAAATCATCCGTATGATTTCTAAGCATTTCACGGTCACGTAACATACGCTTGATTCTATTTTCTTTAATCCCTTGGTATTTTGAGAGATTTAAAAACTGATACTTTTGCTCTTTATCATCAGCAATACGTTCGGTATCAAGCATTTCTTTTATTTCTTCACTATCAGCATCTCGCCAAGTTTTGTTTTTATCATCAGATGTTTGTTGACTTGTGTGATTATTGATTTGTTTCTTCGCTGCTTTATCTAATGTTGTATCTAACTGCTCAACTTTAACGACCTCTTCAACATCTTCAAAGAAGATTTGATCTGCAATCATCATGAAAAAGATAATACCTGCTATTAATACTGCAAGTAACAATCCGACGATTGCCAACTTTGAGCCTGATTTCTCTTGTTTCATATCTACACCTCTCAAATACTGAAATCCAACTTTCAAAATATGTATGATAGAGCTTAATTTTATCACTCTACTATTGAATCATCAATTTATTACTTAATTTAACATTTCATTGCAAACAAACGGAAATATTTCAATAAAAAAACGATAAAACTTAATCCTCTTTAAAGTTTTATCGTCACTTCGTTACTCTTCTCTTTTATAATCCATCATGATGAAACTCATAGCTTGTGAGCGATTTTTATAATAGTAACGATTTAAATCTATGGAACCTTCGACTTGACCATCACGGTATTGCATTTCATTCGTTAGATTATTAATCATTACAAAATCTGATTTATCTTTAATTCTGTCTAATTCGTCATTACGCGCGAAGAAATGTTCTAAATTTAAGTGTTCGTAATCCATTGAAACCTCCTCATATCTGAACCTCTATATAAATGATGGATTATATGCTACAAAAATGTTAATTTTTACGATTCTTCTACACCCTTATTTAACACCAATTTGCGTGTTTTCGCAAATGCTTTGTTACTTCAAAAGCATGTTAGTGCTAAAGATTTAACGCATGTAGCTCAACTTTTCTCTGAACTAAAATGAGGTTGAGTTACCCTCAACCTCAACCTTTAGATCTATTGTTTTTGATTTGTCTTTCGATTTTTTAAAAACGAATCAAAATCAAATATATCTAATTCAAATACAACAGCGTACACAAGGCTACCAATAATTAGACCTGCAATAACCGCAACAACGATTGGTGTAAATAAGCTTAATACCAACGCAGTAATAAACATGCAATAAATTAAAAATATGAAGTCCTCTAAATACCAAGTCTTTTGCTTGAAGTGACTAAAAATAGTGTTCATACGCATTGCATTTCGATCTCCTTTTATTTTATTTAACTGCTTATAGATTATCATGAGGCATGGTGCCTTTAAATCCTTTTATAAATAGTCACAATACTCTTTTTCTTCTAATAATTCGATTTAATTTGAGAAACCTCTTTTATTAATTTTAATTTATTCTTTTGAAAAACCTTATCTATTACTTAAGTCCTTTTAAACGTTCATATTGAATCATAAATGATGTTTAACTTTACTATCGAACATGAATAATATCAATTCGCAATATGACACCAAATTCTGTTTTATCTATAATTTGGTTAATCCGGAAATACGAATTGTGGCTCACAATAAAAGGACAAACGCTCTATGAATTTCAACCAAATTTACAATAAATATAATAAAATGATACATCATCTTCTCCATAAGTATCATATAAGGTATAATTATGATGAATATGAACAATTACTCTCTATCAAGCTTTGGCAACTTTATCAAAACTATGATCCTTCTAAAAATGATAACGAAGCACGTTACTACTACCACTTCCTAAACTTCTATCTCATTGATTTACTACGCAAACAATATCGTGAACCTTTATTAGAAGATATCTATGATTCTACTTTAAACCTTCCAGAACCCTACTCCTTTAATCATGCTGAATTTAATGCATTTATCGACCAACTCTCAATAGAGGAAAAACAATGGCTTATCTTAAGGTCACAAGGCTATAAGCTACACGAGATTGCTAAATTCATGCACAAATCTCCAAATACCCTACGTAAATACAAGCGCCTCTCTCAACTTAAATACCAGGCATTCTTCAATGAAAGGACTTGATTCCTATGCATGTTCCAACTCATTCTTTGTTGTACTTCACTACTTCATACAGTCAAGACTTCCAATTTGATCTATACTACATGCAACAACCTCAGCCTGTTCAAGTCGATATGACACATGTAAACCTTTTAAACATGCTCCTCCACAAACATCAAAAGTCTTTAAAAACACAAAAAGCCATCGCTAAACAAATATTGAATATTAATAAACTACTTCCAATATTTGTACACAATGACCTTTTGTTACTTCCTTTATTTGCTAAGCGTTCACCTATCAATACCTATATCAATTTATGTAACGTTGTAGGTTTATCACAACAATCTACAAATGAAACTACGATTCATTTTAAAGGTAATGTTCAGTTAAGTGTTAATCTTCCCTACCAATTATTGTCTAAAAAGTGGAAAGAAGGCTTAATGTTATATTTTTTAAGTTATGCTATTGATTAAACTTATACATTAATAGCTTTTTCGTAAAATAACCAATCGTAACTTTTAAGAAAAAGATACTAACCAACATGATGATGACCGACCCGAGCAGAATCAACGTATTGTTCATAACACTTAAATCATTCATCGGTCTTATAAAATGGTGCACGCTATTTAACAATGTTATTAATCCGAACAAGAATAATCCAAGTCCTAATATATTAGAAATAAACAGTCCAACTAACGCGGAAATCAAATTCCCTTTTGTAACTGGTTTATCTTTAAATATATATGTCTTGAGAAAGTTCTGAGCATAAGCATTCGGATTTTGATGCTCCACCTTTTCACCAGTTTTGTCATGCTGAATGACAGTTTTAAGCTTTTGCTTTTCTTTAAAATTTAAAAACCATAATTGTTTTTGCACGTGCTTATAAAATGCTTCCTTTTCCATTACGTCACCCTTTTTTATTAAACAATCATTATGTTCATATTTTATAGTTTTTGGTTGGTTTAAACAATCTTAATTTAATTTTTACATGAAAGATATAGACAAACAGAACATATGTTCTTATAATAAGTGATGACGAGGTGATCAATCATGCATACTACTTTCCAAAATCTACCAGATGCATATAAAGATGAAACGGATTATCGCAATATTCCAAGGCAATATTTAAACCCTAGAATTCCTAAAGGACGCGGTATGGTTAAATGGGCACCGTTCGCCACGATACCAGAACAGTTTGATGCTATCCAAAACCACATCGACGATCAAAGTAAGATTACAAAGCCGCTTCTAAGTGAAGATCAGTTAGCAGAGTTAAATCATATGTTATGTTTTAAGCTTTTCCACGAACCTAGATGTAAAATTAAATATTTTAGCGAGGGAGAAGTCAACCAACTTGAAGGATCACTTTCTAAAGTGTATCATCACGAAAATTTAATTATCGTGAAAGTGAACAACCAAACACAGAAACTCCGCATAACAGATATTTTAGAAATAATATGACACCTCATATACGATTAAAAAAGTGATAATCGCAAGCAATTCAACAACAAATGTAAAATATTTACATTTTTTATCTAAATTAGGCTATAATGTAATTGTTAATGCTTACTTACATTGGAGGTGCCGACTAACTATGAGCAATCGTAAAACAATCTTTTTGAGACGCAAATTCTCCCAAGTGGATGAGCATATCTCTTTTTTAATGAAGAAAGTAAGAAACACCAAAGAAAACCCTTTTAACTATAAAGATTTAAACGATGTTCAAAAAATTTATACATTAAACTTACACATTGAATTCTTTATATTTACAAGCGAAGAGTTTGCTGAAAAGAACTTAGAGCACTTAGTCACACGTATTTATGCGATTCATGAAGAATTAGAACATTTGATCATAGATAATAATAAGAATTTAGATACTTTGAATGCGGCATATCATAAATATTGCGAGAGTCGTAATATAGCCAAACAATATATTTAAGTGCATGGTTAAATGATAAAAGCCTTGAATGACGGTACCTCAACCATCATTCAAGGCTAATTTTTTTAGTTTTTTATAAAATACTTAAACCACTCTTTAGAATATCTTTTTCAAACCCTTTAACTGTATCAACTGACAGTTCATCGATATTACGACCAATGTTCGGGATCTTTTTAACAACGTCAGCTGGGCAAGTGATAATGTCAGCGCCGATTTCATCAGCTTGAATGACGTTAAATAATTCTCGGCAACTCGCCCATAATAACTTAACGCCTTCTTTTTCATGCGTCACTTTAACCGATTCTTTCATTAAAGGTAGCGGATCAACACCTGTGTCTGCGATACGTCCCGCAAATACTGAGACGTATGTAGGTACACCTTCTTTAACCGCTTCAGTGATAGCTTTCACTTGTTCAATCGTGTAAACCGCAGTGACATTAAGTTTTACATCTTTGTGTGAGAGCTTTTCAATAAGTGGAATCATGGATTCACCATTCGTATTCACAACAGGAATTTTTACGAACACGTTGTCACCATATTCCTTTAAAATCTCAGCTTCTTTCTCCATTGTTTCCATGTCATTCGCGAACACTTCAAATGAAATCGAAGCATCAGGGATTGCTTGAACAACTTCACTCGCAAAAGCCTTATAGTCCGTAACACCAGCTTTAGCCATTAAACTAGGGTTAGTCGTAAAGCCATCTACCTCTTTGTTTTGGTAAGCTTGTTTCATTTGCTCGATGTCTGCACCATCCGCAAATACTTCAACATTTAAATTAGACATACTTATTCCTCCTATCCTATATGAATCGTGTTACTGTTTAAAGTTGATTTACACTAGGTATGTATATAAATAAGTTATACCATTTTTCGTATATGATAGCTATTTTAAGGGGCTATCTAGAAATTTATTCATGAATATTAGATAAAAAGAAATTATTTGTGCTATGATGTATGTTGAGAATTATAGGAGGATATTATGAATACATCTAAAAAATACTTTTTTCTATCCTTAATATTAATTTTAATTAGTTGTTACTTTAATACGTTAAATCCACTATTAGATTTTCACTTTAAATCAATCATTTTACTTATATTAATATGTAGTATCGTGAATACGATTATCATACTACTTGCCATACATTTTAACGATAAATCGATTAAATCACTACATTCTCATAGTGGATGGGTACGCGGTGCGTCACGTATATTACCTTTCATAATCATGATTGTAATTGCCTTACATATTTTAGCAGCTTTATACACATTCGGTATATTTAATTAATTACGTATTCAATCAAACGAAATTAGCACGACTTTAGTGTTATTAAGATGATTTATGGATTCAATTTAATTTAGTTCGATTAAGGCAAATTGCCAGAGTGAGATTAAGAAATCTTTGAACCACATCGGGTTTCTGCCTCACTCTTTTTTTAATGAGGTGACAATATGCAATATGTATATATTTTTATAGGAGGCGCGATTGGTGCCTTGCTTCGCTACCTTCTTTCATTTCTCCACGAGCCTACAGACCTTCCAGTTGGTACCTTTATCGCAAATATAATCGGTGCTTTCTTAATGGGATACCTGTCCCATGCTGCGATACAACTATTTCAAGATCATCCTAATGTAAAGAAAGGCGTTACGACAGGGTTTGTCGGCGCACTAACAACCTTTTCAACCTTTCAATTTGAAATCGTTCAAATGCTTAATCATCATCAAATTTGGCTCGCACTTTCATACGCAATTTTAAGCTTTTTAGCGGGACTTACATTTTGCATGAAGGGTTTTGCGTTAGGAGGTAAGGTTAAACATGATTAAAATCTTACTCGTGCTACTAGGTGGTGGCGTCGGAGCTGTTTTAAGAGGATTGATTACGAATCTTTTTAAAAAGTCCTTCCCTAAAGTAACCTTTCCTTTAGCAACAACTGTTGTTAATTTAGTGGGATGTTTTTTAATTGGATATATATCGCAGTTCGATTTAAATGATTCATTAAAAACTTTAATTGTCACAGGCATGTTAGGTGGTTTAACAACATTTTCTACAATGATGTACGAATTGATTCAAATGTTAAATGACGATAATAAACCTTCACCTTACTTTTATATCTATGCTTTGGTGCAATTTGTCCTAGGATTATTATGTTGTCTATTGGGATACTACGTGTAAATAGGGTTTAAAAAAAGCACTATAGCGTACCTATTCGGTATCGCTATAGTGCTTTCAATTTAATTGAAGCTTTCAATTTTATCCATAATTTCTTGCAGTTCTTCAACATTGTATTGAATACGTCCGTGGAAGACGAACTTATTAAAGTATTCATTAAGTTGTTCAGGTCCAACTAACGCGCGAGTATGAGACGTCTCTTGGAAATTAGAGATTGTTACTGCGCCATCATATTTAGGGTTAAAGTATAAAAGCGTTGTTGGTAGGTATTTTAAATCTAATTCACGTTTTAACGTTTCAGCTAAACGTTCAACTTTCGTAATATGTGTTGTGTAATCAACTACAGATAAAGAATGTTTATCATCATTTTGATCTAAAACAATCGTATGTGGTGCAGTTATTTCTAAATCAAGCGTGTTGAAAACTTGTTCCATAACTGGAAGCTTTCCAAATTGAGACTGATTAACACCGTAATACACATGTCCTTTTAAAAGTTGAGAATCGATTAAATAAAGACCCGTACGTGTAAGTACTAAGTGACTGATTCTAGAAACATCTTCAAAGTTTTGCTTTGGTAAAAAGATGTTTGCCATAATATGCATATCTTCAGGACGGATACGCTTTTCATTTACTAAGCGTTCACGAATACCTAAAAGACGCATGTCAGTGATATACTCACTTTTATTTTTAGAGAATAATTTTAAAGCATCAATTTCTCTATCTTTTGAATTTACCGTAGCTTCGTAATCTTCTTTTTGTTTCGTAATCGTTTTCTTATTTTCTATTCTTTCTTTCTCTAGAGCTTCTTCATGATTCTGATGTAATTCTGAATGTTTAGAGTTATATTGATCCTCTAATTTTTGTTTTGCTTTCTTTTTGCTGCTAAGCGCAACGAGAAATAGGATAAAGAATATAATTGCAAGTAGTGTTGCTACAATTAAACTAATGCTTATTGCATCTAAAGCCATATGATAAAACGCTCCCTTTCTTCTACAATCAGACAAACAGAAATATTCAATTTACAAAGTAAACTATGTATGATGTTTCTATTTTTAACGGCTCAATCTGATTTAAAATAAGCTATACCCTATTATAATAGAATATAGCTTATCATTCGATAGTTTCGTATGATTTTTTGTTAAAACTATTTAACTTTTTCTATAAAAGCATTTAATGCATCAACTTTATCAATTTCTTCCCATGGTAATTGGATGTCAGTACGTCCAAAATGACCATATGCTGCAGTCTGCTTATAGATTGGTTGACGTAAATTTAACATTTCAATGATACCTGCTGGTCGTAAATCAAAGATATCTCGAACCGCTTCAACAAGTAACGGCTCAGGAACTTTGTTAGTGTTGAATGTATCAATTGAAATAGATACAGGCTCGGCCTTACCAATTGCATAAGCGAGTTGAACTTCACACTTATCACTTAAACCTGCTGCAACGATATTCTTAGCTACATAACGTGCTGCATATGAAGCAGAACGGTCAACTTTAGTTGGATCTTTACCACTGAAAGCACCGCCGCCGTGTCGCGCATAACCACCATAAGTGTCTACAATAATCTTTCTACCTGTTAAACCTGCATCACCTTGTGGCCCACCAATTACGAAACGGCCAGTAGGATTAATGTAGAATTTCGTTTCTGCATCAATTAAGTTTTCAGCAACGACAGGATAAATAACATGTTCTTTTATATCATTTTCAATTTTACTTAACTCAATATCTTCATGGTGTTGAGATGACACAACAATCGTATCTACACGAACTGGTTTATGATTTTCATCATATTCAACAGTAACTTGTACTTTACCATCTGGACGTAAGTAAGCTAAAGTACCATCCTTACGTACATCGCTTAAACGTTTAGATAATTGGTGTGATAAATAGATAGGTAAAGGCATGTATGTTTCAGTTTCATTCGTCGCGAAACCGAACATTAAACCTTGGTCACCAGCACCAGTTGCTTCAATTTCTTGTTCTTTATCGTCATCACGGTATTCTAATGCGCGATCAACACCTTGAGCAATATCAGGTGATTGCTCATCAATTGCAGTTAATACAGACATTGTTTTGTAGTCATATCCATACTTAGCACGTGTATAACCAATGCCTTTAACTGTTTCGCGTACAACTTTAGGGATATCGACGTACGTTGATGTAGAAATTTCTCCTGCGATTAGCGCCATTCCTGTTGTTACTGTCGTTTCACAGGCAACACGCGCATTCTTATCGCCTTTTAAAATTTCATCTAAAACTGCATCGGAAATTTGGTCAGCAATTTTATCAGGATGTCCTTCAGTAACAGATTCTGACGTGAATAATCTTCTGTTAGTAGTCATTTTATACTCCTTTAAAATTTATATTACGAAAATTCTCTTTGATTTTATAGAGCTAAATAAAAAAACCTTCTTCACTATTAAGATAGAGAGAAGGCTTAATCCGTCCATTCGCTCTTATCGTTCAGACTATTGTCTGCAAACGGTTTGGCACCTTTCTTTTATATAGGATAAAAGAGGTTGCTGGGCTTCGTTGGGTCCATGTCCCTCCACCACTCAGGATAAGAGAATCCGTTAGCTACATACTACCTAAGTTTATTAAGCTTGTCAATTTTATGAAAATCTTTAAAATCTCTAGTAATAGCATGGAATAATAATACAAATGTGTTATACTAATTTCATGTAAATGCTTACATTACCGTAATAACTATTGGAGGGATTCTATATGACAATTGACATGGGGACGAATAACACGAAGATTGATGACATTATAGCAAAAGACACGTCTCATTTTCAATTAAGCACAACGGAATTATATAACAAAATTTTAGAAAGAGATGAAGGTGAATTAACAGAACTTGGTGCTATCAACATGAAAACTGGTAAATATACTGGTCGTTCACCTAAAGACAAATTCATTGTAGATGATCCTGAAATCGCTGACGAAGTAGATTGGGGAGATATTAACCAACCTATCTCTGAAGAAGTTTTCTTAAATCTTTATGATAAAGTCGTTAATTACCTAGATGAAAAAGATGAATTATTTGTTTTCAATGGTTATGCAGGTAGTGACAAAGACTCTGAGCTAAAATTAACTGTTGTTAATGAACTTGCTTGGCATAATTTATTTGCAAAAACAATGTTCATTCGCCCAGAAAGCGTAGAGGAAGCAGAATCTATTAATCCTGAATTTACAATTATTTCTGCCCCTACTTTTAAAGCAGACCCTGAAGTAGACGGCACGAAATCAGAAACTTTCATTATTACATCATTCAAACATAAAACAATCTTGATCGGCGGTACTGAGTACGCTGGTGAAATGAAAAAAGGTATCTTCTCAGTAATGAATTACTTATTACCACAAAACGATATCATGAGTATGCACTGTTCAGCTAACGTTGGAGATAAAGGCGATGTTGCTTTATTCTTCGGTTTATCAGGTACTGGTAAAACAACACTTTCAGCTGATCCAGATCGTAAATTAATCGGTGACGATGAGCACGGTTGGAACGAAAACGGTGTATTCAATATCGAAGGTGGTTGCTACGCTAAAGCAATTAATCTTTCAAAAGATAAAGAGCCACAAATTTATAGTGCTTTAAAATATGGTACAGTTTTAGAAAACGTTGTAGTTGATGAACATGGTGACGTTGACTTTGATGATAATAAGTACACTGAAAATACACGTGCTGCTTACCCTATCCACCATATTGATAATATTGTGGTACCATCAAAAGCTGCACACCCTAACACAATCATCTTCTTAACTGCAGATGCATTCGGTGTGTTACCACCTATCTCTAAATTAACTAAGAGCCAAGCTATGTATCACTTCTTAAGTGGTTTCACTTCTAAATTAGCTGGTACTGAACGTGGTATTACTGAACCAGAACCATCATTCTCTACTTGTTTCGGCGCTCCATTCTTACCATTAAACGCGAAAGTTTACGCTGACTTATTAGGTAAATTAATCGACGAACACGAAGTTGATGTTTACTTAGTAAACACTGGTTGGACTGGTGGTAAGTATGGCGATGGTAAACGTATCGACTTAAAATATACACGTCAAATGGTTAACCAAGCTATTAGCGGTGAACTTAAAGACGCTGAATATGAACAAGACGACATCTTTGGTTTAAATATTCCAAAAGAAATCGAAGACGTTCCATCTAAAATCTTAATGCCTAAGAACGCTTGGTCAGATGCAGAAGCTTATGATGAGCAAGCTAAAGACTTAGTAAACCGTTTCAAAGAAAACTTCAAGAAATTCGGTGAAGAAACTGCTGATCTTGAAAAAGACGGTGGCTTTAAATAATTCAATCATAATTAAACCGAGGCGCGTTATGCGTCTCGGTTTTTTTAAATTTCTGATTCTGTTTGTGCCATCCAATCTTGTATGTAATTGAGTACATCTTTTAAAGCGCTTGGACGAGGCACATGTCCTTCTTCCAATTGATATAACGTATCATAAGTAGCGCCTACTTGTTTTAAGTGCTTTTCCAAATGATAGGCTTGATGAATCCCCACTTGTTCATCCGCACCACCATGTACGATTAATATCGGAGGGCTCATCTGTGTTATTGCGTTCAGAGCTTCACGCTCATCATAAACTGAGCTTTGCTTCTTAGGGTGACCAATCATGCGTCTCATCATACCTCGCAAATCAACGCGCTCTTCGTACATTAAACGTAGGTCCGACACGCCTCCCCATATGATATAGCTTGTTGCACCGACTTCTTGAAATGTTAATAAGCCTTGAATACCACCTCTTGAGAATCCGATTAAATGTAGTGGCGTTTCGGGATACATCTCCTTTAAAATATGTGCCGCTTCTATAACGTCATTTAAGTCCGCGCCAGCAAAGGCGTCATGCCCTTCGCTACCATTATTACCTCTATAGTAAGGCGCAAATACAACCGTTGAAGCATTCATAAATTGCATCATGCGCGCAGGTCGAACTCTACCAACCTGACCTTTACCACCCCGCAAATACATTACGATACGACGCGCTTCCTTTAAAGGCTTGAATAATAAACCTTTGACGTGAAACCCATCGACCTCATATGTAACTTCGTATGCTTCATGCGTAGATAATGCGATTGGCATTTTCTTATATTTTGTAAAAGCCAAGCTCAATCACTCTTTCTAAACATTTTAGAATCGCTTTATCTTCTATTAAGAAACTGCGTTCTTCATGGGGTACGTCGTCAGGTGACTTAAATAAAATTGGACCGGACGTTTCTAAATAATCCGCTTTGTCTACGATCTCAGATACCAGCACTACATAGACATCTTTTTTAAAGGGCTTTTCAGCGAGGACCTCATACTGTGCGATAAAATAATGTGCCTCAATAGTCGCACCGGTTTCCTCAAACAGTTCCCGCTTCAAAGCTTCAATGCTTGATTCACCCGCCTCACGTTTACCGCCTGGAAATTCAATGCCGCGTTCAAGATGTTTCGTAAACAAAAGTTGATTCTGATAAATTGGAAATGCTAAGACGTGATCACCGTCTGAAGGCTCGGAATCGGACTTAAATGTCACATGAACTGGCGTATTGTCTTTGTCTTTAAAAATCACATCAGCACCTCCTAAAATAATTTTATGGTATGATTGGTTTGATTATAATTCATGGAGGCATAATATGAAACGTGTATTCTTATTTCTAGTTTATATCTATCAACACTATATTTCACCATTAACGCCGCCTACATGTCGTTTCTATCCCACATGTTCAGAGTACACGCGCCAAGCAATCGTAGAACATGGTGCGATTAAAGGCACTTGGTTAGGTATTAAACGAATTGGTAAATGTCACCCATTTCATAAGGGTGGCTTTGACCCAGTACCTCCGAATAAAAAGAAACATCACCATTAGACTTCATCGTTTAATGTGCGTGCATCGACCTTTGGTGGCTGAAATTGGATGTTACCGTTAGAAAGCACGCCTGATTCATGTACGATATCTTCTTTAAAGTAATACCCAGCTGGCGTAATGTCACCTGGGTATTTTGTATGACTTGCGAGAAACGCTGTGAAATAGCGGCTTAAACCTAGTTCGTACATGCCACCTACTACAACTTGAACGCCCTTTTGTTGAAGTGTTTGAATAAGTTCAAGTGCAATATCATTGCCGCCAACTCGAAAAGGTTTGATGATCACCGTATTAACTTGCGGGTACTTTAAATAGTTCATTATATCTTTATAGCTTGAAGCATGTTCATCTATCGCAATGTTGTAATCTTTCGAGATATGATTTAAGTCATCTAAATGCTTGAAAGGTTCTTCTATATATAATATCTCTCGATTGATTCGGTCGATTGTGTGAAAGTTGCTGATTGAAAGCGTTTGGTTCGCATCTAGAATGATTGGACAATGGATGTGATGGTGATCAAGTAACGTTAAATCGTCTTGTATGTCATCATGCCACTTCAATTTAAGTCGTTGCGGTTTAAGCTTCTTAATTGTAGAAACGTGTTCCTCTAAATTTCCACTTACCGTTGCACCAAAAGGCACTTTAAACGTAGGCATCTCATGAAATGCTTGATATAACGCCATTACAAGTGTTGCGCGCGCTGCTGGAAAAGCTTCTAAAGATACTAACGCTTGCTGCACATCTTGAAACGAATCAAATGTCAGGTGCTGATTTTTATTAAGCCATTCCGTTAATTTAGAGCGAACATCCTCAATCGTTTCATTTAAATACCAATCCGTTTCAAAGGCATTACATTCACCATAATACACCTTATCGTCAGTCGTGATTACTTCAAGTATGAGCGTCTTTCGATGCGTCATTTCAACTTTACGAGTACGTATTTGATGCTTAAATTGAGGTGAAACCGTGTGAAATTGAAAGCTTTTAATCTTCATGAATCGTATCCTCCAAGCGCTTACGAATCAGTTTACCTGTAGAGGTATAAGGTAATTGACGAACCCGCTTAAATTGTTTAGGGCATTTATATTTAGCGAGATAGTGACTTAAGAAAGAACGTAACGCTTCCTCACTTAAATCCTTTTCAGAAATATAGTACATCATCGGTACTTGTCCCCAGGTGTCGTCATTGATACCAATACACATCGCATCATCAACGTCTGCATGTAATTTCAGCACATGTTCCAGTTCATTTGGATAAATATTCTCGCCGCCACTGATAATTAAATCCTTTCGACGATCATAAATATACACAGCTTTATCATAAGAGATACGCGCGATATCTCCAGTATGAAAGTATCCATCCTCAGAAACCGCTTGATAATCATTCGGGTAGAGATAGAGGTCGATCACGTTGTCGCCTTTAATGAGCAACTCGCCATGCCCTTGTTCATTCGGTTGATAAATTTTCACCTCTACGTTCTCACTAGGTTTACCAACAGTTTCGTTATCTTCTTTAAGTAATGCCGGTGAGGCAGTTAAGAATTGTGAACAGGTTTCAGTCATCCCAAACGAATTATAAATAGGCAAATGATATGCTAGCGCTTTATCAACAAGGTGTTGCGATAACTTAGCACCACCAAGCAGAATTTTTTCAAGTCGATAAGGTTCAGTTAACCCTGCATCCATAAGCCATTGTAGCGTTTGCGGTACCAACGAAATGTGTGTAATGCGTTTCGACTTAATTTCGTTTAAGATGTGGTGAACGTCGAATTTAGGTTCTATTTGGACAGCGAATCCATATAACACACTACGTAACAGAATACTTAGCCCTGATATATGATAGATCGGTAATACCGCTAACCAAACACTATCTTGTTCGAACCCTAAACTCTCTTTACAACCTATTGCACTTGCTTTATGGTTCTTGAAAGTTTGCGGCACTGCCTTTTGAGGTCCTGTCGTGCCAGATGTGAACATTATCGATGCTATGTCCCCTTCTGAAAAGCCACTTATATAAGTATGTTCATTTATTTTCTTAATTAAAGTACGATAATGAATGACGTCAATTTCTTCTATTGAAAAGTCGTTTGTTGTGACAATTGTTGTTACGTCAATTGAATGCATTTGATTGATAATTTCATATTCCGTTAAACGGTTATTGATTAACGCAACTTCGATACCAGTAAGAATAGATGCATGTAATAAAACAACCGATTCTACTGAATTGTTGATATGTAAACCAATGCGTTTTGTATGTAATTGTTTTAAAACATAAGCGAGTTGAGAAGCTTTTTGGTACAATTCTTTAAATGTTAATTGAATATCTTTATGATATATTGCTGTATTATGCGGATTTTTCTCACTTTGTAATTTAAGCCAATGTTCCAAAATACTCCCTCCGTTCTCATCTATTATAACTTGAATAACGCGTATAATCAGTAGAAATAGCGATAAAAGTGCTGCTATGATTTACAATTTACTAAAGAAAGTCAATTTATGTTTATTTAGTTATCAATATATTAAAATTACACGGATAAATTTTAATAAACGTATTGACCTTTTCACAAAATATTTATATACTAAACAAGTCGTTAATAATCATTTAATAAATGGCTCCTTGGTCAAGCGGTTAAGACACCGCCCTTTCACGGCGGTAACACGGGTTCGAGTCCCGTAGGAGTCACTTACTTTTCTTTTAATTAATGGTTGACCTGATATAGTCAATTATGATATATTAGAATGGTAGCCGAAAAAAATAGTATTAGCGCGGGATGGAGCAGTTCGGTAGCTCGTCGGGCTCATAACCCGAAGGTCGGTGGTTCGAATCCGCCTCCCGCAATTACATATTAGGTCCCGTAGTGTAGCGGTTAACACGCCTGCCTGTCACGCAGGAGATCGCGGGTTCGATTCCCGTCGGGACCGCCATTATTAATATGGTTCAGTAGCTCAGTCGGTAGAGCAAAGGACTGAAAATCCTTGTGTCGGCAGTTCGATTCTGTCCTGAACCATTACAACCATTGAGGCGGTTGTGGCGAAGTGGTTAACGCACCGGATTGTGGTTCCGGCATTCGTGGGTTCGATTCCCATCAACCGCCCCATATCGATTGAACTATATGCGGGTGTAGTTTAATGGCAAAACCTCAGCCTTCCAAGCTGATGTTGTGGGTTCGATTCCCATCACCCGCTCCATTTATTATTAATCCACAGTAGCTCAGTGGTAGAGCTATCGGCTGTTAACCGATCGGTCGTAGGTTCGAGTCCTACCTGTGGAGCCATGGCTCCTTGGTCAAGCGGTTAAGACACCGCCCTTTCACGGCGGTAACACGGGTTCGAGTCCCGTAGGAGTCATACAATCAGAAGTGAAATATCGCTTCTGATTTTTTTATTATGTGGAGAGTTGTCCGAGTTGGCCGAAGGAGCACGCCTGGAAAGTGTGTAGGCGTCATCATGCGTCTCGAGGGTTCGAATCCCTCACTCTCCGTTTCATAGGGTTTTTTTAATTGTTTTCGTTATTTACCGTAAACTAAAACCCCATAACGACGCGGTTTGTGAGATGTCGTTATTTTCCGTTACTTATCGTAAAATATTTTTACTGCACCAGAACTTCACATATTTATCTATGCATAAAAATGAGAACCCCGTTAATTCGGAGTTCTTTTTTTATGTATTATTCTCTAACACTATTAATAATACTTCACTTCAATGCGTTCAATCTTACTATTACGTACTTATTTATATTTTTTAGTGTACTAATGTTTATACATATCATATTTAAGATAGTCTTGCTCTTCAACCTATATACGATTAATTTAAGTTTGCTGTGGTGTTCATTGTTTTAGCGAAACGTGTAATGAGTGATATTTCTACTAACCACCTTGAACTCAGTAATACTTCTTTCGTGTTGTAAAATTTTACCTCTCTTAAACTTGTATATTGCCTTGAAAAGTTTTAAGATACAATAGTCAATTCAATTAAAACTTTTAGTAATTTGGATTTAAAACTAATTTCTAAATGAGAAGGTTAGGCTATGAAAGGTTTTAAGAGGTTAATTATTATTTATTTATCTGTTTTTCTAATTACAACACTTATTGGCAGTATATTGCTTTATATACCATGGTCTGGTAAAACACATATTTCCTTTATTGATTCGTTTTTCTTAGCGACTAGTGCTTTTACTGTAACGGGATTATCAACTGTAGATATGCCTCAAACGTTTAATGGCTTAGGAGAAATGGTCATTCTTATACTCATTCAAATTGGTGGCTTAGGAATTATAACCGTTATGTTGTTTGCTTTCGCGATTACACAAAGGCACATTTCATTGCAGTCCCGAAGCTTGCTCATGATTACTTGGATTGAAGATCAATCTGGTGGCGTGGTTAGAATGCTGTATCAATTGATCATTTATAGTTTGGTTGTTTAATTTTTTGGATTTTTATTTCTTATGTTAACGTTTGTGCCTGAATATGGTTTAGCTAAAGGGAGCTTTATCAGTTTATTTACGTCAGTTTCAGCGTTCAATAATGCAGGGTTTTCGCTGTTTTCAGATAGTTTAATGCCGTTTGTAAGCGATCCTATTGTTAATATCGTCGTAAGCTTACTAATTATTCTAGGTGGCTTAGGCCCTTTAGTTGTATTTAATTTAGCTACAACTAAACGCTTTTCGAAATTAACATTACACACGAAAGTCGTGTTAACGATGACAGGTGTGCTCATTCTTATTGGCACGTTCTTCTACTTCGTGCTTGAATATTCAAATACATTAGAAGGCATGGGTTTACCTGAAAAGTTATTAGCGTCATTGTTCCAATCGGTATCAACGCGTACAGCTGGCTTTAACACGATTGACATGGGTGCTCTAAACTCCCCTACTTATCTCATAACGTTTATTTTAATGTTTATCGGGGCAGCACCAATCAGTTCAGCAGGTGGTATTAAAGTTACATCGTTTGCTTTAATTCTCTTATTCATGTGGTCGACAATTAATGGTACAAAACGTCCGCATATGTTTAAAAGAACGATTAATCAAAACGTCATTAATAAGGCATTGTTAATCGGTATGTCGTCACTATTTTTAATCTTTATAATGACCATACTCGTCGCATCCTTCGAACCTAAATTTAATCTCATGCAGATTATGTTCGAAATCGTTTCCGCATTTGGTACTGTTGGTTTATCAACTGGTATTACACCAGATCTTACTTTACCTTCTAAAATATTAATTATTATTTTAATGATTATCGGTAAGATAGGTATCTTAACGTTTTTAAATTTATTAAAAGAACCACAGAATAATCAATATTATTATTCTGAAGGTAAATTACATCTCTAATCAATATAAAAAGGACTGAGCATCATCGCTCAGTCCTTTGTTCTATATAATAGATAAAACGAGATCTTTTTTAAGCGCTAAGAAGGTCGTATAACCATCTCGGCCTAGAAAGTGTCCACCTTTATCTAATAACAGATAAGGTGCATCGAGTTTTTTACATAATGTTTCAGTAAACGTCCAGGGTACGACGTTATCATCTTTAGCTGTTAATCCTTTGATTTGAGGAATTAATCTCTTTAATTCGTCGTAATCAAGCTTAGGTTCTACAAAGCCATCAAGGTCTTTAAGATCGGGTAGCTTTTCGCAGAAGCCTGACACTAAATAAGCGCCATACACTTGCTTTTGATGACGTTGAATAAACTGAAGAATGGTGATGCACCCTAAACTATGTCCAATGAATATCGTCTCATTATTAAAATGTTTAATATGTACTTCCATGTAATCGAGCCATTCATTCAAGTCAGGTTGTGACGAGTTCGGTAATGAAAGTACTTCTACTTCGTAACCTTCTAAGGTGAGACTTCTTTTTAGCCATTGGAACCAATGGTCATCTGCCGTAGCTTGATATCCATGTACAATGTATACGTGTGACATGACCTAAAAGAACCTCTTTTCTATTTATGCGATTTCCTTATTATGTCATAGGATAGCTACTATTTCGTTTTTAGTGTCATCATTAAACTTTGTACAGCTTGACTTGCTTGTGATATACAATCAGGTAAGCCTACTGCTTCAAAGGAAGCACCTGTCATTTCAATATTAGGATATGTCTCTTTAACGTGATGCTTAATTGCTTTAATTTCATCTCGATGCCCTACTAGATATTGAGGCATGCTGTTAGGCATCTTCGTAACGAGTTCTAAAACAGGTCTGCCTTTAATATTCATCATTTTAGAAAGGTCTTCTAGAACGAGTTCAACTAACTCAGCTTTAGAAGAATCTTCAATAATAGTTTCGCCAGGTTTACCTACATAAGCACGTACTAAAACTTTGCCTTCTGGTGTTGTATGCGGCCATTTTTTTGACGTCCATGTACAAGCCGTAATGTTCGTATTACTAGAGCGCGCAATTACAAATCCCGTGCCGTCGTACGTATTCTCAATGTCCTTTTCATCAAAGGCCAATACAACTGTCGCAACGCTTGTAGAAGGCATTGTCTTGAAGTAATCCATCTTAGGATCATCTTTAAACCAATCAATAAATGCTTGATGAGGCGTCGTGATAATCGTACCCTCAAATGATTGTACATCACCGTTATTTAGAGTTAAATCTACGCCCTCTTCCGTATGGTTAAGCTTCTCGACTTTCGTACCAAACATGAAGTTGACGCCTTCCTTTCTAAGGTATTCAACGAGTTTATCAATAAACGAACCTAAACCATTCTTAAATTGATTGAATTGACCTTTAGGAGCGCCCTCTTCCTTATTCTTTTCACGTTCTTTTTTAACCTGACGCATACCTTTAATTAGGCTGCCGTAACGTTCTTCTTGTTCTTTAAAGTTGGGAAAAGTACTCATTAAGCTTAACTCGTCGATATTCGCTCCATAAATACCACCCATGAGTGGTTCAACAAGATTTTCGAGTACTTCATCGCCTAAACGCTTTCTAAAGAATGTTCCAACTGACATATCTTTATCCATAGCGAGCGGTCTAATGAAAAGTTCACGACCAGCACGCATTTTACCTTTACGAGAAATGAGTTTAGATTGGTAAAACGGTTTCCAATCTGTTGGAATACCTAAGATAGAACCGCCTGGGATTTTGTATAATTCGTTGTTAGCGTAAATATAAGCTTGGCCGGTTTCATTCGTAACAATCTCATCTTCCATGCCTAATTCTTTAGCGATGTCTGTCATGATATGTTTACGACCAAGATACGATTCTGGTCCTAGTTCAATCGTAAAACCATTGCGTCGAACAGTATGAATTTTACCTCCAGTATGAACAGATGCTTCATAGATCGTTACATCATACTCTGGAAAGTTTTTCTTAAGATAATATGCACTTGTAAGCCCTGAAATACCTGCACCAATAATTGCGATTGATTGTGTCATAACATTCACTCACTTTTTATAAAAGACTTTTAATTTCATCAACAATTGCTTCGATGAATAATGGATTCGTATTTGGCATATTTGGACGATAATAGTTAACACCTAAATCATCACATACATCTTTACATTCAACATCATTGTCGTATAAAACTTCTAAATGGTTACACACAAAACCTAAAGGTGTGTATATATAATGTTTATACCCTTGAGATTCATATAATGAACGTGTTAGGTCTTGAACATCTGGTCCAAGCCATGGTGTGCCTGTGTTACCTTCTGATTGCCAACCTATCGCAACATTTTTAATGTTAGAAGCTTGTTCTAACATATTTGCTGATGACTCAAGTTCACTAGGATATGGATCATTGCTTTCCATAATCATACGTTCAGGTAAGCTATGTGCTGAAACAATAAGTACAGTGTCCTCATGTTCAGATTCAGGAATTTCAGTTAACGTTTCGTTAACTTGTTCTTTCCAGTACTGAATAAATTTATCTTGATGGTAGTAGTGTTCTACGTGTGTTAATGAAATACCGAACGATTTGGCTTTTTCTTGAGCACGCTTGTTATAAAAACCTACAGAGAAGTTAGAATAGTGCGGCGCAAGCACGACTGTAACCGCTTCTTCAATGCCATCTTGATGCATATCTTCAACAGCATCCTCGATAAATGGATGGATGTGTTTTAAACCAATGTATAATTTAAATTCAATATCGTCATAAACTTCATTGAGTCGTGTTTGGATCGCTTTAGCTTGATCTTGAGTCACGCCAGCTAAAGGGGATAAGCCACCAATTGCTTCATATCTATCTTTAAGGTCCTGAATTTCAGCTTCTGACGGCTTTTTACCGCGTCTGATGTCCGTGTAATATGGTTCAATATCACTTTCCTTATAAGGCGTACCATATGCCATTACAAGTAGTCCCATTGTCTTAGTCAATTTAAAAACCTACCTTTATTTAAATTATTGCTTCGTGTATTCATGTACGAATGATGCGACTTTACGTAACGTTTCTGGTTTAACTTCTGGGAAGACACCGTGACCTAAGTTAAAGATATGTGGACCTTCTGCAAGACCTTGGTCTAAAACTTCTTTTAATCTTTCTTCGATCACAGGCCATGGCGCTAAAAGTACTGCAGGTTCTAAATTCCCTTGAAGTGTCTTATTTACACCCATTTGGCGTGCTTTTGTGATTGGTGTTCTAAAATCTAAACCTAATACATCTATAGGCAGTTCGTTCCATTGGTGAATTAAATGATGCGCACCAACGCCAAATAAGATAACAGGCACATCATTTTCTTTAATGCCTCTTACTAGTTTATCCATAGACGGTTTGATGTAGTACGCGTAGTCCTTTTCACTTAAGGCACCTACCCATGAATCAAAGATTTGAATGATGGATGCCCCTGCTTCAATTTGAGCTTTCGTATAATTAATTGAAACGTCTACAAGATGATCCATAAGTTTGAACCACGTTGCCTCGTCACGATACATCATTGCTTTCGTTTGGTTATAATTCTTAGAAGGGCCACCTTCAATCATGTAACTTGCTAAAGTAAAGGGTGCGCCCGTGAATCCGATTAATGGCACGTCGAGCTTCTCTTTAGTTAAAAGCTCTATCGTGTCTAAGACGTACGGCACATCACGCTTAGGATCAATATGTGCAAGCTTTTCAACGTCTTGATAGCATGTAATTGGATTTGAAATAACAGGTCCTATACCTGATTTAATTTCAACGTCAACACCTATCGGCTTTAAAGGTGTCATAATATCTTTATATAATACTGCTGCGTCGGTGTTGTATTGATCAACTGGTAAATGCGTTACATAAGCAGCGAGTTCTGGTTGATGCGTTATATCAAATAATGAGTATTTTTCCTTTAGTTTACGATATTCCGGTTGAGAGCGTCCTGCTTGTCTCATAAACCATACAGGTGTGTGAGACGTTTCTTTACCTTTAATCGTATCTAAGATTGTAGTATTCTTAATCGTTCTCATTATATCCTCCTAGATTATAATCATTCTTAACAATAATATCACACAAAGGTTTCATAGGCTTTTGACATGCTTATTCTTCACAAAAATGACAAACCCTCTCACTATGTTTTGTGACGCCCTTTTTATGTTAGATAGGTACGCTTAAAGGTTATAAATATACATAACGGGATATATTAGGATTCAACATTCGATTATGATAATATTTAAATCATAATGAGCGTCGAAACGACATGCTATTTAATTAAATGGAGGGGTCTAATATGAATTTATATGCAACATTTGGTACGTTCGGATATTTAAGCTCTTTAAAAGAGAAATATTCAGAACGCAACTTATTACAGTATTCAACTACAGATAGTTCAGCTTTAATTGAAATTACTAATGAAGATACTGTTTTCGCCGCGCCAATGGCATACGACATCATCGAACAAAAAGGCGACTTAACAGGCGAAGAATTTATCGCAATTATCAAGATTCCTACTTCGGAAGATCACCAATATCAACTTGAAAAGAAACTTGCGAATACTCCGTTTGATTTAGAGAAATATGAAGGTTTCTCTTCAGCATTCTTATTAAAACCAAAACACGGTGCCACTTATAAAGTTTATCTTGGTTTCACTGACCGTACAGACTATGAAGATTTCAAGAAGTCTTCTTTATTCCGAGATAACTTAAGTAAAGATGCGTTAAAACAGTTCTTTGGTGGTAGTACGCAACATTCAAGTTATGTAGAACAGTACTTATATCCAATCGACGATAAGTAATAAAAATAGCCTGGTACGCGATTTGAGTCACGTATCCAGGCTAATTTTTTATTATAAATACTTTTGAGTGTCATTAATCTTTAAGTAATGTCTCATGATATTTAAGCTTCTTAATTGTAGACTGAATAGTTAAATAGCCTACTATAAAGAAGATAATTGCTAGGAAAGCCATTTTTAAATTCACAATACTATATGTGATAGTTAGAATGATGCCAACTACAATCATCAGTCTTAGTAAGAATTTCTTATACCCTTCAATTACATCCATCTCAGGTGTCGGCCAAACTTGCGGCCATAAACCATAAGCCTGTTGTGTGTAGAATTGAGACATCTGTAAGATGATAATATACATACTTAGTGAACCAATTACAGCGCCAACGATTGGATGATTTAACCAAACGATTAATAATACGGCGATAAGTAATAATCGTAGGATTAAGTGAAAGGCATCTTTACCTCGTACAAAGCTTCGTTTGAATAAGTAAAGGTATACTTGCTTAGAATTGAATTTACTTGGCGATGGGACTTTTAAAAATGGATCCAGATAACGTCTTCTAACCGCCTGTGTCTTAAGATGCTTCACATCAACAAACATGTTCACGAACTTGTAATAGTTCATATGATGTTGTTGTTCTTTCTTAATCATACGTTCCCATGGGAATAGATGTTTCTTCGTAATCATTGAAAGTAAAATCGTTAAACCAGCTAAGATGACGACCATAGATAAACCATAGAAAAGATTTAATTTGAGCGTCATTTGATAACCGGCCACGAAGATAATAAATAATAATATATGAATAGACCATGTATTTAACCCATATTTATACCATAACCACTTAATTAAAAGCCCTAAAAATGGATAAATAAACGCTAGTACAATCACTGTGATAAAGCTAGCTGATATGCCTTGAAGCTTGTTAAACAACGGAAATATAATAAGCAACACAATGAGTTGTAGCGGTATTCGCATCAAGTAGCTATACATTAAACTTTGTCTCATATATTGCATCATGTGCTTTTCATAAGGTAGTAAAAAGAGCTTATCCGCATCCTTTAATAAAGAACGAATCGGGAACAATGACGTTATGGCTAATGCGATACTTGAATACAACGCGTAATGAATGCCTTTCGGGATGTCTTTCAACCATTCGCCGTAACCTAGTATGAAAGCACCAAATAAAATCATCAGAAACATTAAGAAATGTCCGTTAAAGATGAACTTATTGTAGTACATTTGCTCTTGTTGAATTTTTCGACGTCTCTCTTTAAATAACTTTACTGCATTCATGAGTTTACCCTACCTTGAGTAACGTGGATGTAGATATCATCAAGCGTTTGACCAGGCATGTTCGTTTGTTGTTGCAATGACTCTAAATCACCGAATGCGACGATTTGACCTTTATCTAGGATAATAAAACGGTCACAATAACGTTCTGCTGTTGATAAGATATGCGTACTCATGAGAACTGTCTTATCTTCATTTTTCTTTTCAACCATTAAATCAAGCATAGATTGAATACCAAGTGGATCAAGACCTAAGAATGGTTCATCAATGATATAAAGATCTGGTTCGACAATGAATGCACAAATAATCATCACTTTTTGTTTCATCCCTTTTGAAAAGTGACTTGGAAAAGTCTTCAGTTCACTTGTTAGACGGAACGTTTTAAGTAGTGGTTTCGCACGATTCATCGCTGTATCTCTATCAATATCATAAGCCATTGCGGTCATATGTATATGTTCTTCAAGTGTGAGTTCTTCATAAATGACTGGCGCTTCTGGAATATACGATAACTTTCTGCGGTATGCTTCAATATCTTCTTTAATGTTAATTCCAGAAATCGACATGTCACCTGACATCGGATTTAATAACCCTAAAATATGTTTAATCGTGGTACTTTTACCAGCACCATTTAACCCGATTAATCCTACAATTTCACCGGGCTGCAATTCAAAACTTACATCTTTAATAATCGGATTACGGCCGTAACCACCCGTTAAATTCTTAACATTAACTGTCATATTGCACCTCCGTATTGATATTGTATCAGATTTTCATAGCACACTCCCCTAATAAACTTTTCTCAGATGACGATTGTAAAAGCAAAGTGCTATAATAAAGCTAAATACCTATAAAGGAGCGATATGCATGTCTGAAACAATTTTCAGTAAAATTTTATCAGGAGATATCCCGAGCTTCAAAATATATGAAAATGATTACGTTTATGCATTCTTAGATATTTCTCAGGTCTCTAAAGGTCATACATTACTTATCCCTAAAAAGCCATCAGCAAATATCTACGAAACTGATCCTGAAACAATGAAACACATTGGTGAAGCCTTACCAATCGTTGCGAACGCGATTAAAGAAGCATTTAATCCAGACGGTTTAAACATTATTCAAAATAATGGCGAATATGCATCTCAATCGGTATTTCATATTCATTTCCACTTTATTCCACGCTATGAAAATGACATGGATGGTTTCGGTTATAAATGGGAAACACACGATGTAGACGATGCTGAAAAAGAAAAAATTGCACAACAAATTAACAAGCACATTAATGCATAATAAATCAATTTTTGGGTATATAATTATATAATAATGTATTCATGAGGAGGAAAACGATGAAAGCAGTGCGCATTTTATTAGGCCTTGGTGCTGGATTAGCCACTGGATTAGGTGTTTCTTTAATGAAAAGAGATTACCTACCATATACTAATGCTGCTAACGCGCCAACTACTTCTAACCAGCAACCATCTGAAACTGAAAAAGAATTTGACTTCATTAAAGCTAATGTCAACAATATCGTTGATAACGTAAACAAAATTCAAACTGAAGGTAAAACTTTAGGTTCTACTTTAGGCGAAGAAGTTAAGACTATGATTGAAGCGTTTAAATCAGATATCGATCCTAACATTAATAATCTTAAAACTCACGTTGAAGACTTGAAGAGTCGTGGCGAAGTCATTCAAGAAGAAGTTTCTGATATTACGAATAAGAAAAAGAAATAAATTTAATTACATGATATTAAATTAAGCGTAACTGAATGAGTATTATCGTAAAGCATGATACTATTAAGAGTGTCATGCTTTACTTTTTTGCATAAAATTACCAATTGCAAATTATGTAAATACTAAATAATTACTTTTCAAAAAGCCACAAAGGTTTAAAGTAATTAAAATAGAATTGTTATAGGAGCGTTTTTTATGACTAATGATAAGATAAAAAAAATCGACAGTTTGCTCTATACTCACCGCATAGCCTTGTTATCTAAAGCGGCTTGGAAGACTGCTGAAAAAGAATGGGCTGACTGGATAACAGACTACAATATCAGTATTAATGAACATTTAATCTTGATGACCATACAGTCTCTAGGTAAAACGACCATCTCAGATGTTTCACGATTTGGAATCATGCATGTGTCGACCGTGTACAATTTCGCTAAAAACTTAGAAAAGAAAGAACTCATCAAACTTGAAAAGGATCCGAGCGATAAACGTAATACATACTTATATATTACGGATAAAGGGCTCGAACTCATTGATGAAATCCTGTCGCTTTATGAAATTGAGACAAACCTTATTTACAATGCCGCTGAATCTTATAAAGAAGAACTATATAGCTACCCTTCCTACAACGACCTAACGTATCTTGTTGGAAAGATACACGGTAAACCTTTCTTAGACTCTATTGAAAAGAGTCATAATCAAATCAGAAAACATCTTCTTGACAAAAAATAACATTCGGTCACATAATACTATAGTAGTTTGTAAACTTTTAAAGGAGTTTCTGATATGTTTTTGTGCTTACGTACTATAGATATTCATGCTCGATTCGGGTTACCACGTATAGCTTTTATTAGTGTAGTAACAACAATTGTTACATTTTTAATAGGTTTTGAGATATTCAGATACTTCACGCATGCAAAT
Source organism: Staphylococcus massiliensis (assembly GCF_043186315.1). NCBI lineage: Bacteria > Bacillati > Bacillota > Bacilli > Caryophanales > Staphylococcaceae > Staphylococcus > Staphylococcus massiliensis. The sequence goes on along the minus strand of NZ_CP171119.1, from coordinate 1,328,341 downwards.
TTCTCAGATCAATTCTTTTGGGCTTTAATTATTTTTACAATCTTATTATATCCTTTGCATAAGTTATTACATCTTATAATACTAATTCCTTATTATAAGTATTTTAAAGTTTATCGACTCGTAAAGAAGAAATGGCTACCTTATTATAATATCTTCGTTGATACGCCAGTTAATAAGTACTACTTTTGTTTAGCTTTAATCTTGCCACTCGTCATACTAACTATCCTTAATATTTGGTTATCATTAATGTTCCCTACTTATGGTCATTATTTCGTATTTTTACTAGCCTTAAATGCAGGATATTCAGCGCTAGATATTTTATATTTAAAGGTTATATTGGCTTATAACAAAGGTAAGTATGTTGAAGAACATATCACTGGTTTCAACTTATTAAAAAAAGTATAACGTAAATTGAACTCGCGATTCTTTATTTTAAGAGTCGCGAGTTCTTTTATGTCTCATACCTTGGTTCTATATTTACCCTTTCTAATTGGTGGAAATGCATATTTATGTTATATTATCCTTGTTATTTTCTAAAAAGGAGCTAAGTTCATGAAATCAATTAAAAAAATAATTATTCCAGTAACAGCAAGTGCACTTTTATTAGGAGCATGTGGCAATGATTCATCATCTTCAAAAGATAGCAGTCTTATTACATCAAAAGCCGGCGACGTTAAAGTCCAAGATGTTATGAAAGAATTAGGCGACGATAAAGTTGCAAATGCTTCTTTTAAAATTCTTTTAGATAAAATATTAAAAGATAAATATGAAGATAAAGTCGATACTAAGAAGATCGAAGAAGAAACTAAAAAAGAAATGGAAAAATATGGCGGCGAAAAGCAGTTCAAAAAAATGGCTGAACAACAAGGTATGTCTATAGACGACTTTAAAGAACAAAAGAAAACTCAAGCCTACCAAAAAGAAATGCTTAAAGATAAAGTAGATATTAGCGATAAAGAAGTTAAAGAAAAAACGAAAAAAGCATCTCATATCTTAATCAAAGTTGATGATGGTAAAGGTTCAGAAGGCCAAAAAGGTAAAGAAGATAAAGGCAAGAAATTAAGCGATAAAGAAGCTAAGAAAAAAGCTGAAGAGATTCATAAGAAAGTCGAAAAGAATCCAGATAAATTCGCAGATATCGCTAAAAAAGAATCTATGGACGACGCTAGTAAGAAAAAAGGCGGTAGCTTAGACTATGTTATTAAAGGTCAAATGGTAGAAGACTTCGAAAAACCTTTATTCAAACTTAAAGAAGGCGAAGTTTCTGATGTAGTTAAGACTGAATTCGGCTACCACATTATCAAAGCGGACAAAGCTGATGACTTTGATAAGAAGAAAGATGACTTAAAATATCAAATCATTCAAGAAAAAGTTCAAAAAGACCCTAAATTAATGACTGATGCATTTAAAGATTTACTGAAAGAATATAAAGTTGATTACAAAGATCGTGATCTTAAAAAAGCAATTGATGAATCATTCTTAGATCCTAAGAAAATTAAAGAACAACAGCAACAGCAGCAACAACAACAAGCTATGCAAGGCGGTATGTCTGGCGGCGCTCAAGGCGGCATGTAATATAGCTTTAGTTGATATTTTAATATAGGTGTTATGCCTACCCCTGGAAGTTAGATTTAAATTATTTAACTTTCAGGGGTTTTTTGGTTTTAAAACACCACATGGTCTCATTCCATCTATAAGAGCCATGTCGTCACCTCACTTGGCTGTTAAACGGCGCTAAGAGCCATGTCACCTCTCCACTTGGCTACTAATCCAACATAAGAGCCATGTCGCTCCTCCACTTGGCTGTTAAACCTTTGTAAGAGCCATGTCACCTCTTCACTTGGCTACTAATCCTTCATAAGAGCCATGTCATAACCTCACTTGGCTGTTAAACGGCGCTAAGAGCCATGTCACCTCTCCACTTGGCTACTATTCCACCGTAAGAGCCATGTCATCCCTCCACTTGGCTACTATTCCACCATAAGAGCCATGTCGGCATCTCACTTGGCTACTAATCCCTCACAAGAGCCATGTCACCTCCCCACTTGGCTACTAATCCAACATAAGAGCCATGTCACCTCTTCACTTGGCTACTAATTCTTCATAAGAGCCATGTCACCTCTTCACTTGGCTACTATTCCTCCGTAAGAGCCATGTCGCTCCTCCACTTGGCTCTACCAACACTCTAACTACTGCTACTAACCCTAGCTGCCCGATTTTCATATATTTCCTTACTACCTACATCCGCCTCATACAACGCCACACCCTCGCACAACCTCGTCACATACCGTAATCCCCCACTAAATTAAAAAAGCTAGATAGTATCTCGTACATACTACCTAGCTTTCACGCAAATTATAAATTTTCAGGATTGTAAAATTGACGGCCTTCTAAGCCAAATACACGCTCTGTATATTGACCTTTATCCGTTTTCTTAAAGGCTTTATCAAACATATTCATACGAGCATCAATATTATCAATAAAGAACAGAATTTCTGCTTCTTTTAATTGAGGTAATTTTGGAGAACCGAACTCCATTTTACCATGATGCGCGAGAATCATATGTCTTAAAAGCATCACTTCTTCGCCATCAATACCTAACTCTCGTGCAGTTTGCGCGATTTCATCGCTCGCGATTGAGATGTGACCAAGTAAGTTACCTTCGACCGTGTATGAAGTCGCAATCGGACCTGATAACTCTTTGACTTTTCCCATATCGTGTAAAATAATCGCACTATATAACAAGCTTCGGTTTAAAGAACTATAGATATCGCATAAGTTCTTCGCTACTTCAAGCATTGTAAGAACATGATAACTTAGGCCATTTACGAAGTTGTGGTGATGCGAACTCGCTGCCGGATAAGAAAAGAATGCTTCATGATATTTCTTTAAAATTTGGCGTGTTATACGTTGTAAGTTCGCATTCTCAATCTCAAGTACATAATGCGAGATTTCCTCTTTAATTTGGCTAACAGGTATTGGTGCACCATCAACAAAGTCCTCAGTTTGAACGCCATCTTGTTCAGTGGCTAATTCAAAACCATTCATCTTCATTTGTTTACGGCCACGGTAATTAATGATATCACCTTTAGCTCGAATAATGATTTCAGGTTTTAGGACTTCCATATCTTCCTTGGTAACTGTCCAAAACTTAGCCTCTAAATCACCACTTTTGTCTTGAAGGTAAAGCGTCATATAATCTTTACCTTGAGCAGTGACACCCTGAGTGGCACGGTGGATTAAGAAGAAATGATCCACCGAATCACCAGGATTGAATTTTTCTACATTTCTCATTTCTTAACGCCTTCCTCAACTTTATTTAATACGAGTAATTGTTTTTGCGGAATAGTCTGATCCTTCGTACAAGTAAAGTATAGAATTTGATATACATTAGACATATTTCTTAAATACTTAAGTATTCTTTCTTTACGGAATTTATCAAGATGTACAAACGCATCATCAATAATGATTGGGAATGGATAATAAGGTTTTAACGTCTTGATTAAACTTAAACGTAAAGCAAAGTATAATAATTCTTTAGTTGACTGACTGAGCTCGATTGGATGGAACATTTGACCGCTTCGATGTTTAACCATAACATTTTCATTCGCATACGTCACTTGAATGTAATCGCCATTTGTTAATTCATTGTAAATGGATGTTGCTTCATTGACAACCTGAGGTAAACGTTCATCTTTAATTTGCTTAATATGCGCATGAACGAGCGTCTCTAAATAACTTAAGCTCGCCCAGTTTTTCGCATTTTCATTAAGCTGATTCTTAAGCATGTGATAACGATGTCTTAAGTCTGTTAGCGTGCTATCTGTTTCAAGATGATTGATTTGAGCATTTAATTCACTCACTTCACTTTGCATTTCAAGATAACGGTCATTATATTCATCAACTTGTTGAGATAACCGATCCGCTTCAGTATTAAGCTGTGCTTCAGATTTGTCGCTTAATCGTGAAGAATTTTCATAGTTATAATCTTGATTTTCTAGGAAATGTGTTAAATCATTAAAGCGATTTAACTTCTTATGGTATGTTTGGTAACGATCGAAATGTCTGTAGTAGCTTTCTTCATTAAGCACACCAATAAATCCAAATAACTTTTCAATCACTTCATTATTATGCGTTAATCTACCTTTAAGTTGCTTAACCTCATTATTGATTAGCTCAATTTGTTCTTGATTACGATTATACTTCGTCGTCATCGCATCATTCTCTTTAATCCATTGTCTCACATCATGGAAAAGTGAAATATCTTCATATTGACCAAGTTCATCTTTAACAAGCGTACGTGCTTCGTCATAGAAATGCGCAAGCTCTAGACTCAGTTCTTCATGACGGGCTTTTAATTGATTTAAATAACTACGTGTTTCTTTGATCTTTTGAATTGTTGAAACAGCATCAATTAATAAGCCATCAGACATCTTAGGTGAGATATTTAATTCCTTCTTAACGTCTTCAATAGCTTGATACGATTGGTTGTAACCATCTTTCGTAGTTACTAAAGTCTCAGTTAAATGTTGATGCTTTGTCGAGAGAACTTCTTTATTCTTAAAGCTATTTTGAAGTTGTTCACGTAAACGATATTGCTCATCTAAATCAAAGTCTAAGTCATAATTACTTTCAAGATGATTAACATCATGTTCAAGTTGACTGATCTCATCTGAAAAGGCCTCATCGTGCCCTACCTCTTTTGATTTCACAAAGAAGATTCCGATGATAAAGAATAATGCTAATAAGCCAAAAGCAATGGTAAATGGTAATATCTTCAACATGAATGAGAATACTGCACAAACAATTGTAATCAACGCAAGAATAACCATACTCACACGTACAATATTTTGACGCTTCTCTTTATCACGTTGCTCTTTATCAAAAGCATCTTTCATCTTCTGATACAGATTTTTCTTTTCCTTAAGTTCAAAAGCTTGTCGCTCGTGAACTTTCTTCTTCTCAAACGTCTCTTCAGGTACAATATGTTGTTCTAACGCAGTTTGTTCTTCGTCATATGATTGTTGCTCAATCTCATTTTCATTGATGTTTCGCTCAAGTTGTTGCACGTATAACGCTTGATCTTCTTTCTTAGTTGTATGATCACTAATGTAACTCTTCATACCTTCAGATGAATCCACATCTAAGTGTTCGTCTTGCCAGCCAATATTTGATTTAAGTCCTTCAATTTCTCTCTCTCGGTCATCAATATCACGTTTCACATTCTTAAGCTCAAATTCCTTTTGCTTAATGCCATCCTCTTTCTTACTAATTGATTCGAAAGCATTCACCGTATCCGCTGACGGAATGTTATACATTTTATTTTCACGTTGAAGTTGATTGAGCTTTTCAGTACGTAAACCGATATCGCGCTGCAATTGACCTGTTTGTAACTTAGCCGATTCATAGCGATTAATACCTTGTTCAGGGAACTCAAGTGGTTCAACATTTAGTGATGTTTCAAGCTGTTTCCATTCCTGCACAGTAGAATGTAATGATAATTCTTTTTGTTTAGAGGCACTCATATTAGATAACTGTGCGAGGTTATTTTTAAAGTGATCTAAACGACGCTCAGCTTTATCGCGGTCATCGACTAAACGATGGTAAGATTCAAGTTGTGCTTCCTCTTGGCGAATACGTGTTTCTATATCTTTTAGTTGATCGACCTGCTGATTAATTAAAGGATATTTACCATTACGCTTATAGTACTCACGTTTCTTCGCATGAAGTACATCACGCATGCCAGTAAACTCAGTCGAACCTAGCGCACCTGCTTGTAATAAATAATTCTGAAGTTGCGCTTCGTCTAAATGACGATGAATATCTTGTAGACCAAGTACACTAAATGAAAAGATACCTTGGTATGTACGCTTCGTAATGTAATTCAAACGGTCATTTAGCCAGCTTTCATCCTTAATCAAACCATTTTGAAGGTAAACCTTGACGTCACCTTTCGAAGCTCCTTTGACACGCTCTACAACAGCCTCTGAGCCATCATCAAGAATAAGCGTTAAATTGCCACCATATTGATTACCAAGTCGTGGTTCAAGTCTTGGTTCATTCTCCTTCTTAGTAGGAAAACCGAATAATATCGAATGAATAAATGCTTGGATCGTTGATTTACCCGCCTCATTTTCACCAAAGATTTCAGTGAAATGCGGACCAAATTCAATTTTACGATGCGTAAACTGACCGTAACCATAGATTTCAAGTGATTTTATCTTCATTTAGATTCACCTCGTAACTCTGACTTAAGTAAGGACTCAGCATGGTCAATCAATGTCTTGCGATCAAATTCTTTATAAGAATCTAAGAATCTTGTAATTTCAGGATTTAAGTATAAATCTTGGACAGCATCATAAAACACTTTGTCGTCCTTAATTAATTCATTAGGAAATTCATTGATAATCGCACGACTATCATCATTTACATAATCAAACGTGATTTGTTCAATCACAATGAAGTTCAGTTCATTCTCCTCATTTTGCATGAGCAGATCCTCAACCTGAATAACATCTTGTGTGTCAAAGCATTCGTCACTTGTCACGTTCACTTTCAATTTGTAAAAGGCACGTCCGAACTTACGCTTATGTTCTTTAAACTGATGAATCGCTTCATATAAAGCTTGTTTATTAACTGAATCAATTTCAATAACCGCTTCATCAAAACGAATCGAGTGCGTTGGGAAGAAGCGTGTATATAATTCAGTCGCATCACCTTCAACAAGTAAGCACCCTTTATCACCTTGTTCTTTGAAATGACGCCCTTGAATGTTACCTGGATAGTGAATATGAGGTAAATCACTAAGTTGTGTACGTTCATGAATATGTCCAAGCGCCCAGTAATGATAAAGTTTACGATTTAAATCTTCAATTCGAAATTCTGTATAACGATCTTTGGTTTGAGATTTACTATATGTCCCATGAAGTATCCCAATATGTATACCTTTGTTGAATTCACTAGCGGGATATTGATCAATCTTATTCTCATAGCTCTCACTATTTTGATAACTAAAGCCATGTAAGTAAACAACTTCCCCATTCTTATTAATCGATTGATACGTCTCAACCTCACTATTAAAGACCGTTACATTCTTAGGCCAAGAAGTTGAAACCGACTCTGATAATGGGTCATGATTGCCGTGAATAATATATACAAAGATTTGTTCCTTTTCCAAGCGCTCAAATTGCTGCTTTAAGAATACCTCAGCGCGAAGTGTACGGTTCTCATTATCAAATAAATCACCCGAAATAATTAGGAAGTCTACTTCTTCCTTAAGCGCTAAATCAATAATACGCTTAAAACTATCAAACGTACTATTTTCAACATCTTTAAAAATGGCAGGACTTAAATACTTACGCGATTTAAATGGGCTATCTAAATGCAAGTCTGCACAATGAATAAATTTAACCATAAACATGACTCCTTATTAACAAGGTTTTATTGGAAATGTTGTAATTCGATATCTATTAGAGTAAAACTCGTATAAATCGAGATTTTACATATGTAACATTATCTTAAGTAATTTACTTGAAGTGATAAATTTTTCCACCTTTATCTTACCATATTGGCAGTTGAGACGTCGAAAGTTAATATATTAATTGCAGAATTAAATTGATTTTAAGAAAGATGTATTAAAGTTCAGCTTTTTTAAGCGCCCCTCCTTGAAAAGCCCTTTATTAAAGGCATACGAAATTGATAAGAATCGGTACCTAGCCCTATGTGAGTTATAGAGATTTCTTGACCTGGTACCCTTACCTCTAAAACGTGCTCAAGCAAGTAGACTCGGTAGCCTTATCATAAAAACTGAGGTAAACAATGTGACAAGGGCTCCTTATTACTAAGACCTACTCAAACAATGTAACATAGCTCCCTTGTTACAAAGACCTACCCAAACAATGTGACAAGGGCTCCTTGTTACAAAGACGCAACCAAACAATGTAACATGGGCTTCTTATTACAAAAACGCAACCAAACAATGTAACATGGGCTTCTTATTACAAAAACGCAACCAAACAATGTTACAACATTGTTCATGTTCAGCCAGACCCTCGTAACCCAGCCGTACCACGAGCACAAAAAATAGGACGTGCGCTTGTAACGCACGTCCTACTCTATATAACGCTTACTAAATTATTCAGCGTAGATTTCATCTAATGGTTTAACGATGATTTGGTTGATTTCTTGGAATACTTGGCTCATTTTTTGCTCAGCATTCATTAAGTCAGCGATATTTTGATCGTTTTCGATTTTTTGAGCTTGTTCTTGAGCTTTTTGTAAGTCTTCCTCAGGGATTTCTTCACCTTGCATTTGTTTTTGTTGGAAGTTTAATTGAGTTTCACGGAACTCATCGAATAATTTTTTAGATTCTTCGTTTTCTTTTACTTTAGCGTAAGCATCTTTAATAGCTTGGTATTCATCACTTTCTCTTAAAGCTTGTTCTAATTTGTTTGCATAATCATGTAAATTTACTGCCATTTTATAATACGCTCCTTCATGTAAATTATGGTCGAAACCACATCAACCATACTCTACCACATTTTATTTCATTAAACAAAGATTGCAATTATACCTTGGAATAAGCCTATTATGCCACCTAATAAGAAGCCTAGTAAGGTAATTAATTTCAACTCTTTATTCGCGATATCGATGATAAGTTTTTCAATGTAATCTAATTCAAATCGGTTAATTTGAGTTTCAATTAGCGATTTAATATCGAAGTGCGCTAAGACCGTTGAAATATGGTTCGTCGCCTCTTGAACAATCGTATCGGTTAATTGGATACTTCCCTTTGATTCAAGATGCGCTAACTCATTCGGTATTAAAGCGTTTAAAGGTCGATGTGTGAACTTAGATAATTGAGCCTTACTTAATAACGACGTAATCAACTGATTCGTATAAGCACTTTTTTGTTCATGAGAAACGACTTCACCTAACTTTTTAGCTTTAATCATCTCGTACGTCGTTTCAATTTGCTCGTTTAGAATATGAATCGCTTTAGGATGATGCGTTAATCGTATTAATTCAGTTTGGACACGCTCTGCAATAGCTTCTCTCGTCATGAACATTTGTAACAAGCCTACGATTTTGCCCTTTTCTAAAAAGAAAGTATCCAGCATCTCATTGATGTCTTCACTTCCTTTTGATGAGGATAAGTAATCCTCGACACGCTTTCTTAAAAGCGGTGAAATCTTATCAACTTGAGTGTCCATTTCTTCTAAAGCAACACGAGGAAGCAATGATTCTAAAGTATCGTTCTGATGGGTTTCATAGTACGTCTCAATCTTGTCTTTAACAAAATGCGTGCTCTTAGCGTGTAAAAACGTTGTAACGTCAAAATTGAATTTATTGCCTAGATATTGAGGCGTTACATGGTCTTTCTGTAATTTAGCGATTTGAAATTTGATTTCATCATGAATGATGTCATAAACTTCCTGAGACTGGATCTTTTCTTCAAGTAATGAAGGTGTCAGTAAGTGCTCTTCAATAACTTGACCAATTTTAGTCGCGATTTCACCACGACGCTTTGGAATTAACCCTGGCGTAAAGGGCAATTTCTTTCCGAAAAGATACATCGGTTTATAAGGGTGAAAAAGCATGCGTATTGCAATGATATTTGTGATACCACCAATAATTGACCCTAGAATCATCATAAATAAAAGTGTCAGTACAATTTTCATGAAATGTCCCCTTTTTTTAAAAAAAGGGCTAGGTTAGACCTGAGTTCGAACGTGCATCCTTGCATATTTGCAATTCTTGATGTGCACATCACTTTCATCTAACCTAACCCAATATGTTTGTATCAACGGTCGGATACATAAAGATATGTTCTTTAAAGTAGCGATATAATTCAATTACGCATGAATCGGTTCATCTTTAGAGATACGGCTGAAATATGTTTCTGCCTCTCTTAATTTAGCAGTACCAAAGATAGGTTGTTTATCTTGGTCTAATACGCGGTAGATTTCACTAACTTTATTGCTTTGTAACATGTAGCCATTCTTAGTGCTAATAACATGCCAATAGATATCACTAGTTGTAGGATAATTTGGGTAAGCACAATGACTTCTAGAAATTGTTTGAACGATTTCAAGTGGATCGCATCCAAACATGCTGTTTAATACATCTGAATCTCTGAACAATGAACAAATAGCAATACATGTTGTCCAGTTAGGTAATACACGTTCTTTTTCAATTTGAACAAGTGTCTTCTTTGATAAGCCAATTGTTTGAGCCATTGTATCTTGAGTAAAGCCCGCTTCAATTCTTACCATTTTAAATTTAGTTTGAATCACGTCTGTAAATTCTTGTTTATCCATTCTATGATCTACCTTCCTTGCATAGTAATTTCCAGTACACAAGAAATTGCAAATATACACATTTCTTGAAACACAAATAACATCTTAATATAAAATGGGCAAAATTAAAAGAGCGAATCTTACTTTTATGCGTATTTATCAAAAGCCATAATAGTCATAATTATCTAAAAACATGTTTTTATCGAAATAATTGGTAAAAGTATATCAATATGACGGAATAACGCGTATGCAAGTTTGACCATATAACCCCACAATTACGCGTTTCTTTCTTAGAGGACTTTTCATAATGAAAAAGACCAAGACAGCTTAGTCGTCTTGGCCGAATTAATTACAATTTATAAGCGTGCTTTACGTGTTTCTTGGTTAGAGATAATAAGTGCACATGCCGCGTCGCCTGTGATGTTTACCGCTGTACGCGTCATATCAAGTAAACGGTCGATACCTAAGATAATACCAATAGCTGCTGGATTTAAACCAACTGCAGTTAATACCATCGCAAGCATGATGAGACCGACACCAGGAACCCCTGCTGTACCGATCGATGCAATTACCGCAACCACTACTACCGTAACTAACTGAAGTACACTTAAATCAGCGCCTGAGATTTGTGCGATGAATATAGTCGCCACACCTTGCATGATCGCTGTTCCATCCATGTTAATTGTCGCACCTAAAGGTTGAACGAAAGATGCTACAGCTGGTTTAACGCCCATCTTCTTCGTACATTCCATCGAAACGGGAAGTGCAGCACTTGAACTTGAGCCACCGAAACCAACTGTAATCGCTGGAATAAATCCTTTGAAGAACTTGATTGGACTTTCTTTCGCTAAAAACTTAACAGCGCCACCATATACCACGAAGAAGTGAATGAATAACGCTACGAGAACGACGATAAAGTAGAGTCCTAATTGTTTAATCGCACTGAAACCAGCTCCAGTGAACGCGTGTGCAACGAGACCGAACGTACCTATCGGCGCGAATACGTTCATAATCATCGAAATAATATACATCAAGACCTCATTGGTCTGCTCGAAGAATTTATGTACCACTTCTGCCTTTTTACCGACGACCATTATACCGATACCTATAAAGATTGCAAAGGTAATGACTTGTAACATGTTACCTTCAGTCATCGACATAATTGGATTTTTAGGAAATAGATTGATTAATGTTTGATCAAACGTTTGCTTTGCTGGTGCATCCTCAGCCGCATTTTGATCTTTTAAAGTCTTTTCATAAGCAGTCACTTCTTTACTATTCAATAAGTCAGAGTGACCAGCACCAGGTTTCACAACTAAAGCAAGTAACATCGCAACTGTAATCGCGATTGCTGTAGTTGTTAAGAAGAATGCTAATGTTTTTGCACCAATGCCCCCTAATAACTTAGGATCGCCTACACCAATTACCCCAAGTACAATCGATACAAAAACGACTGGTACCACTAGCATGAAAATAAGATTTAAGAAGATTTGTCCAATCACATTGAAGATATATTGATCAATAAATCCTACAAAAGCTTCTTTCGCAAACATATTAAAGATTGAACCAATAACAATACCTAATATTAAAGCGACAACTATTTTTATCGTTAAACTTTTAGATTTCATATTAAATTTTCCCCCTTTGTTTGAACATTCAATTCATTATAATCTTAAAGGTTGCGATTTGTAAATAACAATTTTGAAAATTCAGATATCTAAACGCGAATTAACGTCCAATCATGTAACTTTATTTTGAAGTATTTAGAATTTACAACTAAAACTTCCAAACAAAAACCCCGAGCTATCAATGCTCGAGGCCTCTAGTGTGTAATGAACTTTTAAATGAGTCGATTTTCCATCGCGTAAATGGCTGCCTTCGTACGATCCGTCACTTGTAGCTTATGAAAGATATGACTGACATGTGTTTTAACTGTTTTTTCCGACACGAAAAGCGTTTCCGCGATTTCTTTATTCGTCTTACCTTTAACAACTTCCGTCAATACTTCAATTTCACGCTTAGACAATTTATTCACTTGGTGCGGCTTATTCATGTCATCGTCTAATATTTTTTGAGCTTCTGGGTGGATCATTTTCTCATCATTTAACACACGTTCTATCGTTTCAATCAACTGATCGGGTTCAACATCTTTCATTTCATAACCATCAGCACCATTATTAATTGCAGAAATAACATGCTCATCATCGACATAACTCGTTAGTACTAAAACCTTAATATCCGGATAGTACTTTTTCAGATAACGCGTCGTATCAATGCCATTTAATTTCGGCATCACTAAGTCCAAGAGGACGATGTCAGGTGGTTCATTCGTTTTAAGATATTCAATAAAGTCTTCCCCATTTGAAAAGCCCTCTAAGACCTTAAAACTCTCTTTAGTTGATAATAGAAATTCGAGCCCTTGTCGAACAATATAATGATCATCAACAAGTATAATGCGATGCATATTATCCCTCCTCTTTCAATGGAATCTTAAGATGAATTGAAGTACCTTCTTGCTTAGTCGAAGCGAGTTTCATTTGACCATGAATCATGTGCGCACGCTGTTTCATATTATTAATACCGTGCGACTCGTATAAATTCTTGCTTGAAACATCGAATCCTTCACCTTGGTCGATAATGTCAACGATTAATTCGGTTTCAGTTTGTTCCAATTTAAGCTTAATATGGTTGGTGTTCGTATGTTTACGCGTGTTGTTCATAGCCTCTTGTATAATGCGATAAATATTTTCTTCAATACTGTGCGACACATCGATTAACCCGCTCACCTCAACATCTAGCGACATATCGAGCATCTTCGCATATTGCTTTAACGCCTGAACTAGACCATGTTCAAGTCCGATTGGTTTTAATTGCCAAATTAACGCACGCATTTCATTAACGGCTTGTTGGCTCGTTGATTCAATCGTTTTGAATGCTTTTAAACTCATCTCTTCTTGAGTTAAATTTTGCGCAGCGTGAGCAGTGACCTTCAATGAGAATAACATTTGATTGACGGAATCATGTAAATCACGTGCTAAACGGTTGCGTTCGCTAATTCGCGCAGCTTCCTTTTCCTGATCGGTTAAATAAATACGTTTAATGGCTGACCCAATTTGAAAAGCCACCGACTCAAGTAACTCTAAATCTTCCTCAGAATAACGCTTCGTTTCAGGCGTCGCAACATTTAATAATCCAAATTGTTCATTTCCTGAGCGGAGTGGAACGGTCGCATGGTGAGTAATATCATCCGTTTCATCCACATATTTCTTATTCGCAAGATTGATACGTGAACAATTGATAATATTAGACGCTTTCGTAAGTTTCTTTTTATGATAGGCCTGAACACACCAACAAGAACCCTCTTTCATATACTGGCAGTCCTTTTTCAAAAGAGCACCCGGTAAATGCACATCTGATACGAGTTCGTGATGTCCCTGATCATCTATAAAGAAAACCCAACCTGTCGTGAAATCACTGCCATCGACAAGAAGTTCTAGAGCGCCATGCAACATACTATATATTTCAGTTTCTTCATTTAAAAATTCAGCAATTTCCTTTAATAAGGCTAAACGTGTTGGTTTCTCCATAACCATGCTCCTAATAGATAAGTTCTATTCCTTCATTATACAATTAAAATATATTTAATGAAATCGTAGGAATTTAAAGTAATCTCACTTTCAAGATAGTGAATATGATAAAATATGTGAGTGATAAGGAGGCTATTATGAAGTTTAAAGTACCAGAGTCTTACAATAACTATACAATTAGAGAAATTTTCCAAGAATTAAAACTTCCTAAAAAGGCATTGCATGAATTAAATATGTCTAAAGACATAACAATTAATGATAACGCCGCTAAACTTACAGATAAAGTTGAAACTGGCGACAACGTATTTGTACCAAACCCAGAGGATAAAAGTAATTATTTACCAAGTTACCGACTAGCGAATATTATGTATGAAGACGATGACTTAGCCATTGTTAAGAAACCTAAAGGTGTTAAAACACATCCGAATGATTTAAAAGAAAGTAATACGCTCATGAACCATCTTATCTATACAATGGATACGGATTATGTTGAGCCTATCCATCGTCTAGACCAGGAAACAGTTGGCTTACTTATCGTCGCTAAAAATCCGATTATGAAGAAGATTCTTGACCGCATGCTAGAAGATAACCATATTAATCGTATTTATAAGGCGCATGTGAAAAGTCTATTACCAATAAAACCTCAAACAATCAATAAACCGATTGGTAAAGATAAATTCCATCCAAATAAGAGACGTATTTCAACTACGGGTCAAGCAGCCATCACTCATATCCTTGATTCTAAGATGATTAAAGAAGGTGTTTGTGAGGTTGATTTAAAGCTTGATACAGGACGAACACACCAAATACGTGTACATCTAGCCGACTTAGGTTATCCGGTCCTTGGTGACCCTTTATATGGCGACTCAACGCTAAGAAAGCTTAAACTTAACAGTCATCAAATCGATTTTACACATCCTTTAACTAAAGAACGCATATCCGTTTCGTTAGACGATACGAAAAAATAAATTTGAAGCTAGGAATAGCGAGATGAGATTTATGAACGCACATAAACCTATTTTACGTGAAGCAATCTCGTACTCGATAGCATCGTAAACGAATTTGTTAGAGAACCATATTTTAGACCTAAATTAAAAAGCTCACCTTAACCACATCATGTGATTAAGGTGAGCTTATCTTATGAGTTCTTGTTTAATAATAAAGTAATTTCCTAACAGCTGACTCCTAGGGGAGTAGCGTGAGTCTGGAGACTACAGGCTCCAGCCACGCCCCAGGAAAGCATGCTGTTAAGGAAATTAACTTATTTAACACTATTCAAGTCGAAAGAAGAACTATGGTCATAGATATAATGTCTTATTTACGATTGAAACGGCTTTTAAGCTTGTGTACCCAAGAAGAACGCTTAGGTTTCACAGGTTGACCTACAGAAGTCGTACCTTTATTTCTTAACTTTTCACCATACTCCATAGCTTCATTCATTAAATAAAGTTGAGAGTTTAATGGCTGACGGTCATTCTTATTGTAATGATACTTACCTTCTTTGTCCATGTAACGACCTTTTTGGTTATCAGAAAGTTGTAACTCTAAGAATTCTTTTAAGCGATTCGCAATTTTAGGATCATGTACAGGGAATAAAATTTCAACACGTTTAATCATGTTACGTGTCATAATATCCGCTGAAGATAAGTACATTCTTGAGTCACCGTTGTTATGGAAGTAGTAGATACGAGAGTGTTCAAGTAGACGACCTACTACACTTACTACTTCAATGTTCTCACTTACACCAGGGATACCTGGTTTTAAACAACAGATACCACGGACAACAAGCTGTACTTTAACACCTGCTTGAGATGCTTCAAATAATTTTAAGATAATAGCTTTATCAGTTAATGAATTCATTTTCATCATCATTTTACCATTACCATGTTGTCTATGACTTTCGATTTCTTTATCGATGCGTTCAATGAATTTATCACGAATATCAAATGGTGCTACGATTAATTCGTTGTAATCAGGTTTAACTGAATAACCACTTAAGTAGTTAAAGAAGTTCATCGCATCTTCACCGATTTGTTCATTTGTAGTGATAATACCCATATCAGTGTATAACTTAGCCGTTTTATCATTGTAGTTACCAGTACCAAGATGTACATAAGGTACCATCTTACCGTTCATACGTTTAACTACAAGCGTAATTTTACTGTGTGTTTTAAGATGCGTCATACCATACATAACGTGGCAACCTGCATCTTCTAACATTTTAGCCCAGTGTACGTTATTTTCTTCATCGAAACGCGCTTTTAACTCAACTAAAACTGTTACCTGTTTACCATTTTCAGCTGCATTTTTTAATGCTTCGATAATTGGTGAATCACTACTTACACGATATAGTGTTTGTTTAATCGCCATCGTGTTAGGATCTTCTGAAGCTTCACGAATGAAATCAACGATTGGTTCAAAAGATTCATATGGGTGATGGAAGAAAATATCGCGTTGTAATGATAAATCATAAACATTTTCATTGCCTAATGATTGTGGTGGTTGTGGAATGTATTTTTCGTATTTAAGATGTTTAAGTTTATTAGATAAATGACCAACTAAATCAGATACCATAGTTAAGTCTAATGGGCCATCTACATAATACACATCTTCATCAGAAACTTCTAATGTGTCGATTAACCAATCAATGCTTGTTTGGTTATCGTTTTGACGTCTATTATCGATTTCAAGACGTACAGCAGCACCACTTTTACGTTCTTTTAAGAATCGTTCGATTTCAATTAATAAGTCTTCGGCACCATCTTCATGGATAGTTAAATCTGCATTACGCGTAATGCGGAATGTATAAGTACTTAAGATGTCAAAACCTCTAAATAAATATTCAATGAAATGCGTAATGACATCTTCAATTAAGACGATATACTGCTTGTTATCATCATTGATTGGAATAAAACGGTCTAATAATGTAGGAATTTGAACGATAGCAGAGTTAATTTCTTCATCTGTATCGATATCCACGAAAATATTTAACGTTTTATTGTTTAATTTTGGGAATGGACGATATGCATCAATACCTAATGGTGTTAAAGTAGGTAAAATATCATTCTTGAAAATTTCTTCTAATTGTTGAAGCTGTGCTTCAGAAAGTTCTTCCGGGCGCACCATTTCAACCTGGTAGTTACGTAATTCATCTAATAATTCATTGTATCTTTCATATTGTTTTGTAACGTTTACACGATTCTTTTTCTCGATTTCAGTTAATTGCTCCTCTGGCGTTAACTGAGCTTTATTTTCAGGTTTGTCATATCCAAGTTTAACTTGGTCTTTTAAACCAGCGACACGAACCATAAAGAATTCGTCTAAGTTAGAACTTACAATAGAAATGAAGTTTAATTGTTCTAATAGAGGATTTGATTCATCGTAAGCCTCTTGTAAAACACGATAGTTAAAATCTAACCAACTTAATTCACGGTTGTTATAGTATTTAGGATTATTAATATCTACAGAATTGTTATTTGATGCATCTTTCACTATATTCCCCACCTTATCATACTTATATTTAGCTCTGTATAATTACAGAATATCATAAATGCATTCAACTTATTAATTGCCCAATTATAAAGTTTTTGTAAAGGTTATATTCATGTCTTCTTTTAAAATACGTTCAATGTGTTTTTTTTGTCTATTAGCTTGATACTCCTCAGCAACTGGTTCACCTTTGTAGTGAACAAACAAATTAAAGCCTTTCTTCTTAGCAGGCTGTAAATCAAGTTGACTTACAGAATTAATATTAGAAACATTCATCGCATTAACGAACTTAATAATACCGCCTAATGCTTGAATTTCATCAATTTCCTTACTGTCAAACCAGCCGATTTCATGACTATAAAACTTAAGTAATGTCTTGTTCTTGAAGCTTGCTAACAACGCGAGCTTAACACGATTCTTATGAGTAAAGCCATTGATGCTTGAATTAGAGATAATATAGAACGTATGTTGAGAACTTGAATCAGCATCTATAAAGGACCCTAAATAGTATAAGTATGCACCCTTTAGGAAAAGCTCTTTAAGATTATCTGAAACTTTAAGTTTCCCAAGATCATGCAACTGATTAAAAAGCATTTCTGCTAATCGAACACGTTGCTCAGCGCCCTTACTCTCAATTTTATATTCATTAGCTAAATGAAATAGCGCATCTTGTCTGACCTTTTTAGAATCGAATTCATCCTTATACGTTTTACTCAACTCGCTCATTACATACCCTTCCCTCAATCCTTTTCGAGAAAACGTGAATTGAGTAGCATCAATTTCTTCATACAACGTTTTAAATACGCTAACAGCTGGAAGGATAATATCCACGCGGTCTTGACTTAAACCATCTAAATTCGTTAAGTCATCTCGAGAACTTTTACGGATCATATCATAAACTTTTTGGATGTCCTTTTTATCCATCGTGTAGCCATGTACCCCCGCAATTGGGTAACTTAAATTTGACTGATGGATGCGCGCAACGTTACGCGCAGACCCACCAATCCCTACTAATGGAATGTCTTGATCTTGAATCCAGTCTAATGACTTAAATTGTTCAGATAGGAATTTTTCCATCTTTTTAATACTATTCTTATCATTATGAGGTTCACCGTTGAAGAATTTACGTTTTAACGTCACGACACCAAATGGAAAACTATGTGCGTGAATTAGCTTTTTATCTTTGAAAAGAGTAATTTCAGTAGAACCACCGCCAATATCTACTGTAACCCCATCAGGTACACTAGTTGTGTGGGTTACAGCATAATAACCGTAGTAAGCTTCATCTTCTTCAGGTACGATTTGAATATCAACATCAATCGCATCTTTAACCCTTTGAAGAATGACATCTTGGTTAGCAGATTGACGGATTGCTGCAGTTGCAATTGGATAAAGCGCATCGACTTTATATTTATCTGATACCTTTTTAAAGCTTTTTAAAGTGTCTGTTAATACATCAATACCTTCATCAGTCATTTGTTGATCATCTGTGAGATACTGACTTAACCTTGCAGGCGTTTTAATATTTTGTATTTCATTTAATCCAATCATGCGATTGTATTCAAATATTACTAAACGAATCGTATTGGAACCGATATCAATTAAAGCAATGCGTTCCATAACTGCCTCCTTATTTTGGGTGTACCATGTCTTCAGGATTGATCCATTCATTGAATTGTTCTTCTGTTAAATGACCTGAAGCTACTGCTGCTTCTTTTAATGTTAAGCCTTCTTTATGTGCTTTTTTAGCAATAGAAGCTGCTTTTTCATAACCGATGTGAGGGTTTAATGCTGTTACTAACATTAATGAACGGTTTAAGAATTCATCAATGTGTTCTTCAATTGGCTCAATACCAACTGCACAATTGTCATTAAATGTGTTCATACCATCAGCTAATAAATAGATAGATTGTAATGTGTTGTGTAAGATAACTGGCTTGAATACGTTTAATTCGAAGTTACCTTGAGAACTTGAGAAGTTCACTACTGTTTCGTTACCCATAACTTGAACAGCTACCATAGTTAACATTTCACATTGTGTTGGGTTAACTTTACCTGGCATGATAGATGAACCTGGTTCATTTTCAGGAATAGAAATTTCACCTAAACCAGCACGTGGACCTGAAGCTAACCATCTAATGTCATTCGCAATCTTCATTAAATCACCTGCTAATGCAGATAAGCCACCATGTAATTGAACTACTTCATCATGCGCTGTTAAAGCGTGGAATTTGTTCTCAGAAGAAACGAATGGGTAACCAGTGTTTTCTTTGATATAAGCAGCAACTTTATCCCCAAATTCTGGGTGCGCGTTAATACCTGTACCAACGGCAGTACCACCAATTGCAAGGTTTAAGATGTGCTTTCTTGATTCGTTAAGTAGTGTTTCACACTTATCTAACATATAGCGCCAACCACTGATTTCTTGACCTAATGTAACTGGCGTAGCATCTTGTAAGTGCGTTCTACCAATTTTAATAATATCTTGGAATTTGTCTTCTTTTTCTTTTAAAGTGTTGCGTAATTTATTAATCGCAGGTAGTAGTTTTGCTTCTACTTCGTGATATAAAGCAACATGCATTGCTGTTGGGAAAGTATCGTTAGAACTTTGTGACTTATTCACGTCATCATTAGGATGAACCGTTTCGTCGCTACCTTTTTCTTTTAGGTATTCATTCGCAACATAGCTCACAACTTCGTTAACGTTCATGTTACTTTGAGTACCACTACCTGTTTGCCAAACTACTAATGGAAAGTGCTCATCTAGCTCTTTATTGATAATACGATCACATGCTTGTACAATCGCATCTTTTTTATCATCGCTAAGTTTACCTAATTCATTGTTTGCTTTTGCTGCTGCACGTTTTAATTGTGCGAAGCCATAAACAACTTCTAAAGGCATACGTTCTTTACCTACTGGAAAGTTACGTTTACTTCTTTCTGTTTGAGCACCCCAATACTTGTCTGCAGGTACTTCGATTTCACCAAATGTATCATGTTCAATTCTTACTGACATCATAAAGCTCCCCTTTTTAATTAATAAATTGCTTACTTTAATTATACCATTAATTAAATTCAACCTTCAATGTACGAAAAACGTGTATGCTTCATTAAATTTCACAGTTTATTCTTTTAATGAAAACTTATCTTTAGCACGTTGAATAACCGCAATTGCAGTAAGTATGTAAAGAATGGCAGCGATTATTAAAGTAATTGGACTAAGTGTTACTAATGTTCCTAATAGACCGTTCAGCCCATTATAAAACGAACCTAATACATTAAATAGTATCGCTGTAATGATAAAGATACATACAACGCTCACTACAACACCCGTTTGGTTACTTTTAATAAAAGTATGTGCAGGAACATCTTCTTTAGTAAGCCCTTTAGATAAGTTCATTTGAAGCTCGACAACTTTAAAGAACACCGGTAGATATAATGCGCCTAAAGCAATCGGAAATCCCTTAATAGATAGCAGACTCACAATGACCGTTAGAATCATCAGATGTATCCAAAAACGTTTTAGTTTCATAATAAACTCCTTTTAATTCTTGTTAGTAAGTATTTTATCACAACTTGGTTTTGAAATTACATCAAGCTTGATATATCTGAGAAAAAGCGCAATTGTTAAAATTTCTAAAAAATTTTAAATATTTTGTTTTGGTTATTGAAATAGTTTTGATTACATAATACAATCATTACTGAATGATTTTGGTTTTTAATTTTTATTAATTATCAATTTTATTTAAAATTATTTTTATGTAGGAGGACATTTAATGAACAAGAAACTTATTTTAACTTTAGGGGTAGCGACATTAGTTTCTGCGCCGCTTTCTACTCAAGCATTACATGCCAAAGAGGACACTAAAGAACGTACATCATTATTACAATCAGCTAATAAAGATGTAGAACAAAAAACAGTTACATCTAATGCTGATGCTAAAAAAGCACTTCAATCAATTGGTAATAACGGTGGTGGCACAAGCTCACGTTCTAAAACTTCAAGTGTTGCTGGCTACAAAAACTATGAAGTAACAGAATCTAAAAAAGACGAACAAGGTTTCACTCACTACACACTTAAACCAAAAGTAAACGGTGTTGAAGCTGATAACGAAATCAAGCTACATACGAACAAAAGTAATAAAGTTGAAATGATTAACGGTTCAGTAGACAAGAAAAACGTTACTGTATCTAATCAACAAAAAGTTTCTAAGCAACAAGCAATCAAAAGTGCTTTTAAAGGTATCGGAAAAAAACAAAGCGAAGTAAAAAATATCAACGGCCATAAAGTTGTTGATGAGGCTAAATTACAAATCGACTCAGACAAAAATAAATTAGTTTACAAT
Organism: Staphylococcus massiliensis; assembly: GCF_043186315.1. NCBI lineage: Bacteria > Bacillati > Bacillota > Bacilli > Caryophanales > Staphylococcaceae > Staphylococcus > Staphylococcus massiliensis. Next base: position 1,306,621 of record NZ_CP171119.1, on the reverse strand, counting down.
GTTAAAATTAATTACATTAAACCTAATTTAAAGAGCTGGGAAGTTAAAGTAGACGCTGAAACTGGTGAAGTTCTTTCTAAAGCAAACAACCTTAAAGAAGAAAACGTTCAAGGTTCAGGTACTGGTGTTAAAGGTGACACTAAAGAACCATTAAACGTATTCAACAACAATGGTACTTATGAACTTAAAGATACAACTAAACCAACAGTAATCGAAACGTTCGACGCTCAAAATACTAACGGTATCCAATCTAAAATTACAAATGATTCTCCTAACTTTACTAAAGAGAACCACCGTGCTGGTGTAGATGCGCATTACAATGTAGATAAAACTTACAAATACTATAAAGATACATTTAATCGTGAAAGCTATGACAACAATGCTGCTCCAATGGAATCAATTGTTCATTACCAATACAACTTAAACAATGCGTATTGGAATGGTCAATACATGATCTTTGGTGACGGTGATGGTCAACGTTTCACTAGCTTAGCAGCTTCTGATGACGTAATTGCTCACGAATTAACACACGCTGTAACTGATAAAACAGCTAAACTTGTTTATCAAAACCAACCAGGTGCTTTAAATGAGTCATTCTCTGACGTATTTGGTTACTTCGTTGACGATGAAGATTGGTTAATGGGTGAAGATTCTTATACACCTGGTCAAGAAGGCGATGCTTTACGTAGCATGTCTAACCCTCGTCAATTTAACCAACCAGATCACATGGATAGGTACCAATATACTTCTCAAGATAACGGCGGCGTTCATATCAACAGTGGTATCCCTAACAAAGCTGCTTATAATACAATCAATGAAATCGGTAAAGAGAAATCAGAAAAGATTTACTACCGTGCATTAACTCAATATTTAACTGGTAACTCTCAATTTACAGACGCTAAACAAGCATTAATTCAATCTGCTGAAGACCTTTATGGTCCAACTGAAGCTCAAGCAGTTGAACAAGCTTGGAACCAAGTTGGCGTTAACTAATTAGAGCTAAAATGCTCAAAAAGCTGGGAACTTAATGTTCCTAGCTTTTTTAATGCCTACAATTCATTAAATAGCTAAAAAATTGGCTTAGCCTTATAATAATCACCTAATAGCTGAATCCTAGGGGTGGGGTCCCCGGCACATATAAAAGAACAAAGAAGCTCATACTTCTTTGTAAGTTCAACTAACGAATTGAAAATTCGAGTTGAGCTTTATAAGTAAAATTTCAACAATTACGTCTATAGGGCTTTTCAAGAAGTATTCATGGTCACCTTAGAGATCACTTTCCTCCCCTAACCTTTGAAAATCCCTCGATTCCCCCGCTTACACTAATGCCTCAAAAACACAAAAAAACTCAACCACTTTCGTGATTGAGTTCAATACGTATTATTGTTCGTCGTTTTCATCTAAGTCTGAACGAACCGCTTCTTCATGCTCTTTATCATATTTCGCTTCATCGTTCTCTTCAGAAATTTGTTCCATTTCTTTTCCTAGTTCTACGACTTCATCGTAACCATCAACCATTTCATTCTCATGGTTAATATGTTTATCCTTCTCTGACATGAAGGTCATCTCCTTAATTAAGCAAAGTGTTGCGTAAAGTATGTTTTCACATCTTCAGGTAAGCCGCGTGCTGCTTCTTCGTCTAAAATAACATTAACCATACGGTGGTTATTAAGGCCAGCTGGTTCGAAGCTACTACCATTCTCTTCATATAATTTCTTAATGAAGTCAGCTTTGTTTGCACCAGTTGCAACAACCATAACCTCGCGCGCATTCATTAAGTTAGAATCAACTTTTAGGTTTAAACTGCCTTTTGCATCAACTGAAACAACTTGAAATATTAATTTACCTTTGTTGTCTTTAGTCTTAACTTTGTCCTTAATATAATTTTCAACGTTTTCATTATATTGAAGTGAGTGAATTTGTTTATTCGGTACACCTAGTGCTTTGTAGAATGAACCATTATTGTCGTAATCTAAAATTTCGATTTGGCTGAAATCAACTGGATGTCTATCAACATCTTTTTTTAATTCGTCTAAAATATGCATATCTTCTTCTTGAATGTGCACACCTACGATAGAAGTTGGATTATTATTAAATTGTTTTCTCATAATGTCAGCTACGTATGCTGTTGTTAATTCTTTGTTTCCAAAGACTTTAAAGTTCATTGCCATGATATACACTCCTCTTATTTCAATCAGTTTCAGTTTTGTCACTTATTATAAGCTATATACCCATTTTTAATAGTTTTTAAAACATTAATCTCATCATCTAATACGACAAGGTCTGCATCTTTACCTACTTCAATACTACCCTTTTGATGATGAATATTTAATGCCTTGGCTTGATTATAACTTGTTACGCGCCATAAATCTTCTAAAGATGCATGTGTGAAACGCATTAAATTCGCTAATCCTTCATTCATCTTTAAGATACTACCGGCTAATGAACCGCTTTCTAAGCGTGCTTCGTTATTTTTCACGATCACGTTTTGACCGCCTAAGTCATATTCTCCATCTGGCATGCCTTTTGCGCGCATCGCATCGGTAATTAAATAAAAGCGACGGTTCGTTTTCATTTGATACGCAATGTTCACCGCTTCAGGATGGGAATGTACACCATCAACGATTAATTCCGTATGTGCTAGAGGATTCGTCCAAGCCGCCCCGAAAAGCCCTGGCGCTCTATGATTGAATCCTTGGCCTGCATTGTATAAATGCGTGATATGTCTTGCACCTTTCGCAATCGCAGTATTCGTCTCTTCAAACGTCGCTACAGAATGTCCTAATGAAAAGATGATACGATCACTTAAATGTTCAATCGTTTCAATCGCACCTTCAACCTCAGGTGCAATCGTTACAATCTTAATCATTTGTTTCGACACATCATATAAATGTTCTAAATCATTAACACTTGGTCGTCTGACGAATTTAGGATTTTGTGCACCAACTTTATGTTCTGAAATGAACGGACCTTCTAAGTGAACACCTAATATTTCTGCATGATCCACTGGTGCTTGCTCGTGATAACTAGCAATGGCCGTTAAGGCCTTTTCAATGGCATCAAACGATTGCGTCATGGTAGTCGGTAAATAACTTGTTGTCCCTTCTGAAAGTAACTGTTGAGACAAATGCTTTAAACCAGCCGCGTCGGCATCCATCGCATCGTGACCATAGCCACCATGAATATGAATATCGATAAAGCCAGGCAACACGTGGTGACCTTTAGCATCCACGACCTCTAAGTCACCGTTGTAGTCACCTTCTGCGATACGTTTAATAGTACCTTGTGCAATTTCGATGTAACCGTGATGGATCGTCTTATATTCTGTGTAAATACGCGCATTGGCAATGACATAATGATTCATAAATAGGACTCCTTATTGAATTTCTGGATAGTCTTGTTGGCGTAAAGCTTCATAGATTAGAATAGCTGCAGTATTCGATAAGTTTAATGCTCGTACATTGTCTGTCATCGGTAGACGTAAAGCAGTATTTTCATACTTCTCTTTCACCCAACTTGGAAGACCTGTCGTTTCCTTACCAAAGATAAAGTAATAATCCTTTGATACGTCACCAAAGTCTTGAGTCGTATGTGGCTTAGAACCAAATTTCGTTAATAAGAAATAGTCGCCATCTGTTTGTTCAAAAAATGCTTCAATACTATCATAATACGTAATATCAACAAATTTCCAATAGTCTAACCCTGCACGACGTAACATTTTATCATCCGTACTAAAACCGAGTGGCTTAATTAAATGTAGTTTCGTATTCGTCGCCGCACACGTTCTCGCGATATTACCTGTATTCGCTGGAATTTCAGGTTGATAGAGTACTACATGATTTGTCATAAAACTAACTCCTTTTTTGTAATCCTTTTAACATTTCAGTTTGAACTTCTTCAATTTCATTATCATACTGTGAATCGATGTAACCTTTCGCATCATCACCTAGTATTTGTCCAATCGCCCAGTAAGCGGTAGCGCGTATCATTGGACGTGCATCGTTTTCTGCCACGCCCTTTAAAGTAGGAACCGCGTCCACTTCTTTAAAATGCGCGAGCGCTAAGATCGCATTACGCTGAATCGGTTTCTTACCGCGCCACGCACCTGCTAAATGACCATACGTCTCCTTGAATTCGCGATTAGACATTTGAAGTAACGGAACAAGACGGGGTTTCAATGTTTCAGGCTCAAGCACAATATCTTCTTGCGTCGTATTAATACCTCTATTCTTCGGACACACTTGCTGACACGTGTCGCAACCATAAAGACGGTTACCGATCTTGTAACGATATTCATCAGGCATGTAACCTTTCGTTTGCGTTAGAAAGCTGATGCACTTCTGACTGTTTAATGACCCGTCACCTACTAAAGCACCTGTCGGACATCGGTCGATACAAATCGTACAGTCACCGCAACTATCCATAATAGGATCATCCGGTTCAAACGGAATACTCACGAGCATTTCACCGAGATACGTCCATGTACCTAATTTCTGATTTAGAATGAAACCATTTTTAGCGGCATAACCAAGTCCAGCACGTTCAGCAACAGCTCTGTCGGATAACACACCCGTATCAACCATAGACTGAATATCAACATCAGGCACGCGCGCTTTAATAAAGTCAGCTAACTTATTTAAGCGAATACGCATGATACTATGATAGTCCATACCCCAAGACGCACGCGCAAACATACCACGACGATCACCACGCTTACTACGTGGTGCGTTCGGTAATTTATTCGGATAGCCTACCGCAATCGCGATAATTGAACGTGCAGTTGGTAGACTAAACTTAGGATTCGTTCTTAACTCAATATCATCCGTTGCTTCAAATCCTGAAGCGTACCCTTTTTCATGATATGCCTTTAACCGTTGTTTCAGCTCATCAAATGGATCCGCAGTCGTAAAACCAATCTCATCGATCCCGATTTCATGTGCATATGCAATGATTTCATCCTTCAATACACGAGTATCCATCTTATCCCTCCGTAGAAATTGACGTATTAATTTTATCATATTTTACAGTGAGCGTATGTATCGTTACAGACTTTTTCTCCATCCCCACTTGAAAAGCCCTTTAAGAAATTGATGCCCTTTCGAATCTAAATAATTTGTTTAGCTTGAGACATAAGTTGTGAAATAGAGCATTTAAACTTTATTGTTTGCAATTCTCAAATCAGCTGACTCCTAGGGGAATAGCATGAGACCGGAGACTACAGGCTCCGGCCATGCCCCAGGAAAGCATGCTGTTTAAGAGAATTGTTTAATAAGTCTCAAGCCCTTTTCAAAAAGAAGAACCGTTCGAATAGTTTAACTACCCTAACGGTTTTCATATGCTTATAAAACGCGATTTAGAAATTGCTTCGTTCGTTCATGACTCGGTTTCATAAATAGCGACTCTGGTTCACCCGCTTCAACAATTTGGCCATCTGCCATAAAGATTACTTTGTCACTAACCTCTCGCGCGAATGTCATCTCATGGGTTACAATAACCATCGTCATACCTTCTTTCGCAAGTTGCTTCATAACGGCTAAAACTTCGCCTACGACTTCAGGGTCAAGTGCTGAAGTTGGTTCATCAAATAGAAGTACCTCAGGATTCATCATTAACGCTCGTGCGATTGCGACAAGTTGCTTTTGCCCACCGGAAAGTGTAGAAGGATAACTATCCGCCTTATCTTCTAAGCCGACCTTCTCAAGAAGTGCGAGTGCCTTCGTCTTAAGTTCTGACGTTGAAGCCTGATTCAATAATGTTGGTGCTAATACAAGATTTTCAACCACGGTCTTATGTGGGAAGAGATTAAAGTTCTGGAATACCATACCGAGCTTCTGACGGAGCTTATCGATGTTCGTCCCTTTAACGTTACATCTTGACCATTTATAATGACCTGACCTTTAGTCGGTGTTTCGAGTAGATTCATGCAGCGTAATAGCGTACTTTTACCACTACCTGAAGGTCCTATAATCGCTACGACTTCCCCTTGATGAATATCTAAATCAATCCCCTTTAAAATCGCGTTCGTTTGAAATGATTTGTATAATTGGTTAATTTTAATCACTGACACTCATTCTCCCTTCAATATAAGCTAGTAATCGAGATAGTGTGAACGTTAGTACAAAGTAGAATAATGCCGCAATTATGAGTGGTGTGAAAGGATCAAAAGAGGCACCTTGAATGACTTGGGCGTTATACATAATTTCGCTCACACCTATAATTGAAACAATGGATGATTCTTTAATGACTGTGACGAATTCATTACCAAGTGCAGGTAAGATATTCTTGATTGCTTGTGGCATGATGACCGCTTTCATAGATTGTTTATAATTGAGCCCTAAACTACGTGCCGCTTCCATTTGACCTTTATCAACTGCGTTAATACCAGCACGTATAATTTCCGCGATATATGCGGCACTATTGATAATTAATGCGATAATCCCACATACGAGTGCTGAAATATCTAAACCAAGTACCGCTGTCGTTCCGAAGAACACTAAGAATACTTGAACGAGTAACGGTGTCCCTCGAATAAATTCGATGTATACGACTGCTAGCCATTTTAAAGGTATGAAAGGACTTAATTTCATTAAGGCAATGAGCCCACCTAATATTGCACCTGCAAGTACACCTATTATAGAAACGATGATCGTGTTCTTTAAACCTGTTGCTAAGAACCCGCCGTACTTCGCCAAGAACGAACCATCATCTAACATTGCTTTACCAGCCTTTTCCTTATATTGATCAATGAGGCCTTTATCCATAATATCTTTTAGAACTGTATTCACTTTTGCCATTAAGATTGGAGATGATTTAGGCATCGCGATCGCCGTTCCTTTATCTTTCGTATCAAATTCCCCTGGTGCGAAGGTTAATTCTGGATTCTTCATTAAATATGCTTCTGCTACAGGCCCTTCAATTGCTAAACCGTCAATTTTCCCTGTCTTTAATGACAGTATAAGTTCAGGTACACGAGCTAGAGCTTGAAGGTCTGAGTCAGGTAACTCATTCTTAACAAGTTCTTCTTGGGTCGATTGCTTTTGCGCACCTACCTTCTTGCCATTAAAGTCTTTGATATCTTTGAACGTATCCTTATCTTTCTTTTTCATGATCATCTTCTGTGGAACTTCCATATAATCTATGGAAAAGTCCACTTCCTTCTTACGTTCGGCTGTAGGCGTTAATGCTGAAATTAATAAATCTACCTTGCCTGTTTTAAGTGCGCCGAGTAACGTATCGAATTGCATATTCACGATTTGAAGTTCAACACCTAAATCCTTTGCGATACGTTTCGCTACTTCAATATCAATACCTACATATTCACGTTTACCATTAATTTGTTTCTCAAATTCATATGGCGCGTAATCAGCGGATAATCCGACACGTAAGACCCCTCGTTTCTTTATATCTTCCCATGTTTTGTCCGTTTCTTTTCCTAAAGCTTGACTTGTTAATGAACTCACGATGAGCAGTAACATTAATATGACTGACATAATCTTGGTGTAAATTCGTGATGTTGTCATGGCAGCCCCTCCTCTATTATGATTAATGATTATACAACCACATGAATTATTATGCAATATTTAATTCATATTTTTTTAAATTCCCTTTTCATATAGAAAAAGACCTGAGATGCTAAGATCTCAGGTCATCTAAATCAGACTTATTAAACGCACGTGGCTTTTCAAAAGGGAAAATCGATGGTGCATGTAGGTTATTTAACTGTTTCGAATTTAAATATCTTGTCATCGTAGCCTGGTAACCACTTCTTACAAACCTGGTGGACAATAAAGCCGCACACGAAAGGTATAATGAAATAACCAAAAATGAGTAAGATGATATTCATAGTCGTATCCCCGTCCATGCGATTTAATGCATTGAGTGGACCGACTAATCCAGTATAACCAAAGCCAGCTGACATTGGCGTTCCTTTAATGCCGATTAAATAGGTGATGATACCGGCGATGACACCATTTATAAATAATGGCACCGCGATAATTGGATGTTTAAAGTAAACAGGAATCATCATCTTAGCTGCACCGACAATAAGGATCAGGTTAATACCTGTAGCATTAATACGTAGTGAACCGAATATAAACGTTACGCAGGCTGCAACAATACCCATATTGGCAGCACCACTGCCTAGCCCTGTTAAACTAATCGCAGTTGCGATAGCGACTAAAGAAATCGGTGTCACCATAAATAATGAGTAGAATACAGCGATTAGAATACTCATTAATAACGGATTAAGTTCTGTGAAACCATTGATCAGTTGACCTAGCGCTTTCGTTACCTTTGAAACATGTGGCAACGTAAGCAGCCCTATTACAGCACTGACAACTGGTATTAAGACAGGCAAGATAATCATATCAAATGAGCCGAACTTTCCATTTAAGAACATATATAATAAACAAGCAATCGTAAGTACGATAATTAAGTTAATAATATCGCCTATACCTTTTAAAACAATCGCCCCATCTTGAAAATGAAGCGCACCAGAACCAATCATACAAGCAGTTCCTACCATTGCTGAACCTGGACCACCGAATTTAAGCGCATTCGCAGCAAGCACACCAATAATGAATGACATAAAGAATTGAATAACTGTAACGATTTGGTAAATTAATTCTAAAAAAGGTTGCCCTTCCTTAAAGAACTTCAGCAATTCACCTAGCAAAGCATTTGGTAATAATGCGATTACTACCCCAGCACCAATGGCGTTTAGTAAATTGTTGAAGAAACTTTTGAAGGAAAACTTCGATTCTTCCATTGTTAATAATCTCCTTCTATTTGTTTACAATATCTATAATCATAGTATAAGGCAGGTAAAACTACAATAGGAGATTGCATATTTCGGTATCTTATTGCACTTAGAACGGAAGTCCGTTCCAAGCGATGATCCATACAAGCGGTGTTAGTATCGCAAAGCCTATCGCATTAAGCATAACGATTGGTTTCCAGCTACGATTATGAAGCATAGGTATAAACGTTAAAAGGATTAAAATTAAGCATATCGCCGGGAAAATAGTCATAGGTATGAGTGCTTTGTGCGTATCTAATATAAAGTGCGTACTTTGTGAAATGATAAAGTAAATATAATTAAGCAAACTGATAATCGTGAAAAACGGTTTCATAATGCCTTCCTTTCTCTTTATGGCTATTGATAATAGTTTTAACAAAAAAAGACGTTTCCCCATTAAATGAGGAAACGTCTCTTGATACCAGTGGCCGGGCTCGAACCGGCACTCTTATTCAGAACTAGATTTTGAGTCTAGCGTGTCTGCCAATTCCACCACACTGGCTAACCTTTAGAAGTTCAAAATATTAATCTTGTATCGATTAATATTTTATTGATTTAATATATTATACTATTAGTTAGACGTTTCGTCAATATGGTGCGATTGCTTAGTAATCAAACTACATGATAAAAAATCGAGCGAGTATATAGGCTAATACGATATTAACTATATTTAAGATCGCACTAATTTTCCATATCTTATGATGGCTTTTTAACGTCTTTGATAGACCCGATGAAACTAAGGCTAATATGAAGGATGTTGCTACGAATAGCGGTACCCCAATCAAACGCCAAAACGCATCTTGAAAAATAACCATCGTAAACGAGAGTTGCGTATAATTCAAAATATTTAATATCCAGCATATATGACGATTCATAACATCACCTTCCTAAGCAATTGCTAAAGATATTCAATGTTTGCTCTTACATTGTTGAAAGTGACCACTTTAATCTATACATTTCTAACTTAGTATGAATGTATGAATTAACCTTTATAAAATTTAAAAGCCTACCCACATGAAATAAAAAATAATTGGGATAATAATAACTAAATTTAATACACAAAGTAGAATGTTTCTTACAAAGCTACTATCCGAGATTTTCTTAGCGCGTCTAAGTATAACATCTACAATTAAAATGATGATTGACGTACCGGCGAATAGAGCCACAAGGCTAAAGCCATCAACGACCTTGTTGTAACTTGCGACAATTAATAGTATAAGAAAGATGTAATTTAATATTTGCAGTAATCGCATTACGTTTTTCATCGTCGACACTCCTTTCTAATTTGATAAACTAAGTAAGTTTTTAAGTGTTTATTGAACTTTTTTTAAATGCCTTGCAATTAAGCATTAATCGAAATTCAACTCATTTCGTAAAACTTTTCTAAAGGGCTTTTCAAAGGTAAATAAAGGTCTTAACTGTGATGTCTTGATAATAATGTAAAAAAGCACTCAATTTGAATAGACGTTATTGTAAAGCAAACATGACGAACGTAGTTGTAAGCGTAACTAGGACATTTAAACCATTTAGGATCATGCTTACCAACCACAAGCGTTTGTGGTTCGTTGTATAGCTATGCATAAGTACTGAAACGAATAGTAAAACGACTGACGTTATCGCTAACACAAACATTCCAGCGAATAAGTTGCTTAAGCTATTAAATAAGATGATGAGTACGAATAAAGGTAAGTAGTTAAGTATATTGATACCAATTCCTACGATACGTTCCATATAATCACCTCTTGAGCGTTTCGTTTATAAACTATGATTAGAACCCCAAAAACGTTTCATTTAACATAACATAATGATATATTTTATATAAGTTTCTTTTAGTAAATAAGCATACTTAAATACGATAACATAATTTATGAAATAATTGCATATAAAAAAGAACTAGATCATATCTAGTTCTTGAATTTATTATCTAATTTTAGGTAAGCAAGTTGACGCGATAAAGCCTATGAATAGTAGTGCCCCTATCGACGTAAACATGATTGTATAATTGCCAATCGCTTGGATGTAACCAATGATAATTGGAGATACTGCTGTACCTAAGAATAATAAGAAGGTATTAACTGAAAGGAAGAATCCTTTGTTTTCTTTAGTTAATAAACCAATCTTAGAAATTAAGCTTGGAACAGCGAATGAAACACATGTAACGAATAAGACACTTAATGTCCCTATTATAAGAATGTTTTCAGAAAGTCCTAGTAGAATTAAGAAGACACTACCAAATAATAAGGCAAAGAATAAAACTGTTTTAACACTGTAACGGTCACTTAATCTACCTGAAGTTAATGATAGTATCATACCAATGACACCTAATAATTTAATGATATATGCGACTTCAGTACCTGCATTAATCTGAGGTGAGTTTAAGTAAAGATTTAAAACGGCATACATATTAACGAAACTCATCAATAATAGAAATGCTATAATATACGTTAAAATGATGCTTTTATTTTTACTAATTGATTTAAAATTACTAAAGAAGCTAATGATATCAATGTCAGCTTGTTTGTATGGACTTTTAGGTATAAAAAAGATTACTGCGATTAATGATACTAAGTAAAGTACACTTAAAATAAGAAAGACATATTGCCAACCTAGTGAAGAAGCGATAAGCTCACTAAAAATTTGTCCGATGACACCTGCTAAAAGGAAACCAGTACTAATAAAACTAATTGCTGTAACACGTTTACGTGCAGGAAACATCTCTGTGACATATGTTAAAGCGACTGGTGAGAATGTCGCTGCAAATAGTCCTTGTAATGATCTTAAAATAATGAAGTATTGGAATGATTGCGCGAATGTAATCGCGAGCGTCATAATAGTTAAAATAAGTAAACCAGCTGAAATGACAACTTTTCGTCCGAATTTATCAGAAAGAATACCATAGAATAAACAACCTATCGCAAATGACAGTGAGAAACATACACTTGAAAGCGCGATACTACCCTTGTCTACGTGCAAACCTTCAGCAACTTGTTGCTCTATAGGAATCGCACAATAAAGACTAATCATCACGAAAAGCCCTATAAAGAAAAGGATAGTAGTTATCCTGTTATATCTTAATGACATGATTAACCTTCTTTCTTATAGAATTCAATATCCTCTATATTAGTTTTAAAGTTAATATTTGTAAATATATATTCTAAAATATGTAATATTAGTAATTTTCTTTTAATTAGGGGATAAACAAAAAGCACTGGACGCGATGTCCAGTGCTTTTAATCTATGTTAAATGATGATATTAATAGTAATAATTGTTATTCGTTACGTTAACAGATGTAACGGCAGTTTCGTTATCACCATAGTGGTTAACTGCTTGTTGTTGAGAAGGATTAGCTTGTCCAGTCTCGTTTAAATTAGTTGGATTGGCTTTGTTGTGTGTAGCTTGTTGACTGACTTGCCCTGAAGCGTTTTGCTGCTCTGAAATTTGAGTTTGAAAATTAGTAGACTGTTTAACACTGTAGTTGTCAGTAGGTTGACCTTGGTCTACTGAATTCGTTAAGCGTACAAGTTCAACGCGTTGTTGATTAGAATTCACTGCTGAATCGATGTGTTGAACAACTTGATGATCACTTACACTACTTTTCAACTCATTTATAGAATCGGCATAAGGAAGTTCAGCTGCTTGAGCAGATGAATTACTCATTAAGAAGAACATGCCGGCTATAATTACAGAAAAGATTAAAGAGCTCAGCGCTTTAAGTTTCATCTATAACCCTCCTATTCAATTATGTTGTCTTGCAAATTAATTATAGCATACTTAATTAGTAAAATTGAAGAAATTTAATACACTTAATCAAATATTCATATTAATTTAACTATGAGTTAATAAACATCTTGAATATAGAGTATTTATAGTTATAACTGATACATATAATTTTAACATTTAAAATAACTGGTTGAATTAAACTATTGAGATTTGAAAAAGAAGGTTTGTTAACTTGAATGGTAGATTTCTAAAAAAAGGCATAAAAAAAGCTTCCATTCTGGAAGTAATAATTGGAGCGGAAGATAGGACTTACACCTATATCTCATTCCGGGAAGGAATGTGTTCTAAGAATTAAACTACTCCCGCATATGAAATTAAAATGGAGCGGAAGATAGGACTTGCACCTATATCTCATTCCGGGAAGGAATGTGTTCTAAGAGTTGAACTACTCCCGCATAAATATCAATGGAGGCGGCAACCGGATTTGAACCGGTGAATAGAGGTTTTGCAGACCTCGGCCTTACCACTTGGCTATGCCGCCAATAACTGGGCTAGCTGGATTCGAACCAGCGCGTGACGGAGTCAAAGTCCGTTGCCTTACCGCTTGGCTATAGCCCATTAATAATAAAGGGCGGTTGATGGGAATCGAACCCACGAATGCCGGAACCACAATCCGGTGCGTTAACCACTTCGCCACAACCGCCATGGCAGGGGCAGTAGGAATCGAACCCACATCAAAGGTTTTGGAGACCTCTATTCTACCGTTGAACTATGCCCCTATTGATATGAGTGGAGGGGGGCAGATTCGAACTGCCGAACCCGAAGGAGCGGATTTACAGTCCGCCGCGTTTAGCCACTTCGCTACCCCTCCAAGATGGTGCCGGCCAGAGGACTTGAACCCCCAACCTACTGATTACAAGTCAGTTGCTCTACCAGTTGAGCTAGGCCGGCCAATATGGTTCAGGACAGAATCGAACTGCCGACACAAGGATTTTCAGTCCTTTGCTCTACCGACTGAGCTACTGAACCATAATAACAATGGCGGTCCCGACGGGAATCGAACCCGCGATCTCCTGCGTGACAGGCAGGCGTGTTAACCGCTACACTACGGGACCTAAATATAAAATTGCGGGAGGCGGATTCGAACCACCGACCTTCGGGTTATGAGCCCGACGAGCTACCGAACTGCTCCATCCCGCGATAATAGTATTTAAATAAAAATGGCGGAGGAAGAGGGATTCGAACCCCCGCGGGCCGTTAAGCCCCTGTCGGTTTTCAAGACCGATCCCTTCAGCCGGACTTGGGTATTCCTCCAAAAATTATATGGACCTTGCAGGATTCGAACCTGCGACCGAACGGTTATGAGCCGTTAGCTCTAACCAACTGAGCTAAAGGTCCTAAATATAATCCGTAATTAATATTAGTGGCGGCGGAGGGGATCGAACCCCCGACCTCACGGGTATGAACCGTACGCTCTAGCCAGCTGAGCTACGCCGCCCTATTATCTATTTCTCTTTATTTTCATTTAAATGGTGGAGAATAGCGGGTTCGAACCGCTGACCTCCTGCGTGCAAAGCAGGCGCTCTCCCAGCTGAGCTAATCCCCCATTACTAAAACTTAGTAGTCGGGAAGACAGGATTCGAACCTACGACCCCTTGGTCCCAAACCAAGTGCTCTACCAAGCTGAGCTACTTCCCGTATAAATGAATGCGCCCGATAGGAGTCGAACCCATAGCCTTTTGATCCGTAGTCAAACGCTCTATCCAGTTGAGCTACGGGCGCATATATTTTAATGAATAATGGTGCCGAGGACCGGAATCGAACCGGTACGGTAATCTCTTACCGCAGGATTTTAAGTCCTGTGCGTCTGCCAGTTCCGCCACCCCGGCAAAATAATGGAGCAGAAGACGGGATTCGAACCCGCGACCCCAACCTTGGCAAGGTTGTATTCTACCGCTGAACTACTTCTGCATATGCGGGTGAAGGGAGTCGAACCCCCACGCCGTGAGGCGCTAGATCCTAAGTCTAGTGCGTCTGCCAATTCCGCCACACCCGCTTAAATGGTGAGCCATAGAGGATTCGAACCTCTGACCCTCTGATTAAAAGTCAGATGCTCTACCAACTGAGCTAATGGCTCTTGAGATGGTGCCGGCCAGAGGACTTGAACCCCCAACCTACTGATTACAAGTCAGTTGCTCTACCAGTTGAGCTAGGCCGGCTAATATTTAAATGGTGGAGAATGACGGGTTCGAACCGCCGACCCTCTGCTTGTAAGGCAGATGCTCTCCCAGCTGAGCTAATTCTCCTATATGTAATAGCTTGGCAACGTCCTACTCTTGCGGAACGTAAGTCCGACTACCATCGGCGCTAAAGAGCTTAACTTCTGTGTTCGGCATGGGAACAGGTGTGACCTCTTTGCTATTGTCACCAAACTATAAGAATGTAACTTATACATTCAAAACTAGATAGTAAGTAAATGATAAAACCAAGACAAAACATTTAAAATTGATTAAGTCTTCGATCGATTAGTATTCGTCAGCTCCACGTATCGCTACGCTTCCACCTCGAACCTATTAACCTCATCATCTTTGAGGGATCTTATAACCGAAGTTGGGAAATCTCATCTTGAGGGGGGCTTCATGCTTAGATGCTTTCAGCACTTATCCCGTCCATACATAGCTACCCAGCTATGCCGTTGGCACGACAACTGGTACACCAGAGGTATGTCCATCCCGGTCCTCTCGTACTAAGGACAGCTCCTCTCAAATTTCCTACGCCCACGACGGATAGGGACCGAACTGTCTCACGACGTTCTGAACCCAGCTCGCGTACCGCTTTAATGGGCGAACAGCCCAACCCTTGGGACCGACTACAGCCCCAGGATGCGATGAGCCGACATCGAGGTGCCAAACCTCCCCGTCGATGTGAACTCTTGGGGGAGATAAGCCTGTTATCCCCGGGGTAGCTTTTATCCGTTGAGCGATGGCCCTTCCATGCGGAACCACCGGATCACTAAGTCCGTCTTTCGACCCTGCTCGACTTGTAGGTCTCGCAGTCAAGCTCCCTTATGCCTTTACACTCTATGAATGATTTCCAACCATTCTGAGGGAACCTTTGAGCGCCTCCGTTACACTTTGGGAGGCGACCGCCCCAGTCAAACTGCCCGCCTGACACTGTCTCCCACCATGATAAATGGTGCGGGTTAGAAAGCCAACACAGCTAGGGTAGTATCCCACCAACGCCTCCACGTAAGCTAGCGCTCACGTTTCTAAGGCTCCTACCTATCCTGTACAAGCTGTGCCGAATTTCAATATCAGGCTACAGTAAAGCTCCACGGGGTCTTTCCGTCCTGTCGCGGGTAACCTGCATCTTCACAGGTACTATGATTTCACCGAGTCTCTCGTTGAGACAGTGCCCAAATCGTTACGCCTTTCGTGCGGGTCGGAACTTACCCGACAAGGAATTTCGCTACCTTAGGACCGTTATAGTTACGGCCGCCGTTTACTGGGGCTTCGATTCGTGGCTTCGCAGAAGCTAACCACTCCTCTTAACCTTCCAGCACCGGGCAGGCGTCAGCCCCTATACATCACCTTACGGTTTAGCAGAGACCTGTGTTTTTGATAAACAGTCGCTTGGGCCTATTCACTGCGGCTCTTCCGGGCATACACCCCAAAGAGCACCCCTTCTCCCGAAGTTACGGGGTCATTTTGCCGAGTTCCTTAACGAGAGTTCGCTCGCTCACCTTAGAATTCTCATCTTGACTACCTGTGTCGGTTTGCGGTACGGGCACCAAGTATCTAGCTAGAGGCTTTTCTTGGCAGTGTGAAATCAACGACTCGAGGAAACGTATTTCCTCTCCCCATCACAGCTCAACCTTATGAGTGCCGGATTTGCCTAACACTCAGTCTTACTGCTTGGACGTGCACTCCAACAGCACGCTTCGCCTATCCTACTGCGTCCCCCCATCGCTTAAAACGATAATAGGTGGTACAGGAATATCAACCTGTTATCCATCGCCTACGCCTGTCGGCCTCAGCTTAGGACCCGACTAACCCAGAGCGGACGAGCCTTCCTCTGGAAACCTTAGTCAATCGGTGGACGGGATTCTCACCCGTCTTTCGCTACTCACACCGGCATTCTCACTTCTAAGCGCTCCACATGTCCTTGCGATCATGCTTCACCGCCCTTAGAACGCTCTCCTACCATTGTCCGAAGGACAATCCACAGCTTCGGTAATATGTTTAGCCCCGGTACATTTTCGGCGCAGTGTCACTCGACTAGTGAGCTATTACGCACTCTTTAAATGATGGCTGCTTCTAAGCCAACATCCTAGTTGTCTGGGCAACGCCACATCCTTTTCCACTTAACATATATTTTGGGACCTTAGCTGGTGGTCTGGGCTCTTTCCCTTTCGAACATGGACCTTATCACCCACGTTCTGACTCCCAAGTTAAATTATTTGGCATTCGGAGTTTGTCTGAATTCGGTAACCCGAGAGGGGCCCCTCGTCCAAACAGTGCTCTACCTCCAATAATCATCACTTGAGGCTAGCCCTAAAGCTATTTCGGAGAGAACCAGCTATCTCCAAGTTCGATTGGAATTTCTCCGCTACCCACAGCTCATCCGCTCACTTTTCAACGTAAGTCGGTTCGGCCCTCCATTCAGTGTTACCTGAACTTCAGCCTGGCCATGGGTAGATCACCTGGTTTCGGGTCTACGACCAAATACTATCTCGCCCTATTCAGACTCGCTTTCGCTACGGCTCCACATTTGCTGCTTAACCTTGCATCAGATCGTAACTCGCCGGTTCATTCTACAAAAGGCACGCCATCACCCATTAACGGGCTCTGACTATTTGTAAGCACACGGTTTCAAGTTCTCTTTCACTCCCCTTCCGGGGTACTTTTCACCTTTCCCTCACGGTACTGGTTCACTATCGGTCACTAGAGAGTATTTAGCCTTAGGAGATGGTCCTCCTAGATTCCGACGGAATTTCACGTGCTCCGTCGTACTCAGGATCCACTCAAGAGAGAAAACATTTTCGACTACAGGATTATTACCTTCTTTGATTCATCTTTCCAGATGATTCGTCTAACATTTTCCTTTGTAACTCCGTATAGAGTGTCCTACAACCCCAATAGGCAAGCCTATTGGTTTGGGCTCTTCCCGTTTCGCTCGCCGCTACTCAGGGAATCGATTTTTCTTTCTCTTCCTCCGGGTACTAAGATGTTTCAGTTCTCCGGGTCTGCCTTCTGACATGCTATGAATTCACATGTCGATAACACAACATAACTTGTGCTGGGTTCCCCCATTCGGAAATCTCTGGATCACAGCTTACTTACAGCTCCCCAAAGCATATCGTCGTTAGTAACGTCCTTCATCGGCTTCTAGTGCCAAGGCATCCACCGTGCGCCCTTAATAACTTAATCTGTTATTAATCATGTGTGTTACTGACCGTTGGTCAATAACTAGCGATTATTTTTTGAATTCAAGCTTAATTAAACTCTTATTCACTCGGTTTTGCTTGGTAAAATCTATTTTACTTACTTATCTAGTTTTCAATGTACAATTATAATGGTGGAGAATAGCGGGTTCGAACCGCTGACCTCCTGCGTGCAAAGCAGGCGCTCTCCCAGCTGAGCTAATCCCCCATATTCGAATGGTGGGCCTAAGTGGACTCGAACCACCGACCTCACGCTTATCAGGCGTGCGCTCTAACCAGCTGAGCTATAGGCCCATCTCACATTTGAATGCTATAAACATTCAAAACTGAATACAATATGTCACGCTTTCTTGTTTATCATTTCAACTTCTTAAGAAGTTGTTCCGTTATATCCTTAGAAAGGAGGTGATCCAGCCGCACCTTCCGATACGGCTACCTTGTTACGACTTCACCCCAATCATTTGTCCCACCTTCGACGGCTAGCTCCAAAGGTTACTCCACCGGCTTCGGGTGTTACAAACTCTCGTGGTGTGACGGGCGGTGTGTACAAGACCCGGGAACGTATTCACCGTAGCATGCTGATCTACGATTACTAGCGATTCCAGCTTCATGTAGTCGAGTTGCAGACTACAATCCGAACTGAGAACGGCTTTATGGGATTTGCTTGACCTCGCGGTTTAGCGACCCTTTGTACCGTCCATTGTAGCACGTGTGTAGCCCAAATCATAAGGGGCATGATGATTTGACGTCATCCCCACCTTCCTCCGGTTTGTCACCGGCAGTCAACTTAGAGTGCCCAACTTAATGATGGCAACTAAGCTTAAGGGTTGCGCTCGTTGCGGGACTTAACCCAACATCTCACGACACGAGCTGACGACAACCATGCACCACCTGTCACTTTGTCCCCCGAAGGGGAAAACTCTATCTCTAGAGCGGTCAAAGGATGTCAAGATTTGGTAAGGTTCTTCGCGTTGCTTCGAATTAAACCACATGCTCCACCGCTTGTGCGGGTCCCCGTCAATTCCTTTGAGTTTCAATCTTGCGATCGTACTCCCCAGGCGGAGTGCTTAATGCGTTAGCTGCAGCACTAAGGGGCGGAAACCCCCTAACACTTAGCACTCATCGTTTACGGCGTGGACTACCAGGGTATCTAATCCTGTTTGATCCCCACGCTTTCGCACATCAGCGTCAGTTACAGACCAGAAAGTCGCCTTCGCCACTGGTGTTCCTCCATATCTCTGCGCATTTCACCGCTACACATGGAATTCCACTTTCCTCTTCTGCACTCAAGTTCCCCAGTTTCCAATGACCATCCACGGTTGAGCCGTGGGCTTTCACATCAGACTTAAGAAACCGCCTACGCGCGCTTTACGCCCAATAATTCCGGATAACGCTTGCCACCTACGTATTACCGCGGCTGCTGGCACGTAGTTAGCCGTGGCTTTCTGATTAGGTACCGTCAAGGTGCGCATAGTTACCTACGCACTTGTTCTTCCCTAATAACAGAGCTTTACGATCCGAAAACCTTCATCACTCACGCGGCGTTGCTCCGTCAGACTTTCGTCCATTGCGGAAGATTCCCTACTGCTGCCTCCCGTAGGAGTCTGGACCGTGTCTCAGTTCCAGTGTGGCCGATCACCCTCTCAGGTCGGCTACGTATCGTCGCCTTGGTAAGCCATTACCTCACCAACTAGCTAATACGGCGCAGGTCCATCTATAAGTGACAGCAAAACCGCCTTTCAATGTTGAACCATGCGGTTCAACATGTTATCCGGCATTAGCCCCGGTTTCCCGGAGTTATTCCAGTCTTATAGGTAGGTTACCCACGTGTTACTCACCCGTCCGCCGCTAACGTCAAAGGAGCAAGCTCCTCGTCAGTTCGCTCGACTTGCATGTATTAGGCACGCCGCCAGCGTTCATCCTGAGCCAGGATCAAACTCTCCATAAAAATGTTTGTTTGATTGACTCTAAAATTTAAGCAATTGATTGCTTGGTTTGTTGTGTGACTAACTGTCACAGCAACGTTTATCAAGAATTAACGTTGACATATTGTCATTCAGTTTTCAATGTTCATTTTTTGTCGCTACAATTAATTACTATAACAAAACTAAAATGTAATGTCAAGAACTTTTTAATTTTATTTATTAGGAATTAATTTGTTTAGTTAGTGTTAACTTTGTTGCGTCAACATTAACTATATTATTACGTTATTAATAAGAAATCAAGAGTTAAAATTACACTTTCAAAAAGAAATTTATTAATAACGTTTTATGTGTCGTCCGTTTTTGACGACTTTTATATCATAGCAAATACTTCTTAATACCGTCAATCACTTTTTAATTAAATTTTTGGTTAATTTTTCACCTAAAAATTAAATTTTCTTATATCATATTAAATTTCCTTAAATATGATATAACACCGTGGTTGATTATGTCCAAATGAGACAATATTACTATAGTTATTACACGAAAACCACTTCTTAAACTTAAATTTACAATAGCTTTCATATAAAAAAGTCGAGACTCAGAAAGTCTCGACCTAAAATAAAATGATAGTAATGAATTAACCTATATAGTTTAAATAAATAGTAGTTATTGATTGTTATCTTGACAAGATTGACAAACACCGTAAATTTCCATGCGATGATGCGTCACATTAAAATCTGTTACATGTTGTGCAAGCTGTTCTACTTCATCTAACTGAGGGTAATGAAAATCTACTATTTTACCGCACTTTTCACAAATAACATGATAATGATTATGAGTTTCAAAATCGAAACGACTTGAAGCGTCACCGTACGTGAGCTCTTTAACAATTCCAGTCTTTTTGAAAACGCGTAGATTGTTATATATTGTCGCTACACTTATATTAGGAAAATCAGGTGAAAGTGCTTGGTATATTTCATCGGCAGTTGGATGTGTATCAGAAGCAATGAGAAATTGTAAGATTGCTTGTCTTTGAGGTGTGATACGAACACCAGCAGCTCTTAAAGAAGCAATTGATTCTTCAAGTTGATGCTCAACTGACTCTAATTCTGCACTCATTAGGTTCACCGTCTTTCTATTTAAGAATTATTCTTACTTAATATAAATATAATAGTAAATAACGGAAATTGTCAATCATAAAACGGTGATTCCTTTAATAACCCTTATTTAAGTCAACGACATTCTCAATTAGACCATCCTTATTGAGAAAATGTTTTAAGTTAGTTGCAAATATATGCGCAGCCTCTGTTTTATTATGGGTGCCGTTTCCAGTAATATGTGCTGTTAGGAATAAATTTTGTGTCTCAAATAATGGAGAATCTTCATTTAATGGTTCATTTTCGAATACATCTACATATGCCTTTCTGATTTCCTTTGATTCTAAAGCGTCAATAAGTACTTGTGTTTCGACTATTGTACCTCTTCCTACATTAATAAATAACGTATGATCATTCATCGCTTTAAAGTCATCTGATTTCAGCAAATGAATTGTTTCGTTTGTTTCAGGTAAAACATTCACGATTATATCTGCCTTATGATAAATATGATGTCTTTCTTCTATAGAATATGTTTCTTCAAAACCCTCTACAGAATGACCATCTGTATTTAAACCAATTGTATGCATACCTAATACGTTTAAAATCTTAGCAGTATGTTTAGGTATCGTGCCAGTACCTAAGAATAGTACTCTTTCACCATCGACTAAAGTAGGTTGCATCTTATGGTCATAGACATGCTTAGTTTGATTTTCATATGATGCTTTCATTAACTTGTAATCATCTAAGATATAAGCAAGTATGAATTCCGAAAGTTGACGCTTATGTACCCCTTTCGCATTAGTAAGTTGAATGTCCTTTTCCTTGAGCACATCCATAGGTAAAGAATTAACCCCTGTAGCAAACC
This sequence comes from Staphylococcus massiliensis, assembly GCF_043186315.1. NCBI lineage: Bacteria > Bacillati > Bacillota > Bacilli > Caryophanales > Staphylococcaceae > Staphylococcus > Staphylococcus massiliensis. The sequence goes on along the minus strand of NZ_CP171119.1, from coordinate 1,284,773 downwards.
AGGCAATCCACTTCAGATTTGGACATTCATTGATAAATGTTTCATCTACCGCTTCATGGTAAGAAATTAAAATGTCCATATCTTCTTTATCCGCTTCATCTAATACAGCGGGATGCTTATAAAACTTAAATGTAACGTTATCAAAATTCTCTTCTAATTCGTTTTCCACGTCGCCTAGTCGCATGAGCGATACTACCTTTAACATCTTATCATCCCCCTATTATAGATTTAATCTCATCGATTTGTGTTTTAACTTTAACTTTCTCTATGACATCCATTATTACGCCATCTTCATCAACAATAAATGTCGTTCTTACGATCCCCATAGATTCTTTACCAAACATTTTCTTTAATTGATAAACACCTGTAGCTTCCGAAAGTTTATAATCTTTATCTACGAGTAGATCAAAGTTAAGGTCTAACTTATTTACAAAGTTTTGATGTTTACGCTTCGTATCACCACTAATACCATACACTTTAATGTCTAAATCGTTGAAGTATGCGAGATTATCTCTAAAGTCACAGGCTTCTTGAGTACATGTTGGCGTATTGTCTCTTGGGTAAAAGTACAATATCGCTTTACTTCCTTTAATTATTTCATTCGATATCATGTCCCCGTCTTGATTCTCTAATTTAAAATCAGGGAATAAATCACCTTTTTGTAACATATATCTCACTCATTTCTTATAGATATTACTTTTATGATACGATAAGTAGTGAAAATATTAAATTAAAAGAGGTTGTTATGATGAAGTTTACAGAAAGTGAACGCTTGCAAGAATTATCAAATGAAAACATTTTAGGCGGTGTGAATTCACCTTCTAGATCTTATAAAGCTGTGGGCGGTGGCGCTCCTGTTGTAATGGATCATGGTCAAGGTCAATACTTATTTGATGTAGATGGTAATAAATACATCGATTACCTACAAGCATATGGTCCGATTATTACAGGTCATGCACATCCTCATATTGCAAAAGCTATCGCAGATCAAGCGCACAAAGGTATCCTATATGGTACGCCTACAGAGCTTGAAATTACTTTTGCTAAAAAATTAAGAGAAGCCATTCCTTCATTAGAAAAGGTAAGATTTGTGAACTCTGGTACTGAAGCTGTTATGACAACAATTCGTATTGCTCGTGCTTACACAAATCGTAATAAGATTATTAAATTCGCTGGCTCTTATCATGGTCACTCAGACCTTGTATTAGTTGCAGCAGGAAGTGGTCCATCTCAATTAGGTTCTCCTGATTCTGCAGGCGTACCTAAAAGTGTCGCGCAAGAAGTGATCACAGTACCTTTCAATGACATCGATGCTTTTAAAGAAGCAATGGAACATTGGGGTAGCGAAGTTGCTGGTGTCTTAGTTGAACCTATTGTAGGTAACTTTGGCATGGTAGAACCTAAACCTGGCTTTCTAGAAGCTGTAAATGAAATTACGCATGAGCATGGCGGCTTAGTTGTATATGATGAAGTTATTACAGCTTTTCGTTTCCATTACGGTGCGGCTCAAGATTTATTAAATGTGTATCCTGACTTAACTGCGTTCGGTAAAATTATTGGCGGCGGTTTACCTATCGGTGGTTACGGTGGTAAACAAGATATTATGGAACAAGTTGCGCCGCTTGGACCTGCTTATCAAGCGGGTACGATGTCAGGTAACCCACTTTCAATGCGTGGCGGCATCGCTTTACTCGAAGTATTGTCTCAACCTGGCGTTTATGAAAAGCTCGATAAGTTAGGTGAACGTCTTGAAGATGGTCTCTTAGAATTAATCGATAAGCATAACATCACAGCTACAGTGAACCGAGTTAAAGGTGCTTTAACGCTATACTTTACAGATGAAAAAGTAACGCATTATGACCAAGCTGATAATGCCGATGGTGAAATGTTTGCTAAATTCTTTAAACTTATGTTGCATCAAGGTATCAACCTAGCCCCTTCTAAATTCGAAGCTTGGTTCCTGACAACAGAGCATACTGAGCAAGATATCGACGAAACGCTTAAAGCAGTTGATTATGCCTTTAGCCAACTATAAAGCATGATGACGTGTAAAGTTGTATAATAGATTGCGATTACAGTTAATGATAAGGGGGCGATAAGAATGAAGTTAGGCGCAAGGATATTAAAAACTGGAATTGCCATTATTTTAGCTGTTGCAGTTGCGTCCCTTTTACCACACAACCCTTCAATGACAGCAGTAGCAGGTATCTCAGCTGTAGTTGCGATGCAACCAACTGTGTACCGGACACTTAAAACGATAGTCGACCAATTTCAAGGTAACGTGATAGGTGCCATACTAGCCGTCATAATGGTTACACTATTTGGAAGCAATTTTGTAATTATGGGTGCAACGGTGATCTTATTAATCGCAATTTTATATAAAATGAAAATCGCGCACGTTGCAACGCTTGCTTCTGTAACGGCTCTCATTATAATGGGTCAACATGATGGTTCGTTTTACATGTCAGCATTCTTTAGATTCGTGCTCGTTATGATCGGTGTTTTAAGTTCGTTTATCGTTAATTTAACGTTCTTACCACCTAAGTTTGAAACAAAGTTGTATCATAACTCCATGAATATCTCGACAGAAATCTTCCAATTATTTAAGTTAGTGTTAAATGAATCCATGGAGTTTCATCATATTAAGGATGATGTACAAGCGATTAAGACAAGAGTTAACAAACTTGATCAATTGTACTTACTATTTAAAGAAGAACGACGTGGCTTTTCAAGGAAGAAATCATTTGAACAAACTCGAAAGAAAGTGTTGTTTAATCAACTTGTGTTAACGACGAGACGCGCGTATGATGTATTGAGGAAGATGCATCGTTATCAAAATGATTTGCATTTGCTAGGACCTGATTTATTGCTTCAAGTTCAGCTTGAAATTCATGATTTGATTACGTATCACGAACAAGTGCTCATCAGTATTAGTAAAAACTCGCACTTCGATGTCATTGAAAATCTAACGTATATTAAAAACCCACAGAAGACACCGTTGTTTGAAGCATTTAAACACGAGCTCATTGATCATCCTGATCAAGATGCGTATAGCTATGAAAATATTATGCAAATTATCGCATCTATTGAAGAGTACCGTAATCACATTGAACATTTAGATGTGATTCGCTTGAGTTTCTTCAAATATCATCATTCAGACCGCGAATTAAATATTGTCGAAGAAGATTACGACTTATAAAATAGAAAAAGGGTACGAGACAATTTATCAAATTCAACTTAAAGAGTGAATTTGAATTAATTTCCTAACAGCTGACTCCTAGGGGAGTAGCGTGAGTCTGGAGACTACAGGCTCCAGCCACGCCCCAGGAAAGCATGCTGTTAGTAGAAATTAATTAAAGTCTCGTACCCTTCTTTTATATTATTGATGGTCGGATGATTGTTGTGGATGTCTATGAACATCTTCAATATCATCTACTAAATCAAGTTTGTAATCATAAATGGATGAAATTTGGCCTGTGCGACTCTTATAAATAATATGTTCTTGTCTAATTTCTGTTGGGCTTTCAACACCTACTGCAGCAGCGATATTGAATAAACCTTCGTGTAAACTTGTAATATAGTTCGTTACACGATACTCTTTCTCTTCAACAACTAAGGCTTTTTCTTTCTTAGGATCAGTTGTTGCTACCCCAACTGGACAAGTATTTAAGTGACATTGTTGACTCATGATACAACCAACACTGATCATCATACCACGAGCAACGTTGATTAAGTCAGCACCTAAACCTAAAGCAATCGCAATTTTGTCTGGCGTAATTAACTTACCAGAAGCAAAGATTTTTACTTTATCACGGATTCCATATTTTTGAAGTAAACCATCAAGTAATGGTAACGCTGTGAATAACGGTAAACCTACACCATCTTGTAACTCTTGGAATGTAGCACCTGTACCGCCTTCACCACCGTCAATCGTAATAAAGTCAGGAAATTTATTCTGTTCTGCCATCGTTTTAACCATATTTTCGATGTCATGTGTGTTACCGATAACAATTTTAAAGCCTACTGGTTTTTGACCAAGTTCTCTTAACTTATGTACAAAGTTAAGTAAATCATTCGTACTATTAATAAATTCAAAACGGTTTGGTGAATTAATAGTTTTATGTGGTTCAACATTACGGATTTCAGCAATTTCTTCTGAAACCTTTTCCCCTTCTAAATGTCCACCACGAGTTTTTGCACCTTGCGCAAGTTTTAATTCAAATGCACGAATATTTTTATGTTCTGCTTTTTTAATAAATTCTTCCTCTTTGAAGTTACCTGCTTTATCTCTGACACCAAATAGACCAGGTCCGATTTGATAAATAATATCAACATCGCCAGCTAAATGGTGTTTAGACATGCCACCTTCACCGGTATTCATCCATGTAACAGCTCTAGCTAAACCAAGTGATAGAGTTGTGATAGCCTTACCACCTAAAGCACCGTAACTCATACCAGATTGACCTACTAAACGGTCTGTCACAAACGGATGTTTAAGGCTTTCACCAAGGACAATCTTATGTTCATCCCCTAGTTTAAATGGATCGATTTCTGCTTTTTCTCTATGCTCGTCACGATCAAATAGTCTTTCATTATCGATTTTATACAAGAATGTTGAAATCATTTTATCTTGATTGATATCAAGTTGATTTGCTTGTTTAGGATAAAGCGCATTTTGGATAAAGAATCCATATTTGTAATCATGCGTAGTACCAAAACTTGCCATGCGTGAATTGTACTTACCTGCTTTAACAATATTTGTGTAATCACTTCTTGAAAATGGGCGACCCTGATGGTCTTCCGAGAATAGATATTGTCTGAGTTCCGGACCTATCTTTTCTAAAAAGTAACGCACGCGCGCAAGTAACGGATAGTTTCTAAGCACACTATGTTGCTTTTGGCGTCTATCAGTTACAAGTAACGTTAAACCAATGATAAGTAACACTAATACTACTGCGACTAATACGATATTAACGATTAGTTGTAGAATTGTAAGTAACGTCATTGTATATTCCCCCCACACCTAATATATTTTGATAGTAAAAAATCCATAAAAAAAGAAAGACACTAGTAGTGTCTTTCCCAGACTGTCGACAAAGTCCTACGGACTTGTCGGCATTTTTTATTTTTCAATATTTTACATAACAACCTGTTTGCCCATTTCTAGTATAATAATAGTAATAAGATATTGAGGTGATAGTATGCTAAATAAATCTTCCAATAACAGAGAACAATTTGAAATGATTTCAATATCTCAGTTAGTTCCTGATGATCACTTGTTACGTAAAGTTGAAAAAGTCTTAGATCTTAACTTTGTTTATGATTTAGTGAAAGATAAATACTGCTTAGATAATGGCAGACCTTCTATAGACCCTGTAATTCTAGTAAAAATCCTTCTAATTCAAAAATTATTCGGTATTAAATCTATGAGACAAACTATAAAAGAAATTCACACTAATGTAGCGTACCGATGGTACTTAGGTTATGGATTCTTTGATAAAGTCCCTCATTTCGGTACTTTTAGCAAAAACTATACCCGCCGATTTTATGATAATAAGGTATTTGAAGAAATCTTCCAACACATCTTAGAAATTGCTTTTGAAAATGATCTTATTAATACCGAGCAAATTTTTATCGATTCAACTCATATTAAAGCCAATGCCAATAAAAATAAATATATTAAGAAAGTTGTTCAAATTGAAGCCAAAGCATACCAAAAAGAATTGGATGATGAAGTAAATCTTCTAAGAAAAGCCGATGGAAAAAAGCCTATAAAAAAGAAAAAGGAAGTGAAAACTAAATATATAAAAGAAAGTAAAACTGATCCAGAGTCTGGTTATTATGTGAAGAGCGAGAGAGAAAAGCAATTTGCCTATTCGCTACATGCATGTGTCGATAGACACGGCTTCATTTTAGATTCACATGTCACTCCAGGAAATGTCCATGATAGTACACAATTGAAACCTATGATAGAAAGAATGGAGAAATTAGGTTTAAAGGCGAGATATGTAGCAGTTGATTCTGGTTATAAGACTCCAGCTAACGCACACTATCTTATTGAAAAATTAATGATACCCGTGATGCCGTATACTCGGCCAAAAGGAAAAGAAGGTTTCTTCAAAAATCGCGATTTCATCTACGATGAATATTATGATAGTTATATTTGTCCTAATGATGAGTTTTTAACTTACAAAAGAACTATGCCCACTGGACACAGACTATATATGTCAAGTTCTGACACATGTCGTGAATGCCCATTATTGAGTAAATGTACCGAAAATAAACAGTTTCAAAAACAAATCCAAAGGCATGTATGGCAAGATGATTTGGATATAGTTGAAGACTTAAGGTTTATGGATTCAATTAAAAAAATATATAAAATGAGAAGCCAAACAATAGAAAGACGATTTGGTGATGCTAAAGAGCAACATGGTATGAGATGGACACGTTTTCGAGGTTTAGGAAAGGTGACAATGGATACGATGTTTACTTGTGCTGCGATGAATTTGAAAAAAGTAGCTACGTGGCTTACATAAGAGTCCGTGAGGACTTCTATTTTAAAGAATTTTATACATATTTTCGAAAAAATCATAAAAAAACAAACTACCGTTACACTTTTTATATGCTATAACGATAGTTTGTCTACAGTCTGAGAAAGACACTAGTAGTGTCTTTCCCATTTTCTCTAGGCATTCAAACAATTTAAACGTACATTATCATATATTTAATGAAACTTATGACAAGTTTTGAATGTTGAATAGTCGAGCGTAAGCGCCCTCTTTTTGAAGTAGCGTCTGATGGTCGCCCATTTCAACGATTTCACCATTCTCAATGACAACAATTTTATCTGCGTGAGTAATCGTAGATAAACGGTGCGCCACGATTAATGTCGTACGGTCTCGACTTAAGATATTTAATGCTTCTTGAATAATTGCTTCACTTTCAAGGTCTAATGCACTTGTTGCTTCGTCTAGAATTAATATTGGCGGATTATTTAAGAAGATACGCGCAATTGATAAACGTTGTTTTTGACCGCCTGATAATTTAACGCCACGTTCACCAACTTCTGTATCATAGCCATTCGGTAAACTCATGATAAAATCATGCGCATTCGCCATTTTAGCCGCTTCAACGATTTCATCATCGCTCGCATCAGGCTTACCAAGTAAAATATTCTCTTTTACGGTATCCGAGAATAAAATGTTATCTTGCTGTACGAGACCGATTTGGTGACGTAAGCTTTCAGTGAAGAAGGATTTTATATCATGATTATCAATCGTAATATAACCTTCTGTCGTATCATAGAATCTCGGTATTAAGTTAATTAATGTCGACTTACCGCCACCACTCATACCAACGAATGCGACAGTTTCACCTTGATGAATGGAAAGATTAATGCCGTTAAGTACGTACTTTTCATTTTGATTGTATTTAAATGAAACGTCATGTAACTCGATATTACCTTCTTTAATTGGAATCTTCTTAGCGTCATGCTCGTTTTTAATATCATACTTTTCATCAAATAATTGGAACACACGGTCCATTGACGCAAAACTTTGTGTAAGCGTCGTGAATGATGATACAAGTCTACGAAGTGGACCAAATAGTTGTTCAAGGTAACTTACGAATGCTGCAAGCGTACCAACTGTAACGGAACCTGTAATTGCTAAGTAAGCACCGTAACCAATAACGATTAATGGGCCAACATCCGTAACGGTGTTAATAGCTGAGAATGAATACGCATTCCATCTCGTATGCTTAAAGGCCTTTTCAAGGAAGTTACGGTTTTTACGATCAAAGTTCTTAGCTTCGTTACGTTCAATGGCGAAGCTTTTAATTACAGACATACCTTGAACGCGTTCATGTAAGAACCCTTGTACTTCAGCTAATGCTTGAGAACGTTTACGTGTTAAGGCACGTAAACGACCGAAGAAGAAATATACGGTTAAAATGTAGAATGGGAATATGATCATCGCCGCGAAAGTAAGTCTGATGTCCAAGAAGAACATGACTGTCAGTGCGATACCAATCGTAATACAATCTAGCCATATATTCATGAGACCAGTTAAAATGAAGTCTTTAGATTGCTCGACGTCATTAATGACGCGTGAGATGATTTCCCCTGCCTTGTTATTCGCGTAATAACGAGTACTTAAGGCTTGTAAATGACTATATAACTTCTTACGAATGTCATATAAAATTTTGTTACTTGTCCATTGCGCGAGATATTGTCTTAAATATTCAATCGGCGGTCTAACAATCACGAATATAAACGTCGCAATGGATAGTGCTATAATTAAACGTTGAATTTTTTGATCGACGACTAAATCTGGATTATTAATGACGCCATCAATCACGTACTTGATCAGTAGTGGAATTAATAACGGAATCCCAAATTTTATGATGCCGACGATAATCGTACCAACAATGAGCCATTTGTAAGGTTTAACGAATTGTAGGTAACGTCTTATCATATTCTGCTCCTTTCTCGTCTCAAAACGAAACAGCCCAAGACAAAACGCTTAGGCTGTTGATGACTTAATATGAACAATCTGATTTATTGGTTATGAATTTTTTTGAAGCGTTCACGCCATACTTTAATAAAGTCAGGCGCAAATGGACCTTTCTTTTGTTCGATCCATTGTTGTAAGATATCAACACTTCGTCTCAAAATATGATCAATGTCCTTTGGATAATTCATTTGTTTCATATGTTGTTCGTACTCATCTTCGTCGAGTAGATGGTATTTACCATTCGGATATACTTTTACATCTAAGTCATAGTCGATGTATTTTAAAGCTTCTTCATCACATACGAATGGTGAAGAAAGGTTACAGTAATAATACACACCATCTTCACGGAACATACATATCACATTAAACCAATATTCAGAATGAAAATACACAATAGCTGGTTCTCTAGTTATCCAAGTGCGACCATCACTTTCTGTGACAAGTGTATGATCATTTCCTCCAATAACGACATGGTCAGTTCCTTTTAGAATCGTTGTTTCAGACCAAACACGGTGTAAGCTACCATCATGTTTGTAACTCTGAATTTTAAGTACCTGACCTTCCTCTGGTATGGATTCTTTGACCACTTTCCACACCACCTTTATATTTAGTATTCCAAAATTAGTATATCATGAGCGTCAATTTTTCATAAATAGTATGCCTATAACTTTTTACGTGTAAAAGTGATTGAAAACCTTCGTCATAGACACTGGGAAATTAAACGTTTCTTTATCCTTTTTAGGCATGTATGTCATGTTTTCAGGCAAACTTCGTTGTGTCACACGTGTATCTTTTAGCTGAAATACATACATATGCCATGTTAAGTGTGTAAACTGATGCTTCAGTTTGAAATCAGGTTCACGGTCAACATGAACTTGTATATCAAGCTCACTATCAAGCAATGCTTCCGCATAATCATGTTCATACATTGGAAATTGCCACATATCTTTAAGCAAACGTTCCGTACGCTTCTCTACAAGCAGGTCGCCTTGTTCATTTTCAATGAGAAATACATATTGTGTGATCGATTTCTTCTTCTTTAACTTAGATTTAACCGGCAATTCCATGACGACGCCCTTGTCAAATGCTTCACAATGTGATTGTATCGGACAGAATAAGCATAAGGGTTGCTTTGGCGTACACACCGTTGCGCCGAGTTCCATCATCGCTTGGTTAAATTCACCTGAACGATCTTGAACATATGGTTCTAAGTCACGTTCAAACATTTTACGCGTTGCAGGCTTTTTAATATCCTCATAAATCGTATTAAGACGTGACCAAACTCTGAACACATTTCCATCGACGGCAGGAAGCGGTTTGTTAAACGCGATACTCAATACCGAAGCTTTCGTATAAGGACCTACCCCTTTTAAGTCGCCGAACTTTTTCGCATCACTTGGTACCACACCATCATAGTGGTTCACGACATCTTTCACAGCGTGATGAAAGTTTCTTGCTCGACTGTAATAGCCGAGACCTTCCCACATTTTAAGAACATCATCTTCTTTTGCTTCGCTTAAAGCTTCCATTGTAGGAAAAGCCCTTGTGAAACGATGATAGTAATCAATGACCGTATTCACTTGTGTTTGTTGTAACATGACTTCACTAAGCCAAATATAATAAGGATTCGACGTATTGCGCCACGGCATTTCTCTTTTATTTTCGTCATACCATTTCAACAAGTCTGACTTAAACGTTGATGCATCATACATAAAATCACTACTTTCAATATGTGTTAATTTTGTTATCGCCCTTTTTCGATTATAATAAGTTATAACAACTTATAAAGTGGGTGTATAAAATGGATACTGCGACACACATAGCTATCGGTGTTGGCTTAACCGCAATAGCTACCCAAGACCCAAGTATGCATGATAACTTTCCAGCGATCATGACGACTTTAGTGGCAGGTTCATTAATTCCTGATATTGATACCGTTACGAAACTTAAAAATAATGCAACGTATATATCAAACCATAGAGGCGTCACACATTCAATACCTTTTACAATCTTATGGCCCTTAATCTTAACATTGCTCATTTTCACATTCTTTCACGATGTACATCCAATGCATGTGTGGTTATGGGCACAACTCGCTGTATTCTTACATGTCTTTGTAGACATCTTTAATTCATATGGTACGCAAGCATTAAGGCCTTTATCAAATAAATGGATACAACTCGGCATCATCAACACGTTCGACCCAATTATTTTTATTATCTTACTCATCGGAATCGTGTTATGGAGTATTGGCTTCCATCCATATCTCGTGTTCTTTCCGATACTCGGAATCTTAGTGGCATACTACATCATACGTTATATCATTCAACAATCCATCCGTAAAAAGGCACTAGGATTAATTGATAATAGTGATAAACCGGTTAAAGTTTTCGTCATACCAACGTTACGCTTTATGCAGTGGCGTGTCGCAATTCAAACAATTGAAAACGATTATGTTGGCCGAAGTTATGGTGGCAATATCGTATTCAGTGATAAAGTAAAACGCCAGCCTTATCCAAGCGAATCATTGATGCATGACGCTAAGAACGATGCGAATATTAAAGCATTCCTTAACTTCTCTTCAATTTATAGATGGCATACAAGACGTGTAGATGACGAGACCATTGAATTAAGATTCATCGATTTAAGATATTTAAACGATGATCATTATGCGTTTACGTCGATTGCGCACTTAAACAACGATCGTAAGGTATTGAATTCATATACAGGATGGGTCTTTACCGAAGATAAATTACAACGTAAGTTACATGTATAATTCCTTTATTCCTATTTTTGAAAAGCCACATCGTACCAATTAAATGAATTTAGGTTCATTTTAGATTGGTAAGTTAGTACAGATTTCCTTAACAGCATGCTTTCATAGATTGCGGCTGGAGCCTGAAGCCTTACTCAAACTTTCAGTTTGTTAGTAGGACAAGGGCTTAGGACATATTACACAATTCACTTAAAACAGCATGCTTTCCTGGGGCGTGGCTGGAGCCTGTAGTCTCCAGACTCACGCTACTCCCCTAGGAGTCAGCTGTTTTGAGAATTGTGTGTAGTAAAGCTTAAAATCTATATTTCATTACTTTTCAATTAGCTTAATTCGCTCAAGCCCCGGCTATAATAGCTTGATAATTTGAATGCGTGTAAAGTTCAACTCGAATTTTCAATTCGTTAGTTGAACTTACAAAGAAGCACGAGCTTCTTTGGTCTTTAATAACTGCCGGGCCCCGCCCTCTGAGTCAGCTGTTAGGAAATAAATTTACTTTCGTAACTCCATATTGAGAACCACAAAAAGTCCAACTCATATTAAGTGAGTTGGACTTTTCTTATGTGTATCTTATTTAAAAAGCGACTGGTAATACTAGCGCTTCACAATTTTATTTCTTTTGAGGCGTTTGATTCACATCAAAGATTGTAACTTGCTTTTTAATCGCGTATATCAACATCGTAATTAAACCTAAAAAGCTTAAGAAATATAAATGATAAATGACGTTACCTATACTGCTTCTACCAATAAGCGTTGCTTTTTCAACACCATCTACGAGATAAAATAAAGGATTTATCATCAGTAAGTGTGTAATTAACGCATTCTCATTATCTAAAATGAAAAGTATTGGCAGTGTGAAAAATGATAACACCGCTAAACCAATGAAAAAGTAATGAATCTTTTTAAATTTAAGCGATAGTCTACCGAATAAAATTGAAATCAATGTCGCAAATAATAACATCATGATGTGATATAAAATCATACTTAAAATAGAACCATCTGCGTTCGCTGGTTTTAGTACTAAAATCACAAGATGTATAATAAATGAACTTATGGTAAATACAAGTGCTGTCACAAAGTTTTTAACTGATGGTGACACATTCAGTAATCGCGTTACCTGAAAGTCCTTTCGGAATGACTTGATATTTTTATAGATGGCTAGTGTCGTAAACATAAACATTGTTAATCCACTTATTCGATAGAACATTGTAGCTGAAAGTATTTCAGTTGAATTGAACTTCCAAAAAATCAATCGAATCACAAATGCGAGTAATAACCCTACTAATAACGGAACTAAATAGTATGCCCAATTGTTCTTAACACTTTGCAGTGCGTGTCGAAGTAATTGCGGTGCGTTTTTAATATAGTTTTTTATTTCCACTCTTTTCACCTACATTTCTATATAAGTCCATTTATCATTTTCAAAGTCCGCTAGTAAGTATCCGTCTCCAGACTTCGTAATCCAAATGTCGCGATCGATATTAAATTTATCCTTTAATTTCTTTTCATCAACAATCGGGAACGTGAAACCAATCACTTTATTCTGATCATCGAAAAGCATATTGATTGGTTGCTCTGTTATCGGTACGTTAAAGCGGTTATCTTTGTCCTTTTCAGGCACTAATGAGTCCGTAACTTCTTTATGTTTCTTATGCAAGTGACTATTGAAATATGAGAATGAGTCGACATAGTTTCGTTTCATATAAGGATGTAAGTCTTCTACATCGTGTTCTGCATAGAGACCTGCAGGATTGAAGAATCGGATTGGATTCTTCTTAACGGTATACTGCTTACCATCAACTTCTACTTGGTATCGTTTAGAGTTCTCAGCAACAATTGAAAGGACACTGCTTTCTGGAACAGTTAGACCTTTACCACCTTTAGTTGGCTTTAGCTTAACATTTTTAGCTTCTACTATACCGAAAGCAAGTTTTTCTTCATAAGGGTCCTTTTGCTCAGTAGAAATTGCAGATTCATTCATTTCTTGCTCGATATCGACTTTTCCTAAATTGTTAAAGAACAAGAGACCTGTTAAAAACATGCCACTTAAAAATAAGAATGACCATAGCCAAATTGTCATTAAGAATTTAGGTGGTTTCGCATGGTTATAACGTTCAATACGTTTAAAGTTATAGTCCTTTTCAGGAAGACGCGTGCGCCCATTCTTCCAATCCATATCAAAGCGTGCTTTCTCTTCATCTGTTTCAAGAGATTGACGATCCGCTTCATGGTCTTTAAACATCGGGATCACTTCACTAAGAGGTCCTTCTTTACGCAGTTGTCCGTGTGATATCCATGCAGCGTAGTTACTCACCTTAACGACACGATCTATATTATCGTCAACATTAACGAACGTCTGATTTAAACTGATATATTCATGCACAAGACGCTTTAATTCAGAGAAGTACTTTTCAGGGAGAGACGATGCAACCTGATTAAGAATGATGATCTTCGCTTTAGATGCACGTGCTAGGACGAATAATAATGTACTATACGCTTCGTCTGATAAATCACTAATATATGTATGCTTATCCTTATCAAGTTCCGCTTCCTTTAATAACTTCGTAATCTTACGCGTGCTCACGCGCTTATCATACAAACTCAGCGCATTACGCACAAAGCTCGACACCTTGATGTCTTCATGAATCTTATCCAAAGCATTCGCATAGAAGACTTGTTCACGACGCGTCACTTTCCCTTTATCAGGCTGAATTTGACCAGCAAGTAAGCGTCCGATTAAAGTCTTTGAAGAACCAGGTTCCCCTATAATACCAAGCGCCTCACCTTGATAAATATGTAATGTAACATTATTGATATCAATATCGTCTTCACCATAGCCAAATGGTTTATACCATGGTCGTGTCTTATTATTACGATAATAATGTGTAACATCTAACAGCTTTAATACAATTGAACTCACCATTTATATTCATCCTTCTATATTTTTAATAATGCAATAGGGATTCCTTCTTCACGCTCGCTACTGTTAATTCTAAACCCCCAAGCAAACACACCTTTCAACCTTTCCACCTTGAAGAAGCCGTCCGTACCGTCATCGAGTGGATAAATGCGACCAATTTCAATTTTAGAACGATCGATTAGGTAGCTATTTGCAACGATGAGCTTACTTTGATAAACATCATACTCATTTAATATCCCATTCATTTCTGCTTTACGCATTTTCTCGCGATATTTACCGATTTCATCTCTAATTTCGTGTTCTGTCATCTCACTAAGCTTTTTATTCATCATCAACTCCACTTTCTTCTAAGATTTGATTAATTTGTTCCATTTGATACCCTTTTCGAAATAGCGCTTCTTTCGTCTTCAAATTAACCATTGCACCATCATATTTCTTAGCGTATTTCTTGTAATATTTTTCGAGGTCCTTCTGAAGCATTTGCTTCACAATATCTTCATCCATTGAAAAGTCCAATGCGTTCATAACCTCATTTATCGTTTCAAACGTGTAACCTTTCTGAATTAACGATTGTTTCACCTTAGTCTCAACCGTTTTAACAGGTCCTTTTTTCTGCTTTTTAATTTTTTCTGCTATGCTTACTATTTTATCAAATGGTTGTTCTTGTTCATATTTATTTACATACAAATCAACTAAATGATCTTCAATACCCGCTACAATCAACTTTTGCTTAAAGATTTGAGGACCTTTGTCCGTAGTATTAATCATCGTACGCATTAAACTTTGCGTATAATCATCATGGTTAATGTAACCTTCTTTAAGACATGTATGATTAACAGAATCTATAATCGACGGGTCGAATTCCTTCTTTAGGAGGTGCTGTTCAACCTCTTTAAGCGTACGTTTACGAATGGAGATATAATTAATGGCAGTATTGAGCGCCTTACGATACGTATCATGATGCTTGATATCTTGTAATAAAGCTTGATCAACATCCTGACCTTTACGTAAATTAAAGTGAACATATGTATCCATGTCGATACCAGTTACAAATTCACCATCAATATATAAATTAAAGCGTTCCTTATTACGCTTCTGAACTTCAATTTTAGTTAACTTTCCCATCATATCACTCCACTATAAAGGATAACTTATTATAAAGATAATTTAAATGTATCTTTTTTAAAAGCCCTTTAAATAACTATAGCCTAACTCAATTGAGATTCGAGTTAGGCCATAGACAACTTCTAAGAATGCATATGGCTCTCGCCTTATACGCCAAGTTGTTGTAACGCTTCGGTATACTGTTGATCATTAATATATTGTTCTTGCTTCATCTTCTCTAATGTAGATTTAACCCGATTGATGAAAGCTGGTGAATATTCTTGACTATCATATACGCTTGGTGCATTGATTTTACTTGCTAGAATCGCACTTTGTAGCACTGTGACTTTTGGTAACGATGGATTATTCTGATTCACCGTTGCACCAAAGTAATAGTTTGCTGCGGACTCTATGTCGTATTGATTATTACCATAATAAATATTATTCATATAATAACTTAGAATTTCGTTCTTATTATATTTCCGTTCAACACGAAGCGCTACAAAGAATTCTTTCAGTTTTCGCGTAATCGATTGTTCGTTATCATAGTAATAATTTTTAACTGTTTGTTGTGTAATCGTACTGCCACCTTGTAGGTTCTGAGTACGCACTGTCGTGAATAACGCTCTAAAGGTACCTCTTAAATCAAACCCGTTGTGGTCATTAAAGCGTCTATCTTCAAGCGCAATAAAGGCCCCTTTTGTATAATGCGGCATATCTTGGCTACTCACGAAGTTGGGCTTTTCCTCAAGGGACTTTAACTCATCCACATCTGCACGCAATGATAATAAATACATCGCGCCAACAAAGATGAGTCCTAGTATGAAGATAACTGCGAAGATACCGCCTAGAAATTTCATACCTCGCTTCTTACTAGGTGGTTGCCCTACTGGATGTTCGTACGTGTTGTAGTACGGTTCATCATAGCGCGCATCGTATTGTGCACGTGACGACTTGGCATATTTTTGTGATCGTTTCATGATTCGTCTCCTTAACGTAAGCTTTAACTTACGAACAATTTTCCCTTTTGTTAAAAGTCAAATCCTGTCAAAATGTAAGTTTCCTAAAATTTACATATTGTTGCTAATTTGTCATTTAAAACCATGTTTAGTTCCTCTCATTATAGGTAACTTTACCAGTAGTTAAGTGTATTTTCTATAGGAAATGAGAAATATCGGTCTATAGAACGAGCAAAAATTTAACTACACTTTCGGAAGGAGATTATTTAAATGGCTAAAATAAAAGCAAACCATGCTTTAATTAAAGCGCTTAAAGCTTGGGACATCGATCAAATCTTCGGTATTCCTGGCGATTCTATTGATGCTGTCGTTGACGGGTTAAAAGCGGCAGAAGAAGATATGAACTTTTATACAGTGAGACATGAAGAAGTAGGCAGTTTAGCTGCTGCAGCTTATACTAAAATCACTGGTAAAATTGGTGTTGCACTTAGTATTGGTGGACCAGGTGCAATCCATTTATTAAACGGTATGTATGATGCGAAATTAGACAACGTACCTCAACTTATCCTAGCTGGTCAAGCTGATAGCGATGTACTTGGCACTAAGGCTTTTCAGGAAGTGAATTTACCTAAATTATTCGAAGATGTAGCTGTATATAACAAGCAATTAAGTGATTCATCAGACGTGTTCGAAATTGTTAACGAAGCAATCCGCACAGCTTATGAGAAAAAAGGTGTGGCCGTGTTAACGTTACCAAACAATCTACTTAACACGAAGATTAAAGATACGACGCATCAAATGGTTGATAAATCATTTAAAGAACCTAAAAAACCTGAAGTGAGCCAAATTGAGAAAGCATCTGAACTGCTAGCTCAAAGTAAAAAACCTGTCGTATTAGTTGGTCAAGGTGTGGACCATGCACGTGACGAGGTTAAAACGTTCATTGAGAAGTTCAAGATTCCAGCTATCGTATCTCTACCATCTAAATGTATCATTTCAGATGATCACCCTTATAAATTAGGTAATCTCGGTAAGATTGGTACTAAACCTTCTTATCAAGCCATGCAAAGTGCCGACTTACTTATCTTAGCGGGTACCAACTACCCTTACGTTGATTACCTACCTAAGAAAGATATCCCTTGCATTCAATTAGACATTAAAGAAGAAGCAATTGGTCATCGCTTCAATGTAGATGCGCCTATTGTAGGAGATGCTAAAGTTGGACTTCAAGCGCTAATTGAAGCGACACCAGAAGTGCCTGAACGCGATTTCTTAAAAGAAATGGTGAACCATAAAGTAACTTGGGATAAATGGATGGCTGAAGATATGAAGAGTGAAGCTGAACCTATTCGTCCTGAACGCTTAATGCATGCCATTAATAAAGTTACGAATAAGGATACGATCTTCTCTATCGATGTTGGTACAGCAACAGTTTGGTCTACGCGTTATCTACAATTAGATGTAACGAATAAGTTTATTCTTTCTAGTTGGTTAGGTACGATGGGTTGCGGATTACCAGGTGCGATTGCGGCTAAAATCGCACATCCTGAACGCCAAGCAGTTTGTATTAGTGGTGACGGCGCATTCGCGATGGTTATGCAAGATTTCACAACTGCAGTTGAGTATCGTTTACCAATGGTTATCTTCGTACTTAATAACCAAGAGCTATCATTCATTAAGTATGAACAACAGGCTGCAGGTGAGTTAGAGTATGGCGTTGATTTCCATGACTTAGACTTTGCTAAGTTCGCTGAGAATTGTGGCGGTATTGGTTATACGTTAAAAGACCCTAAAGACATTGATGCAGTTGTTCAAACAGCATTCCAACAATCTAAACCAACGATTGTAAATGTTCATGTGGATCCTAATGCTGCACCACTTCCTGGTAAAATTCTTCCAGAAGAAGCTAAGAACTACATGAAGTGGATGTATCGTTCAATCACTGAAGATAAAGAACTTAAGATTGATGAACTACCTCCAATGTCCGAAGCAGTAAAACGCTTTTTATAAGTGAATTAAGAAAAAAATCGGCGGAACGCATGACGCGTTCCGCCTTTTTCAATGTCATTATTTAGTTGATTGACGTCTACTTAAAGCTACCATAGAGATACCTGCAATTAATAAGAAAGCACTAGCACCTACAAACCATGGTGTTACATGTTCACCTGATTCAGGTAATGTTTTATCTTGAGCTTGTTTCATTGCAGCATCGTCATGTATTGAAATTGAACGTTCAGCAACTGTTGTCTCATATTGGTCAAGTTGTCCTTTTTTAAGGTAATCCATAAATGCCTCGTTCATAGATTTTCCTTCTTTAAAGTTACGCTCAAACATATCGTAGCCGCCACCACCGCGAGCTGTAAAGTCGTCTGTAGCAACTTTATACGTACGCTCTAAGTTAAGTGGTTCAAAAGTGTTTGTTTCTTTATTTAATACTTCAATTTGGTTAACGCGTTCGCCGCTTGGTTTAGAGGCATCGTATTTAACGCGAATTGATTTAGAAATCTGTAAGAAGCTTCCGCTACTTTTTAGTTTAGGGTTGTCTAAGATGTTATGAACATCAGCATCTAAACTATGTTCGAATGCTTCTTTAACCGTTGAACCTTTTACGTCCATTTGAAGTACAGATGAACTACCATACGGCATGACATCTAATACGTCTTTCTTCGTGATATCACCAGGTTCGATGTTCTTTTGGATACTACCGCTTGTCATAAATGCAAAGTCAGTAGGTTCTTTAAATTTAACGTCTTCCATTGAATCTGCAATTGCGTTACCTAAGTTCGTTTCATGAGAGAAGCCTTTATCTTCTGGCTTCTCGAAAAGCACTTCATTACCCTTAACAAGAACTTCTGACGCTTCTTTTAAAAATGCTTTGTTAGCTTTATTAACTTGTTGTTCTAATTTCTTGTTAGGTTTGATATCACGTGTTTCAGCTTCTGGAATTAATGAAGCTTCTGGGTTCGTTGCTTGATCATTTTTGAAATCAAAATCAATTAAGCCAACGTTTGATAACCATTTGCCTGTTTGAACTAAAGGGTTACCTTTATAATATTCACCATTTTTAAGTACTGTGTGTGAATGACTGTCAATGACGTATACAGGCTTCTTGATTTCAGGATTATCTGTAAGGGCTTTTAATAAATGGTCACCGCGCTCGGCCTTTTCAGACGTATCGTTCACACCTAGATGAGATAACACGACGATGACATCAGATTGATCTTGGATATTCTTAATTTCTTCCGTGGCACTTTGAACAGGATCTTTGAATTCAACCCCTTCTAAACTGTCTAGACGTGTTAAATTTTCAGTTTCATCAGATGTTACACCAACAATACCGTAGTCTACATCGTTTTTATTCACGATTGTTGATGGCTTGAATGGACGCTTACCATCTTTATAAACATTTGTACTAATCATTGGTGCATTGATATTGTTCTTGATTTCCATTAAACGATCGAAACCAAAATCAAATTCGTGGTTACCTGGCGTAATCGCATCATAACCAATTTGATTGAATGCTTTAACCATTTCACGACCTTCTGTAGCATCTGATGGTGCATAACCTTGGAATGTGTCACCAGCACTTACCATTAAATCTGGTTTAACTTGCTCTTTCATTGTCTTAAGTTTAGGCATACCAATCACTTCGCCCTCTTCACTTAAGAAGTGACCGTGAATATCATTTGTATGCATGATGGTATGTTCGTCTTGAGACGCACCTTTTTCACTAGCTTCTGTGTATGTAATCGTTTGAGTTGATGCAAGTGCTAGAATCATTGCTGAAGAAGTTACAACTTTACCAATATTAGATTTCATAATGAACCTCCCAAAATTGTATTTCCAACTATCATTCTAGCACCATATAATTTATAAAATTTGTTTTTTAAGTTAAAAAGTTGTAAAAATCAAAATATCTCATTTATTGGTATATTAATCAAATATATAAAAAACTAGGGTTAAATGAGTTTATCTCATCTAACCCTAGTGGAATAATCTAATTTTTAATTTAATTAAGCTTCTAATTGTTTAGCAATTTCATGATTGAAATCATCTAAATCGTCAGGTGTACGGCTTGTTACTATGTTTTTATCTACAACTACTGATTCATCAACAACGTGCGCTCCTGCATTTGATAAGTCTTTACGGATGTTTAATACAGCAGTCATTGTACGTCCTTCTAGGTCATCTGTATCGATAAGAATTTGAGGACCGTGGCAAATTGCGAATACTGGTACATCATTAGTTGTGTAATATTTAGCAAAAGCACCAAAGCGACCTTCACTGTCACCACGTAGTAAGTCTGGCGCAAATCCGCCTGGTAATAATAAAGCGTCATAATCTTCTGCTTTAGCATCTGCAATACCTACATCTACTGTTACTTTTTCACCATGTTTACCAGTAACTTCTTCATTAGCGTTCTTACCAATCACGACAACTTCGTGACCAGCGTTTTCAATAGCTTCTTTAGGACTTGTAAATTCGATATCTTCAAATTCGTTATCTAATAATACTGCTACTTTTTTAGCCATTATAAAATCACCTTTCGTTTTAAAGTCTTACTATATAATTTTCCGTTAAAAGTGATTTCAAAACATAAGAAATTATGAACGACGTACGTGACTCATCTTTTCCTCTAATTGATCGAGTAATTTAATCCATTCATCAATATCATCAACATTAACTTGGTCAGGATCGACATGGTCGATATCCTCGATAAATTGGTTTAATTTCGTTTTAACTTGATCAATCGTTTGTGGTTCATCCATTTATGAACGCTCCTTTTTCTAGAATATACACTATCTTAACATGAATTTGACAAAAACGTACAAAATCCTAATAATTATCTGTGTAATTTATATTTAGGAGAATGTTCATGCCAATTAGAAATAAAAAACCGATTTCAATTTCAAATGATCCTTGGGAAGCTTATGTGGATCTTGAAAAGTACGGGGAACTTACGTTAAGTAACATTGAATTTACAACGACTAACCTGTGTAACATGCGTTGTAGTCACTGTGCGGTCGGTTACACGTTACAAACTAAGGACCCTGAATCCTTACCTATGGATTTAATATTTAGACGCTTAGATGAAATTGAAACATTAAGAACGATTTCTATAACTGGCGGGGAGCCAATGTTTTCAAAGAAATCAATTAAACAAATTGTTAAACCTTTAATCAAATATGCATATGAACGTGGCATCTATGTACAAATGAATTCAAATTTAACGTTGCCACTAGATCGTTACTTAGATATTGCTGAATATATTGATGTTATGCATATTTCACATAACTGGGGAACAATCGATGAATTTACTGAGGTCGGGTTTGGTGCTATGGACAAGCAACCCCCTTTAAAAGCAAAGTTAAAACTATATGACCAAATGTTATCGAATGCAAGTACATTATCAAGCCAAGGTATGTTTATTTCAGCTGAAACAATGTTAAACCAAAGTACGAAACCATATCTTGAAAAGATTCATAACGAAATCGTACACGATATGAAATGTAGTCGTCATGAGGTACACCCTATGTATCCAGTAGACTTTGCGAGTCAGTTAAATGTACTAAGTTTAGATGAAATGAAGGATTGCATGCATCATTTATTAGATATTCGTGACGAAGATGTATGGATGTTATTTGGGACGCTTCCAATTTATCCTTGTATCGATAATCCAAGTGATCAAGCATTAATGAAACGTTTAAATGAAGCGAAAAACGTTACTGTACGTAATGACCCTGATGGCAGAAGCCGTTTAAACGTGAATGTATTTAGCGGGGATGTTATTGTGACAGATTTCGGAGATGAAACAGGTTCAATTTCAAATATCCAAACTGATAATTTAAATGATGTCTTCAATAAGTGGCTAGCATCACCACTTTCTAAATCATTAAACTGTCATTGTCCAATGGTGAAATGCCTAGGACCAAACCTTTTAGTTAAAGATATGTATTACAAAGATACAGACTTTAAAGAAAAAGAACGCAAGATGCATGATAAATACCAACTTCAACATCATTAAACAAATAAAAGACGGTACCAAGATCCATTGCCAACAAACTCAACGAGTTACTAAGGCATATCTTGTACCGTCTTAATTTTATTCTTCTTGTGCTTTTGATTCAATTTCAGTTAAGAACTTAAGCGTCTTTTTACTTTCTTCACGACGTTCTTTGCGTCTTTTAACACGTATATCTGCTGTTTCATGGAACCATCTTTCAACTTCATTTTCAGGATAAACATCCGGAACTTCAGTCGGTTTACCATCTTCACCTAAAGCTACAAATGTTAGAAAGCTTAATGCTGCTAACTTTTTAACATCCTCTTCTACATCTTCAATAAAGATTTGAACACAAACTTCCATAGAAGATGTACCAGCATAAGAAACCATGGCTTCATATGAAAGGATATCACCTGTCATAATCGGTTTTAAAAAGTCTACAGAATCTGTTGAAGCCGTAACCACTTGATGACTACTATGCTTCATAGCAGTAATTGCTGCGATTTCATCGATATTTTCCATTAGTGTACCACCAAACATCGTGTGATGGTGGTTCGTATCTTGTGGAAATACTTGTCTACTTTTATAACTCTTTGCTGCTTTCATAGATTTACGTTTAGTCATCGTTTTCCCCCTATTTGCTATATGAGACAATTATGCCCAGTTACCTTTTACAAAGACAGGTTCTTCAGAGCCATCTTGTTTAACTCCGTAGATATTTAAATCTTGACTACCAATCATAAAGTCTACGTGAACAAGTGAATCATTTAAACCATGCTCAACCTTTTCATCTTCAGACATTTCAGTTCCGCCTTTTAAATTAAATGCGTAAGCAGAACCAAGTGCAATGTGGCATGAGGCATTTTCATCAAATAATGTGTTATAAAAAATTGTATTACGGTTTGAAATTGGTGAATCATCAGGTACTAAAGCAACTTCCCCTAATCGTTTAGCACCCTCATCAGTTTCAAGTAAATTTTTTAACACGTCGTAACCTTTACCCGCTTTATAATCAATTACGACACCGTCTTTAAATGTTAATTCAAAATCATCTATAATATTTCCATTATGGCTAAGTGGCAGCGTGTTTCGAACGACACCATTGACGCGCTTAACATCAGGTGCTGTAAATACTTCTTCTGTCGGTATATTAGCAACGAATGGTACGCCATTATCTAAATAGCTCGTTGCATGTTCCCATAAATGACCTTTAGGTAAACCAATCGTTAAATCAGTACCTGGACCTTCGTATCGTAATGCATCATATTCTTTTTCTTGAAGTTGATTCGCACGTGCTTTTAAGTTCTCAGCGTGCTTTTTCCAATTTTCGACTGGGTCATTACCGTCAACACGTACAATTTCATAAACATCTGCTAAAAACGTGTCGAACGCATCTTGATCGTCTTTTTCTGGATACACACGCTTAGCCCATTCTATAGATGGATAAGCAGCTACACACCATGGGAAATCATTACGCTGAGTCATCAACATAACTTCTTTAAATGCTTGTGCGCCACGCATTTGGGCTTTTGCTAACTTGTCTTGATCAATACCATTAAGTAAATCTGGATCTTCAGTTAGAATCGCTAAGTTAGCGGCACCTCTCTTGGCATAATCCATACGTTCATCTACGACATAATCCTTAACCTCTTGGTCAAAGAATGATACGTCCTCATATTCAAATTTAAGTCGTCCTAATTTACCATCTGCGTATTTAACCGCTACGTCCGAAGCACCTTTCTTATATGCTTCTTCAACAATGCGTCTTGTTAAATCTATTGCATCAACTGATGATCTAATGTAAACAGGTTGACCTTCTTGTACATTTAAACCTACATTAACGAGCAGTTCTGCATATTGTTGTAATTTATCTTGAGTTGCCATATGAAACCCCTCCTATTTTCTAAGTTGGCCAAGCGCTTCAGTAATCGCTGACATTTCACTTGGCGTAAAGTTATCCTTTGAAGACACAAATGAATGAATTTCTTCGATTTCACCTTTGTCTTCTTCTGAAAAGCTCTCTGGATCAAGTACGCCTTGATTAACGAGATTTAGACGTTCTCTGATATCAATAATCATATCTTCTATATTTTTAGCCATAAACGATCACCCTTTCAACGAATCATTTTACCAAAATGCACCACTTTTGAAAAATTTTTGTATTATTGACACATTTCTAGTTTGTATTTGGTTTAAAAAGACTTAAAATGGGGATATAAGTACATATGTATGGAGGATAATA
Organism: Staphylococcus massiliensis; assembly: GCF_043186315.1. Lineage (NCBI taxonomy): Bacteria > Bacillati > Bacillota > Bacilli > Caryophanales > Staphylococcaceae > Staphylococcus > Staphylococcus massiliensis. Next base: position 1,260,258 of record NZ_CP171119.1, on the reverse strand, counting down.
AATGGTTACAGTAGCTTTTGTATGTCTTGGAAATATTTGTCGTTCTCCAATGGCTGAAGCAATTATGAAACACCGTTTAAAAGAAAGACATATAGATGGTATTCATGTTGAATCTCGTGGCACTGGAGAATGGAACTTGGGAGAACCGCCCCATCAGGGTACGAAAGACATTCTTGATCAACATCATATTTCTTACGATGGTATGATCAGTGAGTTGTTCCAACCTGATGATGACTTTGATTACGTTATTGCGATGGATCAAAGTAACGTTGACAACATTAAACGTATTAATCCATCACTAAAAGGTAAGTTATTTAAGCTTCTAGAGTTTAGTGACATGGATGAAACAGATGTTCCAGATCCATATTACACAAATAATTTTGAAGGTGTCTATGAAATGGTACAATCATCTTGTGACCATCTCATTGATTTCATAATAGAAGAAAGGGGAAAATCATCATGCAAAACAAATTAATTCCAGGAGTTGTAATTGGTGCGATTGTCGGAGGTGCGATTGCATTAGCTGACAAAAACACACGTCAATCTCTTCAAAAAAATTACAAAGACATTAAAGAAGGTAACTATGCTAAAAGTAACTCACAAGGTCCTTCTAAATTAACTCAAGTTAAAGATGAAGTTTTATATTGGAAAGATACTATCGAAGAAATTCGTCGTAACAATCCTGAATTAGAACGTTCAATTAAAGATGCTAAAGATACTTTCATCGAACGTAAAAACAACAAACAAATTGGTCTTTAATTTTTAAGTAATAAAACTATAGTTATGAGCAAGTAAAGGGTCAAGGCTTTGTTGTCTTGACTCTTTTGCATTGTCTATTTCAATAGTTTTTTTAAAATATTGAAAGGAGATAAAATATGTCGAAAGATAAATATGATTCGCATATAGACAGCAACAATGAAAGCAACATCAATGAAGGTAATAATCAAACACAAACTTTAAGCGACGAAGAAAAGAACAAAAAAGAAGGCCCTGAAAAAGGCCTTGAAACTAAAAAACGAATGGTATATCCAATTAAATTTAATACGAAAACATCTAAGAAAGATGATATTACATTCTTTACATCTAAGATTAATAAACCCGCTAAATATAAGCGTGGTTCAGGTATCTTACCTACATTAATTTATCGTATTGGTAAAGATGATGTATCAGGTTTAGCAGCTCAACTTGCTTATTACTTTATGTTATCGCTATTCCCAATGCTTATCTTCTTATTAACGTTACTACCTGTATTTCAGGTGGATACAAAGAAGATTACGAATTTAATTTCAGAAAATGCACCCGCTGATACAGCGAGCTTACTAACAGGTATTATTGAAGACGTTATGCAAAATGCTAGTGGTGGCCTATTATCATTTGGTTTAATCGCGGCACTTTGGTCTGCATCTAACGGTATGACAGCTTTAATGAACGCATTTAACGTAGCATATGATGTTGAAGATAACCGTAATCCTATCTTACTTAAGTTATTAAGTGTTGTATTTACTGTTATCATTAGCTTAGTATTAGCAGTTTCAATGGTTCTACCAGCATTCGGTCAACAAATCGGTGCCCTTTTATTCGGTCCGTTAGGTCTTGACTCAGCGGTTAGATGGGTATTTAGTATCGTGCGATTCTTATTACCATTTATCTTATTACTTGTAGTATTCTCAACACTTTACGCTTTAGCACCTAACATTAAAGTTAAATTACGTTCTGTATTACCAGGTGCCCTATTCACAAGTGTAGTTTGGATCTTAGCTACATTAGCATTTGGATTCTTCGTATCAAACTTCGGTAACTATTCTAAAACTTATGGTAGTATCGGAAGTATAATCGTTCTGATGTTATGGCTATACTTAACAGGCTTTATCATTATCTTAGGTGCTGAGCTTAATGCAATCATCCACCAACGTAAATATGTTAAAGGTAAAGTTCCTGAAGAAGAACAGTTTGATGACATCCTTAAGACATATAAAAAATAATTGGAGGAATCAAAATGACTTTACTTGATAGCATATTATCTTTTAATGAAAAGTTTGTTTCAAGTGGTGAATACAAAAATTACGTTACGAGTAAAAATCCAGATAAAAAGGCTGTACTCCTTACTTGCATGGATACACGCCTACTCGATTTATCAACAAAAGCACTTGGTTTTAACAAGGGAGATTTAAAAGTAGTTAAAAATGCCGGTGCCACAATTACGCACCCTTATGGTTCTACTATGCGCAGCTTACTCGTTGGAATTTATGCGCTAGGTGCCGATGAAATTATCATCATGGGTCATAAAGATTGCGGTATGGGTAACTTAGATGCCGATGCTATCATGAAAACAATGAAAGATCGTGGCATTAAAGACGAAACCATTCATACCTTAGAACATTCTGGTATAAGTGTTTACAACTTCTATCAAGGTTTTGATGATGTTGAAGATAATGTCCGTTCAAATATCAATATGGTACTTAATCATCCATTATTTGATAAAAAAGTACCTGTACATGGACTAGTTATTGATCCACATACAGGTCAGTTAGATTTAATTCAGAATGGTTATGACCATATTGAAAAGTAATTTAAAAAAATAGACCCGGAATCCTTTGTTTAAGGACTTCGGGTCTTTTTTGTGTGTTGTAAGAGCCATGTTATATGCTCACTTGGCTCTTATGACCGTTTTACAGCCATGTCGACTCTTCACTTGGCTCTTATGACCGTTTTATAGCCATGTCACATCTTCACTTGGCTCTTATTCCTGTTTTACAGCCATGTCACATCTTCACTTGGCTCTTATTCCTGTTTTAGAGCCATGTCGACTCTTCACTTGGCTCTTATTCCTATTTAACAGCCATGTCACGTCTCCACTTGGCTCTTACAGCCGTTTTACAGCCATGTCGACTCTTCACTTGGCTCTTATTCCTATTTAACAGCCATGTCACGTCTCCACTTGGCTCTTATTCCTATTTAACAGCCATGTCACGTCTCCACTTGGCTCTTATTCCTATTTAACAGCCATGTCACGTCTCCACTTGGCTCTTATTCCTATTTAACAGCCATGTCACGTCTCCACTTGGCTCTTATTCCTATTTAACAGCCATGTCACGTCTCCACTTGGCTCTAATTCCTATTTAACAGCCATGTCACGTCTCCACTTGGCTCTTACAGCCGTTTTATATCCAAGTGCGATGACCACTTGGCTCCAACTCACATAAGCCGATCCTTATCTCAACTCCACAACCACATTTACTGAATTAAGTTATGTTGGAAAGCATAAATTACCGCCTGCGTACGGTCTTGAACCTCAAGCTTACTTAATATATTACTAACATGCGTTTTAACTGTCTTAATCGTAATGTGAGAGGCACTTGCAATTTCCTGGTTAGAGTACCCTTTTGCGATTAACAACAGAATTTCCATTTCACGTTCAGTCAGCATTTCATATAGTTCAGCACGTTGCTTCATACGGTTACGCATTTTAACTAAAACTTCCGCTTCAAACACGGATTCACCTTCATACGTCTTACGAATCGCATTCGCGATATCACTAGCGCTCGTAGTTTTGAGAATATAGCTATCAACGCCAGCATCAAGCGCGCGGTATACTTCTTGATCTTCAATGTAACTTGTAAGCATCAACACTTTTATATGAGGCATTTCCTTTTTAATATGAGTCGTAGCTTCAACTCCATCCATATCGTTCATAACAAGATCCATCAAGATTAAGTCAGGCTTTAATGTCTTCGCTTTTTCAATCGCATCGTTACCAGATTCACCTTCACCTACAACCTCAATATCAGATTGTGTCGATAAGTAACTTGATATTCCAATTCTAACCATTTCATGATCGTCTACAAATAATACTTTAATTGGCATAATTTTCCTCCTTGGTAAACGGTGCTTTAACTTCGATTCGTGTACCAGAATCAGGTAGTGATACGATGTGGAATGTTGCACCGATTTCTAACGCGCGTTCTCGCATATTCTTTAAACCATAACTTTGTTCGAGTTTATCATCAACATTAAATCCAATTCCATCATCATGAATACGTAATAGAATATAGTCTTCTCTATTTAAAAGCTCTATTGTAACTTTGGTACCTTTAGCATGACGTAAAGTGTTCGATATCGCCTCTTGTGTAATACGGAACAAGTGGTCTTCGATACCTTTAGGTACATCAAATTCTTCGATATCTTTCACTACTTTCATTGGTACTTTCTTCTGAAGGTCCGTTACTAAGTCTTTAATACCTTCACCTAGTGACTTATTATTTAAGCCAATTGGTCTTAGGTGTAAAAGTAGCGCACGCATTTCAAGTTGAGAATCTTGAACCATCTTTTCTAAAGTGACAATTTGTTGGTCTAATGGTGGCTCGAGTTTCGTTTCTTTGATTGCAGACAACATTAAACTTGCTGCGAAGAGTTGCTGACTTACAGAATCATGCAATTCTCTAGCAAGTCTTTGTCTTTCATCTTCTATTATTTTCTTAACCTTAACATCATTCAAGTTATAAGACTCATTCGTTAAATCTTGCGTCTTTAAACGCATCTTGTGTAGCTCTTGATTTAGAGGAACAAGTACTTTATATAAATCAATTGTTTCATGATAAAGTTCAATTTGTCGATCATTAATTCCAACCGTTTCCCCTTCAATCGCGCGTTCAATTTGACGTTTAATCCAATCATTTTGTTGATTGATTTTATACGCTAAAATACTACCAAATACAATGCATAGTAGTATTACTAAGATATTTAGAAATAAAAATACTGGAAGTCCAAAGATTTGTTGATAGAACATCCCTTGGAAATAAATGATATTTGCAAATACCTTATCTATGAAAAAGAAAGCAATAAAAACGCTATAAACAAGTATCAAGAGACTTCCGATAGATCGCACATAGTGGTTCATCGATAAACCACCTCGACATCTCCGATAAAGGTAGAAACGTAAACGTTAATATTATAGTTTTCTTCTTTGATTTTTTCATCAACTTGAATATGACTATTCTCGATTTTATATTGATTATCACCGATATGAGCTGTTCCATAAAAGGCTGCTACATGTAAATTCACATTATAATTAAGCGGTACGATGATTTTAACTTTACCGATCATATGACGCGTAACGATCGTGTTATTTTCCTTTATGTTCGCTGCTTTCGTCATATCAATATGAATATCACCGATACCGTGTTGAATTTGGACATCTTCCCATTTATACACATAAACAGGAGTCTTTTGATCACCAAACCACTTCTGCTTTATAAATTTAGGTGATTGAATCGCTTCATCAGATGATAAAACCTTTAGCGGTTTCCTTTTATAAATAATATAACGAATCACCACTATAATGATGAATGCGAATAAAATGATAATCGTATATTTATTGGACAGCAATGTAAAAGCTACAATCAATACACCGATCCAAAAGGACAAGAGCCCCCGAACTTTGTGGAAATAAATTACACCCACATAGATTAAAATACTACCTAATAATAAAACGAGTAAGAATCCTATCTTTTCAAAAAAGATATAATAGAAATTCGCGATTATCATCAAGGCAGTAAATATAATCAACATCTCAGTGGAAATGTATTTCTGATTCATGCTTCACAACCTTTCTAAGATACAACAGCAATACGTTCTAATAAATCACACTCTTGTTCCATTGTTAACTTGCGACGGTTTTGTTCTGATAAATGATCTTCTAAGCGCGCATAATCCGCTTCGATTTCATTTAAATGATGTTTCATGGATTCAATATCTTGGCCGCTAAGATTCTCTGCATAACGAATTTGATGTTGTTCCATCATATCAATATATTTATTTTCTAATTCAATCGTTAAACTGTCAATTATTTCTTTGATATAGTCTTTTTTATCTTTCAAGTAATTTATATAATCATTAATATTCTTCAATTTAGTATCTAATACGTCTTGGTAATGATAAATGCTCTCTTGATACCATGACTGCATTAGTTTTTGTAAGTAGATTTGCATAAAATTCATATCTATCACCTCAAGCCTAGTACCTCCATTATAAAATGGTTCCGAAACCATCGTAATAGGCTCCGGAACCATTTCAGTTTAAGACTTAAGTCTTAAGATATATTATGCTTCATCAAGCTTAGTTGTAAGTAAAGGACCATCTTTCGTCACGATAACAGTATGCTCAATTTGAGCAACGAAACTTTTATCCTTCGTTTCAAAAGCCCAATCGTTCTTACCATCTGTCACGAATGTCGCGTTAGTTGAAATAAATGGTTCTACCGCGATAACAGTACCTTCTTTAAGTAACGTTTTGTCTTTAGGGTCAAAGTAATTCGTAATATAACTAGGTGATTCATGAAGTGATTGTCCCACACCATGACCAGTTAAATTTTTAATAACTGTCAGTTCATTTTTACGCGCAGTAGCGTGAACGGCACGACCAATTTGGCTTAACTTCGTACCAGGTTTGATTTTAGTCATCGCTGCTTCAAAAGCCTCTAAAGCAACGTCACAAACCTTTTGTTTAAGTGGATTATCAGGTTCACCTACTACAAATGAAATACCTGTATCTGCATAATAACCATCTTTTAACGCAGAAACATCGATATTAACTAAGTCACCTTCACGAATGATACGTTTACCTGGAATACCGTGCGCAACTTCTTCATTCACACTGATACAGGTTTGACCAGGGAAGTTTTCATCATGAATAGGCGCTGAAATCGCACCATGCTCTTCAAATAGTTTCTTAGCGATATCATCTAATTCTTTAGTAGTCACACCTGGAACTGTCGCTTTTTTCATTTCTTCACGAACAAGCGCACAGATTTTACCAATTTCTTTAAGAGCTACTAGTTCTTCTTCAGTTTTAACAATCATTCTATCCCGTTCCTTCTCTGAGTTTTAATATACTTTCATTATTATAACAAAAACGCGTTAAAATCACATACGCATTAAAACATTTAACAAAGCCTTATTTCGTTCTTCTCTAAATAACTTACCCTACTCAACTTAAATCATTTACAGTATAATGGAGACGAATATTTTTAAATGGAGTAGGCATATATGAAACAGAAATGGTATCACAATTTTATTGGCGCACGTACACTTAAGACCGGTGTCGCAACATTTTTAACGGCATTGTTTTGTCTTTTGCTAGATCTGAATCCTATCTTTGCGATACTCACAGCTGTCGTAACGATCGAACCTACAGCAAAAGCATCGCTAAGAAAAGGCTACAAAAGATTACCAGCAACTGTAATAGGTGCTTTAGTAGCAGTCGTAGCAACGTTCTTCTTCGGCGACGACTCTGCACTCGCATACGCGCTAAGTGCAACGCTAACGATTCTATTATGTACGAAACTTAAACTAAATGCGGGTACAACTGTTGCTACATTAACATCTGTAGCAATGATTCCAGGTATCCATGATGCTTACGTCTTTAATTTCGTTTCACGTTTATTTACGGCTATCATAGGTCTTATCACTGCTGGGTTAGTTAACTACTTATTATTCCCACCTAAGTATTATAATCAACTTCATGAAAAGATTAAGGAATCAGAATCACATCTTTATTTATTATTTGATTCGCGCATGAAAGAGTTAATGATTGGACTTTACAAATCGAAGTCATCTGATAAAAAACTTGAAAAGCTACTTAATCTGAACACTAAAATTGAACAGTTAATCGGCTATCAACGTGACGAGTTAAAGTATCATAAACATCAAAAATCTGATTGGGTTAATTTACGAAAGATCACAAACCGCGCGCATGAAAATCGTATGTTAATGACCCATCTATCCAATATCATTTATTTACCAAATGACACCGTGCTTCATTTTACTGATGAAGAAAAGGTCGCTATTATCGAAATAGTCGAGCACGTGGCGGAAATTACAACAACAGAGCGCTTTGTTCCAACACCTACAGCCGCTACAACTTTGAAGAATTCGGTAAAAGGTTTAGAAGAATTCGATAATCACCAACTTAAAAGTCATGTTATCTATGAAATACTATTACTTTATCGTATTCTCTTACAACGCTATAACCCTAAAACCTTATCAAAAGAGAGCGTCGGCCCTCACCACGATTAATGATCTAAAAAAGCCCTTGCTAAATTACCTTAGCAAGGGCTTTAATTCATACAATTCTCATAACAGCTGACTCCTAGGGGAATAGCATGAGACCGGAGACTACAGGCTCCGGCCATGACCCAGGAAAGCATGCTGTTTAAGAGAATTGTAGTAATATGTCCCAGACCTTTAATTCATATAATTTATTTTTCTTTACTTACGCGTTTGATGATATATTGTTTGGCCGCTTCTTCTTCTGTATTATCCAGTTCTTTTGGCTCAAACGGAATGCCTTTACGCTTACAAGCTTGTTCTAAAAGGTAATCTGAAATTTCATGGTTCTTAGGTAAAATTGGTCCATGTAAATACGTACCTAATAAATTCTTATAATGTAAGCCTTCTTTTTTATCATCATCGTTATTACCGTATCCGTTAACGACAGATCCTAGCGTATCAAAGTTGTGATACGTACGACCACCGTGGTTTTCAAAGCCAACGATTTCACCAAAAGTCTCACTTTTAATGACGATATCTCCGATTAGACGGCCTGGCTTTGATTCTGTATAGAAATCAAGAATATTGAGACCTTCTAATTCAGAACCATCAGCTGAGATGTACTTTTTACCAAGGAACTGATAACCACCACAAATTGTTAATCCTGGCATACCATCTTCAATCGCCTTTTTAAGTTCATCTTTTATTTTACTAAGTTCTCTAGTTGCGATAGCTTGTTCGCGGTCACTACCACCACCGATGAAGAAGATGTCACAACCATCAAGTGTTACACCTTCTGTTTCATTAACTTCAACGACATTAAGTTTTATGTTTCGTTTCTTAGCGCGTTGCTTTAAAGCTATGATGTTCCCAATATCACTATATAAGTTAAGTTTATCTGTCATGAAATGATAGATTGTTAATTCATTCATGCTGCTTTACACCTCCGAAAACGAACGATTCAATTGATCGAGCATTGGTTCTAATGACGTATAGTTAGGAATCGCTACTGTGAAGCTAGCGTATTTCATACTTAAAGCTGTAGCTTTATGAATGTCATGTTCTAACGTAATTGGGAAATCAACCTCTGCTAATTTCAAGCGTAATTGTAATTCCGTAGCGCGCGTACCTGTCACGATAATGTGTTCTATATCTTGTTGGCTTAACTTTTCAAAGTCAGCATCATAAATCCAAGAAATGTCACGTCCGTCTGCTGCATTATCGTTTAAGCTAATCAGATAAACTTTTTTACCCTCAATTTGGTCACCTACTGATAAACTCGCGTTCATACCAGCAGGGTTTTTAGCTAAATTAATCATTGCTTTCTTATTTGGCTTTTCAAAATATTGCATTCGACCGTTATCTGACGTGTACGTTTCGAAGCCTTTACGGATACTATCTGCATCTAAGCCGAGTTCCTTAAGAACGCTATATGCTGCGAGCGCATTATATGCATTAAAATCTCCAGCGATTTTCATATTGTAGCTTTCATTGTTAACTTTGAGTTTGATGAACGGTGAGGTTTCAAAGTGTTCAACTTCGTATTGAGGTGTGTCACGTTTAAAGCCACATTCGCACTGATAGTGACCGATTTGATTGTAATGAATATGACTGTAGTTCAGTAAACGACCGCAATCAGGACAGTATTTACTTTCATTCATCGTACTTTGTTCGAATTCGTGAGCGTCCTTCTGCATGCCGTAATAAACGCGCGTTTGACTTGCGATCTTAAGGCGACTTACGAAAGGATCATCTGTATTCAAGATTAATTTGATACCTTTATTCTTAATTGCGTCCGCAATTTGGTTCACCATAATATCAATTTCACCAAAACGGTCCATTTGGTCACGGAAGAAATTCGTAAAGACCATCATTGTTGGTGTCACTTCTTTAAGCACACGAGGGATTGACCCTTCATCTATTTCAATTATCGCAATACGTGTATTATCTTTAAGTTGCATAATGAACGAAGATGTAATACCCGCTGCCATATTCGCACCCTCATTATTATGTATAATTTCGATGTTATTTGCTCTTAAAGTGTGACCGATGAGATTAGAAGTTGTTGTCTTACCATTTGTACCGCTAATAAATACGATATCATCAACTTTAGTAGCTAGATTTTTTAATATATTAGGATCCACTTTTCTAGCGATTTGACCTGGTAAATCTGTTCCGCGTTTACCTATAGCACGACTAGCCATACGTGCCATCTTCGCTAGGTGGATTGCAGTCCACTGTCTCATGTCTTTCCTCCTCAAAATTTCACGTGATAATTATAACACGGTAAAGTAAGCTAAAAAAGTAGAAATATTGTGTACGACGGCTCATACTTTAGACCTACTGATTGACAATAATTCTCAATTAGACGTGAGTATTATTAATTAGTTTTACGTTTACTATTGCTCATGTGTGCGCATTCTAACCTTTCGCCAAAATTCCTATATCACTATTATCATAGTATTTTATTTATGTTTCTAAATTTAATTTAAATATATATATAATGATAATCATTCTCTCTAGATTATAATAATTATCGTTTATTACTTGAGTTCTTTAGTCGAATTCGTTATGATATATGTATCACTTAAAAGGAGGCATTAATCATGTTAAATAAACAATTATTAGATGCACTTAATGACCAAATGAACCACGAATTCTACGCAGCACATGCGTATATGGCTATGGCTGCTTATTGCGATAAAGAATCTTATGAAGGTTTTGCTAACTTTTACATCCAACAAGCTAAAGAAGAACGTTTCCACGGTATGAAGATTTATGATTACATCAACGATCGTGGCGAGCATGCTGAATTTAAAGCAATCGAAGCACCTAAAGTAGAGTTTAATTCTATTTTAGAAACATTTGAAGACGGTTTAGCTCAAGAAAGAGACGTAACACGTCGTTTCTACCATTTATCTGAATTAGCGAACGAAACGAAAGACTTCGCTACTATTTCATTCTTAAATTGGTTCTTAGATGAACAAGTTGAAGAAGAAGCTACGTTCGATACGCACATCGATTACTTAAAACGTATTGGCGACGATTGCAATACATTATACCTTTATGAAAAGGAATTAGCGAATCGTTCATTTGACGAAGAAGCGTAATTCTTCTCATAACGGCACTTAAATTGAAAGTGCTTTTGAAAAGTAAGTTAAGTGAACCATAACTTGACCTACTCTTTATAAGACATGTCGATAAGACGTGTCTCCTACATAGGATGAAATCCTTAATTCATAATTCATATTTAGACTAATCTGCACATATGAAACCTATCATGTTAAATGGTGGGCTTTGTATGTGCTTTTTGATATGATGAATCTTAACTCTAATATTAAAAGATGGGTTGTTAGACGATGGAGAAACAGACATTTATCGCGCTAGATTTTGAAACTGCAAATTATAAAAGAACGAGTATTTGTTCTGTTGGCATGGTTAAAATTGTCGACAATGAGCTCATGGAATCGTTCTACACGCTCGTTAATCCTAACGATTACTTTTCACAAAATAATATTCGCGTACACGGCATTAGACCTAAGGATGTGTTCAACGCGCCAACATTTGATGTGGTCTTTCCTCACATGTTGGATTTTATCGACGGCCATCCAGTTGTTTGTCATAATGCAGCATTTGATATGGGGGTCTTACATCAAAGCATCAAGGCGCTTAATCTAAAGACGCCCGATATTACGTATTTCTGCTCCGTGCAGCTCGCTCGTAAGACACTTCAAATGCCTCGTTATGGTCTGAGTCATGTGATGAAATTCTTTAATCTCGATTTCAATGGTCACCATAATGCGCTAGCGGATGCTAAAGCGTGCGCCATGATAACGTATCGCTTATTACGTCATTATCCGAGCTTGGATGAGGTATTACTCATTTATGGCGAATCGCTTCAAGATAAGGATTACTAAAGGTAGTCAAATATCGTTAAGTTTTTAAAATAATGCGGTCTTAGATTCCCTACTGTTACGCCAACTAGCCGAATTGGAATGTTTGGATCTTTGACTTCGTTGTAAAGCCCATAGGCTATGTTGTAGATATCAATTTCATCCGTTACTGGCTCAGGTAAGGTACGCTGCTTAGAAATGGTCTCATACTTATATGTTTTAATCTTGACGGTTACCGTACCCGCAGATTTCTGCAATTTACCTAAGCGTTCCGATGTCTTGTGACTGAGCTCCCTGATCTTTTGTAGGATTAAAGCATCGTCATTTACATCCGATTGAAAGGTTCTTTCCGTACCTACTGATTTACGTATGCGTTCTGCTTTTACTTCCCGGTGATCGATGCCTCTGACTTTATTATAAAAGCCAACACCCCTTTTACCGAACCAACGAATTAACTCATCCATAGACTTTTGGTATAAGTCAGCACCTGTATAGATTCCGTGGTGATGCATCTTTTCTTTACTTCTCGATCCAACGCCAGGAAAATCTCCGATATCTAAATTCATCAAAATCTCATGAACATGATTATAGTCGATAATCGTTAAGCCATTGGGTTTATTCATACCACTCGCTAATTTAGCTAAGAACTTGTTGTAAGATACTCCAGCTGATGACGTTAGCTGTGTCTTGTCATAAATATCTCTACGTATATATTCCGCTATGTGTGATGCTGGTAAATCAGGGCGTACAAGCTCGGTGATGTCGAGATAAGCCTCATCTAGTGATAGCGGTTCAACTTTCTCTGTATAACTCTTAAAGATATCCATGATGATACCAGAAGCTTCTCTATAGGCTTCGAAACGAGGTTGCACGTAATAGCCGTTTGGACATAATTTATGCGCTTGAACCATAGGCATCGCAGAGTGTACGCCATATTTCCGTGCTTCATAAGAAGCTGTTGAAACAACCCCGCGGTGACTTGCTTTACCACCTACTATCACAGGTTTTCCACGTAATTTTTCATTATCTCTCACTTCAACTTGTGCGAAAAAGTAATCCATATCTATATGAATAATACGTCTTTCACCCACGCGTTTTCACCTTCTTTTTCTCTTAAAAAAGAGCGGTAACTGCTCGTTTCCGCTCGTTTCGTATGAATCTATTTAACCACATTGACTTTAAAGGGCTTTTCAAGGATGAGACAAAACTATAAACTAAGCGTCTTTACGCTCGAATAACGCAACCGTCTCAATATGCGTTGTATGCGGGAACATATCAACAGGCGTAATCTCCTGTAAATCGTATGAATCGCTCAAGCGTTCCGCATCTCGAGCCTGGGTACTCGGATTGCATGAGATGTAGACAATACGTTTAGGTTGTAATTCGAGTAACGTGTTAATGAACGTTTGGTCACACCCTTTACGAGGCGGGTCGACCATCACTACATCAGGCTTTAAACCTTCTTGTTGCCATTTAATAATAATTTCTTCAGCTTTACCCGCTTCAAAGTCGATGTTCTGAATGCCATTTCGCTCACGATTGAGTTTCGCATCTTCAATTGCGCTTTCAACCACTTCAACACCGTAAACATGGTTGGCATGAGGCGCCATATAGAGCCCGATTGTACCAATGCCGCAATATGCATCTATAACTATTTCATTACCCGTAAGACCTGCATATTCGATAGCCTTACGATAAAGTTTCTCCGTCTGTGTAACATTAATTTGGTAGAAGGAACGATCGCCAATCTCAAATGTTAAGTTGTCTAGGTCGTCCTCGATAACAGAATCGCCGTACATGACTTGAGACTTCTTGCCCATGATGACATTTGAATGTGAGGTATTGATGTTATGGATGATGCTTTTCACACTAGGATAATGCGTTGAAATACGCTTTATCAGTGTATCGAGGGCTTTAAACTTCTTACCATTCGTTACGAATATCACCATTTGAGCGTCCTTATAATGACTCGCACGAATAATGACATGGCGTACTAAACCTGACTTAAGTTGTTCATTATAAATACTCACGTTTAATTCATTCAGCCACTTCTTAATGCTCACCATAAGCGCGTTCTGAACATCGTGTTGAATGAGACATGTATCCATATCAATAATGTCGTGACTGCGTTGTCTGTAAAAGCCCATTTTAACATCGCCTGATTGGTCAGTACCTACTGGAATTTGAGACTTGTTACGATAATGCCATGGATGCTCCATACCAATCGGTTGATTAATTTTAAGGTCCTTAAACGAACCCTTTCTTGTAAAGAGATTATAAACTTGGTTAAATTTCATCTCGAGTTGAGACTCATAGTTCATATGTTGTAGCTGACAACCACCGCACTTTGAATAGTACACACATGGCGGTGTTACACGGTTGTCGCTCGCTGTTGTAACTTCATTTAGTTTTCCTATCGCAAAGTTTTTCTTAACTTTGATGACTTTAAATTCTATATCTTCATCGATTAATGCATGTGGCACAAATATCGGGTATCGATCAACTTTAACAACACCATGTCCTTCGTGCGTTAAGTCTACGACCCTACCTTGCATGACATCGTTCTTTTTAATTTCGTTCAACTAGGTCACTCCATGAAAATGCGCGTTTACGCATTATTTTTGTTCTAACGATTCATTATCGTCATTGTTAGGTGTAAAGATCTCAATATGACGTTTTAAATTTAAGAAATTCGCTGGTAAGTTACCGCCATATTCACCGTCTACATTAAGTTGCATTTCTGCAAGTGAGGAAATGTTTACAGATTGTGCTTTAATATAATGCACTTTAGGGTGAGAAGTATGTTCACCTCTAGAAGCAAGCGACATAATGTGTCCAAGTTCCGCTAGGTTTGCCTTTTCAACGATAATTAATGTGAAATAACCATCATCGAGTTTCGCATCAGGCACAAGCTTCTCAAATCCTGCCATTGAGTTCGTTAAACCTAATAAGAAGACCATCACTTCGCCTTGAAATACCTTATCGTCATATTCAATGCGCACGTCTACCGCTTTCATCTCTGGTAACATTTCAAATCCTTTAATGTAATAAGCAAAAGGCCCCATTAAGGATTTCAACTTACTTGGCGCTTCGTATGATACTTCAGTTGGCTTACCGCCACCTGCTAGGTTAATGAAATAACGACTATTCATCTTACCGATATCGACTTTAACAGGCGTACCATTTATGATGATATCAACGGCATCTAAGATATCGTTAGAGATATTAAGCGCACGGCCAAAGTCATTAACAGTACCTGCTGGAATTAAACCGATTCTTGGTCGATTTTCCTTCTCAGCGATACCATTTACAACTTCGTTTAACGTACCGTCACCACCAGAAACTACGATGAGGTCGTAGTTCTCTTCGTCTACGATACGTCTCGCTTCTACAGTAGCATCTCCCTCTTTTTCAGTGACGTAGGTACTTGTTTCATAACCTGCTTTTTCCATTTTAGCGAGTACATCTGGCAATGCACTTTTAAAGGCTTCCTTCCCTGATGTCGGATTATATATAATTCTTGCACGTTTTCTCATTTTCATCCCTCAATTTTATTAGAATCATCTGTAATAACAATTTATCTCTTAACATCAATGTTTATTTGCATTTCGAAATGCGTTGTCATGTGAGTTTCATTTTAAAAGTTGATGCATACTTTGCACATTTACAAAATTTTATATCATTTAAAATATAACACATTTTTCGAGTAGTTTAAGAACAAGATGATTAGTCTCGCTCTCAAGATAAAAGAGTTAGTAATCCTATTACAATTATATCCATAATTGACAAATTGTAACAATCATACTAACTCTATTTGAGATAATGATTAATTTAGTTTTGAGTTGTCGTTTTAGTGATCCTGAATGCCTACATCGAGACTCCCATGGCACTGTGAGGAAGGAAGATCCAAGCGTATTAGTTATTAAACAATTCCTATAAACAGCATGCTTTCCTGGGGCGTGGCTGGAGCCTGTAGTCTCCAGACTCACGCTACTCCCCTAGGAGTCAGCTGTTTAGGAATTGTTAGATCTATAATTTTCCAACTCACTGGCAAAATTCTTATATACTCTTGGGTCCCTTGCACAAAGGATTACGTTGGCAATCCTACAAGCTAAGAAAGCAAGGCATAGCGAGATGTATAAGCATGCTCAAATATATTTAAATGATTATCGATTCTCTAATTCTTGTTTTAGTAATTGATTTACTTTTTGAGGGTTAGCTTGACCTTTAGAAGCCTTCATAATTTGACCTACTAAGAAGCCCATTGCTTTACCTTTACCATTTTTAAAGTCTTCAACTGATTGAGGGTTGTTGTCAAGTGCTTCGTTAACGAATTTCAGTAACGTTGCTTCATCAGAGATTTGTACTAAGCCTTTATCTTCCATAATTTGCTTAGCGTCCCCACCATTTTCAGCAAGTTCAGGGAATACTTTCTTCGCAATCTTACTACTCATCGTACCGTCTTCGATTAACTTAATCATACCTGCAAGATTTTCAGGTGTTAATTGTGTATCTTGTAGCTCAACTTGATGCTTATTCAGATATTCGTTAACGCCACCCATTAACCAGTTAGAAGTTAATTTAACGTCGGCACCGTTGTCTACTGCACCTTCGAAGAAATCAGACATTTCTTTCGTAAGTGTTAGTACGTGCGCATCATATTCTGGTAAGCCATATTCAGATACATATTTCTTTTTACGTGCATCAGGTAATTCTGGAATTGTTTGACGTACGCGTTCTTTCCATTCTTCATCAACATATAATGGAACGATATCTGGTTCTGGGAAGTAACGATAATCATCTGAACCTTCTTTAACACGCATAAGAATTGTTTTACCAGTTGATTCGTCGAAACGTCTTGTTTCTTGTAAGATTTCGCCACCATTTAAAAGCTCATCTTCTTGACGTTTTTCTTCATATTCAAGACCTTTTTTAACGTAAGTAAATGAGTTTAAGTTTTTAAGCTCGGCTTTCGTACCGAATTCTTCTTGGCCTACTGGACGTAATGAAATGTTGGCGTCACAACGTAGTGAACCTTCTTCCATTTTACAGTCTGATACGCCAGTGTATTGAATAATAGAGCGTAACTTTTCAAGGTATGCATACGCTTCTTCTGGTGAACGGATATCTGGTTCAGATACGATTTCAATTAAAGGTGTACCTTGACGGTTTAAGTCTACTAAAGAGTAACCTTCTTTATGCGTCGATTTACCCGCGTCTTCTTCCATGTGTAAACGTGTAATACCGATACGTTTTGTTTCACCGTTTACTTCAATATCAATATAACCATTACTACCGATTGGTTGGTCGAATTGAGAAATTTGGTATGCTTTAGGGTTATCTGGATAGAAATAGTTTTTACGGTCGAACTTAGATTCTGTCGCGATATCCATGTTTAATGCCATAGATGCACGCATTGCCCAATCTACTGCACGTCTGTTTACTACAGGTAGTACACCTGGGTAACCTAAGTCAATCACATTCGTATTTGAGTTAGGTTCTGCACCGTAGCCTACTGGTGATGATGAAAACATTTTAGAGTCTGTTTTCAACTCAACATGAACTTCAAGTCCAATTACTGTTTCAAAATGCATGTTTGCCACTCCTTATAAATTTTGGTATTTATCGTGTAAATTAAATTTCGTCTCATATTGATAAGCTACACGGTATAATGTCTTTTCATCGAATGGCTTACCGATAAATTGTAATCCAATCGGACGATTGTTAGCCATACCACAAGGTACTGAAATACCTGGTAAACCTGCTAAGTTAACTGGTGTAGTTAATAAGTCATTTGCATACATTGTTAGTGGATCGTTAATTTCTTCACCAATGTTGAACGCAACTGTTGGTGTAGTTGGTCCTACAACCACATCGTAGTCTTTAAAGATACGATCGAAGTCATTTTTAATTAACGTACGCACTTTTTGTGACTTTTTGTAATATGCATCATAGTAACCTGAACTTAATGCGAAAGTACCTAATAAGATACGACGTTTAACTTCTTTTCCGAAACCTTCACTACGAGATTTCTTATAGAGTTCTTCTAAGTTAGTCGCATCTTTTGAATGGTAACCATAGCGAATACCATCAAAGCGTGCTAAGTTAGCTGAAGCTTCTGATGACGCAATAACATAGTATGAAGGGATACCGTATTTAGTATTAGGTAAGGAAACCTCTTCTACAGTTGCGCCAAGTTCGCGTAGTGTTTCAGCCGCATTTAAGACAGCTTCTTTAACTTCATCGCGAACACCTTCGCCAATATATTCTTTAGGTAATGCTACTTTAAGGTCTTTAATGTCTTTTCCAATATCAGATGTAAAGTCACAATCTTCGACTGGCGCACTTGTAGCGTCATGCTCGTCAACACCAGTAATAGATTCTAATACGATAGCATTATCTTTAGCATTTCGAGTTAATGGTCCGATTTGGTCTAATGATGACGCGAAAGCTACTAAACCGAAACGAGAAACACGGCCGTATGTAGGTTTCATGCCGACGATACCGCAATATGCTGCTGGTTGTCTGATTGAACCACCAGTATCTGTACCTAATGAAAATGGAACAAGACCTGCTGCAACTGCCGCTGCTGAACCACCTGAAGAACCACCAGGTACTGCTTTATGGTCGAACGGGTTCACTGTTTTCTTGAAGTAAGATGTTTCAGTAGAACCACCCATTGCGAATTCGTCTAAATTTAATTTACCAATTAGAACGGCATTTTCATCATGAAGTTTCTTCATTACAGTTGATTCGTAAATCGGTACAAATCCTTCTAGCATTTTGCTGGCACATGTCGTTTCTAGGCCTTCTGTAATGATGTTATCTTTGATACCCATTGGAATGCCAAATAACTTACCTTCCATTTGATCTTTTTCTTGTAATTCATCTAATTCTTGAGCTTTTTTAAGTGCGTTCTCTTTATCTAAAGCTAAGAAAGATTTGATAGTAGGATCAACTTCTTCAATAGCATCATAAATATCATTTACGATTTCAGAAGGTTTGATTTTTTTGTCTTTAATCATTTGTGTTAAATTCTCAATCGATTCGAAACGGATGCTCATTATTTTTCCTCCTCTTTCATTACTGAAGGTACTTTAAATTGTCCGTCCTCTGTTTCTTTAGCGTTCTTAAGCGCTAATTCTTGAGGAATACCTGATACCGCCTTATCTTCTCTAAGAACGTTTTGTAAATCTAATACGTGATAAGTTGGCTCAACGTTATCCGTATCACATGTATCATTTTGATGCGCGAAATCAAGTATACTTTCTAAGCTTGATTTCATTTCTTCAGTTTCTTCAGGAGATATTTCTAATTTCGCTAAGTTCGCGATATGTTCAACATCTTCACGTGTAACTTTTGTCATCAATAAAAGCCTCCTTAATATTCATTCATCACAAAATTGTACCAAATTTTCCCCTAAAAATCTAAAGTTTGATGGAATTTTCTCGTTTTATTTCCCTTGAAAAGCAACACCCCTTTAGTAAAGGTTTTAATAGATGTAACATATCTATTTCGCTTTAACGTGCCAAATTGTACGTATTTTAAGCGTTTTAGCGACTTTATGTAACTCATTTATAATATTTAAGTTAAATAGTGGGTATCTTATTCAGTTATCGTATAAACATAGGGCTTTTCAAGAAAGTAGAAGAAATCTTACAAAAATTTAAAAATTCTAAAAAATTACTAAAAACGCCTTCATTTAGGTCTTTACAAACGATTGCGAAATATGCATAATTGTAATTATACATTTATGATGAAAAATCGAACTTTCATTCTAGATTCATTCATGTATAATACGGTATGTAACAAAATAATTAAACAATTTGGGGGGTGAGGAGAAATGTTTACACTAGGTTCAACATTGTCCAGTCAAGTAAACCCGGACTGGCAAACTTACGTGATGATTGCAGTGTACTTCATTATCCTTTTAGCTATCGGTTGGTATGGTTACAAACAATCAACTGGTGACCTAAGCGAATACATGCTTGGTGGCCGTAGCATTGGACCATGGGTAACAGCCTTATCAGCTGGTGCATCTGACATGAGTGGTTGGATGATTATGGGGTTACCAGGTGAAGTTTATTCAACTGGTTTATCAGCAGTTTGGTTAGCTATAGGATTGACAGTCGGTGCATACATAAACTATTTACTTGTGGCACCAAGACTACGTGTTTACACAGAAATCAGAGGGGATGCAATAACCTTACCAGACTTCTTTAAGAATCGTTTAGATGATAAAACGAATCTCATTAAGATTATCTCTGGTGGTATCATTGTAGTATTTTTCACTTTATATACGCACGCCGGTATTGTATCAGGCGGTAAACTTTTTGAAAGTGCGTTCGGCTTAAACTATCATTGGGGACTCTTGTTTGTTACTGCTATTGTGATTTTATATACATTCTTTGGTGGTTATTTAGCCGTATCGATTACGGACTTTTTCCAAGGGGTAATCATGCTTATCGCAATGATTATGGTACCAATTGTTGTAATGCTTAAATTGAATGGTTTAGACACATTTGGCCAAGTTGCAGAAATGAAACCTTCTAATTTAGATTTATTTAAGGGGACTTCTATAATTGGAATTATTTCATTCTTTGCATGGGGACTTGGTTACTTTGGTCAACCACATATCTTAGTACGTTTCATGTCGATTCGCACGCATAAGCTTTTCCCTTTTACTAGAAGAATCGGGATTGGCTGGATGGCAGTCGGCTTAATTGGATCATGTTTAGTTGGTTTACTTGGTATCGCTTTCGTTCCAGCACAAGGCGCGAAAATTAAGGACCCTGAAACATTATTCATCTTAATGAGTCAGGTTTTATTCCATCCATTAGTTGGTGGTTTCTTACTAGCTGCTATTTTAGCTGCCATCATGAGCACGATTTCATCTCAATTACTTGTAACGTCTAGTTCATTAACTGAAGACTTCTACAAGTTATTTAAGAAGAATAAAGATCCTAACAAGAATTACGAGAAAGAATATGTATTAGTTGGTCGTATTTCAGTAGTTGTAGTTGCGATTGTTGCGATAGCGATTGCTTGGAATCCTAACGATACAATTCTTAACTTAGTTGGTAATGCTTGGGCTGGTTTCGGTGCTGCATTTGGACCACTTGTAATTTTATCGCTTTACTGGCGTAAACTTACAAACATTGGTGCTATCGCAGGTATGGTTGCCGGTGCATTAACAGTTATCATTTGGATCGCATTTGTTAAACCTCTTGGTGAAAAGGTAGAATTCTTTAATCTGTACGAAATCGTTCCAGGTTTCTTAGTAAGTTTATTAGTTACAATTATTGTAAGTAAACTTACGAAAGCACCAGGTGACTTCGTAGATAAAGATATTACTAAGATGAAACATATCTTAAGCGAAAAGTAACGCTTAATTCATATAGTTATTGAGGGACGCTTCGAGAGTCTGAATTGGGTTCAGATTTTCGGAGCGTTTTTTTGGGTTGTAATGTAGCGATGTGGCGATTTCGCATATGTGGGATTACTATTGGGAAATTTAGTTGCGAGGCCGTTTGTAAGAGCCATGTCGTTAACGCACTTGGCTGTTATACGGCGATAAGAGCCATGTCAGTACTCCACTTGGCTGTAATACTGTGATAAGAGCCATGTCAACTCTTCACATGGCTGTTAATCGCCTATAAGAGCCTTGTCGCCTCTCCGCTTGGCTGTTAATCGTCTATAAGAGCCATGTCGCCTCTCCGCTTGGCTGTAAAACGGCGATAAGAGCCATGTGGTCACCTCACTTGGCTGTTACACGACGATAAGAGCCATGTGGTCACCTCACTTGGCTGTTACACGGCGATAAGAGCCATGTGGTCACCTCACTTGGCTGTTGCACGGCGATAAGAGCCATGTGGTCACCTCACTTGGCTGTTATATTGCGATAAGACCGATGTAGTAATATGACATAGCTCTTCCGTCGATTTCAATAGGTAGTTCGACGCTATTCAGCTTTTGCGTCGGTTTCGACTTTTCATTCCGACGCTATTCGGCTTTTGCGTCGGTTTCGACTTTTCATTCCGACGCTATTTGGCTTTTGCGTCGGTTTCGGTCTTTCATTCCGACGCTAGCGCCTCTCTTACCAACTTGTCACTCCTCAACAAGTCGGCAACAACACTTTTACCAACTTGTTACACCTCCACAAGTCGGCAACAACGCCCTTAGCAACTTGTCGCTCCTCAACAAGTTGGCAACACCCCCTTTAACAACTTGTCACACCTCCACTAGTTGGCAACGCCCCCAATGTCTACTACTATTACTTTTACCGTACGCCCTATCCACTCTAAATAACCTCCCTCACACAAAAAAGCAATGAAACGCGGTACACGTCCCATTGCTTTTCAATAGAATTAATTATTATTGTAAATATGAACTCGAGGCTCTTTATCGTCTTTAGATTTATAAATAAGTGCTCTCGATTTACTACCATCTTTAATATGGATCTCGTAATTGTTCAGACCACTGAAGTTTTTATCCGCAAGCTGCGTCACATATTGCGTAATACCAATTAACTCGGCTTGACCGTAGTAGTCGATTGGAACATCAATGCTCAGTGATTTCGCATCGTTACCAACGAACTTCGCTTTACCAACCGCTTGAGTAAAGTTAGAGAAGTAAGATTGTAAGTTATCATTAAACTCTTTAAAGCTGTTATTCAAGCCTTCATCTTTTTCCTTAGCTTCACTAGATGGAACGAGTACGGTTTGCTCATTAATTTGATTCCACTTCGTTAATTTCGTTTTATCTTCATCCGCAGTCGCATAAGCAACAAAGTGACCTGGTGTAATAGAGTTCTGGCCTGACTGCATATAAATCGCAAAGTTGATTGGAATATCATTTAATTCATTATGTTCACGTAAACGAGACAGAATCTCTTCGGCCATACGTTTACCTTCCTTTTCAACTTTCTTCTCATCAAGTTTCTCACTGTACGTTTCACCAAAGTCTTCCTTTTGGTAATAGTGCGTACTATTCATCGCAAGGCCGATTGTCATACCTTTAATCTCTTTACCTTTACTATCACTATTTTTGTAAAAGTCCTGCTCTAAAATATTCGATAAATAAGTAGGAGATTCTTTCGCAATTTTCTTAGGATCATCTTCACCTTTATAAGATGGGTTTAAACCAAGATTCGCTGTCGCTTTCTTTTGTTCTTTTTCTTCATCGTCCATTTTTTCAATTTCTTTTTTCGTAAATTTCGGACGTAAGTATGCTTTGATCGTATCTTTATCTAAGTATTGACCATCTTGGTATAAGAATTTATCAGTTGGGAAAACATTTTTACTGATATCTAATAAACCACTTTCGAAGTTTTCGCCGTTATAGCTATTCGCCATCTTTTCCTGAATTAAGCCACGCGCGGCACTTTCTTTAAAAGGTAAAATCGTTCTGTAATTATCACCAGACACGTTTTTATCTGTTACAATTTGTTTAATTTTGCTAGAACCATCTGATGTATCATTCTCTTGTGCTTCTTCTTGCTTTTGGCTATCTTTTTCTCCGCTTCCACAAGCTGTAAGTATTAATGATAATGAGAGAAGTACAGTTAATGATTTTTTCATGTCCCAATCTCCTATTCTTTAATCTCATTTTGCTTTGTTACAAATTCATCTTCAGACCAAACTTCAATTTCGAGTTCTTCTGCTTTAGACAATTTTGACCCAGCATCTTCACCTGCTATAACAAGATCAGTCTTCTTGGTAACACTGCTTGTAACTTTTGCCCCTTGCAGTTTTAACCATTCCGATGCTTCCTTACGTGTCATTTGATGTAATTTGCCTGTAAGTACAATCGTTTTGTCTTTAAAGTCTTCATGTCCTTCAACTTCGTTGTATTTTGGTCCTTTAAAAGTCATATTAACATCTTTATCTTTAAGTTTTTGAATTAAAGCTTTAATGTCCTCATTTTCAAGATAAGTCACAACAGACTGCGCAAGTTTCTCACCAATATCATGAATTTCAAGCAATTCTACTTCAGATACTTCCATCAAGCACTCGATTGAATCATAACGTTCAGCAAGAACACGACTCGCTTTAACACCTAAAAGTCTAATGCCTAATCCAAAGAGGAGTTGTTCTAAGGAATTTGACTTCGATGTTTCAATGGCTTTTAAAAGATTCGTCACTTTCTTTTGGCCCATTCGCTCTAATGGTAACAAATCTTCTTCTGTAAGGTAATAAATATCTGCGATGTCCTTAATACAGCCTTGTTCGTAAAGTTGTTGGATAATCTTTTCACCAAGACCATCGATGTTCATGGCTTGGCGCGACACAAAGTGAATAAGCCCTTCTACAAGTTGCGCTTGGCACTTCGGATTAATACATCTTAATGCAACCTCGCCTTCGATACGCACAAGTTCATGGTCACAACTTGGACAATGCGTTGGCATATGATACGTCTTCGCGTCGTCTTTACGTCTATCTTTAATTCTCTTAACAACTTCTGGGATAATGTCGCCAGCTTTTTTAATGACAACACTGTCCGAAATGCGAATGTCCTTTTCATGGATGAGGTCCTCATTATGTAACGACGCACGAGAAACGGTTGTGCCTGCTACACGAACGGGTTCAAGGATTGCTGTTGGTGTAACCACACCAGTACGACCTATACTAAGTTCAATATCAAGTAACGTCGTAACCACTTCTTCTGCTGGGAACTTATAAGCAATTGCCCATCTCGGTGATTTTGCAGTAAAGCCAAGCTCATCTTGTGTATCAAGTTGATTCACCTTAATCACGATACCGTCGATGTCATAAGATAGCGCCTCACGTTTATCCGTCCAATAGTCAATATATTCAATCACTTCATCGATGTTATTCACACTGCGACGTTCTTGGTTCGTTTTGAAACCTAGCGCATCTAATTCATTCAACGCTTCTTCTTGTGTTTCAGCATCAAGCTCCGTTAAGTCATTGATACTATACAAGAAGACATCAAGCTTACGTTTCGCAGCGAGTTTTGGATCAAGTTGACGTAAGGAACCAGCAGCCGCGTTTCTAGGATTCGCAAATGGTTGTTCCTCATTCTGTTCCTTTTCTTCGTTTAATTTAAGAAAGGACTTTCTCGGCATAAAGGCTTCACCACGGACTTCAAAGCTAATGTCCTTTTTCAAAGTGAGCGGAATCGCATGAATCGTTTTAAGGTTCTCAGTAATATCTTCACCCGTCGTACCATCGCCGCGCGTCAAACCTTGAACGAATTTACCATTCTCATACTTTAGTGAAACGGCTAACCCGTCTATCTTGAGCTCACACATATAATTGACGTCGCCCACTTTTTCTTGAATGCGTTGGTCAAATTTGCGTAAATCCGCTTCATTAAAAGCATTACCAAGACTTAACATCGGTGTTTCGTGCTGTACCTTTTCAAATGAAGACTGAACCTCAGCACCTACACGTACGGTCGGAGAATCATCCGTTTTTAACTCAGGATGTTCACGTTCAATCTCAATTAACTCATGCAAAAGCTTATCATATTCACTGTCCGGTACACTTGGATCGTCTTTAACATAATATTCATAGCTATAACGATGCAGTAATTCGTGCAGTTCTTCTACGTGTTTTTTAACTTCAGACATGGTTTAGTCCTCCTTTTTTTCGATAGGTGCGAAAGATGCAAGTAAACGTTTAGGTCCCTCTTTTTTGAAAATGATATCAAGTTCAACTGAGCCATTCTTCTCATTAACTTGGCTGACCATGCCTTCACCCCAGCTCTTATGAACCACTTTATCACCGACATTCCAATTCGTTTCAGTCGTTTGACCTTTTGTTACACGCTTACTAAATCCACGTTTTTGAGGTTTTTTCTTTTGACCGATTTGAACACGATCTGACTGAGATGGTTTATTCATAAGGTCTTCAGGTATTTCATTTAAGAATCTTGAACGCATGTTGGATTGTGTACGTCCATATAACATACGGTTGGTAGCATGTGTTACATATAATTGTTCTTCAGCACGAGTAATCGCAACATACGCGATTCGGCGCTCTTCTTCCATCTCATGATCATCATCACTCTTAATTGCTCTGAAATGTGGGAAGATGGATTCTTCCATACCTATTATAAACACGACTGGATACTCTAAACCTTTAGCTGAGTGCATTGTCATCATTGTAACGCCACTCTCAGTATTCGCTTCATCAATATCAGCAACGAGTGATAAATCTGTAAGGAAGTTAATCAATGATTGTTCTTCTAGCGGTGTATTCTCTTCATAATCCATTGGAACAGATTTAAATTCATCAATGTTTTCGAGACGACTTCTTGATTCCAATGTTTGGGCCTTTTCAAGCATGGCACGATAACCTGATTTATCAAGAATCTCATCCACAATTTCAGTGATTTCTAAGAACTCTTGTTGTTTCATCAGATCATTAATCAGTTGATAGAATGACATACACGCTTGTGCCGCCTTTTTCGAAACGCCGATAAAATCTATCTCAGCAAGCGCATCAAACATACTGATGTCGTGTTCCGCCGCATACGCCGCAATCTTATCTACAGTTGTAGGACCAATACTACGTTTCGGCACGTTGATAATACGTCTAAAACTGATATCATCGTTACTATTCGCAATCAAACGCAGATAACTTAGAAGGTCTTTAATTTCCATGCGGTCATAGAACTTCTGTCCGCCAACCATCGTATACGGAATATTCGATTTCATAAACGTTTCCTCTAGCACACGAGATTGCGCGTTCGTTCGGTAAAGAATCGCCATATCATTGTAGTCCTTACCATTCTTACGATGCTTCATGACCTCGCGTACAACGTACTCACATTCATCACGTTCAGAAGTTGCTTCGTAGTATTGAATCTTCTCACCCTCAGCGTTCCCTGTCCAAAGTCCTTTAGGTTTACGCTCAGTGTTATTACGAATCACTTCATTCGCCGCATTAAGAATTGTCTTAGTTGAGCGATAGTTTTGCTCTAGGAAAATGGTTGTCGCATTCGGATAATCTTCTTCAAAGGATAAAATATTCTGAATGTCTGCACCACGCCAACCATAAATCGATTGGTCAGAGTCACCTACAACGCAAATATTCTCAAATTTCTTCGCAAGTTGATTCACTAGCGTATATTGCGCTTTGTTCGTATCTTGGTACTCATCAACATGTATGTATTGGAATTTATTCTGATAGTATTCAAGTACATCTGGTACGCGCTCAAATAACTTGATCGTCGTCATAATCAAGTCATCGAAATCAAGCGCTTGGTTTCGAAGTAACTGCTTTTGATAAGCGCTATAAACGTTCGCAACCATACTTGTGTAATAATCATTCGCTTCACGAGATGCATCATCAGGTGTTTTAAGCTCATTCTTAAGATTACTGATTGCACCGATAAACATACGCGGTTCAAACTTTTTACTATCGATATTCTTTTCTTTAAGTACTTGCTTGATTACCGACTTCTGGTCAGTAGGGTCTATAATTGTAAAATTACGTTCAAATCCAATGCGGTCAATATCTCTACGTAGGATACGTACACACATAGAGTGGAACGTTGACATCCATATCACTTCAGCCTCTTCGCCTACTAAAGATGCAACACGTTCTTTCATTTCTTTTGCTGCTTTATTCGTAAACGTAATCGCTAAAATATTGTAAGGAGATACATCCTTTTCATCCAGTAAATAAGCGATACGATGTGTAAGGACTCGTGTCTTACCTGAACCAGCACCAGCCATAATTAATAATGGGCCTTCTGTCGTGCGGACAGCTTGGCTTTGTTCATTATTCATATTTTTAATTAATGGATTCATTTATGTTACTCCTTTATTTTGACAGTTTTTAATGCATGTTTGATGTCGTCATAAATGACATTACCCACGATAATCGTATCCGCAATTTCAAATACTTCCTTTGCATCATCTAGATTGCGAATACCACCACCATAGAATAATTGTGTTGATTGAAGTTTTGATTTCGCTGCTTTGACCATTTCCATGTCGCCATAAGTACCACTATATTCAAGGTACAATATCGGCAACTTATACATCTCTTCAGCCATAAGCGCATAAGCTTCTAAATCTTCTGTAGTTAAGTCACAATTGGCTTTCGTCACTTGGCCAACTTTACTATCTTGATTCAGTACGACATAACCTTCAAATATCATCTCATCAAAGTCAATCGCATGTCCATATTCCTTCAACGCTTTATGTAAGATACCATTATGATATTGAACATCCTGACTATTTAAAACGGTAGGTACGAAATAGAAATCAAATCCAGGCATGACACTTTCAACATTTGCGATTTCTAATACAAGCGGCAGTGGATAACGTCTCACACGACTCATCAAATGAATCACATTATCAAGCGTAATATCATCCGTTCCACCAATCATAATCGCATCCGTATTGGACATGCAGATCTTATCTAAATCCTCATCAGATATCGTTTTAGCAGGGTCTAATTTAAATATATGTTGCCATTTTGTAATATCGTACATACGTCTTACTCCTTTAAATTTCGTACACATCATTATATCATTTTTACGATTTGAATTCTAAATGCGTGAGTCCAACTTCTCATCCCTTTTGAAAAGCCCTTTAGAAAAGCGACCCCAAAGAAGCGTTGGCTTCTTTGACCCGAATTGAAGTGAAATACCCTTCTATGCGTGCGTATAGATAACTGAAGAAGTAACAATGTATGAACCAAAACTTGATCACAGTTCGCTCATCACGTTTTATCAGTCCTGAGACTTGATCACAGATTGCTCATCAAGTTTCAACCGGTCTGAGACTTGATCACGATTTCACCATCAAGTTTCAAAAGCCCTGAGACTTGATCACGATTTCACCATCAAGTTTCAACCACCCTGAGACTTGATTACGGTTCGCTCATCAAGTTTCAACCATCTTGAGACTTGATGACGATTTCTCCATCAAGTCTCAACCTCACCCTGTATCACCACCGAGGCTCACCCCCAAAAATAAAAAAATAGATGACCGCAATCGGTCATCTCCACAGATGAAATCATTTATGATTCAGTTTCAATATTTAATCGATCTAGAATCATTGTATATGCATCATTTCCCCATTGTAACGAACGTTTCACGCGAGAGATTGTTGCTGTCGAAGCACCAGACTCTTCTTCAATCGTTGCATACGTATACCCTTGTTTAATCATTTTAGCGACTTGAAGCCTTTGAGATAATGACTGAATTTCATTCACAGTGCATAAATCATCAAAAAATTGATAACATTCTTCTTTTGTTTCTAAAGCCAAAATCGCTTCAAATAATTCGTCTAAGGCTTTGCCTCTTAATTTTTCGATTTGCATGTAAACAACCCCTAATTCGCATTTGACTATCTCTATTCTAACTTAATCACGGGTTTAAGTGTAGTGAAATCTTATTCAAGGCCTGCGCGCTTAAAGATTGTATCCACTTGATTTAAGTGATGTTTAGGATTGAAACACTCGTCTAATTCATCTTTAGTAAGTACGTCTGTAATCTTAGAATCCGCTTCAATTAGCGTTCTAAACGGTGTTTTCGTTTCCCAAGATTCCATGGCTTTTGGTTGAACAGTATCATACGCTTCTTCACGCACCATACCTTTATTGATTAACGCTAAAAGAACACGTTGAGAATAAATTAAACCAAATGTTTTATTAATATTTGCTTCCATATTTTCTTCATAAACTGTTAAACGGTCTACGATATTTGAGAAACGGTTTAGCGCATAGTTTAAAGCGATTGTAACATCAGGTAACATAATACGCTCAGCTGAAGAGTGAGAGATGTCTCTTTCATGCCATAACGCCACGTTTTCATAAGCAGTTGTGATATAACCGCGAATCACACGCGCGATACCTGTAATATTTTCAGAACCGATTGGGTTACGTTTATGCGGCATTGCTGAAGAACCTTTTTGGCCTTTTGCAAAAGCCTCTTCAACTTCACGTGTTTCAGTTTTTTGAAGGTTACGGATTTCTACAGCGAACTTTTCAAGTGAAGTCGCAATTAAGCTTAATGTCGCGATATAGTATGCGTGACGATCACGTTGTAACGTTTGAGTTGAAACTGGTGCTGTACCAATTCCTAAACGTTCACACACATGCGCTTCAATTTCAGGTGGAATGTTCGCAAACGTACCAACAGCACCACTCATTTTACCAACTTCAATTTCTTCACGAACACGCTTGAAACGTTCTAAGTTACGTTTCATTTCTGTATACCATAACGCCATTTTGACACCAAATGTCGTTGGTTCAGCATGTACACCATGTGTTCTACCCATCATTAAAGTATTTTTATATTTTTTCGCTTTTTGTTCTAAAACTTCAATAAATCTTTCAAGGTCTTTTTCTAAGATATCATTCGCTTGTTTCACTACATAACTTAAAGCAGTGTCGACAACGTCCGTAGAAGTTAAACCGTAGTGTACCCACTTACGTTCTTCACCAAGTGTTTCTGAAACTTGACGTGTGAATGCGACAACATCATGACGTGTTTCTTCTTCGATTTCTTTAGCACGATCCACATCAACTTTAGCGTTCTCTCTAATTTTCTTCACATCTTCTTCAGGAATAAAGCCAAGTTTACTCCAAGCTTCACAAGCTAAAATTTCTACTTCTAACCAAGCCTCATAACGATTTTGGTCTGTCCAAATTTGAGACATTTCTTCTCTTGAATAACGTTCAATCATGATATAAGCTCCTATCTTTTATGGATTAAGTTAATTATAACAAATTCCCAAAACATGTACATTAAAATTTTAAATACTTTAAAAGTTCGTCTTTTACTTAAAAAGCCCTCTAAATTCTATCACTTCAAGATAAATATTCCCTAAATCCTAAAAAAATAGAGCTCAGATTCTAAAGTAAATTTACTTAAAACCCAAAGCTCTAAACATTTCAATTACATTTTCTTGCCGGTAAAGACAATTTGCTGTCTCATAACTTCTACTGAACCATCCTTATTCTCTTTGAACACCGGCTTTTCAAAGCGCTTCACAGGCATGTAACCCGCTTCACGCATGCGTTTCAAACAATCTTGAATCGATTCATTCTCTTGTACTTCAAATTTCATCTGTATCATACGCCTTTAATCGTTTACTTCTAACACCTTTCACCCAGAAACCGCCGTGCAACGTTCTTGCTTCATAAGCGATAACAAACGCCTTCTCATCAAGTTGCTTCACGGTATCCATGAGTTTTCGTTCGTATTTTTTAGGTGTCAAGATATGCATCACGAGACGTTCACCATCTCGACCATGTGCTAAAAAGTGCGTTACACCATAACCTAAAGTTCTTAATTGACTCGGTATATCAGAATCATATCGCGTCGTCGTCACGTTGACAACCGAATATCCTAAAGCAAGCATTTCTTCAATCTTCATGCCTACGATGATCCCCACTGAAAAGCCAAATGCATACGCGATTACATTTTGAATCTGATCTAAACCTGACATAACTAAGCCTAAACCTACAACATAAATTATGACCTCAATAAAACTTACAATCGCGGCCATATAACGATAACCTTTCAATGTAAGAATCATACGCATGGTTAAACAAGTGACATACACAACATTAATTGTAAATATCGCAAGTATCATTAACCAAGGATTGTCATTAATATAAGACATAACATCCCTTCTTCCGTTAGTTAATTTTAAATTCAAGATATTTTACCAATTTAATTGTTAAATGTCACTAACTTTTTTATTGTTCGAACTCAGGTCCTTTATCATGCTTTGGCCAAGTATAACGTGTGTAAGCAAGTTCACGCTTATGCGCATTACGAATGTAATGCTTTTCAATCGTATCTTGATCTGCTTGACTCACGCATTTACCCTCAAGATAGTCATCAATCGCATGATATGAAACACCTAACGCTTCCTCATCTGGTAATTGAGGTTTGTCGTCTTCTAAATCCGCTGTCGGAACCTTTTCATAAAGGTGCTTTGGCGCTTCTAAATATTCAAGTATTTGACGTCCTTGACGTTTATTCAGGCCAAATAATGGTGCAATATCTGCTGCTCCGTCACCATGCTTCGTGAAAAAGCCCGTCACGTTCTCAGCCGAATGATCCGTACCAACTACGATACCTTTCGTATTCGACGCAATTGAATATTGAACTTTCATGCGTTCTCTTGCTTTTTCATTTCCTTTTTCAAAGTCACTTAACGTAATACCCGCTTCTTTAAGCGATGCGACGCTTTGGTCGACAGCAGGTTTAATGTTTACTGTTACCGTTTCATCAGGTTCAATAAATTTAAGCGCATCTTCGACTTCATCTGCATCTTTTTGCGTACCATATGGTAATTTCACAGCCACAAACTTATATTTACGACCTTCATCCTTAAGCTCGTTGACTGCTAATTGGACAAGTTTCCCTGCTAATGTAGAATCTTGCCCGCCAGAAATACCTAAAACGAGCGATTGAATGAAATTATGCGTCACCACATAATCCTTAACAAATTGGATAATATCTCTAGATGTCGTTTTAGCGTCAATCTCAGGCTGAACTTTCATTTCCTTTACAATAATAGATTGAAGATTATTCATGTTCTTCCTCCATTTCTTTCACTTGTTCAGCAACTTCGAAGATACGTTTATGTTTATTCTCCCAACATGCTGTACTTAAATCTACAGGATAGTCTTCAGGATTTAAATAGCGTTTATTTTCATCCCATAAATAATTTAAATTATCTTTTAAATACATTTGTGATTCACGTTCAGTTGGCATATCGTAAATCAGTTTACCATCTAAAAAGATGTCGTGATGTAAATCAATCGCATCGAATTTCTTAATAAATTTCATTTTATATGTGTGTACAGGGTGGAACATTTTAAGCGGTGCGATTTCATTCGGATTTTCATGATCCAGCGTGATGTAATCCCCTTCTGACTTATTTGACTTGCGATTGATAATTCGGTAAACGTTTTTCTTACCTGGCGTCGTTACCTTTTCAGCATTATTAGATAATTTAATACGATCGATGTATTCGCCGTTTTCATCTTCAATAGCCGCAAGTTTATACACTGCACCAAGAGCAGGTTGTTGGAATGCTGTAATTAATTTCGTACCAACACCCCATGAATCAACTTTGGCTCCTTGGGCTTTTAAACTGGTGATAGTTTGCTCATCTAAATCATTTGAAGCAATGACTTTAGCATCCGTGAATCCAGCTTCATCAAGCATTCTACGTGCTTCCTTAGAAAGATATGCGATGTCACCTGAATCTAAGCGAACGCCGATAAAGTTAATCGAATCACCAAGTTCTTTCGCCACTTTAATCGCATTTGGCATACCTGACTTCAACGTGTGGAACGTGTCGACTAAGAACACACAATCTTTGTGGCGTTCTGCATATTTTTTAAAGGCCACATACTCATCACCATACGTTTGAACCATCGCATGTGCATGCGTACCTGATACTGGAATGTCGAACATTTTACCAGCACGTACGTTACTTGTAGAGTCAAAACCACCGATAAAGGCTGCACGCGCACCCCAAATCGCAGCATCAAGTTCATGCGCACGTCTTGTACCAAACTCCATTAACGTATCATCAGGCGCAATTTGCTTAATACGACTCGCTTTAGTCGCAATTAACGTTTGGAAGTTAATAATATTAAGCAAAGCTGTTTCAATGAGTTGTGCTTGAATTAACGGTGCTTCTACACGCAGTAATGGTTCATTACTGAAACACAACTCACCTTCTTGCATCGAACGAATATTACCTGTGAATGTTAAATCTTCTAAATAACTTAAGAAATCATCTTGATAACCTAATGATTTTAAATAGTCGATATCTGACTCTGAAAAATGAAAATCTTGAATAAACTCGATTACGCGTTTTAATCCATTAAATACTGCATACCCACTATCAAAAGGCATTTTACGAAAGTATAAATCAAATATTGCCTTTCTTTCATGAATCCCATCATTCCAATATGTCTCAGCCATATTAATTTGATATAAATCATTATGCAACATTAAACTATCATCTTTATATAGCGCCATTTTTATCTCCCCAAATACCTATTTTTCTCAATCATACCATATTCATTTTAAATGTTTTAACCAATGGGTTTATTGCTTTCAATCTTGAAAATATAAGTTACGACAAAATCATGACAATTCTACGATTTATTCCTACAAAAATTTATTTCTAATATAATAGTGTTGAGGTGGCATATATATGTATAAAGAAGCAAAAGCTTTCATTAAAGAAATGTATAACGAACGTGGCTTTTCAAAACAAGATATCAAATCGCGTCTTAAAGCGATTAAGAAAGAAATTCGTAAGGCTGGTACGTACACGCATA
The DNA here is from genome assembly GCF_043186315.1 of Staphylococcus massiliensis. Classification (NCBI taxonomy): domain Bacteria; kingdom Bacillati; phylum Bacillota; class Bacilli; order Caryophanales; family Staphylococcaceae; genus Staphylococcus; species Staphylococcus massiliensis. The sequence goes on along the minus strand of NZ_CP171119.1, from coordinate 1,226,018 downwards.
CTAAGGAAGAATTGACGTACGGGGCGCAAATGGCTTGGCGTCATTCGAATCGCTGTATCGGACGCTTCTTCTGGTCAACGCTCGAAGTTGCCGATCACCGTGATGTTCAAACAGAGGACGCGTTTATCAAAGCCATCGAATCACATATCGTGAACGCTACAAACAATGGTCGCATCAAGCCTTATATTTCAGTCTTCTCACACACGCAACCACCTAAAATTCATAACAACCAATTAATTCGTTATGCAGGCTATGAGGATTGCGGGGATCCTATGGAGAGAGACGTTACCCAACTTGCAGAACAGCTTGGGTGGCAAGGACAGCACACGGACTTTGACGTCTTACCGCTCATCTATCAAGTGCCAAACGGTGACCTGCATTATCATGAATTTGATTCGTCTATTATTAAAGAGGTACCGATTACGCATCAACGTTTCGAGAAAGTGAGTCAACTTAATCTCAAGTGGTATGCGGTCCCAATCATTTCGAACATGGATCTTAAGATTGGCGGCATCACGTACCCTACCGCACCTTTCAATGGTTGGTACATGGTTAACGATATTGCGGTCCGTAACTTTACCGATACGTATCGTTACAACCTGATGGAAAAAGTTGCGCACGCAATGGAATTTGATACACTTAAAAATAATACATTTAATAAAGACCGTGTGTTAGTCGAACTCAATGATGCCGTGTATTATTCCTTCAAACAAGCTGGCGTATCGATAGTTGATCATCATACCGCTTCGAAACAGTTTGAACGATTTGAAGATCATGAACATCAAGCAGGCCGTAAAGTGACAGGTAAATGGTCATGGCTCATTCCTTCTTTATCACCATCACTTGTTTCGAACTATCATCATGGTTATTCAAATGAAATGCGTGACCCTAACTTCCATTATAAAAAGCCCTCTAAGAAAAGTCGTTGCCCATTTCATTCATAAAGGAGTAACATCATGAATATTTATTACTTAGGTCCTAAAGGTACGTTTTCATACCTAGCCTGCCAAAAATATATGAAACAAACAGACGTTTCGAGTACGTTGTCACCTAAGACGAATCTTTATGAAGTGATTAAAGCTACAAAACACGATTCGAATAGTATTGCGATTGTCCCGATTGAAAATTCGATTGAAGGTACGATTAACCTTGTGATAGACCGCATTACTGAAGAGGCTTTATATGTTTACGATGAAATTCATCTAGATATTCAATTTGCCTTGTATGGTAGAAAAGGCGCAACGTTGAACCAAATCAAGCACGTTTATTCCATTGCACCGGCAATTAGCCAAACCCAACATTTTATACATGAACATCAACTTTCATATGATTATGTAAATAGTACGGTTCAAGGTTTAGACTTGGTATCTGATACAGTTGGTGCCATTGCCCCACTTGGTAGTGGTGAAAGTATGGGATTAGAACCCCTTGCGAAACATATAGAAGATTATCCACATAATGTAACGCGCTTTTTAGTTATCGGTAACAAAGCGAAACATGTCGAAGCAGCGACGGATACGATTTTACTTGTGACGCCAAAGCAAGATAAACCTGGCCTACTCGCAAGCATATTAAACACATTTACATTATTTAATATCAACCTGTCTTGGATAGAGTCTCGTCCGCAAAAGACAGAACTTGGCATGTACCATTTCTATGTACAGGCTAAAACACCTGTTAACGACGAACTACGAAAAGTCATTACCATTCTAGAAACACTTGATTATCAAGTTAAATTAATAGGATCGTTCCAAAATCATAATTAAATTAAGCGAGGCTAGTTGGCAATTACGCCATCTAGCCTCGCTTTTTAAAAATCTATTTAAGTGGTAATGGTTTCATGATATCAATGCCAAGAACTGGCGGTAAGATAAAGTAAACGACAAGTACTAATAAAACGGCACTAATTAAGTTTAACCAAAAACCTGTAGTCGCCATTTCTTTAATGGAAAGCTTTCCTGTACCAAAGGCAATCGCATTAGGCGACGTACCTACAGGCAGCATAAAAGCACAATTTGAAGCCATAGCGGCAGGTACCATAAGTAATAGCGGATGCACGTTGATCGCTACAGAAAGAGTAGCTAGTATTGGTAATATCATTGTAGCTGTCGCAGTATTTGATGTAATTTCAGTTAAGAATAAGACAAACACCGCAATTACGATTACGATAATTAACGGACTAACGCCATTTAACAATGACAATTGCTCACCTAACCACTTAGCAAGTCCACTTTCTTGGATGCCTTTTGCTAAAGCGAGACCCCCACCAAAGAGGATCAATACGCCCCAAGGTAGATCTTTCGCAATGCTCCAGTCAACAATTCTCGTATGCTTGGATTTATTTTTAGCAGGAATTAAGAATAGTAGAATAGCGATAAACATCGCGATAGTTCCATCAGCAACTTGACTCGTTACACTCCAATTCTTAAGTAAAAATTCTCTTGAAATCCAAAGTAAACTCGCTAAGATGAAGACCGCTTGAACAACCTTCTCTTCGTATTGCATTTGACCTAACTCATGAAGTTTATCTTGAATAATTTTCTTACCACCTGGTAAGTCCTTCATATCATGTTTATACGCAACATGTTTTAAATACAACCAAGCTAACGTTAATAACACGATAACGGTAGGAATACCAATGATCATCCATCTTGCAAAGCTAAGCTCTTCACCAAATGATGCATGGTATTGACCTTTTAAAATAATAAGAGGTGGCGTCCCTATTAAAGTACCAAGGCCTCCTATTGTCCCTGCGTAACCAATCGCAAGTACTAAAGCACGTTCGAATTTACTCAAGGACTTTTCATGAACGCTATCATCCTTCAGTGCACGCGCCTCTTTAATTATCGCGAGACCAATTGGAATCATGATCATAACTGCAGCAGTGTTAGAGACGAACATAGACAGAAAACCTGTCGCGAACATGAAGCCTAATAAAATTCTTCCTGTACTCGTCCCTATCGCATTAATGATGTTTAGTGCGACACGTGTATGCAAATTCCATCTTTCCATCGCAATCGCTAGAATGAAGCCACCTAAGAATAAAAAGATAATGTCATTACCATACTGACTTGCGACGACTTTCGAGTCCATCACATGTCCAAGTGGTAATAAAACAATTGGTAACAAACTTGTTGCGGCAATCGGAATGGCTTCCGTAATCCACCAAGATGCAATCCAAGCCGTTATCGCAAGCACAAAGACCCCTTGTGATGATAGTCCTTCAGGTTTGAACAGCGTCAGAATTAACGTGAATAAGATTGGCCCGAGTAACAACCCAATCAGTTGCGCCTTCGTATAAGACGGTTTATCATCATGCTGCTTTGAAAAGAACGTGAGATATGCGTGGCGTCCCAATTTCTCATTCCCCATTTAAGTTCCCCCTTAAATAAATAAACGAAATATTAAGAAAATTATACCACATTACATATCTCTGTTGAATATGACAAAAATTAAAATTTATATCATTTGGTCACTTCTAAATGGTTCATCGTTTACATGAATATCTTTAGTATATGACTGTTTGAGATTTTGAATATGACGGTTCCCTACCACGTAACCGGTATCGACATTAGCTAACGTGATGTTGCCGTTTTCAGCATCGAATTGATTATTAACAATATACACTTCTTTATGATAGGCATCTAAGTAACTGCGACAATGTATCGCATCATGCACCATAGGACCTTCGAAGCGATTATTTTCAAACCAAGCAAAATAACCCGCTTCAGCACCTCTATCGACATTATTACCATCAAACGCATTCTTACCAGTCTTAACACCTAAATAACGAATACCGCCTTTGCAATTTAAAAACGTATTATCTGAGATAACTAAATGGTCGCATTTGAGTGGCGTGACACCAAATTCACCTATCTCTTCAAACGTATTATGGCGTATAAAGATATTCTCGTAGAATTTTTGATGACGACTCGCATGAGACCCGATACCGCGATTCCAAGCTTTGAAATCCTTGTTCGTTGAAGGACCAAAGTAATTATGTTCAATCACGACATTCTTCGTAATCGTGTGATCGTTCACACCAAATTTTGGGAAAGCACCTGGGACATGTAAGTCGAGTTGCACCGCTTCTGAAAAGCCACGTTTACCCGTAACGTCTTTAAAACCTAAAAAACGACATCCTGAGATATGTAAGCCATCAATACCACACGCATCAATCGCATGCCCACCTACAACATCTTTAAAGGTAACGCCTTTAATCGTAATATGTCGCGTGTGTCCGATACTCATCGCTGTATTATTGTATGGAAAAACGTCCCCATTCATATCAAATGTACCGCCTTCAATGTGAATATTACCGTTACCGTCATGACCATAATATTTCTTCTTACTAGATCCATTTTTAAGTAACGCATCTTTACTACATCTAAGAAGCGTCGCATTATCATGAAGTATCATCGTAGCACCTTCGTAAATCTTAACCGCATGTCCAATATGATACGTACCTTCTGGTATATAAAGTGTGACGTGCGGATGTTTCTTTATGTATTTAAGTGCCTTTTGAAGACCAATCGTATCCTTACGTTTATGATGGCCTACCATTCCGAATGCACGACCGTTGATATGCATAAATCAAACCTCCATCAATCAAATATGTTTCGTGTTATATTAAGAGTATACCCCAATCGTTTAGGAGGAAATGTTTATGTCACAAAAAGCATTAATTGTTGTTGATTACTCTAACGACTTTATCGCTGATGATGGTAAATTGACATGTGGTGTAGCTGGTCAAGCCATTGAACCTTTTATTTTAGAACGCCTGAATGTTTTCAATGATGCGAAGGACCACATATTTTTTATGATGGATTTACACAACGAGAATGACCCTTATCATCCAGAGACCAAGTTATTTCCACCTCATAATTTAAAAGACACAACAGGCCGTGAGCTTTTCGGTCGAGTTAAGGACTTTTACGATGCACACGAAGACGACCAAAACGTGCATTACATCGATAAAACACGCTATGATTCATTCTATGGTACGAATCTTGATAGTTTATTACGTGAACGTGGCATCACTGAAATCGAAATTGTTGGCGTATGTACAGATATTTGCGTCTTACACACTGCAGTAAGCGCCTATAACCTCAATTATAAAATGCGTATTCCTAAAAATGGTGTCGCATCATTTGATCTAACTGGGCATGAATGGGCGCTACAACATTTTAAAAATAGTATGGGCGCTCAAGTGGATTAACGCTTTCATATCGTGATAAAATAGAATTAAAACACAATGACAATAAGGAGTATCAATCATGGCAAAAACTTTTATCTTTGGACATCAAAACCCAGATACTGATGCGATTTCATCAGCTATTATTATGACTGACTTTGAACAATCTTTAGGTAACAAAGAAGCTAAAGCTTACCGTTTAGGTGAAGTTGGCCCTGAAACACAATACGCTTTAGATTATTTTAAAGTAGATGCACCAGAACTTTTAAATGAAGATTTAACAGACCAAGAGGTTATCTTAGTTGACCATAATGAATTCCAACAAAGTGCTGAAACAATCGAAAAAGCAAACATTAAGCATGTTGTAGACCACCACAGAATCGCTAACTTTGAAACAAGTGCGCCATTATACTACCGTGCTGAACCTGTAGGCTGTACAGCTACAATCTTATATAAAATGTATCGCGAAGAAGATGTAGAAATTAAACCTGAAATCGCTGGTTTAATGGTTTCTGCAATTATTTCAGATAGCTTATTATTCAAATCACCTACTTGCACAAAAGAAGATAAAGAAGCATGTGAAGCGTTAGCTATAATTGCTGACGTAGACTTAGAACAATATGGTTTAGAAATGCTTAAAGCTGGTGCTTCAACTACAGATAAATCAGCTGAAGAATTACTAGACATGGACGCTAAGTCATTCAACATGGGTGACTATGTTACTCGTATCGGTCAAGTAAACACTGTAGATATCGATGAAGTATTCGACCGTCAAGACGAGCTTGAAAAAGCAATGCTTAAAGCAAGCGCTGAAGAAAAATATGACATCTTCATCTTATTAGTTACAGATATCATTAACAGTAACTCAAAAGTATTAGTTGTCGGTTCTGAAAAAGACAAAGTCGCTAAAGCCTTCAATGTGAGCTTAGAAAACGATACAGCATTCTTAGAAGGTGTCGTTTCTCGTAAGAAACAAGTTGTACCACCTGTTACGGATGCATTAACAGAAGAGGCTTAATCTTTTAGCGATACGTAAGGAGGCATTCCGATGAGTATTGAAGTTAAAGAAGGTCACAATAAATTTTATGTAGGTGACGAGTCAAACCCTACAGCAGAAATAACGTACGTTCCTTTAAACGACGAAGTTTGGGAAGCAGACCACACTTTTGTTGATGAATCACTTCGTGGACAAGGTGTTGCAGGTCAACTTTTCGATCACTTAATTGAAAAGGCCAAAAAAGAGGACGTTAAAATTAAACCTTCATGTAGTTATGTCGATTTAAAATTTAAGAAGGACCCAAGTCTTCAAGATTTACGTTACGAATCTTAGAGATTGTCAAAAATTGTTTATGACTCTATCCGACTTGGGTATGAGAAAAGTATCAATTGACTATTTTGCTATTGGGGAGATACATGTTTACATGTCTCCCCTTTTTTTAATAAGGAGGGCTAATTCATGACCCCTATTGAAAATGATTTCGACAATTTGAAAGCTTATTTTCAAACAGACGAAACAAAGGGTATTAAATTTAGAAAGAAGAAATTAAAGCAACTCGCTAAGTCGATTAAAGCGCATGAACGCGATTTATTAGATGCGCTTCAAACTGACTTAGGTAAGAACAAAGTCGAAGCATTCGCAGCAGAAATTGGTTTCACATTGCATAACCTTCGTCACATACGTAAAGAGTTACCGCAATGGGCGAAAACAAAGCAGGTTAACACGCCTGTATACTTATTCCCTGTTAAAAGTTACATCTATAAAGAACCACTTGGTACAATCGGTATCTTCTCACCATTTAATTATCCCGTTCAGTTAACATTCGAGCCATTAATTGGCGCGATTGCTGCAGGTAACACGGCGATGGTGAAGCCGTCAGAATTAACACCTAATGTCGCGAACGTCATTAAAGAAATAATTGAAGAAACGTTCGAACCTAACTACGTAAAAGTTGTATTAGGCGACGGTGAAGTTGCCGCACAAATGTCTCAGTTACCTTTCGATCATATCTTTTTCACCGGGAGCCAAGACATTGGTCGTAAAGTATATGAAGCAGCAAGCCGTAACTTAACGCCTGTAACGCTCGAGCTTGGTGGTAAGTCACCTGTAATCGTGGATGAAACCGCGAATATCAAAGTCGCAAGTGAACGTATTTGCTTCGGTAAATTCGTAAATGCCGGTCAGACGTGTGTAGCGCCCGACTATGTGCTTGTGCAACGTAACGTTAAAGATGACTTAATTAAAGCAATCCGTTCAACGATTAATGAATTCTATGGTAAACACATTGCGACGAACAAGGACTACGGGCGTATCGTGAACGATCGTCATTTTATGCGCCTAAATCAATTACTTGAAGCTCATCGTGACAAGATTATTCTTGGTGGCGATACGAATCGAGACGACCGTTTCATCGAACCAACAGTACTTGATCACGTAACTAACGAAGACGAAGTAATGGCGTCTGAAATCTTCGGACCAATACTGCCTTTAGTCACATATGACGAACTCGATGAAGCAATTCAATTCGTTAAGTCTAAAGATAAGCCGCTCGCGCTATACTTGTTCAGCGAAGATGAAAACGCTACGAACCGCGTACTCAAAGAACTCTCATTCGGCGGCGGCGCAATTAACGACACCTTACTTCACCTAGCCAATCACAACCTTCCATTTGGCGGCGTTGGTGGCTCAGGATTCGGCCGCTATCACGGTAAATACACATTTGATACCTTTACACACGAGAAATCCTACATATTCAAGACAACACGACTCGACTCAGGATTACTATTTCCACCATACAAAGGCAAATTTTCTTATATCAAACGATTCTTAAAGAAGTAATATCGCGGTTCATAAAGCTGTAAGAGCGGTGTCACCGGCATCGGTTTTACAGCTTTTTTTGGTTCGTGTCGGCAGTCGTTTTAGATTCGGTACGTCGTGCTATCGGTAACCGTTATCAAACTTGTTTATATAGCTTTATTATTTCGACCCATTACCGGTTCCCGTAATCATACTCTATTATATAACTTTATTATTTCGACGCATTACCGTCGCCCGTAATCATACTCTATTATATAACTTTATTATTTCAACCCGTCATGTTATCTTCTAGGAAAAGTCCTTTAAGTTGGAGTCGACTTCTTTAGCAAAGTCAGTTATCACGTTTGGATTAACGTGATAATCCTCGGCTCTTCGTTTATCAAGACTGATCAAACGTGATAATCTGAGCCACTTCGTTTATCAAGACTGAACAAACGTGAGAAACAAAGGCTCTTCGTTTATCAAGATTGATCAAACGTGTTAATCTAAGCCACTTCGTTTATCAAGACTTAGCAAACGTGATAATCTGAGCCGCTTTGTTTATCAAGACTACTCAAACGTGATAATATAAGCCACTTCGTTTATCAAGACTGAACAAACGTGATAATCTAAGCCACTTCGTTTATCAAGACTGAACAAACGTGAGAAACGGAGCCACTTCGTTTATCAAGACTGAACAAACGTGAGAAACAAAGGCTCTTCGTTTATCAAGATTGATCAAACGTGTTAATCTAAGCCACTTCGTTTATCAAGACTTAGCAAACGTGATAATCTGAGTCGCTTTGTTTATCAAGACTACTCAAACGTGATAATATAAGCCACTTCGTTTATCAAGACTGAACAAACGTGATAATCTAAGCCACTTCGTTTATCAAGACTGAACAAACGTGAGAAACGGAGCCACTTCGTTTATCAAGACTGATCTAACGTGAGAAACAGAGGCTCTTCGTTTATCAAGACTGAACAAACGTGATAATCTGAGCCACTTTGTTTATCAAGACTACGAAAACGTGATAATCTAAGCCACTTCGTTTATCAAGACTTTGCAAACGTGATAATATAAGCCACTTCGTTTATCAAGACTGAACAAACGTGATAATCTGAGCCGCTTTGTTTATCAAGACTACGAAAACGTGTAATTCAAACCGCTCCTAATTTACAAGAAATTAGAAACGTGTAATTCAAACCCCCTCAAATTTACAAGACTAAGAAAACGTGTAAACCAAACCACTCCAAATTTACAAGACTATAAAAAACGTGTAATTCAAACCCCCTCAAATTTACAAGACTACGAAAACGTGTAATTCAAACCACTTCAAATTTACAAGACTACGAAAACGTGTAAAACAAACCACTTCTAATTTACAAGACTATAAAAACGTGTAAAACTAACGGCTCTTTATTTACAAGACTGCATAAACGTGTAAACCAAACCACTTCTAATTTACAAGACTACGAAAACGTGTAAAACAAACCACTTCTAATTTACAAGACTATAAAAACGTGTAATTCAAACCACTCCAAATTTACAAGACTAAGAAAACGTGTAAAACAAACCACTCCAAATTTACAAGACTAAGAAAACGTGTAATTCAAACCACTCCAAATTTACAAGACTAAGAAAACGTGTAATTCAAACCACTCCCCCTACAACTAACAAACAATCATAACCACCTCATCTCTCCCAATAATGAAAAAAGTCTCGAGGCACTCCGCCCCGAGACTTTCCTTTTATTAAAAAAATTAATCTTGTAAAAACGTAACGCAAACGCCTTCGTTAGCTGTGTGCGTACGGTCTGTTAAAGTAAGTCGGCCTGAATCTTTGTCGCGCTTAAAAACTGTCACGACACTATCCGCTTCTTGATGCGCGACCACGATATAATCGTCAGATGGCGTAATATTGAAATCACGTGGGAATTCTCCCTCAGTCTTCACGATTTCTACAAGCTCTAAGTGGCGACCCGCTTCAAGCACTTCGTAAACCGCTATACTATCGTGACCACGGTTACTTACGTAAATAAAGTTGCCGTCATGCGACATACGAACCGCCGCTAATTTAGATTCACCTTCAAACGACTCAGGTAATGTTGAATGACGCTTAACCGCTTCAAATCGACCATCTTCGTATGTCATAACAACTACCGTGTTCGATAATTCATTTACTAAATACGCATAGTCGCCTTTACCTGAGAAGGTTAAATGACGTGGTCCGTCTCCTGCTTCAACTTCCGTAACATATTCCTCATGTAATCCTTCTTCGTCAAAGGCATACGTCACAACTCGATCCGTACCTAAATCGCAAGCTACTAAATAGTTACCATCAGGCGTCGTATCCGCATAGTGCGCATGAGCATGATCTTGACGTTCTTTCGGACCTAAGGGAAATTGATGCCATATTTCATCTACTAAACCTTCGATTTCACCTGTACGCTCGTTTAATTCATACTGTCTTAAAATGCCATTACCATAAACAGACTCGAATAAATACTTACCATCTGGTGAAATTGAAATATAACAACCTGTCCCGTCTTTAGAGGCAAGACAATCATTTAAATACGTTAAAGATGCATCTGCCTCTATTTTAAAAGCAGCGATACCGCAATCTTCGCCTAATTTCGTAATCGCATATAACGTTTCATTGTTATGTGCAAGGTATGTAGAAGCTTCGATTTCGTAACCAACGTCTATGCGATTAATCTTACCTTTAGCTTCATCTAATGAAAATTGGTAGATACCTTTACCTTCTTTCTTCGTGTAACCACCAATAAAACCTTTCGTAGTCATAAGCGTCCTCCTCAAAATAATCGTATACCTATCATATTAAATTTTAGGACAGAAACACAATAGTTATGATGTCGAAACATGGATACGACCTTGTTTAACGCGCCAAGTTAATTGATCCATCGTTAAACCTTGTATCCCCTCGAAGTACTTAGGTCCCACTGTCTGAATCATCGTTTCAGAACATAGCGGCCCAAAGCAATATGTACGTTTAGGATCAAATCTTTCGTTGCGGTATAGCCTCTTTAATAATCGGCTAAATCCTAGTGGACGTCCCATCACAATCCACACGTCAGGATCATACTGAACAAAAGATTTTTCAAATTTCTTCATAGATGTACTGTTTTCTTTCCATTTCACAATGTGAACCACACTTCCTTGAAAATCCTTGTCATTTAAAACATTTTCAAAAAGATGTTTAAACTGCTCTGCTTTTTCTAATAAAACAGGATCATCTGAAACGCCAATCGTGATATTTCGTATAAACGGGTAAGTTTCTTGAAGCTCTTGAACTAAGCAATAAATATCCGTCATCATTGGCACATCATTCGGTTTGTTACGATTTAAATCATTTAAAGTAACAACCTCATCTTGATTCAAACGATACGATAAAAGTGCATTGTCATTGTGATACAATCAAAAATCACCTATCCCCTTGTTTATTTTTAATCCCAATGGAAAAGCCCAACAGCAAAATAAAAACGAACACTAAGAAGTGTTCGTCCTCATTTAGGCATTATTTGATTCAATTTCTGCCACAATTTTTTTAGTTTTATTTTCGATATCTTCAAAGTCTTTTTTGAAGATATATGCAAATACAACTGCTAAACCAGCTACTACTACAGATGTGATTGCAATAAAGCTTAAAATAAATGTTAATAGTCCTTTAATAAACTTGCACATGTTATCATTCACCTCAAATAGTTATAGTATACTTTATTATTATAATAGCATACTCTTTCAATACATTAAATCTATACCCTTTATTCATGTTTTTCATTCACCTATATATGGATTTCTGTTATAATGTGGTAAATTATAACTAATAATAGACTTTTATAATTAAAGAGAGGTTTTTATTGTGCCATATATATCATTTCTAAATGCTTGGCAACAAAACAACATTGATAAAGTAGATGATATGTTAGCTTCTGACGTTGTGTGTTATAAAATGGATAAGTCAAGAAAGAGTCAAATTTTGTCTAGAGAAGAACTCTTAGACCTATTTAAAACACGATTGGAAGAAGTTGAAAAAAGTGATTTGAGTTGGAGTTTCGATGTCATTCACAGAGCACGACTAGAAAATGAACAGCTAATCTTGTTTTATGTCTATGCAAATGATTTTACAGATCATCAAAAAAGACATTAATCACATGTACATTTAACTCTGAACAAAGCGCTGAACATCACAAAATTACATCTATCTACATTACTCAAAATGTTGAAGACATTTACGGAACACACTAAAAAATAAGCAAAGACAATAGTAACTGCACTATATGTCCTTGCTTATTTTCGTTTAAAATGATTATAGTAAATGTCCATGATTATTAGCTATACCACCATAAAATAATTTCTCTTTCAGCTGTGTTCCATGCATCTTGAAACATAGTAATCACCTCTTCCAAAATAGATTATCTCATCGTAAGTTAGTTTTATTTCGTTACATTCTAATTATATAATTTTTAAAAGTGCAAAGTCTATTAACTTAGTGTTACAAATTATTAAGATAACATTTTAGATGTAACTATTATTTAAGAAAGGATTACAAATCATGCAGAATGTTAAAGTCGATATCCAAACCCATCGTGGCTCGCATTATGATCTAGGTGTTGAGACAGCTAAATGGATGGAGCAAACTCGAATGTTACGTAACCGTGAAAAGGAATGGAAGAAACGTAACCCACGTTTCGATATAGATATTAATGAAACTTTTGATATATACCAACACTTTGCACCTCAAATATGGGAGGAAATCATGGCACTACGTGATGTGCTAAATATACCTACTAAACAAGCGATATTAAACTTCGCGCACTATCGTTTCACTGATTTAAAGGATAGCGGCTGTACAGTTTATGTAGGCGATGATTACCTTGTTCGTAATTATGACTACCACCCTGCCACATACGATGGTCGTTATTTGCTTTTCCAACCGAACGATGGTGGATATGCACAAATAGGTCCCATTTCAAGAATTACAGGACGCATGGACGGTATGAACGAACATGGTCTTGTAATGGCTTATAATTTCATGCATCGTAAAAAGCCACAGAACGGATTCGTGTGTTATATGATAGGTCGCTTAATCTTAGAGTTATGTAAAGATGTTAATGAAGTAATTGCTTTTCTCAAAACGTTACCACACCGCAGTTCATTCAGCTATATCGTTCAAGATAAACAACTCAATCACGCAATTGTAGAAGTCACGCCTAGAGGTGTAGAAGTTAGAAACCATCAAACGTGTACCAATCACTTTGAAATTTTAACCCATGAAAACCGTAACTATACGAAAGAATCTAAAGAGCGCCTGGCTCAATTACACGAACATTTAAAGGAACCACATCAACAATTCAATGTATATCGCATGTTTAATGATCCTAAGTACAATCTATATAGTAAACTTTTTAAGAGCTGGTCAGGTACGATTCATACGTCTATGTACGAACCAACTCGTTTGAAAGCATGGTTTGGACTTGGTGAAAACAGCACACCAACCTCAATCGACTTCAAGTCTTGGCTTAATGGACATCCTTTAACAATCGATCATTTCGAAGGTGTTATCGAGACTGACATCACCTTTGCTTCCCATTAAAAAAGCCCAGTGGCTAAAGCTTTGTTTGTTAGCTTTAACTACTGGGTTTCTTAGATTAATAGAGTTTAATATCACCATCGTGCGTATAGAATTCTAAGATATGTTTCGAGTATTTATCATCGCGTTTACGTAATGCCTCATTCTTAATATACGTTTTACCATTTTCAGGACTTAATTTAAGTTTGACGGATTTAGGTAGTCGATCATATGAGTAATAAATATTACCTCTTTTAGAGGAAGCTTTAACGGAAGTATCAGGGTGCATTTTATTTAATCTCAGTGGTCCTGAATTAATTACTACGATTCCACTTTGAATTAGCGAATTTGTTACATTAATTTCACCTGCATCGATATTTAACGATGTATCCTTCATATGACTATCATCAAGTTTTAAAGCACTACGTTTACCTTTGATGTCTGCTGAATCACAATTTAAGTGACTTAAGTCTAGTTTACCTGTACCACTATTCCATATAGTCAATGATTTGCTTGATGCGCCATCTACTACAACTTCACCTGTAGCAGTAGATAAATCAATTTCTTTTAATTTTTTTGGTGGTACTGTAATAGTTAAATGTTTATGTCTCGCATCAAAAGGATTAAAGTTCGCACGTCCTTTAAGCTTTTGTTCTTCATCATTTAACTTAAACGTACCATTTTTGGTTGAAATTTCAGGTTCAATACTACCTTGATATTTAAATTTAAAGCGTTTCCCTTTTTTCAAATGAATAGAAACATTGTTAGAATCGACTTCGATTTTATTGAACTTATCGGGGTCATACGTCTCACTGTATTTAACAACATCTTTATTTGGTTTATCAATTAAAAACCAGGAAAGTGTTCCTAATGCAAAGAAAGTCACGAACATGCCAATCCCGAATAAGAGTAATTTCTTCATGAGGATCTACTCCCTCTGATCATCTTAATATTCCATCTTAAATACTTTAGCGTTAAGCCATAAATGACATCGAATACTTTTAGCACAAGCACCATAAATACGATGCCTAAACCGCATAAAGATAAGCTAAATAAAATGTTAGAAAGTAACCCAAATGTTACACCAGAAAGAAATATATTAATGACAAGAATCGCAGGACTGAGTAACAAAACCAAAGAAATTAGTAATATTAGTACCATAAAAATTATCACGAAAAACATCGGAACGACGACGAAACATAAAGTAAACAAACTAATACCTAGTGTAGCGATTACTGCCTTCATAATATTTCGAGCTGTAGGGACATCTTCTGCATTATGAATGGTATGTTTGGCATAAGCGCGTTTAGCTACAAGCTTAGGTTTATCTAATTCCTTTAAGATCGCCGATTCACTTAATCCTTCTTGCTCTTTTTCATAGAAAAATTGTTCATAAGAAAACATGATATTATCTTGTTTATCTCGTGGCAGACGTTTTAAATGGTTCTCAAGTTCTGTTAAATATGTAATTTTATTCATTAACGCGCTCACCACCTTATCTTATAATGATTAATCCATGTCTATAGAATTGATTCTATCTTTTATTCATTAGTTATTTACGTTATAAGTTTAATTTTAAACATAAAATTAAATAACACAAGTATACAAATTAACTTACAATCGTTTATATCATTTTATAATCACTTTTTACCCGTTTTCTAAAGATACGTTGCATGAAATTTAAGTAAAGTCCGCGTAAATTACCTATACCTATTACTATATAGCCTACTCATCGAAATAAAAATACGTAAAATCAACTTTTAAACGATACTTAATGTTTTAGTAATTTAAAAACATGTTAATGTAATTAGTGTCACTTTAATTACATTTTCTATTTTATCCTAAAATAAATCAACAAGCATGAATTCGTCAAAGTATTTAAAATTTTCTTTCAATTTAATTTATTGATATAATATGAATAATACATTTAGGAGGTAATCGACATGGCTAAATTAGAACATTATTTCGAACAAGCGCAACCGCTTGATCAATATATTAACAATATGACAGATCACAAAGATAATTTACTATCTATTTATCAATCGCTGGAATTACCTGACCAAGATGAACGATTAGATCAAATTAAACAGGGCCCTATCGATAAAGTGCTCATGATATCTGAAGATTGGTGCGGTGACGCTATGATGAATAACGCTATTTTAAAATACATCGTAGAGCAAACTGATATCGAAGCTAAAGTGTTTAAACGTGATGATGATACTGACCTTATCGACCAATATTTAACGAATGGAAAATCTCGTTCTATCCCTATTTATATCTTCTTAAATAAACAATACGAACAAGTTGCCGTATGGGGGCCACGTGCTAAACAAGTTCAAGCATTCGTTGATAAAACTAAAGCTTCATTACCAGATCAAGAAGATCCTTCATTCCAAGATAAGAAGAAAGAAATGCTTGCCATATTTACGCAACGTTTCAAAACAGATTCAACATTTTGGAAAGACGTATACGAATCAATACTCGACAAAATAGCTAAATAGATATCATAAACAGGCTATGACATTAGCTTTGAAATCGTCTAAATAGATATGTAAAAGCCGGGCGCATTATGCTATGCGGCCCGGCATTTTTTAATTATCCTTTTTAGAAATATAAACGAGATTTAATACAAACAATACTATGATACTGCCTAAAGCAATCCATATTTGATAATCTTTAAGCTCAAATTGAGCTTGGAAGACCTTTTCAATGATGTAACTAAACGGAATGTATTTAAGTACATCTTTAATGTCATCACCGTACTCTGGAATCATCGGAATCATTTGAATCGCGATTGGCGCTATTAAAATACAAAAGATACCTAGTGTAAAGATTACGGCTGGCTTTTGTATCGCAATGTTAATGAGAAATAGTAATAAGCCATATGTTACAAATAAAAGCATATAAAGTTGGACGAAATGCCATATAACATCGTTACCTACTGGGTCGCCGTTTAACATGGATTCGATAAGTTTAACTAAACCAACGACTAATCCTGAGAAAAGTAAACCAATAATGACGATTGAAATAAATTTGCCCATGAAATACGAAATACGATTTCGAGTGCTATTTAAGAATAATTGGATGGTACCATGTGACATGTCACGTGTAATCGTCTTGATGATAAATAGTAAACCGAGTACAGCTGTAAACCAAGAAAAGATACCTAATATCGTTTTACCTTCAATCTTACCGTCCATACCATTGTAATACATCGTAATAATACCGGCGATAGGAAGTAATGTGAGTAACAGCCCAAGATATGAAAGCGGACTTCTAAAAACGCTTAATATGTCATATTTTACAAGTTGTAATGCCTTCATGCTTGTTCACCTCTCTTATTGATATTGAAGTACGTATCGCGTAGTGAGTTCTTACGCGTTTCGATACGGTTTGGAAATACATCGACTGACGCTAGGGCTTTTAACATGGGTGCTAAATCGGCCTGCTCTTGTAAGATGATTTCGCCAGTATCTTTATGAGATTGGATGACTCTAAACTTCGCTGTAAGTAATTCAAGTGATGCATTGAATTGATCGGTAGGTACATGTAGCAACGTTACAACGCTTGCCTCTTGCTCATCCATATTCACGTCTTGTACAAAGTTGCCGTCTCTTAAAAATACGGCACGATCGCAAATGAGCTCGATATCTTCTAACTTATGGCTTGAAATTAAGATCTTCATATCAAACTCTTTAACAAGCTTTTGAATGGTTTCAAGTACATCAATCGAACCATCCGGGTCCATACCGTTTGTAGGCTCGTCTAATATCAGATACTTCGGTTTGTTCATTAATGATACCGCGATCGCTAACTTCTGCTTCATACCCATCGAGTATTTTTTAACCTTCTTCTTAATATATGGCCCCATGCCAAACGCTTCTATAATACGATTGGTATAGTCCTTATCAAAGCCTTTTCCTAGAACTTTACTAAAGAATTTCAAATTATACATGCCTGATTTATTCGCATAAAGCTTAGGATGTTCGATTAAGTAACCGATATTTTCATCATCACTTGTTATAACGTCACCTTGATAATTGATAATATTTCCGTTCATTACTTTCATTAACGTTGTCTTACCGACACCGTTCTTACCGATTAAACCGACGATACGGCTGTCATCGAATTTATAATCAATCTGGTCTAAAACAGTGTTTTGATTATATGTCTTACTAACTTGTTTTAACTCCATTGAATGCCCTCCTATTATTTTGTCCTTACGATTTGAACGACGTACGTGATGACCATCGCGATAATGCTTAATATAAACGCACTCCATAGCACGGTTGGTATATGAATGAAATGCCAATTTAACATTCTTTCACATATGAAAAGCACAATTAGTGCCACGAGTGGCAAGATGAAATTCACGATAATGATAAACAAGATATATGGTATTGATAGTGTCTTTTCCTCACCAAACTTATTAAACACAAAGATTAAGGTAACCATATTTGAAAAGATAAACATCATAGGTCCATCGACTTTCACTTGATTAACGGTTACGAATGAAAGGTTGACGTTATAGTTGTTGTATAACATCAGTACGACGGCTGCATATAATGTCAAAATGATTGTGGTTAAAAAGTTAGCATTGATTAAATCTCTTCGACTTACAGGTAAACTTTGGTAGAAGGTTAAAGCGCCTCTTTTACCAAGGTTGCTTAAAGTAACAAAGCTTTGACCTGAATGAAGTAATGCGATGAGTACTAAGAGGCCGCTAATTATCATTTTTATGATGAAAGTGCTTTTAAAAAATAAATAATAAATAGGAAAGAATAACAACAGCATGGTGTATAGTAGTAACGACCATTTGCGTAATTCGAAATTCCTATATAACAATGCCTTCAATAAGGTCACCTCCGCTTCGATGTCGTTTGATAAAATGATTCGCGAATAGGTAAGAGCCGATGAATAGTACGGTCGTTACCGCAAAGAACGCGTATCCGAAATAGTCAAAGTACGGCATTCGGAATGTCAAATTGCTCATAGGTGCGATATGGAAGAAGAGTACCACATAGGCAATGATAAAATAAATGATTGAACTTATAAGTTTGTGCCAATGTTGTTCAAAACATATCGGGGCCAACATGATATTCGTTAGGAATGTTAGCCCTATGATGACAAGTAAAATTTCAAGTGTGTAAACAGTCTTTATCATAGGTAGTGATATGAGATATAGTACGATTTGAATGAGCGCGATATATAGCGAATATAAATACGTACTATTGATAAAAGCTGCATCAGTTAATGGTAAACTTCGGTATGTGATATGCATGTTATTATGGTGAATGCGTTTCTTGATAAAGATAAATGACGTACTTAAACATCCAATAAAGGTTAACATTACTAGGCTTAAGAAACCGCGAACACTATCTAGAAACTGAGCAAGCACCAGCCCTATTAGTAATGCCAATGCATAGTACTTAATAATATCGAGCTTCAAGTTTCTAAGAAAGAGTGCTTTCATAACGCTCACCCTCAATCGACGTATCCTTGTCCTTTTCAAAATGAACCATAATGTCTTCAATCGACGCATCATCAATCACTACTTTAGGTCCAAACAATTCTTTAAAGACTGCGCTGTCTTTCGTTAACGCTTCGTAGCCTGTGTGATTAACAGTCTTGTGAATCAAGAGTTGATCAAGTTCGGCATCTAAATCCTTATCATCACCGCGAACGATCTTGTACGTATTTAAGAGGTCATCTTTAGATGTTTCAAATTGAATCTGACCTTGCTTTAAATACACAATGTAGTCCGCTATGCGTTCTAAGTCTGAAATGATATGCGTTGAGAAAAAGACTGTCTTATCCTCGTTAATCAGCTCCTCTTGAATAATCGATAAGACTTCAGAACGAACGACCGGGTCAAGTCCTGCAGTAGGTTCATCTAATACAAAGAGTTCTGCTTCATGGCTAAAAGCAATGGTAATGGATAGTTTCATCTTCATACCCGTTGAGAAATTTTTAATCTTTTCATTATGAGGTAACTTGAAATAATTAAGGTAATGTTCAAACGTGTTTTCATTCCAATTTCGGTAAAACTTCGATAGCATGCGTGACACTTTCTTAACATGCCAATTGTCGTTTAAGTAAAGCTCCGAGTATACAAAGCCAATTTTATTCTTTATCTCAACAGGATCTGCTTTCATTCCCTTACCAAATAAATGAATCGTACCTGACTTAGGTCTAAGTAAGTCCATCAGCAGGCGAATTGTCGTTGTCTTACCAGACCCATTTGCGCCAATAAACCCCGTCACATAGCCTTTAGGAATCGAGAAATTCAAGTTTTCAAGTTCAAACGCTTTCCGCTGGTAACTCACATCTTTAAATTCAACTACATTCATTCATCTTCCTCCTCGTATATGAGGGCAATAATGTCTTGCAATTCCTCAAGCGACATATCGATTGTCTTAGCTTCCTTCGTTATTTGCTTCGACAACGATTCAATCACCATAAATTGTTTTTCCCTTAAGATAGCCGTATCTTGACCTTTCACAAAGGTGCCCTTTCCTCTGATTGTTGTCACAAAGCCATCTTGCTCTAAATCTTCATAAGCACGTTTCGTCGTGATGACGCTAACACTTAAATCTTTAGCGAGTTCCCGCATGGAAGGTAAATGTTCTCCATGATATAACTTCCCTTTAAGGATTTGCGTCTTAATCTGCCGCTTAATTTGTTCATATATCGGCTGATCACTACTACTATTCAACAATATCTTCATGGCTGTCCTCCTTCGCTTGTGTATATACATAATATATACAATATATACAGATTTGTAAACCCCTCTTTTTTGAAAAGTCCTTTAATTACCTTTGTTTAAGTACTTTAGATTTCGTAAGTGTATATAAACAGTATATACACATAAATAAAGCGCTCAAACAATTTCGATTGTCTAAGCGCATTTTCATAAAAATGATCATGAATGAAGATGATTTATTTATTTCGTTTATTACGTTCATTATGTCGATTAATGAAAGCGCAAATAATAAATAAAATACTTGCGATTAAGATTTTTATGCCAGATCCCTCTTCGCCTACTGTTTGTAAAATGATGCCTACTATAAATAGTACAATAGCCAACGTTACAAATATCTTCGTTAAGTGTTTCATGCTTTCACCTCATATTTTTTTATCACTATAACGTTAACATATCATGCGGTATGAAGTATGGAACATTCTTAAGATTGCGGCTTATAATACAACGTGGTACAATTTAATTGTATCCACGGATTAATTACACTTCCCCATATCTGTTGCAGCAGATGTGGGGATTTTTCATGTAATTATTTCTTATTTTTCCAATTGATTTCTAACCAACAACGGAAAATAATGAGTAAGCCACCTGTAATTAAAGTCATTATAAAATTCTCCCACGGCATAATTACACCTCCATACGCTTTGTGATACTTATATGTTAAGTGGCCTGTTTGTATTCTAACACAAAAACTAGAACATATGTTCGTATATGTGTTCTTTTTTTGTAAATTATTTTTAAAATGGGTGACATGACTTTAAATTTTGGGCTTTTCAATATAAAATTAGTATTAAACGACTAAAAGAAAGAGGATGAACAATTAATGAATCCAATCGCATTAGAACTCAACGAAAAATTAAAAAAATCTTCTCCTAAATTATTGGACATGTTCTCTGACCTAGGTTCTAGTATGTATTATCCGAAGGGCATTCTTTCTCAATCTGCAGACGCTAAAGCGACTAAATATAACGCAACTATAGGCATGGCGACAAACGATAAAGGTATGATGTACGCGGATGACTTATACGACGTCTTCAACCACTTGCCAGAAAACCAAGTATTCCCTTACGCGCCGCCACAAGGATTAGAATCACTTCGCACTTTATGGTTAAATAAATTCCTTAAAGAAAATCCAGACTTAAACGAATCTCAAATTACGAAACCAATTGCTACTAATGCATTAACGCACGGACTATCTCTTGTTGGTGACTTATTTGTTGATCACCATGATATGGTCCTACTTCCAGAACACAACTGGGGTAACTATAATTTAATCTTCGGTGTTCGCCATAATGCGAATATGGAGACGTTTCCTATCTTTAACGAAGATGGTAGCTTTACTACAGAACACTTTTTAAACTGTGTTCAAAAGTTAGACGAATCGAAAGTTATTTTACTATTAAACTATCCAAACAACCCTACAGGTTACACACCTACTAAAGAACAAGTCGACGAACTTGTCGAAGGTGTTCGTATCCTAGCTGATAGAGGTACTTGTGTCATAACGGTCGTTGATGACGCATATTACGGATTATTCTACGAAGATGTATATAAGCAATCTATCTTCACAGCACTTACGCAACTTAATCACGAAAACGTATTACCAATTCGCTTAGATGGTGCGACGAAAGAATTCTTTGCTTGGGGCTTCCGAGTTGGATTTATAACATTTGGCTTAGAGAATCAAGATGCGAAAGACGTTATGGAAGCTAAAGTAAAAGGCCTAATCCGTAGTAATATCTCAAGTGGTCCGATGCCGTCTCAAGCTGCGATTACACACGTACTTGAAAACAATGAACAATTTGATAAGCAAATTGAAGCTAATGTTGAGACACTTAGAGAACGTTACGAAGTGACGAAAGAAGTCGTATATCGCGACGCATATAAAGAATTATGGCAGCCATATGACTTCAATTCAGGCTACTTCATGGCACTTCGTGTTCACGGCGTTAAACCTGAAACACTTCGTAATCACCTCATTGAAAAGTACAGCATTGGTATTATCGCTTTAAATAAGAAAGACATTCGAATCGCGTTCAGTTGCATTGAAAAAGATGATATCGAGTACGTGTTCGAAACTATCGCAAAAGCAATTAAAGAACTACAAGAATAGACTTTATATAAAGAAAGCTATAGGTGATACGACCTGAGTCGTATTACCTATAGCTTTTTTGTTTAAGTTGGCGGTTGGTAGTGTGTTGCGGCTACTATTAGCGTTGAAACTTGATGACAGTTTCGCCATCACGTTTCAAGTGTGTTGAGACTTGATTAGGGATCGCTAATCAAGTTTCAAGGGCTCTGAAACTTGATCACGGTTTCACCATCAAGTTTCAAACGCCTTGAGACTTGATGACAAATCATTCTTGATAAACCGTACGACCTTCCACCCTTAAATAAGGAAACGCGAGGCCCTTAACAAGCCTCGCGTCTCATATATCAACTCCGAATTATGCTTCTGCACGGATAATTCGAGCCATTTCTTCAATTTTACCTGTATGAAGTGGAATATGCATTGTATTTAGGATGAGTAAACCTCGAACCGTCTCTTGACCTACAATCGGTTCAGGTAATTCAGTCTCTAAATCTTCATCTGTAAGCGTATCTAATCTTTCAGGAATTGTACCTAGTAACTCTACAATTTCATTAACAGATGGAATTTCTTTGCCATCCCAATCTTCAGGCTTCGTGCCATTACCAAAGTTCTTATTATAAGCTTCAATATCTACTTTGTTTTTATCTACAAATGATAACGATAACTCAAATACCGTTAATATATGTCCGAGTTGCCAGTGGATGTTATTTGGAAAATGTTGATAATTTAATTCAGCAATTGGTTCCCATTCAAACTTTTCATATTTCTTAATTAAAAAATCCGTACTCATTTTTAATGAATCAAAAATATATTGCTTATTCATCTTATTTTCCCCCTATAAAAGTATATGATATTCTTTACTATGAAAGGAGAGCTTCCACATGTATTTTCGTCAAAACATTGAAACACCACTAGGCAAAATGATCGCCATAGCGGACCATCATTCAATCGTAGCTTTATATTTTGAAGACGCTACGTTTAAATTTGACTTCGTTCATAAATTAGCCCAATCTCATAGAATCGTTGATGAGGCTAATCCAATCATTGAAAAGACTAAACATCAAGTCAATGCATTCATTAACGGCGAACTTAGAACATTTACTATCCCTTTTTCAGTAGAGTTTGGCACGCCTTTTCAGCAAAAGGTTTGGCATACAGTTAAATCCATCCCTTATGGTTCCACTGTAACATACCAAGATATTGCAAATCGCATTCAAAAGGTTGATGCCTCTAAAGCAGTTATCACTGCAACCAACCAAAATCATCTACAAATATTAATTCCTAGTCATCGCGTGACAAATCTAGATGGAGATTTAAACACGTTTAATGGTGGTATAGATAAGCAAAGTGCTTTAATACAAATTGAACAAAATCCTAGTGAGGCCTAGCGGTAGAGAGACATTTGTACTATGTAACATTACATGTTATACTTTAGTTAACAAAGATGAGTAGTAAAAACCACCAATCCCCAACCTACGGCCATAGGTTGGGGATTTTTTTGGTGGGGTTATCGTCGCCTATTTATTGTCACGTTTTGATAACCAATGTTTAAATAACGCGACAACGCACCCTGAAATTATGGGTGCTATTAGTGAAACAAAGATGAATAGCAAAAAACCACCTCCTCTCATGCGGTATTATCGCCACATAGAGAGTATAGGCGACCTAATAAGTATATCATTTAAAGACTTTTTAACAAATACGATTAACCACGGAGGCGATTATATGCGTAAATTTTTTAATCCAATTATTTTATCTGTTATAACGTTACTAAATATCATTTGGTTTATTGTAATTATTTCTCTAAAGGATCTTTCTTTAAGGGAAAAGCTACTTATCATCGCACCAGCTTTCTTAGGTGGTACAGCCTACATCAAATCATATAAAGACTTTATGTAATACCATCCAAGCATTGAGGCTAATTAAGCCTTAATGCCTTTTTGTTTACTACTTTCCTAGTTGGTTTTAATGAAGCTAATAACGATACCATGTACTTAGTCAACAATTTTTATACTTCAATAAATCCTTATCATAGAATCTCCTAACTTCTCATTCTTTATTTAGCCCTAATCACGTAAATAATCATTAAAGTATGCCTAACTGTCTCATATATTTCTTAACTGTAAATGTTATTGCTTTAATGTGACAATTATTACCATACGAATACAGTTAGGAACTCAATAAGGACACCTAGGCAATTACCAAATATTTTATAAAAAAATATTTCCACAATACTCGTTTTCAAATACGATATTGTACTAAAATACCCCACCTTAATTGGTGGGGCGATTAATCTTACTTTCATACAAGTAGCTTAATGAAAACTACAACTGTTAAGGTCACTACTCCTTATACAGAGCTACTATTTTTGAGCAAGTAGTTCTTCTACAAACTTATCATCGATTTCATAAACAACTGGATTACTTTTTATCTTAATAAGCTTAGTATCATATTCCTTTATAACTTTGTTTATTTTATTTCTCGAAAAACCTGTAATTTCTTGAACACTTTTTAGGCTAATTCGAGCGTATTTGCTTCCAAATATTTTATCTTGCAATAGAACAAATAGAATACCGAAATCATAATTATCTTTTGATATTTTTTTAATGCTAGGCCCAATTTATCGATAATGCGAATATTCTTTTCAAAACTTTCAATAATATTATTTTGTCTTATGATTAGTAAGTCTAGCATTTCTTTAATAAATGTAGTTAATTCACCTTTATTATAGTAATTAGATGCCTCTTCAAAAGCTTTATAGTATTTACTTTTATGGTTATTAACAGTATAAGAAAATGTAAGAGCGGTAAAACGATCTAAGCTATCATTCAACATTTTAGCTATCATACATCTTCCTACCCTGCCATTTCCATCGTAGAATGGGTGTAAGTATTCAAATATAAAATGACTGGCCATAATCTTAAATATCTGAGGCGCATCAAAATTTTTAACAAACTCCAACATTAGCGTTAAGTTTTCAAAAAGCTCAGGTTCAGAACATTCATTTCTGTGAATCCATTTGTTTTTAGATTCGTCATAAACCCCTATACCTTGTCTCCTAAACAAATCACCATCCGGTAAGTCTTTGTCTTTAATTTCACCTGAAACAATTGAATCAAAAATTTTTCTTATGTCTGAAATAGAGTTAATCCCAATATTATAATCTTCAATCATTAGATATTGGTTAACTAGCCCATCAAATCTTTTATGATACCCTTTTGTATTATTAATAGATTCTGCTATTTCTTCTTTAGTACTTTTAATATTTTCTATTTCATTCGTGCTTTGTAATTCATTAATAAGCAAGTGATTTATATATGAATGATTAGCTACTTCTGGCAACATAGATGACAATAGCTTAATTTTTTTTGTATTAGTCAAAACACTTTCTAAATTTGAAGCTAGTTCTTTATTTAATACAAAGAACAATGGATAACAAGTTTCAGACTTTTGTTTCCCGTCTTGAATTGGATGAATATGTATGTTCATTAAATAAGAGGCAAAGCTATCTCTTCTCGTTTCGTATTCTAATTCAAACTTTTTCCAATCATACATATGAAATAATATTTTTAAAGGCTTATATTCCATTCAATCACACCTTTATTAGGCATATTTTGTAAATATGACTTTTATCTTTTTGATTATAACTAATTTTTTTTAATAAAATAAAGGATTTTCAAGTTCAATATCTATATAGGTGGTTAAATATACGAGTTATACATCATTAATACCTCTAAGCTTTTCAAGCGTATCATTAGTGAAAAGGCCAAAAATATATTTTACAGCTTAAGCGAATGACGCGATAACATATCAATAGACTGTCATAATTCATCGAAATCATCTTCCAATAATGATTCGAGAATCTCAGGCTTGCTTATCAAAGAGACACAGGAACGACTGCCCCATAAGGAAATTTAAACAGCTAAACTTAAACAAACGTTGCATAAAGTTATAAAAAGACGCCTCCCACTTCAAAACATGGAAAGCGTCTCAACACCATAATATTTGATATATTTTTATTTATATTCGACCAAAAGTAACCACTTAAATTCAGTGCTTACGGCCTATCTTACATCATACCTGGCATGCCGCCCATTGATGGACCTTCATTACCACCGTTCTCTTCTGGTAAGTTAGCTACAACCGCTTCAGTTGTTAAGAACATTGCAGCCACGCTTGCCGCATGTTGTAAAGCAGAACGTGTAACTTTAGTTGGGTCTACAATACCTGCTTCTAACATGTTAACCCATTCGTCAGTAGCAGCGTTATAACCTACACCGAGTTCAGCATTTTTCAGACGTTCTACAATGATAGAACCTTCTAAGCCAGCATTTTCAGCGATTTGACGCACTGGTGCTTGAAGGGCTTTTAACACGATATTAATACCTGTTTCAATGTCGCCATCAGCTTCAATTTCGCTAACTTTCTTGTAGATATTTAATAATGCAGTTCCACCACCTGCTACAATACCTTCTTCAACTGCAGCACGTGTTGAGTTTAATGCATCTTCAATACGTAATTTACGTTCTTTTAATTCAGTTTCTGATGCAGCACCAACTTTAATAACTGCTACACCGCCAGCTAATTTAGCTAAGCGTTCTTGAAGTTTTTCACGATCGAAGTCTGAATCTGTTTCTTCGATTTGTGCTTTTAATTGATTAACACGTGCATCGATGTTTGTGATATCGCCATCACCATCTACAACAGTCGTGTTATCTTTCGTAACTTCAACTTTATTAGCTGAACCTAACATATCGATTGAAGCATCTTTTAATTCTAAACCTAACTCATCTGTAATTACTTGAGCACCTGTAAGAATAGCTAAGTCTTCTAACATAGCTTTACGACGATCACCGAAACCAGGTGCTTTAACCGCTACTGCAGTGAATGTGCCGCGCATACGGTTTAATACTAAGTTTGTTAATGCATCGCCTTCAACTTCATCCGCAACGATTAAAATTGGACGGTTAGATTGAACAACTTGTTCAAGTAACGGTAGAATGTCTTGGAATGAAGAGATTTTCTTATCTGTAATTAAGATATATGGTCTTTCAAGCTCCGCTACCATCTTGTCAGAGTCA
Source organism: Staphylococcus massiliensis (assembly GCF_043186315.1). NCBI lineage: Bacteria > Bacillati > Bacillota > Bacilli > Caryophanales > Staphylococcaceae > Staphylococcus > Staphylococcus massiliensis. The sequence continues at coordinate 1,198,504 of NZ_CP171119.1, read as the reverse complement.
GTAACCATGTATGGTGATTGGTAACCACGATCAAATTGCATACCTTCAACAACTTCTAATTCTGTATTGAAACCATTAGATTCTTCTATCGAAATAACACCGTCGTTACCAACTTTTTCCATAGCTTCAGAAATGTAGCGACCTACTTCTTCGTCGTTCGCTGAAATTGAACCAACTTGTGCAATTTCTTCTTTATTTTCAACTTTTTGAGAAATTTCGTGTAACGCTTCAATCGCTACGGCTACAGCTTTATCGATACCTTGACGCAGACCAACTGGATTTGCACCACTTGTTACGTTTTTTAAACCTTCTTGAATCATTGCTTGTGCAAGTACTGTCGCAGTTGTAGTACCGTCACCAGCGATTTCATTTGTTTTATTCGCAACTTCTTGAACAAGTTTAGCACCCATATTTTCATAAGGGTCTTCTAATTCAATTTCTTTAGCAATTGTTACACCATCGTTCGTGATTAATGGTGCTGTATATGTTTTATCTAATACAACGTTGCGCCCTTTTGGACCAATTGTTACTTTAACTGCGTTTGCAAGTTTATCAACACCACGTAGCATTGCTTGTCTTGCATCTTCTGAGAATTTAAGTTCTTTCGCCATGAATCATGACCTCCTAAAATTTCGTATTACGATGTATATCAGTCTATTTTATTCGATTACTGCAAGTACTTCTTCTTCTGATAAGACAAGATATTTCTCGTCTCCTTGCTTAATTTCAGTGCCAGAATATTGTTGATAGACAACATGATCACCAACACTTACTTCAGGTTTAACACGCTCACCATTGTCTAATAAACGTCCTGGTCCTACAGCGACGATTTCACCTTCATTGGTCTTCTCTTTAGCAGTATCAGTTAACACAATACCACTTTTAGTTGTTTGCTCTTGTTCTTTCTTTTGAATAATCACTCGATTTGCTAATGGTTTAAGCATGATGTTTCCTCCTTCAGGTTCACATAATTTAGCACTTTCAAGTTATGAGTGCTAATATAATTTTATAATAATCAAAATTGGTCAACAATTCAAGTCATACGATTCGACAGAAACTTTGTTAAATGAATCTTTCTACGATAAAATGAAAACGTTAACCAAAATCTTATGGAGGTCTTTTATGAGAAGAGGCATCGTGGCACTACTCACTGTCGCAATATATTTATGCGCGCAATTTATACCAGGCTTATTAGTCGGTTCAGGTCTATTTGGAGATATGAATAAGATGGAACTGTCTAAATTAGCTATCTTTATGCAACTAGGCTTATTTGTGATTTCTATCCTAGCTGTTATTTTCTTACATAAAATGGTGAAGAACAGATTACCACTTGAAACTGAGGCATCAAGGTTAAAGCCAGCCTACATCGTGCTTGTAATCGTGCTTGGTTTCATCACCGTAATCTTTTTCCAAATTATCGCAAGTTTAATCAATACATTCGTATTCCAAATTGAACCTTCAAACCAGAATACACAAAAACTTATGGAAGTAGCGAAACAAATTCCATTATTCATCTTCTTAATTGCGGTTATTGGCCCAATATTCGAAGAATATGTATTTAGAAAGGTCATTTTTGGCGAATTGTACAGCCGAATGAAAGCACCTAGAATCGTTAAAATCATAATTGCTACAATTATAAGTTCTGTCATATTCGCAATTGCACATCAAGATTTACCTAACTTCTTAAATTACTTCGGCATGGGTGTAATTTTCTCATTATTATACGCGTACACAAGACGCTTAATCATTCCTATCGCCGTACACATTTTAATGAACTCAATCGTCGTTCTGATTCAACTGAACATGCCAGAAAGCCTTAAACAAGAGGCTATGGAGAAGACGTCATTCATTATAAATTTCTTATTTTAATATGATAACGAGACTGAGATGCACACATGAGTGTGATGCATGTCAGTCTTTTTTATGTCTCATCATTTCGGTACCTTATCGAAAGGCCTTTTCCATTATGAAAAGCCCTATCCCAATGCCAACACTTTGAAAGTTGAGATGTAATTTTATACAGTAAGCTTAAGAGGTGAACATATATGAAGGTACAATTATTTCAATTTAAAATAGAAGCAGCACAATTTGAACTTAACAAAGAGAAAATTAAAGATTTATTTGAGTCGAAACTAGATGCTCAAACAGAAGTCGTGGTGCTACCTGAAATGTGGAATAACGGTTACGCACTTGAGGCGTTAGACGAACTCGCAGATGAAAACTTACAAGAGAGTAAAGCGTTTATTGCGCAACTTGCGCAAATGCATAACGTAACTATTGTAGCAGGATCAGTAGCCAATAAGGTTGACGGACATATTTACAACACGAGTTTCACCGTTAATTCAGATGGCGAGATATTAAATCAATATGACAAAATTCATCTCGTACCAATGCTTGATGAACCAAAATTCTTAACGGGCGGTACAAAGATGCCTCAAACCTTTCAACTTAAAGAAGACGTGCGCGCATCACAAATTGTTTGCTATGACTTAAGATTTCCTGAACTCAATCGTTCCGTCGCGCAACATGCAGCGATTACATTCTACGTCGCTCAATGGCCACTAGCCCGTATCGACCATTGGATTAAGTTACTTCAAGCACGCGCAATTGAAAATAATATGTACGTTGTAGGTTGTAATGCATGCGGTGAAGCATTAGGTACGACGTATGGCGGTAATTCTTGTATCATCAATCCAAATGGAGATATCGTGAAATCACTAGATACAAACGAAGGTCATATTGTCGAGACACTTAACCTATCTGAAGTCGAACGTCAGCGCCAACAAATCCCAGTATTAGACAATCTTCGAAACGACCTCTATTAGCATAAAAAAAATAAACCCGAGCTTGGGAGGGACTCGGGTTTTTATTATTAAGGGAATGTTTATTTACAGTTATTACTCTATCTATTTTGGGGATGTTTTATTTAATTATGAAAAAATTTAGTGAATTTACCGATTGTTTAATGATAAATTGAATGATGCTTACGATAGCTTTTATAACTACTTGCTAAACTTTACGGCATTAGCTTCCAAATGATACATATCAAATATTATCATAGGGTAACCCTATGCTTTTAAAAGGATGAATTATTTTTTGAATTTTTTAACCATGTCTGCGATGAAACGACCTAATTCGATTAAAGCTTTGAAGATATCGCCTGCCATTATAAGTGCCTCCCTTCTCAATTGAGATAAATTAAGATTAGATATTCAAGACTAATTATTTTTTGTATTTTTCAACTGTGTCGATGATCCATTTGATTAAACCGTTGATTGTGTTCATGATATCGCCTGCCATTATGAGTCACTCCTTTCGTGTATTATTTTAGAAAAATGAAATAATTAAGTTTCAATTATTTTTTGTATTTTTCTACTGTGTCGATGATCCATTTGATTAAACCGTTGATTGTGTTCATGATATCGCCTGCCATTATAAGTCACTCCTTTCGTTTGTTTATTTAGGAAAAGTTAAATCTTTAATCTTCAATTATTTTTTGTATTTTTCAACTGTGTCGATGATCCATTTGATTAAACCGTTGATTGTGTTCATGATATCGCCTGCCATTATGAGTCACTCCTTTCATGTGTTTATTTAGGAAAAGTTAAATCTTTAAGCTTCAATTATTTTTTATATTTTTCTACTGTGTCAGCGATCCATTTGATTAAATCGTTGATTGTACCGATGATATCTCCTGCCATGATAAGTCACTCCTTTCTCAATTGAGATGAATCTTAAAAATTAATTTAAAAGACTAATTATTTTTTATATTTTTCAACTGTTTCAGCGATCCATTTGATTAAGTCTGTGATTGTACCCATGATATCTCCAGCCATGTTAATTCACTCCTTTTATATTTGTTGTTGAAATTAAGAACATTCTAAAATACCTTCAAAATAATAATGACTTATTATTTTTGAGTGTATTTGTCGATAGTTTCACCTAACCATTTGAAAAAGTCCATGATAGTTTTACCGATATCGCCTGCCATTATAATGCCCTCCTTCCTACAATTTGTTTCAGGAATAACACCTACAAATTGTTTCACAACAATAATAAACGTAGTAGTTACCTCAAAAATAATCCTTTGATTTTGTATCACTTATCTGTGATATGTCTATATTGAAACATAGAAATTCAAAATAAAAAGAGTTAGTGCCTAACTCGAAATTTTAAGTTCTTACTTGTCATGATTTTTATGTTAAAATGTATTTATCATCATCAAGATGACAGTTTAGAATTAAATGTTAACAGTTAGGCAATAAATACACAGTTTGTACTTTTTTCTATATAATAAGAATTAAGGAGAGTGGTGCAATGCAAAAGCTATTAGATACATGGATTGATAAATTTGCATTGACCCTGCAAAAGAAAAACAATTTAGATCGTATTTCATATCTGAAAATACGTTTAGGCATCCAGATAGTACTGGGGAATTTGTTTAAAGGAATTGTTGTTTACGGACTCGCTCTCCTATTGAGTATATTCTTTTACACACTAACTGTTCATTTATTTTATTTCGTATTGCGCTTTTTCGCGCATGGAGCTCATGCAAAATCATCATTTCTGTGTCATGTACAGAATCTTTTAATTTTCATTCTGTTGCCATGGCTAATTGTACATTTTGAAATACCTTATACTTTCTTTTTCGTATTGAGTTTGATTTCTTTAATAATGGTTATTCTATTAGCACCAGCTGCTACAAGAAAGCTACCTATTAAAGAAAGTCGTAAGAAAGGGAAAAAAGTTAGAGCAATTATAACTACTATAGTAGTTATTGCGCTTTCATTTTTTGTGCAAGAGCCGTACCAACAGTTAATGTTAACTGGAATTGTTATTGAAGCCATAACGCTATTACCAATATTTTTTCCTAAGGAGGACAAATAATTATGAATATCTTTTCTATCTTCGCAAAAGTATTAGCTGACGTATTTTCTAAAATTGGAACTTTCGGTTCAATCCGTATCTGCTACGGTTTCTTCGATGAAGCTGAAGTACCTCAAGAATTAATCGACGAAGCAAATAAATAAAAGTTAGAAAGTGTGTAAAATTATATGGCAGTTTTATCGACATTTCTATTAGCTTTATTTCAAGCAGCTATTTTGTTCATAGTTGCCAATATAATTTTAAGTATTGATTATTCTAGAAGGGATTATATTTCTATTGTATTAGGGGTAATAGTCCCTTCTACTATTTTATTCATCTTCTTAAAGCAATATACGCTTATACTCCTTATAGTCCTCTTTATTATTTTCTTTTATAAAAGAGCAAGTATTATAGGCGTTATATCTGCCCTATCAAGTATACTTATTTTATATTTGAGTAACGTCCTAACTGTTGTATTAACTGTAGAATTTGAAGAATATTTTCATGTCAAATGGCTATCATACATAATGTATGGTTTTTGTTACTTAACCATGTCTATCGTACTAGCGTTTTTAATACGATTTATCATTTATAAATTTAAAGCATCAATCTTGTATATTAATAAATATTATTTATTTGCGATGTGCTTCCTTTTAGCTATTACAATATTTTTAATATATAGATTTATGCCTGATACAGTATCTACTATCGAGCAATTTGATAATATAACTTTTGTATTTTTAGGTTTTATTATAATAATGCTTGTCATCATCGTTATTATTACTATTAATGTAGCCAGAGAACTAAAATATAGACACTACAAAGAAGAGTTAGAAACATATTATAAATACACACTTAAAATCGAAAGTGTTAATAATGATATGCGTAAATTCCGTCACGATTACATCAATATTTTAGCTACACTCTCAGACTTCATTCGCGAAGATGACATGGAAGGTTTAAGAGATTACTTTAACAATCATATTTCTCCTCTACAAGATAGCTTTCAACAGAAGAACTTTAAATTAAATGGTGTCGAAAACCTCCAAGTTAGAGGTATTAAAGGTTTACTTACAACCAAGGTTTTACAGGCTCAAGAAAAAGATATTCAAATCAGCGTGGAAGTTGCAGATCCTATTGATTATATTAATATGAATATGGTTGATTTAAGTCGAATACTTGGTATTATCATGGACAACGCGATTGAAGCATCAGAGCAAATTAAAAAACCTATCATTCAAATCGCATTTATCAAAACGGATAGTTCTATCATAATAATCGTGATGAATAAATGTTCTAGTGACACCCCTCGTGTACACCAATTATTTAAAAAGGATTTCTCTACTAAAGGGAAAAACAGAGGTGTCGGCCTTTATACACTTAAAGAGATTACAGATTCAACTTCAAATGTACTACTCGATACAACGATTGAAGGCCAATACTTTATACAAAAATTAGACATTTTAAATGAAGATGTATAAGGAAGTGTTGAGATGAAAATTTTAATTTGTGAAGATGATGAGCGTCAACGTGAACGCATGGTTTCAATCATTGAGAATTACATCATGATTGAAGATAAACCTATGGAAATCGAAATTGCCACAAATGATCCTTACGAGTTACTCGAACACTCTAAAAACATGACTGATATTGGATGTTACTTTTTAGACATTCAACTCGAATCAGATATTAATGGAATAAAATTAGGTAGCGAGATCCGTAAACATGACCCAATTGGCAACATCGTATTTGTTACAAGTCATAGTGAGCTCACGTATCTCACTTTCGTTTATAAGGTTTCAGCAATGGACTTTATTTTCAAAGATGATATTGATGAACTTAAGACGCGTGTTATAGATTGTATCGAAACTGCACACTCTCGATTAGACTTATTATCTAAAGAAAGTAACGTTGAAACAATTGAATTAAAACGCGGCAGTAATTCAGTATATGTGCAATATGACGATATTATGTTCTTTGAATCATCAACCAAATCACATCGTTTAATTGCTCACTTAGACAATCGTCAACTTGAATTTTACGGTAATCTAAAGGAACTCGCTCAAATCGATGACCGCTTCTTTAGATGCCATAACAGCTTCGTGCTTAACCGTAATAATATAGAACGTATTGATTCTAAAGAACGTATTGTCTACTTCAAGAACGAAGAATATTGTTACGCTTCGGTTCGTAACATCAAAAAAATATAGGTATTATATAGATGCCTTGAACACACTTAAAGCCAAGATGAACTTAGGATTCATCTTGGCTTTCTTCTTGTTCAGGTTCTTCAATAATCGATTTTAAATCATATTTTGTTAACTTCATGTACACTTGTCCAGATTCTGTTGAAGTACGTATGTACTTCGAATCTTTCGATGGGAAGATACGACTACTTAGCACACGCTCACCATCATTGCAGAATATTTCAATACTTGATGCATCAACAAAAATACGTAATTGTTTAAGTTCTTCCTTAAGCGTGGTTGACGTTCTTGTTTCACACGGTTCAGGCAATGGACCACTTTCAGAACGGTCTAACGTTAATTGATTTAAACGTTTGTTATAAATAATATGCGTTGCTTCGAATTTTGAAGCACGTAATTCAAAGTACAATTCTGTCGCATCATTTTCTAAAATATCTACAATGAGTTCATACTCTGTACCTTCAAATGGGTGTAATTGGCGATTAAATTTCGTTGCATAACCTAATGCGGTTTCTTCGTTATATCTCAGTGATTTTAAATCCTCTAAAGGACGCTGTTTGAGATCCCCATTTTCAATCGTTAACACTCTAGGGACTGTTAAGCAATTACGCCATTGGTCTTTATCTGAAGGATATGTGACGTCAGGCATAGACATATTCGCAAATAAAACGCGCGCTTTATGTTCATTTAAGAATGTTTTCGGTGCGTAAAAATCAAAGCCATCATCTAACGTTTTAAAGTCACTATGGGTAAATGTCATATCGTTAAATTCAAGCATACCCTTCGCATAACCCGTTAAGTAGCGCGTAGACGCTTGGTGCTTTTCCTCGAAGCCATAAATAATGAAGTCGAGATGATTCAGTCTAAAATAATCTGGTGCGACACGTCTTATACTCTCATCAACGAACGACGTTTGAACTTCACCAACATACGTCCATTGAAACGGATGTACTGCCTTGTAAACAATAATTGTACCTTTGCCCTCTTGATTCTGACCACCAAGAAATGCATACATACGACCTTCATGCATCACGACATTCGGATCTCTAACCATATTGAAATCGCCTTGATCATGCGTAATCACAACTTCTTGTTGCTTTAAAATCGAGCCATCATTCGTAAGCTTAGCAACGTGTTGTTTATAAATTGGTTCGTCATCATTAGATACAGTTGTGAACATCATATATAAATCATTATCATAAATAAATGATGAACCGTCTCCTAAGCGACGATCTTGGTCGATGATTTCAGGTGTCATATATGTATGATGCGGTTTAAGATGCGTAAGTTGATCACCTTTGAAATGGTACCAATATGGTAACTGATGATCTGTGCCATTAGGGAAATTAACCGTTTGAATGAAATAAGTATGGTTATAGAATATTAAGCCAGACATCTGCTGCATAACGCCTGTAGGTGGTTGAATATGGTAGGTTTGTCTATAAATAGAGGTATTCACTTTCTCTTTTAATGCTTCTACTTCTTCAGGTGTTAAATCTTCGTAATGTTGAAATTGTTCTTTTTCTGTCCATGTGCGCATTGTCAAAACATCCCCTCTTTAAAAGTCCAGTCAAACCTATTTCTCATTCCGATTGAAATAGTACGTTTATCCTTATTTTATCACATCAACAGGAATGTAATCATTATTTCACGTATATTAAATCAAAAAGCATTAATATATCGTGATTAAAATTAGCGTCAACACAATTTCTAAAATTAGAAGGGTCTGAAACATAAGTCGTGAAATAAAGCATTTAAGCTTTATTTCATACAATTCTCAAAACAGCTGACTCAGAGGGCGGGGCCCCGGCAAAGAAATTTGCGTAGCAAATTAACAAGCTATGCAAGCTGGGGCTCTTTATTATGAACAAAGAAGCCTGAGCTTCTTTGTAAGTCCAACTATCGTATTGAAAATACGAGTTGGACTTTAGAAGACTACAGGCTCCGGCCATGCCCCAGGAAAGCATGCTGTTTAAGGGAATTGTAAATTATGTCCCAGACCCCCATTTAGCTATTAAGCTTTTTGAATTGTAATCGTCCAAGAAGCATCTCCTAATTGCTCGTAGTTCGTAACGGGATAGCCGTTCTCAGCTGCGAAGTTAGGTAAAGCTTCTGTTGCCTGTGTACAATCGAAATCTATTTTAAGTTCGTCACCATTTTCGAGCTCATTCATTTTTTTCTGAGCTTCAATTAATGGAAACGGACATACCATTCCTACTGTTCCTAATTCATATAACATAACAAATCCTCCTATTAAGCCGTTTGTGTACCACGACTTGAAGTCGCTGTAGATGATTGGTGCTGTACTTTCTTCATAGGTCTTACAAACATGAAGTAACTCATAAACCATGATCCTACAATCATTGAAGCAAGTCCAATCCAACCTTGCCAAGACATAGCAGCTGTTGCAACTAAACCGTTACCAATCGAGCAACCGCCTGCAACTGCTGCACCAAAGCCCATACATACACCGCCAATCACACTATTACGGATGGTCTTTTTATCGGGTAAACGCCATTTAAATTCACGTGAACCTTTAGCTGCGATGTATGAACCAATAAAGATACCTAATACTAAGGAGACACCCCAATCAAGCGCGCTCATATCACCTGACACAAGGAATGTAACGATATTTGATGATGGTGTCGTAATACCAAGTCCACCCTCACGACCAGTAGACGTACTCATCGGCCACGCGATAAACGCGATTAAGCCAACTCCTATTGCCGCAACAAATGGGTGGAAGCGCTTTTCAAAGAGAATATGTCTGAAACCAGTATACTTTTGCTTCAGTTTAGGCATCGGTATCTTAGGTTTCGGTTTACGTAACGTCTTAACGACAAAGAATAATGTGATTAGCGTTAAGAGTAGCACAAATACCCACATTGGCACACCTGTAGACGAAGCCATATCTGCGTTCGCTACGGTATGCGTATTAATCTTATCCATTAAAGGCTTTAAAACACCATGTTTCGTGGCTGCTGCACTTAATGCGTAAAAGACAAGTGCGACAAAGCTCCCTATGAGACCTTCGCCAGCTCGGTACCAAGTACCTGTAGCACAACCGCCTGCTAGGATAATACCTACTCCAAAAATAAACGATCCAATAATCGTTCCTATAATTGGAAATGTTTCATTATGAATCGTAAGTAAGCCTGTGCGAGTGAGAATAAGTAATCCGATACTTTGTATCGTAATCGCAATCAGTAGTGCATAAAACATCTTATTATTTCGTTGAACGTACATATCTCGAAAGCCGCCAGTTAAGCAAAAGCGCGTTCGCTGCATGACGAATCCTAGTAAGATACCAACGATCAACCCACTTATAATGATCCAAGTCATAACTTATCTCCTTTATATCCGACTTATATGATAAGTTTAATAATAATAGAGACTTGAAGAAACTTCAACCCTAAATTTAAGACACGACATAAATGGTTTTCACCACTTACCTCGTGTCTTAAAATCGCGCTTTATTTACCATAATTCTTCATAAAGAATAGTAAGGATTGTAATTCGATACCTAAATCAATTTGATGTACTTGTACCTTTGTTGAAGTTGTAATACGTCTTGGCGTGAAGTTTAAGATACCTCTTACACCTGCTTTAGACGCATAATCCGCTACCTCTTGGGCAGCCTTTTCAGGTGTAGTAATAATAACCACTTCAATACCTTCTTCTTTAATAACCTTTGGTAAGTCATCTAAATGCTTAACATTCACATTACCGATATCACTACCAACAACCGCTTCATCTATATCGAAAGCTTCTGTAATCGTCATTTCATCATGAATTGAAAAGTTATATGTAAGTAACGCACGTCCTAAGTTACCCACACCAATTAAACCTATTTTAATTTCGTCGCTTTCACTCAGTTCAGATTTAAAAAACTCAAGTAAGCTATCTATGTTGTATCCGTATCCCTTTTTACCAAGTTCACCAAAATATGAAAAATCACGACGAATTGTTGCGGAATCTATATTTAAACCTTCACTTATAATTTTCGAATTTACACGCTCTACACCTTTAGATTTTAGCGTGTTCACAAAACGATAATACAAAGAAAGTCGCTTTAAAGTCGCACGTGGAATTTTTACTGAATCATGTTCCACCGTATAAAATCCCTCCATTAGTAGTTTATGTGATGTCTTTCACAGAATATACCTAATTATAACTGATAGTTCACTCAAAATAAACAGTTACTATTTCAACTTATATCTTTATCATGTAAAATAATCATATTGCGAGGTGCGGAATAATGATTTTATTACAATTAAACAATATAACAAAATCATTTGATGGAGAAGATATTTTTCAAGATGTAAACTTTGAAGTTAAAACTGGCGAACGTATTGGTATTGTTGGTCGTAATGGCGCAGGAAAGTCAACACTTATGAAGATTATAGCAGGCGTTGAAAATTACGATGCCGGCCATATCTCTAAAGTTAAGAATCTCAAACTAGGTTACTTAACACAACAAATGATGTTAAATTCTAATAAGACCGTCTTCGAAGAAATGTCTGAACCTTTCAACCATTTAAAGGAAATGGAAGCAAAGATGCAGCAAGAAACGAATTGGTTAAGTGTGCATGCTGATGAATATGATACGGAAACTTATCGAGAGCACATCGCGCGATACGAAACATTATCTAATCAGTTTGAACAACTTGAAGGTTATCAATATGAAAGTAAAATTAAGACCGTGCTTCATGGACTTAATTTTAAAGAAGCTGATTTCGATCGCCCTATTAATGACTTTAGTGGTGGACAAAAAACGCGCTTATCTCTTGCTCAAATGTTATTGAAAGAGCCTGACCTACTGTTACTTGACGAACCGACCAACCATTTAGACATGGAAACGACTGAGTGGCTTGAAGATTACTTAAAATTCTTTAAAGGCGCCATTATCATCATCAGCCATGATAGATTCTTCCTAGATAAAATTGTTAAACAAGTATACGATGTGGCTTTAGGTGAAGTTAAACATTACATCGGGAACTATGGTCAGTTTATCAAACAACGTGATCAATATTATCAAAAACGTATGCGTGAATTTGAACGTCAACAAGACGAAATTAAACGCTTAGAAACCTTTGTTGATAAAAACATCGCTAGAGCATCGACGAGTGGTATGGCGAAAAGTCGTCGTAAAACACTTGAGAAGATTGAACGTATTGATAAACCAATGTTGGATGCGAAACAAGCTAATATCCAATTTGATTTCGACCGTAATACTGGAAACGATGTGATGCATGTTAAAGACTTATCTATTGGCTACAACGATGTCATCACAGAAGGCATTCATTTTGATGTGACTAAAGGTGACCACATCGCGATTATAGGTCCTAATGGTATTGGTAAATCCACATTAATTAAGACGCTATCTAATGATTTACCTGCTTTAAATGGTCATGTTCAATACGGTGCTAATCTAAAAATTGGCTATTATGACCAAAAACAAGCCGAGTTTAAATCATCTAAAATAATCCTCGATTACATTTGGGATCAATACATGCATCTCCCTGAAAAGGAAGTTCGAGCTATACTCGGACGCTTTCTATTTGTACAAGATGATGTGAAAAAGGTCATTAACGATTTATCTGGTGGTGAGAAAGCGCGACTACAACTTGCTTTATTAATGCTTGAACGTAATAACGTGCTTATTCTAGATGAGCCTACTAACCATTTAGATATCGATTCCAAAGAGATGTTAGAACAAGCACTTAAAAACTTCGAAGGCACGATCATCTTTGTTTCTCACGACCGTTATTTTATTAACGAGATTGCGACGAAGGTCTTTTCAATGCAGAAAGGCCACCATCGTATGTACATCGGTAACTACCAATATTATCTTGATAAATCAGAAGAAGAACGTGCACTGAATGCGATAGAAGAAGCGTCAGACGGCGCTGATTCTAAAGTTGATACAAGTGATGTGTCGTATCAAGATCATAAGGAAGCTAAGAAGCAGATTCGTAAATTAGAGCGAGAAATAGCCTCTATTGAACAAGAAATTTCGTCACTTGAAGCTCATATCGAATCTATTGATGAACAATTAACCGACCCCGAGGTATTTAACGATCCTGAAAAAGCAGCAGCATTTGCTGATGAAAAAGAACAAACCGAACAAGAATTAGAACAGATTATGGAAAACTGGGAAATATTACAAGAAAAGTTATCAGAGTATCAAAGTTAGAATTGTGTGGTAAGTAGAATTTTTCACTTACCACATTTTTTATTCACCACACATTCAACCTTTATTCACACTAAAAGACCTTATTTACCAACTATCCACAGAGTTATTCCAGTTATCCACAGGTAAATTGTAACTACCCACAAATTTCATACACATTTTTCAAATGCTTATACACACCATTATGCCTAAGTTATCCCCAAGTTGTTCACAAATTGTTGATAAGTACGCATGTTCCCTATTGACACCGTACAAATTGAAACAGTTAAAAATGTTATAAAAATTTGATACAATATACTTAACTTTTGAAGAAAGGTGTTTCTATGACTGCTTTTAGCTTTTTCGGATTGCTCATCGTTGTGTTTATCATTGTTATCATAGTTACGATCGTTAACGAACGTATCAGGCTCAAGCAAAAACTCAGAACTTTGTGGGATAGACAGGAACCTTATGAAGATTTTGAGCGTAAGAATGCCTCGTACGATGATTACTTTAGACTTCGTTCACCTCATTACAACGCTCATTTACTCATTGATGATAAGACGTGGTCTGATGTGAATATGGATCAAATCTTTAGACAAATGAACTATTGTTTCAGTTCTATTGGTGAAATGCATCTATACGCAACCTTACGAAACATGTTTCAAGTGAAGGATAATAAGGTTTTAAGGGCTTTTAAAGAGGATTCTACATTTAGATTAAACGTTTCATCACTACTTTCAAAGATTGGTAAACGTACCTACCCGACTTACAAGCAAACGCGCGTGATCAATACATATCATAAAAGCTTTATCTTTCTATGCTTATTACCGCTACTTAGTATCGCGTTATGGTTCGTGTCACCGATGTTTATCTTCGTCACAATCTTGTCTATGGTTATTAATTTGGCATTGAGCTATAAATATTTAATGGTAATCAGTAAGGATTTAGGTGATTTATTCTTTGCAGGACGTGTTATTGAGACTGCACACAAATTAGCTACGCTTGATGTTCTTAAGGACCAACATGATATCGATTTCTCTAAGTTTAGTAAACTTTTTAAGTATCGCTTTCTACTTGCCCAAGATAGTTCGATTATGGGGCAGGTATTCGCATTCTTTAAACAATTATTCTTAATCGATTATCATATTTATAATTTACTTAAGGAAAAGCTTTTAAATAACGAGGACGAAATGTTTAAGTGTATCGAATTTGTAGGCGATATCGATACAGCATATGCCGTTTCACTTTGGCAAGAGACATTACCTTATTATATCGAACCTACGATTACGAATAATCAAGTAGCGTTTGAAGATTTATATCATCCACTATTATCTTACCCAGTGGCAAATGACTTCGAATTTGATAAAGACGCGTTAATTACAGGTTCTAACGCTTCTGGTAAATCTACATTTATGAAGTCTATCGCGATTAACTTGATACTTGCTCAATCCGTACGAACGGTTACGGCTGAGGCATTTACGTATCGACCAGGAATCATTCGGACAGCAATGGCAAATGCAGACGATGTCATGAGTGGCGATAGTTATTTCATGGCTGAAATTAAATCAATCAAGCGATTGGTTGATATACAGACTAAGCATCCTTATTACTTATTCATTGATGAAATCTTTAAAGGGACCAATACTAAAGAACGCGTAGCAGCGTCAGAGGCAGTATTACGCCATATTCATAACCTTCCTACTACGAAGTTAATGGCTGCGACACATGATATTGAATTGACGCAATTACTTGATGATATGTGTGATAATTATCACTTTAATGAAAAGATCGAAGATGACGAAATTTTATTTGATTATACAATTAAAGAAGGACCTGCAGATACACGTAATGCGATAGAGTTATTACGTATCACAGGATTTCCTAAAACGGTTTACAACAAAGCCATTCAAAATGTCAAAACATGACGTGAGAGCTAAATTAATATAAATAAAAAAACAGGCTAGGATATAAGTCGAGAAATAAAGCTAATTAGCTTTATATAAAGCAATTTCCAAAACAGCTGACTCCTAGGGGAGTAGCATGAGTCCGGAGACTACAGGCTCCGGCCACGCCCCAGGAAAGCATGCTGTTTAAGGAAATTGAATTTATTATCCTAGCCTGGTTTTATTTTATTGATATGCGTTAATCATCCAAGTTATGCCAAACGGGTCTTCAAACATACCATAAAGTGGTGACCAAGGTATGCGGCCTAATGGCATACTCGCTTCACAACCACCTTCTATCGCTTTATTAAAGAAAGCTTCAGCTGCTTGTCGATCCGCTTCATCTTCATATTTAAATTGAAAGGCAATGTTGACACCGGAATTATTGATATCTTCATCACCTTGTACGTCACTACACATGAATGTTTTACCTAAAATCTTAAATGATGCATTCATTGTGAAATCTTCTGGTAATCGCTTATCTTCGTCTGCTTCTTGAAACATTTCATGGTCGCCTGGAACACGTTTAATATCCGTAGCACCTAAATATTTTTCATAGAACTCGAGCGCTTCAATACTATTTTTAAAGGTAAAGTATGTGATTGCTTCCACTTTTCCATCTCCTTCGTTAAGATACTCATATCGTAAACGTTTTTGATGGAAATTAAAAGGATTCGATATCGAGCCCACTTTTACCGTTAAGTGACATATCTGCACGTACACCATCTAAGTATAAAAAATGTGCCACAGAGCCGATCATCGCTGCGTTATCTGTACATAGTTTCATACTAGGAATAGCAAGTTGAATCTGTTTAGCAGTTGCTTCTTCTTTAAGCTTTTGACGTAAGCCTTGGTTACTAGCGACTCCACCTGCAACGATTAAATGGTCAACATTAAAATCTTCACATGCTTTGATGGCTTTTCCTACAAGAACCTCTACAACGCTATTTTGGAAACTAGCCGCGACGTTTTCTTTAAAAATTGGATTGTTCTTCTGACGTTCGTTGTGTAATTTATTAATGACTGCACTCTTAAGACCGCTAAAACTAAAGTCATAGCTATCCTTTTCAAGCCAAACGCGAGGGAAATCATACGTATCTTCCCCAACTTGCGCAAGCTTATCAACAAGCGGTCCGCCTGGATAAGGTAAGCCAATTGTACGTGCTACCTTGTCATATGCTTCTCCCACTGCATCATCGCGTGTTTCACCAATCACTTTGAAGTTTAAGTGATCTTCCATATAAATCAATTCTGTGTGACCACCTGAAACGATTAGTGCAATAAGTGGGAATGTTAAAGGTTCTTCGAGATGGTTCGCATAAATATGTCCCATAATATGATGTACTGGAATTAATGGTTTTTGATGTGCGAATGCGAGCGCTTTAGCTGCATTAACACCAATTAATAAGGCACCGATTAATCCTGGACCTTCCGTAACGGCAACGGCATCAATGTCATCCATCGTAACGTCTGCTTCTTGAAGTGATGTTTCAATTGTCGTCGTGATACCTTCAACATGATGACGACTCGCAACTTCTGGTACTACACCACCGAAACGCTTATGACTTTCAATCTGACTTAATACCGTATTACTCAATATCATCGTACCGTTCTCAATGACACTTACACTCGTTTCATCACAACTGGTCTCGATTGCTAAAATCTTTGTATTATTCATCGTTTAAATTCACCCACATAACATATGCATCCTCTCCATTGCCATAATAATTTTTACGTTTGCCACCGTATTGGAATCCGAACTTCTGGTAGACATGTTGTGCGACCGTATTATCGACACGCACTTCTAAACTCATAACTGAACAAGAATAGCTCGCATATTGCATCACATATTTTAAAAGCAACTGACCTAAGCCATAGCCACGATATTTAGTGTCAATCGCAACTGTCGTAATTTGAGCTTGATCGATTACAATCCATAAACCTAGATAACCTATTATTTCACCGTCATATTCTAAGACAAAATACTGTGCAAAGTTGTTTTCTTCTAATTCATGATAAAAGGCATCAATTGTCCAAGAGCTATCATTAAAACTCACGCGCTCGATGTCATAAACGTTCGGGACATCGAGCTTGGACATCTTTCGAATATTTAAGTCTTTTGGTTTTGGTTGATCCAATTTTGTTCCGCCTCTGATAATTTTAAATACGTCGGTTTAAAGGTATGGGTATCTTCAGGTGTGTGAATTAAAGGCTTCATAGCTATCGCGCGTGGTAATTGATGCAAGGTTGGTCCGTCTAATAAGTCTTCTAAATCAGTTGTATCATGACCTACAAAGATATAGTCGTCGTTAAGTGATTGAAGTTTGTCGTTCAGATCTTTAATCGCAATGTACTGATCTTCAATAATCGTTTCAAAGTGACCGTCTTTAAATTGATATGCACCTGCGTAGACATGTTCACGTCTTGCATTGAAGACAGGTACAATGACGCGTGTTTCATGCGTTAGCGTGTGTGCAAGGGCTTTTAAAGAAGAGACCCCATATAAAGGAATATGAAGCGTATAAGCTAATGTCTTGGCTGTTGTAACACCAATACGTAAACCTGTATAAGAACCTGGACCTTGCGCAACTACAATCGCGTCAAGTTGCTGCGGGGTCATATTATGTTCGTTCATCATATGTTCAATAGCTGGCATGAGTTGAACAGAATGATTCTTCTTTATATTTGTCGTGTAATCGTCAATCACGTCGTCATCGTTCATTAAGCCAATCGATAATGGTTGATTGGATGTATCAATTAAAAGATACTTCACGTTCGATACCCTCCTTCATGTCTTGATAGTGACGCCCTTTTGCGTGAATCGTAATGTCTCTAGTCGTTTCATCAATGACTTTGATATTGATTTCTAGAAAAGCATTCGGTAAGAATGTCTCAATGAACTGGCTCCATTCGATAATTGTAACCGCTTCTTCGTCTAGAAAATATTCATCAAAGCCTAAATCTTCTTCAGATTCTTCAAGTCTATAGCAATCCATGTGGTGTAATTGAAGCTTGTCACCTTGATAAGATTTAATAATATTAAATGTTGGAGAATTAATGACACGTTTAACGCCTAGTGCTTTACCAATAAGTTGCGTGAGCGTTGTTTTACCTGCACCTAAGTCACCATTTAATAAAATGAGATCTTGTCCTTTAAGTCGACTTGCAAGGACGTGCGCAAATTGTTCAAGTTCATCTAAATTTTTAATTCTCATTTTAAGAACTCCTATTATAATTTTTATCCTATACATTGTAACAAATTTTGCATCGATTTACTTTGAAATGCGGTACATCGTCATCAAAATTAAATTTTCAAAAAATTCTTTAAAAAAGAGTTGACACTTAATACGTCGATATAGTAAATTTAATTCAACAAATTTTTAGATAATTCTCACTATTGATTGAAACCATTTAATTAGGAAGGAGCATAATAAGATGACTTTTAATACAAGCGCATATACGAAACCACTAAGACAACAAAATATTATTATCATTTTATTATGCATGTTAGGACTCGAACATCAGTAAACAAATTTTTGTTACTGCTCGTTTAAGTCCTATTTCTAGTTGAATGGGACTTATCTAACGTCCCAATTTTTATCAATTGGGACGTTTTTTTATTTTCAAATATTCGGGGGGAATCAAAATGAGAAGCGATAAGATCAAAAAAGGAGATCATCAAGCACCGGCTAGAAGCTTGTTACACGCAACAGGACAAATCAAAAGTCCAACTGACATGAATAAACCTTTCATAGCAATATGTAATTCATATATAGACATTGTTCCAGGACATGTACATTTAAGAGAGCTGGCAGATATTGCGAAAGAAGCAATCAGAGAAGCAGGTGGCATTCCTTTTGAATTTAATACAATCGGCGTAGATGACGGCATCGCAATGGGACACATTGGCATGCGTTATTCGTTACCAAGTCGAGAAATTATCGCGGATGCAGCTGAAACAGTTATCAACGCACATTGGTTCGATGGTGTCTTCTACATTCCGAACTGTGACAAAATCACGCCTGGTATGATTTTAGCAGCCATGCGTACGAATGTACCGGCTATCTTTTGTTCAGGTGGGCCTATGAAAGCTGGTTTATCGTCTCAAGGTAAAGCTTTAACATTATCATCTATGTTTGAAGCGGTTGGTGCTTTTAAAGAAGGATCAATGTCAAAAGAAGAATTCTTAGAAATGGAAGAAAATGCCTGCCCTACTTGCGGTTCTTGTGCAGGGATGTTCACAGCAAATTCCATGAACTGTTTAATGGAAGTGTTAGGGTTAGCACTACCATATAACGGCACAGCACTCGCAGTAAGTGAACAAAGACGTGAAATGATTCGAGAAGCTGCTTTTAAATTAGTAGATAATATCAAAAATGACTTAAAACCACGAGACATCGTTACGGAAGAAGCGTTAGATGACGCATTTGCATTAGACATGGCGATGGGTGGTTCTACAAATACAGTCCTTCACACACTCGCAATTGCGAAGGAAGCGGGTATCGACTACGACTTAGCACGCATTAATGAAATCGCTAAGAAGACACCTTATTTATCTAAAATCGCACCTAGTTCGTCGTATTCAATGCACGATGTTCATGAAGCTGGTGGGGTTCCAGCAATCATCAATGAACTTATGAAGAAAGAAGGCACATTACATCCTGACCGCATCACAGCAACTGGTCAAACACTTAGAGAAAATAATGAAGGTAAAGCAATAACGAATGATAAAGTTATCCGCCACTTAGATAATCCTTATGACTCTGAAGGTGGCTTATCCGTCTTATTCGGTAACTTAGCTCCTAATGGCGCGGTTATCAAAGTTGGCGGAGTCGACCCATCTATCAAAGTCTTTAAAGGTAAAGCAATTTGTTTTGATACGCATGATGACGCAGTTGAAGCTATCGATAATCATACTGTCCGCGAAGGGCACGTTGTCGTGATTCGATATGAAGGTCCCAAGGGTGGTCCAGGCATGCCAGAGATGCTTGCCCCTACTTCATCAATTGTTGGTCGCGGCTTAGGTAAGGACGTCGCATTAATTACAGATGGTCGTTTCTCTGGTGCCACAAGAGGTATTGCAGTTGGTCACATTTCACCTGAAGCTGCATCTGGCGGCCCTATCGCACTTGTAGAAGATGGTGATGACATCACAATCGATTTAACGAACCGAACTTTAGATGTCGATGTTTCAGATGACACATTAGAAGCACGTAAACAAGCATTAAAACCATTTAAAGCAAAAGTTAAAACTGGTTACTTAGCACGCTACACAGCACTTGTTACAAGCGCTAATACAGGCGGTGTGATGCAAGTACCTGAAAATCTTATTTAAGGAGTGAATGGATATGTCTAAAACAGAAGAACCTCTCGAAACAGTAACGTATGAAGAAGTTGAGGGACCTGTTGAAACTATGAAAACGGGGTCAGAACTTTTAGTAGAATCCTTTTTAAAGGAAGATGTTGATTTCATATTTGGTTATCCAGGCGGTGCGGTATTGCCGCTATATGATAAATTTTATGATAAAGATATTACACATATCCTTGCACGACATGAACAAGGTGCTACACACGCAGCTGAAGGATATGCACGCGTTACAGGTAAACCGGGCGTTGTCGTTGTGACAAGCGGCCCTGGTGCTACTAACGCAATCACCGGTATAGCTGATGCTTATAGCGATTCATTACCATTAATCGTTATCACTGGTCAGGTGCATACACCAGGTATCGGTAAAGATGCTTTCCAAGAAGCAGATTTACTCTCTATGACTACACCGATAACGAAGCATAATTACCAAGTTAAAGATGTGAACGATATCCCGAGAATTATACATGAGGCGTTTCACATCGCGAATACAGGTCGTAAAGGTCCTGTTGTCATCGACTTCCCGAAAGACATGGGCATATTATCAACGAATCATCCTAAACCACGTGAACTTGATTTACCTGGTTATACGGTAAAAACAACGCCTGAGAAAGAAGATATTCAACGTCTTAGAGAGCTTTTAAAAGCATCTAAAAAACCACTTATCTTAGCTGGAGCTGGCGTCAATCATTCAAAGTCGAATCACATGCTAACAACATTTGCGACAAGACATCAAATACCAGTAGTTACAACATTACTTGGTTTAGGCGCCCTACCATACGAACATGACTTATTCTTAGGCATGGGCGGTATGCATGGTTCTTACGCAAGTAACATGTCACTTACAGAATGCGATTTACTCATCAACTTTGGTAGTCGTTTTGATGATCGCCTAGCAAGTAAGCCAGATGAATTCGCTAAAGACGCTAAAATCGTGCACGTAGATATCGATCCAGTTGAAATCGGTAAAGTTATCAAGACAGACTTAGGTATTGTAGCAGACGTTAAAGAGGTACTGAGCGAGTTACTCATGTTTAACCAATTGACCTTTAAACATGAAGCATGGTTAGACACGTGTTTAACAAATAAGGCAGAACACCCATTTAAATATGAAAAAACAGATGATGGCTTTTCTAAACCGCAAAAACTTATCGAAACAATCGGTAAGATTACAAATGGCGATGCGATCGTCACAACTGACGTTGGACAACATCAAATGTGGGTTGCACAGTATTACCCATTCAATCGACACGGTCAATTACTTACAAGTGGTGGCCTTGGCACAATGGGATATGGTATACCTGCAGCAATCGGTGCGCAACTAGCAAGACCAAATGACACAGTAGTCGCGTTTGTCGGCGATGGTGGGTTCCAAATGACGAACCAAGAAATGGCATTACTGAATGAGTTTAACCTTAACGTTAAGATCGTGCTCATCAATAACGGTACGCTTGGCATGGTTAAACAATGGCAAGATAAATTCTTTAATCAGCGCTTTAGTCATTCCGTATTTAACGATCAACCTGACTTTATGAAACTCTCAGAAAGTTATGGTGTTCATAGTTACTTAATCGATGACCCTGAAGCAATGGAACGTTCACTTGAAGAGGCCTTTCAATATGAGGGTCCAGCATTAATTGAAGTTAGAATCTCACCTGTCGAACCTGTATTACCTATGGTTCCAAGTGGAAAAGCCAATCACGAAATGGAGGGTGTGCTATGAGACGAACATTCAAAGTCCAAGTTGTAGATGAAGCGGGTACGTTAAATCGACTCACGAGTATCTTTGTTCGTCGTCAATTTAACATTATCACCCTCTCAGCTACACCAACTACACAAGAAAAAATTACAGAAATTACATTTGTCGCTGAAATTGAAGATGAAAATGTACGCACACTGATTCTACAGTTAGAGAAACAAATCAATGTATTGAAAGTTGAAGATATCACAGACACAAATACTTATAACAGAGAATTGTTATTAGTTAAATTAAACACACCTAAAGACAAAGAGGCATTCTATAAAGTGATTAAACCGTATGATGCGCTAGTTTCAATCTTGAAAGATGACCAGACGCACTTGTATTTACAAGCGTTTGGTCCACCATATACGATGAACAACCTTTTAGATGATCTAACATCATTTGATATCGAACAAGTTTCTCGAACAGGTTCAGCAGGCTTAATTTAATAACAAGCTAAAATTTCAAAATTTTCAAATTAATGGAGGTATTCACATGACACAAGTTTATTATGATGAATCAGTAACAAAGGACGCTTTGAAAGGTAAAAAGATCGCAGTTATCGGTTATGGCTCTCAAGGTCACGCGCACGCGCAAAACTTAAAGGATAATGGCTATGATGTTGTTATCGGTATCCGTCCAGGTAAATCGTTCGACCAAGCTAAAGAAGATGGCTTTGAAGTATTAACTGTTAGTGAAGCAAGTGAAGCTTCGGACGTTATCATGGTGTTACTACCTGATGAAGTTCAAGGTCAAGTTTATGAAAAGGAAATTCAACCGTACTTAACTAAAGGAAAAGCGTTAGCCTTTGCACACGGATTTAACGTTCATTTCAAAGTCATCGTACCACCTTCAGATGTAGACGTATTCTTAGTAGCGCCTAAAGGACCTGGTCACTTAGTACGCCGTACATTTACAGAAGGTAGCGCTGTTCCAGCATTATTCGCAGTTGAACAAGACGCTACAAATGAAGCACGAGATATCGCGTTAAGTTATGCGAAAGGTATCGGTGCAACTCGTGCAGGCGTCATCGAAACATCATACAAAGAAGAAACTGAAACAGATTTATTTGGTGAACAAGCTGTTCTTTGCGGTGGTGTTACACGCTTAATCCAAGCAGGATATGAAACTCTAACTGAAGCGGGTTATCAACCTGAAATCGCCTACTTTGAAGTATTACATGAGATGAAGTTAATCGTTGACCTCATGTATGAAGGCGGCATGGAAAATATGCGTTATTCAATCTCTAACACAGCAGAATTTGGTGATTATGTATCAGGTCCACGCGTTATCACAGATGAAACTAAAGCAAATATGAAGAAAGTACTTGAAGATATCCAAAACGGTTCATTCAGTGACCGCTTCATCAAAGACAATCAAAATGGATTTAAAGAATTTAAAGCACTACGTGAAACACAACACGGTCACCCTATTGAAGCAGTAGGTCGTGATCTTCGTGACATGATGCCATTTGTTAAATCGAAATCGATTCAAAAATAACGTTTAAAGGGGTTGAGGACTATGTCTCATCATATCCAAATTTTTGATACTACACTTCGTGATGGTGAACAAACACCAGGCGTTAGCTTTTCATTTGATGAACGCTTAACAATAGCTAAGCAACTTGAAAAATGGGGCGTTGACATTATTGAAGCAGGCTTCCCTGCTTCAAGCCCTGGTAGTTTTAAATCAGTGGAAGCTATCTCGAAAGCATTAACAAAGACAGCCGTTTGTGGCCTCGCACGATGTAAAAAGTCAGACATTGACGCAGTATACGAAGCAACGAAAGAAGCACAATTACCTAGAATTCATGTATTTATTGCAACAAGTCCGATTCACTTAGAACATAAACTGAAAATGACTGAAGACGAAGTCTTAAGCGCTATTACTGAGAATGTGCGTTATGCGAAACAATATTTTGACGTCGTTCAATTCTCACCAGAAGATGCGACAAGAACCCCTTTACCATTTTTAATTCAATGTGTACAAACAGCGGTAGATGCCGGTGCAACTGTCATTAACATTCCAGATACTGTAGGTTATAGCTACCCTACTGAATATGGGAATATCTTTAAAACTTTACATGAAGAGATTCAAACAGATCAAGACGTCATTTACAGTGCACATTGCCATGACGACTTAGGTTTAGCTGTAGCAAATAGTATAGCAGCGATTCAAAACGGTGCGAAACGTATTGAAGGTACAATTAACGGTATCGGTGAACGTGCTGGTAACACTGCTTTAGAAGAAGTTGCGCTAGGACTTTATGTAAGAAACGATTATTATCAAAATCAAACTAAGCTTAACCTAGCTGAAACGAAAGTTACATCTGACCTGATTTCGAGATATGCTGGAATTCGTGTTCCTAGAAACAAAGCTATCGTAGGTCAGAATGCATTTAGCCATGAGTCTGGTATCCATCAAGACGGTGTCCTTAAGAACCCTGAAACTTATGAAATTATGACACCTAATCTTGTCGGCGTTAAGAAAAACGATTTACCACTTGGAAAACTTTCAGGTAAACATGCCTTTAATGAAAAACTTAAAGCACTAGGTTATGAAATTGATGACGAAGGTAAAAAACAATTATTTAAACAATTTAAAGATATCGCTGATAAGAAAAAACATGTTACAGATCGTGATATTCACGCTTTAATACAAGGTACGAATCACGAACAACGTGCACTCTATCAGGTCGATGCACTTCAACTTCAATTGGTATCTAACGGACTTCAAAGTGCAGTCGTTGTACTCAAAGATAAAGCTGGCAAAACATACCAAGATTCAAGCATTGGAACAGGTTCAATTGTATCTATTTATAATGCGGTTGACCGTATTTTTGATGTATCGCCAGAACTACTTGACTATACCATTGATTCCGTGACTGAAGGTCTTGATGCTCAAGGTGAAGTTCACGTACAAATCAATGTAGGTGGACAAACATTTACGGGTATCGGTATCGACCACGATATTCTATACGCTTCATGTAAAGCATACGTTGAAGCACATGCGAAATATCAACTTGAAATTCAATCGGAAGAAGGCGTTACGTCATGACATATAGAATCGTAGCATTACCAGGAGACGGGATTGGTCCCGAAATAATGGAAGGCACTTTAAGCGTATTAAAACGTTTAAGTGAGAAATACCAATTTGAATATTCTTTATCAGTTCACGATTTTGGTGGCGTTGCTATAGACAACTATGGCACGCCTTTTCCAGAATCAACACAACTTGCGTGTAATGATGCAGATGCAATATTACTAGGTGCTGTAGGTGGACCTAAATGGACAGATCCCGATAATCGTCCTGAACATGGGCTGTTAAAATTACGAAAATCCTTACAATTATTTGCTAATATTCGCCCGATTAAGGTCGTTAAGGGGACAAGCCATTTATCACCACTTAAAGAAAGTATCGTTGACGATGCGGATTTTATAATCGTGCGTGAACTAACTGGCGGCATTTACTTTGGTGAACCAAGCTATGTAGAGAAGACGCATGCACTTGATTCATTGACTTATACGAAAGACGAAATCACGCGAATTGCGCATGTGGCTTTTAAATTAGCTCAATCGAGACGCAAAATTTTAACGAGCGTCGACAAGGAAAATGTGCTCGCTTCTAGTAAATTATGGCGCAGCGTAATCAACGAAGTAAGTCAAGATTATCCTGAAGTTACAGTTAATCACTTACTTGTAGATGCATGTAGTATGCATTTAATTACGAATCCAAAGCAATTTGACGTTATTGTAACGGAGAATTTATTTGGCGACATCCTAAGTGATGAAGCATCCGTTATTCCAGGTTCACTCGGCTTATCACCTTCCGCAAGCTTTAGTGAAAATGGTCCGCGCTTATATGAACCTATTCACGGCTCAGCTCCAGATATTCAAGGGAAAGATCTCGCAAACCCATTTGCGATGCTACGATCATTATCTATGTGTCTTAAAGAAAGTTTCGATGAGTCAAAAGCAAGTCACGAACTTGATCACTTAATAGACCACCTCATTCAAGAAGGCATTACGACTAAAGATTTAGGTGGCACATACCATACATCTCAAATTTTTGAATATATTTTAAAAAGCATTTAAGGAGGAATGACGATGGCTCAAACACTATTTGATAAAGTTTGGGATAAACATGTTATCACAGGTAAAAAAGGAGAACCTGAACTTTTATATATCGATTTACACTTAATCCATGAAGTCACGTCTCCTCAAGCTTTTGAAGGATTAAGAATCCAAAAAAGGCAGCTCAGACGTCCAGATTTAACGTTTGCTACATTAGATCATAACGTTCCTACAGTGGACATCTATAACATTAAAGATGAGATTGCGAATAAACAAATCACGACACTTCAACAAAACTGTAAAGACTTCGGCGTAACATTATTTGATGTCGGGTCTAAAGAACAAGGCATTGTGCATATGGTTGGACCAGAAACAGGTCTAACGCAGCCCGGTAAAACAATCGTATGTGGTGATTCACATACGGCAACTCACGGTGCTTTCGGGGCAATCGCATTTGGAATTGGCACAAGTGAAGTTGAACATGTATTCGCAACGCAAACACTTTGGCAGACAAAGCCTAAGAATTTAAAGATTGAAGTAACAGGTACCCTTCCTAAAGGTATTTATGCGAAAGATATTATTTTACATCTGATCAGTCAGCATGGTGTTGATTTCGGTACAGGTTATGCCCTCGAGTTTACAGGTGAAACCATTCGTAACTTAAGCATGGAAGGTCGCATGACGATTTGTAATATGGCGATTGAAGCGGGTGCTAAGTTCGGTATGATGGCCCCTGATGAAAAGACCTTTGAATATGTAAAGAATCGTCCTTACAGTCAGGACATTGAAGCTAAAATCGATGAATGGAAAACGTTATACAGCGATGAAGATGCTACGTTTGATAAAGTCATCACACTTGATGTATCAGAACTTGAACCTCAAGTAACTTGGGGTACAAGTCCAGAGATGGGCGTAAGTTTCTACACGCCTTTTCCAGAAATCAAAGACGTCAACGATGAACGCGCATATAACTACATGGGACTTAAACCAGGTCAGTATGCTGAAGACATTAAACTTGGATATGTCTTCCTAGGTTCGTGTACGAATGCGCGACTTTCTGATTTAAAAGAAGCTAGTGAAATCGTGAAAGGTCATCAGGTGCACCCTGACATTACTGCAATTGTCGTACCTGGATCGAGGACCGTTAAACTTGAAGCCGAGTCTTTAGGTCTTGATCAAATCTTTAAAGATGCCGGCTTTGAATGGCGTGAACCTGGATGTTCTATGTGTTTAGGTATGAACCCAGACCAAGTGCCGAGCGGTGTCCATTGTGCTTCAACAAGTAACCGTAACTTTGAAGGCAGACAAGGTAAAGGTGCAAGAACACATCTTGTTTCCCCTGCTATGGCAGCGGCTGCCGCAATTAACGGTCACTTTGTAGACGTTAGAAAGGTGGTTAAGTAAATGGAAATTAAACCAATTGAAGTTATTAAAGGTAAACCAGTGCCACTTTTTCATGACAATATCGATACCGACCAAATCATACCTAAAGTTCATTTAAAACGTGTTACAAAAACAGGCTTTGGTCCCTTCTTGTTTGATGAATGGCGTTACCTAGATGATGGGTCTGACAATCCTGACTTCACTTTAAACCAGCCACAATACAAAGACGCCTCAATTTTAATTACAGGCGATAATTTCGGTTGTGGTTCTAGCCGTGAACATGCCGCTTGGGCACTGAAAGACTATGGTTTCAAAGTTATTATTGCCGAAAGCTATAGCGACATCTTTTACATGAATTGCACAAAGAACGCGCTCTTACCGATACGTTTACCGAAGGCAGCGCGTACACATTTAGCAACATTTGATGAAATTACCATTGATTTACCTAACCAAGTTGTGAAAAGCCCTGAGCAAACCTTCGAATTTGAAATCGATGAAACTTGGAAGAATAAACTCGTAAATGGCCTTGATGATATCGCCATTACGTTACAATATGAATCATTAATTGAAAACTACGAAAAGAATAACTAGAGGAGTGAATAGTATGACCAACACGACAAGTGTTACAGCAAGAGAAATAGATGAAGCATTTTTATCATTAGAAAATGTAGCTAAACGTACCCCTTTAGAACGTGATCATTATCTATCTCTCAAATATGATTGTAACGTTTATTTAAAAAGAGAAGACCTTCAATGGGTACGTTCGTTTAAACTAAGAGGCGCTTTTAACGCGATTAACGCCCTATCTAAAGAAGCGCAACAACTCGGTATTACATGTGCGAGCGCTGGTAACCATGCGCAGGGTGTCGCTTTTACAGCAAAAGAAATGGATTTAAAAGCGGTCATCTTCATGCCTGTTACAACACCTAATCAGAAGATTTCACAAGTTCAATTCTTTGGTGGAGATAATGTTGAAATCGTACTGACTGGAGATACGTTCGACGCATGTTTACAAGAAGCGTTAGCCTACACGAAAGCACATGATATGAACTTTATCGATCCTTTCAACAACGTCAACACGATTGCTGGACAAGGTACAGTCGCTAAAGAAATCTTAGAACAATCTCAATCACTTGATGTAGAATTCGACTACCTTTTCTCAGCTATTGGCGGTGGCGGTTTAATATCAGGTGTAGGGACTTACTTCCATGAAAAGTCTCCTAAGACCAACGTGATTGGTGTCGAGCCTTTAGGTGCTGCAAGTATGCATGCTTCAATACAAAAAGGAGAAGTTGTTACCTTAGAAAGCCTTGATAAATTTGTTGATGGCGCTTCAGTTGGACGTGTTGGTGATATTACATTTAATATTGCTCAGAAAGTGATTCATGATTATATTCAAGTCGACGAAGGTGCAGTGTGTTCAACAATTCTAGATATGTATTCAAAACTAGCTATTGTAGCTGAACCAGCTGGTGCCCTATCCGTATCAGCACTTGAACAATATAAAGATCAAATTAAAGGTAAAAACGTGGTATGTATTATCAGTGGTGGTAATAATGATATCAACCGTATGAAAGAAATTGAGGAACGTTCGTTATTATATGAAGAAATGAAACACTACTTCATTCTAAACTTCCCTCAACGCCCTGGTGCGTTAAGACAATTTGTTAATGATGTTTTAGGACCTAAAGATGATATCACTAAATTTGAATACCTTAAGAAGTCATCTCAAAATACGGGTACTGTTATCATTGGTATCCAGTTAAAAGACCACAATGATTTAGAACAGCTACTTGAAAATGTAAATGCGTTTGATAATCGAAACATTTATATTAATGAAAACAAAATGCTATATTCGTTACTGATTTAAATCATAATCTAACCTACGTGAAGTCGCGTAGGTTTTTTTCGTGCATAAAAAAAGACTGAAACCAAAAGGTTTCAGTCTCAAGTGCTTGGCAACGTCCTACTCTTGCGGAACGTAAGTCCGACTACCATCGGCGCTAAAGAGCTTAACTTCTGTGTTCGGCATGGGAACAGGTGTGGCCTCTTTGCTATTGTCACCAAACTATTTTTAACTTATGAGAAGTGTTCATTAAAAAGCTTCAAAAGTTAATGAATGTAGATTATACATTCAAAACTAGATAGTAAGTAAATGATAGAACCAAGACAAAACATTTAAAATTGATTAAGTCTTCGATCGATTAGTATTCGTCAGCTCCACGTATCGCTACGCTTCCACCTCGAACCTATTAACCTCATCATCTTTGAGGGATCTTATAACCGAAGTTGGGAAATCTCATCTTGAGGGGGGCTTCATGCTTAGATGCTTTCAGCACTTATCCCGTCCATACATAGCTACCCAGCTATGCCGTTGGCACGACAACTGGTACACCAGAGGTATGTCCATCCCGGTCCTCTCGTACTAAGGACAGCTCCTCTCAAATTTCCTACGCCCACGACGGATAGGGACCGAACTGTCTCACGACGTTCTGAACCCAGCTCGCGTACCGCTTTAATGGGCGAACAGCCCAACCCTTGGGACCGACTACAGCCCCAGGATGCGATGAGCCGACATCGAGGTGCCAAACCTCCCCGTCGATGTGAACTCTTGGGGGAGATAAGCCTGTTATCCCCGGGGTAGCTTTTATCCGTTGAGCGATGGCCCTTCCATGCGGAACCACCGGATCACTAAGTCCGTCTTTCGACCCTGCTCGACTTGTAGGTCTCGCAGTCAAGCTCCCTTATGCCTTTACACTCTATGAATGATTTCCAACCATTCTGAGGGAACCTTTGAGCGCCTCCGTTACACTTTGGGAGGCGACCGCCCCAGTCAAACTGCCCGCCTGACACTGTCTCCCACCATGATAAATGGTGCGGGTTAGAAAGCCAACACAGCTAGGGTAGTATCCCACCAACGCCTCCACGTAAGCTAGCGCTCACGTTTCTAAGGCTCCTACCTATCCTGTACAAGCTGTGCCGAATTTCAATATCAGGCTACAGTAAAGCTCCACGGGGTCTTTCCGTCCTGTCGCGGGTAACCTGCATCTTCACAGGTACTATGATTTCACCGAGTCTCTCGTTGAGACAGTGCCCAAATCGTTACGCCTTTCGTGCGGGTCGGAACTTACCCGACAAGGAATTTCGCTACCTTAGGACCGTTATAGTTACGGCCGCCGTTTACTGGGGCTTCGATTCGTGGCTTCGCAGAAGCTAACCACTCCTCTTAACCTTCCAGCACCGGGCAGGCGTCAGCCCCTATACATCACCTTACGGTTTAGCAGAGACCTGTGTTTTTGATAAACAGTCGCTTGGGCCTATTCACTGCGGCTCTTCCGGGCATACACCCCAAAGAGCACCCCTTCTCCCGAAGTTACGGGGTCATTTTGCCGAGTTCCTTAACGAGAGTTCGCTCGCTCACCTTAGAATTCTCATCTTGACTACCTGTGTCGGTTTGCGGTACGGGCACCAAGTATCTAGCTAGAGGCTTTTCTTGGCAGTGTGAAATCAACGACTCGAGGAAACGTATTTCCTCTCCCCATCACAGCTCAACCTTATGAGTGCCGGATTTGCCTAACACTCAGTCTTACTGCTTGGACGTGCACTCCAACAGCACGCTTCGCCTATCCTACTGCGTCCCCCCATCGCTTAAAACGATAATAGGTGGTACAGGAATATCAACCTGTTATCCATCGCCTACGCCTGTCGGCCTCAGCTTAGGACCCGACTAACCCAGAGCGGACGAGCCTTCCTCTGGAAACCTTAGTCAATCGGTGGACGGGATTCTCACCCGTCTTTCGCTACTCACACCGGCATTCTCACTTCTAAGCGCTCCACATGTCCTTGCGATCATGCTTCACCGCCCTTAGAACGCTCTCCTACCATTGTCCGAAGGACAATCCACAGCTTCGGTAATATGTTTAGCCCCGGTACATTTTCGGCGCAGTGTCACTCGACTAGTGAGCTATTACGCACTCTTTAAATGATGGCTGCTTCTAAGCCAACATCCTAGTTGTCTGGGCAACGCCACATCCTTTTCCACTTAACATATATTTTGGGACCTTAGCTGGTGGTCTGGGCTCTTTCCCTTTCGAACATGGACCTTATCACCCACGTTCTGACTCCCAAGTTAAATTATTTGGCATTCGGAGTTTGTCTGAATTCGGTAACCCGAGAGGGGCCCCTCGTCCAAACAGTGCTCTACCTCCAATAATCATCACTTGAGGCTAGCCCTAAAGCTATTTCGGAGAGAACCAGCTATCTCCAAGTTCGATTGGAATTTCTCCGCTACCCACAGCTCATCCGCTCACTTTTCAACGTAAGTCGGTTCGGCCCTCCATTCAGTGTTACCTGAACTTCAGCCTGGCCATGGGTAGATCACCTGGTTTCGGGTCTACGACCAAATACTATCTCGCCCTATTCAGACTCGCTTTCGCTACGGCTCCACATTTGCTGCTTAACCTTGCATCAGATCGTAACTCGCCGGTTCATTCTACAAAAGGCACGCCATCACCCATTAACGGGCTCTGACTATTTGTAAGCACACGGTTTCAAGTTCTCTTTCACTCCCCTTCCGGGGTACTTTTCACCTTTCCCTCACGGTACTGGTTCACTATCGGTCACTAGAGAGTATTTAGCCTTAGGAGATGGTCCTCCTAGATTCCGACGGAATTTCACGTGCTCCGTCGTACTCAGGATCCACTCAAGAGAGAAAACATTTTCGACTACAGGATTATTACCTTCTTTGATTCATCTTTCCAGATGATTCGTCTAACATTTTCCTTTGTAACTCCGTATAGAGTGTCCTACAACCCCAATAGGCAAGCCTATTGGTTTGGGCTCTTCCCGTTTCGCTCGCCGCTACTCAGGGAATCGATTTTTCTTTCTCTTCCTCCGGGTACTAAGATGTTTCAGTTCTCCGGGTCTGCCTTCTGACATGCTATGAATTCACATGTCGATAACACAACATAACTTGTGCTGGGTTCCC
The DNA here is from genome assembly GCF_043186315.1 of Staphylococcus massiliensis. Taxonomy (NCBI): domain Bacteria; kingdom Bacillati; phylum Bacillota; class Bacilli; order Caryophanales; family Staphylococcaceae; genus Staphylococcus; species Staphylococcus massiliensis. The sequence goes on along the minus strand of NZ_CP171119.1, from coordinate 1,165,764 downwards.
CCATTCGGAAATCTCTGGATCACAGCTTACTTACAGCTCCCCAAAGCATATCGTCGTTAGTAACGTCCTTCATCGGCTTCTAGTGCCAAGGCATCCACCGTGCGCCCTTAATAACTTAATCTGTTATTAATCATGTGTGTTACTGACCATCGGTCAATAACTAGCGATTATTTTTTGAATTCAAGCTTAATTAAACTCTTATTCACTCGGTTTTGCTTGGTAAAATCTATTTTACTTACTTATCTAGTTTTCAATGTACAACTTGAATGTTCTAAAAACATTCAAAACTGAATACAATATGTCACGCTTTCTTGTTTATATTTCAACTTCTTAGAAGTTGTTCCGTTATATCCTTAGAAAGGAGGTGATCCAGCCGCACCTTCCGATACGGCTACCTTGTTACGACTTCACCCCAATCATTTGTCCCACCTTCGACGGCTAGCTCCAAAGGTTACTCCACCGGCTTCGGGTGTTACAAACTCTCGTGGTGTGACGGGCGGTGTGTACAAGACCCGGGAACGTATTCACCGTAGCATGCTGATCTACGATTACTAGCGATTCCAGCTTCATGTAGTCGAGTTGCAGACTACAATCCGAACTGAGAACGGCTTTATGGGATTTGCTTGACCTCGCGGTTTAGCGACCCTTTGTACCGTCCATTGTAGCACGTGTGTAGCCCAAATCATAAGGGGCATGATGATTTGACGTCATCCCCACCTTCCTCCGGTTTGTCACCGGCAGTCAACTTAGAGTGCCCAACTTAATGATGGCAACTAAGCTTAAGGGTTGCGCTCGTTGCGGGACTTAACCCAACATCTCACGACACGAGCTGACGACAACCATGCACCACCTGTCACTTTGTCCCCCGAAGGGGAAAACTCTATCTCTAGAGCGATCAAAGGATGTCAAGATTTGGTAAGGTTCTTCGCGTTGCTTCGAATTAAACCACATGCTCCACCGCTTGTGCGGGTCCCCGTCAATTCCTTTGAGTTTCAATCTTGCGATCGTACTCCCCAGGCGGAGTGCTTAATGCGTTAGCTGCAGCACTAAGGGGCGGAAACCCCCTAACACTTAGCACTCATCGTTTACGGCGTGGACTACCAGGGTATCTAATCCTGTTTGATCCCCACGCTTTCGCACATCAGCGTCAGTTACAGACCAGAAAGTCGCCTTCGCCACTGGTGTTCCTCCATATCTCTGCGCATTTCACCGCTACACATGGAATTCCACTTTCCTCTTCTGCACTCAAGTTCCCCAGTTTCCAATGACCATCCACGGTTGAGCCGTGGGCTTTCACATCAGACTTAAGAAACCGCCTACGCGCGCTTTACGCCCAATAATTCCGGATAACGCTTGCCACCTACGTATTACCGCGGCTGCTGGCACGTAGTTAGCCGTGGCTTTCTGATTAGGTACCGTCAAGGTGCGCATAGTTACCTACGCACTTGTTCTTCCCTAATAACAGAGCTTTACGATCCGAAAACCTTCATCACTCACGCGGCGTTGCTCCGTCAGACTTTCGTCCATTGCGGAAGATTCCCTACTGCTGCCTCCCGTAGGAGTCTGGACCGTGTCTCAGTTCCAGTGTGGCCGATCACCCTCTCAGGTCGGCTACGTATCGTCGCCTTGGTAAGCCATTACCTCACCAACTAGCTAATACGGCGCAGGTCCATCTATAAGTGACAGCAAAACCGCCTTTCAATGTTGAACCATGCGGTTCAACATGTTATCCGGCATTAGCCCCGGTTTCCCGGAGTTATTCCAGTCTTATAGGTAGGTTACCCACGTGTTACTCACCCGTCCGCCGCTAACGTCAAAGGAGCAAGCTCCTCGTCAGTTCGCTCGACTTGCATGTATTAGGCACGCCGCCAGCGTTCATCCTGAGCCAGGATCAAACTCTCCATAAAAATGTTTGTTTGATTGACTCTAAAATTTAAGCAATTGATTGCTTGGTTTGTTGTGTGACTATCTGTCACAACAACGTTTATCAAGAATTAACGTTGACATATTGTCATTCAGTTTTCAATGTTCTTAGTATATCTAAATGGAGCGGGTGATGGGAATCGAACCCACAACATCAGCTTGGAAGGCTGAGGTTTTGCCATTAAACTACACCCGCATTTATGAAATTTATTTGGTGCGGCCGAGAGGACTTGAACCTCCACGGGATCTCTCCCACTAGGCCCTCAACCTAGCGCGTCTGCCATTCCGCCACGACCGCTTACGTCGTTTGTTTTCTTAACTGCAACACAACTTATTGTAATATATTCTTAACGGAATGTCAACACTAAATTAATAATTTTAAAAATGCGTTAATGTTTCGTCGTTAATTTACTATATTATTTTTGCGACGCTATCTATACTACACCCTCGTCTATATAAAGTCAATAGGTCATTTCAACTTTTTTTAGAAAAAGTCTATATGATTGGATAAAAAGAGAGAACTATACGCATCATGCATATAGTTCTCCAAAAGAGCTCATCGAATTAACGTTAAGCACATCACTTATCGATGAACATGTTCCTTTATAATAAGTTTTCCTTTACACCTGCCGCATCTCATTTTTCTTGTATTAACCTTACGTATACGTTTAAAGGTTCGTTTACAATTTAAACATTGATAAATGTAATTAACACGGTCTTCATATTCTTCAGTGGGTTTACAATGTCGTTTAGCGCCAACTTTCTTGCATAATTGCTTAAAATCTTGGTCTCGATGTTGGTACCCCTTACCTTCTAAATGAAGATGATAATGACATAATTCATGTAGCACGATCTCTTTAACAGCTTGTTCTTTATAGACCTGATATTGTTTCGGATTGATTTCAATGTTGTGAGACTTTAGCAAATATCGACCTCCTGTGGTACGTAACCTAGCGTTAAAGTACGCTTTATGTTTAAAGGGCTTTTCAAAGAGTTGCAAGGAAAGTTGCTCAGTTAACGTTTGCAACGCTTGATCATTCATTAGGATCGACCATTGTTAGTGCGACTTTCTCTTTATCCTTATCAATATCAAGAATCCACACATCTACAATATCGCCCACGCTCACGATATCCATTGGTGACTTAACGAATTTCTTAGATAACTTAGAAACGTGAACGAGTCCATCTTGTTTAACGCCAATGTCGACGAAAGCACCAAAGTCTACCACATTGCGAACGGTACCACTTAATTTCATGCCTTTAGATAAATCTTCTAATGACAGCACATCTGATTTAAGGATTGGTGTATCGAATGCATCACGTGGATCACGGTTCGGTGCCTTTAAAGAGGCAATAATGTCTTCAAGAGTAGGCACGCCTACATCAAGCGTGTTACTCATTTCTTCAACATTCACATCACTTAACTTCTGCTTGATGTCTTCTGAACCGATATCCTCGATTGATAGCGACAGTTTGTCGAGTAACGCGTAGGTGATGTCGTAACTTTCAGGGTGAATAGATGTGTTATCTAGCGGTTCTTTACCATCAATAATACGCAAGAACCCGATACTTTGTTCAAAGGTTTTGTTTCCTAAACGCTTAATTTTACTGATTTCTTTATGATGCGTTATCGAACCATTTTCAATACGGTACGCGATAATGTTCTTAGCGATTTGTTTTGAGAGACCTGATACGTGTTGTAGAAGTGACTCTGAGGCTGTGTTAACGTTAACGCCAACTTGGTTAACGGCTGTTTCTACAACGAAATCAAGCGCTGATGTTAATGATTTTTGATTGACATCATGTTGATATTGGCCTACACCAATAGATTTAGGATCGATTTTAACGAGTTCACTTAATGGGTCTAACACGCGACGCCCAATTGAAACGGCACTTCTCTCTTCAACTTGAAAGTCTGGAAATTCTTGGCGTGCAATTTCAGATGCCGAATAAACTGACGCACCCGCTTCATTAACGATAATGAACTTAGCATCTAAGTTTTCTGCTTTGATTACTTCAGCTACGAATTGTTCTGTTTCACGACTCGCTGTACCGTTACCGATTGCAACGAGATCGATATCGTAGTCCTTAATGAATGACGTTAGAATCTTCGCTGCTTCTTGCTTCTTCTTAACTGGTGGGTGTGGATACATCACACTTTTAGCAACGAAAGTCCCAAGCGCGTCAATGACAGCTAACTTGCAACCTGTACGAAAGGCAGGATCGACACCAAGGATACGCTTTCCTTTTAACGGTGATTGTAAAAGTAAGTGTCTTAAATTCTCACTAAACACGTGTATCGCTTGTTCTTCAGCACGTTTCGTTAAATCTCCACGTACTTCTCTTTCAATTGACGGCCAAATTAAGCGTTTAATACTATCTTTAATCGCTTCCTGAATGAGTTCTGGCGCTTCATGATTTCGTTTAATTACATCTCGCTCAATGAAAGATTGAAAGCGTGTTAAATCCATTTCAAGTTTGACGTTCAGAACCTTTTCCTTTTCACCACGATTCATCGCGAGGATACGGTGGTTCGCTACATTCTTTATCGTTTCGCTGTAATCGTAATACATTTCATAGACTTTCTTCTCGTCATCAGCATTTTTCTTCACTTTACTTGTTATAAGTCCATGCTTGAACATATTTTGAAGCAGATTTTGACGATACTTAGATGTGTCAGAAATTTGCTCAGCGATGATATCTTCAGCACCTTTGATCGCATCTTCAACCGTTTTAACTTCGTCATTTAAGAATGCGTTTGCCTTCGTTTCAATCGCTTCATTTATTTTCCCTTTTAAAAGCCATTCGGCTAACGGTGCTAATCCGCGACGTTTAGCTTCTGTAGCACGCGTCTTTTTCTTTTGCTTATAAGGGCGATATAAATCTTCAACACGTTGAAGTTTCGATTGTTTTAAAATATCTTGTTTAAGTTCGTCTGTTAGCAAACCTTGTTGGTCAATATTTTTAATTACCTCATCTTTACGCTTTTGAAGTTGCACGGCGTATTGGTAATCATCTGCAATTTGTTTAATTTCAACTTCATCTAAACCACCTGTTTGTTCTTTACGATATCTCGCGATAAACGGTACCGTATTATTTTCTTCAAGTAGTTTTAAAGTTGATTCGATTTGTTTCGTTGTAAAATTGTAGTTTTGTTCGATTGTATGTATTAATTGACTATCCATAATGACCTCCACTTTCTTACTCTCCATTTTATCACAATCATTATGCGTGCTAAATGACTGTCACAGTCTCCTCACATATAAAAAATCAGCTAAGTCACCTTAGCTGATTCCAATTATTTATATGCTGCTTCTTGTAATTTTTTGATTGCAATGCGTTGTAAACGTGAAACATGCATTTGACTTAATCCAATACGTTCGCCAGTTTCCTTTTGACTAAGTCCTTCAATGAATGTGCATTGAATAATTTCACGTTCTCTATCAGATAGAATTGGTAGGATGCGTTCAAGAATCATACGCTTTTCAGTTAAGTCATAACCACCATCAGATTTACCCATGATATCTAGTAGGGTAACTGTTGAGCCATCTTTATCCGCTTCAATCGAATGGTCAACACTTAACGCATTGTAACTTTGACCCATTTCCATGGCTTCAAGTACTTCTTCATCGCTAACTTCAAGTTTTTGTGCGATTTCTGAAATTGATGGTGAGCGTTCTAGTTCATTTGTAAGCTCATCACTTACTTTTTTAATTCTTGGACCAATTTCTTTGATACGTCTTGGAACATGTACACTCCAAGTTTTATCACGTAAATAACGTTTGATTTCACCAATTACAGTAGGTACTAAAAATGCTTCAAATTTTCTCTCAAAAGATATATCAAAACGGTTAATTGCACCAATTAAACCAACCATTCCGACCTGAACTAAATCTTCATGATGAGATTGACCCTTTGAGTATTTGTACGCGAGGGATTCAATTAGCTTTTCATAATGCCTAACTAATTTCTCTTGCGCCTCAGGATTTCGTTCTTGTTGATGTTGTTTAATCCATTCATTTATTTGCTCAGGTGTTATTTCATTAACTGATTTCGACTCTTTCGCCATTATTTCGCACCTGCTCTTTTCTAATATACTTTATCATACTGATTGTCACGCCTCTATCTTTATCAACCGTCACTTCATCCATTAAAGATTCAATAAGAAATAATCCTAATCCACCTTCACGTAAGAAATCAATATTTTCATCATCAGTATATGGGCCAAGCATTTCCTTCGTTTCTTGGTAATCAAAGCTTTCGCCTTGGTCAGAAACGATGATTTTAATTTTATCATCAAATATTTCGAAACACAGATTAATTGTACCATCTCGTACGTCATCTGAATACGCATGTTTTACAGCATTTGTTACTGCTTCACTAACGGCAATTTTTGCATCTTCGATATCATCATATGTCGCACCAGCTCGTGAAAATACGCCTGAAAGCGTTAAGCGTATTAGGCTCACGTATTCAGCAGATGCTGGTAATCTCATTTCAATAAAATCTTTTTGTTGCATGCTAATCAACCTCCGTTCCTTCATTAACATGCATCAAATCACTCAAACCTGTTATTTCAAACAAGCGTTTGATACGATCAGATACACCTAAAATGTATAATTCTTTATCATTTTTATTGAGTGCTTTTAACGTTCCTACAAATAGTCCTAGGCCTGTGGAATCCATATAGCTTACCTTTTCAAGATTAACATGGATATCACGGTCGCCTTCTTGTCGCATAGGAACAAGAACTTCTTCGAGTTGTGGTGCTGTATATACGTCTAGCTCGCCTTCTACAAAAATTTCATAATGGTCTTCAAATTTATTCGTATCTATATTTAAGTTCATGTTAATAACACTCCTACCTAAGTTGTTTTCAAACGTTAAATACCCTTTTAATCAATCGATTAATCAAAAATGAATTAATTGACACGTTTAATTATTAAAATCGTTAAATCATCTTTTTTACCAGGATCTTGTAGCGTAAGTAATTCTTCATATAACAACTGTACAATATCTTGAGGATGCATGTGTTTATAAGCATGTATTATATTTAGTAAATACTTCTTATCAATAAATTCGCCATCAGGCTTTCTAATTTCTGTAACACCATCTGTGAAAATGATAACCATATCTTCAATATGTATCTTAATTTCATCTTGCTGGTATCTCGTCTGCTGACTAACTCCTAGTACACGACCTCGTACATTAATCTCTTCAAAGTCATCGTCTTCTGCTCTGAAAATGTAACCAGGTTCATGTCCAGCTGAACTACAGTATAAAATGTGATTCATTTCTTCATATAAGCCATAAAACATTGTAACGAACATATTGGTATTAACGTTCTTTTCAACAACGCGGTTTAAACGCTTGAGACCATCACTTGGTAATTGAGAATGACCATAAGAGTCCATTCCGAACTTAATCATACTCATGGCTAGCGCCGCTGGAATACCCTTACCAATGACGTCCGCAACAGCGAAACTCATCGTACCATCTTTATGGTCGATTAAGTTGAAGTAATCCCCGCTTACACGTTGTGCCGCGACTGAAATCACACCGATTTGAATACTATCAAACTGCGGAATTTCAGTTTTAAGCATCGTTTGTTGTAAACGTGCTGCTAAATCGACCTCTTTATCATGAACTTCAACACGGTCGATTAACTTTTTATAATCACGGTAACTATAACCGAAATATTTTACAATTTCATGTAAAATGTCGAAACTACGCTTAATGTCTGTTTCACTCAATTCACGCTCATCTACATATTCTCTATGTAATTTAACAATCTCTTCGGGTGGGATATCATCTTGTATTACATTATTTGCGAATTTTTTACAATCATCATAAATGCTTAAACCTGGATGATTGTTCAAATAATTATCTAATAACGCATGATAATAATCGACTAATTGAATACTCATATATCAACACCCTCCTTTCTTAACATTCAAAAAGGCTTTAGGTTATATCCTAAAGCCTATTAATGATGATTAGCGTGTAATCCTAAGCTGATTCTCAAAGCGTTATTAACTTCTTTCATTTTTTCATCTGAAAGATATGTTAATTTTTCCTTTAATCGTTTCTTATCGACTGTTCTGATTTGCTCTAGTAAGATGACTGAATCTTTATCAAGCTTGTATTTCCCCTTATCAATTTCCACGTGAGTGGGAATTTTAGCTTTGTTGATTCTACCTGTTATTGCTGCAACAATAACTGTTGGACTATATTTATTACCAGTATCATTTTGAATGATTACAACAGGCCTTACTCCCCCTTGTTCAGAGCCCTGAACTGGTGATAAATCAGCTAAGTAGACGTCGCCTCTTCTCATTATTCATCCTTATTTTCAGGAATCAAATATGATTCATTACAATCACATGCTTCACATTCCACAGGGAAGGCTTCAGTTGCTAGGGAGAGATTTAAATCCGCCATTTGGGCGTAACCTTCCTTAAGTGATTGTTCTAAGCTATGGTTTCTACTATGATTAAATGCTGACATAATTTAACCTCCATATCGAGCGAATCATTGAACATTTCATCTTCAATTTAACTTAATAATAACAAATCTTGTAAACGAAAACCATACTATTTTAACAATTCGTTATAAATTTCAAAGGTGTCACCAGTATGGTAAACCCGTGGGATTCTGCGTGATAAGTTACAAAGAATTTCGTAGTTAATCGTATTCTGAATGTCAGCTAGATGCTCTGCAGATTGCTTATTATTAGCGTGATGATCAAGCAGTATCGCTTCGTCGCCTGCTTTCACATTTTCTGAAACGCGCACTACAATTTGATCCATACAAACGCGTCCAACAACTTCACATTGTTCACCATTAATATTGACATAAGCACCTTGCATACATCTTAGGTAACCATCTGCGTAGCCAACTGGTAAGATGGCAATACGCATATCTTCTTCAGCTTCATATGTATGTCCGTAACTTACACGTTCACCCTGTTTAAGGTCTTTCGTTTGTAATACACCTGCTACCCATTGTGCACTAGGTCTTAAACGTAATGATGTATTTTCTTCGATGAATTTAGATGGATAGTATCCGTAAAGTGATAGGCCAACACGTACGGCATTACAAATAGGCGCATCGAAGCGTAAAGTACCTGCTGAGTTTTGAGCGTGAATGTATTCTGGCGTCTCATCTTGCTCGATGACTTTCTTAAAGCGTTTATATTGCTTCTTCGCTGAATCATCGTCTTCATCCGCACAAGCAAAATGCGTAAAGACACCTTCAAATATGAATCGGTCGTTCTTTTTAATCATTTTAATAACGTCATGATATGTATCAGGCTCTTTAATACCTAAACGATTCATACCAGAATCAATTTTAATATGCATCCATAATTTCTTTTTCTTCTTTTCATTGAGATGCGTGATCGCTTCTTCGAGCCACTCTTTTGAAGCAACTGTAATCGCAACGCGATGTTGAATCGCTTTATTAATAGATTCAGGTGGAATTACACCTAGAATTAATATTTTAGACTTAATACCGTGCATTCTTAGTTCTATAGCTTCATCTAGTGTTGCTACAGCTATAAATTCGGCGCCTTTATTTACAAGATGCTTCGCAACTTCAACACTACCTAATCCATAGGCGTTTGCTTTTACAACAGGCATCACAATTTTATTTGGATGTAGTCGTCCCAATGCTTGATAATTTGAATGAATCGCATCCAAATCTACATTCAAATAATTGGGTCTATAAAATTTTTGTGACAAATAAAGCACCTCCATAATATTTCAATTTCTATTATAAATCAGATACAACTATTTTTCTAATACGACCTGACTCATCGCGTAATGTTTCGTATGCGTAATCGAAACATGTACCTTAAAACCTTTAAACTTAATGACCGGTTTACCACGGTCATCATTTTCACAATGAATGTCCTTAAAGGCTACTTCTTTACCTATACCAGTACCATACGCTTTACTAAAAGCTTCCTTACAAGCGAAGCGCCCAGCTAAAAATTCAACTTGACGCTTTTCACTCGTAAACTTTAAAAAGCGTTCTAATTCCGCTTCAGACAATATGCGTTCTGGCAACCGTTTTTGACGCTTTAAGGTTTGTTTAATTTGATCAATTTCAACAAGATCTATGCCAATGCCATATATCACGATTCGTTACCATCCGTTTCATCTTTAGTGTCATTGATATACCCTTTTATTGTATTTTGTATACGTTTTGCTTCTTTTTTATTAAGGTAAATCAACTGCGTATTGCCGCCTGCTGTCGATAATGTAATATGTGCAACATCATATTTGCGCATGATAAATCCTTCATTAATATGCACGTTTTGAATTCGAAATGTTGGAATTTCAGCTTCTTTAATTTCGATAAAGCCTTTTCTTGAAAGAATCGTTCGTGGATTCACTTCATATAAGTTGACGTGATACTGAAACTTAGGATTTATAAAAAATGTCACTATAAAATAAAGTGCTATCGCTACAGAAATTAAAACTATGACTAATGTTGAGAAGAAAGGTGCTAAAAAGATGTGAAGACTAAGTAGTCCCCCAAATACAATGAGCATCAATAAAGTCTGTATAACTGATGTCACACGCATTACTTTAATTCCATTTCGATCCATCTTACCGCTATACATTGTGCTCACCTCGCTTTAAATACCATGCTTCGTAATGCTTAACTTTATCCGCATCTTCAAATCTCAATCCAGCAGTACTTAAGCCCATGCCATCAGCAATCAAGAATTGATAGTTGATTAATCCGGCACGCTTTAAGAATGGATGTTGGATTTGATTCATCTCTAGAATCTTATCGCGCTTGATATACGTTGTTTCTACACTGAATGCTTTAACATCTTGAATCGTAATTTCATCGTCTTCGATGGCTGAACCTGAATGCTTATTTGATATGAACGCATGAAATATTATCCATATACCTAAAACTAATGTTAATAACCAAAACCATGGTGACACAAAATAATGTAAAACAGCACATACTACGATCACCAATAATAAAGGTATTACTATACGGCGCGGTAGTGCCTTTCCTGGCATCCCCCTATTAGCAGCCTTAAATTGATAATTCGGCACGAGCGATTGACGAATTACTTCCATGTCCTTCTTCTTAATAAAAGGAAGGATTGGCACCTTACTCATATCTTGATTCACATCATTGATATCCATATCCGATGTAATGACGAATGATAAACTCGTATACCCCATTAGACTTCGAATGAATGAGCGTTCAACCTTCACTGCCTGAAGACGTTCTAATGGGACGGTTACCTGACGTACTTTAAACAGCCCATACTTCACAAAGAGGTGTGTGTCATCACGACGTAGCCTAAACCTAAAATATCTAACAAACGTAATCATTGAGCCTAGCACATAACTCGCAATTATGATTACAGCGACAATCATGAGAAGCGGAATGATAGGTAATATATGCGCGAGTACGCCAAATTGCTCAAATACTTTATCAACCATGTCATCTGGTAGCACATTGAAAAGCGTTCCCAGAATCGGAGATAAAGCAGCTAACGCTACTCCAATTGCACCGCTAGTTAACGACATATAAATAAGATCTTTCTGACTTAAATGGTACACTTCTGTTTGCTTGACCTCATTGCGAGGTTCTTCTGAGGAAATTTCTGTCGATGGTGCCTCGCCTGTTAGACTGTCCTTTTGAGATTGAATAGCCTTTTGTATCGCTTGACTTTGCGACTTCGTAACCGTATCCAACGTGATTCCATCACTTGGTGTCTTAATTGATAGTCTTACGCCACCAACAATCTGATGAACCAAGTCTTGCGTCGTATCCATTGATTGAATACGTTTGATATTAAGTTCAGTGCGTGATTTATTCAACACACCCTCAGTTAATATAAAATATGAATCCTCAATCCAGTATCTCGTTTTGTACACTTTAAAGCCGTTGTAAATAAAAGAGACAAGTACTACGATGCTGTAAACGATAGGGATAATAAAGTCTGTCCAATCCTCCGGCCTTAATGATTGCGGATTAAGTACCATAAGTAAAATGAACGGGAAGAGATTCGATTTAATTGTTTTGAATAATCGAGATAAATACGAAATCCAATGTAATTTACCTGGCTTAGACATCACTATCCACTCCTTCCAAATATGCGATAGTCGCTTCTTGAATGCGTTTCGCCTCATCTTGATGAACTAGTGGAAATTTCACTTCGTGACCCGCTGTATAAATTGTGACCTTTCTAAGCTTGAAATAGCGCATCAAAGGCTTTGACGTCACTTTAATATACTGGATACGGTCTTGTTTCATAACTTGGTACTTTCGAAACCATAAATTCGAACGCACATAAATATTCTGAGCGTCCAATTGATATGTATGATAGACGTAATGCCGAATTGAATCGATACCAAGAAAAATTAAATCAATGATTAATAAAGCAGTCGCAACGTAAAAGACATACTCAGGCCACTCTAGTTGATGCTTCAGGAATATAACACCTAAGTAAATCAACACACCGAGTAAGAAATATAAGAATGATTTGATCACATAGTATGACTTAGCTACACGTGGACTTCTTTGAAATGTCATAAACAAGCTCCTTGTACTGAGATGGTTATATTATAACATGTATCTCATATATTTTAGTTTCTGAATTTAATTTCGTGACTCTTTATATAAATCTTTCAACAAAAAAGACGCAAGATAACTTGATACATTATCTCACGTCTAAATAATTGAAAAATATTCTATATGATTAACACATTACGTGCTGCATTTATTTCTTATGGTCTGCGAATGTACGACCTTTTAAACGTTTACTTTCACGCTTCTCTTTTTTAGCTGGCTTTTTGTTAAAAGGCTTGTTAGATGGACGACGTTTCTTATCGAACTTATTATTACGTTTACCACCACGACGTGCGTTCTTCTGATGACGGCTCTTACGCGCAAGTGGCTTTTCAAATGTTAATTGAACTTCAACTTCGTCATTAGACTCAACTAACTCTTGAAGTAATGACGTTACAAGGTTTTCATGATCATATTGATCTAATAATTGTGACGCAATTTGTTCTAAACGTGGTTCGTTCTCTTTGTCAATCCAAGTTTGTACTTTGTTCTTGATGTCGTCTTCACGTGCTTTTAATACTTCCTTACGGTGTGGCGGACGAAGCGCACGCATTTGACGTTTATTTACCGTTTCAATTTGGCGAATGTAATCCATTTCGATTGGGTTAACGAATGTTACCGCGCTACCCTCTTTACCAGCACGACCTGTACGACCGATACGGTGCGTATAACTTTCTGAGTCTTGAGGAATGTCGAAATTGTATACGTGACTCACACCTGAAATATCTAATCCACGTGCAGCAACGTCCGTAGCAACTAAAATATCAATTTGGTCGTTCTTAAATTTCTTTAACACTTCTAAACGCTTAGCTTGTGTGATATCACCGTGTAAACCTTCAGCTTTATAGCCTTTAGATAATAATGCACTTGTTAATTCATCAACACGGCGTTTTGTACGACCGAACACAATCGCTAATTCAGGTTGATGTACATCTAAGAAATTAGTAAATGTTTCGAACTTCTCAAGTTCTTTAACAATTGTATAATATTCATCGATCTGAGGATCTGACATTTCATTATTCATCGTCTTAATGATTTTAGGTGATTTCATGAACTTCTGAACAAGCTCTTGAATCGCTTTAGGCATTGTCGCAGAGAACAACATCGTTTGACGTTGTTCTTTAGGTAATTTACTCATAATATAACGCATATCATCAATGAAGCCCATGTTCATCATTTCGTCTGCTTCATCTAGGATTAACGTATGGATATCATTCGTTTTTAACGTACGGCGATCTAAATGATCAATAACACGGCCTGGTGTACCTACAACAATTTTAGGACGACGTTTCAGCGTTTTAATTTGGCGATCGATTGGCATACCACCGAATACTGTCGCAACTTGAACATTTTGTCCTTTACTAAATTCACGAATCTGTTCTGCAACTTGCATCGCAAGCTCTCTTGTAGGGGCTAGAATTAATGCTTGAATACCCTCTTTATCGACTACTTTCTCAATTAATGGAATCCCAAACGCACCTGTTTTTCCTGTACCTGTTTGGGCTTGACCTAATATATCTACACCTTCAAGTGCATAAGGTATACTGTCATTTTGGATGGGCGTCGGTTCTTTAAAGCCCATAGCTTCTAGGGTTCCAGCCGTCTTGTCTGAAATCCCTAATTCTTTAAAATTTTGCAAGATAATTCTCCTTTTTCTCCGTTCTATAATTAACGTGTTTCGTATATATAAAATTTCTTCAACTTCTATATAGTACCACCTTAGATTTAATATCGCAATCAACGATGACCTTAGTCGGAATAATTTTCCCCCTTGAAAAGCCCTATCCAATTACGACGCGACTCTAACGCTTATAAACAAGCCTTAGCTATAACAACAAATAAAAGCCTGGGACATCGTTAAATCATCCCAGACTTATGATTAAATGAACTTATCGTACTAAAAATTTATTTCAAAGCTTCCACTACTTCTTCAAGTTTCATGCCGCGTGACCCTTTGACTAAAATGACATCTTCAGACGATAGTTGCGCTTTCAATGTTTCAATGAGCTCTGTTTTATCCGTAAAATGCGCACATTGATTCACATGGGCTTTTCCTGAATGAGAAATGGATTGAGAGGCATCACCAAACGTATATAAGACGTCAATTCCCTTGCCATCAAGATACGTACCCACGGAGGCATGCATCGCTTGACTATCAGATCCTAGTTCAAGCACATCGCCAAGAATCAAGATACGGTTACCTTTCATATTCGCCAATGTATCTATCGCTGCTTTCATGCTCGTAGGACTCGCATTATATGCATCATTAATCACTTTCGCACCGTTATCAAGCGTTGATTGTTCCATACGCATGCCAGTCAATTGAAGCTTACTTAAGTTAGTTTGAACGGCTTCTTGAGGTACGTTAAAGAACTCTGAAATGACGATAGCATAAGTCGCATTCTTCATATTGTGCGCGCCAAGAATTGGTAAGTCATACGCCGTCTTGTCATTAACCTCAAATGTGATACCTGACTCGTGCACTTGAGCGATACGGCATTGAACCTTATTGTCTGATTCAATACCAACACTCACTTTATGAAAGCCATCCGCTTCACGCACAAGTGGTTCTAATAGCGGTTCATCACCATCGTATACAAGTAAACCATCAGATTTCAGTCCAGATACGATTTCGAACTTAGCTTTCGCAATGCCTTCTCTAGAACCAAGGTCTTGCATATGTGATTCACCGATATTCGTTATAACGGCAACGTCCGGTTTTGCAATGTCAGATAATAATTCAATCTCGTTAAAACCTGACATACCCATTTCTAGAATTGACACTTCCGTATCTTGGTCTAAATCAAGAATTGTTAACGGCATACCGATTTCATTATTGTAGTTACCTTGCGTTTTCTTAACTTTGAATGTAGAAGCTAAGACATTCTCGATAATATCTTTCGTCGTTGTTTTACCATTAGAACCTGTCACCGCAACAACTTTAGGGTTAACATGCTTTAAGTATGCTTTAGCAAGTTGTTGTAAAGCTGTAAGCGTGTCTTCAACATAAATGACTGGCTTATCCTTTGGTACTTCGTATGTAGAGCCCTTTTCATAAAAGGAAGCGCCCGCACCATCTCCAAAGGCTTGTTGAATGAATCGATGTCCATCCACATTCTCCCCTTTAAAAGGAATAAACAGCATACCTTTTTCAATTTGGCGCGAATCAATCGTCACGCCTTCAATACTTTGATCTAAAAACTGTGCTTCAATGTCACAATCTATCCATGCTTTAATATCGCTTAAAGTAACTTGAATCATGTTTTAACCTCAATCAATTTTGTATTTGTTTTGTTGTTTATCTTCGTAACGTGCTTTAGCAAGTTCAATTAAACGTGTAATTAAATCTTGATAACTTAAGCCCATGTTCTCCCATAAGCTAGGGTACATACTGTAAGCTGTGAAGCCAGGCATCGCATTCGTTTCGTTAATGAAGATTTGTTGGTCTTCTGTAACGAAGAAATCAGCACGTAATAAACCTGAACAATCCGTTGCTTTGAATGCTTCTACAGCCATATTACGAAGTGTCATTTTAGTATCTTCGTCAAGATCTGCAGGAATTGATAGTTCAACTTTGCCGTCTTTATATTTAGATTTATAATCATAAAATTGAACGTCTTTAACAACTTCACCAGGCCAAGTTGTTTCAGGATAGTCGTTACCTAATACCGCTACTTCAATTTCGCGTGCGTCAATCCCTTGTTCAATCACAAGTTTACGGTCAAATTGAAATGCTTCGATAATACCTGCTTTTAATTCATCTTCATTTGTACACTTACTAATACCTACACTTGAACCTAAGTTAGCCGGCTTAACGAATACAGGAAATTCTAATTTATCATGTACTAATTTAATAATATTATCTTGGTACTTTTCATACTCGCTACGTAAGAAACTCACATATGGTAATTGAGGTAATCCACGATGTGCAAATAATTGCTTCATCACAAGTTTATCCATAGAACTTGATGCAGATAATACACCATTACCTACGTACGGGATATCAAGCACTTCGAACAGACCTTGAATCGTGCCGTCTTCACCATTAGGTCCATGAAGTAATGGAAATACTGCGTCATATTTTTTGCCTTCACTGCTTTTCAGTAAAAGTTCAGAGATGGCACCTTCTTCAACATCGTTTAATTTTAATGTCTCAATATCTTTGATTTCATCAGTGATATTTTCTTTCTTTTTCCATTCACCATCATTCATGATGAAAATAATATCTACCATATATTTAGATTTATCAATCGCATTTAAAACGTTTTGTGCTGTAAAAATAGAAACCTCATGTTCAGCACTTTTTCCTCCGTAGATGATACAAATATTTTCTTTACTCATCCGACTTCCTCCATAATATTAAGCTTAAATTATATTTTAGCATGATTATGAGGTGATATGCATGTAAGAAATATTCTTATTTTAGTAATTCTCTTTATAGCAAATTACTGTGTTCTACTGTACAATCATATTATAATTATTAAAGAGAAATCGTTTTTAAAGGAGTTCCTTATGAAGTCTATTAAAAAGTTAGCGAATAAGAGTATTTTCAAACGTATTGATTGGGTGCTCATTGGCCTGTTAACAACGCTCTGTGTGATCAGCGTCATTATCATTAATTCAGCCATGAGCGGCGGACAATATAGTTCAGACTTCGGAGTTAGACAGATTCTTTATTACATACTCGGTGGCCTCATCGCTTATGCGATTATGATGGTATCACCGAAACGACTCAAAGGTATGACTTACATACTATACGGAATCTTGATGATTCTACTTTTAGGTTTACTCATTTTACCGAGTACACCACTTACCCCGACTATTAATGGTGCTAAAAGTTGGTATAAACTAGGACCCATAAGTGTACAACCATCAGAATTCATGAAGATCGTTTTAATACTAGCTTTAGCTAAAGTCGTCTCACAACATAATAAATTCACATTTAATCGCTCACTTGAGACAGATGTTAAATTGATTCTTAAGATATTAGCTGTCGCAGTACCACCAATGTTATTCATTCTCCTACAGAATGACTTAGGTACAACACTAGTTATTTGTGCGATCTTAGCTGGAATCTTTATCGTTAGTGGTATTTCCTGGAAGATACTCGGACCGATATTTATCACAGCGATTGTTATCGGTGCTTCGTTAATCTTATCCATCATTTTCAAACCGAGTCTTCTTGAAAATATTTCAGGTATTAAAACTTACCAACTAGGACGTATTAATTCTTGGCTTGATCCTTATACATTTAGCTCAGGCGACGGTTATCACTTAACCGAATCTTTAAAAGCCATAGGTTCAGGACAACTTGTCGGTAAAGGTATCAATTCTGGTGAAGTTTACATTCCAGAGAACCATACCGATTTCATCTTCTCGGTTATAGGTGAAGAGCTTGGCTTTATTGGATCAGTTCTAATATTACTCGTTTTCTTAGGTTTGCTGTTACACCTTGTAAGATTAGCTTTAAAGAATAACTCAGCGTTCAATAAAACATTCATTATTGGTTATACTGCTTTGTTACTTTTCCATATCCTTCAAAATGTGGGTATGACGTTACAACTACTACCGATTACGGGTATTCCATTACCTTTCGTTAGTTATGGTGGTAGTGCTCTATGGAGTTTAATGACCGGCATCGGTGTTATCCTATCGATTTACTACCATGAGTCAAAACCATATGAACCTAACAAAGCATTTTCAAGATTAAAGAAATAGACATTAGAAAAAGGTGCATCATACATAATAGACCATGTACGGTGCACCTTATTTTTGTAATGAAATAACGTCATTCCATTTCTTAGAACGCCTTGTACCTTCAAAAAGACCTACAATTATTTTAATTGATTCGTTGAAGTACTTGGTAAGGTTCTCATAATCTCTAGTCGTGATTTTGTCTTTTTGATATTAACGCCTAATGATGATAAAAGTTTCACTACATTTTGAACTTTATCTTTATTTTTGCTCATATCAACACCTCAAATTCGCTCCAGATTATCTTTATTCTACCCTAATTTGCGTCATATAACTACCCAATTTCAAAATTTTCATACTTTATTAACAAATTATTGAACAAGAATTTAACTTTTTGCAGAAACTAACAGATATGTAACCATATTAAAAAGGTCTGTGACCTTAATGAATTACGCGTCACAGACCTCATTGAATCGATTAAACAACTTCGTATCCTGCGTCTTCAATAGCACCTTTAATACCATTAATTGAAGCTGGATCTTCAAAAGATACAACTACTTCATCTTTTTCAGGTGTTGCTGTTACTTTCTTAACGCCTTGTAAAGCACCTACTGATTGCTCTACCGCTTGTTTACAATGTGCACAGCTCATGCCATCTACTCTTAAAACTTCTTCGTTCATGATATTCACTCCTAAGATATAATATTATAACCTAAATCATAGACTTCTTTTTCTAAAGTATTGAGATTAGCAGGTGTTTCAAATGAGATATCAATTGAAGTCTCATTCACATTAATCTCTTTAACACCAATTAACGCCTTTAAATGAGAAATAATTTGTGCTTCATCGTCGTGCGTTAACGTGTTTGAAACTTTAATCGTTGCTTGTTGCATAAGGTTCACCCTAATCTTTCATTAACTTATTAAAAGTTACAAGTAATTCTTCCATAGCCTCGTTTTGTTGACCATCTTCAATCTTATGAAGGATGCAACTTTTCATGTGATGATCTAACAATTTAGTTGCTACACTATTGAGCGCTGAACGTGTTGCTCTAATTTGTGTGAGCACATCGTCACAATAAACATCCTCATCAATCATTCGATTTATCGCACGCACTTGACCTTCGATACGATTCAATCTTGATTTAAGATTAGCTTTAACTTCTTCAGAATGTTGAGCTTTATCTATATTTGACATGATTGCACCCCTACTCATCGTTTATAAATTAATTTTATCCTTGTAGTAGCAGGTGGTCAAGTGCTTGAACATGCGATTCATGGTACAATATTTTCATTAGAGGCGTTTGATTTGTGATAAAACACTTCTATTTAAGATATACCCCATTACACTATTTTAAAATGTCTTCCAAAGAAATTTGTAAAAACAATCAGGAGGTCAGACATGGTAGACTTATACGGCTTATCTGTGTCTCATACAAATTTGGTGTTTAATATCATCTTGATATGCGCCTTTATTTTAAACTTAGCCTTTGCTTTTACGATTATTTTTATGGAACGTAAAAGTGCTGGATCAATATGGGCTTGGTTATTAGTTCTTGTTTTATTTCCAATCATTGGATTTATTCTTTATTTGCTTTTCGGCAGACAAATCCAAAATCGAGACACATTTAAGGTTAATGAAGAAGATAAAATTGGTTTAGAAGATATCGTAAATGAACAATTAGAAGCATTAATGAACAACGCTTATACGCAACGCGAGAAACATCTTGTTCACTATCGCGACATGATTCAAATGTTGTTATTTAATAACTCTGCGTTCTTTACAACATCTAATGAAGTTCAAATATTTACGAATGGTAATGATAAATTTGAAGCGCTTTTAAAGGATATTAAAAATGCGAAAACATATATCCATATACAGTATTATATCTTTAGAAATGATTCGTTAGGTAATCGTATCATCGAGGCTTTAACAGAAAAATTGGAAGAAGGTTTGGAAGTTAAAATGCTTTATGATGATATGGGTTCACGTGTACTGACGATGCGTGACTTTATGAAATTTAAGGCTAAAGGCGGTAAAGTAGCTGCTTTCTTCCCATCAAAATTACCGCTCATTAATTTGCGCATGAACAACCGTAACCACCGCAAAATAGTAACAATAGATGGTGAAATTGGATACGTTGGCGGGTTTAATGTAGGTAATGAATACCTCGGTTTATCTAAGAAATTTGGTAATTGGCGTGACACACACCTTAGAATACATGGTGATGCGGTTAACGCGCTTGAATTACGTTTTATAACGGATTGGAACTCTCAATCATCACGTGACAGCATTAATTACGACGATAAATATTTCCCTGATGTCGATGTGCATACTACAACAGGCATTCAAATCGCTTCAAGTGGACCTGATGAATCTTGGGAACAAATTAAATATGGTTACATGAAGATGATATCTATGGCTAAATCATCTATCTATATTCAAACACCATATTTCATCCCAGACCAATCGTTCATGGATGCGATTAAGATTGCTGCACTTGGCGGCGTTGATGTTAAAGTGATGATACCATGTAAACCTGATCACCCCTTTGTTTATTGGGCAACGTATCAAAACGTCGCTGATTTATTAGATGCAGGCGTTAAGGTATATACCTATGAAGATGGTTTCCTACATTCAAAGGTTGTACTCATTGATGATGAGATAGCAAGTGTTGGTACAGCAAATATGGATCATCGTAGTTTCACTCTTAACTTTGAGGTTAATGCCTTTCTTTATAGTGAATCGATAACCCAACAACTTCGTGAAGCATTTGAAAAGGACCTTGAAGTATCAAAACCTCTTACTCAAGAACGCTACGAACAACGTGGCACTATAATCAAAATCAAAGAAGCTATGAGTAAACTTATATCTCCAATATTATAGAAAAAGACGCGACTATCGAAGTCGCGTCTAATTATTGTGCTTATTATTTTTTCTTCTTAGATTTATTTTTTGAAACTACTTTCGTATTCTTGCCTGTTTTCTTAGCATCTTTCTTCTCACGTTCAAACTTCTCAATCATAGGTGCAACTTCTTCTTTAGCTTTCTTACCATAGTATTGGTTAGCTAAGTAAGTTTGAAGTACTAAGAATGCCGCACTGACTGACCAATATAAACCTAATGCCGCTGCAGAAGTAAATGAAATCCAAATGATCATGATTGGTGAAATAATCATCATCATATAACCCATTTGCTTTTGCTCTTGAGGCATAGATAAACTTGATACATAAGCTTGGATGAAGTAAAGAACACCCGCGATAATTGTAATCGCGATATCAGGTTCTGTTAATTTAAACCATAAGAAATCAGGGAATTCTTTAATACCGCCGTCTGATGGGAATTTAAGTACGAAATATAAGCCCATTACAACAGGCATTTGAATAAGAATTGGTAAACAACCCATCATGCTTTGAACAGGGTTCATATCATATTTCTTATAAACCTTCATCATTTCTTGGTTTGCGGCCATTTTTTCTTCTTGTGTACGCGCGCGCTTAACCTTCTCTTGAACTTCGTTCATTTCAGGTTTCGCAATCTTCATTTTCTCGCGCATCATATGAGAATTCTTATAAGTTGATAACATAAAAGGTAATAAGATTAAACGAATTGCTAATACAAGTAAAACAATTGCTAAACCATAGTTGTTACCAAGCATACCACCAAGCCAGTGGATTAAGTTATCCATAGGCTGAACAAACGTGTTAAAAAAGAATCCGTCTCTATTCTCAGGCTTCGAGTAGTCACAACCTGCTAAAAGAACCACTACACCTAACAACATAGGTAGTAACGCTTTTTTCTTCATTTTTCCACCTCAATTGTATTAATCACATAGAAATAATTCTATCATACAAATGTTGAGTGTGAAACAAAAATTAACATTTTGCTAATCATTTCATTTGTTCGAGATATCTTTGAACTGTTTCTTTAATGTTTTGGCTTTTCGTAATGGAAGAAATCGTCGCTACACCATCGGCACCTTGTTGTATAATAGGTGCAATGTTCTCTTCATGAATACCCCCTATTGCTACAATAGGAATTTCCGTATCATACTCTCTCATTTTACGAATTCGTGTAACGCCACCTGGCATCTTCGCATCAGGCTTTGAAAATGTTGTATAAACAGGCCCAACACCAATATAGTTAACATGCGTTAAGTCAGATTGATCATACTCCTCAAAGTTACCAACGCTAAGACCAACAATTTTATCCTCAAAGTCACGGTAAAATGCGCTGACATCCTCGTCATCTTGACCTACATGAATACCGTCCGCATCAATATCCTGAGCGAGTTTTACATCATCGTTAACAATGAAAGGTACTTGATAATCTTGGCATAATGATTGTAGTTCGAGAGCGAGTTCACGTTTAACGTCACCTGTTAACGCGCCCTCACCTTTTTCACGAAATTGAAACATCGTGATGCCCGCTTCTAGTGCTTCCTTTAATATATCTTGAATGGTAGCACCAGACTTAACATCTTGTGTTCCACAAATAAAATATAATTTAAGTTGTTCTCTATGAAACATGAGTCACACTTCTTTCTCTATAAGCCCCATTTTATAAGTCTCTTCGCCTAAACGGTTGAGTTCGTCAATTAAAGCTACTTGAAATGTACCAGGAAGCGTGGCACCTTCAGTCATCTCAGCTTGTTCTGCTGCGATGTTAAATACAGATACCGCTTCTTTTAACGCATCAAGTTTCGGGTGTGTTTCTCGAAGTAAAAAGCTTGCGACTACAGCACCTAATAAGCAACCTGCACCTGTAACTTTAGTTAACATTTCAGAACCGTTTTTAAGCACAATCGTTTTTCCGTCTTGGACAATAACATCTTCCTTACCAGTTAAAACGATAGCCGTATTATACTGCTTATAGGCTTCTTGTGCAATTTTAACGCTATCTAAATCCTGACTACTATCTGTACCTTTCATCGTAGTCGTTTCATCAATTAGTGTCAGAATTTCTGAAGCATTCCCTTTAATGACACTCACATCAACGTCATCTAAGAATTTACGCACAAAGGATTTCCTAAATGATGATGCACCAACCGCTACTGGATCAAAGACAACAGGTACGCCTACACGATTTGCGATTTTACCGAGTTCTAACATGACGTTACTTTTATCTTTTGTCATCGTACCAATATTAATGAGCAAAGCATCTGCCACTTTGTAAAAGTCCTCAGCTTCCTCTACTGCTTCACTCATAGCAGGACTGGCACCTAAACTTAATAGACCATTGGCAGTAAAGTTTTTAACAACGTCGTTTGTGTAACAAACTACGAGTGGTGCCTTTTCACGAAGTTCAAGTAATTTATTCATCATCTAACCCCTTTAATTTCTGATAAGCAAAATGATTAACAGGGCCACGACCTTGGCCAATTTCAGGTGTGTATTTAATAGCTAGTGAGATGAAGGATTTCGCTTTCTTAACCGCTTCATACATCGTTTTACCTTTAGCAAGCTCAGCTGTTATCACACTTGAAAATGTACAACCTGTACCATGAGTATGCTTG
This sequence comes from Staphylococcus massiliensis, assembly GCF_043186315.1. NCBI lineage: Bacteria > Bacillati > Bacillota > Bacilli > Caryophanales > Staphylococcaceae > Staphylococcus > Staphylococcus massiliensis. Next base: position 1,142,024 of record NZ_CP171119.1, on the reverse strand, counting down.
GTATCATAACGTTCTTGTTCGAACGTATAAGATTGATCTTTCGTAAATAGGTAGTCCGTTGCATTACCTTCTAAATGACCACCTTTGATAATAACGCCTTTAGAACCAATATCTTCAATGAATACTTTGCCTGCTTGATGAATTTTTTCTTCACTATCAAGCTTAAAACCAACGATTTCTTCAGCTTCTGGTATATTAGGCGTCACTACGTCTGCAAGCGGTAATAAAATATTTTGAAGTTCAGATTTACCTTTATCGTCCATGAGTGAATCGCCACTTTTAGCAATCATGACTGGGTCGATTACATACGGAATTTGATAATTCTTAACGTAAGAAGCGATTACTTCCATCATTTCTTTCGTTGGAATCATGCCCGTCTTCATCGCGTGCGGTACCTCGTCTGTGAAGACACTTTCAAGTTGTTCTTCTAACCAGTCTACCTCTAAGTTATGAATATGTTGAACACCTTTAGAATTTTGAGCTAAGACACTTGTAAAGGCTGCCATACCATAGACACCGCAAGCATGGAATGACTTTAAGTCTGCCATCGCACCAGCGCCGCCAGTCGGATCTGTACCTGCAATCGTTAAAGCTATTTTAGGTTTTCTCATCATTTAACCTCCATAGTTCCATTCTTCTTTATTGTATGCCATGTTGAAGAAGCGTCTTTCATGATTCGCACTTTGTAAGAAATTCTTTTCAAGAACTTGCTTCTCTTCGTCAGTCATATTTTGAGTACGTTCGTCTAACCATGAATCAATTTGTTCGATAAGCGGATCCATCTCAGTATCATAGAATTCAAACCATTTCTTAAATGGATTATCATCACTAAATTGATGGTCTTTCATCGCACGTTTACCTACTTGTTGATATACATATGGGCATGGCGCCATTGCAGTAATTGTGTACGCCACATTATCAAAAGCATAAGCGTTGTAATACATATGCTTAATATAGTGGTCTGCTGCTGGGAACCATTCCCCTTTTTCAATGATGCTTTCATATGATTCGCCTACATATTCAGCTAACGTGATGTGCGCATCAACTTCGCCTGAGCTCGCAAAATTAATTTGTTCTGTTAAAAATTGAATTTCTTCTTTTGAATCAACCTTAGGAATCAATAATGCATAAATCTTTGCAAATTCGTTTAAATAACGTGAATCTGCTTGAAGGTAATGTTTAACTGCTTCTTTATCAAGCTCGCCTTCAATCATCTTTTGAATAAACGGATCTTTGTAAATTGCCTCTACAATTGGTTCTGCTTTCTCTTTAAGTTCTTTTGCAAATGACATGATTATGCATCCTTTCTATTTGTATATTAAAAAGGACTGCTCTTTAAAAGCAGTCTAACGCATTGTCATTTGTTATTCTTTCCGACTCATGAATACGTTGACTACTTTCCTACGTTGGTATAAACCAAATCAGGTTCGAAAGGGTTTAGTAAAACTATCTCAGCCTATTCGGCACCCCTAGCAGTCTTTTATTGTCTTCAATTTAAAGTTAACAGACATTGTTGTCCGATTCAAATTATCAATCTTTAAAAAGGCTTGATTGACGTATTTTTACAATAGGTAGCTTATTTGCTCATAAAAAAAAGACCCGGAATAAATCCAGATCTTTTATAGTCGGCTTACCACCAATTGTTAGCTAAACGGAAGTTAACAGCGTTTTCTACTGAACCGTAACGTTGTACAGCGTAGTTAAGCATACCTTGAGTTTGGTAAGCTACTGAACCTGTACCCCAGTGTTCTTTAGTTTGACCTAAACCACGGTAACCATACGGGCTTACGATATTAGGATTACCACCAGATTCAGGTAATACGATATTTCTCCACATAGAATCAGTACCACCAGCAGCGATGAATTGATCATATACTGAACCGCCAGTTGAAACAGCTTGTGTTTGAACTTGTCTTTGAACTGGTGCTTGAGTAACTTGTGGTGCTTGGTAAGTAGTTGTAGATGTTGTTACATTTGAAGTCGTATTACTTACTTGATTGTATGATTGTGTATGAGTAGTTTTTGGCGCTTCATAAGAAACTGCAGATGTTTTAACGTCTGCTTTGTATCCTGGTAATAATTTTGAAGCGTCTTGTTCACCTGCACCATAGCTCCATGCCCAGTAAGTACCGTCAGATACGAAGCTATAGTTTAATCCGTTGCAGTTAAAGTTAATATTGTATGCACCTTCTTGAACTGGTGCGTTATTTAATTGGTCTTGGTGATATAAAGCTAAGTTAACTAATTTGTCTTGGTTTACAGTGTATTCGCTTGCTTCAGCTGTTTGACCAGCAGTTACGCCAGTAACACCTAAAGTTAAAGCTAAAGTTGATGATGCGATAAACTTTTTCATAATTTAAGGTTTCCTCCCATAAAGTAATGATTTTAGCCTTTAAATTTATTACTGCATTTAATTTAACACATTATTTTTTCAAACATATTACAGACACATAAAAGATAAAAGTCTTTTTTTACATATGTATTACACCGGAAATTATTTTATAGTTTAAACTAAAAATTGTATTTATTATTTATTAGAGTTTCTAAATATTGGACTTTTCTAAAGAAATCGCACTCGATACTTTCACCTTTATTAAGGGGTTTATAGCGATGACATTCTATAAAAGAACGCAAAAAAGCACGAGACATTGATTTGTCCCGTGCCTGAAAATACGATATATATTATGCAGTTACCCAGTGATGTGCACCTTGACCATTGTTATATAATTTTACTGCTGTTGCATCTTGAACGTGTTCTGGTACTTGTGCTGGAGAAACACCAACGTATTCAGCTGGTGCTACTGAGTCCCAAGTAGATTGTAAGAATTGATATTTACCTGCTGCACCTGATGTAGGGTTAATAGCTGTTGGGTCACCGTTTGATTCACGTTGCGCGATAGTTTGTAAGTGTGCAGGAATTTGAACGTTTTGAGTAGCTGCTTGTTGTTGTGCTACTGCTTGTTGTTCTGCCGCTGCTTGTTGCTCTGCTGCTTGTTGTTCTGCTGCCGCTTGTTGTTCTGCCGCTTGTTGTTCTGCTGCTTGTTGTTCTGCTGCTTGTTGTTGTGCTACTGCTTGTTGTTCTGCTGCCGCTTGTTGTTCTGCTGCCGCTTGTTGTTCTGCCGCTGCTTGTTGCTCTGCTGCTTGTTGTTCTGCTACTGCTTGTTGCTCTGCTACTGCTTGTTGTTGTGCAGCTTGTTGATTCGCTACTGCAACTTCTTCTTGTTCATGATTTGTTTGTGCTGCAACGTTTTCATCAACGATTAAGTCATCGCCAGCATAGATTAAATCTGATGATAATTCGTTCCAATCCATTAATTCTTGAACTGATGCATTGTATTCAACACCTAATTCACTTAAAGTGTCTCCCCATACTAATTTGTGTACACCATCGTTTTGAACGTCTGTGTTAGCTTCTTGTCCTGAATTTGTTCCACCTGCGTGTGCCTCTTCATTAACTCCGATACCAGCTGCTAATAGTGCTGCTGTCGCTGTTGAAGCTACAAATAATTTTTTCATCAAAAAATCCTCCCACATAGGTTTTATTCAATGACTTATTTTGCTACATTCATCGTATCAAAAGATTATTGATTTGAAGTTACAAGTAAATAACGAAATCTATTTTGAGTTAATACTAATTATAAAAAATTATTAGTTTCTTAATACGATATTTTTCGCTGAATTCCATCATGCAACGCTATATCGTTAAAGTTTTTATATTATAGAAACAATTTTTGTAATTATATTGTAATAATATACATCATCATTAAGTTAATTTGTTGAAACCGTTGAAAGAATTTGTTCCAGATCATCTGTTTCTTTTTTCGGTTTCTGATCTTTTTTGGGATTTAATGGTGACATAAATTTAATCGTATCAACTACCAGTTCAGTACTATAATGTTTTTTATCATCCTTCTCATATTGTCTAGTTTGCATTTGCCCAGTAACGCCTACGATAGAACCTTGTTTCGTATACTTTTTAATATTTGTTGCTGTCTTACCGAAAGCTTTACATAAATGAAAATCATAAATCATTTCATCATCTTCATTTTTATAATTTCGTTCAGTTGCTACACAAAACGAAACTACGCGTTTATCCTCCTTTTCAAAAAGCTGTGGATCCTTAGTTATACGGCCTACGATTACAATTTTATTAATCATTGAGGCACCTCCTTTTCGATATTATGTAAGATTTATGTATAAGCCGTCAAAGTGCAAAAAATCCATTTTCGGACTTAAATTCACTCAAAATCAGGGAAAATTTGAGTTTTCAGACAAAAAATGCGTTATAATGGTTACAGAATCTAATTTTTCGTAAACTTTTAACTTTTGTTATGGGAAGTGATTAACATGAAAACCTTCAAAGCAGTAAGATTTCAAATTATTACAGATGATGAAAGAATAAATGAATATGAAATTAAAGATGGCGTCATTATAAATAAAGAGAATAGTGGAACAGGATGGTTACTTGAAATCGTTCTTTCTGACATTCATTATGAAACAATGAAAGCGTATATGGATGATGAAACGTTATTAGATATCAGGGTAGTTATCACTAGACCTTCAAACGATCCAGCATTATTTGATGCGACGATTAAACATATTACAAAGCTAGAAGATACGATATCAGTGGTTTTTGAGTGTCATATCTATACATTACGACAAGTTTATGCGGAAAATTTATTAGAGCAACTCGTTGATGAAGGTAAAGACGGTGAAGAACTTGTGACGACCTTTAAACGCATGATGCAATCTAAACCAAGACTTAAAGATGAACGTGTATAAAAAAAGTGGTTAGGACGAATATCCTAACCACTTTTTATTATGCATCTTGTAATGCGAACGTAATTTCACATGAACAAGCTAATTGGCCATCTACAGTAGCTTTAGCACTACCTTTTCCGATAGGCCCTTTCATTTTAGTGATTTCAACTTCTAATTCAAGTGTATCACCAGGAACAACTTGTTTCTTAAAGCGACATTTATCGATGCCTGCAAATAATGCAATTTTACCTTTGTTTTGTTCATTGTTTAAAAGTGCTACCGCACCTGTCTGAGCTAATGCTTCAGTGATTAATACACCAGGCATAACAGCGTAATCAGGAAAGTGACCTTGGAAGAAAGGTTCGTTACCAGATACTTGTTTAATCGCTACACACTTTTGACCTTCTTCAAAACCTACAACTTTGTCGATTAATAAGAATGGTTGACGGTGTGGGATAATGTTTTTAATTTCATTATAATCGAAAATTGTTTCCATAATAGAGACCTCCGAAATTACTTAAATAGAATTTCTATTAAATAATGCCATGTTTCAAAATTAAATATATCAGAAATACTTTGGTGATTGATAATAAAACCTATTGCAATTCCTACAATAAATAAAAGTACCATAAGAATTACAATAATGAGTAGTTTAAAAGATGCATATGACCATAATAACTTGAACTGTTTCATTATCAATCAACCCTTTAATTAATCGTTTACACGTTTAATATTAGCACCTAAGTCTCTAAGCTTACCATGTAAGTTAACATAGCCACGGTCTAAATGTTTTAATTGCGTCACTTCAGTTACGCCATCAGCAACTAACCCAGCTAAAATAAGTGCTGCCGCCGCTCTTAGATCGGTTGCTTTCACTTTAGCACCTTGTAATTCACTTCGTCCTTCAATTTTAGCACTACGACCTTCTACGGAAATGCGTGCGTTCATACGTTGGAATTCTCCAACATGCATAAATCTGTTCTCAAATACAGTTTCAGTAATAATTTTATGACCTTCTGCAGTTAATAATAATGCCATCATTTGAGATTGCATATCTGTAGGGAAGCCAGGGTGCGGTAACGTCTTAATGTCAACTGGTTGTAATGTATCTTGAGCTCGAACACGGATACCTTCATCTAAGAAGTCTAATTCAACGCCCATTTCTTCTAATTTATAAACTAGGCTTGTCATGTGCTCTCTAATCGCGCCTTGTACGAGTACATCTCCTCGTGTGATCGCTGCAGCAATCATGAGCGTACCAGCTTCAATACGGTCAGGAATGATAGAGTGTGTAACGCCTGTTAATTCTTCAACGCCGTTAATAATAATCGTATTCGTGCCTGCTCCAGATATATTACCTCCCATTTCGTTAATATAATTAGCTAAGTCAACAATTTCTGGCTCACGAGCAGCGTTTTCAAGAACTGTTTTGCCTTTTGCTAAAGAAGCAGCCATAATAATGTTTTGTGTCGCGCCTACACTTGGGAAGTCAAAGTGAATGTCAGTTCCGATTAGACCGTCCTTCGCTTCAGCAAAGATGAAGCCGCCTTCTTGATGAATATCAGCACCTAGCGCTTCAAATCCCTTAATATGTTGTTCAATTGGGCGTGTACCGATTGCACAACCACCTGGTAATGCTACTTTCGCATATCCTAAACGCGCTAATAAAGGACCCATAACTAGGATACTTGCACGCATTTTACTTACATATTCATAAGGTGCTTCTTCATTAAGTTTATGCGTAGCATCTACTTCTACTGATTTATTCTTCACATCATAATATACTGATGCATTTAACGTTTTAAGTACGTTATTGATCGTCGTAACGTCGCTAAGCTCAGGTACATTTAGTAACTTACTTTCACCTTTGCTCGCTAATAATGAGGCAGTTAGAACAGGTAGTACGGCATTCTTAGCGCCCTCTACTTTAACACTACCTTCTAATTTATTTCCGCCTTTAATAACTATTCTATCCATATTTATGCCTCCACTTATTACTTCTCATTCGTTTTTCTATATCTGTTAAAGAAATAAGTATGTTCTAAATTTATGTAAATTTCATTTATTCTTCATTTCAAAAGCCACTTAAAAAAGGTGCTGTATTTGAGATGAATACTTGAGTAAATCCACTATAAAATTACTTACACTAGTACCTAGTAGTATTGCTATAAATATCATACATACTTGAATCTGTGCATTGTAACCTTTTTTAAACCATTGGTCAAGCCTAATCGCATGCAGTGCCCAATACGCTATACATATACAAATGACATGCATTACTAAACTGATTAATGCATATTGCCCTAAATACGCCATATTTTGCACTCCTTAACAGATTTTCTGTTTCTCATTTTACACGATTATAGCGCTAAATGATATATTTTATGCTTCAAAATTAAAAATATTACTGTTTAAATGACATTTCGCCTTATCTTTAATAAACGATTATGAAAATAACTCAAAAAAAGGTTTGGATGAGTTACATCCAAACCTTTTTAATAGTCAATTATTTAAATTTAGCAACTTCAATACGATTATTCGCACGTTCTAAAGCACGTTGAGCACGGTTAATATCCGTATCGGCTTTATCACCGTCTAAATAGAATGTTGCACGTTGTTTAGCTGACTTAGCGCGTTCAACATCAATTTCATCAGCAGTTTCAGCTGTTTGAACAAGGATGTTGACTTTATCGCGTCTAATTTCGGCAAAGCCTTCTGTGACAGCTATAAAGTCCGAATCGTTATCAAAGTTAACTTTAATGTGACCTACCCTAAGCGGTGTCACTGTTGGAATATGTCCATGCATGACACCCATCTCGCCTGCAGTCGTTTGAAGTACTGCAAGTTCAACATTTTCTTTTTGATAAACCGATCCATTAGGAGTTACGATTTCAAGGGTTAATGTATTCATTATCCATGCCTCCTAATTGTTTATACTTCCACACCCATGTCTTTCGCTTTAGCTAATACATCATTAATGCCACCAGCTAAACGGAAAGCATCTTCTGGAATATGGTCATATTTACCTTCTAAGATTTCTTTAAAGTCATTAACAGTATCTTTAACTGGTACATAAGAACCTTTTTGACCAGTGAATTGTTCAGCTACGTGGAAGTTTTGTGATAAGAAGAATTGAATACGTCTTGCACGCTCAACCGTCTTCTTATCTTCTTCAGATAATTCATCCATACCTAAGATAGCGATGATATCTTGTAATTCTCTATACTTTTGTAATGTTGATTGAACACGACGTGCTACGTCATAGTGTTCTTCACCAACAACAGCTGGTTCTAATGCTCTTGAAGTAGATGCTAATGGGTCAACGGCTGGGTAGATACCCATTTCACTTAATTTACGTTCTAAGTTAGTTGTTGCATCTAAGTGAGCGAACGCTGTAGCAGGTGCAGGGTCAGTATAGTCATCGGCAGGTACGAATACCGCTTGGATAGATGTTACAGAACCTTTGTTAGTTGAAGTGATACGTTCTTGTAATTGACCCATCTCAGTAGCAAGTGTTGGTTGGTAACCAACGGCTGAAGGCATACGTCCAAGTAACGCTGATACCTCAGAACCTGCTTGCGTAAATCTGAAGATGTTATCGATGAATAAAAGTACGTCTTGACCTTTTTCATCACGGAAATATTCAGCCATTGTTAAGCCTGATAAAGCTACACGCATACGAGCACCAGGTGGCTCGTTCATTTGACCAAATACCATGGCAGTTTTTTCGATAACGCCACTGTCTTTCATTTCAAAGTATAAGTCGTTACCTTCACGAGTACGTTCACCAACACCAGCGAATACTGAAATACCACCATGTTCTTGGGCGATATTGTTGATTAATTCTTGGATTAAAACGGTTTTACCTACACCGGCACCACCGAATAAACCAATTTTACCACCTTTAATGTAAGGTGCTAATAAGTCTACTACCTTAATACCTGTTTCTAAAATTTCAACTTCAGTTGAAAGTTGATCGAATTGAGGTGCTTCTCTGTGAATTGGGTCTCTACGTTCTGAGTCACCAATTTTTTCATCTAAATCAATCGTGTCACCTAAAACGTTAAATACACGACCTAAAGTGTTATCACCAACTGGTACACTGATTGGTTTACCTGTGTCTTTTACTTCTGCACCACGTTTAACACCGTCACTTGAGTCCATTGCAATTGTTCTTACAACATCATCACCAAGTTGAAGTGCAACTTCTAATGTTAAAAGTGACGTTTGTCCGTCTTCCTGAGGAACTTCTAATGTTAAAGCATTATTAATCGCTGGTATTTCTTTATGTCCGAAACGAACATCTACTACAGGACCCATAACTTGAGTTACACGGCCTACTCCCATGTTATTTGCCTCCTTTAAATTATTATTCTAACGCTGCAGAACCACCAACAATTTCAGTAATTTGTTGTGTGATAGCTGCTTGACGTGCTCGGTTATATTCTAATGATAAATCATCAATTAAGTCAGTTGCATTATCCGTTGCATTCTTCATTGCAGTCATTCGTGAGGCATGCTCACTTGCTTTAGCATCTAAGATCGTACCATAGATAAGGCTTTCGATATATTGAGGTAAAATTACCTTTAAGATACTTTCTTTGTCAGGTTCAAATTCATATGAAGACATTTGACCATGACCTTGACTAGAATCTTCCGGAGATAATGGTAATACTTTCTTACTAACCGGTTTATTTTCAAGTACACTTACATAATGACTGTAATAAATAGATAATTCATCTATTTTCTCTTCACTATATAAATCAATAGCTTTTTCAGCTAGTGCTTGAATGGATTTAAATGAAGGTTGATCAGGAATCTCAGTCATTGATGATTCAATCTCAAAACCTCTATTCTTAAGGAACGTTACGCCATTCTCACCTAATACAAGTAGTGTGTATTCTTCTTTACTGTTATGTTTCTTCTCAATATCTTGTACAAGTTTTTTAATAACGTTTGCACTATAAGCACCCGCTAAACCTTTATCACTTGTGATTACGATGTAACCACTTCGCTTAACAGGACGCTCGTTTAACATAGGATGTGAAGAAGTTTGATTAGCACCAGCAATGGCAGTTATAGCATCTTGTAACTTCTCCATGTATGGCGTGAACGTTTTAGTATTACGTTCAGCTTTACGAAGTTTAGAGTTAGATACCATGTTCATTGCACTTGTAATTTGCTTCATTTTCTTGGTTGATTTTATACGTGAATCAATATCTTTAAGTGAAGCCATTATCTCACCACCTTTTTATTAAACTAAGATTTATTCAGTGACTTTGAAACTTTTCTTGAATTCAGTAATTGCTTTGTCGAATTTATCTGCGTCTGGTAATTTACCAGTATCTTTAATTTCTGAAAGTAAGTCGCTAGCGTTAACTTTAGCCCACTCAGTAATTTCTTCTTCAAAACGAGTGATATCTTCAACCGGAATATCATCTAAGTAACCTTTTGTTAAAGCGAAGATGATTAGTACTTGGTATTCAACCGGTACTGGACGGTTTTGAGGTTGTTTTAAGATTTCTACAGTACGTTTACCACGTTCTAATTTGCTTGCTGTAGCTTCATCTAAGTCAGAACCAAATTGTGCGAATGACTCTAACTCTCTGAATGATGCTAAGTCAAGACGTAGTGTACCAGCTACCTTTTTCATCGCTTTGATTTGCGCAGAACCACCTACACGTGATACTGAGAAACCTGCATTGATCGCTGGACGTACACCTGAGAAGAATAAATCAGATTGTAAGAAAATTTGACCGTCAGTGATTGAGATAACGTTTGTTGGAACGTATGCTGAGATGTCCCCTGCTTGTGTTTCGATGATAGGTAGTGCAGTAATCGAACCGCCACCTAATTCATCATTTAACTTCGCAGCTCTTTCTAGTAATCTACTATGTAAGTAGAACACGTCACCTGGGTATGCTTCACGGCCTGGTGGACGACGTAATAATAATGAAAGTTCACGGTAAGCCGCAGCTTGTTTTGTTAAGTCATCATAAATGATTAAAACTTGTTTACCGTTGAACATGAATTCTTCACCCATAGTTACACCTGCATATGGCGCAATGTAAAGTAATGGTGAAGGTTGTGCAGCTGATGCTGATACAACGATTGTGTAATCTAAAGCACCTGCTTGACGTAATTTCTCAACGTTAGCACGAACTGTTGATTCCTTTTGACCAATAGCTACGTAGATACAAATCATATCTTGGTCTTTTTGGTTAAGGATTGTATCAATAGCGATTGTCGTTTTACCTGTTTGACGGTCACCAATGATTAACTCACGTTGACCACGACCGATAGGTACTAACGCATCGATTGCTTTGATACCAGTTTGTAATGGTTCATCAACTGATTTTCTGTCCATTACACCTGTTGCTTTTTTCTCGATAGGTCTTGTTTTAGAAGTTTTAACTGGACCTTGACCGTCGATTGGTTGACCTAATGGGTTAACAACACGTCCGATTAAGTCTTCCCCTACTGGAACTTCCATGATTCTTCCAGTTCTTTTAACTTCATCGCCTTCTTTAATGTCTGTGTAAGGACCTAAGATAACGATACCAACACTAGATTCTTCAAGGTTTTGAGCTAAACCTAGAACACCGTTATGGAACTCTACAAGTTCACCAGCCATAACATCATTTAATCCGTGAACTAATGCAATACCGTCACCAATTTGGATAACTGTTCCTACATCAGTAACAGACATTTCTGACTCATAATTTTCAATTTGTGAGCGCAGTAATGCACTAATTTCTTCAGCTTTGATGGCCATCTATGTCACTCCTCTTTATTCTTAATTGGCTCTATTAATTGATTTTTCTAAATTTGCTAAGTCATTTTGAACTGTACCGTCAAAGACTTTTGTTCCAATCTTAACTCGAACACCACCGATTAATGATGGGTTAACATCGTTGCTTAAGATAAGTTTCTTTAAACCAGTACGAACGAGTAATGCTTTACCGATTTCATCGATTTCGTCATCAGATAAAGGATACACAGATTCAATCACTGCACGTTCTTGCTGATGAGCTGCATTGTATTCTTGTTCGAAAGCTACATAAATATCTGGAATTAATGCCAGATGACGATGATTTGAAACAACCATTAACATATTATGTACATATACATTAACGTCTTTAAAAATTTCATTGATCATCTTTTGTCTATCACTTGCTGTTAATTTTGGTTCTAAATCAATCTTTCTAAAGAAAGAGATATCGTCATGAGTACCTCTGTAAACTTCTCTAAACGCTTCGTACACTTCGTCAATAGCATCGTTCTTTTCTGCTACCTCAAAAAGTGCTTGAGCATATTTCTGAGCAACCTTGGCCATTACTTATCGCCTACCTCTTTAATATACTTCTCAACTAACGCTTTTTGATCTTTTTCTGAAATTTCTTTATGAAGAACTTTAGAAGCTATTAAAACAGATAGCTCAGATACTTGGTTGTTAATATCAGATAATGCACGTTCTTTTTGCATGTTGATTTCACTTTGAGCAGTTTCAATCATGCCGTTAGCTCGAACATTTGCTTCATGAATAATGTCCTCTTGTTGTTTACGAGCTTGTTGTTTCGCGTCTTCTAAGATTCTGTGAACCTCATCTTGTGTCTTTTTAAGTGTTTCTTTGTTTTCTTCTTCTAATTTTTGCGCATTAATTTTTGCTTGTTCAGCATCGTCAATATCTTTATTAATTGAACGCTCACGTTCATCCATTACACTTTTTAATGGTCCCCATGCATACTTTTTAAGAAGTAAAAGTAAGATGATAAATGTTATGAGCGTAACTAAAGCTGTTCCGAATGGTACCCCACCTTGTGCTGCACCAAGAACGAATAAATTGGCATTCACTGTTTATGTACACTCCTTTCATCAAATTGTATCAATCTACATAAAATGAACGGCGAAAGCCCTTTTGAAGACTTCGCCTTTAAAGTCAAACTACTATTACTTCATGAACATTACGATGAATGAGATAACAACACCGATGATTGGAAGTGCCTCAACTAAACCGATACCAATGAACATAATTGACATTAATTGTTGACGTGCTTCTGGTTGACGTGCAACACCTTCTACTGTTCTAGAAACGATTAAACCGTTACCAATACCTGCCCCTAATGCTGATAAACCAATTGCAATTGCTGCTGCGATTAAATTCATGTTTTAAATCCTCCTAAATTATTTATATATTATTAATCAAATTTTTATAATTAATGGTCTTCTGCCACTTTGTGTGCCATATATACCATTGATAACATAATGAAAATATAGGCCTGGATAGAACCTACGAAAATTGAGAAACCTTGCCAAATAATAAGGCCTGGAATACTTACAATTAAACCTAGTCCCATACCTACGAATGCAAGCTTAGCTAATAGGCCTAGTAAAATCTCACCGGCATAAATATTACCGTAAAGACGTAGACCTAATGTTAATGTTGATGCAAATTCTTCAAAGATGTTAATTGGTAATAACATAGCGAAAGGTGAAACAAACCCTTTAGCATAGCCTTTTGCACCTTTAAGTTTAATACCATAATAATGTGTTAAAAGCACCATTAATGTAGCTAATGTAAGTGTTACCGTGGCATCAGCTGTAGGTGATTTCCACCAAAGCGTATGTCCATTAATAATTTGGAAAGGTAACCCAAGCATGTTTGCTACAAAAATAAAGAGGATTAATGTAACAGCTAGGAAATGAAACTGTCCTCCTCTTGACCAAGCAAGGTTACTTTCGATAATGCCGCGAACAAAATCGAATATCCATTCGATAAAGTTTTGCTTACCTGTTGGTCGTTTCTGTAAATTGCGGGTACATAAAATCGCAATAAGGAATACAACTGCTGCTGTAATGATAACCATCATGATGGATGATAGGTTAAATGTGATGTTAATTCCAAACACATCCCAACTAACAATTGGATCTTCGTGCTGCATGTCTTCACCTCTTTTCAAATATTCAATTCTTATTCATGTTGTTAAATACTGGTCGCATAACGATTAAAATGTAAGCGATTAAAATGCCAAATAAAATACCTATGATACTTACAAATTGTTCTGTACCAATAACCCATACTAAACACGCTAAAATCACGACTAAATAGCGCCAAACACTACCTGTTGAAACCCTACTTGTGTCGTTTTTCGTTGCTCGACTAAGATAAATCTCAAATATATATGTATTAATCAAAGAAGCAATTGTTCCAACAATGAGGCCTAAAACAAGATTGTGAAGCGTGAAAATATAGATTATTGTAAGCGTTACCACTAAACAAATATAAAAAAATATATATCGTTTAAATACCGAATCGAAGGATTTCATAAGCGCCTCTTTTCTCATGCTAGACAAATTTATGAAAGCCGTTCCATTCATACAATTTTCATAATAATATAGGGTATAAATTGTGTCAATTCAATCAAGAAAACGGTTAACGAATCGCAATCTTTCGTTCACAAAATTGACACAATTATACCTTCGAGCTATTCTGCCTTGAATGGTGCTGGCTTTTCAGAAATTAGATTGTAATAAAACTTAATATTTTCACAAATTCGTTCTGATGCTTTTCCGTCACCATATGGATTTTGTGCAATACTCATACGTTTATATAACTCTTGATCGTTTAAGAGTTCTTTCGTAAGTCGATACACATCCTCTTCATCGGTACCAGCAAGCTTCAATGTCCCAGCTTCTACACCTTCAGGGCGCTCTGTAGTATCACGAAGTACTAAAACAGGCTTACCTAAAGAAGGCGCTTCTTCTTGAACACCACCAGAATCTGTAAGAATAAGGTGTGCTTGATGTGCGAAGTTATGGAAGTCAATAACTTCTAGCGGTTCGATAAGTTCGATACGATCGTGATCATCTAAATGACGTTTCGCAATCTCACGTACTTTAGGATTTTTATGCATAGGATAAACGACTACAGTATCCTCTTCTTCTTCAACGATGCGTCTAACCGCTTTAAAAATATTTTCCATAGGTTCACCAAGGTTTTCACGACGATGCGCTGTTAACAAGATGATACGTTTATCTTCATGTTTATCGATGATTTCTGACTTGTATGAGTCTCTAACAGTTGTATTCATCGCATCAATTGCTGTGTTACCTGTAATCACTACAGATTCCTGAGGTTTGTTTTCATTTAGTAAGTTTTGTTCTGATTTATCTGTAGGTGCGAAATGTAAATCCGCCATAATACCTGTCATTTGACGGTTCATTTCTTCTGGGAATGGTGAATATTTATTCCATGTTCTTAAACCAGCTTCAACGTGACCGATACTTACTTCGTTATAAAAAGCAGCTAAGCCGCCAGCAAAAGTAGTTGTCGTATCACCATGAACAAGAATCATGTCTGGTTTAGCTTCTTGAATGACTTCTTCTAAACCATTCAATACTTTTGATGTAACTTGAGATAACGTTTGACCTGGTTGCATAACATCTAAGTCATAATCAGGTGTGATATCAAAAGTTTCAAGTACTGAATCTAACATTTCACGATGCTGTGCTGTCACAACAACGATAGGCTCTAATTGTTCATCTTTTTTTAGTTGTAAAACAAGTGGTGCCATTTTGATCGCTTCAGGTCTTGTCCCAAAGATAGTCATTATTTTCTTCATAACATAGGCTCCTTAATTAACTTTATTTTGTTCCAAATAAACGATCTCCTGCATCACCTAAACCAGGTGTGATATAAGCATGATCGTCTAATTTTTCATCAAGTGCCGCAATGTAAATATCCACATCTTCATGTGCTTGTTTCATTTTTTCAACGCCTTCTGGAGCAGCAATCAGACACATGAATCGAATGTGTTTAGCACCTCGTTTTTTAAGCGAATTAATTGCTTCGATTGCTGAGGCACCTGTTGCAAGCATAGGGTCTACTACAATGATTTCACGTTCTTCGATGTCTTGTGGTAATTTCACAAAGTATTCGACAGCTTGTAAAGTTTTAGGATCTCTATATAAACCTACATGTCCAATACGCGCTGCTGGCACAAGGTTTAAGATACCTTGAGTCATACCAAGCCCAGCTCTTAGAATTGGTACGAAAGCAAGCTTTTTACCTGATAAACGTTTAGCTGTCATTTTAGTTACAGGTGTTTCAATTTCAACATCTTGTAATTCTAAATCACGTGTAACTTCATAGGCCATGAGCATGCCTACTTCATCAACAAGCTCTCTGAACTCTTTCGTACCTGTACTTACATCTCTAATGTAACTTAATTTGTGTTGAATTAATGGATGGTCAAATACATGAACTTTTCCCATAATGATGCCTCCGGATTATTTTGTGTATAGAGGGAATTTTTGCGTAAGTTTTCTTACACGTTCTTCGCCTTCTTTAAGTTTTGCTTCATCTTCATGATTTTTTAATACAAGGCTCATGATTTTAGCAACTTCTCTGAATGCTTCCTCATCAAATCCTCTAGTTGTAGCAGCTGGTGTACCTAGACGGATACCGCTTGTAACGAATGGTTTTTCTTGGTCGAAAGGAATGGCATTCTTGTTACAAGTAATACCGATTTCATCTAAAGTCTCTTCAGCAACTTTACCAGTTAAACCTACAGAGCCTTTAACATCAACTGCAACTAAGTGGTTATCTGTGCCGCCAGATACGATTCGGAAACCTTCCTCAGCTAGCGTTTCAGCTAATGCCTTAGCATTTTTGATAACTTGTTCTTGGTAATCTTTAAATTCAGGTTTTAAAGCTTCACCAAATGCGATTGCTTTAGCAGCAATTACATGCTCTAAAGGTCCACCTTGGATACCTGGGAAGATTGTTTTATCAATTTGCTTTTTATATTCTTCTTTACATAAAATCATACCGCCACGAGGACCGCGTAAAGTTTTATGTGTAGTAGTTGTAACGAAGTCTGCATATTCTACTGGATTTTGGTGTAAACCTGCAGCAATTAAACCAGCGATGTGTGCCATGTCTACCATGAATTTAGCGCCAACTTCATCCGCGATTTCTTTAAATTTCTTGAAGTCAATTTCACGTGGGTAAGCTGAAGCACCTGCTACAATTAGTTTAGGTTGTTCTTCTTTAGCTACACGTAACACTTCATCGTAGTCGATTCTTTCACCTTCTTTATCAACACCGTACTCTACGAAGTTGAACATTTTACCACTGAAGTTCACTTTAGCGCCGTGTGTTAAGTGACCACCATGGCTTAGGTTCATACCTAATACCGTGTCACCTTGTTCTAGAGCAGTTAAATATACAGCCATGTTCGCTTGAGAACCTGAATGTGGTTGTACGTTAGCATGTTCTGCACCGAATAATTCTTTAGCACGGTCAATCGCTAATTGTTCTGTAACGTCAACAAATTCACAACCACCATAGTAACGACGTTTAGGATAACCTTCTGCGTACTTGTTTGTCATTACTGAACCTTGTGCTTCCATTACTGCTTCTGATACAAAGTTTTCTGATGCGATTAATTCAATGTTATTGTTTTGGCGATTAAACTCGTCTTGAATAGCGTCGTATACTGCCTTATCTTGTTTTTCAATAAATGACATATATAAACTCCTCACTTAAATTTATTGGTATTGCGCACGTTCTCCACCTATTTTCTTAGGACGTGATGATGCTATGGATACAATTGCGTCTCCGATGTACTTAACCGACGTACGTACGGGAATCGCAACATGATGAATGTGCATACCGATTAAAGTTTGCCCTATATCAATACCCTTTGGCACTTTAATGTACTCAACAACCACAGGTTCGTCCATGTGCTGATAGGCATATGTAGATAAACTACCGCCAGCATGACGCGCTGGAACAACATCTACAATCTCCATTGTATAAGGGTCATAATCACGTCGTTCAATTGTCACTGCGCGGTTTATATGTTCGCAGCCTTGAAAGGCAAAGTGAACACCTGTATCTCTTTCAACAGCTTTGAACGTATTAAATAACGTCTCTGCCACTTCCATAGAACTATTCGTACCTATCTTAGAGCCTGTAATCTCTGATGTAGAACATCCAATAATGCACATTTCACCCTCTTTGAAAAAGCCCTGTGCGTTCAGTTCCTCAATTAATTGATCTAAAGCTTCCATACATCCACCTCCATCATCCGCGTATCCTAATGATAAGTTTTAGAATATGCTTTATAGCTACATTATAACTTATTTTAAGTTCAACTTATACTAATTCATGAAGTTTTAAGGATTTCAAGCCTTGTCGTTAGCTAGTTTAGTTTTCATTTTCATGATGTAGGATTCAAGTTGCTTGAATGTGCGTTCGTATGTTTCAAATGAACCACCGTACGGATCTTGCACTTCGTATGGCTCTTCTATGAATACATTAAGGACATGTATATTGCTATGAGGACCATAGAGATGTTCAAGTTGTTCTTTATGCGCATGTGTCATGACTAAAATTAAATCTGCCTCTAAATCTACCTTTTTAAAGGAAGCGGACTTCGTTGGATCAGGATATGAATTCGCCTCTAACAACTCATAAACAGATTCACTCGTTGATGCCCCTTCCATCGCCATCACGCCACGTGAAACAACTTCTACAGACGCTGGTAATACTTTCTTACTAATACTTTCAGCCATCGGACTACGGCATGTATTACCTGTACAAACAAATACGATTTTCACATTACTCCCCCCTTATAATGTTATAATTTGCTGCTTTTTCCATGCGGTTCATGATTGCCTCATTATCTTCATTTCCGTCAAATCCATAGATAAACGCTTGTTCAATGGATGGTAATGCGTCAAGTTGATGTAAGGATGCATAGAGATTTCGATTAGCACCTGTAATATCAGTTTCATCCTTACATAGTGGAATGAAAATCGCATCTTGAGGTAGCGTATCTCGTAAGCGCTCTGGATAAATGAACGCAACCTTCTGCCAATCATTCATTTCAAAAGGTAGCTTTGAACCCGCATTAAGCAATATCGTTAACGGTACATCAGGCGCGTAATGCTTATATTTCATGCCTGGCGCAATGGGCTTTTCAAGGGAGAGCGGTTCATTAATATCGACACATCCTGACACAATTGAATTAAGCATGTGCTTGGTGATGACTCCAGGTCGTGCGATCTTAAATGGGAATGTGCGACAATCAACGACTGTACTTTCGAGTCCAGCTTCACTTTGTATGGAACGGATGATGCCATCTACGCGACCGTCCATGTCGTGATAAACGTGTTCAAATGTGGTTGGTGAAGGTCTGCCACTAATATTAGCGCTTGGTGCTGCAATTGGTAAATCTACGGCTTTCAATATTTGACGACATACGTCATCACTCGGCATACGAACGGCGATTGAATCGAGCCCTCTTGAGACACCTTCGCTTAAAACGCCTTGCTTTAATGGCACAATAAATGAAATAGGACCCGGCCATAGGTGTTTCATTAAAGTTCGAGCCTCAGGATGGATGCTTGTCGTAAATGCATCTAATTGGCTCAAGTCGTGAATATGAACGATGAGTGGGTTGTCTTGAGGACGCCCTTTCGCTTTAAATACGTTTGTAATCGCTTCGTCATCGTAAGCATTTGCGCCGAGTCCATAAACTGTTTCTGTCGGGATACATACGAGACCTCCGTTATTAAAGCATTGAATGATTTCTTCTAATTGTGGATAGTCCTGGACATTGGATTGATAGTCGCTTAAATCCCAAATACGTGTCTCCATGAATTATCCCTCCTTTATGTTTTATCTTATCGTATAAGAAAAAGTTATGTATAGCATAAAACTACACATAACTTTTAATTACCATTTAAATTTAATGATGCGATCATTTTGATTCATATCTTTTAGCACTTGAACGTGAGTAGACGGATACATGTTCTGAATCATAGCTTTCAGACGTTCACCTTGTAGATAGCCGATTTCGAATACGACAACGGCACCTTTTTTCAACACTTGTGGTAAATCCTGAAGTATACGTTCATAGATGAGTAAGCCATCATTTGCTGCGAATAATGCGCTTTCTGGTTCATATTCAAGTACCGATGACGACATGACTTCGACTTCGTCTCGTGAAATGTATGGCGGATTTGAAATTAGACCGTCCAATTTCACGCCTTGGTTAATCAGTGGTTTTAAGACGTCTCCTTGATAGAACGTGATATCCGCTTCGAGTCGTTTAGCGTTGTCTTCAGCTACTTTGAGCGCTCGTTCACAAATATCCGTTGCGATAACATTCAAGTCAGGCTTTAACCGTTTAAGCGTAATCGCGATAGCACCACTGCCTGTTCCGATGTCTGCGACGGTATCCCCGTCACGCACTGATTCAAGGAAACTTAACGTAACCTCTTCAGTTTCAGGTCGTGGTATTAAGCAGTCTTTCGACACGACAAAGCGTTCACCATAGAATTCTTGAAATCCCACGATATACTGTACTGGCTCGCCTTTTACCAATCGAGCAAAAGCCACTTCAAACCGATGTGCGTCTTCAGCAGGTACGTCTTCACTTTGATGCATTAAGTAATCGATGGATTTCCAGTTCATTAAATCAAGTAGTAATGTTTCGACACTGTGCGTATCGACCTGATGTTCTATAGCGATTGCTTGGTGCTTTTCCAAAAGAGACTTAAAGTTGACCATCATTCAATTCTTTCAATTTCTCAGTTTGCTCATGCATTGTCAGTGCATCAATAATTTCGTCTAACTTACCTTCCATAATTTGATCTAACTTCTGAATCGTTAAACCAATGCGGTGGTCCGTTACACGTGATTGTGGATAGTTATACGTACGAATACGTTCTGAACGGTCACCTGTACCAACAGCTGACTTACGTTCTGATGCGTATTTAGCTTCTTCTTCTTTAACTTTCATATCATGAACACGCGCTTTTAATACTTTCATCGCTTTTTCTCTGTTCTTAATTTGAGACTTCTCGTCTTGTGACGTTACAACCGTTCCAGTTGGTAAGTGCGTAATACGTACAGCTGAATCTGTTGTATTTACGTGCTGACCACCTGCACCACTTGAACGGTACGTATCGATTTTAATATCTTCGTTACGAATTTCGACTTCAATATCTTCTGCTTCAGGTAATACGGCAACTGTTGAAGTAGATGTATGAATACGACCACCTGACTCTGTCTCAGGTACACGTTGCACGCGGTGTGCACCATTTTCATACTTAAGTTTTGAGTAAGCACCTTGACCTTGGATCATAAAGCTGATTTCTTTATAACCACCGTGGTCACTTGCGTTCATTTCAACGACGTCTGTTTTATAACCGATAGACTCACTATAACGTGTATACATACGGAATAAGTCCCCTGCGAAAATTGCAGCCTCGTCACCGCCTGCTGCCGCACGGATTTCCATGATAACGTTTTTATCATCGTTAGGGTCTTTCGGAATAAGTAAGAATTTAAGCTCTTCTTCAAGTTGAGGTACTTGAGGTTTAAGATCGCTTAGCTCTTCTTTAAGCATATCAACTTCATCTTTGTCTTTAGTCTCACCTAACATGATTTCGATCTCAGAAATATCTTCTTTAACTTGTTTGTAGTGACGATAGACCTCTACCGTTTTTTGTAAGTCAGCTTGTTCTTTAGAATACGCTCTTAACTTATCTGAATCATTAACAACGTCAGGGTCACTTAATAACTCATTCAATTGTTCATATCTTTCTTCTACTATATCTAATTGATCAAACATTAATTTTCCTCCTTACAAGATTCCTCTTTAATCACGACATGATGTGCGCGACATCTCGGTTCATAACTCTCATTAGCACCAACTAAAATGATTGGTTCATCATATCTCGCGGGTTTACCGTCGATGAGTCGTTGTGTACGACTTGAAGAAGCACCACATACAGAACAAACAGCTTGTAGCTTTGTTACGTGTTCGCTCACTGCCATCATTTTAGGAACTGGGTCAAATGGCTCACCTCTAAAGTCCATATCTAACCCTGCTACAATAACGCGATGACCGCGCTCAGCTAGTTTCTCTGCAATATGTACAATTTCCTCTTCGAAAAATTGAATTTCATCTATCCCTATAATATCAACACTTTCTAAATCTTGTAACAATATATCTCTCGCAGATGAAATATTGATTGCTTCGATTGCATTGCCATTATGGGAAACAACTTTCTCGTCGTGATATCTATTATCGATAGCTGGTTTAAATACGACGACCTTTTGTTTAGCGTATACACCGCGTCTTAAGCGTCGAATTAATTCTTCAGACTTTCCGCTAAACATACTACCAGTAATACATTCTATCCAACCAGAATGGTATGCCTCATACATGATTGTTTCCACCTTTACCAAAAACATAATCGCTTTATTATAACATAATATATTCAATTCTAAATTTTAATCTAATGCCCTTATGTAAAAAAATAAGCCGAATCAAAAATGTTAAGACATTCTTGTTCGGCTTAATTGCACCATATTCAACATGCTTCTTTTTCAAACCTAAACAAATTAGTTGTTTTTTGATTTGAAACCAAATTTCTTGTTGAAACGTTCCACACGACCATCCGCAGCAGCGAATTTTTGACGTCCTGTGTAGAAAGGATGAGAATCAGAAGATACGTCTAAACGTACTACTGGGTATTCGTTACCGTCTTCCCATTCCATAGTTTCATCAGAAATTTTTGTAGAACCACTTAAGAATTTGTAGTTTGTAGTTGTATCTAAGAAGATTACTTTACGGTATTCTGGATGGATTCCTTGTTTCATTTCTATTCAGCTCCTTTGCCCTGAACCATCTGGAACAGAGTTATTTGTGAGTTTTTTACCCAATACTTAGGTATTATATCGGTTTACCTTTTAAAAAGCAACCCCATATGGAAATCCTTTTCAAAGAGATTAAATTATAGGCTTGCCTGTCTTCGTACTGTCTTTAGCCGCTTCTTGAAGTTGATTAAAGAAATCTTTATTATCTTTAGAACGCTTAAGTCGACGTAAGAAACGTTCTGTAAAGTCTTGAGAATCTGTAAACATGTTACGCAGTTGCCATAACGTATCGAGCTCTGATTTCGAAATCAATAATTCTTCTTTACGCGTAGAACTACGACCGATGTCAATTGCTGGGAAGATACGTCTTTCAGATAAACGACGGTCAAGGTGTAACTCCATATTACCTGTACCTTTGAATTCTTCGTAAATCATGTCGTCCATGCGTGAACCTGTTTCAACTAAAGCTGTAGCTAAGATTGTTAAACTACCACCTGCTTCAATATTACGCGCAGCACCAAAGAAATGCTTAGGCTTATGAAGTGAAGCTGGATCTAAACCACCTGATAACGTACGTCCACTTGGCGGGATAACTAAGTTATAGGCACGCGCAAGACGCGTAATTGAGTCCATTAATACGATGACATCTTCACCTATTTCTACTAAGCGCTTAGTACGCTCGAGCAGTAATTCGGCTACTTTAACGTGATGAATAGGTGGTTCATCAAATGTTGAATGTACGACTTCAGCATCTTCAACTGAACGTTCAATGTCCGTTACCTCTTCCGGACGTTCACCTACTAATAAGATGAATAGCTTAGCGTTAGGTTTATTTACACTAATCGCATTTGCGATTTCTTTTAATAATGACGTTTTACCAGCTTTAGGAGGTGCAACGATTAAACCACGTTGTCCAAGACCAATCGGCGTGATTAAGTCCATAATTCGAGTAGAGTAATTCTTAGTAGTTGTTTCTAAAAGGATGCGTTCTTCAGGATAAAGTGGTGTTAAAGCTTGGAAGTGAGGTCGTTGTTTGACTTCTTCGGCATTGTGATCATTTACGAAGTCAACTTGAAGTAAACCGTAATACTTTTCATTGTCCTTGGGTTTTCTAACTTTACCAGTTACTTTGTCGCCGCGTTTAATTTCGAATCTGCGAATTTGACTCGCAGATATATAGATATCTTTTTCACCTTTGGAATAGTTTACCGTTCTTAAAAAGCCATATCCATCAGGTTGAATATCATCTAAGATACCTTCCATATAATAATTTCCGTCTTGTTCCATTTGGGCTTCCATGATAGCGAGAACAAGCTCTTTTTTATTTAATTTACTATAATTAACTAATTTTAATAATTTTGCCTTCTTTGTTAGTTCTTTCGTAGTATAATTTTTATACAACTCGTGAAAAGATTCATACTGAGGTGACGTTCGTTCTTTTTGAGGCATCTATTTTACACCCATTTCATCTAAAAAGTTTTAGTGGCGAGTTGAATAATCTCTCTACCAACATGATAACTATAGCAAATTTTCGATTTGAAGACAAAAGGATTTTGTGTTTTGTACATACATAATCTTTTTAAAAATTTACTATGACTAGTCTTAAATAGACCTATAAAAATATTGCGTGGTGTAGGTGTAGATTTAGTGGTAATTTGGAGGAATTTTGGTTTTTTGAGAGTTTTATGTGAGGGGGGATCGGAGGGAAAATTTAAGGGATTTTCCTGGGGGAGATACGGAGTAGATTTTAAGGGTTTGTTGTAGGGAATCGCCCTTGTTACATTGTTTGCCTCAGTCTTTGTAACATGGCTTCTTTGTTACATTGTTTGCTTTAGTCTTTGTAACATGGCGTCCTTGTTACATTGTTTACGTCAGTCTTTGTAACAAGTGGGCCATGTTACATTGTTTGCCTCAGTCTTTGTAACAAGGCGTCCTTATTACATTGTTTGCGTCAGTCTTTGTAACATGGCTTCCTTGTTACATTGTTCGTCTCAGTCTTTGTAGCATGGCTTCCTTGCTACATTGTTTGCCTCAGTCTTTGTAATAAGGTAAATTTTCGTAATCGAAAATTTTTCGATATTTTTATTCACCCAAATAATTCTTTATAGATGACGATATCGGCGGCATCGTTATGCGATTGTTTTTATTTTCTTTCGCGTAACGACGCCGTTATGCGATTGTTTCAATTTTCTTTCGCGTAACGACACCCTTATGCGATTGTTTTATTTTTCTTTCGCATAACGGACTCAACCTCCATCCCCCAACCTAAAAATGGCCGAGCCCACCCGTGGACTCGGCCAATACCTATACCTAAACCTAATCAATCTCTAGCCTTATTTAAAGTAACCTGAAATTGATTTAATTTCTAAGAACTCTTCAATACCATAGTCGCCCCATTCACGACCTAAACCTGATTGTTTATAGCCGCCGAATGGTAAGTCTGCAGCACGACCTGCTTCATTAATTTCAACCATACCTGCTTCGATTGAACGGGCAACATGACGTAAGTTATCTCTATTTTCACCAAGGACATAACCAGCAAGTCCATACTTCGTATCGTTCGCAATTTCAATCGCGTGGTCTAAATCTTTATACGTGATTACTGACATCACAGGACCAAAGATTTCTTCTTGCGCGATCGTCATCTTGTTATCTACATCCGTAAAAACTGTTGGTTTCACGAAATAACCTGTTTCTAAGCCTTCAGGTTTACCTTCGCCACCATAGAATAACGTAGCACCTTCGTCGATACCCTTCTTGATATAATCTTGAACTTGATCAAATTGTTTCTTACTAATAATAGGACCAACTTCAATGCCTTCTTCGCGTGGGTCACCAACTTTAACATTTTCCATTTCACGTTTAACCGCTTCTAAGAATTCATCCTTAAGAGATTCAGGAATTAACGTACGCGTACCTGCCGTACAAACTTGACCCGTATTATTCACAACTTTACTTACAGCAGCTTTACTAGCAAATTCAATATCTGCGTCATCAAGCACGATTAACGGTGATTTACCACCTAACTCAAGAGAAAATTTCTTGAAGTCCTTACTAGCCTTTTCCATAATTTTAGAACCAGTAGGACCAGAGCCAGTAAATGACATCATGCGCACTTTAGGGTGTTCGCTTAACGGATTACCTACACCTTCACCGTCACCATTAACTAAGTTAAATACACCTTTAGGTACGCCAACTTTATCAAAGATTTCAGCTAAGATAATTGCAGCATACGGTGTTTCTTCAGAAGGTTTTAAGACAACCGGGCAACCTGCCGCAAATGCTGCCGCTAATTTTAATGAAGTTTGGTTCGTAGGGAAGTTCCAAGGCGTTACTAAGCCTGCAACACCAATCGCTTCTTTAACGATTAAGTTATCTTCACGTTGTTCTTCAAATTCAAACGTATCTAAAGCTTCACGCGCAGCTTTAAAGTGTTTTAAGCCCGCTTCATAGTGAACATCCTCAGACTTTTGTAACGGTGAACCTAATTCATCCGTCATCGCTTCAATTAAATCATCTTTGCGGTTTTCATATTCTTTCACAATTTTATCTAATAACGCTTTACGGTCTTCTACACTTGAATTGCGGAATTCTAAATATACATTGTGAGCAGCCTCTACTGCTTTATTCACGTCTTCTTCGTTACCATTCGCTACCTCGCCTAACACTTCTTCAGTAGCTGGATTGATTACTTTAATTGTTTGACCACTTGCACTTTCAACCCACTCGCCATTGATATATTGCTTTGTTTGGTTTCTCATTAATGGTCACTCCTTTATTCATCTGATACTTTCATTTTAAGACGATTCCCTCGAAAGTTTAAATCATCTGCTTTAACTTACTTTCCCTCTTTGAAAAGTCCTATGCTTATAAAGACGTTAAGTCTCCTAATTTCTCCTCAACATCACTCTTACTTTTTGAAAAGTCCTACACTTATAAATATGCTCAGGAACCTTATTTCTCCTCAACATCACTCTTACTTTTTGAAAAGTCCTACGCTTATAAAGACGTTCAGACTCCTAATTTCTCCTCAACATCACTTTATCTTTTTTTAAAAGCCCCAACCTCTTAAAGTTCTGTTACAGACCTATAATTTTCACTAAGCCAATTCAACCCTTTCTTGAAAAGCCCTACCTTGCTAAAATTCCTAAATTGACCTTAAAACGTTCCTAAGCCACATTCGATCCTTTCGAGAAACCAAAAAACGCAGGACCCGTATACATTTCGTATCACGATGACAAAGTATCACTTTACCTATCGTGTAAACGAAACGAGGCGTCCTGCGCTCATCATTCGTATCATTTACTTGTTTTTGATTCGAGTTCAATATATTCTTGAGCCCACTCTTCTACTGGTAAGAGGGCTTTTGCTAAGGCTAAACCTTTATCAGTAAGGCAATATCGAACTGAATGAGGCGCGTTGGAAATGACTTCTTTCTTAACAAGCCCCCACTCGGCTAAATCAGTCAATTTGATTGATAAGGCTCTCGGTGTAATCGGCTTTAAATCACGCTTCATGTCAGAGAAATGTGCTGCATGATTATGACATCTGGATAAATAATTAACGATTAAGCCATTCCAACTGCGTCCTAGAATCTTAAACGTTTCTTCTAAGTATGGACATATTTCCATGTGTATCCACCTCTGTTATGACATTGCACGTTCGTGTTTAAAATAAAGGTTTTATACTTCTTCCGTCCACACATCGGCACCGAGTTCACGAAGTTTTTCAACGATGCCGCTATAACCACGGTAGATGTGTCTTACATTGTGAATTGTTGTCACACCTTCAGCAAGTAATGCAGCTACGATTAAGCATGCGCCAGCACGTAGGTCACTTGCATATACTTCAGCACCTTTAAGTTTAGATGGTTTGATTGTAGCTGTACCTTGATCAACAGAAATATCAGCACCCATCTTTCTTAGCTCATCCACGTGTTTAAAACGCTTTGGATAAATTGTATCTTTAACAAAGCTTGGTCCTTCAGCTAAGAATAATAAAGGCGTAATCGGTTGTTGAAGGTCAGTTGCGAATCCAGGGTATACAAGTGTCTTAATATGAACACTTTGATATGGTTCAGAACTTGAAATACGTACGCTATCTTCATCGATATCTACATCGATACCTAATTCGCGTAATTTAACTGTAAGTGGGTCGATATGCTTAGCAATAATATTGTTAAGCTCGATGTTATCACCACATGCAGCCGCAATACACATATACGTGCCCGCTTCGATTCTGTCTGGAATCACACTGTGACGGCTGCCGCCTAATTCAGGCACACCTGTAATCTTTAAAGAACTAGTACCAGCTCCTGATACTTTAGCACCTAAACTATTAAGGAAGTTCGCGACATCTACAACTTCAGGTTCTTTAGCTACGTTCTCGATTACTGTTTGGCCTTGTGCGCGAACGGCTGCAAGCATAATATTAATCGTCGCTCCTACACTTACGACATCTAAATAAATGTTCGCACCCTTTAATTCTTCAGCTTCAATCTTCATTGAAGACGTACTAGATTCATCAATTTTAGCACCTAAAGCTTTGAAACCTTTAATGTGCTGATCAATTGGACGAGGTCCTAATGGGCAACCTCCTGGTAAACCGATAACACATTTTTTAAAACGACCAAGCATTGCGCCCATCATATAATAAGACGCTCTTAAAGATTCAACTTTATTATTAGGAAGTGGCACATTCTCTATTTCTTTAGGGTTAACTTCTAGTGTGTCCCCTTTAAGAGATGTTTTGATATTTAAGTCACCAAGAAGACTTACGAGCGTTTCTACATCTGAAATCTCAGGTAAGCCATCAATTGTAACTTGTTGTTCAGCTAAAATTGTTGCGGGAATAATAGCGACGGCACTGTTCTTAGCCCCACTAATTTGAACTTTACCATTTAAACGTTGGCCGCCTTTTATTTTGATAACTTCTTCAGCCATGCTTGAGTTCTCCTTTTATATACGTTCTTAATAAACTTTTATCACTTCATAAAAAGCGCATCTTAGTTTAATCATTTTGAAATTGCAAAATAACTTTCAGTCATTATATACCCAAAATAATCTAATAATATTTACGTAAATTTTACTTAAATATATGTAAAAAGTCACTATACAATCGTATAGTGACTCAGACTGTAGACAAACTATCGTTATAGCATATAAAAAGTGTAACGGTAGTTTGTTTTTTTATGATTTTTTCGAAAATATGTATAAAATTCTTTAAAATAGAAGTCCTCACGGACTCTTATGTAAGCCACGTAGCTACTTTTTTCAAATTCATCGCAGCACAAGTAAACATCGTATCCATTGTCACCTTTCCTAAACCTCGAAAACGTGTCCATCTCATACCATGTTGCTCTTTAGCATCACCAAATCGTCTTTCTATTGTTTGGCTTCTCATTTTATATATTTTTTTAATTGAATCCATAAACCTTAAGTCTTCAACTATATCCAAATCATCTTGCCATACATGCCTTTGGATTTGTTTTTGAAACTGTTTATTTTCGGTACATTTACTCAATAATGGGCATTCACGACATGTGTCAGAACTTGACATATATAGTCTGTGTCCAGTGGGCATAGTTCTTTTGTAAGTTAAAAACTCATCATTAGGACAAATATAACTATCATAATATTCATCGTAGATGAAATCGCGATTTTTGAAGAAACCTTCTTTTCCTTTTGGCCGAGTATACGGCATCACGGGTATCATTAATTTTTCAATAAGATAGTGTGCGTTAGCTGGAGTCTTATAACCAGAATCAACTGCTACATATCTCGCCTTTAAACCTAATTTCTCCATTCTTTCTATCATAGGTTTCAATTGTGTACTATCATGGACATTTCCTGGAGTGACATGTGAATCTAAAATGAAGCCGTGTCTATCGACACATGCATGTAGCGAATAGGCAAATTGCTTTTCTCTCTCGCTCTTCACATAATAACCAGACTCTGGATCAGTTTTACTTTCTTTTATATATTTAGTTTTCACTTCCTTTTTCTTTTTTATAGGCTTTTTTCCATCGGCTTTTCTTAGAAGATTTACTTCATCATCCAATTCTTTTTGGTATGCTTTGGCTTCAATTTGAACAACTTTCTTAATATATTTATTTTTATTGGCATTGGCTTTAATATGAGTTGAATCGATAAAAATTTGCTCGGTATTAATAAGATCATTTTCAAAAGCAATTTCTAAGATGTGTTGGAAGATTTCTTCAAATACCTTATTATCATAAAATCGGCGGGTATAGTTTTTGCTAAAAGTACCGAAATGAGGGACTTTATCAAAGAATCCATAACCTAAGTACCATCGGTACGCTACATTAGTGTGAATTTCTTTTATAGTTTGTCTCATAGATTTAATACCGAATAATTTTTGAATTAGAAGGATTTTTACTAGAATTACAGGGTCTATAGAAGGTCTGCCATTATCTAAGCAGTATTTATCTTTCACTAAATCATAAACAAAGTTAAGATCTAAGACTTTTTCAACTTTACGTAACAAGTGATCATCAGGAACTAACTGAGATATTGAAATCATTTCAAATTGTTCTCTGTTATTGGAAGATTTATTTAGCATACTATCACCTCAATATCTTATTACTATTATTATACTAGAAATGGGCAAACAGGTTGTTATGTAAAATATTGAAAAATAAAAAATGCCGACAAGTCCGTAGGACTTTGTCGACAGTCTGAGTCACTATACAATCGTATAGTGACTGTTGATATAATTATTATAGCATTTCAAACATTATTTTGCTCGATTAGTCGTCCCAAACATTTCAATTTTTTCTTTAACAGTTTCGATAATTGCTTCACGTGCAGGACCTAAGTATTTACGTGGATCATACATATCTTGATCCTTTTCAAGCGTTTCACGAACGGCTTTTGCTGAAGAAATCTGATTCTCAGTGTTCACGTTAATCTTAGCAGTGCCAAACGAAATCGCCTTCTGAATATCATGTGTAGGGATACCAGTTCCGCCGTGTAGAACTAGTGGAAGTCCAGTTGAAGCTCCAATTTCTTCCATCT
This sequence comes from Staphylococcus massiliensis, assembly GCF_043186315.1. NCBI lineage: Bacteria > Bacillati > Bacillota > Bacilli > Caryophanales > Staphylococcaceae > Staphylococcus > Staphylococcus massiliensis. The sequence goes on along the minus strand of NZ_CP171119.1, from coordinate 1,111,547 downwards.
CTTTAAAGCCTAGGTTTGGTTCACCTTTATAAGGACCGTGTACAGAACCTAACGCTGGTGCAAGCGTGTCGATACCCGTACGTTCAACAAGCTCTTGGCATTCTTTAGGATCAGCGTAAATAACCCCATCTGCTACAACGTCATCTTCTTGGCCACCAACCGTACCAAGTTCCGCTTCAACAGATACGCCTCTGTCGTGCGCATAATCAACTACTTTCTTCGTGATTTCGATGTTCTCTTCAAATGGCGCATGTGACGCATCAATCATGACTGACGTGAAACCTGCATCAATCGCTTCTTTACACTTTTCAAAGCTTGAACCATGATCTAAATGAATTGCTACAGGTACCGTGATGTTGTAATCATGTAATAAACCTTCTACCATTTTAACGACTGTGTAGAAACCACCCATGTAGCGCGCTGCACCTTCAGAAACACCTAATATAACTGGCGCTTGCTTTTCTTCAGAAGCCTTTAATATGGCTTGTGTGAATTCTAAGTTATTTAAATTATATTGTCCTACCGCATAACCTTCTTCTTTTGCTTTAATAAGCATGTCTGTCATTGAAACTAAAGGCATGACCGTTCCTCCTCGCGTGCATATTTTGCACAATGTATTCTCAATTAATTATACCTAATTTTGAAATGAAATGGTACTTTAAATCGCTCAATGACAGTATTTATATGCGCAGGTGTTAAACAAATTTACCATTTTCGCCACTTTTTTTGAAAAGCCCTCCCATATTGCAATTACAAATGCCATCGCTTACAATTTGAGACGTACAGAAGAACGGAGGTTTATCATGTCTAAAATACTCAATACTCAAATAAACGGTGTATTTAACCGTATCGAAAACCAAGATTTAGACATTCAAATGGCAAGTCAGTGCTTAATTCAAGCAATCGGCGGCGAAGGTCATGTTTATGTAAAAGGCTATGATGATTTAAAATGTTTTGAAAGCTATGTTACATCAAGCAGTGAAAAATTAGAATCAAGTAAACTACTAAGTTCATTAAATAGCCTTGATGAACTAGACACTACAGATCGTGTATTCTTATTTAGTCCATTTTACACAGAAGACATGCAAGCTGATGTTAAAGCTTTAATCGATAAAGATGTAGATTTTGTTGTTGTGTGTAATAAACCTAAAGAAACGACAATGCCAGATCATCTCATGCACTTTATCGACTTAAGTACGCCACGTCCAATCGTATTTACTGAGGATTATGATAAAGTCGTGACACCTCACCCGATTGCGTTTAGTTATATTTATTATGAAATTTACACACAAATGGTAGAAATGATTCGCGATTTAGATTTATAAATCTATGTAAAAAGCCCAAGTTACGCATCATGTAACTTGGGCTAAATTTTAGTTTTCGCGGTGATTAATTGCCGCTTCAATAAATGCTTTAAAGATTGGTTGAGGACGGTTTGGACGTGATAAGAACTCTGGGTGGAACTGACAAGCTACGAAGAAATCATTTTCTTTAAGCTCAATCATTTCAACTAAACGTCCATCCGGACTTGTACCTGAGAAGATCATACCATTTTCCTCTAAACGCTCTCTGAAGTCGTTGTTAAATTCATAACGATGACGGTGACGTTCTTCAATTAATGAATCTGTATAAATTTCACTAGCTTTAGTGCCTGCTTTAATTTTACATGGATATAAACCTAGTCGTAATGTGCCACCTAAATCTTCGATGTCTTTTTGTTCAGGTAATAAGTCAATGATTGGATAAGGCGTACTCGGATTTAACTCTGCTGAATGTGCACCCTCTAAACCTACGACGTTTCGCGCAAATTCAACAGTTGCAAGTTGCATACCTAAGCAAATACCAAAGAATGGTACATTGTTTTCACGCGCATAACGAATCGCAGAAATTTTACCTTCACTCGCACGGAATCCGAAGCCACCAGGTACTAAGATACCATCTACATCTTCTAAGTATTCTTTAGCATTAGAATCATTCACTTCGCTAGAGTCAATCCATTTAATTTCAATATCTTTATGGAATGGATAACCAGCGTGCTTAAGAGATTCAGCAACTGAAAGGTACGCATCTTGAAGACTTACATATTTACCTACTAAAGCAATTTTCACACTACCATTAAGGTTATTAACCGTATTTAATAATTGATTCCAAGCGTCAAGTTGTGTGTCATATTTAACGTCAAGATCTAAACGTTCAATTACGATATCATCCATATCTTGTTTACTTAATTGTAATGGAATTTCGTATAACGATTCCGCGTCACGACACTCAATAACACTTTCTTTATCAATGTCACAGAATAAAGCAATTTTATCTTTTAATTCTTGACCCATTTCGTATTCAGTACGCACTACGATTAAGTCTGGTTGAATACCTAAGCCACGAAGTTCTTTAACACTATGTTGTGTTGGCTTCGTTTTCATTTCGCCTGCTGCTTTAATGTAAGGTAATAACGTACAATGAACATACATTACATTGTCGCGACCTAAATCACTTCTAATTTGGCGAATTGCTTCAATAAATGGTAATGACTCAATATCACCAGTCGTACCACCGATTTCAGTAATCACCACGTCGGCATTTGTACTTTCACCAGCTAAAAGTAAACGTGATTTAATTTCGTTAGTAATGTGTGGAATAACTTGAACTGTACCACCTAAGTAATCACCACGACGTTCTTTTTTAAGAACTTGTGAGTATACTTTACCAGCTGTCACGTTTGAATATTTATTTAAATTAATATCGATGAAACGCTCATAATGTCCTAAGTCAAGGTCAGTTTCAGCGCCATCATCTGTAACGAATACCTCACCGTGTTGATAAGGACTCATAGTACCTGGGTCAACGTTTAAGTATGGATCAAACTTTTGAATCGTTACATTTAATCCTCTATCTTTTAAAAGTCTACCTAATGACGCAGCTGTAATACCTTTTCCTAATGAAGAAACAACGCCACCGGTAACAAAAATAAATTTTGTCATTTGTTCTCCTCCTCATGAAATCGAGCCATCTATCTATTCATTCTTAAAATAAAAAAATCGCTCCCTCTCACATGTTTGTAAGGGGAGCGTATATTAGTTTATACACATCGTCCTATTAAAAGGAGCCCAAATAAAATTTTATCACGTTCGAAGAAAAAGTCAATTAAATTTCTATGACTTACTCTTCTTCGTCTTCAGTTTCTGTTTCGTCGTCTTCTTCTTCGATATCTTCGTCATCTTCTTCATCAACAACAAGATCTGATTCATCAATTTCTTCTTCAACAGGTTCGTCTTCAGGATCTTCAATTTCGTTTGATTCATTGTTATTACTTTGAGATGATTCGCCCTCTTCTTTATCATCTTCACCTAGCAACGTTAAATTTTTATCTTCTTCATCGTCTTCATCTAAGATATCAAACTTTTGGATTGTTGGCGCAATCTTCTCTTCAATGTCATCAACTGAATACCAATCTCTAAGTCCCCAAATATTATCGCCAACACTTAAGAAACGACCATCTGTATTTAAGTCTGTATAGAATTGAACAACACGATTTTCAATTTCGCTATCATTATAGCCACCGATTTTTTTAAATTCGTCAATCATGTCATATAAATTCATCGTTGAACCTTTTTCATTTAATAACGTATACGCCATATCGATAAATGATTTTTCATTTACCATCTCTTTTGTGTAATCCTTTAATTTCATTTACGCATTCTTCCTTTCAAAGGCATTATCCAATATCTTTTCATATCTTAACAAAAATAAATTATAAATGACAAGAACGGATTTATCAATCAACTAATAATTAATATATTTCTCAAACATCGTGAAATCATCGTTTGCATCAACGGTAACGAAGTTACTTTTTTCAAGAAGAGGCCTGAACTGATTACGAATACCAAATAAGGTACATTCGATTACCGAAGTTTTATCAAATGTCTTACGTACGAACGTAGCAAGTTGACGTAAAGCATTCTCAGCAATACCTGAGTCACGTCTATCACTTTCAACTTCAATCGCACGAATAATAATGCGATCACGATTCGTTTCGAGTGCGATAAAGCCTACTTTCTCTTGATCGAGCATTAAGTCAATAATCGTTAAATGATCACGGCTTGTCGATTGGTTAACTTGTAAGCGTAACGAAGATACGTATTTAGTATCTAAGTCTAAGTAATACAGACGTTCCTTACCTATAGGGCCTGATTCTTTCGTCGCTGCATGCATGAAACCTGAGCGCTCATATAAATTCCATGCCCCTTCATTCTCAGCGTCTACGACTAAATATAAATGATTAAATTCAGGATAAACATCTTTAACATAGTTCGGTAAGTTCATCATAATTTTAGTGCCATAACCCTTACCTTGGTATGCTTCGTTAATCGATAATGAACGAATGTATATGACTTCATGCGGTGTTTCATAACCCTCGTGCTGATAAAACTGATGTAACACAAAAAAGCCAATCACTTCACCTTGTTCGTTAATCGCGATGTTAGCAATACGATTTTCGTCATTTAACGCTTCATCTAGCACTTCTTTAGGAAGCGATGAATAAACGCGTTGACGTTCACTTAGTTCAAAAGCCTCTAATGCTTCTCTATAATCTTCACTAAATGTTCGAATCGTAATATTTTCAAATTGTTTTTGATAATTCATTAATTACATCCTCTAAGTATATTTTACTTAAATTATACACGTATTCTTAAAAATTGAAACTTGAATGTACAATATAAATTATGTAAGATAATTAATTGTAAAGGAAATGAAAGGGGATTTTATGGAAACTGAACATCAAACTAAGAGAAGACACAGAAATATCGTCTATGGGGTTTCACTGACGATACTATTGATTTTGACATTGATTGCTGCTATTTTCCCTAAAATTTTCGGAAAATACGCACAATTTGTTTACGATTCACTCTCACAGGGGTTTGGGTGGTTATTTCTAATCATCGTATTTGTACTCGACATCTTTCTCATAGGATTAGCGATGTCACGTTATGGAAGATTTAAACTTGGTAAGGATAACTCAGAACCTGAATTTTCCTTCCTATCATGGATAGGTATGCTATTCTCAGCCGGTCTTGGCGTGGGGATCGTATTCTGGGGTGTTGCCGAACCATTGACACACTTCTTACACTCACCTTCTCCCGATATTGCTAAAGATGCGACACAAGAATCTGCACGTGTCGCAATGGGATACACATTCTTCCACTGGGGTATCTCACAATGGTCTATCTTTGCAATAAGCGGGCTAATCGTTGCCTATTTTCAATTTAGAAAAGACCGTGACGGTCTCATCTCAACTGCTATGGAACCTGTCCTCGGTGAAACGTATGGCAGACCATGGCGTAATATTATCGATATATTAGCTGTTATCGCTACCGTAATGGGTATCGCAACTTCTATTGGTTTAGGTATTATGCAAATTGGTGGTGGCTTAAACCATGTATACGATTTACCAAATGCGAATCCAACTAAAATAATCATTACTGTAGTGATGACATTGATCTTCTTAGGATCAGCATTAACTGGTTTAGACCGCGGTGTTAAATGGTTAAGTAATTTAAATATATTTGTAGGTGCAATATTATTAGTATTTGTACTTATATTTGGAGATATTCTATTTGTTGTTAAATCTTTCACATTAGCTATAGGCGATTACTTAAGACATTTCGTCGAATATAGCTTACGCATCAATCCGTACAAAGGGAATGATGGTTGGACGCAACAATGGACTATTTTCTATTGGGCCTGGGTTATTTCATGGTCACCTTTTATTGGCGGATTTGTGGCACGTGTCTCAAAAGGACGTACGATTCGCGAATTCGTCATTGGTGTACTCATTATTCCACCAATAATCTCATTTACTTGGATAGCTGGCTTTGGTGGTACTGCTTTAAAATACGTGTTAGAACACGGCAAAGGAATGGCTACAATCGTTGATAAAGATTATAGTGTTGCTTTATTCGAACTACTATCTAAATTTCCTTTATACGAAGTCACAAGCGCACTCGCAATTGTCTTAATTTTCACATTCCTTGTTACAAGCGCTGACTCTACAACACATATCGTTTCAGGTATGGCAACTGGCGGCGTTAAGAATCCTAAACGTAAACATAAATTAATTTGGGGTATTTTAATAGGAGCTATTTCTGTAGCAATGACGATAGCGGGTGGTTTAACAAGTTTACAAACTGCAGCTGTCGTAACGGGCCTACCATTTTCGATTATATTACTACTTATGATTATTTCATTAATGCGAGCTTTAAAACGTGAAGATATCAAACACTTCAAGATGAAGCACATTGATGATGACAAAGATTTCTCACTTACATTAGAAGAACGTGAAGATGAAGCTAAAGATTAACTTTAATAAGGATGAGACCTTGAAAAGTCTCATCCTTTTATTATGCGTTCTATTGTATAAAGCTGTTCATTAACCAATTAACTTTGTATTTATCTTTAACTTGCCCATGCATCGCGTTGAAGAACGTACGTTCAATCGGCATGTGTGGATTCCCTTCTTCAGCTAGCGTGTCATAAGCCTTTCGCTCTGCTTCAACTTCATCAAACGTTAAAATAATATTCGAATTATCATTTGTCGTCTCTTGACCATAGTCAGAAGAAATGTGCAAAATCACGCATTGATTGACGTGTAATTCCGCGTGTAAAATGTCATCCTTTTTCTTATTTAAAATTTTAACTTCCCCACCAAAAGCCTCTTGATATAATTCTATTGCATCTGAAACGTTATCAACGATAATGTACGGGCTTAGAGAAACCATTTGTCCATCTCCTTAAAATTTATGGTTGTTTTTGTGGCTTATTCATATACTATAAGAGTAACGGAAATTTTTTTAGAGGTGAAATAAAAAATGAAAATCGGCATAGATGCTGGCGGTACACTAACAAAAATTGTGATAGAAAAAGAAGGAGAACGTTCGTATCAATCCCGTTTAACTACGGAACTTGATGATATTGCAGTTTGGCTAAATCAACAAGACTGTGATTGTATTCATTTAACAGGTGGTAACTCTAAAGAATTAGCTAAACGTCTTAATTGTGAGACTGTATCTTTTGTAGAATTTGATGCGGCGCATAAAGGATTAGAAATCCTTTTAAAAGAGCAGGATATCAAACTTGATACATACATATTTACGAATGTAGGTACTGGAACTTCGATCCATTTAGCCAATACGCATGAGCAAAAGCGTGTCGGAGGTATCGGTACTGGTGGCGGTATGATTCAAGGTCTTGGTTATTTACTTACTCATATTAAAGACTACCAGAAGTTAACAGACCTTGCACAACAAGGTGATCGTGAATGTATTGATTTAAAGGTTAAACATATTTATAAGAACAGTAAACCACCGATTTCAGGTGAATTAACTGCGGCAAACTTTGGTCACGTGTTACACAATTTAGACTGTGACTTTAGTGATGCGGATAAGCTTGCATCTATGGTTGGCGTTGTCGGTGAAAGTATTACAACTGTGTCTATTCATAATGCCCGAGAATTTAAAACTGAAGATGTGGTTTACATCGGTTCGTCTTTTTATAACAACCCACTGTTACGCGAAGTTATTGAAAACTATACACGCTTACGTGGTTTCAATCCACACTATGTTGAAAATGGTGCCTACTCAGGTGCACTCGGTTCAATCTATCTATCATAAAAAAAACGCTTAAGTCATTACATGTTATGTGTAAGACTTAAGCGTTTTAATTTTTTTAAAATGTAAGTTCGTTAGCTAAACGTTGTGCTGAAACGATTGTTCCTACGACACCAGGCTTTAAATCAATCGCGACATATTTATCGTCGTCACGTAAACCGTCTAACCATTCACTAAAGACTTCGCCTTCAACATCGATTAAGTCACATTCTTCAAAGTCAGCGTCTTTAACAGCTTCGGCTCTCTTACTTAAACTCCATACTGGAATAAAATCTACATTATAATCACTTTCTGTAACCGTGATAAAGTTGCGCGTTTCTTTATTCGTTAAACCAATCACGCGGTCCGTATTCGCAACGTCTTGTGTGAATTCGCGTAGTCGAATATCATTTAACACTGTTACAATCTCATCTGTTGCTTCTACAACGTTAATAAAGTGACCTTCAAGCGTATTCGTTACGTTTACTAAGATTTCGTCTTCTTCATCGAAAATATTACGACGTTCATAAGTTGTAAACGCATCAATATCTTTAGGCACGACTTTATCAGCCTCGATATTATAATGGTCTAAATATTTATGAACAAGTGCTTCTTCAGTCCAAATCACAAATACTTCTTCACCATTATATTGATGTTTAACGAACTTTTTATCTTTAATAGCAACATAAAATGTTTCATGTTCCACGATATCTTTGAAAAATTTCTCTTCGCGTAAATTCAAAACATTCACCCACTCTTTCTAACATATCAATATTTTAATTACCCTTGAATTTCATTTAATACGCATCCTTATATCAAGTACACCATTTAATTAAAATATTAAAACATGTAATGTAAAGCGTCAATCAAATCATTTTTCCAAAAGATTGCCTACGCTTTATTCTATGGCTTTTAAAAAAGCGGCCTCATGCGCATCCACTGCCTCTTCAGTTTCTGCATGCCAAATACAGGCGAATCGTGAATTTACGTGGCGATCTTGGTACCAATCCCCGTCGTAATAGGATAGCGGATACAGTACACCCTTCTTAATAAACGTTTGAATCGCTTTAAAGAATTTCGTATTATCGCCCTTCGCGATGTAGCTATAAAATTTGTGATAACCCTTAGTTAGATAAGGCTCTAGCAATAACATGCTCGTTGATCCGTTCTGGCGGAAGTTTAAATCAATCGCGAAGACATCACCGTTATGATCTTCGAGTAAATCGAATCCTGCTACGCCGTAGAAACCTTTCTCGACACCGATCTCCATAATCTTTCGGCCCGCCTCAACCACTTTCTCAGGCACATTTATCGCGTTCACGTTTCCATTGTAAAAGCCATACGCATTGGTAAGTTGTTTCGCTGAGCCTATATACGTAACGCCTAAAGATTCGGAATAAGCAAACTGAACACAGTAGTTCTCTTTAGCTTCAATCATCTGTTCGATGATTATCGTATCCGTTTCATCTTCTGCGGCGTGGATACGCTTGATAGCCTTGTCTAAGTCCTCATCGTTATAGCAAATCATAACGCCATAACCACCAGCTGTCGGTAGGTCATCGCCTGGTTTCAATACGAATGGAAAGTCCCATTCCTTCACGCGGGCATCAACGTCCGCAATTTCTACAATTTCACGCTCAGGCATAAAGTTGCCGTCTGTCCATTCCTCAATACGTGATTTATTATTAAGTGCGATGAAAATATCTTTGTCTAACGCATAATGCATCGGGCTTAGTACATCATCTCCATGAACGTATTGGAAATAAATCTTCTTATCTTCCTGACGCGCTAGTCTTTGAATTAAGGATTCATACGTCTCTTTACTGTTGAAGCGGTAAAGATTATCAGGCACTTTTTGATCGACGAGACTAAATAATGTTTCAAGCTTATCTGTAACGCTAGCATCATGTACGATTACTGGCATGTCCGCAATCAAGAGTTCGCGACCAGTTAGAAAGTTTGATTGATGTTCATCAGGCTCTAACCAAGGATTAGATGTGTATGAAGTTCTTGAGCTATATACCGTAGAAGGTGTATAGAGTTGACCTAGTGTTAGTTTGGCTGCCTTTTTCATTTCTTGGACTCCTTAATCATTTTGTGTTGCTTAATGATTGCTTGACGCAAGTCGTGATCTTGAATGAATGCTAGACCCATACAAGATAGAATTTTAGCCCCTTTAATTACCGCTTCATCTCCCATACGGCTAGCTGCTGCCTCACGGAAACGATGTGTGTGACCGACTAAATGACTTGGACCGATTTTTAGATGTGGGTGGATGGTCGGTACGATGTGACTCACGTTACCTGTATCTGTAGAACCAAACCCAAAGTCACCTTCTCGCACATCCTCATCCATTTCTTTCGCATACTTAACAAACAATTCATCTAATTTAGGTGTAATCACGAATTCATTGACGCCATTTTGAATCGGTTCGAATTCATAATCACAACCTGTTTGAATAGCTGCACCTCTCGCTATTTCACGTACGCGGTGTGTGAGTATGTCTAATTTCTTTCGCGTGAGCGCTCTTGTGTAGAAACGCGCATGCGTATAATCAGGAATAATATTCGCCGCCTTACCGCCATCTAATATGACGCCATGAACACGTTCATCCCTTTGAATGTGCTGGCGCAACTGCGCGACACCGTTGAAATAACTTAACATCGCGTCTAGCGCGTTCTTAGCTTCGTAGGCATTTTCAGAAGCGTGGGCACTCTTACCAAAAAATTTAATATCTAATACGTCAACGGCTAAGGTTGGAATCGTCGTATATGTGTCGTGCCCTGGATGTACCATTAAGGCTACATCCAGCTTGTCGATATAACCTGCTTTAACATAAGACGCTTTCGCACTACCATTCTCCCCGCCTTCTTCAGCCGGACAACCGAGCACTTTCACAACGCCCCCTACTTCATCTACAACTTGCTTCAGTGCCATACCCGCACCTACACTTGCTGTTCCAATGATATTATGACCACAAGCATGTCCTAATCCTGGTAATGCATCATATTCTGCTAAAAAACCAATGGTAGGACCTTCCTTATTAGAATCATACGTCGCAATAAAGCCTGTAGAGTGACCTGCAATATCTTTCTCAATGTCAAAGCCTTCTGAATCAAGTAATTCACGCAATACACGTGAAGCAAAAATTTCTTCGTTACCAAGTTCTGGTCGTCGGTGTATATGTTGACTCGTTTCAATAAGTTTCAAACGATGGTTATCGATGTAATCTTTAAGTCGTTGTTTTATATGTGTCATGAATACGCCCCTTTGATTCCATTCATTGTTTCGAATAGTAAATATGATGTTAACGATTATACGCAATATTCGGAATATTCACGTTACGTTTACCCATCCAATAAATTATTATTCATTTTATCGGAATTAAGGACAAATGTCATTATTATTTAGTAAATTTCTTCTGAAAATTAAAATAAATTTTTAAACGAGTGTAGGGCGTTACGGGGAGGATGAGATTAGAGCGTCGGTACATTGCGGTTTTGCTTTATTTTATGAAAAAGAGTTGGAGCGCGAGGCGCCCCCAACTCTATAAGTTATTGTTTACTTTTTAATATCCATTTCTTTAAGGTAACTTCTACCATACTCCGGTAAGTCAACTCCGAAGTTATCAGCAATTGTAGCACCTATTGAACTAAATGTTGAGTCCGACGATAACTCATGATATTGATCAATCTTCTTACTGTACATCAGTAATGGAACGTATTCACGCGTATGGTCTGTACCATCTGCAGTAGGGTCATTACCGTGGTCAGCTGTGATAATAACTAAGTCGTCTTCATCTAAAGCTTCATATAACTCTGGTAAACGATTATCAAAGTCTTTTAGTGCTTGTTGATAGCCTGGTTTGTCACGACGGTGACCATATAAGGCATCAAAGTCTACTAAGTTTAAGAAACTCATACCATTAAAGTCAGATTTTACAACGTCGATTAATTGGTCCATGCCATCCATATTGTTTTTAGTTCTGATTGCTTTTGTAACACCTTCACCGTCATATATGTCATTAATTTTACCAATCGCAATGACATCATAGTCTGCATCTTTTAACGTATTCATGACTGTCTTACCAAACGGTTTTAAAGCATAGTCATGACGGTTTGACGTACGTGTGAAGTTTCCTGGCTCACCGACATATGGTCTAGCGATGATACGACCGATTAAATACTTAGGATCCTTCGTAAGCTCACGTACCTTTTCACAAATGTCATAAAGCTCTTCAAGTGGAATTACATCTTCATGCGCAGCGATTTGTAACACTGGGTCTGCAGACGTGTAGACGATTAAGTCACCCGTCTTCATTTGATGTTCGCCCCACTCATCAATGATTTGAGTACCTGAAGCGGGTCTATTTGCAACGACTTTACGACCTGTCATACGCTCGATTTCATCAACTAATTCTTGAGGGAAGCCATCTGGATAGACTTTGAATGGTTGCATAATATTTAAGCCCATAATTTCCCAATGTCCAGTCATCGTGTCTTTTCCTACAGAAGCTTCACTTAACTTTGTATAGAATGCTTGAGGTGCTTTCGTTTCATTCACAACTGGTAACGGCGCAATATTTCCGAGACCAAGTGCTTCTAAATTTGGTAAAGTGCCTTCATAGCCTTCTAACGTATGGCCAAGTGTATGCGAACCTTGGTCGTTAAAGGCCTTTGCATCGGGGCCTTCACCAATACCGACTGAATCCATTACAATAAGATGAACTCTTTTAAATGGTGTAGTCATATACATTCACTCCTATTTCGTAATCACTTTATGAATAAGGTCTGGTTTCGTACCTTCTTGTTCAATCTTAATATTGTCATAAAGCTTCGTTTTAACTGCTTCTATATCTGTTTGATTACAGTGAATCGTTAATAGAGATTCGCCTTCTTTCACAGTGTCGCCCACTTTCTTGTTTAACACAAGTCCAACGCTTAAATCGATTTCATCATCCTTCGTCTTACGGCCGGCACCCAACATCATCGAAGCAACGCCGATTTCGTTCGCAATCATTTCTGTAATGACCCCTTCAGAACGTGAAGGTAACTCTACTTTATGCTTTGCTTCTGGTAGCAGATGAGGATGGTCAACAACGTCACCATTACCACCTTGATTTGATAAGAACGTTCTAAATTTCTCTAAAGCTTTACCATTCTGCATGACTTCCATTAATTTCTCTCGAGCTTCTTCTAATGATTTAGCTTTCTTTGCTAAAAAGACCATTTGAGCACCTAATGTAAGTACGAGTTCGGTTAAATCTTCAGGGCCTTCGCCTTTTAACGTGTCAATCGCTTCTTTAAGTTCAAGACTATTACCGATTGCACGTCCTAATGGCTGGCTCATATCTGAGATAATCGCCATTGTTTGACGACCGACATTGTTCCCGATTTGAACCATAGCATGTGCAAGTTCTTCTGCATCTTCTAACGATTTCATAAATGCACCATTACCTGTTTTAACATCTAGTACGATGGCATCAGCACCCGCTGCAATTTTCTTACTCATAATTGAAGATGCGATTAACGGAATTGAGTTAACAGTACCCGTTACGTCACGTAATGCATATAATTTTTTATCGGCTGGCGTTAGGTTACCCGTTTGACCAATAACAGCAATCTTGTCTTTATTTACAAGTTCTACAAACTCTGACTCTGAAATCTCAACGTGGAAACCTTCTACAGATTCGAGTTTATCGATTGTACCGCCTGTATGTCCTAAGCCACGTCCACTCATTTTTGCTACCGGGATATCAAGCGCGGCAACTAATGGCGCGAGTACTAACGTCGTTGTATCTCCGACACCGCCAGTTGAATGTTTATCAACCTTGATGCCTTCAATTTCTGATAAATCAATAACGTCGCCTGAACTTACCATAGCCATCGTTAAATTCGCACGTTCTTCTTCGTTCATGTCTTGGAAGAATGTTGCCATCGCAAAACTAGAAGCTTGGTAATCTGGAATATCGCCATTTGTATACCCTTCGATAAAGAAGTCGATTTCTTCTTTCGTTAATACTTTACCGTCACGTTTCTTTTCAATGATGTCTACCATTCTCATAGTTATTCGCCTCATTTCACTTTATATCAGCATGCAGAATTAATAGTCAGAATCAGAAGTTAAGCCTTCCATAATTTGAACGCCAGCACTTGCGCCGATACGTGAAGCACCGTGATCAATCATCGTTTTGAAGTCTTCTAAGTTACGTACGCCACCAGATGCTTTAACTTTTAACGTATCGCCTACTGTGTCATGCATTAGCTTAACGTCTTCTTTAGTAGCACCGCCTCCAGCAAAGCCTGTTGATGTCTTAACAAACGTCGCACCTGCTTCTTTACTTAATTCGCATGCTTTAACTTTTTCGTCATCAGATAATAATACTGTTTCGATAATGACTTTCGTTGTTTTACCATTAGCTGCTTCAACAACTGCTTTAATGTCTTCTAAAACTTCGTCATAGCGACCGTCTTTTAAAGCACCGATATTGATAACCATATCAATTTCATCAGCACCATTTTGAATCGCGTTCTCTGTTTCAAAAGCTTTTACTTTAGAAGTAGTCGCGCCTAAAGGGAAACCAATTACAGTACAAACTAGTACATTACTATCTTGTAATTGTTCACTCGCGTATTTAACATGTGTAGGATTTAAACAAACTGATTTAAAGCCATATTGCTTAGCTTCTTCAATAATTTGGTCGATTTGAGCTCGTGTTGACTCCGGCTTTAATAATGTGTGATCTATATATTTTGCATAATTCATGTAAAATCCTCCTAAATTTATATCTTCCACAGTTTATGTTGACTGTGAATTATATTTACACTCACTTATATATTACAAAAATTCGCAATAATAATAAACTAATGTTATCTTAAAAGGGATAACGATAGTAAAAGGAGACGATTTTATGTCAAAAGGAACACCGCATATTCAACCAAAAGAAACTAAAATTGCTAAAACAGTTTTAATGCCTGGCGATCCACTTCGTGCAAAATATATCGCTGATAACTATTTAGAAAATGTAGAACAATTTAACGAAGTACGTAACATGTTTGGTTACACTGGTACGTATAAAGGAAAAGAAATTTCTGTAATGGGTTCAGGCATGGGTATCCCAAGCATCGGTATTTACTCATATGAACTTTATAATTTCTTCGACGTTGATACGATCATCCGCGTCGGTTCATGTGGCGCTTTACAAGAAGACGTTAACGTATACGATGTTATTATTGCGCAAGGTGCATCTACGAACTCAAACTACGTTGACCAATACAACATTCCAGGTCACTTCGCGCCATTAGCTGACTTTGATTTAATGGTTAAGGTTAAAGAAAAAGCAGATGAACTTGGTGCTACAAGCCACGTAGGTAACGTATTATCATCTGACACGTTCTACAATGCAGACGAAACATTTAACGACAAATGGATTGAAATGGGTGTACTTGGTGTAGAAATGGAATCAGCAGGTTTATACTTAAACGCAATTAAAGCTAAGAAAAAAGCATTAGGTATCTTCACTGTAAGTGACCATATTCTACGTGACGAAGCGACTACACCAGAAGAAAGACAAAATTCATTTACTCAAATGATGGAAATCGCTTTAGAAATCGCTGAATAAATTGATTCATTAAGTGGAGGGCTCCCTTTAGTGGGAGCCTTTTTATAGTGGGTAAGATATGAGTGAATATGTTCTTTATGAATTTTTGAGGGAGTTTGAAATGATCGTTTGATTTACACGTTTTTGAAGTCTTGTAAATTTAGAGGCTGTTGATTTACACGTTTTCGATTTCTTGTAATTTTGAACGGCCTTGGTTTACACGTTTTTGAAGTCTTGTAAATTTGAAGGCTGTTGATTTACACGTTTCTGATTTCTTGTAAATCTAGAGGTTGTTGATTTACACGTTTCTGATTTCTTGTAAATCTAGAGGTTGTTGATTTACACGTTTCTTAAGTCTTGTAAATTTAGAGGCTGTTGATTTACACGTTTTCGTTTTCTTGTAATTTTGAAGAGCCTTGGTTTACACGTTTTCGTTTTCTTGTAATTTTGAACGGCCTTGGTTTACAAGTTTTTGAAGTCTTGTAAATTTGAAGGCTGTTGATTTACACGTTTCTGCAGTCTTGTAAATTTGGAGGGCCTTGGTTTACACGTTTTTGAAGTCTTGTAATTTTAGAGGCTGTTGATTTACACGTTTCTGCAGTCTTGTAAATTTGAAGGCCTTTGATTTACACGTTTCTGATTTCTTGTAATAGAAGGTGTAATACTTATGTTTATCACGTTTCTACTTTCTTGATAAACCGACCCCCTGCTCCATCCTAATTTACCGCTACAATACTTAAGCTCAACTGAACTATAGGCATAGCCTATGATTTTCAAAAAACACAAACAATAGAAAAACCTTCATTGAAAGCGCAACTACGCTCAATGAAGGTTTCTTTATTTTATGCTAAATATGATTCTAACATCCAAACGTGTTTATCGATGCTTGTTTGCATACCGATGAACATATCTTCTGAAACGTCATCGCCTGCTTCACCAGCAACTTCAATCGCATGTGATAATTGTTTAGAAATATTCTTAAAGTCTTCCGCTAAGACTTCAACCATTTTTTCAGCAGTTAAATGTTTATCTGCTTCGTCGACAATTGAAAGATCTAAAGCTTCACGAAGCGTGCCTACCGGGTTACCGCCTACAGCTAAAATACGTTCTGCAAGTTCATCTACGTATTGACTTGCTTCATTATATAACTCTTCAAACTTCGTATGAAGTGCGAAGAAGTTCGGTCCTTTAACATACCAATGGAAATTGTGTAATTTAGTATATGCAACAGTCCAGTTTGCTACTTGTTGGTTTAATGCTTCTACTACTTGATTTTGATTAGACATAATTGATTAACTCCTTTGCTACTTTGTAATAGTTATTATATTATAATTATTCTAATCTGTAAACACTAAACACCTATTTATTTATAATTATTCTAATTTAGACAAAGCCTCATCTACGACTTCACGTTCTGGCATACCGCTTTGTGCGCCAACTGCAGTAACCGCATATCCCGCAGCTACATTTGAAAACCGTATCGCTTGCTCTAGCGTTTTATTCTCAGTTAACGCTACCGCTAAAGCACTGTTAAACGTGTCGCCAGCACCAGTCGTATCAACAACATTCACATCGTATGCCGGAATGACTTTTAAACTATAATCCCAATATACCGCACCTTCGTCACCACGCGTTACAATCAACTTCCGAGGTAATTGCTTGAGCGTGATAGATTGTGCATCACAAAATAACTGATCATGTTCATTCTCATTTGGCGTTAAATACGTGACTTTTTCTATCAATTCACGCGGTAGCTCACGAAACGGCGCTGGATTCAAGATAACCTTAAAGTCCTTTTCAGAGGCAAAACGAATCACCGCCTCAACAGTCTCACTTGGAATTTCCTGTTGAATAAGCAGAACGTCCCCCGCTTCAAACCTTTCAAGTTTAGGCAAAACGCTATCTGGAGTCACATGATGATTAGCTGCAGGCACGACAATAATGCGGTTGTCATTGTCAAAGAGGGTAATATGCGCGGTACCGGAATGCGCGTTCTCAATCACATCGATCAAGGAGGTGTCGACGCCGTGATGATTAAAGTTAGCAATAATCTCCTGACCAAAGTCATCATCGCCGACAGCACCAATCATATAAACCTCACCGCCGAGTTTAGCTGCAGCAACCGCTTGATTCGCGCCCTTACCACCAGGCGTCGTGACAAATGACGTCCCAAGTACCGTCTGACCTTGCTCTGGAATTGTATCCGTCTCAACCACAAGGTCCATTGAGGCGCTTCCAACGACTATAATTCGATTCATACGTTTACGACCTTTCTGATTACGCGTTATCTTCAGTGAAAAAAGCGCGCTCTTCTTTAGTAGGTTGGTGCCATTCCGCATGCCACATCTTATCACGGTTATTCGCAAATAAATTATAGCCGAAATCACGAATTGGTTTCGGAATCATCCATAACGCATACCCTAATAATTTAAACGAAGATAATGATTTGATAAGATGCGCAATCGCAGTAGATTTATAATATAAGTGGTCACCTTCTTGCACGATGACACTATTACGATTTTTAGCTTCAGGGTGCTGGTCAAATAAATGCTGTGCAGCGTCACCTTTTAAAGACATGATTTCATAGTGCTTTGGTAAGCCATTCTGAATCAACCAAATAGCGAAATTGTAACAATACACACAATTTTTATCATAATAAATAATTGCCATAGTCCATCACCTTTCAAATTGAGTTTAACTTCATTATACGTTGTCGCCTATAGATGCTCAATCAACTCCTATATACCCTGTTGTGTGATACACAGACACGCTTAGTTTTCTCTTTTTGAAAAGCCCTCTAAGTTTACGGTTTGACAGGGCCGCTTCGAAAGCCTTTGTTCAATCACAATCCCTCCTCTTGAAAAGCTCTCTAAGATAACGCTCTAATTGGGCCACTTAGTTAACCTTTGTTCAATCGCAATCCCTCCTCTTGAAAAGCCCTCTAAGATTACGGTTTGACAGGGGCCACTTCGAAGCCTTCGTTCTATTCCATTTCCCCATCCTGAAAAGCTCTCTAAGAAACCTTAGTTTCTTCTGTTTCATAAAGCTTCAACTTTCTCTTCTTAAGAAGTTTCAATCAGTACGCTCTGACTATGCCACTACGAATTCCCTTGAAAAGTCTCAATTCACCACATTTCGAAAAGACTTTTGAAAAAGCAAGTTATCGCCGCAAAACCTTACCTATCATCGACTCGCGCACAAACCCCTCACTAAACACAAATAAGCTGGAACACGGGCGTGTCCCAACTTCTACATATATTAAGCCATTTTTTGTTCTTCAATAAAATTTGCTTTTTCAGATTCAGTTAATTTAATAATCTTGAAGCCAATGTAACCATAGATGATTGAGATAATTGGCACGAGATAGTTTAGAATCGCGAACGGTGCGTATTCTGCAACACCAACACCTAAAGTAGTCGCTATAAATACACCACATGTATTCCATGGTACAAATACTGACGTTAACGTACCGCCATCTTCAAGTGCACGTGATAAGTTCTTAGGATGTAAGTCATACTTCACAAAAGTCGCTGCGTACATACGTGAAGGTACAATGATTGAAATATATTGTTCTGAACACGTTACGTTCGTACCTACACAAGATACGATAACTGAAGCAATTAAAGAACCTGTGTTCTTCGCAAACTTTAAGATAACTGTAATTAAAGCCTTTAACATACCTGAGTACTCAAGTAGTCCACCGAATGTCATCGCAACAAGCGTTAATGAAATCGTGTAGAACATCGATTCCAGTCCACCACGGTTAAATAATTCATCAACTAATTTATTGCCTGACTCAAGTTTATAACCTGTTTGTAATGCTGTAACCGCTTGTTCTAAGTTATCCCCTTGAACAAAGATTTGCGCAAAGAAGCCTAATATAATACCCACTACAATTGCCGGTATTGCTGGCATCTTAAACATAACTAAGATGATAACGATGATTGGAATCAAGATTAACCAAGGTGATATCGTGAAGGACTTTTCCATGGCACCCATAATCTTATCAATCTTGTCGTTGTTTAAATGATCCTTACCATACACCTGACCAAGCACGAAGAAAGCAATCAAACTGATCACTAACGCTGGAACAGTTGTATAGAACATATGTTTAATGTGGTCGAATAAATCTACGCCAGATAATCCACTCGCTAAGTTCGTCGTATCTGAGAGCGGGCTCATCTTAT
Source organism: Staphylococcus massiliensis (assembly GCF_043186315.1). Classification (NCBI taxonomy): domain Bacteria; kingdom Bacillati; phylum Bacillota; class Bacilli; order Caryophanales; family Staphylococcaceae; genus Staphylococcus; species Staphylococcus massiliensis. Next base: position 1,092,117 of record NZ_CP171119.1, on the reverse strand, counting down.
CACCGAAATATGAACCTGAAATGACTGCTCCAGCAACCATACCTGGTGATAACCCCATACTTAAACCAATACCCATCGAAGCGATACCAACCGTAGCCATTGTAGACCAACTACTACCAATTGCGAGCGCAACGATACCACAAATTAGCACGACCACTGCTAGAAAATATGTAGGCGAAATTAATTTAAGTCCGTAATAAATCATCGAAGCGACAACACCACTACCTATCCATGAACCGATAATTAAACCAACTAATAAAATAATGACGATGGCTGGAAGTGCATGACGGATCCCCTTATACATCATCTCTTCCACTTCATCCCATTTATAGCCGTGGCACATCGCTACAATAATTGCTACAGAAGTACCGATAATTAAAGGCATGTGTGGTGCTTGTTTTAAAACAACTACTGTAAAAAGCATGCATCCGATCATAATCGCTAAAGTTAACAATGCATACCATACATTAATATTCTTTTTCTTAAACTCCAATTTTCCCATCCCCTTGTCTAACTAATATGTTTAGTATAACGATTAAAAGTGTTAAATACAAGATGAATTTTCATAATATTCATATTATTAAGTAAAATTGATGGAAATTAAATCATATTCTGATTGAGTTAAGAATATTATTATAAATATAATCGAATTAGTCCTAATGTTTAGCACTTTCACCCATAAAAAAAATACCTAGCACGTGTTGAAATTTCAACTACGTGCTAGGTATATCTCTTAATGATTAACTTTGATAATACGCGTATATTTTAGAAATTGCTCGGAATACTTAGACTTAATCGTGTCAGCGGAATCGTAAGTCACACCAATAATGTGCCAGTTAGGATTAAAGTGATAGAACGAATCTTTCTGCTTACTCCATTTAACCATCTTTCCAGTTTTGTCATAACGCGGTAACGTCATTTCGTAACCTTCTAAAACATTGATATACGTTTGGAAAATTTCAGGATCAATGCGATCAAATTGATCAATGACTAAAAAGCTACGATCCGTTCTAGGCATTAACTTGGTGATAAAACCTTCTCTATAGTAAAGTGCGCCTGTCTCGTTCGGTAAATAACACCCATATAACATTTCTTCACTGAAATCTTTATGACCTGTCGTAAATACAGGATTCGCTTTCGTCTTCTGAAGTAAAGTTTCAGACGCTTTTAATCCTTCTTCTTTTTTATCAACCATTAATAAGATAAATGGTTTCAACTGGTCATCGTTGTCGTTAGCAAACGCTTGTCTTTGAGAGACTTGAGAGAAGTTCTCTTTGAGACCACCGTTTTCACTCATTTCAAGTATCGCATTGTATTGAGACTTCGTTAAACTAGCGATAGCTTGCTTCGCATTTTCCTGTAAGAAATAAAGATTCTTAAGTTTAGGATGCTTGTTTAAAGCAAATAATGAAATTGGTTCAATATCTTGTTCATAAATCACTTCTATAGCCGTGCTATTCGTGCGACCTTGAATCGGTGGTTTATCATGAATATGAGCACTCACTTCACCAGTTCCAATAACGGATTGATTCGCAAACTTATTATAGAAGATCACTTTATCTCCAATTTCAAGTTGCGTGTAATTGTAGTAGCCGTTACGTTTAATACCGTTAATCGTATGGGTATAAATCGTGTACTTTTCACCTGAAGTGAAGTCATCTGTTTCAGATAAGAAATAGTATTTCGGAATTTGAAGTTGGCCGCTTCCTAAGCCATAAATAATATCAAATTCTTCTTTAGAAATTTTATTAAATAATGTTTCTTTCATATTATTGATTCTAAATTCTAAACGTTCACTGCGTTTAAGATAATCCGCAGAGATACGATAGAATGATTCATTAAATTTAAATTGTACATGTGTCTTATTGGATGCACCTGTTTCAACACGAGTAATTTCACCACAACCTAATAAACAGGCATTTGTTTGAACTTGATAAAAGATCACTTTATCGCCTACTTGAGCTTGTTTAAATGCTCTGTAACCTTGACTCGGATTAAAATGTGCACCTGATTCAAATGTTGTCGTTTGACCTTCAAGTGGTTCATTATGATTAAAGCGATTATAACCACAGTTTAGCCAAAAGTAATTTGTTTCCAAACCCATTGAAATACTCCCTTGTATGTCGTTTTATTCATTCTATTTTACTTATTATAAAGGTTAATGTGAGACACGACAATTGTTAAATCATGCCCATTAAAAATAAACTTAGGAAACTTGTTAATATCACGACAAGCCACGTGACTAAACCAAGCATAATCGGTTTCATACCTGACGCTTTTAACTGTTTAAAGTTCACAGATAAACCAATTCCAGCTAGCGCCATACTGATTAAGAACGTTGCGATCGTTTTAAATACATTGATCCATTCCTCTGAGAAGCCAAACAGCGTACTAATCAATGATGCAAATAAGAAATAAAGTATAAACCAAGGAAAAATCTTCTTAATTGAAACGTTAGACGCTTGTGCCTTTTCACGCTGATACATACGATACGTAAAAAATAGTACAACTGGAATAATCATTAATGTACGCGTCAATTTAACTACTGTGCCGTATGTTAACGCTTCATCGCCGTAATTAGCCGCTGCCGCTACAACACTTGATGTGTCGTTAATAGCCGTACCACTGAAGTAGCCAAACGTCTCTTGTGACATATGAAGTAAATGGCCTAACGGTGGAAAAATAATGACCGCGAGTAAGTTAAAGAGAAATACCGTTGAAATCGCGTACGCAATTTCTTGTTCCTTTGCTTTAATAACTGGACTTGTAGCTGCAATTGCTGAACCCCCACATATTGCAGTACCTACACCTACTAAAATACTTAAATGTTTATCAATATGAAAAGCCTTCATTAAGATGTAAACAGCTAAAAATGCACTTATTAAAGTAATCAGTATAATAGGTAAAGATTTCAAACCAGTTTGACCGATTTGATTAAAACTTAATGTAAAACCGAGACATATAATACTGTAATGAAGAATTTTCTTACTGCTGAATTTAATGCCCTTTTCAAAGGACTTTGGAATACGCATCGTATTATTGATAATAATACCGATGATGATTGCGAATATCGCACTGCCTACTAGAGGTAAAAAGTGTCCTAAAATCGTAGCCAGTATCGCAATTGAAAGTGTTAATAAGATACCTCTCAATTTGTTCATACAAAAACCTCCAATACCGTATAGTTTATCATAAACATATTTCAAAACTGATACATATATCAGAGGTTCTATTTAAATTAAGTTGAATTTAATGAATATATGAATAATTGCCAACTTCACTAGCTGGAATCGTACGTGTCGACATAATGCCAGGTGGGTTATTGAAATTCATTTCTGAAACGACTAAACTACCATCAGCATTGATACGCTCGATGAAGGCTACATGACCCGCCCAACCAGCAGTTGTATGAAGAATCGCACCTACTTCAGGTGTTCCATTAACAAGGAAACCATTTTGACTTGATGCATTCGCCCAGTTATTCGCGTTACCCCAGAACTGACCAATTGTACGACCGATTTCTTGTCGGCGGTTGAATACATGATAAGTACAATTTCCCCAAGCATACGTATTGTTTAAAAATTGACGATTTTGATTCGTAACCGACGTTACAGGCGTTGTGACAACTGGTTGAACAGGAGTAGAAACAGGTGTCGTTTGAACAACAGGTTCTACGTTCGGTTTAACACTAGGTTGTGGTGCTGGTGTTTCAACTTTCGGAACCGCTTCTCGCTTCACTCGAACTTTCTTAATAACCGGCTTCGTCGCAGGTTTTTCTACAACATGCTCAGTAGTTTGAGATTGTACATTTTCAACCTTAACAACAGGTACTTCAGGTTGTTGAACGTTTACGTCTTGACGTTTAACGTATGTCTTCTTAACGATAGGTGCTACTTGAACTTCAGGTTTTACGACCTCAGGTTGAGGTTGAACTTGAGGTGTTTGAACCAGCACGTTTTCAACCTTAGTTTGATCATTTTGACTCACTTTAAGTGCTGCACTTTCTGAAAGTCGTTTACGATTCAGGTAATTCGTTACCGCTTGCTTAAGTGTTAAACGTTTTGGAACTTGCGCTACTTCGACATGGCGTCTTACTTTACGAACTTTCTTAACACCAACTTTAGCTTTTGGGGCTTTTGCAACATGGGTAACTTGAGAAGTTGTTGTCAGACTTAATTGTTGTCCAGGATGAATAAGTGAAGATGATAAGTGATTATTTCTCATAATGTCATGGTAATTCATGTTAAATCTTCTACCGATATCAAATAACGTATCTCCTGCTTTAACGGTATAAACATTTGGTGCATGACTATTTTTATAGACATGTCCATTGTCTTTAGAATGAATGGATGGCACACTCAGATACTGATTGACATAAATTGTATCGCCAGTTAAACCATTCATTTCTTTTAACTTTGCAACAGAAGTATGGTAGCTTTGAGCAATACCCCAAAGTGTGTCTCCCGCTTTAACTTTATAAGATGTAGCAGCTTCTGACTCAGATACAGCTGCTACGCCAGCAATAATTGATGTTGTGAACAATGATGTAAGAACTTTTTGCTTCAAAAGGATAACCTCCATTTTTACTGTATCATCTACACACTCATTATAATATAAAATCACTTTTATATTTGTTACAATTACATTTCATTTTATATACAAATTCTGCACAAAAAAATAGACAAGGCATAAAAAATTGCCTTGCCGACTCAAGAATTATATAAAACTAATGATTAAAGTCAGTTCACCTTCAAAGACATTGTCTAAGTTCTCAGACGTTAAAATAAAGTGATCACCTTTTTTAATATCATTTATAACGCCGTCCGATATCACTTGTCCTTCACCTTCAAGTACAGTTACTAAACAAAACTCTCTCGGCTTCATATAATTTAAAGTGCCACTAATTTCCCATTTAGAAACCGTAAAGAATTCATTGTTTACAAACGTTGTTCGCTTTTGATTCTCAATAATATCCGTTTCAGGAATCACATTAGGACTTTCGTTACCTAGCGTAATCACGTCTTTACTTTTATCAAGATGTAAATCTCGTTTATTACCATCTTTATCAACACGATCATAATCATAAATACGGTAAGTCGTATCAGAAGATTGTTGTGTTTCAAGAATCATAATACCTTCACCAATGCCATGTACCGTACCTGCTGGCACATAGTAAAATTCGCCAGGTTTCACATTAATCTTCTTAAACAATTGATCAAAGTCTTGGTTATCAATCATCTCATTAAGCGATGCCTTATCCGTTGCAGTAGTACCATAAATAATTTCAGCATCTTCTTTAGCATCAATAATATACCAACATTCCGTTTTACCAAATTCACCGTTTTCATGTTCATATGCATAATTATCATCCGGATGCACTTGCACAGATAACTTATCATGCGCATCTAAAATTTTAGTCAATAATGGGAAACGTTTAGATGGGAAATCACCAAATAATTCTCGATGCGACGCCCACACCTCATCTAACGTCTGTCCTTTAAATGGTCCTTGAATAATTTTATTCGCGCCATTAGGTAATGCTGAAATACCCCAACATTCACCCGTATGATCACTCGGAATATCATAATTAAATTGTTTAAGACGGCTACCGCCCCATATGCGCTCTTGGAAGATAGGTTCTAAAAATAAAGGCATAGACTCACTCCAATCTTTATGTAATTTCCATTGCTCTGGTTGTGTCTATTAAATAAAGAAATGTTTCCTTATGTATCATCATATATTACTATGTAAATTTAAATTTTTTATAAAACTTATAAACCGAATACTTCTATTGCGATTGTACCACATTTAAATTTGTTATGAGTAGTTAAATTTAACACGCAACCCTTATATCATGCATCTTTACAAAACCTTAACGTTCACAACTTCTACAAAATAAAACAGGGTACGAGCGTGTAAATCGTCAATGACTTCACGCACTCGCCCCTTTAATATCTAACATTTAATCATTAATTTTTCCTACTTTTCCTTATTGAAAAGCCCTCTAAGATAAACTACCGATTCCTAAATATGCTTTAACAACGTTTCCTTAACATCATTTAAATGCTGCTTCATATGCTTAGATGCAAGCTCAGGATCCCCTTTTAATATCGCTTCAAGTATATCCACATGTTCTTGATATAATTTTTCCTGAGTCTTTTGCTGATGATACATAAACATCTTTCGTGTTTCCATCATCGTGTGTTGCATCAAATCAGAAATATTCTCAAGTAACTCATATAACAGTTTATTATGCGAAGCTTTCGCAATCGATAAGTGAAATTTAAGATCACCTTCTTCACCTGAGTAACCCTTTTGGACAGCCTTCTCCATAATCTTAAGCGCATCTTTCATTTGCTTGATATCAGCCTCAGTGTGTCTAGATGAAGCATAATACGCCGTCGCATATTCAACAACATGACGCAGCTCAAGTAAATCTTCAATATCCTTCCTTGAAAAGTCATCTTGCTGCAACTCAAAAAATGTCGGTTCCTTTTGCTTCACAAAGGTACCATAACCGTGCTTAATCTCAATTAAGCCTATCATACGAAGTGCATTAAGTGCCTCACGAACTGAAGCAACACTCACCCCGTAATTCTGAGATAACGTTTGAATAGATGGTAGTTTATGACCAGGCTCAAGTTCACCTGATTTAATTTGTTTAATAATTACATTCGCGATTTGCTCGTATATTTTTTCGTTAGAAATCTTCATAATTACCTCCGTAAGTTATAGCTATTATATCAAATTTTGGAGGCTTAATTATAAAGGTTTCGTAATTTTATCATTTATGATTCATTAAATTTCGTTAGTGCTTCTTTGATTGGCATATCACCATTTAATACTTGGAATTCTTGGCGCTCAGGTTGTCCAGTCGTAACAATTTCACTAAGCACTTGCGCAACGTTACTTCTAGAAACTTCGCGTTCCACTTGGTCTTCCTTTTCAAAAGGAAATTTAATAAACACTTCGCCAGTGCCGTCTTCGTCTGTTAAAGCACCTGGGTGCACAATAGAATAATTGAGTGATGATTGTTTTAAATACGTATCCGCATAATGTTTCGCAATGGTATATGGTTTAAGCGGTTCATAATCATCGAAAGCTTCACGTCTTGAATCATAAGTTGAAACCATCACATAACGTTTAATATCTGATGCTTCGCTCGCTTTCATCGTTTTCACAGCACCATCTAGATCAACAATAAGCGTTTGGTCGTCTCCAGTACTTCCACCAGAGCCTACTGAAAAGACAACTTGATCATAGTCTTTAAATTTAGACGTCAATGTTTCAATATCATCTTTTTCTACATCTACAAGTGTCGCTGCAATACCCGCTTCTTTAAGTGCTTGAAGTTGTGATTCACTTCTAACACCTGCTGTAAATTGAGCATCTTGTTTCTTTAAAGCATCAACTAATAAGCGACCTACGCCGCCATTAGCGCCTAAAACTAGCGTACGCATCGAATCATTCCTTTCTTTAAGATTGTACAAGTATTCTAAATCAAATGAATACTTATGTCATTTAATTGATTTATGAGATTAATCGTACTATCATATGAATATATTTTCATATGAAAGGATATCAATATGTATCACCACTCACAGATTAAACATGTTTCTAAATTCTTTAAAGTATTAAGCGATGAAAACCGCTTACGCATGATGTTGCTTTTGCTAGAAGAACCATGTAGTGTCGGACACATTTCACATACACTTAAGCTTTCTCAAAGCGCAGTGTCGCATCAATTGAAACTTATGAGAGAACATCATTTAGTGATAGGTAATCGCTCTGGCAAGTCCATGATATACGAGATTTCTGATCACCATGTCAAGACGTTGATTAACCAAACCTTTACGCATCTTAATCATTCTGAGTGGGAGGTTGATGACAATGAGTGAACATCATCACGTTCATACTAATAATAAGAAAGTGCTCGCGTTGTCAGTCATCCTAATCGGTGGCTTTATGATCATAGAGTGTATCGGCGGATTCCTAACAGGCAGTCTCGCCTTATTATCCGACAGTGTTCACATGTTAAGTGATACCGTCTCACTTCTCGTTGCACTTCTTGCATTTATCTTCGCTGAGAAAAAGGCCAATACGGATAAAACGTATGGTTACAAGCGTTTCGAAATTCTCGCTGCGCTGTTCAACGGCGTAACATTGATAATCATTAGTGTCTTTATCATCATCGAAGCAATTAAACGTTTCTTTTATCCACCTGAAATCATGTCTCTTGAGATGTTCTGGATCAGTGTAATTGGTCTCGTGATTAACGTTATCGTTGCGATGTTAATGTTTAAAGGTGGCGATACGAAACATAATATTAATATGAAAGGTGCATTTCTACATGTAATTGGGGACCTCCTCGGCTCTATCGGCGCAATTATTGCAGCACTACTTATCTTTGCTTTCAATGTTGTGATTGCTGATACCATTGCGAGCCTTATCGTAGCGCTATTAATCCTTAGAAGTGGATGGTCGATTACTCAAACAAGTATCAACATTCTAATGGAAGGTACCCCTAAAGAAGTTGGCGTTGAAGCGGTATTTGAAACGATTCTCACATATGAAGAAATTAAAAGTGTACATGACTGTCATGTTTGGAGTATTACGAGTGGCGTCAATGCATTAAGTTGTCATGCTACTGTATCACAAGACTTGAGTACGTCTGAGGGCGAAGCTTTGTTAAATGATATTGAATCATCTTTAAAAGCACTTCATATTCATCACATGACCATTCAGCTCGAAACAATCAATCATCAACATGACGATAATTTCTTATGCACGCACATTCATTGATAATTTCACATTTTATAAATAAGCACTTAATTAGAATACCTATGTTATTGATTTTCAAAAAGTCTTACTTTTGATATTGTATTACTATCACACAAAAGGAGTGCTTATATTGTTTTCATTTCATAAAGCATTTTTGAGAAATGCTAAAAGCGCGATTCCAACATTGATTTTAAGTATTATAATTTTTTCTTTATTAATCGGTTTACTTAAAATGTTATATCAACTCGCCTATCGTGGTGTCGTAATGCCACTCATTTTATTCCCATTAATGATGGGTCAATTAGATCCAGTTAAAATGGTATTAGGCATTATAGGTATCATCATAGCTATATTGATACTTTATACATTAGTCATTGTACCGTTAGTATCCGGACTCACTTATATATTTAAGAAGATAGCCAATGGTGAAAAGCCACACATTAAAGACTTATTTCACGCTTATAAAAAACGCCATTTTGGTAAAATAATCAAATTAGCATTAGCTACGATTTTACCTTTATTAATTGGTTATATTTTATTATATTTATTCCAACAACTACTTACTTTAATCGCTACAAAAGCATTGGTTCCTTTAATTAAAGGTATTTCAAATGATGTAGTAAGTTATATTGTTCAGACAATCATTAATCTAGCATTTATGTTCATTTCATCTATTTTATTAGCATTAATTGCGATATTCTTTATTAATACATTATTGTCATTCTGGAACAATCCAAAAGGCAAAATCATGCAACATTTTAAAGAAGCAATTAAACGCATTAAAAATGGTAAGAAAACATTCATGAAATTCTTAATAGGTGTATTATTAATTTCACTGTTAAACTCAATTTTACAAGGACCTATCTTCGAACTATTACAACTTGCAACAACGAATATTTCTCAAAACGTTGCTAAAATATTAATCACGATATATGGTATCCTCGTTGGTTTAATAACAACACTGTTAAACTACTTAAACCTTGGTGCCATTACACAATACTTTGAACGCTTCGGAGAGAAGATAAAATCATAATTTAAGAATAGGCAGGCTAAGACATGAGTCATGAAATAGTACTTTTAACTTTATTTCATGCAATTTCCAAAACAGCTGACTCCTAGGGGAGTAGCGTGCGTCCTGAGACTACAGGCTCAGGCCACGCCCCAGGAAAGCATGCTGTTGATGGAAATTGAGTAAAATGTCTAGCCTGCTTTTTAAATTGACTTTAAATTAGAATTAAAGTAGATGCTTTTCTAGAAATTTCGCAGCACCGTCTTCGTTATGATCATAGTCTGTCTCATATGACGCAAGGGCTTTTACATGAAGAGGCGCATTCATCATAGCGACCGTAAAATGGCCAAACTCAAACATTGCGCGATCATTGTCACTATCGCCTATCACAAGTGTCTCAGACTGATCGATGTTAAGTTTCTTGATCATTGTTTGAATGCCAGTCCCTTTGTCGATGCCATTTAACATTGTCTCGACATTATGAGGAGATGAGTTTGATATCGATATATTTAAATCTTCTTGCTGTGCTATGACGTCACGAAATTTGTCAATTTGATCAAGCTGAGGTGTAAACATATAAAGTTTTGAAAACGTCGTGTCCGGTAACGTATCCACCCAGTTTACCTGATGTATCAGAGCGTATAAGCGAGATTGCCACTCACTTTCACCGACTCCCTCAGGTTTATCTTGATTGAATAACTGCGTCACAAAATCCTTATCATCATTTAAAATCATACGATTGTCATTAAAAGGGAAAACCTCATAGTAGATGTCATGTGACTGAGCGAGATCAACAATCTTCTGAACTTGCTTTAAATTTAAACCGTGTTGAAAAACGATGTCATCTTGATATCTACCATCTGCGCCATTAGATGAAATAATACCGTCTACTTCAAATTCGCTCGGTACAAGATTCGCGATTTCATTATGTGCACGTCCTGTTGCGATAAAGACATAATAGCCATGCTCTCGAAGCGTCTTTAGCGTCTTAGTCGTATACATGCTAACTTTATTTTCAGTATGTAATAAAGTGCCGTCCATATCTAAAAAGATTGCTTTTACATTATCCATTTTGATCCTCCAAATTATGCATTTCATATAAATTATGTCACGTTTAACATACTTTCACAATAAAACCCATTATAAAAAAGGGCGTGACAGATAAGCGATAACCGCTCATCTTCACGCCCCTATTTCGATAACACGCTAAACATCTATGCGCGTCATGTCATCTAAAGCTTGTATAAATAGTTAGATTTTATAATTAAATTTCTAAGTTATTATTCAACAGTTACTGATTTAGCTAAGTTTCTTGGTTTATCAACATCTAAGTCTCTGTGTAATGCTGCATAGTAAGAAACAAGTTGTAAAGTCACAACAGATACTAGTGGTGTAAGTAATTCGTGTACTTGTGGAATTACGTACGTATCGTCTGCTTTATCTAAACCTTCCATGGAGATAATGCATGGACGTGCACCACGTGCTACAACTTCTTGAACGTTACCACGGATTGAAAGGTTAACGTTTTCTTGAGTTGCAAGCGCAATAACTGGTGTACCATCTTCGATAAGCGCGATTGTACCGTGTTTTAATTCACCACCAGCGAAACCTTCAGCTTGGATGTAAGAAATCTCTTTAAGTTTTAACGCACCTTCTAAACTTACATAATAGTCTAATGTACGACCGATAAAGAATGCATTGCGTGTTGTTTCTAAGAAGTCTTTAGCAATGTCTTCCATCTTAGGCGCATCGTCAACGATAGCTTCAATTGCTGTCGTTACTTTAGCAAGTTCGCGTAGTAAATCTAAGTCAGCTTTGCGACCAAGTTCACGTGCAACAACTTGAGATAAAATTGATAATACAGCGATTTGAGCGGTATAAGCTTTAGTAGATGCTACCGCGATTTCTGGACCAGCATGTAATAATAACGTATGGTCTGCTTCACGAGATAAAGTTGAACCTGCTACGTTTGTAACCGTTAACGCTTTGTGACCAAGTTTTTTCGTTTCTACAAGTACTGCACGGCTGTCTGCAGTTTCACCTGATTGAGAAATAAAGATGAATAATGGCTTTTCAGAAAGAAGTGGCATATTATAAACGAACTCTGAAGAAACGTGTACTTCAGTTGGAACGCCTGCCCAGTTTTCTAAATATTGTTTACCGATTAAACCTGCATGGTAACTTGTACCTGCTGCGATGATGTAGATGCGGTCTGCTTCTTTAACATCTTTAATAATTTCTGGATCAACTTTGAGGTCACCAGCATCGTCTTGATATTCTTGAATAATACGACGCATAACAGCTGGTTGCTCGTGAATTTCTTTAAGCATGTAGTGATCATAAACGCCTTTCTCAGCGTCAGACGCATCGATTTCTGCTACATATGTTTCACGATCTTGAACGTTACCTGATTCATCTTTGATGATCACTTCATCACGTTTAACGATAACTGTTTCTTTATCGTGAATTTCTTTATATTCATTTGTAACTTGTAACATTGCTAACGCATCTGAAGCGATAACGTTGAAGTCATCACCAACACCTACTAATAATGGTGACTTGTTCTTAGCTACATAGATTGTCTCTTCATCTTCATTATCTAAAAGACCTAAAGCGTAAGAACCATTTACAAGTGAGATAACTTTACTGAATGCATCTTCAGTTGATAGCCCTTCATTAGAGAAGTATTCAACTAATTGAACGATTACTTCTGTGTCTGTTTGAGAGATGAAGTTAACATCACTTAAGTATTCGTCACGTAATTCTTCATAGTTTTCGATAACACCATTATGTACTAACGTAAAACGTTTAGTAGCTGATTGATGAGGGTGAGAGTTTTCAAAGCTTGGCACACCGTGAGTCGCCCAACGTGTATGACCAATACCTAAAGTACCATCTACATCATTATCTGTTTCTTTTCTTAATTCTGAGATACGACCTTTTGCTTTGAAGATATGCGTACCTTCATCATTGTTAATTGCGATACCAGCTGAGTCATACCCACGATATTCTAGTTTTTCTAATCCTTTTAAAAGTAACTCTTTAGAGTTCTGTGAACCAATATAACCTACGATTCCGCACATATATAATTTCCTCCATATCAAAATAACGGTGTTTGTACGCATCTTTAAAATTGAGCGACTACGATACGTAAAACATCGTTTAGTTGTATTTTTTATGATGGCTATCTTATTAACTTTGGACATTAAGTTACCTTAATGGTTTAATTAATAAGCTACGAATGAGCCACATCCGGGATAGCATCCGCCGAACTAATTCGATAACTATCCTCCTCGTCTACAAGTTTTAAATATAATTAGCTTTGATTTCTGATATAAACCAAAACCTGACAATAACATTCAACACTTGTTCAGGCGCTTTATAAGACTTATTTCTTCGCTCAATATAGCCAATTGTACAATGGTAATGTATATAAATGCAAACAATATATATTAAAAATTCAGTTAATAGATTTTAAGTAACTTGAGCAGAAGTAAACTTCTTTGAATAGATATTAATAATATTAATTTAAATTTAATTTGTTTTGATATTTCAACTAAAAAAAGCTAAGGTCTTTCAACCTCAGCTTTTAAGTAAGTATTATTTTAAGCCCATTTTGTCATCAACAACAGTAGCAATACGTTGCGCATATTCTTGAGCTTCTTCATCTGTTTTAGCTTCTACCATGACACGTACTAATGGTTCTGTACCAGAAGGTCTTACAAGAATACGACCTTCACCGTTCATATCCGTTTCAACTTCTTCCATAATAGCTTGAACGTCGGCATTATCTGTTACACCATGTTTATCTTCAACTTTAACATTGATTAACGCTTGAGGATATTTCTTCATTTGACTCGCTAATTCACTTAGCTTTTTACCAGAGCGTTTAACGATTGCTGCAAGTTGAACACCTGTTAATAAACCATCACCTGTTGTATTGTGATCCATTAAAACGATGTGGCCAGATTGTTCGCCACCTAGGTTATAATTACCGCGACGCATTTCCTCTACAACGTAACGGTCACCTACTTTAGTTTTGTTAGAAGCGATGCCTTCGTTTTCAAGTGCTTTATAGAAACCTAAGTTACTCATCACTGTTGAAACAATCATGTTATCATTTAACTCTTGATTCTTAGCCATATCTTGACCAAGGATGAACATTATCATGTCACCATCAATAATATTACCCTTTTCATCAACAGCGATTAAGCGGTCTCCATCACCATCAAATGCTAAACCAAAGTCACTCTCAGTTTCGACTACTTTCTCAGCTAATAATTCAGGATGTGTAGAACCTACACCTTCATTGATATTATAGCCATCAGGATTACAACCGATTGTTTCAGTGTCAGCTTCTAAATCACCAAATAAGAATGGTGCTAAAGAAGATGTTGCACCATGAGCGCCGTCTAAAACAATCTTTAAGCCTTCAAGGTTAACATCTACTGTAGACTTTAAGTAACTAATGTATTTTTGAGCACCTTCAAAATAATCAGAATAATGAACAATGTCGTTACCAATTGGACGAGGTAGTTCAGTGTTTTCATCATCTAATAGTGCCTCGATCTCAGCTTCTTGATCGTCTGATAATTTAAATCCATCTGTACCAAAGAATTTAATGCCGTTGTCAGCAACAGGATTATGTGATGCAGAAATCATGATACCTAATTCTGATTCCATCTCTTTAGTAAGGTAAGCAACACCAGGTGTTGAAATAACGCCGAGTCGCATTACTTCTGCGCCGATTGAAACTAATCCAGCAATTAAAGCGGATTCTAGCATCTCACCAGAAACACGCGTGTCACGACCAACTAATACTTGCGGATGTTTTTTACCTTTATTATGTGCTAGAACATAGCCCCCATAACGTCCTAGTTTAAAAGCTAATTCCGGTGTTAACTCTTTATTCGCTACACCTCTAACACCGTCAGTACCATAATATTTACCCATATTACATATCTCCTTTTTCTCTATATAAAACTTTATTTAACTTTTACTTTTGCAAATACCTCTTCAGGAGTAGCTTTTTTTACCCCATCAGGTAGTTTTAATTTAACCTTTTTAGTGTCATCTTTACCTATGTCACTTACATCTACTTCTGCTTTAATTGATTCAAGTGATTGCAACTTATTACGATCACCAAAGACTTCTACTTCTTCTTCATCTAAATCAACATCTTTAATTTCCTTGTTATCTTTTGGTTTACCCGTTAATTCGGGTTCTAATTTTATCTTTTTACTATAAGGTTCAACTTCAACACTTAATTTAACATCTTTTGGTTCAATTATGACATCGAGTTTGTTTAAATTGCGGTCAAAAGCACTTACTTCACCAATATCTGTAGTATTATCACTTACATTAGGTGATTCCTTAAAGTTAGCTTTTAAATATGCAATCTTATCAATTTGATGTTCTCCACCAGTAACTTTGACTGACTTTGGATTAACCTCTTGATGTGAAATTTGATAGTTAGGATTGATATGATTACTACTTACATCTGGTTCTACCTTCATCGTCTTAGAAACACGCTTTTCGATACTTACGTTAGCTGCTTTAGGTTTAACTTTCGCGTTAATGTTCTTGCTTAAGCCTTTAACTTGAAACTCAACACGTTTTTTACCTGGCTTCACTTCAGTTAAGTCGGCAACAACTTTAAAGTCTTGTGTTTTTTCAGCTTGTAAGATTTGTGATTGCGGTCCTGTTACCACTACATCAACCTTCTTAGGTACACCAGATACATAGTAACTTTTATTATTGTATTGTACTTCAGTAGGCACATTACTAATCGTATGTGCCGAATCATTACTTAGTTCATCAGTATTAAACATATTGCCAAAAACGTTATTCACTGAAATAAAGAAGAATACAGCTAATATTAAGGAAACAAAACGTAGTCCCCATTTGCTATCTAGCATATCACTTCACACCTTTCTGTTTAAGGTGCGTACCAAACCAATGTTCAGCAAGCAATTCTTTAAATACATCAACAGATATATCTTTACGTAACTTCCCATCAAAAGTAACAGATATTGTACCTGTTTCTTCTGAAACGATTACGGTAAATGCATCAGATACTTCAGAGATACCAACTGCAGCTCTATGACGCGTACCTAGACTTTTTGCAATTTTAGGGCTATCAGATAGAGGTAAATAACTTGCTGCCGTAACAATTTTCTCGCCCCTTATAATCATTGCGCCATCGTGTAATGGCGTATTTGGAATAAATACATTTGTTAAAAGCTCTTGTGAAATATCGGAGTTCATTGGAATTCCTGTTTCAACATAGTCTTGTAAACCAGTCTCTTTTTCAAAAACGATTAAAGCACCAATACGGCGTTTAGCCATATATTGAATCGCTTTAGTTACATGATCTACAAGTTGATTCTCTTCCTTAGAGTTGGTTTGCGTATAACGCTTAAATAAACTACCTCTACCAAGCTGTTCTAACGCACGTCTAATTTCTGGTTGGAAAATAACAATAACTGCTAAGAACCCCCATTGTAAGACTAAGTCGAACAATCTAGAAGTAGTAGATAACTGTAGCCAATAACTAATTTGCCTACCAATAAGTATAAAAAATATTCCTTTTAATAATTGTATAGCTTTTGTCCCTTTAAAAACGGTGATCAAAAGATATAAAACATACCATACAATTGCTAGGTCAAGGATTTCCGTAATAATATCAATTGTGTCTAAATTTCTGAAAATATTGGAAATCTGCATAGCATCTCCTCCGATAAACTTTTCCCATAAACTATATTATAGCAATCATCACGTTCACTGTCATATAAGAATCTGTAAAGGTATAAAAAAACACTGTATCGATTGATACAGTGTTAAAAGTGAGCCATAGAGGATTCGAACCTCTGACCCTCTGATTAAAAGTCAGATGCTCTACCAACTGAGCTAATGGCTCAAAATGGCTGGGCTAGCTGGATTCGAACCAGCGCGTGACGGAGTCAAAGTCCGTTGCCTTACCGCTTGGCTATAGCCCAATAATATGAATGGTGGAGGGGGGCAGATTCGAACTGCCGAACCCGAAGGAGCGGATTTACAGTCCGCCGCGTTTAGCCACTTCGCTACCCCTCCGTATGTATACGAAAGATAAAATGGTGGAGAATGACGGGTTCGAACCGCCGACCCCCTGCTTGTAAGGCAGATGCTCTCCCAGCTGAGCTAATTCTCCAATTAATGACTCCTACGGGACTCGAACCCGTGTTACCGCCGTGAAAGGGCGGTGTCTTAACCGCTTGACCAAGGAGCCATGGCTCCACAGGTAGGACTCGAACCTACGACCGATCGGTTAACAGCCGATAGCTCTACCACTGAGCTACTGTGGATTAATATTAAATAGCTTGGCAACGTCCTACTCTTGCGGAACGTAAGTCCGACTACCATCGGCGCTAAAGAGCTTAACTTCTGTGTTCGGCATGGGAACTGGTGTGGCCTCTTTGCTATTGTCACCAAACTATTTTTAACTTGTGAGAAGCGTTCATTAAAAAGCTTCAAAAGTTAATGAATGTACATTATACATTCAAAACTAGATAGTAAGTAAATGATAAAACCAAAACAAAACATTTAAAATTGATTAAGTCTTCGATCGATTAGTATTCGTCAGCTCCACGTATCGCTACGCTTCCACCTCGAACCTATTAACCTCATCATCTTTGAGGGATCTTATAACCGAAGTTGGGAAATCTCATCTTGAGGGGGGCTTCATGCTTAGATGCTTTCAGCACTTATCCCGTCCATACATAGCTACCCAGCTATGCCGTTGGCACGACAACTGGTACACCAGAGGTATGTCCATCCCGGTCCTCTCGTACTAAGGACAGCTCCTCTCAAATTTCCTACGCCCACGACGGATAGGGACCGAACTGTCTCACGACGTTCTGAACCCAGCTCGCGTACCGCTTTAATGGGCGAACAGCCCAACCCTTGGGACCGACTACAGCCCCAGGATGCGATGAGCCGACATCGAGGTGCCAAACCTCCCCGTCGATGTGAACTCTTGGGGGAGATAAGCCTGTTATCCCCGGGGTAGCTTTTATCCGTTGAGCGATGGCCCTTCCATGCGGAACCACCGGATCACTAAGTCCGTCTTTCGACCCTGCTCGACTTGTAGGTCTCGCAGTCAAGCTCCCTTATGCCTTTACACTCTATGAATGATTTCCAACCATTCTGAGGGAACCTTTGAGCGCCTCCGTTACACTTTGGGAGGCGACCGCCCCAGTCAAACTGCCCGCCTGACACTGTCTCCCACCATGATAAATGGTGCGGGTTAGAAAGCCAACACAGCTAGGGTAGTATCCCACCAACGCCTCCACGTAAGCTAGCGCTCACGTTTCTAAGGCTCCTACCTATCCTGTACAAGCTGTGCCGAATTTCAATATCAGGCTACAGTAAAGCTCCACGGGGTCTTTCCGTCCTGTCGCGGGTAACCTGCATCTTCACAGGTACTATGATTTCACCGAGTCTCTCGTTGAGACAGTGCCCAAATCGTTACGCCTTTCGTGCGGGTCGGAACTTACCCGACAAGGAATTTCGCTACCTTAGGACCGTTATAGTTACGGCCGCCGTTTACTGGGGCTTCGATTCGTGGCTTCGCAGAAGCTAACCACTCCTCTTAACCTTCCAGCACCGGGCAGGCGTCAGCCCCTATACATCACCTTACGGTTTAGCAGAGACCTGTGTTTTTGATAAACAGTCGCTTGGGCCTATTCACTGCGGCTCTTCCGGGCATACACCCCAAAGAGCACCCCTTCTCCCGAAGTTACGGGGTCATTTTGCCGAGTTCCTTAACGAGAGTTCGCTCGCTCACCTTAGAATTCTCATCTTGACTACCTGTGTCGGTTTGCGGTACGGGCACCAAGTATCTAGCTAGAGGCTTTTCTTGGCAGTGTGAAATCAACGACTCGAGGAAACGTATTTCCTCTCCCCATCACAGCTCAACCTTATGAGTGCCGGATTTGCCTAACACTCAGTCTTACTGCTTGGACGTGCACTCCAACAGCACGCTTCGCCTATCCTACTGCGTCCCCCCATCGCTTAAAACGATAATAGGTGGTACAGGAATATCAACCTGTTATCCATCGCCTACGCCTGTCGGCCTCAGCTTAGGACCCGACTAACCCAGAGCGGACGAGCCTTCCTCTGGAAACCTTAGTCAATCGGTGGACGGGATTCTCACCCGTCTTTCGCTACTCACACCGGCATTCTCACTTCTAAGCGCTCCACATGTCCTTGCGATCATGCTTCACCGCCCTTAGAACGCTCTCCTACCATTGTCCGAAGGACAATCCACAGCTTCGGTAATATGTTTAGCCCCGGTACATTTTCGGCGCAGTGTCACTCGACTAGTGAGCTATTACGCACTCTTTAAATGATGGCTGCTTCTAAGCCAACATCCTAGTTGTCTGGGCAACGCCACATCCTTTTCCACTTAACATATATTTTGGGACCTTAGCTGGTGGTCTGGGCTCTTTCCCTTTCGAACATGGACCTTATCACCCACGTTCTGACTCCCAAGTTAAATTATTTGGCATTCGGAGTTTGTCTGAATTCGGTAACCCGAGAGGGGCCCCTCGTCCAAACAGTGCTCTACCTCCAATAATCATCACTTGAGGCTAGCCCTAAAGCTATTTCGGAGAGAACCAGCTATCTCCAAGTTCGATTGGAATTTCTCCGCTACCCACAGCTCATCCGCTCACTTTTCAACGTAAGTCGGTTCGGCCCTCCATTCAGTGTTACCTGAACTTCAGCCTGGCCATGGGTAGATCACCTGGTTTCGGGTCTACGACCAAATACTATCTCGCCCTATTCAGACTCGCTTTCGCTACGGCTCCACATTTGCTGCTTAACCTTGCATCAGATCGTAACTCGCCGGTTCATTCTACAAAAGGCACGCCATCACCCATTAACGGGCTCTGACTATTTGTAAGCACACGGTTTCAAGTTCTCTTTCACTCCCCTTCCGGGGTACTTTTCACCTTTCCCTCACGGTACTGGTTCACTATCGGTCACTAGAGAGTATTTAGCCTTAGGAGATGGTCCTCCTAGATTCCGACGGAATTTCACGTGCTCCGTCGTACTCAGGATCCACTCAAGAGAGAAAACATTTTCGACTACAGGATTATTACCTTCTTTGATTCATCTTTCCAGATGATTCGTCTAACATTTTCCTTTGTAACTCCGTATAGAGTGTCCTACAACCCCAATAGGCAAGCCTATTGGTTTGGGCTCTTCCCGTTTCGCTCGCCGCTACTCAGGGAATCGATTTTTCTTTCTCTTCCTCCGGGTACTAAGATGTTTCAGTTCTCCGGGTCTGCCTTCTGACATGCTATGAATTCACATGTCGATAACACAACATAACTTGTGCTGGGTTCCCCCATTCGGAAATCTCTGGATCACAGCTTACTTACAGCTCCCCAAAGCATATCGTCGTTAGTAACGTCCTTCATCGGCTTCTAGTGCCAAGGCATCCACCGTGCGCCCTTAATAACTTAATCTGTTATTAATCATGTGTGTTACTGACCATCGGTCAATAACTAGCGATTATTTTTTGAATTCAAGCTTAATTAAACTCTTATTCACTCGGTTTTGCTTGGTAAAATCTATTTTACTTACTTATCTAGTTTTCAATGTACAACTTGAATGTTCTAAAAACATTCAAAACTGAATACAATATGTCACGCTTTCTTGTTTATATTTCAACTTCTTAGAAGTTGTTCCGTTATATCCTTAGAAAGGAGGTGATCCAGCCGCACCTTCCGATACGGCTACCTTGTTACGACTTCACCCCAATCATTTGTCCCACCTTCGACGGCTAGCTCCAAAGGTTACTCCACCGGCTTCGGGTGTTACAAACTCTCGTGGTGTGACGGGCGGTGTGTACAAGACCCGGGAACGTATTCACCGTAGCATGCTGATCTACGATTACTAGCGATTCCAGCTTCATGTAGTCGAGTTGCAGACTACAATCCGAACTGAGAACGGCTTTATGGGATTTGCTTGACCTCGCGGTTTAGCGACCCTTTGTACCGTCCATTGTAGCACGTGTGTAGCCCAAATCATAAGGGGCATGATGATTTGACGTCATCCCCACCTTCCTCCGGTTTGTCACCGGCAGTCAACTTAGAGTGCCCAACTTAATGATGGCAACTAAGCTTAAGGGTTGCGCTCGTTGCGGGACTTAACCCAACATCTCACGACACGAGCTGACGACAACCATGCACCACCTGTCACTTTGTCCCCCGAAGGGGAAAACTCTATCTCTAGAGCGATCAAAGGATGTCAAGATTTGGTAAGGTTCTTCGCGTTGCTTCGAATTAAACCACATGCTCCACCGCTTGTGCGGGTCCCCGTCAATTCCTTTGAGTTTCAATCTTGCGATCGTACTCCCCAGGCGGAGTGCTTAATGCGTTAGCTGCAGCACTAAGGGGCGGAAACCCCCTAACACTTAGCACTCATCGTTTACGGCGTGGACTACCAGGGTATCTAATCCTGTTTGATCCCCACGCTTTCGCACATCAGCGTCAGTTACAGACCAGAAAGTCGCCTTCGCCACTGGTGTTCCTCCATATCTCTGCGCATTTCACCGCTACACATGGAATTCCACTTTCCTCTTCTGCACTCAAGTTCCCCAGTTTCCAATGACCATCCACGGTTGAGCCGTGGGCTTTCACATCAGACTTAAGAAACCGCCTACGCGCGCTTTACGCCCAATAATTCCGGATAACGCTTGCCACCTACGTATTACCGCGGCTGCTGGCACGTAGTTAGCCGTGGCTTTCTGATTAGGTACCGTCAAGGTGCGCATAGTTACCTACGCACTTGTTCTTCCCTAATAACAGAGCTTTACGATCCGAAAACCTTCATCACTCACGCGGCGTTGCTCCGTCAGACTTTCGTCCATTGCGGAAGATTCCCTACTGCTGCCTCCCGTAGGAGTCTGGACCGTGTCTCAGTTCCAGTGTGGCCGATCACCCTCTCAGGTCGGCTACGTATCGTCGCCTTGGTAAGCCATTACCTCACCAACTAGCTAATACGGCGCAGGTCCATCTATAAGTGACAGCAAAACCGCCTTTCAATGTTGAACCATGCGGTTCAACATGTTATCCGGCATTAGCCCCGGTTTCCCGGAGTTATTCCAGTCTTATAGGTAGGTTACCCACGTGTTACTCACCCGTCCGCCGCTAACGTCAAAGGAGCAAGCTCCTCGTCAGTTCGCTCGACTTGCATGTATTAGGCACGCCGCCAGCGTTCATCCTGAGCCAGGATCAAACTCTCCATAAAAATGTTTGTTTGATTGACTCTAAAATTTAAGCAATTGATTGCTTGGTTTGTTGTGTGACTGACTGTCACAACAACGTTTATCAAGAATTAACGTTGACATATTGTCATTCAGTTTTCAATGTTCTTAAGTGATATATATTATATCACATTTACAATTAATTTACAAAATTAATAGCACGTTTATTAATATAATATATATTTAATATTAATGCAAGGGTTAATTTTACACCCTTTATTAAGTGAGTCGTTTGAAAAAAGCGACTTTTATATCGTAACAACTTTGCAATACAAAGTCAATAACTTTTTTAAAACTTATTAAAGCAACTCATTAGCGAGTTATGCTTTCTTTAGCTCACAAGAAATTATTCTATCAGATAATCATAAAAAATCAAGGGCTTATTTTAATTTTTTCAAACTAAAATAAACCCTTGTCTATAACAAAACGATTAACTTGTAATTCAAGCGTTACTTAGTAGTCGCTTTAATCACTTTTTTCGCGATATCTTGATAAATACCACCTAAAGTATCTTGAGGTTGGTAAACAGATGGAGAGAAATCTTTAGGATCCCATGATGGTTGTTCTAATGGCAGTTCTCCTAATAAATCCGTACCAAGTTCTTTTGCTAACTTAGCACCCCCACCTTTACCAAAGACATATTCTTTATTGCCAGTTTCTTTACTTTGGAAGTAAGACATATTTTCAATAACACCAATAATTGAGTGATCTGTATGTCTTGCCATCGCGCCTGCTCTAGCTGCTACAAATGCAGCAGTAGGATGCGGTGTCGTAACGATAATTTCTTTACTTGATGGTAGCATTGTATGAACATCTAGCGCCACATCACCTGTACCTGGAGGTAAATCAAGGATTAAGTAATCTAATTCGCCCCATTTAACTTCTGTGAAGAAGTTTGTAAGCATTTTACCTAACATCGGGCCTCTCCAAATAACTGGAGCGTTTTCTTCAACGAAAAATGCCATTGAGATGACTTTAACGCCATGTCTTGTTACTGGTAGGACTTCTTTTCCTTCAATTTCAGGTTTTTCATCGATACCCATCATATCAGGCACGCTGAACCCGTAAATATCTGCATCGATTAAACCAACATTTTTGCCTTCGCGAGCTAATGAAACAGCTAAGTTAACTGCAACTGTTGATTTACCTACGCCACCTTTACCAGAAGCAATCGCAATAAATTCAACTGGATTGTCTTTTGATAAAAGTCCTTCTATCGTAAGGTTTTCATCTTTAATGTTACCTCTATAGGCTTCAACCTTTTCGGCTGGTAATTCTTCAAAGCGGATACCTACTGTTTTAGCACCGTTCTCTTTAAGTGTATCTACAATCTCCATTTGAAGATCTAATTGTAATTGACCACCTAGTTGCGCCATTGCAACTTTGACACTTACGTGTTCTTTTTCTTCCTTTACGGAAACTTCTAATATACCTTCAGTTTCTTTTAAAGGGACCTCTAGGATTGGATCTTTGATTTCGCCAACAAGCGATTTCACTTGTTCAACTGTTAACACTTTGCAACTCCCCTTTTCATATGTAAATCGTATTTCAATTTTAACAGAATACCCACTATATGACTAAACATTGATTTTTAATTTAATCACCATTTATAAATATATCATAAGTTTTACTCAATCGTGTCATTTATTCCCATGAAAAGCCCTTTGTATCCATATATCTTTTCAAAGCCCTTTGGACCCATACATCTTTTTGAAAGACCTTCAGAACGAATTGTCCTTTATAAACCCTCTTTGAATGATACGCCTTAAAAATAAACGCTTAGTATCAAAGTGTATTTTATAAAAGCCCTTAGTACCGTACCGATATATCTTTTAGAAAATTTATGACCATGATGCTTTTTTACCCAATTAGGCATGTTTGATTGAAAGGGCTTTTCAAAAGGGATAAAAAAAGGCCCCGAATGATTCATCAGTAAAGATCATTCAGGGCTTTAAAGCTTATTAAATTTGACGCGTATTCACATTTGTTTGGTTAGGATCACGGTCTTTAATATAGAACGACATGATGAGACCGATCGTAACAAGTATTGATGTAATAATAAACGCGAGACTAATACCGGAAGAGACCGCTTCACGGTATGCCATGTGTTCTGAGATTTGACCGTTGTGATCGGGCTTTGCTAACTTCATACCAATCGACATGATTGTAACCATAAGTGCTGTACCAATCGAACTTGAAATGATACGCGCTGAGTTCATGATAGCTGTACCATGCGAGATATCTTTACTTTCGAGTGCATTAATACCTGCTGTGTTGAGCGGCATCATGAGTAATGCAATCGAGAACATACGGATACCGTAAATGACAACCAAATACCAGAACGGTGTATAAACATCTAAGAAGATGTGCAAGATGGTTGTTATAGTTAAAATAACGAAACCAGTAATGACGAGTCTACGTGCCCCGTATTTATCAAAAATCTTACCTGTGACGAGTGACATTGCGCCGTTAATAATCGCGCCTGGTAAAATGACGATACCTGAAAGCATGGCTGAAAGTCCTAATGAATTTTGAACGTACATCGGTACGAGTAAGGCTGGACCTACCATAGCTGTAAATACAATGACGGACGTGATTGTCGTAAGCGTGAATGCGCGATTTTTGAAAACGCGCAAGTTTAATAAAGGATTACGTATACGTAATTGTCTTTTCACGAAGATGTAAATAATGATGATACTTATAACGAGTGATATCAGTACGATTGGGTTGAAGAACCCTAAGTTACCGGCACTACTGAATGCATAAAGCATGATACCGAAACCTACAGTTGAATAAACCACTGAGATACGATCAAGTTTAGGGTCTTTGGTTTCACTATAGTTTGTTATAAACAGTGCACCTAGGATATAACAAATTGCGGCTGTAATCACGACCACGAAGAATGGTGTTCGCCAACTGTATTGATCGACTAAAAAGCCTGATAACGTAGGACCTATAGCAGGTGCGAATTGGATAACTAAACCTGCTAGACCCATGGCAAAGCCGCGTTTGTCTCTAGGGAATAGTGTAAATAATGTGAACTGCATGAGAGGCATTAGGACGCCCGCACCCATAGCTTGAATAACGCGCGCTATCATTAAGATTAAAAAGTTAGGTGCAAATGCGGCAATGACTGAACCGAGTAAGAATGCACCCATTGATAAAAGATATAAGGTCTTCGATTTAACTTTATCCATTAAATAAGCTGTAAGTGGAATCATGATACCGTTTACCAGCATAAATCCAGTAACAAGCCATTGCGACGTGTTCTCGTCAACATGCAAGCCTTTCATAATTGCTGGTAGTGCTGTATTGAGTAAAGTCTGGTTGAGTATAGCCACAAACGCACTTAATAACATAACCCCAACGATTAAATTTCGTTGCTTTGTAGAAATGGAATGAGCGTTCATGAAAGTCACCCCTCCGAATGTGTGTCTATAAATATCTATTCTAAGTAATTAAAGTTAGCATATCAAAGTTTTGGCTTTATTTACGTTTGCGATTGAGATTCTCACTATCTGGATAAAAGATTTCCTTGAATATATACAGTAGTCCGGATATGACAAGAATTACCCAAAAGTCGATATCAATGTCTTTATAATGTATATGGATGATAAAGAAAAACATCGTCGTACTCACAACATAGGCAAGTAAATGGAAGGTAAGCCCTTGGAAATAAGGGCTATGAGATAACTTCTTACGAAATGTTTCCATTAAATATTCTATTGAATAAAACACAATATATCCAAATACAATATAACTACCATAATAGTAAAGGTTCTGATAGAAGCCTTTATTAAAGCTAAACTCTGCCAGTTTAAAATAAATCAATATCCTACTTAAACCATACAATCCAAAGCC
This sequence comes from Staphylococcus massiliensis, assembly GCF_043186315.1. Lineage (NCBI taxonomy): Bacteria > Bacillati > Bacillota > Bacilli > Caryophanales > Staphylococcaceae > Staphylococcus > Staphylococcus massiliensis. The sequence goes on along the minus strand of NZ_CP171119.1, from coordinate 1,066,153 downwards.
TAGAAAAGTTAAAAAGATGGCTCCGGAAATCAAAAATATTAAACAGATAATGAGCGTCGCAATTAAATCATGCATATTAAACCTTCTCATTATCATTCTCCTTTTACATTTCACGTGTTCTTAAGTACTTATCATTATACCTTAGTTATATGAATTGGATTAATGTTTTGTATCTAATTTTACAAGTGACCATATCACGATTAAGAAGATGCAGATTAAGATCACTGTAGCCGCGATATTCTGCATGGAAAGTGAAAACAACATTAAAGGTATACCATACACATACCCCATTAGCGTCGAACCAATGGCGTTACCTAAATTTTTTGTCAGAATATATAAAGACATCATACGTTTCATTTGTGATTTCGACGATTCTTCTTGGATGATCACGCTATCTTTCGTATAAACCGTACCAAAACTTGCACCTGATAACGTGAGTATAGCAGCTACGAGTAATGGATAATGCGCTGAGAAGATAAATAGCACAGAACATATAATCATTGTGGTGAAAGCACCTAAATATAAAGCTTTAAGCGTTAACTTCGCCTCAATTTTATTTAATACGAATGTGATGGTCATCCAAGCTAATGAAATTGGGAAGACGGTTAACCCACTTTGAATGGGTGATAACCCTTTATCTTCTTGTAAATAGATCGGCATATACACTGAAAAGCCCATTAAAACAATCGAGAACACAAAGTCTGTAAAGAACGCTAAGTTAATACGCTTTGAAAACTCTTGAACTGGTATAAATGGCGCATGGTGTTTCTGCTCCGTTTTAACTAAGGCGATAAATGTTACTATAAATAGGATAAAACCTAAGATATTAAGCCATAACATACCTGTTGTTAGGATAGCCATAAGTAAGAAACCGATTAATGCGTAAAGTAAAATGATACCTTTATAATCAAGTTTATTCTTAACGATGGTTTCATTTTCAAAATGGTACGTAAATAAAACGATGATAAACGCGATGATTGCGATTGGAATATTAATGTAGAAGAGCCAATGCCATGAAGCGATTTCTAAAATAAAGCCTCCGAGTAAGGGTCCAACTAGACTTGCGACACCCCACATACTGCCAACGACACCCATTACTTTATATCGAAGTGGAATATCAAATGCTAATTTCGGAATGATTTGCGTCAGTGACATGAGTACGCCGGAACCTAGACCCTGGATAAAGCGAGAAAGAATTAAAATCGCAAAGTTAGGACTTAAGCCCGCAAATAAACTACCGAGTGTGAACAAGATCAAACCACCGATTGTGACGTATATAACTTTAGATCTTGAGAAGATTTCACCTATGATAGGTGTCGCTAATACCATGGCGATAAAGTAAACCGCAAAGACTAGCGATATTTGACCTTCAATATGTAAATCTTCTTTCATAGATGGCAACGCTAACGTAATGATTGACGTTTCAATCGCAGCCATAAACATGATGAGTAATAATGAAATAACGATTAATAACGATCTTAACTTCATCATTCATACCCCTAACTTCAAAATTTTACTTAACCTTATGTAGCTTATCATTTTAAAAGTCCTAATAATATAGGAAAATGGTATGATTTTTAAAATCATACCATTTAAACAATTGCTTATTATATTGACGCTTACATGTAATACATGATTGCGATGTAATGAAATGATGAGGCTACAACGATAAATAGGTGCCAAATCATGTGGAAATAGGCACGGTGCTTTTGCGCATAAAACCAAGCACCTATCGTGTATGCGACACCACCTAATAAGATGTATATCAGAAATGCTATCGATGCTTTCTGAATAATAATTGGAATTAGTATGATCGACATCCAACCCATAACCATGTACATCGCCATACTAAATTTAGGGTTCACGTGAGTCGCTAATACCTTGTATAGAATACCAAATATCGTAATACCCCATAATATCGCGAGTACAGTCCAACCGAGCCAGCCACCTATCATAATGACAAGTATAGGTGTGTAAGTGCCGACTATTGAAATGAAAATCATACTGTGATCAATAATCCTTAACACATATTTATGCGTCGTTCTATTCTCCATCGTGTGATAAACCGTGGATGATAAGAACATTAAGAATATACTAATGACATATATTGATAAACATACGGCATGGGCTGTACCGCCATGAAGGTAGCTTTTAACAGCTACGTAAGGTAACAGACATAGGGCTATACATGCAAATACACCATGTGAAACGGAGTTCGCAACTTCTTCACCAAATGATAATTTGACCGTATCTTTAAAGTTTTTACGTTTTACTTTAATTTGCTTTTGTGTATTTACATGTTGTGTCATTCTGTAACACCTCGAATTAGATAATGTTCATGCGTTTTAAGTCATTTGTAGCAGTTTCAACACTATCTTTACCTTCTTTATTCTTAAGCGGACTGAATTCTTCTTCACGAGGTACTTGTAATGTTACGAATGATTTCGCATATTTAAAGATATCGAAATAGAACAATTCAAATTTAAGAGTAGGTTGTTTTACAACACCGAAATCTTCATCAAGTTGTTCTAATTGTTTGACTGCTAAATGATAAGGTAAAGGCTCTTGAACCGCGTCCTTAATGAACGATACTTTAAATGCATGGATACCTATGTTTGCATTATCAAATGAATTAGCAACAGATTCTTCTAATTCTGAGTATTCAAGTACAGTATCTTTGCCATCTTTTTGAACAAGACGTCCAACGCTTTCATTCTCTTTAGGTTTAATAGATTTCGTCGTAACATCTTTATTTTGTTCTGCCGTAAATCCAGCGAATACCGGATCTAGTACTTTGACTAAGACGTTATCGATATTGTTAACGAATAGGAATTCATTGCCATTATCAATAATTTGATCTAATAAACCTGCTTTTTTAAGCGCTTTGAAAATACCACCGTTACCATTAGGTGTTTCCATAATTTCGCCGTCTTTACTTAGAACAAGTTGACCTTCTTCACTTAACGCAACAATACTTTCTTGTTTAAAGAAATGAATATGCGCACTATCATAACCGAAATAGTTTTGTTCTTCAAAGAATTTCTTCGTTTCAATATCATTAATATCACTTGTCATAATGTACCAATCAAGTGTGTAACCTGATTCTTCACGTAGTTGAAGTAATTGTTTCGCTTGAAGTTCAAATAAGCTAACGCCTTCAATCGTAAATGAACCTTTAGGACCTTTATATCCTAAGCGTGTACCTTGACCGCCGGCCATAAGAATAACCGCAAATTTACCTTCTTTAATGGCTTGAAGTCCTTTTTTGTAAAAGTCCTCTTGAGTGGCATCGTCCATTTCAGCTTTAACATCATAAGCTACTTCATTAATTTCAGATACATCATCAATTGTACGTCGATTTACATATACGTCTTGGTATAGCTCTTGAATGCCTTCTAAATCAAGTTCTTCTAATTTATGATGTAACGCATCTTTTTCTTTTTGACTCATCATTTTTTCAAATTCAACTAAATGTTGTTGGTTATATTTTTCTAAATCTTCTACATTTACCATGTATAAACGCCTCCACACTTTTATATGTGATTTTATTGATACCTTAACAAAAGTATCATATCAGAATACTAAATAACAACTATCAGACTATTTTATGAGAAAAAGATATGTTGAATATTCAGATATTGGTGAATATAGTCTTTAAAGAAAATATATAACGTTACAGCTGAAAATGTAGACGCTAAAGATAAGTCCACCGTGCCACCCGTCTTAAATTGAAACGGAAATTTGACCGAAATGGGTATTGGATATAAAAGCTTTACTCCTCTTTTCGTTAACATATCCAATATGATATGCGAACAAATTCCACCAATAATTGGAAAGACATAGTAATTTGGTGTATGTATGAAATTAAGTAAAACATAGATAATCCCCATAAATAAGAGGGAATGCGTAAATGTTCGGTGACCGAACACTGTTCGAATCACAAAACTTAACAGTTTAAATTTACGACCAACCTTGCTACTTGCGTGACAAATGTCTGGTAGTAAGCTCGACAAAGCAGCAAGTGTCATAATAGTTGTTGATACAAAGATGTCTTCTTTAAAATATTGAATACTAAGTGCGCCTACGAACATACCGCAGGCTAAATGTGTTTTTCCTGTCATATCACTTGCTCCTTTACGCTAGAGTATAACATAAAATATACGAACAAGCGAACGTATTTTCGCTTTTAAATAGTATGACATATTTTCATAATATGGTAACACAATTATCTTGAATAGATGCGTAACTATGGGGTATCATAAAAGTATATTCAATATTTATTAAAGGATGTGTCTTTAATGGCAATGACAGTAAAGAAGAACGATAAAGAAGTTCGTATTCAATGGAGAGTAGCTGACATTCGTATCCCTAATGAGGATATTGTTAATGTATCTGAAGACCAAGACATTCACGCAACACCGGACTTAGATGATGAACAAATCTCTCGTATCGGTACTACTTTTGGCAAAACGAATCGTGTAATTATTGATACTAAGGATCATGAATATATTATTTATACTTTAAACGATAAGAAAGTGTATAACGAAGTGACGAAATAGTTATCTAAATAACTTTGGTTGCTCTTACTTTCCTTTAACAGCATGCTTTCCTGTAAAGTCCAACTCGTATTTTTAATACGGTAGCTGGACTTACTAAGAAGCTCAGGCTTCTTTGTTCATGAGAAAGAGCCCCGGCTTCCTTAGCTTGATAATTTGCTTGCGCAAATTTCTGTGCCGGGGCCCCACCCCTAGGAGTCAGCTGTTAGGAAATTAATTTATGTTAAATAATTAGCAACTGAATAAGGCACTTCTTCATAATTTAAGGGTCTGTACAAATACCGACTGTTTCGGATTTGTACAGACCCTTTTTTTAATTGATTTACATTTTTCTTAAGATATATAAGAAATATGGTGCGCCGACGATGGCGATAATAACACCAACAGGTATATCTAGTGGTGGATGGATACCTCTGGCTAAAGCATCCGATACGATAATGAGTAATGCACCGATTAATCCTGACATCGTAACAATATGAATATGACGATGCCCAACAATACCACGTGCAATATGAGGTGCAATTAAGCCTAGGAAACTAAGTCCACCGACAACTGCAATAGATGCACCTGAAAGCATAACAGCAAGTAATAATAAGACCATCTTAATTTGACGTGTTTTAGCACCGAGACCAATAGCAACTTCATCACCTAGATTTAATATATCTAGCTTTTTACTAAAGTAAATGATGAGCGGTACCGTAATAATGAACCATGGCAAGATGGCATATACATAATCCATAGAACGTCCAAACAAGCTACCTGTTAACCAAACAAGCGCGATGTTTGCTTCCATAGGATGACGAATCAGAAGGAATTGTACGATTGCCATCGCAATAGCCCCTATTGCCATACCGATAAGTGCTAACCTTGATCCATTAATACCTTTCCACGAAATTAGAAATGATAATAAGATACTGACGAGTAACGCGCCAATAAACGATGCAACTGGTAACGCAAATAACGGTGCAGCTGGGAATAAGATAATGACGATAACTGCTGTTAAACTGGCACCTTTCGTAATACCGATGACATCAGGTGATGCGAGTGGATTTCGAACGACACCTTGAATCACTGCACCTGATATCGCAATCGCAGCACCAACTATGAATCCAAGTAATAATCGCGGAATGCGATACTCTTTTAAGATAAAACTAGAATTATTAAATAACTCTTGAATCACCTTAACCGGTGACATATAAACGGCACCGAAACCGAGTGATAGTAATGAGAAGATTAATAACAATGTGATGACAACGATATATTTAAACTTTAAGCTATGTGTCATTTTTGCTTCACTCCTCTCATTGTAATACCTAAGAAGTACAACGCTCCGATGAATGAAGTCACGATACCTACAGGTGATTCAAATGGGAAAGCGATAAGACGACTAAGCACATCTGATATTAAGAGTAAATCAGCACCCATAACCATTGATAAAGAGATAATCGTGAAATAGTTATGACTGACGTAATATTTTACAATGTGCGGCACGATTAATCCGATAAACCCAATTGGACCAGCTATCGAAACAGACGTACCTGCTAAAATCACAACTAAAATACCGATTATAATACGAATCACTTTTGTATTTTGACCAAGACCTCTTGATAATTGGTCACCAAGTTCTAAGATCGTGATTTGTCGACTGAAAAGTAACGTGAATATTAAAGCGATTGCCATCCATGGTAAAACGGATAATAATGCTGGCCATTTAATCGTATATAGAGAACCAACGAGCCAGAACATAATATCAAACGTGGCATCTTCATTTAATAAAATAATACCTTGAGTCAAGCTTGAGAAGAATAAATGAATCGTCATACCTGCTAATGCAAGTTTTATTGGAGTCATACCTTTAGTAGTATCAGATAATAAATACACAGCTAAACCACCAAGAAATGCACCAATAAATGCGAACAGTACTTTACCTGTAGCTAGTGACGGTAATAATGTACTGATTAATACAACAACAAATGAGGCACTCGCGTTAACACCGAATATTTGTGGTGAAGCAAGCGGGTTTCGTGTTAATGCTTGCATCAGTACCCCAGCTACAGCTAATGAAGCACCAATACATATACCTGCTAACATTCGAGGCATTCGAACATTATGTATTAAAAAGGTTGATTTATTTTGTGCACCATTTGTAAAGTATTGCCAAAAGTCATTAAACGTAATACTAGAAGAACCAATACTTAAGTTTAAATAAATGGCAACAAAAAGAAAGCACACACTCACAAGAAATGTGAGTGTCGTGCGTCTTTTTTGTTTTATTTCTATTTGATTGTGAATGTGAGGATGTTTCATAATCATTCACCTTACTTTTCTTTTTTAGAGATTTCAACTAACTCTTTCGCAATTTCTTCAGAAGAGATTAAACCTCTGAATTTAGACCATGTTTGACGATCTACAGTATGAACATTGTCGTTTTGAACAGCGTCTAAACGCTTCCAAACTTTGTCTTGTTCCATTTTCTTAAGTGCTGGATCGTCTTCACCTTTAACCATTAAAAACATTCTCTTAGGATTAACTTCAGAAAGTTGTTCTGAATTCATTTGAAGGTATGGTGAATTTAAATATTCAGGTAATTTATCAGATACGTCTTTATTTAACGCTTCTTTAAATCCAAGTTCACGTAAGAATTCACCTACGTATGATTTATCTGAATGCGCATAAACACCTGACTCAGTAACAGTACCTGGAAGGACTGTCTTTTCTTTATCCATTGTAATTTGTTTTTTCAATTTGTCAATTTTAGCTTTGTGGTCTTTTAAGCGTTGTTCAGCTTTGTCTTCTTTAGATAAAGCTTTACCAATTGTTTTGAACGCTTCTAAGTTTTGTTTATAGCCACTATCTAAACTTGGTAACATGATTGTAGGTGCGATTTTGTTTAATTCTTTATAAACGTTCTTATGTCTATTGCTGTCTGCAATAATTAAGTCCGGTTTTGTTTCACTAATCACTTCTAAGTTAGGTTGCTTTCTTGAACCTACAGACTTATAGTCACCTACTTTATCACGAAGCGGTTCGATAATATTTTCTTTCTTACCGTCATCAGCAATACCTACAGGTTTTACACCTAAAGCCACTAATGCATCTACGAAAGAATATTCTAATGCGACAACTTTTTTAGGATTTTTAGGTACTTTAGTTGTACCACCATCGTGCTTGATTTCAACACCTTCTTTAGGTTCTGCTTTTTTAGAGCCACCTTTAGAACCTGAATCACTCACACTTCCGCAAGCTGTAACGAAAGTAAGTAAAAATACTAATGAAATAATACCAATCAATTTCATCTTATTCATTTGTCTATCTCCTTGCTATTATATTTACCTACACTCTTATCTTATTGATAACGATTATCAATGTCAATAGTTATTTTTATTCAGGATTGGACTTTGCTCTAATTGTTCATTTAATAAAGCAAGTCCTCTATCTTTTAAGTAGACTTTATCAATGAGATTCGTATTCATAAGTTGTGCCATCGCTTGATAATCTAGTCCGAACTGAATCGTGTCTCCAACCTGATAACTGTCATCGTGATGTAAATCAACCATGAGATGATCACTTGTCGCGCCAATAATCGAAATATTGTGGTGCAGCGGGTGTATGTGATTCATCCACGTATCTATCGTGCCAATATCTAGAATCGCTTGTAGAAATTGCTGACGTTGTCGATTGATTCTGGGTTTAATTTCTATAATTTGTGCATTTAAAGTTATCGTGTTCTGATACAACGTTTGAATCGGTTTATCAGTATTTGTATCTACACCTCTAAAGAGCGTCTCACCTACACGAAGTTCATTAATGCGGCCTAAATCACCTTGTTCGAGTAATGGTAATACACTCGAATTACCACCTGATATGACCTTCATATGAAGTCCAGTTGCTTGTTCAAGTTGGTCTATAAACTGGTGCATCATTTCAATATCATGCATATCGGCTTGTATAGGGTTAAAGCACATGAAATTAAATGCTAAACCACTAAGTTCGATATGCGACATGCGCTTGATCTCTTCAATATAATGTAACACGTCGTAGGTATGTACACCTTCACGTCCATCTTTCCAGTCTACCATTAACAATATACGATGTTTCTTATTTAATCGCTTAGCAGCTTCATTGAGCTTTTCAATGGTAGATAACTCAGTTTGAATACTCATTTCACAATGTTCAATCGTTTCTTTATATTGAAAAGCATTGGGTGAACGCAACAGAATAAAGGATTGATACGGTTCCTGCTGCTTGATATTAGATAACCTCGATTCAGCAAAATGACTTAAACCAACTTGGTTAAGTGCCTGAATAATTTCTTGATCGCTACCAACACCTTTAACAACAGGCGTGAAATGGATGTGATTCTGTTCAAGTTTCTGCTTGATGACATGTGCATTATATTGAATTTCTGATAGATTTATCGATATATAGGCCATATTAAGTCACCTCTTTTCGTATCGGATTCGCTATATCTACAGTAATGTATTTCTTAACTTTACCTTCCATACGCATATTCATTAGTGCTTTAACCGTTATGACGTCACCGAATAAAATATCACTTAAAGCTTGAGCATGTTGTTGATCAAAGTCGATGGACTGTTCAACGACATCACGAACAATATCAAACAGTGCTTGTTCATTTACATCATCGTACTGACTGAAGTGGTGAATCAATTCCCCAAGCTGATTTTGAATGACAGCATGTTGGAATTTATGAACAACACCCTCAATATCTTCAGATAATAATGAAGTATTCGTAATTTCAATGGAAGGAACACGGTTTTGTAAAGTAGGTAAATGAATTCTTGAACCACCTAAATCCCTAACAATAAACGTCATGTCCCCATTTTGTTGTAAGTTAACGATTGTATTCTGCATATGCGCTTCGAGTGCGATACCGTACGTTTGAATATATGAAATAAGCGGTGGAATTAATGTTTCAGCGTATGTTTGGATAAAGTTTGCGATCGTATCTTTGTTCAGAGCGTCCTCGCACCATTTAATGAAACTATCAACTGTAACCGCTTCGTCAATCGGATTCTCATTCACTAGTGCTGCCGTTACCATAGTAATACCCGCTTCACCAAGATCTGGACGCTTTCTTATGATATAACCTAAGCTTTTCGCGATATCTTCTTCTGCATCCGCGTGTAAGCCGTATGGTTCCATAGCAACTTTTAAATTTGGATAAATATCTAACATGTCTTGGAGTTGATAACTGAGATGCGGCCCGTCTACAGTCGTCACTGTTGATACAGTTCGAATGGCACTCGTCGCTTGAACTTTAACGGGTAACTTCACATGATAAGGCTTTCCAATTAAATCCATCGTTCTGAACGATAGCGTTGCCTTAGAATCAACCGTAAATGGTGTTGGTACTAGTTGTTTCTCTTTTATCCAGTTTGAAAAGGCATCTATAATGACATGCTCATATTGCCAAGGATGCACAAAGACAATATGATAATCTGAAAGTTCTAATTGAAGCGGTTCAAGAAACGTCTCTAGCGGCTTTTTATATTCTGGAAGCACCTGATCTAAAATAAATGATTCATGGCCTTCGATATTCGTTTCGGTCGCTTTATCTTTAGCAATTAACATTAACTTTAAAGGAATAACCTTTTCAAACTCAGGCGCGTAAGCTCTGATTTCATCTTCAGTTAACGGTAATTTCGTCTTAGACAGCGGGTGTGTTGTATGGCCTTCAAACACAAGACTTTCTGAATACGTTAGTGGGTCGAAGTCTGTTGAATGTGCCATGTGTTGTAAGTAGACAAAGAAGTTAATACCCATTGGTAGTTGAGAGAATTTCAGCGTTGACGTAAATAAAGATTTACGATTATAAAAGGATTCATAAGTAAGTTCAAATGCGTCTCGACCATGTTTCAATTCTTTGATAAAACGTTCATTGAATGGAATATCGAATTTGGTTTGTAAGCATAAAATGAAAGCTTCTAGCTGATCAATTTGAATACTTTCATCATCATGCTGATATACAGGCACTGATGTAAAGACATATCGCTTAAACTGAGAACGATAGTTATAGGCTACCTTTAGATGATGTTGTTGATATGAAATGGTAAGCATATGGTCATCATCTCGAATGACCGTTCCCTCTTGATAGATTGATTCTTTTACAAGTGCATTTATAATTCGATAAATCACATTTAAGTTAGCTTGTAATTTAATATCCGCTTTCATGCTTTCGTCCTCCAAGGAATTCTTTATTTCTTAAACTAAAGGTAACCGCGATGATTAATGTGAGCAGTCCCATAATAATAAACGTATACGTGATGCCAATCCATTCTGTAGATAAACTCATAAGTAAACTACCGAGCGGAATCATACCACGGTCCATCATAACGACGCTTAATAATTTACCTCGATTTTCTTTAGATACTTGATTTTGAAAGTAGATGCGATTTGTAGTTCTCGCCCACTGACTAAATAATCCAGCTAAAAAGATACATCCAAATAAAATAATTGGATTCGGAAATACGACCATCATTAAACTGATACCGAATATCGCTGAACTCACATAATAAACAAATGAAGTGTGCACATTTTTAAGTAATTTTGGTAACACTAAAGTTGCCAAGATGCCACCTACAGCGCTAAACGTCATCGCAACACCAAATATTGAAGCACTATCTGGGAAGTTTTTATCAGTTAAAATTGGTAATAATGTGGTATAAGAAAAACCAGTTGCCATTATTAATAATGATGTCACGAAAATGGATCGTGCATTGGCATGATCTTTAAAGTATTGAATCGTATCTTTAAATGAAAATGGATTCTTCTTAGCAATTTCTTTATTAACAGTAAAGCTTAATGGTAAACATAACATCACCGCCGCAAAGTAACAGACTGCTTGGCATAAGAATGCGAGGGTCGCATCATGTGACGCAATAATAACCCCTGAAACTGCCGGTCCAATAGAACGACAGATATTTATAATAAAAGAGTGATAACTCACTGCTTTAGAAACAGGTAACGTAGTGGATAAATCTGGTAATACAGCTTGTCTAACGGGTGTTTCAACTGCACTTAGCGTACCGCGTAAAAATGAATAAATAAGCAGTATGGTCATTGGGACCTTATCCATACTCATACTACAAATAAATAACAATGCGGTAACGACAAGAGACGATGTAATCGTAATCTTAATTAAGTTTCCCCTATTGTGTCGGTCAGCAAGCTTGCCAGCCCAAATACTTAATAGAAGTATGGGGGCGAGTCGAAATAAGTTTATGAGTCCTAGGTAAACTGCATTTTCATAGGTATCAAAGACGTACCAGTTTAATGCAATGTGCCCAATCCAATTCCCTAGGAAAAGGAAAAAGGACCCTGTAAAAAACCATTTTGTCATGTAGTTATCACCTATCTTTTTAATTGATAACGATTCTCATTTTCGCTAATATGGATTATACAAATTTTAAATTAATTTGTAAAACAAATAATCGAGGTGCTTTATGAAAAATATAGACAATCCACAACAAACCGAACAAATTGACGTTTTTGATGAAGAATTACATACATATAACTATTTGAATTCATTTAATGTTCAATGGGCACTTTCTTTTTGTGAACATCTTAAAACGGCTAGAGATAAAATTAACCAACGCTTGATAACGTCTATTTATCGTGAAAATCTCGTTAAAGGTTACGACAATAGTCAGATTAAAGCGACTAAAGATACAGACCTGAACGATCTTGTTTCTCAAGATGATGTATTAATTATAGATTTCCCGAAAAGCGATATTTTACTACATGCGCCCATTAGAGGTGAATTTGCGTTTAACAGAGTGGAAGTAGAGGGACCTTTCTATATACAAAGTAAGGATAATCACCAATTTACACGTGTCCTGCATCCTGAAGTCGTGCTGAACTTTATTCTCACTGAAACGCCAGAACTTAAGAATGATGCGAGTGCACAATTTAGAAGTGATATGGAGAATAGTGTCGCGAACCTCGCGCTTGCTATAAGTTATCGTGACCTTAACTTTAAAGATCAAGATGAGACATTACTCACTATTTTAAAGGCCTCGGAAGATAGTTACCTAAAATCAGAACAATTCGTCTATGAAGGTCACCCGCTTCATCCTGGTGCGAAGTTGCGTAAAGGTATGACTCCAGAAGCAGTTATCAAATATTCATCAGAATTTAATCAACCTATCCCATTAAAGTTTTTACTTGTCAAAGACACACATACGCGTAAACAAACGTATGAACAAAGCTTCAACGACTATGTCTTTAGTATGTTTGATGGCTTGAAAGAGCAGGCACTTGAAGTAATAAGCGAGGATGAGTTGTCACATTATGACGTTATGGTCGTGCACCCTTGGCAGCACGCGCACATCCTTGAAAAGGACTATCAAAGAGAACTCGAACATCACGACATACTTGAAGTACCTTACGAGGTAACGTACTATGCCGGATTATCATTTAGAACATTAATGCCAAAGTACCCTATTACAACGCCTCATATTAAATTATCGACTAACGTGCATATTACAGGTGAAATTCGAACGATGTCTGAACAAACGACGTATAACGGACCACTTGTAACAGAAATTATCAATCAAATCATGGAAGATGAACAAATTTTTCATAACATTAACGCCGAACCAATTAACGAGGTAGCGGGTATACATTTTTATGACAAAGAAGATCAAGGTGAGCATCAGACGATACGAAGCGAGCAGCTCGGTAGTTTATTTAGAGAAAACTTATATCACCAAGTTTCAAAAGATCAACTGCCTATTATCCCTTCAGCACTTGTATCCTATCAACCGAATCAACCTGAAACGCTTATCGTGTCTTTAGTTAAAACCTATCAGAATCAACAAGGTATTGAAGATTATGATAAAGCAAGTATTGAATGGATGCGCACGTATGCCAAACCACTAATTGATATGGTAATTCCGCTATTGATTAAATATGGGATTGCCCTTGAAGCCCACTTACAAAACACGATTGCAGTATTTAATTCGAAAGGGCTTTTAGATAAGATGCTTATTCGTGACTTTGAAGGACTACGTATTGATAGGAAGCAACTCAATGATATGGGATTTGATACGAGTCATTTCCACGAAGCATCACGTATTCTAACTGATAGTAAAACATCGGTATTTAACAAGGCCTTCTACTCAACGATTCAGAATCATCTAGGTGAACTTGTTTTAACGATTGTCGATGAAGTCAATGATAAAAAGGCGCAACAAACATTGGAGTCACAAATTTGGCACGAAATTAGCCAGCAAATTGAAGCGAAATTATCAGAGATTGAGACGCTTGATCCATCCTTCTCAGAGGAACGTTTAACGCAGTTTCGTGAGATCTTCTTTAATGACGTCATTGATTATAAATGCGTAACAACAATGCGTTTAGAGGATCAATCACATGAATATTCGTATGTGAAAGTTGATAATCCGTTAGCTTAGGCTATCTATAAAAATAAGAACTCAGGTCTTGGACACTTGTTCAATCATAGCAAGTGTTCAAGGCCTTTTTTTATGAATAGCTCACGGATGTGCACAGTTGACCTACACCCTTTCCAAAAGAAATCGACTTTATTGAAGCGGTTCGCGGGCGTGGCTTTTCAAGAAGACGTGGCATGTTCGCTATCGCTTTATCATATGGAATATACTACAATATGTTTTGGGACATTCAAGTATAAGGAGATACATAATATGACATTAATGCGTACAATTACCTTTATATTAAGTATCTTTCTCGTTGGAATGGTCGAAATGGTAGTCGCAGGCATCATGAACTTGATGAGCCAAGACTTACATGTATCAGAAGCGCTCATCGGGCAACTCGTAACGATTTACGCGCTCACATTTGCGATTACTGGACCATTTTTAGTCAAAGTTACAGAAAAATATAATCCGAAGACCGTACTTTTATGGACGTTAGGTTTCTTTATCCTAGGTAATTTAATTATTACGATTTCACCAAATTTCTACATCTTAATTATCGGACGTATCTTATCTTCCGCAGCGGCAGCACTGATTGTAGTGAGGATTCTAGCACTCACAGTCGTACTCACTACTCCGAAAAATCGCGGTAAGATGTTAGGTATTGTTTATACCGGGTTTAGCGGTTCGAACGTCTTTGGCGTTCCAATTGGTACCGTTATTGGAGACGCGATTGGTTGGCGCTTCACGTTCCTACTAATCGTCGTCATCAGTATGTTAACGAGTATATTATTACTCATTTACCTTCCCGCAAACCTTAAGACGAAGCCTGAAACAAATCATGAACACGGCACCGTGATTAAATCTAAGTCTGAAATTGCGAAGTATATCTTAATTACATTCTTAGTGTTAACCGCGAACGCTGTAACATACATTTATATTAACCCACTGATTCATTCAGGCGGTCACGATATGAACTTTATTTCACTCAGCTTATTTATTATCGGTATTGCAGGTATTCTCGGAACTGCATTAGGCGGTTTCTTAACAGATAAGTTATCGAGTAAGTTGTGGTTACTCATTGCGATGGTCGGCTTTACGCTTGCGATGATCGGCGTGCACTTTGCGCTCGAAACATCTATCTTGTTAATGATCATCTTCTTCATTTGGCACATCACCGAATGGAGTACGAACCCTGCCGTACAAACTGGGTTGATTCAACAAATTGAAGGCGATTCAAGCCAGGTTATGAGTTGGAACATGTCGAGCTTGAACGCAGGTATCGGCTTTGGTGCGATGCTTGGCGGTTTCGTCGTAACGACATTCGATGTACACACGACCATCTTCGTTTCAACAGCGATAAGTATTCTATCCGTTTTATTAATCCTCTCTTTGAAAAGCCCTAAAAAAGCATAAGTTCATTTATCGAGACGTGTCTACTTCCGAGTAGGCACGTTTTTTCTGCCCTTTCTTGAAAAGCCCTCTAAGCAAACGGCGCGTATCGAATGAAGAATAAGTTTTTTGGGCTCTACGTCAAATTCGGTTGGTGACCTCATTCGAGGTCATTAGCCGAATTTATTATAGAGCCGTTTTTTGTCGCAACTAAAAATAGCAGGAACCTTGTTGAAGATTCCTGCCATTACGATACATTATGATTTATATTTTTCTCGTTTTTGTTTAGAATAGCGCGGTCGTTCTTCATTTAAAGCCCTGAGTAAGGACCACATCATCAGTATAATGATAATTGAGAATGGTAATGCCGCGATAATGAGTAAGTTCTGGATAGCAGTGATACCACCTGTATATAACATAATAAGTCCGAATAAAGCGAGGATAATACCCCACGTGACTTTTACAAGAGAAGATGGTTGAATGTCACCTTTAGAACTTAACATACCGAGTACGTACGTTGCGGAGTCGGCCGATGTGATAAAGAATATCGCGATAACAGCGAGTGTGATGATACTTAGAATCATACCCATCGGTAACTCTTGGAACATCGCGAATGTCGTTGTTTCTGTCGCTTGTTCAGATAGCTTAACGTGTTTTTCCTTCTGAAGATAAAGGGCTGAAGCACCGAATACCGTAAAGAACATGAAACAAACGAGTGATGGTACGAATAATACGCCGACGATAAATTCTTTGATTGTGCGACCTCGTGATACGCGGGCGATAAAGATACCTACGAATGGTGCCCAAGATATCCACCAAGCCCAGTAGAAGATTGTCCAAGAACGTACCCATTTAAGCTTCTCGCCACCGTTAATTGGAATACGTAAACTCATGCCAAAGAAATTCGCAATGTAGTCACCTAACGTATTCGCAAACATGTTTAGGATATATAGTGTCGGGCCTAATAAGAATACGAGAATGAGCACTACGAAGGCAAGGACCATATTAATATTACTTAAGAATTTGATCCCTTTATTAATGCCTGACCATGCGGACCATGTGAAAAAGATTGCCGCGATGACAGTTATGATGAGTTGTACCGTGAAGTTCGAAGGAATATCGAATAAGAACTTCAGACCTTCGTTGATTTGAAGAGCAATAAAGCCAACTGTTGCTGCTACACCGGTAATGGTTGCGATAATCGCTAGAATATCAATGATACTACCGAGTGGACCTTGCATAAGCTTCTTACCGAATAATGGTGTTAACGTTGCACTTACAAGTCCTGGATAACCACGGTGGAAACTAAAATAAGCAAATACTAAAGCAACAATGCCGTATACAGCCCAAGCATGAATTCCCCAATGAAAGAATGAGAATCTTAAGCCGTCGTTGATTGCTTCTTGCGTACCTGCTTTATGTAGTGGCGTCATTTTAAAGGCGTGACTTAATGGTTCAGCTGTCGTCCAGAATACAAGTCCTATACCCATTCCGGCACTGAATAACATCGCAAACCATGAGCCTAGTGAGAACTCTGGTTCTTCGCCTTCCTTTCCTAAAGTGATGGAACTATATCTTGAGAATAGTAAATAGATACAAACGATTAGAATGACTAACATGAGTAGTAGGTAATACCAACTAAAGTTAATCGCGATAAATTCTGTTACTGCAGTGGTACCCTTCTCAAGTTGTTTCGGCATGATGATACCTGCAATAACGAAAATTAAACAAATTAAAGCAGAAATCCAAAACGTAACCGTTAATGATTTCTTCTTCGTCATAATCCATACACGCTCCTTTTCTATATAGGTCACATACCCTTCTGACGCGATATTAAGCCTTTTCACAACCTTTATAACTCGTAGAAATACACTTATCGTGATATGCTTTAAACAACATGTAAAAAGGAGGTCTTATGGTGATATTAAATATACTAGATTATGCGCCAGTGTTTGAAGATCGCACGTCGCGTGAAGCGATCGATCATAGTATTGAACTTTCGAAACATGCGGATACTTTAAAGCTTAAACGCTACTGGTTTGCAGAACATCATAAGGTCTATTCGGTAGGTTCAAGTGCACCTGAAATGTTGATGATGGCTGCATTAGAACAAACGAAACGCATTAAAATCGGTTCAGGTGGCATTATGTTGCCGCACTATAGTCCTTATAAAATTAGTGAAATCTTTAAGACGCTTGAAGCGCGTCATCCAAATCGAACGGACTTAGGTATTGGACGTTCACCGAGCTTTAAGAAGGTGAATCAAGCTTTAAACGAGCATAAGGCACAAACCATTAACTTCTCGCAACAACTGATTGATGTGCAAAAATTCCTAACAGATGATACGGAGACGAAACACCGCTTCAAGCAATTGATTGCAACACCGAAAACTCATACGATGCCTGAGATGTGGTTACTTGGACAAAGTAAAGAAAGTGCAAAGCGTGCTGGTGAACTAGGTCTTTATTTCGCTTCATTCCATTTTAGAAAGCATGACCTAGGCTTACGCCAAACAATTGAAACGTATAAGAAACATTTTAGACTTCATCATCCCGATCGTAAGCCGTGTGCGATGATTGCGACATTTGTGATTGTGAATGAAGATTTAGACAAAGTTAAGGCTTTAGAGGAACCCTTTCACTTATGGTTACAACGTATTAATTATCTAGACCAACCTGAATTTTATCCTTCTATGTCGTATATGGCTGAGCGTGGCTTTTCAAATCGGGAAATTGAGAAAATGAAACAAAATGCAGAACGCGTGGTTACGGGGAATAAGGCGCAGGTTGAAGCGGAACTTAAGGATATGGAACAATTTTATGGCGTTGATGAATTGTTGATCTTGCCGCATATTTATGGTGAGGAGAATCGTTTCGAAGCTTTAAGTTTATTAGATGAGATGATGTAAAGAAAGCATATATCGTGTGTGACAGTGGTCATGACATGGTATATGCTTATTTAGATGTTAGAGGATTTGTATGTAAAATGCATGATTCATATAGCGTCGCAAAAGGAAGTATGTTTCTTCGTTTAAAACTTACTCAAATGCATTTTGAGCTTGTTTACTATTTTGTTTATAGCTCCAAAACGTACATATCCATCATTCTTGAGTAGCGATGATTTAAGATCAGATTTGGTTGTTAGAGTTAATTTAACTCGATCTGGTGTGAAGGACTCTTCTATGACAGGATCTAACCATTGATGTTTATGCCAAACTTGATGAATAAATTCTAAACCATATCCAGCGCGTTCTCCATAGCCAATTAAACCGAACATCCGAGCTAACGTTTGATTTCTAATGTCGCTCGTACCTCCTCGAATAGCCTTTTCAAGGGGGATGCGAAAGACGCCATGATTGATGAATGTAAAGGACGTATCGTTCTTCTCTATAATGATGTTCCCATTCTGGTTGAAATCGGCGTGGATGATTGTATTCAGCAGTGCCTCGCGGATGGCTATGTGAACGTCGGTTTCGAGTTTACGGCTCAAACAATCATCGTTGAGCTGAAATGGAACTGGAAGATTGTCTAATAATTTCGGTGCCACTTTATGAAAGTAATCGAAGAGATTTCCTGACCAATCACCCGTTTGTGAGGTGATACGATTATCCCAGCGTTGGTTAGTACCAATTCTGACATGCTCTCTATAATCCATAAAGTAGTGACTGAATTGAGTTACGATATGGTACTCTTCACCAAACATCAATAAACCTGCCGCAGTAAGTCCCGCTTCATGCGTTTCTTGGTTCTCACGATAACCTCCGATTCTTTTAAGAAACTCCAAATCCGTTAAATCATTCCAAATATGGGTTGGGTTAAGGTTTGTGAATCTTTGACGATAGCGCTTTAAGCTTTCATCGTGAACATGCGTTAAGTTGAAGCCATGGATAATTTGATGGTCACGTACTAAATTCGTTGATTCAGCAATCATCGTATCGATTTCTTGTTTGGTACATCTGTAATCCCCTTCAAAGTTACGGCGGTATGTACCAATATACGGATTAGGATTAATTGAAACCGGCTTTTGTTGTCTAAGGGCACGAGGTACATGAATAATCAATAAAGATTTGCCATTTATTCTTAAAGGATACACATCGTCACTTTGTAAGATATTTAAACTTACGTGACTACTATTGATGTGATCCCAAAATTGTTTCTGTAGCTTAACCACGTCTATACCATCTACATTTTCATAGGATTGATTCACTTCTTTAAGTCCAATGATGATTATACCTCCATTAGAATTCGCAAACGCTGAATACGTTGGCCAAATATCTTTTGGTAAACCACCTAAACCAAGTTTGCATTCTAGTTCCGCACCCTCGCCTCTTTGAATGTACTTTAATAATTGTTTCTTGTTCATCACGGCACCCCCCCTTTTTTGAAAAGTCATTTTAAATATTATAGCATGAAATAAAATAATTATATTATATAAAAGAGGTCTCTAAATGAAAAATCCTCCCTGGAATTTTAAGGGAGGATTTTTCTTAATTTACGTTCCTTAATATTATTTCTAAGAGTCAGACATACTGAATTGTGATATGGCTCAGAATATATGGGTTCATTCATAAAGTTTTCTTTCATAACACTATATATACGTTCTACTCCATTTTTAGATTCTCGATCCCCCTTATTTAAACGAATTGAAGCAGCTAACTTAGGATTGCGAGAATAGCGTTCATCTCTGATATTTGCTAATGAAATAGCGTCTGGAAATGCTCCAGGACTAATAATTTCCAACCTATCATCGAACATTTTTATACGAATATGATCACCAATATTCTCATATTTGCGATGAATGATTGCATTAATCATACCTTCAAACCATGCAAATTCTGGGTACTCAACAAGCGTTACGAATTTACCTTCTTTACCTAAGAACGTGTAGTCACGAAGTTGCGTTTTTATAAATGCTTTAGCTTCTCTAATTGCAGTTGGCAATGCTTTGTCGAAAGTCACATCTTTTACAACATTCAATCGAGCTCCTGACGTTTCTTTCGTTCCCTCATATCTAGTGAAACGAATTAGAGCGCTTGGTAGATAAACACTAATATTATCACTAAATAATAGTAGTCCTACTATAGTTAACTTCCCTTGGCGCATAAAACCTCGTGCTTTTAAAAAATTTTCGGTATTAACATGAGTTCCTAGCAGTTGTTTAAATTCGGCTACACGTTCATAGTTAACATCTTTTATTGAAGACAATTCAACTAGCTCGTCTTCAAAACGTCTTGAACCTCGGTCGTTTTCCATGTTTTGCGCCAAATTATAGTTGACCATACCCATCCCTCGCTAAAGCTTATTAAGATTTATTATAGCACGATTCAAATTTATTTAATGTAAACCATATGTATGCGTTTCCTTATACTTTATAAGAAAACACATATAGTAACAACTGTAGTATGACTTATCAATATACTAGTTATGCGTACACTTAAATTACAACGATAAATCTGATAATACGAAAAAAAACACCTCCCATCCTTCGAGAAGTGCTTAATAATATATTACGTAACACAAATTTTTACGCCTACTAACTCTCAGCAACTTTAGCAGAAATTTAATTTTTTAAAGATTGAGGTTAACTACATGGGGGTTTAGAACCTATTTCTGTGTATAATAGAACTTCGAGCTACACGTTTCTCATATTCAACCTGTTAAAGTTTTTCACTAATTAGCTTCGTAACCATAGTTAAATAGTATTTAATATACTTAATCTTAAAGCTCTTATGGGGTATCACTGTTAATTCATATATTGAGCATTTCTATATAAAATTTACTTTTCATTAAATGAATCATCTACTTTACCTATTGAAAAAATTTTCCATTGAGCAAATCTATTTCTTTTAACAAAAGTTATAAATGTTGCTTCAACCTGTTGAGGCTTGGTTACTACAAAACCATATTCGACTTGTTTTAAAATCGGTAACCAAGCAACATTTTTCTTATAATTATTATTGGATATTATCACTAAACCCCCATTCTTCACCTAATGCTAGGATAAAGTTTTTAGTTTGAATAAAATCTCCCCAATCATTAAGAGTAGGTTTATAAACAAATCTTTTTGCATCTTTATACGAGTCCCTTTCATCCTGGAAAAACTGAAAAAAATCAATTACTAATTTTATTAACTTAAGGTCTTCTTTATCGAAACTATTTTTAAAATTGGACTCATCCATAGCTACTCTTTCACCAATCAAATTTCCCCAATATCCATCTTCAAGTAGATTGTTGTATTTCTCATACTTCTTATCTCTTATAACTATAGCTTTATTAAGAGGCAATTCTTCTATAGAGGCGATATCCATTTTACTATTTATAAAATTAAATAACTCAATAATAATAGTTTCCATTTCTGAAATAAAACCATCTAAAAAATTTATTCTCGAATTATTCGTTGAACTTTGTAATCTCTGTATTCTATCACTATCAGCATGTAGATATAGTCCATAAATAATATCTTCTAGAACTTCAATTTGGTTATACCTGTTCCCCTTTGCATCTACTTGAATAATAGACCCTTCATAAATCTTTTTATATTTATCTTTTAAATTTTGAAGATAATATTTGTCATCCTTATAAATTAGGGATAGTTTATCTATAATTTTTCCTATATGAACATTATCACTCCTAGTAAGATATTTTCTTAAAAGCATAGATTTAACTTTAATGACTATATCAAAACTAACTTGTTGTTTAAGTTCATTAAATAATTTATTAAATTCTAAGTATTCCTGAGTAGTAATAATAAATAAAGAAATTTCATCATATCGCACTGTTCTTTTACTCAATTAGTTCACCTTACTCCTTATGATATATATTTAATAAGATTTTTTCTAAAAAGCTTATTTATATAATATATACTTAACTATGGGTTCTGTCTTTAGATGAGAATGCAGTAATAAAATGGACTATATTAATATCCCTATATCTGAATTATGCAATTTTAACTTGACATGTATAGTACTTTTACTTATTCCAACTAAATTACTATTAGTTTTATGATAAATATTGGATAAGTCAACGATTTTGGTTTTCATACGATTTTTAAAACTATTAACCTTATAATTTTATCCTACTTATCTTCAACTAAAACAATCATTCCATGATCATAAAAGTCAACTCTATTATACTACATAGAAAATTACTACATTCTTCTTAAATTTTCTATGTAGTTTGAGGCTTATTTAGATTTTACTGTTTATCAATAATGTATTTTCCTCTATCTCGGTTAGAAATTGTTTATATAAATTTAGCCTCAATCATAAGACAATAAATTTCACTCTTATATATACAAGCATTATTTAGTTAGGGTAATAATTAGTTTCTAAATATTATGAGCAATTTGGGTGGCAATTACATCAATTTGCTTTACTATCATAGCTACACTTGAGTAAATATATTATTATGAACTATTTAAAGTTAGATTATATTAGGCTCTGCTAAATTTTAAGAAAACAGATATTTTATTATTACATCATTTAAGCTAAGTAAGCATTTAAAAGATAAAAAAGCACTCCTCGGAACTTCCGAGAAGTGCTTTAAACGTATTTTTAATTGAAACACAAATCGCTGACGCAACTTGCGTACCAAATCTGTAAGCGAACAAATTCGCAACAGTTTGGGCAAAATTAACGTTTTGAGAATTGTGGTGAACGACGTGCTTTTTTAAGGCCTGGTTTCTTACGTTCTTTCATACGAGGGTCACGAGTTAATAAACCAGCGCGTTTTAATGAACCTCTGTATTCTGGGTCTGCTTCTAATAATGCACGTGCGATACCGTGACGGATAGCTTGTGCTTGTCCAGTGAAACCACCACCGTGAACGTTAACTAATACGTCATAGTTACCTTTTGTTTCAGTAACTTCGAATGGTTGGTTTAAGTCTAAGATTAATGATTCGAATGGTAAGTAGTCACGTACGTCACGATCGTTTACTTTGATGTTACCTTCACCAGGTACTAAACGTACACGTGCTACTGAGTTTTTACGACGGCCTGTGCCTCTATATTCAACTTGTGCCAATGTAATTTCCTCCTTCTAATTAACCACGTAACTCGTAGTTTTCTGGTTGTTGTGCAGCGTGTGGATGTTCAGCGCCACCATATACAAATAACTTTTTACCTTGTTTGTCGCCTAACTTAGTTCCTGGTAACATACCTTTGATTGAAGTTTCTAATAAACGTTCTGGGTTTGTGCGACGTAATTCACCAGCAGTGATTGATTTTAAACCACCTGGGTGATTTGAGTGACGGTAGTAAATTTTATCTTGTTCTTTATTACCTGTGAATTCGATTTCACCAGCGTTGATGATGATTACGTAGTCTCCGCAATCAACGTGTGGTGTATAAGTTACTTTATTTTTCCCGCGTAAAATAGATGCTACTTCTGATGATAAACGACCTAATGTTTGGCCTTTTGCATCAATAACATACCATTTGCGCTCAATGTTTGATTCATTAGCCATAAATGTTTGACGCATAATATTGTCCTCCTAAATTAAATGAACTCTGTTTAAACTCAAATATCCTTAACGAATTTATGAATACATGATTTTAATTTTAGATTTGTTAACTGTTGTTCGTCCTGCTTATATATCTTGTAACACAATAAGTTTGCCGGGGCTTATCGTGGGGTGATATAAAACAATACCGTCATCTATAGTATAATTTTTAGCCCTTTTTGTCAATGGTATCTAATTATTTTGTGTTGATTTTTTATAATGAATTTCGATGTCTTCACCGTAATCCTGAATCAATGCTTCATCCGAAAGATAGATCTTTTCAAGATAGAGACCTTCGGGCGGAGCAGTATGTGGAACCGCATTACGATCCTTTAATTCAAGCAAACGATTGACATCATTAGGATGACGTTTGCCTTTCCCTACTTCAATGAGAAAGGCCACGATCACACGTACCATATTATATAAGAATCCTGAGCCGGCAATGACGTAATCAAAGCCTTCTTCAGTCTCAATAATCTCACTTCTATAAATCGTACGTTCCTTACTCACGACCTCTGTCTTCTGTGAACAAAAGCCTGTGAAGTCATGCGTACCTATAAAGTGCTTAGCAGCTTCTTGCATCGCTTTAAGGTCTAAATCTTCTTTGACAAATGTCTTTAATCCATATTGAAAAGGATTGATGTGATCTTGGTGATACGTGCGATACCGGTACATTTTGCCTACACAATCATACCTACAATGAAAGTCATCGGATATAATTGTGACATCATTAACATGAATATCGTGAGGTAACGCACTATTCATGGCATACTGCCACTTCTCTTCGGATATATTTAAAGGCGTATCAAAATGAAAATATTGTTCTATCGCATGTACACCACGGTCTGTACGACTTGAAGGGTGAATTCTCACATGTCTTTTATGCATGCGTTTAAGAATCTTTTCAAATTGCTGCTGGATTGTACGGCCTTCATTTTGAATCTGAAAACCCAGATATCCGCCACCGTGGTAACTAATATTGACTAATACACGCATGACTTACACTCCTAAAAATTTTAATACTAAAATTGCGGCTACAATCGGAATGATCGTGAGTAACACGAACGTATCTTTGAGTTGCCACTTTAAGTGACGATAGCTCGTTCGTTCTTTTTTAGAATCATATCCTCGTACTTCCATTGCAATCGCAAGGTCTTCAGCGCGTTGGAAACTTGAAATGAACAATGGAATCAGTAATGGAATAAATGCTTTTAAACGTGTAATGAAATTCCCACTGTTGATGTCTGAACCACGTGACTTTTGCGCAAGTATGATCTTCTCAAGCTCTTCCATTAACGTTGGAATAAATCTTAAGGCAATCGACATCATCATACTAATCGCGTTCACTGGTACTTTGAGTCGTTTAAGCGGCGATAATAAGCGTTCAATAGCATCTGTTAGTGAAATTGGGCTCGTCGTTAACGTTAAGATTGTAGAGACAATTACAACGAATGCTAGACGCAGTACGATATACGTACCTTCAAGTATACCTTGTTGGTAAATTGAAAGGATACCCCATTCAAATAAACGTTTACCGCCTTTAGTTAAGAAAACGTGCATCAAGAACGTAAAGATCAAGAAGACGAAGATAGGCGTTAGGCCTTTTAACAAGAAAGGCAATTTAATGTCAGCAAGCTTCACCATAATCCCAATTACGATCAATACAATAAGGAATTGCGGGAACGAGTGACATAGGAATATCGCTATCATAAACAAGATCGTGAAGATGAGTTTCATTCTTGGGTCTAAACGGTGGATGATCGTATCGTTTGGTAAATATCTACCGATAATCATTTTATCTTTCATGAGAACGTCTCCAATCGTTATACATGTCTACAAACGCCTCTTCAGTTAACGCAATATCCGGAAAGTTCATGTGATATTTCGCCTCAATATCGTACTGAAGCTTCACAACATCAGGTAGATCCAAATGCAGTTTCTGGACTTCCTCAGGGTGTTTAAACAATTCTCGCGGCGTGCACGACTTCACAAGCGTACCACCTTGCATCACTTTAATCTCATCCGCATACTGACTCACTAAGTTCATCTCATGCGACACGAAGATAATCGTCTTCTGTTGTTCTAATTGCAATTGCTTAAAGAACGTCATCAACTGATACTGACTCTTTGGGTCTAAGCCCGCAGTCGGTTCATCCAAGATAATCACGTCTGGATCGCTCGATAACACGGACGCAATCGCTACCTTACGCATCTGACCACCAGATAACTGGAATGGACTCTTTTCCATCACATCCGTTGAAAAGCCCAACGTTCTTAACAAATGCTTTGACTTTTTACGCGCATTTTCAAGATTCATACCAAAGTTCTTAGGACCAAATAACACCTCATGCTCAACCGTATCTTCGAATAGCTGAGACTCAGGGAATTGAAACACCATACCGATATGTTTACGATACGGTTTAATATACTTATCCTTCGTTTTCGCTGTCACTTTCAAATCACCAAGCATAATATACCCTGATGTAGGTTTCAGAAGACCGTTTAATTGCTGAATCAACGTTGATTTACCTGATCCCGTCTTACCTACAATGGCATAAAACTTGCCACTTTCAAAGGTACCTGACACATCTTTAAGAGCTTGGTATTCGTAAGGTGTATGTTGTTGGTACGTATAGGAAACTTGAGAAAGTGTTATATTCATAATCGTTCCACCAACCGTTCATACGTACAATTTTCGATATCAAGATCGAGTAAATCTCGTATACGAAACGTAAAAGGAAGCGTTAAACCTATAGACTTGAGTTGCTCAGCATCTTTGAAAACGTCATTCATCGTACCAACTTGATGCACTTGACCTTGATTCATTACAATGATGCGGTCAGCTTCTAAAGTCTCATTAAGGTCATGCGTAATAGAAATAACCGTCATACCTTCTTCTTCCTTTAGGGTAGATACCAGTTTAAGGATGTCTTGTTTGCCCTCAGGATCTAACATCGCAGTAGACTCGTCTAAGATAATGATATCTGGTTTTAAGGCTAAGATACCTGCTATAGCGACACGCTCTTTCTGGCCGCCTGAGAGGCTCTCAGGTTCATGATAACGTTTATCATACATGCCGACCTTCTTGAGCACATCATCTACTGTAGCACGCATTTCATCATGAGGTACCGCATAATTCTCAAGACCAAAGGCTACGTCGTAAGCGATCGTCGAACCAACAAATTGGTTATCGGGATTCTGAAACACGATACCTACTTGTTCTCGCATAGTTTTGAGTGATGCTTTATCATGTATATCACCATTGATCTTGATAGTACCTTCATTGACAGTTTCGATCCCAACAATAAGTTTCGCAATCGTAGACTTACCTGAACCGTTATGACCAACGATACTCGTCCAACTGCCTTTAGGAACTTCAAAACTCACATCTTTCAATATATGACGCGCATCGCCTTGATAGGAGAACGTTACATTTTCAAATGCGACAGCTGGTTCCGTCCTACACATAAAGGTTTCCCCTTCCTACTTTATACTCACTTCACCATTTTACATGATTCCTTCAAACATGTATATCGCGTGAGTGAAATCATGTCTTTTTCTTTTCACATAGGAAAAGAGAGGTGTTAAAGTTGAAACAACGTTTAACCCGCGCAAGATTGATATTGAAGATGTACGAGCTACTTTAAGACAAATAAAATAGACGTGGGCACGCCAACGCGCCACGTCTCTGAACATAAAAAAGCGCGCACCCCATCACATGAGTTCACGCTTTAAATAGTTATTAAGTTAGATGGGGTACTCTGAGCTAGACAATATTTGTATGTGGCAAACATTATCGTTGCACTCATTTGCTTTATAATGTAGTAGTATGTGTATTTATGAGAATTAAACTAATTCGATGATTACTGATTCTGCACCGTCACCGCGACGTGGACCTACTTTAAGGATACGAGTGTAACCACCTTGACGGTCAGTGTAACGTTCAGCGATTTCGCCGAATAATTTTTGTAATACGCTTTGAGTTGATTCATCTTCGTTTAAGATTTCAACGTCACGTAAAGTTTTAGCTGCTTGACGACGTGAAGCTAAGTCACCTTTTTTACCTAAAGTGATTAATTTATCAACAACACCACGAAGTTCTTTCGCGCGTGCTTCAGTTGTTTCAATACGTTCGTTAACAATTAAAGAAGTTGCTAAGTCACGTAACATTGCTTTACGTTGATCTGAAGTACGACCTAATTTTCTGTAACCCATGAGTTAACCTCCTTTATCAATCTTCTTTTCTAAGACCTAAACCTAAGTCTTCTAATTTATATTTAACTTCTTCTAAAGATTTACGTCCTAAGTTACGGACTTTCCTCATGTCAGCTTCTGATTTATCCGCTAACTCTTGAACTGTATTAATACCAGCTCGTTTTAAGCAGTTATATGAACGTACTGATAAGTCTAATTCTTCAATAGACATTTCAAGTACTTTTTCTTTTTGATCTTCTTCTTTTTCAATCATGATTTCAGCATTTTGCACTTCGTCAGTTAATCCAACAAAGATGTTTAAATGCTCAGTCATAATTTTAGCTGCTAATGAAACTGACTCTTGTGGTGTAATAGAACCGTCAGTCCATACATCTAAAGTAAGCTTATCAAAATCACTGCTTTGTCCTACACGTGTGTTTTCAACTGTATAATTTACGCGTTCAACAGGTGAATAAAGTGAGTCGATTGGAATTACGCCAATTGGTAAATCACTTGTATTATTCTGATCTGCAAGTGCGTAACCTCTACCTTTATTAGCAACTAGACGAACCTTTAAGTGTCCACCTTTTGATACTGTTGCAAGTTTAATCTCAGGATTTAAGATTTCAACATCGCTGTCGTGCATAATATCGCTTGCAGTAACTTCGCCTTCTTCTTTTACATCGATTTCAAGTGTTTTTTCTTCCTCAGAATAAATCTTAAGCGCTAACTTTTTGATATTCATAATGATTGTTGATACATCTTCAACTACATTATCAATTGCTGAGAATTCGTGTAAAACACCCTCAATTTCAATGTATTTAACGGCCGCACCTGGTAATGAAGATAGTAGGATACGACGTAAGGAGTTTCCTAGTGTAGTACCGTAGCCACGTTCAAGTGGTTCAACAACGAACTTACCGAATTTAGCATCATCACTAACTTCAATTGTTTCAATTCTAGGTTTTTCAATTTCAATCATTTATTATTATCCTCCTTAAGTACGTCGACTTGAATTTATACTGTCTTTTCTGCAATTTGTGACAACAACAATATATTATACGCGACGACGTTTTGGTGGACGGCAACCATTGTGAGGTACTGGCGTAACGTCTTTAATCGCAGTTACTTCTAATCCTGCAGATTGTAACGCACGAATCGCTGATTCACGACCTGGACCAGGACCCTTTACAGTTACTTCTACAGATTTTAAACCATGTTCCATTGCTGTTTTAGATGCAGTTTCAGAAGCCATTTGAGCAGCAAATGGAGTTGATTTCTTAGAACCTTTGAAACCTAGTGCACCTGCAGATGACCATGATAATGCATTACCAAATTCATCTGTGATTGTTACGATTGTATTGTTGAATGTTGAACGGATGTGCGCAACACCGTTTTCAATATTCTTTTTCACTTTACGTTTACGTGATACTTGTTTACGTGCCATGAGTTATTTGCCTCCTTTACTTATTATTTTTTCTTGTTAGCTACAGTTTTAACTGGGCCTTTACGCGTACGCGCGTTGTTTTTAGTTTTTTGACCACGAACTGGTAAACCACGACGGTGACGGATACCACGGTAAGATGAGATTTCCATTAAACGTTTGATGTTTAAGTTGTTCTCACGACGTAAGTCACCTTCTACTTTATAACCGTCTACTACTTCACGGATACGTTGTAATTCGTCGTCAGTTAAATCTTTAGTTCTTGTTTCAACTGAAACGTCAGCTTCTTTAACGATTTGTTCAGCTAAAGATTTACCGATACCATAAATGTATGTTAATGAAATAACGATACGTTTGTCACGTGGGACATCAATTCCTGCAATACGTGCCATATTAATTTACACCTCTCTTTTATTAACCTTGTCTTTGTTTATGCTTAGGGTTACTACAAATTACCATTACTTTACCTTTACGTTTAATAACTTTACATTTTTCGCAAATAGGTTTTACTGATGGTCTTACTTTCATTTTTATACCTCCCTATATGTTGGAGTGACGATTATTTATAACGATAAGTGATGCGACCGCGTGTTAAATCGTACGGTGACATTTCCACTGTTACTTTGTCGCCAGGTAGAATACGGATATAATTCATACGAATTTTACCACTTACATGTGCTAAAATCTCATGACCATTTTCCAATTCTACTTTAAACATTGCATTCGGTAAAGTATCTAATACAGTACCTTCAAGTTCAATTACATCTTGTTTAGCCATTGATCATTTCCCCCTTTTATTCGGTAGTATGGATAACATTATCTAGTTATAAACGACCTATTGGTGCTATCTCGTGATCAATCATTCAAATTACATAGACAAACTACGGAAATCATCAATTATCGTTATTGCCTTTTGTCACTCAATTAATATTCGTTGTGCTTAATTAAAATAACATTGTCATTCATGATTCACTTAATCGATAGCGCTCAGTTGCTTATTTAAGTTCTTCTAAGATAGAAATAACATCTTCTGTTACTTCGTTAATATCTTTAGAACCATCAATATCTTTTACAAGGTTTTGCTCTTTGTAAAAGTCTAAAATCGGTTTAGTTTGTTTGATGTTAACTTCTAAACGATTTGCAACTGTTTCAGGGTTATCATCTTCACGTTGATAAAGTTTACCGCCATCATTATCACAGATACCTTCGACTTTTGGAGGATTGAATACAAGATGGTAAGTCTCACCACAAATCTCACAAATACGACGACCTGTAAGACGGTTCATTAATTCTTCTTCTTGAACCTTAATGTTGATGACAGCATCAAGCTCTCTATCAAGTTCTTTTAATATTTTACTTAATGCTTCTGCTTGTTCAATTGTACGAGGAAATCCATCTAATAAAAATCCCTTTTTCGCATCGTCTTCAGAAATACGATCTTTAACGATACCTACAGTAACTTCATCAGGAACAAGTTCACCGCGATCAATGTATGACTTAGCTTCTTTACCAAGCTCAGTCTCTTCTTTGATTGCTTTACGGAACATATCGCCTGTAGAAATGTGAGGGATAGGATACTTTTTAATAATTTCACTCGCTTGAGTTCCTTTACCTGCACCAGGTAACCCCATTAAAATGATATTCATAAATGCCCTCCTACTAAATTATCTTCTTCCAAAGCCTTTATATTCTTTTTGACCTACTTGAGCTTCTAAGCTCTTCATCGTTTCAATTGCAACACCAATTACGATAAGTAAACTTGTACCACCAAGCTGTAAAGATTGAGGTAAATTCATAAGTTTAGTACCTAAGATTGGTAGAATTGAAATCGCTGCTAAGAAGATAGAACCTACAAAAGTCAAACGATAAAGTACTTTAGTGATATATTTTTTAGTTTGCTCTCCTGGACGAATACCAGGTACATAACTGCCTTGTTTTTGAAGGTTTTCTGCCATTTTCTCTGGATTAACTTGTACGAAAGCATAGAAATATGTGAAAGCAATAATAAGAATCACATACACAATCATTCCGACATTATGAGATGGATCTGCATAATCTGAAATCTTTTGTGCCCATGCTGCATCTGGGAAGAACATCGTTAATGTTCTTGGTAACAAGAAGAATGCCATAGCGAAAATGACTGGAATAACCCCAGCAGAGTTTACTTTTAATGGTAAGTACGTTGCATTAGAACCAAGGCGTTGCTGACCAGTTTGTTTCTTTGCATATTGAATTGGTATTTTACGAATCGCTTGTAACACATAAATTGCACCGATTGTTAATAAAATCATACCAAGGATAAGTCCTAGGACTTTTAACCAAGCCATAGACGTATCATCCTGACCTACGAAGGCCTGTTGATAGAATTGAATTAACGATGCAGGTAGTGTAGATAAAATACCAGCAAAGATGATGATTGAGATACCATTACCAACACCATGTTGAGTAATTTGCTCACCTAACCACATTAAAAATGCAGTACCAGTCGTTAATACAATCGCAATGAGTAAATAACTCCAAATTGTATTATCTGTAATTAACTGACCTTTAAGGTAGTTATTGAACTGGAACGACATACCTATA
The DNA here is from genome assembly GCF_043186315.1 of Staphylococcus massiliensis. Taxonomy (NCBI): domain Bacteria; kingdom Bacillati; phylum Bacillota; class Bacilli; order Caryophanales; family Staphylococcaceae; genus Staphylococcus; species Staphylococcus massiliensis. The sequence continues at coordinate 1,034,067 of NZ_CP171119.1, read as the reverse complement.
GATTGTATAAATGCAAGTACGATTGCAAAGTAACGTGTTACGTTGTTAATTTTACGACGTCCTACGTCACCTTGTTCAGCCCATTCCTTAAACTTAGGAACGATATCCATTTGAAGTAACTGCATAACAATTGATGCTGTAATGTAAGGCATTATACCCATTGCAAAAATGGAAAAGTTCTTCAAGGCACCGCCACCGAATGTATTCATTAAATCAGTGACACCTTGAGAACCTTGTTTACTATCAAAGGCATCAGGGTTGACACCAGGTGCTGGAATATAAGTACCTAACTTAAAAATAACTAACATTGCGAGAGTAAAAAAGATCTTGTTACGAACTTCTTTAGTTTTAAAGAAGTTCACAAGCGTTCGAAACATTAGATCACCTCGTGAGCTCCGCCTTTCGCTTCGATAGCTTCTTTAGCTGAAGCTGAGAATTTATGAGCCTTTACTGTTAATTTTCTTTCTAATGAACCATTACCTAAAACTTTTACGCCTGATTTTTCATTTTTAACTACGCCTGTTTCGATTAATAATTCAGGTGTAACTTCAGTACCATCTTCAAACTTGTTAAGTTGGTCTAAGTTAACAATAGCATATTCTTTACTGTTAATGTTAGTAAAACCACGTTTAGGGATTCTACGGAATAATGGTAATTGACCACCTTCGAAACCTGGTCTTAATTTACCACCTGAACGTGCTTTTTGACCTTTTTGACCGCGGCCACTTGTTTTACCGTTACCTGTTGCAGCACCACGACCTACGCGGTTACGTACTTTACGTGATCCTTCAGCTGGTTTTAACTCATGTAATTTCATTTCGGCACCTCCTTAATTATTTTTCTTCAACTGATACTAAATGACTTACTTTGTTGATTTGCCCACGAATAGCTGGGTTATCTTCAACAACTACTGTTGAATTCGTCTTTTTTAATCCTAAAGCTTCAACTGTTTTGCGTTGAGTCTCAGGACGACCAATTACGCTACGAGTGAGGGTAATTTGTAATTTAGCCATAACTTATTTTCCCTCCTTAATTATATAGTTCTTCAACTGTTTTTCCACGTAATTTTGCTACGTCTTCAGCATTTTTAAGGTTCTGTAAACCGTTAATAGTAGCGCGAACCATATTAATAGGAGTATTAGAACCTAATGATTTACTTAGAATGTCAGTGATACCTGCTAATTCTAGTACGGCACGAACTGGTCCACCTGCAATAACACCTGTACCAGGCGCTGCTGGTTTCATTAAAACACTTCCTGAACCGAAACGTCCAGTGATAATGTGTGGAGTTGTACCTTCAACACGTGGAACTGTAACTAATTCTTTCTTAGCATCTTCTACTGCTTTTTTGATCGCTTCTGGTACCTCTTGTGCTTTACCAGTACCGAAACCTACACGACCATTTTTGTCACCCACAACTACAAGTGCAGTGAAACGGAAACTACGTCCACCTTTAACAACTTTTGCAACACGGTTAATCGTAACAACGCGTTCTTCGAATTCTTTGTTTTGTTCTTCTCTGCGAGCCATCTTAAGTGTCCCTCCTTTAATTAAAATTGTAATCCATTTTCGCGTGCAGCATTTGCTAATGCTTCAACACGTCCGTGGTATAAGTAACCACCACGATCGAATACGACTTCTGTAATATTCTTTTCAGTTGCTTTTTTAGCAACCATTTCGCCAACTTTAGAAGCTAATTCAACTTTAGTAGCTGATTCACTTGCTACGTCTTTGTCTTGTGTAGAAGCTTGAACTAAAGTAACGCCTTTAATGTCATCAATAATTTGTGCGTAGATGTGCTTGTTTGAACGGTATACGTTTAAACGTGGTTTTTCAGCTGTTCCGTTTAATTTAGAACGAACACGAGCATGTCTTTTTAAACGCACTTTATTCTTATCAATTTTGCTGATCATGTCCATACTCCTTTCTTTAGAAAGTTATTTATTATTTACCAGTTTTACCTTCTTTACGACGAACATATTCGCCTTGGTAACGGATACCTTTACCTTTGTAAGGTTCAGGTGGTCTGATATCACGGATACGAGATGCAGTAGCACCAACTTGTTCCTTAGACACACCAGCTACTTTAACTGTCGTGTTTTTCTCAACTTCGAAGCTAATACCGTCTTCAGCTTTAACTTCTACTGGGTGAGAGTAACCAACGTTTAATACAAGGTTAGTACCTTGCATTTGAGCACGGTAACCTACACCAACAAGTTCAAGTGTTTTTTCAAAACCTTTTGAAACACCTTGTACCATATTGTTAATTAACGCACGAGTTGTACCATGGTTAGTTCTATCTTTAATAGAATCTGATGGTCTTACAACTTCTAATGTGTTTTCTTCTTGTTTATAAGTCATTTCTGGACTAAGTTCTTTTGTTAATTCACCTTTAGGACCTTTAACAGTCACAACGTTTTTATCGATAGTTACTGTAACGTCACTTGGAATTTCAATAATTTTCTTACCGACACGGCTCATGAAATGGCACCTCCTTATTTTCTAATTATTACCAAATGTATGCGATTACTTCGCCACCAATGTTACGTTTTCTTGCTTCTTTATCAGTTAATACACCTTCAGAAGTAGAAACTAATGCAATACCTAAACCGTTAAGTACTTTTGGTACTTCGTCAGCTTTAGCATATACACGTAAACCTGGTTTTGAAATACGTTTTAAGCCTGTGATTACACGTTCATTGTTTTGACCATATTTAAGGAATAAACGAATTACACCTTGCTTATCGTCTTCAACAAATTCAACGTTTTTGATGAAACCTTCGTTTTTAAGGATTTCAGCGATTTCTTTTTTAATATTTGATGCAGGTAACTCTAATTTGTCATGGCGAACCATGTTAGCGTTTCTCACGCGAGTTAACATATCTGCGATTGGATCTGACATTGTCATAATTTGTTGCCTCCTTTCAAACCTTTAATATATTACCAGCTTGCTTTACGTACGCCAGGAATTTGCCCTTTATAAGCTAATTCACGGAAACAAATACGGCAAAGCTTGAATTTACGATATACAGAGTGTGGACGTCCGCAACGTTCACAACGCGTATACTCACGAACTTGGAACTTTTGTTTACGTTGTTGCTTAGCAACCATTGATTTTTTAGCCACTTAATTAGCCTCCTTTTAGAGATTATTTTTGAAATGGCATACCGAATTGTGTTAACAATTCACGAGCTTCCTCGTCAGTGTTAGCAGTTGTTACGATAACGATATCCATTCCGCGTACTTTACTTACTTTATCGTAGTCAATTTCAGGGAAAATTAATTGTTCTTTGATACCTAATGTGTAGTTACCGCGACCGTCGAATGCTTTCTTAGAAACACCTTGGAAGTCACGTACACGTGGTAATGATGCTGAGATTAATTTATCGAAGAATTCATACATTCTTTCGCCGCGAAGTGTTACTTTTGCACCGATTGGCATACCTTCACGTAAACGGAATGTCGCAACTGATTTCTTCGCTTTTGTAACTAAAGGTTTTTGACCAGTGATTGCTTCTAACTCTTCAACAGCGATATCTAACGCTTTAGAGTTTTGAACTGCATCACCAACACCCATGTTTACAACGATTTTTTCAATTTTTGGTACTTGCATTACAGAACTGTAATCAAACGTTTTAACTAAGTTCTGAGTAATTTCAGAGTTGAATTTTTCTTTTAAACGGTTCAAAGTGGATCCTCCTTTCAGCTAATTATTTATTATTAGATTTGATTTCTTCGCCTGATTTTTTAGCGATACGAACTTTTTTACCATCAACAAATTTATAACCAACACGTGTAGGTTCATTTGTTTTAGGGTCTAATAATTGTACGTTAGAAACATGAATTGCTGCTTCTGTTTCTAAGATTCCACCTTCTGGATTTAATTGAGTTGGTTTTTGGTGTTTTTTGATAACGTTAACACCTTCCACAACGACACGGTCATTTTTAGGTTCAGTTGCTACGACTTTACCTGATTTACCTTTGTCTTTACCTGCGATAACTTTTACGTTGTCACCTTTTTTGATATGCATGTGGGCACCTCCTTAAAATGTAAATGTTTATTTAAATTATAGTACTTCTGGTGCTAATGAGATAATCTTCATGTAGTTACCTTCACGTAACTCACGCGCAACTGGTCCAAAGATACGAGTACCACGTGGACCTTTGTCATCACGAATGATTACACATGCATTTTCATCAAATTTAATATAAGATCCGTCTTTACGACGTACGCCTGATTTCGTACGAACAACAACAGCTTTAACAACTTCGCCTTTTTTAACAACGCCACCTGGTGTTGCATTTTTAACTGAACATACAATTACGTCGCCGATGTTAGCTGTTTTACGACCAGATCCACCTAGTACTTTAATAGTAAGTACTTCACGTGCACCAGAGTTGTCTGCTACTTTTAAACGTGTTTCTTGTTGGATCATAAGTTAAACCTCCCTTATCTTTTAAGTGATTAAATAATTACTGATTCTTCAACAATTTCTACTAAACGAAAACGTTTTGTTGCAGATAAAGGACGAGTTTCTTGAATCTTAACGATATCGCCTAATTTAGCTGAATTGTTTTCATCATGTGTTTTGTATTTTTTAGAGTATTTTACGCGTTTACCATATAACTTATGAGTCTTGTATGTTTCAACTAAAACAGTAACAGTTTTGTCCATTTTATCTGAAACTACTCTACCGATATATACTTTACGATCGTTTCTTTCAGTCACTTTAGTAACCTCCTCTTTCAATTAATTATTGATTGGCCTTACTTTCATTAAGTTCTCTTTCACGAGCGACAGTTTTTAGACGTGCGATAGTTTTCTTAACTGTACGTATACGTGCAGTTTCCTCTAATTGACCTGTAGCTAACTGAAAGCGTAGGTTAAAAAGTTCTTCTTTGGAAGATTTGATTTGTTCTTCGATTTCTGAAGTGGTTAAGTCTCTAATTTCCTTAGCTTTCATTTGTTTCACCACCCAATTCTTCACGTTTTACAAACTTCGTTTTAACTGGAAGTTTGTGACTTGCTAAACGTAATGCTTCACGAGCTACTTCTTCATCTACACCGGCAACTTCAAATAAGATTCTGCCTGGTTTTACTACTGCAATCCAACCTTCTACTGAACCTTTACCAGCACCCATACGTACTTCTAAAGGTTTTTGAGTGTAAGGTGTATGAGGGAAAATTTTGATCCATACTTTCCCGCCACGTTTCATGTAACGCGTCATTGCAATACGAGCTGATTCGATTTGACGAGATGTGATCCATGATGTTGTTGTTGATTGTAAACCATACTCACCAAATGCTACATAGTTACCGCCTTTTGAACGACCAGTAGTGTCCGGACGATGTTGACGACGATATTTAACACGTTTTGGTAATAACATTATTATTTTCCTCCTTCACTAGTAGTCTTAGTAGGAAGAACTTCTCCACGATAAATCCATACTTTGATACCTAACTTACCGTAAGTTGTATCTGCTTCAGCATGTGCATAATCGATGTCAGCACGAAGTGTATGAAGTGGAACAGTTCCTTCTGAATAACGTTCAGCACGAGCGATGTCAGCTCCGCCTAAACGACCTGATACTTGAGTTTTAACACCTTTAGCGCCTAACTTCATTGCTCTACCGATTGCTTGTTTTTGAACACGACGGAATGAAGCACGGTTTTCTAATTGGCGTGCGATGTTTTTAGCAACTAAGCGCGCGTTTAAATCAACTTTTTTGATTTCAACAACGTTGATGTGAACACGTTTGTTAGTTAATGAATTTAATTTGTTACGTAATTTTTCGATTTCTGAACCGCCTTTACCGATCACCATACCTGGCTTACCAGTGTGAATAGCGATGTTAATACGGTTAGCAGCACGTTCGATTTCAACATGAGATACTGCTGCGTCTTTTAATGCGTTATCAATGAATTTACGGATTTTTAAATCTTCGTGTAAGTGTACTGAGAAGTCTTTTTCTGCATACCATTTAGCTTCCCAATCACGGATAACTCCGACACGAAGTCCGATAGGATTAATTTTTTGACCCACTGTATTCCCTCCTTAAATATTTATTAAGCTTCTTTAGCTTCTTCGTTACCATCACTTACTACTAAAGTAATGTGACTAGTACGTTTATTGATTGCGCTTGCGCTACCTTGAGCACGTGGGCGGAAACGTTTTAATGTTGGTCCTTCGTTAGCATAAGCTTCTTTAACAACTAATTCATCAGTATTCATACCATAGTTGTGTTCAGCGTTAGCTAAAGCGGACATTAATAATTTTTCTACTACAGGTGATGACGCTTTGTTAGTTAATTTTAAAATAGCCATCGCTTCGCCTGCTTTTTTACCTCTGATTAGGTCTAATACTAATCGAACTTTACGAGGTGCGATTCTTATTGTTCTAGCAACCGCTTTTGCTTCCATTTGAATTTCCTCCTCTTCTGATTAGAAATTATCTTCTAGTTTTTTTGTCGTCAGCTGCATGTCCTTTGAATGTACGAGTTGGAGCGAATTCACCTAATTTGTGACCAACCATATCCTCAGTTACATAAACAGGTACATGTTTACGTCCATCATACACAGCGAATGTGTGCCCAATAAAGTTAGGGAAAATAGTTGAACGACGTGACCATGTTTTGATTACTTGTTTCTTTTCATTACCTTCTTGCGCTTCTACTTTGTTCATTAAATGCGCATCGACGAAAGGTCCCTTTTTAATACTACGAGCCATTGTGGCGCCTCCCTTCTTATTTGGTGCGTGCAGCCGCTAAGCCGCACACATTAATAAGTTTTTATTATTTACGTTTACGTCTACGTACGATAAGTTTATCTGATGATTTCTTACCACGACGAGTTTTCTTACCAAGAGTTGGTTTACCCCATGGTGACATTGGTGATGGAAGACCGATTGGAGCTCTACCTTCACCACCACCGTGTGGGTGATCGTTAGGGTTCATTACAGAACCACGAACTGTAGGACGTTTACCTAACCATCTAGAACGGCCGGCTTTACCAACGTTAACAAGTTCATGTTGAATGTTACCAACTTGACCGATTGTAGCACGGCAAGCTGAAAGAATCATACGTACTTCACCAGAACGAAGTCTTACTAATACGTATTTACCTTCTTTACCAAGTACTTGTGCGCTTGCACCTGCTGAACGTGCTAATTGTCCACCTTTACCTGGTTTTAATTCGATATTGTGGATTACTGTACCTACTGGGATGTTAGAAAGTGGTAATGCGTTACCTACTTTGATATCTGCTTCAGTACCGTTTTGGATTTCTTGTCCTACTTCTAAGTTTTTAGGCGCGATGATATAACGTTTCTCACCATCTGCGTATACTAATAATGCAATATTAGCTGAACGGTTTGGATCGTATTGAATTGATTCAACTTTTGCAGTGATTCCGTCTTTGTTACGTTTGAAGTCGATCACACGATATTTACGTTTGTGACCGCCGCCGTGATGGCGTACTGTTAATTTACCTTGGTTGTTACGTCCCGCTCTTTTCGGTAGCGGTTGTAATAATGACTTTTCAGGCTTTGTAGAAGTAATTTCAGCAAAGTCTAATGTAGTCATATTACGACGACCATTAGTTATTGGCTTATATTTTTTAAGAGCCATTGTCGCTTACCTCCTTATTGGTATATTTATTAGTTAAATAGATCGATTGATCCTTCTTTTAATTTCACGATTGCTTTACGTCTTTTGTTTGTATAGCCTTGGTAACGGCCCATACGTTTTTTCTTAGGTTTATAGTTGATGATGTTTACGCTATCAACTTTTACATCGAAGATTTCTTCAACAGCGATTTTAACTTGTGTCTTGTTAGCACGAGTATCAACATCAAATGTGTATTTATCCTCTGCCATTGCTTCTGATGATTTCTCAGTAATTACGGGGCGCTTAAGAACGTCTCTTGCTTCCATTATCCGAGCACCTCCTCAACTTTTTTCGCAGCTGATTCAGTGATTAAAACACTGTCAGCACTTGTGATATCTAATACGTTTAAACCTTCTGGAGTTGTGATTTGAACGCCTTGGATGTTACGTGCTGATAATTCAACGTTTACATCTTCTGCTTCTGTAACAACTAATACTTTCTTGTTTAAGTCTAAGTTAGTTAAAGTTGTTTTGAATTCTTTTGTTTTAGGTGCTTCTAAGTTAAAGCCATCAACAATTTTGAATTCATTTTCTTGTACTTTGAAAGATAATGCAGAACGTAATGCTAAACGACGCATTTTCTTAGGCATTTTGTACGCATAGCTTCTTGGTGTTGGACCGAATACGATACCACCACCACGCCATTGTGGCGCACGGATTGTACCTTGACGTGCACGTCCTGTACCTTTTTGTCTCCATGGTTTCTTTCCGCCACCACGTACTGCAGAACGGTTTTTAACTGAGTGCGTACCTTGGCGTAAAGAAGCGCGTTGTAAGTTAATTGCTTCGAAAAGCACACTTTCGTTTGGTTCAATTGCAAATACTGCATCGTTTAATTCAACAGAACCTGCTTTAGAACCATCTACTTTTAATACATCATAATTTGCCATTATGTTTTCCTCCTTTCGCCTCGTAATTATTGATTACCTTTTTTGATTGAAGTTTTGATTTCTACTAAACCTTTTTTAGGTCCTGGTACGTTACCTTTAACAAGGATAACTTTATTTTCAGCGTCTACTGATACAACTTCTAAGTTTTGAACAGTTACTGTATTACCACCCATACGGCCTGGTAATTTTTGTCCTTTGAATACTTTAGCTGGGTCAGCTGCCATACCTACAGAACCTGGTGATCTATGGAAATGAGAACCGTGAGCCATTGGTCCACGACCTTGGTTATGACGCTTGATTGCACCTTGGAAACCTTTACCTTTAGAAACGCCTGTTACATCAATAACGTCTCCTGCTTCAAATGTATCTACTGAGACTTCTTGACCTACTTCGTATTCATCAACGTTAATGTTTCTGAATTCACGAATGAAGCGCTTAGGTGCTGATTCAGCTTTTTTAGCGTGACCTTCAGCTGGTTTATTCGCATATTTATTAGATTTGCTATCTTTTTTGTATGCTTGTTTGTCTTCAAAACCGATTTGGATTGCATTGTATCCGTCGATTTCTTCAGTTTTCTTTTGTAATACTACGTTCTCTTTTGCTTCTACTACTGTTACAGGGATTAAGTCACCGTTTTCTCCGAAAACTTGTGTCATCCCGATTTTTCTTCCTAAGATTCCTTTGGTCATCGAAAGTCCACCTCCTAAAATTCTTTATTATAATTTGATTTCGATGTCTACACCAGATGGTAAGTTTAAGCCCATAAGAGCATCAACTGTTTTTGGTGTTGGGTTAACAATATCGATTAAACGTTTATGAGTACGTTGTTCGAATTGTTCACGTGAATCTTTGTACTTATGAACCGCACGAATGATTGTGTAAACTGATTTTTCAGTTGGTAATGGGATTGGACCAGAAACATCTGCTCCTGAACGTTTTGCTGTTTCAACAATCTTTTCTGCTGATTGATCGATTACACGGTGATCATAAGCTTTTAATCTGATACGGATTTTTTGTTTTGCCATAATTTTCCCTCCTTATTCGTCTACTATTTAAGTGATAGACTTCTCCACGAAAACTATCTTACACAACGCCATGGCAAAGCGGCCGGGTGTGTCAGTAACCTTTCGCTTCATCGCTAATTAAAGTCCAACATTAGACATGTTACATGAATTCATTGCATTATGCAAGTGGTTCATCAAACTTTTATATCTTGTCTAACACATACCACATCATTGTACTTTAAATTAAATTAGAGTTCAACCTTAACTAGTGATTTTTTCTACTTTTTGATGATTTTTAATACACTTGTAACACGCATAAACTTTACACATTAATTATATACACGTTGAAAGTATAAAAAAACAGGTCGAGGGTAATTTTTCCCTCAACCTGTTTCTTCTATTAGAATTAACCATGTACAAAGACAAAGTATAAGATAAATAGAAGCATTAAAACATACATAATAGGATGAATCTCTTTATGTCTTTTAGTTATTAACATTGTAATCGGATAGAAAATAAAGCCACACGCAATACCTGTAGCAATTGAGTATGATAATGGCATCATAATAATCGTTACAAATGCCGGTACTGCAATTTCAAATTTTCTCCAATTGATTTCTGATAAGTTACCTGCCATTAGTACACCTACTACAACAAGCGCTGGCGCTGTAACAGCACTTGTAACAATACTCATTAGTGGACTGAAGAATAAAGCAAGTAAGAAACATAACCCTGTTATCACACTCGCAAAACCTGTACGCGCACCTACTGCAACACCTGAAGTTGATTCGATGTAAGACGTTGTTGTTGTCGTACCTATAATAGAACCAATAATTGTAGCAATTGAATCTGAGAATAATGCACGACCTGCACGAGGTAACTTATTATCTTTCATAATATTTGCTTGTGTTGCGACCGCTACGATCGTACCTGCAGTATCGAAGAAGTCGATAAATAAGAACGTTAAGATGACAACTAAGAACTTAATAGAAAATAATTGACTTGGATCGCCAAATGTTTCAAATGCAGCACCGAAAGTAGGCTCAATACTCGGAATTTTACCGACAATACCTGAAGGTGCTTCAATAAGTCCTGTTAATAACCCTAAAATAGCGGTAGCACTCATACCAAGGAATATCGCACCTGGTATTTTACGTGCATATAACACAACGGTAATTGTGATACCAAAGATTGCTAGTAGAACTTGGCCACTCGTTAAATGCCCTAGTGTTACTAATGTAGCATCTTGTTTAACGATAATGCCTGCACCTTGTAAACCTACGAAAGTGATAAATAAACCTATCCCGGCGGTTACCGCCATTTTCATTTCAAAAGGAATCGCATTTATAATGGTCTCCCTTAAGCCAGTGACGGTGAGTATCGCGAATATAATACCGGAACAAAGAACGCCTGTTAAACCCGTTTGCCATGGGATACCCATTGTAAGTACAACTGTAAAAGCGAAGAATGCATTGAGTCCCATACCAGGCGCTAAAGCGATAGGATAATTCGCAAATAACCCCATAAACATACAGCCGATAAATGCCGCTAAAGCTGTCGCTACGAATATCGCGCCTTGATCCATTCTCATACTATCTGGAATGTCTTTAATACCTGCTAAACTTAAAACCTGTGGATTGACTGCTAATATGTACGCCATCGAAAGGAAAGTGGTTAACCCACCTAAAATCTCACGTTTGAAGTTCGTACCATGCTCATCAAAGTGGAAGTATCGTTTCAAAATTAACGCTCCTTTTTATTAAAATACCTAGTTATTCTATAACCAAATGAGACGTTTGGCAATAACCGTAATTAAATTTCTTATAAATCTAATCCCTTAAGCGCATCTTTAAACGGGTTATTCTCAAGCTTTTCTTCCTTCATATACTTACGCATATCTTTCTTTTGAACCTTATCCTTACCTTTACGTTTCAGACGTTGATTCATCTTCTCTTGCGTTTCACTAAATCCACATACACATCGATAAGTAGCGCTCGATCCCTTACCAAATCGCGTTAACTTCTTCTTACAATTTGGACATCTCGCATTTGTCTTTTGCTGAACGTTCTTCTTCGTCTTACAAGAAGGGTCTTGGCACACAAGAGCTTGTCCGTTCTTCGTCTTAATCTTAATCATAAACTTACCACAAGTCGGACATTCAGTTGTCGTTAAATTATCATGCTTGTACGTTGCATCACTTTGCTTAATCTCACTCACAATTTGCTTCGTAAACGACGTCATTTCTTTCATAAAGACATCTTTTTTCAGCTTGCCCTTTTCAATCTGTACAAGTTTATCTTCCCAAGTTGCAGTGAGTACCGGAGACGTTAATTGATGCGGAGCTAAATCTAATATTTGTCTACCCTTTTGCGTAACATAAATGCGGCCGCTTCGATCCTCTATCGCATGCATATTGAACAACTTATCAATAATATCCGCACGCGTCGCAACCGTTCCAATACCGCCCGTTTCCTTCAACACTTTCGCATGACTCTTATCCTTCAAGTCAAAGAACTTCTGAGGATTTTCCATCGCTTTAAGCAGCGTTCCTTCATTAAAGTATGGTGGCGGCGTTGTTTCATGTTGTTGAATCTGTAACGTATCAATTTTAAACGTATCGCCCTCTTTAATGCCCCCCTTTGAAAAGCCCTTTCCTAAATTTTCGTTGTGAATAGCCTTGAATCCTAATTCAACAGGAATTTGATCTTTAAATTTAAACGTCTCTTGACCAACTTTCAACGTCATTTCAGTTTCTTCATATATATACGGTTTTAAAAGCACTTCAAGAAAACGTGTCGCAATGAGCATATAAACTTTAGTTTCACGTGGTGATAATACGTTCATATCAGGTCTAATTTCTGTAGGTACAATGGCATGGTGATCGGAAACCTTGTTATCGTTGATACATTTAAAGTCTCCATTAAAATCAGTACGCGCACGTTGTTTAGCAATATCTTTTAACTCTGTCGCATATAAAGCCTCTACACGTTCTTTAAGCGCGTCCTTCATATCACGCGTAAGATAATTGGAATCCGTTCTCGGATACGTCACAAGCTTATGACGTTCATATAGCGTTTGAAGTGTGTTCAACGTTTCTTTAGCACCCATTTTATATCTTGCATAAGCCGCTTGTTGTAAATCCGTTAAACTAAATAACGCTTGAGGATATGTTTTCTTTTGTTTCTGAGTCACGCGTTCTATCGTACCTGTTTGACCTTTTAAACCTTCAACAAGTGACTCAAGTTTCGTTTTATCAAAGCAGCGTTTCTGCATGTCATATTCAAAGGTTTGATGATTAACCTGAGTTGAGAGTGTATAGTAATGACGCTTTTCAAAATGTTTGATTTCATCTTGGCGCATCTTTACTAACTGAATGGTTGGTGTTTGAACACGTCCTAAAGATAGTTGCGCACCAAACTTAGTAGTTAACGCTCTTGTCGCATTTATGCCTACGATCCAGTCTGCTTCACTTCTTGCAAGGGCGGAAGCATATAGTGATTGATATTGACGTCCATCTTTGAGCTGTTTAAATCCTTGTTTAATCGCTTTAGGTGTAACAGAACTTACCCAAAAGCGTTTAATAGGCTTCTTAACGCCTGCTTTGTCAATAATCAAACGCGCGACTAACTCACCTTCACGACCAGCGTCAGTCGCTATAATAATTTCTTTAACATCTTTACGATGCATCAAATTCTTAATCGTATAAAATTGCTTCTTAGATTTCGGAATTAAAATCGACTTCATGTATTTAGGCAATATAGGTAGATCATTTAACGCCCATTTCTGATAGCGCTTATCATAGTGCTCAGGGTCAGCGTTCGTTACTAAGTGTCCAAACGCCCATGTAATAATGTACTGTTGGTTCTCGATATAACCACCCTTCTCTTGACGCGCGTTTAATGCCTTAGCGATATCTTTACCTACAGAGGGCTTTTCCGCGAGAATTAAAGATTTCATATGGCACTCCTCCTTATAAATGATTGCTTTACGAAATTTTATAACTTTCATATTGTAACACGTTATCTAGGACTGATGCTTTCATTTCCCTAGAAAAATACTTATAATGTAGTAAATGAGACTTGTTAAGGGGGCAATTATGACGATTACTCAAGTTACAGATATTGATCAAGTTGTTGACTTTATCCATCGTGAAAAGGTAGCGCATCAATCTTATACAAATAAACTCCCAGAAGATAAAGAAAGTTTAAAAACATTTATCCAAGTATTATCTAAAGAAATCGATTTGTACGCCCATACATCAGAAGGCGATATTCAAATGATGATGGTGTTAATACCTTATCGAGAAGACCATTTCAAAGTGATTGGTCCGATATTAAAGGATGGTTATACATTAGACCAAGATACATTTAAAGGGCTTTTCAAAGAGATGACCGCGCAATTTAGTAATGAAACGGTGTATTACTTTGCTTATGAAAAGGAAAATCAATGGATTAAGCTACTCATGAAAGGTATCGGCGCATCTTATGTGTTTACGGATTATTATTTATATGCGAATAAGGATGTTGATGCCTCAGACAACCAGCATTTGATTGTTGACTATAAAAAGGCTTATTATAAACATTTTAATCAATTGCACAAGAAAACGTTCTCACCAGATGATATGACGACGGATGAGATATTGGCGTCATTAGATGAACATCATAAGTTATATATGTACATGTCAGAAGGTTTGGTAAAAGGTTACCTCTATCTTGTAATAGATGAAGAGACGCACAATGCGCAGATTAAATATTTCTCGTCTCACTCTGATTATCGTTTAAAAGGTATCGCATTTGATTTAATACGCCACGCGATTCATGTATCGCTAAATGAGTACGATATTCAGCATGTATATTTTAAAATTCGCAGTAAGAATTATCGACTTGTAGAACGCTTTAATGAACTTGGTTTTTATATTGATAAGGCATTTAAGAAGTTTAAACTCATGTCGAGTGACCTTGAAGACGAGCTTTAACATAGCTCTTCGGTTAATGTTACAATTAATTTGTGCGATTTGAATATGATTGATCGTTGAAAATGAAAACAAGGTGGTTTCAAAATGGATTTACATTCACAAATGGAAGAACTTAAAATGGATTATGTACGTTTACAGAATGACCTTGAGAAAAGAGAATCTGTAAATCAAGATATCGATCCGCTTGTACGTCAACTTGAAGCTTTAGAACAAGAAATTGCGGATGTACGTTCAAAAATACGTCAAAAAGAAAGCTAAAATGAACTATGAAGTTTGAATGTCACGTGCTAACATGAGAAGAGATTAGAAAGGACGTCATATCATGCAGTTATATCTTATTATTTTGCCGTTGTTGTATCTCATTGTTAGTTATCTAACGATATTTAGAATGAATAAAAAGATTACTGATATATTACGCATTATCATGAGCATCTTGTTACTCATTACTGTCGTATTGACTTTAATCCAATTTAGCATGAGTGCACTATGGATTGGACTTGTGCTCTTATTACTCATTGGTAATGTAGAAATTACAGCATTTAAAAATCATAAAGGCGACCGTAAAGGTGTAACCATTCTTAATCTCATGACAATAATGGCTACGGTTATATATATTTTATTAGTGATATTCGCCTTAAGATAAGTATTAATTGACCATCGAACGTATCGAGTTCGGTGGTCTTTTTATGTGTCATGTTCGCTAAGTAGTGTTAGGTCTATGATAGTTTTATATATGAAAAACCCCAGTGCCACGTCGGACACTGGGGTTTCTTATTTGCACCTATTTTTTCTTGCCTCTATCTGAACGTTTGTTGATGTTACCGTTCTCATCATAAACAGGACGTTTAGGTTTCTTAGGACGACGCTTACGTTGAGAACGTTTCTTGAACTCTGTAGGCGTTGACTCATGATTATCCACGATTGGATTATCTGTCTTAGGTTCCGCCTTCTTAGGTTCATTGTCAGGAACATCATCACGTTTTACAGATTTATGGTTCGGTGTAAATCGATCTTTATTGAAGTATTTTGTCTTAGGTTTCTTAGCTGTCGGTTCATCTTTAGGTGTTTCTTTAGGCGCTTCATCTTGTTTAGTTCTAGGTTGTTCTGAACGTGTATCTTTATCAGATTTACGGTTCTTATAATTGTCTTTCCAATTATTAAGTTTATCCGTAAATGATGATTTCGTACGATTACCGTTTGAAGCTTGACGATAGTTGTTTGAATCATCGTGGTTGTGTGTATCGTATGAACCACTAGTTGCTACTTTAGGACCTTGTTTCATGTACTTATTCTTTAATGAGAATAGTAATTCATAAATAACTGGTACTACTACAAGTGTTAGTAATGTAGATGATAATAAACCACCGATTACTGTAATTGCTAAACTTTTAGAGATAAGTACTGAACCATCTCCACCAAATAACATTGGTAGTAAAGCACCAATCGTAGCAATTGCTGTCATTAAGATTGGTCGAATACGTGTACCTGCTGCTTCGATAATCGCATCTCTACGATTTAAGCCTTCACGCTCTTTATTAATGATTCTATCTACCAATACGATGGCGTTAGTAACAACGATACCGATTAACATGAGTAAACCAATCATACTTGTTACGGATAACGTTTCGCCTGAGATTAATAAGCCGAATACCACACCAATTATTGTGAATGGTAATGAGAATAAAATTGTGAATGGCGCTAATGCACCTTTGAACGTGAGTACTAATACAAGGTAAACGATAATAATTGCTGCTGCCATAGCGACAAATAATTGTGAAAAGGCATCGCTAATATCTTCGTTTGTACCACCTAGTGAGATATCTACATTTTTAGGTGTTTCAATCTCATCAACTTTCTTCTTAGCAGCACCCGTTACACCACCAACGTCTTTCTCAGTAATTTCTGCTGAAATCGTGCTTGCGTAATCACCGTCATTTTTAACAATCTTACTTGGTGTCTGAGCTTTTTCAAGTTCAGAGATTTGAGATAGTGTAACATCTTTTCCTGTAGGTGAAGGTATTGATGTCTGGTTAAGTTTTTCTTCAGACCAATCTGTGTCTTTAGATTTCTTAATCTTTACGTCAATCTTATTACCGCCATCATCGACTTTAGCAACTTTTTGTTCCGGAATATTTTCATTCATTTGCATTGCAATAGAATTAGCTGATAATCCGAACTGAGCTGCTTTTTCTTGGTCGACTTTAACTTTGTATTGATCGTATGTTTCAGATAAATCTGATTTAACGTTTGCTAAGCCTTCAACATCTTTAACTTTCTTTTCAACTTTATCTACGGTGTCTTTGATTGCATCCCTTGAAGGACCACTTACTTGAACTTCTAATGATTTAGTTGAATTACCGTCACCCATGTCTTGGTTTTTCCAAGTACCATTATGATCAAATTTTTCAATTTCGTCTAAGACTCTTTGAGCCTCATTTTCGAAATCAGGTGTTTTCTTATCATAATCAACTAATAAAGCTGTATTATTTGTTTGACCAGTTGGGTCGTTAGGTGATGGTGCACCAACTGAGTACTGAACGTTTTCTACATGTTTCTTATCGTTCAAGAATTTCTGAGCTTCTTCTGCATTTTTAAGTACTTTTTCTTCAGGTTCACCTGGTTTAGGTTTATAAGATAATGTTAGGACTTTATTATCACCTGCAGATAAGTAACTTGTACCAATTGCGAAGACACCGATGACTGCACTTAGTAAGAGTAATCCTAAACTGATTAGTAATACGCGTTTCTTGTTGTTTAAACATTTTTTCAAGAAGTCTTGATATTTTCTACCAAGGTTTCCAAGTGTCTTTTCATTGCGGTCACGTTTCGCAAGTCCATTCTTGAAGAATGATGAACCTAACGCAGG
The DNA here is from genome assembly GCF_043186315.1 of Staphylococcus massiliensis. NCBI lineage: Bacteria > Bacillati > Bacillota > Bacilli > Caryophanales > Staphylococcaceae > Staphylococcus > Staphylococcus massiliensis. Next base: position 1,016,668 of record NZ_CP171119.1, on the reverse strand, counting down.
CACTACCGTTAATGACACAAGTAATGATGCTAATAAACTGAATGCAATCGCAAGTGCGAATGGTTTGAACATTTCACCTACTTGACCAGAAACGAAGATTAAAGGTAAGAATACGACAACTGTAACGATTGTAGATGACATGATTGGTATAAACACTTCTTTAGTAGCATCTACAATGAGGTTATCGCCCTTCATTCGCTCTGTAGGTGAGGACAATCGCCTGTATATGTTTTCGATAACAACAATGGAGTCATCGATAACACGTCCGATTGCTATCGTTAAGGCACCGAGTGTCAGGATGTTGAGTGATACATCGCATAACTTCAATGCAACTAATGCAATCAGGATTGATAACGGAATCGATACAACTGATATTGCTGTTGTACTAATATTTCTTAAGAAGAATAAGATAACAACAATCGCTACGATAGAACCAAGAATTGCTTTTTCAATCATCGTTGTAAGTGAGTCTTGAATTGGTTTTGCTGTATCTCGAACGATTGTAGAGTTTAACTCTGGATGTTTATCTTCAATTTTCTTAATTTCATCTTTAACTTTATTTGCAACTTTAACTGTGTTCGCATCTTCTGATTTTGTGATTTGTACGTTTACCGCATCTTTACCATTTGTCTTAGAAATGGAATCACGTTCATCACCGATGTTAACTTCAGCTAATTCACTTAATGAAACTTTTTGGGCACTTGCTTCACCGCTACCGCCTGATGGGGCTTGGCCGCCTCCAGCGCCGCCTTCACCAGCAGTTGCTGTAGATGGCATTTGCTTAGCCATCGCGACTGGAATTTCTAAGTTTTCAATCTCAGATGGATCGTCAAAACTACCATCCACTATGATTGATTTTTCTTTATCATCAAATTGATATAATCCAAGAGGTGCTTTAGAACTAATTGATTTAATGTAATTACCAACTTGATTTTCATTTAAGCCTACTTCATTTAACTTATCTTTATCAAATTCTAATGTAACTTGCTTAGAAGTTTGACCATCGACTTGTGCTTTTTGAACACCGTCGACTGTTTCTAATTTAGGAACTAACTCTTCTTCGATTGTTTTAGAAACTTTCTTGAGGTCGCCTTCTTTGTTCGTAAAGGAGTGTACTAATACTGGGAGTGAATTCATGTTGAAGCGTGTTATTTCTGGCTCTTCCACACCTTCTCTAAAACTTAACTTCTCTACTTCTTTCTTGAGTTTAGATTCAACATTGTCTAAATCTACGCCTTTTTTGTATTCAACTGTTATGACCGAGGCGTTTTCTAAGGACTCTGACTTTACACTTTTGACATCCGACATGCCTTTTATCGCGTCATCCATCTTATCGCTGACTTCTTCACTAACTGTGTCAGGTGTGGCACCTGGCATTTTAGTTTGAACCGTTAATACAGGTGGTTCTGTATCTGGAAGCATTTCCATTCTAAGCTTTAAACTTGAGTAAACACCGCCCAATAAGATTAATAATGCCATGAGTATTAAAGCGAATTTATTGGAAAGTGAGAACCTTATCATTTTTCGGACCATTAAATTTCCTCCTATTTACTTAATACAAGCACACGATATATGTATACAAAAAGTTGTAATGAGACGCTCTTGAAGCGAAACATTACAACTACGTATTATTTTTTCTTCAATCTTCTTGAAACTTTGATCTTAGCATTCGTAAGCTTCGGCTTCACTTTTTCAATAAGTGCATATAGTGATGGATTTAATACATAATCAAATTCACCGATTTTCTCACTTAAATAAGTGCCCCACGTCTTTTTAAATGCCCATAAACCGTAGTGGTCTGAGTCTTTATCCGGATTATTATCCGTACCACCAAAGTCATACGACGTTGCACCTTTACTACGTGCGTACTGCATCATGTGAAATTGCATATGGTGGTTTGGTAGGAACTCACGGTAATCATTTGAAGATGCACCATATAAATAATATGACTTACGACCTGAGAACATGAGTAGCGCACCCGATAAGAAGATACCTTCAGGATGTTTCTTCTCAAGTGCTTCCATCTCTTCAATCAGTTCGTTCGTTTTACCTAATTTTTGATCAACGTCTTTAATTTTATTCAACGTCTTTTTATCTTGCTTCTTATCTTGAAGTTTCACTTTATCCTTAAGCATTTTATCCTTATCTTGATTTAAATCTTTCAACACAGGTTTAGGCTCTAATTTCACTAGGAAAAGCTCTGCATCGCCATCAGGATGAAGTGCATCATAAATCGTTTCAAAGTAAGAAACATCTCTTGTTAAGAAGCCATCACGTTCCCCAGTAATTTTCATGAGGTTCGCAAAAATAGGTAAGTCTTTACGCTCAGCACGAATCACCTTCGTACCACGCCTTAAACTTAGACGAACCTTAGAACGGTTACGACGCTCAAAGCTTTTAATTAAGTCATCATCAGATTGGTCAATATTCGTAATCATCGTCATACGCGGTTGAATGTAATCTTTAGATAAACCTTCTTTAAAGCCTTTATGTCTGAAACCTAAGTTCTTAAGGTTGCTTAATGCTTCTTGTCCCTTATCAACTTCCACATCAGGATCAATTTTGATTGCATACGCTTTTTCTTTCTTAGCAATCACACGCGTATACTTAAGTAAAGCTTCTAGAGATTCTTTATCACTGTAATCCGTGACGAATCCTCTCGATATGTAACACAACGTAAATGGAAGTTTGGGAATCTTTTTGAAAAGCATTTGTGCAACACCAGTAATTTCCCCTTTACGACCAACAGCTACTCGACGGGAATACCATCCAGTTAACCGCTTCGTTTCAGCCCATTTAGTAAGCTGTAATAGGTCACCATTGGGATGATTTTTAACAAATGCATCGTGTTGTTCATTTGTAATATTCATCTTTTCCATCAATCTTAACTCCTTTTCACTCACATATTTGAATTTCGGGCATAGGTGGTTGCAGTGATTAAACACCTAATGATTAGGAACGAAACATGTTACATGTTTTCATTCTTTAAAAGCCCTCAGTTACTTTACTGGCTACACAATTAAATATTGTTAATATATCTATATATTTGAGCGTACAAAGACGCAATATAAGGCGATTATAAATATTCAGTTAAAACTCTTATAAAATAATAATTTTTAAAGTATATTTAAATCAGCTTTCCTCTTATATTCTAACAACATTTTATTTATTTTCGTAACGATTAACATTATAACATTTATTTAGTCTTAAAATGATTAAAAATTAAGAATTGTAAGGCTCAAATCGGTAATTTCCAGCTCGAACACGAATGAGAAATGGTGCTTCTATATTTTTATCTTTTAAGACAACGGTTGTGATCTTATGAACCTTTGCGTCGGTGATCTCAAATTGGATGCCATCTGCCGTTTCCAATACCGACACATCATCATTCTCGCTGATAAAGGTCATCTTGAACCATTTTTGCCAATTCTTAACAATTTTATCCCGCTCTGGCGATTCTATTTTAATCGCACTTATTGATAGATGTTCTTGAAACTTATCTTCTAAGAGTGCTTGGCGCTCAGACTCAGGCTGATCCCATTGAATAAAGAACGGCAACTTAGAATTAAAGTTTTTATCATTTATGTAAAGCAGTTTCCACGTAATCTTTTGCCCTTTGTTACTTACACGAGACATCTCTAAAGGCCCTGTAACAATTAAACCTTCAGCTAACATTTCTTCCTTTAACTGCTCTATATCATCCGTTCTAAAACAGAGTCGTTTAAACCCTTGAGAGAATGACTCATGAACAAGTGTTGCTGCAAATGAGTGCTTTTGTTCTTCCGTCTTAGAAACTTCTTTTAATTTCTTCATATTATATACATCTAAATACTCTATATATCTCAAGTCGATATGTGACAACACATTATAAGTACCTAGATTTTGGTGCTTACCACCTTTTGTTAAAGCTAAAATATCACCTGGGTAATTAAAATTGTCTAGGTTCTCAATGTGATGAATCACATGATCAAACTGTATGTGTGACATAAAGGCGCCCCCTTTTTAATACCTCAATCATATCAAAAAGTGTTTTGTAACCCCAACAGATGATGTGCTCAACTTAAAAATTATTTTCAAGGTTGCTTCTCGTGCTCAAGAGGTTTAAAATACGATAAGTAATAGTTAGTAAAGCTAACTAATTTCTCTGGAGGTAAATGATGGATTACACACAAGTATTTGATAATTTCACACGTCTTTATAGACCCTATATTAAATATGTCACACCAATTCTAGAGCATTATGACCTACACACAGGACAGTGGTTAGTCCTTAAAGATATTGGTCAGCACGACCAAACGACGCTTGTCGACATTTCAAAACGTCGCTTCATTGAAAAGCCCACTACGCGTAAAATTTTAAAGGCATTAATTGAAAAAGATTATGTATGTATGACTCCTGGAGAAGATAAACGTAAGAAGTTGCTTTCACTTACGTCTGAAGGTCAACATGTACATCATGAGGTTAAAAATCAAATTGCGACGGTTCAAGCTGAACTCATCTCAAAATCTAAATGTAAAGACGGTGAATTAGAAACGGTGGTATCTGTTTTAGACAAACTATATCAGGAACTTAAAGGAGGACTCTAAATGACTATTACTTCAAAGAGAGAGACAATTTGGAGTAAAAATTTCATTATAAACTTTGCAATAAACTTTCTCGTTTACTTATGCATGTACCTACTGATAGTAATCGTAGCTAGCTATGCGTCAAACCACTTTAATGCCTCAGACAGTTTAGCTGGATTAGTATCCGGATTATTTATAGTAGGTTCTTTAATCGGACGATTTATAACTGGTCGTTTTGTTAATAGTCTAGGTCCTAAGAAAATTCTTCTCATTGGACTTATTTTATTAACAATAACGCAGTTTTTTTATTTTATAGATCATTCAATATGGATTTTAATGCTAACGCGTATCGTTAATGGTATTGCTACAGGCGTTGCTACAACAGCAACTGGTTCATTGGCTGCATTTATTGCACCTGATTCAAGAAAAAGTGAAAGCATCAGTTTATTTAGTTTAAGCTTAGTTTTAGGTGCAGCTATAGGCCCATTCTTCGGCTTACTGCTATCTCAAATTTATCCAATACAATTTTTATTTATACTCTGTATCATGTTATGTATGATTAGTTTCGTCTTAGCATGCTTTATTCATCACCATTTCGAAACAACACCTTTAACTCAAGCAGATAAACAAATTCGATTGAATCAATTCATAGCAAAAGAAGCGATACCAGTCGCATTCTTAATGATGTTAATAGGCGTTGGTTATGCCGCGATACTATCCTTTTTACAATTCTTTGCAGAAGAACGTGACTTAGTAACCGCTTCACAGTATTTCTTCATGTTCTATGCGCTAACATCATTATTCGCAAGACCTATAGTTGGTCGACTTATGGATCAGAAGAGTGATAACGTTGTTGCTTATCCATCGTTTATCTTCTTTATCATTAGTTTATTTGTTTTATCAATGTCTCACTCTAGCTTCATGCTATTATTAGCAGGTGCACTTGTGGGTATTGGTTATGGTAATTTATCATCCATCTTCCAAGCTGCTGCTGTGAAATCCGTTTCCCCTATGAAAATGGGGCTTGCTACCTCAACCTATTTCATTGGTTTAGATATCGGCATTGGCTTTGGGCCATATGTTCTTGGATTTTTTACGAACCAAACAGGCTATGGCATGATGTATTTTTATCTCGGTATTTTAGCTATTATAACGATGGTACTTTATTACTTCCTACACGGACGTAAAACTGCAAAGCAATCATAAAATAAGAGACCTTAGACATAAGTCGTGAAATAAAGCATTAACGCTTTATTACAAGCAATTCTCAAAACAGCTGACTCCTAGGGGAATAGCATGAGACCGGAGACTACAGGCTCCGGCCATGCCCCAGGAAAGCATGCTGTTTAAGAGAATTGTATTATTATGTCTTAGGTCCCTTTATTATAGTTAAATAGTTTAAAAATTCAGATAATTTAGCGTGAATTAAACAGCAGTTTGCTCAATGTTCATGAACAAGCGGTCCATAGCTTTTTTCTGCTTCGCATTGAAGTAGTAATAAACTTGGCGCTAATCTGTTTCACATCTAATTTTAGATATCAGTTCTTTCTTATAAATCTTTCTGATGAGTACATCAATCTTACTTGTATCCCAAAGCATTTCGAAATGTAACGTGTCACGAAGTGTTTTACCACTAATACGTGTAGATTCATGAATTTTGTAAAGTACAATAAATTCTTCAATCGTAATTTGAAAATTCGCTTTGAGTCCGTGCTTGAGTTGGCTAAGTAGACGTTCTGATTCAATATACTTACTAATTTTGTTACACATAATGTGTACCCTCCTTGTTGATTCTAAGTTGTGTAGAAAAAGTAGTATTTTACTTTTTTTATATTATATAACATTTTTCTCGAAATTTTAATAGAATATTTAAAAAAAATGATATCGTCTCAAAAGAAACAATATCATTTCTAGGGATTTAACCACCAATATAATTCATATTTATTTTTTTACGTTTACGGTTTTTAACCGTTTGCTCTGTACGCTCGTCAGAATAACGATTATCACGCTTAAACCATAACGATTTTATCTCTTCAAGTAAACCTTCATCTGAAATGCCTGCTCTTAGAGGGCTTTTCAAGTCGAAGCCGTCTACTTCGCTAAATAAACAACCGTAGAATTTACCGTCTGAGGAGATGCGTGCTCTTGTACAAGTTGAACAGAATGAATCTGATACGCTTGTAATTAAACCAAACTTAGCACCTGTGTCGTTATGTTGATAGTATTTGGCTACTTCACCAAAGTATTTCGGCGGAACAGGTGTAATATCGAATTCTTGTTCGATCATATTCAGCATCTCGTCTTTAGATACAACTTTACTGAAGTCCCAACCGTTATCGTTACCGACATCCATAAACTCGATAAAACGAATTGTGACATCCGTGTGCTTAAAGTATTCAACCATAGGTAAAATTTGATGGTCGTTGACGCCCTTTTGAACGACAACATTTACTTTAACTTTAAAGCCAATCGAAACGGCATAATCGATTTGATCGAGAATTGTTGAGGCTTTAATGTTACGGTTATTGATTGCTTGGAAAACTTCATCTTCAATCGCATCTAGACTAACATTAATACGACGTAAGCCTGCGTCATAAAGTTTCTGACCATGCTTCTTTAAAAGTAAACCATTCGTCGTTAAGCCAATATCATTGATACCATCTATTTCAGTTAAACCTTTAATCAATTGATCAAGATCTCGACGTAGTAACGGTTCTCCGCCTGTAATACGAATCTTCTCTACACCAACTTTGGCATAAATGCGCGCAATTCGTATCATTTCTTCAAACGTTAACAGTTCATTCTTAGGTAGAAAGACGAAATCATCACCAAAGATTTCCTTTGGCATACAGTAATCACATCTAAAATTACATCGATCCGTAACAGAAATTCTTAAGTCTCTAATCGGGCGACCTAATTTATCTGTAATTTGTTGTGACGCCATTCTATCTACCCCCCTTTAAGTTAAGTGTGCTTTAAGACGCTCTAAGTCCTTTTGGTAATTAATATTCTGATACCATGGTAGCGCACTGTCAATTGAATGAACGCTCAGCCACTCCGTACGCACATCTTTATACACGTTCTTCACACTTAAATCATTTGATAAAAGTGCTTGTTCAATAACTGGTAATACAGTCGGCTTGTAAAACGCCATTGTTGGAATATTACGGCCATCTTCTTGGAACCCTGCGATATCCAGTCGGTCCTCAATGAGATGTTGAACCATAAATTGATATAACTGACTTATCGCTTTTTTTGTGATGAGTGGTGTATCCACTGACACAACGAAGTACAATTCCTCATCTGGATAAGCCTTCATCGCACTATACATACCAGCAAGCGGCCCTTTGTCTTTATGTTGTTCATCATCCACTACAATTGCATCATGTTCAAATTGATCCTTTAGATGTTCATTCGTACTGATGATAATTTCATTAAACATGTTTGTATCTTCAAGCGTATGAATGATGCTCTTATAAAAAGTTTCGCCTTTAATTTCTGCAAAAGCTTTCGGTGCGCCAAAGCGTGATGACTGACCACCTGCTAAAATTATTGCTTTCATATCTTTCTTTAACCTCCACTAACGGGTGGAATTAATGCAACCACATCGTTAGGTTTTATAATGTCAGTTGGTTTAACGAATTCTTCATTAACAGCTATTTGGAATTCTTTACCTTGAATATTCGGATACGTTTTATATAAATACTCTCTTAGGTATGAAACCGTGATTTCATAATCAAAGTGAAATTCATCTTTGCGACGATTTAATACGTCTTTGATTTCAGCAAAATATAAAATTTCCATAATTATTCGCTCCCCTCTTTCGCATCTTGATACGTACCTTTTGTATGGCCTTGCCATTCTTCGCCATCTTCCCAAATTTCCCTTTTCCAAATCGGCACAATTTCTTTGATACGTTCAATCGCATATTCATTAGCTTGATAAGCATCTTTACGATGCGGCGAAGATACGCTAATAAGTACAGCGATATCTGAAATCTGTAATGGGCCAATACGATGTACAATTGCTGTAATGGTACCTGGCCACCTATCGCTGATTTCATCACCAATTTGTTTCAATTTCTTCTCAGCCATCGGAATGTAACCTTCATATTCTAGATATTCCGTCTTAACACCTTTCGTCCATTCTCTCACGTGGCCTGTAAATACGACTACGGCACCTTGGTGTTCGTTCAAAACGAAGTCACGATATGGCTCTGTTTGAATCGGTGCTTCAACAACTTCAAATTGCTTCATTCAATTCATCCCTTCACCCAATCTAATAACCATGCATCATAATCTTTAAAAGATAATTGACTTTCAGTATTTAATTCATATACGACATGACTTAATTGACTAAGATTATAATATGAATCGTTATTATTATAAAGTATAACTTTATCATATGATGCTTTTTTAAAACCTTCTACAATTACTATATCATATGCAATTGTAATTGAATTTGCGATAATTGCCTCTAAATCAGTGTTATCCGTTCTTGTGACAGTTTGTTGAACTTGATGCCCTTGAACGATGCTTTGATCAGCACCTGCTTCAAAATGTTTCATATGATCGACGCCTTGTTCGAGTGAAATATCGTCACCTTCATGACCATGGTGTTTCACCGTAACAACACGATAGCCTTGTGCTTTTAAAAGCTTGACGCTATGTTCAACAAGTGTCGTCTTACCTGAGTTTTTATAGCCAACAATTTGTAGAATCATAATCTAAACGCTTCTTCATAGCTTGTCGAATCGGTTAAGATGACATGAACTTTATTTCCCTGGTGATAACCGCGTGTGCCACCTGGCAATACCATCATGCAGTTACTATGTGCAATCGCTACAACGGCGCCAGATTTATTAAATCCTGAAGGTTTAACGGTAGCCTCATGCTTCGTTAATGTCACATGTGCACGTACGAAACGTGTAAATGGATTAGCTTTCTTAAAGTCTTCCATTAAAGTTGCTTCAACCACTTGAGGATAAACTTCGTTAGCACCCATCATACGGTAAATGCCTGGTTTAACGAATAATTCAAATCCCGTATAGCAAGCTGATGGATTTCCAGATAACCCAAATAAAAGTTTATTGCCTGCTTTAGCGACGGTAGTCACACTACCAGGACGCATTTGAACCTTATTAAATAGTACGTCCGCATCCATTGCTTTATAAATCTTCGGTAAATAGTCAAAGTCACCTACCGAAACGCCACCTGTCGTAATCACGATATCATGAGATGCGTGCGCTTCTTTAACAACCTCTAAACAAGCTTCGAAATGATCTTCCTGAATTTTATAAACTTTAGCTTCGATGTTAAGCTTGTGCGCTAAAGCGTGAATCATAGGTCCGTTAGAATTACGGATCTTACCATCTTCTAATTCATCATCAATGTCTAGCAACTCACTACCCGTAGCGATAATTGCGATGGATGGACGTTTGTAAACTGGTACCGAACGATACCCATATGTCGCAAGTACGCCTATAGCACCCGCATTAATAAACTGCCCTTTCTTTAAGACGATATCGCCCGTTTGTGTTTCTTCACCTTTACGTGAAATATTTTCGTTTTCGTCGAAGGCTTTTCGTAAGGTAAAACCTGTCTCAGTCTCTACAGTTTGTTCTAACATGACAACGGCATCCACGCCATCAGGAATTTTAGCACCCGTCATAATTCGAATCGCTTCAGATTCACCGAGCGACTTAGACGACACGCTTCCTGCTCCGATGTGGTCGATTACTTTAAAAGCCACACGGTTGTCACCACTTGCTTCAAGCGAATCTTTACTACGAATCGCATAACCATCATATGGTGACTTATCAAATCTAGGTATATCGTATGTTGCGACAATATCTTCAGATAGAATATGACCGTAACTATCATAAATGTCGACTTCCGTTTTAGTTAATTCCTCAGTAGATGATACTACACGCTCTACCGCTTCTGTTACAGAAATCGGCATTCTTTTTTCTACTGGCATGGCATTCACTCCAATCAGGTTATTAGGATATGCTATAATGATTCCAAAAAGGAGGGCTTAACGTGTCTGAATTCACACATATAAACCAACAAGGTCATGCTCAAATGGTTGATGTCTCTGAAAAGACCATCACAAAACGTACTGCTGTTGCAGCTTCAAGCATTCGCGTTAATGAAACCATTTATAATCAAATCGTTGATAATACAAATAAAAAAGGTAACGTGCTTAATACCGCTCAAATTTCAGGTATTATGGCCGCTAAAAATACATCTCAGATCATCCCAATGTGTCACCCATTACCTCTAACAGGTATCGATATATCATATGAATGGGATACAGAACAAGATTACGTTCTAAACATCCAAGCTACTGTAAAGACCACAGGTAAAACGGGTGTTGAAATGGAAGCATTAACTGCTGCTTCTGCTACCGCACTTACCATTTATGATATGTGTAAGGCCGTAGATAAAGGGATGGTCATTGGCGAAACCTACCTCTTACAAAAATCTGGCGGTAAGTCAGGCGACTACCAGCGCTAATCATTTATTAAGCTCATGCACAAGATGTTCAAGTTCTTGGAGTATGAGCTTATTTAATGCTAATTTCACTGCACCAGTTGAACCCGGTAATGATAATATAAGCTTATGTCCGACTGTACCTGCTACAGCACGAGACAACAATGCACGTGTACCGACATCTACGGTATAGCTTAAATATCTAAATAGTTCTCCGAAACCTTCTATTTCTTTATCAAAGAAAGGTGTTACAGACTCAATCGTCACATCTCGTTGTGCGATGCCTGTACCACCTGTCGTAATAATCACATCAATGTCCTCATCTAGCCAAGTTTGAATCTGAGCTTGAATCGCTTCTTTCTCATCTTTAACAATATGATAATGTTGTGGTTCAATCGTAACATCTTTCGTGTTCAATAATTCAATGACTGTTTGACCACCCTTATCAGTCTCTTTCGTTCTTGTATCTGAAACTGTCAATACTGCACATTTAACAGGTCTATCTAACTTCACATTTGTATGCATAAACGTCTCCTTAGCCAAATAATTTATGAATCAGTGTCTGTGCGTTGTTCGGATCTGTTAATCCATGAATTAACATACGTCCGTCTTGGAAACAAACGATACGGTATGATTCAAATTTAAAGCGAACTAAATAACCATTCGTGTGATACTGTATCCCTTTATCCTCGAGATAACCCACTAACGTATCCACTGATAATTGAGGATTATGATATTGCACGGTATCACGACCACATAACGTAGCGTAATGGTGTTTCGCTTCTTTAAGATGCGGATAGCTTGGCTCTGTGCCACACGTCGGACATGATGTTTCTTGCATGCGACTAAATCCAATCACTTGATGCGTCATGTCCCATATATCTCCGAACGTTAACTTCGCTTGAAAAGGCACGCCAGCCAGAATCTTCAACGCATCACGCAGTTGAAAACTCGTCGTCATCGTAACTGCTGGCGCAATAACACCAACTGTGTCACACGTTAAACTAATAGCCGGTATATTCGGTAACATACAGTTAAAGCACGGTGTCTCACCTGGTATAAAGGCCGCTTCAACGTACGTACTTTGAACGACACCGCCGTAGATCCAAGGGATACGATGTTTATATGCGAAATCATTAATCATTAGTCGCGTATCAAAATTATCCGTAGCATCTATAATAAGATCAACTTTTTGTAAGTGCTTTTCAAGGAAGCTAGGCGTCGCGTGCTCGATAAAAGCTTCGATTTCAATATCATGTCTAATTTCGGTAAGTTTCTCCTTAGCCGCTACCACTTTAGGTATGCCATTAGATGCTTGTTCTTCTGTAAACAAGGTTTGTCGTTGTAGATTTGAAGTTTCGATATAGTCGCGATCTACCATGACAATACGCTTAACGCCAGATCTCGTAAGGCCTTCAGCCACGTGCGTACCAAGTGCACCCATTCCGATAATTGCGACACTTTTAGACATAATACGCGCTTGACCTTCTTGATTGATTGCTTTAAATAAAACTTGTCTTGAGTATCTTGATTGATTCAATTGAAAATACCCTCTCTAACCGTCTTTACTTTCATTATAAGCTTCTTCAGCACACCACTCAATATTTAAATTTCTTTTATGAAAAGCCACATCGATATGTCATCCATGTTTTAATATGTTATAAGAAAAGGAAATGGTTAATATTGTAATTTTTGTTAAATACGTAAGATTTTTACTTAACAAAGTGTTATACTAAACGTGCATAGGAGGTGTTCTAGGTGGCAGAATCAAAAACTAATCAAGACCAATTAAACCACGCTAAAGACATTTTCATTAATTCAATCGGTGAAACAATGGATTTATATGGCATCAACCGTAGTGTTGGGAACCTTTACGGTACAATGTTATTTGAGGATAGTATGACACTTGATGAAATGCGTGAACAACTACAAATGAGTAAACCAAGTATGTCTGCAGGCGTTAAGAAATTACAAGAATTTGAAATCGTTAAGCAACAATTTACACGTGGCAGCCGTAAACAACACTTCGTCGCTGAAAAGGATTTCTTTAACTTTTTTACAAATTTCTTTTCACAAAAATGGGAACGTGAAACTAAGATTAATATGATGGCCATAGAGGAAGCATTAGGTATTTTAGATGACGTGATGTCCGATAAAAATACGGATGACGAGACTTTAAAAGAGGCTAAGCATATTTATGATCAATTAGAGTCGTCGAAAGATTACTTTAATTGGCTCGGCAACCTATCCGACGCGATTAAAACAGGCGAAATATTTAAACATTATCCAATTCCAACAGAACATAAAACGAAATAAACGCACAAAAGCTATGAGCTAGGGTAACGCCCTAAACTCATAGCTTTTTTATATTCCATATTCAACTCAGTTCATAACCTCGTTCACATTAAGCGTAATAATATACGCGTTCTTAGATTAGGCTAATGCTCTTATACTTGAATTTTCTTGAACGGAATCAGACTTAGACCACCATAATTTAGAAAAACGATTCTGGAAGCTAGGATTAAAATTTATATTAAAGTTTATTAATTTCCAAACAGCTGACTCCTAGGGGTGGGGTCCCCGGCATATATTAAAGAACAAAGAAGCTCATGCTTCTTTGTAAGTTCAACCAACGAATTGGAGATTCGGGTTGAGCTTTATGCGTAAGCAAATTAACAAGCTAAGGAAGCCGGGGCTTATGCGTGGTACAAAGTAGCATTGCTACTTTGTAAGTCCAACTAACAAACTGAAGTTTGAGTTGGGCTTTACAGGAAAGCATGCTGTTAAAGGAAATTAATAATAAATATTCCTAATACTAAATTAATTAATTTTAATTACGAATTTCCTCGTTCATTCTATCCGTATAATATGATCCGCAAGTCGCTCCGCTTCATAAGATGAATGCGTCACAAATATAATCGGTATCTGCCAAGAGCGATAAATCTCTTGTATCAATTGAATCCCCTCTTCACGACTTTCATCATCTAAGCTTGAAAAAGGTTCATCGAGTAATAGTAGATTAGGCTTAGTACTTAAAGCACGCGCTAAACTCACGCGTTGCTTTTCGCCGCCTGATAACGTATTCGGATAATTTTTTAAAAGGTGACCGATCTTAAGTTTTTGAATGAGTGTTTCTATGTGATCTGACATCGGCGTCATGAACGTTAAATTTTGTCTCACGGTTAAATGAGGAAAGAGTTGATAATCTTGAAAGAGATAACCGATCCCTCTATCTTGAATTTTCGTCGCATGACCTGTTTTTGAGTCTTCGACCAATTGGTCGTTTATTTTTATAAACGTTGATTCCCCTCGTTTCAGACCAGCGATGATATTTAATATCGTTGTCTTACCGACGCCTGACTTACCTTGAAGGGCATAAATATGTGGTTTATCGTCTTCGATTTCAATAGAGATAGGATGTTGATGAATGTGTTTTAAAATTTTAATTTCAAGCATCTAATTCTCCTCTCGAAAACGATCTTTATTTAAGACATTAAGTGTGCCGACGACAGAAATCGAAAATGCGACGAGTATAAGCACATAGAGCCACGCTTGATTTTCACGTCCTTGTTCCACTAAGAAGTACACTTCAAGGGGTAACGTATTTGTGACACCTGGAAGATATCCCGCTACCATTAACGTAGCACCAAATTCTCCGATAGCACGCGCGAAAGCTAACATGACGCCTGCGATAATCGCTCTTTTTTCAAGCGGCAACATGAGTTTAAAGAATATTTTTGACTCACTCGCGCCCATTGTTCTCGCGGTATTTAACATCTTTTCATCAATGGAACGAAACCCTTGGACTGTTTGTTGGTACATTAAAGGGAAACTCACGATGACAGAAGCTAATACGGCTCCTACGACGCTAAATACGACGGAAATATGAAAGGTGCCTTTTAAAATGGAACCAAGCGGCCCTTGCTCACTAAAAACGATAAGCAAGATGTAACCAAGTACAGTCGGCGGTAATACGAGTGGTAAGATAAGAAAGCTCTCAATAATGCGCGCAAAGACGCCTTTCTTACGATATAACCATCTAGCCACTGCAATGCCTAAAACGAACACGATTAAGGTGCTTATTAGCGCTACCTTTAATGAGATTAGAAAGGGTGTGAAGTCAGTCATGTATTAAACTCCTATACGTTAAAATGATACTTTTTAAATATGCGTTTAGCTTCATCTGATTTAAGAAACGTCAACCACTTTTCTGATGCCGTTTTATCTGACACGATGCCTGCTTGGTATACGATATCTCGTTTAATTGGCAAGTTCTCTAACTTCTTGACGTCTTGAATGGCTTTGCCGTCTTGATATAAATCCGTCTCATAAACAATACCTAACTGCGCGTTACCACGCTTTACATAGTTCAATACTTGGCGGACATCTTTCGCAAATACATAGTTCGATTCGTAACGGTCGTATAGCTGATGCTCCTCTAAATACGACTTCGCATACTTACCAGCAGGAACTGTATTCACTTCACCTATTGCGAATCGGTCGTCTTTATCCAAGTCCGAAATCTGCTTGATATCCGCATCCTTATGCGTAATTAAGGCTAATTCATTTCTGGCATAGTTATACGTCTTCGAAACTTTATCCTTGTCTTTTAAAGCCGTAACGTCTTTCTGATTCGCTGACATAAAGACATCTACTGGCGCTCCAGTTTCAATTTGCTTACGTAATGCGCCTGAACCACCATAATTAAAGTCGACTTTGATGTCTGGGTGTTCTTTATTAAAAGCTGTCTTAAGTTCCTTTGAAACATCACTTAAACTCGCGGCAGCTGAAATTTGAAGTGACGACTGGCTATCTTTACTTTGCGTACAACCTGCTAGAACCACAACCATCATCATGATGATGCCAAGTAGACGTTTCATCACAGCTTCCCCTTTCATTTAACAATCAATCCTATTATACACCTTTTTGAAAAGCAACCTGAAAAAGTCTTCTTATTGATGTAAAACGTGTTGAATGAATGCTTCAAATGCTTTTTCGCCTTTCGTATCACGTTTGAACACACCGCAGTCTTGTAAGACCCGCTTAAACTTTCGGCCGACTTCATCTTTAATAATCTGATCGACATTATCTTCCGAAATGGTATAATGCGTCTTCATCCACGTAGCCCAAGCGCGATGAATATCAAGTACGTCATCAGCTTGGTCTAATAAAAAGGCTTTTACAGCTTGTAACTCATCTTTAAGTCTTCCAGGTAAAATGGCAGTACCCATGACTTCGATTAAGCCGATGTTCTCCTTCTTAATATGTTGCACATCAGGATGCGGATGATACATCCCATCTGGATAGGCTTCAGACGTTTGATTATCGCGTAACACAAGGTCCATTTCATATAAGTCGCCGTTAAATCGCGCAATCGGTGTCACGGTATGGTGGCGCTCTCCTGAATCACTAAAGGCCTTGATTTCAACGCTTTCATCTGAATAATGGTTCCACTTATCTCGAACATTATCACAAGCTTCAATGAGTATCTCTTTATCCTTGGCTGATAAACGGATGACGGACATCGGCCAATCTACTACACTCAGCTTAACCCCAGGGTATTTATCAAATGACGTTTCGTAACGCGTTTTGGCTTTTGCCATAGGGAAGGTATGATGACCTGCTTGATAATGGTTATGCGTTAATATCGAACCTCCAACAATTGGTATATCTGCGTTAGAACCAATTGTATAATGAGGAAATTGCTCTATAAATGACATCAGATTCTGGAACGTACGCTTATTAATTTCCATAGGACGATGCGTTTCAGATAAGACAATACTATGTTCTCTGAAGTAAGCGTATGGTGAATATTGGAAGCCCCAAGTGTCACCGTTTAAATTTAAACGAATAATGCGATGGTTGGAACGGGCTGCTTTTAAATTCGTGCCATAATAGCCTTCGTTCTCAAAGCATAAGGCGCACTTTGGATAGTTCGTTTCAGGTTCATGCTTCATCGATGCGATTTGCTTCGCGTCCTTTTCAGGCTTCGATAAATTGATCGTAATCTCAAGTTCACCGTACTCACTATCTACCGTATATTCGATGTTGCGTTGAATCGTTTCTTCTTGAATATAGTGATTCTCATGGCACAATTGATAGAAATACGATGTTGCCGCTTCTGGTGATTCTTGATAACGTTTGTAGAATTCTTGATTCACTTGTGATGGCGCGGGCGTTAGTAAGTCCATAAGTGCTGCTTCAATTTGAGCACGGTCAGAATGACTATCATCCAGTTGATCACGTTCAATCATATTTTGGATCATGGCTTGAACAAGATGTATCGTTTTATCATGACTTTTAAAGGAAATTGAGATTGAATCAAAGTCATCCGCTTTTAAAATATGTAAGATGCGATTATCTAAATAGTACGCATCCTCTGCAGCATAAGCCCCCTGTTCGATCACACGGTTTCTAAATAACTGCACGATATGTGTTGGTTCCGTCATTATTCATGTCTCCTTTAATTATGCGTCTTCATAACCATTTGGATGGTTTTTGTGCCAGTTCCAGGCCGATTTAATGATAGCGTCTATGTGATCATGCTTCGGCTTAAAGTTAAGGTGCGTCGCCGCCTTCTGACTATTTGCGACAAGCTTACTTGGATCACCTGCACGTCTTTCACCGAGTTCCGCTTTAATAGGCTGACCTGTTACACGTCGACTTGCTTCAATAATTTCCTTCACTGAAAAGCCATGACTCGTACCTAAATTAAAGACATCACTTGGATGACCCGCTTCTAAGTAATGATATGCATTGATATGCGCCTCAATGAGATCTTCAACGTGTAAATAATCTCGAATACAGGTACCATCTTCCGTATCATAATCATCACCAAAGATTGTGATATGTTCGCGCTGATGAAGTGCAACTTGTAACACAATTGGTATCAGGTGCGTTTCAGGATGATGGTCCTCACCAATTGAGCCATCATGTATCGCCCCCGCAACGTTGAAATAACGAAGCGCCACATATTTTATATTGTACGTTGCTTCACACCATGACATGATTTTCTCCATCATCCATTTACTCTCACCATAAGGATTCGTCGGCGCTTTCTGGTCATCTTCTTGAATCGGAATGTGCGCTGGCTCACCGTACACTGCGGCTGTTGATGAGAAGATAAGTTTATCAACACCATGTGCATGCATCACTTCTAATAACGACATTAAACCATAGACATTATTATTGAAATACGCTAAGGGCTTTTCAGTCGATTCCCCTACTAAAGAATAGGCGCAGAAATGAAAGACACATGAGATGCCCTCTTTTGAAAAGACCTGTTCTAAAAACGCGCGATCACGAACGTCTCCTTCATAGAACGTTGCTTTAGGATGAATCGCGTCTTTGTGACCTGTTTCTAAATTGTCTACTACGACAACGTCATAGCCTTCATCAATAAGCATGCGAACGGCATGACTTCCGATATAACCTGCACCTCCGGCAACAAGCATTGCCATTTCAATCACTCCAATTTAAGATATCTCAATTATTTTAGCACCATCTGACACATTCACAACGTAGAACGATGGCGGATAGCCAATTTTATTAGTGTAAACCGTCGTAACCGCTTCCTTAAATGTCTCAATATGATCGTGATGCACAAAAGCGATTGCACAACCTACGAACCCACCGCCAGTCATACGCGCACCGATACACCCTTGTTGTTGCTGGGCGGCTTCAGCTAGCGTATCAAGTTCAATGCCCGTCACTTCGAAATCTGATTTTAAAGACGCGTGTGACGCATTAAGTAGTTGTCCATAGGTTTCATAATCCCCTTGATTTAAGGCTTCGCATACCTGTCGCGTACGGTCATTTTCAAGAACAGCATGTCGCGCACGTCTACGTAATACATCATCTTTAATCATGTGTTGATGCTGTTCGAACGTTGCGACATCTAACTCACATAACGCGTTGATATCGCATTCGGATTGTAATTGCTTGAGCGCTTCCTCACATTCACTGCGACGTTCGTTATATTTAGACGTCTTTAATTCACGACTTTTATTAGTATTCATAATCACGAGTTGATACGGTTCAAAGTGCGTCTTGATTTCGTCGTATTTAAGCGTATGCGTATCAAGTAAGAATGCTGTAGAGGCCTTTCCGAAAGCAATTATAAATTGATCCATGATGCCTGAGTTGACACCGATATACGCATTCTCTACACGCTTCCCTATTTGAACCAAGTCCATAAGCGGCATCTCAATCTGAAACATCTCGATCATCAGTCTGCCTACTAACATTTCTAAAGAGGCTGATGAAGAGAGACTCGCGCCATAAGGTAAATTACCTTCGATTAATAGATCAAAGCCGTGGTCCAGCTGAGGTGCAACCTCTTTTAAATAAAGAAGCATCCCCTTAATATAGTTGGCATAATGATCCGCATCCTTATATGAAAGGTCCTCTAAATCAAATGTAATCACGCCACAATCTTTCATATTATTAGAATAAACACGAACAGTACGGTCCATCCTTGGCGCTGCGACACCATACGTCCCGATATCAATCGCCACCGGAAATACATGGCCACCATTGTAATCAATGTGCTCACCAATCAGATTCACTCTCCCCGGTGAAAAGCCACCTATCCTAGCGTCTCGTTTAAATCGTTGTTCAAATTGTGCTACTAAATCTGTCATTTGAATCGTCATAAAGTTCATCTATCCTTATATCTTTAACTTAAATCAGTTCATATGTTACTTATTATAAGTATAAAGTAGTTAGAACGCTTTAATCAAAACATTTTCATTCAAAGATTTAAAGGTATAATATAAATATAAGTTACTTTGAAAGGGTTAGTTGCGATGGATAAAGATTTAAAAACAAATCAACCAATCATTCGTTATAAAAATGGTTCACTGATCGAAACCAATGATTATTACGTAACAGAATTCCCGCTAACAATTGTGGTGAATAAAGAAGAATTCGCAACCGTGTTATGTAGTCCTAATCATTTACGTGAGCTTATAATCGGTTTCCTAGCATCAGAAGGTGTTATTCATCGTCAAAAAGATATCAAAGAAATCCAAATCGATGATAGCAAGGGCTTTGGACGTGTGACACTTAATATTGATATCGACCATTTAAAAAAGCAATCTACGAAACGTATGATTGCATCTTGTTGTGGTAAAAGTCGTGAGTTTTACTTTCAAACGGATATGAACATAGCGAAGACGTCTCAAGCACAATTTACTGTAGCGCCTGAAAAGATTATAGAAATGATGCAACAACTTCAAGACCAAAGTAAGATTTACCAGGCTACAGGTGGCCTTCATAATGCAGCGATTAGTGATGGTGCAGACTTCTTCATACATCGTTCTGATATCGGCCGTCATAACGCTTTAGATAAATTATTTGGTTATTGTATTGAGGCACGTATTCCTGTTAGAGATAAGCTGTTATTATTTAGCGGGCGTATTTCTTCTGAAATTTTAATTAAAGCAGCCAAAATTGGCGTAGGTATGATTCTATCGAAATCCGCACCTACTAACTTAGCTATTAAGCTAGCTCAAGATTTAAACATTACCGCAATTGGTTTCATTCGTGATGATCATTTTAATATTTACAGTCATCCCGAACGCATACAAACGAAATCGTAAGATAAATAAAATAACGTACGGTGGCTTTACGAGAGCCATCGTACGTTTTTTAAATTAAGAAATTGTGGTGAATAGCTTCGCTTAATCATATTCCTTAACGATTTGATATTGAAAGCCTTGATATACATAACCTTGTTGTATGTACATATCTTTAGCGGTATCTTCACCGTCAGCTACGAGTATGATCGGTCTTTCTTGAGCTAGCTCTCCAACAAATTGTTGCATCGTTCGACCGATACCTCGGTTGCGATACGCCTCAATGACACCGAACCCATCTATTTCAACTACTTCATCTGAAATAATGACATTCATAATGCCTACTGGGTTACCTTCATAATACGCAAGTAAACATGTTTCAGGCTGTGTATCAAAGCCATCAATCAGATTTTGTCGCGCTTCTTCCATAAAGCTTTGACCGTAAGGCGCTGAGAACGTATCAAATATTTCGAGATACGCATCTAAATTTTCGCGGTCAACAATCGCGACAGAGACTTGCGGTAGCTTTTCAAAGAGAGAAAGCTCAGAAGCTTCAATGGCATATAATTCGAGTACACCGACCTCAAAGCCAAGTTGATGGAGTTTAGCTTGCAGCGCTTGAGATGGCGCGATGTTCTCTGGAAACATCATGCAGACATGGTGCGCGCCATAAGATATATGCATCTCACGTTGGTCACGTATATCAGCTTGTAATTGCTTGAAATCTGGCATCACATGATAAATCCATTTATTGGTATCGAATGATGCCGGAAACTCGCGATTACGATGAATGGTATAACGGTCGTTATGGATGTGTTCTAAACTATTAATGTTGATGTGCGACATGTGAATACCATCCATCTTAATCACCCCTTCTTAGTCACGCGCCATAAGTTTTTGAAACTGTGGATTCTTATGTAAAGCGACACCGATAATGGTTGCTACGATTGCTTTCACAATATCACCAGGTAAGAACGATAAGCAAGCTAAAACCGTTTTATCGACAGGTAGGTTCGTCACAATGCCCATCACGATACATCCGACAATATCTAGTAATAATACACCGAACGTTAATGTGATGATAAAGACGCGTTTGAAGTCAACTTTCTTAATGACCTTTTCTCTAAAGTAACCTATTAGAAAAGCCACAATCGGATACATTATGATGAAGCCTGCACTTGGGCCGAATAAAATACCAATTGACCCTCGGCCGCCTGGTAGTAGAGGTACGCCGACGATTACAAGTAATAGGAAAATTAGCACGCTTAATGGTCCGAGTGCCATGCCTAAGATGATACCGGCTAAGTAAATACCGATATTTTGTAAGACGATGGGTACTGGCACAAATGGTAGCGGAATCGGAGGAACGAGTCCTAATACAGCGATAATTGCTGCCATTAGCGCTACGTACACTAAATGTTTTGTCTTCATAAATCTTGCCTCCTAAAAAATCATGAAATGATTATATCATAGTTGTTAACCAAAATACATATTTAGTTTACATTTAGTTGAGGTACGCTTGGTTGGTGATCGGGTTTGAGTAATAGGTGGTTGTTCGGTTAGGATGTATTGTTGAAAAGGTACAGCGAGAGATACATGATGAGGCAGTATCGCGTCGGTTTCGATTGCTCATTCCGACGTTATTAGGCTTTTGCGTCGGTTTTGATCGCGCATTCCGACGCTATTCGGCTCTTGCGTCGGTTTCGGTTACTCATTCCGACGCTATTCGAGATTTGCGTCGGTTTCGATTGCGCATTCCGATGTTATTCTGCTTTTGCGTCGGTTTCGATTACTCATTCCGACGTTATTCGGCTTTTGCATCGGTTTCGGTTACTCATTCCGACGCTATTTGAGTTTTGCGTCGGTTTCGATCGCCTATTCCGACGCTATTCGGCTTTAGCATCGGTTTCGATCGCGCATTCCGACGCTATTCGTGTTTTGCGTCGGTTTCGATCGCCCATTCCGACGCTATTTGAGCTTAGCGTCGGTTTCGGTTACTTATTCCGACGCTATTTGCTAAGCAAAATGCTATTTATTAAAATTTAAACTTAAACACTTACAGATTGAATGTATTTTTTACTTCTTACCAACTTGTGGTATCTTAACCAGTTGGCAACGGTTCGCTTAGCGACTTGTGGTACCGCCACTAGTTGGTAACGGCTCGCTTAGCAACTTGTTGCACCTTCACTAGTTGGCAACGGCTCCCTTAGCGACTTGTGACATCTCCACTAGTTGGCAATAGCCCCCTTAGCGACTTGTGACATCTCCACTAGTTGGCAATAGCTCGCTTAGCAACTTGTCGCATCTCCACTAGTTGGTAACTCCGCTTTTAACAACTTGTCGCATCTTCACTAGTTGGCAACGGTTAACTTAGCGACTTGTGACTCCTTCACTAGTTGGTAACGGCCCTCTTAGCAACTTGTCGCATCTCCACTAGTTGGTAACGGCTCGCTTAGCAACTTGTGGTATCCACACTAGTTGGTAAGATTGATTAACATTAATTCATACTGTAACTATTATATCCAAGTGATATGCCCACTTGGCTCTTATTGCTATTTAACAGCCATGTTGACCAACCACTTGGCTCTTATTCCCAATTAGCAGCCATGTCGCGACTCCACTTGGATCTTATTCCCATTTAACAGCCATGCCGACCTACTACTTGGCTCTTACACTCAATTAGCAGCCATGTCGCGACTCCACTTGGCTCTTATTCCCAATTAGCAGCCATGTCGACCAACCACTTGGCTCTTATCCCTGATTTATAGCCATGTCACGACTCCACTTGGCTCTTATTCTTGATTTACAGCCATGTCGACCAACCACTTGGCTCTTACACTCAATTAACAGCCATGTCGCGACTCCACTTGGCTCTTACCCCAATCTACTAAAGCCACTAATATAAAAACGTACAGAATTGACGATATAACATGTACAATTCCCTCAACCACTTATCCAAATCTTGCTTCAAAACCAAGTACCCATTAACCACCCATAAATCATCCAGCATCCACCGTATACCCTCACCACAATTCCGCATAAAAAAATACACCTAACGGCACGTGACCAAAACGTGAGCTAAGTGTAATTCTTTATTATGAAAGCTTTTAATGTCCTTCATCTGGCGGTAACGTTTTAACAAATCTAAATAAGACATAGGTTTGGAGTGTTACCATAATGAGCAAACCGATACGCATCCAAAACATATCTAACATGTATAATGAAAAACCTACTACGATATATAAACTGATTAACAGTTGAATCTTACGCTTCATGGTATATCCCCGTTTTTCTTTAAGATCAAGGACATAAGCTTTATATACTTTTGTTGCGACGAGCCAGTCGTGGAAACGCTTAGAGCTTTTCGCAAAACAGAGCACGGCAACAAGTAGAAATGGCGTCGTCGGAAGCAAAGGTAGGACCGCACCTAAGAATCCTAACGCCACAAATATGCAACCTAATATAACTAATACAACCCGCATGTAAACCTCCTTCGGGCGCAATTACGTAAATCGTACCCATAACGCATTACACGATTTATATCTATTTTACAATGCCCTAAATTAAGTTTACAAGCCTAGCATATTATAATTTGCATATAAATTAGGATAATACTGATTTTGCGATATTTGTATAAGCCATATCTTCCATAGGTGGATTGTGTAAACCAGCTCTAATATCGCGGTAATAACGCTGTAAGGGTCGTTCCATTTCGAGGCTTTTCGCACCAACAATACGCATCGCCATATCGACAACATCAATACCGTTGTTCATCACGACAACTTTACTTGCCGCTGTCTCGTTACGAATATCATCATCAGGACCTAAATATTGATACGCTTCAGCCGTACTGTATAAGAAATGACGCGCGCTCATCAACTTCGTCTCCATCACGCCAATATTCTGTTGAACGGTTGGAATATCCCCAATAACACCTTCAATACTATTAGGCGAATACGTCTTCGCAAAGTCCACGGCATAGTCTCTCGCTGCTTGCGCAATACCTAAATAACTAGATGGAATGTGAAGTAACCAGCCATACTGACCTTTAGGCCCGTCACCTTTAACTTCAACAAAGTAACGCTCAGGCACTTTCACATCTTCTAAAATTAAATCATGACTTTCAGTAGCACGCATGCCAACCATGTTCCAATTATCCGCAATCGAAACGCCTTCAAAGTCTTTAGGCACCATAAAGAATCCAACTGTATTTAGTGCCTCAACATACGCACCTACAATAAAGTGCGTTAAGCGTTTACTCATAGACGTAAACGTTTTAACACCATTTAACATATAGCCATCATCCGTTTTGACAGCATGCGTACCCGGTTTACCACCGCGAGTAGGACTTCCAGTTTCCGCTTCACTCACTGCACGGTTCATTAACGCACCTTGCTTCGTTAACTCTGCTACCTCATCTAATAGGTTTGGATCCCAGTGTCTCTTCTCGAAAAGCTCTCCAATTAAACCAACGTGCCAACCGATTGATAAAGCTGTCGCACCATCGATAGACCCTAAATAATCTTGTAATACCACAAGATCCATGACCGTAGCACCTTCACCGCCGTAAGCTTTAGGTAACGTCATTTTCGTATAACCTTCTTTGATTAACCAATCGATATTTTCATACGGAAAACGCGCATTAATATCATTGTCATGTGCCCTTTGTTCGAAAGTTTCACGAATACCTTCAAACTTTTCAATCCACTTTTTTTGAATATCTGATTGAATTAAAGCAGACTTTTTCATTATATATCACTCCACGATTCTTATTATCCTTAGTGTATAACTCGACATTGAATTTTTCAAGGCTTTAAAACAAATTAATTCCGACTTTACTTATATGAATTAATGTGATAACTTCTTTTTAATCACTATTTTCAAAGGAGTCTCGCGCATGATACACGTTAGGGAATTAAATTCACATTATGACAACAACCATATACTTAAAGATGTTTCATTTGACGTGCCTAAAGGTACGGTCACAACGATTATTGGCCCTAGTGGCTCTGGTAAGACCTCACTACTCAGAACATTAAACGCTTTAAAACTGCCAAGTAGTGGTGAAATTGAAATTAATAACTTTGTCTTCAACGCTTCCAGCAAAATAACTAAAAAAGACGTTACGCAATTACGTGATCATTCTTCAATGGTCTTCCAAAATTACAACCTATTTAAAAATAAAACCGTACTCGAAAACGTTACAGAAGGCTTGATATACGGTCAAAACATGGAGAAACAACAAGCCATCGATACGGCACTACCTCACCTTGAACAAGTTGGTTTAATTGCGCATAAAGATAAATATCCCGCTCAACTATCAGGTGGTCAAAGTCAACGTGTCGGTATCGTACGTGCACTTGCTTTACATAAAAAGATTCTACTCTTAGACGAACCTACCTCATCACTTGATGTGGAATCTATTAAAAGTATTTTAGAACTGATCAAATCAATCGCAAAACAAGGTATCACGATGGTTCTAGTGACCCATGAAATTCAATTTGCGAAACAAATATCAGACCAAATTTTATTTATTGACGATGGTCAAATTATTGAACGCGGTACCCCACAAGCAGTACTTGAAGAAAGCCAGTCACCGCGCGTGAAAAAATTCTTAAATCAAATCAATGAATAGGAGGGTCCCTATGAAACGCATTGTATTGCTATTGATATTCGCCGTCATACTCTCTGGTTGCGGCGCCAACTCAACTCAAAAAGCGACAAAAGATAACCCTAGAACAATCAAAGTTGCTTTATCAGCAGAAGTCAATCCGCCTTACTTTTACACAGATGAACATAACCAATACAAAGGGCTAGATATGGAATACATGAAGATGCTCGAGGAGAAGCTACCTCAATATCGCTTTAAATATGAATTAGGTGAAGAAGAATCGAACTTAGTCGGATTAGGTTCTAAGAAATATGACATGGCGATTAACTGGTTCTTTAAAACAAAGGAACGTGAACAAAAATTCTTATACCAAGATGTCCCTTATAGTTACGCGTTACCAATGCTTGCCGTTCATGAATCAAACCAAGATATTCATCAGCTAAGTGACCTTCATGACAAACGTCTAACGCCTATGTCACCAAGTGGTGGTTTATATTCCATCTTAATGTCGCATAACGCAACACACGATAAGAAGATTAAAATTGATACTTTACAATCACCATCTAACGGCAATAATCTTCAGATGATTGAAGATAAAAGACGAGATGCCATGCTCATCAACTGGAATACGTATAGCGCCGTCCAAAAAGCGATACATACCAAAACTAAAATTGGTGGCATCGTTAAAAAAGAACCGCTTCATATCGTCTATCACAAAGATGAGCAACGTTTACACGATGATATCGATCAAGCAACGAAAGAGCTTCATCAAGAAGGTAAGCTACAAAAGCTATCTCAAAAATACATGAACATAGACGTATTTGAAGATATTGAGACATTGAACGCGAAAAAAGATAAATTGGAGGAGAAAGCACAATGACATTTTTAGAATGGATTGATTTATTCAAACAAATTTTAAGACAACTTCCAATCACACTATTCATATTCGCGTTCGCGCTTGTCTTTTCAATTTTATTCGGGTTCGTACTCGCTTATATACGCATTCAAAACATTAAAGGTCTGTCATTCATCGTAAGAATTTTCCAGTCATTCATTCGAAGCACACCACTCATCTTGCAATTATTCTTAGTTTACTTTGCATTACCACAAGTGTTGCTTCTAATCGGCATCAACATCAATCACTTAGACCGCTTTTGGTTTATCGTGCTCGCATTCTCACTTCATACAAGTGCATACATCGCTGAAATCATGCGCGCCGCATACTTATCCGTAGATTACGGTCAAATTGAAGCGGCGAAAACAGTCGGCATGAAACCTAAGGACATCTTATTACGAATACTGTTGCCACAGGCTTTTAAAAATAGCGTACCGAATATGACGACTCAAACCATAGAATTATTCAAAGATACATCAATCGCATTCACAATCGGTATTATCGACATGATGGGTCAAGTGAACCTTATTATCGGCAACAACTACGGTCTTGGCATGTTAGAAGTTTACGTCGCGATTTCAATCATTTATTGGATCATATGTATCCTCATCCAAGCGACACTTACCGCCATCGATAAAAAATTAGAAATATCAAAAACAAGTTGAGGTGAAATAAATGTCATTCTGGATTCATAGTTTTATAGAAGTCTTTAAAGGATTACCATACACATTACTTATCACATGCGGTGCATTCTTATTAAGCATCATACTCGGCACGATGACCGCTTTATTTCAAATCAAGCGTATCCCTGTCCTACACCAGCTCACGACGGTCTATAACTCTTTCATGAGAAGTACACCTTTAATTGTGCAATTATTCGTGTTCTATTATGGGACGCCAGCTTTCATCATGTGGTTAAACCAAGTCTTCAAGACATCCCTAAATCCAGACAGCGTGCACCCTTTAACTATCGCATTTATCGCATTCTCACTGCACGCAACCGCTTATCTATCCGAAACCATCAAGAGTGGGTTCTACGCAGTGGATAATGCGCAAGTTGAAGCGGGTCTCACAGTCGGACTTAGCCAGCGCGATTTATATCGTCGCATTATCATTCCACAAGCCTTCATGTACGCGTTACCAAACATCGAGAACCAATTCATCATGTTATTAAAGGGAACGTCATTAGCATTCGCCATCCAAATTCCAGAAATCATTGCGAATAGTCATTTAGTCGCGAATGAGGGCTATCGTTTCATCGAAGTTTATAGTATTGCCGCCCTGTTATATTGGGCAATTGCCATCATCATTGAAGCAATATTTAAGAAAGTCGCCCTAACGAAAGGTCGTTTCTTATACGCAAACTAATTTTATTTTTCCCCTCTTTGAAAAGCCCTTCCCTGAATCAGTCTTTAATTTGAAAAAAGCCCAACCCACGAATACTAAAATTCGAGGGTTGGGCTTCTTTACTACGACATTCGCCGTTACGTCTAACATATAACCTACAGGATAGTGAAACAGTACTGAAGAAATACCTAAATTTGAGTGCTAAGACTACTTAAGTAGCGATTAAAGTTTCAAGCCTTACTCAAATACTAAATAAGATTCGATTTGATCAATAATCTTTTTAATCTTTTCACGTTGTGTTTTAGAGATTTCAATAATAACTGTACGCTCATCTTTTAAGTTACGTTTCTTTGATACTAAATTCATATCTTTCAGCTTTTGAAGTGCTTTAGTGATGTAATATGGTTTTAGATTCGCAGCTTTCGTAATTTCTTTCATGTCGTATTTCTTTTTCTCACCATAATATACATATTCTAAAATAAATACTTCTTCATATGTAAGTTGATGTTCCTTCTTAATGGTAGAAAAGATTTGTTTACACGTGTAGCTCAATTGTACTAAATGGGAAATATCATTTACTTTATATGGTTTCACATATATCACTCCTATTGAAATTTCTCCAAGTATTTCATTGAGTTATATATGTCTATCTCTAACTATTAATCACTTGGATATATTTAAAAGTTATTTTTATTTTATAATGCCCCCTTTAATAATTCAATAATTACTTTAATATTTTATTGAATAGCCCACAAATGTTAAAGTCATAATTCACAAAAAGTCTACCAATATGTAATTTATAAACCTTGTAATAGTAAGGAATTTGAAAGGTTGAACGTAATTAATAATTTTGTTTGCAGATTTAGTTACAATTGAAATTTCTTTTCGAAGTAAATACAAAAAAGCAGGTTATTCCGAATAAATAGATACCACATACTGGATTGTCTATAAATTCGATAACCTGCTCATTGTCATTTTCTTCCAATTAAACAACGTGTGAACACATTTCTTTTTCTAAAATAGATGTAAAGATATCACGTAATAAAGGTGCTGCTTCTTCACGAATCGTAAGTTGAACGACGCGTTCGTCTACTGGCGAACGCCCTTTTACAATGATGTCTTTCGTAACAAGTCGTTTCACAATTTTATTGACCTTTACGGTATTACTCTCAAGCTGAATTTTTAACGATTTCACACTCATCGTTAAATCTTCATTCGTCAAAAGCATCGATAAAATAATCATTTCATCTAACGTATATAATTTACGCGCCACACTTTCTTGAATACGCTTCATTCGATTAACGCAATCAAAGTAATAACGAATAGCACCATACGTACTCGTTAACGAAGGATGTTCTTCAAAGACGTGTAATAACATATGTTGATTGATTTCATTTAGAAATTGATGGATACGCTTTTGTTGAGATGCATTCAAATTAATTACGATTTGACGTTCATCTTTATAATAACGCTTCTTATCAAACCAACCATTAGATTGTAAATACGTTAATAGTTGTGTCATTTGCGCGTCATTCCAACCCTCTTGTCTACGGAGTGGTCGAATTTTGATATCTTCATTAACCTCATAATCTGATAAATACGTTAAAATTTTAAGGTGATTAATCGTCATATCGTGTACATCTTTAAGTACACCTTTAATAATCATCGTTTGTTTTGCTATTTTTACGAAATGCTGAATGGACGTTTGCTCCATATTGGCCACCTTTCTTCTATTGAATCGATTTAAATTTATAATGCTGTATCGATTGATGATCAAAATCAATGCTTTTAATCTCATTTTCAATCTGTGTCTGGAAATGGTACTGCTTGGCTATATCAATCATCGTACGGTCATTGTCGTAAACCGACTCTTTGACTAAGTCAGCCGTCTCTTTTGAAAAGTTAATTGTCTTTACATTACAATCTACCTTCCGAAATTTCTCAGAGAATTGGATGATATATTTCATCGATTGATATAAATGTGAAAGCTTCGGAATAATAACAAGCTGTAGTTCTTGCTTATAAGCTGTAATAATATAGTTGTCATGAACGGATAAGATATGCCCTCTTAACTTATGCAACATAAAAATAAGATGCACAAAAAGCGGTAAACTTTCTAAAGTGATTTCTCGTTCACGCGTTACATATCGGTTTTGTTTTTCTCTTTCAATCTCCTTTAATGGAATGGTAAAACCATGAATTTCTGAATAGAAACTCATCAATAATTGAAGTTGTTGTAATTCATCTTCAAAACGTACGATAGGTAAGGCATTCGTATTGAAGATATCTAAAAGAATAACTTGTGAATTCGGTATAAATGAATGAATTTGATAAAACTGTTGTAGATCAACGCAAATATGTTCACAATACGACAAGACGTTAATAAGTGTTTGTTTATCTAATAAATCTGATGAAGTCGTTTGGTAAATAAAAGGAACGTGGTGAAAGTACGCTTCAGCAACTTCTCGGTAACATTTGAGTGCTTGCACTGAAGAATTTGTAAATAAGAAATGAATGTCTAAAGTTTGATATTCATATAAACATTCATATAAACAATCAAAAAATGAGTTCACCATTTTACGATTAAAAACCATATCGTCTGTACTGTTTATTCGTATGACAGGTTGAATTTGCAACTCATTAAAAATATGCATTTGCGATTTCATCCAATATAATTGCTCTTTTGTCGTTTCATAATGATTAAACGTTTCAAACCAATTATCAATAATTATAAAAAGATTAAGCGCGTGCTTTTTTAAATTAATTAACAGGGATTGAACCGACGAATAATTTAAAGATTCGATTTTAAAATCATTAATGAAAAACTTAGGATGCCGCAAAATCTCTCCACGATCAACCGTCTTTATATTGTGAATCAGAGGCTTTGTGGCTGAAACATGATGCCCTGAATTCATCAATAACTGATTAAATTGTTCATCGAATGGAACTAACTCACCGTTATTTACATCCATATCTAAATTCATGATGCCTAATCGAAATTGATTAGGTGTATTTCCATAGGTGCTTTTAAAGTCAGATATAAACTTTGAACTATTTGTGTAACCATGTTCGTAAGCAATGTCGGTTATCTTTTTCTTAGTAGTTAAGACATCATATAAACAGTGTTGTAACCGAACATCTCTGAGAAATTGTGGGAAATTCATTCCGAGCGTATCTTTGATCACTTTTCTAATATGCTGCTCCGTCATCAAAAGTGCCTTTGAAAGCATCGATTGCGTGACCTTTTCACTGTGATGTTGATCAATATAGTTTCGAATTGTATGATATTCCTTATCTTTCTTTAAATCATGTTGTTCAGTGTGAACCAAAGAGATTTCAAATAATATCTTCCAAATAATGCGTTTACAAGTCTCATCATGGGTGTAGGAAATTTGATTTTGATTATCGAACAACTCTTTGAAAAGCGACATGATAGCTTGTTTCAATGTATCATTATCGATTTCTTCAGAGTATATCGTTGTCAGGTTGTATGATAGCTTCTCAATACTTTGAAAAGGAATCTTAAGTACGCACACTACACTATCCGCTTGAAAATCAAGCAAGAATACATCGTGTGGTACGACAACAAAGAATTGATTACGCTTAACATGATAAATATGCTGATTAATTCGGACTGTACCCTTCCCGTGAACGACAAACAACATTGTTATACCAGTTTCTTTCATATAACGTGTTTGTAATGAACGGTAAGCCTTTAAATCGTACATATCTAACATCTTGATACATCTCCTGTTCTCGAAACTTAAAACACCCAAGTAAATTCAATTATCAATGAGCTTAATAAGATTATATAAATATATTTTCTTATTTGATACTCTATTTTCGTAAAATTATAACATATTTTGTATGAGAATGAATAAAAGTTTTTATTAATTTCGGTGAAAATAACAAAATTCCTAAAATTAATGGGAATTAATATGTTAATTGTGTAAATTTCGACATATTCTAATTAGTCGTTATACATAAAATTAATAAAAGCATTCTTTAGCTTTATAGGGTTAATATAGGAAAAATTTGACGGGAATTTTGTTATTTTATACTTTATTAATTTTCTGTAAAATTACAGAAATATTATCGACCTTGTAACCTTTTAGAAATAAATCAAGCGCAATTCCCTTAACCACAACATTATTCGGCCTTTTGACAATTTTTAGTTTTGTTACAAGAAATCCTTTTCTATTAGAAGTAAATTACAAAACATTAACAACTCACACAAGCTAAATATTTTTTGCTAAAGTATTAATCGTTGCGAAAACAAAGCAAAACAAAAATACAAATTGGAAAATAAAAACTTGTCATTGGGACTTTATTATTTTACTTGTCATATGGACTAATAAATTACTTATATAATTACATTTAGGAGGACTTTTAAAATGAACAAAATCGCTACAGCTACAATCGCTACAGCAGGTATCGCTACTTTCGGAATGATGCAAAACGAGGCAGACGCTGCAGAATACAATAACGGAGGATACAATCCAAACGATCCTACATCTTATAGCTATTCTTACACAATCGATAACAATGATGAATACCACTTCGAATGGCAAGGTAACTGGAGCCCAGACCAATTCGATTACGTTACAAATAATTCTCAACAATCATATAATTCATCTAACAATGTAGCATCAGCTAACACTGCTTCAAACGCTACTTCAAACCGTTCAGCAGGTATCTCAGCAGTTTCAGCACCAACTACATCAAGCTATGAAGCACCTGCTTCAAATGCACGTTCTTATAACGCTCAACCAGCTCAATCTTCAAACAATGGTGGCGTTTCAATTTCTAACTACAGTGGTTCATCAGCTAACTTATACACAGCTGGTCAATGTACTTGGTACGTTTACGACCGTGTAGGTGGTAAAATTAGTACATTATGGGGTAACGCTAATAACTGGGGTAGCGCAGCTGCTTCAGAAGGTTTCACAGTTAACAACCAACCACAAGCTGGTTCAATCATGCAATCAACTCAAGGTGCATTCGGTCACGTTGCATACGTTGAAAGCGTAAACAATGACGGTTCAGTAACTGTATCAGAAATGAACTACAATGCAGGTCCATTCGGCGTGAGCACACGTACAATCCCTGCTTCACAAGCTTACAGCTACAACTACATTCACTAAGATTTAAATATATTTAGGGTCGAGGACATAACGAGATGTCCCCGACCCTTTTTTGCGCTTCACATAAAAAATAAGCTTGAGATGGTTCTATCTCAAGCTTAACATCAGAAGGTTTATTTCTTGTAAATGAAATTTCATATAAAATGGAATGCTCACATATCATCATTTAGGTTCATTATATGTATCTCCATCCTTACATGTATCCTCGCTACAAAAACACATGTTAAGGATGAAAACAGATAGATAATAGAAGGACTTTTTAAAATGAAATTATCTACATTAGATAGATGATACCAACAACCCTCATTGCCGCTACTACAATGATTATGTAAGGGCACCGTTATCTATATTCATTATTTATCCGCTTTCACATTTTTAAAACATAATCTTTAAAGTTTATTTATTTTAAAGTAAAAAAGTCTCAATCAAAATCAAATTATAAAAATAAGAACCGTCAACAAATATCTAATTTGTTTAACGGTTCTATAAATGAATTAACTTTCTTTAGATTTCTTTTTAAGACCAAGTCCCGTGTAACCATAGAAAATAGCGATAATAAAGCATAGATAACAAGGGATTGTCCATATGAAGAAGTCCTGGACATCAACGCCAAGTTGTTGTTGATAGTAAATACCGGATGTACCCCACGGAATAAGAGGTAGCACCATGGTACTTGAGTCTTCTAAAGTACGTGATAGATTAGAACGATCTAGGTTCATGTCATCGTACATTTCTTTTAATAAGACACCTACCATAATAATTACAACGGACGCAACACCTGCAGCGAGTACAAGCATTAAGCTAGCTGCAACAGTTACAAGAATTAATTGTGAAGGTCGACGGACATTGCTTGAAATCTTGTTTAGAAGCACGTCTAAACAACCAGCACGTTCAACAATACCTGCGAATGCATATCCACAAAAGATCGTAACGATAATTTGAGTCATACTCATCATACCACCCTGTTCGATCAACTTAATCGTGTCATCTGAGATATGTTGCATATTTGAAGGTAGCATGCCTTTATTAAAACCATCAAACGTCGCTTGAAAACCATTAACAATGTTAAAACCATTATTAAACGTACCAACAATCAACGCTGCTAAACTTGAAATTAACATAGACGGCACAGTTGATATTTTAAAGAGTAAGCATACAATAATGACAATAGCAGGAATCCAAATAAAGAAATTGAGATTATAAATATGCTCAAGATCACTTAGAATCGATTTGATACGTTCAGATTTAATACTACTGCTATGACCTAGACCTACGAAGAACCATATCGCCATACCAATTAATGATGCTGGAATCGTCGTCCACATCAATGATTTAATATGTGAAAAGATATTCACGCGTGTCACTAATGACGCTAAGTTCGTAGTATCTGAAAGCGGAGACATTTTATCACCAAATACAGCACCCGCGATAACAGCACCTGCAGCCATACCTGGTGCAATGTTTAATTGAGTCGCAATAGCCATTAAAGCGATACCTGCTGTAGAAGCTGACCCCCATGCAGTACCTGTTGCGACTGAAGTGATTGCTGAAATAACGAAAGCTGAAATTAAGAAATACGTAGGGTTTAAGAATTTAAGACCATAGTAAATTAAAGCTGGCACAGTGCCTGCATACATCCAAGCCCCTACAATGATACCTACCGTTAAAATGATAAATAACGCTGGCATTGCTGTCTTAAGTCGTTCTGTAATACCCGCTTCAAGATCTTCCCATTTCAAGCCCACACGCCATGCTATAAATGCAGCGTAAGCAGCTGAAATAATTAACAATGCTTGAATCGGTATCTTAAAGATTAAAAATCCGATCGTAACGACAACCATCATGACAAGGATGGTTGATATAGATTCTAATAAAGTTGGCTTTCTCGTCATAAATCAATCCTCCTTATTCAATTAAAGTGATTCGATGTCATCAATTTCTAACGCTTCTAAAGTTAATCCCTCTTCGAAAAAGTCACGTTCTAAAATCGTAGAGGCAATTGTGATAACAGCATCAATGTTCGGCGTACGAACACCTATTGCTTTACCAATACTTGACCATAAAACAAGTCCATAAGCAATATCTTCAGTTAAATAACGATTTTCAACTTGATGTGGTCCTCTTATTTGAGAGAACACAGGACTGTTATTGAATAAGTAACGTAATGATTTATCGTCGTCTTTTCGCTCTAAATAACCACGTTCGATACGCGCTTCTTTAGCCGTTTCTAAGTGGTAACCAAACTTGCGACCGAGTGATAAGCGTTCTTCTTCAATCGCATGTAACAATTTCACTGTATGTTCCGTGATGCCCTCTTCATATAGTGCAAAGTCGCCACTATAATCTATACGCCCTACATTTAATAATGTTGGACCAGGGTGAACTTCAGGATTACCATTTTCTAGATTCGTGCGAAGTAAACTCTCTTCCTTACGAATGGATGGATAAAAACTTTTCACAGTGTTAAAACTTTCATTTAAATCTTTCTTATTATATGTTGAAAAGTAAACTTTCTTAACCTTTAATGATAAATCTACAGTAGCTGTGTCAAAGTTAACACGTGTACCATACGTTAACGTGTTCATTTCAGCAAATTTAGGTTGTGTTTCAATATGATGTTTTTTAAGTACATTCATAAATCGTATAGAGCCCATTGATGCCGCCATATTAAAGACAATTAATTGTGAATCATCAATATAAGGTGCCATGATTTCTGCATAGTACTCAATATGAGAAGAAGGTATGACTAACATGACAACTTCAGCACCTTCTAAAACATGTTCGATATCGTGGCTGACATTCGTGAATGATATAAACGAACTTTCTCCTTCATTATTATAATGAAATCCTCCCAGTGCTTTTGCCTTATCAAATTTCTCAATTGTTTGTTCTCGACAATATAAACTTACATCATGACCTTGATCGGTCATATCAACTGCTGCAGTTACTGCGCCATTACCAGAACCAATAATTGCAATTTTCATATTAATCCCTTCTTTCTACAATTTTAAATTTGGTACTTCTTTTATAAAAAGACACTTCCTAAAAAGATTAACATTATAGAACGTATCTGGAAACTGTTTTTTATAATTATAGAAATCAATCAAATTTCATTCACAGTGCTTTTTATTATATTTTGTGATACCTTTATAGAAACGATATCACTTAAATCATTTAAGAGATTGAATACATCATATTAAGGAGGAAGACATCTTGGACCAACACAATGTCGAGCACGTACAAAGACCTAGACGCTCTCAAGACGACACTTTATTCGCTTCACTCATCTATGTAGGTGGGTTCTTCGCCCCTATCATCGCACCTTTAATCATTTGGTTGATTAAGCGAGACGATTCAACCTTCGTGGATCAAGCTGGGAAGGATTATTTTAATTACATCATTTCATATACGATATGGTCATTTGTCGGTCTTGCACTTTGTCTCATTTTAATTGGCTTCGTGATTTTGCCAATTCTTTCTATAGTGGCTTTTGTTTTCCATATTGTGGCAATTTTCAAGTTAGCAAAAGGAGAGCCATACCTCATTCCGCTATCTTTAAGAATATTCAAATAAGCAAAACGAGATTAAAGGATTGTTACATAAAGTGTAATAATCCTTTTGTTTATTTGATGTAAATAATTTTAAAAAATTGTTTAGGCATGGTCTTTTAGAGCTTGTAATATTTTCTCTAAGAATTCATTGATTATTACAACAAATCATAGTGCGATTTAAATTCAATTACAATGACGTAACATTGCACACAAACCCAAATTTGTCTGTTAGAGTATTGCTTGTCGTTAAAAAAATCGGCAATCGCTACTAAATGATAAAATGTATTTTTTCTTGAATTAGAGATAGATAAAAAATTTGGGAGGACTTTTAAAATGAAAAAATTAATCGCTATTACGTCAATTACTGCTACTATGGGAGCAGCTATGTTAGGTATGAATTCAAACGAAGCAGACGCATCACAAGTTAATTCAATTCAAACTCAATCAAACGCTAATCTTTACACTGCAGGTCAATGTACTTGGTATGTATTCGACCGCGTAGGTGGCACAATTAGTACATTCTGGGGAAACGCTAATAACTGGGATACTGCAGCAGCTCAAGAAGGTTATCAAGTAAACAATAATCCAACACCAGGTTCAATTATGCAATCAAATAACGGTCCATTCGGTCACGTTGCGTATGTTGAGCATGTTAACTATGATGGTTCAATTACTGTATCAGAAATGAACTACGCTGCAGGTCCATTCGCTACTAGTACAAGAACAATCCCAGCAGGCCAAGCAGCAAGTTATAACTACATCCACATTTAATTCAAACGTGGATTTCCATTAAGTAACAATCAAATGCTATATCATCCTATAAATAAAGAGGACTTAAAACATGCGGTAAAACGGTATGTTTTAAGTCCTTTTTTAGATTAGATTAATCTAACCTATTTACATATATCTACTTTGTTTAGGCGTCGTATAACGTTTAAGTGATTGTATTGGATTATAAATGAGTGGTTATCAAAGTATATTCAAGTTATCACTGTTATATGTAGGTAACTAAATGATTTCAAGAAACACATCACAATCCCCAAATGATAATGGTGTTTCTATCTTAGTTCGTAGTATTATAATAGCCGTTATTGATTCTTTTAATCACTTTTGAGAGAATTGGTCTACATATCTTTTAATAAAGGAGCATCTCTATGCAGTGGTTTAAAGTATTTGTAGCTGGTTTTGTAGAGGTCATCTGGGTTACGGGAATCAAATATTCCGATAACCTTATTGAATGGCTGTTAACAGGGATGTTTATCACGTTAAGCTTTTATCTCGTTATATCAGCTTGTAAAACATTACCCGTCGGAACGGTGTACGCAATCTTTGTTGGTATGGGTACACTTGGTACGATTCTCTTTGATTTCTTTTTCACGAACGAACCATTTAACATCACCAAAATGGTACTCATTATCATTTTAATTGTAGGTATCGTGGGTCTTAAACTCACATCTGATGTAGATGATAAGGAGGCGAATTAATATGTACTGGGGATTACTTGTACTCGCTGGTTGCTTTGAAATACTCGGTGTATACTGGCTAAATAAAATCGCTCAATCATCTAACAAGATTTATGTGATATTACTTGGCGTAACGTTCTTTTGTAGCTTTTCAATATTAGCACTCGCGATGAAAGGCATTCCAATGGGTACTGCATACGCTGTTTGGACAGGTATTGGAACAGCAGGCGGTACGATTATAGGTATGATATGGTATAACGAATCGAAAAAGCCTATGCGCATTTTATGTATCTTCTTAATTATAGTTGCCGTTATCGGACTTAAATTAATGTCCTAATATTCATTTAAATTGTGCCATCTTATTAATTTTCTTATACTGAACTAGAAGGATGTGATAAGAATGAAAAAAGTATTTGTTGCTGGTCCTATTCCAGAAATAGCATTAGATTTACTGAAGGAAGATTTTGAGATTGATATGTATGAAGGTGAGGGCATCATTCCTAAAGAGGAATTAAAAGCTGGTGTTAAAGATGCTTTCGCTTTAATTAGTTTATTATCGACAAATGTAGACCAAGAAGTTATTGATAGTGCACCTGAATTAACGTTTATCGCAAACTATGGTGCTGGTTTTAATAATGTAGATGTCGAGTATGCAAGAACTAAAAATATCGATGTAACGAATACGCCTAAAGCGTCAACTAACGCAACAGCTGATTTAACGATGGGCTTACTGTTAAGTGCAGCTCGACGTATCCCTGAAGGCGATCGTTTATGCCGTGGAGAAGGCTTTGATGGCTGGGCACCGTTATTCTTTAGAGGTCGTGAAGTTACTGGTAAAACATTAGGTATTATTGGATTAGGTCAAATTGGTAGCGCCGTAGCAAGACGCGCTAAAGCCTTTGACTTAGATATCTTATACACTGGTCCCCACCAAAAACCTGAAGTTGAACAAGAGTTAGGCGTTAAGTATGTTGAACTTGAAACATTACTTAAACATGCAGACTTTGTAACGATTAATGCGGCTTATAACCCTAAATTACATCACCTCATCGGAAAAGAACAATTAGAACTCATGAAACCTACAAGCTATTTAATTAATGCTGCTCGTGGTCCAATCGTTCATGAGGAAGCTTTAGTAGAAGCACTTCAAAATAAAACAATTGAAGGTGCAGCGCTTGATGTATTCGAATTTGAACCTGAAATTACAGAAGGTTTAAAATCACTTGATAATGTAGTAATCACGCCACATATCGGTAACGCCACATTCGAAGCTCGTGATATGATGGCTAAGATTGTAGCTAAGAATATCATTAAAAAAGCAGACGGAAGAACACCTAAATACATCGTTAACTAATACGAAACGGTTGTTTTATTATAAAAGGCGAAAACAAAGTCCTATCTTTGTTCTCGCCTTATTTTTTTAAGATTCTTTACTTTTATAAATGAACTTTGTTTGATTTGAAATGAGCTTGTTCGGTGTTTTAGCCATTACAGTATCTCGCATTGAAGTCATAAGTTTATTTTGATACTGCGCGATTTTACCAATCTTACGTGATTTTAAGGTAACCTTTTTCGTGTGCTTAACACGTAACTTATTGTAACGGTTTAAAGCATCTTCTAGATGGGGTTGGTCTTTTAAACAATTAGACAATACAATCGCATCTTCCATCGCTTGTCCCGCACCTTGACCCATATTTGGTGTTGTCGCATGTGCAGCATCCCCTAGTAAGACGACACGCCCTTTTACAAACGTCTTAAGCGGTTCTAGATCATAAATATCATGTAATAAGATATTCGTTTCACCTTGTTTATCAAGAAGCTGTCGTACTTCATTTGGATAATGATTGAATAAAGCTTGTAAATGTGGCTTCGCGAATGTTTTATACTTAGGATCATTTTCCTTGGTATTAATTGTTATAAACCAATACGCTTTATCATTTAATAAAGGAACAATGCCTACGCGACCTGTTTTACCCCAATATTCAACACCGGTATGGTTTTCTTTCAATTGAAAATCTTCTACAACGCCTCTGAAGCACGTATAACCTTGATATTTAACCTTATTCTCAAAGCCTAGCGCTTGTCTCATATTAGAACGAATGCCATCAGCACCAATTACTAAATCAAATGTTAACGTGTCACCATGATTGTCAGTAATATCTACTTCTTGCTCCTTTTGATGCACGTTCTTAATTTCACGGTTGAAGTGTATATTTTCTTGTTTTACATAAGTTGCAAGTACGTCTATTAAATCTTGGCGTAACAGCGTCACGTTCGTCGTTTGACCGTCTAATTTAACTTGACTCAGAAGCTTGTTTTGGTCATTTCTCATTTCAAGTTGGTTAAGCACGTGCCCTGCATTTTTAATCCCTTTCGCAAGGTCATGATTACCAAGTTTTTGAAGCACATTACCACCTAAACCAATGCCTGCTCCAATATCTGTAAGACTCCCCTTACGTTCAAAGATGTGAACATCATGAGTTGTATTTGTAAGTAGTGAAGCTAATGTTAAGCCACCTATTCCTGCACCAATAATCGCAATTCTCATTCTGCATACTCCTCAATTCAATATATTAATCTAAGTCTATCACAATTTAAGCGCCATGTTGATTGACGAATTCCCTATTCGTTCATCCACAGTCTCACTTCTTTTCCCATAAGAAAAGCCAAGGCACGTTAACGCCTCAGCTTTAGAATTTAGTGTTTCGTTTCTTTGTAATAGTCCTTTCGGATATGATCTTTCTTAATACCTAACTTCTCATAGGGCTTTTCCATAAAGGAAGCGATGCGGTCACCCCAGTGAATATCACTCGCATATTGATTCTCACCTGGTGATTTAGGATTCCAACGCATTTGATATAACGTCAGTTGCCCTTTATCAAAGTAGTTCTTACGAATGAACTTAGCACCACCAAGGATTGCTTTATCAACCGACGTCCATTCAGCCTTCTTAGAATAGCTAGAACCTGTTTTCAATGCATTAGCATCAAACGCACCGATACCAAAGAAGTTGTAATACGTCTTACCATCAACTTTAATGCCGTTAGCTAACTTGGAATGTCCGTTTCCAGTCTCGTGTAATGCATGGCTAATTAAATAGATGACATTGACTTGATATTTCTCTTGGGCCTTTAAAAAGACATCGCCTTTACCTTTAAAGACACCTTTAGACTTTAAAATATCATCAACTTCTTCTTTATTCATAGGTACTGGTTCTGAAATGTCCATGTAAATGAAATCGGAATCCTTTGAATGAATGGCCATCGCCTGACGCACGTCATTATTAGAAGCATCTTTAAATTTCTGATCCACTTCTTTCGTATGAAGCGCATCGTTGTTCAACTGCTTGTCTAAAGCCTCATCGAACGTATGCGTTTTATCGCTTCGTAAGATATGCGTTTCGTTATAAATTAACAAACCTATAAAGACGATTAGAATCAGCAACAAAAGCCATAATGAGAAACGTTTACGTATTAAATCCGTCATACCCTACCCCCCCTAACCTTGTGATAATGCACTAAACAAGAA
Organism: Staphylococcus massiliensis; assembly: GCF_043186315.1. NCBI lineage: Bacteria > Bacillati > Bacillota > Bacilli > Caryophanales > Staphylococcaceae > Staphylococcus > Staphylococcus massiliensis. The sequence continues at coordinate 974,492 of NZ_CP171119.1, read as the reverse complement.
GACGATTAAAATGACTACAAATAAAAATGAAAGATTAACAGCTATCTTAAGCCACTTACGATCTCTAAAAATGGTGTTAAATATCGTTAAACTAATTGCTAATGAAATGATGAACATAGCAATGGATAGCTTAAGATATGTCATTATTAAGAAAATGATACCTAATATTAAAAATATATTTGAAATAAATGCCAATATTTTGGTCATTTTTGCACTCATCGATGTTCACTCCTCTAAATTAATCTCTCACACATTTTATCATGAAATCGGTTTATTGAACCTTTATTTACATAAAAAAACAGGCCTGGGACATAAGTCGTAAAATAGAGCATTTAAGCTTTATTTCACACAATTCTCAAAACAGCTGACTCCTAGAGGATGGGGCCCCGACAAAGAAATTTGCGCAAGCAAATTCTCAAGCTAAGGAAGCCGGGGCTCTTTCTCATGAACAAAGAAGCCTGAGCTTCTTTGTAAGTCCAACTACCGTATTGAAAATACGAGTTGGACTTTACAGGAAAGCATGCTGTTTAAGGGAATTGTAGTATTATGTCCCTGACCCGTCATAAGTTTTACTTTATTTCTCGCGTGACATACCTTTTAACATGTTAATAAAGTATGTGATGCTACGGTTCGCTTCTTCGTCACGTAATAAACTCATGAAGCCACCAATTGACGTAGTCTTATTAGGATTCGCTTCATTAGCAACGTGAATACCACGGTTGAATTTATCTAGAATAACTTTTAAGTCTTCAGGATTAAATTCTCCAAGTAATAATGCGAACTGACCAATATTATGAATCATACCAGCATATTGATCTTTATTAAGCTCATTTGCGAACTTATCTAAAATGTAGTAACGTTCGTTAACTGCACCTGTTAAACCATCTAAGATCTTCGCGTCATCAAGTGCTTTAACTAATTTGATTGCTTTAATGATACTGTCTTTATTCTCAGAAATAGCTGTCGTTACTTCATCCACGTGTGCTTCTTTGATTTCAGCTTCGGACTTTTCAATGCGTTTAATTTTAGAGATACGTTCTGCCATTATTTTCTCACCTGATTTCCTGGGAATACATAATCATCACGTTCCCATTTTTTCTGAACTTGGACACCAAGTTGCGGTATACGTTCTTTCAATCTAAAGTTCGTTGGATTGATAGGTGATTTACCTTTCTTACGTAACACTTCAATCTTACAACTTGTACGTTTGTATGATGGTGTATGTGTATCAGGATCTGTATCGCCGTTAGTAAGAATATTAATCGCACCAACGTTATCATTTTCCATACTGTTACTGTTTAATGGAATGTAAATTTGCTTACCTTGAACACGTTTTGAAATGTGGACAATACCTGTTGTTTGACCTGAATCGGATGTCATTCGGATTTTAGCACCTTCATGAATATCGCGTTCTTTCGCAAGTTCAGGTGAAATTTCAACGAATGCTTCAGGCATCTTGTATTTAAGGCCTGGTACTTTGTATGTCATATTACCTTCGTGGAAGTGTTCTAACACACGACCATTGTTAACATGAATATCGTACTCTTCATTCGTTTTATAGAAATTATCGAAATCTAATGGATAGAATTTCGCTTTCTTATCTTCAAAGTTAAAGCCATCTAAGTATAAAACTGGTGAGTCAGTTCCATCTTCAGCAACAGGCCATTGTAAACTTTTGTAGTTTTCAAGACGTTCATAATTAATACCGCTGAACATTGGTGCTAAGCTAGAAGCTTCATCCATGATTTCACTTGGGTGACTATAATTCCAGTCAAAGCCCATTGCTTTAGCAATCATTTGTGTAATTTGCCAGTCAGGTTTTGAATCGCCTAAAGGTTCAAGTGCTTGATATAAACGTTGAACACGACGTTCCGTATTCGTAAATGTACCTTCTTTTTCTAAGGCAGGACTTGCAGGTAATACAACGTCCGCGAATTCAGCTGTAAACGTTAAGAACTCATCTTGAACAACTAAGAAGTCAAGCATTCTAAGTGCTTCTTGAACGTAGTTGATATTTGAGTCAACAATACCTGTATCTTCACCTAAGATAAATAGTGATTCAATTGTACCGTCGTGGATACCATCCATCATTTGATGGTTATCGCGTCCAGCTTTACTTGGAAGCGTTACGCCCCATGCTTTTTCATAGCGTGCACGAACGGCATCATCTTCAACACCTTCGTACGCTGGGAACTTATCAGGCATACTACCATAGTCACTACAGCCTTGAACGTTGTTATGACCACGTAATGGGTAAGCACCTGTACCTTCACGCATATAGTTACCAGTTGCTAATAGCAGATTAGAAATTGCTGTACTTGTGTCACTACCAACGTCTTGTTGCGTAACACCCATAGCCCAACAAATCGCAACTTTATCAGTTTGTGCGATTTCGTGCGCTAAAGCAATTAATCGCTCTTTATTAATACCTGTTGTTTCTTCAGCAAATTCCATTGTAAATGGAGCTAAAGATTCGTAATACGCATCAAAGTCGTTTACCCATTCATCGATGAAGTCTTTCTTATGAAGATCATTATCAATCAGATATTTCGTAATCGCTGATAACCACACAAGGTCTGTACCTGGTTTTGGTGAATAGAATGCATCAGCACGTTCTGCCATTTCATGACGACGAATATCAAATACATATAATTTTTGGCCGAATAATTTATGAGAACGTTTAATTCTTGATGCAATAACAGGATGTGCTTCTGCAGTATTCGTACCAATTGTAATAACCATATCCGCTTTACCAATATCCTCGATAGAACCTGAGTCACCGCCGTGACCTACCGTTCTGAAAAGCCCTTTCGTTGCAGGTGCTTGGCAATAACGTGAACAGTTATCAATGTTATTTGTACCGATAACTTGACGTGCAAGTTTTTGCATTAAGTAAGATTCTTCGTTTGTGGCTTTTGAAGATGAAATAAATGCTAAACCATCTGCACCTTTACGTTCTTTAATTTCAGTAAATTTATCCGCAATTACTTTGATTGCTTCTTCCCATTCAACTTCTTCAAATTGATCGTTACGACGTACAAGTGGTTTTGTTAAGCGCTCTTCAGCGTTCACATAATCCCAACCGAATTTACCTTTAACACATGAAGAAATTTTGTTTGCTGGTGATTCGTGTTGAGGTTCAACTTTAAGAATTTCACGGTCTTTTGTCCAAACATTAAATGAACAACCAACCCCACAATATGTACATACTGTCTTCGTCTTCTTAATACGTTGATCGCGCATCTTAGCTTCTGAATCTGAAACTGCGAATAATGGACCGTAGCCTGTTTCAGCTTTCTTAGTTAAATCAATCATTGAAGCAAGTGAACCTGGCTCAAGGTCTGTCATATAACCTGCATTACCTTCCATATTATTCTCAAGTAAGGCGTTACATGGACATACAGTTACACATTGACCACAAGCAACACATGATGACTCATTAATTGATACATCGTTGTCCCAAATAACACGTGGACGCTCACGTTCCCAATCAATCATCAGTGTTTCGTTAACTTGAACGTCTTGACATACTTCTACACAACGTCCACATAGAATACATTGGTCAGGGTCGTATCTATAGAATGGACCGTGGTCTACTTCATAACCTTTAGTCTTCCATTCGTATGTTTGATGCTCAAGTCCAAATTCGTCCATTGTGTTGTGGATTTCACAGCTACCATTGTTATAGTCACACACCGTACAGTATAGTTGGTGCTTTTCTAGGATGCGGTCTAGCGCTTCCTTTTGACTCGCTTTAACTAAATCGCCTGTCGTCTTAACATCCATAGGACCATTAATTGTAGTACCACACGCACGCTTGATTTCCCCATCAATCATAACCGTACATGTATCACACGTTTCAATTGGACCTAATGATTCGTTATAACAAATCGAAGGAACAAACGTGTTTTGAGCTTTAATAAACTCAAGCAAGTTCGTGCCTTGATCCGCAAGATATTCCTTACCATCTATCGTTACAACAATATGCTCTTGCATAGTATCCCCCCTATATAATTCCTCTTCGCTGCCCTTAAATTTTAAAGTGTTACCTTCATTTTATACTCTTTTTCGTTAAAAGTTAACCAATTGTGTACCATTTCCATAAATATTTTATTAATTGAAAATGAATATCAATACCATTTGGATAGTTGATGTAATGCGATTTTTATGTATAAATTTCGTTTTTTATTTATTGAAATATTCTATATTTTAATTTTAAAACAACACTTATTGTTAACAATTTAGTTTATTGTTCAGGTCCTCTTGAAAAGCCCTTTGAATCTAAAGTCCTTTTCATAAAAAAAAAGCTATAAAGCAAGCTGAGTTAAAGCATGCCTTATAGCGAATATAACTTAAATATGCCCGTCTTTATTCTCGCCGTTAAAAGATACAACTTGATCTAAAGGTAAACGCGTTGTGCCTGTTGGCGCTTTGTTACCTTTACCAATGGCGATACATAAAGCTGGTTTATAACGCTTGTTATCAATACCAAGGGCTTCTAAGATTTCATTGTGTTGAAAGCCGCCAATTGGATTTGAATCGTATCCAAAGGCTTTAACCGCTAACATTAATTGCATTGCGGCAAGGTTAGCATCGTTAAGTGCTTGTTGTTCAATTTCACTGTCTGTCCAAGTACTGTAGTATTTCTCAATCTTTTCTTTCTTCACATCAGCGTCTTCTTGCGCCATGTAGCCAGCTGCAACCATTGAATCATAAATCGCATCCTTATAAGGGATATGCTCGCGATCCCCAACTACAATAATGAATTGTGAAGACGTTTCGAGTTGATGTGTATTAACGGTTACATAAGGTTTAATTTTAGCTTTAACAGCATCGTCTTCAACGATGATAAAACGCCATGGTTGTAAGTTGAACGATGATGGTGCTTTAGTTGCTAAGCTTAATATCTCATTTAACGTATCATGAGGAATTTTCACGTTTGGGTCGAACGATTTAACAGTGTGACGTGAATCTATAATAGACTTAAGGTTTTCAATATCAGCCATAATACGCCTCCTATCAAGAATTTTATCTCTTTAAATATACCAAATGGTAAATGACCATTCGAATGATATGTTTATGATATCATGAGCTATGAGCACAGGTACATATAAAACTGTATTTAAATGAATAAAAATACAATATACAGGCAACTAAATGTATGTTTATTCATAAAATATATAACAAAAAATTTCATTCACATTTGAGTATTATTTTTTAAGTATAAGAGCGTGTACGATTACCATTTATTTACATTGACCCTAATTGTCGGAAAATATAGAATATTGCGAATATAAAATGTTTTTCACGATTTACAATAATTTCCAAATACTAAAAACCCCGTAATATAGGGGTTTGAGGGGTTGTGTTTTTAACAGTAATTTACATTTTAGATTGTATACAATTAATTATTAACTAAATGTATAAAGAGTAATTTTATTTCTGTAATAAAATATACTATAATAAGCAAATAGTTGTTTATTGATTAAAGATAGATAGCGACTTTAAACATACACAAATCAATATTATGGAGTGAGTTCGAATGAAAACAGCAGGTATTGTTCGCAAAGTAGACCCCTTAGGCCGTATTGTCATTCCAAAGGAAATACGTTCTGTATTAGACATAAAGGTTAAAGACCCTATTGAAATATTCATCCAAGACGATACAGTCATGTTAAGAAAATATTCTGATGATAATGCGTGCATGATTACTGGAGAAACAAGTGATAACACTTATAAGATTGCGAACGGAAAAATCACTTTAAGCCAAAAAGGGGCAGAACAATTATTAACTGAGCTTGAAGATATATTAAAATAATAAGCAGAAATCATTTAACTAGTCTCGAAGCAAATAACGCCATTAGATTGTTATGTTTAAAAGCAGTCACAACCAATAAATATAAAACCCTTTAGATTTTGTCGCTAAAATCTAAAGGGTTTTTAGGTATTAAATATTCAAGTTTTCTCGATAAGCGCGTGTCAGTTCTGATTTTTGATTCTCATCAGGTACGAAATAATAAACGCCATCGTCTTGAACACTTCCTGAGCCTTCAAGTTGATGTTTATTTACAGTTTCATCTGCATGTTTGTAATTTTTAATAATTGTATTAAGCTGGCCTAGAGTTAAGTCAGTTTCTACATTTTTCTCAAGTTGCTCAATGATCGTATTGAGACGTGTGATAGACTTAACATCTGTAAGTTTTGAAGCTAAACCTTGGAGTACAATTTGTTGACGTTGTTGACGGCCGAAATCGCCGCCTGAACCATCTTCCTTACGACTTCTAATAAAGTTCATAGCTTCTTCACCATTTAAATGAACTTTTTCTCCTTGGTTAAATTGCGTGCCTTTTACATTAAACGTCGCATTACTAACAACATCCACGCCATCTAAAGCATCTATCGTTTCTTTAAGACCATCCATATCAACCGATGCGTAATGGTCAATTGGAACATTCATCAATTTCTCTACAGACTCAATAGCCATCTTAGGGCCACCATAGGCATAAGCATGATTAATCTTCTCAGTCGTATTATTACCTACAATTTCAGCTTGCGTATCTCTTGGAATACTAATCATTTCTGTCGTTTTAGTTTGAGGATTAATCGAAAGAATCATAATTGAATCACTTCTCTCCCCTGCCCCTTGCGCATCTCGAGTCGTATTTGAATCTACACCAAATAAAGCAATTGAAATAGGCTGACTCTTATTAATATCTACTTTGTTATCTCTTAAACTTGATTTATCTCGATCAAGCGGGTGGTGAATCGCACCACTTAAAGACATCGCTTTTATGCATATAAAAATGAGTAATGCCGCAAATAAAAGCCCTACAATTCCACCTATTATCAACAATAGTTTCTTAAGTGGATGTCGTTTTTTCTCATAAGAACGTCTCAAATTATTCACTCCTCAACTAACGCTTCGTTAAATTGTCGCTTGATATATATTATATATTGAACTCATTCAATTTAATATAATTCTTTAGACCTATTACATGATACAACTTTTAGAGAAATGTTTAAATTAAATAAAACTTATCTTCTGTAACCAGGAGATTGATTTAACAATGCTAACATGTCTTCGTGACAACCAGGGTTACTAATGATGAACGCGCCACCTTTAGTATAATCAATCTCTTCATTATCAAGCGTCGTCATTTTAAGACCTAATAACTCAGCGAAAAGATGTTGAGCAGCAATATCCCACGCAGATGGGTTAGTATTTACATGTGCACCGAATTGACCATTTATAACACGTACAGAGTCTAGACCACAAGATCCAATAAAGCGAAATCCGAAGCTTGCATCGAACAATCGTCTTGTTGTCTCTTCAGGCATAACTTCTGCATTAAACGAAATAACTGCGTCTTTCAACGGTAGTGGTTCTGGAGGCGTAATGCGCTTATTATTTACATATGCACCTGAATCACGAATGGCTTTATAGATTTTATATCTTGGATAATCGTAAATATAAGAAAGCATTGGCTTACCATCGATAAAGTAGCCTAAAATAACGCAGAAGTCATCGTTTTGCTTAACAAGGTTAGCAGTACCATCGATAGGATCCATAATCCATACATGGCCTTCTTTACCATCTATTTCAGAATTATCCTTTTCCTCACCAATTAGTTTATGATGATCGAATGATTGTTCTAAAAATGATTGGAATGAACTTTGTAATGTCTTATCAACATTCGTCACAAGATCAAAACGGTTGTTTTTAGTGTCCGTATCCATTTGATTCATTAAACTCGGAATTTGCGTATCTAAATCTCTTAACCACGCTCTAACCATCTCATCAATTTCAAGTAAAGCTTCATGAGTTACCATAATAATCACTCCACAATTTATTTTATATTATTCACGTCAAAATATTTTTAAATCATCTATAAAATTATCATTAGTTTCACGTTTAGTAAATGTATTTACACAATTAAAAAAACCGACTAGATACTACTAGTCGGCTAGAAAGGAAAGTAAGTAATAAATATTGAAGATGTTAAAACTAGAATTTAGCACAAGTATAAACTCAATCATGCTATAACACTATTATAGCTACCCCTTTGTTTGAAGTTTAATAATGCCTTCCCCTAGTCACTATAAATACTATAACACAATTCATTTCATAATGTAAGCGTTTTCTTAACTTTTTTTAGAAAATAAACAAAATTTATAATCTTCCCTTTATATGGTATAATACCAGTAATGACACGTATTTGGAGGGTGAATGTCATGACTAAAGCAGAACGTCAAAATCGTTTATTAGAATGTATTAAGGATAATCATCACATTTCAGCCAATACGCTTGCTGAGAAACTCGGCGTTTCTAAGCGTACCATTCTTCGTGACATTCAAGACCTTGAAGACAAAGGCGTTCAAATCCTTGCTCACCAAGGTAAACATGGTGGTTATCAAATTACAAATGATACGGACAAATATGTATTAAGTATGACTGAACGAGAGATCACGACGTTGTTTTTGCTTTTAAATGAGAGCCTCACGTATACAAATTTGCCTTATCAGTATGAAATCCAAAGCATCTTAAAGAAGTGTCTCAACTTGCCTCAAACACACTTGCGCCGCGTGCTTAAGAAATTGGATCATTATATCCGCTTCAACGACCAACACATCCAACCACTACCTTCAATTTTCAATGATATCCTGATTTATAGTAGCGAACGCAATGTCATGTCTGTAGAATTCACCACTTCTGAAAAGCCACGCTCTGAAAACGTCATCTTTATAGGGATGGTCTGTGAAAATGGCTCATGGCATGTTATTTGCTATGTAATCGGTACTGGTCACACGATGCCTATCCTTATTAATGACATTCAAGATATTTCTTATTCATTCCACAAATCAATACAAACGAGCGACATCACATTAGACAATTACCAAACCTTCTACGAATAATATAGAGACTTCATTTCAAACCTCCTTTTATATCCGCAATGATAATCACCTCTAAGAAAGGTTGATGACTATGAAACCTCATCACTTAACAACTCAAGATATCCATGCTCAATTCATAACGATATATCAGCTTGCTCAATCTTTCGACCTTTATTGCTTTAAAGACCGCGCAAAGTCATTAGAAATAGCCGCTGAGCTCAACCAACTTGTAGCGATGCACTATCATAATCTTGAAGAAGCTATAGCCATACCACCCCACCATATCGCCTCTATATACAAACAAGCTTTATCTAACCTCCATCATGCTAACTTACAATTTATCTCTGAAGGCAACCAACACCTCGTTAACGACGAATATATTAAAGTTATACTGCATATGTTGAACATTTTACAAATGTAAAATTGTTACATATTTAGAACTTTAAATAAAACTAAATTGTAAAATTATTTCATATTAGGTATACTTCATGTAAACGATTACATGAGGAGGTTTTATTATGCTTGGTTTCTCAATCTATTTTAGCCATGAACCAAATTACGATTATGAGAAATCCTTACTTGATATGGGCTATAAGACGATTTTTACGTCAATTCAAATACCTGAAGAAGAACAAAAGGACCCTCTTGATATGTTGGAACATAGACTAAACAAGCTTAGTTCAGAATCCCTTAACATTATTGTAGATGCTAATCCTGAAGTAATTAATGACCAACTGTTTAACTTAATGTCTAAATATCCTTCACTTCAATTAATCATTCGAATTGACCATAGTGTGTCTTTAGAACTCGTTAAAGAATGTGTTTCAAATAATGTAAAAGTATGTCTAAATGCTAGTACGATTTCTCAAGAGGATTTAAAGCAATTTCATGAAGCAAAAATACCAAAATCACAAATGATATACTGCCATAATTATTATCCACGTCCCGAAACAGGTTTAAGTCAATCACATGTGCTAAAACAAAATCAACTAATAAGATCATTTGATAATGAAGCTACTATATATGGTTTTATACCTGGTACTTCATTTCGCGGACCTATTCATAAAGGTTTACCAACTTTAGAATCAGCTCGTGGTACCACAGTCATAGATGCATCATATCAACTTTTAGATAGTGGCGTTAATCATATCATCGTAGGTGATCACTATATTAGCTTATTTGAAGCTAGTCGCCTGTATAAAGCAATCATGAATCAGCACTTTGAGTTACCGCTCAAGTGGTTTAATGACTCATATCAAACAGAGTTATTCAAACGACATACCAATAGGCCAGATGTTGCTGAACAAGTAATTCGTTCCATGCATTCTAGAACAGAGTGTCAAAGAACAATACCAATAGAAGAAAATTTAGACCGTCCTGAAGGGACTATCACTATTGATAATAAACTCTATGGTCGCTATGAAGGCGAAGTTCAAATCACAAAAGTTAACCTACCTAAAACGGATTCTGTAAACGTCGTTGCTCAAATCGATTCTACTTACATTAAAGAACTCAAGTATATAAAAGGTAATCATACGTTTGAGTTTGTGAAAGGAGAAGAATAAATGACCTCAAAAATAACTGAATCACGTAATCAAGCTTCTACGAATTTAGACCGAATGGATATTGAAACTGCTTTAAAACTAATGAACCAGGAAGATCAAAAGGTACCAAGAGCAATTGAGGAAATCATTCCAAAACTAACACCCTTAATTGAAGAAACTATAAAAATTTTCAATGAAGGAGGACGTATTATATATGTTGGTGCAGGAACTAGCGGTCGATTAGGTGTACTTGATGCTGCAGAATGTATACCAACGTTTAATACAAAGAAAGGTGATGTCATTGGTTTAATAGCAGGAGGTGAACGCGCAATGACTGAAGCTGTTGAAGGCGCTGAAGATAATGAATCAAAGGCTATAGAAGATTTAAAGCAAATTCATTTGTCTTCTAAAGATATCGTCATAGGTATAGCCGCAAGCGGTAGCACACCATATGTAGTCGGTGGTTTAAAGTACGCATCCTCATTAGGTACTAAAACAGGATCAATATCATGTAATTTAAATACTCCAATAAGCAGCCTCAGTGATTATCCTGTCGAAGTAGACGTAGGTCCAGAGGTGCTAACAGGATCGACGCGTTTAAAAGCTGGCACTAGTCAAAAACTCATCCTAAATATGATTTCTACAATAACAATGGTTGGCGTTGGTAAAGTTTACGGCAATTTAATGGTAGATTTAAAACCTACTAATCAAAAACTTGTTAATCGCTCTATTCAAATGATTAAAGAAGTTTGTAATCTATCTGAACATGAAAGCAAATCACTTTTTGAAGAATCAGGAAGACAAGTGAAAGTAGCAATAGTCATGTCATTAATGACTGTTTCAAGAGAAAAAGCAATCGAGTTACTTAACCTTCATCAAGGTAAAATACAATCAATTATTCAAGAGAGTGTGATTAAAAATGAATAAAGAAGAAAAACTTGCTAAAGATATTCTACATGCTGTTGGATCCTTGGATAACGTACAAAACGTCATTCACTGCATGACACGCGTACGTCTAAAAATAAAAGACAATAATAAAGTTGATTATGATCAATTAAAAGCGATAGACGGGGTCATGGGCGTAGTTGAAGACGACCGTCTACAAGTGGTTGTTGGACCTGGCACAAGTAACAAAGTTGCTAATGTTATTAGTAAGATGAGTGGTGTTGATTTAGGAGAGGATATACCTTCTAATAATAAGCAACGTGTAGAAGATGAAGCTCAAAAAAACAAATCTAATTTTCAAAAGCATAAACAAAAGCCGCTTCAACGATTCTTTAAAGTTATCGCTAATATTTTCATCCCTCTCATTCCAGCATTCGTTGGTGCTGGTCTCATAGGTGGTATAAGCGCTTTATTAACAAACTTAGTTACTGCTGAAGTTATTGGCGGAGCGTTTATAACACAGTTAATATTAATTTTTGATTTAATCAAGAATGGTATGCTGGCTTATCTTGCAATTTTTGTAGGAATAAACGCTGCTAAGCAATTTGGGGCTACACCAGGATTAGGCGGCGTTATTGGAGGAACAACTTTATTAACAGGTCTCACTGAAGATAAGACGCTGACAAACATTTTTACTGGAGATTCATTATTACCCGGCCAAGGTGGTATTATAGGTGTTCTTTTAGCAGTTTGGTTGCTTAGCCTTATCGAAAAGCGACTGCACAAGGTTATACCTAACGCAATCGATATCATTGTTACACCTACCCTATCTTTACTATTCATAGGACTTTTAACAGTATTTCTAATTATGCCTATAGCTGGTTTTATTTCAAATGGTCTTGTGGGCGTTATCAACACGATTATTGATACTGGTGGTATGTTTAGCGGATTTATTATAGGTGCTTTTTTCCTACCATTGGTTATGTTTGGATTACATCACATGTTCACGCCTATTCACATAGAAATGATTAATCATTCAGGTCAAACATTTTTACTTCCAATAGCTGCCATGGCAGGCGCTGGTCAAGTAGGTGCTGCATTAGCATTATGGGTTAAGTGTCGTAAAAATAAAGAAATTAGAAATATGATCAAGGGAGCACTCCCGGTTGGCTTTTTAGGTATAGGGGAGCCATTAATATATGGTGTTACACTTCCCCTTGGACGACCATTTATCACCGCTTGTATAGGTGGTGGCATAGGAGGAGCTGTAATCGGAGGTATTGGTCATATAGGCGCTTATGCAATTGGACCAAGTGGTGTATCTTTAATTCCCTTAATTGCTGATGCAAAATACCTTGGTTATATAATAGGTTTACTTGCTGCTTATTTAGGTGGCTTTGTAGCAACGTACTTATTCGGTACTACTAAAGAAATGGTAAAGCCTAACAATGTTGGTGATGTTAAAAATGAGTATATTAATGAAACTTGATTCTGAAATGCCATATTTATCTAAAAGTGAAAAGACTTTAGCAACTTTCATTCTCAACAATCCTAATAAGGTAATTACAATGAGTATACAAATGCTTGCTGAAAGCACCAATGTAAGTACAGCAACAATTGTACGTCTATGTCGCAAACTAAATTTAAGTGGATTTCAAAGTTTCAAAATAGAACTTTCTAAATACATCTCTATAGACAACCATAGCTTAAACCCCGAGCTAAGGCAGAATGAATCAATTGCTGGTATTAAGAATAAAACCATTTCGCGTATTAACTTCGCTACCAATGAAGCAAGTTCTAGCTTAAACAATGAATCTATTGAACAACTATGCGACCTAATAGAAGAAGCTAATAGAATCATAGTTTATGGCATAGGTGCCTCTCATGTCGTAGCTATGGACATGTATCAAAAATTTAGTCGCTTAGGTATTCATATTCAATGCATTGAGGATACGCATTTGATAGCAAGTATCTTATCAAGCTTAGAAGATAAGGATTGTTTTATATCATTGTCTAATTCTGGTGAGAATGGTGAACATATAAAGCTCATCAACTTGGCACGAGAACACGGCGTTAAAACTGTAGGAATAACTAATCATCGATCTAACCCAATAGCCGAACTTACAGATATTCAACTCATACATGGTCGTAATGATGAAAGAGAATTAAGAATGGCTGCAACAACGTCTCTAGTTTCTCAACTATATACAATCGATATTATATATTATAGATACATTGCTAAAAATTATAATAAAGCTTTAAACCAATTAACTCTATCAAAGTCAACAGTAGATTCCTATAAGAAATAAATAAAAAAACGTGAGACTGAAAGCATTCAATCTCACGTTTTTATGATATTAGATTTGATCTTTTTTGCTTTGTTTATGGTAGCCTCTTAAGAAATAGTAAATAGCCATAAATCCTAAGAATAATACACCGATAAGTAATGGAATTCGTGTATCTACGTTAATAATCATGCCAACTAAGACAAGTAACAAGAAACCAATAGTTAAATAGTTTGTTACTGGTGCTCCTGGCATTTTAAATGGATGACCATCCACTTTTTCAGGATATCTCTTTCTGAAGCGAATATGACTGAATAAAATCATAAACCATGGAATCATACCTGGTAAAATAGAAGCACTATATACATAAACGAAAATATTTTTTGACTCAGGAATTATTAAAGGTAATACAATATTTAAAATTACACCAACAAAGATACCTAGTGAAACAGCTAATACAGCGAATAGCGGCACGCCATTTTTCATAACTTTTAGGAAAATCTTAGGCATTTGTCCATATTGCGCTAATGTAAAGATCATACGACTTGAACTAAAGATACCTGAGTTACAACCTGACATAGCTGCAGTGATTACAACAAAGTTAATTAAAGCAGCAGCGATTGTTACACCAACTTTGGCAAATGTTGCTACGAATGGGCTTCCTAAGTTACCTAGCTCATCCCAAGGATAAACAGTTACGATTACAAAAATAGCCCCAATATAGAAGATTAAAATTCTCCAGATAACACCATTAACAGCTGCTTTAATGTTCTTTTGAGGATCTTTTGTTTCACCAGCTGTAATACCGATTAATTCAACACCTTGATACGAACCGATTACAATTGATAATGCAAAGAAGAAACCAACCCATCCGTTCGGGAAGAATCCGCCATGTGCATAAAGGTTCGTTAATCCAAGTGGTTGGCCAACGCCTAAACCGAAGAAAATAATACCAAAGCCTGCAATAATCATTAAGACAATCGTAACGATTTTAATCATAGCAAACCAAAATTCGAATTCACCAAATGCTTTTACAGAAACTGCGTTAGCAGCAAATAATATTATAATTACGATGATACCAGGTATCCAAGAAGGTAACTCTGGCCACCAGAACTTTAAATATTGTCCAACTGCGATTACTTCACTCATACCGACGACAATCCATTGGAATATGTTACTCCACGCAGTCACATAGCCCGCAACTGGATGAATATAATCACTCGCAAAACTCGCAAATGAACCAGTTGTTGGATTTAAATAAATCATCTCACCCATCGCACGCATAATTAAAAATAAGAATATACCTGCAATTAAGTAAGCAAAAATTACTGAAGGCCCAGTCCATTTAATTGTGCTTGAAGCACCCATGAATAGACCTACCCCAATTGTTCCACCAAGTGCAATCATCTGCATCTGACGTGCACTTAGTCCCCTTTTTAATTCGTTATCATTCATGTTTCATCCCATCTCCTAATACATCTAATTAACGGATAAACGTATTATACTACAATTTATCTTTAATTGTAGAAAGATTTTAAAAATTTTTATAATTTAGTTACTACCTTAAATAATCAATCCCTTTTATACGTTGACATTTAGGAGATAATTTCAAAATATCTATATACTTATAACTCATACCTATTAACGCTTCAACCCTTTAAATGATTGCATTTGTTTTAACAGAAATGTATACGCTTTCACTAATTTAAATCATTTCTCTAATATATAATTTTGACATATATGCGACACAATATTGTAATAACTTCTTATTGTGAATTAATTCACAATACTATATAATTTATTCGTATGATGTTTCGTATGGAGGAAAGAAAGTTATGAATGAGAAAAATGTAAGATGGGATAAAATCTTTTACGGTAAGGATTGGGTGAATCAAATCGTAGACACGATAAAGACGAAGGACATTCTTCAAGGTGTTTACTTTAAACGCTATATACTAAGAGCTATTATGGCAGGCTTTATTATTAGCATCATAACCGTATTTGTGCTCGCGATTAAGATGTCGCTTATATCAGACATACCCCTTGGTGTGGTTAACATCATCGCGGCAATTGCCTTTAGTTTCGCTTTAGTTATGATATTATTTACAAACTCAGAATTATTAACGAGTAACTTTATGTATTTCACAGTTGGATTGTACTATCGACTGATTAAACCAACTCGCGTCGCTAAAATCTTCTTACTATGCTTTGTAGGTAACGTGGTAGGTGCTATATTATTATTCACCTTAATGCTAGGTACAGATGTTGTAACGCCAGATATGAAAGCCGAACTCGTACACATCATCGATCATAAAAGTGTCGACAGTTCTTTCATGTCTATATTAATTAAAGCAATATTCGCAAACTTCTTCATCAATATTTCCTTAGTCATCGCCATGCAAATACATGACATCTTCGCCAAAATGTTTGTGATGATGTTTGGCGTCGCGATATTCGCATTTATGGGATATGAGCATGTCGTGTATGATTCATGTTTATTTATCGCCGGACTCTTGTTCGATCCACTAGCACTATCACCGCTTCACCTTGTTAAGAATATCATTGCGGCTGGCATAGGCAATTATATTGGTGGCGGATTAATTATTGGGCTTTTCTACGCGTATCTTAATGACCATCATCAATTTGATAAGGAACGTCTCAATTAAGCCACATTAACAAATGTGATATACTTCAATCAGATTCTATTGAAGGAGTTCAAATTAATGAAGCACATTCTTATGAGATCAATACGAGTGGGTATTTTATTTGGCATACTCTTCTTCGTTTTAAATTATTTTGCTGATTCCAATCACAATATGCCAAGGCTAATTGGCTTATCTTTACTTGCAACGCTTACATTCATGGTATTAAACTTTATCGTATTTTGGTCACTTAGAGACGAAAGAACGAAGATTAAATTCGGTATTACTATACCGATAGCAATCCTAATCGGACTTATTCTAGGCGGTTTAATCTTACAAAGTATTAAAGTCGGTCTTGTAGCTGGCGTTATACTTGGCATTATCGCTGGGGTCGTTTGGGTCCTTCTCGATAAAAGGAACGTGAATAAATAACCATGACAAATGCAATTATTATCATTATTATTATCTTATTGATTCTAAATTTAATACCGAATATGATCATGATTAAGAAATTTTCTAAAGAACCTAATAGCAACCGCTTCAAGATGATTGCACTTGTAGATGGTTTATTACTGATACTCTTAGTCCTCGTCTTCATAATATTTAATTAAAGATGAAACGCGTACTACTGTCTATCCCACAGTAATACGCGTTTTTTATGTAATCTCTTATAACAGGAACTTATATACAACATACGCAATCATTAAATATAATGCGAGTCCTAGCAGAAACGACAATAAATGAACCTTCATAGGTATGTGCTTATGTCGTTTAGGCCCGATACCTAGATTCCAAATGGCTATAATCACCGGGCCTACTATAAAGAATAGAATCGCTTTTATGGACATGCGTTAACGCCTCACTTTTCGAAGATCTGAATCATTTCTTCAGTTGATACTTCCTTACCCACTAATGCCACGCTTGAAAAGTCATCTTGCTGAGACATCTCATTTGTGTTCACAATACAATCTAAACCAGCCATAGTCGCTGCTTTAGCGCCATTAAGTGAATCTTCAATGGCTAAGCAATGACTTGGACTATAATTTAATGCTTGCACAGCCTTTAAATATAAATCGGGCTCTGGTTTCACTGCTTCTACATCTTCACGGCCTATAATGACATTGAATAAATCTTTTATTTCGAGCCTTTCCAAAATGGGTGTGATATCAGATCGATAACTACTCGTTGCGATCGCCATAGGAACGTTACGCTTTTGTAAATAGTCGATAAATCCTTCAACCGCTTCACGAACGGGTAATTGGTGGCTTGTACCAAGTTGTTCTTGAAAGAGCAATTTCGTCATGTTAGTTCCTAACATAAAGCGGAGACGGGAATATACGTCGTCACCTGAACCGCCAATGGACTGACGATACCCTTCCTTTGTTAAAGGTGTTTCGCCAGCTATCTTAAGGTATTTATTAATCGTCTCAAAAATATAAGTTTCAGTATCAATTATCGTACCGTCGAAATCGAATACGACTGCTTTATACATTGTAAAAACCCCCTACTTGTATTCTAAGTAGAGGGTCTTTCAATGTCCAATTATAATAATTTAACTAAGCGTTGTGATAAACGTGCAGGTAGTTCCTTTTGCTTTTGAACCATTTTGTAAATTGTAAAGCAGTCTAACATGAATGATTGCTCTTTAATGTAATATGATTCAAGTTTCAAACGTTGATCTTCTGTTAAATGCGGTCCGCCGACCGTGTGTGAAAAGTTAATTAAACCAGGTTTGACTTGATTTAATTCATAAAGCTTGCGCTTAGAGATTAGTTGATATTGATTAAACTGTGCAGATTTAGGTCCTACAAATGACATCTCACCACTCAAAATATTAAAAAGTTGTGGTAATTCATCCATTGATGATGCACGTAAAAGTGTTCCTGAACGCGTCGTATACTTAGCTGGTGTTAGGTTTTCACGCGGTACAATCGGCGCATTGATGTGCATTGTTCTAAATTTGAATGCGTTGAAATAGGTATCACCTTTACCTGTTCGGCTTTGAATATAAAGCGCAGGTCCATCTGATTCGCGTCTTATTACCAAAGCTATAAGCAACATGAACGGGCCTAAAATAATTAAGCCAACAAGTGAGGACAAAATATCAAATGCTCGTTTCATAACTCACCTCTACAAAATTATAAGTTCTTATATACTATTATAACGTAAAAAATAGTAGGAACGTATCAATACGATTATATTCGATTAAGTTTCTGTCTTTTTAATATTGTGTTTAGAGCGACCCCACCAGTTAGCAAGAATTGGCCCTGTTATACAGTGGATGAAACTGAATACAGCACCTGGTATAGCGGCTAATGGGTTGAAATGTAACGTAGCAAGTGTCGTTGCTAAACCTGAATTCTGCATACCAACTTCAATGGAAACCGTCCTTGAATCTTGATTGTTAAGTTTAAATATATTTCCTAGGAAATAGCCTAATAAATATCCAAGAACATTGTGTAAGAACACAGCTAAGAAAATAATAGCACCAACTTCAAATAATTTATCGCGACTAGATGCAACTACAATTGCAAGAATAAGTGAAATCGCAAATACTGAGACGATTGGTAATAATATCTCCGTAACGTGCTTGATGTTCTTAGAGAGCTTTTGCACAAGAAGACCAAGAATGATAGGAATGATAATCACTTGTGCGACCGTCTTAAACATGCTTAGGAATGAAACTTGTAGCGTTTCGTGCATAAAGACGTACATAAGTAATGGCGTTAACAACGGCGCGAGTAGTGTTGAAATACTTGTGATTGTGACTGATAAAGATACGTTAGCTTTAGCAAGATAACTGATCACGTTACTAGCTGTGCCGCCCGGTGAACACCCTACTAACATCACGCCTATAGCTAAGTCTGCAGGCAATTGAAAGATTAAAATAAGTAACCATGCGATAAGTGGCATGATCGTATATTGTAGGAAGACGCCGATTAAGACAGCTTTAGGTGCTGTTATGACATATTTAAAGTCATCTGGTTTAATGGTAAGACCCATACTAAACATGATTAACCCGAGTAAATACGGGATGAAACTACTTAATTCTGTATAGAAGTTTGGGAATGTGAAGCCGAGTATTGCGGCGATTAACATCCATATTACAAACGTTTGTGTCACGAATTGACTAACTCTAGACATATAAGCACCTCTTTTATTTTAATTTTCTGAATATTATCATTTTACATGCAATTACACGTCTTCTCAATACGAATTCAGAAATTTAACACTTCGTCCCAAAGTCTGAGTGATTTATATCATATGGAGTGGTACAATATGCTTACAAACTACTTTAAGTTCATATAATAAATATGAAAGAGGAATATATATGATGATAGATAAATATGACACTTTTTTAATTAATATTAAAGGTCTTCATTCCCGCCGCACTCGCTTTCGATTAAATAAAACGCTGAAGATGATGCACTTAATACACCAGCCTCAATTTAGTTTAAATAAATATCAATCTCATACTGTATTAGAAGTACAGATTCCAAAGCAGCAACTACCCTATTTAATTAGCTACTTAAGCTTTCATAACTATGAAATTTTTCAAATCCTTCGTGAAAAGGATCATAAGGGTTTAATCAATCCTGATCATACATTTAAATCTCCTAAACGATTTGAAATCGGTATTTTAGGCATCCAAGACGCCTACATTAAAGATAAAGCAATCGATATCCTTAACTATTTCCAACATCATCATGATTTACAATACCTGATTAATGAACGTACGATTTCTGTTCAGTGTCAGACAGACATTTATGTATCATTGATTCAAACTTTGGCTACACAACATTTAGATATTAACCAAGCTAACTTTTTAAAGCGTTCGTTAGCACATTCTAAGATTTCGTAATTTAGAACAACGCTTAAATTTAGATCGTGTTAAAATATAATATTTATGGACAATGGCGCTTACGGGCGATAAGAGAGGTTTTAACTTTTTAAGAAATTCCGCTCGTAAGTGCCTTTTTAAGTTGCACTAATACCCAACAGCACAAAAAGAAACCAGGCTAGGACATTTCATAAAAATTCGTCCAAGCCTGGTTTTTATTTTCTAACAAATTAAGACGTGATATAGTCGCCACCATTTACGTGAATCACTTGACCTGTGATATATGAAGCATCGCTTGAAGCTAAGAACACATATGAAGGTGCAAGTTCTACAGGTTGACCACGGCGTTTCATAGGCGTATCGCCACCTTGGTTTTCAACCTTTTCAGCGTCAAATGTAGCTGGAATTAAAGGTGTATAGATTGGTCCAGGGGCAACCGCGTTTACGTGGATGCCCTTTTCCATAAGGCTTGTCGCAAGAGAACGTGTAAATGACACGATCGCACCTTTAGTCGCTGAGTAATCGATTAAGTGCGCTGAACCACGATAAGCAGTAACACTTGTAGTGTTTACGATACTGTCGCCTCGTTTCATATGAGGCACTGCTGCTTGTGATAAGAACATCATGCCATAAATGTTCGTTTCGAATGTCGCTTTAACTTGCGCTTGTGAAATATCTTCAAAGTTATCTTTAGGGAACTGAACACCACCGTTATTCACTAAGATGTTAAGTCCGCCAAATTCATTCACTACTTTATCAACAAGCATTTTAGATTCGTCAGCTTTACGTAAGTCATGTGCGTAAGCTTTTGCTTTAACACCTAACTCTTCTAAACGTTTAACCGTATTCTCAGCATCAATATGCTCGTTTAAGTAGCCAATTGCAACATCTGCGCCCTCTTTTGCGAAAAGGATTGCAACGGCACGACCAATACCAGAATCACCACCGGTAATTAAGGCAACTTTACCTTTTAACTTACCGGCAGCTTTATATGAATCATCTTCAGTAATTGGAAGTGGATCCATATCTTTCTCTGAGCCTGGTTGTGTATCTTGCGTATAACCTTTAATTTGTTCATGAAATTTTAAAAAGTCGTTTGTCATAGTTAGTATGGCCTCCTATTAAACTTCACGATCCCAATAACGTACTTCTTTGAATTGCTCTACAATTGCATTCGCTTCATTTGAAACAAATACACCTGGTTGTGTTACGTCAACTTTGTCACTGTTAAGGTTAGCTTTAGCAGTTTCAGTTAATACAAGTGGTTTGCAGTGAACAAAGCTTTGTTCCATAAAGAACTCTGCTTCTTTAGATAATGGTGTATCATCAGATAACGTTACTAAGCTATCAAATAATACTGGGTGAACAGTATCGAACGTTTCAGTGATACCGAATGATTCAGTGATGTGTTTAGGTTTATGAGAAATAAACGCATAGTTTAATTTGTTGTTAGCTGCTGTTTTCGCATAAGCTTTTAACGTTTCTTCGTCTACTTCACCATCTACTACAATCGCTACTGAATGACCTGGTAATGGACGTTCAAATTTTTCTAATGTTAATTGACTATCAGATTTATCTGAACGTACTTCTTCGTTCACTTCAGGAACTTCAACGCCAATATTTTCAGCAACGCGTTCAGCTAATTTACGGTCTACTTTGTTTAATTGGTTTACTGCGTTTTGTTTAACTTCTACTTTTTCACATTTACCTAATTCGAATGAAAAGCCATCTACTGTGTGGTCGAATTCATGTGGTTTTAAACTATTTAAATATAACTTAGCTTGGCTATAGTAATCTTTAAAGCTTTCGCTACGTTTTTGAATTTTATGCGCATCGATTTTTTCTTGGTAATGAGCGAAGCCACCTTCTGATTGCGGTGTTGTATGAGGATCATTGTTGTTAATCGCATTCTTATGGTACGCCGTTTGACCACGGTGTACGTTCATTTGATGCATACCGTCACGTTGGTTGTTATGAACCGGTGCTACTGAACGGTTGATTGGAATTTGATGAAAGTTAGGTCCACCAAGACGTGAAATTTGAGTATCTGTGTAAGAGAATAAACGTCCTTGTAATAATGGGTCATTAGTAAAGTCTAAACCTGGAACAATATGACCTGGGTGGAATGCCACTTGTTCAGTTTCAGCAAATACATTATCAACGTTACGGTTTAAAGTCATTTTACCTACTTTTTTAACTGGCACTTCGTCTTCTGGCCAAATCTTAGTAGGGTCTAAAATATCAAAGTCAAATTTAAATTCATCTTCTTCAGGTAAAATTTGAAGACCTAATTCCCAAGCTGGGTAATCACCTTTCGCAATTGATTCATAAAGGTCTTTTCTATGGAAGTCGATATCTTTACCGCAAACAATTTGCGCTTCATCCCATACCATAGATTCTAACCCGTGCACAGGTTTCCAATGGAATTTCACGAAATGTGCTTTACCTTCTTTGTTTACTAAACGGAATGTATGCACACCAAAACCTTCGATTTGACGAATATTCTTAGGAATACCACGGTCACTCATAGCCCACATAGCTGTATGTGTTGATTCAGGATTTTGTGCAAAGAAATCCCAGAAAGTATCGTGAGCTGAACCACCTTGAGGCATTTCGTTATGTGGCTCTGGTTTAACAGCATGAATTAAATCAGGGAACTTAATAGCGTCTTGAATAAAGAATACTGGAATGTTGTTACCTACTAAGTCAAATACACCTTGGTCAGTATAGAATTTAGTCGCGAAACCACGTACGTCACGAACTGCGTCTGGAGAACCTTTTGACCCTTGAACTGTTGAGATACGTACGAATACTGGTGTCTTTTTAGACGTATCTGTTAAGAAGTCCGCATACGTATATTCAGATAAGTCTTCATATAATTCGAATTCACCATGTGCGCCGAAACCACGTGCGTGCACGATACGTTCAGGAATACGTTCATGGTCGAAATGCGTCATTTTTTCTCTGAAATGGAAATCTTCAAGAAGTGTAGGACCACGTTCACCAGCGCGTAGTGAATTTTCATCTTCGCTTACTTTAAGACCTTGGTTCGTCGTCATTGCTTTACCGTCATTATTTACAATATCTTTTTCTAAATCTTGTTCTTTTTTGTTAACCACAGTAAATCCTCCCTTTAGATATATGTAGATATACTTCCTATTTACCACTTCCGAAACATTAAAAACGCTACAAGCAAATTACTACCAATTATTGTAATAATATGTCATGGATGAAATATGTTACATAGCAATAATCATTATTTACATCATCTCCGTGGCGCCCCTCCTTGAAAAGCCCTATAGCACCACAAACGTTTTTTAGATAGCTACGCCCTATCACCAAAAGAAAAACCGACACGCATACGTGTCGGTCATCTCAGTCATTGATTCAATTTGTTCTTAATGAAATACGATTCGTAAGAGTAAGATAATTTCCTAACAGCTGACTCCTAGGGGAGTAGCGTGAGTCCGGAGACTACAGGCTCCGGCCACGCCCCAGGAAAGCATGCTGTTAAGGAAATTATTCGTCGTCTTCTTCAATTACTTGTTGTAGTTTATCAAACATCATTTCAAATCCATGCACAGTGGAATCATGATATTCCTTTTTCTTTTGCTTGTATTCAAGACGTGTTAAACGACGCTCCTTAGGAATATCACTTTGATATCTAAATGTCATTTGGCAAATGCCAGGTTCACGTTCCTCAAAGTAAAGTTCAATTAAATCTTCAACATCACTTAAATGCGGCATACCCATTGTCATGACAATGTGTTGATCAGGAATAAGTACTTGGTATGTACCAACTACACGTAATTCCTTTTGATTTTTAGCATCAATAATTTCGTAAGTTCCACCTTCTACAGGGTCATTGTCGAGCTTTTGATTCGTTCTTGGCGTTGTTAAGAACCACTGACGCAATAATTCAGGGTGGAGCCAAGCTTGATATAGTGTTTCAGGCGAAACTTTCATTAAACGAACAATTTCAATTTGCACTGTTTCTTCTTGCATTAGCTTTACACATCCATTCTTCGTCTATCATACTTGTTAATATATATTCTAACGTATAATACACAAAGTCAAAAACTATATGGTCTTAATTTTCGTTATGAGCGGCTTTTCGTTTAGATTTAAGAACTGGTAAACCAAGTATAATCGCGACAACACCACTAATTCCAAGAATGAATGGGTAGAACGAGTAAGGAATTAGCATTACTGGTGAAATACTTGCGACACCAGCTGCTGCAATAACTTGCGGACTATACGGTAAGAACCCTTGGAAACAACTACCAAAGATATCTAAGATACTTGCCGACTTTCTTGGATCAATGTCGTACTTGTCGGCAATCCTTTTCGCAAGAGGACCGGCCATTAAGATTGAAATCGTATTATTCGCTGTTGAAATATCAGCAACACTGACAAGGCCAGCAATACCAAGTTCTGCACCGCGTCTCGACTTAACCTTGGCATTCACAAATTCAAGCAACCATCTAATACCGCCATTGAACTCGATAATCGAAATTAAACCACCGATTAAGAGCGCGATAATCGCCGTGTCTTCCATACCAATGACACCTTCAGAGGCTGCCTTTAAAAAGCCCTTCCAATCAAACGAGCCATCTATAAATCCAATAATGCCTGATAAGAGCGTACCAGATAACAGCACAATCACGACATTAACACCGATTAAAGCCAAAATAAGTACTAATAAATAAGGTATCACTTTCACTAAATTAAAATCATATGACTTAGATTGATCGAGTGTAATACCATGCGTCAGGATCCATAAAAGCACCATTGTCAAAATGGCACCAGGTAATACAATCCTAAAGTTCACCTTAAACTTATCCTTCATTTGCGTCTTCTGAGTACGTACAGCAGCGATCGTTGTATCTGAAATCATAGATAAGTTATCACCAAACATCGCACCACCTACTACAGTTGCCATCACAAGTGCGCTTGATACATCCGTTGCTTGGCTAATTCCAAATCCAACTGGTGCAATCGCTGCAACAGTACCTACGGACGTTCCCATTGAGATTGAAATAAACATACAAATTAAGAATAACCCTACGAGTAATAAATTAGTGGGAATCAAAGATAAACCTAAGTTAACAGTTGACTCAACGCCTCCCATCTCTTCTGTCACCTTTGAAAAGGCACCTGCGAGTAAGAAGATAAATACCATTAGAATGATATTAGAATGTCCTGCACCTTTCGTAAAGACGTCGACCTTTTTACTAAAGGACGTTTTATGGTTCATAAATAATGCAATTACTACAGCAATCATAATCGAAATATTTAAAGGCATCGTGCTAAAGTTACCAGTGATAATGCCTACTCCGATAAATAACGTTACAAATATTAATAAAGGCAATAAGCCCCATACATTTCCCTTTTCCTTTGTCATATCATCACTTCCTTAAAATAAAAACCTTTCTTCTTTAATATGTGAAAAAGAAGAAAGGTTGAATTTAACTTCTTATCTTCAGCATATTGCTTCTGGAATTGGCACACGCATCACCATGTTGCCGAAGTTTCGTAGGGCCAGTCCCTCCACTTCTCTTGATAAGATCTATATAAGATTTTTGAATTTGTGCTCGAGTTAATAACTCATTTTAGCATTGGTAAAACATTTAATCAATACATGATTTAAATTTAATTCTTAATTAAATATATTTGGTACACTTAATCAATCAACTTTCCTGATTAAGTAACCGCTTCGCTAATGTCACGAAATAGTCCGGTACTTTTTCTAGAATACCTTCATCTGGATCATATTTCGGATGATGCAACTGATACTCACTTTCTGAGCCAATCATAACGAACACACCTGGATAGTGCTTCGTAAAGCCAGAAAAATCTTCGCCAATTGTGAGTGGTTCATCAAAAATTGTTACGTCATATCCAGTTTCTTTTGCCACTTCAATCGATTGTTCAGTAAGTTTATAATCATTGTACACAGCACCAGGTAAATGAGTATAGGTTGTCTTGATATCGACATCAAACATGGTTTCTAAGCCAGTCGCAATGTCTTTTAATCGTTTTTCAACATAGCTTTGAACCTTCTTATCAAAGGTTCTCACGGTACCTTGTACATAAGCAGTCTCTGGAATGACATTCCATGTTTTACCACTTGTCACTTCACCTATAGATACAACAGCGCGATCAAACGCTGAAACATTGCGACTTACTATAGATTGTATGCTTGTAATTAACTGACCTAAAACGATTGAAGGATCGTTACCATCTTCCGGTCGCGCTGCGTGCGCGCCTTTTCCAGTGATTTCAAACTCGAAACGATCAACATTAGATGTTAAGATACCTGATTTCACTCCGAATTCACCGACTTTTAAAGAAGGATAATTGTGAAAACCAAGTATCGCCTCGCAACCTTCTAACACATTCGCCTTAACCATGTCTGTAGCACCATGACCAAGTTCTTCTGCTGGTTGAAAGACAAATCTCACACTCCCTTGAAGTTCATCCTCAATGCGCTTTAACTTAACTGCAGCACTTAGCACGCTCGCCATATGAATGTCGTGACCACATGCATGCATCACGTCATCATATTTAGATCTAAAGGTGTTAAACACTTCCTCATGAATAGGTAAGGCATCGATGTCTGAACGTATGGCAATCATGCGATCCCCTGAACCAACTTCAGCAACAACACCCGTCTCAAGGTCAAAATCTAATATCTTGATGTCGAACTTTTTAAGGATCTTCTTAATGTTTTTAGTCGTACGATATTCTTCATCAGAAAGTTCTGGATAGCGATGAAACATCCGTCTCCATTCAATCGTTTGTTCATAGTCATACATGATATCGACTCCCCTGTTATTTAAAAATACGCCTAACGAAAACTATAGTGCTATGATAACACAATTTTTAGAATTTTGTGATAACATAGCGTAAAAAAGATTATAAAAATACCCCAACACTTATCTAAAGCGTTGGGGTATAGCATTTAGTCAATGCTTTATTTTAAAGATAAGTCACGATCTACGATAACTTTACCGTCTTTGATAACTTTATCTACATGGTTAACACCATATTTGTACGTAACGAATTCGTGGTTAGGTGCGTTCCAAAGCACGATATTCGCTTTGTCACCTTCGTTAATAGTACCTGCATCAACGTTGATTGCTTTAGCAGCGTTAACTGTTACAGCATTCCAAATTTCGTTTGGTGATAATTTAAGTTTTAATGCTGCGATAGCCATAACCATTTGTAAGTTGTTAGTTACACAACTACCTGGGTTGTAGTCTGTAGCGATTGCAATTGCACCGTCGTTTTCTAACATACCACGTGCATCTGCATATTCTTCTTTACCAAGGTAGAATGTTGTACCTGGTAATAATACAGCTACAGTTTCGCTATCTTTAAGTTTTTTCTTATCTTCGTCACTTGAAGCAACTAAGTGGTCAGCAGAAATTGCATCTTCATCAATTGCAAGTCCTAAACCACCTAATGGGTCGATTTCGTCAGCGTGGATTTTCACGTCGAAACCATGTTTCTTAGCTTCTTGCATATAACGCTTAGATTCTTCGATTGAGAATACGCCTGTTTCGCAGAAGATATCAGCGAAGTCTGCATATTCTTTAACTTCAGGTAATAAATTAATCATTTCTTCTAAGAATGCTTCGTTTGATTCAGCATCTTTAGGTACAGCGTGTGGTCCAAGGAAAGTGTGACGCATATCTAGGTTATACTTTTCAGCTAAACGATTTGAAACTTTAAGTTGTTTTAATTCGTTTTCTTTATCTAAGCCATAACCACTTTTACTTTCAACAGCTAACACACCATGGTGAATCATTGTTAATAAGTCATGTTCTGCTTTTTCGAATAGTTCATCTTCAGATGCTTTACGTGTAGATTCTACTGTAGAAAGGATGCCGCCACCTTGTTCAAGGATTTCTAAATATGAAGCACCTTGGCGTTTTAAGCTCATTTCGTGTTCACGAGAACCACCGTGAATTAAGTGTGTATGCGCATCTACTAAAGATGGTGATACAACTTTACCAGTAGCGTCGATTGTTTCTTCAGCTTCGTACTCTTCTGTATGCGGACCAGCATAAACGATTTTACCGTCCTTAACGACAACTGTACCGTTCTCAACAATTTCTAATTCATCAAGTGCTTTACCTTTTAAAGGTTTGTCAGTCTTCTTAGGTAATACAAGCTCCTTAATGTTTTGAATAACTAAATCGTTCATTACTTATCACCTTTCTCTGTAATCATTGGAATATGAACACCTTTTTCTTTTGCTACTTCTTTAGCGATGTCATAACCTGCATCAGCATGTCTTACTACTCCCATACCCGGATCTGTAGTTAATACACGTTCTAAGCGTTTTTCAGCTTTTTCTGAACCGTCAGCTACAACTACCATACCAGCATGAAGTGAGTAACCCATACCTACACCGCCACCGTGGTGGAATGAAATCCATGAACCACCTGCAGCTGTGTTGATTAAAGCGTTAAGTACTGCCCAGTCACCTACAGCGTCAGAACCATCTTGCATACCTTCAGTTTCACGGTTAGGACTTGCTACTGAACCTGAATCTAAGTGGTCACGGCCGATAACGATAGGTGCTGAAATTTCTCCGTCGCGCACTAATTTATTAAGTGCTACACCCATTTTCGCACGTTCACCATAACCTAACCAAGCAATACGAGATGGTAAACCTTGGAATGAGATTTTTTCTTGAGCTAAGTCTAACCAACGATTAAGTTTTTCATTTTCAGGGAATAATTTACGCATTTCTTCGTCTGCACGTTCGATATCCTTAGGATCACCGCTTAATGCAGCGAAACGGAAAGGTCCTTTACCTTCACAGAATAATGGACGGATGTATGCAGGAACGAAACCTGGGAAATCAAATGCGTTTTCTAAACCTTCGTTATGCGCTACTTGACGAATGTTATTACCATAGTCGAATGCAATGGCACCTTTTTCTTGGAATTCTAACATTTGTTCAACGTGTCTACGCATAGAAGCGTTCGCTTTTTTAACGTATTCTTGTGGATCGTCTTCACGTAATTTTTTCGCTTCTTCTAAAGAATAACCATGTGGAACATAACCATTTAATGGGTCATGTGCACTAGTTTGGTCAGTGATGATATCCACTTTAAAGTCATCACGTTTAAGTAAATCTTCATATACATCTACTGCGTTAGCAACTAAACCAATTGATAAAGCTTTGCCTTCATCACGAGCTTCTGTAGCTAATTTAATTGCTTCTTCTAAATCGCTTGTTTTAACGTCGCAATATCGTGTTTCAATACGTTTGTCGATACGTGTTTCATCAACATCAATACCGATAACAACACCGCCGTTCATTGTTACAGCTAGTGGTTGCGCACCACCCATGCCGCCTAAACCAGCAGTTAATGTAATTGTGCCGCTTAAGTCTTCATCAAAATGTTGTCTAGCAAGCTCAGCAAATGTTTCGAAAGTACCTTGTACGATACCTTGTGAACCAATGTAAATCCAGCTACCAGCTGTCATTTGGCCGTACATCATTAAACCTTTTTTATCTAATTCGTTGAAGTGATCCCAGTTAGCCCAATGTGGAACTAATACTGAGTTTGATAATAAAACACGTGGTGCTTCATCATGAGTTTTAAATACAGCTACTGGCTTACCTGATTGAACTAACATTGTTTCGTCTTTTTCTAAATTACGAAGTGTTTCAACGATAGCATCGAAGCTTTCCCAGTTACGCGCTGCTTTACCAATTCCACCGTAAACAACTAGGTCTTCTGGACGTTCAGCAACTTCAGGATCTAAGTTGTTATATAACATACGTAAGACTGCTTCTTGTTCCCAGCCTTTACATTCGATTTCTAAACCTTTTTTTGCTTGAATATTTCTCATTTCCATCTCTCCTTAAACTGAATTAAATAAATCTATTATTTTAAAAGGTACATTCATGTGTTACCCAAAAATAAGTAATGCTATTGGTAATGTGATTAATAAAGTTAAAATAACGCGTTCAAACCATATCACAACAAGCTTCCATACCGAGATTTTAATGTCCGTTGACATAATAACTGGTACAACACTTGAGAAAAAGATAATGGCAGATACGCTCATCACACCTACTGTGAAACGAATTGCTAAATCGGCACTACCTGCAACCGCCGCAGGTAATAACATTTCAATGATTGAAAGCGTTGCTGCTTGAGATAAAGTTGATACATCATCAATCGGAAAGAACATTAAGAACGGGTAGAAAATATAAGAGATATACTTAATAATCGGTGTGTATTCAGCGATTACTAACCCTAAGAAACCAATTGACATGATTGATGGGATAATTGCAATTGTCATAACAACACCATCTTTTAAATTGGTTTTAACGTTCTCCCATAAAGATGCACTGTTTTTAACTGCGATTTTAGCTTCTTCCCATGCTTCTTTAAGTAAAGACATGTCTTGTTTTATTTCCTTTTGATAAGGTACGTTGTCGTATGTGCTTGTTGATTCAAATCTGATTGGAGGGATATGTACTGTAATTGCTGTTACTACGAATGTGATAACGAGCGTTAACCAAAAATATAAATTCCAATGTTCTAAGATTCCGAGTGTCTCTGCAACAATAATCATAAATGTAGCTGAAACCGTTGAAAATCCTGTCGCAATAATGACTGCTTCCTTGTGGTTATAGTGACCTTCTTTATATACTCTATTCGTAATAAGTAAACCAATTGAATAGCTTCCAACGAAGGACGCTACAGCATCTACTGCAGATTTACCAGGCGTCTTAAAGACTGGTCGCATAAATGGACGACATAAAACACCGATAAATTCGAGTAGGCCATAACCTACAAGTAGTGATAAGAATATTGCCCCTACAGGAATTAATACACCAAGCGGTAGCGCTAGCTTTTCAAATAGGAAAGGTCCTATCTTAGGATTTAAAACAAATCCAGGCCCTACCTTAAACACGACCATAAATCCGATGATTACCCCTAAGATTTTGAAGAATGTAAATATCTTCTCGGTAGTCGTTTTCTTCCATTGACCTGTTACGATTGGATAAATAGCACCAAGTATTAAAAGTAATAAAATATAGTACGGTAATACCGGCCCTACTGTATTCCTGATCAACGTAACTAAGTGATCAATTAAGATTGAGTTCTTTCCACCTATTTCCATAGGAACAAAGAAGAATAAGATACCTATAAAACTATATACAAAAAATTTCCACATGTACTTAATACACCCCTTTGTGTTAAGTACCATCCCACTTCCTTCTCTATTATAATATGATAAAATATAGCTAACTAATATAAATAAACTAATTATTTATAGGTTAAGTCTATTAACACCCCTAAAAACCTATAGTTTAGGGATTTTAAAAACGCATTAAAACGCCTGTATTTATTGGAATTTTTGAAATTGACAGATAATTGGAACGATATTTTGATAATAGGAGTAAAGATATATGAAGATCATTCAACTGGAATACTTTATCGCAATCGTGAAATATAATAGTTTTACTAAAGCTGCGCAGTTTCTACATATTAGTCAGCCTTCTTTAACTGCAACAATTAAGAAGATGGAAGAAGATTTAGGCTATGAATTGCTCACGCGTTCAACGAAAGCAATCAAAATTACAGAAAAAGGGATTCAATTTTACAACTATGCGACTGAACTCGTGCAAGAATATCATCAAACTTTAGAAAAGATGCACGACCTTAACTTTAGCCATGACCCTAAAATTAAAATGTCTATCTTAGAATCGACGAGCCGTTGGGTACCATTAGTCATTCATAAACATCGTCAATCATTCCCTGATCAACATTACCAAATATCAGAAGTTTTAGACCCAGAAATAACAATTCAGCAATTACTCAAGTTTGATATTCATATCGGATTAACGAATGACCAAATTAAGCACGAAGATATCACATCTATCCCGTTATATGAAGAAGATTATGTCATCGTGATGCCAGAAGATAAATTTCCTAACCAACGTTCAATTTCAATCAAGAATTTGCCACTCATTTTGCCAAATAAGCAATACCGTGTCAGAAAGCACTTAAATGATTACTTTAAACGACTTAATATCCGCGCGAACATTGTCATGGAAGTCGATCGCTTTGAAGCAGCAACGAACTTTGTTCATCAACATTTAGGATATGCCGTTATCCCGCGTGTCTACTATCAATCGTTTAACACAAGCAAACTGAAGACTTTACGCATGCGTCCAAACCTAAAGCGTACAATTTACATTAATTACCTCAAAAAAAGAAAGCACTCTGAACAAGTGCTTTCCTTAGTTAATCTATGTCGTGAGTATTGGGACATGAAATCTAATACATCACATGATGCATAATGTTCGCAATTAATTTAGCTGTACGATTATCTACATCATATGTTGGATTCATTTCAGCAATACTCATTGTATTTACTTTGTCTGACGCCGTAATACGTTTTGCTAATTCAAGAACAATATTTGGCGTTAAACCTAGAACTGCAGGTGCACTAACGCCTGGTGCGTATGCACTGTCAATAACATCCATGCAAAGTGTAAATAATACAATGTCATGATTTTGCATGAATAATTCAATTTTATCTTTAATTGGTGGCGCGATTTGGCCTTGTAATTCATCAGCTGTCACAAATTCAGTGTTCGTTTCCTCAGCATAGTCGAATAATCCTTGCGTGTTACCACTTTGTTGGATACCTAATACAAAGTAATCCGCATTATCGTCGTTATCGAGAATTTGTCTAAAGCAAGTACCTGATGTCGAATGCTTTTCTTTACGGTTATCGAAATGCGCATCGATATTAATGAAACCAATTGATGCATCAGGGTTCGCTTTACGTGCACCAAGATACTGTGCGTAAGCGATATCGTGGCCACCGCCAATTAAGAACGTGAAATTATTATGCGCCATTGATTTCTCAACGTAATCTGCATACTCTTTTTGCGTATCAATTAATTCATCGCGATCATGATACACATTACCATAGTCAGTAACTGTTTTTTTATCTAGGATTGGCAATCCTGAAAAGGCCTTTCGAATCGCGTCAGGACCTTCTTTAGCGCCAACGCGCCCCTTATTTAATTCAACACCTTTATCAATCGCGTAACCTAATATACCAATACCATCTTCTTTGTGATCTTCTGCCGCGTTGATATCTTCAAAGTTCACTGTTTGGAATAATCTGAAATGACGTTCTTCTGTTTCACTATCTAAACGCCCATTCCAAAGTTTTGATTCTGCTTGTTGATACATTACCTAACATCCTCCCTTTATTTAAGCCCTCAGATTAAGTATAAATGGTGACGATATTTAAAATCAAATACGCCATACGCGCACCTTTGGCACTTTATAAAGAACACCATTTTTTCAATCTGGTTGTTATTTTATTACATTTCAATGATAATTACCCATAACTAATTTATTTACAAACATTTCGTCGTTATAATATCATTATGCGATTATAATATATTGCATTTAGAGATTTGGAGGATTTACTATGACTAAAAAGCGCATCTCAGGCTTTCAATGGGCTATGACAATATTTGTCTTTTTCGTAATAACGTTTGGACTTCCACTTATTTTAAAAGACTTTCAAGACCTTATTACGACAAAGAAATTCGTATTTAGTATACTGTCATTCGCACCATTTATTGCTTCATTAATATGTATATTAGTATTCAAACATAAGCGCATTCAACTTGGTGATTTAAAATTAGGTATTAACTTGAAAGTAATTGAACGCCTATTACTCGCGATTTTACTACCTCTAATCATATTTATTATCGGAATGGTCTTATCTAATACATATGCAGATAGTTTTATTTTATTACAAGCAAAGGACTTATCCGTACCTTTATGGCAATTATTCCTAGGCCAACTTGCGACAGCCTTTTTACTAGAATTTGGTTTTCGTTCTTATTTACAACATATCGTTGAACAAAAGGTTTATACTTTTATCGCTTCGATTATCGTCGGTGTGATATACGCACTTTGGTTTACTGTGACGTCATTTGGTTTAACATTTGCGATGTACAATTTCTTATTTTACTTCGCCTTTTCATTAATTGCCGGTGAATTAATTCGTGATACGAAAGGTCGTACGATCTATATTGCGACAGTATTCCATACGTTAATGGCAATTGGACAAATTTTCTTCTTTAGTGAAGAAACAGGCGAATTATTCTCAATCAAGCTTTTAAGTTTAACAACCTTAGCTGGTGCTTTAATTTACATTATCATTAATATGCTTATAAGGCTTTTCAAATATGGTAAAAATAAAGCGAAACAAAGACGTGCTAGAGGTTCTTATGATGAAAGTTTAAATACGGATTACCAACATAAACGTACGTATGATACCGATGAACTTGATGAAACGGACCGTTACGATTACTCAAACCGTCGCTCGGAAGCACACTATCAAGACAGATATGATAAACGTGAGGAACCTCAACATGCGTATCATGAACGTTATGACGAAACTCACGATCGTGATCCTGCTCAAGATGACTTCCAAGCCCAAACGCATGATAGTTGGCAACAAGACGATATTTCAGATCGAGATGAACGTAAACTCAATCAAGACCTCGATGAGAAATTTAACGAGCGTCGTCCATATTCTTCAAAGGTTACTCAAGACCAACATCCTGAAGTAGATGCGCAACCTGAAACATCAAAGAAAAGTAAGTTAAGAAGACGTCGTCCATTTAGAAACAAGCGATAAGATGAAACAAGCCCTAGTACTAAGCACTTTAACCTTTAAGGTAAGTGACCTAGACTAGGGCTTATTTTTGTGTATTCAATTTGAAACGCAGCGTTTATTGGGCTCGTTCACGCTTTTCTTCGCGTTGTTTATTTTTCTTCGTATTTAAGCTATCAATCGAATTCAAGAATTCTAATTTCTTCTTCGTAAAGGTCTGTGTTTCTTTGGAATCAATATCCCCCATAAAACCATGACCTGCTCGGCCTTCATCTATGTCAGGTATATAAATATCTGCCTTAACATCATTTTGACTGAGTGACACAAAGTAATCTTTAGATTGGTCTGAGAAGGAACCAAAGTTACCATCTGATAAAAATGTTGGTGGAAAGTCTTCATTAATATATTCAATAAGATTCAATTTCTTATTTAATTTAGAACGATACACAACAAGCGGTTGGTCAACGTAGGCACTAAAGTATTGACCAAACATATAATCATTGAGTATATTTTCGCGATCCGTTTTGTGATTGCGTACTGGGTCTAACATCGGTACCTCTAAAACTTGTGCTTTGATATTATCTAAAGAAATGACTGGCTTAACTTTAACCATCTTCGCGTATTCAGGATTCGCTTGAATCGTAACGAATTCCGCTGCAAGTTGGCCACCAGCACTACCACCAGACATCACGATTTTATCCGTACCTATGCCGTAGCCTTTACCATAGTCCTTTAAGAAGGAAATTGCATCGGACACTTGTTGAACTTGAACAGGATGATGGTACTGCGGTGCAAGTGGATAGTTGATCGTTACAACGTTATAACCTGCATCAACCATCTTCTTATATTGATACAATAAGTTACTATCATTCGTCTCAGAATGCGGGTCACCTTCCATCTTATCCCCAGCAACCCAGCCGCCACCATGGATGTAAAAGAACGTTGGTCTATCAGGATCGACCTTCCCGTTTTTTGTCATAATATCCATGTAACTACGCGGTTTATCCGAATCATATTGAACATCGCTAATTAATTTATATTTACCATTAATAACTGAGATGCTCTCTTCAGCTTGAATATAGTTCTTCTCACCCATAATTTTCTGCGTCACAATACTAAAGATTTGCGAGTTGAAGCTCCCCGCGAAAAGCAATATCGTCGCAAGTGAAACAATCGCAAATACAATACCTTTCGACGTTTCTTCGATAACAAACCTTAATTTACCACGTTCATTTTTCTGAATGAAAAGACCAAAAATTAATAAACCGAATGCGATAAACATTAGGGTGACTTGTGACAACACCCAAAATGCAATGTGGTTCGTAACAATCCAAACTACGTCCGTAAACGTAAAAAAGATAATCGCTAAAATTAAGGCGTTTCGAACACGCTTAGACATCAACCCTCTCATCATGTACATACCGAGTTGTAAGACAATGATGGTAATGATACCTAACGTGAGATGCTTGTTGATTAGAAATTGGTGAGCCGCAATGAGTAATATGAGAAGTAATCCAAAAGACCGAGACATCGTGTTGACTCTTGAATTCATAAGACTTTGCTCCTAACATACATTAAGGTTGAGTGTGACGCACTTACTTGGATGCTTCGAACATCATAATTTATTTGTGATATACCCTTATTATTTTCGATTAATTACTTTCCTTAAATACTTCCTCAACACCATTTTCTGTACCATAAATGACTTGAGTTGCACAGTCGATAAAGTATCCTGTTTCAAGAACTCCTGTTAAATGAATTAAATATTCGTGTAATGCTTTAGGATCAATCTTTTCAGAGAGAGCAAGGTCAAGAATATAATTACCATTATCCGTCACAAAAGGTTCTCCATCTTGTTCACGGCGTTCAGGCGTCACGCCTTCATATGAAGCGATATGTCTTTGAACGTGCACCCAGTTAAATGGATCGACTTCAACTGGTAATTTAAATGTTTCTCCAAGGTAATTAACGCGTTTACGTTCATCAACAAGTACGATAAATTGGTCAGCCATTTCATCGATAACTTTCTCTCTGAATAAAGCGCCACCACCACCTTTTATAAGGTTTAAGTCAGGGTCAACTTCGTCAGCACCATCGATCGCAAGGTCTATATGCGTCACGTCGTTCACTTCTTTAATCGGAATATTTAAACTTTCGGCTTGTGCTTTCGTTTGTTTAGACGTACAGACACCTGTTACATAAATGGACTGCTCTTGTAATGCTGCAATTTTAGGTACTAACAATTCAATCGTACTTCCCGTTCCGATACCTAAAACCATACCATCTTTAATATATTTGACCGCTTCATCGCACGTCATTTCCTTTAAAGCATTAACATCCATCTTGAAATCCTCCTCATACGATTCTTTATAAACTTATTGTACATCACTCAAGCGTAGTTATATAGTGTTATTGTAAATAAGCGTAATACCATTCATTTATAATTTAAATACTTTTTATAATAAGTAAATTTTATCACTTTTTGAAAAGTCATTAATTATATGTATTAAGAATTTAGTCGTTTTAGATGGTAAAACTGTTGTAATATTTGTAACGTTACTGTAATGTAATACCCGTAAGCTAAATATAGTTAAAGGGGTTAAGATAATATGAAAAAGATGATTAAAGTTGTCGCAGCCACTGGAATTGCATTTAGTTCACTTTTCGCAACTGGAATGACGTTTAACAATGACGCTCACGCTCAAGACACGCAATCAGTTACACCTTGGTATGAATATAATGGTAATGCTGGTAATAACGCTGGATTCCTTGTAGACCAAGACTTCGTTCGCGCAGTTAAATATAATAACGTAACACTTAATGGTTATAAGTTAAATTTAGGAGCATATAACGTAGAAGAAACTTCTAGTAAATTTGATTCTAAATACGATCAACAATTCTTATTCTTTGATAAGGATAAACGCCCGGATGGAACTACTATCGTACTAGATGAAGGTCAATTAACTAAGAAAGACGTTTTTAAAGCCTACGGTACTAACTATGAATTTACACCTGCCTACCATACTCCTGATGGCGACGCATATAAAGTAAATGGAACATATACTTACAATTTAAATGGTAATAATGTATCATTCCGTATTACTAATGGAAACGTTGAAGTTGTTGGCTTAGGATCTACTGCCTGGGTTTAATACATTTGTCTTTGAGAGGCTGGGACATAAGTCGTTAAATAGAGCAATTAAGCTTTATTCCCTACAATTCTCAAAATAGCTGACTCAGAGGGCGGGGCCCCAGCACGGAAATTTGCGTAAGCAAATTATCAAGCTATGCAAGCTGGGGCTTGAGCATGGTACAAAGTAGCTATGCTACTTTGTAAGTCCAACTCACGTATTGAAAAGACGTGTTGGGCTTTAGAGACTACAGGCTCCGGCCATGCCCCAGCTGTTTAAGGGAATTGTAGTATAATGTCCCAGCCTCTCTTTTAAAAATAGCTATTTAATCCAACTAGTAAGTTGCATACTTTCACATCATTTAATATAAATCAAAAAGTTTCATATAAGTTAAAGTTATAGCTATTAGGAATAATAATAACAAAAATTATGCTAATATTCACAATATTCAGAGTATATGAGTTGTACTTTTACTTATAGTTTTGTAATCTTTTAAGTGTAAGCTAAATAAAATTAAAGGGGTTAAAATACTATGAAAAAATTAACAAAAATAGTCGCAGCCACTGGAATTACGTTTAGTACTTTACTTGCTTCTGGGGTGGGAATTTCACAAGAGGCACAAGCTCAAGAAGAAGAGGCCGTAACGCCTTGGTATGAATATAATGGTTATGTTGAAAACAATGCTAGTTTTGTTGTAGATCCTGACTTTGTACGCGCAGCGAAATATAACAACATTACTTTTAATGGATATAAAGTTAACTTACAAGATGCAGAGTCAGACGGAAATATAGTGAGTAAGCAAGTATATGACCAAGATTTTGCATTTGTGGATGAAGACAATCGACCTGATAAAACAACGTTCAGAGTGGCACCAGGTCAACTTACGAAAGAAGATATTATTAACGCATATGGTGAAGATTATGAATTCCACCCTGACAATCCAGGTCCAGGAGGAGAAATTTCTAAAGATAATGGTGATTATGCCTATAATTTTAATGGTAATCAAATTAAATTTGCAGTACTTGACGGGGAAGTCACTATAGTTGGTTTAGGTCATGTAGGTTGGGCATAAGTTTAATGTATAAGAGCGGGACTCTGGTCTCGCTCTTTTTTTAATACTGAAATTTATCTGGCGTAATGATACGATACTAGTAATTAAACGTCCGGAGGTAATCGTATGAACTATCAAATTATCGCCATTTCTACTGGTAAAATCAACGAAGTGCCCTATGGTCAAGATAAGGCAATGTCGTCTGCCATTATGAAAAAGCCTATTCAACAATCAATGTTTTTATCAAAGACAGGGTTCGTTGAAGACGAACAGCAATATCATAGTCATGGTGGTCCAGATAAAGATGTGTGTATTTTTAGTAAACATAACTATCACATGTGGCAAGCGGATATCGATCCTATGCCTGAATATGCGATGTTTGGTGAGAACTTAACTATTGAAAAAATCGATGAATCTGATCTTTACTTTGGTAACCAATACCAACTTGGAGAGGCTATTATCGAAGTTTCTGAGATTCGTGAACCTTGTTGGAAAATTCAAAGCTTGTACGGTGTCAAAGACTTAGTCAAACGCATGTCTCAAACTGGTAAAACGGGTTGCTATATGCGTGTTATTCAAGAAGGACATGTTAAGCCTGATGATCATATGAAATTGGTTAAAGAAGCTGAACCTGCTACACGTTTATCAATAGCAGATATAAATGATGTCTTTTATGTCGACCGTAAGAATATCGTGAAATTAGAGTATGCGCTTAGAAATCCGTATATTACGGATGAACGTCGTCAAACTTTGGAAAAGCGCCTAGCGAAGGCTAAAAAGTAGACGATTAGAGGTACGTAAGGCTTCCTTATTACATTGTTTACTTCAGTCTTTGTAACATGGCTTCCTTATTACATTGTTTACTTCAGTCTTTGTAACAACCTCAATTTCCTAAATCCCTATAATCTAAAATCACTTCCTAAAACCTTCTTAAGCGCCTCTTTCTCAAAGGGCTTTTCAAGAGGTGTAATAAAAATAGAAATAAGATAATTAATTTGATAAAACCTTTTAAATATTATGTTATTATAAAAAATAGCTTCACCTTAAAATTAAAATATGATAAAGGAGACCATTCATGAAAAGACTCATACTGTTGTTAAGCACATTATTTATCTTTACGACTGCGTGTGACGGCGGAACTGAAAGTAAGCAATCTGATAAAGACGAGAATCAGAAACAAAGCGAACCTAAAAGTGAAGAAAAATCGAAAGACAAAGCGACAGAAGAATCAAAATCATCTAAGTCATCTGAAGATAATAAGGAAGCTAAAA
Organism: Staphylococcus massiliensis; assembly: GCF_043186315.1. Lineage (NCBI taxonomy): Bacteria > Bacillati > Bacillota > Bacilli > Caryophanales > Staphylococcaceae > Staphylococcus > Staphylococcus massiliensis. The sequence continues at coordinate 934,256 of NZ_CP171119.1, read as the reverse complement.
CTGAAGAAACGTCGAAATCAGACGAAACTAAAGAATCAGAGAAGGCATCTGAATCAGATCAAGCAACTGAATCAAAAGCTGCTGACGACAAGAAAAAAGATCAAGGCGTAAGTAACTTATCGCCTGCTCAGAAAGCTGCGCTCGTGTTCTCAGCCGATGAAGCATCAGAATTTACATTATCGAAAAGAGAAATTCTTACAGGTATCTTCGAACAACATTACTCGAATCCACCTGAAAAGAAACAACTTTATAAATTACATTTAATTAAAATGAACCCAATACCTGGAGCGCCGAAGGATATGAAATTCTATACGGTGTACCCACCTAAAAAGCCTTTCGCTACGAAGATTGGTATTGGAAAGGATAAAGCTTTTATCGCTGGCTCACAAAGCCCGGGCTCATATCAAGAATTATTGAAAAATGGTAAAGAACTTGATTTAAATCAGTTATATCAAGATAATAAACAATTAAAATCATTTAATGAATTAGCTCAAAAAGTAGAATTTAGTAACCAAAACCCTCTCGAAAATGAACAAACTGCAGAAAAATATAAGGCTGAAGAAAGTACAGCAACAATGACACGTGCGCGCACTCAAGTTTATGACATGATTAATAAATTCGAAGGCAAGCCTATCGATACGGAAAAATACATCTGGGATAATGTTAAGTGGCATAACGGCATCACGAGTTGGACGGTAAACTACCGTGATCAAAACCTTGAAATTGTGGGTACATACAAAAAAGAAGAAGGTAAGCCAATCGTGAAATTAGACGCTCAAGGTAATAAAATTAAATAGAATGAAATATTGCAACTATCAAAAGTCATAGCATTAACACTGCTATATTAAGCATTTCCCTTAAACAGCATGCTTTCCTGGGGCGTGGCTGGAGCCTGTAGTCTCCAGACGCACGCTACTCCCCTAGGAGTCAGCTGTTAAGGGAAATTTTTTGTATCAAATTAATTAATCAAATTTATTTTGTCTCGATTCTTTAATTTTACACCCGTAACATAAATTACGCCAACGCACAATCAACCTTAACGACTTAACCTCGATGTGGTAATACCATAATTAGCACCCCAACGATACAAACTACGGCACCAATCACATCAAATTTATCGGGAACTTCCTTATCAACGACGAATCCCCAAATTAAACTCATGACGATGAATACGCCGCCATAAGCTGCATAAACACGTCCAAACGTCGGATATACTTGCATCGTTGCAACAACACCATACAATATCAGCAGTATACCGCCACCTAAACCGAACAACATACTTTGTTCTTCGCGTAGCCATAACCAGATGAGGTAACCGCCACCTATTTCACATAATCCAGCCAATATAAATACCGCGATTGGATAAATCACTGACATCTTTGTCACCTCCTGAAAAGCCCTTTAAATATCTTACCATTATAATAAGAAAAACTGCCTGCACATTCATGCAAACAGTTTCTCACGTTCAAATAACAAATGACGCAATCACTTATGCGTTTTTATTTTTCCAAAGTCTCTTAATTGAAGCAAATAAACCTTTATCAAATGATAATACAGCGTCTTTATACACTTTCATCGTTAAGAACATTAAGACGGCAATCGTAATGAGTGAAATAATCATACCGACTAAAACATGCCAAAACGGTGTATCTGGACTCGAGCTTCTTAAGAACATGACATACGGCGAGAATAACGGTATAAAGCTTGTAATCTTTGCAATAAGAGAGTTCGGTGTTGCTAGGTTGAACATTACAATGTAGAAAGCCCCTACTTGAATTAACGTCATCGGCGCAATCGCTTGACCAACATCCTCAATACGAGCCGTCATTGCACCAAGCATTGCTGCTAAGAATATGAAACTGATGATACCTAAGATAAAGAATATAACACCATAAATCATGACTTTAACGGCATCCGGACCAACTTTAAGATCAAGTGTTTCAAACAGGCTACTTAAGTCAAACACGAAGTAACTAAATACCATCGTAGCTACGATAAGCAGTAGTTGTGTAAACGCGACCGCTATAATCGCGAGTATCTTCGATAGCACATGCGCAATTGGAGACACACTCGTTATAACCATTTCGATAACACGTGACGTCTTCTCATTAGCTACTTCCATACCGATTTGGCTCGCATAATTGATAATGATAAAGAACATTAAGAACACGATGACATAGACAAATCCAGTGATAAAGAAAGATTCACTCGAATCACGTTCAGTTTCTTTATCATCTTCTGAAACCTTGAGATCATCTACCTGGCTTTGAGATAACAACTTCTGCATTTTATCAGGTTTGATATTTAAACTTTGGCTCATACGTTGTTGTTGGAACGTCGTTAAGATGCCTTGTAATTTCGCCTTATCGCCTGGATCTGCGTTTTGGCGCCCTACAATCGTTCCTTTCAACGCGTGATCTTTTGTTTCTTCAATAATATATGCCGTATCTAAATCCTTATCTTTAACTTTCTCTTTAGCCGCTTCAGCTGAGTTCACATACTGAATTTTAGCATTGTCATCAATCTTTTCTTCAGCTGCCTTAAGTTGTTTGTATAGATCTTTATCTTGCGTAACAATACCTACTTCGCCCATACCCGGGTTAAATGCTTTAATGATTTTATCAATATTTGCACCTACCAAAATTAACACCATCATTAATAACGTCATCAAGACGAACGACTTCGTTTTAATCTTTTTAATGTAAGTGAGTTTAAATGTCGCGAGAAACTTACTCATGAACCTCACCTACTTTCTGAATAAAGATGTCAGTGAGCGATGGTTCGATAACTTGGAAACGTTTCACATAGCCCTTCGCTACGACCGCTTGGAAGACCTGCTCCGCTACCGCTTCGTCTTCAATAAGCACCTCTGTAACACGTTTACTTTGTGAAAGGTCCACAACTCCAGGCAACGCTTCTAAATCCTCATATGTATGTTCGCCTTCAATCACAATCTTTTTATGACCAAAATCATTTTTAACGTCCTTAATCGAACCTGATACAACTAATTGACCTTTATTAATAATCGCAACATCGTCACATAACTCTTCAACATGATCCATACGATGCGAACTAAAGATAATCGTCGTCCCCGCTTCATTCAATTCAATGACCGCCTTTTTTAAAAGCTCTACGTTAACTGGGTCAAGTCCGCTAAACGGCTCATCCAAAATAAGTAATTCTGGTTTATGAATTAAGCTTGCCAGCAATTGAATCTTTTGTTGGTTACCTTTAGATAACGCTTCGATTTTCTTCGTACGATGTTCCGTCACTTCAAAGCGTTCAAGCCATACGTCTAAAGCTTTTTTAATTTCCTTTTTAGGCATACCTTTAAGCGTAGCTAGATACACCAACTCTTCTTCAACGGTATGTTTTGTATGAAGTCCTCTTTCTTCAGGTAAGTAACCTATTGAATCATATAAGTGTTTATCTACTTTCTGTCCCTTATAAGTTACTTTACCGTACGTAGGTTTTAACAATCCAAGAATCATTCTAAACGTCGTTGTCTTACCAGCACCATTACGTCCTAAGAAACCAAGCATGCGACCTTCAGATAATTCGAATGAAATATCATCAACAGCATTAAAGTCCCCAAACGTTTTCGAGATACTTTGAACAGATAACGTCATGCATATACACTCCTTACTTTAATTGCATTACTCTTAGTATATAATAATTGAGGACTTTTTAGTTAAAAGAATATAAATTTTACTTTAAAATTAATAACCAATTAACAATGCTATTGTCATACCTAATCCACAAATTACGACCCAACCTAGGATAATACGCCAAGCAAATTTCAGCCATTCTACATATGAAATACCGGCAACGGCTAACGCCCCCATAAGTACTGCCGATGTTGGGAATAAACTATTACTAATCGCATCACCATATTGGAAAGCGAGAACGGTAATTTGTCGATTGATGTCGAGAATATCTGAAATCGGTACCATTAATGGCATCGTCGTCAAAGCTTGACCCGAACCTGAAGGAATAAAGAAATTAAGCATAAATTGCAAGATAAACATCGCAAGTACCGTTACTGCGCCAGGTAAATTTTCAAGAAGTGACGTCATACCAAACACAATCGTGTCGATAATCTTACCATTCTCAAGTATCACAACAATACCTTTCGCAAATCCTACGATCATCGCACCATACAACACGGACTTCATACCTTCAATTAATGCATCAAACGTACCATTAAAGCCAAGGCCACCGACAAATCCTGCGATAATACCTGCTAATAAAAAGTTCGCACTCATTTCGTTGAACGTCCAACCGTAGTTAAAGATACCAAATACGTTCACGACAATGGCCGCTACAAGTATCAGTAAACTCAGTAATTGCCTCACTGAGAAGTGAATTTTATCTACCATTTGTTGAGACTGTGCTTCAGGTGTTTGTTCAAGGTGATAAACATAACTCTTCATCTTATCCTTTTTAATGCGTTTCGCATATATCATGACATAAAGAATCGCCGCAGACACGATAAAGAGATAAATAATTGAACGCAGTCCCCAACCTGAGAACATCGGAATTTCCGCAACCTTTTGTGCCACACCGACCGTAAACTGATTCAACATCCCCCCAATAAATCCGCTTGATGCACCAAGTATCACCATCGCAGCACCCGTTAACGCGTCATAGCCAAGTGCGCGCGCAATTATAATACCGATTGGCACAAAGATAATGGTCTCCTCCGCCAACCCAATTGAAAAGCCCAGCACAGAAAACAACAACATCGTGAGCGGAATCATTAACACTTTAGATTTACCTAAAGAACGCATCGCTTTATTAACACCCGCTTCAATAGCACCAGTACGGTGGACAATGCCGAATGCGCCCCCTACTAAAAAGATGTAAAATACAATATCCGCTCCTGAAATTAAACCTTCAGGAATCGAACGAAACATATCTATGCCTGGTACGGCTTGCTGATCTACGTGTTGGTAAGAACCTGGCACTACTTTCGTTTGATCCCCTTCCTTAACACGGTCGTAGGTGCCTGCAGGTATCACGTACGTTAGCACGACAGATAAGGCGATAACCATGAGCAGTAACGCGTATGTGTGAGGCGTTTTGAGCTGAAACTTCTTATCTTTTTTCTCCATAAATTTTCCCCTTTAAGCTTTTACCTTATCTTACAAAAATTGTTAGAATATTTCAAAAACTAATTTCATTTAACCTTTCCCTTTTTCAAAATAAAAAATCCGGCAAAGATTGTACTTTACCGGATAACTAAGTATTTATTCTTTCTTTAGGGATATGCCATTTCGATAGAACAATATACGAATGGTTACATATGAACCTAACAATAATAGGATTAAAATGATTGGCATTACAATACTTTGATGTAGAATAAGTTGTAATGCTAAATCAAGTACTGCCGTAAGGAGCACACTATAAAATAGAATGAGATACGTAATCGTTTTGAGTTTAAATAATTTCAAACGTTCAAGTTCATCACGTTTGTCATTTTCAAGAAGTGAGTTGTAAACAAAATCTATGATCTTCATGCCTCAACACCACCAATTCCATCAGCATCTACTTTGACTTGTTTACGCAGTTGTTTAGTTGATGAATACGCTAAAGGTAGGTAAAAGATTACAAAGGATCCGGTTATTTGAATAAAAGCATTCCATACATTCACCTTTAAAGTAAACATCATAATCATCATTGATATAACCATAAATAGATAAACCAAGACACCACCGATAATACTGATACGTTTACGACGTTGAATATATGCTTCTTTCTCCGCTTCACTCGCCACAACTTTCTTACGTTGTGTCACAAAGTCACTATGAATTGCCGCTCGTGCGCCTACTATAAAGAAGATTACTGTTAATAGAATCGGCGTGAGTGACATTGTTGCTGTCGCAATCGATGTGATAACTGAGATATACCACACTATAAATAAAGCCACTACTAACAACGTTTCAACGAATCCAATTATCTTCGTGCCCATAGTACGTTGATATTCATCTAGTCCCGATTGATCTTTCGTAAAATCACTTAAACGATAGCTCGCCATATTAATCACCTTCTAAAAATAAGTCGTCTAAAGTTACATTAAGTGTCTTCGCGATGTTTATACACAAATTTAATGATGGATTATACTTATCATTTTCAATTAAGTTAATCGTTTGTCTAGAGACACCTATTCGTTTCGCTAGTTCTAACTGAGAGAGGCCGCGCGCGCCTCGATACTTTTTCACATGGTTAACCTGTTTCAAAATGCCACCTCTTCAAATGTCACATATATGTTACATGTACAATATATATGACATCTGATAGACTGTCAACTTTCGTTCGTAATTGTATATTAATACTTGATTTAGAATATTTAGTCGTTTATACTCTATATAAATTCAAACTGGTATTATTGGAGTGGATATTATGACAACTTACACAACTTCATTACACCAACTTAATCAATTTAAAGGTAAAAGCTTTTTAAAAACGATGGATTATACAGGTGATGAACTACTAACTTTAATTGACTTTTCAATGGAGTTAAAAGATAAAAAGCAACGACACATTCCGCATCGTTATCTTGAAGGTAAAAACATCGCGCTTATCTTTCAGAAACCTTCGACGCGTACACGTTGTGCGTTCACTGTTGCCGCGCGAGACATGGGTGCTTTCCCACAATTTCTCGGTGAAAAGGATTTACAACTTGGTACGAAAGAATCGGCTGAAGATACGGCTAAAGTGCTTGGAAGAATGTTCGACGGTATTGAGTATCGTGGCTTTAAACAATCAGACGTTGAGGATTTAGCGCAACATTCAGGTGTTCCCGTGTGGAACGGTTTAACGGATGATTGGCATCCGACTCAAATGTTAGCTGACTTTATGACCCTTAAAGAAAAGCTCGGTGCATTGAAAGGCAAAACGCTCACTTACGTGGGAGATAGTCGAAACAACGTTGCGCATTCATTATTAATTGCGGGCAGTCTGCTCGGTGTCAACATTCATATTGCTGCACCTACTGCTTTACAACCTAAAGCTTCCGTTGTGGAAAAGGCCAAAAGCTTTGCGAGCGAATCTGGAAGTCATATCCTTATTACAGACGATATCGAGGAAGCAGTTCAAGGTACTGACGCGTTGTACACTGACGTCTGGGTGTCTATGGGTGAGGATGAATCCGTAGTTGCAGAGCGTATTGAACTACTTAAACCATATCAAGTGAACCAATCTATGATAGATCAAACGAAGAATCCAGATGTGCTCTTCTTACACTGCCTTCCTGCTTGTCACGATTTGAAAAGCGAAATGGGCGAAGCCTTCTATGAAAAGTTTGGTATGAAGGAACTTGAAGTCACAGATGAGGTTTTTAGAAGTAAACATTCAGTCGTCTTCGATCAAGCAGAGAACCGTCTGCATACGATAAAATCAGTCATGGCTGCGACACTTGGAGATATTTATTAAAATTGCATATTTTATGAATAAAAATTAGGCGAACTCTCGATGTGTTGAGTTCGCCTTTTTTAATTGAAGCTTAAAACCCGAAATCTTCTTTAGGATTTGGACCGTACTTGTTAGGACCCTTTTGCGATTTATATATCGCGACAATAAAGATAGCTATCGTAAGCAGCCAATATAGGTTACTTAGAATTAATCCAAATGCACCACTTAAATAATCAAAATTTGGTGTACTGAGTGCAGTAACTGCTTTTTCAATTTGTGTAAAACCAAATCCTGACGATAATTCTATGAAGAACCCGAAGAACCTTGCTATTAAAGATATAATGAGTATCATAATTGGAATAGTCATCGACCAACCTACATCATGAAAGCGTCGCACACTAAGTGTGAACGCCGGAATTGTTAAGAAAATGAATATGAGTGAGATTATAAACTCTAAAATTCTGTCGTTCATAGAATTAAATGACATTTCGGAAACTAAAATAGAAATACCAGTTAACGCAATTGTAAACAATATCGCCCATATGACCATGTACCAAAATTCACTTCGAGAACTTCTACCTTTAATGTTGAAGTAGTTTTTGAAAAACAATACAAGTGCTTCAAAAAATCCTATATCTCTTTCGATTTTAAGCGCCTCCTTGATGGAATTATTAAAAGTGGCTCGATAATTTTCAAGCCACTTAAGAATTAGTAATGATATTTGTCTTGATTATTTTCGTGGGGCTTTTCAGAAGAAGCATCACCATGAAAACGATCGTTTAAATCACGCTGGTTGTCACTATAGCCATCACCGTCATAGCGATTGTCGTAATGATTGATTGCTTTCGGATTAGGACCGTATTTGTTCGTGCCTTTCTTAGAATCAAGAATCGTCACGACGAGAGAGAAAATGCTAAGTACGAAACTTAGTAAACCAAACACCATCATGAAAATCGCGAGACCGATTGGAAAATTTTCAGGCGTATAATTTTTCTCTATAACGACTTGAACGACGTTTGTTCCTACGCCGACAAGAAAATTAAATATAAACAACCCGATTGGCACCCAAGTTGGAAATCCTACATCATGGAATCGTCGAACTAATAATGCTAAGTTCGGTATAAAAGACCCTAATGTGAATAGTCCCCAAATGATTCCCATTAGAATTCCTAATATCGGATTAATAATGAAACTAATAATTGTAACGAACATAAAAGCGATATGTATAATGATAAACCATAGTGCGACATACCAATACTCGCTTCGACGACTTCTTCCTCTAAAATTAAAATAGTTCGTCCAAAATAATTTAAACGCTTCTAAAAACCCTACGTCCTTCTTCATAAAGTCTCTCCTTCTTTTTAAAAATTTCTGTAATTTTGAAATATAAGTACATCGTATCATATAACTAAAAAATTAAAACACTTTTATAATTAATTATAATTTTAGATTGTTTAATAAAGCAATGATATCAGTATTTAAGTCCATTTAAATTAATGATAAAGTTATTCTAACAAGGAGTGAACGTCATGGATTTTATTGAAAGAGACACTGAAACGATAGCTAAGGACTTACTGGGCCTTAAGATTATTTATATCGATCCTGAATCAGGCACGAGATTTAGCGGTTTTATTGTTGAGACAGAAGCGTATCTCGGGACGATTGACCGCGCGTCGCATAGTTACAACGGTCGCCGAACACCGCGAGTCGAGTCGCTATATCGTAAAGGCGGCACAATTTATGCGCATGTGATGCATACACATTTACTTATCAATTTCGTAGCTCAAGACGAAGATGTACCTCATGGTATATTGATCCGTGGAATTGAACCTGATGAAGGTGTTGAAGAGATGTCGTTGAATCGAAATAAGACAGGCTATGATATCACAAATGGTCCAGGTAAATTGACGAAAGCTATGAACATCAAGCAAAGTTTAGATGGCACGCCAATCAATGCCGGCCCATTTTATATAGATGAAGAAAACCGTCGATATCCTAAAGAAATCGTAGCTGATGCTCGAATTGGCATTCCTAATAAAGGTGAATGGACGGATAAACCGCTTCGTTTCACCGTTAAAGGGAACCCTTATGTCTCACGTCGTCCGAAACGCGATATGATCGACGCCAAAGATACTTGGAAATAGATGTATGAGACGCTGACCACCATATTCCTTTACTTCACTTTCTGAAAAGCCCTTTAGTGAAACTTTGAATGGTGGATGAGACTTGATAACGGATCGCTCATCAAGTTTCAATGGCTCTGAGACTCGATCACGGCTCGCTCATCAAGTTTCAAATGGCCTGAGACTTGATTACGGATTCACCATCAAGTTTCAAATGCCCTGAGACTTGATTACGGATTCACCATCAAGTTTCAAACACCCTGAGACTTGATTACGGATTCACCATCAAGTTTCAAAGGCTCTGAGACTTGATTACGGATTCACCATCAAGTTTCAAACACCCTGAGACTTGATTACGGATTCACCATCAAGTTTCAAAGGCTCTGAGACTTGATTACGGATTCACCATCAAGTTTCAAATCACTCAAATGCGCCCTCCTACAAAATTCAATGCCAACACCTCACTACCCACAAAAAAAGTGGAACCCACTCTAGCAGGTTCCACTTTTTATACTTACTTATTTTCCTTTTTGCGAAGTAAACCAAACTGGATGGTTATAATCGCACATATCATCAATACTAAAGGATAGAAAGAGTATTGAAGTACTTCTAAATATGAAACTTTACCATATTGTTCAACCATTAACATGCCGCTATCATGCGGTAACAACATCAAAGCACTTGCCGCAAAGATATCAAGTAGACTTGCCATTCGCTTCGGTGGCACTTTGTACTCCTGACCGATTTCTTTTGCAATAGGTGCAGAAATAATAATCGCAAGCACATTATGAACAAGTGACGCGGATAGAATACCTGCCATGAAACTGATGACGTATTCAGCACTCTTACGATTTCGGGCCTTAGATTTCATAGTCTTGATGACCCAATCAATACCGCCGTAATAACGGATTAAGGCTACTAAACCAGAAACTAAGAATGCGACTAAGAAGATTGGAAACATACTTTCCATACCTTTACCAAGCGCACTCGTCCATTGGAAGAAATCAAGCTTACCTTCAGCAATTCCGATAATCCCCGTCATCACAATACCGATCATGAGTACAAGAATAACGTCCAGACCAAAAACTGCTGCTACCAACACAAATAGATACGGTAACACATCTAAGAAATTGAAACTTAAGTCACCTTTAATATTACCAGTACCGCCAACTACCGCATAAATGATAAAGGTAATTATTGCTGCAGGTAGCGCAATCAGAAAGTTCATTCTAAACTTATCTTTCATCTTCGCGCCAACACCATTCGTCGCAGCAATCGTCGTATCCGAAATAATCGATAAGTTATCGCCGAAGTATGCACCTGCTATTACCGCAGCACCTGCAGCTGCAACATTTAAATCAGCAGCCTGTGCGACACTAACACCTACAGGAATAAAGGCTGCTTGGGCGCCAGTCGACGTACCTAGTGTTAACGCGGCGAAACCACTAATAATGAATATCCCTGGAATAATCAAGCTCGCTGGAATCACTGATAATCCCATGTTCACCATGGCATCCTTACCACCCATTTCACCAGCGGCAGTCGAGAACGCGCCAGCTAATAACAGGATTAATCCAAGTTGCACAATGCCTGAGTTACCAGCATTCTCTGTAAATACCTTAACCTTTTTAGTAAAAGGCGTCTTAATGTCATAACATAACCAGGCGATTGCAATACCTATAAATATCGCGACATATCTAGGCAATTTGTCAAAAGCATCTTCACTACCCATTATCGTAAAAAACAACCCTACGCCAATGTAAAGCACTAAAAAAATCACTAACGGAAGTAACGCTAAAGCACCATACTGTTTTTTACTGCGTAATTCGTTAGACATTTTCATTTCTCCTATTCATATTATTACTATCAGAATTATACATTTTTTTAGATATAATACAAGGTTCTTGTTTAATTCCAATTATTGAAAATATATTTTTAAAGTTCTAAAAACTTTAATATTTATTTTCGCTCCCCCTTGAAAAGCCCTTATAAAGCGTTACTTCCCGTTGATTAAACTAAAAAAGTGAGGCGCTCACGCCTCACTCCATCAACCTTATTTAATTCGAATTTCGCCTGTATCGGCTACTAATTTAAATAGATACTTTCCGTCACCACTACGTCTATCTTTAAGCGCATCATTTTCAAAGGAAACATCGCCAACACCGGAACGCGCATCAAATTGTGTATTTTGAGGTAATTCATCATACGTAATATCGATTTCACCTGTATCCGTTTCTGCACTCGCATAAATATCAGGTGTCATATCTTCTATACGAATTGTACCTGTGTTCGTATAAGTGTCTAAGCGTGTGTAAGTCGTTTTCTTAGAAATAAAGTCGCCAGTATCGATATGAATTAAAGAATTTCCTAATTTATTGTGTTCTGATGTCACACGGCCTGAATCAACATCTATTTCAGACATTTTAGATCGAATGCCTTTAATCTTAACGTCACCCGAATCTGACTCTAGCTTAAGTTTCTCCAATTCTGTTTCTGGAACAGTAACGATAACTTTGTTGCGATTAGTTTTACCAAAGATGTCAAATTCTACATGGAAGCTTGAATCTTCTTCTACCTTCAACGTTTTATCTTCAACTTTTGTGCTAAATTTCGTAACCTTATCATTAAGCATGGTTTCAACCTTAAAGCGATCGCCTTTTCTTATCTCAACATCTGCAGAGATCGTATCAATATCTAACCCATGAATCGGTTCATCGAACGATTTACTTTTCTTCTTAGTGACGCCATGATCTTCACTCATTTTCTTCACTTCATAGAACGTCAAAGCTCCGAATACAACAGTGATGATAAGTCCTATGATTAATAGTATCTTTAAATATTTTCTCATGCCTTCGTACTCCTTTTAAACTGATCAATATTCCACTTCAAGTATCGAACACATAGTTTAATAAATGATTTAATAGCTTTAATCGCGATCACTAGGAATATAAGCCCTATGCCAAACATCGTTAGAGAAACGTAGACTTCTAAAGGCATAAGATTGTTAAAGCCATCCGTAGCTCCCTTTAATATCATAAATAATGGCGCGGTTACAAAGCCTACACTCATCGATGCAATCGTAAACAATATACCGACGATAAACATAAACGGTATCGTAATCACGAAAAAGTTCAGCACGCCTAGTCCGATCGTCGCGATAATTGCTTTTCCGACATCACCAACCTTACCACTTTCATGTGCGCGTTCGACAGCCATAGATGCATTCATTTCTTTAGCAATATCTTTAGGGTGACCAAGTTCTTCCGAGATCTGTGCTTCAGACTTACCATCCCGCATCCCATCTAAGAAATGTATATGATATTCATCGATTATGTCGTTCTTTTCATCTTCACTGATATGCTTTAAATGATTTCGTAATGTGGCTAAATAAGCCTCTTTATTCATTCGCGTTTGCCTCCTTTATGAAAATGTCTACAATCTCAATAAATGATTCCCATTCAACTAAACGTGCTTCTAAACGCTCGCGTCCCTTTTCTGTAAGGTCGTAGTATTTTCGTTGAGGACCTTCAGATGACGGTTGGTAATAAGTTTGTAACACGTCGTCTTTAACGAGACGCCTTAAAAGTGGGTACACCGTTCCTTCAGCAATCGTCATATGTCGCCCGATTGACTGAACAAGCGAATACCCATATTGAGGCTCATTTTTGATGATTAATAACACAATTAATTCTAAAGCGCCTTTCTTATATTGAATATTCAATCGTTACACCTCGTTTTCCGGTACTGTGTATTACCAAGTACTCAAATAGAATATAGCACATCACTATTATACATTGCAAGGTACTGGTTAATATTTAATACACAGATTTTTATCATTGCACATAAATACACCTCATCATCGTGGTCGGCAATACCTTTCAAAGCTTTCCTATTTCCACTTTAAAAGCCCTCTGCCCTACCCTTAATGACAAGGTGTATATCGAATTATTTATAATTTAATGACAAATTCTTGTTTAATATATTCAGTTTCAGACTCTATAATACATACATAGAAGTGTTCTGTTTCAGGAGTCATTACAATTGGATGCGTGATACGGAGTTGAATTGGTTTATCGTAGTCTAATTCTTGCGTAAGGAGCGTGTTACCCTTAGGATCCATAATCATACAGTTTAAGTATGGTCGCCCTTCTACATCTAAACATTTGAAAGTTACTTCAGCTTGATTCGAATTAATGACTTTAATGTCTAGATCAAAATCATCTAAGCGTTCTACCTCTCTTTTCATTATGAAAGCTTCCACGTTCGATATCGCTAAATTCGAGGCAGCTATACCTGGGTGCATGACTAAAGTTAGCTCATTATCAAAAGCACTAATCACTTCAGATACTTCATAATGCTTGGTCGAACTATCATAACCACTCGTATCAATATAATGGTGATTCAGCATTACCGTAGTAAATGGTGCTAATTGACGTAACGTAAGATGGTAATCTTTAACCGCTTCATAATCTTTCATATTAAATCTCGTCTTAAATACAGTCGTCGTTGGATAATCATTTAGAAGTTGTTCAAAAGAAGTATGTTCATGTTCGCTGATTGGGATATGTTCTAATTTTAGCGTGTCGTTAATTTGTGTAGTTAATAGAAGTTGTTCAAGTAAGTTTTTAGGATCTTCATAAATGGATGTTTTCCAATTGTCTTTTAAATAAGTAATTGTAGAAACATCAGGCAATTCTTTAAGAAATTCTTCCGGTGTTGCATAAACGTGATAATCATTTTGTCGATGCAACATTTTAACATGTGTTGGTAGTTTATATTTATTTATATCTTGCTTCACGATTTGTTCCCCCGTTTATATCTTTCTATAAAACAAACTTTCAACGATTTGAATTTATCACAATTTTATTATTTAAAATATTACTTCATCGACCAAAAATATGGTAAAATGTTTCCATTAAATACTTTAGGGGTTTAAAGCATGCAAGTACTATGGAAGAAGTTCAAGAAAGATAATTATTAAGCTCAAATAGATGAATGTGGCATTGAGATCGGAACACCTCATGTCGATTACACCTACAAAGTAAAACGACAAGCAGTCTTACATTATATCTCAAAGGGTTCCGGTACAATTCATTACGAAGACCAAGTTTATCATCTTAAAGCAGGCGACTTATTTCTATTAAAGAAGGATATTAACGTATCCTATTATCCGTCGCCGACTAACCCTTGGACATACTACTGGGTTGGTTTTAGTGGCAAGCAAGTCCGTTCTTATCTCTCACGTTCAACTGTAAACGAAGACTATGTGATTCAAGACACAGATACCAAGACGCTTTCTCATATCATATTCAATATGTTTGATATTGCGAGGTCTTATAATCCAATACTTTCAGACGATATTCGACTCATGCGTCACCTATACGACCTGCTCTATCATCTTCAACTTCAATTCCCGAAACCAATTGAAGATATTAAACCTGAATCGTATTCCACCTTAGAAAAAGCACTAAACTACATTCATAATCACTATATGGATGGCATTACCATTCATGACATCACAGAGCACGTGAATTTAAGTCGTAGCTATCTCTATAAACTTTTTAAGAACAACTTAGACGAATCACCTCAATATTACTTAATACACCTCAGAATGTACAAAGCTTCCCAACTACTACTTCATACCAACAAACCGATTAATACAATTGCGCGTGAAATTGGTTATCATGATGCGCTCATGTTCTCAAAAGCATTCAAAAAACACTTTAGTATGAGTGCTTCTCAATATCGCAAAAGCCATCGTGACTAATTATTTAAATATTCTAATAATTTAAAACGTTATGTATATAGTAAAAATACAATTGTGCAGTTCGAAAAATATGTGGAATCACTTATAATTTTTCTGTATAATATAATACATTGGCCATGAAAGCCCTTTCTAAATTAAATCTAGGGGGAAAATAGATGATAGAATTAAACAATCTTACAACTTTGTTTCTAGCTTGTCTCATGCTTTTAATTGGTCAAGCTATTGTAAACAAAGTTAACATATTCAGGCGTCTTTGTATTCCATCACCGGTTATTGGTGGATTAATATTCGCTATCTTAGTCGCAATCTTACAGTCAACAGGAATTGTGAACATTAAACTTGATTCGAAGTTTTTCCAAAACTTCCTCATGATCGCCTTCTTCACTACAATTGGACTAGGTGCATCATTTAAATTATTACGTCTCGGTGGAAAGGTCCTTTTAATCTATTGGTTATTATGTGGTATTCTTGCCATCATGCAAAACGTGATTGGAGTATCACTTGCCAAAGTAATGAACTTAGATCCACTACTTGGTTTAACAGCTGGTACCATGTCAATGGAAGGTGGACATGGTAACGCTGCGGCATATGGTCAAACCGTGCAAGAACTAGGCGTTGATTCTGCTTTAACTGCTGCTTTAGCTGCAGCTACATTAGGTCTTGTTGCAGGTGGTTTAATAGGGGGACCAGTCGTACGTTTCTTAATCAAAAAGCACAACTTAGAACCAGCTAAAACTGAAAATACTTCGAAAGATTACAGTCAACTCGACTTCAATAAAAAGTTACACAATCGTTTTACATTCTCAGAAGTGTTCTTTATTCAATTAACGATCATTTCATTCTGTATGGCATTAGGAACATACTTAGCTGAACAATTCAGTGAAGCTACAGGCCAAAACGTACCTGTATACGTTGGTGCCATGTTCATTGCCGTAATTGTGCGTAACATTAGTGAATTTACTGGGCTTAATATCGTGGACCTTAAAATTAATGATCGTATCGGAGATATCTCATTAAACATCTTCTTATCACTCGCTTTAATGAGTATTAAACTTGTAGAAATCTATAGTTTAGCATTACCGTTAACTGTAATTGTTATCGTTCAAATTATTTTCGTTGTGTTATTCTCAGTATTCGTCGTATTCTTCTTACTCGGCAGAAACTATGATGCTGCAGTAATGATTGGTGGCTTTATTGGTCACGGTCTTGGTGCGACTCCTAACGCAATGGCAAACTTAGAAGCCATCACGAAACGTTTTGGTAACTCTCCAAAAGCATACTTAGTTGTACCTATTGTTGGTGCGTTCTTAGTAGACTTACTTGGTGTACCAATTATCACAGGCTTCATCAACATCTTTAAATAGTTCTAATATCAACAATAAAAAGGCTAGGACAATTGTCATGAAATGAGCTTAATTGCTTAATTTCATACAATTCCTAAACAGCTGACTCCTAGGGGAGTAGCGTGACACCAGAGACTACAGGCTCTGGCCACGCCCCAGGAAAGCATGCTGTTTATAGGAATTGTTAAAAAGTCCTAGCCTATTTTTTTTATATTCCTCGTTGTGTTATCCAATTCATTACATAAGGATCCATCACATATTGAGCATCTTTCAACGCTTCTAAATCACCTTTATCAAGCAATACAGCTATCTTTTTCATATGATGATAAAATGTTTCTAAATAGTTAATCGTCTCGTCGACGCCATATTGTTCTACATATTCTAATATTGGTCGTGACATGCCTACTGCCGTAGCACCAAGTGTCAACGCTTTAATCGCATCTAAAGGGTTTCTAATACCACCGCTCGCAAACACAGTTATATCATCTTGAAAGGCTTTTGTTTCAAGTAAACTGATTAAAGTTGATTGACCCCAGTCTGACATATATGCCATGTCCTTCAGTGGTCGACGTTCATTTTCAATGAGGGCAAAGTTCGTGCCACCACGTCCACTCACGTCTACATGTTTAATGCCGAGTGATTGAATGCGCGATAATGTTTCATGACTCATACCAAAGCCAACTTCTTTAATAATAACAGGAACATCGATCTCACTTTGAATAGATTCAATATGTGTCATCCATTCAACAAAGTCACGACTACCTTCTGGCATAACGAGCTCTTGAAGCGTATTCACATGGATTTGAAGGGCATCCGCTTCTAACATTTCTACTGCACGTTTCGCACCATCTAAAGATACATCTGCGCCAACGTTACTCATTACAAGTCCTTTAGGATGATTGTGTCTTACAATCTCAAAGGTATCTTTGAGCGATTCATCTTTAAGCGCTGCATGCGTTGAACCGACAGCCATCGGGATATCTAAGGTATGTGCCACTTGAGAGAGTTTGTCGTTAATCGACTTCGTCCAACGACTACCCCCTGTCATCGCATTGATATATAAAGGTTTCTTCCCTTTCATAAAGGACCTATTTACCAACAAATCTACATCTTCTAAATTGATATGCGAGATTGAATGATGTACAAATCGCATATATTCAAAATCTGATTGTACGTTCTGATGTTGCGACATCGCGAGTTTCACATGTTCATCTTTACGCATTTCCCTTTGACGAAACGAATCCATGCTTATAACCTCCAACATAATGATATGTTGACTATATCACATTTTCAAAATGAAACCAGATGTAATTATCCCGTCACAAATGTTTTTATCGCATCAAACATACTATAGCAACCTAGAAAACATACAGTTAAGACAACTAGGAAGCCTAGAATATTTAAAACTGTGCCATTTTTAAACTTACCCATCATACCTTTCTTATTAATAATGACATAAATTAAAATGGCAATGAGTGGTAATATCATGCCGTTTAACGCTTGAGCTATCAATAATACTTCCAATGGTTCGAAGCCTAGAGCTGACGTAATAATACCAATCATGATGATAATAGCGAAGACAATTTTATACTTCGTATTCTTCATGCCACCTTTCCAACCCATGCAACTACTAATCGTAGTCGCGGCACCCATTGGCGAGGCAATTGCTGAAGATAATCCTGCCGCAAATAAACCGATACTAATCATGACTGGCGCAAAATCACCCATAATCGGCTTTAAAGGTTCTGCGAGCTGTACCACGCTCGTCACTTTTTTACCATCGATTAACGCGCCTGCTAGAATTAAAATCGATGCTGAAATCAAACCGCCCACAGTAATTGATAGGATCGTATCGAGTCGAGCAGCTTTTAAATCACGCGTACCGTCAAAACGTTCATGTACTGAATTTGCGTGAATAAAGAAATTGTACGGTACTACCGTTGTTCCAATAAGTGCAATCATCGTAAGTACCGAACCATTTGGCAGAGAAGGTAAGAACGCGCCTTTTAAAACAGCACCAAAGTCGGGTTGCACAATGAATACCGTCGTTATGAAGATGATACCCATGATGACTACAAGTAAAAGCATCATCTTCTCAACAAGATGATAACTTCCGCTAATACCAATCGCTAAAATAATCAAGCCAATTACAGGCGCAACCGCATTCTCAGGAATGTTGAATAAGTACGATGCACCAAGCGATGTACCTAACAAATCACCACTGATATAGGCGGCGCAACCAAGTGTCACTGCAATCATTGAGAACCATACTGCACCGAACTTTAGAATATGATGGTGAAATAAATCTTGAATGGCTTCACCAAGTCCTTCGTTCGTCACTAAACTAATTCTGACAATCATTTCTTGTAAGATAATTGTTGCGATAATTGAAAAGATCACTGTCCATAACAAACTATAACCAAACGAGGCACCACCTTGTGTCATCGTTGTTACAGTACCTGGACCTATAAATGAAGCTGTTACAATCATACCTGGTCCTAGGATTTTTAACTTTTTAATCCCCTTTTCTTTTTCCATAAAGACCATCCCCTATGATGTTCAAACTTTATTCAGATATTTCGCATGACCGGCTAAGACGTATAAGACAACCGTCGAGACAAAGTGCGCGCTATTCTGGTTCGGATCTTGCATCGGATACACTTCGACAAAGTCCATACCTACAAGACCTAACTGCGCAAATTCATACACGAGCGTTAAGAGCTCATAACTTGTTAAACCATTGCCATCAACTGGTCCCCCTGGGTTAAAAGCAAAGTCGAGCACGTCACTACAAATGGTTAAATACACTACGTCAACATCTTTAGACGCTTGTTTATAGATATCTCGCGCATAGGCTTTTAGGTCATCTTGTGCTTTAATATCATTAATCGTAATTGTCGTTGCACCATTCTCTTTCGCATAGCGCCCTGTATCTGGCTTATTACGAGGGCCATGAATGCCGGTATGCATAATACTTTCGTTCACAATGCCCTCTGTTTCATAGAGACGCATAAATGGAGTATTACGTGCGAAACGTTCATCCTCATGAATAGGCATATTGTCATAATGCGCGTCTAAATGAATAATACCGACCTTTTGATTCGTAGAAGTGAGTCCCTTTAAGATTGGATACGTTACGCCATGATCGCCACCGAAGCCGACTAAGAATTTACCTGTTTGCCATAGTTTCGTCGCAAAGCGTTCGATCTCGTTGACAGTCGCTTCGACATCATGAGGTACAGTAGAAACATCCCCTACATCACCGATTGATAGATGTTCAAAGACATCGATGTGGTCGAGTTCAGGTAAGTAGCCACTATAACGCGCTGAGGACAACCGAATTTGTTTCGGCCCAAGTTCACAACCCGTGTAATCACCCCATGTACAAGGTCCTTCGAATGGCACGCCATACACGAGCACATCCGTGTTGTAGTCGTCAGTTTGACTAAGATTGTCACCCCCTAAGAAACATGGTGTATTACCATAGATATTCTTTTTCATGTATAAAATCCCCTTTTTAAAAGTAATTTGTAACTTTTGGTTCATTATATATCTATTTCAAATCACAATCAATGATAAATCAGAATATTCAAAATTTACCGTAAATTTAAAAGCATTTTATTCTGTGCTTTAAATGCTTTTGATTATTGATTTCATTAAATGATTAAATTTAATTTACTTTTCGAAAGGAACTCGCGTTATACAAGGCATTGAAGTCATGATAAAATTTCTTTAAACAGTTTACGAAGGAGGTCGTCGACATGAACGCACCACTGTCATATCAAGGTGAGGTTATTGAGGATTGGATTGACCGCAATAATCATATGAACGATGCGGAATACAACCGCGTCTTTAGTGAAACGGTAAACGACTTTAACAACGATATGGGATTAACGAACGCATATCGAAACGCGCACGCTTACACGGTATTCACGCTCGAATTACATACGACTTACATTAAAGAAATTACGTTAGGTGAGCAATTTGACATACGTGTCCTACTCATTGATTTGGATGAGAAGCGTACACACCTATTCCTAGAAATGTATAACACGTCTCAAGAAATCGTTGCGACACATGAAGTTATGATGATGGGGATTAGTCGTAAGACGCGTAAGCCAGAACCTTTCCCTAAAGCGATCATGGACAACTTCAAGGCTTATAGCGAGGCGCAACCTAAGTTAAATCCGCATCAATCTTTAGGTCATTTAATTCACATCCCTGAAAAGTCCTTTAAGACCAAACAAGCTCAATTAACTCAAACGCATCTTCAAAGTCGCTTACTTGATTTAAAAGATGACCTTAAGGTGAAACTTATAACTTTCAATGATCAGAAACAGTTATATGTAAGTGGTCCGGTTACTGAACGCATTCATCAGTCATTTGATCTAGCGACACTACAAGGTGAACAAAATATGATTGAAAAATTAGAAGGACTTTTAGCGGAGATGGATGATGAGGAAGCGTTAGACGAAGCGATAATGAAGTTATTTCACATTAACAAGCGTCAGCTAAAGTTGGTAGAAATGCAAGCGCGACAACACATACAGGATCCCGACAGTTTGGCAGGTTTATTGAATGAAACATACCGTATCCACGGTTATTTAAATATTTTAACTCAAATTACCGAATAAGCTAAAAAGGTCCTGAGGGGGCGTAGATAAGCTATGAAAAAGTACATGAAAAGAGCATAAAAGCTTTATGTATTACAATTCCCTAAACAGCTGACTCCTGTGGGAATAGCATGAGACCGGAGACTACAGGCTCCGGCCATGCCCTAGGAAAGCATGCTGTTTAAGGGAATTGTTTGTTAAACCTAGTTCGTCTAAATTATCCCACAGGACCTTTAATCTATGTTATTTATGCTTCTTTAGTTGTCTTTTCTTTTTGCTGCATTTGTTGTTTTGTAATAATTGGATAGTTCTTGAACATGAGACTGCCTAAGAAGCCCCATATTAAGCCAATAATAGCCATCGCTACGCCATAGATAATGACTTTTCCTGGAGAATTAAAACCAAACATGACAAGAAAACCGGCTATAGGTGTTGCAGTACCCGTCGCGTCGTTCACCATACCACTGAGCGCTATCACGATGCCCGCTGTTGCCCCACCTAAGAAATTCGTTACGTAAACCGGTATTGGGTTGGCAGAAACGATGTCTGCTTGTGATAATGGTTCAATACTAACAGATATCGTTGATTTACGATCACCAAGCTTTAATCTGTGGAACAACAATCCATTCATGAATGATGAACTGAAAGCTGCCATCGCACCGATTGCCATTGGTACGCCTGTCAAACTGAGTAGCGCAGTTAAAGCCATGGAACTGAGTGGTGCCGTTCCTACTACAGTGATGACGCCACCTAGAATGATACCCATAATGATTGGATTGACATCCGTACTACTTTGAATTATAGTCCCGATTCTATGTAGAGAACCATCAACTAACGGTGTCACCCCTGCCGCAATTAAACGTGTGAGTGGCGCTATCACGATGATCGAAACGATCAGGTCTACACCGTCTGGTAAACGTTTCTCAGCGTATTTCATCACGAAGCCTATCAAATACCCTGCGAAGAATCCTGGCAATAAATCTAAGCCTGCACAAGACGTGGCGATAACAAATGCATACACCGGTGACACGCCTATTGCTAGAGCGACAAGTCCAGCTGCTGCGACGCCTCCAAGACCGCCTGCACCGCTTCCTAAATCTTCAAGAAATTTAATGCCAAATATTTCGCCACCTACATATTTCTGGAATGCTTCTACTAAGAACGTTGCGATTGCTGCGTTCGCAAGTGCCCCCATTGCTTTCATACCTTTAGGCGCTTTATACGTAAAAATGGTAAAGACGAGTAATACCAAGATTAAGAATAAAGTCCCAAGTAAAATATCCATAATATCCCCCTTTGATTGATATAAAGTCTGTTAGCACACGATGGTCTCAGATAAGTCCCCCTTGTTTTGAAAAGTCCTTTGAAATATCAAAATATTGCGACATTTGAATTCGCATTTCTTTTAATTATCGAGATTTCTAAAGGGCTAACACACTTAATCATTACAGATGTTAATTTAAATAATTTCACATTTAAATACATCTGTATAAATCTAGTGTACTAAAAATTAGACTGAATTACACAGTTTCGTGTAAATCAGTCTATAAATATTAGTTATAATGTTTTTTTAATTTGTTTAATGACTTTACGTGAGTCAGTAATTGGATACAATGGAAAACTATGAATCATTTTAGGGTATTCATAATACTGGAATGATTGGTTTAAATCCATGCATACATCCTGTAACTTTTTATAATCTGGTAAGTTAATTTCTTCAGAACCTGCAAATAAATAAATCGGTGGTAGTCCTTCAAATTGACCGTTTAATGGCGATAAAATCGGGTCGTCTAGTTTTAGGCCTTTTCCAAAACGGCTCGATAATGATTGAATACCGAATCGTGACACAACAGGATCTCGATCTTGAAGAGACTCTGTTATTGCTGGGTTTGCCATCGTCGCATCAAGCCATGGTGAAATCAGGTAAAGTTTGTGTGGTAAAGGCTTGTTCTCTTTCATAAGTTGTTGTGTTAATGACAACGCCATCGTACCGCCTGAGGAATCACCCATAATGATTATGTTGTCCGCTCCAACTTGATCGACTAAATCGAAATACAACGCTTTAATCGCGTCGTACGTTTCTTGATAATGAAAGTCTGGTAACTTAGGATAAATCGGCATCACGATGTCATGTAGCGTGTTGTATGCAAGTTTATCCATAAAGCGCCAGTGGAACACGGATGGTTGCAACGCATAGAAACCACCTGGAATATATAGGATTTTCTTTTGCACATGGTGGCCGAAGTTAAATCTAAAGACTTGCATGTCTTTAAATGAATCTTTATCTAGATTTGATTTAACGTTAATTGAATCCGGTTGTTTATGCTTAAGACGATTTTTGTCTTTACAAACGTTTAAAAAGGCATCAACGTCATATTCACTTGTATAACGCATTTGACGATGACGTGATAAATATTTTTCAATCATCTTATTGATAACTCTACGCTTTATCAATTGTTCATCACTCACTTTGTTTTTTAGCTTATTATTATCATCATAAACGTTTTTTACAAAAAATTAAAGATTAGATGTGTTCATTCATCTATACCATTCTTGTCGATTTTCTAAATATTCCAATCGTAAATTGTCATAAATCATTTTAAACTTGAGAAAAAGCTTAGTATAATGAAACGTAATATGAATGAAAGGAGTCCCTCATGAAATCAAACGTCCAACCGCACCATAATTTCGATGCGGCTTTTGACCAAGAGATCCATAGAGGTCGCTATGGTAAGAAACGTCGCTCTTGGATGAGTATGATCTTATCGCTATTATCTTTAATATTAATGGTAGTTGCTGGATTCAGTATGTTTAAAGATCATTTATTTAAACTGAACGTACTTGGCAAGAAGATTAACCTTGAATCGCTACAAAGTTTAGCCAACAACGTACATCAGCAGTTAAATATAGATATTAATCATGCTGAGCAATATGTTCAATTTTTAGTATATGGTATTTATGCATTTTTAATTGCTTGTTTATTAAGTATCATTTTACATATCATTACACTTATTTTTAATCGAACAGCGATTAAAATTATCAATTTATTCTTAACTTTAATTACGGTTATTATTCCGGTTGCTTTAATTTTCATTTCAAAAGAAGCAGCTAAACGCATTTCAGACGGTATTTCACAATTTTATATTACAGTTAAACCTGAAGAAGTTATTGTTCCGGATGATGCCATATTTAATGCGATCATATTAACTGGTAGTAGTTTAATCTTATTACTCGTTAACTTATTCTTTAGAAATAAACCACCTATTTATAAACGTAAATAGCTTTTTAAGGGGAGGGCTTTTTATGCATTTAAAAGACAAAGCACCGAAGGAAATTCGAGAACTTATTAGAAGTAACCAACTTAGACAACATACGAGTGGTATGGCTGACGGTTTTATTCAAGCAAATGTCGTGATATTACCTGAGAAATATGCGTATGACTTCTTGAAATTTTGTTTAAGAAATCCTAAAACTTGCCCGTTAATAGATGTTTCTGAAACGGGTGAAACTTCTTTTCCTATATATGGTAAGGATGCGGATATTAGAACGGATGTCGGTGAGTACTACGTGTATCACGACGGCGTTCGAACGGATGTTGTCGAAGATATCAAGGATATTTATACGGATGACATGGTGAGCTTTCTGATCGGTTGTAGTTTCACATTTGAGCATGCGCTATTAAAGTCTGGCATTCCTTTAAGACATTTAGAGGAAGGTCATAATGTGCCGATGTATATGACATCGATTCCAACGACTGAAAGTGGCTTGTTTAACGGACCTGTAACAGTAAGCATGCGTCCGATGACAATGGAACAAGTCATTAAGGCAACTGAAATTACCACTAACTTTAAGGATGTTCACGGCGCGCCGATTCACATCGGTGATCCTAGTGCAATCGGTATCAAGGATATCTCTAAGCCTGATTTCGGTGAACCCGTAGAAATACGTGATGGCGAAGTGCCCGTATTCTGGGGTTGCGGGGTAACACCGCAATCAGTAGGTCTTAGTGCGAAACCTGAGTTAATGATTACGCACGCGCCAGGTTACATGTTTATCACAGATGTTAAAGAAACTGAAATATTATATTAACGAAAAAAGGTTGGGCATATTATAGCAATTCTCTTAAACAGCATGCTTTCCTGGGGCATGGCCGGAGCCTGTAGTCTCCTAAAGCCCAACTCGTATTTTCAATACGATAGTTGGACTTACAAAGAAGCTCAGGCTTCTTTGTTCATGAGGAAGAGCCCCGGCTTGCATAGCTTGTTATTTTGCTACGCAAATTTCTTTGCCGGGGCCCCGCCCTCTGAGTCAGCTGTTTTGAGAATTGTATGAAATAAAGCTTAAACGCTCTATTTCACAACTTATGTCCCAACCTTTTTTGGTTTGTAATATGAAATTTGACCGATTTGGTTATAAAGTGCTTTTAAATAATGGGCTTAAGTCCCTACCTAGTTATATAAGGCTTTTCAAGGATAAGCATGAAACCCCGCCTAAAACTATAGGGCTTTTCAAAGATGGGCAAGAAACCCATCAAATTATTTAGTCGGAACTGGCCAAGTTTCCATGTTTTCAGCCATGTCCCAGAACATGTACTCGAAGTAACTTGTGCGCACGATGATGTCTTCAAGCTCTTGAAGTTGCGCCTCAGTCTTGCCTTCAGCCGCACGGTTCATAAGCTCGATGCAATCCTCTTTGAACTGCGTGAACTCGTCAGATGCGTACATCTTAACCCATTCGCCGTAAAGTTCATGATCACGAGCGCCTTCGATTTCATCTAGTTTCAATCCAATATAATTGTAACTCCACGTACACGTTAAGACCGCAGCAATCACGTTCTCGATTCCGCCGCGCTGCGCTAAATTCAACATATAACTTGTGTAAGCACTTGTCGTCGCAGCAGGCTTCGTGTCCTCTAGCATTTCAGGTTCGATACCAAATTTCTGCGCGTATTGACGATGTAAATCCATCTCAATGTTAAGCGTCCCATGCACAAGCTCACTGTACGTCGTCATCATCGATAAATCCGTAGACTTCTGAACCCCAATCGCGAACAGGCGCGCATACTCGATTAAATAAATATAATCTTGCTTCATCCAATGCATAAATTTCTCTTTATCAAGCGTCCCATCGCCAATCCCTTTCACGAAAGGATGCTCAAGGTAAGACGCCCAAATTGGTTCCACTCGTTTAAAAACGCGATCCGTAAATGCCATGTTAGATACCCCCGTAAATTAATATAACTGTCATTTAAGTATATCACGATGTGAAATTCTTAATCATTTGAAAAGCCCTTTGGGATTACGGGGTGTTGTATAAAGGCGGGCCATGTTACATTGTTTACCCCAGTCATTGTAATAAGGAAAATTTTCGTAACCGAAAATTTCTCATTATTTAAATCGATCGAGTAAGTATTGATTTAGATTTCGAAATGGTCACGGGGCCGTTATGCGATTGTTTTATTTTTCTTTCGCACAACGGCCCCCTTATGCGATTGTTTTATTTTTCTTTCGCGTAACGGCCCCCTTATGCGATTGTTTTTACTTTCTTTCGCACAACGGCCCCCTTATGCGATTGTTTTTACTTTCTTTCGCACAATGGCCCCCTTATGCGATTGTTTCAATTTTCTTTCGCACAATGGCCCCCTTATGCGATTGTTTCAAATTTCTTTAGTCTAACGAACACCCTTCGATACACAATTCCCTTAAATGGTCGCAATTCCCTTAAAGGAATTGCATCCTTTTTAACCAAAAATTCTACGTCATCCCCTCCCTCCAACGAAAGCAGAAAAAAGCACAACACGATGATGCTGTAGTCCCCTAAACTACATAAGCATCTGTGTTGTGCTTTAAAATTTATCTATTCATGAGAAATATAGTGTGATTTGCCTTTTAAAAAGAGACTTAAAACTAAGGCAATAAAGCTTAACGCGGTTGCGACCCAGAATGCACTATTGATGCCGTGTACTGACGCTAATTTCATAACGTATTCTATCAGCACGTTGGTACCTTGTTCTTGGCCACCCATACCTTCAGCTAGTTCGCGTAATCGATCTTGTATCATAGAATTTGTTTTATCGAGATCTTGTGCGTAAGTTGCTTGGTATTGAGTAGTTTGTTGCGTCATTACGGTAACTAAGATTGCTGTACCGATAGAACCACCTAGTTGACGTAACGTGTTAACTAAGGCGTTACCATGTGGAATTAGGCGTTGTGGTAAAGCGTTCATACCTGCAGTCATAATCGGCATCATGATAAAGCTCATACCGAATGAGCGAATCACATAAATAAGCACGATTTGGCTATACGGTGTATCCATGTTCAGTTTGGTTAACTCCCATGTACCGTAAGTCATGATCGCAAGGCCTACTATCGCAAGTGGTTTGATACCAATCATATCTAGTAATTTACCAGCGATAGGACCCATTAAGCCCATCACAAGTGCACCAGGTAGCAGAAGTAAACCTGAATCTAATGCACTGAAACCTCTTAAGTTTTGGAGGTAAATTGGTAGTAATAACATACCACCGAATAAACTCATCATTGTAATAATGTTAATTGTTGACGTAAGTGTGTAACCAGAATATTTTAGTACTTCAAAGTTCAACATTGGAGCACGCATAGACATTTCTCTAAATACGAATAAAATCGTGAAGATAATACCAATGATAAATGTCACGATAATTTTGATTGAGCCCCAACCGTCATTTCCGGCTTCACTAAACCCGTATAATAAAGCACCAAAGCCGAGCGTACTAAATATGATGCCTAAAATATCGGCTTTAGGATTTGTCGTTTCTTGATAAACTTTAAACCAAATATAACCAAGTAGTAACGCGATTAAACCTACGATAAACATACCGTAGAACATAATATTCCAGTGGTAATTTTCAACGATATAACCTGATAGCGTCGGACCGATGGCTGGTGCTAAAATCATTGCTACACCAAGTAAGCCCATTGCGGCACCACGACGTTCAGGTGGAAATATTGTCATAAATACGTTCGTACCAAGTGGCATTAATACACCAGCACCAATCGCTTGTAAGACACGGCCGACCATCATAATAGGGAAACTACCGGCTAGGCCACAAACGAGTGAACCGAGTGTAAATAATGTCATCGCAACTAAGAAGAGTTTGCGGTACGTATATTTATTGAATAAAAAGGCACTAATTGGAATTAAGATACCATTTACCAACATAAATCCTGTCATTAACCACTGACCTGTTGAGTTTGAAATACTGAAATCATTAATCATTACAGGTAATGCAGTATTTAATAACGTTTGGTTTAAGATCGCAATGAACATACCGAAGATCATAGCGACAAGAATTTGCCATTTCGAAATGCCTTTTCCGAAAGTGAAGGCTGCCGCTTTAGATTTAGCACTTTCATTTACAGATTCATCTTCCGAGTCATCTATGCTAAACGATTTGTTGTAATCGTCGTTTGTACGCTTCGTATTATGAGAAGTTTGCTTAGCTTTCTTCTTCTTACCGTTCTTGATTAAAAGAAAGTTAAGTCCAGCAATTAAGAGTAACGCCACTATGACGTATAAAATGACGATGGTCATATTCATACGATGACCCCCTTAATTTTTATGAATGCGTACTTCAGCATTCATCCCCGGAACTACGTGATCTTCTGGTAATGAATCAAGTTCAATTTTTACTGGAACGACTTGAGAAACTTTAGTATAGTTACCATCACTATTAGATGAAGGCATAAGTGAGAAGCTTGATGCTGTTGCCTTACCAACGCGTTTAACTTCACCATTTACTGTAGATTTTTGACCATCAATTGTAACATCTACATCTTGGCCTTCTTCAACGTCTTTAATACTATTTTCATCTACATTTGCAGTAATATATAAATCATCTAAGTTATATGCATAAGCGAAAGGCTTACCTGCTTGTACCATGCTACCTTCTTTAGCTTCGGATTTAACGATAGTTCCTTTATTTGGCATTTTAATCTCATTCTTTTGAGGTGAACCATCTTTACCTTGTCCCATTACTTCTGCAACTTTATCATCTTTATCAAAAGTCTTGTTCTCTTCTAACTCTGTTGATTTCACTTGACCAGGTGTCGGACTAGAAATCTTCATTTGCTCGCCATCGACTTTCGCATTATCTGTCTTCACAAAATTCGTTGCTTCACTATAAAAGTGAAATCCAACAATACCGATAATTGCTAATAATGCAATCGTGACGATATTTGCGATAATTAACTTCTTCATCGATTTAACCTCCTAAAGTAAATTTACTTTATAAATTATAAAAGGTTACTTTATGAATTAAAACCAACAATTCAAATGAATGTGTTGGAATTAGATTTCTAGTATAATGAGTAACGGTGAATAGATATGAAAAAACAAGCTCGTAAACGTATTATCCATAACATGGTTGTATTACTTGAGACATATCCTATGGATGACATTACAATTAAAATGATATGTGCGTATAGCGATATTAACCGCTCTACGTTCTATGCCTATTTCGAAGATAAATATGAACTTGTGAATACCATCAAGAACATACATCTTGATCGTTATCGTAAATTAATGAGATTCGTATATTTTAACTTCGATATTTTTAGAAACAATCCGGACAAGGTCACGCAGTTATATCGCATTGTGTTTAAATATTTAAAGCGATACCAAACCTTTTTCAAAGCAATCATTGTCACGCACCCGAACGAAGCCTTGATTCGCTCTTATATGAAACTATCACATCGCGGTTATCATAAAATTCTAAGTGACCTAACGAATATTAAGCATGTCGACTATCAGGTTCAATTTAATTTAGGTGGTCAAATGGCCATTATTTATACTTGGCTAAAAAATGATACGAAAGAATCACCTGAAGAAATGGCGCAATTACTTTATCAACGCTTAACAACCCGTAAGCCAAATTAAAAGCACCCCAGTTTCTACTAATCACTGGGATGCTTGACGTTTAAAGTAGTCTTCTCGCGTTAAACTACGTATACAATAGTCAACAACGTTACCTTTAACTTTGACGTAACTTGGTAGTACACCTCTATACCGCATATTTAACCGCTTCAAGACACGTTCTGACGCCGTATTATTGACGTCATGGAACGCATGCATTTCATTAAGGTTCAAGACTTCAAATCCGAGCTCTAATAATTTAGAAGCCGCTTCGTGCATGTAACCTAAACCGGTGTATGCTTTGTTTAGGACGTAGCCAAGTTCGCCCGTAGCATTCTCCGCGTCTACGCGTATATCGATAGCACCTATGACGCGTGCGTTACTTTTAAGTTCCAAGGCATATTTACCTAAAGGTGCCCCCATGTAGTACGCTGCGATGGTATGTCGACTATCTTCAACCGATGTATGTCTTTCGAAAGTGACAAACCGTGCTGTTTCATCATCGCTCGCATACGTATATAAATCTTCCGCATCACTTAACTTAAACGGGCGTAGCTTTAAGCGATCGGTTTCTAAAACAATATGTTCTGCAAGTTTAAGTTCAACTGACATCGTGCTCCCCCTTTTTAACAGTTATTAAAATTAAATATAAGTGAAATGTTCTGAATTTTCAATCTTTTAACTTCATTATCTATGAAAAGACCTTAAGATTTAAAAGTGCATTTAAACATGACTTCTAAAACTTAAGGCCTTCAATCATTCTATGAGAATAATTCTTTTAATTTATGCGTTAAACTATTCTTCTCTTTTTCTTCTTTTTCTTTCTTTTCAACATATTGATTAATTTCATCTTGATCAAAGTCTAAAGTTATCGATGTCTTTTTCTCGAGCTGGGCTTTTCTTAAACTAACCGTTTCGGTCTTAAATTGCTTATCCTTAGCTTTACCAATCGCTGAAATTTTTATCTCATGATTTAACGGATAAGGACCGTACAGTTTATCCGCATCATACTCTTGTTCTTTATCATTTATCGTTACTTTTACAGATTTATCTTTAATCTTATCTGCGTGATTCAACTTAATATCTAAATTTGCTTCCTTAAATTCTTCTTGAACAGGAATTGTGTCGGCTTCGCCATCGTTATAATCGAATTTAAGCTTTCCTTTAAACGTACCTTTATCTGTCTCACGCTTTGCCTCGAGTTCATACTCACCTGGAATATAGTTACCAAGAACAATTTGTTCATTTGCCTTACCTACGACAGTCTTCGTCTTCCCATCATTGTGGAAATGATACGTTGAATCTTCCTCAGGTTTTACAACCGCTTGTTTCGTAGGCGCTCGGAAGCTTAAGTTATCAAATAAAAAGTAACGACGTCCGTTCTTACTAATACGTAAGACTTTATGATCTTTAACTTTTGGTGACGTGACAAAGTAAGCCACACTTTTATTGTTATCAAGCTTGTCAATCGTGCTATATACGTCTTCTTTATAATTTTCGATACCAACACGTTCTTTAATATATTTCGCATAGGCTTTTGCTTCTTCTTTACTAACCTTTGATTCTTTAGTACTTAAAATGTAGGACAATCTTTGCGTGTCGTTATGTTCAATTGAATTAATTAACGTCTTCGCTTGAGCTTTTGGTGAATTAAAATTACTCAATAAAATAAATAGTATAAGTAATAAAATGAGAATGAATAAACCGATACCAAGTGGAATGATTTTTTTAATAGAAGGTTTTTTGGATGTATATTTTTGTCTTCGGTTAAAATCATCTTGATTTTGTTCTACATCAACACGTTTCCCACAATATGTACATAATAGTTGGTCGTCTTTTAATGGTTCATTACAATATGGACACTTCATCATTACACCTCTTTTCATGACTGATACTTCGAAGCAATTTGTATACTTTTAAACCTTTATAATGATGACGGTTTATGTTCAAAATTTCAATCATACTTATGTTGGATATTGAATATAGGACAATATATTTTTATTTACACAATATAATTATACCACGTTTTCATCTTAAACTTTTTTTAAAATAAATGACATACCCTTGATAAAAATAACACGATATTTACACAGAATCCGACTTGAGTCCTAATTTCTGAAATATAGTTGACACATATCAACTAATATTGTAAAGTTTCTATATCAGTTTTTATAAAGGGAGGAAAAGTATGAAGACGATACTCAAATTCAGATGGGTCATTTCACTTATCGTTGTCGTTCTAATTGCATGTTCGCTCATCTTTGCGCCCAACCTATCAGACCTTGCGAACCAACAAGGTGAAGTTAAGCCATCCAAAGATATGACTTCGCAACAATATAAAGAAGTCTTAAAAGATGCAGGTGCCAAAGTAAACAGTAATAGTGCAATCATAGAGTTAAAAGAACCACTCTCTAAAGACAATAAACAAGATATCCGAGATTACGTCAAAGATATGGAAGACATTAAGGAAGTTGATAACGTTCTATCACCCCTTGAGAATAAAGACACCGAAGATGCACTCGTGTCAGATGATAAAAAGACTATCATGATTCCTTACAAAACAAATGATTCTAAAGATGAGACTTTAGCAGCTAAGAAAAAAGTGCAACAACTTAACCAAGACTTTAAAAAGGTACATCTCACTGGAGATACAATCATTCACGATGATATTACTCAAATTACAAATGATGGACTTAAGAAGACAGAAATTATAACCGTTATTCTTATACTCGCGATACTATTTGCGGTATTCAGATCTGTAACAACACCGTTTATACCACTATTTATCGTAGGTTTATCTTACGCTTTTGCGAAAGCGGTACTCGCATTACTCATTGAATACTTTAACTTTCCAGTATCGATTTATATTCAACCATTCCTAGTCGCCTTACTATTTGGTATAGGAACGGACTATTGTATTCTCATACTCAATCGATACAAAGAAGAGTTACCTAAACACAATTCAGTAAACGACGCTGTAGCGCATACGTTTAATAGAGGCGGAAGAACGATATTAATTTGCGCAGCAACGGTATTAGTCGGTTTCTCAGCCCTATTCTTTGTAAAATTCTCACTATTCCGTTCAGCGGTTGGTATTGCGATTGGTGTTATTTGCTTAATTATCGTGATGTTCACGATTATGCCGCTCATTATGTCGTTACTCGGTACTAAAACATTCTGGCCAAATAAAAATAAACAAAATCATAAAGATAATAAACTATGGGGTCGCCTTGGTAACTTCACAACTAAGAGACCATTCATCACATTGGTTATCGTCTTAGCAGTAAGCTTACCATTCGTATTGTTCGCTCCTAACAAGATTTCTTACAACAATACACATGAAGTAAGCGACGATGTAGCTTCCATCAAAGCATTAAACATTGTTAAAGATAAGTTCGGCATGGGTAAATCCTTCCCACTTCAAATCGCAATTAAAGACGATGATAAGCTAACAACGAAAAAAGGCGTTAATGACTTAGAAATTCTATCTAAAAACATTGAAGATGTTGACGGTGTTAAGAAAGTAAGCACCATTACACGACCTTCAGGCGATCCAGTTAAAGAACTCACTGCAACATATCAACTTAACGAGATGAAGAAAGGTCTTAATAAAACAAATAATGGTGTTACCAAAGTCAATGACGGCTTAGGTAAGATGAATGAACAAATGAGCCAAGCTCAATCAAGCCCTCAGTCTGGTAACCCTCAAGCCCAAGCTCAGCAACTCTCACAAGGTCTACAAAAATCTCAAGATGGTTTAGATAAGGTCGATAAAGGCCAAACTAAGATTTCTGACCGTCTTAGTGACATGTCTCAAGACGAATCCATGAACCAATCTGGTATGTATATCACTGACGACATGTTAAAAAATAAAGACCTTAATAAAGCAATCGATATGTACAGCGAAGATGATGGTAAGATTCTAAAACTCGACATCGAACTTGAAGACGATCCATTTTCAAAAGAGGCCATCCAAACAGTCAAGAATGTTAAACACGAAGTCAGCACTGTAACAGACTCAGGTTCATTTAAAGACAGTCGCTTTGAATATGGTGGCGTGTCATCTCAAAACAACGACCTTCAACAAATGGTCAACAACGATATGAACAAAGCGATATTCTTAATCATCTCATTCTTATTTGTGATACTTGTCATATTCAAGCGCTCAATCATTATGCCAGCCTATATGGTAGCGTCAATTCTACTCACGTACTATATGGCAATGGGTGTATCAAATATTATCTTTGATACATTTATCGATAAAAGTGGTCTATTGTATGTCGTACCATTCTTTAGCTTCGTCGTACTCATGGCGCTCGGTATCGACTACGCGATATTCTTACTCGATCGCTTCAATGAAGAAGTTAAAGCAAACGGCATCAACAACGCGTTACTTGTTTCAATGAAGAAGATGGGTACAGTAATTATGACTGCATGTATCATTTTAATTGGTACCGTCGCAGCACTTTACGCATCAGGAGCGCTTACACTAATGCAAATTGCGACAGTCGTTATCATAGGTTTAATCCTTTATAACATCCTGATGTTGCCATTATTCATTCCAGCACTCGTGACAACATTTGGTAAAGCAAACTGGTGGCCATTCAAGTATAAAGACAATTAATATGGTGCGTTAGAGACGTTTCCCTTTAATCCTCCTTGAAAAGCCCTATCGATAAAAAAATTGAAAATAGCCATAAAAAAACAGGTCTGAGATTCTACGACATTCTCAGGCCTGTTATTTTTATATATAAAGAAAATTTAAATTAAGCAAGACTTAAACGTTGAAGCGGTTTGAAGCGGATAATCTTGTTATAAAATTTAACGATTAACATGAAGTATAAATAGAATTTCTTGTACGATAATTGATAAACC
Organism: Staphylococcus massiliensis; assembly: GCF_043186315.1. NCBI lineage: Bacteria > Bacillati > Bacillota > Bacilli > Caryophanales > Staphylococcaceae > Staphylococcus > Staphylococcus massiliensis. Next base: position 899,230 of record NZ_CP171119.1, on the reverse strand, counting down.
GCTAATGGTAAAGTTGGGTATACTTCTTCAAGCACCATTAACACTTCATCTTTATCCATAATACGTCTAAACGTTAAGACAGCTTCGCCGCCATCGTCAGATACAGCGTGTTCGCCACCTTTTAAACGATACTCAAGATAACGATTTTCTTCATTTTCGTCACTTTTCGTTACATGTAATAAAGTTTTATTCGTAAACGGAATTTTAACCGAAAACTGATTAGAATCAAATGACATCATATTTGAAGACATAGACATTGCTTTCATTGTAATGAAATAACGGTCTGCCACTTTTGATAAAGGTTCATTTTCAGGTAATTGAACACGTTGAATAATTTTATTTCCGCTGATGTTGTCATAAGCTTTCTTACGGTTCATTTCTTTCTCACCATCATACGCAGATTTAACACTTTCCTCAAAGCTAATTTTACCGTAAGAAATTGAGTCCACTGTATTTTCAGGAGAGCGTTCCATATCGTGAACTAAACTTTCCATAAGAGGGTACACCATTTCTTTATTTTCACCTGTGATCAAGCTCACCCAGAACTTAGATAACCATACAGGTACGATTGGTAAATCAAACATAAAGATACGTTTGTTTAGAACCTTCGCCGTCTTTGTAAAAAGGTCTTTATATGTCATGTGGTCTTGGCCACCGATATCAATCGATTCGTTCTTAGAAGGGAAACGTTTTGTAAGTTTCGTTAAACCACTAATTACGTCCTCGATAGAAACAGGTAGCATCTTATGGTAAGCCCATTTTGGTAAAGGTAATACCGGTAAACGTTCAACAAGTTTCTTTAAGATTGGGTATGAACTACCTTTAACACCAACGATTAAACCAGCTCTTAATGTAGAAACTGGTACGCCATATGAACCTAAAATTTCTTCACATTCTAATCGGCTTCTTAAGTGTGGTGATAAGTTACCATCTTTCGGGATTAAACCACTCATGTAAATAATATGTTTAACGCCATTCGCCTTAGCTGCTTTCGCAAAGTTATCAGCTAATATTGCATCCATATCTTCAAAGTTAGCTATCGTGTTACTTGAGCTAGGCATCATTGAGTGTACAAGATAAACTGCGATGTCAACCCCTTCCATAACGCGGTTAATATCATCATACGAGAATAAATCCGCGCTTTTCCAAGTGACATTGTCTGAATCCTCTTTGTTTTTAGTATTACGGGTAATCGCTACGATTTCATTATCATCTTTAAGCGATTTTAATAAGTTACCGCCTATATAGCCTGAAGCGCCTGTCAATAATATCTTTGACATCCCTATCCCTCCTTAAAAGTCATAAAACTACAAAAAGCTGTTCCGAAGAACAGCTTTAAAGGTAATCGATGATTATTTGCTAGACTTGCTTCCGCCTTTTTCACCGATTTCTTTGTAGAATTCTTTACTATGGTTCTCAGCAGTAGCTTCGCCGCCTTTTTTACCTGCTTCTTCATAGCTCATTTTGCTATCGTTTGAGTTATTGTTGTTGTTTGAAGAATTGTTTGAGTTATTGTTATTATTGTTGTTAGAGTTATTATTGTTGTTGTTATTAGTGTTATTAGTTGAATTGCTTGGGTTGTAGTCATATTCGTTGTCTACATTCCCATCTTTGTTATATACAGTTAATTTACTGTTGTTGTTTTCAGCGTGTTGTTTAGCTTTATCAACCGCTTCTTGTTTGTTGTCATGTTTACTTGTTGCTTGTTCGTTACCTTCTGAAGTGATTACCCATTCGTCGTTTTCATGTTTTACATAAAAATTACTTTTAGCCATTATAAATTCCTCCTAAAGGTTATTTAGTGCCTTGCATTTGTTAAACTGTTACCACCTTACAATAAATGTAAACAGACATTTTTTTAATTCCTCACACCCCTTTCGTGTAAAATGTATGTTATAAAAGGATTTTAGCGACAAAATATTTTTTTCGCTAAATTCGTAACATATACTTTAGCTAGGGCATTTTTAATTTTTTTAAATTATTTTTTAGTATTATCTAAAAGCATTCCAATAAATAAATTCCTTTTAATAAAATAAAAAAAGCTTACAGTTTGAGAACGTTATCATAGGGAAGTTAACAAGTAAGTGACTTTATAAGAGATGTTCAACTATTTTTCATTTCTTTTAAAAAAGGGGGTATGTACGTGGCTAAAATATTATTAACTGAACCTGAAACGCAGCTCGGTTATTTATTACTACAGAAGTTAAAACAAGATTATGAAGTACTCGCGATCACTAACGATGTACCTCTTAGACCAGATGAAGAAAATGTGAAGTGGGTTCAAGCGGACTTATTTTCACTTAGAGAAGCAAATCAAGTCTTAAAAGATATCGATATCGGCATTTATCTCGTGCACTCAATGACACCTAATGCACGCTTAACGCAAGCGAATTTCCAAGATATGGACGCGATGCTCGCTGACAATTTCGCCAGAGCAAGTAAGCGAAATGGTGTTAAACACATCGTTTATCTTAGCGGATTAATGCCGAAGCATAAGATTTTGTCTAAACATTTAGATAGTCGTCGAGAATGCGAGAAGATACTTGGTTCATACGGTATTCCTGTGACAGCCCTTAGAACGGGTATTATCGTCGGTTCGAATGAAACATCATATTCAATCCTAGAAAATATTGTGAAACGTATGCCGATTATCCCGTTACCTAAATATGCACATAATAAGACACTCCCAGTCGCTATGGAAGATGTCATTGACGCATTGAATACAATTGTTAATAGAGAAGCAGACGCCCACAAGATTATCGATATTGGCGTTAAACATCACTACACGTATAAAGAATTATTTAAAATAACAGCACAAATTTTAAAGAAGAAGCGTATTATGTTCGACATGCCGATTATTCCGTTATGGCTATCTAAATTTGTGATTTCTAATATAGTACCTAACGACAAAGCAACCGTTTATCCGTTAATGGATAGTTTAATTCACGATATGACACGTCGTCCTGAGCATACGGAATACCCACTGTCTTACGGAAAGTTAGATTTAATAAGCAGTATTATGAAAACGACTTCTTACCAAATTAAGAAAGTCGATCTAGTGAAAAGGGAAGCACCAAAAGGTGTCAAATCAATTCAAAGGTTTGAAATTCCAACAACGTATACCATGGACGACATCGCTTTAAACTATGGTCGTTATTTACACGCTGTTACGTTATCAATTGTAGATAGTACGATTGAAGAAGATTGCTTTACGATTCGTATACCATTTCTAAACATTCCTATTATTGTGATGGCTAAGGACGTTGAACATTCAAGTCCTGATCGTGTTCTGTACTATATTAAAGGTGGTAAGCTCGCGAATAAAAAAGGTATTGGTAATGCCCGTTTAGAATTTAGACGCATTCTTGATTCAAATGAAGTCATTATTGCGTTACAAGAATTTGAACCCTCACTACCATGGTATGTTTATAAGTATACTCAAGCACTCGTGCATAAAATTGTGATGGATTTATATCGCATTTATCTAAATCATTGGGTCAACAAACATGTTGAAACTCAAACGAAAACCTTGGACACTTAACATATTGTCCAAGGTTTTTTATTTATGTTGCGCATAATTATTTACGTATTCATTGAGGCGATCATCAACTATTTCAAGCACTTGTCTCACGTGATCCACTTCTTCAATAGATAAATCCGAAAGCATTGTTTGTGCTAAATCAGATATAACTGTTTTTGAGTGTTCGACATACGAACGCCCTTTTTCAGTTAACGTAATATACTTATATCGCTTATCTTCTAATGGTCCGTCACTCGTCCATTTCACCATATCTAAATTAATTAATTTTTTTATGCGTCTACTTACAGCTGCCTTATTAACCCCTTGAAACTCAGTGATTTCAGTTAGCGTTAAGGGCTTTTCATACGCTAACAAAGAGATAACGTGAGATTGCTCAGCTGAGATTTGGTAATCAGCGCGAATCGATTGTAGAATTTTGGTCTCAAATGCGTGGATATCATTAATAAATTTACCTAGAAAGTCAATGTGATTCTTAATTTGTTCTTGCGACACGTTGTGACACCTCACTTTTACTCCGAATGTTTAATTTAATTTTACCATTATATTGACTTTATTAAAAAGATTCTTTTCCTAAATGATTAGATTAACCTTTTAAGTTGCACGTTTCGTTAAAGTCCTCTAAATTAAAATTATAACGCGTAAATGAGGGGTTGTATGGCTATATTTCAAATCGCTTGTACGATAATCATGCTTGTGTTGATGGTAACTTTGATGTTTCAATCGCACCGATTTATGAATAATCATACGTACATTTCAACAATTATCTTAGGAATGTGTGTAATTTGCACATATGCTTTCACCTTAAACATACCACTACTCATTGCGGTAGTGACTGCGGTTGCGTTTCTAGGCTCCCTTTTAAAAAGCCCTACCGTCATAAAATCAGAACATGGTCGTGTGATGATTTTTAGAATCATAATGAGATATAGTATGTATCTTTCATTTATTATCGGTTGTCAGATGTTAGTACATCTTAATATATTCATCATAAGTCCACTTTTGAACTGGCTTAGTTATATTGTGATAAGCGCGCTTTTCGCATTTTCAATCTATACATTATGGGTGACGTTCTACTTATATCAACCTTTGAAATGTCGCGTCAAAGCCGTACTTATTTTAGGCGCAGGTATTTATACCGAAACAATTCCGCCCCTTTTGAAAAGCCGCTTAGATCGAGCGTTACAAATCTATCAAAATCAAAACCCTAAACCTAAATTAATTGTGAGTGGCGGTCAAGGCCCAGACGAACCTATTGCCGAAGCACTTGCGATGAAGCGCTATTTAATGAATCAAGGTGTTCCAGTTGAAGCGATTATCACGGAAGCTGAGTCGACTAACACTTATACCAATATGAAATTCAGTAAGCCATATTTAGATCCCTATATTCACGATCATCAACACATACTTTGTGTCACAAGTCATTTTCACATTGCACGCGCTCTAAGACTTGCGGAAAAACAACGCATACCTTTGATTGGTATAGGCAGCCAAACGCCTTACCACTTTTTAGACTATGCGATGATACGTGATTTCTTAGGCTTAATGTATCAATACCGCTTGTTACTGACAGTCTACTTTGCGACATTATTCATACTTTCTTTTATAAAACATCTCCTGTTTTAGAAAGTCTTTAATATTAAATAATACTATAATAAAAAGTTGTTTGTGGTTCTATTTAATTTCCTAAACAGCATGCTTTCCTGGGGCGTGGCTGGAGCCTGTAGTCTCCAGACTCACTCTACTCCCCTAGGAGTCAGCTGTTAGGAAATTAATATTATGGTGCTATTCAAGAACCTACTATATAAAAAGACCCGAGATACGTTTTCTAACGTCTCGGGTCTCGTTTTATTTAGGATTATTTTAACTAAAACGCTACTTATTTCTCAGAGGCTTTTCCTACATGAATACGCTGATCACCTGCATTAATAAGCCCTTTCTTAGACATAAATGTATAAATAACATAACTTAACACAGCTGGTAAAGCGACATAGAAAACGATAATCAACAACCAGGTTTCAATCGTTCCGCCCATGACTTTCACTGTCATAATCGGACCAACTAGACCACTCGTACCCATTCCAGCTCCTGCAGCATTATTCATCATTGGGAAGAATAGCGTCATGATCGGCGCCACTATCGCACTCGCTAATGTCGGTGGCACAATGATAAACGGGTGTTTGATAATATTCGGCACTTGAAGCATGCTTGTCCCGATGCCTAGTGACACGAGCCCACTAATACCATTATCTTTATAACTTGTAACTGCGAAGCCGACCATTTGAGCTGCACAACCTATCGTAGCTGCGCCAGCCGCTAAACCTGATAAATCAAGCATCAGTGCGAGTGCAGCACTCGATATAGGTGCTGTTAGACATAAACCAAAGATTACGGCGATTAAGATGCCCATAATAAATGGCTGTTGTTCAGTTGCCATGATAATCACATTCCCTAAAGACTTCATAAGTGAACTTAAAATAGGCCCGACAAATTTCGCAATTAAACCACCGATTATAAGCGTAAGAAATGGCGTTAAAATAATATCAATCTTTGTCTTACCTGCAAAGAAACGACTTAATTCTACAGTAACTAACGTCGCGATGTAAGCACCAACTGGCCCGCCTTTAAATGTATCGTAACCAAGTGTACCAACGATAATACTTGAAAAGATGACGAGCGGACTAGCGCCTAGACCATACGCAATCGCCCCACCTATAGCAGCCCCAGCAAACTTCATCGCAACTTTACCAATTTCGCTTAAGAACGTGATGTCTATCGCTTGAATTAACGTTTGGCTGCCAATTGTGTCCATAATCAAGCCGATAATAAGCGAGCTGAAGAGCCCTAGAGCCATGAAGTTCAACCCATCTATAAACCATCGATTTAAAACTTTTTTCATCATGATCCCCCTTGTGTCTATATTAAGAATCTCGATAATTATAACATAATATTGTAATCCAGTTTTTGCAATTTAAAAAAGCAACCCCTGTGGGCTCAGGGATTGCATAATGGAAAACATTTATTATTTTTATATGGGTATAATTTAACTTGTCTTTTAATCGGTTTTTTAAAAGTATTATTTCTTATTATTCTTGGTAATTTTAATATGGGCTTACTTATATTACTCAGAAAGAATTTTACCGTCTGATAATTCGATAACACGGTCTGCGTAATCAAATAGACGTTGATCATGTGTAACCATGATTCCAATTGAATTTTGTTTTTTAACTTGGTCTTTAATCATTTCTACAACTTCAATTGCACGACTCGCATCTAAGCTTGCTGTTGGTTCGTCGGCTAAGATAAGGTATGGGTGGTTCATCCAAGCACGCATAATTGCTACACGTTGCTTTTCACCACCAGATAAACTTTTTGGATAAACGTTCATACGGTGATCCATGCCGATTTGAGTTAATAATGATTTCGCACGCGTTTGTGCTTCTTTCTTAGACATACCTGCTTCTTGTCCAACGACTACTAGTTGGTCGATGACTTTTAAATAAGGTAATAAGTGTGATGCTTGGAAAATGAAACCAATGCTATTTAAACGCATGTTTGTTAAAGCACCTTGTGACTGACTTAAATAGGCCTTGTCATCTAATAACACATCACCTGAAGTAGGTGTCATTAATCCACCTAGGATAGATAATAGTGTTGACTTACCTGAACCGGAAGCACCGTTAAGTACTACAAGTTCACCTTCGTTAATTGTAAAGTCAATACCTTTTAATACGTCTGTCTTAGCTTCGCCTGTTCCAAATGACTTTTTAAGATTTTGAACTACTAAACTCATTAATTTGCACCTCCGATTGCTTCGATTGCATCAATCTTGAATACGCGGATGATTGATAATAATGCACCAATAATTGCCACTACGATAAAGATTAAGAATACGCCACCCATGATTAATGGTGTGATGTGGAATGGCATTGTGATTGGCATAATTGCTGATAATCCTAAGATGATGAGTAATGAAATAACAGTACCTAACACTGTGATAAATACGATTTGCATTAATAATGTCATTAATAAATGAGATGTTTTAATACCAATTGCTTTTAAGATACCAATTTCTGATGTTTTTTGAATTGTCATAACATAGAAGAATGCTGTTAATACGATTGCTGTAATGATGAATAAGCTTGCGATCATCATTGTTAATGGTGCTTGTTCTGCTTGGTAACTTGGAATTGCGTCTGTTAAATCTTTCTTGCTTACAACGTGTACGCCGTCGATGTCTTTAACTTTATCAACGTCGCCGTTTTTAACTGGATACATAGATGTTTGAACTGGTTTGATGTCATCCATCATGTCTTCACTTAATAAACCTACTGAGCTGTGTGAGTACATTGCGTCATTAAAGAAACCACTTACTTTTAATGTTTTATCAGCGTCTTTTAATTTAACTTCGTCGCCGATTTCAACGCCTTCTGCTTTAATTTTCTTATTTAATACAACTTCGTTTTTCTCTTTTGGATAGTCACCAGATTCTAAACTTGGACGTTCATTATCTGGTAATGATACGAACATCACATCTTCTTTAAAATCACCTTTTGACAGTGCCTGCATTGTTGACTTCATTGGCTTGCCGCCGATTTCATCTTCAATTTTCTTTTGTTGTTCTGGTGTAATCTTAGACTTTGTTAACTGATCTTCTGAATCATCATGTACGATGAACTTCTCCGATTTAAATTCGTCGATCATTGAGATGTTCTCTCTACCTAACCCTTGTGCTAAACCTGAAATAAATAAAACCATTGTTGCAAGTAAAATAACAATGAGTGTAATTAACATATACTTAAACTTATAGAACTTTAATTCTTTTAAAGCAAGTTTCATATTACTTTCGCTCCCTTTCCTTTTTTTATTGTATCTACACTATATAGTCGCTATGTGAACTGAATATGAACTCATGTCATAAAGTTTCATCTCATATCAAAATTTGTCATTCACTTTTCACAACGTCTATAATGGAATCAATGAGGTAAAGGAGGGACGACATGCCAGTTACATGTTTAATTGTGGATGATGATCCTCAAATTTTAAGATATGTTCAAACCAATATTGAAAAGGAGCATTTTATAGCCGTTACGAAACCAAGTGGCGAAGATGCACTTTCTTACCTTGAATCTAAAGATGTCGACATCGCGATCGTCGATATTATGATGCATGGTATGAACGGGTTTGAATTATGCCAAACTTTAAAAAACGATTATGAATTACCTGTCATTATGTTAACTGCACGTGATGCCTTAACGGATAAAGAACGTGCCTTTCTAGCAGGAACAGATGATTATGTCACAAAGCCTTTTGAAGTAAAGGAATTAATATTTAGAATTAAGGCCGTATTAAATAGATATAATATCAACCATAAACAAGTGCTTGAAGTCGGTGATTTAGTCATTGATGAACCGCAGCTCGAGATTAAAGCACATGGTAAGACGATGATCTTACCGAACAAAGAGTTCATGCTCATTAACATATTATCTGCGCATCCGAATCAAGTGTTTAGTCGTGAGGACCTGATTGAAACGATATGGGGTTTTGATTATGAAGGTGATGAACGTACTGTCGATGTTCATATTAAACGACTACGTAAACGTTTATCTAAATTAGAATCAAATGTTTCGATTAAAACGGTTCGCGGACTCGGGTACAAGGTGGTAACGTCTGATGTTTAAATCTTTGTACACACGCATCGCGCTCTACACGATAACCGTAATGATTATAAGCGCGTTATCAAGTTTTATATTAGCGAACATTTATTATCATTTTGATTTAAAGGAAAAGAATGACGCCAAAGTCATGGACACGTTGAAGGATTCGAAGCAGTATTTCGGTCGAGAAGAATCTCATGACTTACAACATTACTTCGAACATCTTGGCGATATGAACTATCAAGTGTATACAGTTGATGAACATGGTCAGTCGAGTTCTTATGGTGAACCCTTTAGGAAAATGAATCTAAGTGACGACGATATTAACCAAGTTCTTAATGGCAAGGATTATCATGGTATTAAAGAACGACCGTTTAATATTTTTATCACGGGATTCTTTGATAATGAATCGCGAAATACGGTAGGCACTACCTTTTCAACAAAGGATGGTAAGATTGCGGTGTTTGTAAGACCTGATATTGGTCATGCATTCGGTGAATTCCGTATCTTTCTTATCGTGTTATTAATATTATTGATTGCGATTTCAATTCTGTTGGTTATTGCGTCGACTTATACGATTGTGAAGCCGATTAAACAGCTTAAGTATGCGACAACGCGTCTTATGAACGGCGACTTTAATACACCGATTGAAATTACGCGTAAGGATGAACTTGGTACGCTGCAACAACGCTTTGAAACCATGCGTCTGTCGTTACAACAACTTGATGCGATGCGTCAGCACTTCGTTCAAAATGTGTCGCATGAAATTAAGACGCCGCTGACACATATACATCAACAGTTAGACCTTATGCAAAATGAGAATGACCAGAAGAAAAAAGAGGAACATATTAAAAACATCTATAATATTACGAATCGTTTGAGCGATTTAACGAGACAACTCTTGTTATTATCTGAAATTGATAACGGTGAACATCTCGAATTTAAAGACAGCATCAATCTGAAACATTTAATTCAGTCGATTGTAAGACATGAAAATTATCAAGTTGAGATAAAGTCACTCGTCATTATGTATGATTTAGACCATTTACGTATGCGAGGTAACTATCGTCTGATTTACCAAGCGCTTCAAAATATTATTTCGAACGCAATTAAATATACAGAGCCGTACGGTATTATTGAGGTAAATTTAAAGCGTGAAGAGAATTATATTGTCTGTGAAATTACCGATGACGGTAAAGGTATGACGCAAGAAACGCGGGACCATATCTTTGACCGTTTCTATAAACAAAGTGAGTATAAGGAAAGTAATGGTCTCGGTCTTCCAATTTCAAAATCCATTATCGACCTGCATCATGGTACTATTAATGTAGAAAGTGAAATTGGTGAAGGTACTACGTTTACGATTAAACTACCGTACAATGCGAATGACGAACATACTATTGAATGATGTTTAAATGAGGAGCGACTGCTTTGGGCAGTCGTCAGACTGTCGACAAAGTCCTACGGACTTGTCGGCATTTTTTATTTTTCAATATTTTACATAACAACCTGTTTGCCCATTTCTAGTATAATAATAATAATAAGATATTGAGGTGATAGTATGCTAAATAAATCTTCCAATAACAGAGAACAATTTGAAATGATTTCAATATCTCAGTTAGTTCCTGATGATCACTTGTTACGTAAAGTTGAAAAAGTCTTAGATCTTAACTTTGTTTATGATTTAGTGAAAGATAAATACTGCTTAGATAATGGCAGACCTTCTATAGACCCTGTAATTCTAGTAAAAATCCTTCTAATTCAAAAATTATTCGGTATTAAATCTATGAGACAAACTATAAAAGAAATTCACACTAATGTAGCGTACCGATGGTACTTAGGTTATGGATTCTTTGATAAAGTCCCTCATTTCGGTACTTTTAGCAAAAACTATACCCGCCGATTTTATGATAATAAGGTATTTGAAGAAATCTTCCAACACATCTTAGAAATTGCTTTTGAAAATGATCTTATTAATACCGAGCAAATTTTTATCGATTCAACTCATATTAAAGCCAATGCCAATAAAAATAAATATATTAAGAAAGTTGTTCAAATTGAAGCCAAAGCATACCAAAAAGAATTGGATGATGAAGTAAATCTTCTAAGAAAAGCCGATGGAAAAAAGCCTATAAAAAAGAAAAAGGAAGTGAAAACTAAATATATAAAAGAAAGTAAAACTGATCCAGAGTCTGGTTATTATGTGAAGAGCGAGAGAGAAAAGCAATTTGCCTATTCGCTACATGCATGTGTCGATAGACACGGCTTCATTTTAGATTCACATGTCACTCCAGGAAATGTCCATGATAGTACACAATTGAAACCTATGATAGAAAGAATGGAGAAATTAGGTTTAAAGGCGAGATATGTAGCAGTTGATTCTGGTTATAAGACTCCAGCTAACGCACACTATCTTATTGAAAAATTAATGATACCCGTGATGCCGTATACTCGGCCAAAAGGAAAAGAAGGTTTCTTCAAAAATCGCGATTTCATCTACGATGAATATTATGATAGTTATATTTGTCCTAATGATGAGTTTTTAACTTACAAAAGAACTATGCCCACTGGACACAGACTATATATGTCAAGTTCTGACACATGTCGTGAATGCCCATTATTGAGTAAATGTACCGAAAATAAACAGTTTCAAAAACAAATCCAAAGGCATGTATGGCAAGATGATTTGGATATAGTTGAAGACTTAAGGTTTATGGATTCAATTAAAAAAATATATAAAATGAGAAGCCAAACAATAGAAAGACGATTTGGTGATGCTAAAGAGCAACATGGTATGAGATGGACACGTTTTCGAGGTTTAGGAAAGGTGACAATGGATACGATGTTTACTTGTGCTGCGATGAATTTGAAAAAAGTAGCTACGTGGCTTACATAAGAGTCCGTGAGGACTTCTATTTTAAAGAATTTTATACATATTTTCGAAAAAATCATAAAAAAACAAACTACCGTTACACTTTTTATATGCTATAACGATAGTTTGTCTACAGTCTGGCGACTGCTTTGGGCAGTCGTTTCTTTTTTTATTGGAAATTGGAGATATTGCGGGTCGTTGGTTTACATGTTTTTAGAGTCTGGTAAATTCAAAGCTGTTTCGTTTACACGTTTCTGTTTTCTTGTAATTTTAAAGCCCTTTCGTTTACACGTTTCTGTTTTCTTGTAATTTTAAAGCCCTTTCGTTTACACGTTTCTGAAGTCTTGTAAAATTAAAGCCGTTTGGTTTACACGTTTCTGTTTTCTTGTAAATTCAAAGCCGTTTCATTTACACGTTTCTGTTTTCTTGTAATTTTAAAGCCCTTTCGTTTACACGTTTCTAAAGTCTTGTAAAATTAAAGCCGTTTGGTTTACACGTTTCTGTTTTCTTGTAAATTCAAAGCCGTTTCATTTACACGTTTCTGAAGTCTTGTAAATTTGAAGCCGTTTCGTTTACACGTTTCTGTTTTCTTGTAAATTTAAAGCCGTTTCGTTTACACGTTTCTGAAGTCTTGTAAATCTAGAGCCGTTTCGTTTACACGTTTCTGTTTTCTTGTAAATCTAGAGCCGTTTGGTTTACACGTTTCCGAAGTCTTGTAAATTCAAACCCTCTTTCTCCTACACGTCCTACTTATCTTGTAAATCCCCCACTAGCGGTACGTGGATCTAAAGGGCTTTTCAAAGAGGGAGAAAATAAGAAACTTTAAACCCACAAAAAAATTCAGTGACTTTCTATTAATATTGTAATAAACTTAGTTTGATATTATATATAGTAATTAAAGGAGTTGGCTTTATGCAACCTTATAAACATAAAACGATTGCCATCACAACGAGTACGATTATTACGGGAATTATTTATACTGGCGTTTATAATCAGACGGCTCAAGCAAGTGAGACGGTGCCGAGTACGAGTGCCGATACGAACCAAGCTTCGAGCACGACGCCTATCTCGAACGACACGACTACTACAATAGAAGAAACAGGACCAGTTACGGTCGAATCTTTAAACAATCTCGATCTGCCTACAGCGTCAACAAACGTTGATAATCCTGCTACTGAAAGCGCGATTGATGCTTCGAATGTCGCATCGAATATCCCTACCACTTCTGAAAATAGGGGCTCTACGCCTACCGCTTCACAAGGCTATACGGAAACGAATCAAGCGATGACAACTTCGACGGCGCCGAGTACGGCTACACGTTCTACACACGACGCAACTACAACGTCGACACCTGCACCGCGTAGAACGGCGCGTAGTGTAGTATCGGATCCAGTAGACGCGACATTAACATCGAACGCGGCAAGTTCCACTAACACAACTAGCGGTTCAAATAATACGGCGCCAACGTCCACGACTAACACGACTAACGCGACGTCGTCTCTTAACAACACGGCTACAGCGACACGTTCAACGACAGCTACGACAACACCTACAACGACGCCGACAACGAACACGACGACACCAGCGCCTACGCCGGTCGCACCACCGACGCCTGAAATTCATACGGTCAAGGTAGATGTAGCTGATGATTGGCCAAGTACGCGTCTTGTATCTGTTACAAGAGGTACACTTCACATACGTCAGAACCTTGGTTACGTTGTCCCAGCTAATACGAACGTGTACGTGCGTTCTACTAAAGTTGTGCCTGGTAAATCTTTACAGCTTGACTTAATCGCGCACGGTAACAAAGAAGATAAAAGTTTAACGTTCTCGTTAAATAATCAATGGCACCATTTTAATGCGCCAGCGAATGCAGCTCTGTTCTTAAGAACGCCACACGACCCTAACTTAGATGCTAGTATTGAGTACTATATCGAGAACGACAATAAAATTCCTATGCCGCACTACTACTATGGTGGCGATAAAGCGCAGTTTGACCAAGAATGGGAAAGATCTCAGGCGCCTTTTGCATTAGTGGAATCGGAAGACGTTAAAATTTTAGTACCATTACTTGACCGTGAGTTTGTTAAAAACTTAGCACCAAGTGACCCTACGTCAAGCGCCAACGCTTTTGATCAAAATTTAGATTACTATAAGAACATCCTTACGAAGTACGATGAGTGGCTCGGTCTTGATAACTCGAATGAATTTCATAGAGATAACAAGCAACAATATTTCGTGCGTCCTGATAAGACAGGTTACGGCGTTGCTTACTATAGTACATACTATGCTGGAACGAACAGTACACACGTGACGCCTTACTTTCAAAAAGGATGGCTCGTTCTACATGAAGTTGGTCATGGATATGACGGATTCATTACGAAGACAATTGCTGCACGTGACATCGGTTTAATCGAAGTTTGGAATAATATTTTCGCGAACCTTTATGTATCGACAGTCGACCGAACGCATGCGGATTGGTTATATCATGGTGATCAGAATGGTTACCAAGCCCGTGAATTAGCTACGTGGCAAGCTGCTAATGGTAATTATACTTACACGGACATGGGCCTACCGCAACGACTTAACGTGATGGCGACACTCGTTCGTGGTACGGGTGTTCAAGGCTTTATTGATTTCAACAAATCACTACGTGAGAATGCGAGTACCGTACGCGTTACTGCGCTTAATGACACGATTGCAGAGAATTGGGGCGGTGTATCTAACTACAACATCGTGCCTTACCTTGAAATGTATGGTATTTACATCAATGACCATGTAAGAGAACGTATCTTTTCAAAGAATCACTCCATCCTTCATCACTTGGCCCTTATGGTAAAAGACCCGTCCGAAAGAGAACGCATTCGTCAAGAACATCAGATGAAGACCGTTTACGATCTCATTTCGACTGAAGCTATCAGTTCAAGTGGTATTACGGGAAGTAATACCGTTACACTTAACTTAAACGGACACACTTTAAGAGATGACGCCGTCGTACATTTAATGGATAAAAATCGTATCGTCGCAACAGCACCGGTCGTGAATCAAACGGCTACTTTCACGAACGTACCTGTTGGTGCTTATAAAATTAGTGCACCTTTCAGTGAGACAGGTGCACTACCTAAGACAAATGTCATCATCGTAAGCGACCAAGATAGTACGCCTGTCACACTCGATTATCCAGCATTAGATGAACATATGTTTAGTAATAAAGAGGAAGTCCTATTGAAAGGGTTAAGTGACCTCACGTTCGCGTCTATGATTTATGACCCTAGCAACAAGACGCTTGAAATAGATGATCGCTTAAGAAAGCCGCATGATTACTATGGTTTAGGTAAATACGCGTCTATCCGCGTTAAATCCCCAGATGGCACAATTAAGTATGAGCGTGATTTCATTGGTAACGTTGAGCGTAAAGGCATGACGCGTCTCACTACGTTAAATATCGAACACGGTGATTTAATTGAGATTTATCACGCTGAACCGGGAAGCCGATTTGCGGTGGTTGATTATGAATCAAGAACCGAAGTGCCACGTTTAGATAGTAGTAAGAAGAATACGACTTACGTCATGACGGAGTACGGTTTAGAAGTTCCTGGTAAGCCCGCACCATTCCCGCGTGTTTACCAAAGTATTGAACAAGAATTAAATCAACTGAGAGCGGATATGGCGGCTCATCCTGAGAATGACTATCGTAAACAAACTGCGGCTATATATCACGATCTTCAGTACTTTGAACCTGAAGTAAGAAACGTCTTAATTGAAACGTACAAAGACGCCTTCGTCAATGTTGAACTTATCGAGGATCTTAAAAAACCTGTTGTGACTAACCCTGAGAACGATGTGATTTATGCAGGTGAGCGTACATTGACACTTGAAGGTACACCTGGTTCTACGATTACCGTGACGATTGAAGATACCCAAACGTCTTATACAGCTGTCGTTGGTGATAATGGTATTGCGACGATTGAAACGGACTCTAATTTGAACCTTGCGCGTAATGTGATTGTGACCGCTTCAAAAGACAATCAAACGACACCGCCTAAAACGTATGAAGTAAAACCAGTTGTGTTAACGAGTGCGACGACAGAGCTGTTCCCGAATACGGATAAAATCAACTTAACCGGTACACCTGGTACAACGTTACAAGCCTATAAAATTGGTTTAGACGGCTCACGCACATTACTCAATACGTTTAAAGTTCCTGAAAGCACGGCAGAAACGACAGATTTTGAATTTCCTTTTACAGCACCACTAAATCCTGGCGAATCAATCTACATCACTGCTGGTAATAATATGGGTGATGACTTTTTAGCTGATGTGGTAAGTATTGTATCGAACACGGGTGACATACATGATAACGAACTCTATAGCGGTTCTGATCCGATTACTGTATTGACGAAACCGAATACGACTGTATCGTTGCTTGATCAGAGTAACCAAGTCATAGGTACCGCTACGTCAAACGCAGATGGCACGGTTACGATTACACCTACACGACCACTCGTGACAAATGAGGACGTTTACTTTAGTACAGGCTAAGGCGACGCTGCGCCAACTTATCTCTATACGGTGCATGCGAATCCGATTACGACGTCGACTGAAGTTCTGCCTTTCGATAGCGTTTATCAAGCACATCCTAATTTAGATGAGGCAACTGGTAATGAAACAGTGTTAACTGAAGGTGCGAACGGTGAACGCGTGACTGAAACAAATACTAAACTTCAAACGACTAGAGTTGTGAGCGAGACTGCCCCTACTTCAAAGGTCATTGGCGTAGACAACGTTCGTGTTACTGAAACTACAGTACCTTTCATAACACGTTACGAAGGCAATCATGATACGTTGATTACCGCACCAGAGGTCGTACGTGAAGCGGGCGCGAACGGTTTAACAACGACAACAGAAACGTATGTCGTTGACCCAAGTACTGGTGCTTTGAGTGCTCCATCATCATCGACAACTACAGTAGACCCGACGACGAAAGTCATCGAAGTGGGTACGAAAGAAGTCATTGAAACGGAGATTCCATATGCGACAATACGACGCTACAATGCGAATTTAAATGTTGGTGCTGAACAGGTAGTAACTGAAGGCACAGTTGGTACGTTAACGACAACACGTATCTATGACGTGAACCCGAATACGGGCGAACGTATTAACCCGACAGATCAAACTACTGAAGTTGCGCCGGTTGAGCGCGTTGTTGAATACGGTCCAAGTGCTTTTGACACGAGATACGAAGCAATGCCGAATGAGGACGCAGCTACAGGTGCGACGACTGTCGTGACGCCTGGTCAGAACGGAGACTTACAAGATTCTGATACATCAAACGACCCTGTGATTGAAGTGATTGGTGTCGATAACGTTGCTGTAGTGGTGACTGACGTACCATTCAACACGGTATACCAAGCAGACGACGCACGTTTGATTACAGAAGAAGATATCGTGTCTCAAGAAGGCGCGAATGGTTCTACCACTGAAAAGACCATTTATGATGTAGACCCTGCAACTGGCTCTTTAACGAATCCAAATGTTACTACGACAAATGTAAGTGCCTCAGACAAAATCGTGTTAGTCGGCACGAAAGAAGTTATCGTTACGGACGTGCCTTTTGCGACAATACGACGCTACAATGCGAATTTAAATGTTGGTGCTGAACAGGTAGTAACTGAAGGCACAGTTGGTACGTTAACGTCAACACGTATCTATGACGTGAACCCAAATACAGGCGAACGTATTAACCCGACAGATCAAACTACTGAGGTTGCGCCGGTTAATCGTGTTGTTGAGTACGGTCCAAGTGCTTTTGACACGAGATACGAAGCAATGCCAAATGAGGACGCGGCTACAGGTGCGACGACTGTAATAACGCCTGGTCAGAACGGCGACTTACAAGATTCTGATACATCAAATGATCCTGTTCCTGAAGTGATTGGTGTCGATAATATAGCCGTTGTGATGACGGACGTGCCTTTCAATACGGTATACCAAGCAGACGACGCACGTTTAATAACTGAGGAAAACGTCGTGTCTCAAGAAGGTGCGAATGGTTCTACCATTGAAAAGACCATTTACGATGTAGATCCTGCAACAGGTTCTTTAACGAATCCTAATGTTACTACGACAAATGTAAGTGCCACAGACAAAATCGTGTTAGTCGGCACGAAAGAAGTTATTGTTACGGACGTGCCTTTTACAACAGTGAGACGCTACAACGCGAATTTAGATGTTGGTGCTGAGCAGGTAGTAATTGAAGGTACGGTTGGTACGTTAACTACAACACGACTTTACGACGTAAATCCGAATACGGGCGAACGTATTAACCCAACAGAACAAACTTCTGAGGTCGCGCCGGTCGATCGTGTCGTAGAGTACGGCCCAAGTGCTTTTGACACAAGATACGAAGCATTACCAAATGAAGATGAAAAAGTCGGTTCAACGACGATTATTCAAGCAGGGCAAAATGGAGATGCACAAGACAGCGATGCTTCAAACGACCCTATCGTTCAAATCATTGGCGTTGATAACCAAAGTCAAGTTACAGCAACGTTGAAATTCAATACAGTGTATGAAGCAGACACATCAAAACTTATCACTGAACCTGATTTAGTAAAACAACAAGGTGTAGATGGAAGTACAACAACTATCACGACGTATGATGTGAACGCTGACACAGGTGAATTATCGAACCCTACTGTTCAAACACACACCGTTGATGCAGTTGATCACATTGTGGTTGTTGGCGCTAAAGAAGTCCATGTCACTGAAATACCATTTAAAACGGAACGTAGAGTGAACAAGCAATTAGCTGAGGGCGTTGAACAAGTTGTTCAAGAAGGACGTGTAGGCTCAGTTGTAGAAACCGTGATTTATCAAGTAGACCCTCGTACGGGTGCACGTACAGAAGCAACACGTTCATCAAAACAAACAGATGCCATTGATCGCATCGTTGAATACGGCGAAGCGGTCGTGAAACCTGAAGTAGTTGAACCTAACGTACCTTTAGAGACAGAAAAGCCTGCAGAGGAAAGTAAGCCTGATGCGCCAGTTGAAGCGGAAAAACCTGGTGAAGATGTTACGCCTGAAGCTCAAGTGGAAACGAATCAGCCGAGTGAAGAAGTGAAGCCAGAGGTACCAGGTGAAGCAGAACAACCTACTGAAGCGGGTAAACCTGAGAAGCCTGTTGAAGAACCAGCGAAACCTGAAGTTCCAGTTGAGGAAAGTAAACCATCTGAGACAGTCCAACCGGAAGTACCTGTTAAAACTGAGAAACCATCTGAAGACGTAACGCCAGAGGCTCCGGGTGAAACAGAAAAACCTTCAGAACAAGTGAAACCTGAAGATCCAGCTAAAAATAATCAACCGACTGAGGAAACAAAACCTGAGGCAAATGGTAATACTGAGCAACCAACTGAAGCGGAAACGCCAGATCAACCTAAAGAAGATATCTCTACAACTGAAAAGCCGTCTGAAACAGGTACACCAGAGCAACCTACAAAACCTGAAACACCGAAAGATAAAGTTGAGGTTGAACAGCCTAAAGAACCACAACAACCTATCGTAGACTTAACAAAACCTGATGAAGAGACTGAAGAGACTGAGATCCCTTCTACCGTTAAACCAAATATGTGTGAAACAAAGACGCCATTAAAACCAGTCATCACGCAAACTGGATTAACGCAAGAAGATACGACTTCAAATCTTGTACACCCTAAAGCGAAATTTGTTAGCCCTACTTTTAATCAGGTAACGCATCTAACTTACAATAAAGAACATGTATCTTTCAGCAACAAACATATCAAGAATAATCAAGAAAGTTTACCTGAAACTGGTCAAACTCAATCAGATAAGACGACGTTATGGTCTCTATTAGCCTTTGTTTTAGGTATAACGTTTATCAAATCTCGACGTAAACGTCGTCAATAACACAAAAATCCCGAGTACAAACTGTACCCGGGATTTTCTTAAATTTAGCTTAATAATGTACCGCCTTCGCTTAAACGTAGGCTCTTAGAAATACGTTCGTTAATTTCGTTAAATAAATCTTCGTCCGTTGCAAGGTCTTTTCCATATGAAGGAACCATTTCTTTAATCTTATCTTCCCACATATCGTGTTCTTCTTTGAAGCAACGTTTAATGATGTCTAACATAACTGAAACGGCTGTTGACGCACCTGGTGATGCACCAAGTAACGCAGCTAATGTACCGTCGTCAGAAGTGATAACTTCTGTACCGAATTGTAACGTACCTTTACCTTTTTCTTCAGTGTCCTTGATAACTTGAACACGTTGACCAGCAACGCATACTTCCCAATCTTCGCCTTTAGCATTAGGAATAAATTCACGAAGGTCATTGATACGCTCTTCTTGAGATAACATCAATTGTTGTATTAAATATTTCGTTAGACCCATTTCTTTCGCGCCCGCAGCTAACATTGTCGCTACGTTGTCTTTGTTTACAGATTTAATTAAGTCTAAGTTTGAACCTGTTTTTAAGAATTTTGGTGAGAAACCAGCAAACGGTCCGAATAATAATGATTGTTCGCCATCAATATATCTTGTATCTAAGTGAGGTACTGACATCGGCGGTGCCCCAACTTTAGCTTTACCATATACTTTAGCGTGATGTTGTTCGATAACATCTTTATTTTTACAAACAAGGAATAAACCACTAACTGGGAAGCCACCCACGTGTTTAGACTGTTCGATTCCTGTCTTTTGTAGAAGTGGTAAGCTTGCGCCACCTGCTCCGATAAATACGAATTTAGATTCATACACGATTGTTTGGTTAGACACGATGTCTTTAACCTTAACCATCCATGTACCATCTTGTTGTTGTTTAATATCTTTAACTTCATGTTGGTAATCAACTGAAACGTTTTGTTTCTTTAAGTGATTTAATAATTTAGTTGTTAATGCACCAAAGTTTACATCTGTACCTGATTGATCTCTAGTCGCAGCAACGGGTTTACGTGACTTACGACCTTCCATCATTAATGGAATCCATTCTTTTAAACGATCTTTGTCATCTGTGAAGTCCATCCCTTTGAATAATGGATTATCTTTTAAAGCGTTTACGCGCTCTTTTAAGAATTCAACATTTAATACACCTTCAACAAAGCTCATGTGTGGCACTGTTCTAATAAAGCTTTCTGGCTGATCAATGTAGCCTTTTTCCACTAGAAAAGCCCAATACTGTTTAGATAATTGGAATTGTTCATTAATTTTGATTGCTTTAGAAATATCTAACGTGCCATCTTTCTTCTTAGATGTGTAGTTTAATTCACATAATGCCGAGTGACCTGTTCCCGCGTTATTCCATACATTAGAACTTTCTTGAGCAGCTTCTGATAGCCTTTCAAAAACGCGAATCTCCATATTTGGCGATAGTTCTTTTAATAATGTTCCTAATGTTCCGCTCATGATGCCACCACCGATTAAGATGACATCTGTTTTGTTATGTATTGTATTCATAACAAATACAGTACCCCCTTCTTGTACATTAAACAGATACAATTAATTTCGTATCATATGCATTAATTAAAACTATATCGATAAAATACTTATTCACTTCTAATTATAAACTTAATCTCACATTTAAAAAAGGGATTTAGATATATAAGATGTGTGTTTTTACACTTACTACGTGTAGTGCTTCGAATATGACATCTTTTAATTAACGATATTGTATTTAAAGGGCTTTTCCCCATGAAAAATGAGAGGCAATTAAATTGCCCCTCATGATAAGCGTTTAGAACGATGATGTTCTAATCAATTATTGAACTGAATAAGCTGGGTCTAATACGCGTGCAGTACCTTGTTGGTCAATTGAAACGATTGAGTAAGTACCGTCTTGGTTGTTGAAGCTAAATACATAGCTATACGCGTTTTCTTGACCTTGGATGCTGTAGTCGTTGTAAACTTTATTTTGACCTACAGCTGCTTGAGCTTTGTTTAATGAGTTTTGGAAGTTAGGTAATGTTTTTAACGCTTGGTTTTCGTCTACAGTGTTACCTGTGATGCTACCTGAAACAGGTTGAGCTTGTTGGCTGCTAAATGGTGCTACATAAGCACGCTTTGTCGCCATAGCGTTTTCATCAGCTACTGCGTATTGTTGAGATTGAGCGTTAGCTTGCTGCGCTTGAGACTGTTGGTTTGCTTGTGCTTGTTGGTTTGCTTGTGCATCTTGACCTGAACCAGCTTGGCTACCTGCTGCCGCGCCACCTGCTGCTGCACCGCTAGCTGCTTGTGAACCATTGCTACCATTTGATGATGAATTAGAACTTGAATCTGAGCTAGAGCTTGAGTCGCTATCTTCTTTTGAAGATGAGCTTGAATCACTTGAATCGCTTGAAGATTCGCCAGATTTACCTTCAGAATCTTTGCTCGATGAATCACTTGATTTACTATCTGAACCTTCGCCAGATGATTTTTCTGAGTCTTTGCTTGATTCGCTGTCTTTGCTATCTTTGCTGTCCTTGCTATCCTCTTTAGAAGCGTCACCTTTTGAATCTTTGCTTTCCTTATTTTCCGTTTTGTTGCCTTCTTCTTTCTTGTCTTTACCTTCTTCACCATTGTTACATGCTGCTAAAGCTAAAGATAATGTTAAAAAACCTACTAGTACTTTTTTCATATTTACATACCTCCATGATTTTTTAAGACGTGATTACATGCAAGTCATTATGTATATGTTTTAAAAACCTTGCATCATAACCAACTTGTTTGCCATTCTATAATATCTTGCGCCATTTCGCCATTACACCGATTAAACTTTACATTCTTTTAAAAAGCCATTTATATTTTTAACGTTTAAACAAGTATATTGTAATATTAATGACAAAATTTGGTATCTAGGTTACTTTAATTTCCCATTATTTAAATGTAAAAACATCTTAAGCGTGGTAATATATATTTAAATCACCTTTAAGGAGTTAAGACTATGAACATAACATCACTGAACTTAGGCATCACTAGTCCGACAAGCCTTATCTTAATTTGTATTGTCGCATTAATTATCTTCGGCCCGAAAAAGCTACCTCAATTTGGACGCGCTATTGGTAATACGATACGTGAACTACGTCAAGCTACAGAAAAAGACACTTCAGATATAGACGAAACGGATTCAAATCCCAAAAGATAATCTCTATTTAACGATTTATCAGCACCTAGATGAATTACGTACAGTTCTCATTAGAGTAGCTTTAGCGTTTTTAGTCATCTTCGTCATAATATTTTTGACATCAAGACTATGGCTACATAAACTTATCAAACTTTTGCTTTGGAATACGCATGTTCATTTGAATACTTTCTCATTAAACGAGATAATCGTAACTTACCTTTTAATACTTATAAGTCTATCATTCATTGTAATATTTCCATATGCAACCCTACTCTTCTGGCGTTTTATCTCACCCGGTTTAAAACCCTCCGAAAGAAACACAATAATGATTAAATCAGCTCAAAGCATCAGCTCGTTTTTAGGCGGTATTTTACTTAATTATTTCATCTTATATCCGCAAATATTTAATTGGGGCCTTAGCATAGCAAGTCTTTTAGGTACAAAGCCAATATGGGGGATACAAGCATATCTATTAAATTTACTTTATTTGAGTTTGTTAACTGGATTACTATTTCAAATTCCGTTGATCACGCATTTTTTAGTAAAAATAGACGTATTATCACGTAACGATCTGAGTTCGCAACGTAAATATGTTTACTTTGTATGTTTGATTCTAAGTAGCTTATTTGCGCCACCTGATCTCGTAATGCATCTATCGTTCTTTATAATCATGATTACTTTGTACGAAATGACGATATTTTACATAAAAATAAAAGAGTCTTAGACATAAGTAGTGAAATAGAGCATTTAAGCTTTATTTGATACAATTTCCAAAACAGCTGACTCCTAGGGGTGGGGTCCCCGGCACAGAAATTTGCGCAAGCAAATTATCAAGCTAAGCAAGCCGGGGCTTAAGCGTGGTACAAAGTAGCATTGCTACTTTGTAAGTCCAACTAACAAACTGAAAGTTTGAGTTGGGCTTTAGAGACTACAGGCTCCAGCCACGCCCCAGGAAAGCATGCTGTTTAAGGGAATTGTAGTATTATGTCTAAGACCCTTTATTTAAGAATCTAACTTCCTTTGATGAACAAAGACGTATGCTAATGTAATCAAGATAAAAATGAGTTGAACTGATACAACTTCTACAGTAGGAAATAAGCCTAAAGTTGATATAGTAGGTAATGATTCTATTACGTGTTTCGGAATAAAGTTTAGTATTTGAAGTTGGTAAATGCTTACACCTATCATCTTAAAAGCGAGTACTAACATAAGTATGCTTAAAACTCTAAATACGTATCGAATCGGTATCCATTTAATTAAAAATCTATAAGCAATTGAGAAACCTACTAAAACTAAGAGCCCTAATATAATTCCTAAAACCAATTGCTTTGATGAAATATGACCAATCATACCTAAATAAAATACGATTGTTTCTACGCCTTCTCTTAACACACTCATACAACCGATGACACCGAACAACCACAACTTGTTGTGGTCTAATGCTTGTTGATTGAGATTGTTGATTAGAATTTCCCATTGCTTCCTTGATGCATGACGATGTAACCAAATACCGACAATAAACATTAAGATTACAGCAATTAATCCTATAAAGGCCTCTAAACTCTCTCTTAAGATCCCGCTATTTTGAAAAGCACTTATCAATACATAAGCGCCAATTAGGCTAAGTAACAGACCGATAACGCTACCAGAATACAGAAGAACGGTACCTTTTCTCGAGTTCAAAGTTCGCGTTATCGAGCTTAAAGACATCACAATGATAATGACTTCTACACCCTCACGCAGTAAAACAAGAGACACATCAATATAACTATACTCAGAATGATGAACGACTTTTTGAATATCTTTATAAAGAGTCGACAGATCTTTTTTAACCGACTCATGGTTATCTGAATTTAAAACGACCGCAAATCTAGGTATATCCGCTTCAATTTGCGTATAAAGCCCTTGGTCTTTAGTGCGAATGTCACCTTCTACATAGGGCCATATTCGCATAAATTGATTTAAGTTGCTTTTCGCTTTAGTAACTTGATGCTTCTCAATATGCTTGATTGCTCCATCGAGCTCTTCCAATAAAGTTTGAGTTGTGTACGTATTATTTTTACTTTGAGAAGGACGACTAAGTTCTACATCCCGCACATCCGATATGATGTCGTCGTATAAAGCTAACACATTCTTAGTTTCAGGTTTGCCACCCTCAACTAATCGTCTCATTTCAAAAAGTTTAATCTCAATTTGACCATATTTTTCGATATTTTTATCTCTGATATACCTTTCATATTTAGTCCAAATACGATTTAATTCAGAATTGGCTTTCTTTAACCCTTCTTCATCATTAATATCTAGACTTTGTGTAAAAGCTTTCTTATGCATTTCTAAATTGCTTTGTAATTGACCAATCTTTACATCGTGGTTATCTGACTCACTTTTAGCGCTAGTTTGTTCCAATTCCAGAAGTATCTTCGTGATGTTGGTTAACGTTTCATTTTGTTCGGTTGTACTTGAATCTACGTTAAGTGCTTTCAAAGTCTCTTGAAGTTTTTTATGGGCTTTTAAATCAGGATCTTTATTAATGGCGGCTTTAATGTCGTTAAAGGCATCGTCCACCTTTGATCGCGTCGTTGAATCATCTATGACTACTCTTGCTTCAGTTATCTTAATGTAAATCTCTTGATAATTTGAAGCTGATTGAACTTCAAATAGATTTAAACTTAGAAACATCAAACATAAGATCAAGCTTATCGTTCTAATGCCATAACGTTTCACCCAGTATCCCTCCTTTCGGGACACCTGGTAACATTAAGAATAAACCAGAACCTCGATGTGTAATGTACTCATTTAAATTATCTTGATGACCTAAACGATTCTGAATGTCTATGAATTGTTGCGGCGTTCTTTGGAAACTAATGAATAATAGACCACTATCAATCGAGCCCGTTATGGGACTTAAACCATTTGCATAAGAATATGAGCGTCTGAGAATCTTTTGCTTACTTTCCTTAGCGAGTCGAATATGTGCATCTTGAGGAATAACATATTCACCTTTTTGAGTCTTTAAGTCTAAGTCAGGTGTATCAAATTCGTCTTTCTTACCTAAAGGTGCACCGCTTTCTCTATAGCGTCCAAATGTATTTTCTTGTTCTTCTAACGCTGTACGATCCCAAGTTTCAAGATGCATTTGAATACGTCTCAACACCATATACGTCCCATTTTTGAATGGTCCTGTTGGTATAAAGACGTGTTTGTTGTACGCGTGTTGATCCTTAGGGTTCACAGTACCGTCCTTAAACGCCATTAGATTTCGAGGTGTTTCATTACCTTTTTGAGAAACGAACCCTGTTTCACCCCAATGTATTTGGACGAGGTGCCTAAATGGTCGTATTAAATTGCGTATCGCATGAAAGCACACTTGTAAATCGTTGCTACAAGCTTGAATAAGGATATCCCCACCTGTATATGCACGATCGAGTTGATCCTTTGGAAAATGGGGTAAGTCAACGAATGCATCAGGAATTTTATCTTTCACTTTTAACTTAATTAATGCATCACGACTTAGTCCAAATGTAAGCGTTAATTGAGCTGTGTTAAGACCAATGGTTTCACCAGTATCATCAGGTGGCACAAACTTGTATTGCTTTGAGCTACCGATTCGCTGCCCTGACATGAGCTTATTAGACATTTGAGTCCATGCTTTAAGCATACTTTGGACATCTTCAGCATTATATCGCTTTAAATTCAAAACTATTATATAAGCATGTGATTGTTGAGGGGTAATAATGCCAGTTTGATACTTTCCGTAGAAAGCATATCGATCGGCTTTTTTATCTTTTGGCGAATTATGATAAGCATGAGACAGGGCTTGCCCGATGCCACTTGAACTGATAACAAGACCTGCCCCGCCAATACCTAGCATCTTAAGAAACGACCTTCTACTATAAGTCCGCTCTAGTTTCTCATTTTTACTCATGTTAAAACGACCGCCATCTTACTGAGCGGTTCACCTAATCCATTTACAGCTTCACCCAATAATTTCGTTTCTTCCTTAGTTAGGGTTGTGTAGCTAACATAACCACCATCTTCAGTTTCGTATTTCTTAAGCAATTGATTCACATTGTCGAATTCTTTAGCGATACTGGAACTTAAAGTCTTGTCTTTCTTATCTAAAAGTGGTTTAAACAATTGATAGATTTTCTCAGCACCTTCAATATTAGCTTTGAAATCATATAAGTCTGTGTGTGAATAGATTTCTTCTTCTCCAGTTATTTTAGTAGTCGAAACTTCATTTAATAAGTCTATCGAACCTTGAAGCATGAGTTTCGGCGTCATGTCAACGGTCTCAACTTTAGCACGTAATTCTTTCGTGTCTTGAAGTAATTGATCGGCTACTTTGTCCATGCCATCTAAGTTTTTATCTTTGAAAAGCGCTTTCTCAATCTTATGATATCCTGACCAAGAATCCGCTTTGTTTTCTTCTTTTAGATCAGCTAAGCGTGCATCAATCTTTGGATCTAAGTCTCCAAAAACTTCAGCAACAGGTTCCGAACGTTCGAAATGCATGCGTACTTTCGGATACAGTGCCTTAGCTTTTTCTGTATCCCCTTGTTTAACGGCATTTGTGAATTCTGTAGTACCTTTTAGAAAAGCATCCATTTCCTTGATCGTAAATGTTTTATATTGTGACGTGATAGCCATCATATCTTTATTTACTTTAGGCGCTTCGGGCTTCTCTTCTTTTTTCTCTGCTTCTTTAGTGTTTTGGCATGCTGCTAGCAACAACGTGGATGTTAATAACAATGATGTAAGTTTCTTCATGTTGCACCTCTAATTGATAATTGTTATCAATTATTATATCACTGTATTTTCATTTAAGTAAACGTTATTATAAAATATTTATTAAATTTTAGTACCTCTCCTTGCCCCCATTTTCAAAAAGGCACATAAATGTCACAATTCAATCCGGGTATTACATGAATATAATAGTTATTAAACAAGCGAAGGAGTGACGTAATCATGAAAGATACATTTAAAGCTTATGAACTTACTGCACAAGATGACAAGGCAACTGGCGCTTTCAAGACGATGACGATAGACGATTTACCTGAAGGCGACGTTTTAATAGATGTACATTACTCAAGCATTAACTTTAAAGATGCGCTCGCGACGAACCCGCGTAGTAAAGTGATTAAAGATTATCCAATTATCCCTGGTATCGATGCGGCTGGTGTGGTAGCACAGTCTAACCATCCTTCCTTTGAAGAAGGCGATGAAGTCGTCGTAACGGGGTATGAATTAGGCGTTAGTCATGATGGCGGCTTTAGTGAATATGTGCGCGTACCCGGTGACTGGGCTGTGAAAGTACCTAAGGATTTAACGCTCGAAGAAGCCATGGTCTTTGGTACGGCTGGATTTACGGCTGCTTTATCTATTCAACGTTTAGAAGATAGCGGTATTGCGGTTGATAAAGGACCTGTGCTTGTACGTGGGACTTCTGGTGGTGTAGGTTCGCTCGCGTTAATGATGTTAAGTGAACTTGGTTACAAGGTTACAGCGAGTACGAGTCATGATGAACTTAAGGACGATATGAAGAAATTTGGCGCTAAAGACGTAATTAGCCGTATTACCTCTGACTCTTCGAAACCTTTAGAAAAAGGCGTTTGGCAAGGTGTAATCGATCCTGTAGGCGGTGAAACGCTTGGTGAAGTGATTAAGACAGTGAAACCAAATGGCGGTATTGCTTTAAGTGGTAATGCGAGCGGCGCTAAATTTGAATCGACTGTATTACCGTTTATCTTAAGAGGTATTAAGTTACTCGGTATCGATTCTGTGTATTGTGACATGAAGATGCGTGAACGTTTATGGAGACGTTTAGCCACAGACTTAAAGCCTGAGTTCTTACACGATATTAAGACGGTCGTGCCTTTTGAAGAATTGGAAAGTGGTTTAGAGAAGTTGAAAGACCATAAAGTATACGGTCGCATGGTAGTGAAAATGCCTAATAAATCGTAATTTCAAAAATTGGATGGTTTTAACCATGTGGCTTTTCAAAAAATCAATCTTAATCATTAATCGTGAATATTTATTTTTAGAAATGACATTAATTGTTAACAAAATAGCAATTTACATGAATGAAATGTAAGCGTATACTTATTTGCGTAGCATAGAATTAGGAGGAAATTCTTCATGAATAAAAACACAAATAAGACGCTGATTTTCTTTCTAGGTGCACTCGGGGGATTACTTTATGGTTACGATACTGGTGTAATCTCTGGCGCATTATTATTTATTAATAATGACATTCCTTTAACAAGCAATACTGAAGGACTCGTAGTTTCATCTATGTTAGTCGGCGCAATAATTGGTTCAGGATTTAGTGGACCGCTTTCGGATAGATTGGGACGACGAAAACTCGTATTTATTATTTCGATTATATTTATCCTAGGTGCGCTAACTCTAGCATTGTCACCTAGCCTATTCTTCTTAGTATTAGGACGATTTATTTTAGGTTTAGCAGTCGGTGGTTCAACAGCTATCGTGCCGGTTTATTTATCAGAAATGGCACCAACTGAAGCACGTGGCTCTTTAAGTTCGTTAAACCAATTAATGATTACGATCGGTATTTTATCCGCTTACCTCGTCAACTATGCCTTCGCGCCTATTGAAGGTTGGAGATGGATGGTAGGTCTTGCAATTGTTCCATCATTAATTCTCATGATTGGTGTGTACTTCATGCCAGAGAGTCCGCGTTGGCTTCTAGAGCATCGTAGTGAAGCGAGTGCGCGTCGCGTTATGGAAAAGACTTTTAAAAAATCAGAAATTGACACTGAGATTGAAAACATGAAAGAGATTAACCGCGTTTCAGCAAGTACATGGAACGTCTTAAAATCTTCATGGATTCGTCCGACATTAATTATTGGCTGTGCGTTCGCACTCTTACAACAGTTAGTCGGCATTAACGCAATTATCTATTACGCACCGAAAATTTTATCTAAAGCTGGACTTGGTGATTCAACGTCTATCTTAGGTACGGTTGGTATCGGTACGGTTAACGTGCTTGTAACGATCGTGGCAATCTTTATTGTAGATAAAATCGACCGTAAGAAGTTATTAATGATCGGTAATATCGGTATGGTGGCGTCATTATTAACGATGGCTATCTTAATTTGGACAATCGGTATTACGTCATCAGCATGGATCATCATCGCATGCTTAACATTATTTATCATCTTCTTCGGTGCAACTTGGGGACCAATTTTATGGGTTATGTTACCAGAACTATTCCCAATGCGTGCCCGTGGTGCTGCGACAGGTATCGCCGCGTTAGCGTTATCAATCGGTAGTTTATTAGTCGCACAGTTCTTCCCTAAATTAACTGAAGTATTAAGCATTGAATATGTATTCTTAATCTTTGCGGTAATCGGTATCGTGGCATTCTTCTTCGTTATGAAATACCTACCTGAAACACGCGGTAGAAGTTTAGAAGAAATCGAAGCAGACTTACGTTCACGTACAAGCGCTACTTCAGCTAAGCATGTCGAATAATTCTAAATGAGCAATCCTGTTAAGTCAGGGTTGCTTTTTTATTTTTTGGAAAATGGGGGCTGTATGGCGAGGGGGTGATAGAGCGCTTGCCGACTTGTGCTGTCGTCACAAGTTGGCAACGGTCCTCTTAGCGACTTGTGGTATCGCCACTAGTTGGCAACGGTCCTCTTAGCAACTTGTGATTTCGTCACTAGTTGGCAACGGGGCCTTTAGCGACTTGTGGTTTCCTCACTAGTTGGCAACGGGGCCTTTAGCAACTTGTGGTTTTCTCACTAGTTGGCAACGGGGGCTTTAGCAACTTGTGGTGTCGTCACTAGTTGGCAACGGCTCGCTTAGCAACTTGTCGTTTCGTCACTAGTTGGCAACAGCTCTCTTAGCAACTTGTGGTATCGCCACTAGTTGGCTACGGGGCTTTTAGCGACTTGTGGTATCTTCACTAGTTGGCTACGGGGCTTTTAGCGACTTGTAGTTTCCTCACTAGTTGCTAAGAGATAATAACACTAATTCATACTGTAACTATTATATCCATGTGATATACCCACATGGATATAATTGCTAATTTAGAGCCATGTCGTGATTCCACTTGGCTCTTATTCCCGATTTAGAGCCATGTCGCGATTCCACTTGGCTCTTATTCCCGATTTAGAGCCATGTCGCGATTCCACTTGGCTCTTATTCCCGATTTAGAGCCATGTCGCAGTTCCACTTGGCTCTTATTCTTGTTTTACAGCCATGTCGCGACTTCACTTGGCTCTTATTTCTGTTTTACAGCCATGTCGCAGTTCCACTTGGCTCTTATTCACGATTTAGAGCCATGTCGCGATCTCACTTGGCTCTTATTACCGTTTTAGAGCCATGTCGCGATCTCACTTGGCTCTTACGGACCACTAAACACCCTACCTGCATCTGCCCCCATTTTCAAAAAGGCGTATGAAAAATGTGATTAGGCATTAATTCCTATAATTACCAACATTCTCAAAAAAGAAGATAAAAACTTTAATAGACAACTACACACACATTTACAAAAGAAGTATATAAAAAAAGTGACCCGGACGACAATTCCGGATCACGATCATCATGAATTATTTAGCTTTGTTACGAGGGTTCTTGATAATTGCTTGGCGTAGTAGGAAGAATAGCACGATAAATGCACCAGTTAGCGCGATGTGACCGAGGCCTGAAATGCCTGATAGTGCAGGGTTCTTCTCGTTACCTAAAACTGTGTTGATACCATTCGCGAATTGCATCGCGATTGTTGTTAGGACGCCAATGTTGTAAATGTAATAGAACCAGTTGAAGAGCGTGTAGCTGCTTAGCTTAAATAAATGTTCAATTGGAATCAGCATTAGGAACATGAACATGCCTAGCGTAAGTAAATGTGTATGGACGATGCTTAATTGTGAATCGCCAGTAAAGTGATGTGCCACTGTGAATTCTCTATAGAAAAAGCCACTGAATAAACCTAGCATTGTATATGTAAAAAATGCATAAAGAATACGTTTCATCTTAAGTCCTCCCTTTTTCCTTAAGTATAAAATAACATCCCTTTAAATAAAATAGCGTTTTCGTGACAATTTTATGTTTGACAATCTCTAATAATCAGATTTTATTAATTATTCCTTAACTGTTTCTTTTTTTCTAGAATTATGTGTAAAATGGCATTATGCAATTTGAAAAATAACGGAGGAATTATTATGGATCACCAATCAGAAACGAATTACCAGAATGATCGATTATTGTCAGCTCTAAGTTACTTTAGTGTTTTCTTTGCACCTTTAATTATTCCGATTATTGTTTTATTCCTAGCGACGAAAGCTGTTAAAGGGCACGCATTAAGAGCGTTACTATATCATTTAATCCCAGCTATATTAATGGGTATTTCATACATTGGCTTTATTATCGCTATTGCAGCTACTGGCGACAGTAATAGTGGCGGTGGCTTTATCATCTTTATGCTTGTCCTACTTGGCTTAAGCTGCCTAGTTGGTCTTGTGTTCTTTATCATCAATATCGTAATGGGTATTAAAGTACTTATTAACGACCAAACGTTATATAAATATAGTAAATAAAACAGAGTTGAAGCCTGAGGTAACACGTCGTTGCCCCAGGCTTTCTTAATGGACTTTTCCAAATGAAAAAAGGCGCCAACTTAATGGCGCCCTTTCTTAAAATCTTATTTAGATTCTTGTTCTTGAACTTCTTTAACTTCTTCGTCAGTTGGTTCTGGTGTATCTTCTAGTACCATTACTGATTCAGAAATGTTACGTGAGTTATAACCGATACGTTCAATTACTGTGATTGTATCTACATATAATAAACCACCGTCTGTTGAACATTCACCACGGTTTAAACGACGAATGTGATTACGTCTTAAGTCGTGTTCTAGGTCGTAAGCTTCTTTACTGCGTTGTACAACTTCATCACGTTCTACATCGTCATATACGTCGATTGTATCAATGGCTTTCTTGTAAGAATATTTAACGTGGTCGAATAAACGATCGACACCGCGTTGCGCGTCGTCTGTGATTTTGATATTATTACGTTTTTGACGTCTACGTTGTTCTAAATATTCACGTGCTAATTCGTTAACTTGTAAGATCGATTTATTGATATCGAACATTACTGATAAACGTTCACCATCTGTAGTTGATAAATCTCGTGTTGAAATACGTACTAAGTAATGACGGATGCTGTCGCCAATTGTATCAACTGCTTGATACTTTTGAACGATGTCTTTTTCTTTTGCAGGGTCTTTAGTAGATAAGTCATCTAAGATAGAACCAACTAGCACACCCATGTTTTGAACTTCTTTTTGTGATTGTTGTAGTGCCATACCAGGTGCACGGTAAGCAAGGTTACGGTCAAGATGTTTTGGTTGGTAAGCTTCTGTAACGTCTTTACCTGGAATAATTTTAGTTACTAACCATGCTAATGCGAATACGAACGGTAATTGAATAATTGTGTTTGTAACGTTGAATGTACCGTGTGCAAAAGCAATTGTTAATTCTGGACTTAAGTGTAAGATCTTTTGAACCCATTGCATAAACATTGTAAACAATGGAAGGATTAACATGAATAAGAATACACCAATTAAGTTGAATAATACGTGTACAGCTGCTGCACGTTTAGCTGCTAATGAACCAGCTAACGCTGCTAATACGGCAGTGATTGTTGTACCAATGTTGTCACCGAATAATACTGGAATAGCTGCATGAATATCTAACATGCCGCTTTCGAAGAATTTCTGTAAAATACCGATTGTCGCACTTGAACTTTGTACTAAAGCAGTAAGACCTGTACCAACTGCTACCCCTAGTAATGGATGGTCTGACATGCTTAACATTAAATCCTTGAAGCCGTCTAATTTCGCTAATGGTTTCACGGCATCACCCATGAGTTTTAAACCATAGAATAATGAACCAAAACCAAAGATAATACGACCGATGTTGTTAACTTTTCTTTTCGCAAAGAAGAAGATTAATAATGCACCTAATGCAATTAAAGGTAATGCATAATCTTCTAATTTAATACCAATTAAGAAAGCAGTTACGGTTGTACCGATGTTTGCCCCCATGATAACACCGATTGCTTGACGCAATGTCATGAAACCAGCACTAACAAGGCCGATTGTGATTGCTGTCGTACCAGAACTACTTTGAATTAAAATTGTTACTAACATACCTGCTAAAACACCTAATACAGGATTAGATGTGAAGATATTTAAGATGTTACGTAAGCGATCACCTGCTGCTGACTGTAAACCATCACCCATTTGTTTAAGACCGAATAAAAATATACCCAGTCCACCTAGAAACGTAAAAATTGTTTCAGTTACTGAAAGCTCCATTCGTCCTACCTCACTTCTTTTATAAATTACTAGTTAATTATCTCTAAACATTGTTAACTCTATGTTAAGAAAATATAAAGTTTTCATTTTTTATGTTTATTTAGTTGAATTTTGTTAAATTATGTTAATTTTGTGTAAAAGCGCTGCCGCGCGTGGCTTTTAAAGTAAAAAATGAAACGAATTTAGCCTTTTTCGAAAATAATTTGAATTTAGAAAAATTACAATGACATTAATGTTATCGCTTTCAAGTTAGCTATGCTAACTAAATCACCTTTGTTACCACGTGATTGGACTTTTAAAGTAATAGGGTTAAATTACAATTTAACCTTGTGAAAAAGCACATTCAATCGTATAATCAATGAGTTATTAAAAGTAAATTGTTGTGCATTTACTTTAGAAAGGACTCAGAATATGATTCAAGCATATAAAAATGATGATAACTTAAATATTTGTGAAGTTTCAGATTGGCATGAAAGTCAGTGGCTTAATGTTGTACAACCTTCTCGTGAAGAAATTGAAACATTAACGCGTACCTTCAATATCCCTTTGGACTTTATTGAGGATCCACTGGACAGTGAAGAAAGTGGTCGTACAGAATATGATTCTGACTCAGGTCACTCACTGATTATCATTGACTTCCCAATCGTTAACGACAGTAAGCGAAAAGTAATGTCATTTACCACCACCCCAATCGGTATCATACTTTCAAAGAATCAAATAATCACGATATGCTCGGAAAAATATGACTTTCTAGAGTATCTCAAGCAGCAACCTTTAAACCTTAAGTTTAGAAGTCAGTTTGCGATTAAGTTACTCCTTGATATCGCAACGCAATATAACCGAAATTTAAGGTTATTAAATAAATCTCGAATTCGTACGGAAAGAAGTTTAAAACGCGGCATTACCAATAAGCATCTGTATGATCTTATGGAAATTGAGAAGAGTTTACTTTATTTCTTTGCCGCTTTAAATACGAATTCACTTGTATTTAAAAACCTTTTCAAATTACCAGCGATTAAGCGCTTTGAAGAAGATCAAGAATTGCTTGAAGACTTGCATGTTGAACATAAGCAATCACTAGATACGACTGAACTCTACATTAGTATTCTAGAAAGTATCACGTCATCTTATACATCACTATTATCGAATGAAATGAATACCATCATGAAAACACTAACGCTTTTCACGGTGTTCTTAACGTTGCCGACGCTTGTGTTCAGTTTCTTTGGTATGAATGTGCAACTACCAATAAGTACTGACAGTCCTGTGTCCTGGCTCATGATTATCGGAATTTCACTTATCCTAATCTGTGTAACAGGTATCTTTTTGTGGCGAAAGAATAAAATTTAAAATAATAATGTTTGGATATCAAAGCTTTATAAGGCTTGGTATCCTTTTTTATTAACTACTATATAAGCCTACCTAAATTATATAATATAATTATTAGTAAGTGTTGACTTAATAGAAGTTATAATACATTTTAACCTAAAATAATGATATGCAATCCATATTTTCGACAAAATTAACCTAATTTTTATAATTTAAACTCAACTTAATGTTAAATTAAATACAATTAATTGACATTTAGAAATTTAATATTTAGTAATAGTTTTGGAATTCTCATTAAAAGCATTTAAGAGGGTATACTAAAAAGGAAACGCGTGCTCATACTTTTTTATAAAGAAAGTGCGTGTTATAAATAAGTGCGAGCACTTGTAACTGAATATTCAGAATATTAATCTGAGAATAAATGAGTTTTCTTACGCAGTAAGGTGAAAAACTTGAATGGCACGTTTAAGACTTTCAATTGAACAGTTTGAATCAGAAGGCTTGTCTTGCATATAAGCTAAAATATCTTCAGTGTTATTCATATCTTGAGGGAAGTTCTTATCGTTATAAATAACTGTGGCAACTTGACCTAAAGGCGTTTCGTCTCCAATATAGCGTTCCATATATTTATAAAAGCTCATTACAATCACCTCTTTTTTGATGTTAATTCTACCATAGCATTTTTATACCTAAAAAAATACTCTTTTTCCAAAAAATATGCAAAAAATATATAATTTGTACACATTTAACATTTTTCATACAAGCTTGATAATAATAACATTTGCTTTTACAAACTATTTCGTATATAACTGAAGTTAACCGCTTTAAGAAAGGTTCGATTAGATGAAGAATAATAAAAAGAATAATAAAATGATTGGTATTGTATCAATTATTGCGTTATTGCTCGTTACAATTGGTTTAACGGTGTTGCTTTTAACGATGAAGCCAGTAGATACGTATTACGGTTATATGAAAGATGATCATACGGCTGAAAAGATCGTGAGCGAAAAATCGCATAAAGTAACTGAAAATGTAGATGTTAAGCCTAAAGGCGATTTCAAACCTCAAAAAGGTGATTTTGTACGACTTTCTTCGCCAGATGAAGGTAAAACATTTACTAAAGGTAAAGTGGTCGAGCACGATGATATTCCGCACGGTCTAATGATGAAGATTCACGATATGCCTGGACACTAATATAAAACCTCGCATTGCTTACATGTAAATGACATGTATTCAATGCGAGGTTCTTTTTTTATAAGGAAATTAATAGATGATAAAAGAATGTTTTAAAAGCTAAAAAAGTGAGTCATAGTACAAGCATTCATGATTAATTTCCTAACAGCTGACTCAGAGGCCAGGGCCCCGGCACATCTTAAAGAACAAAGAAGCTCATGCTTCTTTGTAAGTTCAACCAACGAATTGAAAATTCGGGTTGAGCTTTATGCGCTAGCAAATTAACAAGCTAAGGAAGCCGGGGCTTAAGCGTGGTACAAAGTAGCATTGCTACTTTGTAAGTCCAACTAACAAACTGAAAGTTTGAGTTGGGCTTTAGAGACTACAGGCTCCAGCCACGCCCCAGGAAAGCATGCTGTTAAAGGAAATTAATAGAAACCCTACCTAAAAACTTCAAATCACTTTTATCGCATAATCGAACGAGACATTCTTGAAATGGTATGGCGTTCGCCACGAATCGCGATACTTAGCGCCATAATATTTGAAGCAGGCGCTAAACCGCCATACCCAGCATCACCGATATGTTGCATGTCTATACCTAAAATTTTATTTCGAATCGCAATCTCTCTTACAGTCGCCGGGTCCGAACTTTCCTGTGACGTACCGATTGTACTCATCACTTGCCTATCATGATAATGCGCGAGTTGAACAACCTCATCAATCATTTGATCATTAACCCCATATACCGTCCCTACTGCTGGAACTAGGATGACATCCGCTTCGTGCTTAATAAGGGCTTTTACTAAATCCAAATCTACAACGGGTTCCTTCACACCTGAACCATGCATCTTACCAGCGAACACTAAACCATCAAAGCTCGTTTTCGCCATCTTAACCGCTTCTTTAATCTTGTCATTCGATACGCCTGTCGAAGGATTCCCCGTGAACGTAACGAAATCAAAGCCTAACTTTGACGCAAGCTCTAAATTATGTTCCGTCGCAATACGGCCATTTGCAATCGCATGACGCGACTCAACCATGTCCGCATCAATATCTACCGGTTCGAGATTTAATCCGACGGGACACCCAATCAGTTTCTTAAGCGATTTAATCACATTCTGGTTACTGTTCAAATGTTCAGGCATGCCCTCTATAAAGCATTGATACACATCAAACTTATTTAAAAGCACTAAATCAGCACCATGCGCACGTGCAATTTCGGCGTTGGTTACATCGTGTATAATGGGTTGGTCCGTAACAATATTTTCACTCAGAACAACGCGACCTTCACAAGCTTTAATACTTTGCAACAACGTTTCTTTAGACATCGACGTGATTTCAGAGGCATTCGCACTTATCAATCGTTTAACCATGACAGGCCTACCTTTCAAATATTAATGATATTTCACCTTCATTGTACAACACCCCGTCATAAAACTCGACCTCATTTACTGTCAGCTATTGAGAGATAAACGACCATCATTATGATGCAAAGTACGCCGACCATTTGGAAGATACCAAATGAAACATGTAACCAAAGTACCGATGTTAAGATTGCCATCAGTGGTTCGATTGTCCCAAGTAACCCTGCTTCTTGTGGCGATATGTAATTCAAACTTTCAATATAAAACCAGAACGCAATCATCGTTCCGAAGACAATCGAAATCATAAAACAAATAATGGTCATCATCGACCAACTTAAATAATCCATGTGCCATGGTGGATATATAAAGCTTAGTCCAATGCCACCAATTAGCATCGCCCATCCAACAACGCTTAACGACCCGTAACGGAACTGGATAAATCGTGTAAAACGCGAGCGCAATCGCTGATATTAGTCCCCAAATGATAGCAGGCATTGGTACCGATAAGTTATCAAGCTGCCCGTTCGTTAATAGTAGGAACGTACCACTTAACGCGAGAAGTATCGCGATGGCCTCCTTACGCTTAAAGGTCGCTTTCTTACGCATAACATAATATAAAATGATGACGATAGGTCCTAAATATTGAAGAAGCGTAGCAACCGCTGCGTTCCCATGCTTGATTGCAGTCATGAACGTAAACTGAACGCCAAGCATACCAAGTAACCCGTAAATTAAGATTTTAACGACCGACGACTTGTGCGACCATATGTACATCATACTTCTACCATTAATAAAATAAGACACGATGAGTAATAACACGCCTGAGAGTATCAACCGTATCGCAACGAACTCGCCTACAGGTAGGTGCGCCTTCTGGAAAAGCCACTGCGTAACCGTACCACCGACACCCCAACATGTAGCCCCTATGATAACGAGTAAGTAGCCAAACCAACGTTTATCAGTTTGCACCATGTAACTCACCCCTTAATAATATTTTTATTAAATTGTGTGACGATTTCATTTACTTTATCATGACTATTCATCAAAAGGCAATATGACCGTAAATAAAAAAAACGGAACTGAAGTCGCGATCGACTTCAAATTCCGTCTAAAGTAAAGCGTTCCATTGTATAGGGCTTTTCAAAAAGAAAGCAATTACCATTTAATAGATTCAACTTTATCGTCGTCTAAACCTTTCACGATTTCAGTTACGAGTTTAACCGCGTTCAGATAGTCATCCTTATGAATCACTGAAACGTTAGAGTGCATGTAACGTAAAGGAATGCCGATTGAAATTGTTGGCGCACCTTCGTTAGCTAAATGCATGCTACCAGCGTCAGTACCGCCGCCTGGAATGCTATCCCATTGCACATTAATGCCTTTATCTTTCGCAACTTCTTTAATATACTTTCTGAAACCATAGTGACCGATATTTGTCGCATCAAGTAATAGAACGAGCGGTCCATCGCCTAACTTACCGTTGTGGTGTTCGTTATATAAACCTGGTGTATCGTAAGCAACACCCACGTCAACTGCGATTGCTAAGTCAGGTTTAATCTTGTTTGCCGCAACTTTCGCACCTCTTAAACCAACCTCTTCTTGCACATTCGCACCTGAAACTAAGTTGATGTTGATGTCCTCATCTTTTAAAGCTTCCATAACATCTACTGAAAGCGCGCATCCGAATCTATTATCAAAAGCCTTTGCACAAAGGTAGTTATCATTCGCGAGCGTTTCGAACTCTGAATAAGGCGTAATCATGTTACCAAGCTCGATACCTAACGCTTCAACTTCTTTCTTATCTTTAACACCTAAATCGATGTACATATCTTTAATTTCAACAGGCTTCTTACGCTCTTCTGGCGTTAAGATGTGTGGTGGTTTCGTACCAATAACACCACGGTATGTTTTACCTTCGTCAGTAGTTATGGTTAACTTTTGAGAAAGCATGACTTGGTTCCACCAACCACCAACTGGCGTAAACTTGATGTAACCATTATCTTCAATATAAGTTACCATGAATCCAATTTCATCTAGGTGACCGGCTAACATAAGTGTCTTAGAGCCGTTCGTCGCGTTTTTCTTCCCGAAAATGCCCCCTAAGTTATCTTCGATCAGTTCGTCACTATAAGGTTCAAGTAACGACTTCATTTCCTTCTTAACGTTGTATTCATGTCCAGCAATACCGTTAAGATCAGTTAATTGTTTTAATAATTGAGTTGTTTTATCCAATTTAAATTTCCCCCTTTAATAGTCTCAAATACATTTTAACATTAAATTAATTTGAATATTACAAATTTGATTTTTATTCATTTTATATATAAAAGCGTTAAAGTGTTGAAATAATTAAAAAGTGAGGTTGATTGGGTTGAGAGTATACCGTGGAGATGGCGTCATTTGGGGTACGAGGACGAGGGGCGTTGTTGGGAACTATATGCGATGTGACTTAGATACGTGCAGCACTACTTAACGTTAGCAACATTTAAAAAGCCCCGAATGAACGTTTAATCATTCGGAGCTCTAATTCAGAATCGCTTGTGCCGCTAACGACACGGGTGTAACTAATTTAAATGCCTCGCTTGTAACGCTACGATATCTAAGCGCTAATCTTTTTTCTTATATTCTTGGCTAAAGAAGTTACGCTTAGCATCTTTTTTACTCTTCTTAGTCTTTTTATCAAAACCTTGAGAATAAATACCTTTTTTCATTTTTATTGGTTGTACGATATACGTAAGGTTTGGTTCATCTTTATATTGAATCTCTTTAAAGAAGATACCTTTTCTAGCATCATATTCACTTTTTTCACTCTTAATATCTTTATCCCAACCCTTGTCTTTAACAAAGGAGTCTATAAAGGCTAGGTTCTGATGCTTTTGATAACCTTTGAATCCAAAGAACCCTAACCCGCATAATATAAAAATAAGAATAAGAATGATGATGAGTTTCCAATATTTTTTCATAATTTTATCATCCTTTAATATCTACTCAATTTATCATATTTTACCATACGCTTCCTATCGTAACACGAATCTTTGTCGCCAGGTTTTATATACGTTCATACGTCACAAAACTTTCAAAATCAATTTAAGTGCTTTATGTAAAAAGGTTGGGCCATCGTCCTGTCACGATGACCCAACCTAGTCAATCTTTATTCACCATGTACGATAATTTCATCATTGTCTACATCGATTTTGATGTCTTTTACGTCTGAATGATCTAAATAGTAATCTGTAATTCTATCACGTACGTTACGTTCTACGACGCGACGTAACGGTCTTGCGCCTAACTTTTCATCATAGCCTTTTTCAATTAACCATGCTTTTGCATCTTTTGAAACTTCTAAAGAAATATCTTTTTTATCTAATGTGATTTGTACATCATCTAATAATAAATCTAAAATTTCATGTAGGCTATCTTTATTTAAATGATTAAATTCGACGATTGCGTTGAAACGGTTTAAGAATTCAGGACGGAAGTAGTTGTTTAATTTGTCCATGATATCTCCTTCATCATCCTTATCATATCCGAATCCTGCGTTAGACGTTGCGATAATAATCGTGTTCTTAAAGTTGACGATATTACCTTGTCCATCTGTTAAGTTACCATCATCCATAACTTGAAGTAATAGCGTTAAGACTTGAGGATTCGCTTTTTCAATTTCATCTAACAGAATAATTGAGTAAGGATTGCGACGTACTTTTTCTGTAAGTGTATTGGAATTATCATCATAACCCACATAACCTGCAGTCGTACCGATCATTTTAGAAACCGCAGTTTGGTCCATGTACTCACTCATGTCTAAGCGAATCATCGCGTTCTTGTTACCGAATAAATCAATCGCAAGTTGTTTTGCAAGTTCAGTTTTACCTACACCAGTTGGACCTGTAAATAAGAAACTACCAATTGGTCGATTACCCTCATCAAAGCCTGCACGATTACGACGAATAGCGCGAGATACAGCTTCAACAGCATCATCTTGTCCGATAATTTTAGTTTTTAAGCGTTTAGAAATATTCTTTAAATGTTCAATATCAGATGCATCCATTTGAGAAACTGGAATACCAGTTAAGCGCTCTACAGAATCAGATACGTCTGATACAGTTGCTACTTTAGTTTCACTTTGTACATCTTGATTTAATTGTTCATTTAAAGATTTAATTTCTTTTTGGAGACGATCTGCCTCTTGATATTGTTCATCTTTAACCGCTTTTTCTTTTTCTAATTCTTTCTCTTTTATCGTATTTTCAATTTCTACTTTATTCATTACGGGATGTTGTGCTGAAATGTGAGCTGCAGTGATGTCTAATACATCGATGGCTTTATCTGGGAGTAAGCGTTGAGGAATAAATTGAACCGATAAATCTACGCACGCTTTTAGAACGTCATCTGGAAGTTTCACTTGATGGTGTTCTTCGAATTTATCGCGGATGCCTTCTAAAATTTTGATTGTGTCTTTTGAAGATGGCTCTTTAACATGCACTTCATTAAAGCGTCTTGATAAGGCAGCATCTTTTAAGATGTTGTTTCGATATTCATCTTGCGTTGTCGCACCAATTAGCGCGATTTCACCGCGACTTAACGCTGGTTTAAGAATATCGGATAAACCTTTACTACCTGAGTCAGAACCCGTGCTTCCAGAACCAATAATTTGGTGAATCTCGTCAAAGAAGAGAATCACATTCCCTTTTTCTTTGATATCATCTACAAGTTTTTGCACATTTTCTTCAAAAGCCCCGCGGTATTGCGTACCTGCTTCAAGGGAAGAGATATCAACTGCATAAATTTCTTTATCTTTAATGGAAATTGGTACGTTACCTTTCACAATCTCGTTCGCTAGTCCTTCAACGATTGCAGTTTTACCGACACCAGCTTCACCTACGAGCATTGGATTGTTTTTCGTTCTACGACTTAAAACTTTTGCAGTATCTTGGATTTCTTTGTCACGTCCAATCACTGGATCGAGTAAACCATCTCGAGCTTCTTGTGTTAAATTACGTCCGTGTTTCGCTAAGAAACTATCATCTTGTTGACTTGGTTGTTCTTTCAAAGCAGTAGGCGCACCGTCTTGTCCTTGTCTCATAGCTTGAAGCTCTGCTTCTGAAACTTCTTGACCATTAATATAATATTTTCTTGTACTATTTGAATCATTCATACCTTGCATCATTTGTCTAAAAATTGCATCAAAATCATTACCAAAAAAGTTGTTATTCATACAATTTCACCTCATTAATATTTAGTTGTAGTCGCAACGTCAAAGCGTTGCTCGAGTAAGTCAGTTTCATTTCTTTCAGGATCTTTTATGCCTTACTAACTGACTACATGTCTTATTATATACCATTGGTCAAAGATAGTCAAGGTCAAATATTAACTTTTCTTCACCTTTTGAAAAGTCCTTTAAAACCTGTCGTAACAGTACTTATAGGGCTTTTCATAAAGAAGAAATGATAAAATTAATCAAAAAAGGTCAAACTAACGTCAAAAAAAAAGTTTATCTCTCCTATTCAAAGAGATAAACTTTGACCTTAGTGTATATTAAGCATGCGTAAGTTTCTTAGAATGATGCCACATTGTTACGAGCGCGATTAAACCAAAGATCGCAAGCAAGATAAACGCGAAGTGGCTTGTACCTGTTGCACTTGTCACAGCTGAGATAACAAGTGGTGGGAAGAATCCTCCTAAGCCACCCATCATCGACACGATACCATTGGCAACGCCTGCTTCTTTAGAGAAGTAAGATGGTACGAGTTTGAAGATTAAACCGTTACCAATACCAGCACAAGCGCTGATCACTAAACAACCGATTGTAAATAATAGAATGCCGTTTGAGAAACCAAGCACAAATGCGCCTGCAATCATGAGTACAATCATAAACATTAATACTTTAACAGCGTTGAATTTATCACCTAAGATACCGCCAATTGGGCGTAGTAACGTCGCAATCGCGATGAAGATACCTGTACGGATACCTGCGTCGA
Source organism: Staphylococcus massiliensis (assembly GCF_043186315.1). Classification (NCBI taxonomy): domain Bacteria; kingdom Bacillati; phylum Bacillota; class Bacilli; order Caryophanales; family Staphylococcaceae; genus Staphylococcus; species Staphylococcus massiliensis. The sequence continues at coordinate 854,857 of NZ_CP171119.1, read as the reverse complement.
CTTTGTCGATTGAATAATGTTCAACTAAATAGTTTGGTAGGAATAAACCGAATGCTACGAAAGCACCAAATGTAATAAAGTACCAGAAACTTAAATAGTATAAACGATAATTTTTCATTAATATTTTAGATTGAGCTACTAATGGCACTTTGACTTTCTTTTCTTTGCCGTCACCGAAGATAAACATGAGTAACGCGAATATTGCCATTACAAGTAAGTAACTACGTACAGTGTTTTGCCAACCAATAGCGCCTGCAATAGGTGGCGCTAGGAATGCTGAAACGGCAGTACCTAAGTTCCCCATGCCGTAGATACCGTTCGCAAGACCTACTTTTTCTTTAGGGAAATATTTAGGTAACGATGTAACCCCTACTGAGAAGATGGCGCCCCCAACTCCAAGGAAGAAGCCTGCAATCATTAACATCGTCGGTGAAGTCGCTTGGCTTAAGAAGAATATCGGCACAAGCAACACGATGAAGCTCGAGAAGAACACCCATTTAGCACCTATGATGTTCGTTAAATATCCAAATGGAACACGTAACACTGACCCCAGGATAACTGGAATCGCTAATATAATCGATAATTGTCCACTTGTGATTTTAAAATCTTGGGAGATAAATGGCATCAGTGGCGCGATAATCGTCCAAGCCATGAATCCCGCTACTAAACTTAACGTTTGTAGAGTTAACTGTAAGCTCCCGTTTGACTTATTCATTTTGATTTCACCCTTTAACATGAGATTTTTCGAGTCGTACATGATTTATGATCCAACCATGTTCACGACTTTTAATTCATCTTCATTGTAAGGTGTTTGTGAATTTTTGAACATAAGGATAAACCCTATAGGGTGCTAGGTATTTCCCTGTACTTGTGAATTATTTCTCATGATTGTGGGTGCTATAGGCTGCTCCCTTCCCTCTTCTTGAAAATGGGGGTTCAAGTAGTCGTATGATTGAAGTTAAAATATGTAAAAAATCATTTCGATCAAAAACGAGAATTATTAAACTTCTTAAAGATATCTTTTACCTCAGTTTTATTAAACGGGATATAAGCTCAGTATAAAAATTTTTAATGATGATTCTAATTATGAGCTCATTTATAACCACCTTTATACCCTTTATTATTTAATTAGACGAATCTATAACTAATATATATTCACAAAGATCTTCATTATTATTAATAAATTGATGGCCTACATGAGCCTCAAAGTAAAATGAGTCCCCTTTTGAAAGATAATACCTTTGAACGTCATTATTTTCACTTAATTCCACAGTAATTTCGCCTGTTAAAATATAAATATATTCTTTCACTCCAAAAGTGTGTGCGGGAAAAAGTCCAGTTGCAGAATTGGAAGGTAGCTTATTAAAGATAAATTCAATATTTGACCCTACATTTGGAGATAATAATTTTCTCTCAAAACTGTTTTCAGGGTCAACATATTTTAAATGGTTATTTGCTTTAATTTTTACGACTCTGTTTGCTTCCAATTCTCCTAATAACTCTGAAATGGTAGTATCTAACCCTTTAGCAATTTGAGCAGCTACTTTAATAGTAGGTTGTTTTTCACACCTTTCAATTTTAGATAACATTGCTCTACTTACACCAGTTTTCTTCGAAAGCGCTTCCAATGAATAGCCTTTACTAACTCTTTTGTTTCTAACATTTTCATGAAACTGCATATATAGTTCTCCTATAGTAGAAATTTTTCTTGTATTGTAACTATTAATTAAGTATACTTAACCTAATTCTACTATAGTAGAAACTTGAAATCAAAAAGGGGGGAGGGATATGGAAAATGTGATTTTCATTGATGAAAAATTTTTTACTAAAGAATACGCTAAAATTAGCGTTTATGATCATGGACTTTTATATGGATATGGAGTGTATGAAGGAAATAGGTGCTATTCGAAAAACATTTTTCAACTAAATGAACAAATTGAAAGACTTTATAAGTCAGCTAAGATAATAGACTTAATATTTGTTTATACTATGGCTATCTCAACACGTAGTGAACAAAGGCTTGAATTATATATCAACACCTCCTAACCGTATGATTTTTTCAATAGTAGCTAATGCAAAATCAATCATAAACGATATAAATAACTAAGTAGGTGATGATATGATTCATTTGATCTTAGCCTTATTACCTTTAGTCATTGTTCTAGCTTGTCTTTTAATATTAAAATTTTCAGCTCTTAAAACTGGAATAATAACATTTACAATTTTAGCTATTTTAGTTTTAATTAATACTCCCTATCAAATCACATTCTATAAAGTAGTTGAATCCTCTGTAAACGGGATTTTGATATCAAGTATAGCAGCATATGTAATATTCTTCGGAGTACTACTTTTTCACTTAATGAATGAATCTGGAAAAATACAAGACATTTCTACTCAAATTAAACTTTTAACTAATGACCAAGTACTTCAAGTAATAATATTAGTTGTATGTATTTCACCTCTTATAGAATCAACAAGCGGTTTTGGTACAGCATTTTTAGTAATTACTCCTATTTTAATGTCACTAGAAATTAATCACTATAAAGCAGCTTGTATAGGAATTTTAAGTTTATTAGCTGTTCCGTGGGGGGCTTTAGCTACCGGTACTGTTATTGGGACTGAAATAGTCAATCTCGACTTAAAGCATGTAGGGTTTTTGACTTCAATATTAACCGTTCCATCAATATTATACTTTTTAGGACTATGTATCTATATACTCGGAGGCTCTACTTTATTAAAAAACAATATATATAAAATACTAATATATACCTTAATTTTTTCGTTATCTAATATTTTCTTCAATTTTTTTATTAGTGTAGAACTTGCTGGGGTTCTAAGTTCTTTATTAACACTAGTAATTGGCATAACTCATATAAACATTCAAAATGGAAGAACTAATAAATCCTTTAATGCACTAATCAAATTATTAAGCCCTTATATTTTCTTAACTATTTTAGTTCTAATTTCACGTACCATACCTATTTTTGAAACCTTTTTAAAAAATCATTTTGTAATATCTATTGAAAAATTTAACTTTAGACTATTACTTTTACATTCTCCAGGGTTTTGGCTTATTATAACTTGTATTTACACTATAATTAAATTTAAAATAAATGCACACATTATTTTTAAGTCATTGCATAAAACTTTGAATCAATGGGGAATTTTTGTAATTTCAACTACACTTTTTATTTCAATGGCTGAAATTATGGATACCTCTGGAATGATAACTACTATTTCAAACGGAATTAATAATGTCGGTAAATATTTTATTGTAATTTCAGGCATTATAGGTAGTGTTGGAGGTTTTTTAACAGGTAGTAACACTGGAGCTAATGCTATGTTCATGAAGTTACAGATCCATACTGCGAGAGAGTTAAATCTATCAACGAGCTTAATCGCTGGATTACAAAATGCATCTGCTTCTAATTCAACTATGAGTACACCTTCTCGTATATTATTAGCAGCTAATTTATGCGACATTAAAGAACATGAAAGCAAATTACAAAGAGAATTCATAAAGATAACCGCTTTTTCAACACTAACTTTAATAGTAGTGTCTTTTTTAATAATTACCTTTATCTAAAATATTTTAATTTATGTAGGTTAGCTAAAAAGGTCATTACATCAATCAATATAATTTTTATTCTCATATTATTAAACTTAAAATATTAAATTTTATTGCTACATTGCTTGGTTGTTGACTCGCCATTAAGTTTCAAGCTATCACGACAACCTCTCTCCGGCCTCTACCACATCTATCCCACCGCCGTCCACCTACTCATACCTCAGTAAAATTCCCTTCCTCCAAATCACTAACACGTTTTCGCCCACCTTCAAACCACAATAAAAAAGCACTCGCAATGAGTGCTTACATCTTAGCTATCCAATTAAAAATCAAGTAACTTCTTCTTCAAGGCATATTCCACAAGCTCAGGCTTCGATTTCAAGTTCAACTTATCCATGATACGCGTTTTATGCGCTTCCACCGTTTTAACAGAAACAAATAACTTATTCGCAATATCTTTATTACCGTACCCTTTCGCGATCAACGGCAAGATTTCAAGTTCACGCTTCGTTAAAATCTTGAACGGATCATTTGAATAATCGTCCTTTTGACTCGTATACACAAATTCGTTCACTAAAGACGTTGTCATCTTAGGATCAATAAACGTCTCACCCTTATGAACCGTACGCACGGCACTTACAAGCTGTTCATCAGGTGCATTTTTCAAGATATAACCGCGCGCACCGCTTCTAAGCACATGGAATAAGTATTCTTCATCATCATACATCGTCAGTATTAGAATTTTAGTTGACGGAAAACTATCAGTAATCTTGCTCGTAGCAATTAAACCGGATTCACCAGGTGGCATACTTAAATCCATAATTAACACGTCAGGTTGGTGCTCCATCACTTTCTGATACGCTTCAACGCCATCAGCGGCCGTCGCCACAACCTCCATATCTTCCTGGAAATTAAGTATCATCGAAAACCCTGTCCTAACTACCGCATGATCATCCGCAATTACAATTTTCACAATCTATTCTCCTAACTTATCCGTAATCGGTACAACGAGTGTGACAATCGTTCCCTTTCCAATTTCTGTCTCAATATCTAATTGGCCATTCACGAGTTCAGCTCGTTCGTTCATCCCATATAAACCAAGTCCACTACCTTTTGGTTTCTCCGTCCTTGAAAAGCCATTCCCTCTATCGGCTACTTCAGCGATCAACTTTTCACTTTCAAGATGTACATTCACATCAATCACATCGACCCCTGCGTATTTTAAAGCATTAAATATCGCTTCTTGCACAACACGATAGACGACTGTTTCAATCTCATTATTAAATCTTGCACTTTCTAGGTTACCATGATAGTGAATTTCAAGACCATAGTTCGATTCAATCTGCTTAAAATACGTCTTAAACGCTGCCTCTAAACCTAGATCATCTAATGAAGACGGTCTTAATTCCGTTGATAGATTACGTATATCATCAATTAACTTACTCATTAGTCCCTCAATACGCTTCGAATCATTAATTAACGCATCCATTTGGTCCTGATACTTCAAAAGCCTTAACTCAACAGCAACGTTGAGTAGCTCTTGTACAACACCGTCATGTAAATCACGTGAAATACGCTTACGTTCATTTTCCTGAGCGAGTAACGTTTTCTTAATCATTTCCTGCTGATAACGTTTTTCCTGACGTTCAATTTGTGGTAACACATTTTGAAGCGTAAATGCCTTGATGCCCTTTTCCGCATCAATCGTCTGATACGTTGCAGTAAAAGGTTCAATCTTATTCTGAGTTGTTCGCATAAATACTTGAAAGCTCGTGTTGTCCATCGATTCTGCTTCTAAAAAGCAATTTTGACAAGAACGTAAGGCATGTTCGTTTGAATACCCTTCACAACGATTACACACAGCATGCGTAACACCGCTATAGTCATTTTCCTCAGAGATAACGTGCTTCGCCGCTTCATTCATTTCAAGCACATTACCCTCACGATCTAAGAAGATAATCATTTCACGCGTTTGTTTATAATATTGATCTAATAGCTGATTCAAACTTGTATTATCCGTCGTCATAACACACCTCGATCTTTACAAGAATAAGCGCCTATGCCAGTGCGAAGTTTGTCGATTTCGCCATAATGAGGCAAATGATTGCCCTCACGTTGACCGTATAAAAGCACACCACAAACTTTATTTTCAAACCACAAAGGAAGCACTACAACTGCCGTGAGTGCTTCGCTTACAAGAATTGGGTAGTTAAATAATTGGTTACTAAATAAACTTTCTGAAACATCCGGTACGATGAATTCTTTGCCTGTCTTCATTACATTACCGGCTAAACCTTTACCGTTACGCAGAATAATACGCTTGTATCGGTCGTTGATATTGCCTGACACATAACGCCATTTTATAACGGGTACGCCATCTACATCATTATTATCAGGTAGCGCAATACCAGCAAAGTCAAATTGATATTTCTCTCTATATTCATCTAATTGCTGTTGATAATCATGTTGTAAAAAGCAATTTGGGTTCATTGTCCTAGCCTCCACTTCAAGCTTTGTGTTTACGGTAAATAATATAACTACGTGTACCATAGTTCACAGGTACACTCCATACATGGACTAAACGCGTGAAAGGCCAAAATGCCGTAATTAAGAAACCTAAAAGCATGTGTAATTTAAATGACCATGGTACTGTAGCCATTAAACTAGCATCTGGACTAAATGTAAATAAACCTCTAAACCAAACAGAAATCGTCGAACGATAATCAAAGTCTGGTACTGTTGCATTTGTCACAAGAGTTGCATAACAACCCATAAATACAATGATTAATAATAAAATATTTACAAATATATCCGATAGTGAGCTTAAACGTCTCACATTTTGAATCGTAATACGACGCATCGTAAGTAATAACATACCGATTAATGTTATTATACCAAATAAACTTCCGATATACACAGCGCCAATATGATACATGTGATCATTTACGCCAACACTGCGTAACCATGATGCTGGTATAAATAGACCTACGAAATGTCCCGCTGCTACAGGTACAATTCCTAAGTGAAATAGGATACTGCCCCATTTAAGTTGTTTCTTTTCAATAAATTCACTCGATTTAGCTGTCCATGAAAATTGATCATATTTAAATCGTGCGATATGACCAATAATAAATATCGCGATTGCGAGATATGGGAAGATAACCCATAAAAATTGATTAATCACGGCCTGACACCTCACTTTGATGTTCAATACATTGTTTAAGTGTTTCTCTTAACCCTTTAATTAAGTAGTAGTACGGATTTTGCTTCTCCTTAAGATAAGTCATAATCGGATACGTGCCATCTTCAACGATCATTACGAGTAAGTGCGCATTCTCTTGAGCACGCTTATCGCCATCGAAGTTTGCTGCATACAAAAATTCTAAGATTAGCGGCAGATAATCCGATAGTTCTTGGTCAACCATTTGAAGACCGAACATTTCATATAGAACCTTTAATTTCGCAAGCATTTGACCGCGCTCTTTTTGCGTATCAAATTTGTTAAAAGTCATGTGAAGCGTCGCCTTCTTATTAAAATCAAACGTCTCTGTATATAACGTTTTCATTTCAGAGAGACTGCGTTCATTTACAGCCTCTCGATATTGTTTAATCCAAGGTGTAGCTGGGTGCGATGCATCAAAAATTTGATCGACTGTCTTTGGATGGAACGTTAACTTTTCGGGAAAGTTCAGTTGCTGACTCATAAAACCAAATGTATCTTTATAGTGTTTTAACGTCGATAAATTAATCACGGAAGATGCCTCCGTAGAAGTTGTCGTTATAAATTTCTTGTCCTGATTTTCCTGCTGCTACTGGAACGCCGCAACCATCACAATCTGCCCCGAAGTGTTCGCCGCCATAACCTTGGCTACCTTGTGCACGATACGTATCCATATACGCTTCTTTGTGAGACGTTGGGATTACAAAGCGATCTTCGTATTTCGCAATCGCAAGTAGTCGATACATATCCTTTGTTTGTCGTTCTGTTAAACCTAATCGAGCTAAACGGTCTGTGTCATAAGGTTTACCAGTTGTTTGCGCTCTCATATAACCACGCATCATCGCCATTCTTTGAAGTGCTGTCTTAACCGGTCTTGTATCCCCTGCTGTTAATAGGTTCGCAAGGTATTCAATTGGTAAACGCATTTCTTCGATAGCTGGGAAGATTGCATCTGGGTTGTTAATTGAATCTTTACCTTCAAAGTAGTTCATGATTGGGCTTAATGGTGGGCAATACCAAACCATTGGCATTGTACGGTATTCAGGGTGTAATGGGAACGCAAGCTTGTACTCAATCGCAAGTTTGTAGATTGGAGAGTTTTGAGCCGCTTCAATCCATTCCATTGAAATACCATCTTTCTCTGCTTGTTCAATGACATCTTCATCAAAAGGATCTAAGAAAAGGTCTAATTGCTTTTCGTAAAGATCTTGTTCATTTTCAGCAGAAGCCGCCTCTTGAACACGGTCCGCATCATATAAAAGCACACCTAAGTAACGCATACGACCAGTACATGTTTCAGAACACACTGTTGGAAGACCTGCTTCAACACGTGGGAAACAGAATGTACATTTCTCAGCTTTATTCGTTTTCCAGTTGAAGTAAACCTTTTTATAAGGACAACCTGTCATACAGTAACGCCATCCACGACATGCATCTTGGTCTACAAGTACGATACCGTCTTCGTCGCGTTTATACATCGCGCCTGATGGACATGACGCCACACAACTAGGGTTCAGACAGTGTTCACATAAACGTGGTAAGTACATCATGAACGTTTGGTCGAAGTTGAATTTAATTTCTTCTTCGATTTTTTGGATGTTTGGATCCATAGGTCCTGTTACATGTCCACCTGCAAGGTCATCCTCCCAGTTAGGACCCCATTCAAGATTTAATTTATCTCCTGAGATAAGTGATTCAGCACGCGCTACAGGTGAGTGATTACCATGTTTTTTCGTAGTTAAGTTCTCGTAGTTATACGTCCATGGCTCATAGTAATCTTTAATGACTGGCATATCAGGATTGTAGAAAATTTTACCGAGTGCAATCTTAGATAAACGACTACCAGATTTAAGTTCTAACTTGCCTTTTTTATTGAGGTGCCAACCACCTTTATATTTCTCTTGGTCTTCCCATCGTTTTGGATAACCGATACCTGGTTTCGTTTCAACGTTGTTAAACCACATATATTCTGCACCTGGACGGTTTGTCCAAGTATTCTTACATGTAATACTACATGTGTGACATCCGATACATTTATCTAAGTTAAGTACCATTGCTACTTGTGCTTTAATCTTCAAGCCAGTCAACCCCTTTCATTTTTCTAACTGCAACGTAAACATCACGTTGGTTCCCTATTGGTCCATAGTAGTTAAAGCCGTAACTAATTTGTGCATATCCCCCAACAAGTTGTGTCGGCTTTAAGTGAATTCTAGTTGGTGCGTTATGTGAACCACCACGTGTATCTGTAATTTCAGAACCTGGTGTTTGAATGTGTTTGTCTTGTGCGTGGTACATGAACATCGTACCTTTAGGCATACGGTGTGATACGACTGCACGTGCCGTTACAACACCATTTCGGTTATATACTTCTAACCAATCGTTATCCGCAATATCATGTTTCGCTGCGTCTTCGTTTGAAATCCAAACGGTTGGACCACCACGGAATAGCGTTAACATATGTTGGTTATCTTGGTATGTTGAGTGAATATTCCATTTACCATGTGGCGTTAGATATCTAAGTACTAATGTATCCATGCCGCCTTTAACTTTTTTATCTTTCGTTCCGAATACCATTGGCGGTAATGTCGGTTTGTAAACTGGTAAACTTTCACCGAACTGTTGGAATACTTCGTGATCGATATAGTAACTTTGACGACCTGTTAAAGTTCTGAATGGAACGAGTCGTTCGATGTTTGTCGTAAATGGTGAATAACGACGACCAAGTTTGTTTGAACCTGGGAATACGGCCGTAGGAATAACTTCACGCGGTTGTGCTGTAATATTTAAGAATGTAATCTTCTCTGAAGCACGTTCGCTTGAAATATCCTTTAATTCCATGCCAGTTTGATTTTCTAAATCATCGTATGATTTTTGTGATACGCGGCCGTTTGTCGCTGACGAAATATTGAGTATCGCATCTGCTACGCGGCGTGCCGTATCGATTCGTGGTTTTTGTGACTTAACTGTATCGTCTTCCCAAGTACCTACCATACTCTTTAATTCATCGTATTGTTCTTTTACTGAAAAGCTCACACCGTGAGCGCCGACTTTACCTTTTTCAAGGAGTGGTCCAAGTGAAACGAATTTATCGTAGATTTGCGTGTAATCACGTTCTACAATTGCGAAACCTGGCATTGTTTTACCTGGAACGGCTTCAACTTCGCCTTTAGTCCAGTCTTTGACTTTTCCTAAAGGTGTCGCGATTTCTTGGGCTGTATCATGCGCAAGCGCCGTTGTCACAACGTCTTTGTAAGTTCCAGTCAAATGGACTTTTGCCATATCGGAGAAAGTCTTCGCTAACGTTCTATAAATATCCCAGTCCGAACGTGACTCCCAAAGTGGATCGATTGCCGGATTGAATGGGTGTACGAATGGGTGCATGTCTGTTGATGACAGGTCGTGTTTTTCGTACCAAGTTGCTGCTGGAAGTACGATGTCTGCGTATAAAGGCGTCGCTGTCATTCTGAAATCTAAAGCGACAAGTAAGTCTAACTTACCTTCTGTGTCTTCACGCCATACGATTTCTTCTGGCTTATCTTGTTCGTTTGGTTCAGCGAGTAATCCTGATTTCGTACCGAGTAAGTGTTTCATGAAGTACTCTTGACCTTTAGCTGAACTTGAAATTAAGTTTGAGCGCCATACGAATAGTGTCTTCGGATGGTTTTTGCGAAGGTCTGGATCTTCAACTGCAAATTTTGTTTTGCGAGATTTAACAGACTCTATTGCATGTTTAAGTACGGCTTCGTTTGAGTTATCGCCTTGTTCTTTCGCTTCTTCGCCAAATAGTAAACTGTTTTTATCGAATTGTGGATACGATGGTAACCAACCTAGTCGAGCAGCCGTAACGTTGTAGTCAGCCGGGTGCTGGTGCTTGATGTCTTTTGCTAAAGGAGACTTAAGCTTATCGACACCAGACTCTTCGTATTTCCATTGGTCAGTTGCGAAGTAGTACCAACTTGTTGCGTTTTGAAGTCTTGGGACTGGCTGCCAATCTTTGGCAAAAGCAACTGTGCTCCAACCTTCGATAGGACGACATTTCTCTTGACCTACATAGTGCGCCCAGCCACCACCGTTAACACCTTGGCAACCACATAGCATTACGAGGTTAAGGATTGAACGGTAGATTGTGTCTGAGTTGAACCAGTGGTTGATACCTGCGCCCATGATAATCATTGAGCGTCCGTCAGTGTCGATTGCATTCTGAGCGAATTCTAGACCTACTTGCGTTACGAGTTCAGGTTTAACGCCTGTAACTGATTGTTGCCAAGCTGGTGTGTAAAGTGATTCAGCGTCGTCGAAACCTTTAGCTTCTAATCGGTGGTTGAAACGTTTCACACCGTACTGACTCGCCATAAGGTCGAATGTTGTCGCGATATATGTTGTTTCGCCGTTTTGTAATGTGACTTTGCGAACTGGAATTGGGCGTTTAAAGACACCGTTTCCTTCATTGTCGAAGTACGGGAATTGGATTTCTACGATGTCGTATGTGTCGTTAGCGATTGTCATAGATGGGTCGATTTGTTGACCGTCTTCAGTTTCGAGTTTTAAGTTCCATTTCTTGCCTTCTTCCCAACGTTGACCCATTGTACCGTTTGGAACGACAAGATTATTTGTAAGGTTGTCTAGTACAACCGGTTTCCATTCGCCTTTTTCTGTAGCGTGGCCAAGGTCACTTGCACGAAGGAAACGACCTGCTTTAAGACCGTTCTCGTCTTCGTCTAACATGATGACGAATGGCATGTCTGTATATTGTTTAGCATAGTTGATGAACATTTCTGATGGTTCATCGATGTAATATTTCTGTAGAATAACGTGCGTCATTGCTTGTGCTACTGCAGCGTCTGTACCAGGGTTAGGTGCGATCCAGTCGTCTGCGAATTTAACGTTTTCTGCATAGTCTGGTGCTACTGACACAACTTTTGTACCTTTGTAACGTACTTCTGTCATGAAGTGTGCGTCTGGTGTACGTGTTAGTGGTACGTTTGAACCCCACATCATGATATAAGCCGCGTTGTACCAGTCACTTGATTCTGGTACGTCAGTTTGTTCACCCCAAATTTGTGGTGAAGCAGGTGGTAGGTCGGCATACCAATCGTAGAAGCTGAGCATTTCGCCACCTAATAAGTTGATAAAACGTGCACCAGAAGCGTAACTAATCATAGACATCGCTGGAATTGGTGTGAATCCTGCGATACGGTCTGGGCCGTCCTTTTTAATTGTGTAAATCAGTTGAGCTGCGATAAGTTTAGAGATTTCTTTCCATGATACGCGGATATGACCGCCTTTTCCTCGAGCAGACTTATAAATTTTAGCTTTGTCTGGATCTTCAACTATTGAAGCCCAAGCTTTGATAGGATCTTGGTGTTCGTCCATTGCTGCTGTCCATAAATCCCATAATTTTCCACGAACGTATGGGAACTTAACTCGGAGCGGACTATATTCATACCAAGAGAATGACGCTCCACGCGGACAACCTCTAGGTTCAAATTCAGACATATCAGGTCCACAACTTGGGTAGTCAATTTGTTGGTTCTCCCAAGTGATTACACCATTCTTAACGAATACTTTCCATGAGCAAGAGCCCGTACAGTTAACACCATGTGTTGTACGAACTACTTTGTCGTGGCTCCAACGCTCACGATACATTTTCTCCCATTCACGACTTTTATTTTCCAAAACAGACCAATCACCATTAAACTTTTCCGTAGGTTTAAAGAAATTCAATCCAAATTTAACCATCAATAATCCTCCCTTAATATCGTCCCGTAATTCATACTATGATTGTACAATTTTTCACAAGGCATAGATATTAGGGAATAACCTATATAGATGTTGGAAAACCCTTATTCTTTGAAATTATGATGTGGTAGATGGAAGTGCGGAGGTGAGAGTTGGGGATAGGGTGTTGATGGGGGGAGTGCTGGGATAAGAGCCATGTCATGGCTTCACTTGGCTCTTACAAGCAATTTAGAGCCATGTCATGGCTTCACTTGGCTCTTACAAGCAATTTAGAGCCATGTCACCTCTTCACTTGGCTCTTACAAGCGATTTAGAGCCATGTCACCTCTTCACTTGGCTCTTACAAGCAATTTAGAGCCATGTGACCTCTCAACTTGGCTCTTACATACGATCTACAGCCAACACGCTTACCCATCGCTCACTAAATAAAATACTTTTTATTACGAACACCTTTATATATGAAGAAATCATTACTAATCCTTCTAACAGTATTAAAGCTCGCCCCTTCACACCAGGCCATAGCTTCTTTCAAAGTGAAACCGTCGTCCTTAATATAGTAAAGCTCCTTCAAATGCTCATAATACACGTCACGCTTAATAAAGTTAGAACCACAACGCGTACATCTTACAGTTTTCTTATGAGGTACAGGTTCTATGAATCCAATTTCCTTACAACAACTACAACGCAAACCGGTCCTAGCCTGATCCAGACCATAAGGCTTTTCAAAATTTAAACGGTGGGTTAAATCTATCTGCTGGGTACGTATCTTATCCAATATAATTTGATCTTTCGAGGTAAAACGCTGAGGAAATAAAGTAGGAATTTTGTGAAGTTCGGTCGGCAATAAGGTAAACCCGCGGTGCGGTATACCTCCGCTCAAAGTAAACGTCGGATTCGTATACACTACGTAAGCACTGACCGACATACTCAAGCCCGCTCGCTTCAGTACCATCTTAAGCTCGTTCACCTGCTTCAACAATTGTACATGCGGCGCCGCAAACCTAAAGCCTTTAGCCGACTCGAGCGCATCGCCGTCGTACTTGTAATCGCCACTATAATGCTTCACTTCAAATATCATCGCCTGCTTTCCGTTAATCACCAGAAAGTCGATCTCCAAAGGGTGCATTTGATTAAAGTACAAATTGCGCCCATACACAATCCGGTCGACCGCTTTCAAGTGCTTTTCAAAGAGGGACTCACCCTCCAAACCGACCTTAATATTCTTAATCTTACTCGCAGTTTTAGAATCCACATCACATCTGCCATCAATCGCTAACCAGTACGCATTCATCATTTCGTTGATGTTCATATCTTGTTGCTCCTCTTCATTAAATTTCTTTAACTATATCACCTTTCAATGCCCACGCCCACCATACTTTAAAAGCCACATACAATTACTCAGAAACTGCGCAAATTCCATTTCCAAATGAATAAAATTGCAGACGAAATCTACCCCGCACCAACCTAAAACCTATGATATATTAGGTATAAATCATTTGAAGGAGTTGGAATTATGGACTTAGACATGATTATCATCATCATACTATTCGGGTTTCTATCCGCATTTATCGATTCAGTAGTTGGCGGCGGTGGACTCATCTCAATTCCAGCCCTACTCGCAATCGGCTTACATCCCGCTACGGCCCTCGGAACAAACAAACTCGCAAGTTCATTCGGATCGCTCACATCAGCCATCACATTCATTCGCGCGCGGAAAGTCGACTTACATATCGTCAAAAAATTATTTCCGCTATCATTCATAGGTTCGGTCTTCGGGGCACTCATCGCAACCCGCATACCGCCCGAACTCTTGAAACCGCTCGTCATTATCATGCTGTTTCTCGTATTAATCTACACGCTCGTTAAGAAAGAATGGGGAGAAACTTCCACCTATCAGAAACTCCCTCCTAAGAAAGCCATCATCTTCGCGGCCTTCGTCTTCATCATCGGCATGTATGACGGATTCCTAGGCGGAGGTACAGGTAGCTTCTTCTTATTCCTATTATTAATAGTAGGTTTTGACTTCCTTAAAGCAGCGGGTAACGCCAAAGTTATTAACTTCGCAAGTAACGTCGGCGCGATTATTCTCTTCGCGTGCTTACAACACGTTGACTATAAAGTAGGACTCATTATGGGTATCTCAATGATCGCAGGTAGCTTCGCCGGTAGCCAATTCGCGATTCGTAAAGGCGTATCATACGTCAAATCCCTGTTCATCGGCGTCACACTCATATTGCTTCTAAAGAACGTGTACGACTATGTTACGAAGCACTTTTTGTAGATTTATCGAAAACCATTACTTTCACAACTTTACGCGTCGCACGTATTTCATTCTCAAGCGCGACTCAACATCATATATAACACCTTAATCACTTAAACGCTTTCAAAACGTTTATGAAACCAAACAAAACCCCTCGACATTACGCAAATGTTGAGGGGTTTATTCTATATCATGATTTATAAAGCAAATTATTTTTGACCGTGGAACATCCAACGAATATTATATTTATCGATTAGTGTACCCATAGCGCCGCCCCAGAATTGTTTTTCTAACGGCATTTCAACTTTCACAGTAGAATCTTGAGAAATGTGATCGAATAATGTTTTCATATCCTCAAATTCCTTCTCGTCTGAAACACTGAAATCAATCATTAATGAAATGGCATGGTTAATATTAGTTTCATGATTTCCGAAACTATCTGAAGCCATTAATTTCACACCGGCGATTGTAAATTCTGAGTGCATCGTTTTATTAGCGGCTTCTTCTTTTGATACGCCAAATTGTTCAGCTTGTGCTTCGCCTACAGGTAAACGGTTAATGTCAGTCGCTTTAAATACAGTTTCGTAATATTCTAATGCTTCTTTAGTATTTTCAAATGCGATGTAAGGATGTAATTGTTTCACTTTCTAAAGACCTCCAAATAGATGATATCTAATATTACCCACCTTAGTTTAAACTAATCTACTTATTTGCTTAAACTTTTATAAAATCATCAAAGTGTGTCTCTTCAATAATCTCCCTTTGAAAAGCCCTCTGAGATGGATGACGCGTTTCAGCCTCGTCTACCTCAATAAAACACTCATATCCGTCGTCATATAAATCTAAAGCTTTAGTCATCGCATCATCATACATACCTTTAATTAGAAAACGCTTTTTAATAATATGTTGCTTTTCCAAAATGGAAGTCGTTACATCACCCACGATAATAACAGCCGGACCAGCTACGTCTACGTTCGCCACTTGATCCGCGATATTCGACACCGTGCCCTCGACTTTAAACTCGTTAAAACGCGTCGCATTGAAGATCACAACAACGTTATAATCCACTTTAGCTTGCGTCATAATAAAGTCCATGAGCTTCGGCAAACGCTTCACGCCCATATAAATCGCGAGCGTGCCACCATCTAACAACGATGTGATATCAATATCGCGTTCCATTGAGTCTTTAAAATGTCCGGTCGTAAACGTAATACTTGTCGCAACGTTACGCTCTGTTAAACCAACGCCATATGACGCTACCGCCGCTGACGCCGACGTGATACCGGGCACGATTTCATACGCAATACCTTCCGCTTCTAAAGCCTCTACCTCATCCTTTACACGACCGAAAATCGCAGGGTCGCCACCTTTCAAACGAACCACATGCTTGTGATTAAAAGCAGCTTCAACCAATAGCGCATTAATCTTTTCTTGCTTCACCTGCTTGCCGTAAGGTATTTTACCAACGTTGATTAATTCAGCTTCAGGTTTCGCAAACTGAATGATAAAAGGGTTTACCAGACGATCGTACAAGATAATATCTGCACGCTTAATGACACGCTCGGCTTTTCGAGAAAGTAAATCAGGATGACCAGGGCCCGCACCTACTAACGATACAAAGCCTTTAGTTATACACATACAAATACGTCACCATCCACGATTTCAACCGGATACGTTGCGACACAACCTGTATCTGGCGCTTGAACTTCACCTGTGTTAAAATCAATCTTTTGATCGTGTAATGGACAATATACATAGTCACCGCTCACCGTACCTTCAGATAAAGGCCCTTGCTTATGTGGACACACATTATGAACCGCTTTAATGTCACCGTTCTCAGTTAAAAACAACCCGATTTCAGTACCTTTAACGATAACTTTCTTACCAATTAAAGGTGTCATTTCATCTAATGTCGTAACTTTAATTTTCTCCATTATCTTACCCTCACACTTTCTCTACTTCGAAGATTTTTTGATCAGAAGATGCATTCACAATTTCATTCCAAGGTTCCGCCTCAACCGCTTTCTTCGCAATCATAATACGGTCATATAGCTCGTCCTGTTTCTCAGGATCTAAAACAACGTCACGAACGTGCTCAAAGCCCATACGTTTTAACCAAGGCGCTGTACGTTCCGCATAAATACCAGTCTCACGATAATATTGCATGTACGCACCACATAATTTAATCACATCATCTTCAGTCGGCACTGTTGTTAAAAGCGTCGCCGCAACAACGTCCGTACCACCGTTACCACCAACAAAGATTTGGAAGCCATTTTCAACACCAATGACACCAAAATCTTTAACACCTGATTCTACGCAACTTCTTGGACAACCTGAAACACCCATTTTAAATTTATGCGGTGTATCAATATATTCAAACGTTGATTCAAGTCGAATACCAAGTTTCGTCGTATACTGCGTACCAAAACGGCAGAATTCCTTACCGACACAACTTTTCACAGAACGGGTCTTCTTCGCATAAGCAGACGCAGATCGCATACCAAGGTCGCGCCATACATGCGGTAAGTCTTCCTTCTTAATGCCATATAAACCAATACGTTGAGAACCTGTCACTTTAACAAGTGGCACATTGTATTTCTTCGCAACTTCACCTAATCGGATTAATTGGTCAGGGTTCGTCACGCCACCTTTCATTTGAGGAATGACAGAGAACGTACCGTCGTTTTGAATATTGGCATGGTAACGTTCGTTCGCAAAGCGTGACGCTTTCTCGTCCTCATGTTCAGTAGGATGAATCATATTTAAATAGTAATTAATCGCTGGACGACACTTCGGACAACCGCCCTTATCATTAAAGTCTAAGACGTGGCGTACTTCTTTAGACGTCTTAAGACCTTTCTCACGAATCGCCGCTACGATTTCATCACGGCTTAAATCTGTACACGCACAAATACCTGTTGCCTTACTTTCAACAAAGCCGTCACCAAGCGTAAACGCAAGTAAGTCACCAATCTGACCTTTACACTTACCGCAAGAGTTACCTGCTTTTGTACATTTCGTAACTTCATCTACAGATGTCAGACCTTCATCTTGAATTGCTTTAACGATTTGGCCTTTTGAAATACCATTGCAACCACAAATCGTTTCATCGTCATCCATCGTTTCAACACTAATTGCATCTACTTCACCAGCTTTATGAAGTAACGATACAAGCGTGTATTCTTCAATTGTGTCGCCTTTCTTCATCATATTATAGAAACGGTTACCTTCTTCAGTATCACCGTATAATACAGCACCTACAATATGTTTATCTTCTACAAAGATCTTTTTATATACTTTATCGACACTATTAAATACTTCAATACCATGAATATTTTCAGTTTCATAAATTTTACCGGCACTAAATAAGTCACAGCCCGAGACTTTTAAAGAAGTAAACGTTGTCGAACCTTGGTAACCTTCCGTCGCGCGACCTGTAATATGGTCCGCTAAAACCTTACCTTGATCGTATAACGGTGCAACTAAGCCATAAACTTTCGAACGGTGCTCACAACATTCACCAACCGCATAAATATCATCGTCACTCGTCTTCATAAAGTCGTCAACAACGATACCGCGACCTATTTCAAGACCCGACGCACGTGCAGCTTTTGTTACAGGACGAATACCAACCGCCATCACAACCATATCCGTTTCTAAAACTTGACCGTCAGATAAAAGCACCGCTTCAACATGCGAATCACCAATAATTTCCTGCGTATTCGCTTGTAGCTTAAACTTCATACCTTGCGCTTCTAAATCAAGCTTCAACAGCTCACCAGCCTTACGGTCAAGCTGCATTTCCATAAGCCATTCACCTAAATGCAACACCGTCACGTCCATACCTTGATCAAGTAAACCACGCGCACACTCTAAACCAAGTAATCCCCCACCGATTACAATCGCTTTACGCTTCGTTTGCGCCATTTCAATCATGCGTTTCGTATCATCAATCGTACGCCAGCCCATAACGCCTTGAAGTCTCGAACCGTCTACAGGTAGAATAAACGCCTCAGAACCTGTCGCAATAATACATTTATCATACGTCACTGCTTGACCTTTCGAAGTCACGACCTGCTTACGTTCACGGTCAATTTCAACCACCGGGTCATCCGTAATTAAGTGAATATTGTTCGATGCGTACCAGTCGTACGGATTCATAATCGTTTCTTCAATCGTCATTTTATTCTGAAGTATATTCGATAACATGATGCGGTTATAGTTTGGATAAGGTTCTTTACCGATCACCGTAATATCGAACATATCCGGTTCACGTTCAATAATTTCCTCGATCGTTCTAATCCCAGCCATACCATTACCAATCATAAGTAATTTCGTCTTTGCCATTTTTACAGTTTATCCTCCTTGTAAGTCCCGTCTAAATACGTTTCAATCGCTTGAGAAAGTGCTTTAACACGTTCGTAATCCGAGCCATTCGAACCAATATTGATCGTTATGCCATCATATTCAATCGTTTTCATATCATAGAAATCTGATTGCGTACGGTCTCCCGTATGATTCACAAGTTGTTGCGCCGTACAATCACGACGAATTTGGTCATTTAATTCATGATCATTTGTCGCAATGTACACAATATCAGCCGCTTCAATATCCGATTTCTCATAGGGCTTTTCAATGAGTGAGACGTTAGGTGCCTTCAATCTTTGAAAAGCCACATCGAATGACGGACTCACGACATCAATCGTTACCGCCTCTCGAACGAGCTTCGATACCTTTCGAAATCCGATACGACCGCCCCCGACGACAACAATATGTTTACCTTGAATTTGAAGTTGAATGGGATACATGTCAGTACTCCTTTAACGTTTGATAACGCGAAATAATAATGTCACGTAACATTGAATCCAAATTAAGTGAAGGTCTGATGTGAAGTGTTGATGAAAGTGCCAAACTTTCGAGCTTACGTTTAATCTTGTTGACGAGGTAGCCGTCATATAGAAATAACGGCACGACGATTAAATCTGTATAGCGTTCGGCAATGTCAGGCAAATAAGTCTCAAAGGCCTTGTTGCCATAAAGCATATACGCGTAAGCATCTTCATCAAGTGACAATTGTTCGCACAACGTCTCAAGTTCATAGTCTGGTCGCTGAAATTTAAAGCTACCGTGCGCAATGACAACGACAGCCGTGCGTCGCTCCGAAACGGTATCCCTCATTTGGATACGCGCATCTCGTACGCGCTTCTCAACGATGTCGACCATATCAGGATGCGTGCCAAGCGGTAACGACCATTTGAAAGAAATATCGTCATAACGCGCTTTAAAAGCGTCCATAATTTCAGGAATGTCCACCGAATAATGCAAGGCAGTAAAGAGTAATAAAGGTATTAAATTAAAGTCACGTTCCCCACGCGCAACGTGTCTGTCAATCACTTGTTCCAAGCTCGACGTTTCACTTTCTAGAAAAGCCACTTCGAAATCAAGCGTATCTTCAGCTAAAAGCGCATGAATAAACGTTTTTAAAGCATCATTTTGCGGACCCTTTCGCATACCATGAACAACAAGAATCGTTTGCAATTCAAATCACCTCTTCACTTATATTGTACGTCAAAATGACATAAATTTGTGATATTTTTCACATTAACATTCAAAAATAGGGTTTTCCCCTACCTATTAAGTAAGTGAAAACCCTAATAAGATTTACGTTATTTTTTAAGCTTGAATGTATCACGTGAACCGTTCACAAATGCATACATAAGACCGATTAAAATACCCCCACCGATATAGTTACCAATGTATGCAAAGACAATATTTTTAAGTACACCTAACCAATTCAATGCATCAATGTTATAGAACAACATACCTACAAATAAACCTGCATTGTATACAACGTGTTCAAACGCCATAAACACGAAGATTACAACACCGATTGAAATAAAAAATGCTTTCATTAAACCTTCTTTAAATTGAAGTGAAATAAAAATACCAATATTAATGAAAAAGTTCGCAAAGATACCTTTAACTAAAATCGTTTGCCACGTCGACTCTACAGTCTTACTCGTAACGGTCTTCGTCAACGCTTCAAGCATCTCAGGCGTCATAATATTCGACCACACCATCATGCCGAAGAACACGAAGGCACCTAAAATATTTCCGATAAAGCAGACCGTAAATAACCATAGCGCGCTCTTCAAGTTGATCGTTCTAAAGAACAAAGCCACCGTGACGAACATAAAGTTACTTGTTAACAACTCCGAATGCGTGAGCACGATAAATACTAAACCTAAACTGAACGCAAACGCGCCCATTAAATTAACGACGCCCGGCAGACTGCCCGCAAATTGCGTTTTAATTCCCAGCATAAAAATCGTACAGATTGCGAGTAAGAACCCTGACATCATCGCTTTCACAAGATATCTCGAGAACGATTTGTACAACATCGTTTCTTTCATTGCGACAGATCCGACGATGCCCTCGACCGTTTCTCGCGTTGAAAATGAATCGGCAACTGTCTTATTCGGTTTTTGAATCCCCATTTTACCTACACCCTTCTTTCTACTTGTAATAAATCTTTATTCGTATACATATTATAATAAGTCAATGTTTATTGACTAGAACTTTTTTGAAATTAAAATCTTCGAGTGTTGTTCAAATATCTATTTCACCCAGCAATTTCACACTTAATCGCATATTTCCCATTTAGAAAAAGCCCTATGCAATCACGTTTTCATGCATAGGACGCTTACATTGATATTGCGCATTAACCGCGCTTTTGTTGTTTCATTACTTTTAAACCAGCCGCAAAAATACCATATCCTAAAGTTGTATAAAGGAAGAAGCTTTTAAATAATTGCTTAGAAAAGCCTTCACTGATAAGCGCTGGTACGAATGTACTTAAACTATATAGTCCAAGTACCTTTAAATAACGTTTATTCATCACAAGCACCTCTTTTCAAAGCCTATTATAACGCTCTTGATGCACAAAAGTTGTGACGAATTTCTTAAAATCCTTTTCAAGGAGGCAAACGCATCTACGCTTTAGCCAGTAATCGATCTAAATTATTCCAAGTCGAATGCATACCTTGTTCGACGCCCATGTCGACAAGTTGTTTCGCCGTAGCAGCATCTTTCAAAGTCGTCGTCGAAACGAGGCGCGTCTTACCGTCTCCCGCATCATGAAACTCTAGCGCAACTTTCATCGGTGGCATATCTGGATTAATTTCACCCTTCTCATTCGCGAAGTAATCACGATATACAAGCTGATTTGGACGCTCCAACGTCTCATAAATCGATACACCATAACTCGTGATATCGTCGCCAAACATACCATAATGCACGTGGCCATTCGGTTTCGGATCAAACGCTTTGACTGTTGTCGTCCAACCCTCAGGATGGAACCAAGCCTCAAATTGATCTTGAGTGACATAGGCATCATACACCTTCGAAGGTACCGCATCGAAAGTGCGTTCTATCTTAATTTGATTATCTTCTCGTTTAAAACTCATAACGATCATCCCCTCTATAATTTAAATAACATATGACGTAATGTCTTGAATCTTGGCGTCTTTCTTGTGCCCTTCAAATTCGAAGAAGCTTGCGAAATAAATGGTCGCATCAGAAGTCGTTAACACGCCATGTGCAGACGCCAGTTTACCATGGGTCAATATCGACGTAATTTCAAGCGACTTAACATCCTGCTTGTTGTCCTTCAATGCTTTGATGAACGCCGCCTTGCCAGATAATTCTAAGTCACCAGGTACGTGCCACGTTAGTGAATCGCTGAGTAAGGCGTCTAGTTTATCCTCGTCACATGCAGCCGATGCGATCAAATACGCTTTGATTGTGCGTGCTTTAGGCGCATTGTCGCACGACAGGTCTGCCACAACTTCGAAGGGCGCGTCTTTATTTGAATCCGATTCTTGGTGCTTCAATGAAAGGTTCACCTCGTCCAAAGCTTCCTTCAATATGCGTACTGCTTTTGGACCTACACCATGTAAGTCGAGTAGAGCCGCTTCATCATGTTCTGCGACTGCCTCTAACGTTTCAATGCCCGCTTTATGTAATGCTTGCGTCGCCGGTTTGCCAATTTTAGGTAATGCGTGTCCCATCCACATCCTCCTTATTTTCATTTCGTTATGCCTTAATAAAGCTACTTTCAGAATAACACAAGCACCTTTTTATACAATTTTCTATAAATAAATTTCAATTTATTTTATTTCGATTTCTTCTTGAAAAGCCCTTAAAAGACCGCCACATCAACTTTAAAATCCATCTAACTTATATTATAAGATAGTTGACAAATCGTGAGAATAGTACTACCTTATATTATAAGATAGTTAAAGCAGGTGATGACTTGTCAATCTCTAAACAAATGATGAAAGGTTTACTTGACGGGGCAATTTTAGGCCTCATTGCTCAAGGTGAAACCTATGGCTATGAAATACTCGAAAAACTCAATAACTTAAACTTTCCTGAAATAAGCGATGGCAGTATTTATCCCGTGCTCCTTCGCTTGAGTAAGAAAGGTTACATTCAGTCAGAAACGAAAAAGTCCACTTCAGGCGGACCTAAACGTAAATATTACACCATTACTGATTTAGGTCTCGAAGAACTTACCGTATTCAGAGAAAAATGGAAGCAACTTAACTTTGGAATGAATAATGTGATAAGAGGTGATGATGATGCTAAGTGAAAAATCAGAAAAATTTCTACGCGAATTACGTATTGAACTCTTGTACCGAGGCAAAAAAGACGAAGAAGTCTACGAAATTGAGGATGAATTACGCGACCATTTGATACACGCTGAAGAAAACGGTGATTCCGTGGATAATATCACAGGCGGCTCACCAAAAGCTTATATCAAATCGATTTCAAATGAAATGTCGTTTGATAGAACTGTTATCAAATCGCTCATTGGTGGATTATTCGTTGCAATCGGTTTCTTTATAATCTCACCTTTAATCGAAGGTCATTTCACGCTTACGATTGGTAATATCTTGACGTCCGTCGTATCGATGCTTGTATCGCTTTTATTATTTCTCATAGCAATCAAGTGGATGGTAGTTAAGTTAGGCAACCAAAACTATAACCAACTTATGTTAATACTCGGGGCTGGTACTGTCGCAGTAGTCATCCATGCTATCGGAGCTCGAATATCCAATTCATATCCCATTATGACACTTTTTAGTCTAAGTCCGTCACTTAGTTTAACTATAGGTATCACAATCTTTGCATTACTTTTAATTGGCACAGCAATAACGAAATCATGGGTCTTATTCTTTATGGTACTAATTTCAACACTTCCTGAACTTTTAGCTAAGTTATTTACAGGAAAAACTGGTTCTGAATCAGATTTTATTTTCTTTACAGTTAGCCTGTTTATAATATTTGTCTTTATCACAATCCTAGTTAGCTTTTATAGAAATTGGAACAAAATTGAGGTGAATAATGATGAAAAATAAATATCATGCGAACGGCGATATCGTATTAAGCGACAAGTCAGAGAAGTTCTTAAGAGAGCTACGCGTTGAATTGATGTATCGCGGAAAGAAAGATGAAACGATTTTCGAAATTGAAGATGAACTACGAGATCATTTATATCACGCGGAACAAAACGGAGAATCCGTCGACAACATTACTGGCGGATCCCCAAAAGCTTATATTGATTCCATTTCCAAGGAAATACCTTTTGATAAAAGTTTATATAAAATCCTAGGTTTAGCAGTAATAATGGTTATTATGCTAACAGTTTTACCGGAATTATTAGATAGCACTTTCGTCGTAACGCTAGGTGGCATATTTTTTAACACTATTTTCTTTTTAATAGGTTTAGCAATTCTATTAGCGTTTATAAAGCTTTTCGCAATCAAGTTCGGTGAAATTAAGAAAAGAATGTACGCCTATTCCTTATTAGTAGGAGCTATTAGCTTTGGTTGTTACTTATTAGGTGCCTTTTTAGCAAGAAAATTTCCTATAATGACAGTTTACAAACCTAGCGAACGCGCTTCATTTATTATCGGTCTATGCTTACTAACTATCATGGTCATATTTTTAGTTTTAACGAAACAATGGATCTATTTAGTACTCATTGCAATTGTAACCGCACCATTCTTTATCACATCAGTATTTATAGACGGTAATGGCAAAGATACAACATTTATGGTAGTAAGCTTCTTTATCTTCATAGCATTTCAATGGATCTTAATCGGTTACTTTATCTATCAGCAAGTTAAAGAATATAAAGCTGATAAACGACGAAAGGCCGAATTAAATAAAGAAGATTAATTATATAAGAAGCATTTGCGATAATATTCGTGAATGCTTCTTTTCTTTTTGAAAATGCCTTTAAGATAGCTTAAGAACTTATCGTAAATATATTAATTTCAGTTGAATATTTTAAAGAATCGAGTTGTAACGGTTTCACTCCTCCATTCCGACGCAAACTGCCCATATACCACCTAAACCTCTTTCTACAAACCCTTCATTGCCGACCACTCTTTTCGAAGTATCCCCATTTTAATCGAATCATAATACAAGCCGTTAACTAGGCGCGCCTCACGTAACCGCCCCTCTAGCACCATACCGCAACGTTCAGCTAGTTTCATCATGCGCGTATTACCCGACCACGTCGAAATACTAATCCTATGGGCGCTTGTATTTTCAAAGAGGTAATCGATCCAGAGCTTAAACACGTACCGACCAATCCCCTGCTCCCAGTAATCAGGATCATAGATCACAATACCGATTTCAAGCCATTTCGAAGACGTATCCTCATAATGACAACCGACCATACCTATTACACGGTCCAGATGTTTAATCGCAAACGCGCTTCTAACATTTCCTTCAATATACCGTGACTTTTCAAAGGATTTAATATAAGTATGAAAGGTCATTAAAGGCTCTTTAATATAAGGACCGTTCCACTTCTTAGCCGCTTGAAGCGGTTCTTCATACTTCCAATAATATAAAGCTTTCATCTCGTCGAAACCAATTTCACTTAACGAAATACCATCCTGAATTGTCATCATCCTCGCCACCTAACGCGCTCATTTAATCACATTAAGTATAACACTTCTTTAATTTTAAATATTTAATTTTCAAAAGATGTAATTTAATCCGTTATATTTTGTCATGAAAATGATTTCATTTTGTAATCAAATTCTAGTACATTTAACCTTTTATCACATAAGTGTATAGACTATAATTAAATTAAATATTTGTGTTATACGATACGATCAGAGAAGGAGGTTTACCCTTTGAAATTCTGCAAGTTAGAGGCGGATGAATATAGTCAATTTTTACAACAGACCAATAAACATTTCGCGCAATCTCGTATTCACTATGATTACTTAAAGAACCATAATCTTGAAGTTCATCTTCTCGGCGTCAAAAGCCACGATGGCACCATTATCGCTGCAGGGCTTTTCACAGCGACGCGCGCACTTAAATATTTCAAATACTTCTATAGCCAAAGAGGGCCTATGATGGACTATTCGGATGTAAAACTTGTAAGGTTCTTCTTTAAATCGCTTAATGCCTATTTGAAAAAGCAACGCGCACTTTATACGAGAATCGATCCGTATCAACTTGAGAATATACGCACATCACATGGCGAAATAACGCATTCATTCGACAATCGCGCTTGGGCGCACACAATTCGAAAGCTTGGTTATAAGCACCAAGGTTACACGGTCGGTTACTCCGAGACGAGTCAAATTCGTTGGTTATCGGTCCTCGATTTAAAAGGCAAGCACGAACACGAACTGCTTGACGATATGGATTACCAAACGAGACGTAATATCAAGAAAACTTATGAAATGGGCGTACAAGTTCGTACGCTTTCATATGACGAAACGGATATCTTCTATCGATTATTTAAAGCTGCTGAAACAAAGCACGGCTTTAAGTTTCGTTCAAAAGATTATTTCTTAAAACTTCAAGATATATTTGAAGACCAGATTAAGATGAAACTTGCCTATATCGATTTAAATCATTATCTTGAGTCACTTCAACGTCGCTTTACCATTCTAAAAATCGAATATAACGATGTTGTTGAGGCGCTAGATGAATTACCGAATTCTAAACGAAATAAAGTGAAGTTCCAACAAGTACGTCAACAATACGAGAGTGTTAAACGTAAGATTCATAATACCGAGCGTTTACGAGAGCGTGAAGGAGATATATTACATCTTGCTGCGGCTATTTACATAGATAATGGCGATGAACTTTATTACTTTTCAAGCGGGTCGAACCCGAGATACAACGCCTATATGGGCGCTTACCGCTTACAATGGGAAATGATTCAATATGCATTAAGACAGGGCCTACCAAGATTTAACTTCTACGGCATTACGGGTGATTTCGATGAAGATGCTGATGATGTCGGCGTACAATACTTTAAGAAAGGGTTCAACGCTCATGTTGAAGAATATGTAGGCGACTTTATCAAAGTACATCGTCCTATCCTCTACCACCTCATGAAAATGAAAACCAAACACTAACACAAAACTACCTGCAATTTTTCATTTTGCAGGTAGTTTTTATATGATATTCATTCTCCTAAATGGATGTGAGACGTTAAGATGCATCTTTCAATTTAGAATGTTTCACGGAATATGTGAAGTAAATGACTGCACCGATGAGTAACCATACTAAGAAGCGTAACCATGTGAGTGGATTTAAGTTGAGAATTAAGAATCCACAGAACAAGACCGCTAGAATCGGTACTACAGGAACCATTGGACACTTAAAGGCACGATTTAAATGAGGCTCTGTTTTACGTAATACGATAACTGAGATCGCTACTAGAATGAAGGCACTCAACGTACCAATATTAACGAGTTCAGCAAGTTGTGTTAAAGGAATAAATGCACCTAACACAGCTGAAATTAAACCGAAGATCCATGTAGAAACAAATGGCGTACCGAACTTAGGATTTACCTTCTGGAATATGTTAGGGATTAAGCCGTCACGTGACATCGCAAACATGATACGTGTTTGACCATATAACATTACTAGCATAACCGTTGTCATACCAAGGATTGCACCTACATCTATAACACCTGAAACCCAGTTTTGCCCCGCTACCTTTAAGACAGCAGAAACAGGATGATCGATGTAACGTTCAAATTCTAGAAATGGTACAACGCCTGTCATAATACCTGATACGATGATATACAATACTGTACAAATACCTAATGAGAACAGAATTCCTTTAGGCAAATTCTTTTCAGGTTGAATCGTTTCCTCAGCACTTGAAGCTACCGCATCAAAACCTATAAACGCGAAGAACACCGTTGCTGCAGCGGTAAAGACGCCTTGGAAACCGTATGGCATAAATGGTGACCACTGCGCAGGCTTCACGTAAAAGATAGCGACTGCGATGAACAAGAGGATAACGGAAACTTTAACCACTACCATAATGTTGTTCACGCGCTTCGTTTCTTTAATACCGATTGATATCAGTAACGTGATGAGCATAATGATTACGAACGCAGGTAAATTAAATAGTGTAAATTCACCGTCAGGGTTTGTACCAGGTGCACCTGTAAACATTGTTGGTAAATGCATACCGAAACCATCTAATAACGATTGAAAGTAACCTGACCAACCTACTGAAACACTACTTACTGCAAGTAGATATTCAAGGATCAAGTCCCAACCGATTATAAACGCGACGATCTCACCTAACGTTGCATAAGCGTACGTGTATGCCGAACCTGCGACAGGAACCATAGAAGCAAATTCTGCGTAACATAATGCGGCAAAGCAACATGCTAAAGCTGCAATAACGAACGAAACCATTAAAGCTGGTCCTGCCGTTAACGCACCTGTACCTGTTAATACAAAAATACCCGTACCAATAATGGCACCGATACCAAGCATCGTTAAATCAAACGCATTCAACGCTTTCTTCAATGTTGAGGGTCGTTGTGCTAATTGTTGAAAATTCTTCTTTCGTAGTAAATTCATGATGTCTTCCTCCTACCATTAGCATGCCATTATTATACATGAAATTTATAAAAGTGTATGTAGTTTTATTAATTTTTCTATTAAATTTTTATTTAAAATAAAATGCGTGCCCGAGACGTCTAAACGCCTCAAGCACGCATTTTAAATTTCTTGCTAGTCTTCATCTTCAAGTTCATATCTAAATATTTTATTCGGATAGACTTTTAACACATGGCATAGTATCAAGTGAACAAGGTACGAAATCACGCCAGGAAAGACGAAATACGTAAATCCAATCGTAAGCAGGTTCATCATCATTGAACCATCAATGTATTTCATCGCGTTTACCGGACCTACTAGTCCCATAAAACCAAATCCTGCTGTTTCTTTGTTACCTTCAATGCCAATAAAACTACCCATCATGCCTGTTAATGCCGCAGATAATGCTATCGGCAACATTATGATTGGATGCTTAATCATATTAGGCATCATCATCTTCATACCACCTAAAATAAGCGCAATTGGAATACCGATTTTATTTACGCGAATCGCACCAATCGCTAACATCCATGAACAAGCCGTAATACCTAAACTTGCGGCACCTGCTGCATGCCCAGATATACCAATTGCCATCGCAATCGCAACAGACGATATTGGCGATGCAATTAAGATACCGAATATAATTGCAACAAGCATGCACATAATTACAGGTTGTAAGCTTGTTAAACTATTAACGACATTACCAATCGCACTTGTAATTAATTTAACGAAAGGTAACGTCATTAACCCGATTAAACCAACACCTGTCGCAACGAACGTCGGCATTAGAATCATCGTTAAACTTCCTAATTTATTACCAATTAAATGTATTACAAACACTGCAATTCCAGCAGTCAAAGTGGCATTAATGATGTCACCTACACCTTCTAAAGTTGCAGTTTTACCATCCATTTTAATAATACCGCTACCAATAAAGGCTGCCGCACTTACTGTAGCAGCTTGCAACGCATGGAATTTATACTGCGTCGCAATGAGTGCACCAACAAGTAAAGGAACCGTGAATTGAATACCTAAAATACATTCGTGTACGATCTTGAATACGGGATGAAAACTTGCTAGAAATTTAAATAACTCGCCAAGTATTGCATTTGGTATTAAACCAACTACAATAGCTATAGCCATACCATGGAGCACTCGGTTCAAGTGCTTGTTAAAGTTAATTGATTTCATATATTTTCTCCTTGAAAAAAGTTATGCCTAAATATATCACATAAACAAATTCATAAAAATACATTTATAAATAGTCACAAAATTAATATTATTTTAAATAGAAACTAAATAAGGGTTAAAATCCTTTAGTTATCACATTATTTAAAAAATAAAACTTAAATTTTCAAAGCAAAAATATAAGAAAAGAGTAAAATTTAGAACTGAATCTAAAAATTACTCTTGTTTCAAATTTAATAATTCATTTAACAATTTTCGTATACAAATCCTTGTTTATGCAAAACTGTCTCATAAAATGGATTGTTACCAATTAACTTAATCTTATCCGCAAGTGCTTCAACTTCATCGATATGATGTGTCGTTAATATAATCAAACATGTTTCCTTTAATTCATTTAACAAGCGATGGATATCATACCTCGATTTTAAATCAATACCTTCAGTTGGTTCGTCTAATATGAGCACCTTTGGATTACCAAGTAAACCAATTAAAATATTTACTTTCCGCTTCGTACCACCAGATAATTGGGATACGCGTACGCGTCGCTCCTTTAAATGCATGGTTTCGCAAAAGCCATCTATCACATCATCTGAAACAGGATGTTGATTCAGCGATTTAAAGAACGCAATATTTTCATCAACCGTCAGATGATCAAATAGCGCTATGTCTTGCGGTATATAGCCAATTAATTTTTGAATGTCCTTTTGTCTTAATGGCCGACCATCATATAAAATGTCACCGCTATCTTTAGTTTCAAGCGCTGCAATCATGCGTAACAATGTCGACTTACCGGCCCCATTTTCACCAAGTAACACAGTTAACGTGGAATCATGAAAGGTTGTATTCAAATCTTTAAAAATCGTTTTTCGTTTATACGTTTTAGATACATGTCGAATTTCTATCATCATTTCTCACCTACAATTGAATCATTAACCAAATCAAACCAACGATACATGCATATACAAAAGCCATAAAAATACGATGACTTAATGTCCGAACTATAAATATTAATACACTAAGGCCAAATTCATAAATTAAAATCATACCAAAACTGATGACATAAAACCATATACTTACATTAAATTGAAATACTATCATGGTAAGGAAACATACGCTCATAACAATCAACGACATGATTAATGTATATAAGAAATGTAATTTCAAGCGTGTACCTTTAAACATATACATGCGACTTAGCGCCAATGGTTGGTTTAACCGGTGATACAACACAACTTGAAGACTACTTACTAGTGTCAACAACGTCATCACAATACCCGCTTCAATATGCGTCGACGAATGTTTATGTGCCGTTTCATGCTCTAAAATTGGTGTAGGCATACGTTCCTTTAACGTCTGTTTAATATCAGATTCTGATACATCTTCCTCCTCTAAATGTAGCGCTAAGATGTATGGCGCCTCAGTTTGATATAACGATTGACTTATGAGCTCAATCCCAAGTTTACCTATAAAACCTTCAGCCGCATAAATCGGTAGTGCTTCCTTTAAATCTTGCTCTTTAATCAGGCTATCGAAATCCTCTGGAATTTGGACGACTACGACCGCTTCTTTACGCGAAACAATCACCTTTAAGTCACGCTCAGCCTTATCAACTTGCTTAACGTTTAAAACCTTTGATGTCTTAATATGATCCACAAACGCTTGAGACACTTCAGTTTGGTTTAAGTCTTGAACCCCTATAGGAATTTGTACGACCTGATTTAAACGCGAACTCAACATGTGCATGATAATCACCGCCGACACTAAGATGGCGATAAATAAGATATGTGCTTTCACTGAATGAAAGGTAAGTAACTTTAAAATTGCTTTCATCGTAAATACCTCCACACATATACGCCACACGTGCTCACACCAAGCAACCCTATTACACAAACAAATGCTATTGGCGTATCAATCAAGTAATTGTGTAATAATAGCTCTAGAAATTGTTCATTCACATATTGAAACGGCAGGTATTGAAGCACGCCACCTACAGTATCTTTCAAATAAACAAAAGGTATCGTAGCGCCAGATAATACAACTATGCAAATCATTAAACTTACCTTTATAATCATTTTCACAAAAGCACGCTCGATTAATTCAATCAGCATAAACAACATATATAACAACAATATGTTGTAGCTTACTAAAACAATTAAAGGTCCTAAGTTATAACCTTCATATGCGACATCCATACCATTCACAATTAATACCAATCCGATAATCGCCCAGATTAACGTATATATCGCCGCAATCGTTACGTTCACAAAGATGATCTTCTCTTTCGCGAAGTGATACATTGCCATACGATCTTGTAGCGCTTGCGATTGATTCATGTTCAATATCGACACCATCGTCGACATAAGTATAAACATAGATACGACGAACAAGGACACTGTATAATATTGCGCAGTATCATACAGTTCAATGCTTTCTAATTCAAAGGCACCCTTTTGATTGAGTCCTTTAACCAACAAATCCATCAACATCTGGGTCAAATCCTCATCATTGTCAGACGTGCTCAAATCTTGATACGCAAGTCCGCCGCCCATCATCATCATAAACCGTTGATACACTGAATCCGTAACACTATAAATCATCTTGGCATCTAAAGAAGACTTATCGTACGTATGGACGGTTATGGGCAAGTCGCCATCTTCCGCGAAACGCGCCATCATATCTCGTTCAAACACCACATAACCCTTGATTCGCTTCGCCTCCAAAGCACGCTCAGCCTCATCTTGTGTCATCTCTATAATCTTTGAATGCTTGCCCAAGTGTGCCGTTTCCGTAATTTGCTTCGAAATCATCTGCGTTTCCTCAGCATCATCCAAATTCACAACCCCGATATCAAATCGCTTGTCGTCTTGCTTAACTGATTGAATCGCGAAGGATGACGTTAACAACACTAGGAAAAGCCCTAAAATATAAACAATTAAATACCACTTCTTTAATAAAAAAGAGTGGTAAATGAAAAACAAACGCATTGTTTTCACTTTTTACCACTCCTTTAGCTATCTATTTATCTTCTGCTTTTTCAATAATGTCTCCAGCGATTTTAGTAAAATTTTCTTCAATCTCTGATAAAATATCTTCTTTTTCAGATTCTGAAATACCGTTTAAGTTCTTAGCACCTTTTGTATCGAACTTCACTTTTTCTTTAAGTTTCGTTTCATCTTTGACGTTAACGCCTACTTGAGAACCATCCATGTCTGAACTAAAGTTGCTATTCGTCTTCATCGAATTGTTCTTAAGATCCGTTTGACGCTCACTCTTGAAATCTAATACGAATTGATCTAAGTCGACAGATACTTTAACCGTACCTTCATCACTTGTTTTATCGCCGTCATGGCTATTTTCGTTCTTAAATTCTAACTTAGACTCGATATCTGAACCATCCACACGAATCGTATAGTCATCCTTCACAGTTTCAGAAGGTTTACCTTTAGATTCACCTTTAATTTCAATTTCAAATGTACCATCGTTATATTTCGTTTCGTCACCGAACTTATAGTCGACGCGTAACTTGTCATCTTCGATTTTACTTGTTCCATGTAAACGAAGCGTTGTGTCATCTTGCGTTAATTTTAAGTCACGTTTCACAACTTGTTCGTCCTCAACGTAAATCACTGAGTTAACTTTCGGATACTCTGACGCTTTTTTATCTTTAGCTTCTTTAATCATATCTTTTAAAGACTTATCGAAATCTTTGTCATTTTGTGCGTTCGCAAGTACCTCTTTAAGCTCTTTATCTTTTTTCGCTTCTTCTAATACGTACACAATTGTTTCTTTAACTTCTTTATTAGAAAGCTTCATCGTTAACTTATCAAGTTCTTTTTCTTCTCCAAAGATATCAACCTTTTCTTTTTCTTTTGAAAAGTTATCATCATCAAGCTTATTGATGAGTTTTTCTTGGTACTTTTTATCTACTTTTTTAACATCTTCACGAGAAACCGTTTGCCCTAAAATCGTATTTAAGTTTAATGAATCATTGTTAAGTTCTCCAGCTTGTGTTTCATCGATAGATTCACCTAATAATTCTTCATATGTATCTTTAATTTTATCGTTAGGAACTTTGAATATATCGTCAAAAAGTGGCGATTTGAAATATTGATTATCCGCATCAGCGTCCCACTCAAACGTACCAACTTTACTATCAGCAACAGTTGGTGTTAACGCAATTTGTGACTTCTTATCTTTTGAATCATGCGCTACCACTGTTTCAAGCTTCGTCGCATCTACCACAGATTTAGGTAATTCTAATGAATCTATTACATCATCTGATAAATCTAAACTAAATGATGTCTTACTTTGATACGAATTATCATTCATTTCTTCCATAAATTTAAATTCATTATCATAACGTTTTTCTAAATAATCGTTAAATTTTTCCATTGTCTTTTGTTCACTTAACAAGTAGCTGTTCTTAGGCGAGTTTACTTTTGAAAAGAATGCAAATAAACTACCGCCACCTACTACTAAAAGCAGTGCTAAAACAACCCCAATGATGATCTTTGCTTTTTTCGACATGATGTCACCCCTTAATAATTAGATGTATACATCATATCAAATTTCGAAGTACTTTTGTACTACGCTTATTAAATAAATTCATTAATATTAAACATCACTTAAAAATATTTATATTAAAGCTTAAAATATGAGTTAGTTTTTCTTTAGAAATAAAAAAGAACTTAAGAATGAGCTGAGGCACTTGCCTCAACCGTCTTCCTAAGTTCTCCATTAAACCTTTAGGGCTTTTCAAATAAAAATGTACCAAGCTTACGTGACGCCACGCCGCCATCAATATCGTATACCGTCTCGCCTCTTAAAATGGTGCGAACGACACGAGCGCCTATGTGCATCCCGACGTATGGACTCATTGGATTACGGTATTCCAAATCGTCCTCGGATAAAGTGTAACCTTGGTTCGGATCAATCATCACAAAATCCGCATCCTTACCAACTTCGATAGTTCCTTTATCACTCAGATTAAATTTAGCAGCAGGGTGCTTCGCGATCACTTCTTGAAAGCGTACCAACGACATGCCACGTTTATTGACCGCTTCATCAAAGAGTATATCAACATCATTTTGCAGACCACTAATGCCGCCCCATGCCTTAAATGCATTGTCCGTATCCTTAAGATCAGGTGTACATGGTGAATGGTCTGACGTCACGAAGGAAATGTCCCCGTTAATTAAATCTTTGAAAAGCGCTTCACGTTGGTCGGCTTCACGAATCGGAGGTGCACTCTTCGCAACAGGTCCGAGCGCGTTCAACATGCTTTTAGCGAAGTATAAATAATGCGTACACGTTTCACACGTGATATCGACACCATCTCGACGCGCAGCAACGACCGCTTCAACGCCTTCATGACACGCAACATGCACGATGTGAACCGGGCACCCTGTCTCTTTCGCAAACAGGATCACTTTTCGTATCGCTTCTACCTCAGCAATAACTGGTCGTGAATCAACATAGTCGGTCATCGATGTTTTACCTTCATTTAAATAGCGTTCTTGCAACTTATCCGTAATAGCCGCATTCTCCGCATGAACAAGTAGCGTCTTACCCGTCGCTTTAACCTGCTTCATGCCCTCGTATAAACTATAGTCGTCCACATTCATAAAGTCACCCTCAATCGAAGGGTCGCCACATGTCGCTAAGAAGCATTTAAACCCAACAACGCCATCTTCATGTTGTTCCTGAATGCCACCATTTAAATTGTATGGCACAACGCCACCGTAACTCGCGACATCAACCGTCAATTTACCTTCACCTGATTTAAGTTTCGTCATAAACGATGCGTGGTCTGTTGTCGCAGGAATCTGATTTAGCGGCATCTCGATAAACGTTGTAACACCGCCTTTTGCGGCTGCTCTCGTACCAGTTTCATAGCCTTCCCATAAATCTCTGACGCCGCCACCTGGTTCACTAATATGGACGTGCGCATCTACCATGCCTGGTGACACAATCAAACCTTTAGCATCAATAATTCGTCCAAACTGCGCAATATCGTCTCCAATTTCAACGATTTTACCATTTTCTACATTAATATTCGTAACTTTAGCTTGATTCGGTAACAATACCGTTCCATTTATAATCGATAAACGATTCGTCATAGACTTGAGTCCTCCTTTTTCCTTTTGAAAAGACACATCGTATAAATCACTGAACTTACAACTAAACCTAACAAGAGTTGATAAGATTTTAAAGCTTCGAACAGCGGCACAAATCCTATTAAAGAACTGAATATACCAATAATAACAGAGGTAAGGGCTCGCTTTTCATAATGAGGCACGCGCTTATGAGTAGAAAGTCGCCCCTTTAAAAAACGTATAGTATCGATAACGAGAATACTGACGACAGGACCTAAGAACGCACCAATAATATTTAAAAACGTGAAGATACTTTGGCTATGTGCCATCATTTTCCAAGGCATAATGAGTAAGCAAACTAGGCTTGCCACGATTACGCCTGTACGATACGACAACTTATGCTTAGTGAGCGCTTTAAGTTGGTAAGCCGTTGGAATAATATTACTCGTAACATTCGTTGAAAGCGTCGTTAAAATGAGCACGCCTATTGCGAGATATTTGACGCTTTGATGATCCCAGGCTTGAATAATATCAATGAGTTGCCACTCGCTATGATTAAGGTAAACCGAACCACCAATTAGAATCGTTAAGCTCGCAAATGCGAACAACACGTGAGCCGTTAGAATACCTACAAATTGACCTATGATTTGGCCTTTTGATGAAGTGGCATGTTGGGTGAAGTCGGACACACTTGAAATCGGCGCAATCCAAACGCTCAACATCGCATTCAAAATGATGCATAAACTTACAAATAACGTTTGGTGATGTTCTAAGCCACTGTCGTAACGATAACTCATAATCGTATCGAAGCCACCTGAAGCTGAAAGTGCCCAAACACTCATACTTACAAACGTGATTAAGACGAGCACAGGAATCCACATCGTAATCTTATTTAACGCGCGTTCGCCACCGTAACCAACGCCGATATTGATAAGCCAGAATAGAAGAAATGCTATCCAAAGCGATCCATTCATACCTAAAAATGAAACGTCAGCGAGCGGTCGCATGATACTTGGCAGCATATCCTTAAGAATTAAGTTTAAGGCTTCAGCGCCTGCATAGATTTGAAGACCATACCACATGATGCTTACGATAATGCCACGTAATATCCCGGGAAATAATGCCCCCTTTTGACCAAAGGACATTTGAAGTTGTTGTGAAAAGTCGAGCTGCCTGTGACTCCCCATGATACCGTTAAGTGTTAAGAAACACGCGATGAATAGCGCACTTAACATAATAGAAATGAATATCATTAACGGTGAGATACCCAATGCGAGAAAGCCACCTACCATCGCGTAGTTAGGAATATTGTGTACCGCACCCATCCATATCGTAAAGTAATTAAATGGTGTCATTTTATGAGCATGATGATCGTGATTAAAATCTTTGAATCGTCGCATATGAGATCATCCCTTATATTAATATTCGAATTATTGTGATGTATTACTAGAAAATGACAACTAAAATTAAAATTATAAATTAAGTATATATTGATATAATGAGCTTTTAAACAAGAATGTCACAAAATTTTTTGTGCATGTATATTAAATATAACAATAATGTTTCATTTCATTAATCACTTTGAAATAAATGATATAACGTTTTTACCATGGTGTAACCTATGAAAACTCTTCAGGTGTTATAGTTATCATTAACATCATAAATATGACCTCAATGAACAAAGAGATATAAAATTTCAAGGAGGACTTAGTACTATGAAAAAGTTATTATTTGCAACAACTGCAACAATCGGAATTCTAGCAACAGGTGTTACAGCGAATACCCAATTAGAAGCAGCTGAAACGCAATCAAACGCGGCTACACAACAACAAGGTGTAGATCAAACTAGTACAGTGCATGATCGCTTCATTAAAGCAGGCGGCACAGAAGCAATGTGGCAAAACATTGTACTGCCAGAATCTGGAGGCGACCCTAATGCAGTAAGTCCTCAAGGCTACAAAGGTTTAGGTCAAACTAAAGAAGCTTGGGGTACGGGAACAGTTGAAGAACAAACTAAAGGCATGATTAATTACGCTAAAGAACGCTATGGTTCAATCGATGCTGCTGTTCAATTCCGTATCGCTAATGGTTGGTGGTAAGCCAACCGTACCGTTCTAGGTACGTATTCTAAGAGGAAGGTTGTGATGTATGAAGCACTCATAACTTCCTCTTTATTTTGATTTATTTAAGAAAAGGAGTATAATTCATGACTAAATTTGCATGGCTCAGAATTGTATCTGTATCTTTTGCAAGCGTGGTTATACTTATGCTTTTTCGAACTTGTACGTTCCCATTTAATCATGGCGAAGTCTTTTTCCAGTTTGGCGATATCTACATTTTAGAGACAGTAATCGTTTTATCTTTAATTCTTACGTATCTTTTTGAAAAAACATATGTTGCAAAACGTAAACTCTCACAAAAGCAATACATCTATAGAGTATTGATGCTGATGTGCTTACTTATTATTTCAGTTGATGGTATCGCACATTTAAATGAGATTGTGGATGGGTTTACGAGAGGCTTTCAATCATTCAGATATAATCCATTTCTAGACTAAAAAGCACACCCTATTTAAAGAAAATAAGGTGTGCTTTTAGTATGCAAAATTTTATATATGCTTGGGAGAATGGTGAAATAAAGAAACTGGTAGCTTAATTATAAACAATTCCCAAAACAGCTGGCCCCTACGACGGGGCCCGGCTACCCTTACGAACAAAGAAGTTTGAGCTTCTTTATAAGTTCAACCAACGAATTTGTAATTCGAGTTGTGCTTTACAGGAAAGCATGCTGTTTAAGGGGAATTGTATTTAGATCATAAGCTTGTTAACTTATTTTTCTTCTTCTGTTTCTTCTTCTTCGTCTTTACGACGTCTGTAAGCTAGGATGAAGAATCCTAGTGCTGCAATCATCGTACCGCCGATTAATCCTGCTCTATTCAGATTAGAAATACCTGTTTCAGGTAGTGCTTCTAATGCTTCTTTTGCTTTTTCAGAAGCCGTGCTTCCTTTATCAGTTTGTTGCGAAGTTTCACGAGCCGTAATTTGTTGTCCTTCACCTTGTTTAATGCTTGATTGATGCATATCAGATGTAGAACCTCTTTCATTTGATGCTGTTACTAAGATTGTATCAGTTGGTTCTAAGTTCATGTCCTCTGGAATATGAGCGTGCCATTGACCATTTTCATCTGCTTTCGTAGTTGTCGTCGTCACATTAGGATACGTGATACGGATAATTTGTCCTGGTTCACTAGTACCTGTTACTTCACCTTTTTCAACATCGATAGGGTTTACTTGAGGTGGATTTATGACAGGTTGTGCTTCTTGATCCGTCACAGTTGATGTGACTGCCTTAGATGGATTGTACGCTGTGTCGATTGATACTACTTTGATTGTATCTTGACCTTCAAGCTTAACATCACGAGGCACTTCAACTACCCATTCTCCATTTTGATCCACTGTTGTCGTTACTTCTTCACCGTTTGGTAAATTCACTTTGATCGTCGTATTAGGTTCGCCTGTTCCAGAAATTGTGTCATCTCCGATAAATACATCATCAACGTGCGGTCTTGCCGGTTTTGTAAGGTCCGTTACTGTAACCTCTGCTTTGTCAGAAGTGTTATGCGCTTGATCAGTAGCTGTTACCACTAATGTTTCATCACCTGTAAGTTCGATGTGTGGTGGTACTTGAACCTCAAAGCTACCATCTTGGTTCACTGTTGTTGAGCTTGTTGTTTCGTCAGGAAAAGCCACTGTAATAGTCGAACCTGGTTCTGCATGTCCAGTAATAACTGCATCTGATTCATTAACCGGATTCACAGTTGGCTTTTCAGGAGGTGTAACATCTTTAACCGTTGTAGATGCTTCCTCAGAATCATTACCGTCTTGGTCAGTTGCATGAACATGAATGATTTCATTTCCAATTAACACAACATCTTCAGGTATTTTAACTTCATAATTACCTTCTTCATTTGTTGTCGTCGTAACCGTGCTACCATTCGGGAATGTCACTGTTACGGTTGAACCTGGTTCTGCTGTACCTACAACAGTTGTATCTTCGCTCGTTACTGGATTCACAGTCGGTACTGAAGGTGCTGTTGTATCGGTAACTGTTGTTGTCGCATTGTCTGATTGATTATTTCCTTTATCTGTAATTGAAACTTCTAATGTTTCGCCACCAGTTAGGTCAACATGTTCAGGGATTGGAATAACATAATTGCCGTTCTCATCTGTAGTCGTTGAAGCTGTCGTACCATCTGGGAACACTACCGTCACTGTCGTACCTGGCTCTGCAGTACCTGTAACTTGAGTATCTTCACTTGTTACAGGATTAATCGTTGGTGCTTCAGGTGCTGTCTTATCGACTACAGTAGTCGTAGCTGTTTCAGATTGATTACCATCTTTATCTGTAGCTGTAACGCTGATTGTTTCGCTACCTTCTAAGTCAGTGCCTTCAGGAATATCAATGACGTAGTTTCCATTCTCATCAGTTGTCGTCGTGCTTGTAGTACCGTCTGGGAATGTCACAGTAACTGTTGAGCCTGGCTCAGTTGTTCCTGTAATTTGTGAATCTTCACTTGTTATTGGATTAACTGTTGGCGTCTCAGGTGACGTTTTGTCTGAAACGGTTACAGTAGATGTTTCTGATTGATTGTTAGACGTATCAGTCGCTGTAACTGGTAGTGTTTCACCACCTGTTAAGTCAACAGTTGGTGGAATTTCAATGACATAGTTACCATTGTCGTCCGTTGTGGCTGTTCCTGTTGTGCCATCAGGGAACGTTACCGTTACTGTTGATCCTGGTTCAGCTGTACCTGTAATTTGAGTATCTTCACTATTTACTGGGTTAATCGTTGGTGCATCAGGTGCTGTTTGGTCTGTAACTGTAATAATGGCTTCATCTGAACTATAACCATTCTTATCAGTTGAAATGACCGGAAGCACTTCTCCACCTTCAAGGTCTTTTGCTGGAGGAATAGAGATGACATAGTGTCCTGTCTCATCAGTCTCTCCTGTAGCAATGCTGCCATCTGGGAATGTCACTGTTACGGTTGAGCCCGGTTCTGCTGTACCTGTGATTTGTGTATCTTCACTTGTTATAGGGTCAATTGTAGGAACGCTCGGCTTAGTCGTATCTGTAACTGTTGTCGTTGTTTCGTTTGATTCATTGCCTGAAGCGTCAGTAACTTTGACTGGTAACGTTTCGCCGCCAATAAGGTCAATACCTTCAGGAATAGATACTACGTAAGAACCGTCTTCATTAACGATGCTTGTGGAAGTACTACCATCAGGGAACGTCACTGTTACAGTGCTTCCTGGCTCGGCTGTACCTGTAATTTCAGTAGCATCACTTGTAACTGGGTCAACGATTGGTGCTTCAGGAACAGTAGTATCAGATACTGTAACATTTGATTGTTCTGACGCATTATCGTCTTTATCTGTTGCTACAACTTCTAAATGCTCGTTGCCTACTAAATCAATTGTTTCAGGAATCGCAATTGTGTAATTGCCATCTTCGTCCGTAATTCCTGTTGAAATACTGCCGTCTGGGAACGTTACCGTTACTGTTGAGCCCGGTTCAGCTTCACCTTTAATCTCAGTACTTTCGCTTGTTACTGGATAAACAACTGGTGCGTTAGGTGCTGTAGTGTCCGTAACTGTTGTAGCAGCTTCTTCTGACGTGTTTCCTGTTTGATCTGTAGCAGTTACTGGTAAAATTTCGCCACCTGTAAGGTCTACATTTGACGGAATGTCTACTACGTAGTTACCTTCTCCATCTGTAATCGCTGTTGATGTTGTACCGTCTGGGAATGTCACGGTTACTGTAGATCCTGGTTCCGCTGTTCCTGTGATTTGAGCGTCATCACTTGTTACTTCATTGATAGTAGGTACTGTCGGTGCCGTTGTGTCTTGAACATTAATTGTAGCTTCATTAGACGTGTTATTGTCTTTGTCAGTTGCCTGTACAACTAATGTTTCATCGCCTGTTAAGTCCACATTTGATGGAATTTCTACGACGTAGTTACCGTTTTCGTCTGCCGTGCCTGATGATGTTGATCCATCTGGGAACGTTACCGTAACTGTTGAACCTGGTTCCGCTGTTCCTGTTACTTGTGCATCTTCACTTGTTACTGGGTTCACAGTCGGCACTGTTGGTGCTGTTGTATCTGTTACTGTCGTTGTTGCTTGTTCTGATTCATTACCGTCTTTATCTGTTGATGTGATTGGTAATGTCTCGCCACCTGTTAGGTCTACGTTTGATGGAATTTCAACTACATAGTTACCATTTTCATCGGCTGTACCTGTTGAAGTCGTACCATCTGGGAACGTTACCGTTACATTGCTTCCTGGCTCTGCTGTACCTGTAACTTGAGTGCCTTCGCTTGTTACTGGGTTCACAGTTGGTACTGTTGGTGCTGTTGTATCCGTTACTGTCGTTGACGCTTGTTCGGATTCATTACCGTCTTTATCTGTTGATGTGATTGGTAATGTTTCGCCACCTGTTAAATCAACATTTGATGGAATTTCTACTACATAGTTACCGTCCTCATCTGCCGTTCCTGTCGCGGTAGAACCGTCTGGGAACGTTACCGTTACCGTTGATCCTGGTTCTGCAGTTCCTGTTACTTGCGTATCTTCACTAGTGACAGGATTTACAGTCGGTACTGTTGGTGCTGAGATATCTGTTACTGTTGTTGTCGCTTGTTCGGATTCATTGCCAGCTTCATCTGTAGCAGTGATAGGTAACGTTTCGCCACCTGTTAGGTCTACGTTTGATGGGATTTCTACTACATAGTTACCGTTTTCATCGGCTATACCAGTTGACGTCGTACCGTCTGGGAACGTCACCGTTACTGTGCTTCCTGGTTCCGCTGTACCTGTAACTGTAGTGTCCTCACTCGTTACCGGATTGATAATTGGCGCACTTGGTTGCGTCGTATCCTCAACTTCAACACTCGCATCATCAGAAACATTGCCTGATTGATCAGTTACATCTACAACTAAAACTTCATTGCCGATTAGATCGACTTCATTCGGTATAGCTACAACGTA
Organism: Staphylococcus massiliensis; assembly: GCF_043186315.1. Classification (NCBI taxonomy): domain Bacteria; kingdom Bacillati; phylum Bacillota; class Bacilli; order Caryophanales; family Staphylococcaceae; genus Staphylococcus; species Staphylococcus massiliensis. The sequence continues at coordinate 811,785 of NZ_CP171119.1, read as the reverse complement.
ATGACCATTTTCATCAGTTACGCCAGTTGATGTTGATCCATCTGGGAATGTTACCGTCACGGTGCTTCCTGGTTCTGCTGTTCCTGTTACTGTAGTGTCCTCACTTGTTACAGGATTTACAGTCGGCACTGTTGGTGCTGTTGTATCAGTAATCGTTGTTGTCGCTTGTTCGGATTCATTACCATCTTTATCTGTTGACGTAATTGGTAACGTTTCGCCACCTGTTAAGTCCACATTTGATGGGATATCTACAACATAGTTACCGTTTTCATCGGCTGTACCTGTTGAAGTCGTACCATCTGGGAACGTTACCGTTACATTGCTTCCTGGCTCTGCTGTACCTGTAACTTGAGTATCTTCACTCGTTACAGGATTTACAGTCGGTACTGTTGGTGCTGTTGCATCAGTAACCGTTGTTGTTGCTTGTTCGGATTCATTACCATCTTTATCAGTTGATGTGATTGGTAATGTCTCGCCACCTGTTAAGTCCACATTTGATGGGATATCTACAACATAGTTACCATTTTCATCAGCCGTTCCTGTTGAAGTCGTACCATCTGGGAATGTCACCGTTACAGTGCTTCCTGGTTCTGCTGTTCCTGTTACTTGCGTATCTTCACTCGTCACTGGATTAACAGTCGGTACAGAAGGCGCCGTAGTATCTGTAACCGTAGTCGTCATTTCAGTAGATTGATTATCAGCCTCATCTTTAGCCGTAACTGGGATTTTTTCGCCGCCTTCAAAATCAACAGTTGTTGGAATGTCAATAACATAATTACCATTCTCGTCTGCAATCGTTGTAGAAGTCGTACCATCTGGGAATGTTACTGTCACTGTTGAACCTGGCTCTGCTTGACCTGTAATCGTAGCATCTTCACTTGTTACAGGATTGATTGTTGGTGCACTTGGAGGTGTTACATCTTCTACAGTTGTCGATGATTCTGTTGAAGCATTACCTGTTTCATCCGTAGCATTCACAACAATATTTTCGCCGCCTACAAGTTCCACATTTTCAGGAATGGCAATCGTATAATTACCTTCAGGGTCAGCTAATCCAGTAGATACGCTGCCATCAGGGAATGTCACCGTCACTGTTGAACCTGGCTCAGCCGTTCCAGTCACAGTTGAATCTTCGCTTGTTACTGGATTAACAACAGGCGCTAATGGTGGTGTTGTATCCTCTACCGTTGTCACTGCTTCACCTGATTCATTACCATCTTTATCTGTTGATGTGATTGGTAATGTTTCACCGCCTACTAAATCAACACTAGATGGAATGTGAATGACATATTGGCCACTTTCATCTGTAGTCGCAGTTGATGTCGTACCATCTGGGAACGTTACGGTTACCGTACTTCCTGGTTCCGCTGTACCTGTAATCGTAGCATCCTCACTCGTTACTGGGTTAATTGATGGTGTTTCAGGTGCTGTCGTGTCAACTACTGTCGTACTAGCTTCTTGAGAAGCGTTACCTGAATCGTCTGTAGAAACAATTGGTAACGTTTCACCGCCTGTTAAATCTACACCTTCTGGAATCACAATTACATAGGCACCGTTTTCATCCGTGATACCTGTTGACGTTGTACCGTCTGGGAATGTAACCGTCACCGTGCTTCCTGGCTCGGCTTGACCTGTAATTGTTGTATCATCACTTGATACAGGGTTGATTGTAGGTGTAACTGGCGCTGTTGTATCCGTAACAGTCGTTGTCGTTTCATTTGAAGCATTACCTGAGTCATCTGTTGCAATGATTGGTAGCACTTCGCCACCTACAAGATCCACACCTTCAGGAATTGTAATTGTGTAGTTACCTTCAGCATCTGTAATTGCTGAACCTGTCGTACCGTCTTCAAACATTACGGTTACCGTACTTCCTGGTTCCGCTGTACCTGTAATCGTAGTATCTTCGCTTGTTACAGGATTAATTGTAGGTGCGACTGGTGGTGTAACATCTTGTACAGTAGTTGTTGCTTGCGCTGACGTATTACCAGCTTTATCTTCAGTCGTTACTACAACTGGTTCATTGCCTGTTAAGTCTTGGTCAGTTGGAATTGCAACAACATAATTACCGTTTTCATCCGCAACGCCAGTTGAAGTAGAACCATCTGGGAATGTAACCGTTACTGTACTTCCTGGTTCTGCTTGACCAGTGATTGTCGTATCTTCACTTGTGACAGGATTTACAGTCGGTGCATCTGGTGCCGTCGCATCTGAAACTGTTGTTGTCGCTTGTTCAGAGGTGTTGCCATCGTTATCTGTTGATGTGATTGGTAGTGTTTCACCACCTGTTAAGTCCACATTTGATGGGATATCTACAACGTAGTTACCGTTTTCATCAACCGTACCTGTCGTTGTTGAACCATCTGGGAACGTTACCGTTACAGTACTTCCTGGTTCCGCTGTACCTGTGATTTGCGTATCTTCACTTGTGACAGGATTTACAGTTGGCACGTTTGGCGCTGTTGAATCCGTTACAGTAGTTGTAGTTTCCGTTGACGTATTATCAGATGCATCCGTCGCAGTTACAGTTAATGTTTCATCACCTGTTAAGTCGATGTTTTCAGGGATGTCTAATACGTAATCACCATTGTCATTAGCAGTCACAGTGCTCGTAGTTCCATTAGGAAAAGCAATTGTAACTGTCGTATTCGGTTCTGCAGTTCCTGATATTTGCGTATCCTCGCTCGTAACAGGATTTACTGTAGGTGCTAATGGTGGTGTTTGGTCTGCCACATCTGTTGATGCTTGTTCAGACGTATTACCATTCGAATCAGAAGCTGTTACATTTAATGTCTCGCCTCCGATTAAATCCAATTGCTCAGGAATATCAACAACATAATGACCGTTCTCATCTGCAGTCGCTGTAGACGTAATGCCGTTAGGGAATTCAACTGTAACAGTTGAACCTGGCTCTGCTTGACCTGTTATAACAATATCCTCGCTTGTAACTGGGTTAACGACCGGTGCGTCTGGCGCTGTTACATCTTCTACTGTCGTAGATGACGCTTCAGATTGATTATTATTTTGATCCGTAGCTGTAATTGGAAGCACTTCGCCGCCTGTTAAATCTACACCTTCTGGAATCGCAATCGTATAATCACCGTTCGCATCTACTATAGCAGTCGAAATACTGCCATCTGGGAATGTCACTGTAACCGTACTACCAGCTTCTGCAACACCTGAAATATATCCATCTTCACTTGTAACAGGATTAATTGTTGGTGCATTAGGTGCTGACGTATCTTCAACCGTAGTTGTTGCTTCACCTGATTCATTACCTGCTTTATCTGTCGCAGTTACCGGTAAAACTTCGCCACCTGTTAAATCAACACTTTCTGGAATACTAATCACAAATTGACCTTCGTCATTCGCTACCCCAGTTCCAGTTGTACCGTCTGGGAATGATACTGTAACGGTTGAACCTGGCTCTGCAATACCTGTAATATTCGTATCTTCACTTGTTACAGGGTTCACAACAGGTGTCTCTGGTGTTGTCGCGTCTGTAACAGTAGTTGTAACGTCACCTGACGCATTGCCCGCTTCATCTGTAGACGTAACTACAAGTACTTCGTCTCCAACTAAGTCAATTGTTTCTGGGATAGGCATTGTATAAGAACCATCTTCATTCACTGTCGTAGTTGACGATGAACCATCTGGGAACGTAATCGTAACTGTTGATCCAGGTTCACCTGTACCAATAATTTCTGAATCCTCACTTGTAACTGGGAATACAGTTGGTGTTGTAGGTGCCGTCATATCCGTTACGATAACTTCTGATGTTTGAGATTGATTACCTTGTCCATCTGTAGCTGTTACAGGTAACACTTCGCCACCGATTAAATCAACTGTGTTTGGAACGACGATTGTATAATTACCTTCAGCGTCCGCTATTGTTGATCCCGTTGTACCATCTTCAAATGTAACTGTAACTGTAGCACCCGGTTCCGCAATACCTGTAAGTACCGTATCTTCACTTGAGATAGGGTTCACTACTGGCGCTTCAGGAGGTGTCGTATCTTGAACAGTTGTAGTAGCTTCACTTGATGCATTACCTGATGCGTCAGTAGCCATTACTGGAAGTGTTTCGCCACCCACTAGGTCGATATTCTCAGGAATCGCAATTGTGTAATTACCTTCAGCATCTGTTAATCCAGTTGATACGCTGCCATCTGGGAACGTGACCGTTACAGTCGAACCTGGTTCCGCATTACCAGTAATGAACGTATCATCACTTGTTACAGGTTGAATTGAAGGTACGCTTGGTGCTGTAACGTCTGAAACAGTCGTTGTCGTAACACCTGATTCATTACCAGCTTTATCTGTAGCACTCACTGGTAACACTTCGCCACCAGTTAAATCTACTGTATCTGGAACTTCAATAATATACTGTCCTGTCTCATCAGCAATACCCGTACCAGTCACACCATCAGGGAACGTAACCGTAACCGTGCTTCCTGGTTCAGCTTGACCAGTAATCACAATATCATTACTATCTACTGCGTCTACTACTGGTGCTTCAGGAGGTGTTACATCTGAAACTGTTACACTCGCTTCATTAGAAGTATTGCCCGCTTCATCCGTAGACGTCACAACTAAGCTTTCGCCGCCTACTAAATCTTGTGACTCTGGAATCGCAACTTCATAATGACCTGAATCATCTGTTACAACTGTGCTGATACTTCCATCTGGGAACGTCACAGAAACTGTACTATTAGGTTCTGCAGTACCTGATAACGTTGTATCTTCACTTGAGATTGGGTTCACTGTTGGTGTTTCAGGATTCGTTGCATCAGAAACTGTAGTCGTCACAACGCCTGATTCATTACCTGCTTTGTCCGTACTTGTAACCGGAAGCACCTCGTTACCTTGTAAATCAACACCTTCTGGAATTACGACTGTGTATGAACCATCTTCAGTCGTCGTAGCTGTAGATGTCGTACCGTTAGGGAACGTCACAGTTACAGTTGATCCTGGTTCTGCTTGCCCTGTAATAGTCGTATCTTCACTCGTTACAGGATTGACGACTGGCGTATCTGGTGCCGTTACATCTGTTACTTGAGCAGTTGATTGAGCTGAGTCATTACCTGCTTCGTCAGTTGAGATAACATTTATTGTTTCTCCCCCTGAAAAGTCCTGTGAGTCAGGTATCGCAATTACATAGTGTCCTGATTCATCTGTTAAGCCAGTAGACGTTGATCCATCTGGGAACGTTACCGTTACAGTTGATCCTGGTTCTGCTTGCCCTGTAATAGTCGTATCTTCACTTGTTACAGGGTCAACAACCGGTGCATCTGGAGCTGTTACATCCGATACAGTCGTTGATGTTGATGGTGACGTATTGCCAGCTTGGTCAGTAGCTGTAATCGGTAATGTTTCACCGCCTGTTAAATCGATATCAGCTGGAATTTCAATACTATAGTTACCTTCATTATCTGCGACATCAGTAGATGTTGAACCATCTGGGAAGTTTACAATGACAGTTGATCCTGGTTCTGCTTGACCAGTAATCGCTGTATCTTCACTTGTCACTTGGTTCACTACTGGGGCTTTTGGTGCAGAAGTATCTTGAACTGTTGTAGAAGCTTCACCTGAAACATTACCTGCTTCATCTGTGGCTTTTACAGAAATATTCTCGCCACCGATTAAGTCTTGACTTTCAGGAATCGCAACCACATAGTTACCATCTGCATCAGACACTGCCGTTGAAGTTGAACCATCTGGGAACGTTACCGTAACTGTTGAACCTGGTTCACTTGTACCAATAATTGTGGCATCTTCACTTGTTACAGGTCCTACAGTTGGTGCTTCAGGCATTGTTGTATCTGTAACAGTTGTAGCCGTTTCTTCTGATTCATTACCTGCTTGGTCAGTAGACGTTGCAGAAATCGTTTCACCACCTTGAAGGTTAACTGAATCAGGAATTTCACTTGTGTAATTACCATTTTCATCAGTTGAAACAGTCGTAATGGAACCATCCGGATACGTAATTGTGACAGTACTATTTGGTTCAGCCATACCTGTTACAGATGTATCTTCACTTGTAACAGGATTAATAACAGGTGCACTTGGTGCTGTTACATCTGAAACTGTTACAGGATTTGAAGGTTGACCTGTATGATTATCTAAAGTCGCTGTAGACGTAATCACGGTACCAGCAGCTAAAGGTTCATTTAACTGAACAACACCTGATGTACCATCTTCAGGAATAACTGTTGTTCCAATAATTGAGCCATCACTTGCCTTAACAGTGACTGTTGAACCTGGGTGACCTTCAACAGTAATTGTTGTGTCTTGGTCATTTACAGGACTAATTTCAGTTTGTAATGCCGTTTCATAATTAATGATTTCAAACGTGTTAACTTCAGGATTCGCATAGCTTGGAGACACAATTTGAACGTGATATTGACCTTCTGGTGATGACGGGATTGTAACATTGAAAGTTCCGTCCGCATTCACTGTAGATGTACCGATGACCTTTTGATTTTGATCAACAATGTTAACCGTTTGCGTCTCGTTAAGGTTAGGTGCTAACGGAACAGTACCTTTAACTACCGTATCACCAACCGCCATGTTCGGTACTTCAGGAATACCAACTAATGGTGATGTTTGATAATTTTTAACTTCATCGCCATCATTTTTACCATCATTATCCGTATCCGTCACACTTGGGTTAGTATGAGTTACTTTGTTTTCATACGAATCTAACAGACCATCTTGGTCAGCATCTTGTAAGAATAACGTTGAGTTACCGTACGTATTATTGATAACGCCGCCATTTTTGTCTGCTAAATAACCACTGAAGTTGAAATCTTCTTTAATATCAGACGTACCAATAATTAGGTTACCATTTTCATCATATTGGCCATCCTTCGTTAAAATGTTGTTGATGTCTTGATTTAATACAACAACCATACGAATACCTACAGACTCTGGTGTAGAGTTATTAAACTTGATTAATTTATTCATATCAGCATCTGTAATCGAACCTGTTCCATCCGCATTAAGTTTTAAGTCAGCTACTTTATTCGCTGGGTAATAATTCTGGTCAAAGCCTGTTACACCTTGGAAATCCAGTCTGTGTAACTCTACATGGTCGATGTAAGGAATTAAATCTGGGTCAATCATGTAGTTATAAGAGAATTGCTTCGTACCAGTACCTGTATTCGCTGACAAGTTATAGTCAAAGATACCATTTTTCATGATTGTTTGGTCAACGATAAAGCCACCATTGTTACCAATTGTATCTTCATATTTAACACTACCGTTACTTGCTTTAAATTGATTATTAAGTGTAGTACTTGTAGACGTCGGTAAGTTCGCAACGTAATTGTCTTTTGTTACAAAGTAACCTGACGTATCAGCCGTCTTAATAATCGTATTTGTTTCAGAGTCACGTACATAAATTCTGTAATCTAATTTATCTAACGTTACATCCGTACTATTCACGATATTGCCAACCGTGTCGTCTAAATAAATTTTACCGCCTGTTGCCGTATAAGGTTTCAGAATTTCAGCGCCACCAAATAAACCGTTATTCGCACGGATAAAGTTAACTTCCCACGTATCCGTTAAATTACCATCAGCATCTTTAAGACGTGTGAATTCACGTTGTTCATTCTGGTTAGCAGAGTTAACAGTAATGCGCGTAACGTGATCCGCAATAACAGGGTCTAATTGTAAATCGACTTTATAACGGTCACCTGAATTTGAACCTGTCATGTAGTCGTGAATTTCAAATGGAATGGTATTACCCTTTAAAACTTGATCACTCGTTAATGGTTGCGGGTCAAACATAATTGTTTGGAACGTATAGTTCTCTGAGTATGGTAAGTCAGCTGTTGTAGTCGTTGTATTCGCATCAACTGCCGCAACACCTGCGTACGTCATTGTCGACATTGAGCGTACTGTCGTTTTCGGTAATTGATTTGATTCAATATCATCCGATACAGTTTTTAATACCGCTTGATCAACAGCAGCTTGAATTTCTTCAGTTGAAGCAGTGTTTAAGTCAACTGATGGGTCGATGTTCGATTGAACTTCAGCCGCTTCAGCTTCATTTAAATTAGATGTTAAATAGTCATTTACCGCTTCTGTCTTAGAGTCTGAAGTCTCAAGTGCTTCTGTAAGGTCCGCCTTGTTCGCATCAACTGTAGCTGGATCTACCGTGTTATCTGAAGTGCTCGCTTCGCTTGTCGCATCCACTTCTTTAACAGTGTTCATTGATTCAACAACAGGTGCCGCTTCTGTTTGTGGTTCTTCATTTGAAGCTACAGCATCCGTATTAACTGACGTTTCTTCAGTCTGAGGTGCTGATTCTGAAGTAATTGCGCTCGATTCCGTCACGTCTTCATTAGATGGTGTTGTCGTTGCTTCCTCTTGAAAAGCACTATCGTTAGACGTTGGCGTTTCAGTTGTTTCAGTTTTTTCACTTGAAGCTGTTTGGTCTTCAGTTGAAGCTTGCGTGTCGGTACTTGTTTCTGAAGTCGTTGTTTCAGTAGACGCTTTATCTTCAACTTGAGACGTATCTTCTGATTGAGACGTTTCAGTAGTTGATGCAAGAGATTCAGTTGACGTTGTCTCTTCTACTTGTGTTGTATCTTCAGACTGGGTAGAGGCATCTGCTGATTCCTTAGAAGTCGTTTCTATTTTTTCACCCGTCGTTTGTGACGTTTCAGAAACCATTGAATCTGTTGAAGCTTTCTCATCAGTAGTTACGTTCGTAGCTTCTGATTGCGCCTTAACGTCTTCACTAGATGCTTGACTAGTTTCTGGTTCCTCACTTACAAGTTGTGCTTGAGGTGTCTCTTCAACTTGATATTCAGTTTCGTTAGTTGAAGAAGTGTCTGCATTTTCTGAATTTTGAGTTTGTTCACTTTGTTTAGAATCTGTAGTCATCGCTTCAGTCACTACTACTTCTGAAGTATCCTCAGTATCACGAGGCGATTCAGTAAACGTTGATGCTTCAGTTGTACTTTCTTGTGTTGGTTCAGTAGACGTTGAATCAGCCGTTTGAGCTTCATTAGTCTTATCAGATGTTTCTGATTGCGCTGTATCTGCTTCGTTTGTAGCTTGAGACGCTTCAGTTGTTTCAGGTGACTCACTCACTAATTGCGCTTGAGGTGTCTCTTCAACTTTAGAATCTGTTTCAGATTGAGGTTTTTCAGATGCTTCAGTTACACTTACGGTATTTGATTCTTGTGATTCAGTTTCAGTTGATGATGGACTTGTCGCTTCATCGCTAGTTTCAGTCGTTGATTCTTTAGATGCTTCATTAGTCGCATCAGTTGTCGATGTTTCTTCAGTTTGTGCTGGTTGTGTGATTTCTTCAGTGCTTGAAGGTTCTTCGCTTATAATCGTAGGTTCTGGTTCTATTGAAACGTCTTTAGATTCAGTTTCAGTTGAAGTAGTGTCGTCTTGATTAGTAGTATTTTGAGAAGTTGTAGATTGATCATCAGTAGTTGGTGGTGTAATTTCATTTTCAGTTGTAGAAGGTTCACTAGCTTTAGCTTCAGACTCTGTAGATGTCTCAGAAGTGCTATCACTAGATGTTGTTTCAGTAGGTTGTGTAATTTCTTCAGTTTGAGATGGTTCATCACTTACAATTTCTGTTTCAGGTTCAGTAGAACTTGGTGGCGTTGTTTCATCAGCCGCAACTGTTTCCTCGGCAGTTGTAGTTTCGGTTGCCGTCGCATCTGTAGTCGTATTGGCTTCAGCTGATTCTACTGCTTTATCAGGTGTCTCGATTGTCACACCTTCAAGTTCGATATTTGGATTGTCATTATTCTGAATAACTGTTTCAACTGGTGCTTCAGTAGGTGCGACAACTGGTGTTTCAGTACTTGTTTCTGGAGGTTTATCGCCATCTCCTACATCAGCTTTATTTTCCCCTTGCGACGTTAAAGGACTTTCTGCTGCTTCTGCTTGCTTATCAATACTAAATAGTAATGTAGCCCCTAGCATAATTGACGCAGTTCCCATAGAGAACTTACGTATAGAGTAATGGTTAACTTTCTTAGGTAAAACACGGTTCTTCTTACTTTTTTTCATTCTATCTCCCCTGACCCAAATAGATTTATTATTACTATACACTTATTTAAAAGATTCAATCATCGCTGTTTTTATTTGTTTGAATATTTAGAATTATACTAGTCTTAAACTTTTAGATAAAGCAATAAATTAGGTTAGGATTTTATTATAATTTACTAATACCAAATTTGTCTATAACTAAATTTTTCAAAATACAAAAAGTCTACCTCATAAAGAGATAGACTTCATATATACCAAGCGTTAGCACATTATAAATTTTTTAAGAAATATTGATATTTTACAGTAAAGTTTCACCAAAGAATGACCCTAAAAGCAACACTGCTTGTTCAGCCGTTCGGTTCTCATAATCAATAAGCGGATTTACTTCTACTAAATCCATTGAAGTAATTACGTCTGCTTCATGTAATAACTCTAATGCATAGTGACTTTCGCGATATGTAATACCGCCAGGAACTTTAGTACCTGTACCAGGTGTTTCAACTGGATCTAGCGCATCCACGTCTAAAGATAAGTGAATGCCATCTGTTTTGTCTTTTAAATAAGAAACACTTTCTTCAATCACAGCTTTGATACCCATCTTATCGATATCTTTCATCGTGTACGTGCGAACATTGTGTTTCTTAATATATTGTCGCTCACCATAATCAAGGTCACGCATACCAATTAACACAATGTTCTCAGGCTTCACTTTCGCACCATTGAAATTCACATTCGCAAGCCCTTCATCACCTTCACCTAGCAACATACGTAAAGGCATACCGTGCACATTACCACTCGGAGAATCTTCAGGTACGTTTAAATCACCGTGCGCATCATACCAAATGATGCCTAAATTTGAATAATGTTCCGCAACGCCTGAAATAGAGCCGATTGCGATCGAATGGTCTCCACCGAGAATGAGTGGAAACTTATCATTTTTAATTGTTTCAGAAACGGATGTCGCGAGCGCATTCGATACTGACAGAATTTCTTCATAGTTTTGAAGCCCTTCTTGTTGAGAATGAAACTTGTCTAAATCAAGAAATGGCATTTCAATATTACCTTTATCGACAACATCAAGTCCGATACGCTTTAAACGCGGTATCAAACCTGCATATCGTATCGCATCCGGTCCAAAGTTCACCCCTAATTTCTTCTGACCAAATGTCGATGGTGCACCAATGATTTCAATTTGTTTCGTCATTACATTTACCCCTTTGTCAAAATATTGAAATAATTCAGTTTATAACTTATCCCTTTGAAAAGCCCTAAAATAAAGACCCAGAACACAATCGTTCCAGGTCAATAACTTTAGCTTTTATATAAGTAATCATACGCGTTTAATACAATTTCTTAAACACTTAGACTACGACTTATATTTAAAAGAGATATCAACCTTACTATTATTTTCAAGGAATTAAATCAGAATATCAAGTTTAAATATAAAACATTACTTATTATATTAAAAAATTAAATGCGCAATGAGTACAATAATCGGTAATGTAATAATTGTACGAATTAAGAAAATCACAAATAATTTACCAATACTTACTGGTATCTTCGAACCTAAAATAACGCCACCAACTTCAGATAAGTAAATCAACTGGCTGACACTTAATGCGCCGATTACAAAGCGTGTTAAATCACTTGATACATCTTGGATGAGAATTGAAGGTAGGAACATATCCGCAAATCCAATAATCATTGCTTCAGAAGCATCTTTCGCTTCAGGCACTTGAAGTAAGTCTAAGATTGGTATGAAAGGCATACCTACAATTTGGAACACCGGCGTGTACGTTGAAATAATTGTAGCAAGCGTTCCGATAGCCATCACGACTGGTAAAATAACGAACCACATATCGATTACAGTTTTGAACCCTGAAATAAAGAATGATTTTAAATCAGGTGCCTTGATACCTTGTTCAACAGCTTGTTCATATCCATAACGTATCGGCGACATCCCTTTAGGTAATCGTTCTTGATTAGAAGTATTCTTTTCACCTGTAACATACGTATCCGACACTTTGTTTAAAGGCCAAATTCTCGGCATAATGAACGCTGCAACTAAACAAGATGCGATTACAGTTAAGTAGAATAAAAAGAATTTATCCATTAAACCTACCGTATCTGCGATTACAATCGCGAACGTTAACGATACAACACTGAATGTTGTTGCGATAACCGTCGCTTCACGTCTTGTGTAGAAACCTTGTTCATATTGTTTACTTGTGATGATAACCCCTACCGTACCATCACCGATAAACGAAGCTAAATTATCTACAGTTGAACGTCCTGGTAACGTAAACAACGGTCTCATGATTGGTCTAAATATTGGTCCTAATAGTTCAAGTAATCCGTATTCCATTAATAATGGTAGAAACAGGGCAGCAAAGAAGAATACTGCGACAAGTGTCGGTAATAAATCGTTAAACACAAGCGCACCTGTATCTCCTGAATACACCATTTTAGATCCGACTTTCAGATACGTCATCCATGCGAATACAACCGCAAGAATTCGGATAATTAACCACCCTGGATGTAATTTAAATGTACTTTCGATTAAGCTATCTGGTTTCACTTTGTGCTTCAATACCGTTGAGAAAAGTATTGATAAGATACCTGAAATCGTGATAATCGCTACGATCAAGATAGGCATCGCGTCCCCTAATAAATCCTTTAACTTTCCTGCTAAGAAGGCAACAGGTAAAGTCGTTTCAGTTTTACCTTCATCATTCGTCGTAGGTACTGGCACTAAGAATAGGATAATACCAATCAAAGACATTAATATAAACTTGAGACGTCCCTTATTTTTCTCTTTTTGTGTATAAGTTGTCATCATTCCACCTCAATTCTCTTAAATATTTGAGTTAGTCACTCATCTAGTGTTTTTATATTTATACAATACTCATAATTATTACACATTTTACATCACTTGAAAAGCCCTTTTAATAAATCAATCATTTTAATTTAGAAATGATAAAACCTTTTAGTTGTACGTGTTTTCACTAACTTATTACCGCGCTAAAAGACTAAAATAGGCAATGACCTCGATCAAGAGATCATTGCCTATATTCATTTAATATGCATAAATATTAAATTAAGCCTTTCGAGAAAGGTATATTTGCATGGTTATCGTAAATAATAGTATGCATAATGCATAAATCGGTAAATAAGCAGCTTGATGGATGAAGTAGAGCATAACACCTCCTAATAAAGCTCCTAAAGCACTCCCTAAATAATTCATTGAATTGTTCAATGCGATAGCAGTCTTGTGATGCTTGATAGGCATTTTCAAGATGATGCTTTGTTGCGGGGCTTGAGATGCCCAACCTGCTAATCCCCATAAAAAGAAACTTACATATGCGATATATGGCCACAGTGGTACGACGATTAACAATGCTATGGAAATAAATAATATACCAATTACGAATACTTGAAGTCTTTTCACACGGGATGAACGATCGATTAAGTAACCTATCCCAAAGCTACCTATAAGACCACCGAGTCCCCATACCATCAAGAGTAGCTTCATGTGACCTTGCATCGAGTAAGATTGAAGTATTGAGGCTGAGTACGTGTATAACCCGAGACTCGCCATACCCATCGTTAACGTGACTGCTAGAACACATAGGACGGACGATGATTTTAAGACATTTAAATGGTCGAGTATCGAAGTCTGCGCATGACCCTCAAGCTTAGGAAAGAAACTGATACAAACTAAACTTACTAAAGCAATAAATGTTATTATCATGAAAGCGATGCGCCAATTAAAGACATCCGCGATCATCATACCAAATGGAACACCGAGCACCGTTCCGACACTCATGCCACCGATTAATGTCGCGACAACTTTACCTTTATGCTTAGCCTGAGCGAACTGACTTCCAGTGTGAATCGCTTCAGGTACGTACATACCTGCACCTATACCTGCCAAGCCACGACTTAATACGTAAACCCAAATTAAATTTGAAAAACTTGTCGAAATATTTGCTATGATGAACGTAATTAAAGCAATCATGAGTAACGTCTTATGACTCAATTTACTAAATATTGCCGCGCTTAATGGCGCCGAACACGCAAAACACAACGTGAATATGGTAACACCCTGCCCGATTAAACTTTCATTCACCTGAAACGATTGACTCATGCTTGGTATTAAACCTGCAATAATATACGCATCCATGCCGAGCGCAAACATACCTATTGCGAGCACAATAATCTTACGCATTCGAATTCCTCCTTAAATATGACTAGTTCCAACATAGCGTGTGGTACTTAACTAAGGAATATCGAATCGTTTAACGGGGGTTTAACTATTATTTAAGGAGTGATAAAAGTGGACATTGATGCGATACGTTCGTTTATAGATGTATCTCAAACTAATAGCCTGTCGAAGTCATCTTTAAGACTTAATATGACAACGCCAGCACTCAGTAAACGCATCAAACTCATTGAGGCACATTTCGATACCGTCTTATTTAACCGTTCATCTAAAGGAATATTTTTAAACGAGGATGGCAAACGCGTGCTTGAATCATTTCAAGTCATTCAACATGAACTAGATGAGCTACAACAGGCGCTCAAAACTGCATCGTGGTCACGCATTAGAATCGGCGTCCTACCAAGCTTCTCATTATATTATATGACGCAATTCTTAAATTTAGACCAGCTTCAACAACTTGATATCGCGATTGAGAATAATTCATTTACCCTCAAGGAAAAGCTCAACCAGGGGGCATACGACGCTATCGTGGGGGATTTAAGCCTTTTTGAAAAGGGACAATATGTACATGAAACACTTTACAAAGAACCTTTTACGCTCGTGCTTTCAAAGACACATCCTTTAAATAAAACTGCAATAAAAGATTTAAGTTCACTTAAAAATTATAACTTGTTATTACTTGAACCGCCGTGCGACACGTTTAATTATTTAAGCCATCATTTTAAAATGGATGCGACCAATATACATTATTATAGAAGCTTTGAATCAATGCTTACGAAGCTGATTACAAGTCACGCGATAAGTATCGTGCCTCATTCTTATACAAACACAACTTATCGAAACCTTTCATATTTAAAGTTAAATCATCATAAGCGTCATATCGGTATTGTAAGTTCGAACTTTGAAACTTTACGTCGTCTCAAACAAATTACACATGAGTAAATAACCTTTAAATTTATTTTATAACCATTTTTTAAAAATTAATTATTTTTGTAAAATAGTGATTTTTACACAGAATTAACAAAAACCCCTAAATATAAAATTTATTATAAAATTAAATATTCGTATTGTTTCTTTTTCTAAAATAACCTATATTAATACATGTACCTTAAAAAATAGAATAGAAATGGGGTCTTTTAATGAAGAAAGTATTATTTGCGACAGTTGCAATGTTCGTAACGTTATTACTTGTTAGCACAAGTGCTTTTGCTAAAAGTAATGACAACAGCAAGAACGACAAAAAAGCATCTGATGAAACGTACATCGTGAAATTTGATGGACCAGCTGGCAATGGTTTATTAAAAGCTAACGGTCTTTCTAAAGAAGATATCAAACATAAGTTTGATTACGACAACGTGTATCAACTTAAATTATCTGACAAGAAAGCGAAACAACTTAAGAAACATCCTCACGTTGAATTCGTTGAAAAGAACAAAACTGCTAAAGTTGATCCTATGAAAGGTAAATCATCAGGTAGCGGTATGTCAGCTCAACGTATTCCTTACGGTTTACAAAACATCCACGCACCTCAAGTACATAATCAAGGTGTAACTGGTAAAGGCGTAGATGTAGCAGTTGTAGACTCTGGTGTAGACGCTAGTCACGAAGATTTAAATGTAGTTAATTCTTTCTCAGCATTTAACGGCGGCGCTAATGGCGACCCATCATACGACGGTGTAGGACACGGTACGCATGTTGCGGGTACAATCGCTGCTAAAGACAACGGCTATGGAGTTGTAGGTGTAGCACCAGATGCTAATATTCACTCAGCTAAAGTTTTAGATAGCCAAGGTTATGGTGACTACGTAACAATCGGTCGCGGTATCGAATAGGCTGTTCAAAACAACGTAGACGTTATCAACCTTTCATTATATGTAGGTCAAGATTCTCAATTCATCCGTGACGTAACCCGTTACGCTAACAATAACGGTATCGCAGTTATCGCTGCTTCAGGTAACTATGGTAACCCTCAAGGTACAGGCGATAACATCAAATTACCTGGTCGTTATGAACAAGTTATGTCAGTAGCGGCAAGTGACCGTAACAACTCCGTGCACCATTCTCATGTACAGGTCCAGCTAACGAAATCACAGCTCCTGGTGTAGACACATTATCTACTACACCTAACAACACTTATGGTGCTATGAGCGGTACTTCAATGGCTTCACCACACATCGCTGGTGTAGCAGCATTAATCGAACAAAAATATCCAAACGAAACAACTTACCAACACCGTGCACGCATGAACAAAACTGCAGAACCACTTGGTAACCCTTGGTGGTACGGTAATGGTTTAGTTCAAGCAGATAGAGCAGTAAGCTAATCGAGCTTAAATCAAGCAAGTATGGAACACTTTAGTTGCATACTTGCTTATTTTTTGACATACTTTTAACAAAAGGAGTGATCATATATGGGTTTATTCGATGAACTACTCGGTAGCGCGAGTGAAATGCATCCCGGCGACGTTGAACAAGAATTTGGTGACTTTCTTATAGAGAATGAGCACGTTGAAAAGACCTTTAAGCTACTGCGCGACTTACTCATTTTCACCAACAAACGCCTGTTAATTATTGATAAACAAGGTTTTAGTGGTAAGAAGATGGAACTTCGCACAGTTCCTTATAGTTCAATTAAGTCCTTTTCAGTGGAGAATGCGGGACGCTTTGACATCGACGCAGAATTAAAACTATATGTCGCTGCAGCACCACCGTTAGCTTTCCTACTTGATAAGAAGACTGATATCAAGCATCTAAATGCGATTCTTTCAAATGCAATCTTATAAAGTTTATTGAGTTGAAGCTTATGTAACATTTAAGCTTCAACTTTTTTTATTTCTTGAAAATGGGGGTAAGAAAAGGTATGGCTTTTCAAGGGGAGTCACTGGCAAGCTAAGCGATGTGAGTTAGTATGGGTGAAAGTGTATTGGGTTATGTATGATTTCGCGCGGGTGCATGTTATTAGCAAGATTACAATTCGACCGACGCAAGGTTAGATTTAGCATGAGAATAAGCGATATAAACAATCGTTCCAAGGCAGGATTATCACGAGAATAAGCGATATAAACAAACATTCTAAGGCTTGATTTAACATGAAAATAAGCGATATAAATGATTTGAATTCAAGCGTTACAACACTTGATATCATGCGGTTGCATGCGATTTACATATATCCCACGAAAGGTCTAGACCATATCTTTTTAAAAATTTCTAATTTTTGTATATAGTGACAATGTACTACGTTAAAAAAGGAGTGTAAGATTATGATCGAAACAAAACATCTTAATTTGATACAACCTTCTGTAAAGTATAACGAGGATTTATTTAACATTCATTCAAATCCCGTCGCAACAAAATACACCCCTCAAAATATTCATAGCCAGTCCGATGAAACCAAAGAAATGATTGGTTTATGGCAAGAACATTGGTCTAAACATGGCTACGGTTATTTCATGATAATTGAAAAAGAAGAAGACAAATGCATCGGCGCTTGTGGCATCGGTCATAAAGAAGTCGAAGGCGAAACATTCTTAAATGTGTTCTTCCGCTTACACCCCGACTATACCGGCAAAGGTTATAGTAAAGAAGCACTGAGCGCCGTATTGAAATGGGAACAAGAAAAATTACAGTTGAACCGTCGTTTACTCGTACGTACCGACGTTGAGAACATTGCAGCTATCAAATTAGCTGAATGGTTAGAACTCGAGTACAAACCCGAGTGGGACAACAAAGAAGTTGAAGGCGACAGATTCTTCTTATCTAAAAAGCAATGAACATATACAAACACCCGATATCACTGGGTAAGTTAAGGACTAAGTGTCTAATAGACTTACTTTAAGCGATATCGGGTGAAATTTTTAGGTTTGACTTATGTTGTTCAAAATATTTTAAGTGAGGATATACAGTTTATGATATATAGTCGCCATGTTACATTGTTTGCGTCAGTCTTTGTAACATGCGCTCCTTATTACATTGTTTGCTTCAGTCTTTGTAACATGGCTTCCTTGTTACATTGTTTACCTCTGTCTTTGTAACATGGCTTCCTTATTACATTGTTTAACTCTGTCTTTGTAATAAGGAAAATTTTCGAAACCGAAAATTTCTCATTATTTAAATCGTTCGAGTAAGTATTTATTTAGACTTATATACGGTAACGGGGTCGTTATGCGATTGTTTTATTTTTCTTTCGCGTAACGGCGTCCTTATGCGATTGTTTTTATTTTCTTTCGCACAACGGCCTCCTTATGCGATTGTTTCATTTTTCTTTCGCGTAACGGACCCCTTATGCGATTGTTTTTATTTTCTTTCGCACAACGGCCGCTACCCGGCTGTTTTATATACTGCTATAACAATGTAAACCAACTTCAGCATCCGAAATTGCCCGTACCACCTATACCAACCCTTATACCTTCTGCTCAATTCTCAAATAGGTAACTTGAAGCTCAAAGCTTCAAGCTCCTTCTTTAATTGCTCGAATGAAATATTGAAGCCCCAATGGCTTCAAGCCCCCTCTTTAAATCTTCGATCGGAAACTTGAAGCGCCGTCGCTTCAAGCACCACTTCTAAACATAAAAATAGAACCTTGAAGCACGCATGCTTCAAGGCTCTTATCTCAATTATTCATCTAGTAATGATTTCATGTATGAACGAACTTCGTCTTTCATTTTAGGGTCTTTTAATGCGAAGTCTAAAGTTGTTTTAACGAAGCCAATTTTTTCACCGACGTCATAACGTTTGCCGTCGAATTGGTAAGCGTAAACTTGTTCTTCTTGGTTTAGTGCTTCAATCGCATCTGTTAATTGGATTTCGCCGCCTGCACCAATACGGTGTTCAGCTAAGTAGTCGAAGATGCGTGGTGATAAGACATAGCGACCCATAATTGCTAGGTTAGAAGGTTCTGTACCTGGTTCCGGTTTCTCAACGAATTGGTTAACTTCGTATAAACCTTCTTTTTGGTCTTTCGGGTCAACGATACCATAGCGATGTGTCTTTTCACGCGGGACCTCTTGAACGCCAATTACAGATTTACCAGTATGTTCGTATTGTTCAATTAATTGTTTGATCGCAGGTTTCTCAGAAACGACGATGTCATCTCCTAATAACACTGCAAAAGGCTCGTCGCCAATAAATTGACGTGCAATCCAAATTGCGTGACCTAGCCCTTTCTGAACTTTCTGACGTACATAAAAGATATTCGCAAGTTCAGAAGAATACTGTACCTTCTTAAGTATGTCTTCTTTCCCTTTCGCTTTTAAGTTCATTTCAAGTTCTGTTTGAATGTCAAAATGATCCTCAATCGCTCTCTTATGTTTACCAGTAACAATAATAATGTCTTCAATTCCTGCGTCTGCCGCTTCTTCAACAATATATTGAATCGTTGGCGTATCAAGGATTGGTAACATTTCTTTAGGCATTGCTTTTGTTGCCGGTAAGAAACGTGTGCCAAGTCCTGCAGCAGGTATAATTGCTTTCGTTACACGAGTCATACACTTTCCTCCATTTAATAACAACTAATTTCATTTTATATGAAACAACCGTTTAAAGACAACTAAAGTTATTTATTTCTTTGAAAATTAAAATAATTATATGAAATATTTCTTTAACTTTAAGTCAGAATACAACTCATCATTGAAAAGTTTAGTAAAAAAGTATATATTTTAAAATAGTGAGAATTTTCTAAATAGTTTACAATATATGTAAACCTTCATTAACTACCAAGGAGTGAAAGACATGACAGCATTATGGCAAACGCCTGAAGATCGTTATGATTTACTGCAACGCCTAATCAATCATCAATCTGTTACATTTTCAGAAGGTGAACAATCATTTCCTTATCTTGTAAGAGACTTGATGATGAAGCTCGATTATTTTAAAGAACGTCAACATCAAATCACTTTAGAACCAGCCGATGACGCACGTCATAGCGTCCTCGTTCATTATAAAGCACCTACTTCGAAACAAACGATTGTACTCATTAGCCATTTTGATACAGTAGGTGTCGAAGATTTCGGCACAACCGAATCACGCGCATTCGACAGTGCTGACTTGGAAGGGCTTTTCAAGGAGGAACCAACACTACTGAACCAAGAAAGTTTGAAGGACTTTGAGAGCGGTGATTACATCTTTGGCCGTGGTGTGATGGATATGAAGGCCGGGCTGATGTTACATATGTCACTCATTGAAAAGGCCATTAGAGAAGCATGGGATGTTAATTTAGTCCTTGTTACGGTGCCTGATGAGGAAGTCAATTCGCTCGGTATGCGTACGGCGGTTAAGGCTTTACGACGTATTAAAGAGGCACATGACCTCGAGATTAAATTACATTTAAACGGCGAACCAACGTTCCAGCAGGCGTCAGATGACAATAGCCATTATGCGTACACAGGTACGATTGGTAAGTTAATGCCAGCGGTACTGTGCTACGGGCGCGAAACGCATGTCGGCAACCCGCTAAACGGCGTGAGTTCGAACTTCATGTTTAGCTTTGTGAATCAGGAGATGGAGTACAATACGGCCTTTCAAGAGGAATTTGAAGGCGAAGTAACGCCACTTCCTCTGTCGTTGATGAATACGAATCTTAAGCATCATTACGACGTTCAAACGCCGTTTCGAACAATTGGACTCTATAATGTATTCACGTTTAAGGAAACGCCTGAGACGGTATACGCGAAGTTCCAAGAGATTGTGAAGAAAGCCGCAAAGTATTGTGAAGCGCGTTATCAAGACATCATGGCTCAAGCGAATTATGATATGCCAGTCGCTATCAAAGTCCTTTCTTATAAGGAGCTTAAGGCATATGCGACTGAAAAACTCGGTGCCGACGCCGTAAATGCTATTATCGACGAATGCTTGAAAGCACAATCTGAAACGCATATGCAGTCGATTCATCTTGTAGACACACTGATGCACCGTTGTCGTGAAATCGGACCTGCGATGGTCACATTCTTCGCACCGCCTTATTACCCGTCAGTGAATACGTCGTATAACGATGAAGTCGAAAGTATCTTAGAAACCATTCGCACGACGTCAGCTGAAAGATTTAATCGCGAAAGTAAGCGTCTGCACTACTTCAACGGTATTTGCGATTTAAGTTACGTGCGCAAAGATGCCTCATTAGAAGACATCGATACCTTCGTCGACCAAACACCGGTTTACAATTATTCTTATGTAATTGCAGCCGATGATATTGAAGCAATTTCTGCGCCTGTCTTGAACTGCGGTCCTATCGGTAAGGATGCCCACAAGATTTCAGAGCGCTTGCATAAAGAAAGCGCTTTTAACGAGTTGCCCGTCATACTAGAATCAATCGTGTAATCATTCGCATTATTGATTGTTATCTCTACACTTGATCCGTCTGAATCTAGGGCATCATCACCATTATTCACAACTGTTGCTTCGTAACCTTCCGGTGTTTTGAAGTTTACTGTGTAATTTCCATTTTCTAAACCTGTGAAGTTGTATTTACCTTCATCGTTTGTTGTTGTTGTCTCAGTCGTACCGTCTGGTTTTGTAAGAGTAACTTCTACTCCTGAGATTCCTTTTTCATTACTATTTTGAATACCATCATTGTTACTATCTTCCCATACATAGTCACCTAATTCATATTTCGCTGGATCTTTAGGTGTTTCTACAACAGGTTTTACATATCCTGAATCAATTGTGTAATCATTCGCATTATTGATTGTTACCTCTACACTTGATCCGTCTGAATCTAGGGCATCGTCACCATTATTCACAACTGTTGCTTCGTAACCTTCCGGTGTTTTGAAGTTTACTGTGTAATTTCCATTTTCTAAACCTGTGAAGTTGTATTTACCTTCATCGTTTGTTGTTGTTGTCTCAGTCGTACCGTCTGGTTTTGTAAGAGTAACTTCTACTCCTGAGATTCCTTTTTCATTACTATTTTGGATACCATCTTTATTGCTATCTTCCCAAACGAAATCACCTAAGTTGTATCGTTTATTTACGCCATCTGCGTTACCTTCATTTCCAGTAACAATTGTTGTATTATCCCAGAAATACGATCCTCTATTACCATATACGTCTGAAGATTCAAGAATAGATCTCAACTTTAAAGGATTACCAGATTCATCATATTTACTTGTTACTTTGATAATGTACGGTTGGCTAATATTTCCAAGCTCTACTATAGCTCTGTCTTGCCCATCTTGATAAATATTAAGATTATTTGAAACATTTTCATAATTAGACTCGTCTACGTAATAACTTTCTGTTAATTTATCAGTAGGATCTACGTAAAACACTTGAATGTCAGTCACGTCAGTGTTTATTTGACCACTACTTGTACTAGGATCATCTAGATAGCCTTGAAGAATAACGTTGGCATTATAAAGTTCATTGTCTTGGGGATTTACATAAATATATTGAGTATAATCATTAGAGCCACTTTCGTAGTCAACGTCTGTTATCATAGAAGTTATACTTTGAACACCATTACCTTGTGCAACATCACCAAAATTGACTTCTAACGTTTCGTTTAAAGATTCTCCTGCAATATTATAATTTAAATTATATATACCACTGTCTTGAGTATTTTTGCGATCAATAAATTGTGATAAAGAAAATGAACCAGTTACTTCTGATTTGTTATTAACATAGTCTGTGAATGTGTAAGTAAGTTCTTTAGTCTCTGTATTGTATACTCCATCAGCTACCTTATAACCCTCAGAGTTTACTAACTCCATGATTTGCTCATTGTTAAGTTTACTATAATCAGCATCACCATCTATGGAAACATTTTCATCAATTTTTACAGTGAAATAATCTCCACCTTTTACAGGGCCTAAAGTTTTAAAAGAACTTTCTAACTTAAAATTACCACTATTATTTGGCTCGATATAATTTTGTGTTATCGAAGCGCTAGTAACTTGAATTATGTCGTTAACATTAGAACCTGTGGTCGCTGATAAACCTGCTAAATAATTATCAGTTGTATTGCTCATATTGTATGTTGTTGCGACGTTTCTAGGCGCAATCGCAGGTGTAGCAACAGGCGCTTCAGGACTATTAGCCATAGCTATTAATGCAGCAGCTTGAATTGCTTCTTCAATTTCAGCATCTGTAGCATTCGCGTAGTCTACATTTAAGTTTTCTTTAACAGCTTTAGCTGTTTCAACATCGTAACTTGAATCAATGTAGTTATTAACGAAAGCTTCTTTGTTATCAGTAGTAGCTAAAGATTCTTTAGCTTCTGGTGCTGATACTGTAGAACGTGTAGCAGTTTTAGTTGAAGCTGGTTCTTCAGTTGATGATACTACTGAGTTTGTAGTTGGTTCTGAAGTTGCAGCTCTTTCAGCAGTTGCTGGCTGTTCAGTTGAAACTTCTTCTGTACTAGGTTTCTTTTCTGTTGAAGATTGCTCAGTTGAAACTTCTTCTGTACTTGCTTTTTCTTCTGTTGGTTGCTCAGTTGAAACTTCTTTAGTACTTGCTTTTTCTTCTGTTGAAGGTTGCTCAGTTGAAACTTCTTCTGTACTTGCTTTTTCTTCTGTTGAAGGTTGCTCAGTTGAAACTTCTTCTGTACTAGCTTTCTCTTCTGTTGAAGGTTGCTCAGTTGAAACTTCTTCTGTACTTGCTTTTTCTTCTGTTGGTTGCTCAGTTGAAACTTCTTCTGTACTAGCTTTCTCTTCTGTTGAAGGTTGTTCTGTTGAAACCTTCTCAGTGCTTGCTACTTCTGTTGTAGCGGCCTCTTCTGTACTTGGTTGTTCTGTAGAAGCCTCAGTTGTAGTGTTTTCCACAGTTGCAGGTTCTTCTGTTGATGTAGGTGTTTCAGCCGAAGATGCGTCTTTGTTCGACTCTTCAATTGACACTGCCTCCGCAGCTTTAGCATCTTGTCCTGCTCCGAATAATAGAGTAGCACCGACAATAATTGAAGCAGTTCCTACTGAAAATTTTCTAATTGAGTATTTGTTTAACTGATTTGGTAAGTAATTCTTATTTCCATTTCTTTTCAATTTAGACATTAATTTACCTCCATTTTTTTATAACAACATTATCTTTATGTATATGTTGTTTTGCACTATATATTTTACTGTATACCTCTTTAAATGTAACTATTTTTCATGAAAATTAATATTACATTTTGATTACAACATTATTTATATTAAAACTATATTTTACAAAAGTTTATAGTTTCAAATAATGTTATAGCAATCTTGTTACTTATATTTTTTTCAATTTATTCAATAAAATGACACACAATGATAAGAATTTGTCTACATTTATTTTCTAAATATTTTGATAGAATGAAGTTGGGTTACAAAGGAACCCTCCCACGTCCCTATACGTCTAATATGGATACCTATCATTAAAGAAACAGGCACGTTTATACGACTCCTATATAAACGTGCCGCTCTTTTATTTTTCAGAAAATTTAAAAATTTACTTGCTTGTTTTATAAATAAACTATAGAATGATGCTAAGGGGATGAGGGGTATGATTAAACAACTCGCTTTTATATTTTTAGCATTTGTCGTCAATACGACATTAACGGTATATTTAACGACCGAAGGATCATCATTAAACTTATTACTTAAATCTATGTCAGTCAGTTTGATGATTTTCTTTATCGTTTATTACGTCAAATTAAATATTGAGCTGCGTAAAAAGGAGTCTGAAGAGGAAACTCAAAGAGAGACGATTACCCGAGTAACGCGTAAAGCACATAAAAAAGACAGTGATGCACTCGAATGAGTCACATCACTGTCTTTATTTTATATCGTTACTTCTATTAAGAATGTGTTTCTACTGGGTCTTTTTCTTGTGATTCTTCTTTCTTATCACCAAAGATTTTAGCTTTGATTGCTTCACCAGTTGGCGTACCAGCTAAGCCACCAATACCTGTTTCACGTAATGACGCTGGTAAGTTACGGCCAATTTTGTCCATAGCCATGATAACTTCATCAACAGGAATTTTACTTTCAACACCAGCTAACGCTAAGTCAGCTGAGATAAGACCATTACCTGAACCGATTGCATTACGCATTACACATGGAATTTCAACTAAACCTGCAACTGGGTCACATACTAAACCTAATAAGTTACTTAAGCTAATTGCTAAAGCGTGACCAGCTTGGTCAGGTGTACCGCCAAATGTTTGAACCGCTGCAGCTGATGCGATTGCTGAAGCTGTACCAACTTCAGCTTGGCAACCACCAGTAGCACCTGCAACACTGGCATTATTCGCGATAACCATACCGCATAAAGAAGATGCAAATAAAAATTCAATCATTTGTTCATTTGTTAAACCGTGTGTTTGTTCTAACTTAAATAATACACCTGGGATTGTGCCTGATGAACCAGCAGTTGGTGTCGCACAAATGATACCCATAGCTGCGTTAACTTCGTTAGTAGCTACAGCACCTTTAACTGCTTCGATCATTTCATTACCTGATAATGCGTGGTTATTTTCTAAATATTTTTGAACACGGATGGCATCTTGTCCTGTATAACCAGTAACACTCTTAACGCCCTCTCCTGTTGTACCTTTTTCTACAGCATCACGCATAACATCTAAGTTCTTTTGCATAAGACCAATTACGTCTTCGCGAGACATTTGTCTCATGCCCATTTCATGTTGAATCATGATTTCAGCAAAAGTCATATTGTGTTTATTCGCATACTCAATAATTTCTTGAATTGAATCAAACATTGAAATCTCTCCTTTATTGAATATAAGAGAAATGTAATCTCGAATATTTTTCTTTAATCTTATTTAATAAGTCTTCTGATATACCTTTGTTCAAATGAAGTGCTAGTAAACATTTATCTTTGTTCATTGTTTTAATTTCTTCATTAATATCAATATTGTTTTCAATTAAATCGTTAATTAAGTGGTTAACTGATGAGATATCACTTTTACCATCTACTACTAATAATGGTGGAGTGTGATTTAAAAGAATACAGCTTTGGTTAACGTGGATACTCTTAATCTTGATGATACCGCCACCGATTGAGATACCGTTAACTTCTACGTGACGATCACCAGCATCAATTTTAATTAATGCACAGTTAGGATGTTCACCTAAGCTTGTACCTTTTTCTTCGATGATTTCGATTGGAATATTTTTCTCTTCTGCGATATCAAATGAATGTTTGATACGTTCATCGTAAGTACTAAATCCTAATAATCCACCAATGATAGCTAGGTCAGTTCCGTGACCTTGATGTGTCTCTGCGAATGATTCGTAGTAATGAATTGTAATTGATTCAGGCTCAGCGTCAAGAACTGCTAAAGCAGATTGACCGATTTTTACAGCGCCTGCTGTATGAGAACTTGATGGTCCCATCATAACTGGGCCGATAATGTCAAAAGCACTTTGATAGTTTTTTGTACGTGCCATTTATAAACACTCCCATAAAATTAATTTGTTTGTTTCTTAAAATGAGGCATTTTTAAGTTAAAGTTGAAATTCATTTTTTGCATACCTTTTGAAATAATGAAAGCTAGTACTAAGCTTGTAATAGCCACAATAACAATTGTGATAATAGATGTCACGGCATTGTTGAAACCAAATAATACGATTGCACCTGCAATAGGTGTTGCCATGCCTGTCACACCAACGACTAAACCAAATGCTGTTACGATACATGCGTTAACCATACCGATGATTGCATTCGCACCGTAAAGCTGAATTGGATACTTCGCAATTAAGTCAATTTGAGTTAATGGTTCAATTGCTACAGCAAAAGCCTTTGAAGGATTACCAATTTTTAAGTTCTTGAACATAACGAAGTTTACGAATGAGCTACCCATACAACATAATGCACCGATTGCCATTGGTACGCCTGTTAAACCAAGTAAGCTTGTAAATACCATTGAGCTTAGTGGTGTCATACCAACTACCGGGATGATAGCACCTAACACGATTGCAAGGACGTAAGGGTTAGCGTCACCTACAGATGTTACGGCTGTACCGATTTGTTTTAAGACAGCTGTTACACTTGGAGCGATTAATGTCGCGATACCAAATGCTAATGCTGGACCAACTAAGATTACTACGATTAAGTCGATACCTTCTGGAAGTTTCTTCTCTAAGAATTTAATTAAGAATGCAACTAAGTAAGCTGCTACGAAAGCTGGTAACAATTTGAAATCATGAAGTACTAAACCGATAATAACTGCGAACACTGGCGATACTTTCATGTTTAAACATGTTAGAATACCAACAGCAATACCGCTTAGACTTCCTGCTAAGTCACCTAAAGTTTGGAAAAATTCGATGTGGAACACGCCACCTATCGCATAGCTTAAGAACGCTTGGGGTAAAAACGTTGCACAAGCTGCACCAGATAATGCCTGTAAACTAACTTTTCCGTTTGGAGCGAAATTTAGGAACAAAGTCATAGCGAGTAACACTAGAATTAATGTTCCAATTCCTAATATAATATTCATTTTTTACTTACCTCTTTTCTAGACCTCTTTTCTTTTCTTTACCACTCATAGTGTACAACTAAATGAAAGCGCTGACAAATGAGCTCTGTGTATAAAAATACACTTTATTAAATTTAAATTCACACTTTTAACATTGAATTTACAATTTGTGAAATCGTTTAACGCGTTAAAGCGTGTCATCACTGAATACTGCCAAACTTTATCACAATAAAGCGGTGATGTAAATATGTAAAAAAATAAATTATGACGATTTTTTGAATAACCCGTTTTTGCAATTATTCACTATTTTTCGATATTTTCCGAAAATTTGGATAAATAGAATTTTACTTAAAATAAGCATTTTTATTTAAAAAGAATATTGGTATAATAGTTGATAATACAACTTGAACGTGTAATTTTATCACTTTAATTCTTTAAAAAAATAATTACATATATTTAATAAAGGGGATATATATGTAAATCACGATTCAAAGGGAGAAATTTTCAAGTTGTGATTTAAATGATAAAGGGGTCATCAACATGGAGAAAATCGTAGCTTTTTCAGATTGGTTGTGGGGCTACCCACTTGTTTCATTGTTGCTACTCGCAAGTTTGTTTACAACCATCTATTTAGGGTTCATCCAATTTAGGCATTTCCCTACTATTATGAAGCAAACTTTCGGAAGCATTAACAAGACGCCTAAAGGTGAAGGTACCATCACACCAAGGCAAGCATTAACATCCGCACTATCATCAACAGTTGGTGCGGCAAATATCATCGGTGTACCTACCGCGATCATGATGGGTGGACCAGGTGCCGTCTTCTGGATGATCGTCATCGCCTTCTTAGGTATGGCACTTAAATATAGCGAGAACGTACTCGGTATTCATTACCGTGAGAAGAACAAGAGAGGCGAATTCGTCGGCGGTCCGACACATTATATGAAGAAAGGCTTCAAGAACAAGTCAGTCGGTAAAGTCTTCGCCTCTATCTTCGCATTCGCGTTAATGATCGAAATCATTCCAAGTATCATGGTACAAGGGAACTCAGCTTCAGGTACCGTGAGTGACACATTTAACGTAGACGCTGGCATCGTAAGTATCATCATCGCTGTAATCGCAGCACTCGTTGTATTCGGCGGCGTTAAACGTATCGCGACATTCACAGAATTCCTCGTGCCCATCATGGTAGGCCTCTACCTCATCCTAGGTTTCGTCATTATTATCATGAACATCGCACACTTACCTGGTATTGTGGCCCTCATCTTTGAAAAGGCCTTTAGACCAGACGCGGCAATTGGAGGTAGTTTCGGTGCAGCACTAGCGGCTACAATTCGCTGGGGATTCGCACGTGGTATTTATTCAAACGAAGCAGGTTTAGGTACCTCACCTATCGCACACGCTGCAGCTAAGACCGACCACCCTGTACGCCAAGCATTCTGGGGTATCAGTGAAATCATCGTAGATACAATTGTCATCTGTAGTACAACAGCTTTCGTCGTACTTGTATCAGACGTATGGAAAGAAAGTGACGCTAAAGAGAATTCAGCAGCACTTACTGCACGAGCATATGAACACGCTTTTGGTGGTATCGGTAGTTCGATTGTATCGATTTCAATGATATTCTTCGTGTTCTCAACTGTTATCGTTATTATCTATTATGGAACACGTATGGCGGAGTTCTTGTTCGGTATGACAGCTGGTGCAATTATGAAACTCGTTTACCTTGCTTCAATTATTATTGGTGGCTATGGTGTAGGTACTGAGTTATGGAAATTACTCGATTTAGCATTAGCAATCGTTTTAATTCCAAACATTATCGCCGTCCTCATCTTAGCACCACAAGTTAAACGTCTTACAAAAGACTTCTTCGATCGTAAACTTCATCATGATTAATAAATGAACGCGTGCTTTCAATGAGCACGCGTTTACTTTTTATATAATAATGGTGAAACGTGTTACACACGTTTCTTCAACTTTGATTCTGAGAAATAGACGAAATTACACATGCCTTGAAACTTGATTACGATTTCACCATCAAGTTTCAAACGCTCTGTGGCGTGATTAATGTTTCGCCATCAAGTTTCAAACATCTGTTATAACAGGTTTAATCAATACTTACGTTATTTTCGTAAACTACTTCTTATTTATTTCCTAAAAGGATAGCAGTTTTCCAAAAACTGCTTCCTATTAAACCTTTTCATAAATTAATGCTACCGTATTACACAGTCTCATTAACACCGAGCTATAGCATTACCTACTCTACATATCCAATATAATTACAAATTAAAAAGACGTGATATGCCTCGACAATCACGCCTTACCTTATTACTCATTAATTAACTTGATCACATCATCAAATACATCTGGATGCGCAAATACCGCACCTTTCACATGATTCAAATCAATCGGATTTCCTTTTAAATCAGAAATTACTAAACCAAGTTGTTCGGCATACAATAGCTGCGTACTCATATCCCAAACATTCGCATAGAAATCGATACTCGCTCCAATTTGCCCGTTTATAATCTTCATCGCACCAATACCGCCTGCACCTTCGTATCGAAAGCCAAACGATGCTTGAATGAGCTTTTCAGTGAGGAGACCGCCGGCAGGCTCAGGATCGAATGATATTAATGAATCCGCTAATGATGGTAATAAGGGCGTCTTGATTTCAGTACCATTCACTGTTGGCACTTCGCCATCAACTGCTTTATAGAATTTCTGGTTTACGAAATCGTAATGATAGGCTAATGACGGCTTGCCATCGATAAATAAACTTAACACAAGACAGTAGTCATCCTGTTGTTTAACAAGATTTGTCGTGCCGTCAATCGGGTCGATAATCCAAACGTACCCTTGATTCATGTCGATGCCTGAATTATCTTTCTCTTCACCTACGATTTGATGACCTGGAAAGTGTTCATCGATTAACGCTTCGAAATCACGTTGGATATCTTCATCGAGACTTGTCACGAGATCTGTAGGACTTAACTTAATCCCCACTTCAAACGTTTCCATCTTCTTGGCTACAAAATCAGGTAGTTCCAAGATCCATTGTGACATGATACCATCTATTTCAAGCAAATTGCGGTTCGCCATCAATACCGACTCCTTTATAAACTTTCTTGTAACATTGTATTCTCGTCTTTAATTCGAAACCACATGTAAAATACATACGGAATCATAATCAATACATTAAAATATGTTTGCGAAATGAACATAATCCCTAATACTTCAAGTGGTGTCACGATAAAGTACTCAGGGTGTCGTATGAACTTGTACACCCCGTCCGTTACACGCATCTCACTCGGCACCTTAAACAAGCGCAATGCCCATGTTTCATGTAACATGTACCAAATATAAAACCATAAACTATAAGCTATCGTGATAAGCACGAGCCCTATCACAACGTTCATCGTATATGACGGTTTTACAATAAGCGTCATCGCAATCGTACATAAATAATAAATATGACAAATGAGTTCAAGCTTCATCGACGTTTCAATTTTAAGTTCCTCTAAACCGTGCTGCTTTAATGCTCTGGCATGCCACTCAGACACACCTAACATAAATAAGCGCATTACATATAATAATACAATAATCCAAGTTATCATGATGTTCACCTCTCGTTGTAGTTGGATTTAAATCTTATTTATCGTTCATACCTTTACCATCTAGAATATGATCGTAGTACTTTTCAAGACGTGATTTCTGCGTCGCCTCACGCTTCGCACCACCAATAAATAGTGCATACGCACGTTGACGTCCTGGTGTTAAACCTTTAAACGCCGCTTCAAAGTCTTCGTCTTCTTTAATGGCCTCAAGCAATACTTCAGGGAAATCTTCCTCAGACATGCCCTTCTTCTCAACCTTTAAACCTTTCTTCTCAACTTCAATAGCCGCTTCAACATACTTTGAAATCTCATCAAAGACTGCCTTCACGTCTTCAACACTCGTAAAGCGCATTTGACGCGCAGATTGCACATGCTTCGTTTGTTGAATTAACAATTGCTTCTTATCATCAATTAACGCACCCTTATGGAAAAGCAACGCACAATAATCATTAAATCCATGAATCAATACAATATTCTTACCATCTAATGTATAACAAGGATGGTTCCACTTAACATCCTCATCTAGATCACACTTTAAAATCGCTTCACGCAATAATTTAAATTCCTCATGCCATTTCTCTTCGTTCTCAATATAGGCATCTACTTTAGGATTTAATTCCTTCGCCATGAACAATATCCCCCTTTAACTTAACTTAATTATAACGAAACGCACCCAAACTTCATATAAAAAAAGAGACCCAAGTTTAAATTCAACTCAAGGTCTCTAACTTCATTATAACTTTTTCACAAACTCAGATTTTAAACCGACTTGGCCAACGCCCGGTACCTTACAATCGATGTCGTGACCATCATCAGGATCCACAAGTTTAATA
Organism: Staphylococcus massiliensis; assembly: GCF_043186315.1. Lineage (NCBI taxonomy): Bacteria > Bacillati > Bacillota > Bacilli > Caryophanales > Staphylococcaceae > Staphylococcus > Staphylococcus massiliensis. The sequence continues at coordinate 779,701 of NZ_CP171119.1, read as the reverse complement.
CCTTTAACTTTCGTACCTTGTTTAATGACAGAAGACGCACCTTTAATCTTTAAGTCTTTAATTACAGATACATCATCGCCATCATTTAATACATTGCCGTTCGCATCTTTAATCAGCGCGGCTTCTTGTTCTTCCTTAAGTGAATCCTCCGTCCATTCATATGCGCACATCGGACATACGTACGCGGCACCATCCTCATAAGTATATTCAGAATCACACTTCGGACAATTTGGTAAAGTTGCTGCCATTGTTCTCCTCCATCAATCTAATTTAGTTATTAATAATGTACCATAAATTTTTATCGCTTTCTTTTATTTTTTAGAATTAGCGAATCGTTTTTTTAAGCGCGTCACCGAAATCAATAAACCCTTTACGATAATCTTGCGGTTTATCAATATTCTGTGCATAAACTAAATTACCATAAACTTTCTTAAGCATTGGTACTTTATTAATCATCTTGAAAAGCCCTTTAGAAACAGGGAACGTTTTCAGTTGCTTACCTTTTAACATGCGGATATCGTGAATCGTTTCAGTCGTCGACATATATGAAAAGTCCTGTGGGTGAAAGATGCCACTAGCTTGTTCGTGCACGAGTGTCTCTACAAAGTGAGTTAAGTTATCTATATGAATGACACTACGGTGATTATGAATATTAGGAAATAAAGAGCTAAAACGTGCTATCTTTTCAAGTTTAGCGAAATTACCTGGTGCATCTTTGCCATATACCATAGGAGGTCTTACGATGCTCACCTTAAAACGATTTGTCTCAACTTGTTTTAAATAATCTTCAGCATAACCCTTAGAAATACCATATGCAGTCTGAGGGTTAGTAGGCGTAGTTTTAGTGATAATCGTTTCATAGCCAACCCCACCAAGTAATCCAAAAATATTCATAGTGCTAAAGAATATAAATTGAGATACGCCATCTTGTTTAGCCTTATTAGCAATCTTGCGCGTTAAATGATAATTGATATTCATGTAATCAAGCATGGAAGCATTCTTTAGGTTGTTATGCACGATAGCAGCCGTATGAATAATAACGTCAAAGCCTTTAAAACTCTGTGCTAAGTAAGTAGGCGACTTAACATCTAAACGCTTAACATCATATCCTAAATCATTAAAATGTTTTTCTAATGCACAACCAATGTAACCCTTAGTACCAGTAATTAAAATGCGTTTAGCCATTAGTGAGAAACCCCTTCTGAAGTCAATGTATTACGTATTGTCTTATATATGATGAACATATCTAGCATAAAGGATTGATTATCAATGTAGTATTTATCATACATGACCTTTTGATCGTCATTATTGTCATCACGCCCCATAACTTGAGCTAACCCTGTTAAACCTGGCTTAACTTTATGCACACCTACTTTAGTTCGCTTTTCAATAAGCTCATATTGATTATATAAAGCAGGTCGTGGTCCAACTACAGACATTTCACCTTTTAGGATATTAAATAATTGCGGAAGTTCATCTATTGAAGTTTTACGTATGAACTTACCTGATTTAGTTATATAAAGGCTAGGATCTATTTTGTCAGTAGCAACATTAGGTGTATCTACCTTCATTGAACGAAACTTATAAATTTCGAAAATTTGGTTGTTAAGACCTGGTCGCTTTTGCTTAAAAATAATAGGTCCTTTCGATTCAAGTTTTATAAATACCGAAGTAATTAACAAAATTGGAGAGAATACGATAATTGCATAAGACGTACTCAAGATATCAAATAATCGCTTCATCCATTTTTTCCCCCTTACTTTAAATATTGGTAATAACGTGCTGTCCCTTTTTCACGCGTGTAATGCTTTTCATAAAGTTCATATGCCTTAGTTCCCATTTGTTTAAGCTTTTCACGGCTCGTTAAATCAATGAACTTCAGCATTTGGGTAGCGGCATCATTTGGTATATGAACACCCGCTTGATTTTCTTCAATTTGTTGTACGATGTCTGTTGAAGCATCCATTATCGTGATTAACGGTTTTTTAGCAGCAAGATAACCATAAATCTTACTTGGTACACCTAATCCAATACCTTCTTTAATAAGGGAGACAATAGCCGCATCAGAAATTTTTAATACATCTGAATAATCCGTACCAGTTAATAAATCATATAACCGAACGTTTTCAATTTGATGACGTTCGATAAAGTCTTTAACAGCTTGATACTTCAATCGTGAGTACATTCCTGTTTTGTTGATTGAGCTTTAAGAAATCTAGGATAGTATCCATGTCTTGTAACTGTCCCATATTACCGCTATATAAAAGTATCTTGTCGTACTGCTCACGAAGCATTTGGAACTCTTGATTATAAACTATTTCGTCTTTAAGTCCTTTATTATCGTACCAGTTAGGTGTAATACGAATCGTTTCAGGTTTCTGACTTATTTTTTGACTCAATAAATAATTTTTCATCTCAGAACCTAGTACAAAAACATTTGATGCGTTCTGATATACATGTTTATTAATATAAGTCATCAACCGATCAATCATACTACCAGGTTTGGTAGCTCCAGTCTTAATCGCATTATCTGGCGCAATATCATATACCACAAAAGAATACTTTTTTTTAAAAAGACGATAAAGCACATCAGGTATCAAAGGTAATATAGGCGGATTCGAATATACGAGAATATGATCATACTTCAGCATCCGTGGTGTCTCTAGACAAAATCGTATAAACAATGAGAAGAAATTAAGGATACGCCCTATTTTAGATTTATTATTGAAGGTGAAATACTTTAAGCGTTTGATACGAATACCTTTAAACAATTCCTTGTAAGGAACACGTCTTGATTTACTGTATTCACTTGGGTATCCACAAATTACATCAACCTTCATTTGATTACTAATTAAATCTTCTGCTAATTGAGTTGGTAATGTTGCTGAAGAGACATATTCCGGATAAAAATACTGACACAAAATAAGTAGACGTTTTTGTTTCATAGATAATCTCCTATTATAAAAGAAGTTATATGGCCTTCTTAGATTTTTTAAATATATAAATATAAAATGTTATAAATGAAACAGTTACAGTTAATGAATTCAACCATACAAAACTTTGAAAATCTAATCCCAAGATGTAACTAATTAAGCTAGAAACTATCGTTAAACCAAGCGTCCCTCCTTGGAATATCAAGTCTATATGTTGCTTATTTATAACGATGTTAGCTAATGATATTGTAGAGACGATTAGTCTTGTCACATATAGAGTTACAAATGGTATGAATAATATTGTTACCTCTAACCAATCGCGACCTAAGAATAATAAAACTACCTCTTCTTTTAATAAAAGTAATGGTCCATATGCTATTAAACCAAGGAAAAATAACCCTAGAGAGAATTTAAGCAATACCGGTCTAAAGTTATTAAATTTATAATAATCTTCACTAGCTTTTTGCATAAAGATTTTTGATAACCCCATACCTGCGACTACTATAGGAACATTAAGTATTCTTGTTGCCATACCATAAATGCCAACGTCCTTTGTTGAATACATTAGTCCTATTATAAAAACAGTTACACTAAACGTTAAGCTATTAATGATTATAGAAGGGGGAGAGTAAAATAATTGATTAGAATGTAATTTAAACACTTTTTTCAAATATCTAATATTCTTGTTTAATTTAAAGTGCTTTTTAAATTCTTTAAAACCTATTATAATCCCAGCTAAATAAGATAAAGTGAAGCCTAGAATCAGACCTAAACTATTATGAGTTAACCAACCAAATGCTATTTGGACAATGACCATAAGTAAAGTTCTAGTGATATTAATAATGCTAATATGAAAATACTTTTTATTTAGATTAAGATAACTCGTAAAAATGTTAGTTAAACTAACGAAAACTAGTAAAAGCACAAAAGAAATTATTTCTAGATAATATCCCTTTAATACTATTGAACCAACTACCCCAGCTAGGATAGTAAATATTATTATAATAAGGCTTATCATTATTGAAATTTGAGCTATTGCGTTTGCCTTTTTAGTAGTCTTAGAATTTATAATAAGCAAATCAAATCTAGCGTTTATTACAGGTATAAATATTAAAGCTAGATAATTAAATAAGGTAAATATACCAAATTGTTCTGGGGAATAAATTCTAGATATTATTGGCACACTAAAGATCAATACTATTTGTGCTATAGCACTTGATATAACTAATAAAAAAGAGTCTTTTAAAAACTTATTCTTCATAAAAATCACCTTTAATCGATTTAGTAAGAATAAGAGAACCACTTAACTTTCTTAATAGGTAACTTACTATAACCACAGCTCCAAAAACTCCAATTACCATAGTTGCGTGACTTAGTAGTTGGGGTGTATTAGAGAATGTACTAAAAGTGAATCTCATTAATACATAGTAAGATATAAATTTTATTTCTAAGTACTTATTTAAGTTGGCAATATATTCAACTAAAGCTATTAAGAAAATATTTAAAATAATTATTATTCCGAAGCCATAGCCAAATATCGAAAAACCATAAGCACTACTTGATATCAAGTGACCCGTCATTTGTTCATTGTCATACATCAACAAATTAAATCTCTGGCTTAGTAGCAGATAATTTTCGTTAATAAAAAAATTAAGTCCAAAAATCGATCGAATTATATCTAGGACAAAGTCTACAAAAGTCACATCAAAGTATTGACTATATTTGATAAAAGATCCTATATTATGTGGTCCATAAAAATATGATTGTAAAGTGTCGACAAATTTTAGTTGACCTAATGAATTTGATGATAAAGCTTGTTGATACGAAGCATATTTAAAAATATAAAGTTCCTTATATAAAGTGACACCTATAAATACTAAACCACCTATAGATATAAGTATTTTATTAATTATCTTACTGTGCTTTTTAAATAGCAGAGTTATTATACCTACTATAGCTAGCAACGTATAAATTTGGTAACTTCTTCTTTCGCCAACTATTATAGAAATATTAATACTAGCTAACAGTAAAGGTATAACTAAGTATTTAATATTAGGATTTATAACGTACTTTTTATAATTCTTAAAGCTAAATAATAAAAATAATAGTATCATCGCAAATTGAAAAAACATTCTTAGTAGCACGATATAGGAGGGTAGCTGTTCACTTTCTCGTCCAGATTGAGTTGTTTTAATAAAAATGAATGATAAACCTTCTTTAATCCCAGGTACTACTGATAGAATTCCAATAGCAATGATTATAAATAAGCTATAGAAAACTTTAGAGCCTAATAAGTTTACATCTTCAAGTCGATTTTTCTTTACTTTTATTAAATTTGATAATATTAAGATAGTTAAAGCACCAATTACATACTCTATCCCCATTAAGGTATAACCTTGGTTAATAACGGAGTATCCTAAAGGTAGATTATCTACTTTGTCATCTTTAGTTAAAGTTATTAGAAATGGAATGTTAACTAGCCTAATAAATCCTAATAATTCATAAGAAACTTTTAGAACAATGAAGTTATCTTTAGGGGTGAAATTCAAAATACTTAAACTTAATAAATACATTAGCGGCAAAGCTAAAGTATAATTGATATCTACAATTACTTGAATTATCAATGCTAGTATAGTTAGTAAGTAAAGTAGTAATTTATAAACCTTCATCTTCCACCACCTTTTTTAACTCGTCGTATAATCGTGTATTTCGATTCTCGATTTCTTTTATTTCTTTTTCAACCTTATGATTTACTATTTGATATAGTTTTTGAGAATACCAATCCCAAATTTCGTCTCCGAGCTTGTCATTCTCAAGATTCACATCAAACCCTAAACTTAAATCATGTGCTTTCTTACTCGTAAATGTATTTGGCGAGGTTAAAATAGGCTTTCTTAAGTATATTGCATAGTAAAGACGAATTGATAAAGCAGTATCTAATGCTATATCATTATTGCCATAAACGTTGTTTAAAATATCAGTTTCATCAAGTAGTCTCGGTGTCTCTTCAATTGGGAAACCACCAAGAAATTTTACGTTATTAATATCATTCTCTTTAGCAAATTGAGCTAACCTCTCAGATCCTGTACCAAAATATTGCAGTACAAAACGATCATCATTTTTCAATTTCATTAATAAATTCTCGTGTACGTTAAAAAATCTATTGTTACCGATAAATGAAATTCTTAAAGGTTTTTCACGTTTAAAATTACGCTCAATTCGGGCTTCGCTAATTATATTGTGATTAGCACTATAAATAACAAAGTATTTATTTGATTTAGGTAAAAAAGTTTTAAAACCTTCCGAAGATAAAGTTACAAATTTACTTTTATCAATAAGCCTCTTGAGTAAGAATTTAATGATTGGATTCTTTTCATGAAAGTAATCTCTTATATTAATGATGTACTTTCCTTCGTATTTGCGCTTTAAAATCTTACTGAAAAGATGTGCGGTATAACTTCCCCATACTATTACGAAGTCGTAATCATTGGCTTCAAGTAGTTTTAGTACTTTATTTTTATAACCTAAATAAGTTTTAATTTTTCTTAGTTTCGACCAATCAGGGTCTATTTGAATGTTAAATTTATATCTTCGTACACCTTCAACGTACTCATCTACGCCATGTTTATCCGCATAAATAAGGTCAACCTGATGCTTATTTAAATCTATATTCTCTAAATAATGTGATATTAAAGTCATGTGTTTAACGTTTACAGAACTTAAAATTGCTATTCTCACATCATTTCCTCCACACTACGTTATTAATGATTGGTGTATAACTTTGGATAATCTTCACGACTTTTTGAGATACGTTTGTATCTTTGTAATCCACAGCATCTACCATTGGTGCATCATTGTTTACCATTGAACGCGCTAACTCTACAGATTGAAGTAAACCTCCGTACTCGATGCCACCCACAATTACAGTACCTTTATCTAACACTTCTGGTCGTTCAATTGACGTACGGATTAATACACCTGGGAACTTTAGAATTGAAGACTCTTCAGACAAAGTGCCACTATCAGATAACACGACGAAAGCATTTTTCTGTAGCGCATTATAATCAAAGAAGCCAAACGGTTTCATCTGGCGTACTAGCGGATGAAATGTAAAGTTACGTTCTTCAATCTTCTTCCAACTTCTAGGGTGGGTTGAATAAATAACTGGCATTTGGTACTTTTCAGCTATATCATTAATCGCATTCATTAACGAATTAAAGTTGGCTTCATTATCAATATTTTCCTCACGATGTGCAGAAACTAGAATATAGTTGCACTTTTCGACATCAAGTTTACTTAAGACATCACTGTTTTCAATCTTATGCGCATACGTTTCAAGTACCTCACGCATAGGTGAACCTGTCACAAAGATATGTTCTTTTCTGAAACCTTCATCAAGCAAATAACGTCGACTATGTTCTGTGTACGGTAAATTCACATCACTCACATGGTCAACAATCTTACGGTTAATTTCTTCTGGCACATTCTGATCAAAGCAACGGTTACCCGCTTCCATATGAAAGATAGGAATCTTAAGACGCTTAGCCGCTACAGCCGACAGACAACTATTCGTATCTCCTAAAATAAGTAGCGCATCTGGATTCACTTCGCTTAAAACCTCATACGATTTCGCGATAATATTCCCCATCGTATCACCTAAGTGAGTACCAACTGCCTCTAAAAAGTAATCCGGTTCACGAAGTTCGAGTTCTTCAAAGAACACCTCATTTAACGTGTAGTCATAGTTTTGACCCGTATGTACAATTGTTTGGTCAAAATAAGCATCACAAGCTTTAATCGTACTTGATAAACGAATAATCTCAGGTCTCGTACCAACAATAGTCATTAATTTTAATTTACTCATTTTCTAAACCTCCAAGTAATACGTGTCTGGATTCTCAGGATCAAAGATTTCATTCACCCACATAATCGTAACCATATCCGTATCGCCTAGGTTCTCAATATTATGTGTGTAACCAACTGGAATATCTACAACTTCAAGCTTGTCTCCTGAAACAAAGTACTCGTGCACAGCATCTTCATCTGGCTTACGAAATCGAATCACGCCTTTTCCTGAAACAACCAAGAACTTCTCATTCTTTGTATGATGCCAATGGTTCCCTTTAGTAATGCCTGGTTTCGAAATATTTACAGAAACTTGGCCATGTTTCTTAGTCTTAAGGAACTCAGTAAATGATCCGCGTTCATCCGTATGCATCGTTAAAGGATAACTGAAATCATCTTCAGGTAAATAACTTAAATACGTGCTATATAAAGCCTTTTGAAAGGGTTTATTTAAATTCGGCACTCTTAAAGTTTGGCGACTTTCCTTAAATTTATAGAGTAAATCACGAATATCACCTAAACGCTCTAAGTGCACATTAGGCACGGTTGGCTTACCCCCTTCAAGATTAGGAAAGCCTTCTATCGCACGAATAAATTCATGAATGACATCATCAATATAGTTCAGCGACAACGCAACATTCGGGTCATTAACCTGAATATCAAGGTCACGCGCAATATTGTGACAGAACGTCGCGATTACAGAGTTATAATTCGGACGACACCATTTTCCAAATAAGTTAGGTAAACGATAAATGTATACCTCATTCCCATATCTCTTTGAAAAGTCACGTAACACCGCTTCGCCTTCCGCTTTACTTTGACCATACGGATTGTCCTTCGAAGCTTGTATCGATGACGACATAATGATAGTTGGCGCTTTATCATTATCTTTAACAATTTCAAGATAAGATGTAAGTAAATCAACATTTCCTGCTTTAAATTCAGCATCATGTTCAGGACGATTAACACCAGCTAAATGCACGATTGTATCCGCTTCAAGTAAATGTTGACGTACATCTGCTTCAGACGTATGTCTCGTAATAGGAAGTACTTCATATTTTTGATGTTTCAGTTCTTGAATTAAGTTCTTACCAACGAATCCATTTGCACCAGTAACAGCTATTTTCATGAATGGGGCCTCCTAATTAATTTGTGAAACCTTTTCTTTTAATGCTTCTTTTACATAAGGAAGTGTTAATAACTTCTCTTTAATTGCTTCAATTGATAGACGTTCTGTATTATCGGACGTATATTCGTATGCTTCTGTTATGTTTTTACTACCGTCTTCAAAGTATTTATCGTAATTTAAATCTCTAGCATCAGCTGGTACACGATAATAACCACCCATGTCTTCAGCATTCGCATATTCTTCACGCGTTAATAACGTTTCAGCTTTCTTCTCACCATGACGTGTCCCAATAATCACGATGTCATTGTCTGCTTCAAACAACTCAAGTAACGCTTGTGCTAAGTCACCAATTGTAGAAGCAGGTGCTTTTTGAACCATAATGTCTCCAGTTTCAGCATGCTTAAATGCATGAACCACAAGTTCAACTGCTTCTTCTAAACTCATTAAAAAGCGTGTCATAGTAGGATCGGTAATTGTTAGTGGTTCGTTATTTCTAATTTTATCGACGAATAATGGAATCACCGATCCTCTTGAGGCCATAACATTGCCGTAACGTGTTCCACAGATTAATGTTTCATCACTATTAACATTACGACTCTTTGCGACAAAGACCTTCTCCATCATCGCTTTAGAAACCCCCATCGCATTGATTGGATAGGCTGCTTTATCAGTCGATAAGCAAATGACTTTCTTAACACCCTCTTGAATCGCCGCTTCAACAACGTTTTCAGTTCCTAAGACATTTGTTTTAATTGCTTCAATCGGGAAGAATTCGCATGATGGTACTTGCTTAAGTGCCGCAGCGTGAAAGACGTAATCAACCCCACGCATCGCCGTATCAACACTATGTCTGTCACGCACATCCCCAATATAAAATTTAATTTTTGGATTGTTATAAAGTTTACGCATATCATCTTGTTTCTTTTCATCTCGTGAAAAGATACGTATTTCGCTAATATCTGAATCAAGGAATCGTTCCATAACAGCGTTCCCAAACGACCCTGTACCTCCAGTAATTAACAATGTTTTTCCTTTAAACATAACCATCACCCATTGATTTTATTATTGTAGTTCGTGAATCGAATTAACTCTTCTTTGTTGAAGCTTGTGATGAGTTTATCGATCATTTCGTTCACTTCTTTGCTATCGAGTTCGCGTACTTTACCGCGATAGATTTTTTTATAGACTTGTTCTGGATGTACTTCATCTTTGTTAAGCAACTCTTCAAAGAGCTTTTCACCGGGGCGCACACCAGTAAAGACGATATCGATTTCATCTTCTTTGTAACCACTTAATCGAATAAGGTTCTTCGCAAGGTCAACAATCTTAACAGGTTCACCCATATCGAGCACGAATACTTCGCCGCCTGTCGCGAGTGCACCTGCTTGAAGTACGAGGCGGGATGCTTCAGGAATTGTCATAAAGTAGCGTGTCATTTCGGGATGTGTCACGGTCACTGGACCGCCTGCTTCGATTTGCTTCTTGAAAAGTGGTATCACAGAGCCTCTCGAACCGAATACATTACCGAATCTAACGGCTACAAAGTCTGTATTATAGTTGTCGCTATTCATACCTTGAATGACCATTTCGGCAACACGTTTCGAAGCACCCATGACGTTCGGCGGGTTAACAGCCTTATCAGTCGAAATCATGACGAACTTATTCACGTTCGCATAAGCCGCCGCTTCGGCAGTATTTCGTGTACCGATGATGTTGTTCTTGATGGCTTCCATTGGGTTACCTTCCATAAGTGGTACATGTTTATGCGCTGCCGCATGATAGACGTTGTACGGTTTGTGCTGCATCATGATTTCTTTCATTCTGACTTTGTCTTGAACATCTGCGATAACTGGCACAATTTCAATCGCATCTTTATAAAGTTTCGTAAGTTCGCTATGGATGTGATAAATACTCGTCTCACCGTGACCGAGTAATAAAATTTTACTTGGCATGAACTTACAAACTTGGCGACAGATTTCAGAACCAATCGAGCCACCTGCGCCTGTTACGAGGATTGTCTTACCTTTAAGCTCGTTTGAAATCATATCCATATCAAGTTCCACAGGGTCACGACCTAATAGATCTTCAACTTCAACCTTTTTCAATTGGTTAACTTCAACATCCCCGGACATTACATTTTCAATATTTGGCATTTTGAACACTTCGACATCTAAACCTTCGACAAGTGCGTTGATATCTCTGAGTCTCTTTTGAGTTAGCGTTGGAATCGCAATGATGATTTTCTTGATTCTAAACTTTTGTACGAGCTCTGGAATATCATCAATGAAACCTTCTACTTTAACACCATCTACAATCGTCATCTTCTGCTTTCTAGGGTCATCATCAACGACAAGTGCAGGTTCCATGCCCATGTACGGCGTTGAAATCATCTGTTTGATTAAGATCGAGCCACCTCGCCCGGCACCAACGACTAATGTCGATTTCTTATTGATATCTTTATTGATAAAGGTTCTTCTATAAAGTCGCCATGACAAACGTGACCCACCGATTAAGATAAGATGCATCATCCAAGTGATGAAATAAAGTCTTATGAAAGTTGGATGATTGGAGAACAGTGTCATGATAGCCATAGTTAATACAACTGAACTCGTAACAGACTTCACAATCAGCATTAATTCACTCACACTCGCGTACTCCCATGCGCGATGATATAAGTTAAAGATATTCGCAAATAGATGATGTAAGAGTAGTAAGCATATCGATGAGATAACTAAGAAATTAAAAGAGTAAATTTTAAAAAATGGTTCTAAAATGAAATAACTTAAAAATATTGAAAATGTAACGATGAATGAGTCAACAAGCATGAGTAATATAAACCGTTGTTTTGTTGTCAAAAACTGCACGTTACATCCCCTCTTTTCGCTTTACATTAAAATAATTTAAACCACTTTTTCTTCTTCGGTAAAAAGGGTTGTGATTTAAAAATCGGTTCGTTCGTTATAATATGGTTCGCATTATCGATCAGCATGTTTATCGTTTCTTGATGGTCCTTTAACTTAACGTCCTTTTCCAAATGACCAAGTTGAAACGGACGTATCGCGGCATCATGTGCGTCAGATGCGATGAAATGCATTAGGTTACAATTCATCATTTGAATGGAAATCTTACGCACGTGTTTACCGAAATTTCCCAATAATGAACTTGCGGTAATTTGGCTTAAGGCACCTTGATTGATAAGGTCATACAGGACGCTTAAATCGTTCGCGATTTCCTTATTACGTTCTGGGTGCGCGATAATCGGCGTGAAACCTTTGTTGAGTAGCTCATAGAAGATACGACTGGTTGCGCTCGGTACATATGATATTGGTAATTCAATCAATATGTATCGTGATGTATTCAATCCCTTTATCTCTTCAAATTCAATCTCTTGAAATATTCTATCGCTAATTCGAATTTCCTGACCTGGATAAATACGGACTCCTAGTTGTTTTATAGTCAAGTTTTGATTCAGTTTTAATGTAGTTTGCGACACCGACTTGTAAGTATTGTTATACTTACGATGCAGATGATGAGGTGTCGCGATAATATCTGTAATCCCTTGGTCACGGGCTTGCTTTAATAGAGTTATTGTATCTTCTAGCGAATTTGGACCATCATCACAAGCCATTAAAATATGATTATGCATATCTATCATTGTTATCAATCCTCGCCGTAGTATGAGTAGCCTGCGTTTTGAGCTTTAGAAACTTTAGCATTGTTGAGTACCGCACCGATGACTTTACCATTAGCTTTTTTAACAAGATTCATAGCCTTTCTAACATGATCACGGTTGTTCATTTCGGCGTCAATTACAAATAATACGTTCCGTGCTACTTCAGTGAAAAGCTGTGCATCCGTTACACTTAATACAGGTGGTGTATCAATAATAATCATGTCGAATGTTTCATTTAGTAAATTAATTAATGTTTCAAGTTTAACCGATCCGATAAGTTCTGATGGATTAGGTGGGATTGGGCCTGATGGTAAAATGAATAAGTTTTCAACCATTGTCGATTCGATGACTTCCTCAGGTTCATGTTGATTTATAAGCACATTGGATAAACCTTTTTGGTTTTGAACGCCGAAAATATAATGCTGAGTTGGTTTACGCATATCACCATCAAGTACTAAAGTCTTGAATCCTGCTTGTGCATAAGTTACAGCTATATTTGATGACATCGTGGATTTACCTGATGAAGGACGTTCCGATGTTATTACTAAAGTACTAATTGCCTTATCGGATGCCGAGAACATTATGTTAGTACGTATGCCCCTAAATCTCTCACTCATCACTGACTTACGATTCGTGTGCGCAATAAGAGTTTTCATACCACCTCTTGTTGGTGATTTCCTCATTTCTTTTCACCTCATTTAAACTTTTGAATTACACCTAAAACTGGAATATCGAGGTATGATTCAATCTCTTCTTCTGACTTAAGTCGTTTATCGAATAATGCATTGAGTAAAATGTATATGCTTGCGATGATTAAGCCAATAATTAATGAAATCGCCGTATTCACCATGATTCTTGGTGACACCTTGTCAGCTTCATCTGCCTTAGAAAGTACCGTTACGTTATTTACGTTCATGATGTTAGGTACTTCTTTCGTAAAGACTTTAGCAATTGTATTCGCGAGTTGCTCTGAGTCTTTTCGATCGCCGCTTTTAACTGTGATATTTAAAACTTGAGATTCTGCTGAATTACTCACATTTAACATTGAAGCGATTTCTTCTTGGTCATATGATTTATGCTTTTTCGACACTTCTTGTAAAATTCTTGGACTTTTAATAATTTCTGAGTATGTATTCACAAGCTGTAAGTTACTTTGAACTTCCTGGAATTTAAACTCTTCAGATGTTTCGTTTTGCGCAACAAGTATTTGTGTACTCGCTTCGTATTTAGGTTTCATCACAAATACGGTTAGTAATAAACCGAGTAGCAATGTCACGAGAGGAATAATGATTAATAGCTTAAGATTTTTCTTAAGAAGTGCGAATAGTTTCGTTAGGTCAATCGTGTTCTCCATCTTTGAAGCGCACCACCTTTCTTATTTAATTTTCTAAATAGATGTAGTTTAAGACATTATTAAGATATAACTATAAATATGGTTTTGTATAAAACACTAAATTACACTACTTTTTATTTATAATTATATACTTTATAGTGTTATATTAACAGAATTTTTGTGCGTGTCTATGCATAGTAATTAAATTTATTTAGTTTTAACCAACTTATAATAATTTGATAAATTTATCTTTACATTTCTGAAATAATTGAATTATAGTTTTATTTTATATGGGATTAGAAGTTGAATTTATATGTTAGAAAATCTTATCCACATATTAGTCACAACTTTGTGACGATTTATCAACACTCAATATTATGAATCTTTAAATTACTTAAATTGTCATATAATGAAGATGTATTTTACAAAATCTATTTATATGACGTAAGTAAGGGAGACGGTTTAAATGCTTGATAAGTCAATGTTAGTAGCTGATGCGGTGACTAAGTATCCGAAGACAGCTGACGTATTTAGAAAGTATGGTATAGACTTTTGTTGTGGAGGTAAGATCTCGATTGAAGAAGCTGTTCACAACCATAAACGTGTGGACTTATCCACAATTATGAACGAACTTGAAGCAGTTTCTGAGGACAAACAAGATGGTATCCAAGCTTCGGATTTAAATGTGCGTTCTTTAGTTCAATATATTCAAACGCATTTCCATGAACCTTTAAAGGAAGAATTTAAGCAACTTACGCCGTATGTAACTAAGTTAGCGCGCGTACATGGGTCTAATCATCCTAACCTTCTAGAGTTAAAAGACGTTTACGATGCTTTTAAAGAAGCGATGTTAACGCACACTGACGAAGAGGATCATGTATCGTTTCCAAAGCTAGTAGCGTATTCTGAAGGTGAAAGTGTAGCAGATATTAATGAAACGATTCAGTTGCTTGTTGATGACCATACGAATGCTGGACTAAAGCTCGTTGAAATGCGTAAATTAACAGGTGGCTTTGTACCGCCACTAGAAGCGTGTGGCACGTGGCGATTAGTCTATAATCGTCTTCAAACGTTAGAAAAGGATACGCACGAACATGTACATTTAGAAAATCATGTCCTTTTCGAAAAGGTAAATCAATTATAAAAAGTAATTAAAGAGCTACAATGACTTGCATAGCGGGTTGTTGTGGCTTTTACTATATGGGAAGCGAATTTAGTTATAGTTTCAAGTTATAATTAGGTGTCTCATCGCACAATTATTGTTTTCTAAATATTCCTAAAATTTGTTATACTTACTTCAACTTTGCAATTAGTTGGGGGTCGTATGATGATACGAAAAAAGCAATCTTTCTTTAACCGGTTTTTAAACTTTGTTGAAAAGTCAGGGAATAAATTACCTGATCCGAGTATGTTGTTCTTTATCATGTGTGTCGCACTCGCAACAATTACGTGGATTGTGTCGCTATTTAATGTAGCAGTGGAACATCCAGGGACACATAAAATGGTACATGTAAAAAGTATCTTTAGTCGCGACGGGCTTGCGATGATATTGAATGACGCGATTAAGAATTTTGCAGAATTTCCAGCGTTAGGTCTCGTGTTAGCTGTGATGATTGGTATCGGGGTAGCTGAACGAACGGGCTACTTTGATAAGTTTATGATTCTCGTTGTGAATAAGGCACCGACGAAGGTCATTATACCGACAATCATCTTTATGGGGATTATGGGGAATGCGGCAGGTGATGCGGCACCGATTATTTTACCGCCACTTGCAGCATTAGTGTTTATTAAGCTTGGCTACCATCCGATTGCAGGACTGACGATGGCTTATGCATCGGCGTTGGGTGGCTTTGCGGCGAACTTGTTGATTGGTATGAATGATGCGCTTGTGTATGCATTTACGCGACCGGCGACGAATATCATTGATAAGGACATGCCGTTGAACGTTGCGATGAACTGGTATTTCGTAGCAGCAAGTGTCGCGATGCTTGTGCCAGTGATTTACTTTGTGACGACGAAAATTGTCATTCCGCGACTTGGTACATATGATAAGAGTAAGCTTAAAGCGGATAAGGATGAAACGTCTTCTACTGTGTCGCCTCAAGAACGAAAGGCGCTTCGAATCGCGAATTTAAGTTTCTTAGCCTTTATCGTACTTGTTGCGTTACTTGCGATTCCAGAGAGTAGCTTTTTAAGAAATGCGAAGACGGGCAGTATCTTGAATGACTCACCTTTGATTAACGGCGTTGGGATCATTATTCTTCTCGCCTTCTTACTACCGGGTTTGATTTATGGGATTATGACGAAATCGATTCGAAACTCTAAGGACCTTGGTAAGATGCTAGGTGAATCGATGTCGACGATGGGCACGTTTATCGTGATTGTCTTCTTCGCGGCGCAACTACTTGCCTTCTTAGAGTGGAGTAATCTTGGTGTTATTATCGCGGTTAAAGGGGCTGCTTTACTTCAGAATCAAAGTGGTATTGTATTGATACTTGGCATTATCTTCCTAGGTGGTCTTATTAACATGATTATCGGTAGTGCTTCAGCAAAATGGGGTATTCTCGCGCCTATCTTTGTTCCAATGTTATTGATACTCGGTTATCACCCTGCGTTTACGCAAATGATGTACCGCGTGGGTGATTCGATTACAAACCCGATTACACCGATGATGCCGTACCTACCACTGCTGCTTTCTTACGCGAAAGAGTACGATCCTAAGATGAAACTTGGTTCGTTGATTGCGAGTCTCATGCCTTATACGTTATTCTTAGCAATATTCTGGCCATTATTTATGATTGTGTGGTATCTGCTTGGTATTCCGATGGGACCAGGTGGACCGATACACGCGAAATAGTGTAGGGATTTTCAACTCAATTTCCTTAAACAGCATGCTTTCCTGGGGCGTGGCCAGAGCCTGTAGTCTCTGGACTCACGCTACTCCCCTAGGAGTCAGCTGTTTTGGAAATTGTGTGACGTAAAGCTTACAAGCTTTGTATTGCGACTTAAGTATCGGACAGGTCTGCTATAATACCAATCGATGGCGACGTTAATGAAGGTTTTAATGAATTAACTGTGAGGAGAACTTTTGGAACACTAGATTTTAAGACTTTAATATAGGGGACTTAGGGAACCCTACAGTTTTAAAGTAGTTAAAGACTTAAATGTGGGGAACAGTTTTTGAGAAACTGCTTTCCTTTTTGAAAAGAAATAGCGTAAATATAACCAAACATATGTAAAATGATAAGGAGATGTAGACCCCGATGTCACGTTTAGATGGTATTAAAGCGCCGAGTCAGTTCGAGATTCACGCCGAACCTGTTACAGTCGAGCAGCATTTTACATTCCACGCCGACAACCGTATCTTCTTCAGCGACACGGCTTATAAAGATTTATTTCATCATGAATATACGTTTGTGCTTTCTTTAAAAGCCCTTACAAGCAAGCTAGGCATTGCCGTAGACTTTCATGAAATAGACCGGATTTACCGTGACTATCTTGAACCGAAGTTAAACGACGTTTGTTTAAATACGACTTTACCTGAAATGAATACGACCGTAGAAAATATAGGCTACTGGATTCGTGAACAATTCAAGCAATACTTACCAGACGGCGTTGGAATCGAACAACTAACGATTTATGAAACACCAAAGCACGCCGTCATTCTAAAGGGATAAGATGAAGACAAGTCACCACGCAACGCGCCCCCGCAAAAGCTATAATGTGTTAAGCGGCTTTTGCGGGTAGTGTTGCGGGCCGGTGACTTGTTTCTGTTTGGGTTCAATCGGTTTGAAGTGCGACCGTGGTTGCACTTCATTCCTTTGATGGGGAGTGGATACGGTGAGATAATCATGTACGATTTTGAGTATGCTTAATTTATCGGAATTGTACATGCTTATCTCGTCATTGTTGTACGTTTAAACTAGCATGTTCGCTCTTTGGTTTACATGTTTCTAAAGTCTTGTAAATCAAACACCCCTTCGTATACACGTTTCTGAAGTCTTGTAAATCAAACGCCCTTTCGTTTACACGTTTCTGAAGTCTTGTAAATCAAACGCCCCTTCGTTTACACGTTTCTGAAGTCTTGTAAATCAAACGCCCTTTCGTTTACACGTTTCTGAAGTCTTGTAAATCAAACACCTTTTCATTTACACGTTTCTGAAGTCTTGTAAATCAAACCAAAAAAGTAACCCCTAGCACGCCACAACGCACTAGGGGTTCTTTATTTAAGCGACCTTTTCAGCGACATATATCGTACGGTCTAACCATTCACCTGTATTTGGATCAAAGTTATCGCACGTAATTAAAGTCAATCGGTCTTTTTGATTTTGTTGTTCGTCTAAAACAGAAACTTCAGTGGGCGGTACGTTACGAATCGACGTAATTTTATATTTACGCTTATCATTACCGACAGTGAAGCTTACGTCACTGCCCTTCTTCACTTTACCTTTTAGATTCGTAAACTGGTAATCTTTCAAGCTATAGTCAGTATGACCGGCAATTGAGATATTCTGATCGCTCAACGATTCCTCTTCCTCCGCAAAGCTTACACCACGCTTCAACTGCTCTGGCGTCGCAGGTCCAGGGTAAACGGGCTCTTTAATCTTCGCATCAGGTATCTCTAAATACCCTGCCATCTTAGATTTATCTTTAGGGATTTCAGCCTTGTCTTTCTGACTTTCACCATTCTTATTTTTATCGCTCTTATTCGCGTCATTATATTCTTCAATCTTCTTATCATTTTCCTGGTCTTTAAAGAAATCATCAATCTTTGGTTTAAAGAACAAGAACACCGCGATTAAGATACATATCACACCGAGAACTGGCAACAATCGGTTCATTAGGTTTTTCATGGTACAACGACTCCTACTTTCGTTCGCTATTAATTTCCTTCATCAAAAGCAACGTCACTTCTTATAATTGTTCAGTTAATTATAAATGCTTTTTTATCTTAAAGCAAAATTAAATGGACTTAAACATAAACCTTAGTCGAAGAAATCGAAGTCGAAGCCGCCGCCACCTGATTTCTTACGTCTATGTTCTTGGAATTCAAAGAAGCCTTGGAATAATAAAATAAGCATCATTGGATTGTATGTACCATCAGTAATATGGATATCGTGACCTGAAGCGATTTTAAAGCGCTCTGATTTAGTCGTCATGATCACGCGACCAGAATGGTCTTTTGCTTTAACGGAACGAGAAATGAAACCTGATTCTAGCGTAATGGCATCGCCTTGAACGCCTTTGAACACCATACGTGGTTTAAGTGCCATCTGCGTTGAAAAGACACCAATCTTACGACCATTCTTCTCAACATCCCATACCGTTGAAAATGGCGTCTTAATACGTCCTTCAATCGAACCTTCTTGTGTGATCGTGTAAATATTCTTGCCATCCTCTATCTTAAAATTATGTTTTTGACGTCCCATGAAAGACATAACTTGTTGCGTACCTGAAGTATAGAATAAACTCATTTGATAAACAGGTCGATTGCTTTCATCAAATACATCGATTACTTCTGTAGAAGCATCAAAGAAATTTTCTTTAAAATGATAACGTCCCATACATACACCTCATTTAAGAATTGATAATTTTATATTATAAGTATGACACAGATACCCTTTCTTGCCTAATAACTAACCTACAAGGTTGTGTTCAATTAAAATTTTGATACTAAATTGCAATTCCCTAAAACAGCATGCTTTCCTGTAAAGCCCAACTCAAACTTTCAGTTTGTTAGTTGGACTTACAAAGTAGCATAGCTACTTTGTACCACGCTTAACCCCCGGCTTGCATAGCTTGTTAATTTGCTTGCGCAAATTTCTTTGCCGGGGCCCCGCCCTCTGAGTCAGCTGTTTTGGAATTGATTAAGACAATTTATTAGCCGCTTATAGATATTTAAGTCGCGTTCCTTCAAGTCTAACCATTAAAAAAGGATAAGCCCACTTCCCATGAGCTTATCCGCTTCGTTGATATTAACTTAACGCATGTTGATGAATCACTTCTGCGATGGCTTTAGGTTCATTGTGTAAGAAGAAATGACCGCCATCGAAATATTCGATCGTTACTTTTCCTGAGAAGTAAGCTTCCCATTTAGACAACGTTTCAGAATCGATATCGTCTTCACCTGACATAATGACCGCATCTAAGTCAATCTCGTCATCATGAGGCTTATCTGAATACGCATCGATTGCTTCAAAGTCAGCGCGCAGTGACGGGCTTACAAGCTGCCATAGTTCATCATTTTCAAGGACTGCCTCAGGTGTACCGCCCTTATCTTTAATGAACGTCTTGAACGCATCTTGATCCATATCTTTCACACCTTCAGGTTCACCGCGATAACCAATCGGTTCACTCGCTGCTAGGAATAAACGCTTTGGCAACGTCATGCCCGCTTCCTTAAGTTTAAAGTACGTCTCATAAGCAAGAATCGTCCCTAAACTGTAGCCTAGAATATCATAATCACCGACATTTAAATCCTTAATTTGAGCTACGACTTCATTTACCATATCTTCAATAGAAATTAGTGGTGATTCAGTAAATCGTGACCCTTTACCAGGAAGTTCGATGGTCTTCAGTTCTATATCGTCTTGCACGTGTGCTTTTAAATCATTATAGATGGATGCACTACCACCTGCGTAAGGTAGGCATATTAGTTGTCGTTTACTCATACATGCTCCTTCGTCTTATGGAAGTGATTCATAATAGTATCCATTGATATATGATTAACATGGTAAGGTCGCACTTCGTTCTTACTATGATGTCTTACCACGCGACTCAACGCGTAGTTTGTATTTAATGGAAAAGTACCATGGTTCACATTAATCTTTTCAGTTGGAAATGTCTCATAATCCGTTAATTCATATCCAATACCTTCTCTATGTATAAAAAATGAATCTAAATTACGATATAAACCAGTTCCAATATATTTTAAATAACTTTCTTTAATCGTCCAAATTTCATAGAATCTATCATATTGTTTCATCATCTCGGCTGCATTATAAATGTATCGTTTCTCACATGAATTAAAAAATGCTTCTGCTAATGATAAATCAATGGGTGCTTTATGTTCGATATCAATACCAACTGGGTAAGAATCGACAATACAAATAATCCATTCATGTGAATGAGATCGATTTGCGTAAACATTCATAGGTGAACTTAAACATGGTTTCCCGTATTCATTTTCATATTGAACAACTTCGTCGATATCACATTCCGCATAATTTGCCACACTATATTTGAAAAGCAGTGCAGATAATAGCTTCGTGACATACATTTCTCGCGTCTTCATTCGAGAAACATTCTTTTGTTCAGTAGGATTTAAGCTCGCATATAAACCATCTAATTCATCATTTTCTAAGGTGAAGTCAACTTTTAATGCATATAATTGATACGGCACTGTATCACATCCCCTACTACGAAATTTAATAAAAAAGGAGAAGACACGATTGAAACGATTTCTATCTTTCAATCTCACTTAGACTTAGGCAATCAGGTTCTGTTGCAAAGTCAGAAAAAATATAACTAATTATCATTTTAACATGGTAGTATTCCCTTAACTGGCCAACATGTGATTAATTTCGTAGCACGGCGAAAATCCGTAGATCTGAAGAGACCTACGGTTCTTTTTATATAGACCATAAATACATTCAATACCTTTGAGTGTATTCTTTGCTGTATTGACGCTTTGATATCTCGTCTTTCTCACTTTAATATGACGGTGATCCTGCTCAATGAGGTTATTAAGATATTTAGATGTACAATGACAGTCGGGATTAAGTTTAAAATCTTTAATCAACTTAGACATTGCCACCTTCGTCGAAGGTGCCTGGTCTGTAATTATCATTTGAGGTTTACCAAATTGTTTAATAAGTCGCTTAATAAACGCATATGCTGAATGATTATCTCGTTTCTTACGTAACCAAATATCCAATGTATGACCATCTGCATCAATGGCACGATATAAATAGCACCATTTTCCTTTTATTTTAATGTATGTCTCATCAACGCGCCATTTATAATAAGCTTTTTTATGCTTTTTCTTCCAAATTTGATACAAAATAGGAGCATATTCTTGAACCCAACGGTAGATCGTTGAATGATGAACGTTAACGCCGCGTTCTCTTAGTATTTCAGATATATCACGATAACTAAGCGCGTATCTTAAGTAATAGCCAACGGCTACAGTTATTACATCTTTATTAAATTGCTTATATCTAAAATAATTCATAGAGAACGCTCCTTTTTTGTTAAAATTATACTATAAAATTAACTTTGCAACAGAACCAAAAAAATGAACAAAAACGCTGTGAAAAAGAAGGTATCGAGTACCAACCCGTTACTTATTACGGACAGAAAAATGAAGAGATTAGACGATATAATCGTGGTGAAGTATCAGAAGTATATAGTGATAAAGAGAGAGAACAAGCACAAAATGCAATTAGATTACTTGTTCAAAATGCTAACGATCAAGTAAGTAAAAATGAACAGAGTTATTCTGTTTTATTTGATAGATATCAACATGAAGTTGGCTATTCAGAGGCTAAGGAAACCATTAAAAATACGTTTGATAGTGCGTCTAGCTTTGGTCGTAAAATTCAAAATGACTTACTTAAAAATGAAATTAAGAGATGTCAATTAAAATTTTATGCAGATAATTATGATACTAATTATCAATTTAGAAGAGAAGTTGAAAACAAAGGATATAGTCAACAAGAGTTTATTAATACAGTTAAATCTAACTTTAAAGCGTTACTCAATGAAAAGAATAAGTTAGAAAAAAGAGAAGAAAAACGTAAAGAAAT
Organism: Staphylococcus massiliensis; assembly: GCF_043186315.1. Classification (NCBI taxonomy): domain Bacteria; kingdom Bacillati; phylum Bacillota; class Bacilli; order Caryophanales; family Staphylococcaceae; genus Staphylococcus; species Staphylococcus massiliensis. The sequence continues at coordinate 756,981 of NZ_CP171119.1, read as the reverse complement.
TTATCAATCAGCGAAAGACGTATATCTTACTGAAAGTGGGAAAAATAATCTAATTGTTCAGCAAATGTACCCTAAATCTCATCATCGTTTTAGTAATGATGAGAAAGCATTTATCGTTGATGAAGCACAAAAAGGTAATTTTATAAAAGCGACAAATGTTCAATATCTATTCAAACAAAATAGCCATATTCCTACTGATGTATTGTTAGAAGATACTTATAAAAAAGCAAGTAAGGATATTTTCTTTAGTGAGAGAAGCCTTAAAAACTTAGAAAAAGATAGCTTTGAATATAACGTTGAGTTGCAATTCATTAAAGAAAAAGAGAAAGAAATTGAACGTTATAAAGAAGATATTGATAATGATTTAAGAATAGATATAGGCGATAGAAACTTTGAAAAAGTAAAAGATCAAACCCCTAATGAGAAAGTTCAATTACTCATTAAACTTGAGAAATATAATCATGTCGATCGAGAAGACATTATCGAAAAACATATTTATCAAGTTGCTAGAAATGATCATGACAATCATCTTGAACATGAGTATGAACAATCTAATCATATTCATTTACCAACGATAAATGCAAGTGACTTCCTTATGTACTATGCGAACGAAACTGAAAAACAAAACAATATTAATCATAAGAAAAAGAAGAAGAAAGATAATCAAAAACAAGAGAGAAATAACCAAATGAGAAGATAGTAGGCCGATGAAATGATACAAAGTTCATTCTTTAGTAATAAGAAAATGAATCCAATGTGATACATTGACTTTACCCTTATTACTACATGGGGCGTTCTAAAATGAACATGCCCGAAATGAATATGGAGCAAATGCAACAAATGATGATGGAACAACAAATTAAACAAAAACTAGGCTACTTATCCCCTGTAAAATACAGAGAATTAGCAGCCTAGAACATAGTGTTTTTATTAAGTTCCCATTTTAAGGGTTCAGTGCCTTGTAGTTATTGTGTTTTTATATACTTTACTACTTATTTTCGTTGTTATCACCAAAGGTCTGCATGAAGTTCATGCATTCATTCATCATATTATCCATTCTCTGGTCATAATCAGAACCTTGGGTAAAACCAGTTTGTCCAATGACGATTAAACCAGCTAGTACAAACGACAGCACTAAAGGTAACTTCTTTTTCATCGCTTATTTCCCCTTTCATTCAAAGTATCCCTAATCTTTTTTTAACACTTTCTTTAATTTTTCATATTCATCTTCATTAATTTCCCCTTGAGCCAGCCTTTTCTTTAAAATTTGTAAAGAATCATCTGATCTTACACCTTTTGGTTTTTCTGAAGCTTTTGCAATTAATATATATACACCATAAAATAACAAGCCAAGAATGATAATCCAAAAAATCATGCCAATGAACCCCATTCCGCCCATCATATGTCCCATACAATTTGTCAATCCTTTCCTTCTTTCTCGTTTTACAATTATACCATAGGGGGGTATTAGTATTCCAAAAAAGTGTTTTTAATATTAGTAGCAGAAGGCAATTCATTGTACCGCAAAATGGCCCGATTATTGAACTATTTTTTAATAAAATAATTCCTACGTTCCCAATTCCATAAAGCAATAATACTAAAAGCTTCCTCACCTGCTTTTTCCTCATCATCTGTCATATAATCTGTATCTTTTATTGGATATTTTGCCGTTTCATCAACGGGAGATTGAATATCTGACTTATGCTTATTTTTTGGTTTCACAATTTTTGAGCGTAATATTTTCATGGGAACGCTCCAAATCAATATCTTTATTTGGCTCATATTTGCGTTTTAAGAACTTATGTATGTTTTTAGGTTAAAAAACTATATGATTTATACCTAATTCTTTAAAATACCCTCTTAAAATACAAAATAGATATATTGGATATATAAATAAAAAAGCTACTAGCAAAAAACTAGTAGCTTAAACCTCAGTTAAATTTTGATGTAGTATTAAATTTTATATCTGTGCTATAACAACAATTACTTAAAACTAAGATAAAATCGACGAATGTCGACACATCATGATCTATTAAGTCGACCATTCGACAAGTTTTGGGATTGTTAAGGGTTCCGAGGCTCAACGTCAATAAAGCAATTGGAATAAAGCACCTATGATTATTTAAAAAATAAGTTATAATAAATTCAAAAATATTTTTGAATGAGGTGTAATTATGATTCAGACTATTGTAACTGCTGCTATTCTTTATATTGCGACAGCATTAGACTTATTAGTGATTTTATTAATGTTCTTTGCTAGAGCAAAGACTAGGAAAGAATATCGAGATATTTATATTGGTCAATATGTAGGATCTGTGGCATTGATTGTCATAAGTTTATTCTTTGCCTTTGTCTTAAATTATGTTCCTGAAAAATGGATATTAGGATTATTAGGGTTAATACCGATTTATTTAGGAATTAAAGTGGCTATTTATGGTGATAGTGACGGAGAAGAGAGAGCTAAAAAAGAATTGAATGAAAAAGGATTGTCTAAATTAGTTGGTACGATTGCAATTGTTACGATAGCAAGTTGTGGTGCTGATAATATCGGTTTATTTGTTCCCTATTTTGTGACATTAAGTGTTACTAATTTATTAATTACTTTGTTTGTCTTTTTAATTTTAATTTTCTTCTTGGTATTTACTGCACAAAAATTAGCTAATATTCCAGGAGTTGGAGAAATTGTTGAGAAATTTGGTCGTTGGATTATGGCTGTTATTTATATAGCTTTAGGTTTATTTATCATTATAGAAAATGACACTATTCAAACAATTTTAGGATTTATATTTTAATTTAGGGTGTGATTTTATATGAGCTATGAAAATGCTTGTGATGTGATCTGTGTACATGAGGATAAAGTTAACAATGCTTTAAGTTTTTTAGAAGATGATAAATCTAAGAAATTACTTAACATTTTAGAGAAAATTTGTGATGAGAAAAAATTGAAAATCATATTATCTTTGATTAAAGAAGATGAGTTGTGTGTTTGTGATATTTCTTTGATATTGAAAATGAGTATTGCTTCAACTTCACATCATTTAAGACTTTTATATAAAAATGAGGTGCTTGATTTTTATAAAGATGGAAAGATGGCATATTATTTTATTAAAGACGATGAAATAAGAGAGTTTTTCTCTAAAAATCAGAAGGGTTTTTGAAACGAGTGAAACGAGTTTCTTCTTGTCTTGATACTATAAAAATAAGCAAAGATATAACATAAAATGACTTATCGGAAGTTAGCTATTATCACATATTCAAAGATGATATAATATAAAAGTCGCCTATCTCTCAGGCGTCAATATAGACGTAGAGAGGAGGTGTAATTATGCTTGATAACTTTGTTCACATCATGACCACAGCAGCGAGTGGTTGTATCGTCGCATTATTTGCGCATTGGCTACGCAATCGCAACGATAAGAAAAAATAGGCGACTATAGTCACACCTAAAAATCCCCTCACTACTTCCGATAGTGAGGGGATTGGTGTATTATGCTTAATAACTTTGTTAAGTAGATTATAACACTGGTTAGTAGAGGAATGCAACAGAACCATATTTAATATGATTAATATAGGTATTTGGCCAATGGTCATTCTAGCATTATTAATCATAGCTAATAGTATTTTTATGGTTTACAAGACAGTAGACGTTAAAAAACGCAAATGACAAAAAAGCAATCTCACTCTTAATTTATGTGAGATTGCTTTTATTTATCATAATAATATAATGACGTTTCAAGCACATTATTTAATGTTACAAACACTTCTTCAACTGTATAGTTATAGTCATTTTCTACCCAACGTCGTAGTACTTCTATTACGCCACTACTGTAAAAATCAGCTACAATTTCAGGATGTTTACTTTCTCTAATCTTTTGCGCTAAGGGGCCACGCTTACGAGTTGAATTATTTAACATCATTTCGCGACCCACATTCGTTAAACTTCTAAATACATCTGCCTGTCGAGACGAAACTAATAGATGCTTAAAAATCTTTTTATTATTACAAATGTAATAAATAAAGTCTTCAAATGATTCAGAGGTTGTAATGTCTGCTGATGTGTCACCTTTAGCTATAATTTGTTGTGCAATAAAGTCAGGTAAAGTGTAGAGTAATTCATATTTATCTTGGAAGTATCTATAGAACGTACTGCGGTTGATTTCTGCAATATCACATATTTTTTGAACCGTGATTTCATCAAAATGATAATCATGTAAAAGTATAAACACTGTTTCATGAATATGTTTAATCATACGCTTTTGATTTGCTGACGGCATTATCTGATTCTCCTATTTATTTAATCTAGTCAGATAGCCTGACGTAATAAGAGTAATTTATCACAATAAAGTTGATTTTTCCAAACATAACAACTGATACTACGTTTAAATTTGTTTATAAAAAAAGAGTAAATAAGTTATTTGAAACGTTTAATACTATAAGAGCGATATAAAAAAGTAGGAGCGAAACTGAGTTTAGTTTCACTCCCTCGCAATATAGCTACGATTGAGAAGAGTTTGTCTTAAGCGCCTTCTCAACTTGGTTTGCTACTGTAAATTTGCATTATGAGTTTTAAATATGCTACACCAAACGAGCATATTCTTTATTTGTCTATCTTAACTTTGTAATTAGTTAGTCTCAATATCTTCTAACCATTCATCTACTTTATTATCATTATCATCCACATAGTCTTTAGCTACTTGTTCTGGATTTTTGTTATCAACAAAGATTTTTTTAGCTAATTTGTCTTCGTCAGATTTACTCCAATCATCTGCCATACGTGTTGCAATTGTGTATGCAGCTGGATGTGCCTCTTTAAAGTTTTTGTTAAATACTAAGTCAATATGTTGATTATTATTACCATAAATGTTGTCAGGATCTTTCAACATTTTAACGTCTAATTCTTTAGAGAACCAACTAGGTTCCATTGATGTGAAGACGATAGGTTCTTGTTGTTTAAAAGCAGATTGAATTTTCTTGAATTGGTCTTGGTCAGAACTTTCTTTCAAGCTATATTTATCCAAGTTGTCACTATCAAGTTCATCTTTAGTTTCTTGCATAACGCCATTACGTGCGTCTGTGCCTTGAATTGTCCAATCTACAGATTTTCCGAAGTCACTGTTTTTTAAGTCACTAATTGAGTCGACATCTTGCACGTACTTAGGTACGGCTAAACCTACTTTTGCGTTATCAATTAAATGTTTATCATCATAAATTGTTAATTTACTTTTGAACTTATCGTAGTAACTTTTATCAGTAGTAGGGAAGATACCTGATGCATGGAATGAATCAGAATTCTCTGATACAGCAGTATATAACGGGCCACTTGCTGTTACTGGTGTAGTTGTTACATCATAACCTGCTTTTTTCAATACTTCTGCTATAACTAGTGAACGTGGTGTTGAATTATCACTCGCGATATAAGGTATTTCGATTTCTTTATTACCAAGTGATGTTTGACTATCGTCTGATGAACCACTACCGCTACCACTATTACCACAAGCACTTAGCACTATAGCTAAGGCTAGTGTGGCTAGTAGTCCTAAGAATTTCGAACTACGTCGTTTTAACATAACGTGTTTCCTCCTTTTTAATATTAGTCTCTAAGTTCGTCATCATGACGATGTTGAGATGATCGGTTATATCTATCGTAAACACCTTTGTTGTTTTCACGAGCGTATAACATTAATGCTTTGAATAATACATCTTGATCAATATTGCTATCAGTTAATTCTTTGTATAAGTTTGTTGTTTTATCGAAATTTGAATCATGATAATCATCGTTTCTATCGTAATTGTCTTGATAGTGTCGATCATTATAATTACGCTCATCATGATGAGTATGGTCGCCATCTTGAGTATAAAGTGATTCATAGTCGATATCATCACGTTGATTATCATAATGATGTTGGCGATGATGCTGGTCATGATGATTATCTAAATGCACAGAACGGTTATAATCTTCGTCATTATAATTGCGATTGTGGTTACGTTTGTCATTTTGATAAACATAGTTATCTTTGTCTTGTCTAGCGTATTCATTATTTTTATCGTTGACATGACCTTTTTCAGAAGATGTGTCGTGATGATTATCTTCTTCTAAAGCTTTACCTTCAACGTCAATGTTTGGCAATACTGCACCTAACCATTTAGGAAGGTACCATGAAGCTTTACCAAAGAGTTTCGTCAATGCTGGAATTAATGTCATACGTACGACGAATGCGTCGAATAACACACCGAAACCTAATGCGATACCCATTGACTTAATTGCACTGTCATCTTGGAAGACGAATGCGATGAATACACTGAACATAATAAGTGCAGCAGCTACGATAACAGGTCCACTTTCTTTGATACCTACACGGATTGAATGATCATTGTCGCCAGTCTTACTGTATTCTTCATGTACACGTGTCATTAAGAAGAGCTCGTAGTCGATGGCAAGTCCGAATAACAATCCAATTGTGACTACTGGAAGGAATGCGAGTAATGGTCCTGTGTTTTCAATACCAAATAAGCTACCCATAAAGCCATGTTGAATGACTAATGTTGTGAAACCTAATGTAGCCATTAATGAAAGGATAAAGCCTAGTACTGCTTTTAATGGAACTAAGATTGAACGGAACACAATCATTAATAAGACGAATGCTAATACAACGATAACGCCTGCAAATACTGGAATAGCGTTGTTTAGTTTTTCTGACATATCGATGTTAATAACACTTTGTCCTGAAATTTCAGTGTCATAGTCATATTTTTCTTGCGCTTGGCTATGATAATCACGTAAATCATATACTAGATTTTCTGTTGACTGTGAGTTCGGTCCTTTTTCAGGAATGATTGTGAATAATGCGTAATTGTTGTTGTCAGTTAGTTGTGCTTTTGAAACTGTATCAACATTATCAATGTCTTCTACATCACTACGCATATTATTTAAGTCACGTTCGATAGTGCTTTTACTTCCACCATCTTTTGTATTTACTAACATGACAATTTGTCCGTTATAACCTTCGCCAAAATTATCTGAGATCAATTTATAAGCTTTGTATTCTGATGAGTCAGTTGGTTTTAAACTATCATCTGGAATACCTAAACGCATGCCACTGACTGGTATAGCAGCTAAAATTAAAATAATTAAACTTACAATAACAGCGATAACTGGCTTACCAACAATAAATTTTGCCCAAGGATGATCTTTAGGGTCTTTACTTTTAGATGGTTTATCTTTAATTTTAATACTTTTATGGAAGATACTGATTAGGGCAGGTAATAGTGTTAATGCTGCTAATACTGCAAATAACACACTAATCGCTGAAGCAAATCCCATAACCGATAAGAAGTCGATTCCTACAAGTGATAAACCACAAACAGCAATCATAACTGTAAGACCAGCGAATATTACAGCACTACCTGCTGTACCCACTGCTGTTGCGATAGCTTCTACAGTATCGACACCTTTTTTCTTAAGTTCTTTAAATCTAAATAGAATAAAGAGTGAGTAGTCAATACCAACAGCTAAACCTATCATTACAGCTAGTGTAAGCGTGAAGTTTGGAATATCAAAGATATATGTTAATAATGCGATGATACCAACACTTGAACCTAAACCGATGATTGCACTAATAATTGGCATACCAGCTGCGATAAGTGAACCAAAGGTAATAAGTAAGATTACGAATGCTACGACGATACCGACAATTTCTGATGTACCACCAATTTCAGCATTCATAGAGCTACCTTGAGCTTTTTCAATTTGCACATTGTGGTTGTCAGTTACATCTTTTAATTCTTTGTCGATGATATGTTTAGAAGAATCTTTTAATCCAGTTTGTGGAACTACATAACTTACGTTAGCGATAGCGGTATCGCCTTCATCGTTAACTTGTCCACTGTCATATGGATTAGAGATATTTTGGATATAATCATCATTTTGTCTGATATTGTCTAAAGCATCTTCAATATCTTTCTTCGTATCTTTATTATTGAGTCCATCATTCTTATTAGAATGGAAGACTATTTTCATCGAGGCTTTCTCACTGTCCTGATGAAATTCTTTACTAATTTTATCGTTTGTGTCTAATGACTTAAGGCCGTTCATAGTGATGTCACTGTCAAACTTCGGTGAGTTTATCATTAATGGCGTGATAATGACACCTAGTATAACAAGCCATCCTATAACACTTAGCCATTTGTTCTTAGCTATAAATTTTCCTAGTTTGTATAATAGCTTTGCCAAGACATTTCCCCCTATTTCATTAATTTATATCGCTTAAAGTATGGGTAGTATGTTGATGATTTGTGAGCAATTACATTAAACCGATACCTCAAATTAAGCATATTTAAAATGTTACATTTGATAATGTAACAAGTTATACCCACGTTCGGGTACCATTAAAAGTTTTAAGTCGTTGGAAAATGCAACACTTTGGAAAAAATGTTGGTGAAAATAGTGTGTATTAAGGGAATATATAAGAAAACAGGTAACCTCGTGATGATGGTATACCTGAAAATAATTTGGTACGTAGACTTACGATGTAGTTAGTTCATTAAATAAAACAGGAGAAGTAATGCGTCTATTAAGACAAAAATTACGCCAGGAATATAAATTTTTGGTTCTGTTGCAAAGTTAAAAATCATGTAATATTTATACTAAAAAACGAAAAATAATTAATACTAACAAAACTCTTTAAATGTACTCCTTTTCTCATTTATTAGGTGAATATTTCTAATATAACAAGTAAAGTGACACAAAAAAGTAAAAAATATTTATCTATATGTCTACTTGTGGTACACCCTAACCATACAAAAAGAATTGTTGAAATTATAACAATTAAAACGTATGATTAGGGTGTATATTTATTATGGAGTGAAGATGAATGATTATAGGTTATGCGAGAGTATCATCGATAGATCAAAATTTAGAAAGACAATTGGATAATTTAAAGACGTTTGGTGTGGAGAAAATCTTTACAGAGAAACAGTCGGGAAAGTCAGTGGAAAATAGACCTGTATTTCAAGAAGCACTCAATTTTGTCAGAATGGGAGATCGATTCGTTGTGGAATCTATTGATCGTTTAGGACGTAACTATGATGAAATTATTGAAACTGTGAATTATTTAAAAGAAAAAGACGTTCAGTTAATGATTACCAGCTTACCTATGATGAATGAAGTAATTGGCAATCCATTACTGGATAAGTTTATGAAAGATTTAATCATTCAAATATTAGCAATGGTTTCAGAACAAGAGAGAAATGAAAGTAAACGTCGACAAGCGCAAGGGATTCAAGTTGCGAAGGAAAAAGGCGTATATAAAGGGCGCCCTTTACTTTATTCACCAAATGCTAAAGACCCACAGAAACGTGTTATTTATCATCGCGTGGTGGAAATGTTAGAAGAAGGCAAAGCGATTAGTAAGATTGCGAAAGAAGTTAATATCACAAGACAAACAGTTTATAGAATTAAACATGATAAGGGATTATCTTGATAAATTGATTGTCAATGCAAATGAGCGTCTCTCACAGTGTCTCAAATTCCATAACATATTATTGAATTGAGATTTTAATAATTATACAAGAAAAAAGAGTACGAGTTCGCAGCTTTCTATATAGTAATTGTTTTACTAATAAGGTGTTTTAAAATATATTATAATGTAAAAAGTATTTGACATTTGTATCAAAAATATTTACACTCATAAATGTCAAATACTTTTTACATTTATGAGGTGTTATAATGAATTTAATTCCTTTTATTATTATTTTAATTTTTTCTTGTTTATGGACGGCTATAACTAACAAATATTTACCTTCAGAAACATTAGATAAAAAAGGACAACAAGATCGATACGATGAAAGACAACGTAAAATGTTTATTGAAATACTGGCTAAAAGTTTTATTTGGATTGTATATTGTATGTTATTTACACTAGTGCTTAAATTTACAGGTTTGTCACCAAGTATTGAAGGATCTTGGTTTTCTCAATATCCAGAAATTTTCTTTATAATTGTAGCACTATTTCTTATGCTGTTTAATTACTATACTACAAATAAAAAATATACATCTAAAGGTTAAATTAATGAAAAATAGAATTAGAGAATATAGAAAACAAAAAGGAATTTCTCAAGAAACTTTAAGTAAAGAATTAAAAGTGTCTAGGCAAACTATTAATGCAATAGAAAACAATAAATATGATCCTACATTGACATTAGCATTTAAGTTGGCAAGATTGTTTGATACAACTGTGGATGAATTATTTTCTTAACCATTCATTTATCACAAAAAGAGAGTGCGAATTCGCACTCTCTTTTTGTGTAGTAGTACTATTAAATTTTGTCTCAATAACGAACGTAATTTAGAAATAATATTTATTGGTATTTCAAGAATATATATATAATTATTTACTAAGTCCATTTAAAAAAATTTGAGAGAACTTGTTCATAAGTTTAATTCTTTCATTAATATTTTGTTCATGTGTAAAGGTAACAATTCCATTAACAGCGTTTGCTGCTATTTTACTAACAGCATTAACATCATTAATACACCATTCGCCATTTAAATTACCCTCCTTAAAAATTACATGATAAGCATCTATATATTTGTTTTCTAATTTATTCATTTTTTCATTAATGCTATTAGTTTTATAATATTCAGTGTAAAATTCAATTATTGCGTTTTGAAGTGGATAATAGTATTCGGTTGTTAAAGATAGTTCATTATATAAATAAAATTTTTCTCTATTAGTTTTACATTTGATTTGTTCCTTTTTCCACTGTTCTTGCCATTTAGATTCTTCTATATTTAAAATTTCTAAAAATAGATTTTCTTTTGTTTTAAAGTGATAATAAAGATTCCCTTTACTACTTTCTGATAATTTAACAATTTCTCCAGTAGTAGTGGCATTATATCCATTTTTTATAAATAATTCCTTTGCGACACCTAGTATTTTATCTTTCAAGTTCATCACGCCTTTAATGAGTATTAAGTACTATCAATGATAGCACAAAAAATTCAAAGAATAATTGTATAACACAATACAGCCATTTAAATTTCGCAAGATTTTTTGTTGTAATATGTAAAAAAATAGATTATAATCCTTATAGACCGATCGCACGGTCTATAAGGGTTGGAGGGAACTTAAATGATTTCATTTTTTACAAAAACTACTGATATGATGACATCAAAAAAAAGATGGACTGCACTAGTAGTATTAGCTGTTAGTTTGTTTGTTGTTACAATGGATATGACAATATTAATTATGGCTTTACCGGAATTAGTAAGAGAGTTAGAGCCTTCTGGTACCCAACAGTTATGGATAGTTGATATATACTCTCTTGTTTTAGCTGGCTTTATAATTCCATTGAGTGCCTTTGCTGATAAATGGGGAAGAAAAAAAGCATTATTAACTGGATTTGCTTTATTTGGCCTCGTTTCATTAGCTATATTTTTCGCAGAAAGTGCAGAGTTCGTAATAGCTATTCGATTTTTACTTGGTATTGCAGGTGCTTTAATAATGCCAACTACTCTTTCAATGATAAGAGTAATTTTTGAAAACCCTAAAGAAAGGGCCACTGCATTAGCTGTATGGTCAATCGCTTCATCGATAGGTGCTGTTTTTGGACCAATTATCGGAGGAGCTTTACTTGAGCAATTTTCATGGCACTCGGCATTTTTAATTAATGTACCGTTTGCGATAATAGCAGTTGTAGCAGGTTTATTTTTATTACCAGAGTCTAAGTTATCAAAAGAAAAGTCTCACTCGTGGGATATTCCTTCTACAATTTTATCAATTGCAGGCATGATTGGACTGGTATGGAGTATCAAAGAATTTTCAAAAGAAGGACTAGCAGATATTATTCCATGGGTTGTAATAGTATTAGCAATTACCATGATAGTGATATTTGTTAAACGTAATTTATCAAGTTCTGATCCAATGTTAGACGTAAGACTTTTTAAAAAGAGATCATTTTCAGCTGGTACAATTGCTGCATTTATGACAATGTTTGCAATGGCATCTGTTTTGTTATTAGCTTCACAATGGTTACAGGTTGTGGAAGAACTTTCTCCTTTTAAAGCTGGCTTATACCTATTACCTATGGCAATAGGAGATATGGTGTTTGCACCAATTGCACCCGGATTAGCGGCGCGATTTGGACCGAAAATAGTGTTACCTTCCGGAATTGGAATTGCAGCCATTGGCATGTTTATTATGTATTTCTTTGGTCATCCATTATCATATTCTACAATGGCTTTAGCATTAATTTTAGTTGGAGCTGGTATGGCTTCACTAGCAGTTGCATCTGCTCTAATAATGTTAGAAACACCTACATCAAAAGCAGGTAATGCAGCTGCTGTTGAAGAGTCTATGTATGACCTTGGAAATGTTTTTGGTGTAGCAGTACTTGGTAGCCTATCTTCTATGCTTTATCGTGTATTTTTAGATATTTCATCTTTTTCATCAAAAGGTATAGTTGGAGATTTAGCTCATGTAGCTGAAGAATCTGTAGTGGGCGCTGTCGAAGTAGCTAAAGCTACGGGGATAAAACAGCTTGCAAACGAGGCTGTAACATCATTTAATGATGCTTTTGTAGCAACTGCTTTAGTAGGTGGGATTATCATGATTATCATTTCAATAGTTGTCTATTTGTTAATTCCCAAATCACTTGATATAACTAAACAAAAATAGTACTAAACATATATTTTTAGATATTGTAGATTAGTTTATTTTTAAAATTAGTAATAGTTAAAAAGTAGAACCATTAATTTTAAATGGTTCTACTTTTTTATTATTAAGTAAAATTATAAAAGACAATTTCTTAAATTAATAATATGATATACCTATATCTAATAATTTATTAGTATTAATAAACCTTGAAAGGATGATTAACTGATGAATAGAGCAGATATTTTTAAAATATTTGATGTAGAACTTAATATAACTATATTTTTAGGAGCACTAGTAGCAACTTTCATCTATTTTATAAGTTACATGAACAATGTAAATGAATTAATTACATTATGCTTAACATTAGCTTTTCCTGCATATTTATTAAAAATTAGCAGATCGTTCGAGGTTATTTTATTAGAGGAAAAAATAAAAAATAGTAAAATCAAAATCTGTGACAAAGATAGAATTGAACGAGAGATACTGGTGAAAAAGAACCTAATAGATGAACTATTGTTTCCTAATAGAGTTATTAAAAAAGGTTCTGTTGCAAAGTTGAATTTATAGTATAATTTTAACAAAAAGGAGTCTTCTGTATGAACTATTTCAGATATAAACAATTTAACAAGGATGTTATCACTGTAGCCGTTGGCTACTATCTAAGAGATGCATTGAGTTATCGTGATATATCTGAAATGTTAAGGGAACGTGGTGTAAACGTTCATCATTCAACGGTCTACCGTTGGGTTCAAGAATATGCCCCAATTTTGTATCAAATTTGGAAGAAAAAGCATAAAAAAGCTTATTACAAATGGCGTATTGATGAGACGTACATCAAAATAAAGGAAAATGGAGCTATTTATATCGTGCTATCGATGCAGAGGGGCATACATTAGATATTTGGTTGCGTAAGCAACGAGATAATCATGCAGCATATGCGTTTATCAAACGTCTCATTAAACAATTTGGTAAACCTCAAAAGGTGATTACAGATCAGGCACCTTCAACGAAGGTCGCTATGGCTAAAGTCATTAAAACGTTTAAACTGAATCCTAACTGTCATTGCACATCCAAATATCTGAATAACCTCATTGAGCAAGATCACCGTCATATTAAAGTAAGAAAGACAAGATATCAAAGTATCAATACGGCAAAAAATACTTTAAAAGGTATTGAATGTATTTACGGTCTATATAAAAAGAACCGCAGGTCTCTTCAGATCTACGGATTTTCGCCATGCCATGAAATCAGCATCATGCTAACAAGTTAACACAAAGTATTATTTTAAAATTGAGCTCAGACATTTATTTTTCAACTTTGCAACAGAACCTTAATTACTTTGTTTGTCTTTTTAATTTTAATTTTCTTCTTGGTATTTACTGCACAAAAATTATCTAATATTCCAGGAGTTGGAGAAATTGTTGAGAAATTTAGTCGTTGGATTATGGCTGTTATTTATATAGCTTTAGGTTTATTTATTATTATTGAAAATGATACTATTCAAACAATTTTAGGATTTATATTTTAATTTAGGGTGCGATTTTATATGAGTTATGAAAATGCTTGTGATGTGATCTGTGTACATGAGGATAAAGTTAACAATGCTTTAAGTTTTTTAGAAGATGATAAATCTAAGAAATTACTTAATATTTTAGAAAAAATTTGTGATGAGAAAAAATTGAAAATCATATTGTCTTTGATTAAAGAAGATGAGTTGTGTGTTTGTGATATTTCTTTGATATTGAAAATGAGTATTGCTTCAACTTCACATCATTTAAGACTTTTATATAAAAATGAGGTGCTTGATTTTTATAAAGATGGAAAGATGGCATATTATTTTATTAAAGACGATGAAATAAGAGAGTTTTTCTCTAAAAATCAGAAGGGTTTTTGAAACGAGTTTCTTCTTGTCTTGATACTATAAAAGTAAGCAAAGATATAACATAAAATGACTTATCGGAAGTTATCTGTAACTTACCCATTACAGATGATATAATATACAGGTCGCCTATCTCTCAGGCGTCAATTTAGACGCAGAGAGGAGGTGCATTACTTTGCTAATCATTTTCGTTCACATCATATCACCAGTCATCAGTGGCTGTGCTGTTGCGTATTATACTTATTGGCTTAGTAAACGCAACAAATAATTAATGAGCGACTTTATAAGCCAGCATCGAAAAAATCCCCACACTATTGCAGTAGTGTGGGGATTAGTGCATTAATTGTTAATCATTTTCGTTATTTAAATTATAACATTACCTATTGAAGGATTGCAAAGTTATGAGAAATAATGATTAAGAAAAGAAGATATCTAAATACTTTTAATTGGTTCTGTTGCAAAGTTAGAAAAAGTGTAGCTAATCAGCATTTTATGGTTCTGTTGCAAAGTCAGAAAAAATATAACTAATTATCATTTTAACATGGTAGTATTCCCTTAACTGGCCAACATGTGATTAATTTCGTAGCACGGCGAAAATCCGTAGATCTGAAGAGACCTACGGTTCTTTTTATATAGACCATAAATACATTCAATACCTTTGAGTGTATTCTTTGCTGTATTGACGCTTTGATATCTCGTCTTTCTCACTTTAATATGACGGTGATCCTGCTCAATGAGGTTATTAAGATATTTAGATGTACAATGACAGTCGGGATTAAGTTTAAAATCTTTAATCAACTTAGACATTGCCACCTTCGTCGAAGGTGCCTGGTCTGTAATTATCATTTGAGGTTTACCAAATTGTTTAATAAGTCGCTTAATAAACGCATATGCTGAATGATTATCTCGTTTCTTACGTAACCAAATATCCAATGTATGACCATCTGCATCAATGGCACGATATAAATAGCACCATTTTCCTTTTATTTTAATGTATGTCTCATCAACGCGCCATTTATAATAAGCTTTTTTATGCTTTTTCTTCCAAATTTGATACAAAATAGGAGCATATTCTTGAACCCAACGGTAGATCGTTGAATGATGAACGTTAACGCCGCGTTCTCTTAGTATTTCAGATATATCACGATAACTAAGCGCGTATCTTAAGTAATAGCCAACGGCTACAGTTATTACATCTTTATTAAATTGCTTATATCTAAAATAATTCAGGCTCTACGTCAAATTCGGTTGGTAAAACCGTAGACGAATGATTTGCTTTTCGCTTTCCTGTGGCGCTCGTTGGGAGCTAAAGCTTCGCTTGGATCTCCCTTACTCACAGAGCCACGGGAGTCTTCAAGCAATCATTCTACACCTATGCTACTTCATGCATAGGTGTTTTTCTTTGTCTAAGTTTATATAAGCGTGACATGAGTAATATTCTGTCTCTAAAGTTTGCGTAATTTCTATAACCATAAGCATTTCTTTTAAGTAATTTTATTTTATTATTTATGCCTTCAATCGGACCGTTAGTTATCATAGGGTGATTTAAAGTATTACATATGAAGGGTAATACTTCATAAATGATCGCAGTACTCTCATTAAACCTTCTGAAATGTGGTTTTGACGAGATTTATACAGTACTGATCGAAATAAATCAATATCATTATGCTTCAATGCCAGTATTAATTCTTGTCCTATCTCGTAAGTGTTATTGAGCGTATTATCGTTAGATAATAAGTACGAAACGATGTCTTTTTCAGTAATTAAAGTTTTGAATAATCGATGATATTTATAGTTTATAGCGTTAAGATTTAGCTTAGGTTTTAAAAGTAGTTTCCAATACCGTTTATATTTATTGTAAAGTGGGCGCCTATTACGTCTAGCTTGATTCATGACTTTAACTCGGGTACGGTTAATCTCACGATTAATTGCCTGAACGATATGAAATCTATCAATAATAACTAAAGCATTAGGGAAAACATCTGATATTAGATCCATGTATGGTTCATACATATCTATACATACTGTCTTAACGCGCTTTCTTGCGTAAAGATCAAACTTCATGAAGTAGTTTTTGAGGTTAAACTTTCTTCTATCACTGACAATGTCAATAATTTGATGAGAAGTACTGTCACAATAGATGAAACTCATTGAAGCATCAACATTTTTAACGCTTTTGAACTCATCCATCATAATGTGCTCAGGCAAATGCGAACCTACTTTATGTCTAATTTCATCAACGGTTTGTTTAATGATTCGAACCACCGTAGGTGATGATACACAACAAGATTCGGCAACAGATTTAATGGAACGTACTTCTCTAACTTTGTCAGCTATAAACATTTTCAAGTTGTTAGATAAGCAACAATACTTATCTACTATAGATGTTTCAGCTACAAAAGTTCGATTACAATTGTGACACAAATAGCGTTGCTTCTTTAATTCTAGTAGACATGGAAACCCACTTAGGCGTGGTAATTTAACATTAATTACTCGAAATCCATGCTTTATAATAGTGCGTTGATGATTAGTGATACCACAGTGTTGACACTTATCAGCTTTGGAAGAAGAACCCCATAAAGCATTATATAGATTCTTCCTTTTATTTCTTTTTCATCAGTCTTTTCCTCGATGACTAAATTTGGTTCTTTCAATCTTAAGAGTTCTGTTATAAAATTATTCACAGGCGCATTATCTCCTTTTTGTTAGTTTGGTCACTTACAATTATAGAGATAAATGCGTTCTTTTAGTACAAAAAATAATTCGGCTAATGACCTCGAATGAGGTCACCAACCGAATTTATTATAGAGCCATAATTCATAGAGAACGCTCCTTTTTTGTTAAAATTATACTATAAAATTAACTTTGCAACAGAACCCTTATTAACGTACAACTCATTACGTGTGTTTGGTCGCTTTGGCGATGTTATCTTCGCAACAACTGTTATTTTAGCTTGTCTTACAACATGTATCGGCTTAGTTAATGCATGTAGTGCCTTTGCGAAAAAGTACATTCCAAATATGTCTTATAAATTGTTCGTATTGGTCTTTTCAATTGTAGGTTTCTTATTTACAACACTTGGATTAGATATGATCTTAAAAATCGCAGTACCATTACTAACATTTATCTATCCAGTATCAATTGTACTCGTGCTCGTATCATTCGTGAACATGTGGTTTAAAGAACGTTTCAGATGGACGTATACGCTCGCAATGATTCCGACACTACTTATTTCAATTCTACAAATACTGAATAGCTTTAAGTTACTTTCAGGTGGTTTAAAATCATTCTTTGAAATGTTGCCATTTGCGAAATTAGATTTAGCTTGGACAATTCCGTTCCTAGTTTGCGCAATCATCGGCTTTATTATCGATAAACTACTTGAAAATAAACACAAAAAAGCGACAAACTAAATTTAAATCGGCATAACGCCATTAATAAACCCAAATGATAAAAAATAAAGCAATCCTCTTAAACAGCATGCTTTCCTGTAAAGCCCAACTCAAACTTAAGTTTGTTAGTTGGGCTTACAAAGTAGCTTAGCTACTTTGATCAACGGTATAGCCCCGGCTTGCATAGCTTGATAATTTGCTTACGCAAATTTCAGTGCCGGGTCCCCGCCCCTAGGAGTCAGCTGTTAGGGAATTGCTTTTTTTATAGCTTATTTAAGTGCTCTAATTTCAATGGCTCAATTGGGTGTTTTTATATTAAATGGTTGTTGTGAAGTGTGTTGTAGATGTTATCCATAGCTTCTTTGATCATAGCTCGTGGTGAGGCTAAATTCATACGCATATAGCCTTCACCACTTTTACCGAACCAACTACCGCCATCTAAAGCGACTTTAGCTTCGTGATAAATATAATCTTGAAGTGCTTTGTCGGAAATGCCTAGTTCCGTAAAGTCCATCCAAAGTAAATATGTTGCTTGATGGTTGATAAGCTTAACCTTAGGCATATGTTTCTGAACGTAATCATGAACGAATTCCAAATTGCCTTTTAAATATGAAAGCAATGCTTCTAACCATGCTTCACCATGTTCGTATGCAGCAATGGTACCTACTATCGCAAACGGATTTGGTTGGCCTATCGCGATTCGGGACTGCATCTCTTGAAATTGTAATCTTAATTGTTCGTTTGGAATTACGACGTGTGACATTTGTAGCCCTGCAAGGTTAAATGTCTTTGAAGGTGCCATAAAAAGCACCACGTTATCCTCATAGGACTTTTCAAGGCGAGGTAAAATATGATGTTGATTAGGCTTAAATACAAGATCATTATGGATTTCGTCGGCTAGTACGAGGACGTTGTGTTTGATACATAAATCCATCATCTTGCGTAGTTCATCCTCGCGCCACACGCGGCTCACGGGGTTGTGAGGTGAACAGAGTATAAAGAGTTTCGTCTTATCGTCTTTCACTTTGCGCTCGAAATCATCAAAGTCGATGACATACTCAGATTCTTGACGTACTAAATCGTTCGACACAACTTGACGGCCGTTATTCTCAATCGCCATTCTGAACGGATAATACACGGGCTCTTGAATTAAGACAGCGTCACCCGGTTTCGTGAAAGTTTGAACCGCAAGATTAATTGCTGGCACGACACCAGGCATGTTGAGAATCCAATTTAGGTGGATATTATAGTCAAAGCGGTCTTTAACCCAACGTTTAAAGGCCATATTATGCTTATTTGAGCCACTATAACCATATATACCGTGCTCGCTCATCTCTTGAACGGCTTTCTGAATGTGTGAATCGACATGGAAGTCCATGTCGGCTACCCATAGAGGAATCATGTCGCGTTCTCCAAAGTTTGCTTCTAATACATCTTTCGACCATTTCACAGCGTTCATGCCACTGCGGTCGATGCGTTCATCAAAATTTACCATTTCCTTCATCCCTTTCAAAACGTTTGTCTTACAATATAGAATTACTTATTAATATTTAAAATAAGTCATATAATTAATTTCCTTAACAGCATGCTTTCCTGGGGCGTGGCCGGAGCCTGTAGTCTCCGGTCTCACGCTACTCCCCTAGGAGTCAGCTGTTTGGAAATTAGCTTTAAACTTTTTGAACTTTAATAAATCCCTAGACACTAATAATAGATGTCTCAATTATAATTTTATTTAACTTAACGAGATATCTTTATTTCCAAAATTAAAAAACAGAAAAAGGTTGGCTGTACCTTCTCCTGTTACGCTTCATATGGTTCGACGTATATTTGATCTGCGTTGAGGTAACTTAAATGAATCGTTTTATCATCTGATTTCAGTTCGACAATTTGATTCGTTGCGTCTTTATTTATGATTTCAACACTTTCACCAATCGTAATGTCTTTGTTTCTTAGATATACGAGTAAGTTTGTATGGTCTCGCACACGTTTGATCATGACTTTATCCCCTGCTTCAAAGGATAATAATGGTGTTGTATAAATCTCCTCAAATGTATCATTGCGTGGGATAACACCACCGTGCGGGCACGTTTCAGGCTCACCGAGTAATTGATCTAAGCGTTCTACGAATTTTTCTGAAACACGATGTTCCAGTACTTCCGCTTCTTCATGAACCTCTTCCCAATTATATTTCAACACTTCGATTAGGAATAATTCAATCAATCGATGTCGCTTAATCACATCTAAAGTATATGTTAACCCCTTCTCGGATAACTTAACACCCTTATAAGGTTTAGTTTCAACATACCCCGCTTTTAAAAGTCGGTTCACCATCTCACTAACTGAAGGTGGTTTGATATTTAAATACTGCGATAAAACTTTATTAGACACGTACGTGTTCATCCCATTGTTATAAAGTATGGCCTTTAGGTAATCCTCATTTTCCTCAGTTAACATTCCTATCACCTTTTCGATTTGACTCACCATCATTATAGCATGAAATATCTTGACAAGTTAAAAAGTTAAGATTATCATAAAATAAAATTAGGTTAACCTAAAAATATTTATAGGAGGTGTTAATAACGTGCTCGAAATTAAAAATCTACATTTGTTTTTAGGCAATCGCCACGTCCTTCAAAACATCAATTTAGCGTTACCCATTAACGGTGACATTATAGGTGTTATGGGACCTAATGGCGCAGGTAAGTCCTCATTACTGAAATCAATAACGAAGACATTCAAAGCTTCAGGTCAAATCACGATTAACGACCAACCCATTCACAAGCATTTGAAGAAGCTTTCATACATTCCTCAGAAATCTCAACTTGATTTAGACTTCCCCATCAACGTAGAGAAAGTCATTCTATCGGGATGTTTCAAGCATACAGGTTGGTTTAGAAAGATTTCGCATTACGACAAAGGCCGTTATATCAAACTGATTAAAGACTTAGAACTCTACGATTTAAGACATCGTCAAATTAAGGCCTTAAGTGGCGGTCAACTACAACGTGTACTCGTTGCACGCGCATTGATGTCTCAAAGCGACGTGTACTTACTGGATGAACCATTTACTGGCATCGATTTTCATAGTGAGGCTGTCATTTTCAAACAGATTGAGAAATTGAAACAAGAAGGTAAATTAGTCATTATCGTACACCACGATATCCAATCAGCTCGCGACTACTTCGACAAAGTGATTCTAATCAATCAAGACATTATCGCGTTTGGTGAGACTCAAGATGTCTTAACTGACATGCATATCAATCGCACGTTTAATCAAGCATCCCGAGCAAAAGCCCATCAAGGCCTCGCTTTTCAAAGAAAGGAAGTTACGCAACCATGATGGATTTCTTTCAACATATCTTTGAATACCGTTTCTTAAACCGTGCATTACTGATCGCAATATGTGTTGGCGTTGTATGTGGTGTCGTAGGTTCTGTAATTATATTAAGGGGACTCGCATTAATGAGTGACGCGATGAGCCATGCCGTACTACCAGGTGTTGCCTTGTCTTACCTCTTTCAAGTACCTATCCTAGTCGGTTCTCTTGTAACCGGTATGTTATCAAGCTTATTAATCGGGTTCTTCCAAGACCAATCTAAGACAAAGAAAGATGCGGCTATTGGGATATGTTTCACGGCGTTTCTCGCGACCGGTATTATTCTGATCAGCTTAATTCAAAGTACAACTGACTTATATCACATCTTATTCGGTAATATTTTAGCTATCACAAACGAAGTTTTCTGGACAACCATTATCGTAAGTGTGATGGTGTTACTCTTAATCATTATCTTTTATAGACCGCTCATGCTTTCAACATTCGACGCAGAGTTCAGTCGCTTAAGTGGGTTAAATACAACATTTATCCACTACTTTATCATTTTACTCCTTGCATTAGTTACAATCGCGAGTATTCAAACAGTCGGCATCATTTTAGTGGTCGCAATGCTCATTACGCCAGCTTCAACAGCGTATTTATTCGCGAAACACTTACACACGATGATGATATTCGCTACGCTATTCAGTACGATTAGCGCAATCGTCGGCATATATCTCAGCTACATTTATAATTTACCGAGCGGTGCCTGTATCGTACTTTGCGCGTTTAGTTTATATATCATCACATTTTTCATTCAATATTTAAGACCATTCTTTAGAAAAGAGGCGACATCATGAAGCGTATCCTATCGATTATCATAGTCTTTATTATCCTTCTAAGTGGGTGCGGAAAGGAAGGCAGTCACAAGCTTAATATCGTGACGACAAACTCAATATTATATGACATGACACACAACATTGTCGGTGACCATGCCGAAATACACAGTATCGTCCCGGTTGGTCAAGACCCACATGAGTATGAAATTAAACCTAAGGATGTAGAGGCCATTCAGAACGCTGATATCATCTTGTATAACGGTTTAAACCTTGAAACTGGTAATGGCTGGTTTGAAAAGGCACTTAAACAAGCAGGCAAAGATTTAGATGACGATTCAGTCGTGAAAGTTTCTAAACATGTGAAACCCATTTATCTCAAGCACCATGCGACAGCGGAACAACAACCTGACCCTCACGCTTGGTTAAGCTTAGAAAATGGTATTCAATATGTAAAAAACATTCAAGATGCGGTCGTCAAGCATGATCAATCTAACAAAGACAGCTATCAAAAAGATGGCGACCAATACATTCAAAAGTTAGAAAAACTCAATCAATCGAGTCATCAAAAATTTGAAGATATTCCTAAATCTAAACGTCATATGATTACAAGTGAAGGTGCATTTAAATACTTTTCAAAACAATATCAAATTAACTCAGGATATATTTGGGAGATTAATACGGAAAAGCAAGGAACCCCTAAACAAATGAAAGACGCGATTAAATTCGTTAAAGATAACAATCTTAAACATTTATTACTTGAAACAAGTGTCGATGCGAAAAGTATGAAGGCACTAGGTGAGGAAACACATGCGACAATCTATGGAGAAGTTTATACAGATTCAATAGGTAAGAAAGGGTCTAAAGGTGACTCCTACTATAAAATGATGCAGTCAAATATCGATACCATTCATAGTAGTATGAAGTAGACAACACGCGCTAAAAAATTAGCTTTCCAATTACATAACGTAATTCTAATGCCAGATTATGTTGTTGCGCGAAAAGCAGATGCATTAAATTATCCTCCAAAACTATGAAAAGTCGAGCCTGAGGTCCCCATACCCTTATGGCTCGACATTTTTTATAAATTCCTATTTTCAATGGCTTCATCTAAATCTCGATATTTGAGTAGATCTAAACTTAACGTTTCCCATAAATAAAATGAAGCATAGGAAAGATAAGGCGACCAAAGCGCCTTTTTCTCTTTCAATACACGTTTACGTGAGTCTCTATCTACCTGATAAAGCCACTCTACTACACGTTGTAACGCTACATCGTCAACCGCTAGTATATTCGGCCTTCTAAGCGTAAAGATGAGATACATTTCAGCAGTCCACTTACCAATACCTTTCACTTGCGTTAATTGTTTAAGTACCGTTTGATCATCGAGACTATCTAACCTTTCAAGATCTAATTCGCCTGATTGGATACATCTAATTAAATCTCGTGTGTACTTTACTTTGGCACGAGATAAGCCCACATCTAGTAAAGCTTCGTCAGATAATTGAGCAACTTTATCTACTGTAAAGTCGTGGCCCGTTAATTCTACAACACGACTAAATACAGCTTCCGCGGCTGGAAAGGATATTTGTTGGCCAACGATAGATCGCACTAACGACTTAAAATAATAAGGACGTATATCAATTTCAATATCGCCTAAATGTGTGATGAGCTTTTTTAATGTGGCATCTTTTTCAATAAGCGCTTGTACGGGCGCCTCTGATATCTTAATTACCGCCTTTTCATAAACTGTCATCCTAATCCAATCCTTTTTCGAGCGCCTCTTTTAATATCACAACATGGTTGTATGTTTCATCTTTAGCAGCATAAACAAGCCAAGTCGTCTCTTTAGCTTCAGCTTCAATTTCTTTAAGTTGGTCAAATGCCTCACGTTGTTCACCTGTCTGAAGTTCTTCTAAATATTTTTCCTTAAAGGTATCGATTTTCTCAGGGTCGTGATCGAACCATTGTCTTAATGATTTTGTAGGCCCTACTTCTTTAAGCCAATAATCAAGTTCTGCTTTTTCTTTTGATACACCACGCGGCCAAACACGGTCGACAAACACGCGTACGCCCTTTTCATTATCGTTGTATACTCGAATCATGTTAAATGCCATCCTATCACCTCATGACACCTTTACCCTATTTTCCACACGAAAAAAGCCGGGACAAAGCCCGGCTCTTTATATAAGTATGTTGTTTTTATATGAATTACGTACCTATGCTAGTCGGAAATTATTTTTCTTCAGATGAAGAAGATGAAGAACCTGACTCTTCAGATGAAGAACCTGAACCTGATTCCTCAGATGAAGAACCTGAACCTGATTCTTCTGATGAAGAACCTTCCTCAGTTGACTCTTCTGATGAAGAACCTTCTTCAGTTGATTCTTCTGAAGATGAACCTTCTTCAGTTGACTCTTCTGAAGATGAACCTTCTTCAGTTGATTCTTCTGAAGATGAACCTGAACCAGATTCTTCAGAAGATTTGTCAGATGAACCTGACTCTTCAGATTTTTTCTCTTCTTTTTTGTCTCCACTACCTGAATCTTGACCACAAGCACCTAGTACGATACTTGCTGCTGCGAATAATGCTAAAAACTTTTTCAAAACAATACAACTCCTTGTTATATATAATTTGGATATTGCACTTGTAAGATAGCACATGTTTGTAGCTTTGAAACTGTTTTTTACAATATCCAAACAATAGTTTATAGAGAGTTTTCATAATAAATCTAAGATTAATGTTTTTAGTTTTTTATTAATATTTCGAAAATACTTACTTCAAATTCTAACGAATTAAATTAATTATCTTAATTTTACATTTACATTAGTAATATCCAAATTCTTTCATTTACATGCTGTTTAATATATCAAAAGTAATCACGGAATTTTTAATCCATAATTCAAACTGTAAAGAAATAAAGAGGTTGAATTTTCTGTAATTTTTATACTTAAGATGTTATTTACCTTTAGGTGTTCTTTTTACATAAATTAATGTTTAATATGAATATATATTCTAAAATGATTTGCCAATTGCGTTCATTTCATAATAGAATTGTTTTTGTAAACACAAATTTAGGGTAATATAAAAATTTGAATAGACTTTTTTCACAAAACTACATATCTAGTTTTTTAAAAGTACTCAAATGACTAGAAATTGGAGGGGATTAAGTGTTTGAGTTCTTAAATAAAATCAATGATATTTTGTGGGGGGCCCCTAGTTTAATATTATTGACAGGTACAGGTTTATTTTTCACTTTACTTTTGAAAGGTTTACAGTTCACGAAACTGTTACACGCATTCAAACTCGCGTTTATGCCGTCAAAACCTTCTAAGGATGAACAAGGTGACATCAGTAACTTTAAAACCTTGATGACATCTTTAGCCGGTATGATTGGTAATGGTAACATTGCAGGGGTAGCAACCGCCATTACACTCGGTGGACCAGGCGCAATCTTTTGGATGTGGGTTGTTGGTTTACTCGGTATGACCACAAAATACGCCGAAGCATTACTTGCGATGAAATATCGTGAGAAGAATCCGAACGGCGAATATTCAAGTGGACCAATGTATTACATAGAAAAAGGACTCGGTTCTAAATACAAATTCTTAGCAATCGCATTCGCAATCTTCGGTGCTTTTGCAGCATTAGGAATTGGTAACAGTGTTCAATCTAATACCATTGCTGATGTGATGACACATAGCTTTAATATTAATGGATTTATAACTGGTATTGTACTTGTTATCTTAATTTCATTAATTATCTTTGGCGGTATCCAAAGAATTAGTAGTGTTGCAGGCGTATTCGTTCCGGTAATGGCCATTTTATACATAGGTGCATCATTACTTATCTTAGTGTTAAACTTCGACCAAATCATTCCAGCATTTGGATTAATATTTAAATATGCATTTACACCTGTTTCAGCTTTAGGTGGCTTTTCAGGGATTGTAGTGATGCAAGCCATTCAAAATGGTGTTTCAAAGGGGATCTTTTCAAACGAAGCTGGTCTTGGTACGGTTGCTTTAATCGCAGGTAACGCGAAGACGAATCAACCTGTCGTTCAAGCGCTTGTAGCGATGACAGGTACATTCATCGTAACGATTGTTGTATGTACGATGACTGCCCTAGTTCTACTTGTAACAGGGTACTGGGATCCAACAGGCGGTCTCATTTCAGGCGTTGAACATAGTAAAGATATCGAAGCTGGTGCTTTAACAAGTGCCGCATTCGGTCATTCATTAGGCGTAATCGGTGAATACATCGTTTCGTTCTCGGTTATCTTCTTCGGTTTCTCAACAATCATCGCTTGGTTCGTGTATGGCAGTAAATGTTTAGAATATTTACTTGGCGTGAAAAGCGTGATGTTCTACGGTATCGTGTACGTATTATTTACATTCATCGGTACAGTAGCTAAACTTGAAACAGTTTGGGTATTCGCTGATATCGCGAACGCGTTAATGATGATTCCGAACTTAATCGGTTTATTATTACTTTATAAAGTCATTAAACGTGAAACTGAGAAATATTTTAAACCTTCTATTGATTAATTCATATCAGAAGTCGACCATGGTGCTTATTTGAGCACTGTGGTCTTTTTTTATTTTTGAAAAGTCCATTAAATACTTTATGCAAAATGTAGAATGCTCTTTTATAACATTGTTTAAGTATGGTACAATATTGAAAATGTTTAATTTTTGAAAATTGTGTTTATTTCGGGGAGGGTAACAATTGAAACTTGTTATTAAATTATTATTAGGGATTGCTTTAGGTATTGTAATTGGTTTAATTGACATCGACTTTGTTACAAAAGCTATCGTGACATTCAAGTCAATTTTCGACCAAATCATTGGCTATATCATTCCACTTATCATTTTCTTTTTCATTGCAGCAGGGATTACGTCACTTGGACAAGGGTCAGGTAAACTTGTTGGACTTACAGTAGGTGCTGCTTATACATCTACAATCATCGCAGGTTTACTTGCTTTAACAGTTGCTTATAACGTGATGCCTTTTATCGCGAAAAAAGGCGCAGTTCCAGGTGAACCTGAAGAAATCAAACCTTTCTTCACATTCGAATTTGATCCACTTATGGGTGTTCTAACTGCATTAATCACAGCTTTCTTAGTTGGTATTATTGCTGCCAGTTTAAATAGCCCTACTGTCATTAAATTAATTGATGAAGGTCAAAAAATCGTTGAAGTCGCGATTTATAAAATTATCATTCCATTCTTACCATTCTATATCGCAAGTATCTTCACAGAACTTGCTGCACAAGGTACGGTATTCAACATTGTTAAAATCTTCGGTCTCGTTTTAATCTTAGCAATCGCACTTCACTGGGTATGGTTAATTATTCTTTATACAATTGCGGGAACATTGAACAAACGTAATCCGTTCAGTATGATTAAAAACATGATTCCAGCCTACTTTACTGCCGTTGGTACAATGAGTAGTGCTGCTACAATTCCAGTAACGCTTGAACAAACGAAGAAGAACAAAGTTACAGGTTCTATCGCTGACTTTGCGATTCCGCTTCTTGCGACGATTCACTTATCGGGGTCAACGATTACATTAGTAAGTTGTTCAATTGCGGCGATGATCGTACTTCCAGGTATGTCATTACCTGCTATTCCAACTATGATTGGTTTTATCTTTATGTTAGGTATTATCATGATTGCGGCTCCTGGTGTTCCAGGTGGTTCTGTAATGGCAGCGAGTGGTATCCTAGGCTCTATCTTAGGCTTTAACGAATCAGCTATTGGTTTAATGATTGCGCTTTACATGGCTCAAGATAGCTTTGGTACAGCGACTAACATTACAGGTGACGGTGCAATTACAGCAATCGTTGATAAACTCGGCTTTAAAAACAAATCAGCTTAAGAAATGTCAGCTGTCAACCTATAGCCTTAATAACAATTCCTTTAACAGCATGCTCTCCTGGGGCGTGGCCTGAGCCTATAGTCTCAGGACGCACGCTACTCCCCTAGGAGTCAGCTGTTATGGAATTGTTAAAGATAAATTGCTTTAACTTATTTTATAAATTTCAAATCTGATATGTATGAAGTTATAGAAGTTTATAATGGGCTTTTCAAGAAGTAAATTTAATAGTAATAATTAGAGGACGAAGCATATTTAAAAATATGTTCCGTCCTTTTATTTTTGACATTTATTTATATTCAAAAGATAATAAATGTATATTACCATAAACATATTTTCGAAAAGTTTCAAATTTTACAAAAATTTGTAGTTCGTTTATAGTTAACTTGTAGTACAAGGGGGGAGATAAGATGAAGAAGATCCTATTAATTGGGAGTGCCTTCATCGGAGTTATAGTGGGTGCAGGCTTTGCATCAGGACAAGAAATCTTACAGTATTTCACGAGTTTTGGGCTTATTGGTACTTTAGGGGCAATTCTTTCCACAGCGTTATTTGCTTACATAGGTATGATGTTAGTATGGCTTGGTAGCCGTGAACAAACGAACTCGCATATAACTGTAATCGAAAAGATTACAGGTCATTCTACTATAGGAAAAATCATCGCGTTTATTATAGATGCTGTTTTATTATTCACGTTATTTGGCACAGGTGTTGTAATGCTAGCCGGTGCAGGTTCTAACTTAAATCAACAATTTGGTATTCCAACCATTATTGGTACACTCTTAATGACACTTTTAGTGATTATTTGCGGTATGTTTAATGTTGATGGTGTTGTAAAAATTATCGGTAATATCACACCATTCTTAATCGTATTTATTATTGGTATCGCAATTTATAGCTTTTTCAATGCTGACGGTTCACTTTCTACATTAAATGATATTTCAAGTTCTAAGAAGACGACGTTACCGAACTGGATTATTGCGGGTATCAATTATGCGTCATTCAATACGTCATTAGGTGCGTCGATGTCGATTGTGATTGGTGGTTCTGTAAAAGACCCTAAAACAGCTGCAAAAGGTGGTCTCTTAGGCGGATTGATGCTTGGTGGTTTAATTCTACTCAGTCACTTTGCTATCTTTTCTAAGATTAAAGAAGTTGGTGATCTTGAATTACCAACATTAGGTATTGTGAACCACATTTCACCGATTCTCGGTATCATAATGGCTATTGTAATCTTCGGTATGATATTCAATACAGCGTTGGGTATGTTCTATTCATTTACGGCACGCTTTAAAGATGTAGGTTCAAAGTCATTTAAAATCATTTATATTATTTCAATAATTGTCGGTTTAATTGTAAGTTTCGTAGGCTTTACGGATTTAGTTGCTTTCTTCTATCCATTAATTGGTTATTTAGGAATCGTACTCATTGGTGCTCTAATTTATGCGCCATTTAAATTAAAACGACAAAAGTCATAAAAGATTTAGTAGCACATTTTAATTTCCTTATAGCATGTTTGAATAAATAGTCTATATAATTATTGAGAACACGTTAGTTAGACTTAAAAGATGAGATACAAGTTATTATAAGGAATAAATAGCTTTATTAATGGCAATTCCATATACAGCTGACTCAGAGGACGGGTCCCCGGCACTTACAAAAGAACAAAGAAGCTAATGCTTCTTTGTAAGTTCAACCAACGAATTGGAAATTCGGGTTGAGCTTTATACGCAAGCAAATTAACAAGCTATGCAAGCCGGGGCTTTATATTTTAATGAACGAAGAAGCCCTAGCTTCTTCGTAAGTTCAACTAACAAATTGAAAATTCGAGTTGAACTTTACAGGAAAGCATGCTGTAGATGGAATTCTAATCAATTTTCCATAATAAATAAGGTCTTATACCAAGTAAGGGTTACGCCCCCTATCTTTGGTATAAGACCTTTTTAAATGCGTTCACTTTCTTACTAGGCTTTTAAATCGCGACGCTTATACACGAGCGCACCTATCACTATGAGTGCAAGTGCGATACCTATCATTACGAGACTTTCTGTAACGTTGAACGTATCTTTAACAGGATAGTTGCTCATATAAGACGTTAGGATAAACGGTTCCATCCAATCTGCAACTGAAATCAATTCACCGAGATAACTAGCCACAAATGTGAAGATGTGAATGGCCCAAATGAATTTAATCAGACTTGGTTTGAGACCCAACAGACAAGCAGCAACGCTAATAAATAGCGCTGTAATTGGATAGTAATTCAAGCCTGCTTTAAGGAATAAGTCAAAGTCTAAACTGTCATCTAATGTGAAACTTTGAGCTAACCAAATACCTAATGCATACATCACAATGAGTAAGGCATTTAAAATCAAGCTTGTTAATAGTGTTGTTATAAATAAACGTAGGCGTTGCTTACCAGTGATATAAACTAACGTTAACTGCCCTTTATGTTCTTGGCGATACAAGCTTTGAATTAAAATGATCGGATAAATGGCGCTAATTAACGTTAATA
Organism: Staphylococcus massiliensis; assembly: GCF_043186315.1. Lineage (NCBI taxonomy): Bacteria > Bacillati > Bacillota > Bacilli > Caryophanales > Staphylococcaceae > Staphylococcus > Staphylococcus massiliensis. The sequence goes on along the minus strand of NZ_CP171119.1, from coordinate 726,518 downwards.
CAATCGCTATAAATGGTATGAAGTTCTTGATAATTTCTTGCGTCGAACCGCCACCTAAGATTTGTTTGATCATTGGATTGTCGTCTGCAAAATCTTTAAGATCGCCAATATTGAACCATAACTCGCACCGAGTACGAACATCGCGACTAACCAAATGATCATCGTTAACCCGAATTGTTTCACGATTAATCCTGGGAAATGGGCTAACCATCTCGGTGCACGTTCGCGTCCTTTAGGCTCACCGAATATCGCAGCACCGACGTCACGTGTTTGACGACCAAGTACGGTTAAACCAAATAGCACTAAAGTGAGCACTGAAATGATGAGAACTGGCGTTAAGTCATTCTCACCATATGGGAAGATTTGGTATAGTAACCCGATTGGTGACCATAAACTAAGGTCGTCGTTTTGTATATCCGTAATCGCTCTGAATAAATAAAAGACTATGACAAGACCGATTGCCCAGCGGATGACTTGTTCAGAGTTCTTGAAGACTTGGGACAGACATGCTGTTAAGAATACGAAGAACATACCGCATAATGCGAGTGACAAGCCGTAAAAGAGATTCCCTTCGAAATCTAAACCTTCTACATTCATGAGTTGTATCGCGAGTGTGGTTAAAGCACCGAGTAACAGGTTGTAAACGACTATATACAAGCTGTAACCGAGCACAATAGCTAAGCGTCCAACGTTACGACTATGAATGAGCTCCGCAAAACCATTCTCTTCATCTTTCTTTAAATCTTTAACGACCATCAGAACGTTTAATATGGCGATAATGATTAATGTCGTCATCAACATCTCATGAACAAAGAGATTTCCGATGGTATATTTACCACTTGATGCAGGTCCTATCATCGCTGTAATAGACGGGTTCGTCATCGTTTCCTTTAAAGCGTCTCGCTTACTTTGATCAGGATACACTTCGTACAAGGACTTTGCCATAAGCGCTGACATTAGTGCGAAACTTAGCGATACGATCAACATGTAGAGCCGTTTCTTTCTCAAATACATGAGGAACATTTTAAACCATGCATGGCATAAACGTTTCATACTACTCCATCTCACTATCTTTTTGATAGTGTTTCATGAACAATGTTTCAAGTGATGGTGGTGCAATTTGAATATCTTGAATGTGATGTTGGTTAATACGTTGTAAGATAGCTTGCGTATGTTGATGACCAACTTGGAATGTATAACGCGAGCCATCTCGTTCAAATTGGTGGACACCCGCTTCATCCTTTAAATACGTTAAGTCATCTTGTGACTCCACCGTATAAAGATGATATGTCAGATGTCGCATGTCATTTAAGGTACCCGTTTCAATAACAGTACCATCTTTAATAATTGAGATACGATCGCATAAATGTTCGACTTCACTTAAGATGTGACTGGACAAGAGCACACATTTATTGGCATGTTTAAGCTCTAAGACACATTCCTGGAATTCATGTTCCATAAGCGGGTCTAAGCCAGAAGTTGGTTCATCAAAGATATATAACATTGCGTCGATACTTAACGCACTGATGATACCAATTTTCTGTAAGTTCCCTTTTGAATAGTTCTTACATTTTTTCTTAGGATCGAAGTGGAAACGTTCCATTAAAGCTTCTTTACGACCTGGTATTTCATTACCATTGAGTCGAATTAAGAAATCAATCATTTCGCCACCTGTAAAGTTCGGCCACACATTGACGTCACCCGGAATGTACGAAATTCGTGACATATCTTCAGAGGTTAACTGTTTCATAGGTTTATCAAATATTGATACATCGCCTGAGGTTTGATGGATAATGCCTAGAATAATCTTAATCGTAGTCGACTTCCCAGCACCATTAGGTCCGATGAATCCAAGGATTTCACCTTCGTTAACGTCGAGGTTCACGTCTTTAAGCGCACTGAACTTTCCAAATTTCTTCGTAATTGATGATAATTGTAAAACGCTCATCCTATCCCTCCTATCTCTAACTTGACTACATTATAGCAGAGCGGAATAAGATATTGTTAAATATACTTTATTTTATTAACTAATTAATTTTCTACATTTAAATTTTTATTAGATTTCTTTTTTAAAAGCCCTATATTTGAATCATTTGTATCGCGTCTATCATTTCTTTTTTAATGTCTGGTGTACGCCATTCTCTTGGATAACCTAAACAAGGACATATGTAGGTACGTGCAGGTGATTGAAGTCTTTTCCTGAAGTGGACATGACCCATAACGCTATACGGGATGTTGTAAGTATCGTAGAGGTCGTCGATGTCAGTCGTACCTAAGAAGGCGTTGAAATAATCGAAGATACGATGTGGTAGTGGTACGACAAAGTCAGGATGGGTCACCATATGTGTGATTAAGATGACTTTACGATCACCGACGCGCTTGATATCTCGCTCAATGTCTTTCGCGAATTGACGCGAGACTTCGATATCTGACTCATGCCAATCGATATGCTTCTTATCTTGCCAAGTCGCGCCTAAAAATTTCTTTCGAGAAAGACGGTCTAAATCAAATTGGTCGCTCGCAAAGGCGTAGTTATACCAACCACAATGACCGACTATCGCCCACTCGTCATTGATAATGAAAGGCTCGTCGATTAGGCATTTCGGCTTAGATTTAAAGTAATTTAAGATGGACGTCGTATCTGGTGCCTCAGCATCCATATCCCAAAGATCGTGGTTCCCAGGAACTAAGAGCGTTTGAACGGCCGTTTGATATTGAACGCGTTGCACGAATTCATATGAGTAGGCATGATGGTTGGATATGTCTCCCGCAATAATAAATAAGTCGATTTCAGAGTGTTTAATGATATCGACAAGCATCGCCTCATATTCGCTTGGTGTCACATCTTTATTGCGATCGATATGTAAATCTGAAATAATTCCGATATTCATAGAAACAGCCTTTCTCATTTTATTTCACGAACGATTTATCACTTATTTAAATGAATTGCACAAAATTACATAATGAAACATACATCTATAATTGTAATAAGCACGATAATTCTATTATAAGACTTACAACGGCTTAATGGGTGTAACGATATTTCGACGATTTCACGTATTGGTTTATTGCAATAGAAAAAGCCCTACAAAGTATATGCGTTTTACATAGACTTTATAAGACTTTAAAGACATTAGTTTTTCTTATTTTGAAACTTCTTTAATGTTAATTTTCTTTTGACCAACGCTATCGCCATAGTTTTCGATGTCTTGAGCTTTTAATAAGATTGGTCCTTCAATATCTTCAAGTTTGTAAACTGCTACACCTTTAGCAGTACCACCTTTTTTGATATTGTTTGATTCATTTTTAGTGTATTTATTGTATTTCTCTTCAGTTTCAGTGTCGAAGTGAGATATATCTAAGCGGTTTTCAACATCTTTCTGATCTTCTACAACTTCAAACGCTCTCATGAAAGCCGTCATCGGTGATAATTCATCTTCAGCATCTTTATTCGTTACAGAATAGAAGATTGCGACTTGTTCACCGTCGTACTCGCTTTCAGTTAATTTAACTTCTTCAATTTTTAAGTCAAATTCTTCACTCTTAAATTGATTATTTTTAAAAGTCACGTCAGATTTTTCTTTGTCATCGTCTTTTTTAGCTGTGATAGAATCGTCATCGTCTTCAGATTTTGAATCGTCTTTAGCGTCATCTTTTGAATCATCAGAGTTTGTTTCTTCTTTGTTGTTAGACGTATCATCTGTTTTAGCTTCTTCTTTAGTTTCCTCTGTAGAATCGTCTTTTGACTCTCCTGAATTGCCACATGCACCTAATACTAAGAAAGCTGATGCACATAAGAATAATAATTTTTTCATATTCGTACCTCTTCCCTGGTTAGTAATTTAGATAAAATATGTAAAATATAATATCAATTTAGATATCACTAAACTTAATTTATCAATATACGATTACAAAATCAACATAATTTTACTACTTACTTTAATTTATTTTTAAAATGGAAGTACTTATAAATATAATTGATTTATTTTTCTCAATAAAAAAGAACGCGTGCATCGACGCGTTCAGGAATAGTTGCTTATTCAGCTTTTTAGTAAGGCTGCAGCAAGTGCGAAGTTGCCATATGTCGCAGATTTATTATCCTGATATGCAGGCATTTTAATGTAGCGCTTTAAATCTTCAACTTGTAAGTAGTCTTGCATCATGTCCTTAAATTGAGATCTCACCTTTTCTAAAAAGGCCTCACTTACGACGCCACCGCCGAATACAATCGCATTAGGACGTAAGATTAACGTTTGTTGCATCACAATTTGCGCTACATAATAAGCTAAGATATCCCACACTGGATGACTGATAGGAACGTCCTTTCCTGATTGATTTAAACGTGCTTCAAAGGTAGGACCTGAAACAAGACCTTCTAAACAGTCATTATGATACGGACAAATACCTTTGAAATCAGTGTCTTTCGGATGACGCTTTACATGAACGTGCCCCATCTCAGGATGACCAGCGCCGCCTAATATATGACCATTGACAACTGCGCCGCCACCGACGCCTGTACCAATTGTATAGTAGACAAGACTATTAATTTGACGACCTTGTGATAACTCATGTTGATATTCACCATATGCCGAACCGTTCACATCCGTTGTGAAGTACATTGGAATATCCATGTCGGCTTTAAGTCGGCCTAACAAATCGGTATGCTGCCACTTGAGTTTAGGTGTTGATGTAATGTAACCATATTTAGGATGGGTTGTGTTGATTTCGATAGGTCCAAATGAAGCAACACTTAGGGCCTTTACATCAGGATATTGTTTAAAAAATGAAGTGACTTGCGCGAGGGTTTCATCTGGTGTCGTCGTTGGTATCACGATTTCTTCAATAATGTTGAGGTCCGAATCACCGACAGCACATACGAATTTAGTACCACCAGCCTCAATACTTCCAAGTTGTACCATTGTCATTCTCCTTTTCATTCATTTATATATGCGATAGTTTAAAGCGATAACATGTTTCTTTAACTTTAGTTGTACCTATTGTATCACTGTGTTCATGGTGCCATATACCACCCATGTTTTCATAGAATTGCGTTGTTGGGTTTTCTGACAGCACATAAATGATAACTTCTTGGTAACCATCTTCAATGAAGCAATTGAATAATTGCTTTAATAAAGCACGTCCGTACCCCTTGCCTTGAGAAGATGGTAAAACGTAAAACGCGTATACCTCTGCGATATGAGTTTGTTGCGGATTATCTCGGTTTATACCACCATTGATAAATCCTACGACGTTATCGTTGTTATCAGTAGCAACGTAAACATGTGACTTCGGAATAACCTGCTCCCATAAGCTTTCTTTATCCTTTGTAGACATTGCATCTAGGTACGATTGATCGATAAGACCACAGTAGGTATCCTTCCAAGTTTCGACGTGAATACGAGCTATATTAGATACATCATTGAGTGTAGCTTGTCTAATCATAATAAACACTCCCTATATATAATTTTATTAAAATTATTTTAAAATTACGAAAATCTAAACTTGAAACATATAAAATATGATAGAGTTGTAACATACTCATTAATTTGGAGGTATACATATGGAACAACAATATCAACATCAAAATCAGTACCAACAAAACCGCCCTACTAGCCGAGTAGCTGAAATGGTTCTTGGCATTTTAGGTAGTATCTTTGGTATTATCGGCGGCATCATTGCAATAATGATTGGTAGCTTATCAGAGGGGTTAGAAACTGGATCAGGTGGTACTGTCCTAGGTTTAGGTGTCGCAGTTATTATTACATGTATCATTACATTAATCTTAAGTTGTATCATCAATAAGAAACGCGTACTTATTGGTATCCTACTTATCGTTGGCGGTATCCTAAACGTTGTTTTAATTAGTGTATTCGGTATTTTATCAGGTATTTTAATTTTAGTAGCCGGTATCATTACACTAATCCGCAAATAAATACTTACTTAAATGGAACATGAGTGACGCTTTGAAGGCGCACCGTGTTCCATATTTTTATTCATATTTAAAGCTATCACTGGTATAATAATGTTAATTTACACCAAAGGAGTCAACATCATGATTAAATTAAACGATAGCATCGAATCAACCCAGTTTTCATATAGAGGCACATTTTGGCTTACAATCCTTTATGCCTTCTTAATTTTCTTCATTATAACACCCGAACTCTTTAACTGGTTGCACCACTTACCTTCTTTCTTTTTAGACGAAGAAGCTTTCGAATCATTACTAACGCTACTATATGATAGCGGCTATGGCATGCCTCTAGATATGCTTATCTTCTTTATTATAACGATTCTACTACTCTTATTCACAAATAAATTCATTGAACAACGTACACTTCACTCTATTGGCATCTATAAAAAAGGATTTCTCAAATTCTACATTTTAGGCGCTTTATTCGGTACGTGCCTAATTCTAACGATATTCGCTGTTATTTTCGTTGGAAAAGGCTATGAAGTTTCATTTAACGACAACTTCAAAGTAAATGTCATTCTAGCATTCTTGGTAGCTTATATATTCCAAAGCTTCGCTGAAGAATTATTATTTAGAGGGTTTATTATGAACGCGATAGCTGGTCAAAAAGGGGTTACGCTTGGAATCATTATAAACTCGATTTTATTTGTAGCATTCCATCTTCAAAATCCAGGCTTGGACATCTTGCCTATAATTAATCTATTTATCTTCGGTATTATTTTCTCTCTATTATTCTACATGACGAATAGCATATGGTTTGTGGCAGGCGTCCATTGTTTATGGAATTTTATGTTAGGACCAATCCTTGGTATTCAAGTTAGTGGAATTCCGATTGAAGAATCATTATTGCTAACTGTGACTGATCAGACTAACGCCATCTTTAATGGTGATAATTTTGGATTAGAGGGTAGTATTGTAACTACTGGCGTCGGATTAATCGTCGTTATTGTCATTATCATCGTTATGGCAATCAAACGACGCTTTGTTAAACATACTTTTTAATAGGTCCGGCAGTCTTACGTAAGACAAACTTCAGACTGCCCGCTTGTAGTTGGTTTAAAATCTTAAAATAAATATTTTATTAAAATGGCTTTTCATTTAAGAAAAATAGGTATATAATTATAAATCGTAAACATTACTATTTAAGGAGTGGCAAATTTGAAGAGATCATTTATTAGTATCATTGGTGTTATCGCATTAGCGCTCTTACTCGTAGCTTGCGGCAATTCAAACTCTAATGATAAAAAGAAAGATAAGCTAAATGTAAAGACGACGATTTATCCTTTAACGAGCCTCGTTGAGCAAATCGGTGGCGAGCATGTAGAAGTAGAATCTGTATACCCTGAAGGTGCGGATTTACATACGTACGACCCATCTCAAAAAGACATCTTAGACGTAAATAAATCAGATTTATTTGTGTATACAGGCGACACATTAGACCCTGTTGCGAAAAAAATTGCTAAATCGATTAAAGAAGAAGATAAAAAACTTTCTATTGAAAAAGGACTATCTAAAGATATGTTAATGGAAGGACATCACCATCATCATGGTGAAGAAGGTCACGACCATGGACACCACGAAGACGCACTTAAAGAAGACGAGCACGAGCATGAGCATGGCGAAGAAGGTCATAAGGAAGAAGAACATGAACATGGTCATGACGAAGGTCATCACGGCCACAGCCATGGTCAATATGACCCACACATTTGGTTAGATCCTGTAATCGCACAATCTATGGCAAAAGAAGTTAAAGATGAATTAGTTAAGAAAGACCCAGACAATAAAGCTGACTATGAGAAAAACTTTAAGAAAGTCGACAAAGATTTAAAAGCTTTAGATGAAGACTTAAAAGCTAAGACAAAGGATCATAAAGGTGAAACAGTATTCATTTCTCACGATTCAATTGGTTACTTAGCTAAACGTTACGGCTTTAAGCAACAAGGTATTCAAAGTATGAATAAAGAAGACCCTACTCAAAAAGACTTAGTGAAAATCGTTAAAGAAATTAATGATTCAGATGCGAAATATGTGTTATATGAAGAAAATATTTCTACGAAGATTACGGATGTCATTCGTAAAGATACCGACGCTAAGCCACTTAAGTTTAACAACATGGAAGCAATCACTAAGAAGCAAAGTAAAGACCAAACATATCAGTCATTTATGAAAGAAAACGTTAAGAATTTAAGTAAGGCATTAGAAAACAAATAATCGAATAATCACATAATTTTAGCCCGTTCCTCTTTCAAGGACGGGCTATTTTTTATCTTCTAACTCATACAACGCGTTTTCTTTGCCGGGGCCCCGCCCTCTGAGTCAGCTGTTTTGAGGATTGTATGAAATAAAGCTTAACTGCTTTATTTCATTGGTTTAGTCCTAAGCTCTTTTTTACATTAATAAACTTTATATGTTTGACCAGTCTGCTTTCCTTCAACACTTTTAACATATGCATTTGCAACTTCTGATACTTTTCTTGGATTGAATCCTTTGAAAAAGTCACCATATTTATCTAATGCTTCTTCAACTACATTAGGACTCACATTATTAATCCTTAAACCATTTTGCAACTCTATAGCTGCCGAAGTAACAAACCCCGCTATGCCACCATTAGCCATAGCAGCAGAACTTCCTAATTCAATAGGATCATCCATCATGATTCCTGAAGTTAAAGTAAAACTACCGTTATGATTAAGGTAATGCTGCCCAATTAGCACAAGATTGATTTGCCCTAATAACTTACTATTAATAGCAACTTGGTTATCTTCTACCGTCATTTCTTTTAAAGATTGAAATGTAGCAGCACCAGTTGCACTTACTACCGCATCAATGTTTTTGATGTCGTTATACATTTGTTTTATATCATTAACTTTAGTTATATCGATTTGATAATCACCTGATGATAAACCTACTTCGATAACATCATGATTGAGTTCTTTTAATTTCTGTGACACTTCTTTTCCAATTGTACCTGATGCTCCAATTACAACAACTTTCATATAAATACCCCCTGTTAATCTATATGAAGTGTTTCATATATCTTAAATGTATACTGATATTTTGCTCATAATTTTAGCCCGTTCCTCTTTCAAGGACGGGCTATTTTTTATCTTCTAACTCATACAACGCGTTTTCTTTGTTGGGCTTTTCCTCAATATAAGGCTTTGGATCAAAGGCATACTTATTACCAACGCCGCCTTTCATTCTTTGGAAGTGTAAATGCGGTCCTGTCGTTTGTCTACCTGAATTCCCAGACAAAGCGATGATGTCACCTTTCTTAACGTGGTCACCTGTCTGAACTTTAATCTTATCGAGATGCATGTACCACTCGTGATACGTACCGTTTGCCTCACTAATCTGAAGCACGTTCCCACCTAGTTTGTCTTTAAACACACGCGTTACCGTTCCATCTTCAACTGCTTTAACTTTAGTACCAATCGGCAAATCATAATCTATGCCATAATGTTTATCCTTGCCATCAAATTTCAGACCGTATGCATAGGTACCAAACCCATGAGTTTTACGACTACTATCAAATATCTTCGGCATATTCTCTTGATATTTACCATTAAAGATTGCCTTCTTAATTTGATTGAAATTTAGCGTAATGATCGCAATCGTTATAAAGACCATGATTAAAGGTTTAAATACTTTTAAGAAATCCTTCAATTTAAACGCCCTTTCACGCTAGCTTTAACCTATTCTTAAATACACGCCTATTTAGTGTAAGTTTATGCTTTACGCAATTATTCTTCAAACTTTTCACATTTTATATATAAAAAGAGCTAAACTTTATCGTTTAGCTCTCGTTAAATATAACATTAAATTCTATTCAATGGCTGACTTTAGTGTGATTTTAAAGTGAACGCCTCTTTCGGTCTCAATATTTTCAAAGTGCCCGTCATGAAATTTTACGGCATCTAAAATGACTGAAAACCCTAATCCATGATTCTCATGGTTCACTTTAGTCGTCTTATTTTCTGTAGAAGCAAGTTCGAAATCTTTTATTCCTTTTCCATCATCATAATAATGTAACTGAATGCCATGTTCCATTTCGAAAAGCTCTATTTTGATATACGGATGTTTAATATTATGTTCAATACTATTTTCGATGAGGTTCATTAGCATACGCTCAATATAGAGTTGGTTACCGTAGAAATGCATATCAGACGTATGATTGACCACTTCGATTTGATCGTACTGAATGGTAGTCGTGATACGATTAATCGTTTCTTCAATCGAAAACTTCTCCTTATGTTTTGCCATCTGACTTGTTTCAGATTTAAAGTTTTCATTTAGACTCTCGATTAAACCATTCATGTATTCAGCTTTTTTAATAATCAGGTCATTGTATTGGGGCAGCATTTCTGGTTTAACCGTTAATATTTTTGCGTAGCCATATATAGATGTAAGCGGTGATTTTAAATCATGAGACATTTGTCCTAACCACTTTTGCTTATAATAGTTAATCTGGCTACGGTACATACTATCTTGAACAAGCTTTTGATTTAGCTCAGTAATTGAATAATCGAGTTCGCGATATAACTTCTTAGAGCGACGTGATATCGTCTTATTCCCAGGTTTATAAAGCTTACCTTCTGACAAGTTCTCAATCCAAGCAAGGTAGTATTTTAACGGTTTCGACAGTTTAAGTGAGATTAAAAATGCGATTAAACTTGCCAAAAGTATATTAATAACTAGGGCTCCAACGAGAGTTAAAATCATTATCTTATATGCTTTCATTTCGTTTGGTTTATTTGAAGATATAGGGCCAGTTGAATTATCTTTAAATTCGAAAGGAGTATAAAGCTCATTAGAATGAAACTTAATTTTATTATTTTCTAAATATATTTTTTCAGGATTATAGCTACGTATATATAAGCTTTTAATGATACGTGTCGTATCAAGTTCTCTTAAGTTTTTAACTTTAACTGGTTTCGCCTTTTTACTTATAATGACACCATTCACATTCTTCTTCCATGGCATGATTCGAGTTGAATGATAACGTGTCGCAATTCTCTCCTTAAGTTGTCTTCCTTTTTTGGGATATAGCTCCTTACCTTTATCATTGATAAGATAAAACTCAAGATTCTCTTCCCTTAGATTATCTTTAAAATCTTTAGAAATTTGATAAGCACCATCTTTTTTATCTACATTAAACTCAAAGTACATTTCATCTATAATCTCAATATTGTCGCTTTGACTATAGACAATTTGGAAAAGCAAAATAAAAAATACGACTACTGAAAGTATAACTGTAGTAATGAAAAAAAGCGCCAAATACTTAATGAACGTCCATGTGAGTCGTTTATTCATTATGACAAGCTCCTATAAATATAGCCCTTACCTCTTACAGTTTGAATAAGTTCAGGCGTTCTTGGATTTTGTTCTACCTTTTTCCTTAATGTACGAATATGTACCATAAGTGTATTGTCATCGAGGGCCGTATGGTACCCCCAAACATGTTCATACAGTTGTTCTTTAGACAGAATTTGATTCTGATTTACAATAAAATAATGTAACAACTCGTACTCACGATATGTTAAATAAACCTTCTCCTCATTGTTATAAACTTCAGTCGTATCTAAATTAACCGTTAAATGTTGGTTACGATGTAAGGTCTTCTTTTTAATATGTGCTTTAACACGGTAGGACAACTCCAAAGGATCAAAAGGCTTTTTCACATAATCAATCGCACCATGTTCGAACCCTTTATAAACGTCGAGTTCTGTGTCCTTAGCGGACACAACGATTATTTTAGTTTCGGTTGATTTAATATATTTAATTAATTCGTAACCACTTTCAGATTTCAAATTAATATCTAATAAAATCACATCATAATAGTAAGTTTCAAGCATCTCTTTACCACTTGAAATATCGTCGGCAGTATGAACTTCTCCAATTTCTTTAGAAGTTAAAGCTATTTTAATTAATTCCTGAATATCTAAATCATCTTCAATAATTAATACTTTAGAATTCATCATGTCACCTCAATATTAATTCTACATATAAATATAGATAATTGATATTGGAGAATGTAGATTTAAGATAGTTTTAAGATAGATATAAATACGAATTAAATGCGTTATAATAAAGTATCCTATGAGGTGATATAAATGAAACGAACTGAATTAAATATCGTCATTTGGAATTTAATTATGTAAAAGAAGCTAGGAAGATTCCTAGCTTCTTCTGTATTTCTATTAACCTTGATAAAAGCTATCTTCATGCTCGTGATCAAGTACATCTTGGTCTGCTTGATAACCATTTAGTCTTGAGTTAAGGATGTTTGAAGCAAGTAAATAATATTGATGGTCTGTGATGATACCGACATTTTTCTGGTCTCTTAAAACATGCAGGTTATAAACGACATCTAAACGGCGTTGAGGCGGATCAAATGCTTTACGCTCACTTTCATTTAAATTAATCTTGTATTCGTTCTGGCCGGGTTGGACCTTTCCAATGGTTTGAAAAACCCAATCGTCCTTACCTAAAGGCATCGTACCTTCTTTAACGCGACCGTTCTTGTACACTTTATACATACGATCTTTGCCAGCACCATACTTATAAACTGTTCTTAACTTATAATAGTGACCTTTCTCTTCAATGCTTAGATAACGGTAATCGTCTTTAAGATTTTGGCCAGTAGTTTGCTTAACCGCTTGTTCTGCAGTGTCAACGACTTGAACGTCATCTACTTTTTCAGCTGCACTTGCATCTGTGTTGACGCCTAATACTAAGGCACTCCCTAGGATAACTGAAGAAATAGAATACTTAGCTACTTTTTTCATAATCATTACCCCTTTTAATTTACTTTTCACAATGCAACGGTTCCAAATTTAATAACAAGAGATTATGCGATTGACAAAGATGCGTATAACTCCCCTAACTCTTTTCTCAGCAAAAGTAACAAAAACATTTCCAAAATGTTACAAAGAGATTACAACTCAATTGTAACAAATATCACTAATAATGCAAAAATATTTATTTAAATAAATTATTTATACTTTAAAGCGTAAAAAAACACAGTGCCGTAAAGACACTGTGCACTTATATCGTATTAATGATCGCGTTGATAAGCTTGATATTCCTGCATACGCTTTTTATTAGGTTTTATCGTGAGGCCAAGGAATTTACGTTCCTCGTTCGCATCCTTGTAAAAGGCTATCGCCATAAAAATGATAACAATACTAAATGGTAGTGCTGAGATGATGGCTGCAGATTGTAGCGCTGCGAGTCCTGTCTCACCACCAGCAAGTAATAATACATATGCGATTGCAGAAAGCATCACACCCCATACAATTTTAACGAATCCTGAAGGTGTTAAACGACCGAATGACGTCTGCATACCAAGTACGAAAGTAGCTGAGTCAGCAGATGTGATAAAGAATGATGCGATTAATAATAGCGCGACCATTGATAATAAGAAACCTATCGGTAATTCATTAAAGATACCAAATAGCTGCGTTTCAGGCTTCATTTTTAAAATCTTTTCATGACTTTGACCTACTTTGAGACCTGTCATACCGAAGACGCTAAACCAAATAATACTGATTACAGTTGGTACGAGTAAGACTGCTGAAATGAATTCGCGGATTGAGCGCCCTTTTGAAATACGGGCGATAAAGATACCCACGAATGGACTCCAACTTAGCCACCAACCCCAATAATAGATTGTCCAAGTTTGTAACCATTTGTGCTTTTGCTCATTTAAAGGTGCAACATCAAAACTATTGAAAATCAGTGAGTTGAGATAGTTACCTGCAGAACTAGTCATCATATTAAGAATGAAGATTGTAGGGCCTAGAATAAGTAAAGCTAGGCAAAGAATGCCTGCTAGCCCCATATTCAAGTTACTTAAGTATTGAATACCTTTACTTAAACCACTCCAAGCACTATATAAGAACAATACAGTTACTACTAAGATAATGATACCTTGAACGGCTTTATTATTCGGTACGTCAAATAGATAATTTAGACCACCGTTAATTTGCATCGCACCTACTCCTAGCGAAACCGCGACACCGATGATCGTCGCAAATACAGCGAGTACGTCGACGATGATGCCTGGAATTCCGTCTACGTGTTTGCCTAGAACTGGGCGTAATGTTTTAGATATTAAGCCTACTTCGCCTTTTCTAAATTGAGAATAAGCTAGAGATAACGCAACGATGCCATAAACTGCCCATGGATGGAAGCCGTAATGAAATAGCGTCGCTCTTAAGCTATCTTTAAGTGCTTCTTTAGTTTCAGGGTCGGCAGTCGACGGAGATAAGTAATGTGAAATCGGTTCTGATGAGCCGTAGAACACTAAACCGATACCCATACCGGCACTAAATAACATTGCTAGCCATGACACTGTTCTAAATTCTGGCTTATCATCAGGTTTACCTAATTTCAGCTTTCCGATTGGACTGAAAATCAGAAAGATGCATAAAAATAAAATACCTGTAAAAACAAGCATGTAATACCAACCGAATGTTTCTGTAATCCAAGCACCGATATCGCCTGAAACTTGTCCAAATTGATCAGGGAAAATGGCACCTAAAAGTACAAGTATACCTACGATAGAAGAGGCATACGTAAAAACATTGGAAAACGATTTTTCTTTATTAGCCATGTGTTCGATCCTTTCTAAAATGTTTTTAGACCGCTACACATACTATCACAGTAGCTAAATAAGTCAACGAACACTAAAATTAATATTTAATTATAAAAATTTTAATTAGATTTAGCTACGAAAAGTTTCGGTTGTTATATTTCTCAACTAAGTTATTTAGTAACTCTCTTCGTCATACTCAGCTTCATTTTCTTCCATTCTATCTTGTCTTATTTGCTCTCGTTCCTCAGAAGTCGCATTACTCCATTCAATTTGACCGTTTACCCACGCTTCATGAGCAGCCTGTTCTTCTGGAGTGCGATGGTTCTCCGAATTATTTTCTTCATGCATGTCGTAGATAGATTTTTCTTCACCGTTTTCAACTCTTAAGGAGCTTTCATAAGCTTTTATAGCTGGTCCTTCCATAACATTACCTTGAGGTATTACTCCATTAGCTACCGCGGAGTTATACGCGTGGATTTTTTCAATCTCACTATAGTTACCACTATTAAGTACACTAACTAATGTATTTCGATCAGTTATGTTATTCACATTAACTTGAATACTTGTGTTTTGATTATTGGTATTTGTTGTTTGATTATTAATATTCTCATTTACTTCAGTACTTTTAGCTTCTTGAGTTTTTGCTTCATTTTCATCCTGAGTCTCCTTCTTTTTCTTATCCTTAGTTTCCTTTTGATCCTTTTTCTTTTTTTCCTCACTTGTCTTCTTTTCATCGTCTTTTTTATCTTCATGACCACATGATGTTAAGACAATTAAACTAGCTAGACTTAAGACTATTAACCTTTTCACTTATAGAACCCCTCTTTCACTTCTAAATATAAATCATGACAAGTTTTCATTAATTCATATTTTATAATAATTTGTAACACTTAAAATATTATAAATCATAAAGTCTTAAAATAGTATAACTTTCTAACAAAACAAAAACCGTTAGTCCTACTAACGGTTTGATTTATAGCTTCTATTTTACTTTCTGCAATTTACCATTTGCGTATTTAACTTTCTCGCCGTTTTGAACCATATCGTACTCTTTCTTTGTCACGACTACGAGGTGCTCTTTGCCTTTTTTATCTTTAATCTCCACGGTATAGAGTTTTTCTTTGGGCTTTTTATGACGGAGTAATAGTGCTCTTTGTTGATCAAGGTTATGGTGACCAGACAATAACATCCAGTACATTAATGAATTGTTGTAAAACATTGTTGACTGACGTTGCTTCATTAGCGATGATCTGAAATCGTACATAAAAGGCGGTGGTGCCATTGAACTACCAGATGAATGATGGCGTTTCTTCATACCAGATTTTAAGCTTGATTGTCGTGATGCTAGACTTGCTTGTCTACTCGCTTGGCGACTGGCTTGGACGCTTGTGCGAACGGAACGTGCACTCGAACTTGCTGAACTTCGTGCACCGCCAGAACTACTAGATGCACTACTACTGCTGCTTGAACTTGAACCGCCTGATGATCCACCTTTCGCATCAACATAAGGCGTTAATGTGCCTAATATCAAGAGCGAACTTAAGCAACTATATAATAATTTTTTCTTCATTATTTATCTTTCACTTCGCTTTTACCCGTCACTTCACCTTCGATTTCATTGCCTGAATATGTCATGTAAGGTGTGCGATAGACGTGGTATTTCTTACCATCTTTAACCACATATGGTTTCGCATTTTCGTCTTTTAGGATATGTTCATATAATTTCTTGCTTGATGTAGTAAAATGTTTAACTTTGCCGTCTTTTTTATAACCGATTTCAACGCGTAACTCGTCTTTATCTCCATTAGATAATTGCTCGAAGTAAACTAAGTCATATTTAGATTTTTTAACCGCTTCTTTATCAGGTTCTTTCTCTTCACTTGCTGAACAAGCACCTAATAATAACATACTTGCCAAGGTTAACGTAATAAGTTTCTTCATATGTAAGTGCCTCCTAAGAAATTATATTTTTAATATATCATATATATTTAAAGACGCACATTTACATTATAAATTAGTTCTCGTGATATAAATTTATTTATTAATTTATTTAAAAGCTCTAATAAGGTTGTTTATGCAATTTAAAGCGTTAAGATTAATAATAAGTATAACTTTTTGGCTTTTAAAAAAGAAGAATAAAGGGGGATTGTGATGCAACGAGACGTCAATTACGTTAATTCTGCATCAGCAAAACGAAAAGTTATCATAACTTCTATGGGGAATGCACTCGAATGGTTTGACTTCGCGCTCTACGCGCAATTAGCGGTCTACATAAGTGCAAACTTCTTCCCAAACACAGGTGGGAGTGAAAATTTACTTTATACATTCGGAACGTTTGCGCTCGCGTTTTTAGTCAGACCAATTGGCGCAATCGTCTTTGGTGCAATCGGTGATAAATTCGGGCGTAAAATTGTGCTAACCACCACAATCTCAATCATGGCATTATCGACCTTACTACTTGGAGTATTACCGACCTACCATCAAATCGGTATCTTCGCTCCTATCTTACTACTCTTAGTTAGGATGGCACAGTCCTTTTCAACGGGTGGCGAATACAGTGGCGCGATGACGTATATTGTTGAGAGTTCGCCTGATAAGAAACGTGGACGTCTAGCCAGTGGTCTTGAAATGGGAACGATGGTTGGTAATGCGTTCGCAGCGATTCTAGTTGCTATTCTGTCATTCAACTTATCGACAGAACAGATGGAGGCCTTTGGTTGGCGCATACCATTTATCTTGGCGGCACCGTTTGGCTTAATGGTCTTCTATCTAAGAACGAAGCTCGATGAAACACCAACGTTTAAACATCATGTTGATCAGAAGACGCAAAGCTTATTCAAGGCGTTGAAGAATTATAAGAAAGAAGCGTTTGTCATGTTAATAGCCGTGGCAGTTCTGAACGTCAACAATTACATGTTCCTAACTTATCTGCCTTCATTCCTGAAGAATGACTTATCCATGTCAGATCAATCTTCAACGATTATTAATGCGATTTCGTTATTATTAATTATTCCATTTATATTTATCTTTGGTTATTTAAGTGATAAATATAATAATAAACGCTTACTTGTAATAGGCTTTATATTGTACATTTTATTAGCGATTCCGACCGTATTTGTACTCAATATGGGTAATGTGGTTAGCGTATTTATCGCAGTTATGGTGTATGCGATCATGCTGTCCATCTTCGTAGGTATAATGCCGTCTACACTACCTGCAATTACGCACACGAACGTGCGTATGAAATTTCTTTCTATTATATATAATGTCGCGACGGCTATATTTGGGGGCGCAACACCGTTTATCCTGACACTGTTAGGCTCCCTTGAAAATGGTAAGTATGCGCCAGCGATATTCCTTATTATCACAAACGTTATCGGACTCGTGGTATTCATATTTATGTTTAAACCAACTTCAAATAAACCTTTAAAAGGTTCAAAGCCAAATGTCGAAAAGACATAAAAAATAAGGATGAAACCATGCGGGATAACCGCTTGCATTTCATCCTTTTTATGTTGGTTGCTTGGATACATGCACTGAATTAACAAGATTATGAATTACGTGTTACTTTCGAGCCTTTCTTTTAGTGACTTCATAAAGAATCCCAAATAAGATGACAAAGAAGAGTAAAATTAATGGTAAGAATGGGATGTCATCAACTAATGGCCAATTCAAATTCATCTTAAATACAAAATTAGCGATGTATTTGATACAAAGTATAACGAGCAGCGTCACACTTAATTGAAATAAGAAACCAAATAATCTAGGCATGAATTTCACTATTATCCTCCTCATTCGTGTAGAAATAGCGTTTAAAGTTTCATGAATTTTGATAATATAAATTTTAAAAATAAATTCAACAATTCTTATGTTATATAAATATGTCATGAAACTCAAATTTATTACGACACATTTGGACTAATTCTACCGTTCAAACATATTAAGTATCGCCTATAAATAATGGGAGTCTAATTAAATATACCAGCTAAAACGATTAATGATATTGCACAAATTAAAGTTAGTACGCCAAAGGTCAAGATATATTTTTGATAACTTTTATGTTTTCGTTGACTTAATGGCCACATGATTTGGTACAGACCAAAAACGATTGTAGCGATTCCGAATACAATGAAGCCTATTCCAAGAACGAAACCTAAGATACTTAAAACCATAAAGAACGCCTCCCTTAAAATGTGTCATTCAAGGCAAGCGTAGCATTAAGTTTACGAAATTCATATTTATAGGATTGTAAGTTTACACCGATTTGTCTCATTAGTCGCGTGTTAGCGCATTTTTCACGATTAAACAGAAATTTGTTTCACGTGTAACATTATCGCGTAATTCTCGCGACAAATACTTCCGCATCTTCTTTTACAAATATCTTTTCACCTTTATAAAAGACATTTCGACCTTCGTATTTTAAATCAGCTTTATCACATAATACTTGAAGCGTTTCCTCTGTAAAGCCGTTAGTGACTTTCGGATGCGTCACGCGTTCATTTTTATCGAAATCAACAATATATATCGCACCATCTTCCTTTAACATGTTGCGTAATTGCTTGAGTAATGTCACTTTATCCGTAACGTGTAGTAGAACGAGCGATAAAATAATGATATCAGCTTTAGGTAGCGATGCGTCACTCGTATCTTTAGTCACATCGATATGCATTGAGTCAACGTTTTTTAAATCCTCAGTTTCAATTTTCGATGTCGCGACGTCTATCATTTCCCGAGAAGCATCCATGATTGTAATATGTTTAAATAAATCGATAAGTTGAAGTGACACGAGCCCTGTGCCACCGCCATAATCTATAAGCGTTTGCTCATGGTCAGCTTCAATATGGTTTCTTAATTCTGAGGCAATGATGTTCGCGAGCGCCACACGTTCGGGTACATCGTATTTATTTGCTAAGTTTTTAAATACGTCTTCGTTGGACATTATGAATCCCCTTTACTGTTTAATCTTTTGTGCTTGTTTAAAATTTCGGATCGTTTCTTTAACCACTTCTAAGTCGCAATGAGTTGCGCTTACTTGTTCAAGCGCTTGTTGGTATTGGGCCTTTTCTTCAAGAATGGCATTAACGTGTGACTTAATGTCATCGACTGTAACGGTACTTGAGTTCAATTTCACACCTAACCCTAAGTCCTCAAGTTGTTTCGACACGAATGGTTGGTCGGCACTTTGCGGAAATGCGAGCATCGGCACGT
Source organism: Staphylococcus massiliensis (assembly GCF_043186315.1). Taxonomy (NCBI): domain Bacteria; kingdom Bacillati; phylum Bacillota; class Bacilli; order Caryophanales; family Staphylococcaceae; genus Staphylococcus; species Staphylococcus massiliensis. The sequence goes on along the minus strand of NZ_CP171119.1, from coordinate 706,740 downwards.
GCGCCATTATCGCTTCATTGGTACTATTCATCCCAGCATGCGTCATAAACACATCAGCCTGCTTAAGTATAGCCTTTTGTGGCACATAATTTCTAACGATAAATTGATCACTCAGATGTTCGAAGTCGGCCACATCGTTCGTGTTACCAATGGACATGATAACCGTAACGTCGAGGTCCTTAAGCGCCTCGATACATTGGTTAAAGAACGCCATGTTTTCATTAAATACCGTTCCGAGTGAGATATAAATGATTGGTTTCGATTGATCAATATCATCCATAAACGTGTCATCTTGATTGGCTTCAGACGTTCTAGGTCCAATAAATGTAAATGCGTCGTCGTGATACGCGTGATTTTCAAATTGGAAGCCTTTAAGCACGGCACTGATATGCATATTTCCCGGGTTATTCATGATTTCATAGCGCTTCGACAGTTCAAGACCCATAGCGTTGTTAAGTTCACCAATCAGTTCATTAAAGCGCTCGTCTTCATAGGTTTTATCCGCTACGGGAACTGTCTTACTAATGAGCTTAATCTTATCATCAAAGTCTGCTTCAGTTTCGGCGAACGATGAAACAAGTGAAATGAGAGGCAATTGAAGTTTTTGAGCCATCGCATAGCCGCCACTGAACATGGAATCCGCGACGATGTAATCGAACGTTTTACCTTCAATATTCGCTAATATCTTCGGTAAAGCAAGTGTATACATCTTAACGAGACCATTTATCACGCTAAATAAATTTTCACGGCGTTCACTTAAGAATGTTTCAAGCATCGTCTCCGATGAGAGCGTGTTGATGTTTGCGCCAGTTGCTTTAAATTTATCTTCATAGCCATCACCAACGTAAGCTGTAACATTCTCGCCCATATCAACAAGCGTTTTGACAATTGGTAGTGATGGATTCACGTGCCCTTCTGGTCCGATATTAATAAATAATACGTCTGCCATTTTTTAAAAGCCTCCTAAGATTTCTTCTTTTCAAAAGTAACATAAGAAATAATACGCGTTAGAATGAACTGCTTAATAAAATTAAAGTTCAAATCGTTTTAAAGACAAATTTTATTGTTATAATTTTCAATCAATAATCTGAGCCCATATATGACACCTAATTGAAAAATTATCTCAATATTATCATTTATTAAAACACTTTAAATCGCTTTCACATTACTGTTTTAAAGGATTTTCTTTTTTGACATAACGTATTCTTTAATTATAAAGTATATATTGTAGGACTTTTCAAAAGTATATGATTAACAAACGAATAAATCTTTATACTTCTATAATACAAACAATTGGGAGGCGTACGAAACATGATTTTTGAAAAAATGGAACAATACGATTATGAACAATTAGTATTCTGCCATGATAAAACAAGTGGCTTAAAAGCAATTATTTGTATCCACGATTCAACATTAGGACCTGCACTTGGTGGTTGTCGTTTCTGGAATTATGAAACAGAAGAAGAAGCGATTGAAGACGTTATGCGTTTAGCTAAAGGTATGACTTACAAAAACGCAGCAGCTGGTCTTAACCTTGGCGGTGCTAAAACAGTTGTTATGGGTGACCCTAAGAAAGATAAATCAGAAGCTTTCTTCCGTGCTTTAGGTCGCTATATCAATAGTTTAGATGGTCGTTATATCACAGCTGAAGACGTGAATACGACTGTTGAAGACATGGACTTCATCTATCAAGAAACGCCTTATGTAACTGGTATCAGTGAATCATACGGTTCAAGTGGTAACCCAAGTCCTAAGACAGCACTTGGTGTATTCTACGCAATGAAACGTACTGCGAAAGAAGCATTCGGTACTGACGACTTAGAAGGTAAAACAGTTTCAGTACAAGGTTTAGGTAACGTTGCTTACACATTATGTGAGTACTTACACGAAGCAGGTGCTAAACTTGTTGTTACAGATATCAATGATGAAGCGGTAGAACGTGTTGTAAATGATTTCAATGCTGAAAAAGTTGGCGTTGACGACATCTACAGTGTAGAAGCTGACATTTTCGCACCATGTGCGTTAGGTGCAATCCTAAACGACGACACTATCCCTCAATTAGAAGTTAAAGCAGTATGCGGTAGTTCAAACAACCAATTATTAGATACTGAAAAACACGGTAAAATGTTAGAAGACAAAGGTATCGTTTATGCACCAGACTTCGTTGTAAACGCAGGCGGTGTAATTAACGTTGCTGACGAACTTCAAGGTTATAACGAAGATCGTGCGATTGCTAAAGTTAAAGGTATCTACAATCAAATGGATAAAATCTTTAACATTGCTAAAGAACAAGACATCTTACCAGTAAGTGCAGCTGAGCACTTAGCTGAAAAACGTATTAAAGATATGATGGTTGTTCATAGTAAATTCTCTGCTAAATCAAATAACCAAATCAACCGCTAATTTAGGGTGATTTAGATAGTTATTGTGAGCGTGTGATGGTGCGGTTGATGCGCACCTAGCTTGTTCGCTAAAATTTGGTACACCTCCGAATGAATTTCGGAGGTGTTTTTATTATGGGTTGAAGGTGAGACTTGATCACGGTTTCGTCATCAAGTTTCAATAGCCCTGAGACTTGATTAAGTTTTGCTCATCAAGTTTCAACAGCCCTGAGACTTGATTACGGTTTCGTCATCAAGTTTCAACAGCCCCGAGACTTGATTACGGTTTCGTCATCAAGTTTCAACAGCCCCGAGACTTGATTACGGTTTCGTCATCAAGTTTCAACAGCCCCGAGACTTGATTACGGTTTCGTCATCAAGTTTCAACAGCCCTCAGACTTGATTACGGTTTCGTCATCAAGTTTCAACAGCCCTCAGACTTGATTACGGTTTCGTCATCAAGTTTCAATTAACTCCTAACGCTAACACGGATTTACAACCGAGTTACGAATTCCGTCCACTCTAATATTGTCAAAATATTCCAAAAATATTACAATCAACTTTCAAAGATATTACTCAACTTGTGTTTTAAATCGCAAATGGTAGAATAACTACAAATGATTTTTGACTGATGAAATCATTTTAAGCACTGTATCATCACCATATTACACATAATTTCAAATTATGCATTAATAGGAGAGATTCTTTGGACAGACGAATGATTAAAACACAGAATGCTTTAAAAACAAGTTTACTTAAATTGCTAGAAAGAGATACAATTGAAGCAATTACAGTTACCGATATTTGTGAACGCTCAAATATTGTTAGGCGTACGTTTTATGCCCATTATACCGATAAATTTGAACTCGTTGAACATATTATGGATGACTATATCAATGATTTTATTGAAATCTGTAAATATCGCGAATCGCCTGACTTTGAAGCGGGTACGATAAGATGGTTTAAATTTCTCAACCAAAATAAGTTGGTATTTAGAGTTTTCTTTAATAGTTCAATATCTTCCATATTCTTAAAAAAGTTCGAATATAATGTTAAAAAGGAAATCTTTAGTAAGTTAAAAAGTGAATATAAAGATCATCCAATTTTAAAAGAAAAGACGTTGCTTGTATTTTTAACGTCAGCGATCTTGGGTGTTATGTACGATTATTGTACGCATAATAACAAGAACTATAAGCGTAAGGCACAAGAGGTTGTCATTCTTATGGAGCCGTATCTTGAGTAAGCGATTACCAACTTAAATCATTTTCATTGATATATCATTCACAAATTATTTTATGTTATTATTAAATTAATTAATGTGAAATGAGTTGGTACCATGAACGACTACAACCCTAATAAATATTGGCTCGCTATTGAAAACCGGTGCGCGCCTAATAAAGAGATAGCCCTCAAAATCAAACAGCTAAAACTTGGAATTGAGGGCGAGCGTCTCTTTTATGAATCCTTTTTGCAAGACAAAGAAATACTATACCTCCACAATGCTTACTACAACACTTACAACCCCCTTGAAATCGATTATCTCATCGTCAATAACTATAACGTCTACCTTTTCGAGATAAAAAATTACACTGGTGATTATTATGCTAAAGATCATGCAATGCGGACCGCAACTGAATTTGAAATTCCTAATCCGTATTCGCAACTTATCAAGCAAAAGAATGAAATTAAGCGATTACTTTCTTCTAAGCAAATTCATTATGACCTCAAAGCTTACATTGTTTACACAAACCCTACTTTCACCCTTCACGGTGATTTACCTAACCGTAGCACTTACCTGCTTCCTACAGAACTTCATAAAATTTCATCATTCTTCGGACCTTCCTCTGAAAAGGATTTTAAAGTTTATCACTTTTTAAAAGCCCAACAAATTGACTATTTCTCCCATTATCAACCTACACGACCATATAAGTTTAACGAATTACAACCTGGCCTTAAATGTATACATTGTGGTACTCTCGATCCAATTATTTATAAAAGTAGGTATCGCAACTTTACATGTAAGTTTTGTTGTAAAAAATTCGATATTAATGAGGCTATCCTTAGTAGCTTAAAAGATTTATACCATATAACTGGGAAGCCATTCACATTCAAACAAGCTCAATACTGGTGCAAAGATATACTCGAATGGAAATTAAGACATATATGCAAACGACACTTCGATTATTCAGGTACGAATTTGCTCAATTTTAAGCTCAAGGGTTCATAATATGGATTTGAAACTTGATTAGAATTTCACCATCAAGTTTCAAACGGTCTGAGACTTGATTAAAATTTCCTCATCAAGTTTCAAAGGCTCTGAGACTTGATTAAAATTTCGTCATCAAGTTTCAAGCAGTCTGAGACTTGATGACGGTTTCCTCATCAAGTTTCAGTGCCCTTAACATCACCTACCGTGATAACTTCAAGCACCCATATCTCTAAAACCAAAAAAGGAAGCGTCTCGCATCATACGAGACGCCTCCTATTCATCTTATAATTCTCTAGAACCAAATAAACAAGGCGTCTCGCACCAAGCGAGACGCCTTTTCATAATGAAAATTAAAGAATAAATGTCATGAAGATAAAGCCGCTAATACCTACAATTAAGCAATAGAACATTGCTGGTCCTAATGTCTTACGGATAACGCTACCTTCTTTACCTTCCATACCAACAACTGCACAAGCGGCTACTACGTTATGGATACAAATCATATTTCCGACTGCACCACCGATAACTTGTAACGCGAGTACAACGTTCGTGTTCATACCAATTGCTTCTGCAATATTATATTGAACTTCCGCAAACGTTAACGTCGATACTGTCGCACTACCTGTGATAAATGAACCAAGGGCACCTAAGAATGGTGAAATAAATACCCAGTTGTCACCAAATGCTTGTACCATACCATTCGCGATGTATTTCGGCATACTTAATAGTTCATTCGCATTAATACCTGAGTTACTAAAAACATGTACCATCGCAAGTGTAGCCGTTAACGTGATACCTGTTGTTTTAATCGTTTTCAAGGCATCTAAACTTGCTGTCGTGAATACACTAAATGACTTACGTTGAATAAATACGGCGCAAATTGCAGCTAACGCTAAAATCGTTCCAGGTGAGTACAAGATCGCCCATCCTGAAGAAATCTTTTCAAAGCCGAGAATCTGATTCCATGATAAATCAATTGCAGTTAACGTGAAGGCCTTTAACTGAGGCACCACGCGTGTTAATAATAATAACGCTACTACAATTAAGTATGGAGACCAAGCTGCAAATAAGTTCATATCGGACTTTGTCGTCTTACGCTTGAACGAGTCGTCTAGAACATCAAGCCATACTTTCTTAGGAATTAAGAAGTTAAATTTCGCAGTTAACACAGCTACGATAATACCTGTTAACGACGCTAAAATTGAAACGAATTCTGGACCAAAGACATGCGCGTATAGCAACGCTGAAGATGAATACACGATACCGATTAATAACGTCCAAGGTAAGATTTCAAGAATCGACTTCAGTTTGTCCTTCTTACCAAAGAACAATACCATTGTTAACACCATGATTGATGGCACTAACATACCTGTTACTAAGTCGATTAATGTAATCGTCGCACCTGTATCAAAGAACAATGTGCGGTCCGCATGCTTTAACGTACTCAAACCAACGATTACTGGTGTCCCTACTGCACCAAAAGACACAGATGTACTATCCGCAATCAAGGCAGCAGTTACGGCTGTTAAAGGTCTGAACCCAAGTGCTAACATTAACGGCGCTGTAACCATTGCTGGCGTACCGAAACCTGCCGCACCTTCAATTAATGATCCAAATAAGAATCCTACAATAATCACAAGTACACGCATATCGTCTGAGATACTTTGGAAACCTTGGTTAATTCGGTCCACTGCACCAGTACCTCTTAATGTATTTAATAATACCAACGCACCAAATAAGATCAGTAAGATCGTTAATGTCTTATGTGTACCTTGTAAAATAGATGCTAAAACGGCTTTCGTTTCTATTCCCCAAACGAAAAGACCTAGCGTTGTCACTACGATTGCACTGATAATCATCCCTTTTAAAGCAGACATACGTAGAACAACTAAAAATAAGAACGGCACGATGACCGCACTTAATGCTACGAGCATCATCATATAAACCAACCCCTCACACCTTAAGGCATTCATATAATTGATTAAGTCATCTGATGACCTTATCTCTATTATAGTAATCGTTTTCATTACGAATTTCAACAAAATTTTGAATTATACAAATTCACCTAAACAGATTTGAAAAATCAGATTTACACGCTTATAAAGGTATTGTAAAATATAAAATGATATTTAAAATGTTTCGTTTATTACGTAGTTCGCCTTTAAGAAATGAATGTGAGGTCATGATTCGTGGTTAAAAAAGTATATGTAAGAAATATTGATGATTATATATTAGTAGATGATCAAGATTATGAACGTGTTAATGCGTTTCTTTGGCATATTACATATGCACATCAAACGAGACGCTGTTTGGCTTTTATAGAAGGGAAAAAGGTGGCACTGCCGAAGTACATAACTGGTGTTAACCACGCTTATCAAAAGGAGAAGAACCTCGACTTCACGCGCCAAAACATTGGTATCGACGCACATAAATACCGTTATCGCCAACCACAGAAGAATAGCTCATGCCCATATAAAGGTGTGTCCTACCACAAATCGACGGCCTGCTCGAAGAAGTATCGCGCCATGATTTCGCTTGGTGACCGCCAAGTCTTTCTAGGTTATTTCGAGACGGATAAGGAAGCCGCACACGCTTATAACCAAGCCGTTGTGAAATATTGGAACGGCAATGGTTACATGAACGACATATAAAATCCCCACGCCTTGAAGTCTACCTCCTGACACCATCTAGTCAGAAGCGACCTCACTTACGCGTGGGGAAATTCATATATCAATTATTGTGTGATACCGCGATCTACCGCTTGAACAAACTTATCCATCTCTTCTGTATAATTTTGCGCATTACTTCGCGCAGAGCGACTTAAGTCGCCATCTTTGAAGAACGTCTTGACCGTGTCACTTGATAGCTCCAGTTGCACGCCAGCACCCTTTTGATTGCGATTCACAATATTATCAAGGTTCGTACCAGCTATGCCGTCCGTACCAGCAGCTACACGAAATCCTTGAGCCTCGAGCTCGTCTTTAATCTTCGCCTGCAAGTCTTTGTCTAAACCACCAATATAAACGTCATATTCAGACTGCTTCGTCTTATGAATCGACACCGTCTTATTCGAAGTCTTTACCATCTCTAACGCTTTTGGCTCATCGAAATGTGACGACGTAACGTGTAGTTCACTATTATCAGATGCGCGCATACCTTTGAACGTATAATAACTTGAGATCGTGTTACTCGCGATGCGCTTCGCAACCTCTGACGTACCAGGCTCAATACCTCCACCATGTGGCGCCATAACTAACGATTTACGACCTTCATTTAGCGTCTCAATCACCCAGTCCTCACCTTTAGTCGTTTCTGTCATTAGATCCGTCATCGAATCATATGTATCCTACGCATGCGCTGTACCATGTGGCATCATAAGCGACATAGATAGTACACCTACTGCACATAATCCCGTGATACGTCCAACTAATCTCTTCGTATTCATCGTTACCTCACCTTTACATATAAATTTAATCGTACATCTTTAGCATACCTAAATGATATAAATGACATATAAATTTATTCATAATATTTATTAACCTTTTGAAAAGGCCTTTTAACTAAGCATTCGCACTTTCTAAGATTTTAGACATCGAACGATTCACACCATGACGATACATATCGCCGAACTTCACAAGATGCACAAGCAACAACCAGAGCGCATAGAACTCAATACGCAATTCAGCGCCCTCATCAAGCGGATACGCCGCATGATAAGCCTCATAGAAATCTTGAGAGAAACCACCAAACACCTTCGTCGCACCTAAATCAAACTCACGATCACCATAAAGCGGTGCAGGATCAAATAGCGCCGGCTGACCATTCGTCAAGAACATATAATTGCCACTCCATAAATCCCCGTGCAACAACGACGGCTCAGACTCATGCGCCTTCAATTCATCAACCATAATTTCACGAACCGCTTCATACTGCTTCACATCTTCCTCCTTGAAAAGCCCTTTCGATACAAGGATGTCACGCAAATGATCCATACGCTTTTCAATGAATAACTCAGACCACGTGTCCGTCCACGTATTATCAAACGAAATATCGCCACCTTCGTATGGTAAATCATAGCCAAACTTCGTTTCATTAAGACGATATTGATGAAGTTTCGCAACAAGATGACCCAGTGCACGTTGGTCACCCTCATAACTTTCATCTAAGAAAGTAAGTAGAAGATATGCATTCCCTTCTATCTCACCAGACTCAATCACACGAGGAGCCGTAACATCAGCCTTCTCAAAGTCCTTCAAACCTTGAATCTCAGCCGCATAAAAATCAACCGTACGATTAGGCTGTACCAGCAAGAAATACGTCTCATGCGTCGACTCAATACGGAACGCCTCATTGACAGAACCGCCACCAACAGCCGTTACATGTACTATCGGATCAATCGGAAGTTGTTCAAACCATGCATCATTCATAACATAGCCTCCTAAAAAAGTTGATATATGTATACACCCGTTGTAACAAAAAGTTTGGGTGAAAGCTATTGAAAGGGTATAGGTAACAATTATTTAAAAAATTAGGAATTAGTCTAGATTTTATTCACAAAAATAAGGCTAGAACGAGCAAGTTCTAACCTCACAAAAGTTTTTTATTAAGTTTGAACAATGTATCTATAAATGTCATCTCTAACAGGTGTTTCTAAACCTAATCGCATTGTTACTACACTTTTACCATTAGGCATATGGTCTTCTTCAGCACTTCCGTCAATGACATTCGCTTTTCCTAGGTAATAATATTCCATACCTTCAGCACTTTCTTTTTTTACGAAAAGATAAATTAGTGAATTCGATTCCTTATGATTTAATATAGGTTGCACTTCACTAGATGTTAATTTTCTAGGTGATCTTGTGAACCATTTCATTTCATCTTGGCTTAGAAAACGATCTTCGTATTGAGTATTTTCACTAATATCATCTTCTTTATGATAATTAATAAAAATTGGACAAGTTTGATACTTCATCTTGTAGCCGTTTACAACTCCTGATTCATCACTTTTCCAATTAAGTATTTTGATTACATCTTTTCGCGTATATTTTTTATATAATTCTAACTCAGAACTTGAATTATGATAATTTATGTTCTTAAACATACTAACTTTCATAATATCTTCAAATAACAGATTAAACGGGGGTTTTTTCATGGCTTCCACTAAAGTTTTACTTACTCGTATCTTTTCACCATTAGTCTCAATTAGTGGCTTACCATAAGTCTTTTCAATATCATTTTTGAAATAAGAAAAATCAAAAATCCTTAGTGCCGTGTCTACATCACTTAAAGTAATTGTATTACGCTTTGTTCTTACATCTTCTAGAAGTTCTTCTTGGTTTTTTGACGATCTAACTAATGATTGTAATACTAAGTAATCTACATCACGAATACCCGACATAATTTCACGTGACAGCATCGTAAGATTTTTAGATTCATTACTTGTTAGGACGTTATCCATACATTTTACATAGCGTAGAAATTCATAGTAGTTTTTAAAGTTATCTAGGATGACATTGGGATCTATAGAATGCTGTTCAACGAAATCCATCAACATAGGCGTTCGACCTAAACGTTCTTTTAATTTATTAAAAGCATTTTTAATTACGAGTTTTCCATTTAATGAAACTTTGTTTAAAGACTCAAATATTTTGGTCTTAGCAACTGCCTCAAAATTAATTGTAGACACGCCATCTAACACAGTATTATCCGTTAGAAACTTACGATAATTATCCTTATTTTGTGACTGATCGCCTGACAGAGCAATAGGTATTAAATAGTTATTATCATAGTTACCAATAAAGTCTATCACCGTTACGTAATCTTTATTCGTACTCTTACGTAGCCCTCGCCCAAGTTGCTGAATAAATATAATACTAGATTTAGTTGCTCTTAACATAATAACTTGATTAACTTCTGGAATGTCGATGCCCTCGTTAAAAAGGTCCACAGTTATAATATAGTTAATAACGCCGTCCTTTAATTGCTGCATTACTTCATCTCGATAAACCTGAGAATCTTCACCTGACAAAGCAACCGTTGGAACGTTTAGTGAAGTTAGTTTTGTTGCTAGCTCTTTAGCCTCTGACACATTGTTAACAAATATAAGTCCCTTTAGAACATCACCTGAATAGCCATAGTAATGTGTTTTTTCAAGTATATAGTGTACCCTTTCATCTGAAGCTAATTTTTGTAGTGCTTTAGGGTCATCCTCTTCAACTTCATCCTTCACATATTCCGTTACGCCAAAATAATGAAAAGGACATAAAATTTCGCTTTCAAGCGCTTTTTGAAGACGTATTTCATAAGCAATGTTGTAATCAAACATTTCAAATATATTACGTTCGTCAGTTCTCTCAGGTGTAGCAGTCATACCTAATAAGAACTTAGGTTTGAAATAATTATATACACGTAAATATGATCTAGCTGCAGAACGATGGGCTTCATCAAAAATAACGTAATCAAAATGATTTTCACTAAACTTTTTATATACATCAGGTTTAGAAATTGTTTGAACCGTAGCAAACACATATTTTGCATCTATTTTCTTATTCTTACCTGTTAGCAAGCCAAATTCGTTATCATCTTCAAATGGAAGTACTTTTTTAAATTCTTCGATTGCTTTTTTCAAAATTCCTTCGTTGTGTACAATAAACAACGTTCTTTCTGGTTGATAGGCTCTAACATCTAAAGCACATAATATTGTTTTACCGGTACCAGTTGCAGAAATGATTAATGCTTTGTCTGCTTTCTTATCTCTTAAATTCCTTAATGAATTGAGAGCTTCTTCCTGCATGATATTGGGAACGATTTCTTTCGATATCGTTAATTTTTTCTCAGCTTCCTTTTGAATTTCAACAATTTGCTTGAAATCTTTGACCTTTTGATATTGAAATGTTTCTTCATAAGTTTTAATCCATTCTTCATTTAAAATAAAACTATCATTCCATAATTTTTCAAATTGCTGTTTAACATGATAAATGAGATCTCCGTTTTTATGAGTTGATAAAAATAAGTTTTGTTCATAGTTCTGTTTAAGTGCATCTGATGTAAGATTAGAACTACCCACAATCAATGTAGAATAATTTTCGTGGTCAAAGATATAGCCTTTAGCATGAAATCCTTTTATATCAGTTAAACGAACATCTATATTATCAAGCTTCAATAATTCTCTAAACATTTTTGGGCTATTAAAGCCGAGATAATTTGATGTTAATATTCTTCCTTTTACGCCTTTTTGATTTAGGTCGTATAAGTGAGATTTTAAACTAGCTAAACCACTTTCCGTGATGAATGCTACAGAAATCGTAAATTCACGACATTTATGTAGTTCATCTATAATGGTAGATAATACATTTTCTTTTTTATTATTAATAAGTAACTTAGGTGCAAAGTTGCCTTGGTGTGAAATGGAACGATCTATAAAACCTTTTTGTAATGATTGATTAAAGTCCTTGATCAGCTTTTCCATTTTATTAACCCTCTTTTGCAAGAATATCAACAGCTGGTATATCTGCAGGTGCCCATTCTAATTGGTGTAATTCATTAGCCGCTAACCACTTAATTTCTTTATGTTCTGTTAAAGTAGGTAGTGTTTTATTTAAAACACAACGATATGTAGTTAGTTCAATGATCCCGAAATCGTATTCGTATGTAGTAGTTGTAACTTTGTCTTTAACTTCTAAGTCGCACTTCATTTCCTCTTTAATTTCTCTTTTAAGTGCTTCGACATCTGTTTCATCTTTTTCGATCTTACCACCTGGAAATTCCCACATGAGTGGTAAAGACATAGACTCACTTCTTTGAGCACATAAGATTTTGTTATCAGAAAAGATTACTGCTCCTACAACTTTAATTACCTTTTTCACGTGTAACACCTCTTAGTATTTGTTCTTTATTATATTTTATCAAATAAAAGCTAATGAGTAGAAAAATTTAATTCTCTAAAGTAAAAACTTATAAAATAAAACCTAGGATTTCTCCTAGGTTCAGTTTCTTTTAATATTTATTTTTCGTCGTTTTCGAATAATAGCCAGAAGTTAATTAAACTAATACCAAATGAAGGGATACATCTTAGGATAGAGTCTTTTGCTAGGAAGATGTGTGATAGTGACGCTACGATCATTGTGCCTAAGATGAGTAGGTTAGCAAGGTAACCGAAGACACGTTTCCATAAACCTACGATAAGTCCAATGGCACCTAGTAATTCAAATACTCCTGTCAATTTACTGAAACCATCTGGATAGCCGAAGTCATCGAAGTCTTGATCCATGTTCCCCTTCATTAAATTGAAACTTACTATCACGAAGAAAAACGCGACAATACTTTGTACAATTTTGGCTGCTTTTGACATGTAATACCTCCTCCGAATCAAATTTATTATATATGCATTAGTTTACTTCTAACCTATTTTTTAAAATTTTATACCTGTTTTTGACAAATTTTGGTTACATAAGTACCTAAATTTCTTTCAAGGCAATTTAAACAAGAGCCAAAAATTTAACGATTTGGCTTTTCAAGGAGAAAAAAGAGCTGGGACTATATTAAGTCCCAACTCCGTGTCAAAATTTAAGTCTCTATATATTCACGTTTCTACATTTGATTTAGGAATGACGCTAAACGCCACGATAAAGGCAGTGAGTACCATGAAGGCACCAACAAGTAGTGCTATCGTTGCTGCTACGTGCGGTGTTTGTGTCGCTGCGAGTGTCGCATATACGGTTGTCACAACGGCGATACCGAATGCAGCGCCAAGAGTCGATGTCATCTTAATGATACCTGATGCCATGCCGACCTTTTCAGAAGGGGCATTAGAAACTGCAGTTGATAAGGCTGGTGTCGCGAAGAAACCGAGTCCTAGTCCAATGAGTGAGAAGCCTACAAGCGCTACGGCGTAATACGCAATGCTCGGTAAGAAGTTCAGCGCGAGTAATGAAATGCCGACGCAAATGGCTATTGGACCGACCATTAAAGGTACTTGCGGCCCTTTCTTCTGCATGTAACGTTCGCCGACACGAATCATCACTAAACTACCGATCATATAAGGTATTGTGATGAGGCCAGCTTGTGCGCCAGTTAGGTGTAAACCGTCTTGTGCGAAGATGTTAAATAACGCGAGTGAACCGATTACGGTATTCACAAGCAAGTTCGCAATCGTAGTACCAATATACACCTTGTTTGAGAATAAGCTAAAGTCGATGAATGGATGTTTCTGCCTTTGTTCAAAGATGTAAAACAGGATCAATGTAATGATGAAGATGGCATCGAGCGTTAGGATAATTGGGTTAAGCCATCCGAATTTAGAACCTTGTGTAATGACAATATTAATACTAATCATCATCACGACGAAGATAAAGATACCCATTACATCAAACTTTTTATGCTTACTTGATTCATCTTTAGATTCAGGGATGTCTTTTAACATCAGCATCGCGATCACGGCGAAGATGATTGAGAGCACGAAGATGAATCGCCAGTTCAGATACGTTGCGATGGTGCCTGCGAAGAGTGAGGCGAGCCCTGTACCACCGTATGATCCGAATGACCAGTAACTCAGTGCTTTCTGTCTTTCCTCACCTGAAAAGAACTGATTGATTAACGCGATGGTTGACGGTAATAAACATGCTGCTGAGAGTCCTTGGAAGACACGACCTGCAAGTAATAATGCAGGTATGTTCGTAAGGATGACGCATGCTGAACCGATAATGCTGAGTATGAGACCGATTTGCGCGATTTTTACGCGGCCGAGTTTGTCTGATAAACCACCTGCGACGACGATAAAGACGCCTGTTAATAAGGAGGTCAGACTGACGGCTATGTTCACGACGCTCATGTCAATGTTGTAATCTTTCTGAACGTGTGGCGCGATATTGAGTAACGATTGCGCAAAGAGCCAATACGTGAGTATCCCTAGAATAATACCAATGATGAGTTGTTTACCTTTACGAAAGTTTGCTGTCATCAGATATCACGTCCTATTCTTCAATGACTGGATTTTGTGAAGCGGTTTGTGCTGCAATGCGTCCAAATGTGAAGATGTCAGCTAACGCGTTACCACCTAAGCGGTTACCTGCGTGAATACCACCTGCAACTTCACCAGATGCATATAAACCTTCAATGACTTGGTCATCGATATTGAGTACTTGTGCACGTTCGTTGATGCTTAAGCCACCCATCGTATGGTGAACGGCTGGTTTACGTGGTGTTGCGTAGAACGGTGCTTTCTCAATTTTTAAGTCGAAGGCATTTTTATCGAACGCGTCGTCATGACCTTGGTCGACGAAGCGGTTATATGCTTTGATCGTTTCGACGAGCGCCGCTTCAGGCATGCCTAATTTCTGTGCAAGTTCTTCAAGCGTGTCTGCTTTAACTAACGTGCCATCGTCTAGCTCGTTTTGAATTTTCTCTTCAGATGTGTTCATTGCGAGCGCTTTAATGTTTTCGTCCGCAATCATGTAGAACATGCCGTCTCTTTGGTTAAGTGCCGCTTTCGATAACACGTCACGACTTTCAAATTCGTTCACGAAACGCTTACCTTCTTTGTTGACGAAGACGAAGTTAGATGGCGTTACAACGAGTCCTGTAAATAACGCACCTGTCTTCGGATCTGAGATTGGCATCATTTGTGAAAAGCCCATGCCAACCAGTTTCGCACCTGCCTGTGTACCTAATCGTATACCGTCACCTTTTATCGCTGGTGAGTTCGTTGTTTTAATATCATCAGGAATGTTATCCCAATACGTGTTGTATTGTTGTAGCATCTTCGTATTCGCACCAAAGCCACCAGTCGCTAAGATGACACCATGACGTGCATAAATTTTAACTTTGGCACCGTTTGTTCTACGTGCCTCTACACCTACAACTTTGTTGTCTTCTACGATAAGCTTTTCAGCAGTCGTTTCTGTGTATATACGGCCGTTATTGGCTTTTACAAAACCGCTCAACGTTTCAACGTATTCAAGACCTTGAGATTTCATCGGTTTATGACCGCGGCGCCATAGAGCACCTACAGGCATATCCACGAATGAACGGTCGAAGTGTACACCTTTGTCTGTCAGCCAGTTTACTGATTCTAATACGTTGTCAGTAAGCGTCTTAACAAGGTTGTATTGACCGATAATCTCTTTACCGTGTTTGTCGGTACGTTTACCACCTAGGTATGTTTGAATACGGTGTAACTCAACTGAGTCAAAGAGATAAGCTTTATCGTCATTTGTTTCTTCAAGATACGCTTTGATTTGTGCTTTAAGTTTTCTAAAGTCTTCGATGTAAGCGTCATCGATTTCAGATTCGTCAGTTTCGATTAAATGGCTTAATGTTTCGCGTTCACCTGATAATGCGTGGAAACTGTTCTGCCATTTCGGTTCTGGCGCGTTAACTTGTCCACCTGTACGGATTGTATTACCACCGATTGCTGGGAATTTCTCAAGCATTGTCACCGTTTTACCACAATCAATTGCGGTTGCGGCTGCACTTAGTCCTGCACCACCTGTACCGATAACGACCATGTCTGTTGTTTCTTCGATGACTTCATTAGACCATTTCACGACAGGTTTTGGACGTGCACGTAAGACATCTGGGTTCTCACCTGCAAGTTCAATCGCATCGGCAATACCGTCGATAATACCTTGGCTCGTTACAGTTGCGCCAGAGATTACGTCTACGTTTAATGTTTGGCCATCAATAATATCTTGAGGTAAGCGTTCAAATACTGGGTTCGCGATACCTTCAGATTCACCGCTGTCGTCTACATGAACGCTTAAGATACGGTCTTTAGAAAGTTCGACTTTCATCGGTAAATTACCATTGTGACCTTTCGCAAATACGTTGTACGTACCAGGTTTAAATTCAACTTTTTTATTCTGTAGTTTCTTAAGTCGTTCATATTTACGATGTTCTTCTTCTTTATCTAGAATCATGAAGTCCATGATCTTCCATAATGGTGAAGGTAGATGTAAGATACGTTGGTCGTGAATATCAACGAATTCTTCAATCTTTTCATGTCGTTTAATCTTCTCAACCCAGTCAGGTTCTACAAGGTAAGCTTTACCAACACTGAATAGGTCATAGCCTAGAGATAATGCTTCTTCAGCGTGTTCACGTTGTGAAATACTACCTACACCCATGAGTGGGATAGATGCTAATTTATCACTTTGAAGCTTTAAGTACTTATTAATTAAAGATTCAGTATCTTCTTGATTTACGATAGATGTACGTTTGTAGCTGTTTGCTGAGATGTGGAAGTAGTCTGGGTCGTACTCTGCTAACGTGTTTAAAAGGAACATTGTGTCTTCGAATCGAATACCAGGCTCTTCAATTTCTTCCGGTGAAAAACGGTAACCAATGATAAAGTCTTTAGCGTTATGTGCTTTCGCGACTTCTTGTACTTGTTTCAGTACTTCTACAGGGAATTTCGTACGATTCTCACGAGTGCCACCCCATTCGTCTTGACGACGGTTAGAGTGTGGTGAGAAGAATTGTTGAATTAAATACGTGTTAGCACCATGAATTTCAACGCCGTCAAAGCCTGCTTCGATTGCACGACGCGTCGCTTCTTTAAAGTAATCAATCATTTGTTCAATTTGATGCGTCGTCATTTCTCGCGGCACGGATGCGTCTGGTCTTAAGGCTGCGACTGGGCTTGCTGAAATTGGCGTTTCGCCTGCGTTTAACCTAGGATTCGCCATACGACCAGCGTGATAAATTTGCAAGATAGCCTTAGAGCCCTTTTCCTTGATGGCAGAGGCTAATCGTTTTAAACCTACAATTTTATCGTCTGTGTCGATACCGATGGCGCCTGGGAACCCACGTCCATGATCTTCAATAAAACAACTTTCGACGATAAGTGCTGCGGCATCGCCTGATCGGAATCTATAGTAATCGACCATTTCGGATGTGACACTACCGTCAAAGTAGCCCGCTTGAATTGTCATAGGTGCCATGAATACTCTGTTTTTTAGTTTCGCACCAGAGTTAAGTGTGATTTCATCGAATATGTGTTTCGTCATTCTTACTTCCTCCAAGTTTGTTTTAGGGGTATAGCGTTAAAGCTTGGTTGCGTGTTATTTTTGTGATTTTTTTCACAAATATACCTAAAAAATATATGCCCACTTGAGCACGTTACTTAAATATGGTTACGTTTTGCCGTATACGAGAACTGCACTTGATTTCATTGTTCCTTTTAATGATCACTCCCTCGATACCTTCAACCTGATTAAGCATTTCAATATTTTGGTCTGCATGGCCGAAGCTACAAATGGTCGACCAAATTTCACCATCAATCGAACGGTCCGAAATAATCGTCACGCTTTGTATATCGTTTTCAACGGGGTAGCCTGTCTGACTATCAAGGATGTGGTGATAAATGCGATCACCCTTTTTGAAAAAGCGTTCGTAAATCCCTGATGTAACGACGGATTGCTGTGTAACGTCTACTTTCGCGATGGGACGTCCACTCTGATGAAAGGGGTCTCGAATACCGACGCCAAACGTTTGATTTTGGTCCTGGTTCTGGTTGATTGTGATGACGTTGCCACCGAGATTAATGATACCTTTAGTGACGCCATTCTGAGTGAACAGTTGTTGTAATTCATCTGCGAAGTATCCTTTAACAATCGCACCTAGGTCAAGTTCCATACCTGGTTGCTTGAGGTACACTTCTTGGGTCTCGTCGTTTAGCACCATGTCATTCGGGTTAATTCGTGTAAGGGCTTTGTCTATGTTGCTTTGAGATGGTACATTCGCGCCTTCGAAGCCGATTTTCCAAAGTTTAACTAAAGGACCAATCAGGACATTCATCTTCTGGTTCGATGATAGACTGACGTGATGCGCATGCTTGATCATCTGATATAACTCCGCGTTCACTTTGACGGGTGACAGACCTGCTTGATGTTTAATCGCCATAAGCTCCGACGTTTCAGCGTTCGCACTAAATCGATGTTCCCATTCTTTGATTTTAGCTTCCGCCTTTTTGAAAAGCCCAGCCGATTCTTGATGTTCAATTGAAAGACTGATGAGCGTTCCCATAGCTTTGATTTCATGTGTGTTCAAAGTTATTATCTCCTTCACTATCTCATCCACCTTTAATATAGCACACTGAATTATATTTTAAGTTATTTTATTTGATGTTTTAATAAATTGATAAAAAGATGCCACATATAAGTCATTAATTTTTCATAATTGATTAATTAGAGAATTTGTTTTGTTGATTAAACTAATTTAAATAGTGAGGTTGAATGTTGTATTTTGGGGTGGTACTTTAGTTTACAAATGTTTATACTGTATAAGTAACTTTTCAAATATAAAATATAGACAAATTAAAAGATATATTTCATTCATTTAATTGGAGGTTCACACCATGAATTCAAAGACAGATCAAAAGATTAATTTCTCCATATTTATTATTTTACTCGGCGTTATGACAACGTTTGGACCTTTACTATCCGACCTCTATACCCCTTCGTTACCGGGTGTCGCAGAAGATTTAAATACGTCCGCTTCAAGCGTTCAGTTATCGTTATCTATTGCGATGATTGGTATTGCGCTCGGTCAATTTATCTTTGGTCCCTTATCTGATAAATATGGTAAGAAGTTATCGACTTTAGGTCTTATGTTGGTCTTTATCTTAAGTTCGATTGGCTGCATGTTCGCACACAACATTACATTATTAATTGTGTTCCGCTTCATCCAAGGACTTATGGGTGGTGGTGCGATTGTCATCGCGCGTGCCACTGCAGGTAACTTATATAATGGTAAGAAGTTGGCTAAATTTTTAGCGATATTAATGGTGATTAATGGAATTCTAACGATCATTATTCCATTAATTTCAGGGCTCTTGTTAAGTTATTCAACTTGGCGTTCAATCTTTACCCTACTCGCGATCATTGGTGTTGTATTAATGATTGTGGCCTTTTTCTCTATGAAAAGCGACCGCGATGACGTGAAGGCGTCGCCGATTTCCTTTAAAGAAGTGATTGAAGACTTCGGCCGCCTGTTAAAGACGAAACGCTATATGGTGCCGTTACTCATTCAAAGTATTACGTACATCATGCTATTTAGCTATGCATCGAGCGCGCCGTTTATTACACAAACGATTTATCATTTATCGCCGCAACAATATAGTATCTTTATGACAGTCATCGGCATCGGACTTATTATTTCGAGTCAGACTGCTGGTAAACTGGTTGATTATTTCGACCGCGGTAATATTATATTTGGGATGTTCGGGCTACAAGTCCTAGGTGGCATTCTCGTGATTATCGCGCTCCTTATGCATCTACCAGTATGGGTTTATATGATTTCCGTCTTCTTTACGGTCGTTCCCGTTGCGGGCGTTGGCCCATTGGCCTTTTCAATTGCGATGGAAGAACGAACTGGCGGTAGTGGTAACGCGGCTAGCCTACTTGGTTTAACCCAGTTTATTATCGGGAGTATCATTGCGCCGCTTGCAGGTATTATGGGCGCAAGCAACGTATGGCCTTATGTGACAATTATTTCCATAACAATCGTATTAATCTTCATCATTTCTTTCCTCAGCAAAAAGACCTTTAAAGCATAAAACAAACTGTGAAGTTCCCCCTTTCGAGCGGGTGAGCTTCACAGTTTTTTTGTTGGTTTGGGTTTATAGGTTGAGGCAGTTACATTGGCATAAGCAGTTTTAGTTTTAAAGGCGGATGCAGTTTTTGAGAAACTGCTTGAATATTGCATAAGAATAGAGTTAAGGTCGGACTTCACGATTCTGAGACTTGATTAGAAATCCGTAATCAAGTCTCAGGTCGTTTGAAACGTGATGGTGAAACCGTAATCAAGTCTCAGAGTGCTTGAAACTTGATGACGAAACCGTAATCAAGTCTCAGAGCGTTTGAAACTTGATGGCGAAATGCTCATCAAGTTTCAACCTATTAGATATAAGAAAAACACCCTCGTTGTTGTAACGAGGGTGTTCATTTTAAAAGATTAACCGCCTAAACCGCCTAGCATGCCTAATAGAACGCTTATAACAAAGAATACTAAACCGAAGATAGTAGCGGCTTTACCACTCATACCGATAACTTTGTAAATGACTAAGCCGAATAGATAAGATTGTAATAAAGTCTGTAAGCTGAGTGCTTTTAAGATATTATTTCCTGGGTCAAAGATATTTAAGCTTGAGATGTTTACGTCTTGCGGATCTAATCCAAAGATAAGTTGAATTAAGTTAATGATTAATGAAAAAGCTGTTGAGATAACTAAGAATAATAGCGTCGCTGCGAAAAGGCTACGTTTTTTAGCTTGTGAACGAACGATACTTGCGATAATTAGAAAGATAAGCCAATAGATTAAGATACTAAATAATAAACCAAATACAGCCCCGACGATTGCGCTAATTTTTAAGAAATCTTCATTAATAGTTCCTTCAGTACCTGGTTGTGACATTTTCTCTAATGCTTTACCAAAGTCTGTTGCTTGAATGGATAAGAATACGGATATTGCTGCGAGAACGATGTACGTTAAAAGCTTGAGTGGCCACTTAGGATTTTCACGACATTGACCGAATTCATGACCGAGCACTAGTTTTTCATCTTTCATTTACAAAATCCTTTCAATTTTAATAATTTATGATACCTTTATTATGTTATCATTCATCTTATAGAATATAATATCTGAATTTAATTGGAGATGGTTAATTCACTATTTATTATACTAATAATTTATATTATTTATCAAATTGCAATATTTGACTTTTTGATGTGATAATTAATTATAAAAAAATTTTAAACATTCATTATATAGAAATAGGAGTGGGTTGAATTTGAAAAACAAATTATTCTGGATTATTAGTGCGATTGTCATTGTGTTACTGATTATCGTGGCTTTTATAGTGAAACAAACGAGTGACAGCAATAAAAGTAAGAAGGAAAATGAGTATCAAACATACAAAGTTGAAAATGAAGCACCTTTAAGTGTTTCTGGTAAATCATCACCAAATAAAATTAAAACGTACAATAATAATGAACAATTTGGAAAAGTATCTAACATCAATGTTAAAGACGGACAAAAAGTAAGTGAAGGCGAAACGTTACTTTCTTACGATGGTTCAGGTGAGAAACGTCAACAACTACAAGAAAGTGTAGACCAAGCATCTCAAGCCGTTGAACAAACACGTCAACAAATGAGCGACGCGAAAGGTTCTGAACAAGAGAAATTACAAAAAGAATTAGAAAAGCAACAACAAGAACAACAAAAAGCACAGAAACAACTATCTCAATACGATGAACAAATGAACCAAAGTCAAACAGCTGAATTCTCAGGTAAGGTTGAAGTAGTAGATGGTGCTAATGCTGAAAGTGGTAAGCCTGTCTTAAAATTAATCGCTGACAAACCTGAAATTGAAACTGAACTTTCTGAGTTTGATGTTACTAAAGTTGATGAAGGTGACAAAGTTAACATCAAAGTAAACAGTACTGGTGAAAAAGGTAAAGGTGAAATTAAACAAGTTTCAGAATTACCTACAAGCTATGAAGAACAAGGACAAAGTGCTGGTGGCGCGAGTCAAATGGCTCAAGCTCAAGGCGGACAAGCTGCAGGCGGTGAATCTGAAGGTGGCGAAGCTGGCGGTGTTGAAGCACAAGGTGCATCTCAAGCTTCTAACCCAGTATCAAGCGCACCAACTGGTGGTTCTGGTGAATCATCTAAATATAAAGTGACTATTGGTAACTTAAGCATTCCAGTTCGTGCTGGTTTCTCTGTTGAAGGTGAAATTCCATTAGATACAGTTAAGATTCCTAAATCAGTATTAACTAAGAACAACGAAGTTTATGTCGTAGATAAGAACAACAAAGTTAAGAAGAAGAAACTTGAAATTCAAAAACGTAACGGAGAAATCTTCGTTAAGAAAGGACTTAAAACTGGCGAAAAAGTTTTAAAGAACCCTAAAAAGTCTTTAAAAGATGGCGATAAAGTTGAGGTGTCTTCATGATAAAACTCATCGATGTCAATCGCTCCTTTAAAAACGGCAACGAAGAAAACCACATTCTAAAAGACATTAATTTATCCATCAAAGCGGGAGAATTTATCGCGATTATGGGACCTTCGGGTTCTGGTAAAAGTACGCTCATCAATATCTTAGGATTTATTGATCGTGGGTACGAAGGTGGATACCTTTTCAATGATAAGAATTATAAAAATACATCAGATAATAAACTATCTGAAATTAGAAATAAAACAGTGGGATTTGTATTCCAAAACTTTAAGTTAATTCAAAACAACACGATTTTAGAAAATGTTAGTATTCCCCTACTTTACCGTGGATTAACTGGGTCTGACCGTAAAGACCGCGTTATGTCTATCCTTGATAAAGTTGGGTTAAAAGGTAAAGAACAATTAGTTCCAAATAAATTATCAGGTGGTCAACAACAGCGTGTCGCAATTGCGCGTGCTGTTGTGAATGAACCGAAGTTCATCATTGCCGATGAGCCTACAGGTGCGCTTGATTCTAAGACATCTGAAGATATTATGGATTTATTCGTTGAACTGAATCGTGACCAAAAGACAACGATGATTCTTGTTACACATGATCCTAAGGTAGCTGAAAAAGCTGACCGTGTGATTCATATTCTTGATGGTCGCATTCAAAGAGAAGAGGTGCTATCATGAGTAACTTTATGAATATCCTCTCTGTCTCAATGAAATCGATAATGAAGAATAAGCGACGTAATATTTTCACAATGATTGGTATCGTTATCGGAATTGCAGCCGTAATTACCATCATGTCTTTAGGTGAAGGTTTTAAACAATCTTCACAAAAGGAATTTGAAAGCTCTGGTGCATCTAAGGATTCAGCTTTAATCATGTACAATACGATGGATCAAGGTAAGGGTAGTAATCCTTTTGATGAACAAACCCAACAAGTTGCGAAACAAGTTGAGGGTGTAAAGGACGTTAAGATTAAGGAAAACGACCAAGAAGGTTACAGCGCTAAAATGACGAACCCTCAAAAGCAAGGTGACATCACGATTAAGAAGAAAGATAATCTTAAAAAGACCGAAAAAGGTGAGGGCTTTTCAAAGGAAGACAACGAATTATTTAAAAAGGTTGTAACTGTTGATACGAGTCTTGCGGAAGATGCCTTTAACGGCGACGCTATCGGTAAGAATTTATTTATCGATGGCCAAGGCTTCAAGATTGTTGGTGTGACGGCGAAGGATCAAATGGCTGAAAACGGTGTAAACATGCCGAAGAAGACGTTTGACCGTTACTTACCGAACTTACAGCAAAATACGTCTCAACTTGAAGTGAAGATTAAGGACGGCAGTGAGAAGAAAGAAGTTGCTAAGAAAGTTGAAGAAGAACTCAATAAGAAAGGTGCTGGCGCAGGCTCTGGTCAGTATTCATTCACGGATATGCAACAAATGATGAAGCAGTTTAATAAGATATTTGATTCAATTACGGCATTCGTTGCCGCGGTTGCAGGTATTTCGTTATTCATCGCGGGTATCGGTGTTATGAATGTGATGTATATTTCAGTAGCTGAGCGTACTGAGGAGATTGCGATTCGCCGAGCATTTGGTGCGAAAGCGCGTGATATTGAGCTTCAATTCTTAGTTGAGAGTATCGTGCTATGTCTGATTGGTGGTATTATCGGTTTAATTCTCGGTATTATCTTCGCTAAATTGGTAGAAGTTCTGACGCCAGAATTTATTAAGAGTGCGGTTACGTTAACTTCTGTTCTGATTGCGGTTGGCGTATCGACGCTGATTGGTATTGTGTTCGGTTGGATTCCAGCGAGAGCCGCTGCTAAGAAAGAGTTAATTGATATTATTAAATAAGTTTAGAAGGATTTAGACAGTAACTGAATATCTATGATTGCTTGGAGAGCTGATGGCGCCGGCGACGGTATGGCGGATACGGTGTTAAACGGCCGGTGCGTCTGCATACTTAAATGCGCGCGACGTCATAACGCGGACTAAGTAATACAGGTATTGAGTTGGGTTGTATCGTGATGAAAGTTCACGACAACCCGGTCTAAATCCTTTTTTTATTACATATTGAACAGATTAATTAGGTGATATATACATGCTCACCTCGTAATTTAAATATTATTTTGCTTAAAGTTCAATTTTCAAACAGCTGACTCCTAGGGGTGGGGCCCCGGCACAGAAATTTGCGCTAGCAAATTATCAAGCTATGCAAGCTGGGGCTTTCAAAATTATGAGCAAAGAAGCTCTAGCTTCTTTGTAAGTTCAACTAATGAATTAAAATTCGAGTTGAGCTTTACAGGAAAGCATGCCGTTTAAGGAAATTGAAGTCATAGATCTAAATTTAAAATTTGGAGGTTTTGGACGTGAAGCGATTTTTAAAGGCATCAGGCAATGGCTTTTTTATTATCATCGGAAGCTATATTCTTCTTTTCATTATGGATTTCTTAAATCTGGAGGCTAAGGATACTAAAGTATTACGCATGTTGAGTGACATTGGTATCGTTCACTTATTTAAAGAGCCTTTATTTAATGGGCTTTTCACATTGATGATTGTAATCTCAATCGGCGTATTCATTCAAAATTTAATCGGTAAAGATGAGGATTAGTATGTCAGGAGAAGTTTTGTCATTTTCTAAAATATATGATATTTAAATATATAAATAATCAATAATTAGGTGATTTAAATGTCTCCACATACTATCTATGTAATCTTTAATGTTATTTGTGCTATAGCTTTAATATTGACCCTTTTCAAATTAAGTTTGCGTGTATTTTGCAGCGTTCTCATAATTCATTCCATAGGCGCGTTCATCTACAGATACTTCTTCAACCATGAATCTCTTGGCCACGCTATATTGTATTCAATTGAGCTTTTGCCGTTGGTCATTCTAGGATTTTATTTATGGAAGCGCGCTCAGCGTAAGAAGCAAACGTCGCAATCTCATAATAAAGGATGATTTCATGACGCCTTATAACTTTATGCTCGGTGTTACGATTCTTATGATCGTGATTATGATTATATTCTTATTTAAGTTACGTTTTTTACACATCGCTTGGTTATTAACCATTCATAGCATCATTTTATTTCTTGCACGTTTCTTTTGGGAAAAGCAAGATCTTTGGAAAGCACTTTTCGATTCGTTCGATATATTCCCGTTCCTCATCTTCGCATATTACATTTGGAAGCACTATGACCGTAAGAAAGACAATAAGGAATCCGAGTCTTAAACACAAATAAACCTGAGTGATTTTGTGGCCATAGAGCCATCTTTTCACTCAGGTTTTTTTATATCAACGCTCATGCTTGTTTACGGGCGCAGCTGATTCAAGTAATTTTCAATTTCGCTTATTTCGGTAACCTCTGTCGCTAATCCAATATAGCCATCCGGTCTCACAATAAGTACTGTCCCGTTATAGATTTTTTGTTTACTAAGGTCTTTTGACCAAGGGAAATAATGCACATTCATCTCATATAAATCCGCAATTTCATCGATTTCGGGCACGTTTTGACCGAACACGAGGAACTGCCATGCTACGTTCTGAAGAGGTTCGAACGTATCTATTTGAAGTCGATTGATCCATGGCAAACGGTCACCACCCTTGAACCTTCCGACCTCCCCTTTACTCAACTTACTCTTCCGATAATTGATTTCAGTTTGAGAAATACGCTTAAAGAACGCGCGTTTCATCTTTTGGCTTTTCGCTAAGAGAGGCGCAAGTTTAGGCATGATAAACAAGCGCAACAACTTACTATGAATCATCATCGTGAACATCTTATCCGTCGTCTTCACTAATTTCTTCGCAAAAGCCCTACGCTCAGTATCGTATGTTTCAAGGAGTTCGGGGTTGAGCTTGTCCTGTAAGACGCCGCTCAACTTCCAAGCTAAATTAAAGGCATCGATTATGCCAGTGTTCATACCTTGGCCGCCTGCTGGACTGTGAATATGTCCGGCATCGCCAAGTATAAAGGTACGCTTGGTCTTGAAGGTATCGGCCACGCGATGGTGAATCTTGTACGGCGCGTACCAGTTCACTTTACTGATGTCGAAGGCATAAATGTCTTTGACAAACGGAATGAGTGGTTCGAATGTTTCAGGCGCCTTACCTTCGAAGGATTTCGGTATGACACCAATCAGGCGCATACTATTCTCATTACGAACGCGCATCGCGATGCAGAAATGATTACCTTTGAAACCGATGTTTAAGTCATCAAGCATTTGGTCGGTTTCGACATCTGCCACGAAGAAACGCTCTTCGTATGTACCACCTGGGAAGTTGATGTTTTGCGATTTACGTACGACGCTGTGGGCACCGTCGCAACCGCAGACGTATTTGAAGGACTGCGTTTCTGTTTGGTCGTTCGGCGTCGATTCACTATCATGATGGTTGATACTTGGGGATGTATGGTCTGATGGTGTTTCAGTTTGTGCAGAATCAGATGACGTAACGTCTGAATGGGCTTTGTTGTTGGTTGAAGGTTCTTGGTTTCGGGATTCTGAAGTAGCTGTGTTTGTGTTATTGGTCCTTTCAAAAGTGACCTCGACGTGATCATCATATTCCTTAACGTCCGTTACGGTCGTTTGCCACTCGACTTGAATGCCGCGCTCGTTCAGAAGGTTCACGAGCGTCTTCTCATGGACGTCTTGTGCAAGACTGAGTGCGAACGGATAAGGGCTTATGCCGTGGCCGATGTCGTTGAAGTCGACCCTCGCGACGTGCTTGTTGGACTTGTACATGTTGAGCCCTTTGATTGGGAAACCTTTGCTAATGATTTCTTGGTCGATGCCGTACTGCTGGTAAGCTTCGAGCGTTCGAGCCTGTACGACGATTGCGCGTGATTCTTGAGCTGGGCCACTCGCTTGTTCGACAATGCGAAACGGCGTCCCTTGTTCGTGAAGTGCGAGTGCAAGAGCAAGACCTGTAGGCCCAGCACCTATGATGAGTACCTCTGCTTTCATATAAGTCACTCCTTGTAAGGTTAAGTTGGTTATTAAGTGGCGGTAGGCTTGGTTGGTGTGGCTACGAATTGTGCATTGGTGCAGTATGTTGGCATAGGTATTTGCGAGCGTTCATATGGTTGTAAGCAATTTCGTGTGGTTTATGCTAATTTCATGCAGTTTTTGAAAAATTTAGTCCATGTTACATTGTTTGACTCTAACTTTGTAACATGGCTTCCTTGTTACATTGTTTGCCTCAGTCTTTGTAATATGGGCTTCTTGTTACATTGTTTACCTCTATCTTTGTAACATGGAAAATTTTCGTAATCGAAAATTTCTCATTATTTGAAATTTAGGTGTAAATTTTGATTTAGATTTCTATATGGTAATAGGGGCGTTATGCGATTGTTTCAATTTTCTTTCGCATAACGGGGCCGACCGTTACTCTCGACAACACAAAGTATCGCCGACTAACCGCTAATTCAAGAAAGCAAGCGCCGGACCGAAAGCAATTACACGTCTAGAGAGCCCGACGCCCACATTCCTCAATCCACTAACACCTACTTAACCGGCGCTTGGTACCATCTTTTCAAGAATCCATATAGTACCTGTTCAAACGATTCTAAGTCTTTGATTTCGATTTTTTCGTCGACGCTATGGGCTTCTGTTAATTTACCTGGTCCGAATAAAATGGTAGGAACGCCGAAGTCTTCTAACCAACCACCATCAGTCACTGTCGTACTCATGCCTGAAGGTAGTTTGTCGCCGTGGACTTCTTTGTACACGTCTTCAAGAAGTGCGTATCCTTGATGGGCTTTTGGCAAGGTGAAACTAGGAAAGATTTCGCCCTTGTCTTCGATCATGGACGTGCCGCCCCACTCGAATTTGAGCGGGTTCTCGCGTAACCAAATGTCCGCTTCGGCCATCTTATTCAAGTGGTCTTCGATTTCGCGAACGACATCGTTATAATGCTCGTTCGGCAGGTAGTGAACGGTAAACCACAGCTTACATTCGTCGGCAATAAATGCGGGATGACGGCCACCTTCGATATAGGCAGGGTTGATTGTTGTCGAACCACTCGGCATATCGGGGTACGACTTCATGACCGCCCAGTGTTGTTCGAGTTCGCGCAGGCTCGCAATGACCTTCGTCATCTTCTCAATCGCGCTCGCGCCGAAGAGACCACCGCCCGCGTGAACCATTTGTTGACGGGCACCGTCGTGAATCGTCGTCTTACTTTGAACGGTAACCCAGCCCGTAATGACGCCGCCTTGACCGAGTGCCATCTGTTCACTCGTATCAAGCACAAGTCCGAGGTCCGCTTTAGGCCCGTGCTCACATGCGACCTTCGTGCCTGCTTCACCTACTTCTTCACCGACAACGGATTGCACGATGATGTCGCCTTTAGGACGTAGCCCTTCTTCTTGAAGCTTCTCAAGCGTATACAGTAGCGTCGCAAAGCCACCTTTCATGTCACTAACACCGCGTCCGTATAGATAGTCGTCCACCTGAGTCACCTCAAACGGTGGGTACTGCCACTCGCGGTCGTCGCCTACATTCGCGACATCGACATGACCGTTTATAATCAGTTTCGGTGCGTCTGAATCCGTACCTTTCAGGATCGCGTTAATCACACTGTCGTTCTCATATAGTGGAATTCGCGTTGTTTCAAATCCTAGGTCTTTCAATAGCGCTTCAATTTCATCTTGGAGTGGGTCGGTATTTCGTGCTGGCGGGCTTTCGGTATTGTATTTAACTAGTAGTTCAAGTAAATCTAAATGACGTTTTTCCATAATTATCCCCCTTAATTTGTTATCGTTCGTTTCGTGTGTTACTCCTTCTATTCCCGAATTTCTTCATATTTAAAAAGTACGAGACACAATTACGTATCCCGTGCTTTGTTTGGCACCTTTTTGAAAAGTACTTTAGAAAAGTATTTAGTTGAAAAGTCAGCCCGTAACTCGATAGGGCTTTTCAAGGAGGGGCAAGGGTCATAACGAATGTTGTCGATTATAAATCCTTGTTCATAAATGATTTGGTTGCGATGGCGTACCCAATGTATGCAACAACAATACCAAGGAGGAGTAGGATGACTCTTGAGTAAAAGAATGCCAGTGTGTCAGGTAATTTCAGAACTGTTGTAAAGAAAATCATCGGCGCAATCGTCAGAAACAGGATGAATAGTACGCACAATAGAATCGTCACGATTTGTGCGCCTTTCGAATCGCTTGCGCCCTTCTTAATAATAACGGCCAATATGACTGACATGTTCAAAGCGAAGCCAATTCCAAAGATACCGTTTGAAAATGCCTTCAACGCGCTATGATGGATGATTAACGTCATGATTGACGCAAATATCGTAATAGCTAGACTAATAGCTAAGAACGTGGCATAAACTGATTGTACGTATGCTTTACGTGAAACGGGTGTTGTTGAAAGAAATTGAACCCAACCGCTCGTTTCATCTTGTCGGATGCTTTCGATTAACACTGTAGTCGGTAAAATATAGATAATCATACCGGAATTTAGATGTGGATCATTAAATAAATTAATTATGGTAACAAAGCATGACAATACAAAGAACAGGGTCAAACGACCTTTCATCATGTCGATTTGATTAAGCATTAAACCTTTCATACTAATTTACCTCGCATTAGAATTTTTGTGACATCATCAATCGTTTGGATGTTTGAAACGTCTACGCCTTCAACGTTAATAGGTTCAGTGAGCACGAGTTTAACGCTACCCTTTCGTTCGTGATAGGCGTAAACGGCCGACTTCGGAATTGAACTTAAATCATCAAGCGTTGTTTCACCAATAAAGTATTTCTCGTAAAGGTCTTGTTTCGACACTGTCAATTGAACGTTTCCATTTCTTAAAAAGACCAGTGTGTCGGCAATCTTCTCAATATCTTCTGACATGTGTGACGAAATTAGAATTCCGTTACCGCGGTCGACGTACGTTTCTAGATGTTCTAAAATTTCCTCTTTACTCGTGACGTCGATACCTGCCGTCGCCTCATCTAAAATAAGAAGTTCACTTCTGTGTGACAGCGCAACGGCGAGCGTTAATTTCATTGACATACCGCGTGAGAACTTCTTAAGCTGACGATCTTTCGGTAGGTTAAAGTACTCGAGGTATGACTTGTATGTATCGCTTTCCCATTGGTCGTATATACGGTTAAAGTAGCGACTTAGCTCAAGCGCCGTTAATTTCTCGGGAAATTTCATCGTATCGAATACAACGCCGATTTGATTTCGGTGTTTCGACATTTCGCTATCAACCAATTGGTCTTTAAACCAAATTTCACCTGCCGTTTTAATCGTTGTGCCGACAACTGTCTTCATTGACGTTGATTTACCACAGCCATTACGGCCGATGAGCGCGACTACTTCGCCTCTATGTATATTGAAATTAATATCTCGTAATTGGAATTCTGAGTCTTCAAATCTTTTACTAAGATTTTTTACTTCAAGCAAGTTTTCCATACATTCACTCCTTTTCATTTATTTAGGTGGTGTCGTAAATTCGAAGGTTCGAGTTTGACGTAATCCCTAACAGCTTGTGCCTATTGGGGGCCGGTCCCCTAATCTCAAGTTCAGCCTACGAATGGAAAATTGGGTCGCACTCTTATATGAAATTAAGCTCTCAACACTTCATCACTCCGCGAATTCATCAACATCCCTCAATATATAATTATTTTATTAAAAGTAAATTATATTCAATTAAACTATATCATTAATCACGCATAATTATTACCTTTAAAAAGAATTTATTACAAATTCTAAACATTTCCGCGCGAGCCATCGTAAAGCCCTACTTTTAAATAAGCTTCTACTTAAAAAATGCTATGAAATCATGCTATGATGAATGTAACCGCTTTAAATAATTTGATAAAAATTAAAATTTTACAGGTGAGTGAAAAAATGAGTATGACGAGTGAAAGAGAATTAAAGAATAAGTATTTAGATTTATTGGAACAAAAGTACAATCATGAAGAAGAGCTTGCCACAGAAATTATTAATTTAGAATCTGTCTTAGAGTTACCTAAGGGTACAGAACACTTTGTAAGTGACTTGCATGGTGAGTATGAATCATTCCAACATGTGCTAAGAAATGGTTCGGGAAATGTACGTGTTAAGATTAATGACCTTTTCAAAGATGAATTAACGAACAATGAAATTAGTGAGCTTGCAGCGCTCGTATATTATCCGGAAGAGAAGTTAATGCATGTGAAGAATCAATTTGATAATCGTGATGAGCTGAACGAATGGTACAAAGTCACAATTAATCGCTTAATTAAATTAATTGGCTATTGTGCGTCGAAGTATACGCGTGCGAAGCTTAAGAAGGCGTTACCTAAGCGCTATGTGTACATCGTTGAGGAGCTATTATACAAGCGCCATGAGTACAACAATAAGAAGTCCTATTATCAAACGATCTTAAATCAAGTGATTGAGTTAGAACAATCTGACGACTTAATTATTGGGCTATCTTATTCGGTACAACGCCTTGTAGTCGACCATTTACATGTGGTTGGTGACATTTATGACCGTGGCCCACACCCTGAGAAGATTATGGAGACGTTAACAAAGTATCATTCTCTTGATATTCAATGGGGTAACCACGACGTGCTTTGGATGGGTGCGTACGCGGGGTCTAAGGTATGTCTTGCGAACTTGTTACGTATTTGTGCGCGTTATGACAACCTTGACATTATCGAGGATGCTTATGGTATCAACCTGCGTCCACTTTTAACACTCGCTGAAAAGTACTACGACGATAACCCTGCATTCCGTCCTAAGAAGAATGCTGAGAAACATATTAATGAATTAGAGAAGATTCAAATTACGAAGATGCATCAAGCGATTGCGATGATTCAATTTAAGCTTGAAATGCCAATTATTAAACGTCGTCCGACATTTGAAATGGAAGAGCGTCTCGTTCTTGAAAAGACCGACTATGATAATCAAACGCTGAATATGAATGGTACGGTTTATGATTTAGAGAACACGTGCTTCCAAACGGTAGACCCTGAAGACCCTGCGAAGCTTTTAGATGAGGAAGCTGAAGTGATGGATAAAATCTTGCTTTCTTTCCAAAAATCTGAAAAGCTACGCCGTCATATGATGTTACTCCTTCAAAAAGGTAACTTATACTTACGTTACAACGGCAATTTACTGATTCATGGCTGTATCCCAGTTGATGAAAATGGTGATATGGAAGCGATGGAAATTGAAGGTAAGTCTTATAGCGGTCGCGAGTTGCTCGACCAATTTGAATATTATGTGCGTAAGGCTTTTGAAGATAAAGAAGTGACAGACGATATCGCGACGGACTTAGTTTGGTACTTATGGACAGGTAAATATTCATCATTATTTGGTAAACGTGCGATGACGACGTTCGAACGTTACTTTATTTCTGACAAAGCATCTCATAAGGAAGAGAAGAACCCGTATTACCACTTACGTGAGAACGCGGACATGTGCCGTAAGTTATTGAATGACTTCGGTTTAGATCCTGAAAACGGCCATATTATCAATGGTCACACGCCTGTTAAAGAGATTAAGGGTGAGGACCCAATTAAAGCTGACGGCAAGATGTTAGTCATTGATGGTGGCTTTTCAAAGGCATATCAATCAACAACAGGTATCGCGGGTTACACACTATTGTACAACTCTTATGGCATGCAGTTAGTGGCGCATCAACATTTCAATACGAAGGAGAAAGTGTTGCACGATGGTGACGATGAGTTGTCAACGCGCCGTGTGGTTGATGAAGAGTTAGAGCGTAAGAAGATTCGCGATACGAATAAAGGTAAGGCAATTCAGGAAGACATCGACATCTTAAAAGAATTGCTACACGACCGTTATTTAAAGTAAGATAATGATGTAAGTAGTCTTAGTTCGAGGGCTGCGTGCTAAGTTGTATGTAAGACGATTGCGGAATTAAGTTTTCTTCAAGGTGGATTGACGTTTTGCCACCTTTGAAAAGCCCTATGCTTGAACTTTCATAAATGCATATTGTACGGAAGTGAACCCTAGATGACGTGTGTTGTCGGCGGTTCACTTCTTTTATCAAGGTGAGGAGGAACTTTAGATAACGGATGTTGTCGACGTTCAACTCTTTTATCAAATTAAGGGGGAACTCTAGATAACGGATGTTGTCAGCGGTTCACTTCTTTTAACAAATTAAGGGGGAACTATTGATGACGTGTGTTGTCGACGTTCGCTTCTTTTAACAAATTAAGGGGGAACTCTAAATGTGTACAGGATTTTCGTATTTGTTCAAGAGCAATACTAATTTATTAGGACGTACAATGGACTTCGCATTTGGTTTACAAGGGAAGCCGACTGTTGTGCAGCGCGGTTATGAATTTGATTCTATGACAGGCTATAATGAAAAGCTTGATTATGGCTTTTTAGGGACTGGCGTTTTAATGGACCGCGCGTTATTTGCAGACGGCGTGAACGAACACGGCTTATCGATTTCCGTGCATTACTTTACTAAGGAAGCGACGTACTCTGAGGAAAGTATTCCGAACAAGATTAATATTACGGCGGAAGAAGTGATTCTTTGGGTACTTGGCTTTAACAAAGGTATCGAGGACCTTAAGCGTAATGCGACGAACGTGAATATTGTAGATTACAAGAATCAAATTATCGATAAAGTTGTACCGCTTCACTTTATTGTTACGGACCCAAGTGGCCAAACGATTGTCATCGAGCCGACGAACGGTAATTTAGTGATTAAGGATAACCCGCTTCACGTGTTGACGAACAATCCAAACTTAGATTGGCATATGCGTAACGTGAAGAGCTATTGTGCCTTTTCACCGATGCATCCGAAAAAGGGTTCATTAGGAGAAGCCTTTGATTACGATCTTGGTAACGGGGCTGGGACACATGGTTTACCGGGTGGTTATACTGCTGCGGAGCGTTTTGTAAAAGTCGCGTACTTAACTCATAATATGGAAAATACTGAAGACGACAATGTTAACTTAGCGAATACATTTAAAATCTTAGAGACGATGAGTGTACCGCGTGGGGCCGTTCTTGAACAAGATACAGGTGAGTACCACTTCACGCAGTATGTGGCTGTGATGGATACAACGAATCGCGCGTTCTATTTCAAGCCGTATTTTAGTAGTGAAATCACGGCCGTAAAGCTTACGGAAGAACTTCTAAATAAAGACGAACCTACTACATTCGAACCCGTAGACGACTTTAAATTTCATATGATGAACGACTAAATTTAAATGTGGGTGCGTCTGGAAGTGTGCCAGACGCTTCCTTTATGGGATTAAATAAGGAAATGCTAGATACGCGATGGGCGCATCTAGCATTTTTCATTGTTCGGGTTGATGAGTTATGGGCGGTTGTAGGAAGTACGGGTCGAGGGACCGTTATGCGATTGTTTTTATTTTCTTTCGCATAACAGCCCCCTTATGCGATTGTTTTTATTTTCTTTCGCATAACGGCCGCCTTATGCGATTGTTTCAAATTTCTTTCGCACAACGGCCGCTCTATGCGATTGTTTCTAATTTCTTTCGCACAACGGCCGCCTTATGCGATTGTTTCTAATTTCTTTCGCACAACGGCCGCCTTATGCGATTGTTTTAAATTTCTTTCGCACAACAGCCCCCTTATGCGATTGTTTCAAATTTCTTTCGCACAACGGACTCCCGCATCAGGTCCGTTACCGATACCGGCCTTATCCACTTTCTACTTACCCCTCTTACAACCTATCCTCTTTTATGCATTTGATTCATATATGATCGGTACTCATCGATGGTAAAAACCTTATCCCTAGGCTTAATCCCGTAATCTTCAATGAAGATACCGTCACGTTTTTTCACATAGGGCACGACGGTTGCTTTAAATTTAACGCGTTTTCCTATTAGACTCTTAAATCGCTTATAGTACTTATTACGCTCATATAGCCAAATATGGTCGATTCTTTCACCTCCAATATGCACCTTCGTCATTAGAATTCTAACGTTAGGTTCAAATGTCTCCTGTATATTAAATTGACTTTGATAAAACACTTTATTAACAGTAGCTGTGACAGTAATGTTCTTATTTCGAAAAGGTTGTAAACTTTCTCTCATAATATTCAATCCTTTCACGCTCTTAAATATCGTCCTTAATCCCTAACCATTCTGCAATAAATACATTTTATGATAAATGCCGCCTTGCTTAATCAATGATTCGTGGTTACCGCGTTCTACAATCTCCCCGCGATTAAGCACTAGAATATGATCGGCATTTTGAATGGTCGATAGTCTATGCGCTATAGCGATGGTCGTACGGCCCCTACGCATTTTATCGAGGGCCAGTTGAATCTGCTCTTCAGTTTCTGAGTCGATATTCGCCGTAGCTTCATCAAGTATCAAGATTTTCGGGTCCATAGCCATCGTTCTCGCGAAAGCTAAGAGTTGGCGTTCCCCGCTTGAAAAGGCAGCCCCTTTTTCGACTACTTTAAAGTCATATTGACCTGGCAAAGCTTCGATAAATTTATCTGCTTGGACAAATTCAGCTGCTGCCTTCACTTGTTGAAAGGTCATCTTAGGATGGTACAACTTAATATTAGATGCGACAGTACCGTAAAAGATAAAAGCATCCTGCAGTACTAAACCGATGCGACGTTTCAGTTCTTGTTTAGGGATGGCTTTTATCGAATGACCATCGATCGTAATATCTCCTTGGTCAAACTCGTAAAAACGCATAAACAAATTAACAATTGAACTCTTACCAGATCCTGTGTGACCAACTAGCGCAACGGTTTCACCTTGATTTACTTTAAAGGAAATGTTCCTTAATACATCGCGACTACCGTCATAACTGAACGTCACGTTTTTAAATTCGATGACGCCGTCAGTAATCGCGTAATCGGGGTTGGGCTTTTGCTTGGGTTCTAACGTGTCATCGTCAATTAACTTAAACACGCGACTCCCTGCTACAAGTGCACGCTGGAGGATGCTCAAATTCTGACTCACCTGGTTTATCGGTTCGATGAAATTCTGCATATATTGTAGGAACGCGTACACAAGACCAGCTGTAATCACGTGGTTGAAACTGAACACGCCGTAGTACCCTAGAATGAGCACCATCGAAATAATTGAAATCAATGAAATCGCTGGGCGTAAGAGTAGGCCATCTAGACGAATCGTTTTCATGTTAAAGCCATAATGTTCGTCATTCGTACGCTCAAACGCCCTGTGCAAGCGCTTTTCCTGATTGAAAGCCTGGATAATCTTCATGCCTTCGATCGATTCCGCAAGTTTCGCATTCAACATCGACAGTCGATGTCTCGCCTCTGAAAAGTAAATTGAGGCATACTTTCGATAAATGGCTAACGTTAAAATAATGATTGGAATGAAGATGAGTGAGATAAACGCGAGCTTCACGTCCAGCACAAACATCATTGTGTAACTCGCGATTACCATGAACACGGCCGTTATCGCCGTTGAAAAGACATAAATAAACATGTCGACAATTGCTTCGGTATCATTTGTAAGACGTGAAACGACACTACCGCCTGGAACTTTGTCGAAGTAACGCATACCGAGTCGACCGATTTTACTGAAGGCATCAATGCGTAGTTGTTGGATAACCTTAAGCGCGAGATATTCAAAGTAATACGTTTGAAGGTAAGCCGTTACTGCGCCGCCGATTTCAGCAAGGATAAAGATGCCGATGAGCAATGTGATTTCGTTCGGTGGAAAGTGGTCCTGCGTTAAATATTGATCGATGAAAATCTTGACCAAGAACGGTGACGCCATCATGCAGGCAGTCGAAATCGCAAGCATGATGAACGCGAGAATAATCATGCGTTTATGCGGCGACGTGTAAGCAAGTAATCGCTTTAAGACGCGTCCTTGCTCCTTTGCAGATAAGTTTATATTATGATCTTGTTGTTCCATCATGCTCACCTCCTTGCACAAGGTCGTCTAAGTCGTGCGTTAAAGATGCCTGTAACGCTTGTGCTTGGTACGTTTCGTAGTACCAACCTGCTTCTGCCATTAAGGTTTCATGCGTACCGCGCTCGATGATTCGCCCTTCATCCATCACGATAATGAGGTCCGCATGACTAATCGCACTCATGCGATGCGCGGTAATGATATTCGTCTTACCTTTACGCTCGTCGTGTAAGTTGTTCAGAATGCGTGATTCCGTTTCCGCATCAACTGCCGACAATGAGTCATCAAGAATCAGTACATCTGGATCTGTAATGAGTGCGCGGGCGATTGAGATACGTTGTTTCTGACCGCCAGAAAGCGAGACACCGCGCTCCCCGATAACTGTTTCATAGCCATCTGTGAACTGCGTGATATCGTCATGAATCGCACTTAGACGACTCGCCGCTTCGATGTGCGCTTGATCAATGTCCGGATTACTAAACGCAATGTTCTCGCGAATCGTCGTCGAGAATAGGAAATGATCTTGTGGCACGTAGCCGAACTTCGAACGTAATTTCGAAAGTTGATAGTCGCGAAGAGGTCGTTCGCCGTAAGTGATGTCACCCGGTTTCTCGGTATCAAATTCCCTCAGCAACAACCGTATGAGCGTACTCTTTCCTGACCCCGTTCGACCGACGATGCCAATCGTCGCCCCTTCTTCTACTTGAAAGCGGATATCTTTGAGTAAGGGCTTTTCATCACCCGGGTAATAAAATTGGTCAATATCATACGTAATCGTTCCTTGTGGCACCGCCTCCGTTTGAAAAGCCACGTCGATATCGCTCTCAGTGTTAAGGATCTCTTCAATACGTTCGTACGATGCGCGACCCTTTTGCACAATGTTAAAGAAGAACCCGAGCGCAAGTAGCGGCCAAATCATCATACTGAGATACGTCGTGAAGGTTACAAGCTGGCCGATCGTGATTTCGTCGTTGAAGACCATATGCGCGCCAAAGTATAACGACAGAAAGTAACTCGCGCCTACGACCAGCATAATTGTTGGGTCGAAAAATGCGTCGATCTTCGTCACACGGATATTTCGTTGAACGACATCGTTACTAAGTTTAACGAAGTCTTCGTGATCTTCATTCTCGTAACCGAACGACTTCGTCACTTTAATACCTGCGATACTTTCTTGAGCCTTGTCATTCAATTGGCTAAAGGCCTCTTGTGCCTTTCTAAAGGACGCATTGAGTAACTTACCGAGGTAACTCGTGATAATTACCATGAGTGGTAGTGGGATGATGGCGATCAGCATGAGCTTCGGACTAACGGTAACCGCCATTGAAATGAGAATCATACCGCCCATGACCATAGCGTCGACAATTGTAAAGACGCCGGGCCCCGCAGTCTGTTGCACCGCGTTAATATCATTTGTCGCATGCGCCATTAAGTCCCCTGTACGTCTTCTTTGGAAAAATGGCGGACTCATGGAGGTATATTTCTTGTAGAGCCGCGCGCGTAAGGTCCGCCCGAGGTTAAAGCTAGCTCCGAAAATGAAAATTCTAAATAAATATCTAAAACCGTATGTAAGGATACCCGTCGCGAGCAGTACCGCGAGTAGTAGCGTTAGTTTCTCGGGCGTTAACGTCTTAGTCGTAAGCGCGTCGATAACCCGCCCGATGATCTGCGGAGGTACGAGCTGCAAGAGCGCTATGAATACGAGCATCGTAATCCCGATTGCATACCGTTTCCACTCCATCTTGAAAAACCAACCTAATTTCTTAAAAACGATCATTCCGTCACCTCCTAGGAAAACTGTAGGTAAACGTTTTGTTGGGTTTGATACCGTTATAGGTGTATTCCGGTCGTTTACCATGAGTCTGTAAGTATAAGTTTACCACAATTTTCAGTTTTTTCAGATAATAGGTGGATGATGAAGGGGACGGTGACTCGTTATGCGATTGTTTTTATTTTCTTTCGCATAACGGGGCCCTTATGCGATTGTTTTATTTTTCTTTCGCATAATGAGGCCCTTATGCGATTGTTTTATTTTTCTTTCGCGTAACGAGGTCCTTATGCGATTGTTTTATTTTTCTTTCGCGTAACGAGGTCCTTATGCGATTGTTTTTATTTTCTTTCGCATAACGAATCTAGAGACTATATAAAGTATTGCGGCTCTTATGAAATTTATAGTTTTTCTTTAATAATACTCTGATAGTAGTATCATCTCCTTCTCCTAACCAGCTCTGTGCTTCTTTAGCCGTAAAGGGTTCGCCTTTTAAATAGTAAAGTTCATTTATGTTATACAAATACAGGTCTGCCCGGCGAAGTCGCGAATGACAGAACGTGCAGTCGACGTATTTCTTACGACGGCCGACGTAAATGTGCCCGACTTTCTTACAGCCCGGGCATTTAATTCCTGGTTTAACTCCTGTATACTTAATGGGCTTTTGCGAAAGTGGATAATGCCCCAGACTATGCGACTGTAATAAATCACGTGTTTGAAAGTCTTTCGTGATGGGCCTTTTGAAAAGGGAAGGAATCTTGTGAAGTTCGGTTGGAAGTAAAATGTGATCGCGGTTCGGTATAGAACCGGTCAAAGTGAAGTTCGGGTTCGTGAAGACAAGGTGTGCGGACATTGGTAAATTGAGGCTCTCTTGTTGCAGAAGTTGTCGCAACGCGTTCGATTGCTTGGTTAATTGAGACAGCGGGTTCGGGATTCTAAAATCACTGGACGACCGTAAGTCCCCGCCTTCAAAGGTGTAATCACCAATAAAATGCTTGATTTCAAATAGTAAAAGTTGGTTGCGGTTGATGATGAGGAAGTCGATTTCTAGCGGATGATATGGATTGAAGTAAAAATTCTGTAGGTACGGTATACGAGGATGCACGGGTAATTGCTTCTGGAAAATGGCTTCACCCTCAAGACCCGCCTTAACCTTAGCAATCTTACTTTCGATCTCGAAATCGTCAACTCGCCCCTCTAAAGACAGCCAATACTGACTCGAGTGAAATGGCGCCATGGCGTCAGCTCCTTTACTTTAATTAAGCTTACTATAGCACCACCGCTCCCATTTGAAAAGCCCAATAGTTGTAATATGACACTTTCTCAAATACTGCATCACTACCCTTACAGAAAAATAAAATTTGACAATTCTCGAATTTCATTTTAACATTTAAGTAAATACTTAAATGATTAATTGTTCTCTTACTAAACACAAAACCCTTTAATAATTTAAGTATCTATAAACCTCATGACT
Organism: Staphylococcus massiliensis; assembly: GCF_043186315.1. Classification (NCBI taxonomy): domain Bacteria; kingdom Bacillati; phylum Bacillota; class Bacilli; order Caryophanales; family Staphylococcaceae; genus Staphylococcus; species Staphylococcus massiliensis. Next base: position 666,095 of record NZ_CP171119.1, on the reverse strand, counting down.
AAACACTTAATTAACGAGATAGGAATGGTGAAAAATGCGCGATATTTTCAAAGCATTATCCGACCCAACAAGGCGAGGTATACTTGAACTTTTAAAAGAACAAAAGTTAACCGTAAGTGAAATTGCAGAGCACTTTGACATGAGTACGGCAAGTGTCTCCCAGCATCTAAAAATTCTTAAATTTAACGACCTCATCTATGCAGAACGAAAAGGTAAGTATATTTACTACCACTTGAACTTGTCAGTTTTTGAGGAACTGATCACTTGGGTAAGCAAATTCAACAATTAAGTAAGAAAGAAGGAAATTAACATGAAACTTAAACATTCAAAAATCGGTATTGTTTTCATTGTGTTAACATTAGTAGCTTGGTTAATTGCTTTACCATTTCTACCAACTGATGTGCCAATGCAATATACAAGCGATGATCAAGTTAATTGGAAAGCTCACAAATTTCTAGCGCCATTATTTTTCCTAGGACTAGCACTTTTAACGTATTTGATTGCTGCGACGAAAGGTCATTCAGAAACACGTAAAAATTCGCATGAGAATTTCACAAGTCTAAATAACTTTTTCCATGCGCTCGGTCCAATTATCGCATTCGTTATTTCAATTGTAGTAATCTTCAACGCACTCGGTTTCAATATTTCAGTAAAATTATTTGCCCTACTCCTTGTAGGCTGTCTATTAATCATCATTGGCAACCTGCTTCAAAAGATTCCTCAAAACAAAATTATGGGTATTCGTAACAAATGGACTCTTAAAAATGAACGCGTATGGAAGAAAACACAGCGCTTTAGCTCACGACTATATATCATCATCGGTGTCTTATTCGTCATTTCCGCGTTCTTACCTGCCGCAATAGTAGGTATTTCATCAATCGTACTAATTCTAATTCTAGTCGCTGCGCCAATGTTATATTCGTACAAATTGTCACACTCGTCATAACGCATCCACGCATGCGCCCATTCTCCCCTACGTCCAAGCGCTTAATTATAAATGCGTCTTTAGGATGATGTAAATTTTATAAAATAAGGTATGATTAAGATAATCAATTAATACTCATTCATATAATTGTATACAACAATTTGAAATGACAGAATGGAGAGAATCGTATGTATAAAAAATGGATGACAAGTGGTTTAGTAGCTGCAATGTTGCTTGTACCAACGGCTGGCGTTGCGTCGGCAGAAGAGTTGAAGGAAGATATTTTCGTGCACGGTGCTGACTTAAATCAGTCACAACTGAACGAAACGAAATCGAAATTAAACGTTAAAGATAATACGAAAACTTACAATGTAACGACGTCGGATGTCGCGAAATACACGGGTAACCAAAACTTAGCTTATATTCACTCAAGCGTGACGATTCATCCGAAATCTTTTCGAAAAGGCATATCTGTAGAAATCACGACGCCTGAGAATATTACGAAAGTGACGAAAGCACAATATACAAACGCTGCAATCACAGCCGGTATTCAAAACGCCGACATTAAAATCGCGAGCGTCGACCAAGTAACTGGTGAAGGTGCTCTTTCAGGTATCTACAAGGCATACGAAGCTGAAGGCCACACGCTTGATATGAACGATATTCAAAATTCTCAATCTGAATTAAATCAATTATCGAATATCAGTCAACAAAACCAAGGTCAAAACGGTTATTCTGACGAAGCCTTAAACCATGCCGTTGCCGATATGAAACGTGAAATCGCGCAAGAAGTTCAGAAGAATCAGAACGTGTCGAATACAACGATTACAAATATCGTGAACACACACCTTGAGAACAATGGCCTGATCAACATTCTGAGCGACAATCAAATCAATCAGATCATCAACATTATGAATAATGTCGCAAATTCGAAAGCGATTACTGAAGATCCTAAAGCCTTCGAACAGCAAGCCAAGGATTTAACTGAACAAATTAAGAAATCATCTGGTGACCTCTTAGAAAAAGCCAAGTCACTAGATTCACAAGAAAATCGTAATTTATTACAACAAATCTGGGATGCTATCGTGAACTTCTTCAATAGCATTTGGAACTTTATTACGTCATTCTTTAAGTAATTAAAGAACATAAACCCTTTTATACTGAAAAATTGATTTGAAATGAACCACCTAGAATAGCGGACTCCTAGGGGTGGGCCCCGGCATATATTAAAGAACAAAGAAGCTCATGCTTCTTTGTAAGTTCAACCAACGAATTGGAAATTCGGGTTGAGCTTTATGCGTAAGCAAATTATCAAGCTAAGGAAGCCGGGGCTTAAGCGTGGTACAAAGTAGCATTGCTACTTTGTAAGTCCAACTAACGTATTGAAAATACGAGTTGGGCTTTACAGGAAAGCATACTATTCTAGGTGATTTTTAAATTTTTAAAAGTCCTTTTCCAAAAATATAAAAAAAATAAAATCCCCTTAATAACATGTAACATTCATTCAAAACGATTTAGCACGATCATTAGCTTCAGAATTCAATGTGTAGCCCATACATTTGTCGTAAGCTTCGCTAAATCACTAATTAAAGAATGTAATCATCATGTGTTAAGGGGATTTCTTATATTATGATTCTTTCTCTGTTTGCATTAAGTTGTGAACGATTCCTTCATAGAAATCTTTCAATTCTTCATTCGAACGGTCTTTATCTAAAGCATCTTGACCTGTGAAGTCTGTATGATCAAAGCCTTGCATACTAGGCGTCACTTGCCAAATACCTTTTATCGGTGCATCAGGCGCTTCCACATTTTTAAACGCTTCGTCGCTCGGATGTAGCGCTGAAATTACAGACACTAAGCCATCACTTGGGCGCCAAGCTTTATCTTGATATCTACCGATAATATTACCAGTCAGACGGTGACCAATGTTCACACTCGGATCCACACGATGATTACCAAGCGGACCTTCATGCGTCGCTAAACCATTAAATGTACGATAGTAAATGTTAGGGTTAAGTGTCGTCTTCTGATTCAACTTCTCAGCACCCTCGCGTGTTAAATCATAAAGCGCTGTATCATTCGTCTTCCAAATCGGACTCTTGTCCGCACGTTTAGAATATTGAATGTAGTTCTCACCTTCACGTTGTTCAAGACCCCATTGCTTAAGTCCGAAGTCTAACTTAGAGTTACGATGGCCTTCGAATTTCGCCATTTCATATAATAAATGCTTAATAACGTCTTTATTACCTACTTCATCTGAAACAACGGTGCCGTCGTGAGGCGTCGCAATCGTTGTAATTGATTTAACCATTTTGTCATGGTTACCTTCAAATAAAGGGCTAATTGGTTTACCCGTCTTTTCATGGAAGGTACGCTCCTCAGGACTACCGTGACGCAGATACTCTTCAAGGAGACGAATCGTTTGGCCACCCATACTATGTCCTACAAGATGCACTTTCTGACCAGGTTTCCAGTTCGGGTACACGCCTTTATACGTTTTACCAAATCGCGCGTGACCATACTTCTTAGCATGCGCCGCACCATAATCCACGCGACCACCTTTAATGTAGTAATACAGCTCAACAGCGCGGTCGTGGTTACTACCAAATGCACTGATACTCGCCTCGTGCACTTCATAACCTTCATGACCTAAATCATGCGCAAGCTTATACTTGTTGCCGCCCCAATAATTCATATTCATTGGTGCGTTATCGCCCACAAATCCTGAAAAGCCATGCACGAATATGAATGGATCTTTGTTCTTAAACTTACGCTCAAGGCCAATATTGCCGCCAGTTGATTCAATCGGTTTCTCGGCATTATCTTCAATATCTTGCATTGGAAGTTGACCGGGCTTGTCACTCGGTTTTAACGGCACAAAGTCCGTTGCGATGCCGTCTTGAGTCACCGTTTCAGATGATGAACTCTGAGCTACATCTTGTTCCGCTGCATGTGTGTCGACCGTCGATGATAAAAATAAGCTCGATGATAAAACAGTTGCAGATGCGCCAAATAAACATTTTTTTAACCATTTCTTTTGAAAAGTACTTTTAATTTTCATCACTCTAATCTCCAATCTACATATAATAGCCAGTTGCTAATCCGACAATTACGATACGTTTATTATTCATTATTAAAATAATAAACTTTAGTTTGATTACTTTAAATTATTTATCCACTAAATAATTTAATTTAATATTAGCAACGATTGTTAACTTAGAGTGATATATTGCGTATATTATAGTAAATAATGCACGACTGTTGTGATAACTTACTTAGTGATAACATTTAGGCATTCTAAACTGTTTGGATTAGCGTGTTTAAACAAGTTAAAAATGCGAACATATCTCATCTCTTTACATAACCACTTTAAAAACAGACTAGACCATTGATACAATTCCTTAAATCTCCCCATAAAAAAACTACCAACAAAGCCAATACTTTGTTGGTAGCATATCTATTAACTAAGCGCTAGTGGTTAACTTAGAATAAACCTTTTGTTGTGTTGCTTGTATCGATATAAATGTTTTTAACTTGTTGATAGTTCTTGATAGCGTCTTTGTAAGTTTCACGGCCGATACCTGATTTCTTGTAACCGCCGAATGGAGCGCCTTCAGGTACTTGGTTGTAAGTGTTAATCCATACACGGCCTGTTCTTACGTTCTTAGCAATGTTTAACGCACGGTTGATATCTGTTGAGAATACACCGCCAGCTAAGCCGTATTCAGAGTCGTTCGCAATTTTGATTGCTTCTTCATCATCTTTAATTTTAATAACTGTTAATACAGGACCGAAGATTTCTTCTTGAGCAAGTTTGTTGTCGTTGCTGTCTACTTCGATAATTGTTGGTTCGAAGAAATGACCTTTATCTAAGCCATTGTCAGTGATGCGGTTACCACCAGTTACGATGTTTGCACCTGATTCTTTAGCATAGTCAATGTAGCTTTGGATTTTATCAATTTGAGCTTTACCAGTTTGACTACCCATAGTCGTTTCCATGTCAGTTGGGTCACCAACTTTGATGTTTTCAAACGCTTCTTTTAAGCGAGACATAACGTCATCATATACATCTTCGTGTAATAATAAGCGTGAACCAGCACTGCAAACTTCACCTTGGTTGAATAAGATACCTAATTGAATACCTTCAATTGCAACGTCCATGTTTGCATCATCTAAAATGATGTTGGCACTCTTACCACCAAGTTCTAATGTTGCTGGTACGATACGTTTCGCACCTGCTTCAGCTACACCGTAACCAACGTCAGTAGAACCAGTGAATGATAATTTATCCACGTCTTCGTGATTGAAGATCGCGTCACCTGATTCAGAACCTTTACCAGTTACAACGTTTACAACACCTTTTGGTAATACTTCTTGGAAGATTTTAGCAAGTTCTAATAAACTTACTGGTGTTGATGAAGATGGTTGGATAACAACAGTGTTACCTGCTGCTAAAGCTGGACCTAATTTCCAAGCAGCTAATAACATTGGGAAGTTCCATGCTACTACTGCACCAACTACACCAATTGGTTCATGACGGATGATACTCATTGTGTGTTCATCCATGTCATTTACTGAACCTTCGTCAGTGTCTAATACACTTGCGAAATAGTTATAGTGTCTAGCTGCGAATGGAATATCAATCATTGAAGATTCGCGTAAAGCTTTACCAGTATTGATTGTTTCAGCCATTGCTAATTTATCTTTATTTTCAAGGATTTTTTGAGAGATTTCTTGTAACATTTGAACACGTTCAGTTTTAGGTTTCTTACTCCATTCAGGGAATGCAGCGCGTGCAGCTTTAACCGCTTCGTCTACATCCTCTTTACCAGCACGTGCAATTTTAGTAATAACTTCGCTTGTTGCTGGACTTGTAACTTCTAGTGTTTCGTTAGACTTACTTGGTACAAATTCACCGTTGATAAACATGCCATAGCTTTCTTGGATATAATCTTTAACATTTACTGCCATATCGTTCCAACCTCCATTAATTTGTATTTCAAGCGTTATCTATCTTTAATATTTGTATACTTATTTTCCTTTTCGAAAAGAGAGATCCTAAAGCGTCCGCAATCTCTCTTTCAATTCTATTCTAAATCGACAACACGCTTCCATCAAAAGTTGTGCTTTAGTCGTTAAGCGCGGCGAATGCCTTACTAATCTTTTCAAGTTTCTCAGGTGCATCTTGTTTCGCCATCTTGATTTCAGCTAAATGCATATAATCGCCTTTCGCATTAATTGCTTCGAACATGCGTTTTAAGTCGTTTGTTGACTCAACATCATGAACTTTAACTTGGTCTTTAGCACCAAACACTTCTGGAAGTTTCTTGTAATCCCACATTGGAATATCGTTGTAAGGTGCTGTTTCACCATGAATCTTACGTTCAACTGTGTAACCGTCATTGTTAATAACGAACAGCACTGGTTTGATTCCTTCTTTAATCATTGTTGAAATATCTTGAACTGTTAATTGAAGTGAACCATCACCAATTAGAAGTAAGTTACGGCGACCTTCGTCAGCAATTTGAGAACCTAATGTTGCTGGAAGTGTGTAACCGATAGAACCCCATAATGGTTGACCAATGAACGTATTATCTTTAGTTAAGCGTAAGCTATACGCACCAAAGAATGATGTACCTTGGTCTGCAAGGATAACGTCATCTTGACCGACGAAGTCTTTTAACATTCTGAAATAGTTTTCTTGCGTTAATGGTTCGTCGTTTAATGGCGCTTCACCTTCAATTGTAGGTTCGAATTCTGGGAAGTCATTGTCATTCTTGTAATCCATATCGTTTAAGCCTCTTAAGATATCAGGTAAACGAATGTCTGTTACTTTCTCATCACCGCATTTGAAATCGTGGTGATTTAACATAATCACTTCATCAAATTCGAATTCATAAGAGAAACCTGCAGTTGCAGAGTCTGTTAATTTTGCACCGATGTTAAGAATTGCATCACTGTTGTCAACGTACTCTCTTAGGTTAGGTTCTGCAACACTACCATCATACATACCAATGTAGTAGTCGCTTTCTTCATTAAAAGCCCCTTTACCTAGAGATAATTGCGCAACAGGAATTTGTTTCTCTTCAGCGAATTTGAGTAATTCATCATGAAGATCAAAGCTGTTAATCTCATGACCAGTTAAGATAACCGGTTTAGAAGCGTTTTCTAACTTGGCTTTTACCATATCGATATATTTAGAAACATCTTGTGCTTCTGGTAGTTGTGGTTTGAACGTTTCTTCAACTTCAATTTCTGATAACGCAACATCAATTGGTAAATGAAGATGAACAGGACGTTTCTCAGCGAGCGCCGCATTGATTAAACGCGGAATTTCAGTTGTCGCATTGTCAGTTGTGATATAGCCTTGATCTGTCGTAATTTCTTTGAACATTTTACGATAACTATCAAAGATACCTTCACCTAGTGAATGGTGTACATAGTTTCCAGCTTGTTCAGAAGCAGTTGTAGGCGCACCTGTGATTGCGATAACTGGCACGCGTTCTGCATATGAACCTGCGATACCGTTCACCGCACTGAGTTCACCTACACCAAAAGTCGTTACAAGTGCACTTAAACCTTTCATTCGTGCATAACCGTCAGCTGCGTAACTACCGTTAAGTTCATTTGTGTTGCCAACCCATTCTACTTTGTCGTGGCTAATAATATCGTCTAAGAATGCAAGATTGAAGTCACCTGGAACACCAAAGATCTTCTCTACATCCATTTCACTTAAGCAATCCATTAAATATTGTCCGACACGTCTTTTCAATGTATACACTCCTTTTATAGATTTTTAAGCTTTAAAATGTATTTAAATCATAATCATTAAAAAATCACTTTTATAAGCATTTTCCCTAATTCAAGGTTAAAGAAACATATTGAGAAATGCATGAAATCTGCCTATAGTTCACATTGAGTTCACAAAGAGTGGATATAGTACGAGTATAGAAAAAGAAAACGGAGGTATGATTTATGTTAAAGAAATTCGCATTTAGTTCAGCATTTTATACTGTCCTAGGCTTACTAGCAGGATTATTTTATAGAGAATTCTCAAAAGGTGAAAACTTCGAAGGTTATTCACAATTAAACGTTACACACGTTCACTTACTTGTACTTGGTACCGTGATGTTCTTAATCTTTTTACTACTTGAAAAGGTCTTCAAGTTATCTAAGCATAGTAAAGGTGCTACAAAAGCATTCTTCTGGATTTATCATTTAGGCTTACTTGTAACAGTAGCAATGCAATTTGTTAACGGCATTATGACAATGAAAGGATTAGAAGCAAGTCCAGCAATCGCAGGTATTTCCGGTTTAGGACACATCTTCTTATCACTTGCATTTATCTTCTTCTTCGTAAGCCTATTTAAATCATTAAAACATGATAAACAATAAAACTAATGAGGATTCGAGCCTTATGTGATGTTAAAGTCACATAAGGTTTTTTGTTTGAAACAGTGGTTTTATTAGAAATTCTTCTGGTTTTAAGTTAATATTTCTATTGAGTCACTTATAGTCACCTCTACAATTTTTCTTGGCCGATTACATTGTTTTAAAGTGAGCTATAAATGACTCTTTTTTATTGCATTATAAATTGGGGTTTAACGATTTCGATAAAGCTTTTGAAGTTTCGAGATCTTGAGACTTGATGACGGTTTACTCATCAAGTTTGAAACGCCCTGAGACTTGATTACGGTTTACTCATCACGTTTCAGACACCCTGAGACTTGATGGCGGTTTACTCATCAAGTTTCAACTCGCACCCCTACCTCTAAAACAACCCGTACCTTCAACCATCCCCCATTTTCAAAAATAAAAAAGTGAAGCAAGGTCAGAAACCCGCTTCACTATAATTTATATAAATAATGACGTATTGTTGATTTAGTTAGCGACTACATTAGTAGCTTGGTCACCGCGTTGGCCTTCTGTAATTTCGAATGCCACGGCTTGACCTTCTTCTAGAGTTTTGTAACCTTCACCGGCAATACCTGAGAAGTGAACGAAGATGTCGCCACCATTATCTTTTTCGATGAAGCCAAAACCTTTGTCTGCGTTAAACCATTTTACTGTACCGTTATTCATATAGAATACCTCCATGTGCTTTTGCACGAATATTTGTAATAAATTCATAATATAAAAAAGAGGATATTCTAAAAATACACTACGATTAAAAACATGAGCTTTTATTACTGATTTCAACTATACACCCTAAATTGATAAATGTATACATTTATTTACAAATTCACGTACTTTTCTTTTAAAAGGAGGGGCCTAACCGCACACAAAATTCCTACTTTCTTCTATTTAAAATAGCGTCACAACACTGTTTCAGGTGAGCACCAATCGACTTGAAAAATGCTCGAACTCGAAATCAATTTATTTTACTTTGCTGGCGTCGGAATTTGAATTGAAGTCGCTTTAACTTTGTTCTTCTTCGACACAGGTACGGTATACTGTTTCTTATTCGTCAAATCCACCAACGATAAATAATGACCTTTCCCAGCGCCTGTATCTAAAGCAAGGGAATGCTTCGTCACATGAACGTCCCCTTTATCACACCCGTAATGATACGTAGGAACATGGCCGTGAATCATAAATAGCGAACCTTTATAATATGTATCAATATTCTTTTTCTTATAACCTGTCACCTCAAGCGGCGACTGTTTTTTCAAAGATTTATCCTTATTAATACCCGCATGCACAAACAAGTACGGCCCAATTTTCTCCATTGTTGGCAACGAACATAAGAACGTGTGCCAAGCCGCCTTCTTTTTATCTTTAGATTTCATCCACTTAATTTCGTGGTTACCAAGTAGTGCCACGGCACCCTTTTTCTTTAAACGCTTCACAATTTTCAAAGTCCCAAACGAATCCTTACCATTGTTCACATAGTCACCAACGAGCACGAGCTTATCTTTCTTCGGGTTATACTTCGCCTCTTCTAACAGCGTTAACAATTTCTCACCATATCCATGAATATCTGAAGATACTAAAACGCGTTTCTTCATGACAGTCAACCTTCCTAATCCATCTTGATGCTTATAATCACTTTCTTTTTTTAAAAGCAAATTAATTAAAGTTATTTTATCACATTAAATTTTCCAATTGAATAGAATAAATATTTAATTTTTATTAAGATTAGAATCAAAAAGCAGTTAACTGTAAGCGCTTAAACACTCAGAATTTTGATAATTGTCAAAAATATTTAAGCATAAAGTAAGTAAAATCGGTTATATGTATAAGGTAAGAGCATTTAGATTTCTTACTTAAATCCAAGGGGGTTACAATTACATGTTTATTGAAACATTCAAAGGCGACATTTCTCGTAGTCCAAATTTACTAGACGAAGAGGTTAATGCCTTTACTGCACAAGATCACGTAGAACCAATCGAAATCCAAACAAACAGTTCAGCTTTCGATGGTAGCGTTTATTACGTGGTAACTGTCATTTACAATGAAAAGAAATAACTGCATATAAATAAAAATCGGGTTAAAGGTATATTTCTTTACTAAGATTCACACCTTTAACCCCTTTTTTATGTCAAGGATTCCTTCATATAATGATAACCGATTTCATAACCGTGCACGCTGTTTTTAATAATCGGACTCTTACTATCCTCACTCTGATGTCTCACATTTTTATGTGCCGCTTTAAAAACATCTGACTTAAGCCAATTTTTAAAGCAAGCTTCGCATTCCCAAATCGTTAAAATCTTAACTTCATCATGCGAATCGAGTTCTAACGTTTTCGTCACAAACATTCCTTTAAATCCTTCAACTGTTTCTATGCCTTGTCGCTTTTCAAAGCGTTTAATAATACCATCCGCACTGCCTTTGTCTAATTGTAAGCGATTCTCCGCCATATACATAGATGTCTCACCTCGGTGTCATTTTATATTACACTTTAAATATACGATAATTGAGAATTGTTATCAATTATTTTTGCGACTATTACACTAAATATCTTTTAGATTTTTAAACATAAATCATTAGAAATTAATACGCCCTCAACTTTTATGTGCTACGTTAACCTTAGTCAACGTTTAAATGACTTGATAATCTACATAGAGGAGCGACGTTTATGAAGAAAGTGAGATTAAGTTTAGCGGTACTCATGATGCTTGGTCTTGTTCTTACAATCATAACCCCTTTCGCAAAAGCCAATGATCATCAGTATCCGCAACTTACAGTAGGTAAAGACAAAAGCGAACGCAATTTTACTTGGTACCATCAAAGTGATGCACAAGGTTATATTCAAATAGCAGAGTCGAATGACGCAAAGGACTTTTCACAAGGGAAGACGATTAAAGGTGAAACCCACCAAGGCAGCAACGCTGGTCCGAATTATACGCAGGTGACGATGCCTGACCTTAAGCAGAACACGACGTACATGTATCGTTATTATAATGGCGAGAACGGTGAGAAGTCGGAGGTCCGTCACTTTGAAACGCATGATGATGGGAATACGAGTTTCATTGCAGTGGCTGACCCGCAGCTCGGTGCCTCTGGAGACCTTGGTTCTGACATTCAAGGATGGCAACATACGTTGAGCCAAATGCCTAAATTAAATGACTCGCCGAACTTTCTACTGAGTCTTGGCGACCAGGTGAATTGGCCGGACGACGAGGATGCTTATGCTGGTTTCATTGAGCAAAAGGACATGGAAAAATATGCGCTTGCACCAACTGTTGGTAACCATGATGCTTTAAACCGTACGTATTCTGAGCATTTCAAAGTGTCGAATAAACTTGAACATGGTCAAACACCTGCAGGTTCAAATTATTTCTTTGTGCAAAATCATACACTTTTCATTAATTTAAATGTTGAAAGCACAAATTATCGCGAACATGAAGCAACGATTCAGAAAGCACTTGAAGCAACCAAAGACCAAGATATTAAATGGAAAGTTGCCGTTTATCATCGCGGTCCATTCTCAGCAGGAAAGCATTCGAACACGCTAGCGACGAAAGACCGCCGCCAACATTTAGCACCGATGATGAATAAATATGGCATGGATTTAGTACTGAACGGCCATGATCATTCGTATGCGCGTAGCCACGTGATGAATGGTACTAACCCTGATGTGAAGTGGGATGAAAACGGTGACGCACCGTCGAATTATCAAGATCCTGAAGGACCGATTTACATCACGATGAATTCTGCGAGCGGCAGTAAGTTCTATGATTTAGTCGACAATCACGATTACTTAGCTAAGCGCGATCAAAGCGAGAAGCCGTCGTTCACGCGCGTTGACATCGACGATCAAGCTTTAAAAGTGAAGTCATACTTTGTTCCTGAAGGCGACCAACCTTTAGGTGAACCAATGGATGAAGTTACTATTCAAAAATAATGTTAAATAAGGAGCGGAACGCTTGGTGGCGTTCCGTTTCTTTATTGGAAGTGGGCTGGCGGTAAGGGATAGGGTAATGTCGGGTGGGCCCGGTTGGTTGAAACTTGATTAGGTTCTCGCCATCAAGTTTCAACAGCCTTGAGACTTGATTAAGGATCGCTCATCAAGTTTCAAACGCCCTGAGACTTGATTACGGTTTCGCCATCAAGTTTCAACAGCCTTGAGACTTGATTAGGTTTTCGCCATCAAGTTTCAAACGCCAGACGTACCACATCAGTCCTTAAAACGCTCACCAAACGGACGACCTGCAACCGACTAGCTACCGAACCTCAACTGTCCCTATTCCCTAAACCCCATAAATGTATCAAATTTAAGACAATTTCCATTTCTTATGTTTTAAAAACATTTTAAGTGGTCTTTTTTAAAAGGAGGGCGCATATGCAACAACACAAACGACATCCAGATCCTGAGCTTGTGATAGATGTCATCTTGAAGGCAAGTCGAATCTTACTTGATTCAGGAGCTGAGACGACGCGTGTTGAGGAAACGATGTTCTACATATCTCGCGCGATGGGCTATCACCAAAGTCAAGGCTACGTCGTGAGTAACATGATTAACTTCTCACTTGAACACGGTCGCGACTCACGTATCCTAAGAATCGACGCTAACGGTACCGATCTTACGAAGATTCACCAAGTTAATGCGATTTCGCGTAAAATTTGTCACCATACATTATCGCTCGAGGAAGCCCACAGAGAACTTAAACGTATAGAGAAGAATAACATTCCTTATAAGTTCTCGACGGCAATCTTCTTTGCGGCAGTCATCTCATTCTGCTTCTTATTCTTACAAGGCGGTACATGGGCTGACGTTATCACAGCTGTCGTCGCTGGTACAATCGGTTTCATTGTTACTGAGAGTATTAAGAAACATTTCTTAATTCTATTCATTCCGGACTTTTTAGGTGCAGCTGCAGTCGGTATCATCACGTACCTTGGTCATAAACTGACGCCAGGAACCGATATCATGCCGGTGCTTATCGCAGGTATCATGCCGATTGTGCCGGGTGTCTTAATCACAACAGCTATTCAAGACTTGCTTGGTAGTCATATGATTATGTTTACAGCAAAAGCACTTCAAGCACTCGTTATCAGTTTCGCAATCGGTTCAGGCATTGCGATCCCATTATTCTTAAATTAAAGGAGGGAAACTCATGTCAATCCTAATTGTCATTGTCTTAAGTTTCATCGCGTCATTATCATTTATTTTCATTTTCAATGCGCCAAAAAGACTTGCCATACCGTCTGGCTTAGCAGGATGTTGTGGTTTCCTTGTGTCATATATTCTAGACACTTATTTCCACTGGGATCCAATGTACGCTAAATTCGTAGCTGGCCTGACTTTAGGCATTATCAGTCAAATTCTCGTACGCTTTTACAAAACACCGGTTATCAACTTCTTAGTTACAGGCATCATTCCGCTCGTTCCAGGTGCCATTTTGTCAAAAGCCACTGAGAAGCTATTCTCACTTGATTTCGCACAAGCGATTAATACATTTATTCATGGTATGTTAATTGCTGGCGCTATCGCATTAGGCTTAATTATCGCGAACACGATTGCACGTGTACTTCGCTTTAACTTATTACTTAATCGTGAAGACCGCCCAGAGTCTTACTAATACAAATAACGCCCGTAAGTGTTCAACCGCACTTACGGGCTTTTTTAATTCAAAATATATTAGATTGTAGCAAGTTTTAAAGGTATTTAACTCTTAATCATACGTTAATACTTCGTTTAAAAAATACCAATGCTTTAATTTTCTAATAGCGGACTCTAGGGGAGTAGCGTGAGTCTGGAGACTACAGGCTCCAGCCACGCCCCAGGAAAGCATGCTATTAAGGAAATTAAAGTGCTTTTTTCATGGGTTAGATAATGATATTGTCGATTAAACGAGCTTTACTAAACTTAACAGCTAGCGAGATAAATACACGATCCTCAATGTGCTCAACCTTCTCAAGCTCGGGATAACGATAAATCTCAACTTCAACAACATCGCCTGAAACATGTTCTTCTAAATACGTCGTAATGTAGTCAATAATTACGTCCGCACGCGTTTCACCCGCTTCAATCTCAGCCTTCGCTTTTAATAACGATTGATGGAGATGTGGCGCTTCCTGTCGTTCTTCTGCCGTCAAATAGACGTTACGCGAGCTCTTCGCTAGACCATCTGACTCACGAATAATATCCACGCCGCGAATCTCGACAGGATGATTGAACTCCTGAACCATCTTTTCAACGATAGCTAATTGCTGGGCATCTTTCTTACCGAAATACGCTCGCGTAGGGTTCACGATATTAAATAATTTATTGACGACCGTGACCACCCCTTCGAAATGCCCGGGTCTCAGACGTCCCTCTAACACAGATGACATCGATTTAATCGAAATTAGCATTTCGCGTTCGCTTGGATACATGTCTGAAACAGATGGATAAAAGACATAGTCCACACCTGCAGAGGCTGCTTGTTCTAAATCCGCTTCAATATCTCTCGGATATGACTCGAAATCCTCATTCGGCCCAAATTGTAATGGATTCACGAACACGCTTGCGACACTGAGGTCATTTTCCTTATGTGCCATACGCATCATTGTTAAATGACCATCGTGAAGCGCACCCATTGTTGGTGTGAAACCAATCGTAAGACCTTGGCTACGCTTTTCAAGCATTAACGCTTGCATCTCCTTAACTGATTTAATACATGTTGTCATAACGTTCACGCTCCCCTTCTTCCATACGCGCCTTAAATGAATGCTGAGGCTCTGGAAATGCTTTATGCTTCACGTCTTCGTGATACTGACGCAGTGCCTCGACGCCGTTTGAAAAGTCACCATAGCGTTTCACGAACTTCGGCTTGAAATCAACACCATAATTTAAGACATCGTGATACACCAACACTTGTCCATCCGTATCCGGCCCAGCGCCAATCCCAATCACAGGAATACGCAATTGCTCGGTTATAAAAGCCGCAACATCTTGAGGTACCGCTTCAAGCACTAACATAACTGCACCATCATCTTCCATGCGCTTCGCCTCATCAATTAATTTACGTCTTGTCGCCTCAGACTGACCTTGAACTTTAAAACCTGTAAGTCCTACACTTTGCGGCGTCAAACCTAAGTGACCGACAATTGGTATGCCGATTTCCTGACACCCTTTGATAAAGTCACTTGTGTGTGCACCTTCAACTTTAAGCGCATTAGCATGTGTCGCTTGATACAGTTTGACCGCACGTTCGATAGCTACGTTTGTATCTCGCGCTACTGCGCCAAATGGCATGTCTACAACCATAAATGTATCTGGCGCGCCACGTCTCACTGCTTTACCATGATGTATCATGTCGTCTAAAGTTACAGAGACTGTGTCGTCATACCCTAAAACCGTCATGCCAAGCGAATCCCCTACTAGCACAATATCAATACCTGCTGCTTCTGCTTGTTTCGCACTCGGATAATCGTACGCCGTTAACATTGATATTTTTTCGAAATCATTTTTAAATCGATAAAAATCTTTTAGAAACTTCAATTGAATCCCCTATCTTTATATTCGTAATTAATTTATAATTTAATTATCATTTTAACACTGAAAGGTGATTATCTCATATGAAAACGTTTGCAGTGATTGGACCTGGTGCAGTGGGTACAACGATTGCGAAAGCAATACAAGATTCAGGGCTAGACTTGACGCTTTATGGTCGCGAAGACAAGAACGTGATCTTAGAGGACTTTTCAAGTGGGGAAGAAACGAGGCTACGTGTGAAGGCATTGAATCAAGCTACGGAACACGTTGATGTTATATTTATCGCTGTTAAGGCGCCGCAACTTCAAAGCGTGCTCGACGATTTGCCACGGCTCTGTCATCAGGATACGTGCGTCGTTCTGTGCCAGAATGGTATGGGGCAGCTTAAGCATCTCAGCTCGTACAACGCGTACCATGCCGTGATTTATATTAGTGGTCAGAAATCAGGTGATCACATCACGCACTATAGGGATTACGATATTCATGTTCAGAACACGAAGACCACTTCCCATTTAAAAGCCACGTTGCAACACAGTGCGCTTAACGTTCATTTAAGTGATGATGTAGCGCGTAAACAGTGGTATAAGCTACTCGTTAATATTGGCATTAACTCTGTTACGGCGTACTACGCGGAACCCGCTTCCGTGCTTAAGAACAAGGAAGCATATCACATGACGAAAGCTTTGATTCAAGAAGGATTCAATGTTGCAGTGGCGCAAGGAATCGACTTTGAAGACACTATCATGACTAAAATCATGCGGATTTACGAGGGGTACCCAGATGAAATGGGCACAAGCATGTACTATGACATCATAAATAAAAGACCTCTAGAGCTAGAGGTCATACATGGTTACGTGCGTCGCGTCGCTCATATTAACGAAGTTTCGACACCGACGCTCAATAAGGTTTATCATGATTTGAAAGATACTGAAAAACGTTACTTGGAGGTATAAATCTTGGATAATGAAACACTATATAAGAGCGTTATAAACATATTGTTAGTTTTAACTATAATAAATTTTGTTAATTTACTTCTAAACCCGAACGAATCTATAAAAGTTACGATTTCGCTAATCATTTTCGTACTAATCATTTTACTAGCGGTTGGTTCATTCATATATGTTCGAATGAAGTCGTGATGTCAGACGTTTTTAGGCATAATGTAATAGAAAAGTAGGATCGCGATGAGTACAAACATCACGATTTTAATACCCATTATAATTGTTAAAAGTGATCCCGGCACAAAACTTTGGACAAGTAGTGCTGGGATCATTAATATGATTAAAGTGATGATTAACACCCTAAACCACTTTGACATCACATCCACCATCCCTATTGATCAAAGTATTTTAAAAGATATTTCACAAAAATTGGCGTGTAAATATAGCGATACCCTTTAAACGTAGGATGCGCATCATCAGCCATCATCGTTTTGTCTTTCTTCGCCATTTTATTCGCACGTTTATGATGCTTGATATCGATAATGTCGAAGCCCCACTTATCACTTAGACGGTAAAGCGTCTCGATTAAATATTCATAGTAAGGGTCGCTTTGTCGTAAGCATGTACAAAAGATGAGCTTACAATCCCATCTGTTATAAATATACGCGATAATATACTCAATCGCCCCGATCGTCGTTTCAACGTCGAAGTCTTGAATGTGTTTCGATTCGATAATTTCCCCTAAATGTCTATCAAATCGACCGTCATTCGTTGATAACTGACACACGAAGGCATCAAGATGCTTCACGTCTTTGAAGTCATCTCGAAGTCGCATCACATAACTTTTACCGTATCGACTCGCAACGTTACCTGAGAGCGTCGTCCCAGACTTCGCGGACTTATGCGTATTCACGCCGTACTCTTCCCTTAAATACTCTACAAATGACTGTCCGCGCGATACTGCCCCGTAGGTTACTGAAGATCCTAAGAAGGCAATCTCCTTGTGAGATAAAGCTGTTTCACGTCTAAATTTCTTGTTCGGTCTGAACTTGTATCGATTCCCTTTTCGAATACGATTCGTATTTTTTAAAAGAACAACCGCTTGTTTAACAAGCTTCACGTTTTGGCCAATCCTCTTTGAGACTGTCACAAATCTCTCCCCCTGATGAATGCACTTTTATCATTAAAATGTTTATTAACACATTCAATATTATCAAATTAATTCCTAGATAACAAAGATGTTAAACATTGTGAAAACGTGCGTTTGAGGGCTTTTCAAAATGATAAATAATCATGAAATGATTTAAAAATTATTCCTTCTTAACGAATAAATGAATTAAAGGTGCGATTATAAATAAGATAAAGAAGATTCTAAAGATGTGGTAACTTGAAATCATTGCGACGTCGGCATGTGTTGCGATTGCGATAATCACGATTTGTGTCATGCCACCTGGTGCCGCACTTAAGAAGAGTTGGTTGATACCATGTTCGCTGAAGATGTTGATGATAAATACGAGCACCACCGACACGAGAATGAGTGTAATATTTTGAAAAGCAATTGCGATGGCGATGCGCCCATGAAGTTGATTGAGTAATTCTGAAATTTGTTTACCTATACGCACCATGTAGAAGATTTGTGCAAGCGCCATTAACCAATTATCGACGGTGAAATTGATATCTGTAATGAGGTTCCAAACCATCATCACGACAATTGGCGCAAGTAGATAGCGCGTTGGGAATTTGATCTTCTTCATGATGTAGTACGTGATCGCGATACCAATGCCTATAATGATAAGTTGAGGTAGGTTGATGACTTCTGTAAGCGGTTTGATGTCTGGTTGACTGGATGCCTCGCCACTTGGTTCCTTGAAGAAAAAGGACAATAGCGGTACTAGGACGACGACGAATAACATACGAGATGTTTGAGTAAGTCCGACGACTAAAATATCCGCACGTTTATTCTCCTCAGCCATCATAAGCATTTGACTGATGCCACCAGGTACGACGCTTAAAATCGCCGTTTCAAAATTCACTTTGCCGATTCGTTTGAAGCCTATTGCGATGATGAAAGCTGATAATATAATTAAAAGTGAAACGAGTACGATGAGGATTAAATCGTTTTGGATGTCTTTTAGAACCCTTTTGGTAAAAGTCGTGCCAATTTCGAGCCCTAAAATAATGAGCCCTAAGTTACTGAGCCAGTTAGGCCATTTGCTGAGATCGAGTTTAAAGATTTTAATGCAAATGATGCTGGCGATGATAGGCCCGAACATCCATGGAAGCATGATATGAAGCCCGTTTAGAATGCCTCCTATTAAAAGAGATAATATGATAACAATCATGATGTTTAAATATTGTTTAAGCGCGTTGCTTTTTATAGACATACTTCCCTCCTCTAAAAAGACTAATGAGAGGCTAGCATAACATCTAAAGGTTAATTTAATATAAAGATTTAATTTAAAAATATGTAATTTAATTGAAAATTAGAAATAATTTAGAGGGAATAAAAGATGAGGATTGGTGTTGCTACATTAGATTACTTAGATAGCATTATCTTTTCATAAAAGTTTTATATATTATTTTATTTAAGTTTTGTGAATGATATTGATTTTAAATTTTAACGATGGTAATTTTTATTTGGTAAATGTTTTATTTACTAAATATTTTATAGGAGTTGTAGCTTTATGAAAAAACAATTTATTTTAGCATCTGTTGTTACTCTTGGTGTAACCAGCTTAGGCTTAATGGGTCACGCTAACGCTGATTCATCTAAATTAAACGGTGGATCTGAGAACGTAAATCATTATCACGGTTTAAAATCTTCTAATACATATGATGATAAGGCGTCTATACAATCAATTCAGCAAGGTAAAAAATCAGGCGGTTATTGGGTTCGCGGAACTACAAGCAAAAATGTTAAATCTAAATATAAACACTACACTCATAAAGGTCACGCTTCAGTAATCAATGGTAAAGGTGATACAAGAAGTGGTGGTTGGAAAGCAATCGGAGTATGGTCTAGCGCAGTACTTAAAAAAACAAAACACGGTAATAAAGCTTTTTATGACCATACTTAAATTAACTTATAACTAAGTAAGGGGCTGGGACAAAAATCGTGAAATAGAGCATTTAAGCTTTATTTCATACAATTCTCAAAACAGCTGACTCAGAGGGCGGGGCCCCGGCAAAGAAATTTGCGTAGCAAATTAACAAGCTATGCAAGCCGGGGCTCTTTATTATGATCAAAGAAGCCTGAGCTTCTTTGTAAGTCCAACTACCGTATTAAAAATACGAGTTGGACTTTAGAAGACTACAGGATCCGGCCATGCCCCAGGAAAGCATGCTGTTAGAGAGAATTGTAGTAATATGTCCCAGCCCCTTCAATGAAAGGTATTCATTTATGAAGAAAATCATCACTTTTTTACTTATTTCTCTAACTTTAATGGTGAGTTTAGTCGTCACCAATATTGCTAAAGAGACATCCCTTTACAACTTAATTATGAAAGACCACGATAAGTTCGTATACAACAATCCTGGACGTGAACTGAAGCATACCCAACATGCCACAATATATTTTAACGAGGTTACAAAAAAGCATAACGTTGGATTAACCAAAGTAACTTATCTTAATAATCATCGTATATTGTTGAACACTAACGAATCACGATTGTTAAAATTACGAGATCAGAATCACAATATTCACCTATTTGATCGTACATTACATATTGAAGTTCAAGATTTGAAATCAACACAACATTTCTCACCAGTCGGTACATACTTTATAAATGGCACCACAAATGATAAGAAACAAGTTTTAGCGCTTATTAATCAAAATGTCGGTGACACAATCAATGAAGACAGTGAACATTTACTTTCATATTTAACTTTAGATCAATATACATTATCGCTTTTAGGTTTGTTAACTTTACTTTTAGTTATTGTTTTATGTCATTACTTACAAAGAAATAAAGCGCATTTCAAAACTTTATCGGACCTTGGTTATTCAATTAAAGACTTACTTAAATACACTTTTAGAGATTTAAAAACCACGCTTATTATATAATGTTTTATTATCAATCATTATCACGATTTTAGCTTATTTCATCATTTATAAAGATACACATTTCATATACATATTTCTAATCGTGATGGCGACAATATTTGTCACTCTATGTTCTTTTTACCTTATTATTATTTTCAATTTGATTATATTTAATAGAAACTCTTATACCAATCATTTCAAAATGAATGTCCATTTAGTGATTTATAGTTATATACTTTTAACTATTGTGATGGCCATATTTTTCACTACATCTGTACATGCTGTTATGGCACATCGTCATGAGATAGCAACTAAAAGTGATACTTTTGACAGTTGGCGCAACACCAGAAATACATATCAACCTAATGTACAGGACAATGGTGTTACATATGATAAGGATTTAGAAATGATGCGCGATCGTAAGCTTGAGGACCTTTTCAAGAGTGAAGATAATCCAGGTTTCTTAATTGATACGGAGAATTTTACAGGTGAAAATGAAAACGACCCGCTATATGCGATGAATGAAATTGAGAATAGAGATATAGAGCCAGATGGTAAAACAATCACCGTCGACCGTAATTATTTAAAACGTCACCATATTATAGCTCAGGATGGTCTAGATGTTCTAAACCTATTGAAGTATGATTCTAAAACACGTAATCTCTTAGTTCCTTCTAAATTTAAAAAGTATGAAAAGACCATTATTCATAACTTTAAAGATGATTTTAAATTTAAGCGTACTTTAAAAGACAATTATAAAAAAGATCAAACACCTGTGCGAATCAATATAATCTATGTGAAAAACAGCTCACAATACCCTACTTATAACAAGGACATTGGCGGAAATGATAATAAAATTAAAGCTCCAATAGCCATTGTAGAAACATGGAATACGCATATACGTAATTACCAACATTACATTACAGAGAGCTACTTTTTCGAAAGTCATAGACACAATCCTTTTAACAGTCTTAGTCCATTGTTAAATCAATTTGATTTAAAAGACGATATTAAAACGATTGAATCTGTGTATAACACTAAAGTTGACGATGTGAACGCAGCTCAACGAGAATTGATTAAATATGTTGCGCTCGCATGCCTAACCTTAACTGCACTAATGATTTCTATTATAACTGCGATTCATCTTTACTTTGCCAATTGTAAGTATGCGATATTTCTCAAATATAATTTAGGTTACAGTTTTTTAAGAACTCATTCAAAAGCCATCTTACTTATTCTTGCATTTAATACTTTTATGCTTTTCACTTTGTTGAGTAAGTATGTATTATTAAGCTTCTTAATCTTTATTGGAATGCTTATCTTAGAACTAATTCTGATTATGATTGAATTTATCATTTTAAATAAAAAGAACCAGAACGAAATTTTGAAAGGAAAGGCATAACCATGATTGAATTAACTTATGTTTCAAAGTCATTTAAAGATCATGAAATATTTAAAAATATTCATTTGAAAATTAATAAGGGCGACTTTGTCGTGCTTCGCGGCAAAAGCGGTCAAGGGAAATCGACATTGCTTAATATCATGAGCTTATTAGAACCACCTACTCAAGGTCAGGTCTCTTATTATGACTCGCCTATTAAAACCGCTTCACAAATTAGAAAACTGAAGCGAAAAGACATTGCTTATGTTTATCAAAACTACGGTTTACTGGAAAATAAGACTGTCTTCGAAAACCTTCTATTACCGTTAAATATTTCAAAGAAAGATACACCAAAAATAAAACAAGCACTTCAAGATGTTGGTCTTTCACAAGATTTATTACACAGGAAAGTATTTACGTGTAGCGGCGGCGAACAACAACGCGTTGCGATTGCAAGAGCGATACTTAAGAATCCATCTATCATATTCGCAGACGAACCTACGGGTAATTTAGACGAAAAGAATGCGAAAGATATCGTAGAATTGTTTATAGTTTTAAATGCTAAAGGCGTTACAATCGTCATGGCTACTCATAGCGAACGATTTTTTGATATAGGTACAAGACTGATTGATCTCGATTCTTTTGCTTAAATGTCAACCTATATAAGCCTAACCATACAAAATTCCCCTTTAGTTATGACAACTAAAGGGAAAGATTGGTGGTTAGTGTGATTCATATCGACTTATTTTCAAAGTAACATAATAAATCGTGCAATACAAAATGCGATTGTGTGACTAATAGAATCCGTTCCGCTTATTCGCTATACCATTTATTTCGTAAAGCATTCTATATTGTATTCCAAGGGCTTTTCAAAAAGATAAATGAATTAAATCATATAAATTATCAATATATAAACTTCACATAATATTTAAAGTATACGGGTATCTTACATATACATACAGGTTTAAAGAGGTGTATATGATGTCAGATATATCATTAATCGGCGTTATCTTGCGCTTCGTCATCGGTGGCCTCGCCGTCTTACTAGCCTCTTACCTCGCGGGAAAAATTGGCGGTAAATTCGGGGGCATCATCGCTACGATGCCGGCAGTTTACTTAGCAGCTGTCGTAGCGCTCGCAATAGATCATCACGGTGAAGAACTCGTTCAAATGTCCATACACATGAGTACGGGTGCCATCGTCGGAATTGTGGCATGTATCCTAAGTGTGTTCTTATCAGTTTATGTCATCAGGAAGTGGGGACACCACGTGGGACTCATCTTTACAATCGCAAGTTGGCTCGTTTTAGCAACGCTCATATTTATGGTTACGCATTTATAAAGAGGTGTTACGAATATGAAATTAAATCTCATCAAATTTTTAGTCGGCGGTTTAACCGTCGTGCTAACATATTTACTTTCGAAAGTGATTCCAGTCAAAGCATAAGGCGGTATCTTCGCAGCGTTCCCAGCAGTTTTCTTAATTTCGATGTATGTTGCAGGCCTGCAATACGGTCGCGCTATGGCGATGCACGTAAGTAAGGGCGCGATATTTGGAATGATTGGCGTCTTATGTAGCATGCTTGCGACGTGGGGTATGCTTGCGACAACGCATATGTGGTTACTCAGCATCGTTGTCGGCTTTATCGTGTGGTTTATCAGTGCTTTCTTATTATTCGAAATCGGCGAAAAGTTCTTTAGACATAAGCATACGCATCATTATAAACATTAAAAGAGACTATGACAGTCTGATATGTGCCTTCAAGATGGGTTATTGAGCCCCCTGAAGAAGCATGTCTCTCGCGTCATAGCCTCTTTTTTTATTTATTGAATTGAGTTTTTCCAACTGTCGTCTGTCAACATGTCACCAGGCCAAGTGTACGCCATCACACCGCCGTCAATTCGGATTGTTTCACCTGTAATAAATGAACTATCGTCTGACGCTAGAAATGCGACAAGTTTACCAACTTCTTCTGGCTTACCTAAACGACCTAGAGGTGTTACCCATTTCTGTGTATCTCGGAATGCGCGACCACCTTTGTCATCATTAGTACCAGCTAAATTATCTACTAGAGGTGTTTCAATCGTTCCTGGATTGATTGCATTGCAACGGATATTTTCACGTCCATATTCAATCGCAGTAGAACGTGTTAAGTTCACGACACCAGCTTTAGCGGCATTGTAACCGGCACGATTTAAGTCAGCCGCTTCACCTGAAAATGACGCTGTGTTCACGATTGAACCGCCATTTTCAAGCATGAGTGGGATGAAGAATTTCGTCATAAAGAACGTTCCGCGTAAGTCTACGTTTAAGATCTTGTCGAAAGTTTCAACCTCGTATTCGTGGATGCGACCACCCTTAATATCAATGCCCGCATTGTTGAAAAGCACATCAATCTTACCGTATTCAGATTTGATTTTGTCTGCGAGGTCTTCTATAGCTTTCTCGTCAGCAATATCTAAGTGATAGCCTTTAGCTTTGTATCCTGCATCATTGATGTCTTGTACTGTTTGGTCTAACTTTTCTGAAACGTCGAATGCGAGTACTTCTGCACCTTCTGATGCCATTTGAAAAGCCGAAGCACGCCCTATTCCAGTAGCCGCGCCTGATACGATCGCGACCTTGCCTTCTAATCTCTTCATGCTTAACACTCCTTTTAATTAATATCTAGTTAGTATTATACATTGCTTTGTAAAGGCGATAAAAGATTCCGTTCAGGACTAATAATATAAGAAAAGCTAAGACAATTTTGCAATCTAGGAAATCCTCCCAACATTAACAAAATGTCTTAGCTCATTAAATTATTGAGGATTTACCTCGTAAACGTAACGTTTATTAGAAAATGACATTAATGGTTGAAATTCAAGTTCAATCTTTTTAGGGTTGCCGTTAATAGCGAAACCTTCTGAACCACTAATTGAGCGACCTGGAGATAGGGAATCTATTAATGAATCATTAATAGGATAAGTTTTAACTTGCTTTCCATCAGCGTACACTTTGACATCTGAGCCTACTGGGATTTCTTCATCAGAACCATTTTTTATTGTCATATCTACTTTAAGTACTTTGTCAGCTTCAACTTCAGCAAATTCATTACGTTCATCAGTATATGTAGCTCCATCTAACGTAAATTCAATATCATCTACTTCTGTAGTCTCTCCTACTTTTTTAACTTTGGTGTCCTTATCCTTATCTAAAGTACCTTCTTCATTAACGCTTTTATCTACTTCATTAACTACACTATTAGTGCATGCTCCAAATAAGATACCTAGTATGATAAGTAATCCTAAACACCCACCACAACCAAACAACCATTTCTTTTTGGATTTTGATTTTTGTTGTTTTTTGTAATCTTCAAATTCTTGTTGCTGTTTTTTTAGTTGTTCTTCATATTTACTTTCATTATCCATTATTTAACCCTCCAAAATATTATGTTTATTTTACCGCATCTATTTATTTAATTTAATGGTTTTATATAAATTTATATATTTTAGATTATCCAGAAGATGTAAACTTTATAGTTATAAATATTAAAGTTTATATATGCAGTTTTAAAATACAAAATTTCACATCGCAATATCTTAAATAAAAAAACGCCACGTTAACAACGCGGCACTTTTATCACATTTTACATAAGATTTGTCATAGAGACGCCATTTAAGTACATTATAAATAGCATTGATGCTGGCAATAAGTTATTAATCATATGCAAAATCATTGAAGCTAAAATATTTTCAGTTTTTCTATAAATAATAATTAATAGCGCTCCTAAAGAAGCATAGATGATAAGCGAAAGAATATCTGAAGGCATATGGAATGAACCGAACACTAATGAAGTAATCACTAACGGTAATATGAAACTACCATACTTGAATACTTTATTGTAAAAAATCCCTCTAAATGCTAATTCCTCTAAGATTGGCGTTATAAAACTGAGCGTTAAAACAAAGAGCAACATAGCTATCATAGAAGTATTTTGGTAATCAAATCCCATTATAGCTTGATCGTTCTTAGTCATCTTTTCACCAAGTAAAGATATACGTAGTACCGTTAATCCATACATTAGCGCTCTAGCAAAAATTGCGAATAGAATGATAAGACCAATCGTTTTAAGGGTAAGTTTCTTTATCCCGTGTCCTGAATACTTTTTATACTTACGGTACATAAACCAAATTAAAGTTAAATCTATGCAAAGTATAAGTAATGTTAGAAGTATCGTGCCCCATAGCGGCAAGTTTTTATCTGATGTAACTAAAAATGACGATAAAGTCATAGGTATTATAGCCAGTAAAATAAAGCCAATTACTTTTAATATTCTTAGTAAAATATGTTCTTTTTGTGCTTTATTCATATTTTCAACCTCTTCCTAGTAGTAATAAACTTTAATTTTTTTGTAATAATAAGAAATATTAACAATGTATAATACACAAAATAGTACTGATGAAATTCCAATATCATTAAAACCAAATGCAGCGGCTGCGGCACATATCATTGCAAACATTAAGAAAATAGAGAGGTTATATTGAAATAATTTATAAATAGCATTAAACATGATATAACGCTCTCCTTCATCAAAATTATTTAACAAAGTATTAACTGGATTGCTATCTGATAATTTTGGGAAGCGCTTATCTACTTTATGAATTTGTGCATTATAAATGTAACTAAATATCGTTGCGATCATTAATGTAATAAAAGCAATAAAGAACATACGTCCAGAATCTTTCATAAAAAGTGCTAAAATAGAAATGTTTAACAAAGCTAATATATTAATGACATGTATTAAAATTGATGTTCTGTAAATTTGTTTACCTCTCATTAAGTCATAATCATCTTCAAATCCATCATCTTCATTTTCCATCAATTGATTATATGTCTTTGCCTTATTTAAGCGTTTTAACATTAATAAACCTAAAATTATAACTAAAATTACTGCTATACCATTGATAATATTACCTGAGACCCAGTTAAGAAATTTGGGTATGCCTTCGTCAATAAGTAAGCCAATTAAACCTCCGATTATACCTCCTATTATCAGCGAAAGTATGATAAATGGAATACTATTTCTTCTCTTTTTCACAGTTCTTCCTCCTCGAAAATAAATATGTCTTCAATACGTTCATTAAAAATATTTGCGATTTTAGCTGCCGTATGTACTGACGGCATAAATTCGTTTCGTTCGATCATTGAAATCGTCTGCCTTGAAACTTTAACTTTTTTAGCAAGTTTGGTCTGATTATAGCCATCACGTGCTCTAAGCTCTTTAATTCGGTTACGCATACGCTATCCCCTTTCTGCACTTAATACGTTAATACAACTTCGCAGTTTTGTAAAGTATACTTGTCAAAAAGTTATGTTCACTTGTCAAAATGATAACTTTAATTATCAATTTAAACTCTAAAAAAAGCCTGACACCAACGTGTCAGACTCATCTATCAAGACCTATTTTCAAACCAACTGTTTACGCATGCGATATAAATGAAACGGCGCTTTATCAATATCGCCAACGATTTTATACCCCATCTTTTCATAGAGTTTGCGCGCTTCATGATTATCTTTTTTGACGGTAAGTGAACATGTATCAAACCCTTCGTTTAAGGCGTAATCTTCTGTAGCTTTAAGTAGAGCTGTACCAGATCCTGTACCTTGGTGCTCAGGCAACACAGCTAACATACTTACATGATACTCGCCTTTGTATCCTTCTTTCATCGTGATTAGAGACTTTATGCTTTTAAAATTCTGAACTAATAACGAAATGGCGCCAAGTCCTTTCAATTTCAAAATTTGAAGCACGGTTTGTCCCATTGTAGCGTCCATCTTTGACACAGGATAACATGTCACAATACCTGTTACGTTATCGCCCTTTTTCGCTACTAAAGAATATTCGTGACTAAATCGGTTGCCGGGCTTTTTCCAAAGTTGTTGCATGAGGTATTCGATTTTGTGCTTTTCAGAGGTGCCTAAGAATGCTTCACACATATCTCCAATTGCTAAATAGTTAACGCGTCCACCAAGTGTATAATCTTTACTTGCTCTCTCTATCGAAACGTTCGCCAATCTGATTCCTCCTATGCGGTTTTCATAACGTTATTCTATACCCGGATTTCTAATTATAAACAGCAAGGTCGAAATACCCATATAGGGTATGTTAAAATAGATTTAAATGAAACTTGCTTTTCTATATGGCTTTTCAAGAAGGAGGGATTGTGTGACACAAAAAGAACTTAATTTGAATGTTACAGGCATGACATGTGCGGCGTGTGCGAATCGTGTTGAAAAGGGCTTGAATAAGACGGACGGAGTGTCTGAAGCGAATGTGAACTTTGCGCTCGAACGGGCTACCGTTAAGTATGATCCTGATGTGACTTCGATTAGCGCCTTTCATGACAAGATCAAGAAGCTCGGCTACGATTTACAAACGACCGACGCGTCCTTTGATATAGAAGATATGACGTGTGCGGCGTGTGCGAATCGCATTGAGAAAGGAATTCAAAAGGCGGACGGTATCGTTTCAGCGAATGTGAATTTCTCACTTGAGAAACTGAATGTTACGTATCTTGAAGGTACGACGGGGCCTGATGACTTTAAAACTATCGTGGATAAACTTGGTTATAAGTTGATAATGGATCAGACGAATGATGAGAAACAGAACCATAAGCAAGATGAAATTAAACGCCAAACGATGAAATTTATTGCGGCCTTAATCTTAACCTTGCCACTACTTTGGACGATGGTGGCGCACTTTAGTTTCTTAAACTTTATACCACTACCTGATTTCCTCATGAATCCTTTCGTGCAACTTATCTTCGCGACGCCAGTTCAGTTTATTATTGGTGGTGCGTTTTACGTCGGCGCCTTTAAAGCGTTACGTAATAAGAGCGCGAATATGGATGTGCTTGTTGCACTAGGTACGAGTGCCGCCTATTTCTATAGTATTTATCAGACGGTTAAATGGATTAAAGATGGGATGACGGGACACCCTGAACTCTACTTTGAAGCGTCGGCAGTGATTATCACGTTAATCTTGTTAGGTAAACTATTCGAAGCGCGTGCTAAAGGTAAGACGAGTGCCGCGATTGAGAAGTTACTTCAACTTAAGGCTAAGACAGCCCGTGTCGAACGTGATGGCGAGGTCGTTGAAATAGCAGTAGATGACGTTGTTTCAGGTGATGTTGTACTCGTGCGCCCCGG
The DNA here is from genome assembly GCF_043186315.1 of Staphylococcus massiliensis. NCBI lineage: Bacteria > Bacillati > Bacillota > Bacilli > Caryophanales > Staphylococcaceae > Staphylococcus > Staphylococcus massiliensis. The sequence goes on along the minus strand of NZ_CP171119.1, from coordinate 636,689 downwards.
TGAAAAGGTCCCTGTCGACGGTACCATTATTGAAGGTAAATCGGCATTGGATGAATCCATGATTACGGGCGAAAGCATGCCGGTTGAAAAAAATTCTGGCGATAACGTAATTGGCGCAACAGTTAATAAGAACGGCGCTTTAAAAGTTCGTGCTACGAATGTTGGTAAGGACACGGCGTTATCTCAAATTATTAAGATGGTTGAGGAAGCACAAGGTTCTAAAGCAGACGTTCAACGCTTAGCGGACAAAATTTCAGGCATATTCGTACCTGTCGTTGTAGGTATTGCGTTACTTACGTTTCTAATTTGGATTGTGTTTGTAGATCCAGGTCACTTTGAGCACGCTTTAATTCCAACGATTTCAATTCTCGTTATCGCATGTCCATGTGCGCTAGGTTTAGCGACACCTACGTCTATAATGGCTGGTTCAGGACGTGCCGCTGAGATGGGATTACTGTTTAAAGGTGGCGAACATTTAGGGCGTACGCGAGACGTCGACACGGTCGTGTTAGATAAGACGGGTACCGTGACGCAAGGTGAACCGACATTAACGGATGTCGAAGTAGCGAACGGCTTTAGTGCGTCGGACGTTTTAACTTACGTTAGTAGTGCCGAACGTGAGTCTGAACATCCACTTGCGACGGCGATTGTACGATATGCTGAATCAAATGATGTTGAATTGCAGGACGTACGTGAATTTGAGGCGGTACCTGGTTATGGTATTAAAGCTATTGTGAACGGTAAATCGGTTTATGTAGGTACGCGACAACTCATGGCGAAATATGAAATTGAAAGTGATGAAATGGAATCGCGTATTCAAGAACTTGAAGCATCTGGTAAAACTGCGATGCTTGTTGGTGTTGAAGGTAAGTTAGCTGGCGTTGTAGCAGTATCCGATGTTGTGAAGCCGACGTCGAAAGAGGCGATTGAGCGCTTACACGATTTAGGCATCGAAGTACTCATGTTAACTGGTGATAACAAACGTACGGCAGACGCGATTGGTCGCGAAGTCGGTATTGACCACGTCATCGCCGAAGTACTTCCTGATGATAAACGTGCTCAGGTCGAAGTACTTGAGCAGAAAGGTAAACGCGTCGCAATGGTTGGTGATGGTATTAACGATGCACCTGCCCTTGCCGAAGCTACGATTGGCATGGCGATGGGTACTGGTACTGACATTGCGATTGAAGCCGCAGACATCACATTGATGCGTGGAGATCTGAATAGTGTTCCTGATGCGATACTCATGAGTCGTAAGACAATGCGTAACATTAAAGAGAATCTGTTCTTCGCATTTATTTACAATTCTATTGGTATTCCAATTGCAGCATTAGGTTTACTTGCACCATGGGTTGCAGGTGCTGCGATGGCGTTCAGTTCCGTATCCGTTGTGTTAAACGCGTTACGCTTACAACGTGTAAAATTGAATAAATAGTTTTATGGGTCCAAGCTTATCTTGGTGGTAAGTCTTGGGCCTTTTATTATTGTCACAAATTGTCATTTTACACTGACGGCATACTACTGGCACACAAGCGTCAGTCTTCCCCTTTTTTGAAAAGCCCTTTCAAACCAACGGATTTCGTATCATTCACCCAATCCTAGTGATTAGAATTTAAAGCTCCTAACTACATGTCTTATCTATAATTCTAGCCTTCTATTTTTAAAAATATCATAAAATTGACACTTATATTTTTGAAATTCCTATCCGATGTATGATTATAATATAATGTATTATAAGGAAATTAGGCATAATTTCCTTTTTATTTAAATACACGAATTAATTATTGACTTCTTTTAAATTATGTGAAAATATTTGATTATGTTGTAGTACTTTTAAAAAAATAAATAAATATGGAGTGTTAATCTTGAGGTTAAACAGATTACATAAAGCTAGGTATATGCCTGGCCTCGACGGGCTTCGTGCTATTGCAGTTCTTGGCATCATTATTTACCACTTAAATAAACAGTGGTTAACAGGTGGTTTCCTAGGCGTTGACACTTTCTTCGTTATATCCGGGTACCTCATTACGAGTTTACTTTTAAATGAGTACAACAAAAACGGTACCATTGATCTAAAGCGTTTTTGGATTAAACGGATAAAACGATTGTTCCCAGCCGTCTTCTTTATGATTGGCGTCGTACTCGTTTACACACTCTTTTTCGAACCCGATTCGATCGTAAACTTTAAGAATGATGCGATTGCTTCAATCTTTTACGTAACGAACTGGTGGTTCATTTTTGATAATGTAAGCTACTTCGACCAATTCGAGATGAAACCATTCATGCACTTGTGGTCACTCGCGATAGAAGAACAATTCTACATATTCTTCCCTATCGTTCTACTGTTTTTACTTAAGAAAGTTAAGAAACTCAACAAGATTTTCACGATATTATTCATACTTTCTTTAGTGTCACTTGTGCTTATGATCATCATTTTCTCAATCACAGACAACAGTTCACGCGTATACTTCGGCACAGATACACGACTTCAAACCCTATTACTTGGTGTGCTACTCAGCTTTATCTGGCCACCATTTAATTTAAGACAACATCCACCGAAACGCGTCGTGATGTTCATTGATATTCTAGGATTTATCAGTTTAGCATTACTCATCCTATGTTTCTTCTTTATTACAGACAAGACAGGATGGATTTACAACGGCGGCTTCTACCTAATTTCGTTAATGACGTTATTCTTAATCGCCGCTTGTGCCCACCCAGCATCAAAGCTTGCGAAACTGATGGGTAACAAAGTATTCGTTTACATTGGTAAACGATCATACAGTTTATACTTATGGCATTTCCCTGTTATCACGCTACTTCATAACCATTTCGTCAAAGGCCAATATCCTTGGTACGTTTATCTATTAGACATTCTGATTATGTTAGCGTTAACAGAGTTCTCTTATAACTTCATTGAAAAGCCAATTCGAAAAGGCGGTTTCAAAAGTTTCAGTATCAACCCAGTTAAAGTTAAACGCTTTGTTAGAACAGCGCTAACAGCGTTAGTACTCGTTCCATCAATTCTAATTCTTTGCGGGGCTTTTAACCATTTAGGAAAAGACACAGCGAAAAAAGAAAAGAAACAAGAATTTACAAGTAACCAAGGCAATGCAGAACCTAAGCCACCAAGCAAAGAAGGCAGCGGTAACGAAAGCGAAGAAGAAGCAAACTACTTACTCATGGGTGACTCCGTTATGGTTGATATCGGTGAAAGAGTGAAACAAGATCACCCTAACGCCGTTATCGACGGTAAAGTCGGTCGTCAATTACGCGACGTTATCCCATTAGCAAATAATAAATATCAGAAATTCAATACCGAAAACTCTAAGATCATCTTAGAACTTGGTACAAACGGTGCCTTTACGAAGCAAGAGATGGATCAACTGACACAAGCATTTGATAAAGCACAAATTTACGTTGTGACAACGCGTGTTCCACGTGAATACGAAGCACAAGTTAATACTGCATTACATCAAGTAGCTGACGAAAAAGAAAACGTCAAACTGATCGATTGGTACAAAGCTTCAGAAGGTCATCAAGAATACTTTGCACATGACGGTATCCACCTAGAAAAACCTGGTATCGACCGTCTCGCACAATTAATTAATGAAGAAACTGAGGAAAAACCTTAAGAAGAGAAATAAAAAGATGAGGAGCATTTACGATTGCGTTCGTAAATGCTTCTTTTTTTATGGGTTATCGGGATTTTAGGAGTTGGGTATTTCGAGATAGCGTCGGTTTGATACTGGCATTCCGACGCTATTCGGCTTTTGCGTCGGTTTCGGTTGCTCATTCCGACGCTATTAGCGTTTTACATCGGTTTCAGCCTTTCATTCCGACGCTATTTGAGTTTTACATCGGTTTCAGTCGCTCATTCCGACGTTATTGGCGTTTTGCGTCGGTTTCGTTCGCTCATTCCGACGCTAATATTGAGTATTATTAATATCTAACTATTGATTCTATTGATATAGGCAACTTGTCGCATCTCCACTAGTTGCTTACGGGGCTTTTACCAACTTGTCATATCTCCACTAGTTGCTAACGAGGCTTTTACCAACTTGTCACCGAACCACAAGTCGTTATCAGCGCATTACAATTAACATTACTCCTCAAATACCCTACAACGCAAAAAAGCTACCGACACATTAGTGCCGATAGCTCTCTATTTTAAACATTCATTATATTTAATCGATTAGGATTATGCAGTTACCCAGTGACCTGCACCGTAGTTGTTGTATAAGTCCATAGCTGCTTGGTCTTGTACTGATTCAGGAGCTTGAGCTGGTGATACACCAACGTATTCAGCTGGAGCTACAGTGTCCCAAGTTGATTGTAAGAATTGGTATTTACCTGCTGCACCTGAAGATGGGTTGATAGCAGTTGGGTTATTACGTGATTCTCTGTAAGCGATAGCTTGTAAGTGTTCGTTTACTTGAACGCCACCGTTGTTAGCTTCTTGAGCTGGTTGCTCTTGAACTGGTTGTTGAACAGCTTGAGTTTGAGGAGCTGCTTCTTGTACTGGAGCTTCCTCTTGAACTGGAGCTTGTTCAGTAGTTTCTTCTTGTACTGGAGTTACTTCTTCTTGTGCTGGTGCTACTTCTTCAGCAGGAGCTTCAGTTGTTTCTTCAACTGGTTCACCTTCTAATAAATCTGAAGCGTCTTGTTCACCTGCACCATAACTCCAAGCCCAGTAAGTACCATTTGATACGAAGTTATAGTTTAAACCATTTTGTGAAAATGAGATATCATATGAACCTTCTTGAACAGGAGCATTGTTTAATGCTTCTGGGTTATTTTGAGCTTTGTTAGCTAATTCAGTTTGGTTACCTTCAGCAGCGTTAGCGTTACCTGCTACGCCAGTTACTCCTAGACCTAATGCTAATGTAGATGTTAATAATACTTTTTTCATTATAAAAAACCTCCAAAATTTTTTATTATCTATTTTTCTATAAAATTTCGTGATAGTTCATTTCTGAGTTACTTTGTTTCAAAAGACAATTAACACTTTAACATAAAATTCCGGGTTGTAAATTACAGACGTATAACAATTTACTATACACTTGAAATCTTTTGTTAATCATTGTTTGCAACTTATCTAGAAATCGCATAGGGACGGCATTAAAATTATTACAAAATGATTAAATCAATAAATTGTAAGATGAAATATTTTCAAATTTATTGATAAATTATCCATAGAATGCACAAAAAAGTTATTGTCAAAGAAATAGACCTGTGTTTAATGAGATTTTAGAATAGCCTATAACAACGCTTATTCCCCTTATTTAAAAAGCAATCCAAGAATATTAAATTGCTTCAGAGATCGACAACTTTTATGTGTCAATAACAATATTCAAATTAATTTAAGCATACTTGCTACTATTAATAGAATTACTTGTTAAAAGGAATATCCTTTAAACTATGTAATAGCTAACATACGATTTAAACTATCTTTAGCTGGGTGTGCGATATCCGCTTCAACACTAATTTGATTAGAAGTGTCGCCATTCATTATTTTATCTAAGCACCAAGTAAGATGCGGTAAATCAATACGGTTCATAGTTAAACAAGCGCACATAAGTGGATTTAATGATTCAATATTTAACTTAGGATAGTTTGTCCGAATACGATTCACCAAATTCATTTCCGTACCAATAACCCAACTACTACCAGGCTTAGCCTCTGATATCGTCTTCAAGATATATTTCGTCGACCCAGCATAATCTGCTTCCTGCACCACGTCAAACTTGCATTCTGGGTGAACAAGTACATTTACATCGGGATTGTTCTCTCGTGCGCGCTTGATATGCGTCGTATGAAATTTCTCATGAACAGTACAATGCCCTTTCCATAAGACAATTTTAATTTGATCGATATCACCGTCATAATAAAGTTCTTTACTTATAGGATCATAAGTCGCCATGGCTGATAGCGGTATACCTAATTCAAACGCTATATTGCGACCAAGATGTTGGTCAGGCAGGAATAAAACACGTTTACCTTGATCAAGTGCCCATTGAATGACTTTTCGTGCATTACCACTTGTAACGCATGATCCCCCTTTTAAACCGACAAATGCTTTAATCTCTGCAGTAGAATTTACATATGTTATAGGTAATAATGCTTCATTGAAGGTATCGGTCAGAATATCAAAGGCATTCTTTGCTTGATTAATATTCGCCATATCTGCCAAAGCACATCCGGCTGATAAATCAGGCAAATATATTTTTTGGTGATCATGTGTAAGAATATCAGCTGTTTCAGCCATAAAATGTACGCCATTGAACACAAAATATTTAGCTTCGGTGTTTTCACGGCAAATACGTGCAAGTTCTAAAGAATCACCCATAACATCTGCAAATTGAGCAACCTCATCCTTTTGATAATGATGTGTAGGCATGAAAAGGTCTTTTCCTAAGGTGTCTTTAATCGTTCTAACACGTTCTTCTAACTCTGCCGTAGTCATTCTCAAATAACGTTCTGGAATTTCACTTTCCATTTGAAATACTGAACCTTTCATTTATATCACCACTTTCATTGAGATATCGAGCGCTTTTGCTTCATAAAATAAAGCACCCATTGAAATAAAATCGACGCCTGATTCCGCATATGATCGAACATTCTTTTCCGAAATGTTGCCAGAAGCCTCAGTTTGAATATGTTTAGGTACGCTCGAAATATGTGACTTAATCCAATCTGCTGAACAATTATCAAACATAATAATATCTGCTTTAGCATCGATTGCCTCTTGTAGCATGTCTGAATTTTCAATTTCAACTTCAATTTTATCCATTGGATCTAAATGAGCACGTGCCAGTTCAACGGCTATTTTTAAAGATGGACTGTAAGCAATATGGTTATCCTTCAACATCAAACCATCATTTAAGTTACGACGATGATTCACACCGCCACCAACGCGCACGGCATACTTCTCGAACATACCAAGCCCTGGGGTAGTCTTTCTTGTATCCGTTAACTTCGCCTCAGTATGACTAATTTGGCGCACAATACGATTCGTTTTAGTAGCAATACCTGACATACGTTGAATTAAATTTAAAGCAATACGTTCCATTGATAAGATAGCACGTAAATTACCTTTAACTTCCGCTATCGTATCACCCACTTTAATTTCTTCTCCGTCACGAACATTTAGGCAAATTTTAGATTCGTTATCGACTAGCTTAAATGCTTCCTTTAAAATAAGTTCTCCTGTAAATACGCCATTAGATTTCGCTTTCACGTATAACGCACCTTGTTCATCATGATTAAAAATCGCACTAGATATATCTCCATAGTGACTATCTTCTAAGTAAAATTGTTTTAGTTTTTCTCGAACTAATAAAAGGTTCAATTTAAATTCCTCCATAAACTAGATTAAATATACCACACCGAAAATTTACATATAAGTTTACACATATGTTAACATATAAATGTTTAATATGTTTACAGTTAATTTAGTTTTAGGAGGATGTACCATGATTTATCTAGACCATGCTTCAACTACAAAACCTACTCAATCAGCACTTAACACTTATTTAAAAGCCCAAGAAAAACTTTTTTTTAATAGTGAAAGCATACATCAAGGCGGCGTCTTTGTGCAGCGTGCTTTAGATCATAGCCGTCACGTTATTCAAACATATTTCCAATGTGATAAAGATGTTATCTTCACGACAACCGGGTCTGAAGCAAATCGAATAGCGATTTCGATGTACTTAATTCATAAAAACTCTGGCACTATATGGGTAAGCCCTTATGAGCATCCTTCTATCTTTGCAAGTCTTTCCCCTTTTGAAAAGGACTTTAAGATACGTTATTTACCTTTAGATACAAGTGGTGAAATTGACGTCGAGGCTTTTAAAAGAGAGGACCACAATGATGATGTGTTAATTATTATGCAACACGTGAATTCAGAAACAGGCTATCGTTTACCTGTCGAATCTATAGGTGAAATTGCGAATGGCCACGGCACCCCAATGCACGTAGATGGCATCCAAGCAGTATTAAAAGTAGAACCGCTTAATATAGCATATGTGTCCTCTTATTCGGTATCTGGACACAAATTTGGTGGCTCTAAAGGGGCGGGGTTTCTTCTTGCAGACTTCAAATATATAAAACCATTAAACACTCATTTCCATCATGAGTACGGTATGCGTAATGGAACTCTAGATGTACCGAGTATTCTCGCAATGGTTAAAGTACTTGAAGAAACGCATACTCAAGCAAATGTTACATCCTTGAATCAGTTATTTAGGGAAGCGCTTGAAGATCTAGGGTTTAAAGTAATCGACTTTAGTTCGCAATCACCGTATATTCTAGGCGTATTAACACCTAAATTTGAAGGGCAATTCGTTATGCAAAGTTTATCAAGTCGCAATATCTATGTTTCGACTGGTACAGCATGTGGACACGGCACTTTAATGAGTAAAGGACTGCTTAATAAAATTTCGAGCTACGATAACTTTTCTGAAAAACAGTATTTACGGATTTCACTATGTGACACAACCCGTTATACTGAGATTAAGATATGTTACGAAACACTTGGTAAGATTTTAAAGGAGTAGAACCATGAATAAAACGGATAAACGCAGAGAAGCAATAGTTAAATATTTAGAAGAAGCTAACACGGCAGTAAGCGGTCGTGAGTTAAGTGAGACTTTCGAGGTTTCACGACAAATCATTGTTCGAGATATTGCTACACTTAAGACGATGGACTACCCTATCACTTCGACAAGTAAGGGTTATACCATAAGTAGAAAACCAGAAGGTCGTGCGTTTAAACGTGTCATTATGTGTTATCATTCGATGGGTCAAACGCAGGATGAACTTGAAATCGTGATAGACAATGGCGCAATGGTTGATGATGTGTTTGTCGAGCATTCTGTATATGGAACGATTAAGGCTGAGCTTATGATTGAAACTCATGAAGATATTGAATACTTTATTACATCAATGAGTAAAGAGAATAGTCACTTACTTGCACACTTAACAGATAATTATCACCTACATACTATTTCAGCACATACGTCCAAAATTTTAGAAAATGCAGTTGAAGATTTGAGCGCACATGGTTATTTAGTAGATGATGTGAAGTAGAAATGAAACATAGCACCGTGTCAGTTTTATAATTACAGGCTTTTGATTAAAGTGTTCTTACCATATTTTCCAGTAAGAACTACAACTTCCTTATTTATATGAAGAAAAGAGGCATACAGCCTCTTTTTCTAGTTTCTTCTATATAAATTGAGTTGTTGGCTTGAAAGGGCTTTTCAAGGAGGGGCGGTAAGGTTAATTAAATTAACGTGCTAGCTTTCGATGTAATCGATGACCATTTGTTCGACGGTTTCTTTAGCGTGGCTACGAAGCATGAGATGGGTCGCGTCTGGAACGCCGTCTAGTGTCTTGTGGTCGGTGCCCAGATGTTCGTGAATCCAGTGCGCACTTGTATGATAGCTCTCTGCGTCGTTTAAACCATACAGCACGTGCATCGGCGTGTCGATGTCTTGAACGTCCGCCATAATCTGCTCAATCATTTGAATGAATGCATCTGTACCTTTCGAATAAGTTTCAATCGCATTGGCCTCATGTTGACGTTCGTCCTCATCGAAACCGAGGATATCGTTCATGCGACGACCATAACTGTGCAGGCGATCGTGAATGCCTTCTGCGTCCTTCTCAATCGGAACAGACATGATGATGCCTTTATCGAATGATACGTCCTCAGCAAGCTTCAATGTAAATAGACCGCCAAGTGACGTGCCCACTACAATAATCTTGTTGTAACCTTCCTCTTTTAAAAAGTTAAACGCCGCCACAACGTCGTCGTACCAATCATTTACATCGTACTTAACAAGTTCACTTACATTAAGACCGTGACCACGGTAGTTCGGAATATAAGTCGCGTAACCGATCTTATTAAACCTTTTCGCAAAAGGACGGCACTCGTTAACGTTTCCTGTAAACGAATGTAGCAGAAGTATTGCGGTATCGGATGGCATTGCTTCATATATGTGCTCTGGACTTTTAATTTTCAATTCGTCGTCCCCTTTCGTTTGAGTTCGTTTATGTACAACATTTATGTTACCAATATCATTTAAATGGAACCAAAAAAATGACCCTAGCTTTGAATATCAAAACTAGGGTCGGTATGTATCTATTAGCGGAGGGAGAAGGATTTGAACCAACGCGAGCATAAGCTCCTAATTAATATAAAATATTAATCCTCTTAAGCCAGACTTGAGTATCCCTCCATGAACAAGACAATTAATAATATACCAATAAACTTCATAGAAATCAATACTAAATTTACAAAAAATTACTTTTTCATTAATATTATTCGTAAACCTTATCTCAGTGGTAACTGAATTTGTTGTTTTTTTATCGTTATTGCTATAAAATTACTAAATGGAACAATAGTCGTTGTTATACGATAATTGCTTTTCATACATATTAAAACGATAAATTTGAGCAATTATATTATGATGAATTTTTTAAAATTAATTAGATATGAGAATGTAAATACGTTAGCGAAAAGAGGTAAATTTATGCAATTTGTGAATATATCACGTGAAGAGTTCGAACGTTTTACGTCGGAACATTTTTCACACTATACGCAACTTGTTAAACACTATAACTATCGTAGAAAGTATCAAAACGATGTTCACCTTGTTGGTGTTAAGGACGATGACGGCAATGTTTTAGCGGCTTGCCTTTTAACGGAGGCGCCAGCGCTTAAGGTGTATCGTTACTTCTACACGCACCGCGGTCCGGTTATGGATTACACGAATATACCACTTGTTGAGTTCTTCTTCAAGGAGTTAACGGCGTATTTAAAACGCTTAAATGCTTTATTTGTGCTTGTAGATCCATATGAGCTTGAGAATTATCGCAATACTGAGGGCGAGATTATTGAGTCATTTGATAACCGTGCTTGGATGCGCACACTTGAAAAGCTAGGCTACAAACACCAAGGTTACACGGTTGGTTATTCGTCTACGAGTCAAATTAGATGGCTCTCTGTTCTTGATTTAAAAGGCAAGTCCGAGGATCAATTATTAAAAGAAATGGACTATCAAACACGCCGTAATATCAAGAAAACGTACGAAATGGGCGTTAAAGTGAAGACGTTACCGATTGAAGATACGGATACATTCTTTAAATTATTTAGAATGGCTGAGGAGCGTCACGGCTTTAAGTTTAAGGAAAAAGATTATTTCTACATTATGCAAAATATATACGAAGAAAACGCAATGTTAAAGCTTGCGTATGTAGACTTAAATGAATACTTAGACGAACTTAATAAAAAACATGATGACTTAACTTCTGAGCTTAATGAAGTTAACGAAGCCTTAAAAGAGAATTCAAATTCTAAAAAGCAAAAAAATAAAGCGAAACAGCTTGAGCAACAAGTTAATAGTAGTAAGAAAAAAATTGACCAAACTGAAGCGCTTAAGGCGGAACATGGTGATGTGTTAAATCTTGCATCAGCGTTATACATTTATAATGACCATGAAGTCTATTATTTATCAAGTGGCTCAAACCCTGAGTTTAACCGCTTCATGGGCGCGTACCGCTTACAGTGGGAAATGATTAAGTTTGCGAAGGATCATGGTATCGACCGTTATAACTTCTACGGTATCACTGGTGACTTTAGTGATGATGCTGAAGATTACGGTGTGCAACAGTTTAAGAAAGGCTTTAATGCGCATGTTGAAGAATATATCGGCGACTTTATTAAGCCTATTCAACCTACTGTTTATAAGCTTGCGAAAAAGCTAGGTCGTCTTTAAATCGTATATATTATAGAAGAAACTGGTTTATCCGATGCGGGTAAACCAGTTTTTCTTTGTTTGGGTGGAGGTGGTGGTCGTGGCTTTAAGGGGCGTGGTGACAATGGTTTCGGTGGATTGATAGATCTTATGCCTCGGGCGGTGGTATTTTTCGATCGCAGTTGCGGCATTATAGGTAACTCGTAGGGCTTGAGACTTGATTAGAATTTCACCATCAAGTTTGAACGGGCTTGAGACGTGATTAGGATTTCGTCATCAAGTTTGAAACGACCTGAGACTTGATTAGGATTCCGTCATCAAGTTTGAACGGGCTTGAGACGTGATTACGGTTCGCTCATCAAGTTTCAAACGCCCTGAGACTTGATTAGAGTTCGCTCATCAAGTTTCATATCTCATTTAACAGAGCGCGCAATATTGAAGCTTAAAATATCTCCCCTTTTATCAGTTATTATTTCCTAAACGCTGTAAGCGGCCGTATACCCCCATTTTCAAAAAGGCCTCTCGAAAAAGTTCATTTATCCCATGTAAAAAGAATACAAACTCAATACCTTAAACTTTCTAAATATTAGAAAATCTAAAAACTTAACTAAAAATAAAACTCCCAATATTTAATATGTTATATTAATATATAGTACATCTTAAATAAACAATTATTAATTATTATAATACATACTTATTAAATACGGAGGCAATTACCATGAAGCACGATTTCAACATTGATGTAGAACGTCGCTTTAGACCTGAAATCGAGGGTTTACGAATTGTAGCGGCATTGCTTGTAGCAATCTATCACATTTGGTTTAACAAGGTGTCTGGAGGCGTTGATGTTTTCTTCGTAATATCTGGCTTCCTCATCACGACTTCCATTATTTCTAAATTAAATAAACAAGGCGAATTAAAAGCGTGGCCTTACTTTAGAAATTTGATGAAGCGACTCTTACCAAGTGTACTAACGATTTTATTTATCGTGAGTATCCTAAGTTTTCTCTTCTTACCTGAGTCGATACTCGTTCAAACGATAAAGGAAATTATTGCATCACTCTTTTACTTTGAAAACTGGCAATTGGCCTTTTCAAACACGGATTACTTAGCACAAGATCAAATGAAGACGCCTGTTGAGCATTTCTGGGCGATGTCTATTCAAGGACAATTCTATATCATTTGGTTCTTACTATTTTCAGGCATGATTATCCTTGCCAAATCTTCGCGAAAAGTGAACTTAACGAAGCTGATTAACATCGTTTTAGGTATATTGTTTATCACTTCATTTAGTTTTTCTGTGTATCAAACAATCGTCAACCAACCATTTGCGTACTTTAATGTCGCAGCTCGCGTATGGGAATTCGCACTCGGCGGCTTACTGTGCATGAATATCTCGAAGTTTAAATTACCGAGTTGGTTATCTGTCATTATTGGTTGGTTAGGCCTAATCATGCTAATTATTACGGGCATGTTATTCAATGTATCGACGATGTTCCCTGGTTACATCGCTTTATGGCCTATGGTCAGCGCAATATTCATTATGATTGCTGGTAACAATCCTACGAATTTAGGCGTAGAGAAATTCTTAGGTTCACGCCCAATGATTAAATTAGGCGGCATTTCATTCGGAATTTACTTATGGCATTGGGTAATCCTGTCCTTTTATAGATACAACATCTCAACTAAGGTAGGCATCTTACAGGGTATCGCAATTATCTTAGTGTCAATCCTGCTAAGTTATCTCATGACACGCTTTATCGAGTCACCGGTTCGTAATTGTAAACAAACACCCTCTATCTTCAAGCGTCTTATCCCGATGTTTATCGTGAGCGCGCTTACGATTAGCGTGTTAGGCGTTCGCACTTATGCCATGAACAAAGCATCTTCAGAAATCAACTCATCGCATCCTGGTGCCATGGCTCTTGAAAAGGACTTTAAGAAATCTGATGAGAAGCCAATTCCTTCTTTTGCAAAAGCCAAAGAGGACACTGCCGACGCATATAAAGATGGTTATGATACGAAATTAAAGAAGAGCGACTTAAAAGTCGGTGAATATGGAGAAACTGAGAATTACAAGAAAACGATTGTCTTAAGTGGTGCATCTCATACGACGCATTATCTCGGTGCACTTCAAGAACTTGGTAAAAAGCACAACTACCGAATACTGTCTATAACAAAATCAGGTTGTCGCTTAAGTTCCGAACAAGACGACGACCCAGGTTGTGCACCATGGCGAGATAAAGCTATGAAGAAAATTATAGAAATCGACCCTGACCTCGTTGTGACTTTAGGTACCATTACGCATGAAAAAGAAGTCCCTAAAGGCTTTATCGATTACTTCAAGAAATTTAAAGAACACGACATCGATGTGATGGCGACACGAGATACGCCACGTTACAAGTTTAGTATTCCAAACCATCTTGAAAAGCTTGGTGAACAGAAAACCATTGAGGCTATGAACCAAAAGCCACAGCTAGAACACGAACAAGAATGGAAAGGAAATCCTGATATTCCAGATAACGTACACTTTGTTGATTACACGAAGTACTTTAAGGAAGATGGTAAATTTAAACCAGTAATCGGTAATGTCATCGTTTACTTTGATAAAGGTCATATATCTAACACATATGCTAAATCAATGGGACCTATCATGTATAAAGATATCAAAGAAATTATTGAAGAGAAGAAATAATGAGATGAAACCCCTGTTTCCGTTGTGGAAAACAGGGGTTTTTAGGTTGGTGTGGTATTTTTCGATGGTGGTTACGGTATGATAGGTAACTCGCGGTGCTTGAGACTTGATGAGGTTCCCGCCATCAAGTTTGAAACGCCTTGAGACTTGATTAGAGTTCGCTCATCAAGTTTGAACGGCCTTGAGACTTGATGAGGTTTCCGCCATCAAGTTTGAAACGCCCTGAGACGTGATGACGAATCCACTATCAAGTTTCACCATCTAAACAGTACGACCTGCTCTATAAGCATAAGCCAAATTCACCACTACCATCCCCGTACACCACCAATACCACAAAAAAAGCGACTTCCCGAAAGAAGTCGCTCTACCTAAAATTCTTATTTAAATGGACCTACTGTACCAGCGTCTTTATCGTGCTTGCCGTGTACGTAGTAATCAACGTATTCAGGTTCTAACGGTTTCTTACCGCGGATGATGTCTGCAGCTTTCTCAGCAAGCATTAATACTGGTGAGTGGATGTTACCGTTTGTAGTACGTGGCATTGCTGAAGCGTCTACAACGCGTAGGTTCTCCATGCCATGTACTTTCATCGTTAATGGGTCAACTACAGCCATTGGGTCTGTTTTAGGTCCCATCTTCGCACTACAAGATGGGTGAAGTGCTGTTTCCGCATCTTTACGTACCCAGTCTAAAATTTCTTCATCTGTTTGAACAGATGGTCCTGGTGAAATTTCACCTGCGTTAAATGGATCCATAGCTGGCTGAGATAAGATATGACGTGCTACACGGATTGCTTCAGTCCACTCACGCTTATCTTCTTCTGTAGATAAATAGTTAAATACGAAGTCTGGCTTTTCAAAAGGATCCTTAGACTTGATCTTAAGGCTACCACGAGAGTTTGAGTACATTGGACCAACGTGAACTTGGTAACCATGAGATGTCTTCGCCTTCTGACCGTCGTAACGTACGGCTAACGGTAAGAAGTGGAACATTAAGTTTGGATAGTCAACGTCGTCGTTAGAACGTACGAAGCCGCCACCTTCGAAGTGGTTAGATGCTGCGGCACCTTTACGTCTGAAGATCCAGTTTAAACCGATTAACGGCATCTTAAGTTTATCAAGACTTGGTTGCATAGAAACTGGCTGCTTACAAGCATGTTGGATGTACACTTCTAAGTGGTCCTCGAAGTTCTCACCAACACCTGGTAAGTGGATACGAGGTTCGATACCTAATGAACGTAAGTGTTCTGAATCACCAATACCTGATAATTGTAATAGTTGCGGCGTATTGAACGCACCACCTGATAAGATGACTTCATCAGCGTCTACAGTGTGTTTCTTGCCGTTCTTCTTATACGTAACACCAGTTACACGGTTGCCTTCGAATTCTAAGCTTGTAACGAAAGCACGTGTCTCAACTGATAAGTTTTTACGCTTCATAGCTGGGTGTAAGTAAGCTCTTGAAGCTGATACACGACGACCGCGGTGTACTTGGCTGTCGAACGGTCCGAAACCTTCTTGACGGAAACCGTTTACGTCAGGCGTTCTGTTGTAACCTGCTTGAACACCCGCTTCGAAAAAGGCATTGAATAATGGGTTCTTCGCTGGACCACGGCGTAACTTAATTGGACCATGGTGACCGCGGAACTTATCATCTTTCGTAGCACCAAAGGTCTTTTCAAGACGTTTAAAGTAAGGGAGACAATGTGCATAGTCCCAAGTGTCCATACCTTCAGGCTCGCCCCAACCTTCGTAATCGAGTGGGTTACCACGTTGGTAAATCATACCGTTGATTGAACTAGAACCACCTAGCACTTTACCACGCGCGTGACCGATCTTACGGCCGCCCATATGTGGTTCTTCGTTCGTTTGATAAATCCAGTCATAGAACGGATTACCTGATGGATACATTAAAGCTGCTGGCATTTGAATAAATAAATCCCAGAAATAGTCACTACGCCCTGCTTCTAATACAAGTACTTCTTTATCTTTATCTTCTGTTAAGCGGCTACCGAGCACTGAACCGGCACTACCGCCGCCGATGATAATATAATCATATTTTTTTGACATGTGATGAAACCCTCCTATTTGTATATCGTTTCATGTGTTACAAGAAATTTATTTACTGAACCAATTTACAGGCTCTGGATTTAAGTTCGTTAAGATGTGTTTTGATGTTAAATACTCTTCTAAACCTTCTTTACCGAGTTCACGGCCAATACCTGATTGCTTATAGCCACCCCATGGCGCTTGTGCGAAGTATGGGTGGAAGTCGTTAATCCAAACAGTTCCCATTTTAAGCTTCGTTGCCATGCGTTCAGCTTTGCCGATGTCTTTTGTAAAGATAGCGCCCGCTAAACCGTAGATAGAATCGTTCGCAAGCTCGATTGCTTCTTCCTCACTTGAAAAGCCCTCTACAGTTACAACCGGACCAAAGACTTCTTCTTGTACAATGCGCTGCGTCGTATTGCAGTCTGTGATAACTGTTGGTTCAAAGAAGAAACCGTCTTGTAGGTCTTCACGTTCAGGACGCTTACCACCTGTAGCGATTGTAACGCCTTCTTCTTTCGCAATTTCCATATACTTTTCAATCTTGTCACGGTGTGCTTCAGAGATAACCGGACCGCATTCAGTATCTTCGTCAAAGCCATTACCTAGCTTGATTTTCTTAGCACGGTCGATTAACGCCTTTTCAAATTCATCTTTAATATCATTGTGTACTAAGATACGTGAGCCTGCTGAGCAAACTTGACCTGCATGGAAAAAGGCACCGTTAAGTGCTTGGTCAACAGCAAGTTCAAAGTCCGCATCGTCGAAAATAATGTTAGGGTTCTTACCGCCAAGTTCTAACGCAATGTTCGTCACGTGATCGGCAGTTTGTTTCATAATGTGCTTACCAGTTTGAATACCACCAGTAAATGACACTAAGTCAACGTCTTTGTGAGATGATAAGACATCTCCAACTTCAGAACCTTTACCTAATACTAAGTTGATAACACCTTTAGGGAAACCAACCTCTTCCATTAATTCAAATACGCGAATTGTCGTAAGCGGTGTAATTTCACTTGGTTTCATAACAAGTGAACAACCTGTCGCAAGCGCTGGACCAATTTTCCATGAAGCTTGTAGTAATGGGTAGTTCCAAGGTGTGATTTGTATAACGACACCAACCGGTTCTTTAACGACTTTAGATTGCGTATTAGGGATCGGTGAATCGATTACTTCGCCACCATCTTTATCCGCTAAACCTGCGAAATACATAAATACATTTGAAATATCTTCCATATCAGCGCGTGATTCTTCTAACGTCTTACCAGTATCAAGCGTTTCTAACTTCGCTAATTCTTCTTTATGTTCTAAAATTTTATCCGCAATTGCACGTACTTTTTGACCTCTGACTTCACTTGTTTCATTTTTATAAGTGCCTTCTTCAAAAGCGCGTCGAGCAGCTAAAATTGCACGTTCAGAATCTTCCTTCGTACCTTCAGCTACTTCCATGATTACTTCTTGGTTATAAGGATTGATGATTTCGCGTGTCGCACCGTTCGCACTATCAACCCATTCGCCATCGATAAACTGACGACGTTCTAAGTTCTTTACAAGTTCCATCAAAATACCTCCGTTAAGTTTGTTAAATGTTTATTTAACGAATTTCACAAAGTTATCGTAGCACAATTCTAAAAACAATGTCAATCTGCCTAAGTTGGTTTAGAGTGAGTCGTGTGTCTGTACTTTCTTTTATTTTAATTTGGAAAAGCCACGTTGAGATCGTTATGGAATTTTGGGGGTAATGCTTCCTCTCAACTGAAAAATCACGCGTGCTTGCGCGAACTTAGGACAATACATAATTCTAGAATTGTGTAAAATTCCTCTCCTTTATTGTTTACGCTTCTCACAGAATTTAAAACATTGGTAATATATTCCAAATTTAAACAATTTCATGAATTATTTAATATGAAGGCTAAGAGTTTATTTAGAGGTACGGGTCGGGGTGTTTACGGGGGCTGTAATGACGTTAGGTTTTGTTGTATTAGTACTCGTTATGCGATTGTTTTTATTTTCTTTCGCGTAACGGGGCCCTTATGCGATTGTTTCGAATTTCTTTCGCGTAACGGACGCCTTATGCGATTGTTTTTATTTTCTTTCGCGTAACGGGGCCGTATAACTAAAGGGCTTTTCAGAAAGGGAATCAAAAAGAGGAAAAAAAGAGACAGGAAAATTGGGATAAAAAAAGAACAGCACGCCTAAGTGACGTGCTGCCTTATTTAAATGATTTATAGATTGTCGTCTTGCTTTGGTTCGCTCACTTGTGTGATGCTGAGTGATCTGCGTTCGACTTCTTTGAGTTTGTCGGCGCGCTTCTCGAGTTTGATACGGTCGCGTGACAGTGTGGAGATGAATGAAATCATCATCATGATGAAGATGACGATTAACGGCACACTTGCGAGGATGGACGCTGTCTTAAGGACGTCTAACGCACGTTCGCCGCCAACTAGCATCAGTGAGAACGGTAGTAAGCATAACGCGAATGCCCAGAATAAACGGTTCTCACGGATTGGTTCGCCAATGACTTTCTTTTGAGAAGCTGACGCTAGAATGTATGAACCTGAGTCGAATGTTGTCGCTAAGAATAAGAATGCTGAAATTAAGAATAAGACAATAATTAAGTTTGAGAACGGTAAGTGATGCATAACTTCAATAATTGTAGCCTCAGTACCATGTGAATTTAAGAATTCGATCACATTGAATTCATTTGTGATTTGTAGGTAAACTGCATAGTTACCAAAGATACCGAAAAATAATACGCAACCTAACGTACCGTATAGTAACGTACCTAGTACAACCTCTTTAAGCGTACGGCCTTTAGAAATTCGAGCGATGAATAGCCCGATAAACGGTGCGTACACGATCCACCATGACCAGTAGAAAATCGTCCATTGTTGTGGGAAGTTCGTTTCTTTACGACCATCGATACCACCAAATGGTTCTAACCATGTTGCCATGTGGAAGAAGTTCTTAAGCATGTTACCCAAACCTGTAACGGTCGTTTCCATTAGGAATACAGTTGGTCCGACGATAAAGACGAACGCGAGTAGTAAGAACGATAACCATACGTTCACGTCACTTAGCTTCTGAATCCCTTTCTTAAGTCCTGTGTACGAGCTGACTGCGAAGATGACTGTGATTGTAAGTAAGATAATACTTCGAACGAACATGTTCTCGCCGTCAATGCCCGTTAAGCGTTCAATACCAGCCGCAATCATTGGTACACCTAATGCAAGTGATGTAGCGGCACCGCCGAGTAGACCGAAGATAAATAAGATATCCACGATTTTACCGAGTAATTTATCTGTCTGGCCTTTTAAAATAGGGCGACACGCTTGGCTGATCTTATAAACCGGTTTCTTCTTAACGAAAACTAAGTAACCGATTGGTAAGGCAGGTAGAACGTATATTGCCCAGGCAATAGGTCCCCAGTGGAACATACCATACATTGTCGCGTATTCTAACGCTTGGTCAGTCATGCCTTTCGCGCCGTATGGTGGGTCTTGGTAGTAATACGCCCACTCAATAACACCCCAGTATAGAATGTCAGAGCCAATTCCAGCGCAGAATAACATCGCTGCCCAACTGAAATTACCAAATTCCGGCTTGTCACTTGCTTTACCTAGTGTGACGTTTCCATATTTACCAAAAGCAATGTATAGCACAAAGCAAAATATTGCTAAACCTAGAAATAAATAGACAGACCCCAAAGAACTTGAAATCATATCATTAATGCCCGTGATGACGTCTTGACTTGCTTTAGGAAAAATCATCATCGGTAGTACTGCGATTAATAATACGATTACAGTTCCTATGAAGGTCGTCCAGTCCATAATCTTGCGTTTTTGCAATTTAGACACCCCTCATCGAATATTTTTTCGCTTGAAACATGACGCAGATTCAGTTTTCAAATTTCTCTCTATTAGCCATTAAGAACATTAACTAAAATACAATTCCAATGCAAATTACATACAAAAGAATAAAAGCGGATAAATGAATAAATATATAAATTATAAGTTAAAAAAACATTTACACAAACGTCGTGATACTTACGTTAAGTTAATACTTAACAATCTTAACAAATTTTACCTATGCTTTAATATTGAATAAATATAAATTTAAAGTGAATAAAAATTCTTTTTCTTAAACTAGGTTTTACACATTAAAAAAGGAAGCAAACGCTTTAGACGTTTACTCCCTTAAAGTGTGCTATTTTGTATCTTCGGTAGAAATTAAATAATCAATTATGTCATGGTAAAACCCTTTTAATTCTTCAGGTGTTCGATGGATATCTAATGCGTCCTGACCAGTAAAGTCAGTATGGTCAAAGTCGTGCATGATCGGCATTACTTGCCAGATACCCTTCTGAGGTGCGTCACCTTTCTTAACATTGACGTGCTGCTCGTTCGTTGGATAGTCAGCCGAATATTCAGAGACCATTCCATCGTTTACACACCACTTTTCATCTTCAACACCACCGATTAAAGAACCTGTACCTCGGTGGATTAAGTGCATGTATGGATTAGGTACTTGTTTACCCGTAGGACCCTTGTGCACTGCTTCGCCACGATACGTCTTGTAATAAACATTAGGATTGACTGAAGTTTTTTCATTAAGTTTTTCGGCACCCTCACGTGTTAAATCATAGAGACCAGTATCGTTACTCGTCCAAAGTTTACTCTTTTCAACACGTTTTGAATACTCAATGTAAGACTCACCTTCACGTTGTTCAAGCCCCCATTGCTTAAGACCGAAATCAATCTTAGAACCGCGGTGTCCTTCAAGTTTTGCGACTTCATAAAGAATACGCTTAATCGTTTCTTTGTTGCCGAAATCGTCCGATGCATGCGTACCTTTGTGAGGTGTTGCGATCGTCGTAATTGAAGATATCATACCATCTTTATTTCCTGTATAAAGTGGGCTGATGTGACCGCCGTGCTCTTTTTGAAAAGCCCTTTCTTCAGGATCACCATTTCTTAAGTACTCTTCCAATAATCTTAACGTTTGACCACCCATACTATGTCCAACTAAGTGAACCTTTTGACCAGGTTTCCAATTCTTCTTTACACCTTCGTAAGTTTTGCCATAGCGCTCGTGACCATATTTCTTAGCATGCGCAGCACCATAGTCAACCTGACCGCCTTTTAAATAGTAATAAAGCTCGACAGCACGATCGTGATTACTCGCAAACGAACTTACATTCGCTTCATAAACTTCGTAATCATTGGCTTTAAGGTCCTCCATCATGTGATACTTCTCGCCACCCCAGTGCTTCATGCCATTTGGCATATGTGCTTCCGTAAATACGCCGAATCCGTGCAGAAAGACTACTGGATATTTGTTTTTATGAGAAGAATCATCTGCCTGAGCTTTGGCTTTCTCTTTAGATGAAAGGTCGCTTAACTGCGCGTCTTCAGGTACTGCACTTGGATTAAATTGATTTGAGTAATTTGAGCCTTCTTTAATAGGTGCTTCCGGAACCGTTTCGTCCGCATGAGCTGAGTATGCGAACGTCGTGAAAGATAGCCCTGTCGCAAGCGTTAAAGATACAATTCGTTTAAAAGCAAAAGTTTTCATTTAGAACCCCCGTGTAAATTTTTGTGTTTGTGGATGCTTAAGTTTCCTGATTACTTTTAACAAAAAGTATTTTATTAAATTTAGTGGGGTTTTTGGTACATTTTGCCCAACTCGTTGAAAATGGTTCCTAAGTGTTTTAGGGGAATAAAAAAGCGAGAATTAAGGATAGATCCTCAATCTCGCTATGAAGTGATTTAAAATTTGAATACTGAGTTTCATTGAAGAAATTTTTGAAGTCAGTATCTTGAACTTATACCTAAAATTACAGAGTACTAAAACGACGTGGTTAGTTACTTACGCAACATCAATGAATCACTTATACCTAAAATTATAGAGTACTAAAACATGCTCAAATAGAGTCGTGCAATCTTCCCAGAATCACTTATACCTAAAAATACAGAGTACTAAAACGCCATCTAAAAAATTAATAGTGTGTGTTTGAATCACTTATACCTAAAATTACAGAGTACTAAAACCAGAATAACCAGTTGTTTGACCAGTTACAGAATCACTTATACCTAAAATTACAGAGTACTAAAACGCATCTATTAAGGTTAAGAAACCGGATGCCGAATCACTTATACCTAAAATTACAGAGTACTAAAACTGTCGATAAGTTTGTTATTCGTTGTCATTTGAATCACTTATACCTAAAATTACAGAGTACTAAAACCTCTAGTAAATCAATTAACTTGTACTTAAACCTAAATATAATGCCAGTGGTTCACTAATTTTAGTATCATCAATATCTAAAATGTAATCTAATTTACAGAATCTAAGAAATCGTACAATTACATAGATATCTATATCTTTGAATACCATTATATCACCCAGGTGATAATTCGTTATAGTTGGATGAATTTCAAAACAGTGACTATATTGATCAAAAACATTTTTCAAACTAACTACTATATCTTCCCTCTTAAAATTCAATGGTGCTTCCCAATAACAATTTTCTATAAAATCGACTGTAATCATTTGCTTAGAATTACGTAAATAATTTAATCCATCAATAGAGTCTGCTAGAAAATAGCGAGATTGTGTTAGCACAATGATTTTAATTGGTAAGTCATTCAGTACTTCCCTGAAGATCAATCGTTCTTTAATGCTTAAATTCGCTTCAGGGTAAAGATAAATCAGTAGCCCTTTGTTATTTGATAGGTTGTTCATTTGCTCAACTAACAATGGCAATAATTGTTTCAACCTAACAATCAACCTTGAGTAATCTGCTTCTAATTCATATTCAAAATTTAATTGCTTAATGAATTGTTTAATATCAAATGGCTTAACTTTAAGAGGTAATTTTCTTTTAACTTCTTCAAGCAAATCTTCCATTAATACGTTTATGGAATTAATATAGCCGCTTACTTCGATATTTTGATTCATGTCATATTGTAACTTTTTATTTAAAATGCTCGAGGCCGCAAGTTGGTGTTCTTGCTCAATGTCATTATGACTTATCATGAAAGCAACGTGAGATTTACTTGATACCTCTACATCTTCGATTAATTCTTTAATCAACACATCTTTGTTTCGATTACGTGGCTGAAAATATTGATAAATAAGGCTTAATATCAATTCCTCATTAGTCTCATTCTCATTATAAATAGAGGTATACTCACCTAGGTTTAATGTTACATGATTAAGTTGGCTTGATCTTATTTGCCATATTTGTTTCATTGCTACACCTGCCTTAGAATAACAATGTTCTATTATCATTTAGTATTTTAATATTCTCGTCCTCATGTCCCAATAAAATTTGCATCTTTTCATATTGTTTCTCAGTAATCATGAGAGCCCGAACATGACCATTTGGTGGCAACATACGCTTAACAGAATTAATGCTACTATTGGCTGCATCTTTATTAATGCAACTTTTAATATAAATAGAATATTGCATCATTAAGAAGCCCTCTTGAATTAAGTGCTTTCGAAATTTATTATAAATGCGCACATCGTATTTCGTTTCTACAGGTAAATCAAACATGATTAATACTCTCATGAATCTATAACTCATAAAATGATACTTTCTTTAGACTTGGCATTTTCAATGTTTCATACTTACCAGATCTAAAGAATTCGATTATGGACTGAACCATGATTTCTATTGCTTGAATCACTGTTTGATTTTTACCGTCTATTAAAATACGTGCATGCATTAAGTTTACGAGTTCTAAACGATACGACTTCGTCATAAAACCTTCTTCAGGAGGATGTTGCAATAGATATAAATCAACCAAAGGTCTAAATACTTCAATAATATCAGATGTCAAATTAAAATGATTACGTCCACCGATATGATGAATCCCAATAGCTGGTATTAATCCTTTCGCGACGATTGTTCTGGCAATCGCCGCGTTAAGGACTGTATAACCATAATTAAGCACCATATTCTCTATTAAATCATCACGATCTCGTTTATAGTTTTTAAAGAATGAATTAAAATAATATTTTGCAGCCTGTCCTTCGATATTAAACTCATCTTTAATTGATAATTGTGATAAAATTTGACGCATTTTAATAATCCGCTCAGATTCTATTTTCAACTTCCTCATACACTCAATTTGATTACTGATTTTACGTTCAATAATGTAATACCATAATTCATCTTTACGATTTTGTGGCCATGAAAGTTGTTCTTTCATTTGATGATATTGTGTAAAATGACCATTTATAGGTTGCAATTGGCATTCCGGTAAGTGTTGCTGGTTACAAAAGATAACTAAAACATTATAATCAGATAATTCTACGAGAAGTCTAGCTGTTATACTTACTGTTAAATCCTCAATTATAAGTGCAAAAATATCGCGTAAGGGAACCTTAACTTCTAAATCACCTTTAACTATTTTTAAATTATTCATACTTAGTGCTAAGCGATCGACTTCAGAAGCATAAACGATTCGCCAAGCCATAATTAATCCCTAACCTTAAAGATAAATTGAGGTTTTTCAGGTGAAGATATTTTAAAAGTGTTACCGAGTATATCAGTAGTGTACTTCTCTAATATTGTGATAGATTTACCGATATTTTTTCTAATTCTAGGAGTTGTTGCTAAATTCATATTTTCTACATAATCACGGTACGATATATCAATCATATTAAGTTCTAACGTATTTTTAGCATCATCGTTTACACCAATTACACGTAGCAACTCACCATTAATTTTAATTAAGTCATTATTATAAAAACTTCCTATAAACTTAGCATTTTCACTAATTTTCTTTTGTTGCAATGCAAGTTTGTATTTCTCTTCGTCAATGACATAATAAGTATCCTTCTTAATAATATCTAGATATTTCACTGTAACAAATTTATATTTTCCGTCATCTAAATAAACATCGAATCGGAAAGGTTTAAGAGATAATTTAACAACTTTGTTATTAGAATTTTCATAATCATTTGTAATGTCTAGATGTGCATTTACTTGCTTTCCAATATATTTCAGCGACTTTACAATTGGTCCATTATCTTTTTTAGCATATTTAGTCAGATACTCGCCTGTTTCATCATGAAATTTATATAATGGATTCTTCTCATTCTTATATTGCTTCATAATGGTAGCTAATTTATCAAAAGTTTTAGGATCATGTTTATACATTAAGAACTTTTCAGGTGACTTATTAAACAATTTCTTTAATTGATCATTTTGCTTATCATAGATGTTATTAACTGTTTGGATTGTATAGGTTTTATTGTCAACTTTACGAGTAGAGTAAATCGTATCATTAATAAGCTCTCGATTCGGCTTTTTATCAACTCGGTGAGAGAATTTATAGTTATCATACAACTTGATCTCTTTAATTTGATCAGGTTCTCTAAACAATGATTCATAATGTTCATTATCTTCGACATTGTCTTTTTCAACTTGAACCTTACGACCTTCCATTACTTTCTTCGCGTTATCAAGTGCTTTAAGCTGTTTAAAAATAAAATCAACATTCGCAATAATTAAAGCATCTTCAGCATGATGTTTATAACCTGCATTACGATCTTTCTTGAAATCCCAACGCTTTCTTAGATAACTTGTAAATCCACCGTTAATGGCCTTAACTTTAACGTCGAGTTCATTAGCAGAAAAGTAAGCGCGTAATAACGTCATTAACTCTCTTGTGGCATAACGCGTATCAACTAAGTTACGGTTAATAAATTCCTTTTGAACACTAAATTTATTAATATCTCGTTCCTCTAATAGATACTCTTTCTTCTTCTTCGTGATGCGATCTTTAGTTTTACTAAGATTTAAAACATGTTGTTTAAATTGTTTAAAAGTAATATGCGTGTTACTAGAATTAAAGTACTGGAACGGCGTTTGATTACTCTTCTTAGAATTTTCTTCCTGAAGCACTAAAACTTTATTGTTCATAGAGTTATCATAAGACACTGAGCGTGGAATGATATGGTCTACTTCATAATGATGCGGATTATTAAGCAAGTCTTCTAATGGAATACTCTTTAATGAATATAAACATTTACCTTCTTGCTTATCGTGTAATATAAGCTTTTCAACCATACCTTTAGCTTTAGTTTTACCAGTTTCTTTAATGACTTTATCTACTAGGTCACGTGTTTGCTGATTACGTTTTTGAACGTCTCGAATAATTTTTCTTTCCTCATCAGAGTTTTTCTCACGTGCAAGCTCAATAATTATATCTTTAGGCAAACCATATTTTTAATTACAGCATTTATTACTTTAATAGACTGAATGAATGCGCGCTTAGCAACTGGTGAAATGATGAAGTCTTCCACTAATGATGTAGGGATTTTATTCGCTTTTGCTAAATCAACTTTTTGAGGTTTCATATTTAAACGAGTAAAGATTGTCATTTGGTTGTCGTTCGTTTCCCATAATTCATCGATAACGATTTGAATGGCTTTTAAAGAAAGTGCATGTGTACCAGTGTAACCAGTTAATTTAGAAATTCCCTCGATTTCTTCTTTCGTTAAAATAACATTCAAACTCTCAAGTTTTTCTTGGACTTCAATAGGAGATTGATATATCGTTAATACTTCAGCAATCGCGTCCAAAAGCTCTGTATCTTCTAACACTTTATCGTTAGATGTAACGGATTTAATATCATGATAAAGTTTAAACGACGTAAAGACTGGCGTTCCAGAAGCTGTCACACGATAGCCTCGAATATCTTCTGGTGCGACGTCAATCTCTTTAGCTATTTGTTTAAGCGTTGGCTTTTTCCTTTGTTTAAAAACATTCTCAACGATATGATATTTTTCTGGATACGTTAGCTTATCATTTTCATCCCTCACAATAACAAGGTTGTTTAAATCATTAAGAGCGTTAAATAAGTCTGCACTGTAAGCATATTTCACACTGCGCAATGATTCAGGGAAGTAAGTACAACGCCCCATAAGAAGTTCATACCATTTCTTAATGTCGCCATCCCAACCGTACGGACTACCTTTACCAGGGCCTTCATAGTATTCGCGTCTTGTTTCTAAAAGAGAGATATATTTATCAATAAATACTTGGTCTAGGTTGTGATGATCTTTCTGAATAGAAAGAATTTGTTTTGCTTCACGAACAAAATCTTGAGTTTTAAAGCGATTATTAGCACCACGTACTTTATTATCATTTAATAATCGTTCAAGTTGAAGTTCACAAACATAACGACTTTCAAGAGCTTTCTGATTCTTCGCTAGTTGTTCTTTAGTTGATAAGCCATTATCTGAACTATCTGATTCAGTATCCGTCACGTGAACATTATCAATTCCACGACGTTTAGCTAGGTGAAGTAGCGCAGCACTTAATTCGTCTGAAGTTAGCACTTCTTTCAAGCCTTTTACACGGATTTCATAAGGGTTCTTTTCACATTTTGGAAAAGGATTAAGTTGATAAGATTCTAATAGATTCCTAGTTCGAGCTAAGCGGTGCTTACGTCTACGTTGTAATCTTCTGGATCCACGTTTAGAACGACGCCCCTCATTATTTTCTACATTGGCTTCCTTAAATAAGCGCACACCTGCATCAATAACAGATTTATCATGATAATCAATTAAACCATATCCGACAGAAGTTATACCTATATCCAAACCTAATATGTAATCTTGTCCCATAATTTCAACCCCTTAAAAAATTATAAAAAAAATCTCGCCAATACAATTGACGAGATAAACACGGCATATTGCCTTGTTTTAGTAGATTCTGTAATTTTAGGTATAAGTACAAAATTAAATTTGTTACTTTATTTAAATTATAATACACTTAGTTTTGTACGTCAATACTTAATACGTTTAAATAAATTTTTTTATTTAAAAGCGTTTATCCTTACACCATAACAAATATTTACATTTTCTTCATATTTTATGTTTATTAATTGGATATGGTGGAATATTGGAAGTGCTTGAAATATACAAAAGGAGCATGATATATATGGGTATTATTATTATGTTAATTGTTGGCGGCCTTATCGGTTGGTTAGCCGGCATGATTCTTGGTAAAGATATCCCAGGCGGTATCATCGGTAACATCATCGCTGGTATCCTTGGTTCTATTTTAGGCGGCAAATTAATGGGCGGTTTCGGTCCAGAATTTGGCGGCATTCACATTATCCCAGCATTAATCGGTTCACTAATTTTAATTTTCTTAGTGTCACTAATTGTTAAAATGCTTAGCAAAAAGAGATAATTAGTTATATTTAAAATACCAACTAACCATCGTGTTAGTTGGTATTTTTTATTAGCTTATTCACGCTCATATATCTTTAACCCTTTCGCGGTATCCTCAACAAATCCTTCCTTCGAACACTTCCTTAAAATTAACATGATCATATAAAAGTCGCCTGTGCAACCGCCAGTATGAAACGTACCAACTACTTTAAAAATCTCAGGAGTTATAACATTTAAATGATACAAAATAAGCAGTAGTGTAGTTAAGACTAAGAATGGCGCTATAATAATAATGTTAAACTTCATTCTCGAATAGAGCGATCCCGGACTCGTAGTATACAACATGCCGGATACAAACCCATACTTCACTGGGCGTTCAGGCTTAAACACTTTAAAGAACAAACCGTGAATCAGTTCATGAACTATAAGAAATCCTATAAATAATAAAATAATATCTAGAAAATTATAGAAATTTACTACAAATTCTGAACCATCAAATATTGAAACATAAAACGCAAAGATGAGATAACTTGCAATGACCACAAATAAGCCATAAATATTTAATCGAATAGCCAACTTCTTATCATTTAAAATATCTAACTCATATGTTTCTTTCATAACTTATCCTCCCTATCATTTACGTCGCTTCGTCCCCCACTCATGTTCATCCATAACTTCAATACCGTATCGCTTCAATAAACTCGTGAAGACACCTTGACCGCTTCGTTTACCACCATTAAAGTGACCGTCATAGATTTCACCGCTACCACACGAAGGACTGCCTGATTTCAATATGACAAGCGACCCGCCAAACTCTCGTACAACTTCCAATGACGCTAGGGCACCCTTTTTGAAGTTCTCTGTTACGTCTCGTCCGCTTATCGTCATTACTTTCGCGCGACCTTCCCAGACATCATCACCGTTGCCGCCAACGATTTCAGAAGGCTCCCTCGGTACCGCCAATCCGCCTAGCACCTCTGTACACACGCTTACAGCCTTACCGTCCGCGACAAGCTGCCTTAAATCTTCTTTTAATTTATGGTCACCGTCGTATCTGACTGGTTCCCCCACCAAACATGCACTCACAATTATCACTGTAACACCACATTATAATATTTATAATAATCGTATCATATATTTTAGCAAATTTACGCATAAATTAAGACGCTTGTACATGACTCGTATACAAGCGTCAGATCCTGAATTCTCTATTTTCTCTTTTTGAAAAGGCCTTTTAAAAAGGGAACGCAATGGTTCTTAAAATTACATGTAAATCACATCTAATTACCCTATTAATACGCTAATTGATATAAAACTTCTGCCATGACCTCAATACCTTTCACAAGGTCGTCTATATCGGTATCTTCCTCAGGACTATGCGATATGCCATCAATAGAAGGTACGAAAATCATGCCTGTTGGTACATGTTGCGCGAATATTTGGGCGTCATGTCCGCCACCAGAACTCATGCGCTTGTATTTGCCAGGGGCTCTTAAAGAGGCGGCCTGCTCAATATCATGAACAATATTGGCATCAAGTTGTGTCGGCGCTTCGTCCATCCAGCAATCCATTTCAACATTCAACTTATGGGCGTTCGCGATATCTTGAATCGTACTTTCAACCTCTTCTGAGAATGCCTTCAGTTTAGCGGCATCATCGTGTCTCGTATCAACTGTAAACTCAATTTCGCCTGGCACGACGTTGACCACATTAGGGGTTAGACTGACCTGACCAAACGTTACTACAAGCGGATCCCCTTCTTCACGCGCACGTTTCGTAAGCGTTTGGATGATCTCAGCGTACGCAACCATCACATCGCGGCGCATACCCATAGGTGTCGTACCTGCATGATTCGTCTCACCTACAAGCTTTACCGTATAACGTTTCTGACCTACAATGCTTGTAACGACGCCAATTTGCTTCTCTTCCGCTTCAAGCACCTTACCCTGCTCGATATGCATTTCGATAAACGCCTTGAGGTCATTGTGCGGGTAGTCTTTTTTCCGAAAATCATACCCTGATTTATGCATAGCATCTTCAAATAAAATGCCCTCGTCATCCGTAATACCTGCTACATCCTCAGGCTTTGCGATATTGAAGAAATTCTTACTACCCCAGAATGTGTATGGAAAGCGGCTACCTTCCTCTTCGGCAAGAACGAGTAACTCAAGCGAACGTTTCGGTTTACCATAAGTATCCTTTAAATACTTCATCGCAAGAAACGCAGCCAAGATACCGTACTGTCCGTCTAAGTGACCACCTTCAACCACGGTATCGATATGAGACCCGGCCATAATCGTCTCCTTATGGTGCGTCGTCCCTTCGATTCGACCGATTAAATTACCGATATCGTCACTGCGCACTTCGAAATCTTCATTTTTAAGTAGTAATTTAAGATGATTAATGGCTTGTTCCCATTCTTTCGTATAAAGAAGCCTTGTAATTCCACCATTTTCAAGACCGCCAAAACTTGTAAACACGCGGTCGAGCTCCGTATAAGCTTGTTTAATGTTCAAATAATCATCTCCTTCGATATCTATTCTTAGCTATTTGAACACGTCGACTCATACTTTGTTATAACACAAAAAAGGATTAGGACGAAAACGGCTTGCCCTAACCCTTTTAATTTATTGAACTAGTTGCGTTAGTTCTGAAAGATCTTTGATTTCGTAAGTCGGTTTAGAGCCATTATCATTAAATAACTCACCGTTACGATTAACCCAAGCCGTGTCAAAACCAAACGAACTTGCGCCATTAATATCCCACGAATTCGAAGACACATACAGGATGTCCTCTCGCTTCAGCTTACTTTTATTCAAGATCAGGCGGTAACTCGCCGGACTCGGCTTAAACTGCCTAATCTGATCCACGCTGATAATATATTTGAAATGTTGGTCAACCTCTTTATTATAGGCAAGTTGATCCAGCATATGATCCGTACCATTCGATAGAATCGCATAATCCGCAATAGGCGCCTTCTTTAAAAGCCCTTTCGCATCTTCGAAAAGCGTAAGATCTGTATATTTACTTGCGATATACTGAATTTCCTTCTCAGTATGACCGACATTATAGTAATTAAGCGCATAACGGAGCGCGTTAATTGTTATCTCCTCAAAGTCAACATAGCTCTGCATCGCCTGTCTTAAAAACGCATGTTCAAGTTGCGTCTTACGCCAAAGCGCGCCGATTTCTTTAGTACGTTCACTTTCAAGCTGATCGATGGCCCCATCTATTGAGCGTACATCGAAAAGCGTTCCATATATATCAAAGACAATTAATTTATATGTCATCTCTCTCATCTCCTCTATCTTTATACTCTTATATCCCAAAATGTAAGCGATTAACCTGTGAAATTATGGAATTTTAGGAAATACTAGGAGTTTGTGCAGTTTCGGGACGAGTAGTGGTAGTAGACTGGGCTTTAGATTGGAGGCACGGACGCCCTTGTTACATTGTTTGTCTCAGTCTTTGTAACATGGCTTCCTTGTTTCATTGTTTGTCTCAGTCTTTGTAACATGGCTTCCTTGTTTCATTGTTTGCCTTAGTCTTTGTAACATGGCTTCCTTGTTTCATTGTTTGACTCGGTCTTTGTAATATGGCTTCCTTATTACATTGTTTGCCTCAGTCTTTGTAACATGGCTTCCTTATTACATTGTTTGTCTCAGTCTATGTAATATGGCTTCCTTATTACATTGTTTGCCTCAGTCTTTGTATTATGGCTTCCTTGTTACATTGTTTGTCTCAAACAATGTAACAAGCCTTCAGATTTATTATATTTGATTATATTAAAGAAATAAGATCCAATCATTAATAGTTTTATCTTTTAAAACAAGCATATATTCATGTTATTATATTTACAAACTACTCAGAAGGTATGTGAGCTATCTAATGAAATTACTTCGCAATACGATTAAAGCCTTAATTATAATAAGTTTGCTCTTTTGTATGCTTAATATATTCGAAATTCTACCACTAAATGACCCTGTCTTTTACTCATTAATATTAATAATCACTTTATCAGGTACTTTTCTAAACTTTACACGGACTGACTATGATAAATATCAATAAGTGTTAGTGCTTCTACCAAAAGTATGACTCGTAATTGTCTCGACCTAATACGCACTAGAACTACTTCCTACCCCTCTGCACAAGCTACTTCTCACCCTACTAATTTCGCCGCTAAAGACAGCGTTCGCTTAACTAAAGTGCTTTTCAAAAGTAATGGAAAATGAAGTCATACACATAATGATATTTATATAAATATTAAACTTTCGATAATGGTGAAAGTTTTGAAAAGTCATGTAATAATACTTGTGTTGTAGGGTGTTTTTTATCATACTAGATATGTAAAATAAATCAAAGGAGTGGAACTAATGAACCAAGAACAATTCGATAAGATTAAAAATGGTGAAGGGTTTATTGCAGCATTAGACCAAAGTGGTGGTAGTACACCTAAAGCACTTAAAGGTTACGGTATTGAAGAAGATCAATATAATAATGAAGAAGAAATGTTCGACCTTGTTCATGAAATGCGTACACGTATTGTAACATCACCTGCATTTACTTCAGATAAAGTAATCGGTGCGATTCTATTCGAACAAACGATTGACCGTGAAGTTGAAGGTAAATACACTACTCAGTACCTTGCTGACAAAGGCATTGTACCTTTCCTTAAAATTGATAAAGGTTTAGCTGAACAAGAGAACGGTGTTCAACTTATGAAACCTAATCCAGATTTAGAAGATTTATTACGCCGTGGTAATGAACGTGAAGTATTCGGTACTAAAATGCGTTCAAATATCCTAGAAGCTAACGAAGACGGCATCAAAGCTGTTGTTAAACAACAATTTGACGTTGCTAAAGAAGTTATCGCTGCTGGTTTAGTACCAATCATCGAACCAGAAGTTAACATCAAAGCTGAAGATAAAGAGAAGATCGAAGACATCTTAGCTGATGAAATCAAAGCTGAATTAGACGCTTTAAACGACGATCAATATGTAATGCTTAAATTAACAATCCCATCAGTTGCGAACCAATACAAGAAACTTATCGAGCACCCTAACGTTGTGCGCGTAGTTGCATTATCTGGTGGTTACACACGTTCAGAAGCTAATGAAATTCTTAAGAAGAACGATAACCTTATCGCAAGCTTCTCTCGTGCATTAATCAACGACTTAAACGTTAACCAAACTGATGAAGAATTCAATAAAGAATTACAAGAAAGTATCGACACTATTTACGATGCTTCAGTAAATAAAGGTTAATTTAACCGACTAGCTCAGTTCGCTTATTATGCGAGCTGGGCTTTTTCTTTTTGAAAAGACCTTCCAGGTCAGCTTCCTAATAAATATATTTTAAATTAATTGGTGTAAAATTTAATTATCTATGATATATTATAATTGTTAGAGGCGATGTGCTTTTAACGCTATATCATAGCTTCTGAGAAGTTGCCTAATTGTAGAGAGTTTTGTGTTTGTATTCAAGTTGCTAGCTGATGAATTTTGAATTCATTATCTCCTGATGTATTTACTGGGTTTTTTTCGTTTTTATTCCTAGTCTCGTGTATTTACCTACACCCATAGCGCTTAATCACTATACTTTTAGCCACATATCTCTGAAGTTATCACACTCTTCGAGACTTATGTCTCCATAAGAAAAACGGTGCAACAGATTACTCTGTCGCACCGTTCATTTATTTCTAAGAATTATTTACGGAAATTGTCGTCATTTGCTTTGTTTTCGAATTTGTCTAATTGTCTTTTAGCAAATTCTTTACCACCGATACCGAATGAGATAGCGAATGCTACCGCAACAGCACCAAGGATTAATAAGAATGCACCGTTTACAATGCTAGCTGCTAAATCTAATTGATCTAATGTCATGAATACAGCTACGATTACAACGATGTACTTAACTGCTTCACCAACCATGTTGTTACCAGTTGATTTTTTAACAACTTTGCTTAACATGTTACCACCGATGAATCCTAGTGCTAAGATGATTGCACCTGATAATAATAGTGGTAAGTAACCGATGATTGCAGTACCGATTTTGTTAAGTACTGATAAGTTAACTGTGTTAATAGCTTGAACTACGAAGAATAAACCGATTAATGCAGTTACGATCCAACCTGCTGTTTCAGGAATGTCTAAACCGTCTCTGTCATTTTTACCAAAGTTTAAGTAATGGTTATATTTGCTAGCGTTAATGCTGTTTAATAAGTTTTTGATTAATGTACCTAATACTTTTGCGATGAACATACCGATTGCAAGAATTACAACTGCAACGATAATTTTAGGTAAGAAATCAAAGATAGTGCCCATCATACCATTGATTGGTTTAGAAACTGATTTCATTTCTAAAGCGTCGAATACTGCTGGTAAGAATAATAAGAATACTAAGAAATAAGCTAATTTACCAAGTGTCTTGATAAGACCTTTAGACTCATCTTTTTTCTTGTCTGGGTCAGTTAAGCCTTTTTCACGAAGTTTCTTATCTAAGCCAATTGCTTTTAAACCTTTAACGATAATTGTTTTAACGATTGTCGCTACAATCCATGCAACTAATAAAAGAACTAATGCACTGATAATGTTAGGAATAAAGTCAATGATTGTCTTAAGAATTCCCATAAATTGATCTTTAATGTTTTCCATTTTAGAATTCCTCCTTTATAGATAATAAGTACCCTTACAAAAAGAAAATTAATCATAATTTGATAATTATTCTAAATAATTATAGATTATTACAACATTTTTTGTTTTCAAAAAGACACTACCTAAGACATTTTTGAAATTCTAAAATATGTAATAACGCTAATCCTTCGTAGTTACTAATTTAAAACAACAATCAAATTTAATGATTTATTTTTAAATGCTACCCTAATTCAAGGTTTTGTATTCATAATTTAGTCAAATTGTTAAGCGTTTGTTTATTTTGAAAAGTAAATTCAAAAAGATAATAGAACTTATATTTAAAATATTTATTATCTTTTTACGTCATATATATCCGCCGTCAAAACTTTTCAAGTAGTGTAAAAGTCGGAGGTGGATTTAACAATGAAAAAATTACTTATCGCAAGTTCAATACTTATAGGTGGCATCGCACTTACAACACCAATCGCACACGGTGCATCAGCGCAGTATGAAGTTAAGGTATACGCAGACGCAGATAAAATCGTGAAAGACAATCGACACATTGATCATGACGTGTTACACGACTTAGGCTCTGAAGATAAAGACGAAGACTTCAATGTACAATACATAGACGACGGAGCACGTTCCAACTTCAATAAGAAAACGACTTTCCGTGTAAGAAAGTCCGAAAACGATGATGAAACGAAGCTTCAATATAAAAAGCGTTATCCAATAACGGATGGTAACGTAGACGCTGCCATTCAAAAAGCTCAAGCTGATGGCTACGATGCAGAAGAATACGAAGTTGAATACGGGGAAGGTAAACAAACACTAAGCGTATCAAATAAGTCCAAAGTCACTTTAGACAACGAAGGAACGACACTTCCTGGTGCGACAAAGAGCCTTGATTTATTAAAGGCTGAGGCAGCAGCACCTTTCTCAACGCTGCTTAATCAAATTAAATCACCAGAAGTCATTGGTCCCGTTCACTTCGAACGCCACGAAGGTTCTATTGACGGTCATGATATCCGTATTGAGAACTGGAATATTCAAGACGATAACGTTGTAGAGGTCTCTGCGAAGGTATCTAGCGAATCTGAAGCCAAAGCCGTTCAACAAGCGATCATTAAGAAACTTGATGCATTAAATATTCATGAAACGAACGACCAACTCAAAACGAATATGATTTTCGAAAACTATTAACTAAAGAACCCCAATTCAAGTGAATTTCGACTTGAGTTGGGGTTTGACTTTTATATTGATTTATAAAGAAGTGAAATAAAGTTTTGTATCATCGGTGTAATGTAACGGTCAGATTTAAACACGAGCGATATATGACGGTTCTTCGGTGGATTTGGTAGTGGCTTAGATATTATGTCGGGATGATTCACGACACAAGCGCTCATTAGACTTAAAAACTCAGAACCTCGAATCGTCTCAATCAGGCTATTCATATTATTCGATTGCATCGTCGCATCTATTTCTAACAGATTAGCGTTTAACCACTCATCAATACTCTCTCTTGTAGAACCAGTACTATGTATGACAAAAGGGTATGATTTTATGTCTTGAAGGTGTATGTCGTCTTTAGAAGCGAGCGGATGTTCTTGATCCATCGATAACATTAATGGATTCTCAGTGAGCCGTTTTACTTCAAGACCTTCTAAGGGCAACCCATTTTCAGAAATGACGCCGACATCAACCTCCCTATTATGAATCATTTCGATAACGCGCGGCGCCGTATCTACAGATAGCTTCACATCTATTGTAGGATAAGCCTCTAAATATTGTTTTACCGTGTCAGGTAAGATACTGTATATCGGTGCGTTACTAGCACCAATTCTTAATGTGCCACGTTTCGACGTTTTAAAGTCCTCCATCAAATCTTCAGTTTCACTCATTAGCGTTAATATTTTGGTGCTATTTTGATATAACATTTGCCCCGCTTCTGTTAAATTGAGCTGTTTCCCCTTTTTTAAATAGAGCGGCACGCCGTACGATTTCTGTAGATTTTTTAGATGAAACGTGACGGTCGGTTGTGAAATTTGAAGCATCTCAGCAACGACATTTTCATTTTGTTGTTCAACGAAATGCTTAAATATCATTAATTGTTTCGTGTTCATTCAAAGACTCCTTTTCAAAAAGCGATTACCTAAATGAATCAAATATAGATTTTTTCTATACAGTTATACATATTACATATAAAATTTTGATTCTTCATTAACACGTTGTTTAATATTTATTAATACATTTTTATTATAGTAAGAGTTGAGTGAGGTGAAGACATGGAATTATCTATTAAAAATCTAAAAAAATCATTCGACCAAAACGAAGTTATTAAAAACATTAATCTTAACGTCGAAAAAGGACAATTCATATCGCTACTCGGTGCTTCTGGTAGTGGTAAAACGACACTACTTAGACTTATTGCTGGCCTTGAGAAACCAGATAATGGAGAAATCCTTCATAATGATCAAACGTTTTATCACGGTGCTGACCGCATTTTCGTGAAGCCGTCTAATCGTCAAATAGGTATGGTCTTTCAAGACTTTGCGTTATGGCCACATATGACCGTGTTTGAAAACGTCGCTTACCCTTTAAAGGTCAAAAAAGATACGAAAAATTTAAAACAGCGCGTTCGTGAGGTTCTTAAAGAAGTACATTTAGAAGGTTTTGAAAAACGCGCGGTACACGCTTTATCAGGTGGACAACAACAACGTGTCTCACTAGCAAGAGCAATCGTTTCTAAAGCAGACCTTATTCTAATGGATGAACCACTTTCTGCACTTGATGCTGGGTTACGTGAAGACATGCGCTTATTGATTCAACGCTTAATTAAGACATATGGTATGACGACGATATTCGTTACACATGATCAATACGAGGCTATGACCATGTCAGACAAAATCGCCGTTATGAAAGATGGCGAAATCGTTCAATTCGATACTCCAGAAAGATTGTACCAGCACCCTAAAAATAAAGCCGTCGCTACGTTCATCGGTAAAGGTACATATTTAACAGGTTATGTTAAGCATGGTGAATTTAGAACGCATGAAGGTATCACGTTACCAGTTAGTCAACCCGATGGTAAATACGGTTTATTCATTAGACCAGAACACGTGCACGTAGTAAATGACGGTATTAAAGCTCAAG
The DNA here is from genome assembly GCF_043186315.1 of Staphylococcus massiliensis. Classification (NCBI taxonomy): domain Bacteria; kingdom Bacillati; phylum Bacillota; class Bacilli; order Caryophanales; family Staphylococcaceae; genus Staphylococcus; species Staphylococcus massiliensis. The sequence continues at coordinate 598,198 of NZ_CP171119.1, read as the reverse complement.
TTGAAACGGTAAGTTTCACTGGAGAACGCTATCAGTACACCGCTTCAATAAAAGATAAAGAAATTAAATTTTATAACACACGTTACTTTGAACCCGGTACATCTGTTCATTTAGACATTCATTATAATGAAACAAAATTATTAAAAGTGGAGGCTTAAAATATGAAACAATTATCTAAATATGTTGTTCTTTTGATTGCTACAGTTATGCTTTTAGCTGCATGTCAAAATAAACCAGAAGGTGACAAAGGTAGTGACGCTAAAAGTAGCGGTGACAGTAAAGACAAACTTGTCGTATATACTTCAGGCCCTGGGAAAATGGCTAAAGATTTAGTTAAAGCTTATGAAAAGAAAAGCGGTAAGAAAGTTGAAGTCTTCCAAGGTACGACTGGTGAAGTATTAGGACGTCTTGAAGCTGAAAAAGACAATCCTAAAGCAGACGTTGTACAACTTGCTTCATTACCAGCAGCACTTGACTATAAGAAACAAGACTTAATTGAACCATACAAAGTTAAAAACCATGACAAGCTTTACGAAGATTGGGTTGATAAAGACGGTTACTACTACGGTTTCAGTGGTAGTGCACTCGGTATCTCTTACAACACAGACAAAGTTAAAAACCCACCTCAAGATATTGAAGACTTAACTAAAAAAGAATTCAAAGATCAAATCGCAGTTCCAGACCCATCAGAATCAGGTACAGCACTAGATTTATTATCAATTAAAGTTAATAACGAAGGCGACAAAGCTTGGGACGATTACCAATCACTTAAAGACAACGGCATGAAAGTTGCAGGCGCTAACAAACCTTCACTTGAAACAGTCATCAAGGGTGAGAATAAAGCAATCTATGGTGGCGTAGACTACATGGTATACAAAGCTAAAGATAAAGGTGAACCAGTAGACATCAAGTTCCCTAAATCAGGTACGTCAATTTCACCACGTCCAGCCTTCATCTTAAAATCAGCTGAACACAAAGAAAATGCGAAATCTTATATGGACTTTATTACAGGTAAAGAAGGTCAACAAATCGTCGATAAACACTATTTAATTCCTGCAGATAAATCTCAAAAGAAAAATAAAGCAACTAAAAAACGTGAGGATATTAAAGAACTTGAGTACGATTGGGAATCATTATCTAAAGACAAAGAAGATGTACTAAAAAAATTCATGGATCAAATGAGATAATATGCAACATCAAGTTAAGAGACTAAACCAAGTCCTTGCTTTGATTGTATTATTCATACTTGTGGTATTACCCCTATGCTTAATTTTGTATAGGGGTTTTGCACCAAGTGAGGCATCATCTTTCTTAGAGAATGTGCAACAAATTATACAATCAAGCAACTTAAAAATTCTTTGGAACTCTGTATTACTCGGACTTTCAGTGGTAATTTTGACAACACTAATCGCATTACCACTTAGTTATATCATGGTTAAAACATCTTTAAGTCGCCATCAATGGTTAGATGTACTCATTATGGTTCCTTTTATGACACCGCCATACATTGGCGCAATGGGCTGGATGTTAACAATGCAACATAACGGATTGCTTCATCAAATCAGTCCGATATTTTCACATTTAACACCGATATTCTTTTCATTCTTTGGAATGGTCGTTATCATGAGCTGTCACTTAACACCATTCTTATATGTCGTACTTAAGAAATCTTTATTAAACATACATCAATCTCAAGAAGAAGCAGCACTTATATACGGTGGTTCTTTCATGTACCGCTTCAAACGTATTATCGCACCACTCTTTGTATCAGGTTATAGCATGGGTGCCTTACTTGTTTTTGTAAAAGCCATTGGAGAGTTCGGTACGCCTGTAACTATGGGTAACCGCATTGGCTTTAAAGTTTTAACATCTGAAATTCACCATAGTGCATCGATTTGGCCTATCGACTTCCAAAGAGCTGCACTCTTATCTTCATTACTGCTGACGGTAAGTATGGGTGTCTGGGCCTTCCAACAGTGGTTCCAAACACGAACTAACTTTATCTCAAATAGCGGTAAAGGACAGAAGACACGCATCCTTCCGAAAGGCAAATGGGATATATTACTTTATCTCTTTGTATTTATTGAACTATTCGTAACAATCGTTTTACCTTATGCAAGTATTGTTATCAATGCTTTCGTAAAACGTTTATCTAAAGGTTTAACTCCTGACAACATTACGTTAGATAACTTTGTACAAGTACTAAGTGGTAACGGTGGTATCGCCCTATTTAACAGTGTATTACTTGCGGTTATTGCAGCAACGCTCGCAAGTATCTTAGGGTTATGGTACGTTTTATCGTCACAAAAGAGAAACCCTTTAAGTAAGCTAATAGACTTTTCAAGTTTACTTCCTAACACGGTTCCAGGGATCATTGTCGTAATTGGTTTAATCCTATTTTGGAACAGTAAGTTCAATCCAATACCACTTTATAACACTATCTTCATGTTAGTAGTGACGTATACCGTATTGTATATTCCGTACGCTGTACAAAATATCAAAAACGTGAAGCAAAACATCAGTCCTAACTTATTCGAAGCAGCTGAAATGAGTGGTAGTACAGGGTGGCAGAAGTTTAAGTCCATTACACTACCACTCCTTAGACCAGGTATCATTTCTGGGTGGATATTAATTTTCTGTATTTCAATGCGTGAACTTGTAGGTTCGCTAATGTTAAGACCACCTAATACTGATACGTCAGCTACGTTTATTTATCGCCAGTTTGAACAAGGTGATTCATCACAAGGTATGGCTATGGCGTTGTTATCAATAGGTATTACATCTATTATTTTAATCGCTATGGAACAATGGGAACGAAAACGTAAATTATAATCTTATATAGCTTTTCTCCCAAACTTTTCAAAAAGAAAGGGGGACGACCATGACACAACATCGGCTACTCGCAATCTCAGACATACACGGACATAAACAAGCACTTCAAAAATTGCTTCATGAAGCACAGTATAGCTCGCAAACAGACCAACTCGTCTTACTAGGCGACTACGTAAATAAAGGCCCCGATTCAACCGGCACTTTAGAATATGTTGAAGCTCTAGTTAGAAATGGTGCCAAGGCACTCATCGGTAATCATGAATTAAAATGGATTCATGAATGCACGAATCTCGACCATAAATGGGTGAATATAATCGGTCGCTTGGACTGCGTGATAGAACACGAACGCTATATTTTCGTACATGCAGGCATCGACACGCGTTATGCTTTAAATAACCAACCAGTGATACGTGCTACAGGGTATGAACCAAGCGATTATATCCAAACTCAATTTCCTGGGAAATGTGTCGTTCACGGGCACGTTCCAACATTCCGTGAAGGTTGTCATTTAGATGAAATTGTGATGTCTGAGGAAACGATTAATATTGACACTGGTGCTGGGCATGGTTATTACTTAACACTTCTTGATATTACCAATGAAAAGACCTATTCAATAAACGTTAATGAACTCGATTCGGTTAAAGTAAAGCAATTATAGTGTTTCAAAAAAGGACGTTGGCTCTTTAAGGTCACGTCCTTTTCTTTATCTAACGTTTATAGTTTTGTCGGTACTTATTCACCCTTCTCGATATCACGTCGTACCATTTCTTCATCTATCTTTTCATTTAAAAAGGCTTTATTGTCGATTGGGAAATGTTGTTCAAAGGTTTCGAAATTTTGTAACTCTATAGATGCATTCTCTATTTCAAAGTCTAATATATGTCCGCCATACATATTTTGATCATCCACAAAATGAATATGGAATCCCTTAGCGCCTATACCATGGAATAGATCTGGTGTGAAAAAGCCTACGATTGTACCTTTAATATCCATCAATGTTACTTCAGGCTGACTTTCTACAGAGTCCATAAGTTTCGTATAAGGTGGATCCTGCTTTGGCATCATCCGAACATGCATAGACTTAAAAGTACCTGTAGCCTTAACAGCCGAGAATAAATTCTCACTTAGCATCTCGCTCTTAACCTTATCTTTAAATGTATTTGAATCCATATGCTTTACGTTAAATTGGTGATCAGATTTAAAATGAGCAATTGTTGCATATGGTGTGCGTTCTTCACCAGAAAGTTGAACAAAGTCTCCATGCTCGTTCGCATGAAAGGCTTCACCCTCTAGGAAGATGACTTCACCATCAGACCCCGTTAAGGTCGCGATGCCAAAGTCCCCTTTAGTTAGTAATTCATCAACAGTGGCTGTCCCTTCAAGTAGCCCAGCCATTAAGGCACCAAGTGTGCCATGTTGATATAACTTATGCATGCCTATCCCTCCGTTATTTCTCTTTTCTAAGAATGTTTTCCATCTTTTTACCTCTACCAACTTCATCCACAAGTTTGTCGAGATAACGGATTTCTTGCATAAGGGGTTCTTCAATGTCTTCTACACGAACGCCACAGATTTTACCAGTTATAAGTTTACGATTTGGATTAAGCTCTGGTGCTTGGTCAAAAAATTCTTTTAGTGAAACCTTATCTTCCAATTGTTGCTCAAGCGCTTCTTGACTATAGCCAGTTAACCATTTAGTTACTAAATCTACATCATCTTTAGAAAGCTCTTTTTCTCAGCTTTAGTAATATAATGCGGATAAATTGAAGCTAAACTCATATCATAAATTTTATGATGTGCCATTTATAGATTCTCCTAACACGTTTAGTATAAGTTTGATGCAATTCATTTCTTATATTAACATAACACTTCTCATGTGTACCGCAGTATGTATAGTCCATATAAATATATTATAAGAAGAGACATACCCATTTTCTTTATTTAAAATACAGAATATGTCTCAACTTCAAAATTTACACTTTAAAATATCTCAGTGTTTGCGCTGCTTCACGTGGAATTATACGTTTTGATATAATTCCTAAACCTTCAACATTAGATTCAGAGATTAAGATAGAATCATCACTAAATACATGCTCCACAAAGGCCACATGCCCGTATTCTGCACTGGCACCTAATAGATTGCTATCAAATACCACCGCAGCGTGTAGAAGTGGCTCATGGTATATCGTGTAATCTTGATGTCTAGCTTGATCAATCCAATCTTTAGCATCACCCATTAAATAGTCTACACCTTCTCCGAATTGCTTCATGCGGTGATAAACGTACCACGTACATTGACCATAAGGATAATCAAAGGCAACTTCAGAAGTCTTAAACGGCACTATATCATTCGGGTCGTATGAGATATTAACTTCGTCGTAAAAAGGTAAAATCTTAAGATGAGCTACATGTCGTGTTGCCTCTGTTACCATACCTTCAAGTAACTGAACATCTGAATAATCGGAAGCTTTCGCATTGTCGTAACTTAAACTGTTGATAATTAAACTGATTAAAGCTGAACTTAGAATGAGTTTTACTTTCAAGTATCAAACTCCTTTCTATTTGATCTTAAACTTCAATTAGTACACATTTACATACAACCACCACGCGCTTCTCTGTATCCCGAATTGGATCCTCGCAAGTCGATAATGTAATAAGTTTATCCTTTTCAGTAATCCCTACATTTGTATGGATAACTGATTTCTTGAGCGTATTATATAGGAAGTCACGATATGCTTCTTTACTCGTAAATCGGGTTTGGATATAGTTATCATTCGTACTTGTTTGAAAAGCACTTAAAACTTCTAGGCGGTATTTACCAAATTGTGTATCAAATTGAATATTTGGGTTAAGTTTGTAAAAATCTTGTTTAAGATATTGAGGTAAAATATCAAACATCGTACCATCACCGACATGATGTCCGTATATGATAGTGTTATAAGATAATTGTTTAACATTGTTGCGATAGTCAAAGAATAAACTGCCCTTGTGACTATCTTCCTTGTTAAAGTCACGTTTTAAATAATCTAGATTATCTTTAGACTGAAGTACTGGATAGTTGAGAGACGTACCTTCTACATGAAGCCAACCGTGAATGTCTTTATTAACAGCCTTTAAGGCTTCGAATTGAGGTCTTAGTTTATTGTTTTTATCTTTAAACGTATAGGTTTGTTGTAGCGTTTCGTATTGATGTTGGATACGTTGATTCTTAGAAGATGACATATAGAGTTGAAAACTTGCGTATATAATCACGACTATTGCACTGATCTGAATAAATCTAATAAGTATTTTCATGGAATTTACCCTTGGACATCATGAACGTTTAATTTTTTCCATTTCTTACTTGTAAGCGTTAATCCTAGAACAGAGAAAGCGATAACTAACGCAACAATCCATAAACTTTGATGTGTTTGAGGTTGAACGACTTGAGATTCAGGTTTGATTTCTGCCTTATTTAATCGTTTCGGCTTAGGGATATCGCTATCACGATTAAATAAAAGATTTGGTTGATAATGTTGTTGTATTGTAGATGTACGTGGTTTAGGAGTTGGTTGATTAAAAGGGGTTGGTACATCATCTACATAACGTGTATTAACATCGATAGGTTGTTGAACATTAGAATCATTTAAACTTGAGTCATTATCGACTTTCACATCGTCTAATAACTTTAAGACATCGAACTCACTCGTAAGAGTGTTTTCCTCTAATTCATATTCTTTTGCAGGATCGTTCAATTCTATATCAAACCTTTTTTCTAAATCGTCCAAAGTAACCATTGTAATGGAAAGTTTATCTAACACGTCTTCTGAATCAACTAAAATTTTATATAGGTTTAATGCTTCGAAGTGATTTACATCGTAAGCATGCGCAATCACAAGTTCCTTAACTTCATACGGAACACTAAGAACGACTTCTTTAAATACCTTGTCACCTAATTCAATCTCTTTAATTTCATGAACTTCTATTTCAACATCATCTTGCAGTACTTCTAAATGAGATGAATCTTCAGATGCATAGACGACTTCTGATAAACACAGATAGAGTACGAAAACGAGCACTATCCATTTTAGACTATGAAACATGATGCGTTTTTCTTTTTCGAGATATAAAGAACGTGATTACAATGCCTATAAGTGCTACAATAATAAACTTTTCGTAAGCAACAGGCTCACCTGCGAATGTTTTAGGATTTGGTTCTACCTTTTCAGGTGTTGAGGATGTCGTTGCTTTATCAGTCGAAGCAGCTACGTCCCCTTTCAAATTAAACTCAACTTTGTATTCGTGGTCATATTTAAAAGGACTTCCATTAACTTTCTCATCGACTTCAACTTTTACTACACCTTTAACTTTGCCAGATGTTTGACTGAGTAGGAATTCAGATACCCTAGTGTCTTTCGTCTTATCTTCTTTAATGACAGTTTCCTTCTGTCCATCGATTAAGATAGATTTAATCCAATGGCTATGATTGATATCAAACCTTATAAAAGATTTTCCATCACGTTCAATAACTTTGGCAGGCTTTTCGAAGTATTCGTTTGCGATTGCTACTTCCTCTGAGCCTTCTTTTAAGACTTCAAACTGTAGTTCTTTAGTGGTTTCTGCATGTGCATAGTCCGTAATAACGGTTAATAATAAAAATGGAATCAGTATAATCTTAAAAATACGTTTCAAATGCTTTCCTCCAAATTCTAAAAAGATGACTGAGTTCTAAAGATAACGTTATTGATTAAGCATTAATGTATAAGATTCTCCTTTCTCAACAAGTAGCAGCACATTTATTATAGCACCACGCAACATATTTTTATATTTACTACAATTAATTTTTATAAGTTTTTATTTTACATTTAACAAAACTTTCGAAAGTTACACTTTTTCAAAATTCGACACTTCCAATTTCTTAAAGGGCTTTTCAAATAAATAAAAAAGGCGAGACAACTTAAGTGCCTCACCTTGAAATCTTATTTAGCTCATACCGATGATTAAACCTACGATATAAGGAATTAACCAGAATAACCATACGATTAAACTGAATTTGTGGAAGTTATGTTTCGCTTTGTCTGTACCTTTAATTAGTACAACGATTGCCCAAATAAAGTGGAATGCCATTAAGATAATTGCGGCTAAACCTGTGATTTGGTGTAGTGACATACCTGCATCCGCTTCGCTGCCTGCGAGTGTTGACATTAAAGTTGTACCGATTGTATCAAATATTAAACCTAAACCGAATAGTACGAGATGTCCTGGTTTAATTTCGCCTTTCTTTCTCTCTGAAAAGACACCCCATGTATAAAATACAAGTGCTAAAGAAATAGTGATAATTGCAAAGATAAGTGTCGTACTCATAAGAATCCCCTTTCTCTTTTTTGTGAATTTTCTTAATTAATACGTTATTCCCTTTGACACCACTTATACTATTCCTTCAATATGAACTATATATGAACAAATAAAAATTTTTTTAGTTCACATTCAGTTCAAATTCTTCCTTTATATTTAACGTATCATAAATAGAAAACTTGAAAGAAGGGGTTAGATGAAAAAGAAGAGCTTTGATATCGTCGCACTATTTCTATTACTCGGCGTATTTATGTCAGCACTTGATAACGGTATCATCAGTGCTGCATTAACGACGATTAACAATTCTTTTGATATCGATGCACAAATGGGATCATGGGGCATCACGATTTACACGCTTGGTATGGCGGTTACGACGCCTATAGCAGGTAAACTCGCTGATATGTATGGAAGAAAGAAAGTATTTATCGCAGAAGTTGTCTTATTTGGACTCGGTTCGTTACTTGTAGCGCTAAGTCCTAACTATATATTCTTTATTGTTGCGAGACTTATTCAGTCTCTTGGTGGCGGTGGCTTATTCGTTATCGCTAGTTCTCACATCATCTCAACGTACTCAAAAGAAAAACAAGGCTCTATGTTAGGTGGTCTTGGCGCAATGAATGGTATTGCGTCTGTACTTGGACCAAATATTGGTAGTCTACTCATTAATGTTACTGGAACTTGGCATTGGTTGTTCCTCATTAATGTACCTTTCGCAATCTTAATCGTTTTCTTTGTGGCCTTTAAAATGAAGGAAACGCAAGATAAAGTTAAAACTAAGATTGATAAGTACGCAATCTTAATGTTCTCTATTTCTACGTTACTAGTGATGTTCGCGATTAACAATGTTCAAACTGGTAACATTGCAGGTAGTATCCTGAGTTTCGCAGTCATTGGATTATTTATCTTAGCCATCTTAGGTTATGGCATCATGATCTTTATCGAATATATGAATGAAAATAAAGACGTTGACTCATTCTTACCGTTTAAATTATTAAAGAACCCTACATTCTCTGTAACGTTAATCATGGGTATCTTATCAGGTATGTTAATTGGTGCAATCATCTTCATACCGTCATTCGTTGAAAATGTATTAAATGTTAAAGCAGACAACAGTGGTTTCTGGATGACACCACTTGCACTAGCTTCAGGTGTAGGAGCTTCTATGGGTGGTAAGATCGTTGATAAGAAAGGTCCTATTTTCGCACTGATTTCAGCAAGTATCATCAGTATTATTGGTTATGGCGGTTTAGCGTTATTCACATTCTCACCGTTACCATTCTTTATCTTTTCAATTATTGCCGGAATTGGTTTCGGATTCACGATTGGCGCACCAATGACCGTTCTTGCGACACGCTCAGCTCACTCTAACAAGAATAACAGTACTGTTATTGGTACATTATCAGTTTCAAGACAGATTGGTATTACGATATCACCTACAATCTTCTCAACATTTATCGCGATTGGTTTTAGTAAAATGGGTGAAAAGATTAAGGACAATATGATGGAAGCTGGTTTTACGATGAAAGACGTGCCCGCTTCAGTGATGCGTACAATGAGCGAGAAAGGTAGTTCACAAGGACATATTATCGATAAGATCAAAGATATTCCTAATCCTGATTTAAAAGACGCAATGTTAAATGGTATTGAAAGTGCTACACACTTAGCTTACATGCCAATTTTCTTAACAGCTGCCATTGCGTCACTCGGTATTCTAGCACTCGTTCTTATCTTTAAAAAGAACTTTGAAGAAGCGAAATAATTATTTAGAAAAAGACGAACCACGGGACATCATTCACAATTCCCTTAAACAGCATGCTTTCCTGGGGCGTGGCCTGAGCCTGTAGTCTCAGGACGCACGCTACTCCCCTAGGAGTCAGCTGTTTTAGGGAATTGTATGAAATAAAGCTTCAATGCTCTATTTCTCAAAATTTGTCTCAAGGTTCGTCTTTATTTTTATTATGTAGAATTTTCGATTGTTGTATGTCGCCCTGCGCCAGCACAAAATGTCATCATGACGATAGCGGTTATTAATAATAATATGAACGATGCTAGCCAACTATGTGTGAGATCATGGAGAAGGCCAAAACATAAAGGACCGATACAAGCTATCAAGTAACCTAACGCTTGGGCCATACCTGATAATCTGGCAGCCATGATACTGCTTTCTGTTCTTAAACCGAAAAATGTATTGACTAACCCAAACGAAATACCACTAGCTACTCCGATAAGTATAACGCCTATCATCACCAAATCAGTATGCAACATCGTTAATAAAACGCCTAACCCAAACATAACCAGCTATCACGATTACGACAACTTGTCGCTTCATCCTTTCGATAAGTATTGGTGTTAAAAAAGTTGTAGGAATCAGACACAATTGTAAAATCGTTAAATAAGTTCCCGAAGTACTTATTGCAACACCTTTCTCAGATAAATATTCAGGTAACCAATTTAAGAATGAATAAAAGATTAAAGATTGACTACCGATAAAAAATGTAATTTGCCAAGCTAGTGTCGAACGCCAAATATTAATCGGTTCTGTTGAAGACGCTTCTATCTTTAAAGGCTTATTCTTAAGTTGAGAGCTCCAAATAACTAAAGTAATGAGTGTTAATATAATGATTAAATTGATTGAGATACTGTAGTTAAATGCTTTTGTTAAAGGTTCCGTTATAAAGGATGATAAGGCACCGAAGAGATTCATGATAACGGTATATAAAGCCGTCATAAGTCCTATTCGGTGCGGGAAGTAGCCTTTAATGACTGCCGGAGTTAATACATTACTGTAAGCATTGCCGATTCCAATTAGTAATGTTCCAATGAATAAGCATGCAATATGTGTGATACCTCTAAATACTAAACCAATTACAAGTAAAATTAACGCAAAAAAAATTGTACGCTCTAGTCCTAGTCTATTACCTGTCTTAGCTGCAAATAGCGACGCTGTGGCAAATGCGAGTAATGGGACAATCGTGATTAAACTTGCTACTGAGTTAGAAATACCGAGTTGTGCTTTTATTGAAGGTAACGCAACGCCAATGGAAGTGATCGGTGCGCGTAAATTAGCACCAATGAGCAGAATACCGATGAACATTAAAATATACGTGTTCGAAAATCTTCGTTTGTATTCAAACATCTAGACCCACCTTAATAAGAGTTGAGAAATATAGCGCTCAAAATTTCCGTTATAACGTACATTATGAGTGTACAATTTGTCCGTTATATTGTAAAGGATGTACAATAATAGTGAACAGGAGGTTATTATGCATAATATTCAAAGAACCGTTTCTAAAAATATTTATGATTATCGACGAAATGAAAACCTGAGTTTGGAAAAATTATCTCAATTAACAGGCGTTAGTAAAACGATGTTAAACCAAATTGAAAAAGGTGAATCAAATCCCACAATAACGACACTATGGAAAATTGCGAACGGCCTGCATATTCCTTTAACAACCTTAATTACACCTAAGCATAATCAAATTTCAGTAATAGATAAATCCGATATCACACCAATTTATAACCACGATCAATCAACTACCGTGTTTCCTTACTTTTTATATGAGGAAGAAAAACAATTTGAAATGTTCAAGATGGAGATTCAACAGAACGGTGAAATGTTAGCAGAGGGGCATCATTCCGAGTCAGAGATTTATATCATCGTTACTGAAGGCGATGTTGAATTAGAAATTAACGACAAATCGTACCAATTAAGTAAAGATCAAGGTATCCGATTTAAGTCAGATTTTAAACATATTTATAGAAACATTGGTAAAGGTGTCGCTTCAATTATTTCTTCAATACAGTATAAATAAGACGAACCATGGGACATCATTCACAATTCCTTTAAACAGCATGCTTTCCTGTAAAGTCCAACTCAAACTTTAGTTTGTTAGTTGGACTTACAAAGTAGCATAGCTACTTTGTACCATTCCTAAGCCCCCGGCTTGCATAGCTTGGTAATTTGCTTGCGCAAATTTCTGTGGCGGGGCCCCGCCCCTATGAGTCAGCTGTTTAGGGAATTATATGAAATAAAGCTTCAATGCTCTATTTCTCAACCTTTATCCCAAGGTTCGTCTTTGTTTTATTTCTGATTAATAATTTGATAGTACTTGCGTGATGTTACGAAGTAGATTAAACCGTAAAGTGCTATAATCGCAAGCGTTACGAATAAATAACTTGTTAGGAATAAGCTAATTTCTCGAATGCCTAATACACTAATTAAGTTATAAATAATATTAAATCCAAATGCGAGATGAATTAGAGAAACAGCTATCGGCAACATAAACAACCATAAGATCTGTTTTTGAATAACACGTTTAATTTGTTTATCTGAAAGTCCTACTTTCTTCATAATTTGGTAATTATATTTATCATCCATGCCTTCAGAAATTTGCTTATAATACACGATCAAGAACATACCAATCAGTAATACTGCTGATACAACGATACCTAAGAAAATAAGTCCGCCGTTCGTTTCATATAACATCGTAGCAGTTTCAGAACGTTGATTGATGTGAATATTATATTTCTTTTCAAAGGATTTAATGTGTTTATCAAGGGCTTTATGGTCACCCTTAACATCAAAGGCTATATCCGTATATATAGGTGAGTCCTGCTTTTCGCCAGCTTTAAAATTATAACTCGTATAGAAGTCATTCATTTTGTATAACTCGGCTTCATCCTTCACAACGATGTACAAGCTATCGACAGCAATGTTAGAACCAACATAGTCGCCTTTTAAATGCTTAACGTGATAAGTCTGATCTTTAAGTCGAATGTTATCAAAGTTCTTGAAACGTTTCGCATTTGAACTGACCGCGACTTCTCCATCCTTAAGATGTAAATTCGTATCTTTTAATGCATTAAAACCTTCCTCAGTCACAACGTAGCTATACATATAATTCTTAGAAGACGTTTGTTCTTGATACTTAGGCAACATGGGTTTAAAGTCTCCATCTAAATGAACCATAGGCGCGTTGACACTGATTAAACGCTTAACGTCCACATCAGGCTCGTATTGATTAATGTCCTTTTCAAAGTTATCAATCTGCTTAGCGATTTGACGATCTTTCTTATAATTACCGTCAAACGTTGTTTCGTAGTCGTTAAACATCGCATGATCAATTTGTGTTTCAATACCTCGATATGTCGTTAAAGCCATACCGAGTGTCACGATAACGAAAGTACATAGCATTGTAATACTCGCTAATCCCACTGCATTACTACGCATTCTTGGCAACATACCTGAAATAAAGAAGAAGTGCTTCTGTTTGTAATAAAAACGCTTTCGTTTCTGTAAGAATTGTAGGACTAAAATCGTTAATGACATAAAGAGGAAATATGTTCCTACCATTACGGCTAATACGCCAAGAAACACCTTCGTTAAGGCGTCCATGCCACCTTCAGTAGTTACACCAATAACGTACCCGTAACCAAGCGCGATTGCTCCTATTACGAAATAGATGATAATCATAACCTTGCGAGATTTCTTTTCACCAGACCTTTTTGTGCTGAATAGCTGAGAGGGCTTTTGCATGGTGATTTGAATATGACTGATGACATATAGGAGTACCAAAGTCACGCCTAACATGATGAGTACAATGATCATCGCGTTCACGTCGAACGGATAATTCATGAGTTTGATTCCAGAATCTTGAACCAACGTATTTAGGAAAAGGAAAACAAGATTACCGAATAGATAGCCGCCTAAAATACTTAGGAATGCGATAATCGCAAATTGGAGTATCAGTTCCATAAATATGAGTAATCGAATGTGTTTCCTTTCCATACCGAGTGTCATATTGAGCGCAAATTCTTGCTTACGTTGTTTCATCACGAAGCGATGGGCGTACAACACGAATATTAGAACGAGTAGTGTCACGATAACGCTTGAAAATCTCATCAACATCGGTAAGTTCTCATGACGCTGTTGTAGGTAGTCATTGTTTATGAGCGAGATAATGATATATTCTAAGCCAAACATGACGGATGCTGAGATAATGAATGGAATCATCGTTTTACTAAGGGCTTTAAAGTTTTTGAATACGAGTTTGGATAATAATTTTAGAGGCACCTTAGACACCTCGCTCGTTTAACATGGCTAAACTATTAGAAATACGTTGTTGAAAGTCAAATTGCGCTTCCTCTCCGCGATAGATTTCATGAAATAATTCACCATCTTTGATAAATAAGACGCGATTCGCATAAGACGCATCTTTAATCGAATGTGTAACCATGAGCAGGGTTTGATTTGAAGCATTGATATCGCGAAAGACATTCATAATTTCTTCAGACGTGTTCGAATCGAGTGCACCGGTTGGTTCGTCCGCAAGTAAGAGACTAGGATTTGAGATTAGCGCACGCGCGATTGCGACACGTTGTTGCTGACCGCCTGATATTTCGTAAGGATATTTATCTACTAAATGTGAGATACCAAGCATCGATGTTACCTTCTCCAAACGAGGCATCATCTCTTTAGGTTGCTTGTTAGAAAGGACAAGAGGCATGAGGATATTGTCTTTATTGTCCATCGTGTGTAGTACGTTGAAATCTTGGAACACAAAGCCTAGTGATTCACGACGGAATTTCGCGACATCTTTATTTTTCAGTTTCGAAATATCATTACCGTCAAGGTAAATCATGCCTTCAGTTGGTTCATCAAAGGTCGCGATAATATTCAGCAAGGTAGACTTCCCTGACCCTGACTCACCCATTATTGCGACAAATTCGCCTTTCTCTATTGAAAAGTTCATTTGGTTTAGGGCCGTAATTTGATTATTCCCTTTACCATAAATCTTCTTTAAGTTTTGGATATCTAATAACATCTCATCACACCTTTCTTCTGATACGTACACTTTATCTCATATAAAAAGAGACAACATTTATAATTTCTTACAAATGTTATCTCGAATCTTACAATTATGTAAGGTTATGGTTCGTTTGATGAAAATGAATAGAAAACGTCGTACCTGCGCCGAGTTGCGACTGAACGTGTACTGGGTGATTGAGCTTATTTGAGATCGTCTTAACGATAAATAATCCGATACCACTTGATTGTTCCTTAAGGCGCCCATTGAAGCCTGAGTAACCTCTGTCGAAGATCTTAGGTAAGTCACTTTCACGAATACCGATGCCGTTATCTTCTATATAAAAGGTTTGTTGATGCGCATCGTAAGATAAATAAATGTCGCCGCCTTTCGCATACTTCAAAGCGTTATTGAGTATCTGCTCGATCATGATTTCAGCCCATTTGGCATCTGTTAAAACGTCGTGGTGAATCGGCTCATAGTGTAGTTTCGTCTTATGTTGTATAAACTGTATCGAGTATTTCTTGATGAGCGGTCGCACAATATCATCGAGTTGAACGGGCATAAATACCATGTTCGTATCATTATTTTGAAGCTTTAGGTAACTCAGTACTAAGTTCGTATAATTCTCTATTTGTAAAACTTCTTGGCGGACCTTTTCGGCGTCCATTGACGAATTCTGTTCTAACACAAGCTTAGAAGCTGTAATTGGTGTCTTAATTTGGTGAACCCACGTTAGAAAGAAACTTTCAATTTGGCTTTTGTATTGTGCGTGCTGATTGCGTTCGTTGATAACTTGTTCTTGTAACGCATCACGTTTTTGTTTCACATTTTGCGTTTCTTGAAATGTCGTAAACGCAATAAACTGAAACACGCCAAAGACAAATACGGTAATCGCTAAAGCGAGTAGAAACCCTTCCATCGGTAGCGACATTAATACAAAGATGACGAAAAACAATAACAGTATGCCTAACAACGTGATATATAAAGACTTCTGAGCTTTAATAAATTTCATCTTATCGCACTCCTAAACTTTATAGCCCATGTTTTTCTTCGTTTGAATCAAATCCTGAACGCCAATCGACTTTAACTTTTTACGAAGCCGCGTCATATTTACAGCGAGCGTATTGTCATCAATGAAATGTTCTGACTCCCAACACGTTTCAATCAATTTATTACGACTCACGTACTGCCCCTCATTTTTGAAAAGTTGGTGCACAATCTGAAGTTCGGTAAATGTAAGGTCAATCACTTGATCGTCGTAGTAAAGCTTGCCTTCTTCAACGACAAGTTTACAACCTTGTACGTCAAGGTGATGCGACGTTGCATTGAAGTCGTACGTACGTCTAAGTAAGGCTTGTATTTTACTAATGGTAACTGTCATGTCGAAGGGCTTTTCAATGTAGTCATCGCCACCCATCTCAATTGCCATAACTTTGTCCATGCTATCAGAACGTGAACTAATGAAGATAATCGGCACATTAGAGACTTTGCGAATTTCCTGGCACCAGTAATATCCGTTAAAGGAAGGTAAGTTAATATCAAGTAGGATAAGGTGAATGTCCGGTTTCACGTAGTCATCTACAATATGGTTAAAATTTGTAACGATTTCCGCTTCAAGTTGCCATTTATTCAAGGCTTGCTTTAGTGCTTGTGCAATCACGCGATCGTCCTCAACGATTAAAATCTTCATTAACATCACCCTCTCTCAGTTCTTACTAGTAGTATGACACACTTGGTTTTGTACGTATAGTTCGGGGCGAAATGTTAGTTTTACTAACATATTGCGTTACATTACTTTACCAAAATTTTATTTTACAAAATATTTCATATAAAATAACGATAATATATGAAATGGAGATGATGCGATGAATGCTTCGGATACACTTTTACTTATGTTTTGTACGTTATTAGTTTGGATTATGACACCTGGACTTGCCTTATTTTACGGCGGGCTCGTACAGTCTAAAAACGTGTTGACCACTGCCATGCATAGTATGTCAGCAATTATGGTCGTGACACTGACTTGGATTATTCTAGGATTCTCGCTTAGTTTCGGCGGTAGTCATACTTTAATCGGTGACTTATCATTCTTTATGTTGAACGATGTGAACTTCGACGTTCATAAGGACTTTTCAGAGACGGTGCCCTTCTCGTTAATTATGCTGTTTCAATTAACATTCTGCACCATCGCGGTCTCGATCTTAACGGGGTCTGTCGCAGAGCGCATGAAGTTTATACCGTTTCTCATCTTTATGGTACTTTGGGTTGTGTTTGTATACAGTCCCGTGGCGCACTGGGTTTGGGGTGGCGGTTGGATCCATCAGCTTGGCGCAATTGACTACGCGGGCGGAACGGTTGTACATATTTCATCCGGCGTTTCGGGTCTCGTTCTCGCTTTAATGCTCGGTTCGCGTAACAAGCAAAATATGAAACCGCCGCATAACTTAATGACAACATTGATTGGTGGTATCTTGATTTGGTTCGGATGGTTCGGTTTTAATGCTGGTTCGAGTTTAAGTCTCAACGAAATTTCGTTACTCTCATTGGTGAATACGTTTATCGCGTCAAACTGTGGCGTGCTCGGTTGGGTTATTTTGGAATACGTGACGAAGCAGAAAGTGACGTTGATTGGTACGCTTTCAGGTATGCTTGCGGGTCTCGTGACGATTACGCCTGCAGCTGGTTACGTGAGCTACACAAGTTCGATTATCTTAGGGATTGTCGGCGGTATGGCGTGTTATTACGTCATCACGCATCTCAAGATTTTATTGAACTACGATGACGCACTTGATGCATTCGGCCTGCATGGTGTCGGCGGCATTATCGGTGCGATTGGTACTGGTTTATTCCAACAACATAGCGTTAACGGCGATATCGTTGACGGTCTGTTGTTCGGCGGTGGCTTCTACCCTGTGTTCGTTCAAGTTGTTGCTGTAGTTGCGACCATCGCGTTTAGCGTCGTGATGACTTTCTTAATTGCGACACTAATCGGCCGCTTCACACAGCTTAGAACGTCTAAGCACGAAGAGTCGAAAGGCCTCGACCACGTGTTTCACGGGGAACATGCCTATAATTATGAAGTATAGATATTTCATGGGGCCGATTCAGGTGCCCCTCCTTGAAAAGCCCTTGGAGAAATTCGTTTTATTGCGAATTTCTTCAATTTTTTGGTGGGATGTATGCAATTTACATGTAATTCTTTAGGAAAATGGGGGCTGGCGCCTGGAACTAGGGTTGTGAGGGTATACGGTTTATCACGTTTGAAAGCTAATCAAGTCTCAGAGCCTTTCAAACTTGATGACGAAACCCTAATCAAGTCTCAGGGGGCTTCAAACTTGATGACGAAATCTTAATCAAGTCTCAGGGCCTTTCAAACTTGATGACGAAATCCTAATCAAGTCTCAGAGCCTTTCAAACTTGATGACGAAACCCTAATCAAGTCTCAGGGCCTTTCAAACTTGATGACAAAATCCTAATCAAGTTTCAAGCTAAGCCCCCATAACCTAAAAAAGAAGACACGCCCTCGCGTGTCTCAGACTGTCGACAAAGTCCTACGGACTTGTCGGCATTTTTTATTTTTCAATATTTTACATAACAACCTGTTTGCCCATTTCTAGTATAATAATAGTAATAAGATATTGAGGTGATAGTATGCTAAATAAATCTTCCAATAACAGAGAACAATTTGAAATGATTTCAATATCTCAGTTAGTTCCTGATGATCACTTGTTACGTAAAGTTGAAAAAGTCTTAGATCTTAACTTTGTTTATGATTTAGTGAAAGATAAATACTGCTTAGATAATGGCAGACCTTCTATAGACCCTGTAATTCTAGTAAAAATCCTTCTAATTCAAAAATTATTCGGTATTAAATCTATGAGACAAACTATAAAAGAAATTCACACTAATGTAGCGTACCGATGGTACTTAGGTTATGGATTCTTTGATAAAGTCCCTCATTTCGGTACTTTTAGCAAAAACTATACCCGCCGATTTTATGATAATAAGGTATTTGAAGAAATCTTCCAACACATCTTAGAAATTGCTTTTGAAAATGATCTTATTAATACCGAGCAAATTTTTATCGATTCAACTCATATTAAAGCCAATGCCAATAAAAATAAATATATTAAGAAAGTTGTTCAAATTGAAGCCAAAGCATACCAAAAAGAATTGGATGATGAAGTAAATCTTCTAAGAAAAGCCGATGGAAAAAAGCCTATAAAAAAGAAAAAGGAAGTGAAAACTAAATATATAAAAGAAAGTAAAACTGATCCAGAGTCTGGTTATTATGTGAAGAGCGAGAGAGAAAAGCAATTTGCCTATTCGCTACATGCATGTGTCGATAGACACGGCTTCATTTTAGATTCACATGTCACTCCAGGAAATGTCCATGATAGTACACAATTGAAACCTATGATAGAAAGAATGGAGAAATTAGGTTTAAAGGCGAGATATGTAGCAGTTGATTCTGGTTATAAGACTCCAGCTAACGCACACTATCTTATTGAAAAATTAATGATACCCGTGATGCCGTATACTCGGCCAAAAGGAAAAGAAGGTTTCTTCAAAAATCGCGATTTCATCTACGATGAATATTATGATAGTTATATTTGTCCTAATGATGAGTTTTTAACTTACAAAAGAACTATGCCCACTGGACACAGACTATATATGTCAAGTTCTGACACATGTCGTGAATGCCCATTATTGAGTAAATGTACCGAAAATAAACAGTTTCAAAAACAAATCCAAAGGCATGTATGGCAAGATGATTTGGATATAGTTGAAGACTTAAGGTTTATGGATTCAATTAAAAAAATATATAAAATGAGAAGCCAAACAATAGAAAGACGATTTGGTGATGCTAAAGAGCAACATGGTATGAGATGGACACGTTTTCGAGGTTTAGGAAAGGTGACAATGGATACGATGTTTACTTGTGCTGCGATGAATTTGAAAAAAGTAGCTACGTGGCTTACATAAGAGTCCGTGAGGACTTCTATTTTAAAGAATTTTATACATATTTTCGAAAAAATCATAAAAAAACAAACTACCGTTACACTTTTTATATGCTATAACGATAGTTTGTCTACAGTCTGAGACACGCCCTCGCGTGTCTTCCTTATTTAAATCAACTAATCATGTATAACACCAAATAACTCAGCTTCACAAGTACGAATTACGTGCTTCAACACTTTAATTCGAGCTGTCTTCTTATGATTGGTCGCAATCACATGCCACGGCGCGTAAGATGTATGCGTTTTATGAATCATATCTAAACTTGCTTCTTGGTACTCGGCCCATTTATCTCGGTTGCGCCAATCTTCATCCGTTATTTTCCAATTCTTGTCAACGTTTTCAACACGGTCGTTAAAACGTTTCAATTGTTCATCTTTATCAATCGTTAAGAAGAACTTTAAGATAATCGCGTGCTCGTCCGTCCACATTTTTTCAAAGGCATTAATCTCATCATATGCACGTTGCCATTCATCCACAGTCGCAAAGCCCTCAACACGTTCGACCAACACACGACCATACCAACTGCGGTCAAACAACTCAATGTGCCCTGACTTAGGCATATCTTTCGCAAAGCGCCATAGATAATGACGGTTCAATTCGTCTTCAGTCGGCGCACCAATCGCGTTTACCTCATATCCCGTCGGATCAAGCTTTTGACGAAGGCGTTTAATATTACCGCCTTTACCAGCTGCATCCATACCTTCATACACGATGATAAGCGGAATCTTTCGCTCATACAACGCAAATTGGAGCTCAGTTAGACGTGATTGCAATGCATCAATTTGTTGATCATAAGCATCCTTTTTCACCTTATCCGTCATCATCTCGAATGCATCATCTGAAAAGCCCTCTGTGAAATGTCCGTTTCTTTCAGTGCATTTCCTTTCATGACGAGAAATCGCAGCCTCTAAACGTTGAATCATGTGTTCATACATTAGAAGCGTCGCATGTTCGCGGTTCGTATAATCGATTACCTCCCAATCTTGAGATTCATCAACAAACGCTTTCATATTCGCTTCGTAAATTTTAGATTCAATGACATCTTCGTATTCTTGCGCTTTCCACTTCGTTAACGGATTCTGACGCATTTCTCTAATATGCTCTAAGCGCTTCTCTTCGTCAATCTCTATATAAAACTTAATAATCTCATGATTGTCTGCAATTAACATACTTTCAAATTGGTGAATTTGCTCTCGTAACGTTTGATAATCTTTGTAGAAGTCTTCCTTAATACGGTTCTCTTTAAAATCGATATAATGCGCATACCAACTTCTGAAATACACATTAATATCACCTTTCTTAGGAAGACCGTTCCAATACTTTTGGAAAAATTGATACCTTAAATCCTCTTCAGATGGCGATTTCGTAGCGATGAAGGAACTATACTTACCGTCTAAAGTTAGTAACAGTTCATTACATAAACGCGTTTTACCTGAAGCTGGAATACCCTCAAATAAAATCATCACAGGTATACCAAGTTCATGCGTTTGACGCGTTAGCTTTGCGACTTTTAATGCCAATGTTTCAATTTGTTTATTCAATCCACTCACCTCATTATTTATAATTATAATTAAATAGGCGTAGTGAAACAAATTATTTTTATGAACTTTAATTAAATTATTCTTCTAACTCATCGATAAATAAATAATTCAACATCTTATCAGGATTTTCTAAAAACGACTTCATCACAATATAATGATCTGTTTCTTTATAATCAACCTGCTCGATACCGTCGTCGTTCAGTTCATAAATTTCAGCATTAGGATATGACATTAAAATAGGTGAATGAGTTGAGATAATGAATTGACACCCTTTTTGAACGAGGTCATCAATCAAACGTAGCATGGTTAATTGACGCATAGGCGATAAAGCAGACTCAGGTTCATCTAAAATATATAAACCGTTCGAACCAAAGCGATGCGTCATTATCGATAAGAAGGCTTCGCCGTGCGAACGTTTGTGAAGCGACTTTCCACCGTAATTATTCCACTTTGAATCTGTATACCGATCTTCTATCATCGTCGCCACATTATACATGCCTTCAGCCCTTAGGAAGAAGGTATCCTCTGGCAAGAATAATTTCGACAACGTGATTTCTTCATGCAATCCGGCGTGTGTTTCACGTGTTGCGAAGTTAAAATTTCGGCCTCCACCTTCAGCATTCATACCATAATTCACCGCAATTGCCTCAATCAACGTAGACTTACCTGAACCATTTTCACCTACAAATATCGTAACGGGCTTTCTAAATCGAAACGTATCAAGTGCACGTATTGCTGGAATGTTATGCCAATATGCGTTTTCCTTTTCAAAATGTGTGCGCAAACCTTTAATAAACATGAAGTACGCTCCTCTATTACGTCTTAACTTTATTGTAGACCCCAGCGTATACATTCGCAATTTAGCGAAGACGTAGCTTCATTTGGTACACTAGAGCTAACTCAAATCTTTCAAGAAGGATGGTGCGCTTATGTATTGGACGATTTATACGTCCCCAATAGGACCATTAACGGTAACAGCTGACGATACACATTTAACAGGCATTTGGTATGAGCAACAATGCGACACGTCGCATCACACAAAGATTGATTTGAATGAGCATGATATTATTACACAAACGACCGCGTGGTTAGACGATTATTTCCGAGGCAATCACGTTACCTTTCCAGAGATTCCGATTAAGTTTCAGGGCTCTCATTTTCAAGAGGAAGTGTGGCACCATTTAAAAGCCATCCCCTATGGCGAAACGACTACATATGGCGCCATCGCGCAACGCGTTGCAGAGGCACGTGGCATTACCAAAATGTCCGCTCAAGCTATCGGTGGTGCAGTGGGCCGCAACCCGATTTCAATCTTAGTACCGTGTCATCGCGTAGTTGGTGCGCATCGCGAGCTTACAGGATATGGTGGTGGCATAGATAAAAAAGTCTACCTACTCGAACTTGAAGGTCATGATATAAACGATTTCAAGATGCCAAAATCTCACCCTGAGGAAAAATAAAAGTAGCTATTGAAAGCGTTAACACAATTTTAACGTTTTCTTTAGTTATTTTTAATTTATTGATTTACAACGGGACAATTTAGGATTACTATTTTAATAGAGGGTTTTTTGGCGTACATTTTGTCAACTTACTTATTTTTTTGAACGAAGTCATCAGATGACTAGATGAATTTTGTGGGTAATATATTATAATAGAATGTATGTATTTTATTTTGAAAGGTGGAAATCTTATGAGTACTCCTAAATCTAAAGATATTATTTTAATAGGGGCTGGTGTCTTAAGTACAACGTTTGGTACTTTACTTAAACATATTGAACCTAACTGGAACATCAAAGTATTCGAACGTCTTGATCAACCTGGTATTGAAAGTTCAAACGAGCGTAACAACGCAGGTACTGGACACGCTGCATTATGCGAATTAAACTACACAGTTAAACAACCCGATGGTTCTGTTGATGTGGAAAAGGCTAAAGTGATTAACGAGCAATTTGAAATTTCTAAACAATTCTGGTCATTCTTAGTAGACCAAAAAGAAATTAAAGATCCAAAATCATTTATTCACCCACTACCTCATATTAGTTTCGTTCAAGGTATCAACAATGTAGACTTCCTTAAGAAACGTTATGAAAAGCTTAAACAACACCATATGTTCAAGGACATTGAATATACGGAAGACCGTGAAGTAATGAAAAAATGGATTCCATTAATGATGAATTCACGTACATCACAAGTTAAAGTCGCAGCAAGTAAAATTGACGACGGTACAGACGTGAACTTCGGTGAGTTAACACGTCAAATGGCGAAAAACCTTGATGAATACGATAAAGCTGAAGTACGTTACTGCCATGAAGTTGTAGACTTCAAACAACTTGACGATGGTCGTTGGGAAGTTACAGTTCACGATTTAATCGATAAAACTACTCAATATCACGTAGCTGACTATATCTTTATCGGTGCAGGCGGTCACGCAATTCCGTTATTACAAAAAACGAAAATTCCTGAAAGTAAAAACTTAGGTGGCTTCCCTATCAGTGGTGCATTCTTAGTATGTAACAAGCCTGAAATTGTTAACCAACACAATGCGAAAGTTTATGGTAAAGAACCACCTGGTACACCTCCAATGACTGTACCTCACTTAGACCGCCGTTTCTTAGGTGATGAAGAAAGTTTATTATTCGGGCCTTTTGCTGAAATCGGACCTAAATTCTTGAAGAATGGTTCTAACCTAGACTTATTCAAATCAGTTAACCCTAACAACGTGTTAACAATGTTATCATCAGCAGTTAAAAACGTACCTTTATTAAAATACTCTGTTCAACAAGTTTTAATGAAGAAAGAAGATCGTATGCAAGAATTACGCCGCTTTGTTCCAGACGCTAAAGATGAAGATTGGGACTTATTAATTGCTGGTAAACGTGTTCAAGTCATTAAAGACACAGAGGAATACGGTAAAGGATTCATTCAATTCGGTACTGAAGTCGTGAATTCTAAAGACCATTCTGTTATCGCGTTACTAGGTGAATCACCAGGAGCTTCTACATCGGTTTCAGTAGCGCTAGAAGTGTTAGAGCGTAACTTCTCTGAAAAGATGGGCGATTGGGACGCGAAACTTAAAGAAATCATTCCTTCATATGGTCAATCTTTAATTGAAGACGAAGCGTTATTACAACAAATTCGTGCGAAATCAGCTCAATCATTACAATTAAAATAATTGATTAATCGAACTAAAGAACGTATCCTCGCTTGGATTGCGAACGCCTTAGAAGTCTTTTCTATCTTATTTTCAGCGATACTCTTATACACTGCATTCTCAACGCCACAATTGTTTGAAGCCACTTTAATGACCGAAGAAGATATAAACGTCACGCAAATCGAACAATTTTCAACTATTTTCATAGGCATGTCTACATTTATGTTCATTACGAGTGTAATCTTCATCGTTCTCGGTATCTTGGCCACATTATGGATGGGCAAGAAAGACAAACCCGCTTCCATTATATTCATTACAATTGGTGCCATTTCGCTACTAGGGAATACGATTGCAGGCATACTTTGGTTAATAACTGGCATTATGCTCATCTCACGTAAACCTAGCCCGAATACACCGATTGACTCAAACGATCACGAAGCACCTCAATCAAATCAAGATTCGTTTCGCTATTAAATCGTGCATCCACTGACATGTCTTAAATTTCTTAATTTCCCTTTTTGAAAAGCCCTTTCAATTCTATGCGTCTTTCATAGAGTTATGTATCTTTTAGAAAACCCCAAAGCAATAGCGTTCAACAATATCTAAGTCCCACTGAAATACGTAAATTCTAAAATCTAATCGTTATTAACATTATGAATTTGTTGAACTTTAACACATGAATTGAATTTTGCAATTCTAAAACATATAATAAAAGAAAAAAGGGAGTTTCAACAATGACAGACCGAAAGAAAGAACGCGTTCTTGCATGGATAGGGACAGTACTACAAGGTTTAACCTTACTATTTTCTTTAGGCTTTCTTATCTTTGTATTAGCTTCACCAACCTTCATAAAAAGCGACTTAAATGCTGATCCTACCATAAAGGCTTATGAAGTCGACACGATGTATACCTTCTTTATAGGATTTGCAGCAGTTATATTTATATTAAGTCTCACTTTCTTTATTCTAGGAATTATCGCAACACGTAAAATAGGTAAAAGTGATCGTACAGCTTCGTTAATGTTAATTATCATCGGCGTAATATCACTACTTGGCAATACGTTAGCAGGCGTTTTATGGTTAATCGCTGGTATTATGCTTAATAATCGAAGAAAGTACGAACGCCAAGTTGGCCATAACCAATATACTTATTAAACATAAGCCCATTGAATCTCATAACAAAGCCTCGTTCGGACAATCTCCTTACGAGGCTTTTCCTAAATTATGAATTGTCATTGTTACGGTGAGCTTGCGCACGATGCCATTCACCATATAAAAACAATAGACCGACGACCGTCATTAATATAGTTGGCAAGAGTCCTATGCGAATCATGTTGGTTTGATACATATAACTTACGCTAACAACTAGCAAGATTGGAACGATCAAGCCAAGTAAACGATTGCCACTTTTTGATAAGACATACTGAATCGCTAGTAGTAGCCCATAAAATAACACTGTTAATATACTAGAAATAACTTCCACACAATACCTCCCTTAATCTTTAAATTTTTGAATAACTTTAACTGCAACTTTATGAATTAAAACTAAAGTAATGAAAGTTAAAATCCACACAATTAGTGTATGAATCACGTTTATTCACCCTTTTGAAATTTGCTTTATATTTAAAACTTATCATTTCAATCATCATAATTAGCTTAAATCCATCTTAAATAACCTTAATCCTGGCATTAAAAAAGCCCTTCGATGCTGAAACTAGCAATCAAAGGACTTTCTTAATATTACACCTTGGTGAAATTTTGTCATTGCACCACTTTTCATGAAGCAACGTGATATACTTCTCGTAAACCGCTTCGCCATACACGCGATCGTCTTGATAACAATAAAATGGTGGCAACGGTTCTCGGCTAAAATAATTCTCTTTATCATAATGAACAATGAGTCGCTCTAGCTCACTTAAATCCTGTTTAAACGCGTCGGAACGCATACCGCCGCGTCTCATGTGCTCAATATTCATTGCTTTTAACATTTCAAAGGTATCGATGATATAAGGCTTCCCATCGTGATACACGTGCTGCACAATGGGATGATTTAAGTAGCCTTTCTTACCTTCAATTAAATCTAAAGCCTTTAAACACGTTCGAATGATTTGATATAGCTCTAGAACTTGTTTCGATAAACGACGATTATCGAGATATCGTGCGCTTATCATATGGTCTTCATGAACTCTAAATATCTGCATGTGACTTATAGATCGATTTCAACTGGAGAATCGACTTCATCATCATTCATAATTTTAGCTTTTTTAGGTGTAAGTTTTAAAACTACTAAATCTGGGTCTTTTGAAGAATCGAAGAAACTTTTATCTTGCGTTTCCCATAACTTATCAATTGTTTCTTGATCTTTTTTAATTTCAATATCCGCATAAATTTCTAAGAAGCTATTATTGTCCGTTTCGTTATAACCTAATAAAACGTGCGTAACAGGATTATGCTCAATTTCTTCAATCTTCATCGTTTTATCGCTCGTTTTAGTATATAGTGTTAAACCATCGTGATAGAAAACCATGTATCTACTGTTAGGTACATCGTTGTAAGAAGTAGACATAACACCTACTTTAGATGCCTCTAGAATCTCTTGCATACGTTTTTCAACTTGTTCTTTATTCATTATAATCACCTCATTACATATTTTGCCATTTACAAATGATTAGAAACATTAACCATTGAACTGCATGATATAAGATTGTTTTAAATACTTTTGATCGTACTTTTGAACTAAATTCCTAATATAATCAATCAGTTCTTTGTCGCTCGCTTCATCCTTTTGAAAAGCCCCATATAATGACATATAGGTATCTTTTTCTTCATTTGTTGCGTACTTCTTAAAGTAACCCCACAAATGACTAAACGTATTTAATAAAGCACCTTTATTAATATCATGTTGTTTATATATTTTAAAAATTTCTTCTTCTAAAGTTTCATATGAAACATGTGACTTCATGCATTCCTTAATATGGTTATAATGTTCATAACCATGCATCATCACAACATATTTATGATAGCGCCATAGCGCTTCCGCTTCATTAGCCATAACATCACCTTCTTATATTAACCTTTACCCATCTAACCCCTACTTCTATAACAAAAAAGCTTCAAAATGTCTCACTCAATAAAGACATTTTGAAGCTCATATATAACATGTATTTAAAACCTAAATCTTCTTAATTTCTTTTCTCACGTAGTTGGTTGGTACATCTTTCTCATAAATCGTAAGACCCGTGATGTCCTTTTGCTTAGGAACGATTAAACTGATAAAGTAACCTGCCACGAATGACACTAAGAATGACGCGATTGAAACAAGGAATGGTGATCCTGCGCCACCGAAACCGCTTGTTTTCAGGATATAAGTGAGGATGATACCTAATACTAAACCAGATATAACACCCACAGTATTCGCGCGTTTCGTAAAGATAACTACTGCGAAGATACCAGCTAAAGGTACACCGAATAGTCCAGTAATTAATAAGAATAAGTCCCAGATACTATTTGAATCGTTCGCAATTAAGTACATTGAAGCGCCGAAACCTAATAAACCAGCTAAGATAATCGTTAATCTCGCAAATTGAACTTCTTTTTTATCATTGGCTTTTCCAAAGAAGCGTTGCTTAATATCAACGGAAATACACGCTGAAATCGAGTTGAGACTTGATGAAATGGTTGATTGCGCTGCCGCAAAGATAGCCGCAATTAATAATCCAGCTACAAATGGTGGCATTTCCATCAAGATGAAATATGGCACGATTGCTGATGTATTGAAGTCTTTCGGTAATGCGTCCGCATGCTGATAGAATGAGTAAAGCATTGTACCCATACCAAAGAATATAGGTGCTGAAATCATCGCTAAGATACCGTTTGTCCAAAGCGATTTATTCGTTTCTTTCTGAGAATCGGATGCTTGATAACGTTGCACAACGTCTTGGCTCGCGGTATATTGTTGCAAGCTGTTAAAGACGTTACCTAAGAAGATAATTGGAATCGCTGCAGCTGCCGCACTAAATTTCCAGTTGTCAGCGCTAATTAATTTCTTATTTGAAATCGCATCTGTAACGAGCGTATCCCAGCCGCCATCAATCTTCATAATACCAAGAATGATAATAAAGATGGCACCGCCTAGTAAGATGACCCCTTGAATGAAGTCGCTCCATACAACACCTTCAAAGCCACCTAAGAATGTGTAAATGATACATAAGATACCCACTAAACTCGCTACTACAAATGGGTTAATATCAGATACGGATGTAATCGCAAGTGTCGGTAAGTAAATAACGATTGCGACACGTCCTAGGTGAAAGACGATAAAGAAGAGTGAACCGAGTAAGCGCACTACTGGGCTGAATCTCGCTTCTAAATATTCGTATGCCGAAGTGACCTTTAACTTTTTGAAAAATGGCACGTAGTAATGGATTAAAATTGGTACAATCGCAATGATTGAAATGTTACCAGCTATGTATGTCCAGTCTGTTAGAAAGGCCTTTTCAGGCGTGGACATAAACGTGATCGCACTTAAAGTTGTCGCATAAATTGAGAAACCGACTGCCCACGATGGTAGGCGACCACTAGCCGTGAAGAAAGCATCTGTATCCTTCCCGGCACGCTTTGAAAAGTACAATCCGATTAATAACATGACGAGTAAATATGAAATGATTGCTATCCAGTTCCACATGCCAAAACCGATATGCTGCATAAATAACATCCCCTTTAGTTATAAAGTTTTACGCTAAGTGCTATGCATCGATGCGGCTAACGAGTTCATTTAACGCTTCTCTATAATTCTCATTAAATGGTAAGAATGGTTGCTTTGGCAGACCACTATCAATGCCGCGTAGCTTCAAGATTTCCTTTAAAGTTGGATAAATGCCCATCGCAAGAATATCTTCGATCATGTCGTTCATTTGGTGTTGTACTAGATAGGCTTCTGTAATATTACCCGCATTTATGTGATTTACAACCTTTCTCGCTAAGCGACCGTTAACGTTGTATGTCGATCCTATCGCGCCGTCTACGCCTGATACTAAAGCTTGCGTCAGCATTTCATCGAATCCTGAAAAGATGAGTTTGTCAGGAAAAGCCACACGTAAACGTTCTAATAGGAAGAAATTAGGTGACGTATATTTCACACCGATAATTTGTTCATGCTCGAATAATTCACGAAATTGTTCTATTGAAATATCTACACCCGTTAAGCCAGGAATCGAATAGATGATTAAATTGTTATCGATAGCATCTACTAAGTCGAAATAATAATTTTTAATTTCTTCAAATGTAAAAGGATAATAGAATGGTGTCACTGCCGAAATCGCGTCGTAACCAAGTTCCGTCGCGTATTGTCCTAGCTCTATCGCTTCATTAATATCGAGCGCACCGATTTGAGCGATTAAATTCGCGTCTTCCGAAACATTTTCTCTCACGAGTTTAAAGATGCGTTTCTTCTGTTCTTTATTAAGTAGAAAGTTCTCACCTGATGACCCATTGACGTATAAGCCATCTAATTGTTCTGTTTCAAGCGCGTTATTTGCGATTTGAATTAGACTTTCCTCTTTGATTTCACCTTTTTTGTCGAAAGGTACTAGTAATGCTGCGTATAGACCTTTTAAATTTGAATGCATGGTCTGAATCCCCCCATTTACTCATTAAAAACCTAGATGCATATTTTATGTACTTTTGTTTAAAATGAGGATTTATAATATTTATCACACATCAACTATATCTAACTTAAATTGTAAACGCTTTCAAAATGGTGTACAATACTTTTATGAAAATATTCATCAAAAAGACACTAATTTGTTGAAAATCTTTTTCAAAATTGGGCGCTCGTTGTTAAAAAAGTGCATGTAAATGCATAGTATTTACGGGAAACACGATGTAGAATTTGTAGTGATAATACATAGGAGGTTGTGGAAATGTTGGCGATTGCGATAGATATTGGTGGAACGTACATCAAAGGGGCTGTGATAAAGGATAAGGTTGAAATTATTGATTATGTGAAGGTCGCAACACCTGATAATGTGTCGACGTTAATTGTGGATAGCGTTCGCGACATCATTCTAAAGTTTCGTGCTCAATATCACTTACAGGATGTTAAAGTTGGGATTTCAAGTGCGGGTGTTATAGATGAAGCTACGTGCGAAGTCATTCTCACTGGGCCTACAATTCAAAATTTTAACGGCACGAATTTCAAATCGCACTTAGATGACATTTGCTCAGAACTCTGTGTTTATAACGACGTGAACGCTGCGTTACGCGGTGAACTGATGTTGCATCCATATAATGAGGACAATATCTTCTGCCTGACACTCGGTACAGGGATAGGCGGCGCCTTCTATAATCATGCGACGGGCATTTATACAGGGTCACAAAGCCGTGCGAACGAAATTGGTTATCTCTTATATCGAAGTGAAGACGACACAACTTATGAAATGCGTGCTTCGACTTCAGCGCTTAAAGACCTTATGATTGAAAAGGACTTTGAATATGAAACGAACGTGCCAAAGTTATTCGAACGTGCTCAAGCTGGCGACGTCAAAGCGAACGACATATTAAATACATGGAGTAAATACGTCGCTGAAGGTATTGCGCAAATTCAAATCATCTATGATCCTAGCTTAATTCTAATTGGAGGCGGTATATCCTCTCAAGGTGAGCACTTACTCAAATATATTCGCCCTAAAGTGCATCATTACTTGCCACAAGACTATGATATCGCACCGCTTAAAACGACACGTTCTAAAAACGACGCAGCGCTATTCGGTGCCATTTCGAATTTATCTGAATAAGGTAACCCTATTTATCAGGGGCTTCGACAGAATCTAGAATAACGTCTTTCGTGTGTAAGTAAACCTTTCTTAAATAATCGTCTTCTAAGAGAAGATAACTCACGATATCGATAAGAAACATCGTCGCAATTTGGCTATTCACAAATTGTGCATCTCTTATGCGCGACTGATCCGATGTAATTAATACTAAATCTGCACATTCCGTAAGCGGGCTACCTTCGTAATTCGTAATTACAACAACAGTCGCTCCTTGTTCATGCGCCACCTTAGCCGCCGCGATTAATTCTTTCGTGCGCCCACTATTTGATATCGCAACAAACGTATCAGAAGAAGAAAGCAATGACGCCGATATAATCATTTGGTGCGCATCCGTTGATACAGAACCATTTAATCCCATGCGGCTCGTTCGATAGTAAAACTCTGTCGCAGACAATCCTGAACTCCCGAGTCCTGCGTAATTGATTTGTTTACTCACTTGTAAGTGCTTTACAAACTGATTGACCTTTTCATTAGAGAGAAACTCACCCGTTTGTTGAATAATGTTCTGATGATACTTATGCATCTTTTGGATAAGCGGACTATTCTCTATTGTTTGCTCCGTCATTTCTTGTTGTAGGCTAAATTTCATATCTTGAAAGTTCAGATAGTGTAACTTATTGCTAAACCGCGTAATTGTCGCAGGAGATGTGCCAATGATATAAGCGAGTGAACTGATACTAGAAAACGCATCATCATAGCCGTTGTCCTGAATAAATTGAACAATCTTCCTATCCGTCTTTGTAAACAAGTGTTGATAGCGTTGAACCCGATTCGCAAATTTCATATAGAGCGCCCCTTTAATCATGAATTAAGGTTAGTATACATGAAAATATTTTTCACTTCTATATTTTATATTGATAATTATTTTCTTAGTGGTATATTGTAGTTAATCACACACAACTTATATTTAATTTTAACTAAGAGACGGAGGATTAATTGATGTTGCCACATGGATTAATCGTATCTTGCCAAGCTTTGCCGGATGAGCCATTACACTCGTCATTCATAATGTCTCGAATGGCTTTAGCCGCGCGTGAAGCAGGCGCAGTGGGGATACGTGCGAATTCTAAAGCAGATATATTAGAAATTAGACAGACAGTAGACTTACCAATTATCGGCATCGTGAAACGCGATTATGATAATTCGAACGTATTCATAACAGCCACTTTGAAAGAGGTAGATGAGTTAATTGAAAGTCAATGTGACGTGATCGCTTTAGACGCGACACATCAAGCGAGACCTAAAGAAACATTATCTGAAATCGTGTCGTATATCCGAAAGACAGCACCTCACGTAGAAATTATGGCAGACATTTCGACAATTGAAGAAGCAATTAAAGCTGACGAACTAGGATTCGATTACATTGGCACGACGCTATATGGCTACACACCTTATACAAAGGGACATGTTTTATATGAGGACAACTTTTCCTTTTTAAAAGCCCTTATCGACCGCGTTGAAACGTCTATCATCGCAGAAGGCAATATTTTAACACCTGATATGTATCAGACCGTAACGAACCTAGGTATCACACGCACTGTCGTTGGTGGTGCAATTACACGACCACAACAAATTGCGAAACGCTTTGTCGACGCTGTAAATAACGAAGGGAAGTAGGATTTAACATAT
Organism: Staphylococcus massiliensis; assembly: GCF_043186315.1. NCBI lineage: Bacteria > Bacillati > Bacillota > Bacilli > Caryophanales > Staphylococcaceae > Staphylococcus > Staphylococcus massiliensis. The sequence goes on along the minus strand of NZ_CP171119.1, from coordinate 565,045 downwards.
ATGAACATACGTCATTTTGACAGTCGTACTACCGCAAGTGCTTACATTGCGAGTGAAATGCACACATTGATAGAGACGCGACCTCAGTCCGTTCTCGGACTTGCCACAGGGGATACGATGCTTGATGTGTATCAAGCTTTACGCCAATTACTTAGCGCGTCAAAGGTTGATTTAAGTACCGTTAAAACGTTTAATTTAGATGAGTATGTAGGGCTGTCGGAGAATGATCCACAAAGCTATTACGCTTATATGAACAAGCACTTATTTTTACCTTCATTGTCTTGGAATCATAACAACATTCACCTACCCAATGGCCGCGCTCATGACTTAGTTGCTGAAGCAAGCCAATATGAGCAAGCACTAGATGACGCAGGACCAGTAGATATACAACTATTAGGTATCGGTATGAATGGGCATATCGGTTTCAACGAGCCAGGTACACCTTTCGATAGCGTGACACGCGTCGTCGATTTATCCGATACAACTTTAAGATCAAACCGTAAACATTTTGAAAGCTATGAAGCGATGCCGAAACAAGCCATTTCAATGGGCATTCAATCTATTATGCGAGCTAAGCGAATTATGTTAGTTGCATTTGGTCGTAATAAGGCAGATATCGTTAGTAAGTTACTCACTGGGCGTGTCACTGAGGACTTGCCCGCTTCAATCTTACATCAGCACCCAAATGTAGAAATAGTTGTTGATGACGCATTGTATGACGTTATCGCAGAATCACTTGAATAAGAGGTAAATCAATATCATGCCGTCGCTTGCTTAAGCGGCGGTAGTTTAGTTTTCAGGGCGTATTGCAGTATATAAAATTGGCTGTGAAGGACCATCATTGTATCGTTTATTTAGAAGGTGTTGTTGATTGTTATCACGATGGCTCGTTATAAAGTGGCTTGTAAACACTAGAGTCTTAATAACGTTATGCTTTTATATAAGGTTTAAGCTTTGTCGATGTTGTTTATTAACATGACACGAATTACGTATATTTTTAATATTTTATAACAATATTATAGACTTGCTTTAAAATGAGTATTATAATATAAATAGGAAGGACGACACTACTTAAGCGTCGTCCTTATGAGCCCGTTAAAAAGACGGTGGCTTGTTTAAAACCATAGTTAATAACCATTTCTTTAAACTCTACCAAAGTTTTAGTAAAGAGATGGTTATTTTTTATGTCTTATTGCTATTTTTTAAGCAAAACACCCCTTTGTCATAGCACATTACGCTACGGCAAAGGGGTGCGTTATTTCCTGGGTTATGAAGCTGGTACTAACCCTTTAAAGTTTACTAATTCATATGCGCGAGCTACCGCTTCCTCATCGGGAGGCTCTACGTCCTCTAAATGATAGGTTTGACCTAAGGATTTCCATTTATGAACACCAAGTTGATGATAAGGTAAGATTTCAAATTTCTCGACATTATCGAGTTCGTTAATAAAGGCACCAAGTCGCTTTAAGTCCTCTGGATCATCTGTATAACCTGGAACAAGCACGTGGCGAATCCAAATAGGTTGTTTCAATTCATCTAAACGTTTTATAAATTTTAAGATGTGTGTATTCGGTTTGCCAGTTAATTCTAGATGTTTATCAAAGTCGATGTGTTTAATATCTACTAAACATAAATCTGTTTGTTCCATCAATGCCTCAAAGTGATGCGTAAACGCTACTGAATCATTCGCGCAACCTAATGACGTATCAATACAAGTATGAATACCACGCGCTTTCAAAGCCTTGAATAACTCAGTTAAGAATGGCGCCTGTAATAAAGGTTCTCCGCCACTAACCGTTACGCCACCGCCTGACGCATCGAAATAAGGTTTAAACGGTAGAATTTCATCAACCATCTCATCAACCGTTACTTCGCGTGAAGGACGATTGATCTCCCACGTATCAGGGTTATGGCAATATAAACATCGTAATAAGCATCCTTGCGTAAATAATATATATCTTAATCCAGGTCCATCAACAGTTCCTAAACTTTCTACGGAATGTAAGTGCCCTTTTAACATAAATCCTCACCTTCTATTTATCTACATTTGTTCATGGAATGTACGTGAAATGACATCTAATTGTTGTTCACGTGTCAGTTTAATAAAGTTTACCGCATAGCCTGATACACGAATTGTCAGTTGCGGATATTCTTCAGGATGTTCCATCGCATCAAGAAGTGTTTCTCTATTGAATACGTTAATATTTAAGTGATGGCCGTGTTGCATTGCATAACCATCAAGCATACTAGTTAAATTCTTATGTTGATCTTCCGGTTCTTTTCCTAGAGATTTAGGCACAATGCTGAATGTGTTTGAAATACCGTCTTTACAGCAATCATATGGTAATTTCGCGACAGAAGTGAGTGATGATAACGCACCCTTCTGGTCACGACCATGCATTGGGTTCGCTCCCGGTGCAAAAGGCTCGCCAGCTTTACGTCCATCTGGCGTATTACCCGTCTTCTTACCATAAACGACGTTAGACGTAATTGTTAAGACACTCATTGTGTGCTCAGAGTTACGGTAAGTTTTGTGCGTACGTAGTTTGTTCATGAAACGTTCTACTACTTCAACTGCAAGCTCATCTACACGTTGGTCATTGTTACCATATTTAGGGAAGTCACCTTCAATTTCAAAGTCTGTCACAAGACCTTCCTCATTGCGGATAGGCTTAACCTTCGCATGTTTAATCGCTGATAAAGAGTCAGCTACTACTGATAAACCTGCGATACCTGTAGCCATTGTACGAATCACGTCTGTATCGTGTAACGCCATTTCAATACGTTCATAGCTGTATTTATCATGCATGTAGTGAATCACGTTTAGCGCGTTAATATAAACACCTGCAAGCCAGTCCATCATCTTATCAAACTTCACGTATACTTCGTCGTAATCTAAAACTTCGGATTGAACACCTTCAAAGTTCGGTCCTACTTGCTTACCAGATTTCTCATCTTTACCGCCATTAATCGCATATAATAACGTCTTCGCTAAGTTCGCACGCGCACCGAAGAACTGCATTTGTTTACCAATCTTCATCGCAGATACACAGCATGCGATACCATAGTCATCGCCATAGCTTTCACGCATTAAGTCATCATTCTCATATTGAATTGAACTTGTCTTAATACTCATCTTCGCACAATATGTTTTAAAGTTCTCAGGCAAGTGATTTGACCAAAGAACCGTTAAGTTTGGCTCAGGTGCTGGACCTAAATTATCAAGTGAGTGTAAGAATCGGAATGAGTTCTTCGTAACAAGCGGTCGGCCATCAATACCAACACCACCAATAGATTCAGTTACCCACGTTGGGTCTCCAGAGAACAGTTCATTATATTCAGGCGTACGCGCGAATTTCACGATACGTAACTTCATAATAAAGTGGTCAATAATTTCTTGAACGTCTCTCTCCGTTAAAAGCCCTGCCTTTAAGTCACGTTCTGCATAGATATCTAAGAATGTTGATGTACGTCCTAAACTCATTGCTGCACCATTTTGTTCTTTAATCGCAGCTAAGTACGCAATGTATAACCATTGAACCGCTTCTTTAAAGTTTGTAGCTGGTCGGCTTAAATCAAATCCGTAAGTTTCACCAAGTTCTTTAAGTTCTTTTAAAGCGCGATACTGTTCAGACAGTTCTTCACGTTGACGAATAACATCTTCAGACATTTTAGAAGACATAGAATGGAAGTCATTAAACTTCTGTTCCATTAAGAAATCGATACCATATAGTGCTACACGACGGTAGTCACCGATAATACGGCCACGACCATAAGCATCTGGTAAACCTGTAATGATACCCGCTTTACGACAAGCTAACATTTCTTTAGAGTATGCATCGAATACACCTTGGTTATGTGTCTTGCGATAATCTGTGAAAATGCGTTCAGTCTCATCATCTAATTCATAGCCGTAAGCTTCACATGCCGCTTTCGCCATACGAATACCGCCAAAAGGCTGCATAGAACGTTTAAACGGTTTGTCAGTTTGAACACCAACGATTTGTTCAAGATCCTTATCTAGATAACCTGCGTCATGTGACACAATTGTAGAAGGTACTTTCGTATCCATATCCCACATGCCACCGCGGTCACGTTCTTCTTTAGTTAATTGCATAACTTGACCCCATAATTTAGAAGTCGCTTTCGTAGGGCTCTCTAAGAAAGATTCGTCCCCATCATATTGCGAATAGTTTAATTGAATAAATTCCCTTACATCAACGCGTTTCTCCCAACGTCCTTTAATAAATCCTTTCCAAGCTTCCATACGATTAGTTTTAGTTTCTAACATCGTACTTTCATCTCCATTTCGGTTTGTTAATCATTTCACATTTAGTATAACACGGGTTATGTGATAAATTTCACAAAATTTGTGAATACTTTTCAACATTTATATGATTGGATTTCTAAAAGATGAAAAAGTTAAGAGGATGGGGGGTATGTGTAATATTTCCTAAATTTAAATCACCTCAATTTAAAAGGTAAATATAAAAATACGCTTATAAAATACTTAATTATTTAAATATCATATATACTACTTTATATTATTAGATCTAAAGAGTTAATAAGTATATAATACACTTAACAATATAAATAAGGTGGTTGTTAAAGTTGGATTTAAACCCTGAGAAGAATCCTGTATCGGCCATTTTTTCTATTGAGATGAACTACAAGTACAATATCCCTATTTATCAGAGAAATTATTCTTGGAGAGAAGAAAATATCGAAACAATGGTCAAAGATATCAATGAGCAACCTAAAGGTTACTATTTAGGAAATGTAATCATTACAGAAGAAGGAAATTATAGTTTTGATGTTGTGGACGGTCAACAGAGGCTAACTACAATTAACTTAATCTTTTTAGCTATCTATGATAATTTGTCTGCAATTTTAGAAGTTGCCAACCTAAGTGCTAATGACAATATTGCTCATAAAATTTCTAGTTGTAGAGTTCATACCTACGATAAAATTTATAGTAAAAATAGTGGTTCACCTATGCACCTTTTATCACCAGATAAAGAAATATTAGCTGATATTCAAAAAAGAGTATTTAAAAATGATCAATTAGCTAAACCGCATAAAAATAAAGTTTTTGGTAAAAGATATGATTTCGTTAAAAACCTTATTAAAACGAATTTTCTAGGTGAGACTGAGTTGTCTAACCTTAATAGAAAAGATTTATTAGAGGGTGTTGAAAAATTAATAGAATTTTACGATAAATTAAATCATGCTGAAATCCTTTTAATAACAGTTCCTAATTTAAATGAAGGGTTTACAGTATTTACCTCCTTCAACGCTAAGGGATTACCACTAACTCTTTTAGACTTATTTAAATCTTTTTACCTAAAAGAGGCTGACGGTCAAATTAGTCAAGAGGAATCAGTTTCTAAGTGGGAAGAATTAATATCTATTTTCCACAACGATAATGAAGAACCTATTACTAACGTCGTTACTCAGTTTTTACTTAACAATTATGATACTTTTGAATCACAGAAGAACGGTTCAATTACACAAAATACCGCCCTAAAGTTGTATGAGAGAATATTTCACGACGAAGGTTATGAGTATATAGATAACCTTATTAAGAAAGCAAAAGTATTTTCAAACATGAATGGTAAAATTGAGACGATTGATATTTTAAATTTAGACGATGATATTCAACAAAAGCTTTTTGATTTAGATAAACTTGAATCAACTCAAGCTTATCCAATCATATTTTTCTTTTTGAACAAATTATTATATAAGAAAATTACAACAAGCTTGATTTCGAATTTCCTAGACTTTTTAATTACTTATTATGTTAGAAGAAATATAATCTTAAAACCTAAGGCATCTAATATTAGAGCCAAAGCAATTCAAAGTGTAAGATTATTACGCGAAAAAGATAATATTGATCTTAAAGATATCAAAGAAATTAAAAAGATATTTAAGAGTATAGCTGCTACAGATGAAGAATTTAAGGTAGCTCTTGATGGATCTATCTATATAACTTCTAAGAATACTACAAGACTAATTCTAACAACCTTAGAGAGAAAGCATGGTAACTTCTTTAACAAGCAAAACCCAGAAAATTTAAATAGTATAAATGACAAAGGGTAGTATATATGGACCTTAGAACATATCATGCCACAATCAGCTGATAAGCGTAAAAATTGGAAAAAAGAGCTTTCTAAACAAACCAATAATGATGACCGAGTTAAAATATTAGTGGATGAAAATGTGCATAGAATTGGTAATTTAACCTTAACTGGTTACAACTCTGAGATGAGTGCTAAAGCGTTTGAAGATAAGAGAGATTATAGAGATCCTAAAACTAACGAGGAAACAGGCTTAAAAACAAGATTATATCTTAATGATTCTATAGTAAGTGAAGATGAATCTATTGATGATAAGAATACATGGACTATAGAAGATATCGACAGAAGATCAAAACTACTAATTAAAGAGGTTGTAGACACATATAAGTGGGACATCTGATTCAAAATCAATTAAGTCACTAAAAAACCGACTCCAACGAGTCGGTTTTTCCTATATCTATATAACATCTAGAAGAATATTGTTGTAAGTATTGGTACTACCGCTACTACGATAACACCTACGATTACAAGTGAAATACTTGCCATTGATTCTTCGACTTGGCCTAGGTCTTTTGCTGCAGTGACACCAAGTGCGTGACCACTTGTACCTAAAGCAAGGCCTCGTGCGATTGGGTTCTTAATATGAAAAAGTTTTAATAATTGGTTACCAAGTGCGTAGATAATCACACCATTCAATATAACTGCGAGTGATGTTAGTTCTTTGATACCGTCGATGCCTTCAGATACAGGTAGTGCGATAGCTGTTGTCGCAGCCTGAGGTAACATTGACGCAATGATGTCGTCACCAAATTGAAGTGCCTTTGCTACAAAGAAGATACCAACGAGTGCAACTACAGTACCAATGCCTATACCACCTAGTATACGATGCCAATGCTTCTTCAACACATCACGTTTCTTATAAAGTGGAATAGCGAAGCAAATTGTTGCTGGTTCTAAGAAGAAATAGATGATGTCGCCACCGATTTTATACTTCTCATAAGGGATGCCTGTGAAGTATAGGAACATGACGCCAACGACCATTGTGACGAATAATGGCGCGAATAAGAAGAAACCGTTCGTCTTCTTAAATAATACTGTCGCAATGATAAATGGAATTACCGATAACAGAATACCGAAATATGGTGTATTAATCGCTAAGTGATCAGCCATGAGAGTGCACTCCTTTCATATTCGTTTTACGTTTAGATTGAGCTGGTTTTTCAGATTTTGTCTTTGATTTCGTGAAAAGCATCATAAATTGTGATACATAACCTGTACATATTAATAATAAAATTGTAGAAATAATGATAAGTAAAATGATTAAGAATGGACTTCTACTTAAAACACCAAGTGAGTTTACGACTGAGATACCTGCTGGAACGAACAGGAACCCGATGTTGTTTGTTAAGGCTGTGCCGACTGATTCGACTTCCCCTAGTTTTACAATGCCTGTGCATAATAAGATAAATAACAATACAAGCCCGATAACTGATGCTGGCATTGGAATTGGCATAAATGATTCAATGATCTTTGAAACAAATAAGACTAAAGCAATGACTAATGCTTGATGTAAAAAGCTATATACTTTAACTTCCTTTCCTTTCATTTTAACGACCTCCCGTGTTTCTTTTACTACGTATAGTATAAGTTCAATTTTTCACAATGTGCCGTTTTCATTCTGAAATACAAGAATTTAAGGGTGACTTGCATTGATTCGACTTAGAATTGCAGTGCGTGAAAGCGCTTTTCAAAAAGAAAAAACGCCTCGAATTAACGAGACGTTCATCTTTAATATCTATTAATTTAAACCTAGTTGAGCTTTGAAATCTTTCATATACGAGCGGCTGACCTGCATCTTCACATCGTTCGTGAGCGTTAACATAAATGTGTAATTAAACCAATGTTCGACGGCGATGATGTGCGCCTGGTTCACGATATGTGCACGATGGATGCGTAAGAAGTGCTCTGGATTTAAACGCTTCTCATAGGCGTTCAGTGGCTCGGTCGTTTCATATTCGCCGTGTGTTGTAAATAGCGTCGTCATACCATGATTGACCGATAACCCGATGATATCCGCTTGGTTAATCATATGAATGCGGTCACTAAGTTCGACCGGAATCGCCTGTTCGACCTTTACGCGCGGGGCATCTGTAGCCTCTTCACTGTCGCGTTGTTTCGCGATGACCTTGTCAATGGCTTGTTTAATGCGTGCTTCATCAAACGGCTTTAAGATGTAGTCTGTTGCGTCGACTTCAAACGCCTGGACCGCATATTGGTCGTGCGCCGTCGCGAAGATAATAGCTGGCGGCGACTTCATCTTCTGAATTTTATGGCCAAGTTCGATGCCATTCTCGTCCATTAAATTGATGTCGAGAAAGATTAAATCATAGTCCTCGATCAATAAGGCTTCTAGCGTTTCAGACACGTTTTCCGCTTCGTTCAACACCTCAAACCCACCGATATGGTTGAGTAAGTATACGAGCTCGTTACGTGCGAGAGGTTCGTCGTCTACGATTAACGCGCGCATGTTTCATGCTCCTTTCTTTGATACGGTAAGATGCACCACACATTGGTACCATGCTCATTACTATCGAAGTGCAGCGTTGCTTGCTCACTGAAAAGCCCTTTCAAGCGGCGATTCAAGTTTTCAAGTGCGCTTCCGGTACCTGATTCAGATTCTACAGAGGTAAGGCCAAGTTGCGCGATTTTCGCTTTATCAATCCCGTGCCCATTATCAATCACCGAAAGTTTCAATTCATGATCAGAGATTTGATTCGCACGAATGGTAATGTCGTTGTCCTTCTTACGATTTGTAAATGCGTGTTTGATTGCATTTTCAACGAGTATTTGTACAAGAAATGGTGGTACGAGTGCGTCTTTGAATGTATCCTTTACGTCAAATTTAACATTAAAGCGACCTGGAAATCGCGCTTGTTCGAGCGATAAATAAGCGAGTACTTGGCTAAGTTCCTTTTCAAGGGTGATGGTATTCTGTCTCGAACCTTGTAAGTTGGATCTGAAGAAATGACTCAGTTCAAGGAGTAAGTCACGTGCCTTCTCACTGTCGATTCGGACCATTGCTGAGATGGTATTAATCGCATTAAAGAAGAAATGCGGGTTCACTTGTGCTTGAAGCGATTTGATTTCAGCGTCCTTCAATAATTTACCTTGCGTTTCGGCAACACCAAGCTCGATCTGACTTCCAAATATTTGCGCAAGCCCTTCCGCAAGCTTACGTTCAACGAAAGTTAAGTTGTTCGGATTTGTGAAGTACATCTTTAGTGTACCGATAACTTTACCGTGAGATTTTAACGGAATCACGATGGCCGCGTGTAATGGGCAGTCAGGGTGACTACACCCTATTTCCACTTTCGTGTGAACCTCTTTGAGCTGACCAGTTTGTAATACTTCCTTAGATAAGTGTGTAATAATCGCCTTCTTAGGTATGTGATGATCGCTTCCTACACCTACATGGGCTAAGATATCTTTGCGACTTGTAATGGCTACGGCGGAAACTTTCATTAAGTCTTTGATGATCTTCGCAACTTCTTTAGCTGATGATTCATTTAAGCCTTCTTTAAAGTATGGCAACGTTTGTTTCGTGATTTCGAGTACATCTTCTGTTTGAACGGCTCGCATTTGTTCTTCGTGTTTCAGTGTCGAAATGATAATCGACATAAAAATTGCCGTACCGATGCCGTTGACGATAATCATAGGTAAAGCGATGAGTGATAGTAATTCAAGTGCGTATGTTTTATCTTGCGCGAATGAAAAGATACAAATCATTTGAACGACTTCCATCATACTGCCGATTAAAGCGCTTTTGAAGACGGTTGGGTACTGATTGTGGCGTCGTGCACGGCGACCAAAGTAACCTGAAATGATGCCGATAAAGAATGATGAAATGAGATACGTATAAGCTTCAGCGCCACCCATATACAGTCTGAATAACCCTGAGATAATCCCAACAAAGAGACCTACGAATGGGCCACCGACTAAGCCAGCGACACCAATTGTAAGTACACGGGTATTCGCGAGCGATACATCATCATTAAGTTTGAAATAGATACTGCCCGATAAAATATTGCCATCTTGAATGACAATTCCTGTAAAGTTCGACATTAACGCAAATAAAGAGAATACGAGACATAGCTGCCATTTAGAATGCCAAGTTTCTCGGTAGTTCATTGTCTTCTTGAAGTAGTTCAGGTTCATGAGAAGGTAGGCTAATATGATGATTAGGCCAACACGTTCAAGTAAGAGAATGGTTAAGTTAAACACATGTGACATCTCCTCAAAGTTTCAATTAATGCTTTAAATCATTATATCCATTTCATATATTATCACAATTGTTCAAAATAAAATTCCGTTTCAATACAATTGATATGAACTTTTTGTGCATGCAATTTCTTATTATATGACACATTCGGATATGTTAAAGTATTACTATGATTTACAATGGGGAGAATTAACATATTTTGCATGTACATGCATGTTACATATATTTAGGATGGTGTTATTATGACTTTTGATTTACCCGTGACGCTTACGATTGTCATGTTTTTAGCGTTAGGTATTTTTAGTCAATGGCTCGCCGTGAATATCAAATGGCCATCGATTGTGGTCATGGCTTGTGTAGGATTATTGATTGGTCCAATTCTAGGTATCATTAATCCAAAAGAAGTCATCGGCCATGAAGTCTTTGGCGCGCTCGTATCGCTTGCTGTTGCGATTATATTATTTGAAGGTAGTAGTAATTTAGACTTCCGGGAGTTAAGAGGTATCTCTAAAGCAGTCGTCCGAATTATCACGTTCGGTGCACTGATTTCCTGGATTCTAGGGACAATTGCCCTTCACGTATTTATGCATTTCCCGCTTCCAATTTCCTTTGTAATGGGTGGCCTCTTCTTAATTACTGGTCCAACCGTTATTCAACCTTTACTCAAACAAGCTAAAGTTAAGAAGAACGTCGATTCCGTCTTGAAGTGGGAAAGTATTATTTTAGACCCAATTGGGCCGATGCTTGCGTTAATGGCTTTCTACGTCTATCAAATCATTAGCCAAGGCATTAGTTTTGTATTAATAATCGAGTTTATTTTACAAATCTTAGCCGTACTTATTATCGGCTTTGGTGTGTCATTCATCTTTAAAATGCTTGTAAGCCGAGATATGATTCCACAAGCGTTAATACCTTCTGTGCAATTAGTCTTTATTTTATTAACATTTAGTATTTGTGATGAAGTATTAAAAGAATCAGGACTACTTGCCGTTACCATCTTCGGTATTATGATGGCACGTCAAAAGCGTCACGACTTAATTTATAAAGAATCTGATCATTTCATCGAGAATACATCATCAATTTTAGTTTCATCAGTTTTTATTTTAATTACGTCGTCATTGACACTCGGCGTACTTAAAAGCGTACTGTCATGGCAGCTTGTTTTACTTTGCGTTGCGATGATAATTCTCGTACGTCCTTTATCTGTATGGCTATCGACAATCGGTACAGAACTCGACAACAAGGAACGCTCACTTGTGGCATTAATGGCACCTCGTGGCATCGTCGTGTTAACCGTGGCGCAGTTCTTTTCAAGTTTATTTATCGCAGACAAAGTCGACATGGCGAAATACATCACGCCGGTTACATTCGGTCTTGTCTTTATAACCGTTGTCATTTACGGCTTTAGCTTCAGACCTTTAAGTAAAGCACTTGGCATGGCAAGTACCGAACCACCAGGTGTTATTATCGTCGGTGAAGGTGAATTCTCGTTCCACCTTGGCGTCAAACTTCGTGAACACAATATTCCCGTGATGGTTTTCAACCTCTTTGAAAATACCAACGAAAAAGCGCACGAATTAGACTTTGAAACGTTTAAAGGGAATTTATTATCAAGTAGTGACAGAATTTATACGGACCTCATTCGTTATGATAAATGTATTTTAATGACGAAATCATTTATATTTAATAGCTTGGCTTTTAACGAATTGGTACCGGAATTCGGATTAAAAAATGTCGCAATGATGCCCGTATCGTTCGATGACGATCAAGCGCGAAACAACTTGAACGGTCCTATTCGAAATCACATTCTATTTGATGACCGATACAGTCCGAGATGGTTTAATCAGTACATTAGTAACCACAATATTATCGAAGTGCCAGCGTACGATTACGAGCATATTTCTGAAAAGGACATGATGATTTATCATATTAGTGACGATAGTGAAGTCACGTTTAAAATGAACAATCGCCCGCTTCCTAAGTCAGATTCAGGCGTATATGGCATATTGAAGGATATTTATGGATAAGGTTTAAGTTGAGAGGAAGGTTCGCTTTAATTAGCGACCTTCCTTTTTTTGTAGCAAATCGTCATCCCGTCTGGGAGCTATTGAAACTTGATGAGCGATCCGTGATCAAGTCTGGGAGCCTTTGAAACTTGATGAGCGATCCGTCATCAAGTCTCAGACCACTTCAAACTTGATGAACATTCCGTCATCACGTCTCAGAGCCTTTGAAACTCGATGAGCGATCCGTGATCAAGTCTCAGACCACTTCAAACTTGATGAGCAATCCGTAATCAAGTCTCAGTACCCGCAACTTCCCCATCCGCCGCACAAAAAAAGCTTGAGACATAAGTTGTGAAATAGAGTATTTAAACTCTATATCACACAATTCTCTAAACAACTGACTCCTAGGGGAGTAGCGTGAGTCCAAAGACTACAGGCTTTGGCCACGCCCTAGGAAAGCATGCTGTTTTAAGAGAATTGTTTAATATGTCCCAAGCTCGACAACTTAATAAATCGCCAATTTCTGATCAATAACCGCATTAATAAACGCGATAAAACGATCTTTCGGTATAGGTTGATGACCCGCTTCGGCATCGCTATACAAGATATATTTAATCTTCTTAGAATCTAACTTATACTTATCCAACATCTGATTGAAAGGCGTGTAATGGTCCTCCATATCGACCTGACCTAAGCGATTCTGAATATAGAAAATTTCCGGTACATGATTCTCATGACGCATAAGCGCGGTTAACGACAATCGCGTACTATAGCGGCGCTGAATCTCTTGTGCTGGCATGTCACCAAACACATGTTGATACGCGCGATCAACCGCAAGCTTCTTATAGCGGTGCACGTAAGTTTGAGGATTATTCACGATAGCGCGCGCACCCTTATGCATTGTCGCTAACATCATTGAAATAAAGCCGCCACCAGAACTTCCAAGATACGTAACATTCTCCGTCTCAACATCTATTAGCTCAGCAATTCGAGCCGCGATATCATGATAATCACGTAAGTAATGACGCGATTTCGTACCAAGACCCCACGCTAAATTCACATTACCGTCATGCAGCGTACGATCATCCATATACACAAACGACGCGTCAATATCCTTGTACCAATCCGTGCGCGTAAACGCAGGCAACGCCACCTTCTTCTTATTCACCGCCCCGTTACTGTGCACAATCAGCTTATCATTCCCCTGCTTCAATCGCAGCAATATGTAGAAATCAATACCATCTTTCATAATCTTCACGCGCTGGTTATTAAGCGCAAATAAATGCTCGTACGTTAAATCTTCGAATTGAATCGTCTCCATACCCATTCCCCTTTATTTACAACTCGACATCTTTTAGAAATGTTGATCATCTTCATTTTTGAAAAGCCCTTTAGATAAGACTTATACAATTATATATAAATATAACATCTAATCGCTTTGTTGTAATCTCTAAGAATTCTAAATATTACGTATTTTAGAAAACTTTAAAAGGGCTTTTCAAAGAAGTACGCACTATGCCAATAAAAACCCCTTAATTAACGTAACTTCATTAATTAAGGGATACCGTTAAATTGCTATTCTGTCTTAGAGGGCTTTTAAAAAAAGAGATAGGATGTTCATAAAATAAACCACCTACACAGGTGGCCTAATGAGTTTATTTAACTACTTGTCTTTCGATTGATCGTAAGTTGGATATAGAGTGCTATCCATAGCTCATCTGGGAAATCACTTTCTTCGATTGTAATATCGTGATTCTCACCACGTTTCTTTGTATTACGATTCTTAAATACATCTATAAGACTGCGGTGAGCCTTAAAAAACGTGTTATGACTGGCGTCTTCGATTGAGGTTTCCATACTTAAGTAGTTATTAGTGAAATCGTAATGGTTATCTTTAGTCGTTAGTATATAAGGTAATTGTTGCGTAATACCCTTCTCAGAGATAATTTTCTTGCGTTTTAACGTACCGATATTCGTGCCATCTAAGGTTACCTTATAATGCGGACGAAGATTCCAAATTTGAATACGTCTGATATGAACTTCATGATGTTCACTTGTTAGTTCCACGCCAAATAGTGGAAAGACGTCTAATATACTCAACCACTTTTCAATGATATTATTGAAAGCGGTCTGATACTTCATGTTCGTTTGCCCATAAATAGGTATCAGTTGATTATCTAAAGTCACGATAGGTGCTTGATAAAAATACTCACCCTGATCAAATTTATAGTGACCGAGTTCTTGTTCCTTGAGCGCTTTTTTAAACTGTTCTTGACTCGATTTACGATAGTAATAAAATACGATAATAATTATAAGAGAGACGAACCAAAGAACGATAAAGAACCATAGCGATTCAAATGGAAAGGACGTCCCATTTATGGTGACGCTTATTATTTCAGCTATGAAGAATATGGTCAAAAATAACCATACGATGATTGCCTCTGCGATTCCCATAAAAAGCCTCCTAAGTTAAACGACTTAACGTAATAAAATAAAAATTAGATATATTCATCATAACATTTTATATAATGAAACCTATTCAAATCTATTTTTCTTATAATTTAAAAGGGCTTTTAAAATAAGTTTTAAGTAAGCCAACATAAAAAACCCCTTAATTAACGTAACTTCATTAATTAAGGGATATTGTTTAAGTTGATACTTTGTCTTAGAGGGCTTTTCAAAATTACAAGCCTAACAATGCTTTCATCGTGAAGCCGACGATAACGGACACGGTCACGACGAAGAACCCTGGTGCTAGGAAGCTTGTGGTCTTAGTTGAACGCGTCTCGTCTAAATCAACCGCGAATAGAATCGTAGGTTGGGCTGGAATGACGAAGTTGACGTTGAGCGTCTGGATCATGGCGATAAGGAATGTCGGTGGAATGCCGAGCCCCATGACGATAGGCACCATGATGGATGATGTAGCGGTTTGTGAAATAACGACCATAGCGACGATTGCGACTAGGAAGATGACGAGCCACGGCACTTGCTCGATAATCGCGCCAACTTGGTGTTCCATGATGTGCTTGTTGTGCGGCGCGTTAAAGATGGTTGCGCCTAACCATCCCGGACCTAGCACGGCGAATAGTGCGCCAATTGCTGATTGCGTAATATTTGCTGAGAAGATGGCTTTCGTGTCGATCTTAACGAGTAATAGGTTAATCGCTGCACTTGTGTACATAAAGAGTTGCACGAGATCGGTCGTCTTGAGATGGACCGCTTCACCATCAACGTGGAAAGTCGGCAACAGGTTCGGGAAGATACCGAACGTTAAGATACACGCGACACAAATTAAGAACGTCAACACGCCAATCTTCGTGCGTCGACTAAAGTCAGTCTTAAGCGCGTGGTCGGTTTGTTGTGTAAGGTTCGTTAAATTCGCATTCGTGCTAAGTTTGGTGCGTCCCACCACTGTGCAAAAGACACTTAGTAATACCATGCTGATGAGCGCGGTCGGTAACACAATCGATAAATAATGTCCCATCGTGATGCCGTAAGTCGCAACGACTGAGATGACAAAGGCTGTTGCAGAGGCTGCAGGGCTACATAAGAGCGCTAAGTTCGCCGTTAGAATGGATGCCGTTAACGGTTTCTTCGGTTGAATGTTCGCTTTCATTGCTGTCTTCGCAATAATCGGTTCGAGTGATAATGCGATGTTCGCTGTGCCGATTCCAAAGACGAATAAAAAGACGATGAATGGTGCGATAAAGATGATAGATTTAGGAAAACGTTCGATAATTTTTGAAGCGAGGTAAACAAGATAATCGATGCCACCAGTTGCTTGTAACGTACCACCTGCGATACCTATTGAAAGAATAATTAAGACTGCCGTAACAGGGGCCTCACCAGGCGGTAGATGAAAAATGAAGATCATTAGCAGTTGCGCCACGATGGCGAAGATACCACAACCAAGGGCGCCAGCTGTTTTTAACCCCCAAACAATTGCGATTACCATAATTGCAATTTCTATAAAAAATAGGATCATAAAGAAACTCCTAACTCATTTAAAGTCACTTGTGATTATTTTAACATACTCATTTGTTTAAAATTTAAAGTGAATGCAACTATGCGAAAATTGTCGAAATTAATATTACAATTTTTATTTAATCATATGACTTATACTTTTCAAGTTAGTAATTGATTCTCTATGAGCGTTATTTCTCCCACAGAAATTCAATTAATTCATCCGCAACGTCTTGATTTTCATGAAGTTGACTGTGCTGTGCCTTCTTACCTTCGTATCTAGCTTCCTTATAGATCTTAGGACTATTTCCCAGTAAATATTTGAGTGATTTAGACGAACTATTAGACACCCTTCCGTCTGAATGAGACCCGTCCTTTAAGTCTCCATAGATGTTAAGCACGTGAATGCCTTTACCTTCGTATATATCCCTCAACACAAGCAGCTCTTGGTATGGTGGGTTCATACGGCTTGGTTTACCCGCTTCATCAACTGAGATTTCATTCTCAGTCTCGTTCATGCCTAAGACGCCGTTATACGTTCCAGCGATATTGACTTGTTTCTTCAGTTGCGGCAATGTCGATTCATGACCGTACATCATCATATATTGAGCGAATGTCAGATTCCCCATCGAATGCCCTACGAAGTTAAAGTCTTTAATCTGATAGTCGTGTTGAAAGGTTTCGAGCACGGACTTGAACCACTTTGCATTCTTATCTAAATATCCTTGTTCATTATCCTCAAGTTCAATTTTCACGATTGGATTCGTCGCTTTAGGGTCAAATTTACCTTCTATACGAACGTTACCTTCACTAGAAACAATAGCCGTCACAACATTAAAGGTAACACCTCGCGACTTGGCATGATCAACCATAAAGCGCTCAGAATTCGCACTACCACCCCAGCCATGCAAGAAGAAGGTTGGCGTGTGGCTTTTAACGAAGGGGGCTGATTGAGGCTGGTTATTCGTGTGTGGCTTTTCAAGGAGGGGGATTGATATGGCGACGGTGATGATGAGTAGAATGATGATGATACGTTTCTTCAAGATGGTGGCTCCTATTCACATTTGTTTGAAATTATTATAGAGGATTTGGTTGACATTTACCTTCTGAAAAGCCCTTTAAATTGAAAGTTTGCGTTTCCAAAGTCTAAATTCTAAAATTAGAAATGTATGATAAAGCTTAAAAATGAGGAATTGGAGTGATTGAAGTGGATGCCAATATTGAAAAACTGAAGGAAATCGTGGACGATTCTAAGAAAATCACCTTCTTCACGGGTGCAGGCGTGTCGGTAGCGAGTGGCATTCCTGACTTTCGTTCGATGGGTGGTTTATTTGATGAAATCTCGAAAGACGGCTATTCACCAGAGTACTTACTAAGTTCAAATTATCTACAAGACGACCCTGAAGGCTTCACGAATTTCTATCACAAGCGACTGTTACTCAGTGATAAGAAACCGAACGTTGTGCATGATTGGATGGCTCAGCTTGAAAAGGAAGGCCGTTCACTGGGCGTCATTACGCAGAATATCGACGGTTTAGATGCCGATGCGGGTAGTCAAAATATCGATGAATTACATGGAACGTTGAACCGCTTCTATTGTATTTCATGTCATAAGGAATACGAGAAATCTTACGTGATCGAGCAAGACCTCCGTCAGTGTGAAGCGTGTGGCAGCCCGATTAGACCTGACATTGTGTTATATGGCGAGATGTTGAATCAAGGTACCGTAATGAATGCGATTAGTAAGATTTCTGAGGCCGATACCCTGATCGTGCTAGGTTCTTCATTGATTGTGCAACCCGCTGCAGGATTGATTTCTAATTTCCAAGGGAAACATTTAGTGATTATTAATAAAGCTGAAACACCTTATGATACGCAGGCGGACTTAGTCATTCATGACGATATGGCTGAAGTCGTGTCGGCGTTGAGAGACGTTGAATAAGTGGTGAGTATGACGATAATGATTTGACGGAACATTATTAAAATTTTATTTAAAAATACTTGCATTTTATAAATGAACGTTGTATGATATAAGCATAAAATATCTTTTATGACATACTCAAAACCCCTCACTAGCTGTAATAGTGAGGGGTTTTAATTTGATTTGAGATGGGGTTAGTTTACCCCGCGAATACTTAAAAACTATGCTGTCTTAAAATTTAAACTCAACTTTTTATTGTAACTTGCTATACTCATCATAATTAATTACTGTTTATTAAAGGATATTAAAAACTTTAGAAGGAATATATTTCCTTCTAAAGTTTCTTGATTAAAACAATATAAATCATCTGTAATTTAGCTTAAGCCCAGATTTATTTATAATCTCTTTGACTTCAGTAATTAAATATGTTCTATTTCTTGAAATTTATATTATCTTCACTTTGTGTTATCTAACTTATTAATTGCATTATATACATCTTGGGCACTAGTAGCTAATTGATACTTAATATTTAGGTCATCTAATTTGTCAAAAAAGTTCTTTTGCATCTCACCAATGCTTTTATCCCCTAATCTCATGTTTTCTGCTTTTGTTTCTACTATAAGATATGTTGCATTCTGTTCATCATCTTCTATCATGTACACAAAGTCAGGAGTAGTTGTACCACCTGTATATTTAGGTACTTGTATTGCTTTTTTGGGTAGGTTACCAAATACTGTTACTTTTTTATCATAATTTCTTTTTAATAGTTCCAATTCTGGTTTGATACTATCAAATCTAACTGGTGGTCTTTCATATAAAAATCTCTCTTCAGTTTGAATATTGCTTTCAACATTAGTGCCTAAATAATTAGCATCAACCGAACCTTTAAACTCTGACAAATCTGAGTCATAGATAGTTGTAGAAGCAGAGAAATCCAATTTTTTATATTCATAACTTTGACCATATGTTTCTTCAAACCGCTTGTTAAATTTTCTTACAATATTATTTAAGCTTAATTCACTTAAGTAACGTTTATCGTTATTAAATTTATCTTTTAAAACGAAAAGTAAATTTTTATGCATTATAGATATTGGTACATTAGTTTTAAGTACAAGTTGTTTCAAAAACTTACCATAGTTCATATAAATATATTCACTTCTATAATTATATTCTGAAATTGATTCCTTGATAACTTGATTACCTTCATCATCTTTTTCCAAAGATTGATGTATTCGTTCTGGTTGCTGTTTCACAAATAAATCGTCATCGTTCAGCAATCTTTCAATAAAGAAATAAAGATCATCTTCACTCATTTTTTTGAATTCTAACATGTATCTCTTAGATAAATTTTCCCATAAGAATCTCAATTTATTCCAGTTCTCTTTATTTAACTTCACTTTTAAATTAGGTGGATTTTTTTTCATATCTCTGACTTTATCTGCATTTAATTTAGATGCATTTACTTCTGGATATAATTCTACTAACCATTCAAATCCTGATTTTTTAACTCCATCAATTTCAACATCTATTTTAAACTCATTTTTCCTATTAATTAGATTTCGTTCATCTAACTCTACTAATAGCACTTCATCATTGTAATGAGGATTAGTTTGTTTCCTATGTTCAACTATTTTACTAATCATTTCATCTGTTAATTTATCTTGGTTTAATTTAACGTCTACATCAGAATTTATTTCTCCAATTAATTTTTGAGCAAACTCTTTTTCATCATATCCAATTAAAAAAGAAAGCCTACTAGGAAATTCATCTTGTGTTAATCTATGACCAGTCTCATCAACAGGTAAACGTAACCCTCTTCCCACTTCTTGTATCTTGCTATTTTCAGAACCAGAAGTTCTTAATTTTGCTATAACGAAAACATTAGGGTTATCCCAACCTTCTCTTAGTGTCCATTTTGAAAATAAAAATCTTCTTGTAATCCAATTACCATTTTCATCTTTAAAGCTCAACATTTTTTCTTTATTTTTAAGTATATCATTAACTTCAGCTTGTATCGCTTCTTCACTTGAACCCTTGTCTTCACCAAAATATCCTGCATGGACCGTTTGGTTTTCGCTGTTAAGACTAGCGTATGTTGCTCTTAAAAAATCTAAGTATTCAATCTCTCTTGGTAATTTTTTAACTTCAAATTCTTTAATTAATTCTCTAAGTTTAACTTTTAATAATCTTTCAAAAGTCTGTTTCAACCAACCATCCGTATTTCTATATGATCTAATTGAATCAATAAAAAATAATGAAAGTGTTTTTACTTTTGGTTGAAATTTTTCTTTAAGGTTATCTCTCATGAAATTATTGATTTCATGTTCAAAATGTTGATTGATAGCATCATTAATAATTAACTCCTGATAACTTGTAGTAAATGTACCTGGTAACAAGTCCATACCTTTACTTACCTCTAAATCATTAGATAACATTTTAGAACCCGAATAGCTTAAGTCTCCCTCAAATAAAGTATCAATATTCGCTAAATTCTCGTTTATACCTAATGTCCATCTATTCTTTCCTTTTTTTAAAACTAACTCTTTGGCTTTTACACTATCAATTGTATATTTATTCTTTGCTTGTTCTAGGGTCAAATTCGGATAGTAAATATCTATTCCCTTTACAAGTCCCTGATTAAAGCTGTCAACAGCATTTAACTCATATTGAGGCTTACCACGGTAATAGTCTTTAATATATGTAGCTTTTTTCCCAGTACCCTTTTTAATTTCAGGAAAAGTAGCTCCAAACCTAACAATTATTTGAGGTGCGAGTTTTTCTATAGCTTTGTAGTTTTTTTTATCTCTTGGAAACCTGTGGGGTTCGTCTATTACAACTACAGATTTAGTAGCTTTTAAAGGGTTCTGTTGCAAAGTTAATTTTATAGTATAATTTTAACAAAAAAGGAGCGTTCTCTATGAATTATTTTAGATATAAGCAATTTAATAAAGATGTAATAACTGTAGCCGTTGGCTATTACTTAAGATACGCGCTTAGTTATCGTGATATATCTGAAATACTAAGAGAACGCGGCGTTAACGTTCATCATTCAACGATCTACCGTTGGGTTCAAGAATATGCTCCTATTTTGTATCAAATTTGGAAGAAAAAGCATAAAAAAGCTTATTATAAATGGCGCGTTGATGAGACATACATTAAAATAAAAGGAAAATGGTGCTATTTATATCGTGCCATTGATGCAGATGGTCATACATTGGATATTTGGTTACGTAAGAAACGAGATAATCATTCAGCATATGCGTTTATTAAGCGACTTATTAAACAATTTGGTAAACCTCAAATGATAATTACAGACCAGGCACCTTCGACGAAGGTGGCAATGTCTAAGTTGATTAAAGATTTTAAACTTAATCCCGACTGTCATTGTACATCTAAATATCTTAATAACCTCATTGAGCAGGATCACCGTCATATTAAAGTGAGAAAGACGAGATATCAAAGCGTCAATACGGCAAAGAATACACTCAAAGGTATTGAATGTATTTATAGTCTATATAAAAAGAACCGTAGGTCTCTTCAAATCTACGGATTTTCGCCGTGCTACGAAATTAGTCACATGTTGGCCAGTTAAGGGAATACTACCATGTTAAAATGATAATTAGTTATATTTTTTCTGACTTTGCAACAGAACCCATACAATTATCTCCTTTTTAATTATTTAGATATATTTTAAATCCAAACTTAATGTATCATAAAAAAATAAATTATTTAAATACATGTTGAGATACATAAATATAAATTAAATGAAGTGCTGCATTTTATAAGTACACTCTAAATTAACAAGATGTATAATCAATCTCAAATTGTAATTTTATACTTTTATTATATGATCTTTGTACTTAGAGATATATTGTAAAAAAACCAATAAAATGTTATATTAACATTACTATTTTATCGATGAAGGAGGATTAAAATGACAGCTTCTATGAGACTCAAATAAACCTTTTTGAATACAAAACTAAATTAATTCAAAAAGGCTTGTCCGCAATACACACACTCATAGGATGACTTATGTCATTTTTTATCCTTCGATAGGAATAATAAACGCTTTCAAATACTAAAACATCGTAATAATTCTTTAAGTGTTTGAAAGTGTAATGTGAATGAGACGGGAGTAGCCTGTCTCATTTTTTGCGTACACGTCCTTTAAATATACAAGGAGTGTATAAATATGGAACAATATACAATTAAATTTAACCAAATCAATCATAAATTGACAGATTTACGATCACTTAACATCGATCATCTTTATGCTTACCAATTTGAAAAAATAGCACTTATTGGGGGTAATGGTACTGGCAAAACCACATTACTAAATATGATTGCTCAAAAAACAAAACCAGAATCTGGAACAGTTGAAACGAATGGCGAAATTCAATATTTTGAACAGCTTAACATGGATGTGGAAAATGATTTTAACACGTTAGACGGTAGTTTAATGAGTGAACTCCATATACCTATGCATACAACCGACAGTATGAGTGGTGGTGAAAAAGCAAAATATAAATTAGCTAATGTCATATCAAATTATAGTCCGATATTACTTTTAGATGAACCTACAAATCACTTGGATAAAATTGGTAAAGATTATCTGAATAATATTTTAAAATATTACTATGGTACTTTAATTATAGTAAGTCACGATAGAGCACTTATAGACCAAATTGCTGACACAATTTGGGATATACAAGAAGATGGCACAATAAGAGTGTTTAAAGGTAATTACACACAGTATCAAAATCAATATGAACAAGAACAGTTAGAACAACAACGTAAATATGAACAGTATATAAGTGAAAAACAAAGATTGTCCCAAGCCAGTAAAGCTAAACGAAATCAAGCGCAACAAATGGCACAAGCATCATCAAAACAAAAAAATAAAAGTATAGCACCAGATCGTTTAAGTGCATCAAAACAAAAAGGCACGGTTGAGAAGGCTGCTCAAAAACAAGCTAAGCATATTGAAAAAAGAATGGAACATTTGGAAGAAGTTGAAAAACCACAAAGTTATCATGAATTCAATTTTCCACAAAATAAAATTTATGATATCCATAATAATTATCCAATCATTGCACAAAATCTAACATTGGTTAAAGGAAGTCAAAAACTGCTAACACAAGTACGATTCCAAATACCATATGGCAAAAATATAGCGCTCGTAGGTGCAAATGGTGTAGGTAAGACAACTTTACTTGAAGCTATTTACCACCAAATAGAGGGAATTGATTGTTCTCCTAAAGTGCAAATGGCATACTATCGTCAACTTGCTTATGAAGACATGCGTGACGTTTCATTATTGCAATATTTAATGGATGAAACGGATTCATCAGAATCATTCAGTAGAGCTATTTTAAATAACTTGGGTTTAAATGAAGCACTTGAGCGTTCTTGTAATGTTTTGAGTGGTGGGGAAAGAACGAAATTATCGTTAGCAGTATTATTTTCAACGAAAGCGAATATGTTAATTTTGGATGAACCAACTAATTTTTTAGATATTAAAACATTAGAAGCATTAGAAATGTTTATGAATAAATATCCTGGAATCATTTTGTTTACATCACATGATACAAGGTTTGTTAAACATGTATCAGATAAAAAATGGGAATTAACAGGACAATCTATTCATGATATAACTTAAAAACTATACACTAATTTATATTGAATATTTCTTTAAAGTATTATAATAAAGTAAATAACAATAGTACCATAACCGATCATTTTTGAGAAAAAGAATATAGAAGAAAAGAGAGGGAGTTTTTACCCTCTCTTTTCTTGTTTTATTATTAAAATCTCATAATAGATGATTAATATGCGTTTTAGAACGCTGTGAGAAACGCTCATTTGCATTGACAACCTATTTATCAAGATAATCCCTTATCGTGTTTAATTCTATAAACAGTCTGCCTTGTTATATTTACTTCTTTTGCAATTTTACTAATTGCTTGGCCTTCTTCTAACATTTCGACAACTCGATGATAGATAACACGCTTTTGAGGATCTTTCGCGTTTGGCGAATAAAGTAAAGGTCGTCCTTTATAAACGCCTTTTTCTTTTGCAACTTGAATTCCTTGTGCTTGTCGACGTTTACTTTCGTTTCTCTCTTGTTCTGAAACCATTGCTAAAATTTGAACAATTAAATCTTTCATAAATTTATCCAGTAATGGATTACTAATAACTTCATTCATCATAGGTAAACTTGTAATCATTAACTGAACGTCTTTTTCTTTTAAGTAATTCACAGTTTCAATAATTTCATCATAATTACGTCCTAAACGATCAATAGATTCCACAACGAATCGATCTCCCGTTCTTACAAAGTTAAGTGCTTCTTGAAATACTGGTCTATTTTCAATAGATTTCCCAGACTGTTTTTCTGTAAATATTTTTTCAGCCCCAAACGTCTTTAAATTTTCAAGTTGTCTTTCTAAATTTTGATCGATCGATGATACTCACGCATAGCCAACAATCATTGATTTTCACCTCATAATTAATATACACCCTAACCATACATTTTAGTTGCTATAAATTCAACAATTATACATGTATGATTAGGGTGTATTTTGTTTAACTTTTACTATTGTTGAAAGTTAAGTTGTATTTACTTATCATTCTTTCGATCTTCTATTTTATTGAGATAGCGATAAATTGTTGTACGTGAAACTTGCCATTGTTCCGCAATTGTCTTAATCGGTGTACCATTATCATATAGTGTTTTGAGTAGTTTTAAATCTTTATTATTTAGCTTTTCTGGTCTCCCTCCATAGCGTCCTCTAGCGCGAGCTGCAATTCGACCAGCTGAAGAACGTTCTAAAATTAAGTTACGTTCAAATTCTGCAAATGCTGCGAATAAATGAAATAACAATTGTCCTGTAGAACTTGATTTATCCATTGTTATATTTTCTTCTAAACTATGAAAACTCACGCCTCGATTATTAAGTTCATTAACTAATGTGATTAAATCTTCCATATTACGCCCTAGTCTATCTAGTCTCCAAACAACAATCGTATCTCCTGCCCTCGCAAATTCAATGGCTTTATCTAAACCAGGACGTTTACTTTTTGATCCACTTATGTGGTCACTAAATATCTTTTCACAACCATATTGATTTAATTGATATTCCTGCAAATTTAAATTTTGTAAACCAGTTGAAACTCTTGCATAACCTATTTTCAAAATACAAACCTCCTATATCCATCATTAGTGTACCATAACTTAAATACGAGCACTTTTGTGAACATAGATTTTTTATTGGGTTTCTGAACATAAAAATAAATGTAATCCTCACTTATTTCGACATAAAAAGAGAGTGTACAGAAAATGGTTATTTTCTGGACACTCTCATATTTAATAAAATATTTTAAATGTTATTAACAAAACTAATTTAATAAGAGTCAAGCATAGTTTACATATGTATTATGTTTGAAACATATCTCTAATTACTTTTTACTAATATCATTTAAAATGTCTCGCAATTCTTCAATTTCTTTGTTATTTAATTCTTCATTTTTCGCAAAATTCAGCACTAAACTTTTCATGTCCCCTCCATACAGTTTATTAAGAAAGGTTTTAGCAGTTTTCATTTTAATATCGTCTTCTTTAATATTTGATGAGTAAAAATAAATATTCTCTGATTTGTATCGTTTTATAATCTCTTTTTTATATAGTCTTGTGATTAATGTTCTAATCGTTTTATCGCTAACTTCTTTATATTTTTGAATTTCAACTACAATTTCATTAGCTGATACTGATTTTTTATCCCATATTATATTCATAACATCCCATTCAGCCATAGATATTTCAACTTGCTTATTGGCCATTTAAAACACCCATTTCTTTTAATATTTTTTCACTGATTAATTCAGCATTTTTCCCAGACGGCTTTCCATCTGATAAATGTGTAGCAAAATAATACTTATCATGATTTGTAATTACGTAACCTACAAACCACCCATTATTATACTTCCCGTTTACTATACCTGTACCTGTTTTCCCATACAGTTCATACTTTTCATTTTTCTTAATCAATAATGAAGAAGATAATTGATTCTTTGCTTTTTTACTAAAATGGTTATTTTGTTCCATCATATTTTTAAAAACTATTACTTGTTCAAGATTAGATATTTTCAAACTATCTTCCATCCAATAGCTTTTATAACTTCCCAAGTTTTCATTACCATAATTTAATTGCTTGAGTTGAGCCGCAGTATAGTTCTTTGGTATTTGATTACTAATACGTTCGAAGTACCAATTAACTGAATTTTGCATTGCTGTATTTAAATCTTGTTCCTTATTCCAAGACTCGAAAGGATAATGTTTATGATTCCATGACATACGTGAATTTTTATCACTTATGATATGATGGTCAAGTCCAAACATCGCTAAATAAATTTTATAAGTTGAATCAGGAGAATATCTCTTTCTACTTTCTTTTTCATTATAAATATAGTATTTGTCTTTCTTCATGCTGTACATGACGAAAGATCCACTATTTGAACCAAAATTTTTACTTTCATCTAAAATTTGGTGATCGTTCTGTAAGGGCTTTTTATAATTATAATCAGTTATGGATTGCCCCATCAAAAACTGGCTTTGAATTACCATGAGCAAAAAAGTAAAAATACAAATAAAAATTGGAATTAATTTGGACTGTTTTTTCAAATTGGCTTCTTTTATATTAATTAATCTTCTTTTGAGTAATGACTTTTTACCATTAAATGAATGGCTTAATATATTTTTATTAAAAAATGGAATATTTAATACGGAGTCCATAATAGATTCCGCATAAGTTTTAAATTCATTTTTGTTAATATTATTAAGAACAAATCTATCGGCTTCTACTTCATTGTCATGAATTATCTTTCTTTTTACAATATGTATTAATGGATTGTAACTCATAACAATAGAGAAGATATTAAAGATAATTAAATGTAAAGTATCTCTATTTTTAGCATGAGCATATTCATGCAATATTATATATTTTAGTCTTTTGTCAATTACACTTTTAAAATATGAACTAGGAATCAAAATAATATATTTCCCATACCAAAAAGTTATTGGAGATTGAATAGTCTCTGCTTTTCGAATCACAATATTTTTTTTATATTGATGGTTGAAAAGTATCGTATCTATTTTATTTTTTTCATTTTCGTTTAGATAAAGTGACTGTCTCTTTAAATATTTAAGATATAATAAGGATTTCAAAAATTTAAAACTTAAAATAATAACCAAAACTATCCAAATAACTGTGCAGATATTATCAATTGAATCCCAATTAAACTTATGGATATCTGTTGTGAACTCTTGAACAGGTTTGGTGGTATTTATGTTATGGTTCAAGTCGTGTGACCTACTTTCAACTGTGGGCGATTGATTATTCACATTATTAAATTTTATAAAAGAGAATTTAATTGGGATAAAAGGAATTAATCCAGCAAGCACAGTTAGATACCAAACTTTATAATTTAAACTATAATTAAAATAGCGTTTTAATATATACCTAAAAAATACTAACAATAGAAATATAAAACAAAAGCTTACTACGCTCATTATTAGTAATTTAGCCATTTTGACACCTTCTTTCAATTATTTATAATAAACAATTGACACCAATATTACAATTGTAATATTATTAATTTGTAAAAATTACAACTGTAATATTGGAGGGTTTATTTTGAAAAAGTTAATATTTTTAATTGCAATTGCTTTAGTTTTAAGTGCATGTAATTCAAACAGTTCACATGCCAAAGAGTTAAATGATTTAGAAAAAAAATATAATGCTCATATTGGTGTTTATGCTTTAGATACTAAAAGTGGTAAGGAAGTAAAATTTAATTCAGATAAGAGATTTGCCTATGCTTCGACTTCAAAAGCGATAAATAGTGCTATTTTGTTAGAACAAGTACCTTATAATAAGTTAAATAAAAAAATACATATTAACAAAGATGATATAGTTGCTTATTCTCCTATTTTAGAAAAATATGTAGGAAAAGATATCACTTTAAAAGAACTTATTGAGGCTTCAATGGCATATAGTGATAATACAGCAAACAATAAAATTATAAAAGAAATTGGTGGAATCAAAAAAGTTAAACAACGTCTAAAAGAACTAGGAGATAAAGTAACAAATCCAGTTAGATATGAGATAGAATTAAATTACTATTCACCAAAGAGCAAAAAAGATACTTCAACACCTGCTGCTTTCGGTAAGACTTTAAATAAACTTATCGCAAATGGAAAATTAAGCAAAGAAAACAAAAAATTCTTACTTGATTTAATGTTAAATAATAAAAGCGGAGATACTTTAATTAAAGACGGTGTTTCAAAAGACTGTAAGGTTGCTGATAAAAGTGGTCAAGCAATAACATATGCTTCTAGAAATGATGTTGCTTTTGTTTATCCTAAGGGCCAATCTGAACCTATTGTTTTAGTCATTTTTACGAATAAAGACAATAAAAGTGATAAGCCAAATGATAAGTTGATAAGTGAAACCGCCAAGAGTGTAATGAAGGAATTTTAATATTCTAAATGGTTCTGTTGCAAAGTTGAATTTATAATATAATTTTAACAAAAAGGAGTCTTCTGTATGAACTATTTCAGATATAAACAATTTAACAAGGATGTTATCACTGTAGCCGTTGGCTACTATCTAAGATATGCATTGAGCTATCGTGATATATCTGAAATATTAAGAGAACGTGGTGTAAACGTTCATCATTCAACGATCTACCGTTGGGTTCAAGAATATGCCCCAATTTTATATCAAATTTGGAAGAAAAAGCATAAAAAAGCTTATTACAAATGGCGTATTGATGAGACGTATATCAAAATAAAAGGAAAATGGAGCTATTTATATCGTGCCATTGATACAGAGGGACATACATTAGATATTTGGTTGCGTAAGCAACGAGATAATCATTCAGCATATGCGTTTATCAAACGTCTCATTAAACAATTTGGTAAGCCTCAAAAGGTAGTTACAGATCAGGCACCTTCAACGAAGGCAGCAATGGCTAAAATAATTAAAGCTTTTAAACTTAAACCTGACTGTCATTGTACATCGAAATATCTGAATAACCTCATTGAGCAAGATCACCGTCATATTAAAGTAAGAAAGACAAGATATCAAAGTATCAATACGGCAAAGAATACTTTAAAAGGTATTGAATGTATTTACGCTCTATATAAAAAGAACCGTAGGTCTCTTCAGATCTACGGATTTTCCCCATGCCACGAAATTAGCATCATGCTAGCAAGTTAAACGAACACTGACATGATATATTAGTGATTAGCTATATTTTTTACTTTGCAACAGAACCTTTAGATGTCTCTAAACAAACAATTCATTATCATTTAAAAAGTTTACCTTCAAATTTGAAGGTAAACAAAGTAGGTAACAAATCATTAATAGATGATAATACAATAGATTATCTAAAAACAATTTTAAATAAAAAAACGACAAAAGAATCGACAAAATTTGATGAAAAATCGACAAACAAAACAGAATCATTAAATAACCAATATAGCAGTTATATCGATAAATACATAGAGCATTTAGAATCAGAAATTCGACAAAAGAATCGACAAATTGACGATTTAACAATTGCATTAAAACAAGAACAATCTTTGAATTTAAATAGCCAAAATATATTAAGTAATACCAAAAAAATAGAAACTGATAATATAGATTCAAAAGAAGATATCATTACTCCAAAAGCATCAAAAAAAAATGAACAAAAACAATCTATCTTTTCTAAACTATTCAAAAAAAAATAATGTATTCACGCCTAAAGGCGTGAATACATTATTTTCTCTAAAAAGAAATTATCACTTGTTAATTATAATATAGTTAATATTTAGCAAGTGAAGTGTGGTTTATCATATGCAAAAATCCCACTACTGTCCAAAGCAAAGTAGGGTTTTTATTTAATATACAAAATACAAAGCATTTCTATATTGACAAAGGATAAAAATCATACTAACTTATGAATATATGAGCATATATTCATAAGTTAGTATGATTTTCTTCGAGTAACAAAACATTAATTGAAATTTTATATTTTTTAACTCTATAGTTATAAAAACAAAAATTCAAATTATAGAAAATATTTTTCATCATTAAAAAGAGGAGGGATTAAATGGAAAACGATCACAATCATAATCATACACATGGCGCGAACAAAAAGACTTTATTAATTAGTTTTATTATTATTACAAGTTACATGATTGTAGAAGGGTTAGGTGGTTTCTTTACTAACAGTCTTGCGTTAATTTCAGATGCTGGTCATATGTTAAGTGATTCTATTTCTTTAGGTATTGCTTTAATTGCATTTACTTTAGGAGCGAAGCAAGCTAATACAAATAAAACTTTTGGCTACAAAAGGTTTGAAATACTAGCAGCTGTACTTAATGGTATTACTTTGATGTTAATAGCTATCTATATTTTTTATGAAGCTATTGAGAGATTTAAAAACCCCCCTGAGGTAGCTTCTACAGGCATGTTAATTATCGCCTTGGTAGGCTTGTTTATTAATATTATTGTGGCTTGGATAATGCTGCGCGGGAGCGATGTAGAAGAAAACTTAAATATGCGTGGAGCATATTTGCATGTAATAAGCGACATGCTTGGATCTATAGGTGCAGTTATAGCAGCCCTTCTCATTATATTTTTTAGATGGGGGTGGGCGGATCCTTTAGCAAGTGTGATTGTAGCAATTTTAGTACTACGTAGCGGCTTTTATGTAACAAAATCAAGTCTTCATGTATTAATGGAGGGAGCACCAAGCAATATAAATACAAAAGACATTATTAAAACTATTAAAAAATTCAAAGAAGTTAAAAATATTCATGACTTTCATGTTTGGTCAGTAACTAGCGGATTAAACGCGTTATCTTGTCATATTGTTGTAGAAGATACAATGACCATTACTGAAAATGAGTTTTTACTTAAACGTATAGAACATGAACTCAATCATCAAAATATTCAACATGTCACAATACAGACTGAAACTTCTAACAATAATCATAGTGAAAAATTGTTTTGTATCGTGAAAGAAGAAGACAGTCAACATCATCATTAAATAAACAGCCATTATTTTTTAATAATGGCTGTTTATTTAATTATTCCAATATATTTAATATATCTTTTTTGTTATTTTCAAATCCCACGTAATATTTAAACAACTTTTTTTTACCCCAAAAATTTTTTTTATAAAAAACAAATAAGGGAACAATTCGGTTGCCTGATATTTTTTTCATTTCTTCTTCTAAGTCCAAATTTTGACTTACATCTTTATGACTATAACTAATCTCTTGAGAGTTTAAATACCTTTTTGATTCTTGGCAATCAGAGCATGTAGGTCTTGTGTAAAGCTCAAGTTGTATATTTTTATCCAAATATATCTCTCCTAATATAAGTTTTAGCATACATTTTATACAAGTGTACCTCTTAAAACAAACTATAAATATTAATTTTTTATATGAAACTTTTGTATTGACTTATACCTGCTGGGGGTATAATATAGATTCTAACAAGAGATACCCCGTTAGGGTATATGAGGAGGGGTGAAATTGAACACTACTACTGTTAAAAACAATGACGCATTGCTCAATAGACTCAAAAGATTAGAAGGACAAATGCGCGGTTTACAATCAATGATAGCAGAAGATAGATATTGTATAGATGTACTAGTACAAATAACAGCAATACAATCAGCCCTAAAACAAGTGGGTTTTATAGTAACTGAAGACCATATATCTAATTGTGTAAGTGAAGGTATTAAAAATGGCAACGGAGAAGAAAGTATCAAAGAATTGATGGTTGTATTAAAACAATTTTCAAAATAGGAGGAAAGAAATAATTGAGTGAAAATATTAAAAAAACCTCATTAGGTATCACAGGCATGACATGTGCAGCTTGCTCGAATAAAGTAGAAAAAAATCTAAATAAATTAGATGAAGTTAACGCTAATGTAAATCCTTCTACAGAGAAAGCTACAATTGAATATAACCCCAATGTTACATCATTAGAAGATATTGCAAATACAATTCAAAAAACAGGTTATGGAGTTTTAACCGAAAAAGTGGATCTCGATGTAATGGGAATGACGTGTGCAGCTTGTTCGAATAAAATCGAAAAAGTTTTAAATCGAATCTCAGGTGTAAATAAGGCTACAGTTAATTTAACCACAGAAAGTGCTACTGTAGAATACAACCCTGATATGACGTCTGTAGATGAATTTCAACAACGTATTAAAAACCTAGGGTATGAGGCACAACCTAAAAAAGAAGCATCAGAAAAAAGTTCCCAAAAAGAAAAACAATTAAAACGACAGTTAATTAAATTAGTTGTTTCAGCTGTTTTAGCAGCTCCATTGTTAATGACAATGTTCGTTCATTTATTTGGTATTCAAATACCACATATATTTATGAACCCGTGGTTCCAATTTGTATTAGCAACGCCTGTTCAATTTGTTATTGGTTGGCAATTTTATGTAGGCGCTTATAAAAACCTTCGTAATGGGTCAGCAAATATGGATGTTCTTGTCGCTTTAGGTACAAGCGCAGCCTTCTTTTATAGTATTTATGAATCGATTAAGTGGTTAATTAATACAAATTATGAGCCACACCTATATTTTGAAACAAGTGCTGTATTAATTACTTTAATTCTTTTCGGAAAGTATTTAGAAGCACGTGCTAAAACACAAACAACAAATGCGTTAAGTAAATTGTTGAATTTACAAGCTAAAGAAGCACGTATATTACGCAACGGTGAAGAGACTATGGTTCCTTTAAGTGAGGTAAAAGAAGGAGACTATTTAGTTATCAAACCAGGAGAAAAAATACCAGTAGATGGCAAAATAATTAAAGGTATGACTTCAATTGACGAGTCAATGTTGACAGGTGAATCTATTCCTGTTGAAAAAATGCAAAATGATAATGTTATAGGATCAACAATGAATAAAAATGGAGCAATTACTGTTGAAGCAACAAAAGTTGGTAAAGATACAGCTCTTGCCTCCATTGTTAAAGTTGTCGAAGAAGCACAAGGTTCTAAAGCGCCAATACAAAGACTAGCAGATATTATTTCTGGATATTTTGTACCTATCGTTGTAGGTATCGCGATTTTCACATTTATTATATGGATTTCATTAGTTCAGCCGGGACAATTTGAACCAGCCTTAGTTGCTGCAATAGCAGTATTAGTTATCGCTTGTCCTTGTGCGTTAGGCTTAGCTACGCCTACTTCTATAATGGTGGGTACCGGAAAAGCTGCTGAAAATGGCATTCTATTTAAAGGTGGAGAACACATTGAAGGTACACACGCTATTAATACAGTTGTTTTAGATAAAACTGGCACTATAACAAATGGCACACCTGAAGTCACTGATTTTAGTGGAGATGATCAAACATTACAATTGTTAGCTAGTGCAGAAAAAGGTTCTGAACACCCACTAGCTGAAGCTATCGTAAGTTATGCTAAAGAAAAATCATTAGAATTTTTAGAAGTAGACCATTTTGAAGCTATACCAGGGCGCGGTATAAATGCAACAATTGATGGTAAAGAACTTTTTGTCGGAAATCGAAAACTAATGAGTGAAAAAGGAATCCAAACTAATGAAGCTGAAACAAATCTCGCTCAATTTGAAAAAGAAGGAAAAACTGCAATGCTTATAAGCGTAGATAACGAATTGAGAGGGGTTGTCGCTGTAGCTGATACAGTTAAAGATACTGCCCAACAAGCTATTCAAAAACTTCATGAATTAGGTATTGAAGTTGCTATGTTAACTGGTGATAACAAACGTACCGCACAAGCAATAGCAAAACAAGTTGGTATAGACACGATTATTGCAGAGGTTTTACCAGAAGAAAAAGCTTCTAAAGTAGCAGAAATTCAATCTGAAGGTAAAAAAGTAGCTATGGTTGGAGATGGTGTCAATGATGCTCCAGCACTAGTTAAAGCAGATATTGGTATTGCCATTGGTACAGGTACAGAAGTTGCAATCGAAGCTGCTGATATAACTATTTTAGGAGGAGACCTTTTATTAATTCCAAAAGCAATAAAAGCAAGTAAATCTACAATTCGTAATATTCGCCAAAATCTATTTTGGGCGTTTGGTTACAATGTTGCAGGTATCCCTATAGCAGCAATTGGTCTGCTAGCACCTTGGGTTGCGGGAGCAGCAATGGCTTTAAGTTCTGTAAGTGTTGTCACAAACGCTTTACGTCTAAAACGTATGAAATTATAAGAATCTTATATTTCTTGAAAGGAGGTGACAACATTGACTAACGAAGTTATTAATGTAGAAGGTATGAGCTGTGACCATTGCAAGCATTCAATTGAAAAAGCATTAAATGGATTAGATGGTGTAACATCTTCAGAAGTAAGCTTGGCGAATGGGAATGTGGAAGTTGAATTTGATGAAAATCAAGTAGCTTTCAACGACTTTAAAGAAGCTATTGAAGATCAAGGTTACGATGTAATTAAATAATTTAAATAGTTGGGCATATCGTTTAATGATATGCCCTTATTAAAAATTAAGGAGGATAAAAATATGAATCATAATCATGAATATCATTCAAACAAACCCGAAATTAAAGCAAATGTTGTATATAGAGATGGTAATATAGAAATTACGTTAGAAGATGAATTTAATAATGCCCCATTATTAGATACTATGCATGAAAAAGAAATGCATTTCGTTTTAGTATCTAATGACATGGAGAAATATTACCACCTACACCCTCAAAAAAAGCATGAAGGTTTATTTATAATTAACCAACAATTAGAGCCAGGAACTTACCAGGCTTTTGTTGATGTTACACCAAAAAACCATGTGTATTCCGTTCATCCTATTGAACTGCAAATTGGAGATAAAATAACCTCTACAACATCTTTAAATTCTGATAAAAATTGGGTAAAAGTTAACAAAGGAGTTCATGTAACTTTAAATTCTATAAGTGCTAAAGAAGATGAACATGTCCCTTTAACTTTCAATACAGAATTAACTCCCCAACCTTATTTAGGAGCTTTAGGACATGTGATTATATTTGATGAGCAATTAACTGATTATATTCATGTTCACCCAGAATCACCTGATTCTACAACCTTTTATGCTCATTTTCCTAAAAAAGGGATGTATAAAATTTGGGCAGAATTTAAATTTAATGATGAAGTGCATAGATTTACTTATAATATTAAAGTTGCATAAATCTATTAGCAAAAGCTTAAAAATCAGTAAATTGTAAAGAGTTATTTAGATAATACAAAACGCTTTATAAAAAATCGAAAATTTAAGATAGAAAGTTGATGAAGAAAGTATCAAAAAATTGTAGTGGTTGTTTATATTGCAACATTCACTGAATTTTTATAGTTAATAACCTATTATTTAAGGAGTAATTTATTGATTAAGTTTGAATATTTTGAGGAGAAAGATTTTGATTTATTAATAAACTGGATAAACTCTCCTGAACTTTTAGTCAAATGGGCAGGTACAGATTTTAATTATCCCCTAGATGAAGAACAATTAAAGGAATATATTAAAGACACAAATAAAGAAAATTCTAGTAAAATAATTTATAAAGTTATCATTGAAGAAAATAATTCAAAAAAAATTATAGGTCATATTGCTTTAAATAATATAGATTTTAAAAATTGTTCCGCCACGTTAAGTAAAGTTTTAGTAGGTGATCCGCAAATGCGTGGCCAAGGATTAGGCCCTAAAATAATAAAGAAATTATTGAAAAAGGCTTTTGAAGATTTGGGACTACACAGAATTGAATTAGGTGTTTTTGCCTTTAATAAATCAGCTATTAAAAGTTACAAAAAGATTGGATTTATAAAAGAAGGAGAAAAAAGAGACTTTAGAAAATTAAATGGAGAATATTATAATTTATGGCAAATGAGTATGTTAGAAAGCGAATGGTCTTGAATAATTTTAAACAAAAATAGTCCTCTTATTTTAATAAGAGGACTATTTTTGTTTATTTAGAGCGTACTCAAAAATGACATTTTGTATATAAAATTTATTTTGATTCATAAGTAATTCAGCTAATGACTTCTATTTTATTAATTTTAGCTATATATTAATATAGAAATAATAGTAAACATCTAATTAACTAAGATAGACAATTACAAAGACTTTACACTAAAATTCTTCTGAGTATGTTGAGGGGAATTATTGACAGAATTATCTTTTTTACTGTTTTAAATCTTTCACATATCTTTCCAATGCTAAATAATCTACACACATTGATTCAAAAAATGAAACTTTTTTTATCACAGCATTTTTATATACTTTTTGGGCTTTATTTACGATTCTTTGATTTTCTTGCCTAATAAAAATTAATTGGTTAGTTAATAAGTTATAATATTCTAAATCTTGCTCCTTTATGTATTGCATATCTATTTTAGAAAGATATTTATCAGGAACAGGTATCATATTTAAAAATAATAGATATCCTAATCTATTTTGAATATTATTAACCTCAAACAATTTTATTGATAGTTGATTATTTAGTTTTTTATTTTCTTTAGGGGAACTTAAGGGGACAAAATAATTAAGATCATTAATAGATAATACAACTCCTAAATAAGGACGAGTGGATTTATTTAATAATACTCTCTCATCTACATTTCTTAATTCATTAATATAATCTTCATCAACATAGTATAATTTCATAATTTCTCCTACAGTATAAAAATAAAGCGACCAAATATTTGGTCGCTTTTCAATGTCTACTTGTGGCAAGACCTCTCCATTTTTTCAATTCCAACTTTTAGCATGGACTCTCTATTTTTTCAATGTCTACTTGTGGCAAGACCTCTCCTATATACATTTTAAATTTTAGCACTGTATAAATCATATGTCAATTTTTTATCTTTATATTATATTTCTCAGAACCGTTCAAATTGGTTTTCTAAGAGAAAAATGATTAAAGATTTACTAACTGATTTTTCATTAGAAATAAAGCAGGTAGACGCTTGGTACAAAATACTTTCTACACCGATACAAATCCACAATTGATTGGAAAGAGTAAAATCCTTTGACAAGCTAATTACCGTATTGTTGATAGTATAAGAAAAGACTTATTAACCAAAAAAATCCTACAAAATCAATAATAATAGTCTTTTACATTTCTCCACCAACCAATGTTATAGTCCAATTAACGAAAATGATTAGCAAAGTAATGATCCCTCTCTGCGACTAGATTGATTCTTGATAGATAGGCGAACTATATATATCATGTTCTAATATACGACCTTTGATAAGTTATTTTCTCTTAATCTAAATTTGTTATCATTTTTTCTTTTTAAATAAATTTTTGGTAATAATAAATGCAACTACATATAACTCAACTGTTACCATTAATGGTAACGTGAAAAGACCCATATACATAAATATATCATTTGCGTGCATTATTCTATCCCAATCATCAACGACACTGATGAAGTTCCACACAAAATACCCTGTAGGGACCCCAAATATTATTAAACCTATAATCATTTTTAACAGTAATTGTTTATCTCTTAGACTCATCGTAGCTATTTTAATGTCTTCTAACGTTAACCAAGATTTTTTTTGAGATGTACTAATTTTTAAATCCTTTATTCCTGTTATATCTTTTTCTGTCTGATATCCTAAGGCATCTTTTAGAATTAATTTATCTCTACCATTAATACTCACTCTATCTATAATTTCTCTTTCAATAATACAATTATTTACATTTTCTGCAAAATAGTTTTTTCTACGTCGTTTTCCTACAAATGGAAATATAAAAATAGGGAATAATAACGAATAAAGAACAAGTAATATAGCTGGCAAACTAATTTTATCCCAATCTGTTATATATTTAATCACTTCTTCTTTAGGATATGCACTGAGTGAATAAAAAATCATTGCTAACAAGTACATTAATGCTACTAGTGTTATAAATATGTATAAAATTATATTGATTATCAGTGTTTTTACTCTTTCCATCTTTTGTCTTTTATATAAAATATTTTGACTTAGAATTTGAATAAGCGCATATATAATATATATTACTGCAAAAATCCCTACTTCGTTAAAATTCTTGTATAGGTCAATCAAGAAATCCATATTTTTGAAATACACGTTAACTCCTCCAATTAAAGTGTATAACAGGTTACTAAGACTTATAAATTTTTGCTTAAGTTATGCCATATTCTCATATAGCCCATAAGTTCTGTGTATTCAGACTTCAACATACCGTTAAGTAAATCATAAACATCATCAAATTCTTTATTTATAATTTCATAAACAACTTTTGTTTTATTTCTATACATCCACTCTGCCACGCGTTCTGTTTCACTAGTACCATCTTTTAAAGTAACGGGTTTAACTTCAATTTCATTTAATTGTTTAAGTATCTTATTTTTACTCCAATGTACATTATTTAAATACTTCTTCTTTTTCAAATCAACAAACTTTTGTAAATTATTATTTATCGGTTGTTCATTATTAATATCAGGAACCTCCCACATTTTCGTATAATAAGACAGATTTAAAACAATTTTCTTAGTATCAAAAATATTAAAAATATTTTTGATATCTAGTATATCTAAATATTCATTAGAAAAACGTATACAGTTTTCTAAAAAATTACTATATTCTTTTTTCAGAAGTTCATATTTTTCTTTATTATCTATATCGTGATCCCTATGTATATTTTGTGCTATTTCTCTAGAATCTTTAATAACAGATTTAAATAATGATAGTTTATTTGAAAAATAACGTACGTCGTCTAATGATTTTGCCAGTGTATCACTTAATTGATTTAGGTAATCTATCATTATACTTTTATTATGTATATTCTCATTCTGTCTAATATATTTTGCTATTCTATTTTGATTAGGTAGCAACTCTTCGATTGATATATTACCTCGTTTTATTTTTTCAGGTTTTGTTACATCATCTCTTAATATTTCATCGATCATATCTTCATTAACATACTTTACTTTTTTGAATGCAAACTTCCTTTTTTGTGGGTAATGATATTTATTCCAATTTTGGTTTGTTCCATTTTCTATATTATTTAAGATATCATTACTTTTATTTTTTACATAGTCTGTTGTGACACTTCGCTTTTTGCTATCTTCCTCATAAATTGAAAAATAATTCCCATTAATAATATACGCAGCTTCTTCCAGAGAATACCATCTTTCCTTTTTGCCATCTATCTCCAAGAATTTTTTATAATTACTTTTAAAAATTTCTTGTTCCATACTTAAATCAGACCCCTCTAAAATTTCTTCGATATTGTCATCAGTTAATTGATTATTCATCCAATAATTAAAATCTAAGTCATTGATTCCTTTGTTATTAATGATAATCACGCTATTACCTCCAAAAACCGAATAAATTTTTTCACCTATTATTTTATCACTTCATTTGCGAAAATTTAATCAATCACAGATATCTTTGATTAATTCTATTTATATTTCCTAAACGATGCGCATCAATAGGATAGAAAGGATGTTTCACATGAAAATTCAATCTAATTTCAAAAAAGGTGGCTATTCAACTGAAATAGCTTCCAATTATATTGATAATAAAAAACCCATTTATAGCTTAAGTACAGAACTTTATCCGCAACAGCGTTTTGAGAATAATCAGCCTACCGGAGAAATTATTGCGTATAAAGCCTGGTTTGTTCAAGAAGGCTTACCGCCCTTCACAGTTAAATTCGAAAATGAAGTGACATTACCTAATTATATGAGCGTCATTACTTTTGATCATTTAGAAGCTTGTGAAGTCCGTTATGATGTTTACTTCAAAGCTTCAGATCTGAAGGAGGTTAAATAATGACAGCCAAAGAGCTCGAACAATATCTCCTACAAAGCTTAAATATGGCACTAGGATCCATGATGCAAGGCGAAACCAGTTATACCAATAGTTTCACCTGCAAGGTCACGGAAGAAGGTTTTTACTTTCTTCCTCGCCTGCCTGCAGGCTATATTGTGGACGATGACTTATATCAAAAAATATTTCTCATTGCGAGTGCAGCTTTATATCCCAAATTCACATTGTTAAAACAGAATTCTGCGTATTTCGTACCTATGGATACCGACGATATTCATACGCAACGCGCTTTGTTTTTCCCATGGCAACAAGGGATATCAGAACGCTTAGTGATTTCTGATTTAGATCGTTTTACGTCGTCTCTAACGAATCAACAAATTCCGATCATGAAACAATTAACTTTAAACTATCAAAACATTACATCTATAGCGATCGCAGGTAATTCAGGCAGTGGTAAATCTTATATGCTGACGTACTTACTAAGTGTATTAAAACCGATATCAGAACTCATTATTGTTGACCCTAAGTTTGATACACCGAGCCGTTGGGCACGTATTCATGATATTACTGTGATTCACCCTCATCAAAATCGATCTAAGTCTGATTTTTTATCTGAAATTAATGAAAACTTAAGTCATTGCCTTCAAGTTATTCAACAACGACAAACCATTCTTTATGACGATCCAGACTATCAATTTGATCACCTAACCATTGTGATTGATGAAGTGCTCGCTTTAGCTGAAGGTGTGAATAAGACCATTAAAGACGCGTTCTTTTCATTACTATCTCAAATTGCTTTATTAGGTCGTGCCACCAAAGTTCATTTATTACTGGTGTCTCAACGATTTGATCATCAAACCATCCCGGTTTCCGTTAGAGAACAACTCAATGTGCTGATTCAAATCGGTAATATTAATAAAAAAACCACACAATTTTTATTCCCCGATTTAGATCCAGAAGGTATTGTGATACCCATTGGTAAAGGGACAGGTCTAATCCAAGTGATTGATAGTGAATCTCCCTATCAAGTCTTACCCTTGTTATGTCCGACTTACTATACGAAAGCAGGTGTATTGTGATGAGGAAAACCTATTTCATGCGTGTGTATGATATTATCATTTACTTGTTCCTGTTCGCTATTTTGACAGTTATGGTTAGTAAACTCTTTGTCCTATTAAACTTTATTGTGTCTCAAATTGATATTATCGATACGCGAAACGTCACACACTATATCACAATCATTTCAAATGGTGTATATCAACTTACATTTTACTTATTAGTCTTAGCATTGATGTTAATAGTTATCGATTTAATGATTCGTTTATTGAAAGATCAACTCACGAATCATATCAAATCTGTTTATCACACAATGGTTTTACGACATTATCTTAAACAAGATGTTGACACAGACACGACTCAGGATTGGCAAAATAACGGCAAAAGTAAAACAAATTCTGTCCAGCAATACTTTAATAAAATGGTTGGAAAATCGCTCGTTGATGTTCGTCAAAATGAAGTCCGTGTGGCAATTAAAATTCCCCGGAAACAGCAAGCTCACGATATATTAAAAAAGATTGAACCTCAAATTCATGAAGAAATTACACATATGCACCCGAATTATTACTTTTCAAAACCTCAACGTCATCATCGTTATCTATGGTTTGCAGGCCACAAACGTTAAGATACACATGCGTTGTGGTACACGAAGTGATAAACACAAGCGCATGTGTATCTTAACAGTGCCATGGGGTTACTACGACCCCCATGGCATCATTAATCAATAATCACAGAAAGGATGTTGATGATGTCAAAAGATAAACGTTCAAATAAGTGGGCTTTCTTAATATATGAAGAGAGCTCGCCATCTAACTACCGAGATATTTTGGAACAAATGCATATCCCCTATATTTTAAGTCCGTGGCATAATCAAGATATTGATCACTCGACAGGAGAAATTAAGAAGTCACATAAACATGGAGCTTTGTTTTTTGATTCTTTAAAAAGTTATTCCCAAGTCTCTGAATTACTTCAACAACACTTAAATACACCTAGTCATATTGAAATAATTATGTCCCCTAAGGGCATGTTTGATTATTTTATTCATGCGTCTAATACAGATAAAACCCCTTATGACATCAACGATATTGAAAGTGGTTGTGGTTTTGACTTAAATCAATTTTTATTAGATCAAGGTCAGTCCGAAATATTTAATAAGATTATTGATATTATTGAGAACCAAGATTTTACAGAATTTCAAAGTCTAGTGATG
The DNA here is from genome assembly GCF_043186315.1 of Staphylococcus massiliensis. Taxonomy (NCBI): domain Bacteria; kingdom Bacillati; phylum Bacillota; class Bacilli; order Caryophanales; family Staphylococcaceae; genus Staphylococcus; species Staphylococcus massiliensis. The sequence continues at coordinate 522,690 of NZ_CP171119.1, read as the reverse complement.
TATGCGCGGCAACACCATCCATCCTATTTACATTTGATTATTCAGCGAACATATTTTTTCGCAAAATATTTGGATTCAAGGCGTCACATGTTTAATTAAAATGGATATCATGTATCAAGACGAGAAGAAACCTGTTTCTCAGCTTACTCTTTCTTGACATTAACGCAGCGTAATACATTACAATTAATAAAAAGAGGTGAAAACGATAGAGTTTTACCAAATGCCTATGTTTAACAAAGTCCTAGTTAAAGACATTGAGAAATCAGAAAAATGGTATGAAAAAACACTTGGCTTTAAAAGTGTTTTTAAATTTAGAAATGATAAAAATGAAGTGCTTATGAATCATTTAAGACTAGAAAAACATCAAGATTTAATCTTAATTGTTCAAACAGATTTTGAAGTTGGCAATTCAATATATCTCAATATCTTAGTCAAAGATATCGAAGATAAATCACAACATATCTCATCAAAATTTATAGTAACTCAATTAGAAGACCAACCATGGAACGCTAAAGAAATGACAATCAAAGATCCAGACGGCCACTAAATCACACTTACTCAATCAAATATTAGCGATACTGATTTTGAAAAATTAATGAAACATACTTCGAAAAATTATTGAGGCATAAACCTTTATTGATAATACAAAAATAAATATCTATGAGTCATTATGCCAAATAAAGATTCTAGAAATTTCTCTAGGATCTTTTTATTTTTCCGAATTTTAAATATCATTATTTTGCATTTTAAAGGGGTATTTAGAGCAAATTCTAATCTCACATAGTTTTTTCTATCCATTTAATTTTGCCCTTTAAAACACAAATACGAGACAAATAAGAGTATATACATATGACATTTATTACGTACTTTACATGTATTTTATGTGATATATAAACTGATTGGCTCATGTCACTTAATATACATGTATTCGTATCTTTTATACATAGTACTCGTAATAATTCAAAACCATTTCTCATGTTTCGCTAATTTGATTGGAACTCCCTATCATTTATAAATTTAAACCGTTACATTTGTTGTTTATTTCTAACGAATGGCGAATTTTTAGATATTATTTACATATAAAATCAAATTTGAATAATCCAGTTATGTCAACAATTTCAAAATAGAACCTGACATTATCAAATATTTTAAAATTATTTTACTTGTTAGAAGCTTATTTGAATTATTGATTAAAGATATTGTATTTAGGTATATTTTGGCGACGCATATTTAATGCATGTATTTCTTCAAGTTCAGCTTTAATTGATTGCATTAAATAGCCTTGCATCGCTTCAACATTTTCATTTTTTTGTATCAACATGGCTTTAAAACGTTTTAAAACACTCACAAGTTCAAATTCAACGTCCTCTAAACGATAATATGTATCATGTGCATTATTAAATGACTTTTTCCCTTTGAGTAAAACACTTTTAATAATACGGATGTCTTTAATTTCAAAATTACTTAAATAAGTCTTGATTTGTGTAGGTAATTCTTCAAGCGCTTGGAATTTTAGAGCATTATTATGGTTCTGTTGCAAAGTTAATTTTATAGTATAATTTTAACAAAAAAGGAGCGTTCTCTATGAATTATTTTAGATATAAGCAATTTAATAAAGATGTAATAACTGTAGCCGTTGGCTATTACTTAAGATACGCGCTTAGTTATCGTGATATATCTGAAATACTAAGAGAACGCGGCGTTAACGTTCATCATTCAACGATCTACCGTTGGGTTCAAGAATATGCTCCTATTTTGTATCAAATTTGGAAGAAAAAGCATAAAAAAGCTTATTATAAATGGCGCGTTGATGAGACATACATTAAAATAAAAGGAAAATGGTGCTATTTATATCGTGCCATTGATGCAGATGGTCATACATTGGATATTTGGTTACGTAAGAAACGAGATAATCATTCAGCATATGCGTTTATTAAGCGACTTATTAAACAATTTGGTAAACCTCAAATGATAATTACAGACCAGGCACCTTCGACGAAGGTGGCAATGTCTAAGTTGATTAAAGATTTTAAACTTAATCCCGACTGTCATTGTACATCTAAATATCTTAATAACCTCATTGAGCAGGATCACCGTCATATTAAAGTGAGAAAGACGAGATATCAAAGCGTCAATACGGCAAAGAATACACTCAAAGGTATTGAATGTATTTATAGTCTATATAAAAAGAACCGTAGGTCTCTTCAAATCTACGGATTTTCGCCGTGCTACGAAATTAGTCACATGTTGGCCAGTTAAGGGAATACTACCATGTTAAAATGATAATTAGTTATATTTTTTCTGACTTTGCAACAGAACCATCGATACCATAAACAGTACCTTTACTACCAACTGCAGCACCGTAAATCCAAGGTATATTTTGCTTGTTACAAGATTCATTAATTAAATATCTTATTTTAAAATGATCCATACCATCTATAACAATATCCGGATGATATGTCGATAATAGATTTTCAATATTTAAATTTGTTATTTCACGATCAATTGCTATTACTTGTACGTTACTATTTATTTGATTCAACTTATGCTTTAATGCTTCAACTTTAGGTAACATCTTTTCTGCATCCAACTCATCATATAACGCTTGTCTATGTAAATTGGATAATTCAACAATATCCATATCTATTACAGTAAGTGAGCCTACCCCCATCCTTACTAACATTTCTGCGCTGTGACTACCAAGTGCACCTGCACCCATAATCATGACGTGAGTTTTTTGAAGTTGGCTTTGACCGTACTCACCAAACTGATGATATCTTACTTGTCGATTGTAGCGCTCTATCATAAGAACCCAATTCCTTCAGTTGGACTCGATGCTTGTGCTGTATACTTCACAGGTATTCTTCCTGCTTCATAACTCAATCTTCCGGCACTAACCCCTTTATTCATTGCTTCTGCCATTTTCACAGGATCCGCTGCACTTGATATTGCCGTATTAAGTAAAATACCATCAGCACCTAATTCCATTGCATGACAAGCATCCTTAGGTGAGCCAATACCTGCATCTACGATTACTGGTACATTGACACGTTCAATAATATAGCGCAAATTTAATGGATTATTGATTCCTCTCCCTGTACCAATAGGAGAGGCAAGTGGCATAATTGCATGAACGCCTAACTCTTCTAAGCGTTTCGCTAAGACAACATCATTAGATATATATGGACAGACCGTGTAACCTTTTTCCAGTAACACTTTGCATGCTTCATATGTTTCTAATGGGTCTGGCAGTAATGTTTCGTCATCACCAATGACTTCTACCTTAATCATGTCACAAACACCTGCATGATTAGCAATTTCTGCTATACGAACTGCTTCTTTAGCTGTCTTAGCTCCAGCTGTATTTGGAAATGTGATGAATTTCGATAAATCAACTTTTGCTAATGGATTTGGTAAATCTTTGTCATATAAATTCATGCGTCTCACTGCAAAAGTTAATACTTCTGTTTCTGCTGCTGCAATAGCCTGAGTTTGTATCTCTTCATTATCAAATTTTCCTGTACCTAATAATAATCTTGAATTTAATGTAAAGTTGCCTATTTTAAACATATTAACCGCCTCCTACAAATTCTAATAATTCTAAGTTATCTTCATCATTGACTATGCGAGATGTAAATTGTTCTCGCTTAATTAATGTTTCATTATGCTCTACAATAATACGTGTTTCATCCAGTCCCAATGATTGAATTATTTCTTGTATATTAATTGGTTGTTCAAAGTTAAATACGTCACCATTAATCTTACATTTCATTTCGTTCATCTCTCCTAATCTGAAAATCATACAATTGTTTCGGCCTATGCCCACTGATAATCCATTGACTCATCAACTCACCTATTAAAGGCGAAAGTAAAATTCCATTGCGATAATGGCCAGCAATGACAAATAAGTCTTTATCCACTTCATCCATAATAGGCTGTTCGTTTTGACAATAAGGCCGTATACCTGACCATTGGTTTATGATTTTTCCATTTTTCAAATCTGGTATATAGTGCAAAGCTTGTGATTTAAGCCATGATTTACCAGAATTAGACACCCCAACTGAATAATCATTAAAGTAACTTGTTGCACCGATTAAATATCTATTTTTTAATTTTGGAATGACGTAACAACCATTAGTCAGAAACATGGTAATATTCAAGTTTAAATCAGGTTGTTCTACCAATAGCGCTTCTCCTTTTACCCCAATAACCGTTTCACAAGGTAAATATTGCTGTAAAAGTTTTCCTGTCCAAGCGCCTCCTGTGACAATTAACTTTTCAGTATAATAAGCTCCATTTCGTGTCTCCACACGGTACCCATCTTTTATGGATTCAATATGGGTTACAGTTGTTTGGTATATTCTATCTATATGTCTATTTGATAATGACTTCAACAACCCTTTAGTATAGCGGTTTGCATTGATTTGATTATCTTCAGGCATATAAATACCATTTGTATGTTTTGAAGTTATAGCACCGTTGGACATGTGTTGAACATCAGTAGGACTAAGACGTTCTACAGATGCAAAATGTTGTCTTAAAAATTGATATTGCTGTTCAATCTTTTTATTATCATAATGGTTCGTAGCCAATTTTATTAATCCACTATTTAAATACTCAATATCCACGCCAACCTCTTCCAACAAACTATCTCTTAGAGGTTTGAACATCTTTTGAGAAATTGTTGCCAAACTAAACAAAGCACTATTTTTGGTGAATTCATTTTGCGCGCCTAACATCCCACCTGCTTTATAAGATGCATGCTTACCTGCTTCATCTCTATCTATCACAGCTATATTCGCAAAAGACTGACTTAACCCACGTGCGATTGACATGCCCATGACTCCCGATCCAATAATAATGACATCATACATGTCCATCCCACACTTCCTTCATGTTTATAAGTTTTTCTTTCGAATATTGATTAAAAACAGAAATACCGGCTATTCCTGAAAATCCATTAGGTAAAGAAGATAAAGTATGTTGATTAATACCTCCAATTGCAATAATCGGAATATCAATTTGTAGCGCTTCTTCAACCTCCGACTTTGCTCTAGGTGTTTGTTGAGGTTTAGATGACGTCTCGAATACGTGTCCAAATAATACAAAATCTAGCCCTAAATATTTAGCGTTAGCAATAGCATCTTTATGGTGCGTAGACATACTTATTTGCATATCGGGATAACTAGCTTGTACCTCCTCAATATAAGGATCACTTTCCCTAAAATGAATTGCCGACAAGTCACATTGTATGATTACATTGATATCACTATGAACAATAATCTTATCCTTAGGAAACTCATTTTTTAGTAATCCGTGAACCCACTGAATGACTTCTTCAGTATTCATTGGCACTCTTATTAATAAGTAATCGATAACGCCTTCGATTTCACAGTAATGCTTAATATGTGATTTAGACAAATCTTGATATGGTGTAATAGCAATAAACAATATTTTCACCTCAAATAAAAAAACGTTACTTTTCCTGGTGGAAAAATAACGTTGTATGATTACATTTATCATAGAAAACGACACTTTCCTACGCCAGTGCGAACTGGATCAGGTTCTAGGAATCCCTCAGTTATTACTTCGGTCTCAGCCTTTATCAAAGGCACTTCCAGTGGTTTCTATCTATTAAATTTTCGTTTCATAATGTTTTAGCGATTACTTACAATCTAACTTATAATCATTTACTTTTCAAGTCTCACTTCAACTTTGACAACATGTATCCTAAAGTCAGCTGGCTTAATTGTGCATAATCACGCTTATAGAGACAACTCGGTTCTGTTGCAAAGTTGAATTTATAGTATAATTTTAACAAAAAGGAGTCTTCTGTATGAACTATTTCAGATATAAACAATTTAACAAGGATGTTATCACTGTAGCCGTTGGCTACTATCTAAGATATGCATTGAGTTATCGTGATATATCTGAAATATTAAGTGAACGTGGTGTAAACGTTCATCATTCAACGGTCTACCGTTGGGTTCAAGAATATGCCCCAATTTTGTATCAAATTTGGAAGAAAAAGCATAAAAAAGCTTATTACAAATGGCGTATTGATGAGACGTACATCAAAATAAAAGGAAAATGGAGCTATTTATATCGTGCCATTGATGCAGAGGGACATACATTAGATATTTGGTTGCGTAAGCAACGAGATAATCATTCAGCATATGCGTTTATCAAACGTCTCATTAAACAATTTGCTAAACCTCAAAAGGTAATTACAGATCAGGCACCTTTAACGAAGGTCGCAATGGCTAAAGTAATTAAAGCTTTTAAACTTAAACCTGACTGTCATTGTACATCGAAATATCTGAATAACCTCATTGAGCAAGATCACCGTCATATTAAAGTAAGAAAGACAAAGTATCAAAGTATCAATACGGCAAAGAATACTTTAAAAGGTATCGAATGTATTTACGCTCTATATAAAAAGAACTGCAGGTCTCTTCAGATCTACGGATTTTCGCCATGCCACGAAATTAGCATCATGCTAGCAAGTTAAGCGAACACTGATATGATAAATTAATGGTTAGCTTTATTTTTTTACTTTGCAACAGAACCGATGAGCGTATCCATAGAATTATTTGTCAGAGGATAAATATTTACTCTAAATATCAAAGTCCTACTGTAAATCAGAGGTACTTTTGAGAAATTTTTAATTCACTAAACTCAAAATGGCGCGGAAAGTTTCGTTCTCCACCATAATATATATTCCTAATCCTATAAACACAATTGGGATAATCCAGCGGCCGTATTTCTCAAGTGTTTCAGAAACATATCTGAACCTTGCTAGACGATAGCCAATTAAACACCAGACAGCAACCATTATAAAGAAAGTAACAACTGTAATTATCAGTTGGTTGTTATTTAAGGTAGAAAAGAATGGAACATAAATTCCAATATTGTCTCCGCCATTGGCGAATGTGATAAAGGCTACACTTAAATAGAACTTATTAAATTTGTTTAAGCTGGAAAGAATGTTACCTTCATCCTCATCTTCACCCTTTATAAAGAGTTTTACTCCTAGATATATCGGTATTAATCCTAGCAAACCTACCCACTGATCAGGAATGAGTGTTACTCCAAATGTTGCTAAAAGACTGATTAAAACTAAAAGTGCAAAACCAAGATATTGGCCAATGACTATATCTCTTGGATAAATACGGTTTCCTTTCGACTCCATGCTAACTATTCCACTGTTACCCGTTTTAGTTTGTGACCTTGCTTGAGAGAACAGTAACATCAAGACAAAAATATCATCGACATTGGTTACTATAAAAGAACCTAAAGCAGAGAGAATAGTTAAAATTAAATTCATTTATATCAACTCCTTCATCGTACATAAACAGTCAGAAAAACGATTGGATATATTTCATAATTTGTATTAACCCAGTTCATTAGAAATTCATGAATAGTGATTAATCCATACCATCAGGAATTTTATACAGTAATACATCTATCAATACAAAATGTGCATGAGTCTCCATCCATTAATAAAAATTCAACCTGCACTTATGAAAAAGTGCAGGTTGGCCTGCATTCACATTATTGCTTTTTATTCAACGTGTGTATAGCATGTCCCATCACACCTTCTGCTGCTTCCATAAGTGGCTCTGGTAAGGTAGGATGAGCATGAATCGTAAGGCTAAGATCTTCCGCATTTGCCCCAGCCTCAATCGCAAAAACAGCCTCTGCAATCAGAGAGGATACCTCTGGTCCAACCATCTGTACTCCTAACACTCTTTTCGTATTCTTTTCGGCTACAACTTGTACAAAGCCATCTGCATCCGAGACAGATAACGCCCTAGCATTTGCTTGGAATGGAAAACGACCGGATACTGTTTCGTATCCTTTTTCCTTTGCTTCCTTCTCTGTTAAACCTGTATAGGCTACTTCAGGATCGCTGAAGATAACAAAAGGCATCGCTTGAAAATCAATCACACTATTTTGACCACTGATCACTTCGGCTGCTATCTTTGCTTCATAACTAGCTTTATGAGCAAGGAGGTCACCACCAGCACAATCCCCTATTGCATAAACATGTTCAATGTTTGTTTGACATTTGTTATTTATCTTAATAAATCCTTGGTCGTCTAATACTACTCCGATATTTTCCAGACCAATTTTACCTGTGTTTGGTTTTCTCCCAATAGAAACTAAGCAATAATCACCTTGAATAATTTCTTCCTTTCCATCAACTTGAACATGGACGTTAACTTCATCGCCTGTATTTTCTCCACCTTGAACAAGGGCATCCGTTATAACAGTGATTCCAATTTCCTTTAAATGACGTTTTACTGTTTTTGTTAGGATAGGATCTGTCCCGGACAAAATTGTATCCGATCCCTCAAGGATGGTCACTTTTGCCCCAAACTTTGCATAAGCAGTACCTAACTCTAAACCGATATAACCACCACCTACCACAACTAAATGATTGGGTACTTCCTGTAGTTGCAATGCCTCCGTTGAAGAAATGATTCTTTTTTGATCAAATGGCATACTTTTTAACTCGACTGGCAAAGAACCTATTGCAAGAATTAAATCTTTGTAGGAAAAAATCTGTTCCTCGTCCGCTATTTTTATTTTTGCAATATGTGCTTCAGTGAGATAGGCTTCCCCACTGATGACCTCTACACCATTTCCTTTTAACAAGGTGCGGATCCCATCTGTTAGCTTGTTCACGATTCCGTCCTTCCACTTTACTACTTCTGGCATATCAACTTGAACCTCACCCGAAACCTTAAGCCCCATTGTATTGGCATGTTTAATGTGTTTGACTCGTTCAGATGCACTAATAAGAGCTTTTGAAGGGATACACCCTCGATTAAGGCAAACTCCTCCTAACTCCGCCTTATCAACCAGTACCACCTTTTTTCCTAACTGGGCAGCACGTATTGCCGCCACATAACCTCCAGACCCTGCTCCTATCACTAAAAGGTCTACATCTTTTTTCACTTCTCCAGTCATCCTAGATTCCTCTTTTGATAAGTAACTATAATTACTATTTGTACTCAAGAATATAGTTGTGTAATATCTATCTAACCTTTTTCTTATTTTCACCTATTTTTCTTCTCTTATTAGACAATTTATAAAAAATAATCTACATTTTGATTAAAAGGGCTTTCTAAATGGAAAGCCCTTTTTACTCTTACTCTTTCACTCGCATAAGTCGTAAACTGTTCAACGCTACAAGAAGAGTTGTACCCATATCTGAAAGAATCGCAATCCAGAGTGTTAACCAACCTGGAATAACCAATAATAAGGCAATAAATTTAATAGCAATTGCAAAAGTAATGTTAGCTTTTATTATGTTTAGCGCTTTTCGACTTAGTTTTACCGTAAACGGAAGTTTTCTTAAATCATCTCCCATTAGTGCAACGTCCGCCGTTTCTAATGCTGTATCAGTACCAGCTCCACCCATTGCAATTCCAACAGTGGAAGCTGCCAATGCAGGTGCATCATTGACACCATCGCCAATCATAGCTACGTTGTTGTATTCCGATTTCAATTGTTTAATATAATCCAATTTATCCTGAGGCATTAATTCAGCCTGAACTTCTTTTACTCCGACATGACTTCCAATGGCATTCGCAGTACCTTTATTATCACCGGTAAGCATAATTGTATTTTTGATGCCAAGTTGATGTAGTTTTTGAATGACTTCTTTACTTGATTCACGTACTTCATCTGCTACTGCAATAATAGCTAGTATTTCTTTGTCAGTTCCAACAACCATAGCAGTTTTCCCTTGATTTTGAAGAGTTGCAACTTTTTTCTCTAAATTCTTATCAAAACTAGAGTTTGACAGTTCCTTAAATAGTTTTGGACTTCCAATATAATAGGTCGTTCCGTCTACAGTACCCTTAATTCCTTTTCCTGTAATGGAAGAGAAGTCATCTACCACAACATCTGAATAAGAAATATTCGCCTCTTCTGCTCTTTTCATGATTGCTGATGCAAGAGGGTGCTGAGAACGATACTCTAATGCAGTAATAATGGATAGCATTTCATTTTCATCTACCTGTTTGTTCAACACATTGAAATCAGTTACAACAGGGACACCTTTTGTCAAAGTACCTGTTTTATCGAAAGCAATGGCCTTTAAGGCACCCATTTCTTCTAAATAAACGCCACCTTTTATTAGGACACCCTTTTTCGCTGCATTTCCAATTGCTGAAACAATCGAAATCGGGGTGGAAATAACCAACGCACATGGACAACCAACGACTAAAACAGCTAAACCTTGATAAACCCATGTTTCCCAACTAGCCCCAAAGAATAATGGTGGAACTACAGCAACTAACGCAGCTATGATGATGATGATCGGAGTATAATATTTCGCAAATTTTTCTACAAAGGCTTGAGATGGTGCTCGTTCTCCCTGTGCTTCCTCTACAAGATGAATAATTTTTGAAATGGTTGTATCTTCTACTAATTTAGTTATTTCTACTTCAAGTAATCCTTCTTCATTTAGAGTACCTGCAAATACTTCATCATCAACCGCTTTTTCAACAGGGACTGACTCACCTGTAATGGCAGCTTGATTAACAGCAGAGTACCCACTTACAACCATCCCGTCCATGGCAATCTTTTGACCAGGTTTGACAATCATAATATCTCCAACTGCAATATCATCTACATGAATCATCATTTCTTGACCTTTTCGTCTAACAAGTGCCTCTTTAGGTGCAATATCCATTAATGATTGAATTGATTGTCTCGCTTTATCCATAGAAAATCGTTCTAGAGCTTCACTAATTGCAAAGAGTATGACAACAACAGAAACTTCTGCCCATTCTCCTATAATCGCACCACCTATAACTGCAACAGTCATAAGTGTTTTCATGTCAAATTCAAAGCGTAACAAGTTTTGGAAACCAACTTTAAAAAGCGATAATCCTCCTATTAACATCGATGCTACAAATAATAATGTAGTAACAATGTTCTCATCCCCATTAACAAAGACTGAAAGATATCCGAAAACAATCAATAAGGTCGAATAGAGTAAAGTACTGTGCTTTTTATAGAATGGCACTTTTTCTTCTTTTTCATCCTCTTTTTCCTGGTTAATCTCTTGTGTAGCTTGCCGTACAGGTTTTTCAGAGGCCACTTTAAGATTCTCAAAAGCACCTGCTTTTTCTAATTCTTCAATCGTTGCTTCTCCGTATACGGAAATTTTAGATGCTCCAAAATTTACTTTTGCATCCTCCACACTCGGAATTTTTTTAACATTTCTTTCAAACTTTCCTGCACAGTTTGCGCATGAAAACCCTTCAACACGATATATATTTTTGTCTTTTTTAACCTCTTGCGGAGCCTGCCGTCTAGGTTTTTCTGGAGCCACTTTAAGGTTCTCAAAGGCACCTGCTTTTTCTAATTCTTCAACCGTTGCTTCTCCGTAAACGGAAATTTTGGATGCTCCAAAATTTACTTTTGCATCCTCTACTCCCGGAATTTTTTTAACATTTCTTTCAAACTTTCCTGCACAGTTTGCGCATGAAAATCCATCAACACGATAGACATATTTCTTCTCTAATGGCTTCGTTGCTTCACTCATATTTAATAACCTCCTTCTTAATTAACTAATGTATCTTTTATCAATCAATGCATGTGGAATTCCTATATTCTTGGCCACCTCTCATTATGATATTCATTTGAATATTACGTTATGTTCTGTTGCTATTATATATCCACACATATAGATAGTCAAATGATTATTTGATTATATTTTATTTCTTTTTTTGCTAAGACTAAACTCAACTTTTCTGTTTAATTTCCTCAACTGATTATTCAAGGCTATTCCTTTAATATTTTCATTCCAACCCAACAACTCCTATGATCCAAGAAGCTATATAGAAAACGGCTACACCAAGCAAAACGTAAAGACCAGTTTTTCGATTTTCAGATTGATTAACAACTGGAAGTAAGTCCGTTGCTGCAACATATAGAAAAACACCTGCTGAAAATGACAAAGCAATTCTTGCAAAAGAATCGCCAAGTACTTCAGCTGCAAATTCTGTGTCACTGAGTAGCCATACTAAAGCCCCTCCAAATATAGTAGCCAAAGCCAGTACTGCAGAGGCAATAAACGCCTTTTTCCTGTCATTAAATACTACAAGAACAATCGAAGAAATGGTTAAGCCATCTGGTATTTTATGAAGTAATACAGCAACAAACACAAGGAAACCTAATTCACTGCTTACTTCGAATCCCGCAACAATGGAGACCCCATCAAAGAAACTATGAATGGTCATTCCGATAAAGGCACCTAAACCGCCCGTTTTTTTACTGAGTTTATCCTCATGTGTTTCATAGCCGAAATGAAAATGAGTTGTGAGGATTCTTTGAAAGGCAAATAATACTAAAAATCCTATTAATATATAGATTCCATTTTCAGGTGAATTTTCTAATCCTTCTGGCATTAGATCAAGAATACCTATGGATAAAAGAAAACCTGCACTAAAAGCCATTAAATATGTAAGAGCTTTGGGGGACCATTCTTTTCTCACGACAATAAGTCCTCCAACAAGATTAGCTATACTTGTGAGTAACACAAGAGATACTACAGTCCATGAGAACATTACAAACTCTCCTTACTTTAATTCATTCCATTTCACAAATAATTTGGACCATCAGGGTACAATTCAGAGAAAAAACAAGATTTAAGCCCCAGTGGATACCAGGGCTTAAATCTCCTGAGATGATTTTTTATCTAATGGTCTTTTCTTAGGTAATTTTTATGGTTTATTTTTGAGCAACTGCATTCCATCACGTAAAACGGAGGACTGAGTTGTTTGTAACATTTTAACTAATTTTTCCCAACACTCATCACATTTACTTCTTTTCCTTCAACTGTAGTGCTTCTTGCATAAGGTGATGCACATGATTACTTACTAGCCTATAAAAAACCATCTTCCCTTTTTTACGGTACTCGGCAAGCCCCATATTACGTAACATACGTAGGTGGTGTGAAGCAGTAGCATTCGTAGAACCAATAATCGTTGCTACATCACAGACACACATTTCATCTTCTTGCGTAAGTGCATAAACAATTTTCAACCGTGTATCATCCGCAAAAACTTTAAACAATTGTGATAAGCCATCCGTTTGACCGACTTCCTGCTGACGGCGCTCAACCTTTTCTGGGTCAAATATAAATGTCTCACAAGCATCTTTTCCCCTTGATTTTATACCATCTAAATCATGTTCTTTTTTATTTATGGAAGTAATACTCAAAACAACCCCTCCTCTGTAATTAGTGTATACAATAACATTCAAATTATTGTTTGTATATATTAGTATAAATAACATAACGTTTTATTGCAACAATAAAATATACATTTGTTCGTTATATCATGGTATACTTTAAAATAATGAATATTGGAGGAGAATCAGGATCTACTATATCATTGCAGTCATCGTTTTAATCATTGATCAACTATGGAAATCTGCGATTGTCAAATGGATGGAAATAGGTCAAACCATTCCTTTATGGGAAGGAGTATTCCATATTACTTCTCTTCGAAATAAAGGAGCAGCATTTGGAATTTTGCAAGGTCAACGCTGGTTTTTTATTATTGTAACGTTAATTGTTGTACTGGGTATCATTTATTATTTACAAACAGAAGGAAGGAATAACCGACGAATCTCTTTTGCCTTATCACTGTTGCTAGGTGGAGCAATAGGGAACTTTTTTGACCGCTTGATTAGAGGAGAAGTAGTAGATAGCCTTGATTTTCGGCTTATTGATTATCCTATCTTTAATCTCGCTGATGTTTTCATAGTTTCTGGTGTTGCTTTAATGATATTGGATATGTGGTTGGAAACTCGTAAGGGGCAACAAAAACAGGAAAATGAAAAAGTATAGTTTAAAACGAGGATTTTTAGTGGAATTAGGAACACAAACAACCAAATATAAATGTACAAAAAATCGGTTCATTCATAATATAGAGAACCGATTCTTTAATAGCTATTCAAAAAAGAAATACAAACCGACAAGAAATAATCCAACGCCAATTGCTTTACTCAAGAGTTTCTGCCACCGTACCATCCATCTGGTATTCTTCAATACCCTAGCCAACCATCCAATGATCAAAAAGGGCATGCCATGTCCAATCCCATATACTAGTAACAAAAGGGTACTTTTAACTAATGACCCAGTAATTGATGCGAAGGCGATCATTGCAATAATCATAGGTGTTGTACATGGTGATGGTGTAAGGCCAAACAAGGTACCTAACGAGTAAGCCTTCATTATAGGATTACGAGGTTTTTGTTGTTTTTTTCAGGTTTGGAATAAAAGGTAACAACTCTAAAAGGAAGTAACCCTAGAAAGTGATGAAGCCTTAAACCGAGAACATAAAATCCAATTAATAAAAATAAGAAACCTAGAAAATTATGAAATAAATCTTCATATTGTTCCGTCCATTCTAATACTTGCTCACCAAAAAAATACTAACCACACCAAGAATCGTGAACGTAAGTGTAAAAGAAATCATAAAAGTCAAAGTGATGGGTAAAATGCTTTTGTTTTTAGATTCTCCTTTAAAAGCAAAGATACTGGAAGCCATCCCTAGCATACAGGGATTAAAGCTTGTCAATAATCCGACCGAAAAACTAACTATTAATGCAATAGAGAAATGTATATTTGCCAATTGGTCTATAATATGTGTCGCCCACTCCATTTTTATCACCCCTTGTACAAGACTATTTAAGGATGATAAATATTAGTGGTTCTGTTGCAAAGTTAATTTTATAGTATAATTTTAACAAAAAAGGAGCGTTCTCTATGAATTATTTTAGATATAAGCAATTTAATAAAGATGTAATAACTGTAGCCGTTGGCTATTACTTAAGATACGCGCTTAGTTATCGTGATATATCTGAAATACTAAGAGAACGCGGCGTTAACGTTCATCATTCAACGATCTACCGTTGGGTTCAAGAATATGCTCCTATTTTGTATCAAATTTGGAAGAAAAAGCATAAAAAAGCTTATTATAAATGGCGCGTTGATGAGACATACATTAAAATAAAAGGAAAATGGTGCTATTTATATCGTGCCATTGATGCAGATGGTCATACATTGGATATTTGGTTACGTAAGAAACGAGATAATCATTCAGCATATGCGTTTATTAAGCGACTTATTAAACAATTTGGTAAACCTCAAATGATAATTACAGACCAGGCACCTTCGACGAAGGTGGCAATGTCTAAGTTGATTAAAGATTTTAAACTTAATCCCGACTGTCATTGTACATCTAAATATCTTAATAACCTCATTGAGCAGGATCACCGTCATATTAAAGTGAGAAAGACGAGATATCAAAGCGTCAATACGGCAAAGAATACACTCAAAGGTATTGAATGTATTTATAGTCTATATAAAAAGAACCGTAGGTCTCTTCAAATCTACGGATTTTCGCCGTGCTACGAAATTAGTCACATGTTGGCCAGTTAAGGGAATACTACCATGTTAAAATGATAATTAGTTATATTTTTTCTGACTTTGCAACAGAACCCTATTATATTTCTTAGTGAAGTATTTGACGTTTTACTTCACTATCAACGTTCCTTAATGAAGTATTTCCCGTTTTACTTCACTATCGACATTCCTTAGTGAAGTATTTCCCGTTTTACTTCACTATCGACGTTCCTTAATGAAGTATTTCCCGTTTTACTTCACTATCGACGTTCCTTAATGAAGTATTTCCCGTTTTACTTCACTATCGACGTTCCTTAATGAAGTATTTCCCGTTTTACTTCACTATCAGTATTCATCTTCATAGAAACAACCAATCGTTTTACTAAATTTGTATAATTTCAAGTAACTGAGGGCAGTAATAAATTTTATTTCGTTTCTTATCGGTAGATTTAATGTAACCCAACTTTTCCATTTTATTTAATAGCGTATATATACTTCTAATACTTAGTTGAGAAGCCTTACTAGCTTGCTTTGCATTAAATACCGGAGACTCAAAAATAAAGTTTAAAAGTTTAATACTATTTGCCGAATTAAGTTGATTAATTACTTTATTTTTCATAAATTCATACAAAGCATAAATTTCTTTAGCAACTTGTATACTATATTCGGTTTGAGCGATAATCCCTTCAAGGTAGTATTTAATCCAACCAATCCAATCGTTCTTCTGAGATACACGGCTTAACTTATCAAGATACAAAGCTCTATCATTTTCAAAATACATACTCATATATAGCGTTGGAAAAGGTAAAATTTCTCTATAATACAGAAATAGTGGAATTAACAATCTGCCTATTCTACCATTGCCATCTTCGAATGGGTGTATCATTTCAAATTGAGCATGTATAATCGCAGACTGGATGAGTACATCAAAATCTTCTTTATGTATATAAGCTTCCAAATTCTGCATATAGTCATCAGTTAACTGAGGTGATACTGGTGTAAATGAAACGCTTGATTTACCCCCTATGTAATTTTGGTAGACTTTGTAGATACCTTTACGCTTAGAGTTACCTCTTGCGCCTTCTAAAAGTATGCAATGCATATCCTTTATAATTCGACCAGTCAATGGTAATTTTTGAGGATCGTCTTCATAAAACGTTCCTAGTACATCCATAGCATAAAAAAGAGCTTTTCTATAGTTGACTACTTCCCTCATTTCATCACGTTCAATATCCACCACGATACCTGCATCGTAGTTTAAGACATCTTCTAAAGTAGCATGTGTACCTTCTAATTTAGAAGATAATACCGCTTCTTGATTAATTAAGGGAGAAATCAATAATATCGGATTAATTAAAGTTGATAAAAAACCTTTATATTCACCTAAATATCGATTAGCTTTAGTTAAACGCACTAAGGTTTCATAGTCATTAATATAGATACTCGAGTCTATAGGTAATCGTTGAGGCTCAAAAGGCTTTGGAACAAGAAATTCATTCATAAAGAACACCCACTCACTTAACTTAAAAACTAAGTAATTTTTAATTATTATACCTGGGTTGTGTCTTATATAAAAGTTTTAACATAACAAAAAATCCCTAAAGCCTTAAGCCTTAGGGATTTAGCAATAATTATTGCTCTTCTTTAACATATGGTAATAATGCCATGTGACGTGCACGTTTGATAGCTGAAGTTAACATACGTTGATACTTCGCTGACGTACCAGTAACACGACGTGGTAAAATCTTACCGCGTTCTGAGATAAAACGTTTTAAAAGATCAGTGTCTTTATAGTCGATGTGTGTAATACCATTTGCTGTGAAATAGCATACCTTTTTACGACGACGTCCGCCTCTTCTTGGTCCTCCTGCCATGATAACTGCCTCCTTTTAGATAATTTTTATATAACGTTTATTATTTTAGAATGGTAAATCATCATCACTAATATCAATCGGTCCATTAGCGTTTGCGAATGGATTATCTGACTTAGGTTTTGATGAATCTTGGTAAGACGAAGTATTTTGACCTTGTTGTTGTCCGCCAAAGTTTTGTTGTCCATAATTTTGGTAGTTATTACCTTGATTATTAGACTGACGACCACTTTGAGCTGATTTAGGTTCAAGGAATTGAACGCTATCACAGACAACTTCTGTAACAAAAATACGACGGCCTTCTTGGTTTTCGTAACTGCGTGACTGTATGCGACCATCAACGCCAGCAAGACTTCCTTTAGATAAATAATTATTTACATTCTCTGCTTGTTTTCTAAAAACAACACAGTTAATGAAGTCCGCTTCACGTTCCCCTTGCGCATTCGTAAACGTACGATTTACTGCTAAAGTGAATGTCGCTACACTTACGCCTGAGGGAGTCGTTCTGTATTCTGGATCCTTAGTTAAACGACCTACTAATACAACTCGGTTAATCATGTTAACGCCCCCAAATTAAATTACTTCTTGTCTTCGTCTTCGCGAACTACGATATAACGAATGATATCGTCATTAATCTTAGCTAAACGTTGGAATTCATCTGTAGCTTCGTTACCTTCAGCATTGATGCGTACGATGTAATAGAAACCTTCTTTAAAATCATTGATTTCGTAAGCAAGGCGACGTTTGCCCCACTCTTTAGTTTCTAATACTTCTTCACTTTTAGATTCTAGAATGCCGTTGAAACGTTCAACTAATGCTTTTCTAGCTTCATCGTCGATATTTGGACGAACGATGTACATAACCTCATAAGTTCTCATATTATATTTGCACCTCCTTGTGGTCTATACGGCTTACTAACTTAATAATAAGCAAGGAATAATTTTCATTACTCACAATCAAGTATTATAGCATACCGAGTTACATTATACAATAATAAATCCTTAGTTCAATGTTCAAATCATTTCAATACTTTCCCTCTTTGAAAAGCCCTTTAGTTACGCCTTCTTTGCAACTTCAATTAACTCGTAAACATCGTTACGATCCAATACACGATCGTTACGCTCTAGCTGCAATAATTTATTTTTGTCTTTTGAAGCGAAAATGAGTAAATAATGTTTCGAATACTCAGGAATATAATACTGACCCATAGCAACACCGTTCTTTTCGGAGTCGTCATAAGCCGTTGTAAGTGAGTCAACAGTTTTCGAACCTTTCATTTCAAATATCACTTGAAAATGTTCAAGCCTTCTATTATAGAATACGTGGTCATTCTCAAAATCAAGGTCTTCAAATAATGTTGCTCTAATCGGTTTACATTCCATCGTAATTCCTCCATCTCATTTGCTTGGATAAAAGTTAAATGCAATTAAAAGATAATTATGAATTTAATTTAATTATAACAGACGATTGTTAATACTGCAGAAAAGTTTCTTTTTTAAAAAGACTTAATGAATCAAAGCATTTATAATGATAAATAAACTTACGATAAGCATAAGTACCTGCATACTTATTACAATCAATTGATCTCGATATGGCTTGATGACGACTCCGTTTTTCATAGGTGGTATTAACGTAAGCAGAAATACAAATACCGTCACACCCATACAAGCAACAAAGGCAAATAGCTTTGGCAATGTATATGTTAAACGTCCGTCAGACTGCTTTTGCATGACGATGTCCGATGGTAACAGGAATAACATCACAAGCCATGTTAAAGCGTGAAGCGCCATTATCACAAGCGCCCATTTAAAATGCTTAAAGATGTCTTGCATGACCTCAACCGCTCCTAACTTATAAAAAAACAGTGAGCATGTCACTCACTGTTTCGACTATTAGCATTAAACGTTGAATCTAAAGTGAACAACGTCGCCATCTTTCATAATATAATCTTTACCTTCTAAACGTACTTTACCCGCTTCTTTAGCACCTTGTTCGCCACCGTACTCAACTAAATCATCATAGCTTGTTACTTCGGCACGAATGAAACCACGTTCAAAGTCTGTATGAATAATACCCGCACATTGTGGTGCTGACATACCATGTCTAAATGTCCAAGCACGTACTTCTTGTACACCTGCAGTGAAGTAAGTCGCTAAACCTAATAAATCATAAGTCTTACGGATTAAACGATCTAAGCCTGGCTCTTCAATACCAAGGTCTTCTAAGAACATTTCTTTATCTTCATCATCAAGTGTCGCAATTTCTTCTTCAATCTTAGCACTAATCACGATAACGTCAGAACCTTCGTTCTCAGCATATTCTTTAATTGCTTTAACCTTTTCATTATCGTCATCATTAATTTCATCTTCGCCTACGTTAGCGATGTATAACATTTCTTTAGATGTAAGTAATTGTGCTTGCTTAACATACTTTTGGTCTTCAGGCGTGAATTCCATACTACGAACTGGTTTACCATTTTCAAGCACTTCTTTAATTTCAGTTAAGATACGCACTTCATTCACAGCGTCTTTATCTTTTTGACGCGCCATCTTTTCAAGACGAGGTAAACGTTTTTCAACAGATTCTAAGTCAGCAAGTACAAGCTCCATGTTAATAACTTCGATGTCGTCAATCGGATCAACTTTACCTGAAACGTGCGTTACATTGTCGTCATCAAACGCACGAACAACCTGACAAATTGCATCTACTTCGCGAATATGAGATAAGAATTTGTTACCTAAACCTTCACCTTTAGAAGCACCTTTTACGATACCTGCAATATCAGTGAATTCGAAAGTCGTTGGAACTGTCTTCTTAGGTACAACAATTTCAGTTAACTTTTGTAAACGATGGTCAGGCACTTCTACAATCCCTACGTTAGGGTCGATTGTTGCGAAAGGATAATTTGCAGCAAGTGCACCTGCTTTTGTAATTGCGTTAAATAATGTTGATTTACCTACGTTTGGTAACCCTACGATACCTGCTGTTAAAGCCATTATTCATTCTCCTTATCATTTGTATCCTGTGATACTAATATTTTTTTAAGTTTTTTATTGAAGGTTTGTCGTGGCATCATGATACTGCGATCACAGTGTTCGCATTTAATACGAATATCTGCGCCCATACGTATAATCTTAAATCGATTCGTACCACATGCATGCTGTTTCTTCATTTCTACTATATCATTTAACTGATAGTTAGATGTCAACTTATTTCCTCCTTGATTTACGCGTTATGAGTTGGACGATTAGGATCATAACTAACATAAGCTGGCGTAGATGGTTTGATACCTTCTCGTTGGAAGAATTCTTTAATCTCACGTCGTAAGATACGAGCACCTGCAAATCCTTCGCCAGGTATTGTTTCAGCAGTGATTTTAATCACGATTTCTAAACTTGTCACACGCTCTACACCAAGTACAATTGGATCTTTCGTAAAGACATCATGTTCCTTGCGCATTTTCGGCAAGAATTCGCTTAATAACGTCTCTACCTTTGTAATGTCTTCCTCCGCAGAAAAAGGCATTTCGACAACTGACGTGTTATTGCTAACAGAGTAGTTTACCACTTCGTTAATCGTACCATTTGGTAAGATCACAAGTTCACCTGAAAACGTTGTCAGTCTTGTAGAACGAAGTCCAATTGATTTAATAAAGCCTTCTGCCACTGTAGCGCCTGATGTATTAATTTTAACATAATCACCAACGTCAAATTGATTCTCAAAGATGATAAAGAAACCAGTGATGATATCTTTAACTAACGTTTGAGCACCAAAACCAATGGCTAAACCTACAACCCCAGCACCGGCTAAGATACCTTCAACACTTACACCAAATTTACCTAAGATTGTAGTAATTGTAATAAACCAAATAATATAACCTACGACGTTCTGAACAAGTGTAATCAACGTTTCAGAACGCTTCGCACGTGCATAATTCTTGTTACGTTTATTCATCTTAAAGAACTGTGCGATAACTTTATTTACGATACGCGTTAAGATAAACGCGACGATAATATAAATCGCAATAATAATTAATTTTGTTATGAGTTGTTCATACGTTTCTGGTTTCGTTAAAGGTTCAATTAACCCTTTAAAAATATTATCTATTTGTTTCACCATGTACTAGTCACGCTCGTTTCTATCTTGTAGTAGTTGAATCAAGTGATGATATTCTGATTCTGATTTAAAGGTAAACGCAATTTCACCTTTTTGTTTTTTAATCGATATGTTTACGTCCGTACCATACGCTTCCTTAAGCTTACGTTCATGTTTTTGAATGAGTCTTGGTAATGACGTAGAAACTTTAGATGAAGGCTTTTTAGACGGTTGGTAAGACTGCACGACCTCTTCTAAATAACGGACGCTATACGATTCTTGAATTGTTTTATGTGCTAAATGAATCATATCGTCTTGATTCTTTAGTGCTAATAACGTACGTCCGTGCGCACCTGATAATTGACCTTTTTGCACTAAGTCTCTAATCTTAACAGGTAATTTTAGCAACCTCAACATGTTCGCGATATAGGGTCTAGATTTACCTAATCGCTTCGCTACCTCTTCCTGATTCATATCAAGTTCCGTCATCAATTTTTGATAACTCATCGCTTCTTCAATCGCATTCAAATCTTCACGCTGTAAATTTTCAATAATCGCAAGCTCCATCATCTCTTGCTCAGAAAGCAACTTAACGATAGCTGGGATCGTATCAAGACCTAACTTCAATGAGGCACGATAACGTCTTTCTCCAACCACGATATGATAACCTCTAATAGTTTGACGTAGAATGATAGGTTGTAAGACACCATGCGTTTTAATGGAGTCTTTTAAATCATCGAGTTGCTTCTCATCAAAAGTCACACGCGGTTGATATGGATTAGGATGAATGTCGGAGAGTGCTATCATGCGTACATTTTCATCATCTTGATGTGTACGGTCATTTTCAAAATGAGAAATGGTCAACACCTTCTTTAAGTTAATAAACTCTGAGTAATATTTTATAAGTAAACAAAGCCATTTAACAAGTGTTATTTAGGAAAATGAGCGCTTAATTTTCATCACGAAAATTCTTTTTAATCAAAATTTTCAGATTATTTGTTGACAAACCTAAACGAACCGTGTAAAGTTTGGATTAACCAAACAACAACATTACAAATTACACACATTAACAAGGAAAGTAGAACATACCCTGCTATCACAGAGACTCTTCATTTTGCTGAAAGAAGAGATAGAAAGCATGTTTGAAAATGGCCTTTGAGTGGTGGTTTCGATATGAGGAATCACCGGGTTCGCCCGTTATCGCGATACAGTATAAGCATATATAATATGTCGTACTGGAAATTTTTATAATGACCACGTACCACAATTGATATGCCGTACTGGTAGAGGTTGTTTTAGCGATAAAACAACAAATTAAGGTGGTACCACGAAATAGAGCTTTCGTCCTTTTTATCTGAGTCTAGTATTCGGATACGAAGGACGGGAGCTTTTTTTATTGTTAGGAGGTTCATTTATGAAAAGCACACAACTTGCACAAATCACACGCACCGACGACTCAACTGGTGCGATTAGTAATCCGATTTATCTATCAACAGCATACAGTCACCCTAAGCTTGGTCAATCAACAGGTTTTGATTATACACGCACAAAAAATCCAACAAGAAGCACGTTTGAAGAGGCTTTCGCAAAACTTGAAGGCGGCATCCAGTCTTATGCGACATCAAGTGGTATGGCAAGCATTCAACTCATCTGTAATCTATTTAAACCAGGTGATGAAGTACTTGTATCGTTCGATTTATACGGTGGCACATTCCGCTTATTTGACTTTTACGAAAGGCAATACAATATCACATTCAAGTATGTTCACTTTGAAAACTTTGAAGATGTGGAAGCAGCTGTTACACCACAAACGAGAGCTTTCTTCATCGAACCAATATCGAATCCATTGATGATTCATATTGATTTAGATGCGTACTATCGACTGGCTCAAGCACACAATATCTTAACGATTATTGATAATACATTTCTAACGCCTTACTTAAGCACACCTTTAAAGGACGGTGCAGATATCGTGTTACATTCCGCTACGAAATATATTGGTGGTCATAACGACGTGTTAGCCGGAGTCGTAACCGTCAAAGATGCAGAATTAGTAGAATCGTTAAGTGCCTTTCACAATATGATAGGCGCAACACTATCACCTATTGACAGTTATCTATTATTACGCGGGCTTAAAACATTGCACTTACGCATGGAACGTTCAGAAAGAAATGCCAAGCAGTTAATCGACGTACTACAATCATCACCAGCTATTCAAGAGGTATTATATAGCGGGCACACGGGTATGCTGAGTCTTCGATTAAATAAGCAGTATGACGTAGGTCGCCTACTTGAACATATTAAGGTTTGTATCTTTGCTGAAAGTCTAGGTGGCACGGAATCATTTATCACATTCCCTTACACACAAACACATGTCGATATGCCAGATGATGAAAAGGATAAACGCGGTATCGATCAACAACTCATCCGCCTGTCCATTGGTATTGAAGACTTCGATGATATTAAAGACGACCTAATTCAGGCTCTTGAAAAATCTAAATTGGAGGTGACGCCATGAAACACAAATTACACGATTTAATTTATGACCCTAATGTGGGTAATCATTATGACTCAGCGAATCAACCGCTATATTACTCGTCTACTTATCACCAAGATACGCTTAACGGTCAAAGTGATTACGATTATGCGAGAAGCGGTAATCCGAATCGAAAGCATCTAGAGTCGAAACTTGCGAAGCTTGAAAATGCAACTTATGCACTCGCTTTTAATGCAGGGATTAGTGCCATCAATGCTTTATTTCTATCCTTTAAAGCAGGCGATCACTTTATCCTTCCTGATGATGTATACGGCGGCACTTACCGACTCACTCAGGACATTCTAACACGATTTAATTTATCATTTACGACCGTTGATCAAATTGATTTATCCGCCATTGAAAGGGCCATTCAACCTAATACGAAATTAATCTACATTGAAACACCGTCTAATCCGTTATTTAAAGTTACCGATATTAAAGCCATTACATCTTTAGCGCAGTCACATGACATCCTAACAGCTGTAGATAACACCTTTATGACGCCACTCGGACAATCACCTTTAGCACTAGGAGCTGATGTCGTCATTCACTCGGCGACTAAGTTCTTAGGTGGTCATAGTGATATGATCGCGGGTGCATTAATGACCAATGATAAGGCTTTGCATCAAGATCTATACAATGTACAAAACGGAACTGGCTCAGCGCTTAGTGTCTATGATTGCTGGGTTTTAAGCCAACATTTGAAGACATTTCCGCTTAGATTTCAACAATCGGTGCAACACGCTGAAAAAGTTATCGCGTTTCTAAAATCGCACCCAAGTGTTGCACACGTCTATTACCCGGGAAATGATAGCGTTCACCAACAACAAGCATCTACTAACGGTGCTGTATTTGGTTTTAGGTTGAAACATGAAGATGCTTATCAAACATTTGTCGATCATTTATCGATTCCAATTGTTGCTGTAAGTTTAGGCGGCGTTGAAACGATTTTATCGCATCCTTTCACGATGTCTCATGCCTCTATTCCTGAACCGGTTCGAATTGCACGCGGTATTACGAAAGGGCTTTTCAGATTGAGTGTGGGACTTGAGGATCCAGACATCTTAATAGAAGATTTAAATCAAGCGTTAAATGAGGTGACTGATGATGACGTTACTTAAGAAACTTGAATCAAATATTCTTGTTGCTGACGGTGCGATGGGAACGATTCTTTACTCGGAGGGTTTAGATACGTGTCCGGAGGCTTATAATTTATCGCATCCAGATAAAATTGAGAAGATTCATCGGTCCTATATTGAAAGCGGGGCCGATATTATACAAACGAATACGTATGGTGCCAACTTTGAAAAGCTCAAAGCATTTGGCCTTGAGCATAAAGTTAAGGACATACATGTGAAAGCAGTCGAGATCGCGAAACGCGCAGCTCGAGATGATACGTATATTCTAGGAACGGTCGGTGGCTTTCGGAGCGTACGACAAACTGAACTGAGTCTGGAAGCAATACGTTACCACGCAGAAATTCAAATCGACACGCTCGTTAACGCTGGCGTAGATGGGTTACTCTTCGAAACGTATTATGATTTGGAAGAACTGTTGCAAGTGATTCAAGATACGCGGAAGAAATATGAAATACCAATTATTGCGCAGCTAACCGCTTCTAATATCCATTATTTAAAGGACGGTACAGAGCTAAATGAAGCGTTTGAACAATTAATTGAAGGCGGGGCCGATGTGGTTGGCCTCAATTGCCATCATGGTCCGCATCACATGTTAAAGGCTTATGCGCATTTGAAATTACCGAAGCAAGCTTACTTATCGTGTTATCCAAATGCGAGCCTACTTGACTTACAAGATCAAGCATTAACGTATAGCGACAACGCGACTTACTTTGGCGACGTTGCACGTTCGCTTATTGAAGAAGGCGTACGTATTATCGGAGGTTGTTGTGGTACGACGCCAGAGCATATTCAAAAGATTAAACAATCTGTTAAGGATATGAAGCCAATTACAGATAAACGCGTTGTACCTTTAAAGCAGCCTTCACGTCAAACGCGTCAAACTGAGGCAAAAGAGAACTTAACAACGGCAGTTAAAAAGCGTAAGTCTATTATCGTTGAACTTGATACACCGAGACATTTAGATACGACAAAGTTCTTTGAAAACGTAGAAAAGCTTGATAATGAGCGGATAGATGCCATTACGCTAGCGGATAATTCACTCGCTAATGTGCGTATTTCGAACTTTGCGGCTGCGAGCTTGATTAAACAACGTTACAATTTAGAACCTTTAGTACATATCACATGTCGCGACCGTAATTTAATAGGATTACAGTCTCATTTACTAGGTTTATCGATGATAGGCGTTAATGAAATTCTGACCATCACTGGCGACCCTTCTAAAATCGGCCATTTGCCTGGTGCAACCAATGTCTATGACGTGAATTCTAAAGGGCTCGCTGAACTTGCCATTCGCTTTAACCAAGGTATTAACACAGACGGCGCTGACCTTAAGGGTGCCACCCATTTTAATATCGCTGGCGCCTTTGACCCGAACGTTCGGAATATTCAAGGTTCTGTGAAACGACTCGAGAAAAAAATTGAAAGTGGCATGAATTACTTTATTACGCAGCCTGTCTTTTCAAGTGAGAAAATCATTGAAATCTATGAAGCAACGAAACATCTTGAGACACCATTCTTTATCGGCATCATGCCAATCACAAGTTATAAGAACGCTGTCTTTCTACACAATGAGGTGCCGGGCATTAAGCTTGAAGCGGATGTCTTACAATCATTTGAAGCCATCAAAGACGATCCTGAACAAACCCGCGCACTCAGCATTAAACTTTGTAAGTCACTCATTCACACCGTACATCAATACTTTAATGGTTTGTATTTAATAACACCATTTGAGCGCGTCGATTATTCAATCGAACTCGCGCAATACTTTAAATCTTTATCATCAAAAGAGGAGGTCATTTTATGACAATTAAAACATCAAATTTAGGATTCCCAAGATTAGGACGTAAAAGAGAATGGAAGAAACTTATCGAAAGTTATTGGTCTCAAAAGATCGATTTAGATACACTTCATACAGAATTAGCGAATTTGCATAAAGAAAATTTATTACTTCAGAAAAATTATCATTTAGACAGTGTCCCTGTTGGTGACTTTTCACTATACGACCACATTTTAGATACGTCATTATTATTCAAAATCATCCCTAAACGTTTCCAAGGTCGTGACGTTAACGATGATTTATTATTCGATATTGCACGCGGCAACAAAGAACATGTCGCGAGTGCGTTAATTAAGTGGTTTAACACGAACTATCATTATATTGTGCCTGAATGGGACGATGTAACACCGCAGCTGAATCATAACGTTTTACTTGAACGTTATAACTTTGCGAAGTCATTAAATGTGAACGCGCATCCAGTGATTGTTGGGCCTATTACGTTTGTGAAGCTTTCTAAAGGTGGCGATCAATCATTTGATGAAAAGGTACGTACGTTACTACCGCTTTATAAAGAGGTATTCAATGCTTTAATCGACAGCGGTGCTTCTTACATTCAAGTAGATGAACCAGTACTTGTGACAGATGAAAGTCAATCTTTAGAAGCTATCACGAAAGAAGCGTATGACTATTTTGAATCTGAAGGCGTTGCGAAATCGCTTATCATTCAAACGTACTTTGAACGCGTAGATTTAGCTTTCTTAAATACCCTTCCTGTAAAAGGCTATGGCTTGGACTTCGTTCATGATCATGGGCATAACTTAGCTCAAATTGAAAAAGGGCTTTTAAATAAGGAAAAAACGTTGCATGCAGGCATTATTGATGGACGTAACGTTTGGGCGAGTGATATTGAGGCGAAGAAAGCGTTAATTGAAACGTTATCACAATATACAGAGGAACTGTATATTCAGCCGTCGTCATCTCTACTTCATGTGCCGGTGTCATTAGATGACGAAACGTTAGACGATGCTGTCCGTGACGGTTTAAGCTTTGCGACTGAGAAATTAGATGAACTTGATGCGTTGAAACGCTTGTTTAATGAAGACGATGATACAAAATTTGAAGCGTTTAAAACAAGTTATGACCGCTTCCAAAATCAAAGCTTTAAGAACTTAGAGTATGATTTCGATAGCGTTCGTACTGCACGTGCCTCAGCATTTAGTGTGCGTCGTGAGAAACAAGATGCGAAGTTACAATTACCGGAACTTCCGACTACAACGATTGGTTCTTTCCCTCAATCAAAAGAAGTACGTAAACAGCGTGCGGATTGGAAGAATAAGCGTATCACGGATGAGGCCTATGAAACATTCCTTAAGAATGAAATTAGTCGCTGGATCGATATTCAAGAGGAAATTGGTTTAGACGTATTCGTTCATGGTGAATTCGAGCGTAATGACATGGTTGAATTCTTTGGTGAAAAGCTACAAGGTTTCTTAGTAACGAAATATGGCTGGGTTCAATCTTATGGATCAAGAGCTGTAAAACCACCTATTATTTACGGTGATGTTAAGTGGACGGAACCGCTTACTGTGAAAGAAACCGTATATACGCAAAGTCTTACGGACAAACCAGTTAAAGGTATGCTTACAGGACCTGTGACGATTTTAAACTGGTCGTTTGAGCGTGTGGACGTTCCACGTGAAACGGTTCAAAACCAAATTGCGCTTGCGATTAATGAAGAAGTATTAGCGCTTGAAGCGAACGACATTAAAGTGATTCAAGTAGACGAACCTGCTTTAAGGGAAGGCTTACCGCTTCATTCTGAATTCCATGAAACATACCTTGAAAATGCGGTTAAATCCTTTAAACTTGCGACATCTTCTGTGAAAGATGAAACGCAAATTCATACGCATATGTGTTATTCGCAATTCGGTCAAATTATCCATGCGATTCACGATCTTGATGCGGATGTAATCTCAATTGAAACATCAAGAAGTCATGGTGATTTAATTAAAGACTTTGAAGATATCACTTATGACTTAGGTATCGGACTTGGTGTATATGATATTCACAGCCCACGTATTCCTACAGAAGCTGAAATTACGACTGCCATTAACCGTGGTCTTCAACAAATCGACCGCTCATTGTTCTGGGTAAATCCGGACTGCGGACTTAAAACACGCAAAGAAGAAGAAGTTATTGATGCATTAAACGTGCTCGTTAGCTCTGTTAAAAAACTTCGCCAGGGATAAGGCGGGGCGTAATTTAAGGAGAGAAAGGAGGGTTGCCCATGACATATCCTTTGTGGGCGCAACTCGAAACGTTAAAATCACATAAGTGGGTCGACCTTACCCACACTTTTCACAGCGATATTCCTCACTTCCACGCGTTTGACGGTGCAAAAGTCGACGTACCCTTTACGGTAGATAAAGATGGCTTCTTTGTACAAGAATGGTCGCTTGTGACACAATATGGCACGCACATTGACGCACCCATTCATTTCGTAAATCAAAGACGTTATCTGCATGAACTCGAGTTACAAGAGCTTGTGCTACCTTTAATCGTACTTGACTTCTCAAAAGAGGTTGCTGTAAATGCGGACTTCATATTAACGAAAGATCACATAGTTGCGTGGGAAGCGGAACATGGTGAGATTGAAGCGGGAACGTTCGTCGCATTTAGAAGCGACTGGTCGAAGCGCTTTGGTGACGCTGACCGCTTTGAAAATAAGGACGCTGAAGGAAACCAACATTTACCTGGTTGGGGACTTGATGCTTTGAAGTATCTATTTGAAACACGTGGCGTTAAAGCAATTGGCCATGAAACATTTGATACGGATGCATCGGTCGACATAGCGAAGAATGGCGATATTGTTGGTGAACGTTATGTGCTTGGTCTTGATACATTCCAAGTTGAATTACTTACGAATCTCGATCAATGCCCGACACGCGGTGCAATTATTGGAACGATTAGTCCAAAGCCAGATAAAGCGCCTGGCTTCCCGGTTCGTGCGTTTGCGATTGTGCCTTAGATAAAAATTACGCTACATGATAGGTTAACCTGTCATGTAGCTTTTTTGTGTTTGGTTTGTTTGGTTACTTTGAAAAGCGTACAGGTACTTGCCCCCATTTTCATAAAGAAAAAGCCTGGACTTAAGTCCAGACTTAAAATTAAGCTAATGATTGATGTGGAATTTGATAATCAAGTTCAAATGCTTTACCTGACGTGTTCTTCTTATATTGGTACATGAAGAAGGCAATCCATAATAACGTGAGCACGACGGCTAGATAATAACTCATCGTTAAATCGAGACCGAAGCCTATAGGTTGACTGAGAATATACGTGAAGATGTTCCAAGTCATGAATGTCGCTGGAATCATTGAAACGATGAAATTCTTCTTAGCTAACATGAGGTACATCGTGCCGACCCAAAGTGCAACGGTTGCTGTCGTTTGATTCGCCCATGAGAAGTAACGCCAAAGTAACATAAAATCAACTTGTGTTAAGATGAAACTCATGATGAATAATGGACCTGCAACGATGAATCGTTTCCAAATCTTACGTTGGCCAAGGTTAATGTAATCTGCAATTATCATACGCGCACTTCTAAATGACGTGTCACCACTCGTGATAGGTAGGATAATAACACCCAACACCGCGAAAGTACCGAATACGGAACCTAATAGAAGTGTTGAAACTTTACTTACAACTAGCGCCGCTTCACCTTTAGCGAGCACTTCTTGAAGGCCACCATAGCTACCGAATAAACTCATCGCTGCTGCAGCCCAAATCATTGCGATGATACCTTCAGCGATCATCATACCGTAGAAGATAGGACGTGCATTCTTCTCATTATTTGTCGTTCTTGAAATAATCGGTGACTGCGTCGCATGGAAGCCTGATAATGCACCACACGTAATCGTAAAGAATAGTAACGGAATTACGGGTGCGTTTTTAGGGTGCATGTTCTCGAGTGTGATTTCTGGAATCGGCGCACCTGTTTGAATCAGTCTAAAACCGACACCTAAAGCACTTATAACAAGTAATGCGCCGAAGATCGGATACACTTTACCGATAATCTTATCGATTGGTAACACTGTAGAAAGAATGTAGTAAACAAAGATTAGGAAAATTATAACGCCTAAAGCGATTTTGCCATCTACTAAGTTATGTAACAATAACGCTGGACTTGTGACAAATACTGTTCCTGTTAAAAGTAAAAGCAATAATGTAAATATGTTTACAAAGTGCTTCATGAGTTTGCCTAGAAACTTACCCGCTAATTCAGGTAGATGCGCGCCTCGGTTACGGATGGAAATCATACCTGTTAAGTAATCATGAACGGCACCTGCGAAGATACAACCCACTACAATCCAGATAAAAGCGACAGGTCCATATAGAGCACCCATAATAGGTCCAAAAATAGGTCCTACACCTGCAATGTTGAGTAGTTGGATGAGTGAATTTTTCGTCGTTTTCATTGGTACGAAATCGACATTGTCTCGTTGATCATGTGCTGGGGTTGGTCGTTGATTTTTAGGACCAAACATCTTATCAATGTATTTCCCGTAAGTAAAATAACCCAAAATAAGTAGTACGATAGAGACAATAAACGTTATCACATAAACCCCTCCCCTAAAATCGTGTAAACGCTTTCTCAAACTCTATCATAAATCTATTTTCACAAAATTGCCACATTAAATTTATGAAAATGAAAATTGTTGGAGAATTAGAAAAACCCTCCACTTAGTAGTGGAAGGTTACTTGATGTTAATAAAAGGCGATTCCGATGACTAAACCGATAAGTACGATGGCCCATGATGGGAACTTAAAATACATCAATAATGCGAATAGTAGTGCTGCAAAGCCAAAGTCCATATTCGTCTTGATTGTAGACGTCCATATAGGTGTGAAGAAAGCTGTGATTAAAATACCAATAACCCCTGCGCTTACGCCTTTTAAGACGGCTTTAACGTGATGATTGTTTTTCACAGCATCCCAAAACGGTAAAATGCCGAATAATAGTAAGAACGCTGGCAAGAATATCGCGATGGTTGCGAGTAAACCACCTGGAATACCTGATATAGCTGTACCAAGGTATGAAGCGAACGTAAATAAGGGGCCTGGTACGGCTTGTGCTGCACCATAACCTGTAATAAACGTATCTGCGTTCATCATGCCGCTCGGTACGAGTTCTTGTTGAAGTAGTGGTAAAACAACATGTCCACCACCAAATACCAATGCACCTGAACGATAGAAACTATCAAACATTTTAACCCAATGTGAGTTTGTCATTGAACTCATAATAGGAAGTATAAACAATAATATAAAGAAGAGTGATAATGACACTATTCCTAAAGATTTAGGTAAGTGAAATAACTTAGAATCGCCCTTTTCAGAAGTGTCAATTTCATCTCTTAAAAAGAAAAATCCGATAATACCTGCTATAGCAAGCGCTATGATTTGAATCATAACGTGATTGATAAGTAACGTCATTAAAAGAACAAATAAAGCAATGAGCTTTGTTTTCTTAGTTTTATTAAGCTTCTTACCCATACCTATGATCGCTTGTGCTACGATAGCGACCGCAACTAATTTCAAACCTTGAATCCATGTAAATTCTTGATTTGAACTTGAAAAGATTAATGCAAATAACATGAGAACGATGACTGAAGGTAAAGTAAATCCAATGAATGATACAATACCACCCATTAGACCTCCCCTAGCCGTCCCGATACCGATACCAACTTGACTGCTTGCTGGTCCTGGCAAGAACTGACATAAAGCTACTAAATCTGTGTAGGACTTTTCATCAAGCCACTTTCGTCTTTTTACATACTCGTCATAGAAATAACCTAAGTGCGCTGTCGGTCCCCCAAACGACATTAGTCCTAACTTAAAAGATATTACGAATATCTCAATAAGCCGCTTCAATTTTGTATCCCCCTCGTTTAATTAAACTTCTTGAATGAGTTCTTTCAATTTAGCCTTACTTTCCTCGAGAAACAAAATGCCATCATTGGTAATCTCGTAATACTTGCGATTATGACCATTCACTGTACGTGTTTCTGATTTAAGTAAGCCTTCTTTTTCCATTGTGTGAAGTATTGGATAAAGCGTACCTGAACTCATTTGATAACCATGTTCTTCGAGTTCCGCCTTCATCCAACTACCATAGATTGCTCCTTCCTTCGCATGATGCAAGATATGAATATAAATAAATCCTAGGAAAAGCTTGCGATGTAATTTCGAACGCATAAAATCAAACCTTTCTAATATCGAAAACCGATATCGCAATTCGATAATAGCATTATTAATCAATTGCTACAATAAAAAAGCTACTTTCAGAATGTTGAAAGTAGCTCACTTAAAGTTTATTTTTTATAAACGCGAATTTTAATTTCATAGTAGTCCTGATGTTCTTTCTCTCGTTGTTCAAGCTTCAAGCCTGAAGCCTTGATTTGATCAATACTTTTCGTAATTTCATCACGAGCTTCATTTAAGTCTTTCGTGAACTGAAAAGATTGTGCTTTGACTTTTTCAGGACCAGTTTTTTGTTTCACACGGTCTTCGGTTTGTTTAACATTTAGCTTTTGCGAAATGATGATTTTTACCATTTCTGCTTGTTCTTCTTTGGATAAATTTAGGAGCGCTCTTGCATGGCGTTCTGTAATTTTGCCCTCTCGTAATGCTTCGATAACTTGTTCGCTTAATTTAAGCAGTCTCAGTTTATTTGCGATAAAGCTTTGACTTTTACCAAGACTTTTCGCAAGTTCACTTTGTGTCGCATTTCCAAACTCTAATAACTTCTTATAAGCTTCCGCTTCTTCAACAACAGACAAGTTCTCACGTTGAATATTCTCAATTAACGCGACAACTGCTGTTTCTTCGTCATCAAGTGGTCTAATAATCACATCTGCATACGCCATTTGGTTCATTTGTAGTGCACGAAAACGACGTTCACCTGCGATGATTTCGAACATACCTTCTTCAATTGGTCTCACTACAATGGGTTGTAATAAGCCATGGGTCTTGATGGAATCAGCCAATTCTTTAATTTTAGCTGACTCAAACGTCTGTCTCGGTTGATAGCGGTTTGGTACGATGCGTTCAATGCTTATCGATTCTACATTACTATATACTTCTTCTTTAGATACAGGGCTAATTTCTTTATTTTTTAAACCAAATAATTTAGAAAAAGGTTTTTTCATATTTCATTCGCTCCCTCTAACGCCTTTTGAACCTTATTCTTTTTCTAGTAAAGGTGATTTATTAGGTGTTCCAGGCTTTCTAGGATATTTCTTCGGTGTTTTACTTCGTTTATCAATCATAATCATTTGTCTTTCGCCAGCATCTTCTGGTAATTCAAAGTGATGAATCTGATTAACTTTCCCGCCTAATATACCTATAGCAAATCGTGCATCTTCAAGTTCCTCTAAACCTTTAGAAGATTTAAGTGACACAAACTGACCGCCTTTTTTAACTAGAGGTAAGCATAATTCGGAGAGCACAGATAATCTAGCAACAGCCCTTGCTGTAACAATATCAAAAGACTCACGGTAGTCTCCCTTACCAAAACTTTCAGCACGATCATGCACAAAGTTAACACCTTCTAATTCTAACGCATTTGCTAACTGATTTAAAAACTGAATACGCTTGTTTAAAGAGTCAACGATCGTAACGTGAATTTCAGGAAACACAATTTTCAAAGGGATGCTAGGGAACCCTGCCCCAGCACCAACATCACATAAATGTACGGGCTCCTTTAAATCCATATAGAAGCCTGCTGTAATTGAATCATAGAAATGCTTTAAATAAACATCGTGCTCTTCAGTAATGCTCGTTAAATTTACCTTTTCATTCCATTCAACCAACATTTTAAAATACATTTCAAACTGTGATTTTTGTGTTTCATTTAATTCGATACCTTCTTTAGATAACTGATCCTGTAGCCAATTAACACTCATCTATTGATTCACCCTTTGAATTTTACCTTGTTCTAAATAAACAAGTAAGATTGAAATATCTGCAGGATTAACACCTGAAATACGTGAAGCTTGTGCAATATTTAGCGGTTTAACTTCAGCTAATTTTTCACGCGCTTCTGACGCAAGACTGTCGACTTTGCTATAATCCATGTCTTCTGGAATTTTCTTGTTTTCCATACGTTTCACTTTATCAACTTGTTGAAGTGATTTGCTAATATAACCTTCGTACTTCGTTTGAATTTCAACTTGTTCTTCTACATCATCACTTAAATGTGATGTTTCTTCTAAAATATCTAAAATTGTCGCGTAGCTCATCTCAGGACGTCTTAATAATTCAATGGCTAAGATACCGTCTTTTAAGCGTGAACCACCTTTAGATTCAATGATTTCTTGTACACGTTCTTTAGGTTTAATACGAATATCAGTTAAACGTTTAATTTCGTCCTCAATTTGACGGCGTTTTTCGTTGAAGTTCTCATAGCGCTTTTCAGAGATAAGACCAAGCTCATAACCTAAGTCAGTTAATCGTAAATCAGCGTTATCATGACGTAATAGTAAACGATATTCTGCTCTTGAAGTTAGTAAGCGATATGGCTCGTTGGTACCTTTAGTTACAAGGTCATCAATTAACACACCGATGTAAGCATCTGAACGGCTTAAGATCACTTCTTCTTTACCTAACACACGACTCACTGCGTTAATACCTGCCATGATACCTTGGCCTGCCGCTTCTTCATAACCAGAAGTACCATTGATTTGACCTGCTGTATATAAATTTTTAATTTTCTTCGTTTCAAGCGTTGGCCATAATTGAGTTGGTACAATCGCATCATATTCAATCGCATAGCCAGCACGCATCATATCTGCACGTTCAAGACCTGGGATCGTCTTAAGCATTTCACGTTGCACATGTTCTGGAAGACTTGTAGATAAACCTTGAACATATACTTCGTTCGTATTGCGACCTTCAGGCTCTAAGAATAGTTGATGACGTGGTTTGTCATTAAAGCGTACGAATTTATCTTCAATAGAAGGACAATATCTTGGTCCAGTACCTTTAATCATACCTGAATACATCGCTGATAAGTGTAAGTTATCATCAATTACTTTGTGCGTATCACCATTTGTGTAAGTTAACCAACATGGAAGCTGGTCTAAGATATATTCTGTAGTTTCGTAACTGAATGCACGTCCTACATCATCACCAGGTTGAATTTCAGTCTTACTATAGTCGATAGATTTAGAGTTCACACGTGGTGGTGTACCAGTCTTAAATCGAACTGTTTCAAAACCAAGTTCACGTAAATGATCGGCTAACGTAATAGATGGTAACTGATGGTTAGGCCCACTTGAATATTTAAGGTTACCTAAAATAATTTCTCCACGTAAGAACGTACCCGTTGTTAAAATAACTGCCTTAGAACGGTACTCTGTTCCGACATTAGTTTTAACACCTTTAATTTCATCGTCTTCGATAATCAGTTCGTCTACCATACCTTGCATAAGGTCTAAGTTATCTTCATCTTCAATCACGCGTTTCATTTCTTGTTGGTATAAAACTTTATCTGCTTGAGCACGTAACGCACGTACTGCAGGTCCTTTACCTGTATTAAGCATACGCATTTGAATGTGCGTTTTATCAATCGTCTTAGCCATTTGGCCACCTAAAGCATCAAGTTCTCTTACCACAATACCTTTAGCTGGTCCCCCTACTGATGGGTTACATGGCATGAATGCTGTATTATCTAAATTTATTGTTAACATTAACGTTTTAGCACCTCTGCGCGCTGAAGCTAGTCCTGCTTCAATACCAGCGTGTCCGGCACCAACAACGATTACATCATAATTTTGTGTCATTCTCAGTTTTCACTCCTTTATATATTATTTTCCTAAACAGAATTGACTAAATAGTTGATCGATTAGTTCTTCACTGGCTGATTCACCTATGATTTCACCTAGAATTTCCCAAGTTCTTGTTAAATCGATTTGTACCATGTCCATTGGTACGCCCATTTCTGCAGCATCAATGGCATCTTGAATGCTATTTCTTGCTTGTTTTAATAATGAAATGTGTCTTGAATTAGAAACGTATGTCATATCTTGGCTTTGTACGTCGCCACCAAAGAATAAATCACGAATCTGAATTTCTAATTCATCGATACCACGTTGTTCTAACATGGATGTTTCAATTAATGGCATATCGCCTATCATACGCTTAACCTCATCTAAATCAAGGTTTTGCTCAAGGTCAGTCTTATTAATAATAACGATAGCATCTTCGTTTTTAACGACTTCATACAATTTGCGATCTTCTTCAGTTAAAGCCTCATTATAATTAAGTACAAATAAAATGAGGTCAGCTTCACTAAGGGCTTTTCGAGAGCGTTCCACACCAATACGCTCAACAATATCTTCAGTATCACGAATGCCTGCTGTATCAACGAGTCTCAATGGTACACCTCTAACATTCACGTACTCTTCTAAGACGTCTCGTGTTGTACCTGCTACCTCCGTTACGATAGCTTTATTATCTTGAATTAAGTTGTTAAGCATGGAAGACTTCCCGACGTTTGGTTTACCAACAATTACAGTAGATAAACCTTCACGCATGATTTTACCTTGCTGCCCTGTCTCTAATAAAGCATCGATTTCTTTCTTGATCGCTTTAGATTGCGTCACAAGGAATTCGCTCGTTGCATCTTCTACGTCGTCATACTCAGGGTAGTCTATATTTACTTCAATTTGTGCGAGAATCTCTAGAATTGTTTGACGTTCCTTTTTAATAAGTTCGCTTAATCTACCTTCGATTTGGTTCATCGCGACTTTAGAGGCACGGTCAGTTTTAGAACGAATAAAGTCCATAACTGCTTCAGCTTGTGACAAGTCGATACGACCATTTAAGAAAGCACGTTTCGTATATTCACCAGGCTCCGCAATTCTGGCACCGTGCGTCATTGTTAATTCTAATACGCGATTAATTGTTAAGATGCCCCCGTGACAGTTAATTTCTACGATATCTTCTCTGGTAAAAGTCCTAGGCGCTCTCAGAACAGATACCATAACCTCTTCAACAACTTCGTCTGTTTCTGGGTCTATAATATGTCCGTAATTAATCGTATGTGTTTGAACATCTTTTAATTGTTTCTTACCTTTATATAATTTATCTGCAATTTCGACTGCATCTTGACCTGACATTCTTACGATGCCGATAGCACCCTCCCCCATTGGGGTCGATATACTTGTAATTGTATCTAAATCCATAGTACTTTCTCGCCTCCTTAACTTATATGAACTAATTAAAAGCGAACGTTTTATAAAAGCGCTTGATAACAATGATTAAGTCGGTTAAGGTTAGACTTCGGTTTGTCTTAAGTAAGACTGGCTTCCGTCTAAATCCCCTACCCTTTTATATCTTTTTATTAAATAAGCGTGCAATTTTTAAAACATGTTCTAAGCTTTTTTGAATTTCATTAACTGACATTTTATTAGCTGGAAATCTAGCAATTACGATGATGTCTTTCGAATGAAGATTATGTTTATGAACTTTAAAACATTCTCTTATCGAACGTTTAATTCGATTACGTACAACAGCATTACCTAACTTTTTGGAGACGCTAATACCTAATCGAAAATGATCACATTCCGGGTTTTCTCTCATATAAATAACAAATTGTCGATTTGCGACTGATTTACCCTTTCGATAAATGAGTTGGAAATCGCGATTCTTTTTAATACGATATGCTTTTTCCATCTTAATTCACTCGTTTCTCTTACATCTTTCAAGTCTCATTATATTCCAATATAAAATCAAAAAAAAGACCACTGATATGCCAGTGATCTCAGACTAAATAACAAATGAGCATCATCTGCAGTTGATGCTCAATCAAATCGTCATAACAGCTTGCCGACTACTGAAATGACTTGATACTAATGAGAGCACACATAAGTGTATCTCTTTATAAGTTCGTCTTATGCAGAAAGAACTTTACGGCCTTTACGACGACGACGCGCTAATACTTTACGGCCGTTCTTAGTGCTCATGCGTTTTCTGAAACCATGAACTTTACTGTGTTTACGTTTATTTGGTTGATACGTACGTTTTACCATTAAAATACACCTCCATAAAGTTTGTTGTTATCTAACGTTAGTTAATAGATAAGATTGATATACCAATTTAATTTTCTGAAAGATCTTGATTTTATATCAATGAAATAGCCATATTTCAAGCAACTACTAAAATATAACAAATTACCGTCTATAAAGCAAGATAAAATTTCTCTTCTATATATAATAAAGTTATCCACTTATTCACATTAGAACTTAATTATTTTGTGGATAAAAAATTTTGTTCACAAGCTTATTATAATTTTAGGAACATATTCACAGCCATTTGACATGTCTCATTGTGAAAAAGTATAATGATGTGGATAAGTAGTTTAACACTTGTTATATCTGAGTTTATATCACTACAATTATATACAAAATACTGTGCATAAATCATAGTTGTGTTATACTTACCCACAGAATGTGACTAACCTGTGGATAATTATCAACATGCTGTGATTCTTTTTATCCACGCATGAGAATTATGTGTATAACTAAATTTACAAGGAAGATGGAATTTATTATGTCAGAACAAGAAATTTGGGATAAAGTTCTCCTTCACGCTAAAGAAGAAATCAGCGAAGTTAGTTATCAAACGTGGCTGAAAGATACAGAACTTTACACATTACGTAATGATGAAGCCATTATCGTAACCGAAAGTCCTTTTATTGCAAATTGGCTCAAGCAACATTATCTTCAGATCATTGAACAGTGTTTATACAAATCGACAGGTCATGAATTAAAACCAATATTCATCACACGCGATGACATTAGTGATCTTGAAAGTGTTCAGCAAGCCCACCAGAAAGAAGAATCAAAAGAAGCTTTAAATGAAGGAAACGGTGCTCAAGGTGAAGAGCAATTCAATATCAATAACACATTCGAAACGTTCGTTATTGGACCTGGCAACCGCTTCCCACACGCCGCAAGTCTCGCTGTTGCAGAAGCACCAGCGCAAGCTTACAATCCTCTATTTATATATGGAGGCGTTGGGCTCGGTAAAACGCATCTTATGCATGCCATTGGTCACTACGTCCTAGCGAACAATCCGGATGCCAAAGTACTTTATACTTCAAGTGAGAAGTTTACAAACGAATTTATTAAATCAATTCGTAACAACCAAACTGAGGCTTTCCGTGAAAAGTACCGTAATATTGATATCTTATTAATTGATGATATTCAATTCATTCAAAAGAAAGAACAAACGCAAGAAGAATTCTTCCATACGTTTAATGATTTACATCAAGCCAATAAGCAAATTGTAATCTCAAGTGACCGACCGCCAAAGGAAATTTCAACGTTAGAAGAACGCTTGAGATCACGATTTGAATGGGGATTAATCGTGGATATTACACCGCCAGATTACGAGACTCGAATGGCAATCCTACAGAAGAAAACAGAAGAAGAAAATTTAGACATCCCGCTAGAGGCCCTTACGTATATCGCTAACCAAATTCAATCCAATATACGTGAGCTCGAGGGTGCTTTAACACGCGTGTTAGCGTACTCCAAGTTGCAAAATAAACCAATTACGACTGAACTTACAGCTGATGCTTTAAAAGACATCATCCAGTCACCAAAATCAAAGAAAATCACTATACAAGATATACAGAAAGTTGTAGGCCAGTATTACAGTGTTCGCTTAGAAGACTTTGCAGCTAAAAAGCGTACGAAGTCCATTGCATATCCTAGACAAATTGCAATGTATTTAGCACGAGAACTTACAGATTTTTCATTGCCTAAAATCGGTGAAGAATTTGGAGGTCGAGATCATACGACAGTCATTCATGCGCATGAAAAAATTCGAAATGACATCTTAAATGATCCTACTTTTAAACAAGAAGTAGAAACGTTAGAAAAGGATATTCGTAACTAAAATGTGAATCGTGTTGATAAGTCATACACACCATCAACAAGTTATCCACACTTTAAAATTCCGAATTGCTAAAGACTTATTAAAGTTATCCACGAATCCACAGCCCCTATGACTATTACTACGAATTTAAAACCTATATAATATATATAAACGACTGGAAGGAGTTTAGAATACTAATGGAATTTTCTATTCAAAGAGATTATTTCTTAAATCAATTAAATGACACACTAAAAGCCATCTCACCACGTACGACATTACCAATTCTAACTGGTATTAAAATCGATGCGACGAGTGACAAAGTTATACTTACAGGTTCAGACTCTGAAATTTCAATTGAAATCGCTATTCCTAAAGAGCAAGATGGGGAAACGATTGTAGACATCGCTGAAACAGGTTCAGTTGTATTACCTGGACGTTTCTTCGTAGATATTGTTAAGAAATTACCTGGTAAAGAAGTTAAATTATCAACAAACGAACAATTCCAAACATTAATTACTTCTGGTCTTTCAGAATTTAACTTAAGTGGTTTAGACCCTGATCAGTATCCATTATTACCTGAAGTTTCCCGTGATGACGCGATTCAGCTACCTATCAAAGTACTTAAGAATGTTATTGCTCAAACGAATTTTGCAGTGTCCACCTCAGAAACACGCCCTGTATTAACAGGTGTTAACTGGCTTATACAAGATAATGAATTAATATGCACTGCAACCGATTCTCACCGCTTAGCTGTCAGAAAGCTTAAACTTGAAGATGAAACTAACGAAGATAAGAATGTCATCATTCCAGGTAAAGCTTTAGCTGAATTAAATAAAATTATGAGTGACAGCGATGACAACATTGATATTTTCTTTGCATCAAACCAAGTTTTATTTAGAGTCGGTAATGTAAACTTTATTTCACGTTTACTTGAAGGTCATTATCCAGATACGTCTAGATTGTTCCCTGAGAA
Organism: Staphylococcus massiliensis; assembly: GCF_043186315.1. Lineage (NCBI taxonomy): Bacteria > Bacillati > Bacillota > Bacilli > Caryophanales > Staphylococcaceae > Staphylococcus > Staphylococcus massiliensis. The sequence continues at coordinate 480,919 of NZ_CP171119.1, read as the reverse complement.
CTTTGAAATTAAATTAGGTATTAATAACAGCGATTTCTATCATGCGATTGATCGTGCATCATTACTTGCTCGTGAAGGCGGTAATAATGTTATTAAATTAAGTACTGGTAACGAATTAGTTGAATTATCTTCAACTTCTCCAGAAATTGGTACTGTTAAAGAGGAAGTTACAGCAAGCGATGTTGAAGGTGGTAATCTTAAGATATCGTTTAACTCTAAGTACATGATGGATGCTTTAAAAGCCATTGATAATGACGAAGTTGAAGTGGAATTCTTCGGTACTATGAAACCATTTATTCTTAAACCAAAAGATGATGACTCAGTAACACAATTGATTTTACCTATCAGAACATACTAATACACCGCATATTTAAAAGGGGTGAGGCTAAAGGAGGTCTCACTTCTTTTTATTTATGAGAAGAAAAAATAATATTCTTAACGTATAATTATATAGAGAGTACTTAAAAGAGGTGTCAAAATGTTGAAGGGTAAAACAAATAAATTTTTTATGATTCTAACGTTATTTGTAATCGCGATGATTTTAATCACAGTGTTTCTATTATTTCAAAATAAAACTCAGAATCACTCAGCGAAAGAGCTTTTCGATAAGGTAAAAGATCATCCAACCATGGGGCATAAAGATGCTAAAGTTAAGGTGGTTGAGTTCGGTGATTATACGTGTCCTTACTGTAAAGCTTTAAACGCGGATATTAAAAAGCATCTTTACAAGGATTTCGATAAGAAAGATGTATCGTTTACATATGCAACACGTTCGGTGCATGGAGAGGTTTCTGATCTAGGAAATCGTGCGATGCATGCTGTACATATTAATGCGCCTGACAAATATTGGGCATTTCATCAAGCTATGTTTGATAAGCAAACCGATGAAGCACCTGAATCTTGGATGAATGAGAAGACGATTCAACAAGTATTGAAGTATATTGGTGTGAGTGAATCAAAGCGTCAAAAAATTCAAGATGCGTATCAAAACCCTAAAAGTGAAGCACAAGCTAAGCTTGATCAAGATAAAATTCTTGCTGATGAACAGAACGTCAAGCAAGTGCCAAGTGTCTTTGTAAACGGGCACAAAGTTGAAAATGGCACGGATTATAAACAGATTAAAGCTCAAATCAATAAGGAGCTTAAACAAAAGTGATGTTTTTTACGAATAACGAAATTGTGGTAAAATTTTCACTTTAAAAACATCGCTTAAATCGTACGCTAACACATGAAATTTAGCCTAAAAAAAGGTATAATATAGGAGTGAGTACGATTAGAATGGAGTGATAAATTTGGCTACAGAAATTGTTGTAGAAGGTGACATAACTTTAGGTCAATTTCTAAAAAATGAAGGCATAATAGAATCAGGTGGTCAGGCTAAATGGTTCTTAAACGAATTCGAAGTTTTCTTAAATGGCGAACTCGAAAATAGAAGAGGTAAAAAGCTTCATGATAATGATTTAATTGAAATCCCTGAAGTCGATTCATTTAAAATCATTCATGAAGGTGAACGATGAAATTAAACACACTCCAATTAGAGCATTATCGAAATTACGAATATGTCATGCTAGATTGTCATCCCGAGGTTAATATTTTAATCGGTGAGAACGCTCAAGGTAAGACAAATCTCTTAGAATCTATCTACACATTAGCTTTAGCAAAGAGCCATCGTACAACGAATGACAATGAACTCATTCGTTTTAATAAAGAGTATGGTAAAATAGAAGGGGAATTGTCTTATCGCCACGGGGTGATGCCTTTAACCATGTTTATCACAAAAAAAGGTAAGAAAGTTAAAGTAAATCACATAGAACAAAGTCGTTTAACAAAGTACATAGGTCACTTGAATGTCGTATTATTTGCGCCTGAAGACTTAAACATTGTCAAAGGTTCACCTCAAATAAGACGACGTTTTATTGATATGGAACTTGGTCAAATTTCTGCACTTTACTTAAATGATTTATCTCAGTATCAGCGCATACTTAAACAAAAAAATCATTACTTAAAGAAATTACAAATAGGTAAGACAGACGATACAACGATGCTAGAAATATTAAACCAACAGTTTGCTGAGTATGCCCTCAGTGTAACGAGACGACGCCAACGTTTTGTGGATGAGCTTCAAAAATTAGCGAAGCCGATTCACAGTGGCATTACGAATAATCAAGAGACACTTAGTTTGAAGTATCAACCAAGCGTTAAGATCGAAGCGGATGACGAAGCAACACAATATGAAGCGTTGCTTGAAACGCTTAATAATCACATAACTAAAGAAAAAGAACGTGGTGTATCTGTTATTGGTCCGCACCGTGATGATTTAAGCTTTAACGTAAATGGCATGGACGCTAAAACATATGGCTCACAGGGCCAACAACGCACAACTGCATTATCAATAAAGCTTGCTGAGATTGAATTAATGAATCAAGAAGTCGGCGAATACCCAATTTTATTACTAGATGATGTATTAAGTGAGCTCGATGATTCAAGACAAACGCATTTACTAACAACAATTCAACATAAAGTTCAAACGTTTGTGACGACGACATCTGTTGATGGCATAGACCATGAAATTATGAAACATGCGAAGTTATATCGAATTAATCAAGGTGAAATTATGAAGTAGAGAAAGTGAAGGTGGAACTATTGAAAGACAATAACAACACGGAAAGTTATGGTGCAGGACAAATACAAGTCTTAGAAGGACTTGAAGCGGTTAGAAAACGCCCAGGTATGTACATTGGCTCGACTTCAGAAAAAGGATTACATCACCTCGTATGGGAAATTGTTGATAACAGTATTGACGAAGCACTCGCAGGTTACGCTTCAGAAATTACAGTCACAATTGAGAAAGACAACTGGATTAAAGTTACAGATAACGGTCGTGGTATTCCTGTAGACATCCAAGAGAAAATGGGCCGTCCAGCTGTAGAAGTTATTTTAACGGTATTACACGCTGGTGGTAAGTTCGGCGGCGACAGCTATAAAGTATCAGGTGGTCTACACGGTGTAGGTTCATCTGTAGTTAACGCGTTATCAGAAGACTTAGAAGTTTATGTATACCGTAACGAAACCGTATATCATCAAGCTTATAAAAAAGGTGTTCCACAATTTGATCTTAAAGAGATTGGCGATACATCTTTAAACGGAACGACAATCCGTTTTAAAGCTGACCCTGAGATCTTCCAAGAGACTACGACGTATCAATACGAAACGTTACAGAACCGTATTCGTGAACTAGCATTTTTAAATAAAGGGATTTCTATAACGCTAAAAGATGAGCGTGAGGAAGAAGAACGTGAAGATAATTACTACTATGAAGGTGGTATTAAGTCTTACGTTGACCTTTTAAACGAGAATAAAGACCCGTTACATGAATCACCTATTTATGTTCATGAACAACGTGAGGATGTTGAAGTTGAAATTGCACTTCAATACAACCGCGGCTACGCTACAAACCTATTGACGTATGCGAATAATATTCACACTTATGAGGGTGGTACACACGAGGATGGCTTTAAACGTGCGTTAACGCGAGTGTTAAATAGTTACGGTCAAAAGAATCGCCTTCTCAAAGAGGATAAAGAGCGTTTAACTGGTGAAGATACACGTGAAGGTTTAACAGCAATTGTTTCAATCAAACATGGTGATCCTCAATTCGAAGGACAAACGAAAACGAAGCTCGGTAATTCAGAAGTACGACAAATCGTTGACAGAGTCTTCTCAGAGCTCTTTGAACGTTTCCTAATGGAAAACCCTCAAGTTGGAAAAATTATCGTTGAAAAAGGGCTCATGGCTTCTAGAGCACGTATCGCTGCTAAGAAGGCGCGTGAAGTGACACGACGTAAATCTGGTTTAGAAGTATCTAACTTACCAGGTAAATTAGCGGACTGTTCTAGTAAAGATCCTTCAGAGAGTGAGATTTTCTTAGTAGAGGGTGACTCTGCCGGGGGGTCTACGAAACTAGGCCGTGACTCAAGAACACAAGCAATTCTACCACTTAGAGGTAAGATACTTAACGTTGAAAAGTCACGTCTTGATAAAATCTTAAATAACAACGAAATTCGCATGATGATCACAGCGTTTGGTACAGGCATTGGAGAAGATTTCGATATTTCTAAAGCGAGATATCATAAGATCGTTATTATGACAGATGCCGACGTTGATGGAGCGCATATTAGAACATTATTACTTACGTTCTTCTATCGCTTTATGCGTCCACTTGTTGAAGCGGGTTATATTTATATCGCGCAGCCACCGTTATATAAATTAACGCAAGGTAAACAAAAGTACTACGTGTTTAATGATCGTGAGCTCGATAAGCTTAAATCCGAATTAAAACCGACACCTAAATGGTCTATTGCACGTTATAAAGGTCTTGGTGAAATGGATGCTGATCAACTCTGGGAAACTACTATGAATCCTGAACACCGTTCAATGCTTCAAGTTAAGCTTGAAGATGCGATTGAAGCGGACCAAACGTTTGAAATGCTCATGGGTGACATCGTTGAAAATAGACGTCAGTTTATTGAAGACAATGCAGTATACGCAAACTTAGATTTCTAAAGTTAGAATTTGAAGATGAATTAAGGAGGATATCTTGATGGCTGAAATACCTGAATCAAGAATTAATGAACGAAATATAAGCAGTGAAATGCGTGAGTCATTTTTAGATTATGCGATGAGCGTTATCGTTTCACGTGCATTGCCAGACGTTAGAGATGGTTTAAAGCCGGTTCACCGACGTATTTTATACGGTTTAAATGAACAAGGTATGACGCCGGATAAACCTTATAAGAAGTCCGCACGTATTGTCGGTGATGTAATGGGTAAGTATCACCCTCATGGTGACTCATCTATCTACGAGGCTATGGTACGTATGGCTCAGGATTTCAGTTATCGTTATCCACTTGTTGATGGACAAGGTAACTTTGGGTCTATGGACGGCGATGGTGCCGCAGCAATGCGTTATACTGAAGCGCGAATGACAAAGCTCACGCTTGAATTACTGCGTGATATTAATAAAGACACGATCGACTTTATCGACAACTATGACGGCACGGAAAGAGAGCCGTCAGTCTTACCTGCTCGTTTCCCTAACCTTCTTGTTAACGGTGCGTCAGGTATTGCGGTAGGTATGGCAACGAACATACCACCTCATAATATGACTGAAGTTATTGATGGTGTTTTAAGTTTAAGTTATAACCCTGATATTACTATTTCAGAGCTTATGAACGATATTCAAGGTCCAGATTTTCCTACTGCGGGGCTTATTCTCGGTAAAAGTGGAATTAGACGCGCTTATGAAACTGGACGAGGCTCTATTCAAATGCGTGCTAAGGCAGAAATTGAATCACGTGGAAATGGTCGTGAAAGCATCGTCGTAACTGAAGTACCGTTCCAAGTGAACAAGGCGCGTATGATTGAAAAGATTGCTGAACTTGCTCGTGATAAGAAAATCGAAGGTATCACAGACTTACGTGACGAAACAAGTTTACGTACTGGTGTACGTGTTGTAATCGATGTTAAAAGAGAAGCGAATGCGAATGTCGTATTAAACAATCTTTATAAATTAACTCCACTACAAACGTCATTTGGTGTGAATATGATTGCTTTAGTTAACGGCAGACCACGCTTAATTAACTTAAAACAAGCTTTAGAATCTTATCTTGAACATCAAAAAGTCGTTGTACGTCGTAGAACTGAATACAACCTTAGAAAAGCCGAAGACCGTGCACATATCCTTGAAGGTTTACGTATCGCGTTAGACCATATCGATGAAATCATCTCAACAATCCGTGAATCTGAAACAGATAAGATTGCGATGGATAGCCTGCAAGAGCGCTTTAAATTATCTGAACGTCAAGCTCAAGCTATTTTAGATATGCGTTTAAGACGTTTAACAGGCTTAGAGCGAGATAAGATTGAAGACGAATATAATCAACTTATTGAATATATTAAAGAGTTAAAGGCTATCTTAGCTGATGAAGAACTCTTACTTAATATCGTTCGAGAAGAACTTGAAGAAATTAAAGAACGCTTTGGTGATGAACGTCGTACTGAAATTCAAATAGGCGGCATTGATCACATTGAAGACGAGGATTTAATTCCTGAAGAGCAAATCGTGATTACATTAAGTCATAATAATTACATTAAGCGTTTACCAGTGTCTACATATCGTGCGCAAAATCGTGGTGGTCGCGGTGTGCAAGGTATGAATACGCTTGAAGAAGACTTTGTAAGTCAGCTTGTAACGCTGAGCACGCATGATCACATCCTATTCTTCACGAATAAAGGTCGCGTGTATAAACTTAAGGGTTATGAAGTACCAGAACTCTCACGTCAGTCTAAAGGTATTCCTATTGTGAATGCTTTAGAAATTGAAAAAGACGAAGTGATCAGTACCATGATTGCTGTTAAAGACTTAGATAAAGAAGATGATTATTTAGTCTTTGCGACAAAACAAGGTATCGTGAAGCGTTCACGTTTAAATAACTTCTCTCGCATTAATAAGAACGGTAAAATAGCAATTAGTTTTAAAGACCACGATGAGTTAATTGCGGTAAGACTTATCGATGGCAACCAAGATATTCTAATTGGTACTAAACACGCGTCATTGATACGTTTCGACGAATCAACGTTACGACCTCTCGGACGTACTGCGGCAGGTGTAAAAGGTATTACACTTCGTGAAGGTGATATGGTCGTCGGCTTAGACGTTGCACATAAAGAAAGCGATGACGAAATTCTTGTTGTAACTGATAAAGGTTATGGTAAGCGTACTAACGTAAATGAGTATCGTTTATCTAATCGTGGTGGTAAAGGTATTAAGACAGCCACGTTAACTGAACGTAACGGAGATATTGTATGTATTACGACTGTTAGTGGCGATGAGGATCTCATGATTGTAACGAACCTAGGCGTTATTATCCGCCTTCAAGTAGAAGACATTAGTCAAACAGGTCGTGCGACTCAGGGTGTGCGTCTTATCCGATTACAAGATAACCAATTCGTATCTACTGTAGCAAAGGTCAAAGAAGACGACGATATTAAAGGTGAAGATGATTCGGAATCTGAAGACGACAATGATGTTTCTAAAGAACAAGTACTTGAAGATGAAGCACCAGGAGATGTTATCAAAACTGAAGAAGCGGATAGCGATTCAGAGGAACGCATCGAAGTCCGTAAAGACTTCATGGATCGTGTAAACGAAGATATCGAAAATAGCGATAAAGACGACGAATCTTAATTTCATATTATAAAAAAGACAGGCTAGAACATCACCTTGTTCTAGCCTGTCTTCTATTTTAATTAGTCTTCTAAACGTTTCATTGCGTAAGGAATTTCATCAATTAGGTTTGAAGGCGGTACAACATACATACTTTTTGATAATTCTTCTCCAATATAACTGTGTGTATACGTCGCACTTGTAACCGCATCGTCGTTTTCAAATTGGCCTACAAAGCTTGTAATCATACCTGCTAAAGTATCACCCATGCCACCTGTTGCCATTGCTGGGCTACCAATTTGTAATTTATATTCGCCTTCTTGGAAGAAAATTTCCGTGCCGTGCTTTTTAAGCACTACAGTCGCGTTTAGACGGTCGACCGCTTCACGGTTACGTTCATACGTTTGTTCTTCAATCGGAATACCACTTAGACGTTCCCATTCTTTTTGATGTGGTGTGTAAATCACATGACACGCAGGAATGTCTGGTTTCAGTTTACTAATGATTGAAATTGCGTCACCGTCAATAATTAAAGTTTGATGAGGTTGAATGTTTTGTAATAAGAACGTGATTGCATTGTTACCTTTAAAGTCACAACCTAGACCTGGTCCAATTAAGATACAATCCGTTGCTTCAATATGCTTCGTTAATTTTTTAGTATCGTTGATATCAATAACCATGGCTTCAGGACAATTTGCATGTAATGCTGGGTGGTTAGTCGGATGCGTTGCTACAGTAATTAATCCGCTTCCACTATTCACACATGCACGAGCTGCTAACATAATAGCGCCACCTAAATTGCTATTTCCGCCGATGAGTAAAATTCTGCCGTAATCACCTTTATGCGTTTCCTTTTTACGTTTGGGTATGCTAACAGTGGATAAGATTTCCATACGAAAGCCTCCTTATATCCATGATTTAACAAATACTTATAGATAACTGTAAGAACTTTACATTCTCTAAAAGATTCATTAATGATTATATTTGCACCAAATACAATAAGATATATTATACCTGTACACAGGTTAAGTCAATAAGCAATTTCTTTACCCCTTTAAAATACTAATTCAATACCATGTTACGGATTTCACGAACTTTATTGTTTCCCCTATTTTCTAAGCGTATACTTTTAATAAGAGAGAAAAATAAGGGGGATTATATATGGCATTACAACTATCAGGAGCTAACTTATCTATAGAAGACATTCGTGTATTTTTAAAAGACAATCAAAAAGTATCTATCACTGAAGACGCACTAGAACGCGTTAAGAAGAGCCGTGAGATTGTTGAAGGTATTATCGCTAATAAAGAGACGATTTATGGTATCACAACAGGTTTCGGCTTATTTAGTGATGTTTTAATAGAAGGTCATCAAACCAACCAATTACAAATGAATTTAATACGTTCTCATGCATGCGGTATGGGGAAACCATTTTCACAAGAAGTATCGTTAGTAATGATGGTGTTGCGTTTAAATACTTTATTAAAAGGCCATTCAGGTGTAACAACGGACTTAGTCGATCAACTCATATACTTTATCAATGAACGCATTATTCCTATCATTCCAAGTCAAGGCTCTTTAGGAGCGTCAGGAGATTTAGCACCTTTATCTCACCTTGCACTAGCACTAGTAGGTGAAGGTCGTGTCCATTACAAGGGAGAAGATTTAGACAGTCGGGAGGTCTTAAATCGCCTTAATAGAGAGCCTCTTGTGTTAAAAGCCAAGGAAGGCCTAGCACTTATCAATGGAACACAAGCTATGACTGCTCAAGGTGTTATTAACCACATAGAAGCTACAGCTCTCGGATATCAGTCTGAATGGATAGCTGCACTTACACATCAAGCACTAAATGGTATCACGGATGCATACAATGAGAACGTACATAAGGTACGTAACTTTAAAGAACAAGTAGAAGTTGCAGCGCGCATGCGTGACTGGTTAAAGGGGTCTCAGTTAACGACGCGTAAAGGTGAAGTACGTGTACAAGATGCCTATACGTTACGTTGTATCCCTCAGATTCACGGTGCAAGTTTTCAAGTATTCAATTACGTAGCAGAAAAACTAGAGCATGAAATGAACGCTGCGAACGATAATCCACTTATCTTTGAAGACGGTGATGAAACACTTGTGATTTCAGGAGGTAACTTCCATGGTCAACCTGTAGCATTCGCATTAGACTTCCTTAAAATTGGAATTAGTGAGCTTGGTAACGTTTCAGAACGTCGTTTAGAGCGTTTAGTGAACCCTCAGCTTAATGGTGAATTACCAGCTTTCTTAAGTCCTGAGCCAGGTTTACAAAGCGGTGTAATGATCATGCAGTATGCGGCAGCGTCACTCGTTTCAGAGAATAAGACACTAGCTCATCCTGCGAGCGTCGATTCTATTCCTTCATCAGCTAACCAAGAAGATCACGTATCCATGGGTACGATTGCGTCACGTCACGGATACGATATGCTTGAGAACACACGACGTGTTCTTGCAATAGAATGTATCATCGCGTTACAAGCTGCTGAATTAAAAGATGCGTCATTATTATCTCCTAAAACAAAAGCACAGTTCGATACCTTACGTGAAGTTGTACCTTCAATCACTGAAGATCGTCAATTCCATAAAGATATCGAAAATGTGGCAAATTATTTAAAAGAACAAGCTTACCTATAATATTTCTTGAATTTTGAGAAATCTTTTGGTATATTAAAATTAACTTAATAAACTTATTATTGTTTTGTGGAATAAGTAATATTGTGTATTTAAATTCAGAGAACTTGTGGTTAGTGCGAACAAGCATTTAAACATAATATGAATCTACCCACGTTAAGATGAACAATCGGTTTAACCGTTATTTTAGTGAGAGTGCAGTCTAATTTTAGACTGTTAAATAGGGTGGCAACGCGTCGTACCACGTCCCTTGTAACATAGGGATGTGGTACTTTTTTTATGCGTGAATACTCAAATATATATAAATTTGAAAGGGTGTTTTTAGAAGATGTTAGATATTAAAGTTTTTAGAAATGAACCTGATTACGTTAAAGAAAAAGTTAGATTAAGAGGTATGGAGCCTAGTGTTGTTGATGAAGTTCTAGAGCTTGATGCAAAAAGCCGTGAATACATTAACGAAACTGAACAACTTAAAGCTGAGCGTAACAAAGCAAGTGAAGAAATCGCTCAGAAAAAACGTAATAAAGAAGACGCGGATGATGCGATTAAAGCTATGCGTGAAGTTGGCGACAAAATCAAAGACTTAGACGCTAAATTAAAAGAAGTTAAAACTGAAATTGAAGATAAATTAGCACGTATACCAAACTTCATTCATGACGATGTACCTGAAGGTGATTCAGATGAAGACAACGTTGAAGTTAAAAAATGGGGTACGCCACGTGAATTCGACTTCGATTACAAAGCTCATTGGGACTTAGTAGAAGATCTTAAGATGGCTAACTTTGAACGTGCTGCAAAAGTTTCTGGTGCACGTTTCGTATACTTAACAAACGATGGTGCGTTACTTGAACGTGCTTTAATGAACTACATGCTTACTAAACATACAACTCAAAACGGTTACACTGAAATGATGGTACCACAATTAGTTAACGCTGATTCAATGTATGGTACTGGTCAGTTACCTAAATTCGAAGAAGACTTATTCAAAGTTGAAAAAGAAGGTCTTTACACAATCCCAACTGCTGAAGTACCTTTAACAAACTATTACCGTGACGAAGTTATCCAACCAGGTGTCTTACCTGAGAAATTCACTGGAATGTCAGCTTGTTTCCGTAGTGAAGCGGGTTCTGCAGGCCGTGACACTAGAGGTCTTATCCGTTTACACCAATTCGACAAAGTTGAATTAGTACGTTTCGAGAAACCAGAAGATTCTTGGAATGCTTTAGAAGAAATGACTGAGAACGCTGAAAGCATCCTTGAAGAATTAGGCTTACCATATCGTCGTGTAATCTTATGTACAGGTGATATCGGCTTCGGCGCAAGCAAAACTTACGACTTAGAAGTTTGGTTACCAAGCTACAATGAATACAAAGAAATCAGTTCTTGCTCTAACGTAACTGACTTCCAAGCACGCCGTGCAAATATCCGTTTCAAACGCGATAAAGATGCTAAACCAGAATTTGCACACACATTAAATGGTAGTGGTCTAGCAGTAGGTCGTACGTTCGCAGCTATCGTTGAAAACTATCAAAACGAAGACGGTTCTATTACAATCCCTGAAGCGCTTGTTCCATTCATGGGTGGTAAAACTAAGATTGAACCAATCAATAAATAAATCTTAAACATTATAAATGGCTTTTAACAGGAGCATCTAGATCGGTTACGAATCGATCTAGTTGCTTTCTTTTTTTATCATTGCTAAGACATTAAAGATGAATTGTACTTAAGAAGAGGGGAGGTTGCTTTTAAGGTCGCCTCTTTTTTAAAAGCCCTTTAAATCAAGGGTTTTATTTAAATTAAGTAACCCCCCCTGGTGGGGTAGGGGAGTTTGAAGGGTGTCTAAAAATATCAGGGAAGTCTAAATTTTCGAGTAAAAATTCACAAGCAATAAAACGCCATAATATTAGCTTTCCGAGTATGACGTTTGTCTTACTTCAGACAAACGGAAGTGTAACTAAGGATGCTATAAAGTAATTTTTATCAGAATATTTTGACATATCACTTTAATAATAAAGCCATATAAGTTATGATTAACTTAATCAATTTCATATTGCTTATTAAGAGAAGTGGAGGGACTTGGCCCGATGAGACTTCAGCAACCGATCTCAAGACACGGTGCTACAACCAACGTTCATTCGATTGATAAGTCTACAAACACCTTACAATCGAGTAAGGTGTTTTTTTAATATGCAAGGAGGTTTTGGAATGAACTATACAGTAGATACGTTACATTTAGGTGAATTTACAACTGAATCAGGTGAAACAATAGAAAATCTTAAACTCAGATACGAGCACGTAGGCTACAAGGGTCAACCACTCGTCCTCATTTGCCATGCGCTTACAGGAAACCATCTAACTTATGGTACAGATGATGATCCAGGCTGGTGGCGAGAAATCATTGATGGGGGATATATGCCTGTACATGATTATCAATTTTTAACGTTCAATGTTATAGGTAGTCCATTTGGTTCAAGTTCAGCATTAACTGAGCGTGCTTTTCCAGAGAGATTAACGATACGAGATATCGTTCGCGCGATTGAAATCGGTATTTCACACTTAGGGTTTAAAACGATTGATATCTTAATCGGAGCGTCCTTAGGTGGTATGCAAGCGATAGAACTGCTATATAATAACCAGTTTAACGTTAAGAAAGCCGTAATTCTCGCTTCAACGTGTAAGACATCTTCATATAGCCGCGCATTCAATGAGATAGCGAGACAAAGTATACATTTAGCGGGTAAGGAAGGGCTAAGTTTAGCAAGACAAATTGGGTTCTTAACGTATCGATCTTCAAAGTCTTACGAAGAAAATTTTACGCCTGAAGAAGTGGTAAGTTACCAGAAGTATCAAGGAGACAAATTCAAGGAACGCTTCGATTTGAAGTGTTACCTGACACTGCTCGACGTCTTAGACAGTCATAATATTGATAGAGGCCGTGAAGATGTTGATGCAGTCTTCAAATCGCTCGAAACTAAAGTCCTCACAGTAGGATTTAAAGACGATTTATTGTATCCAAACGAAGACGTCTATCACGTAGGGAAACGATTTAAATATCATAGGCATTTCTATGTGCCTGACAACGTAGGTCATGATGGATTTTTATTGAACTTCAATATATGGGCACCCAACTTATATCATTTTTTAAAAGTAACGCGAAATAAGCGTAAATAAACCGAATTTGATGATTTGTAAATCAATATACTACAATTGTATAACAACGCTAAAGATTGTAGAATAGAGATTAAAGATTATAAAGTTTGGAAGTGGCATTATTGTTTTCGAAAATAGATGTTAAAGCAACGATGATTGCTACAAGTGTCATGATTGTCTTAGCTATAATATTAAGCTTCGTACCATGGCTTAGCGTATTGTTACTTTTATTTGCAACAATTCCAGGTATCGTATTATGGCACAAATCAATTCCATCATTTGGCATGAGTGCATTAATCACGGTGATAATTACAACGCTTACGAAAAGTGTCTTTGCATTAAGTATTGTAATTATCATCTTTATTTTAAGTGCCGTGATCGGTCAATTGTTAAAAGAACGCGCATCAAAGGAACGCATTTTTTACTTAGCTTCATTTATATCAAGTCTGATCACTTTAGTGGTTATCATGATTTTACAAAGTATAAAAATGATTCCACTCACATATCAAATGATTAAACCGTTAGAATCATTAATGAAAGAAGCGCAAAAAGTAAGTGATGTGTCTAAAGAGTCAATGGATATGTTAGAAAATAGTATTCATACCTTAAGTGCGTCTTTCCCATCATTTTTAGTACTTTTTATCATATTCATTGTATTTTTAAATCTACTCATCACTTTTCCAATGTTACGTGAATTTAAGATTGCAACACCATCATTCAAACCCTTGTATTCATGGGAAATGAACCGCTCATTCTTGTGGATATATTTTGTCGTATTATTGGGTATGATGTTTACAACGGAAATTAACACATGGACAAGCATTCTATTGAACTTACAAGTTATGTTACAATTAGTTATGTTTATTCAAGGATTAAGTTTAATACATTACTTCGCGCACAAGAAACGATTCCCTACAGCGGTATCCGTTATTTTCGTGATTTTAGGTGTTATCTTTTATCCGATTACGAGACTCATTGGAATGTTAGATTTAGGTATAAATTTAAAAGGCTTCATTAAAAAATGATTTGAGGTGACAAAATGAACCGTCAAACCACTAAAAAGTCACTGTTAATCCCTTATCTTTTAATGGTGATTACATCGATCGCTATCGTTGTTATATGGTTCATATTTAGGCCGTTATTGGCTTTATTTGTAACGATTGGTCTTATCGTAATGATTATCATTACAGCTTTCATGTTAAGACACGCTTACAAGAAGATGGACGAATACGTCAATCAACTAAGTGGTGAAATATGTGGAACGAGTGATAGAGCAGTAAAGACGTTGCCGATTGGTATCGTCATTCTCGATGAAAATGACCAAATCGAGTGGTTAAACCAATTTATGCATGATCGCATTGATCGTAACGTCATTTCGGATCCGATTAATGAGGTTTATCCTAATATTTTAAAGCAATTAGAAAAGACAGAAGAAATCGAAATTACAGACGAACCATATCACTACCGTGTTAGTCACGCAGAAGAGGAAGGCGTACTTTATTTCTTCGATATTACTGAAGAGGTACAGACTTCTCAATTATTTGAAGATCAGCGTCCAATCATTGCAACGCTTTTCCTAGATAACTATGATGAAATCACGCAGAATATGAACGACACACAACGTTCAGAAATCAACTCAATGGTTACAAGAGTGATTAACCGCTGGGCAACAGAGCATGACGTTTACTTTAAACGTTATAGCTCAGACCAGTTTGTCGCATACTTAAACCATCGTATCTTAAAGGAAATTGAAGATACGAACTTTGATATTTTAAGTCAACTTCGTGAAAAGAGTGTCGGTTACCGTGCACAACTTACATTAAGTATTGGTATCGGTGAAGGTTCAGATAACCTCATTGATTTAGGTGAATTATCACAATCAGGCTTAGACTTAGCGCTAGGTCGTGGTGGTGACCAAGTTGCCATCAAGAATATGAATGGTAACGTTCGTTTCTATGGCGGTAAGACTGACCCGATGGAGAAACGTACGCGAGTTCGTGCGCGTGTTATTTCTCACGCTTTAAAAGACATTTTAATGGAAGGTGACAAAGTGATTGTTATGGGTCACACGAGACCTGACCTTGATGCAATCGGTGCAGCTATCGGGGTATCACGATTTGCGATGATGAATAACCTTGATGCATATATCGTATTAAATGAAGAAGATATAGACCCAACATTACGCCGAGTAATGAATGAAATTGATGAGAAACCAGAACTTAAAGAACGCTTTATTACATCGGATGAAGCTTGGGATATCATGACATCTAAGACAACCCTCGTTGTTGTAGATACACACAAACCAGAAATGGTTCTTGATGAAAATATTTTAAATAAAGCAAACCGTCGTGTGGTTATTGACCATCACAGACGTGGTGATAGTTTCATATCAAACCCATTACTTGTTTATATGGAACCTTATGCAAGTTCGACTGCTGAGCTTGTTACAGAATTGCTTGAGTATCAACCTAAAGAACAACGTTTAACACGTTTAGAGTCGACAGTGATGTTTGCAGGTATTATTGTAGATACACGCAACTTTACACTACGTACTGGTTCTAGGACTTTTGATGCAGCAAGCTATTTAAGAGCACACGGTGCAGATACAATTCTGACGCAACATTTCTTAAAGGATGATATTGATACGTATATTAATCGTTCTGAATTAATTCGTACGGTAGAATTACAAGATCATGGCGTAGCAATCGCACATGGCTCTGACGAAAAGATTTATCATCCGGTAACAGTCGCTCAGGCGGCAGACGAATTATTAAGTCTTGATGGCGTTGAGGCATCCTATGTGGTAGCGAAACGTGAAGAGAACTTAATTGGTATATCAGCACGTTCGCTTGGTGAAATTAACGTGCAACTTACGATGGAAGCATTAGGTGGCGGCGGACATTTAACAAATGCTGCAACACAACTTAAAGATTCAAATATAGAAGATGCAATCGCACAACTTCAAGAAGCAATTACAGAACAGATGAATAGGAGTGACGAATCATGAAAGTAATTTTCACAGAAGATGTTAAAGGTAAAGGTAAGAAAGGCGAAGTTAAAGACGTACCAGTAGGTTATGCGAATAACTTCCTTTTAAAAAAGAACTTAGCAGTTGAAGCAACACCAGGTAACTTAAAACAATTAGAACAACAAAATAAACGTAAAGAAGAAGAAAAACAACAAGAATTAGAAGACGCTAAAAAGTTAAAAGAACGTTTAAGTGAATTAGAAGTTGAAGTTACGGCTAAATCAGGTGAAGGCGGTAAATTATTTGGTTCAGTGAGCACGAAACAAATCGCTGAAGCACTTAAAGACCAACATGATATCAAAGTAGATAAACGTAAGATGGATTTACCAAATGGTATCCACGCACTTGGTTATACGAACGTACCAATTAAACTTCACAAAGAAGTAGAAGGTACATTACGCGTTCACACAGTGGAAAAATAATACGTAAGGTAATGAGGTGCTCCGTATGGATGGTATGTATCAACAACAAAATCAAATGCCACATAACAATGAAGCAGAGCAGTCTGTACTTGGTGCAGTTCTCATTGATCCAGAACTGATTATAACAACTCAGGAAGTCTTACTTCCTGAGTCATTTTATCGTATGGCACATCAACACATCTTCCGTGCCATGATGAATTTAAATGAAGACGGCAAAGAGATCGACATCGTTACATTACTCGAACAACTCACGACTGAAGGTAAGCTCAGTGAGTCAGGTGGACCATCATATCTCGCTGAACTTGCGAATAACTTACCTACAACTCGTAACATCGATCATTATATCGACATCGTAATTAAGCATGCGATTAAGCGTAAGTTGATTTATGTTGCTGAGAGTATCGCAAATGATGGTTATAATGATGAGTTAGATTTAGAAGTCGTGTTAAATGACGCCGAAAAACGTATTCTTGATATTTCGTCTACACGTGAGAGTGACGGCTTTAAAGATATTCGTGACGTCTTAGGTGATGTGTACGATAATGCAGAATTGCTTGATCAGAATAGTGGTCAAACACCTGGTATCCCAACAGGGTACCGTGATTTAGATAATATGACAGCGGGCTTTAACCGCAATGATTTAATCATCTTAGCAGCAAGACCATCTGTCGGTAAGACTGCCTTCGCACTAAATATTGCGCAAAAGGTTGCGACACACGAAGATCAATTTACGGTAGGTATCTTTTCACTAGAGATGGGTGCTGACCAGCTCGCAACGCGTATGATTTGTAGTTCAGGTAACGTAGACTCAAACCGTTTACGTACCGGTACGATGACTGAAGAAGATTGGAATCGTTTCACGATTGCAGTCGGTAAGTTGTCACGTACGAAGATTTTCATCGATGATACGCCAGGTATTCGAATCACAGATATTAGATCAAAGTGTCGTCGTCTTAAACAAGAGCACGGCCTCGATATGATTGTGATCGACTACTTACAACTGATTCAAGGAAGCGGTTCTCGTATGTCAGATAACCGTCAACAAGAAGTGTCAGAGATTTCGCGTACATTGAAAGCTATCGCAAGAGAGATGGAGTGCCCTGTGATTGCACTCAGTCAGTTATCACGTGGTGTTGAACAGCGACAAGATAAACGACCTATGATGAGTGATATTCGTGAATCAGGGTCTATCGAGCAAGACGCGGATATTGTAGCTTTCTTATATCGTGAAGATTATTATAACCGTGGTGAAGATGACGACGATGAAGATGGCGACAACTTACCTCAAACGAATGATGATAATGGTGAGATTGAGATTATTATCGCCAAGCAACGTAACGGCCCTACAGGAACCGTTAAACTTCACTTCATGAAACAATATAATAAATTTACAGACATTGATTACGCACACGCAGAAATGTAATGCGAAGTATTTAACCGTACATTTAAAAGTTTTTATGCTTTAATGTACGGTTTTTGTATTGATTTATCGTTCATAATCATTCAGAAGTATGTATTTTTAAAAAGAATGTATTGAGCGATAAACGTTGTAACGACGGCCTTAGCGGGCTTTTGTTGGTTCGTAATCGCGGTGGCGCACGCCTTTTAAAAAGTCAAATAAATGTTCGTTTTTATGTTTGCAATTACAGAATAGTATTGGTAGAATACATATGGTTAAATGAGAAAAACTTGGAGGTGCTCTTATGTCATCAATCGTAGTTGTTGGGACACAATGGGGAGACGAAGGTAAAGGTAAAATCACAGATTTCTTAGCTGAACAAGCGGATGTAATCGCACGTTTTTCAGGCGGAAATAACGCGGGTCATACAATCAAGTTTGACGGTGAAACATATAAATTACATTTAGTACCATCTGGTATTTTCTATAAAGATAAATTAGCTGTTATCGGTAACGGCGTTGTAGTAGATCCAGTCGCATTATTAAAAGAGTTAGACGGCTTGAACGAACGCGGTGTATCAACAGATAATTTACGTATCTCAAACCGTGCTCAAGTTATCTTACCTTACCACATTAGACAAGATGAACTAGAAGAAGAGCGTCGTGGTGATAATAAAATTGGTACGACTAAAAAAGGTATCGGTCCAGCATATGTAGATAAAGCACATCGTATGGGTATCCGTATGGCAGACCTTTTAGATAAAGAAACATTCGAACAAATTCTTAAAACGAACCTTGATTATAAAAATGATTACTTCAAAGGTATGTTTAACGCTGAAGAAATCAAATTCGAAGACATCTTCGAAGCATACTATGAAGCGGGTCAACGTTTAAAACAATACGTTACAGACACTTCAAAAGTGCTTGACGATGCGTTTCAATCAGATGAGCGCGTATTATTCGAAGGTGCACAAGGTGTTATGTTAGATATCGACCACGGTACATATCCATTCGTTACATCAAGTAACCCAGTTGCAGGTAACGTTACAGTAGGTACTGGTGTAGGTCCAACATTCGTTTCTAAAGTAATCGGCGTATGTAAAGCATACACATCTCGAGTAGGTGACGGTCCATTCCCAACAGAACTATTCGATGAAGACGGTAACCACATCCGTGAAGTTGGCCGCGAATACGGTACAACAACAGGTCGTCCACGTCGTGTAGGTTGGTTCGACTCAGTTGTATTACGCCATTCACGTCGTGTAAGTGGTATCACAGACCTATCAATCAACTCAATCGACGTATTATCAGGTTTAGACACAGTTAAGATCTGTACAGCTTACGAGTTAGACGGTGAAGAAATTACAGAATACCCAGCTAACTTAAACACACTTAAGCGTTGTAAACCAATCTTCGAAGAGTTACCTGGTTGGAAAGAAGACATTACAGGTTGCCGCACGTTAGAAGAACTTCCTGAGAACGCACGTCGTTACCTAGAACGCATTTCAGAACTATGTAACGTTCACATCTCAATCTTCTCAGTAGGTCCAGACCGCAACCAAACAAACATGCTAGAGAAATTATGGTAAATTAGACGGACGGACGTCTTAAATATATCTAAGCCAGCAAAGTTCTATGACTTTGTTGGCTTTTTTCTTTTTGAAAATGGGGGCAGCGTGGTTAACGGGAATTAATAATTATACGGAAGGCCCCCTTATGCGAAAGAAAATAGAAACAATCGTGTAACGGGTTTGTTGCGCGAAAGAAAATAGAAACAATCGTGTAACGGGTTTGTTGCGCGAAAGAAAATAGAAACAATCGCATAACGGGTCTGTTACGCGAAAGAAAATAGAAACAATCGCATAACGGGTCTGTTACGCGAAAGAAAATAGAAACAATCGCATAAGGAGCCCGTTGTGCGAAAGAAAAAAATAACAATCGCATAAGGAGTCCGTTACGCGAAAGAAATAAAAAACAATCGCATAATGGGGCCGTTGTGCGAAAGAAAAATAAAACAATCGCATAAGGGGTCTGTTACGCGAAAGAAAATAAAAACAATCGCATAACGAACCCGTTACCGTATAGAAATCTACATCAATACTTACACCTATAATTAAAATAATGAGAAATTTTCGGTTTCGAAAATTTTCCTTATCACAAAGACAGAGACAAACAAAGTAACAAGGACGCCTTATTACAAAGACTGAGACAAACAAAGTAACAAGGACGCCTTATTACAAAGACTGAGACAAACAATGTAACAAGGAAGCCATATCACAAAGGTTACCTCAAAATTGGTCTCCAGCTCCCGTACCCCAACCCCCATATCCAACCCAAAAAAAGAGCTACCCTAGACTTTAACGCCTAGGATAGCTATTCATAAGGAATGATACCGCAATTACGGTTTGAAAAAAATCAACTGTCAGAACAAGTTGATCTTGAGACAAATATCAACTAAGTCTCGTAACTATTTTATAACAAAATTATTTAAATGTAAATTTATTTAGCGCCAAGCACCCATATATTACACAACAAACAAAACTTCATAAATTAAAAACTCGGACTAACTCTAGTGAATATCTTTTTTACGATGGTGACCGCCATAAACTTCTGAAACGTTACCTATGGATAGAAAGGCCTTTTCATCGAGTTCCATAACGATATCCTTGAGCTTCGCTTCTTCTAAACGCGTAATTACGCAGAAGACAACGCGACGATCTTCGCCTGAGTACGCACCTTCACCATGCAGATACGTGACGCCACGACCTAAACGTGCGTTAATTGCTTCACCAATCTCCTTGTACTCATCGCTAATGACCCAAACGGCCTTCGATTCGTCGATACCAAGTAAAATCGTATCAATCATTTTAAAAGCAATGAAGTACGCGATAACACTAAACATGGCACTTTCCCACGTGAAAATAAAACCAGCTACCGTAAAGATGAAGAAATTGATGATCATCACAATTTCTCCCACTGAAAATGGGACCTTCTTATTGATCAAGATGGATAAAATTTCTGTGCCGTCGAGTGAACCACCATAACGAATCACTAGACCGACGCCGATACCTAAAATTGCACCGCCGAAAATCGTAACTAAGAATTTCTCTTGAATAAATGGTGGAACAGGATGAAGTAAAGCGGTACTCACTGAAAGTACTGTGATTGCATAAAGTGTGGAAAGCGCAAAGGTCTTCCCGATTTGCTTATAACCTAAGAAGAAAAATGGCAGGTTTAATACGAAAATAAAGATACCAAGTTTTACCCCAGTTAAATGAGATAAGATAATGGAAATACCTACGATACCGCCATCAAGAAGCTTGTTAGGTACTAAAAAGAGTTCAAGCCCGACTGCCATTAAGACAGCACCGATAGTTAAAAAGATAAAGCGTTTAATAAATTGTTTTAGTGAAAACTTTTTCTTTCTCTCAGTATGTTCACCTTGTTTTAGCTGTGAATCCATACGATTTGCCTCCCTTTAAAACGCTATACTTAAAATTATACAAAAAATTTACAAAAAAATCTTGTCACTGCATATTTAATCATGCTATAATCTATCTTGTGCTTAAGAACGGCTCCTTGGTCAAGCGGTTAAGACACCGCCCTTTCACGGCGGTAACACGGGTTCGAGTCCCGTAGGAGTCACCATTTTAGGTCCCGTAGTGTAGCGGTTAACACGCCTGCCTGTCACGCAGGAGATCGCGGGTTCGATTCCCGTCGGGACCGTATGATGCTCACCCAATAGGGTGAGCATTTTTTTGTATTCTTATAAAATTTCAAAAAATATACTTTTTATACATAAACGGTCTTTACAAACCCTTTACGTAAGCAATTGACATCTTTATCAAGCATTCTAAAAAGCGTATAGCAATACAAATTTTTAGATAAGAAAATAGAATTTAATAGGAAGAAATGGTACATTATAAGGTAGGAGATTATGTAATTTACTTAATCGTTCAGTACTTCAATTTAGAAATGAGGTCAATAATATGGCAAGAAGAATTGTCGTTGTAGATGACGAAAAACCAATTGCTGACATTTTAGAATTTAATTTAAAAAAAGAAGGTTACGACGTGTATTGTGCCTATGATGGTAACGATGCCGTTGATTTAATTTATGATGTAGAGCCTGATATTGTGCTATTAGACATTATGCTTCCGGGACGTGACGGTATGGAAGTATGTCGTGAAGTGAGAAAGAAATTTGATATGCCAATTATCATGCTTACAGCTAAAGATTCAGAAATAGATAAAGTTTTAGGGCTAGAATTAGGTGCAGATGATTATGTAACGAAACCATTCAGTACGAGAGAATTAATTGCACGTGTAAAAGCAAATCTCCGTCGTCATTATGCACAACCAGCTCAAGAAACTGAAGAAACAACGAATGAAATTACAATTAAAGATATTGTAGTATACCCAGATGCGTATTCGATTAAAAAACGCGGTGAAGAAATTGAGTTAACACACCGTGAATTCGAATTATTCCACTATTTATCAAAACATATGGGTCAAGTTATGACACGTGAACACCTACTTCAAACGGTGTGGGGCTATGACTACTTTGGTGATGTACGTACAGTAGACGTAACAATCCGTCGTTTACGTGAAAAAATCGAAGACGATGCATCACATCCTGAATACATTGTTACAAGACGTGGCGTTGGATACTTTCTCCAACAACATGACTAGAGGTTAGTTTATGAAGTGGTTAAAACAATTTCAATCTCTTCACACTAAAATCGTTATTGTCTATGTACTACTGATCATCATAGGTATGCAGATTATTGGTTTATACTTTACGAATAGTCTGGAACATGAACTTGAGAATAACTTCAAAGACAATATGAATAACTATGCGACGCAATTGTCCTTTAACATAAAGAAAAAGTACACCAGCAAAGACGACTCGGACGAGTCTTTTCAATCAGAGGTGCAAACATTATTAAAGGACTATGCGAACCATAATGATATTTATGAAATCCGCTTCATTGATAATAATCAAGTCGTATTAGCCACTTCCCGTGGTGAAAATAAAAGTATTATCAATCAAAAGACGAAGTTGAGTTCTGTAAAAGAAGCGATTTCGTTCGGCGAAAAACGAGAAAGTAAGCAACTTAAAAAAATTTCGCCTAATGAAAGTAAGCAACAAATATGGGTTTCTAACGTCCCTGTTAAATCAGAGGACGGTAAGCTCATCGGTATCATTCATATCGAGAGTAAAATCTTTGAAGTATACGAACAATTAAAGAGCATTAACCAAATCTTCATCGTTGGTACAGCCATTTCGCTCTTCATTACAGTGATTCTCGGTTTCTTTATCGCACGTACGATTACAAAGCCAATTACGGACATGCGTAACCAAACGGTAGAGATGGCGAAAGGTAACTATAACCAGCGTGTTAAGATTTACGGTAATGACGAAATTGGTGAACTGGCGCTCGCATTCAACAACTTATCAAAACGCGTTCAAGAAGCACAGGCGAACCTTGAAAGTGAGAAGCGACGCCTAGATTCTGTAATCACGCATATGAGTGACGGGGTCATTGCGACTGACCGTCGTGGCCGCGTACGTATCGTGAATGACATGGCACTTAAGATGCTCGGGTTCGCGAAAGAAGACGTACAGGGCTACTACATTCTAAGTGTGCTTGACCTTGAAGAAGAGTTCTCACTTGATGAGATGCAAGAAAGTAACGATAGCTTCTTAATCGAAGTGAACGAAGAGGAAGGTATCATTGCACGTGTTAATTTTAGTACCATCGTACAGGATACTGGCTTTGTGACAGGTTACATTGCGGTATTACACGATGTTACGGAGCAACAACAAATCGAGCGTGAACGTCGCGAATTCGTTGCGAACGTGTCACACGAACTTAGAACGCCACTGACTTCAATGAACAGTTATATTGAAGCACTTGAAAGTGGTGCTTGGAAAGATAAAGATATCGCGCCTCAATTCCTATCTGTGACGCGTGAAGAAACAGAGCGTATGATTCGTCTTGTTAACGACCTCTTACATCTGTCTCGTATGGATAACCAGTCGGATCAGATCAATAAAGAGATTGTCGACTTTAACATGTTCATTCAAAAGATCATCAATCGTCACGAAATGGCCGCAAAAGACACGACCTTTGTCAGAGACATTCCGAACGAAACCATCTTTACTGAAATCGACCCTGATAAGATGACGCAGGTGTTCGACAACGTCATTTCAAACGCTACTAAATACTCTCGCGGCGAAAAACGCGTTGAGTTTCACGTGAAACAAAACACATTATACAATCGAATGACAATTCGTATTAAAGATAACGGTATTGGTATCCCAATTAACAAAGTTGATAAAATTTTCGACCGCTTCTTCCGTGTTGATAAAGCACGTACACGTAAAATGGGCGGTACTGGTTTAGGTCTCGCTATTTCAAAAGAAATCGTCGAAGCGCATAAAGGTCGTATTTGGGCAAACAGTGTGGAAGGTCAAGGTACATCGATCTTCATCACATTGCCGATAGAAGTTATTGAAGATGGTGATTGGGATGCAGAATAAAGAAATTTTCAAATCGATTCTACTCGGTATCCTCGTCATCACGAGTATCATACTGACATACAAGATATGGAACTTCACACCGAACCATAAAACCGATCAATTGGAAGAAGATAGCGTTGAAGAAAAGGCTATCGGTAAGCGCCACGATAAGCAAATCGAAAATGTTGTCGCGCCATTTCAACTTATCGATAAACAAGGCGAACGCGTTATGGGTATGCCTTACGATAGCAGCATCAACTTAGCGCCGTTATTTAACGAACATACTATCAAGAAGACGAAATACTATAAGGCACATCCGAGTCTCGTGATTCCAGAGTTAAGTGATCAAAACTTAGTACTCGATTTCACGTTCGAAATGCCGGTTTCAATGTACGTTTCACGTGTCTTAGGACTTGAAGAAGGCGAGTTTCCGAAACACTTTAATATGGACCGTCTTATCATCGATTACACGGCCAACAAGAATGTAACGTTATACGCCGTTTCGAAAGATAAGGAAAAAGCGATGCGTATTGATACGACTCTTGATAGCGCTAAAATCAAGTCACTCAAAGCTGAATTTGAAGACGACATGACACCTTATTCAGAGATTCTGACTGGCAAGAAAGTTCAAGATCAAGCGACATATCTTTACGCCACTGAAAAGCCCAAAGACCTTAAGACTTACCGCAGTGTACTCAAGAAAATTAGCATCGACGACTTAAACTCACTTCTACTTGGTAACACAGCAATCGTACACAGCTCTAGAAGAGGCTATACGACTTACAACACGACAACAGGTGTTGCTGAATACAGTCACGCGGTTGAAATGTATAAGTATAAAAACTTATCTGAAAGCGAGTCTAAAGTCACAGACATGCGTACCAATATTCCAGCGACCTTCAACTTTATCAATTCACAAGGTGGCTATACGGATGAGTTTAGGCTTTTCAACACGGATGAACAATCAGGTAAGTTATCGTACCTGATGTATGCGTATAATCGCCCTGTGTTCCAAAAGAATGGCCTCAGCTTAATAGACATTACTTGGGGTGAGAAAGGTATCTTTGGTTATCGCCGCGGTCTGTTAAAGATGAATGTAAGCGTCGACAATGGTGCTGCAGAAACTGAGCTACCTTCAGCAGAGGAAGTGAGCGATAAGTTATCGCAAAATCCTAAAATCGACCCTTCAAAAATATCGAATATGGCAGTATCCTACGACATGCGCGTTGAACATAGTGATGACATTGATTCCCAGAAGAACGCTAAATTAATACCGAAGTGGTTTGTGAAATATGATGGCGAATGGCTCGAGTATGATGACGGGAGGTTACGATAAATGAACTGGAAACTAGCGAAGACACTATTTATTATCGTATTTATTCTCGTCAATATCGGTCTAGCCATTGCCTATATCAATAAGATCAATAGTTCGAAGGTCTTCGAAGAGGAAAAGACCACTGAGCTAGATTTTGATGAAGAAAACATACAAATTCTCAATAAATTACCAGATGTTGATGACGTTAAAATGCAATTGATAACAGGTAAGACGAAGGATTTCGAATCATATGCGAAATCACGTTCAAATGTTAAACTCAATCATGGTGACGAAACGATAGACGTTCATATGGAGCATCCAATTGACTTTTCGGAAAAGGAAATTAGTCCATTGAAGCGCTATATCGATAAACACGTCTATCACGGGAAAGATTACCAGTTTAAATCTTCCTCGAAGAACCGAGTTGTATTTGAACAAACGTACTCAGACTACCCAATCATGAATAATTCTAAAGCGCTTATCATATTTAAGATAGATAAGGATAAGAGGGTTAAAATGTTTACGCAGTCTTACATGGGTAAAGTTGAGCCTTCAGAAGGTGCGAATAACGTTGAAAAACAAGTTATTTCACCTAAAAAAGCTTTAGATGAACTTTATTACAATCGTTATCTCATTTCAGGTGATAAAGTCAAAAACGTCAGACTTGGTTACTACTCATTCGTTAGAGAACCAAGCGTACAAGTCCTTCAACCAAACTGGGAAGTTGTGATTGAAGCGGACAACGAAACGAAGACCTACTACATTGAAGCGACATCAAACAATCCTAAAATTATCGAACAAAAAGAATAGAATAGAAAGGGTGATCACTTGATACGTATGAGTGTACTGGCAAGTGGTAGTACAGGCAACGCCACTTATGTAGAAAGTGATAAAGGAAGTCTACTCGTCGACGTAGGCTTAACAGGTAAGAAGATGGAAGCCCTGTTCCAGAAGATTGACCGCAGTATCAAAGATTTAAACGGTATCCTCGTGACACACGAGCACGTGGACCACATTAAAGGTCTAGGCGTTATCGCGCGTAAATACGGCTTACCGATTTATGCGAACGAGAAGACATGGACGCAAATTGAGAAGAAAGATAGCCGAATCCCGACTGATCAAAAGTTTATCTTCAATCCATATGAAACGAAATCTCTAGCAGGATTTGATATCGAGTCATTCAACGTGTCACACGACGCCATTGACCCGCAATTTTACATCTTTCATAACGACTATAAGAAATTCACGATGATCACCGACACAGGTTACGTGTCAGACCGCATGAAAGGCATGATTCGTGGCAGTGATGCGTTCGTATTCGAAAGTAATCACGACGTCGATATGCTTCGTATGTGTCGCTATCCTTGGAAGACGAAACAGCGTATTCTAAGCGACATGGGTCACGTGTCGAACGAGGACGCTGGCCACGCTATGAGCGACGTCATTACAGGTCACACGAAGCGCATTTACTTATCACACCTATCGCAAGATAATAATATGAAAGACCTAGCACGCATGAGTGTCGGTCAAGTGTTGCACGAGCATGACATCTGTACAACGAATGATGTGAAGCTTTGCGACACTGACAAGGCCGAACCGACTCCAATTTATACGTTATAATACGGACATGATGCACCTGGAATGTTGTTTCCGGGTGCTTTTTTTCGCCTTTTTTTGAAAATGGGTGCAAGAGACGTAACGTGATTGTAAGAGTTGAGTAGGCGGGTTTTGTGATCCTTTTATTATTGGAAAAGCCCTGTAAGTACACGTGCGTTAAATTAAGTTTATTTGTTGAAAAGCCCTCTAAGCAACTATGCGTTTTATAGAGCTAAACCCAAAGTGGTTACTTTCTTATTAGAGGTAGCATACGCCTTCTACGAAAAGCGCCCGTATTTGATTGCTTTAAAGAATCATCGAGCTCAGCTTGCACGACGTCGAATAATCCCCTCAAGGTCACACTGAAGTTTGAGTGCAGTTAGTATGACGGACGTGTCAAAACATTGATTATGACGGGCTTTTTAATTAAGATAATAAAAAAGGAGATGATGACGATGGACGTAAAAACGTATTGGGAAAAATTTACGAATGAGTTTCCTGAATATAAGAACAAAGCGTATACATCTTGGGCTTTTGGCGTAGATAGCGACCACTTAGTACAACTCGTGAAAGACGGCACTAAAACAGCGACAACGAGTGCACTCACGATGTATCGCCTTGATGACGAACCAATGCCTGAAACAGGCGATGTTAGTATCATACTAGAATCTAACGATGAGCCTGTATGCATCATCGAAAATATCGCCGTCTATCAAAAGCCATTTAAAGAAATTGATGAGGACTTTGCTTTCAAAGAAGGTGAAGGCGATCGGTCGCTTTCTTATTGGCGACAAGCACATATCGCTTTCTTCGAACCATACTACGCGGACTACGACATCTCATTTAATGAAGACGAAATCATGGTCTGTGAAGAATTTAAATGCATTTATCAATAATATTGACAGAGTGGGTTATAAAAACAATTCTTTTAAACAGCATGCTTTCCTGTAAAGTTCAACTCGAATTTTATATTCGATAGTTGAACTTACAAAGAAGCTTTAGCTTCTTTGTTTATAACAATGCAAGCCCCGGCTTGCATAGCTTGTTAATTTGCTTGCGCATAAAGCTCAACTCGAATTCTCGATTCGTTAGTTGATCTTACAAAGAAGCATGAGCTTCTTTGTTCTTTAAAATTTGCCGGGGCCCCGCCCTCTGAGTCAGCTGTTTAAGAATTGTATTAAATAGAGTAATTAAGCTCATTTAAAATCTTACGTCCCTGTCTGTATCAAATAGAAAATTTCTGTTCAAAATAATTTAATTATATTTACATAATTTTTAGAATCACACGCGACTTTGCGTGATACGATAGTTATGGATTAAAAAAGTATAGGAGGAATGTTTATGAAATCCACTTTTCTTAAAGTAGTGGGTGTCGTAATGATGTTATTAAGTGTCCTAACTTTACATAACTTCGCTAACGCTGCGGACACAAATCAAGATACGACAGCAGAAGGTCAACACAAGATTCTACATACTAATGACATGCATGGTCGCTTAGAACAAGAAGACGGTCGCGTAATTGGGATGGCTAAATTAAAGACAATCAAAGAACAAGAGAACCCTGACTTAACATTAGATGCTGCGGATGCTTTCCAAGGTCTTCCTTTATCTAACGAATCTAAAGGTGAAGAAATGGCTAAAGCCATGAACGCAGTTGGTTATGATGCAATGACAGTTGGTAACCACGAATTCGACTTCGGGTTTGATCAATTAAAGAAATTAGAAAGCATGCTTGATTTTCCAATCGTAACAGCAAACGTTTATAAAGACGGTAAACCTGCATTCAAGAAATCGACAATCGTTGAAAAGAACGGTAAGAAATACGGTATCGTAGGTGTGACAACACCTCAAACTAAGACAACAACTTCTCCAGAAGGTATTAAAGGCGTTGAATTTAAAGACCCAGAATCAACTGTTACAGAAGAAATTAAACGTATTCAAGACGATGTAGATAGCATTATCGTCCTTTCACACATGGGTGTTAACCCTTCAACTAAGAAAGAATGGCGCGGGGATTACTTAACAGAGCAACTTAGCAAGAATGAATCACTTAAACGCCCTATCACAGTTATTGACGGTCACTCTCACACAGTTATCGAGAATGGTCAGCAATATGGTGATAGCCTACTTGCTCAAACAGGTGCAACACTTCAAAACGTAGGTATCATTTCTTACGACTTCAAAGATGGTAAGATGAACAACCTTAAATCACGTTTAATTCACGAAGAAGATACGAAAGACGTGAAGCCTAATGAAGCATTAGCTGCTCAAGTTGAAAAGGCTTCTAAGGAATTCGACAAGAAAACGTCAGAAGTTATCATTGAGAACAATCCAGTGCACTTTGACCATTACAACAACGAAGGGCCAGCTCAAGAAACAAACTTAGGTCACGCAATTGCAGACGCAATGGAACAATACGGTCAAACGAAATTCAGTCAGCCTTCAGACTTCGCTATCACAAATGCTGGTGGTATCCGTGAAGAAATTCGCACAGGCGAAGTGACGTTAAAAGATATCATCACAGTACTTCCTTTCGGTAACAGAATGGCACAAATCGATCTTAAAGGTTCAGATGTTAAAGCTGCATTCGAACATAGCTTAGGCGGTCCAGTTGAAACGAAAGACGGTAAGAAGAAATTAGCTGGAAGCGGCGGCTACTTACAAGTTTCAGATTCAATCCGCGTACATTATGATTTAGATAAACCAGATGGTGAACGTGTTACAAGCATTAAAGTGTTAAATAAAGAAACTAAGAAATTTGAAGCATTAGACGAGTCACGTACTTACCACATTGCGACAAACGATTTCACAGCACGTGGCGGTGATGGTTACGAAATGTTTAAGAAGAGCGATGTTGAAGAAGGTCTTTCTCTAGAAAAAGTCTTCGCAGACTATTTAAAAGACACTGACCTAAGTCAATATCAGAAACCAGAAGAAGATCGTGTGATTTACGGTGAAGCCGAATCAAACGAAGACACTGGTGACAATACAGGTGAACAAGAAGAAACTAACAAACACCCTGGTAAGCATAATGGCAACGGTCATGGTAAACCAGGCAACGGTGAACATCCTAGCGATAAAGCACCAGGTAAACAAAAACATAATCCAGGTGAGCCAGGAAGTCATGGTAAAGGCCATCACAAAGAACTACCTAATGCTGGTTCAATCAACGGCCAAGCAGCATAATTAAGATTGTTACGAACTACCGACGCTTTTGCGTTGGTAGTTTTTTATATGTAAATCGCACAAAAGAGGTAAATCATTTATCTATATTTTAGTAGCTATAATTTATCATATACATAACACAAAATTCAGACACGTTGATATAATTGAGTTTATAAATAATGTGAATAAGTATGTAAGACGGAAGGGAAAGTTATTCACACACTTATTCCAAGTTATCCATATTTATAAACAATCCACATGTGGATACCCACATTATACACAGAGTTATCCACATAATCACAGGTTTATCCATAGATTTTGTGAATAGTATCAATCAATTTCTAAAGATCTGTATACATTATTGGTATAATAAGAGAGAAACGTGTGCACAAGTGAATAACTTGTGGATAACTAGGATAAAATTACAGGTTCGGAGGATACTTATGAAGATTACGATTTTAACTGTTGGTAAGTTAAAGGAGAAATTCTGGAAACAGGCCATAGCTGAGTATGAAAAGCGCTTATCAGGTTATACCAAAATAGAGATAATTGAAGTGCCCGATGAAAAAGCCCCAGAAAATTTAAGCGACAAAGAAGTTGAACAAGTCAGACAAAAAGAAGGCGAACGACTACTCGCTAAGATTAAACCTCAATCAACAGTAATCACTCTAGAAATTGAAGGCAAGATGCTAAGTTCTGAAGCACTTGCATCTGAACTTGATCAACGTATGACACGAGGCCAAAGCGACTTCACTTTTGTTATCGGTGGGTCTAACGGTCTGTCTAAAGAAGTCTTAAATCGTAGCGATTTTAGATTATCATTTAGTAAGATGACATTTCCTCACCAGATGATGCGCGTGATATTAATAGAACAAGTTTATCGTGCTTTTAAGATTATGCGCGGTGAGAGTTATCATAAGTGATACATTTAATTTAGCCACTATGTAGATATGTTTTAGATGCATAATATTGTTAGAATTTATAAAAAATTAATAAAAATTTCGTTTTAAGATAATACCCATATTTATTATAGTTCAATGAAGATAGGTGTTTTTATCTTAAATTTATTAATTGAATAATTTCAACACTAAAGTCCAATATGTGTTGAAGAAGATTTCTATTTTCTTCTGTATTCAAAACTTTGTGTTTATCTTTTACATTATTCAATAATTCATCCGAGTTCTTTTTCAATGTTTTTTAGTACATTTTTGGCATTTTATTTAAATGCTTTAGGGTCGGAAATAAAGGTATTAGAGTTTGCCACATTACCCATATTATTTATCATTTGTTTTATGATTATCTGATAATATCCCTGATAAGCAACCTCTATCGAGGACTTTATTGACAAGTCTTCAACTTGATGTGAGATTTGTTTATCTTAGTTTTGTTTAATATCTACTATAAAAGTATTTAAAGCTCCATCAAAATAGCTTTCTTTATCATTATTTTAATCTGAAATCGTACCTTAGACATTCAATTATTGATTTGAAATTAGAATATCATCAACATTTAGTTGTTACTTTTTCTTCATAAGCTTTATAAATACCTGTTAAAGCAATCTTCTATGTTACTTGATCGACAAAAGCTATTTGTATATGCATTTATAATTTCTGCCAGTATGACAGCATTTTAATGTTATTCGGATGTAACTTTCATAATGTTATAAGGTGTATCAAATTTCACATCAACCCCCCTTATCTCATTTTTATGTTCAATCGTTAAACTTCAATAAATAAAACTTAGGTTACTTTTTGGGTGTGTATTAGAAAGTTATAGATGTGTTAAAATTAAATAAATGATAATTTAGGGGTGTTACAGTGATTAAAGATAACTTAAACTTTAATAATACGGTAAGTGAAAACAATGTTTTTTTAGAAGAATTGAGGGAGAAATTGCCTAATTACTTTAGAAGTAATGTTTATGACGAAGAAGGAAATTTAATTGAATTAGGTGGTTTTGACCTTGAAAAATTTAATAATAATATTAAAAATTCACAGCAATCATTGTTTAGTTCAAGTTATACTTTAAATTTTGTAGGTAAAAATTACGCAAAAAAACAGGCTGGTGAAAAGTCAACATCTATTATAGTGCCAAATAAAAAAATTAATTTTAAAAACAAAAATGAGAATTTAATTTTTTCAGGTGATAATTTAGAAGTTTTACGTCACTTACAAAATAATTATCAAAATAGAATAGAATATATATATTGATCCACCTTATAATACAGGATCTGATGGTTTTACGTATCCGGATAAATTTGAATATAGTGATGAAAAATTAATTGAAATATTTAATTTATCTAACGAAGAATTAATTAGATTTAAATCAATACAAGGAAAATCTAATCATTCTGCGTGGTTAGCATTTATGTATCCAAGGCTATTATTAGCCAGAAAGCTACTTACAGAATCTGGGAAAATCAGTGTATCAATTGATGAAAACGAATTTGCAACTTTGAAAGTATTATTAGATGAAATTTTTGGTGAATCCTCATTTGTTGGTGATATTATAAGAAAAACTAAATCTACTACAAATGATTCTTCGACTGGTTTTAACCAACAACATGAACACACCTTGATATATGCTAAAAATATTAATCAGGTAAAAATGAAAGGTGATGCTAAAGAATTTGGAAATTATAAAAATATTGATAATGATCCTAATGGCCCGTGGGCATCAGATAATCCAAGTGCTAGAAGTGGAAGTAAAAATGCACTGTTTGAAATTAAGAATCCCTATACGGGAACTATCGATTTTCCGCCTAAAGGTAGATATTGGGCTTTTTCTAAAACAACTTTTGAGAACTGGGTTGAATCAGGAAAAGTGAAATTTAAGAAGGAAGTAAAGGGTTCAGAAAGAGGATTTATTGTGAAAAAATATTTGAAAGATATAAAAAACAAAAATAATCCAGTGAATTCACTCTTTGGTGTTGATAATAAATTTATGAATCAAGTGGCTACTAAGTATTTAGTGAAGGTTCTGTTGCAAAGTCAGAAAAAATATAACTAATTATCATTTTAACATGGTAGTATTCCCTTAACTGGCCAACATGTGACTAATTTCGTAGCACGGCGAAAATCCGTAGATTTGAAGAGACCTACGGTTCTTTTTATATAGACTATAAATACATTCAATACCTTTGAGTGTATTCTTTGCCGTATTGACGCTTTGATATCTCGTCTTTCTCACTTTAATATGACGGTGATCCTGCTCAATGAGGTTATTAAGATATTTAGATGTACAATGACAGTCGGGATTAAGTTTAAAATCTTTAATCAACTTAGACATTGCCACCTTCGTCGAAGGTGCCTGGTCTGTAATTATCATTTGAGGTTTACCAAATTGTTTAATAAGTCGCTTAATAAACGCATATGCTGAATGATTATCTCGTTTCTTACGTAACCAAATATCCAATGTATGACCATCTGCATCAATGGCACGATATAAATAGCACCATTTTCCTTTTATTTTAATGTATGTCTCATCAACGCGCCATTTATAATAAGCTTTTTTATGCTTTTTCTTCCAAATTTGATACAAAATAGGAGCATATTCTTGAACCCAACGGTAGATCGTTGAATGATGAACGTTAACGCCGCGTTCTCTTAGTATTTCAGATATATCACGATAACTAAGCGCGTATCTTAAGTAATAGCCAACGGCTACAGTTATTACATCTTTATTAAATTGCTTATATCTAAAATAATTCATAGAGAACGCTCCTTTTTTGTTAAAATTATACTATAAAATTAACTTTGCAACAGAACCTGATATAATATATAAGTCGCCTATCTCTCAGGCGTCAATTCAGACGCAGAGAGGAGGTGCATATCAGATGGTCGAAGCTCTTGTTCACATCACGACCACAGTCATCAGTGGTTGTATTGTTGCGTTATTTACGCATTGGCTACGTACACGTAACAATAAGAAAAAATAGGCGATATTAGTCAACACCTAAAAATCCCCTCACTATTGCGAGTAGTGAGGGGATTGGTGCATATAATACACGAAGCTCTTATTAAATATATTATAACACCATAGTGGATAGGAATGCAAAAGATCAAAAACAAAAAAGAAAGACTTAAAACCTGATTAATTCTGTAATTAAAAAAAGTATTTTGATTATATTCTCATCAATGGGGGAGTAGTTCAAATATATCTATGTATAACTTTTATTTCCGTTCCTTTCGTATTCCCTTTATGAATTCCTCATGGATAAATCCCCAATCACACATAGCACTTAATACGGGCTCCAATGATTTTCCATGTTTAGATAAAGAATATTCTACTTTTGGAGGGATTTCGTGATAAACAACACGAGTGATTAGGCCATCCCTTTCTAAGTCTCTAAGTTGTTGCGTTAGTACACCCTGTGTTATTTCAGGAATTAAATGTCTCAATTCTCCGAAACGTTTTGTGCCTTTTACTAAAAGAATAAATAATATATAAGGCTTCCACTTACTACCAATTACTTGAAGCGTGGTAACAATTCTATATTTTGATTGTTCATCCAACAGAGTATCTCCCCTTTAAAATAACAATGTATAATCATAAATTCGTACTAAGTATATTAATCATATCAAATGAAAAGAACAAAAATAATAAATTAGCCTGATAGATTTCTTGTTTTGTATATATGGATAATTTAACAAAAAAATAGGAGTTATTATATCGTACGTGATTGAATTAGTACCTTTTAACATACTAAGTATGAAAGATATGTCTACTTTTCAATCTGAATTTAGATCGGCATAATTATTATAAAGTACAAAATACTTTGTACATATAAAGAAACAATATACCTTCCATTTATTTCATCTTGTAATGAACAGTGTTCTATCATTTTTCGTACTTTTAGGTAAATATTTGAAATTGGAGTTGATTAAATGCCCTTTGTAATTTATGTATTAGGATTACTTATTTTTGCACAAACAACATCAGAATTTATGGTCGCTGGTATAATGCCAGTTCTTTCGGAAGAGTTTGGCGTATCTATCTCTTCTATTGGTTACCTTATTTCAGCTTATTCGGCAGGTATGGTCATCGGAGGCCCCATACTTACCTTAGCTTTACTTAAAGTGGCTCGAAAAAAAGCCCTGTTGACTCTTACTTTTGTGTATTTAATAGGTCAGATACTTGGGGCGATGGCACCTAATTATGAGATAATGTTCGTAGCACGTTTAATTACGGGAATTAGTTCTGCTGCTTGTTTTGGTCTATGTATGGCGATTGCTTTTCAATTAGTGAGTGCGCATACTCGCGGACGTGCTGCTTCCATTGTTTTGGGTGGTTTAATGCTGGCAACCGCAGCTGGTCTTCCAATTACTATTATGGTAGAACAATATTTTGGATGGCGCGCTAGCTTTTGGACTATTGCCTTATTAGTTTTATTAGCAGGCATATTAGCATATATCTTTATT
Source organism: Staphylococcus massiliensis (assembly GCF_043186315.1). Classification (NCBI taxonomy): domain Bacteria; kingdom Bacillati; phylum Bacillota; class Bacilli; order Caryophanales; family Staphylococcaceae; genus Staphylococcus; species Staphylococcus massiliensis. The sequence goes on along the minus strand of NZ_CP171119.1, from coordinate 445,017 downwards.
CCATCTGTTGCTCAACAAGAACAGACCAGTGTTCGAAAAGAACTTGGTTTATTTAAAAATTATTCTTTATGGGCGGCTTATGTAACAAGTATGGTAGTTATAGGTGCAATTATTACAGGATTTAGTTACTTTACACCAATTTTAACTAGTATTTCGGGAGTTAAATCGACAACCGTTCCTTATATTCTTGCTGGTTATGGTATAGCAATGGTAATAGGGAATATTATTGTGGGTCGATTGGCTGATACTTATATGATTTCAGTTTTAGTTGTAGGACTTAGCGTCTTGACAGTTACCTTTGTGGTGTTTGGACTTTTTACAGAACTTCCTATGATTGCTGTAATTTCAATAATCACTGTTGGTTTTGTAGGATTATCAATGAATCCTGCTTTAGCCATTCGCGTAACTAGAGTTGGTGGTACAGGTACATTAGTTGCCAGTGTCCATAATTCGATGATTAATTTAGGAAATACATTTGGTCCTGCGATTGGTGGGTTCGCTATTGAGGCTGGATTTGGATTAGCTTCTCCATTATGGGTCGGTTTAATTTTATCTATTATTGCTCTAATATCTTTATTACCTATTGTTAGAGGTAATATCCCTTTTCTTAATACTAAATAGGTGGTCAACATATCTATAGAAAAATAATGGTTCTGTTGCAAAGTTAAAAATCATGTAATATTTATACTGAAAAACGAAAAATAATTAATACTAACAAAACTCTTTACTGTTAAAACAATATTTGCTTTTATAGTTTTGTATAGATGTGCATATAATTTTAACTTTGCAACAGAACCGGCATTGTTTTGTAAAAAAACAAGGTTGTTTTGTGTAATATATCACAGAATAGTATACTTACAAAAAAGAAAAAATCAAGTATTTCAAAAATTTATTGAGAGACAAATGCATTTAATAAGGGAATGTAACACGTTTTTATTTTTAACTCTAACTCTTCAAGCATTTTAGAGGTTTGGCAATCAAGATTGCTAGCCATTATTCATTAATTAATATAAATGAATAAAAAATGAGTTGAACATTTACTTGATAAATTAGTGATTAGTTATATTTTTATCTTTGCAACAGAACCATCTTTTTGACAATATATACTTTTTATAATTTAAATAGTATCGATATCACACTAATTATATATTTATAATTGTTTGTGTGGTAATATTAATATATAAGCCACAAAATCAAAAGGGGAGTACTATGGAATTATTAACTTTGAACGAAATTAGTAAAAACATCAAAAGTAAAAAGATTCTAAAAGATGTATCCTTCACACTTAGTAGTGGGGATATTATTGGTTTAGTAGGTGGAAATGGTGCAGGCAAGACAACATTAATGAAAGTTATTTTAGGTCTATCTAGTTATCAATCAGGAACTCTGAAATCACATACTTCGAACAAAAGTAATGATATAGGTGCTCTAATTGAAAACCCTGGTTTATATCCATTTCTTACTGGTTTTGAAAATATGAAGCTTATTAATGAAGATAAAGACACGAGTAATATTCAGCAAATTGTTGATAAGTTAGAAATGAATGATTTTATACATAGTAAAGCAAAAACTTATTCTTTAGGAATGAAACAAAAGTTAGGCATCGCTCTTGCTCTTTTAAATCACCCCCAATTAGTTATCTTAGATGAACCGATGAATGGCTTAGATCCAAAAGCTGTGAAAAATGTGAGAGAAACAATTATAGACTTTAAAAATCAAGGTGTAACTTTTTTAATATCTAGTCACATTTTAAGTGAACTTGTTAAAGTTACAGACTCAATTTTAATTATTGATAAAGGTGAAATTATTAAAGAGACTACTATGGAAGAATTGAACCAATCAAATGAAAGTGATTTAGAAAACATATTACTTAATATTATTGATCATAAGGGGGAACAATCATAATGGGCACTTTAATTAATCAAGAACTTTATAAGATATTTAAAAAGAAATCATCCATTATTATCCCAATTATAATCTTTATTATAATGATTGCTATGGCAGTCTTAAGTAATAATTATGAAGATATACTTAAGCCAGAATCACAGTTCAAACAAGGGTATACAGGATTTGCTTGGATTATCTTCTTAATGATTATTCAAGCGGCAACCATAATCACTATGGAATTCCACTACGGTACAATTAAGAACTTACTTTATAGAAACTACTCAAGAATGAGTATTATTTTAAGTAAATTTATCGCTTTATTTATTTATTCATTAATATTATTTATTGTTACTACCTTGATAAGCTTAGGTTTAAAATTAATCCTATTCTCAGATATGGATATTTTAAAACAATCTGGGGACAATTTATCACTGTTACAAGAGCACTTATTAACTGCTTTAGCTACTTATATTGGTATGTGGTTAATATTGAGTTTAACATTATTAATTTCTTGCCTTTTAAAATCACCAGGTGTTTCGATTGCTGTAGGAATTGTCTTTTACTTTGCTTCTTCTGTTGTTTCAGGCATACTATTTGCGGCAATTGCTCAATGGGAATGGTTAAAATGGAATCCTATCAACATGTTGAATTTAAGTACACAAGTATTAGATAACGAATTATTCAAAAAAATGACTAAACTAGAAATGCACGAATTATATATTGGTAATGTTGTCTATATTATTATCTTTTTAGCATTGGTAATTTATGCTTTTAAAAAGAAAAATATTTAAAGACATTTCATATCTAAAAAGTAATATTCAAAGTAGTTGATAGTAGACGATATTTTCTTTTATAGACTCTCTTTCAAATAGGACTGGTGAGCTAAAACACAGAGATTAAGCAGCATAAAGTTGCTTAATCTCTTTTTTAGGATTAGCTACAAAAAGATTTATACATAAAATGATACGATTGCGTAAATTACCATAAATCTTGTGGAAGATGACGGTTTTACAAGATTAGATTTGGCTTTCTGATTTTTAGTTTTAAGTGAATTTAATTCTATACTTTGAGCAGAGGAAGCTAACAGATCATAAATTAATTGTAATAAATTTATGATCCGTTACAATATTGTGACTGTTTTGTAAGCGGTTTAAAAATCTACTTTTTTCTTTATACTAAAATTGTAAAAACAATTATTTTTAAAAGGAAATTTACAATGAAGAAGATTTCACTTATTTTAATTTCTTGTTTAGTTACTTTTGCAACGTTATTTAGTCCTGTAACGTAAGCAGAAGAGAATAAAACCTCTGAAAATAAGGTGTTAAACAAAGATGATGTAGAAAGAGTCGATTTAAACCAAGTTCAAAATCTTGATGCAACACTTAAAAAACACAAATTAACACAAGAGAATTTGTTGAATAATAACTATAAAGTTAAAAAAGATGGTTCTGTTGCAAAGTGAAAAATAATGTAATATAAATACAAATAAATGCAAAAACAATCAATATATATAAATGATTTATCGTTAAAATAACATTTATTTTTTTATATTTGCATAGTATTGTATACTAATTTTACTTTGCAACAGAACCCAAGATATTATACATTTGAATGATTTTGATATAGACAGATATGTATTTTTAGATGAAAGTCAGAAAAGAAGTTTAAAAAATACACTACTTCAAATTGTGAAAAAGGAACACATAGTTAATGTGATTGATTTGATGTGTTTCTTAGAACAATACGGCGAAGAAAAATATGATATTGAAAATATGAATTACGTTCATGATGTTGTTACTGCGAATTCTGGTAGTTTTAGATTGTGGTTCGAAGGTAATTATCAGTGTGGTTATAGGGCGAAATATGCGCAAGTGATTAATAGTGTTACTGGTGAGGTAATGAACGATAATGATTAGAAAAATGAAAATGAAATCGTATGTTGGGAGGTTTTGATTTTGGAAGATGAGAAAACAATCAAAGAACAAATCCAAGATTTTTATTTGAATGGTGGAACATATGACGAAGAAGAAACAAGATCTTGTACTTACTAAAGAAGAAGATTTAAATAAACTACGTCGTAGTTTAAATGAATTCGAAGAGTCATTGCTAAGATCTCAATCGAAAATAAAACAACAAGAAATTAACAAAAGAATTATTAGCGAAGTAAAAGATGGCGGTCAAACCGCTGAAATATTATCATCAATTTTTAGTAAGTAATTCTAGAATTTAATACTAAAAAGTAACACTCTCTATTAAGTTAGAGGGTGTTTTTTTGTTAAAAAAATGGCTAAAAAAGTGCGTAATGCTAAAAATACCTAATACGCACGTATCGTATCAAGTACTGATATAGAGCCTTTTTTTATTACGCATTTTATGGTACCAGTTCAGAATTAGTATGTCACATTTGAAGTTATCGAAGATAATTTCAAACAGTTCTATAAACCCCACTATGTAGGCGTTTATAGCAGGAAGAGAGCGAAGCGATCGGTAAGATAAACCTCCAGCTATGCTGGATAACACGAAAGTGGTACCGGTTTTCCTTATCCTGATTCATTTTGAAATACCGGTTACGCACCGGTGTGAAAAAAATGAATTTTTTGTAGAACTAATATTGAGATTGGAACGATATATTAGTCACAAAAACACTGTAATAATATGAGCGAGCGAATATTTTATTAGTTAAATCGAGATACTTTACTCGTAAATATCCGATTTATGTTTAGAGAATGCGACGCTAATTAGGAGCATTAAATAAACTACAGAAAATCGAAAAGTACATTATATAATTCGATTTTCTGTATCTCTTTTTTTCATTTCAACTGAAAAAAAGAGGTTACTATAATTAGTAACCTCAATGATGTACAGCGAATTTTTTTGTGAATTTCTACCGATCTTTACAATCATCGTATGTTGGAACTCCGAATTCTCATGCAAGAATGATATATCCTTTCTTTTTATTACCTTTTTTAAAAAAAGAAAGGATTCATTAGTAAAGTAACCGATTTTTTCAAATCTATACGCAATACTTTACTAACGCACATTGTTATTTCTCGAACAGTATTATTAAGTTTATCTATTTTTCTTATCTTCTCTTCAGTAACTTATGGGTTTATACACAAACACAACTACGATACTAAAAGAGCTAATACTGTTTCAGATATTGATCAAGAATTAAAGTTTAGTCAAACAGGTGCAGAAGTAAAACTTAAAGAACAAAAACGATATGGTGATATGACAGTAATACCTTTAACTATTGTGATAAAGTTTGTTAAAAAAGGAGGGTTTTTTGATGCCATTTGGTTCTTTTGTAGCAATTTTATGTGCTTTATTTGTGATATTTTATTTACCTTATGCAGAGAAGAAAAAGAAAAAATAGACCACGCATTTATGCCGAGAAAATTTATTGTGCGTTGAGAAGAACCCTTAACTAAACTTGTAGACGAATGTCGGCATAGCGTGAGCTATTAAGCCGACCATTCGACAAGTTTTGGGATTGTTAAGGGTTCCGAGGCTCAACGTCAATAAAGCAATTGGAATAAAGCAATTTTATTTTTTGAGAAGAAAACGAAAGGGGTTTTTCTATGAAATTTGGAAATTATAAAATTGACTCGTTTTACTTAAGCATGATTATAGGTGTTTTAGCTACTTCGTTATTTTTCCCTTATATACTTTTATCTGTTTTTGTTTTATTAATATTTGGTTTAAAAAAAGATGATAAAGAGGGTTAATTTTCTTCTTTAAATCTTAAAGATTGAGGTGGAAAAAGGGGGGGCTACTACGACCCCCCATATACTGTGCCGTGTTCCAACTTTTGTTAAAAGCACATCTTCAAGCTTACGGAGAGAAGGGGTTTCAGAGTTTCAAAAGAACCAACGTTTGTTGGCGATTTTACCAACATTTTCGGTTTTTTGTGTTAAAATTTGATAAAAGTACACAACAATGATACGCTTATTTTAATAATTTAGGCTGAATTGAAGGGAGAAAAAGATGACGGAAAAAAGAAGATTTACGATTAGTTTGTCGGATAGTTTTTATGAGTATTTGGAAAAATTGTGTAAAGAAAAGGGATTAAGTAAATCGGCGATGATTACATTAATTTTAGAAGAATATAAGAAAGGAGAAAAATGAGCATAAAAAAAGAGCGCCCCGACAAAAGAACGCTCTTGAGCATATGCTTATATTTTCAAAGGTAATTATATAACATGACTAAAAAAATAACAAAGGCTAGAAATTTCACTTTTATTATTTATCCAGAAAGTATTCCAGAAGATTGGCAATCACGTTTAGAAAAAATTGATATTCCAATGGCGATTAGTCCATTGCACGATAAAGACGAAACAGAACGTAAAAATTTAACTGAAGATGAGCAAGAGAAAGTAGATAAAGGGGAAAAAATATATAAAAAAGAACACTATCATGTTTTATATATTGCTAAAAACCCTGTAACAATTGAGAGTGTAAGAAATAAAGTAAAACGAGCATTAGGAAACAAATCTATATCGCATGTAGAAATTGTGGACGGGATAGAAAGTCTTTATAAGTATCTAACACACGAGAGTAAAGACGCTATTAAGAAAAAGAAACATAAATATGATAGACAAGATATGGTTCTGTTGCAAAGTGAAAAATAATGTAATATAAATACAAATAAATGCAAAAACAATCAATATATATAAATGATTTATCGTTAAAATAACATTTATTTTTTTATATTTGCATAGTATTGTATACTAATTTTACTTTGCAACAGAACCTGAAAATTCAATGTGATTGAATTTTCATTGAATGTATATCAAACTAGTAGATATAGACATGTAATATGAAACTTGAAAGGAAATGAACGTAAATGGCTAATAAAAATTATAATGCAGCTAACATAGTTATTGATACTCTAAAAAATAATGGTGTGGAATATGTATTTGGTATTCCAGGAGCGAAAATTGATTATTTATTTAATGCACTTGAAGATGATGGTCCAGAATTGATTGTTACACGTCACGAACAAAATGCGGCAATGATGGCACAAGGTATAGGAAGATTAACTGGTAAACCTGGTGTAGCTCTTGTTACAAGTGGTCCAGGCGTGAGTAATCTAACAACCGGATTATTAACAGCAACTTCAGAAGGCGACCCTGTACTAGCGTTAGGTGGACAAGTCAAACGTAATGATTTATTACGTTTGACACATCAAAGCATTGATAATGCAGCCTTATTAAAATCATCTACAAAATATAGTGTAGAGGTACAAGATCCTGAATCTTTATCAGAAGTCATTACAAATGCAATGAGAACAGCAACTTCAGGTAAAAATGGTGCCAGTTTTGTTAGCATTCCACAAGATGTGATTTCTTCACCTGTTGAATCTAAAGCCATATCATTATGTCAAAAACCAGATTTAGGTGTCCCAAGTAATCAAGATATTAATGATGTAATTGAAACAATTAAAAATGCATCATTCCCTGTTCTTCTAGTGGGTATGAGAAGTTCCAGCGTAGATGAAACAAATGCAATTCGTAAGTTAGTTGAAAAAACAAATTTACCAGTTGTAGAGACATTCCAAGGTGCCGGTGTTATTAGCCGAGAACTTGAAAATCATTTCTTTGGTCGTGTTGGATTATTCCGTAATCAAGTGGGTGATGAATTACTACGTAAAAGTGATTTAGTCATCACAATCGGTTATGATCCAATTGAATATGAAGCAAGTAATTGGAATAAAGAATTAGATACAAAAATTATCAATATTGATGAAGTTCCAGCTGAAATCACTAATAATATGCAACCAGTGAAAGAATTAATAGGTAATATTTCTGGAACAATCGAAATGATTTCAGAAAAAGTGCATGAACCATTTATTAATGAACAGCACCTAGATGAATTAGAACAATTAAGATCATACATTATTGATAAAACAGGTATTAAAGCAATACATGAAGATGGAATATTACATCCAATTGAAGTTATCGAATCTATGCAAAAAGTTTTAACAGACGATACTACGGTAACTGTCGATGTCGGAAGTCATTATATTTGGATGGCACGTAAATTCAGAAGTTATCATCCAAGACACTTATTATTCAGTAATGGTATGCAAACGTTAGGTGTCGCATTACCATGGGCGATTTCAGCAGCGCTTGTAAGACCGAATAAACAAGTTGTCTCAGTTGCTGGTGATGGTGGTTTCTTATTCTCATCACAAGATTTAGAAACAGCAGTTCGTAAAAAATTGAATATTATTCAATTAATTTGGAATGATGGTAAATATAATATGGTTGAATTCCAAGAAGAAATGAAATATGAACGTTCGTCAGGTGTAGACTTTGGTTCAGTTGATTTTGTGAAATATGCAGAATCCTTTGGAGCAAAAGGAATGCGTGTAACAAATCAAGAAGAATTAGAAAATGCGATTAAAAAAGGTTATGAAATTCAAGGACCTGTAGTCATTGATATACCTGTAAATTATAAAGATAATATGAAACTTTCAACCAATATGTTGCCTGATGCATTTAATTAATAATCAAATAGTAATTGAGGAGTGAATCTTTTATGACTAATATCTTATATCAACACGGTACATTAGGAACATTGATGGCAGGACTATTAAAAGGTACTGCCTCAATTAATGAAATATTAAAACATGGAGATTTAGGTATTGCGACTTTAACGGGATCGAATGGAGAAGTGATATTTGTGGATGGTAAGGCTTACCATGCTAATGAACATAAAGATTTTATTGAATTAAAAGGTGATGAATTAACACCTTATGCGACAGTGACGAAATTCAAGGCAGATACAACATACCAAACTAAAGATAAATCATCTGACGATGTTTTTGACGAAATTAAAGAAAACATGATGAGTGAAAACTTGTTTTCAGCTGTTAAAATTTCTGGAGTATTCAAAAAAATGCACGTTCGCATGATGCCTGGACAAGAGCCGCCATATACACGATTAATTGATTCGGCACGCAGACAACCCGAACAAACTGAAACGTATGTTGAAGGAACTGTTGTTGGTTTCTTTACGCCCGAACTATTCCATGGTATTGGATCTTCAGGATTTCATATACACTTTGCGAATGATGATCGTAACTTCGGCGGCCATGTGCTAGACTTTGAAATAGAAGATGCTAAGGTTGAAATTCAGAACTTCGAAACATTCGAACAACATTTCCCAATCAATGATGAAATCTTTAATAAGACGGATATTGATTATAAAGATATTGCAGAGGAAATTAGAGAAGCAGAATAGTATCTTAAAAATTAAAAGAGGAGTATAAATTGTTATGTTAGTGCATTCATTTGATCCATTTCATAATTTATTGTTATCCTCAATCGTTGCTGCTATACCAATCATTCTTTTCTTATTGTGTTTAACAGTATTTAAAATGAAAGGTTTTTATGCTGCATTAACAACTTTGATTATAACAATATTAGTAGCATTATTAGTTTTTAAATTACCTTTGAACATTGCTGGAGGAGCCACATTTGAAGGTTTCTATCAAGGTATTATCCCCATTGGTTTTATAGTTATTATGGCCGTATGGTTGTATAAAATTTCTACCAAAAGTGGTCAATTTGATATTGTTAAAGACAGTATAGCTAGTATTTCACAAGATCAACGTATTCAATTATTACTAATTGGTTTTGTATTTAATGCATTTTTAGAAGGCGCAGCCGGATTTGGTGTACCAATTGCTATATGCGCTGTATTACTTACGCAGCTGGGATTCAAACCCTTAGAGGCAGCTATGCATTGTTTAGTAGGCAATGCTGCTGCTGGGGCTTATGGTGCAGTAGGAATTCCAGTAGCTATTATTGATACGTTAAATTTATCAGGTGATGTTTCTGCTACCGAGGTAGCACTAATTGGTAATTTAACTTTAGGGTTTATTAGCTTTTTTGTGCCTTTCTTATTAATATTTATGATTGATGGATTCAGAGGTATTAAAGAGATATTACCATCTATTTTAGTTGTTTCTGTAACTTATACGTTTTTACAAGTGATTATAACATCATTTGCAGGTCCTGAACTTGCAGATATTATACCTGGATTGGCAGCTATGATTGCACTAGCATTATTCTCTAGTAAATTTCAACCTAAAAACATATTTAGATTACAACAAAATGAAGAACCTAAACGTGTAGCTAAACATTCATTCAAAAATATTGTTTATGCATGGAGTCCTTTCATCATTTTAACTGTTATTGTACTTATATGGAGTTCATCATTCTTTAAAGGATTATTTGAAAAGAAAGGACTATTACACTCTCTTGTAATTAATTTTAATGTACCTGGTACGATGAATGACGTAACGCACGCACCTAATGTACTCACTTTTAATTTTATTGCACAAACCGGTACAGCTATATTAATTACAGCCATTTTGACTATTATTATTGCAAATAACATGAATTTTAAAATTGCTGGGAGACTATTAGGATTAACAGTGAAAGAACTATGGATTTCTGTATTAACAATATGTTTTATCCTAGCTGTATCTAAAGTAATGACTTATGGCGGATTAAGTAGTGCTATGGGCCAAGGTATTGCTAAAGCTGGACCTATATTTCCACTATTATCACCAGTTTTAGGTTGGATAGGTGTATTTATGACTGGATCAGTTGTAAATAACAATGCATTGTTTGCTCCAATACAAGCCTCTGTTGCTGGGCAAATTGGTGCGAAAGGCTCATTACTTGTAGCAGCTAATGTTGCTGGTGGTGTCACGGCTAAAATTGTATCACCTCAATCTATAGCTATAGCTACTGCTGCAGTTAATGAAGTAGGAAATGAGTCGCAATTAATGAAAATGACAATGCGTTTTAGTATAGGATTATTAGTATTTGTATGCATCTGGACATTTCTACTTAGCTTATTAATAAGTTAAGTAGAAATAGCAATAATATTACAGAATAAGTAGCTATTCCATAAAAGAATAGTTCATATTAAAATTAAGTATTTTATTTTCTGTATATTTTGTATTACACTAATATTCGTACTTAAAAGAAGGGAGTCAATTATGAATACAAAAGAGTCAAAAACAGTTGTTGTTATTGGCGCTGGTGTTTTAAGCACAACTTTTAGTTCTATGCTTAAAGAGTTAGAACCAAATTGGAATATAAAACTATATGAACGTTTAGATCGTCCTGGTATCGAAAGTTCAAATGAGCGTCATAATGCTGGAACTGGTCATGCTGCTTTATGTGAATTGAACTATACAGTGAAACAACCTGATGGATCAATTGATATAGAAAAAGCAAAAGAAATTAATGAGCAGTTTGAGATTTCAAAACAATTTTGGGGTCATTTAGTTAAAAATAATAGTATTTCTAACCCTAAAGAATTTATTCAACCATTACCTCACATTAGTTTTGTTAGAGGTAAAAATAACGTTCAATTCTTAAAGGATCGTTATCATGCTATGAAGGATTTTCCAATGTTCGACAATATTGAATATACCGAAGATATTGAAGAGATGAGAAAATGGGTTCCATTAATGATGGCGGGTCATAGCTCAAGTGATATTATGGCTGCTAGTAAGATTAACGAAGGTACAGACGTTAACTTTGGAGAGCTTACTCGTAAAATGGCTAAAAATATTGAACAACATCCTAATGCCAATGTTCAATATAATCATGAAGTAATAGACTTTAACCATCGAAAAGATGGTAAATGGGAAGTTAAAGTGCGTCAACGTAACAGTGGTGATATTCAAACTGAACTTGCTGATTATGTATTTATTGGTGCTGGTGGTGGTGCTATTCCACTATTACAAAAAACTGGAATTCCAGAAAGTAAACATTTGGGCGGATTCCCTATTACAGGGCAATTTTTAATTTGTACTAACCCAGACATTATAGCCCAACATGATGCCAAAGTTTATGGTAAAGAACCACCTGGAACACCACCTATGACAGTACCTCACTTGGATACTCGATATATTGATGGTGAACGTACATTATTATTTGGTCCATTCGCTAGTGTGGGTCCTAAATTCTTAAAAAATGGTTCTAATCTTGATTTATTTAAATCAGTCAAACCATATAATATTACAACATTATTATCTGCTGCTGCTAAAAACCTACCTTTAATCAAATATTCATTTGATCAAATATTAATGACTAAAGAAGGTTGTATGAATCATTTACGTACATTTTATCCAGAAGCACGTGATGAAGATTGGCAGTTATACACTGCAGGCAAACGTGTACAAGTGATTAAAGATACTCCTGAATATGGTAAAGGATTTATTCAATTTGGTACAGAAGTTGTTAATTCTGAAGATCATTCGGTAATAGCTTTATTAGGAGAGTCTCCAGGAGCATCAACTTCAGTATCTGTAGCTCTAGAAGTACTTGAGAAAAACTTCCCTGAATATGAATCTGAATGGATGCCTAAAATACAAAAAATGATTCCATCTTATGGTAAATCACTCATTAATGATACTGCATTAATGAAAAAAATCCGTCAACAGACATCAAAAGATTTAGAATTAAATTATTATACGAGTAGTAAATAATTTATAGCGTAAGTTGAGATATAGGAGGATTGTTATGAATAAGATATTAACAATTTTAGTAGTTATTACTGTTGTTTTTTTGGGATTAAAACGTTATCAAGCTCATGTTAATAAGGTGCCTAATATCGAATATTAATAAAAACATTTAGTGTATATTGTGTAATAGAGAGAAATATCAAGTATAACTAAAATATATTATTTTAGTTTAACATTTAGTTTGTGTTGTTTTTATTTGTTATTTTACTCAGTTATCACAATTAGATTCTATAAAACAGAAGGAAAAGCCGAGAAAACCAAGGGATTTCTCGGCTTTTTTGATTGAAAAAAGTTAATTTGTACATGTATTGAAAAGTATAGTCTATTGTGGTTAATTTTTGAATATTTGTATAGGTCTTTTGGTTCTGTTGCAAAGTTGAGTTTATAGTATAATTTTAACAAAAAGGAGCATGCTATATGAACTATTTCAGATATAAACAATTTAACAAGGACGTCATCACTGTAGCCGTTGGCTACTATCTAAGATACGGGCTGAGTTATCGTGATATATCTGAAATACTAAGAGAACGTGGTGTCAACGTTCATCATTCAACGGTCTACCGTTGGGTTCAAGAATATGCTCCGATTTTGTATCAAATTTGGAAGAAAAAACATAAAAAAGCCTATTACAAATGGCGTATTGATGAGACGTACATCAAAATAAAAGGGAAATGGAGCTATTTATATCGTGCCATTGATGCAGATGGTCATACATTGGATATTTGGTTACGTAAGCAACGAGATAATCATTCAGCATATGCGTTTATTAAGCGACTTATTAAACAATTTGGTAAACCTCAAATGATAATTACAGACCAGGCACCTTCGACGAAGGTGGCAATGTCTAAGTTGATTAAAGATTTTAAACTTAATCCCGACTGTCATTGTACATCTAAATATCTTAATAACCTCATTGAGCAGGATCACCGTCATATTAAAGTGAGAAAGACGAGATATCAAAGCGTCAATACGGCAAAGAATACACTCAAAGGTATTGAATGTATTTATGGTCTATATAAAAAGAACCGTAGGTCTCTTCAGATCTACGGATTTTCGCCGTGCTACGAAATTAATCACATGTTGGCCAGTTAAGAGAATACTACCATGTTAAAATGATAATTAGTTATATTTTTTCTGACTTTGCAACAGAACCTAATGTTTTTTAGGTTTTGGAAACGAGTTTCTTCTTATTTTGAGAGGCGAAAAAAAGATTTGTAGGTACTAAAGATATAATTTTAGAGCATACTCTAAATACCCCTTTAAAATGAAAAAATAAGGATATTGGATTATCACGCGAAAATTTTAGTTTTAGGTGGAATAAAAATAATAATCCTTTAGGAAGTTTATAAGAAACTATAAAATAATACAAAACGGCTGGGTCCTAAAAACCCAGCCGTTTTGTATTGACTTAATATTATATAGATGTTATCATTATATAGTATTTGTATGGAAGGATACCCAAGTCTGGCTATAAGGGGATTAATATTTAATATTAATTAGGAGCTTTTTGCTCGCGTTGGTTCGAATCCTTCTCCTTCCGCTAAAAAACACTCCAGTTATATAACTGGAGTGTTTTTATATTTTATTTTTAAGTATAAAAAATTTGAATAAAAGAGGTTTGAAAGGTTTGATAAAATCACCAATATACTCTTCAAGGTTCTACTGCAAAATAAAAAATATGGCTAATCACTAATTTATCATGTCAGTGTTCGCTTAACTTGCCAGCATGATGCTAATTTCGTGGCATGGCGAAAATACGTAGATCTGAAGAGACCTGCGGTTCTTTTTATATAGAGCGTAAATACATTCAATACCTTTTAAAGTATTCTTTGCCGTATTGATACTTTGATACCTTGTCTTTCTTACTTTAAGATGACGGTGATCTTGCTCAATGAGGTTATTCAGATATTTCGATGTACAATGACAGTCAGGTTTAAGTTTAAAAGCTTTAATTACTTTAGACATTGAAGGTGCCTAATCTGTAATTACCTTTTGAGGTTGACCAAATTGTTTAATGAGATATTTGATAAACGCATATGCTGAATGATTATCTCGTTGCTTACGCAGCCAAATATCTAATGTATGTCCCTCTGCATCGATGAACGTTTACACCACGTTCCCTTAATATTTCAGATATATCACGATAACTCAATGCATATCTTAAATAGTAGCCGACGGCTACAGTGATAACATCCTTGTTAAATTATTTATATCTGAAATAGTTCATACAGAAGACTCTTTTTTGTTAAAATTATACTATAAATTTAACTTTGCAACAGAAACTAGGAGGACAATTATATGTATTTTACAACTTTGACAGAAAAAGAATATGAAGATTTTATCCATAGTAGACCAGTACATTTCACACAATCTATAGATCAATATCGATTTCGTAAAAATGAAAATAATGATGTTCACTTGGTTGGAGTTAAAGACAATGATGAGGTCATAGGTGCTTGTTTACTATCTGAAGCAAGAGCGTTAAAAATATTTAAATATTTTTATTCTCATAAGGGGCCGGTTCTTGACTATAATAATAAAATACTTGTTGATTGCTTTTTTAAAGGATTAACTAAATATTTAAAAAAACACAGAACATTATTTGCATCATTGGATCCGTATATTTTAGAAAATATCAGAAATACAGATGGAGAAATACTACATTCTTTTGATAATACACATTTAATAAATCAACTTTCAAAATTAGGATATAAACATCAAGGATATACAGTGGGTTATTCTCAAAAAAGTCAGATTCGTTGGTTGTCTGTATTGAATTTAAAAAATAAAAGTAGAGATAACATATGGAAAGATATGGAGTATCAAACACGACGGAATATCAAGAAATCCTTAGAAATGGGAGTTGAAACAACTACATTAGATATATCCGAAACAGGCCGGTTTTATCAGTTGTTTAAAATGGCTGAAGAAAGACATAATTTTAAGTACAGAGAGAATCCTTATAAATTTTTTAAAGAAGCTCAAGTGATGTATCCACAAAATTCAATGATTAAATTATCTTATATTAACTTACAAAATTATTTGAAACAGCTTGAAATTACAAGAGTGAAATTAAATAAATCAATGGAAACAATAAAAGATAAGCTTAAAGAAAATCCAAATTCTAAGAAAAGTAAATCTAAACATAAACAATTAGAACAAAAACTTCAAAGTAATAAAAAGAAAGTTCAAGAAGCACAAAGTTTAATTAATAGTGAAGGTAATACCTTAGATTTAGCAGCTGCTTTATATATATATAATAAAGATGAGGTTTACTATCTTTCTAGTGGTTCAAACCCTAATTTTTACCAATTTAAAGGAGCATATGCATTACAATGGAATATGATCCAGTTTGCACTAGATCATCAAATTCCAAGATATAATTTTTATGGAGTTACAGGAGACTTTAGTAAAGATGCTGATGATTATGGAGTGCAACAATTTAAAAAAGGATTTGGTGCACATATTGAAGAATATATTGGTGATTTTATTAAACCTATACATCCGGTATTTTATAAAATCTATCAATTTTTGAATGCATAAGCTATACAAATTAATTACCTATAATCAATTTATTATGTAAAGAAAACAAGCCGAGATTTCGGCTTGTTTTCTTCTTATCTTGATACATATTGTGATGATTAAAAGAGAGACAATAAATCTTTTAATCTTTATCTATAGATAAATTTAACAATTGTAGTAAAATACCAATAATAGTAATTCCTAAAGCGCTATATATCAGTATATTTGTACTATTAACATTAAACAGAATGATACCTCCAATGCTTGATCCAATAGCACTTCCTAAATAATTAATAGAACTATTTAAAGCAACAGCAGGACCTCCATGTTTAGGATGACTTTTTAATAGTATATGTTGTTGTGGCGCTTGTGTAGCCCATCCCATAGATCCCCATAGAATAAAGGGTAGTAAGCCTAATAGAGGTGATTTGATAGAGATAGGAATTAAAACAAAACTTAATGCTAATAAAATTAAAATAATCAACATAACAAATCTTGTGTTTTTAAATTTATCTATAATAAATCCTATACTAAAACTTCCTATTAATCCGCCTATTCCCCACGCTGTAAGGTAATAAGTTAAATTTTTTGTATCTGTATTTGTTTTAATAATATCGGCTAAATAAGTATACAAACCTAAACTAGCAATAGCAGCACATAATGTGACTGAAATAACTCTTAGGACGTGCCTGTTTAGGAATAATTTAAAACGAGCTTTTAAGTTTGGAGGAGCTTGTATTTTAAATTTAGGCATTAATATAGAAATACTTATTAATGCAATAAAACTAATGACAATAATAACCAACATTGCAAATCGCCAATTAGAAATGTTGGCAATTTCTAGTCCGAGAGGAACTCCTATAACAGTTCCTACACTCATTCCGCCTACTGTAAAAGCGATTGCTTTTCCTTTATGTTTTTCGGAGACTAAATGATTGCTTGCACTTATTGCAATTGGTGAGAATACGCCAGCTCCTAAACCAGCGATTGCTCTTGATACGATATATAGCATGTAGTTCATAGATATTGCGGTTATAATATTGGCTAAAGTAAATACACTGATTGCTATTATTAGTATTTTTTTAACTGGGGATTTAGCTAATATTGTTGAAAAAATGGGGGCAGAGATAGAGAAAAACAATGTAAAAACTGTTACTCCTTGCCCAATAGCAGAGCTACTTTTATTAAAACTTTTACTTATTGAAGGTATTAATCCTGCTACTATATAAGCATCCATACCTAAGGCAAACATACCTAAAGTTAAAATCCATATTTTTTTCATTATTATCTCATCCTATCAGTCAATTTTGATTCATTAAGAGATTAGTTGCCTATTTTTGGGAACAATATAAGAATAAACCTTTACTTGAAATATATGAATAAGTAATGTGTTAATATAGGTATAAACAAATAGTTAATACCATGGGGGGTTTTATGAATTTTAATTATATGAAGGACTTCATTAAAGTTGTCGAGTACAATAGCTTAAATAAAGCTTCTAGAGAATTGAATATAAGTACACCAGCCTTAAGTAAAAGAATTAGAAGTATTGAAGATTATTTTGATTGTCAGTTATTTTATAGAACTTCTAAGGGTATTTTTTTAACTCAAAAAGGAAATGCTGTTTATCATTCGTTTTTAAAAATAAATGAGCAATTTGAAGAATTAAAAAGTAAAATAAGTGAGTCTAAAGATAAAAGAATTAAATTAGGAGTCATACCTAGCTTTTCTTTATATAAACTACATGAAAAGAATTATATTAATGAAAGTGTCGTTTTAGTCATTGAAAATAGTACTTCAATTTTACTTGAAGAAATTTATAAAGATAATATAGATGTTGTTATTGGTGATATTACACATTTAAAAAATAACTCGCTCTATAAACAAGAAATTTACACTGAGGACTTTATTGTGGCTTATGGTGATGAAAATAAGTTTAAAAACACTAAGCAAGTAAGTATAAAATCTTTAAAAAATGAGAATATTTATATACAAACACCGCCATGTGATACATATGATCTTCTTAAAAATTATTCCTTGAAAGATAAGTTACATATTGATTATTATGAAACTATATTAGCTAATGTCAAAGCAAATAAAGGTATTACTTTGACTCCCCAATCTTTGACTACAAGACTTGAAAGTATGAACTTATATCAAAAAAAATTACAAAATTATAAAAGAGTTGTAGGTGTAGTATCACGTGATAAAGATAAGATGAATAAAATTATTGATATAATTCAGTAAATGAATAGAGTATACAATTCAACTCCCCATAACTCTTTATTATGTTAACTAAACGAAAAGGCACAAACACCGTTATATCGGTGTTTGTGCCTTTTCGTTTGAACTATGAGTGGCTAAAAGCTAGCCACTCATAGTTCAAAACCATAAAACCTAGCAACCAAAAATGGTGGTTGCAACATGTTCAATTAATTTTATAATCTGCTCGCTTTTTAGCTCACAGTATAAAATTAAATTCACTCAAAACCGAAAATCAGAAAGCCAAAAATCAATCTGCTTTTGCAATTGTTTTTCGTTTTCTTTCAAAGCCAATTTCATTAAGTTCGTTAAATCAATTGGAGATATTTCTTGAAGTAGTTGTTTGTATTTGCGACGGGAGTTTCTATGTAATTCTCCCCAAGCACTTTCCTCGTGAAGTAATAAATACACCATTGCTTGTTCTCTTACACTTTCTAAAGTAGCCCATGCTGGATTTAAAATATGCAAATCATCAAAGCAATTATTCCAGTAATCAACCATGTTACGTTTTAATTCAATTTCTACACGCCATAAATGTTCAGAATCTATTTCTATATCTGCATTATCCTTACGTTCCTTTTTCTTGTTGTAAATTCTAATAAACCGTTCACTATCACGTACACCAAAATATTTAGTTTCTGGCTTTCCGTCAATTCCGTAAAATACAGTTTTCTTTAAAGCTTTATCTGACATTGCGTAATAGTCACTTAAATCATCTTCAAAATCAAAAGTCAAATCTAATCTTGTAAAACCGTCATCTTCCATAAGATTTATGGTTCTGTTGCAAAGTTGAATTTATAGTATAATTTTAACAAAAAGGAGTCTTCTGTATGAACTATTTCAGATATAAACAATTTAACAAGGATGTTATCACTGTAGCCGTTGGCTACTATCTAAGATATGCATTGAGTTATCGTGATATATCTGAAATGTTAAGGGAACGTGGTGTAAACGTTCACCATTCAACGGTCTACCGTTGGGTTCAAGAATATGCTCCAATTTTATATCAAATTTGGAAGAAAAAGCATAAAAAAGCTTATTACAAATGGTGTATTGATGAGACGTACATCAAAATAAAAGGAAAATGAAACTATTTATATCGTGCCATTGATGCAGAGGGACATACATTAGATATTTGGCTGCGTCAGCAACGAGATAATCATTCAGCATATGTATTTGTCAAACGTCTCATTAAACAATTTGCTAAACCTCAAAAGGTAATTACAGATCAGGCACCTTTAACGAAGGTCGCAATGGCTAAAGTAATTAAAGCTTTTAAACTTAAACCTGACTGTCATTGTACATCGAAATATCTGAATAACCTCATTGAGCAAGATCACCGTCATATTAAAGTAAGAAAGACAAAGTATCAAAGTATCAATACGGCAAAGAATACTTTAAAAGGTATCGAATGTATTTACGCTCTATATAAAAAGAACTGCAGGTCTCTTCAGATCTACGGATTTTCGCCATGCCACGAAATTAGCATCATGCTAGCAAGTTAAGCGAACACTGATATGATAAATTAATGGTTAGCTTTATTTTTTTACTTTGCAACAGAACCTCAAATTTTTATCACTGGAACCAAAAAGAATACTTAGCGAGTGAAATTTTTGATTTGACCGAAGAAGAAAAAAGTAAAATTAATCATCAAATGATTGATGAAATTGACGAAGAAATTTGAGTATAAATTTTGATATTCTTTTTAAAACGTTAGCGAAAAAGCTAGCGTTTTTTTATTGAAAAGTACTAAAAAACATTAGGGTACTTTTAGGGTACAGCCACAATATGCGTAGGGTACTTTTAGGGTACAAAAGCAAAAAATGATTGTACTTTAGAAACCGCTGTATCCCTTGAAATGTCTGGCTTCGCCAGACCAACCTTTTTGAAAGGTTGCAAATTTCCCTTATGCTCTTAATTTTTATTTTGGACAAAATCAAGATTTCGGTATTTTTTACAGAAATTTGCCCCTGCAGGAACTAAAAAACGTCATCACTTTTCAAAGGATTTTATGCAAAACTTTAGTTTGCATATAGATGGGCAGTGTCTAAAAATCGTCACTGGTTTTGCTAAAAATTTGTGATGTGAAATCAAAATATATTTATTTGGCTCTTATTTGCGTTTTAAGCACTTATATAGAATTTTGGGTATAAAACTACGTAAATATTTAGTGTTTCTTCAAAATGCCCCTTTAAAATTAAAAATAAAGGCACTCAAATTTTTGTAAGGGTTATGATAAAGTTTGCTAAAAAGGAGTGTTTTATTTTTATGACTATCAAACAGATTGTGAATGATTTATTGAATAAAAAATGGTCTTTAGAAGATTTGCTTTGGTTAATTTTCATGTGTGTAATATTTAGTACTTTTACTACACCATTTTTAGGTATTCCGATTGGAGTTATTGCTTATTTTTTCTTTTTTTATAAAGATGATGATGTTGATGAGATAGCAGAAAAATATGATTATCAAGACGAGAATAAGAAATAGACCACGCATTTATGCCGAGAAAATTTATTGATCAATGAGCAGAACCCTTAACTAAACTTGGAGACGAATGTCGGCATAGCGTGAGCTATTAAGCCGACCATTCGACAAGTTTAGGGTTTGGTAAGGGTTCAGAGGCTCGTTGTCAATAAAGCAATATTGATTTATGACTTTTTGAGTACAAGGGAGTTTTTTTATGAACAATGATTATATTTCTATCGATTTTTTGAATGAAATACCGTTATTTGATTATAAATTTTCTTTGATAAATTATGAATTTGAACAATGGAATCAAGATTATGAAGCTTTTAATTTTGAATTTAGTGGAGTTGATTTTAAAAGTCGATTAGCTAAAAAAACTCCTAAAAAAGCAGGTTATTTTGTTGCATTTTGGCGCAAGAATGAAATTAATAAAAACAGACCTTTTAACTTTGAGGAATCGAAAGATAAGTTGATTATTAATATTTTAGATGGATCTAAAAAAGGTCAATTTGTTTTTCCGAAAGAGTTATTGTTTAAAAAAGGAATTATTAGTTCTGAAAAACATAAAGGTAAAATGGCTATTCGTGTTTATCCTAGTTGGGAGAAGGATTTAAATAAAACGGCTATTAGTACACAGAAGTGGCAAATTCCTTATTTTTTAGATTTTACTAATGGTTTTGAGAAGGAAAATATTAAGGAGTTGTATTTAAATTAATTTTGATTTTTGAAACGAGTTGAAAACGAGTTTCTTCTTGATTTAGCTCATATTTGCGTTTTAAGAGCTATAAAACTATTTTAGGTATAAATAATATATAAAATACCCCTAAATGCTCTAAAAAGTACCTTAAAATTGCAAATAAGGGTATTTAAAACTTAAATACTTCTTGTGATAAATTTTTTTAAAGGAGGAAGTTCTAATTTGATATTTATATATATAATTTTTTCAGCTGTTTTACTTTATTATGCTTTGAAATATGGCATTATAAATGGATTTGCTAAACTTGAAGCTAACAAAGAGGATTTAATTTATTATCAAAAAAGTGCGAAATTGTTTGAAGAAATTGGAAATATTTATCGTATGATTTCGACGTCTCAATCTGAGAGAGTGGATGAGGCAAAAGTTATTTATAATAATTCTTTTGATATTTTGGTTTCAGGAAAAAAACCTAAATTTATATTTGATAAATTAACTGAGAACAAAGAACAAATTTCTGAATTAAGTGTAGAGAAATAATCACTTTAGACCACGCATTTATGCCGAGAAAATTTATTGATCAATGAGAAGAACCCTTAACTAAACTTGAAGACGAATGTCGGCATAGCGTGAGCTATTAAGCCGACAATTCGACAAGTTTTGGGTTTGTTAAGGATTCAGAGGCTCGTTGTCAATAAAGCAATTGGAATAAAGCATATTTGGAAAAGAATAAGATGCAAATCTAAAATAGATAATCATTCTAAAATGAGTTAATGACTGATCTTTTAAGTTTTTCTGTGTTTCTTATTTATGATTTTATAAATAGAATATATAAGGTTCTGTTGCAAAGTTAAATTAGTATACAAATTTATGCAAAAACAATAAATTAAATACTAATTTAACAATATATCGTACTTCTATTTTTGATTATTTTTACATTTCTTTGTATTTATATTACACGATTTCTGACTTTGCAACAGAACCAAATTTTTTCTATACTTTTCTCTCCTGCAATTTTTAAGCTTTTTCTTAGTTGAAGAAGTAATCAGAACAAGGCTATAAGTTAAGATTTAAGGTGTGAAAAATGTTGCTAATAATATTTAATTATACCATCAGCTGCTTTTATACCGCTAAATATACACCCTCCTAAAAAGGTTCCTTCTAAAGATCTATACCCATGCAGACCGCCACCACCAAAACCAGAAGCTTCACCGGACGCATATAAGCCTTTAATTATACTATTATTATTATATACTTGTCCGTCAAGGTTAGTTTGAATACCTCCTAAAGTTTTACGGCTAATGATATTTAATTTTACTGCTATGAGCTTATTCTTACTCCCTAGAAACTTATGGGGTTTAGCAACTCGAAATACTTTATCGCCTAAAAACTTTCTAAAATTGTTAATAAAAGTTACCTGTGCATCTTTTGTGAAACGATTATTCAGTTGTAAATCTCGTGATACGATTTCTTTCCTTATTTTGTCGTAACTTAATAAAGAGTTTTCTGTTTTACTATTCATTTTGTCTACTAACGTTTTTAAATCATTAGCTACTATGAAGTCGTCACCATACTTCAAGAAATTTTTTATCGGACCAGTTTCTTTATTGATTAATCTTTCTTTAATTAACAATTTTAAATCTTTAGTAGTTAAGTCTGGGTTTTGCTCAGAACCAGATAAAACAAATTCTTTTTTTATTATATCTTCTGTAAGAATAAACCAAGAATAATCATATCCCGTACTTAGTATAGTTTTTAAGGTATGTAATGTGTCGAAACCAGGATAATCTGGGCTATACATTCTTTCTCCTTTAGCATTTAGCCAAATTGAAGACGGTCCTGGTATGATTCTTATTCCATGGTTTGACCAGATAGAATCGTAGTTTTGGATGCCTTCAGTATAATGCCACATACGATCTTTATTTACGACATTTATCCCTTTTGTTTCTGCTAATTCAATCATCTTTCCATCTATTGAATTTGGGACACCCTGTATCATTTTTTTTGGCGGTGCTCCCAATCTTTTAGGCCAATTTTTTTTAATTAAATCCATATTTGCACCTATACCACCTGTTGCTATAAGTAAGCAATCGACATTAAATTTAAAGTTATCAACGACTTCTTTGGAAGAAGGTTCTCCACATTCAGAAGTATCATCTTCTAAAATATCACCTGATACTCCAGTGATACGATTTTTTTTAATTTGTATATCTGTTACTCGGTGTCTAGTTAGTAAGCAGAAATTGCCCAACTTTTCTTGAGTCAGAACATAATCAATAAAAGGTTGTATTAAACCTGGACCTGTCCCCCATGTAACATGGAATCTTGGAACAGAATTTCCGTGAGATGCCGCAGAACTGCCTCCTCGTTCTGCCCATCCGAGTATAGGTGTAATTTTAATACCCATTTGTTTTAAATAGTTTTCTTTTTCATAGGTTGCAAAATAAACGTAAGCTTCAGCCCATTTTTTGGCCCAATAATCTTCATTATTATCACGATCAAAACTGGCTGATTTAAACCAATCATTCATAGCTAATTCATAAGAATCTTTAACGCCAAAGAGTTTTTGTACCTTTGAATTAACTAGAAATAAACCGCCAAAGGACCAAAAAGCTTGACCGCCAATCGATTTTCTTGATTCTTGTTCTAGCATTATCACATTGTATCCTTTTTTAATAGTTCAGTAGCACAAACTAAACCACTTAGACCCGACCCAATAATAAATACTTTTTTCATATTCACTCTACATTTACGCTAAATTAGTTAGTTCTATTATATAGTTTAAAAAATAATAAAATAAATATATCATGAAAGAAACTGTTTTTTAATAGTTTTTTAGGTTATTTTTAAGTAATATTGCTAATAATATCATAATATAATTAACGATATAAGGTTCTCTTAATATCATTTTCAAACCATTTTGACTATTAGATTAGGCAAATTGACAACGAAAATGAGTCTAAGTATAATAGAATACAAATGTATTTCTAGCATTGCTTCAATGTAATTGAATTAATGAAAGAAATTATTAGATAAAAAATGGCGAAAGAGCAATATACATTCTATTTTTATAATAGTTTGGTTAGGGCTCGCAATTTATTTATAAATAAATTGCGAGCCCTTTTTAAGGAGAATTAATTATGTTTTTTATTGCTATATTTTTTATAAGTTTAATTTTATTAATAGTAAGTGGTTTAGCTTTTATATTTCATAAGGTAGATCTTACTTACATAAAAGTTCATATAGTGTTGACCTTTATGCCTATAATAGCTTCTATATTGTTACTTGTCTTCGTTAGGCAGGAAACTTCAGTAGGGCCTTTATCTTTTAATTCACTGTCCATTATGTTATCTGTTTTTATATTTTCAATAGGGTTTATAATACAAAAGTTTTCTATAAGGTACCTCTTAGGCAATAAAAATTATAGAAAGTACTTTTTTTTGTTTACTACTATAACTACTTTTGCAAGTATTGCTTGGTTGTCAGATGATCTTAGAAGTATGCTCCTCTTTTGGGGGGGGACCTTATTATGTCTAGTGTCACTGATATGGTTAAATAAAACGTGGAAAGTTGCTCGAAGCGTAGCTAGAACAACATTTTATATTTTTTTAGCATCGTGGATATCGTTTTTAGTAGCTACTATATTATTATTTATTTATACAAAAAGTTGGGCTATATCTTCAATTAAGTCGGTAGATTTACCTTTTAGTGTAAAAATAATAATTAGTTTACTAATGATTTTTGTAGTTATAATTCCAGCAGCTCAATTTCCATTTCAAAGATGGTTAATAGAAACAGCTGCAACACCTACACCTGTTTCTGCTATCATGCATGCTGGGATAGTGAATGCTGGAGGAATTATTTTAGGTAAATTATCTTTTATAGTTGCTAATGAAATATCGATGACTATTTTGTTAATTATATCTAGTCTAACTGTCTTGATAGGATCAGGCATAAGCTTAGTTCATGTGGATTATAAAAGACAACTTATTGGTTCTACTATGAGCCAAATGGGATTTATGTTAATTCAATGTGCATTAGGTGCGTATCTTGCAGCAATAATACATTTAATATTACATGGTGTATTTAAAGCGACTTTATTTTTACAATCAGGATCTGCTTTAGAACATACTAAGAATCCTTCTAATGCAAGTGTAAAGTATCCTTATGTATTAGTTACCGTAGGCAAAGTTTTTTCTGTGTTAATTGCATTTATATATTGGAATGTTAATCAATATAGTTTTTATACACTCGTAAGTGCAACCGTAGTTTACTTTTCACTCTCAGTAGCATGGAAACAACTAGTCGCGTATGGTAGCGGTGTAATTGGAAGAATTTTAGGATTTGCAACAATGATTTTTGTTTGCTCAATATATATTCTTACTCATAACTTTTTTGCTACAGTATTATATTCTAATAACTTTTATGAATATCATCCATCGCTACTGAGCTTAATAATCACATTAGTTATACTATTATCTGGAAACATATTGAATATATGGACGATGTATAAACCTAATCATCCTATTTCCTATAAGTTATATATAAAGGTTCTAGAGCTTGGAGAGGCAAGCGAAAGTACGATAGAAAGTCACCCATCGTATCTAGTTGATAAAAGGAGAGACAGTTTATAATGAATGATATGTTAAAAATAAAAAAAAGTATTGAAGAAGCAAGTAAAGTAATCATGCCACTATCGCCACTTAAAATATTTGCTGCTATAAATCCTTGGGAAAAACTAGAAGATCATTCATTTCATCAAGTAGCTCAAAAATTTAAAACGAATCATAACATAGATCTTTATCCTAATTTTAATCTCATTACAGAAGCGATTAAAAATGGGGAGATTGATAAGAACATCCTGAAAGCTAAAATTTGGAGTTATTATGACTCTTATCAAAGTAAAGTCTGTTCCGAACATGCTAAAAGCTTTATAAATAACCTCTTGAATAATTTAGGAACTACTTCAGATAAAAGGCTTAGTGACGATGAAATAAATATACTAATAAATGAAATAAAAAAAGAGGGAGATTTATACTATACGAAAAGAAAGTTTCATTTTGGAGATAGCTATTATATATCTAATGCACCGGTATCTAAATTAACTGACAAAGAGACAATTAAATGGAGTAAAGTCTTTTTAGATAAGTATCAGTCATCTTGGTCAATGCCTGGTAGAGAGAATGAATTTTTTAAGTCTTGGAAAAAATTAGCTACTTATAATTCTTTTTTTAATAAAAATCAAAAAATTCTAATAGATGAGTTACCAGATAGTGCTTTAGATAGTATTAATTATATTATAGGCATACTTCAAATAGATGATAGTGATTACGTTGAATATTTCGAACATCATTTGTTAGCTCTTCCAGGATGGTCCGGTATGATGTTATGGCATTCTAAGAAAAACAAAGAGTATCCAGATTTATTAATTGAGTATTTAGCGGTACGTATTGTTAATGAATATATTTTACTTCAATCCAAATTTGTTGAAAAAATAGAAATGCAAAAAGAAAATTCGATTAAAACAGTACGAAATTGGTTTGAATATAACATTTTAGGTGTTGAAAAATGGCAAGAACTATCCACATCTACCAAAAAGAATTATATTGAATTTTCAAGTTTTTTCAACGATATCTTTGCCAGAAAAGTATGTTTAGAATCATGGGAAGAAACATATATAAAAAATTTAAAAAACGAAATACTTAGCAGCAAAGATAATACGGTTAACAAAAAGGTTAAGTGTCAATTAGCTTTTTGTATAGATGTACGCTCAGAACCATTTCGTCGACAAATTGATAAATACGATTCTTTTGAAACAATAGGTGTTGCAGGATTCTTTGGACTGCCAATTCAAAAACACACAGTTATGCATGATTATCCTCATAGTTCATTGCCTGTTATGTCGGAACCTAAATATCAAATTAGAGAATCTATTAACGAAAATAATTATTTTAAAAAGAAAAACTTCACTAATTCAGTGTTATATACATTTAAGTTAATGAAGAGTAATACTTTCCCTAGTTTACTTTTACCTGAGTTAAGTGGTCCATTCTTAGGACTTTTCACGTTTTTTAAAAGTATGATTCCTAAAAAAAGCAATGAAATTAAACAAAAGGTTAAAGAAAAATTTCTAAAACTACCTGATACGACTTTAACTATTGATCGTCAAAAGTCTAATTCAGAATTACCGATTGGATTCTCAGATTCAGAAAAAATTGAATATACTTATCAATCCCTAAAAACCATGGGACTAGACAAAGATTTTGCGCCTTTGATAGTCCTGTGCGGTCATGGGAGTGAATCACAAAACAACCCTTATGATGCTTCATTACAATGCGGTGCATGCGGAGGGGCCTCTAGTGCATTTAATGCAAAAACTTTAGCAACACTCTGCAATCTTTCAATCGTAAGAGATGGTCTTAATAAAAAGGGCATAAATATTCCAAAAGACACGGTGTTTATAGCTGCTGAACATATAACTTCATTAGATGAACTAAAATGGATATATTTACCTAATCTCTCAGAAGAAGCAAATGAATCATTGAAAACACTTCAAAAGTGTCTACCAGATATAAGAAATAAGACTTCATTAGAGAGGACTGCAGAATTACCAGGTATAAATAAAAATTTCGATGAAAATGAAGCAACAAAAAGGGCAACTGATTGGAGTGAAATAAGGCCAGAGTGGGGATTAGCTAAAAATGCTTCGTTTATAATAGGGAAACGAACATTAACCAAAAATGCTAATTTAAAAGCACGAACATTTTTGCATGATTATGATTGGAAGAAAGATAAAAATGTTGATATCTTAAATAATATAATTTCTGGACCTGCATTAGTTACCCAATGGATTAATCTACAATATTACGCCTCAACTGTGATTCCCCATATTTATGGTAGTGGAAATAAAATAACCCAAAGTATAACTTCTGGTTTAGGCGTTATGCAAGGTAATTCGAGCGATTTATTAATTGGGTTACCATGGCAATCAGTTATGAAATCTGACTGTAGCATGTATCATTCACCGATTAGATTAACTATCGTTATACAAGCACCAACGGAATATATTTATAAACTCTTTGAGGTAAACACTAAATTTAAGCAAAAAATTGAAAATGAATGGTTAATACTTATTAACATTACTGAAAATAATGAATGGATAAAATGGTAGATGAAAAGGTGGATAAAATTACATGAGAGACACTAAAAAAATATTAATTATAACTGATATAATCGATTATAGTAATAAATTACAAAAGTATATTAAACTTTACGGTGAAGAAAATATTTTTAACATTCAAATTGCTAATCTAACCATTACTGATCCTTTCGATGAGATTATGAAATCAATCATCGTATCAATTTACGAATATAATATTAAAGATATAGTTTTTCTAAAAAGTGGTTTAAACATATCTTATAGTGAAAAAAGAATTAAACGTAATTCTATAATTGAATATCACTTTAAAAATTGCTCACCAGAGTTTTTTAAAAGTACTTTAGATGACTGGTTTTTAGATGACAGCGTTGAAAATTCTGTTGAGATTGTTAAATATCATCCACTTATTCCAAATGATGTAAATATATTAATAAAATAAATTTAGGAGCTATTATTATGATAGAATCAAAAGGTCAATATGAATCAGAAATTAGTAAAGCAATAACTCACTGGGAGAAAGAATACCTCGGTAGAGGATCATTGGCTGTTAAAGCAGACATTTTTAGAGATATGATAATTATTACCTTAAAAGGAATTCTAACGCCAGCTGAGTATAAAGTAGCTAATAGCCAAAATAGTTACTTAAGTATTAAAAGTGTTAGAACGAACCTTGTTGAGTCTGGTGTAAATGAATTGAAAGAAATAATACAGAACATAACTATGCAATGTGTAGTAAGTTTTCATACTGATTTAAGCACAAAAACAGGTGAAAGGATAATGATTTTTAAATTAGAAAATAATTTCGAAGAGTTATTTAAGTAAAAAATAATCAAATATCAGATGGATGGTTATGTAGTTGTTAAACACACTAAAGCCCTTTTGATAAATTACGATTGTAATTGGAGATGAACAAAATGGTTCTGTTGCAAAGTTGAAAAATAAATGTCTGAGCTCAATTTTAAAATAATACTTTGTGTTAACTTGTTAGCATGATGCTGATTTCATGGCATGGCGAAAATCCGTAGATCTGAAGAGACCTGCGGTTCTTTTTATATAGACCGTAAATACATTCAATACCTTTTAAAGTATTTTTTGCCGTATTGATACTTTGATATCTTGTCTTTCTTACTTTAATATGACGGTGATCTTGCTCAATGAGGTTATTCAGATATTTGGATGTGCAATGACAGTTAGGATTCAGTTTAAACGTTTTAATGACTTTAGCCATAGCGACCTTCGTTGAAGGTGCCTGATCTGTAATCACCTTTTGAGGTTTACCAAATTGTTTAATGAGACGTTTGATAAACGCATATGCTGCATGATTATCTCGTTGCTTACGCAACCAAATATCTAATGTATGCCCCTCTGCATCGATAGCACGATATAAATAGCTCCATTTTCCTTTTATTTTGATGTACGTCTCATCAATACGCCATTTGTAATAGGCTTTTTTATGTTTTTTCTTCCAAATTTGATACAAAATAGGCGCATATTCTTGAACCCAACGGTAGACCGTTGAATGATGAACGTTGACACCACGTTCTCTTAGTATTTCAGATATATCACGATAACTCAGCGCGTATCTTAGATAGTAGCCAACGGCTACAGTGATGACGTCCTTGTTAAATTGTTTATATCTGAAATAGTTCATACAGCATACTCCTTTTTGTTAAGATTATACTATAAAATTAACTTTGCAACAGAACCTGAAATAGTTCATACAGCATACTCCTTTTTGTTAAGATTATACTATAAAATTAACTTTGCAACAGAACCATTATTATCATGACATATGTACAACTAAATGAATCGGAACTTTTACAGCACGTACCTAAAGTAGCTGTCATGAACCATTAAGGTGATAAAAATTTTCAGTCAAATGATTCAATTTATGGAGGGAATTATGACTAAAAAAATCAAACGGTTTAAAGAAAGTTTTAAAGAAGAAAAAGCAAGAGTGAGATTGTATAAGTCAGGTAAAAGTTGGATTAAAGCTAGCATTAAAGAAATTCAATTACTTAGAGCAATGGGTTTACCATTCAATGGTCAAAAAATTACAGATAAAGAAGACGTAAATGCGAATAGCAATAGCAACAATATGAAAAAAAATATTTCGAAAGCATCGGCAGTTATTGGTGGGGCTTTTACTTTTAATATGCTAAATGATCATCAAGCGTTTGCTGCATCAGAAACGCCGGTAACTTCAGAAATAAGTTCTAATAGTACAACTGTAGGCGATCAAACATCTACTAAAGAAAGCAAAGACAGTGCCGTAAGTACAGAAAGCAAAGACAGTGCCGCAAGTGAAGAAAGCAAAGACAGTGCCGTAAGTACAGAAAGCAAAGACAGTGCCGCAAGTGAAGAAAGCAAAGACAGTGCCGCAAGTGCAGAAAGCAAAGACAGTGCCGCAAGTGAAGAAAGCAAAGACAGTGCCGTAAGTACAGAAAGCAAAGACAGTGCCGCAAGTGAAGAAAGCAAAGACAGTGCCGCAAGTGAAGAAAGCAAAGACAGTGCCGCAAGTGAAGAAAGCAAAGACAGTGCTGCAAGTACAGAAAGCAAAGACAGTGCCGCAAGTGAAGAAAGCAAAGACAGTGCCGCAAGTGAAGAAAGCAAAGACAGTGCCGCAAGTGAAGAAAGCAAAGACAGTGCCGCAAGTGAAGAAAGCAAAGACAGTGCCGCAAGTGAAGAAAGCAAAGACAGTGCTGCAAGTACAGAAAGTAAAGACAGTGCTGCAAGTGAAGAAAGCAAAGACAGTGCCGTAAGTACAGAAAGTAAAGACAGTGCCGCAAGTGAAGAAAGCAAAGACAGTGCCGTAAGTACAGAAAGCAAAGACAGTGCCGCAAGTGAAGAAAGCAAAGACAGTGCTGCAAGTACAGAAAGTAAAGACAGTGCTGCAAGTACAGAAAGTAAAGACAGTGCTGCAAGTACAGAAAGTAAAGACAGTGCTGCAAGTACAGAAAGCAAAGACAGTGCTGCAAGTACAGAAAGTAAAGACAGTGCTGCAAGTACAGAAAGTAAAGACAGTGCTGCAAGTACAGAAAGTAAAGACAGTGCTGCAAGTACAGAAAGCAAAGACAGTGCTGCAAGTACAGAAAGCAAAGACAGTGCTGCAAGTACAGAAAGCAAAGACAGTGCTGCAAGTACAGAAAGCAAAGACAGTGCTGCAAGTACAGAAAGTAAAGACAGTGCTGCAAGTACAGAAAGTAAAGACAGTGCTGCAAGTACAGAAAGCAAAGACAGTGCTGCAAGTACAGATTTTGGTTCAACAGTTGCTACTAATGATAGTAATTCTTCATCAAATAGTACCTCAGCAATTAATTTAAGAACATTTAGTAGATTGGCAACAACAACATTCGCAGCAGCAGCAGCAACTTCAACTACAAATACTTATACAGGTGCAGGGACTGATACAAATTATAATATTCCAATTTATTATAAATTAACAACTGTAAATAATGGAACGTCTATGACTTTTACGTATACAGTTACTTATGATAATCCTGCTACTACGACGGTTGAAAGACCTACAGCATTGTCTAATAGTTACGCAATATACAACACAGGAACAACTAATCAAACGATGTTTACACTAGGTAGTGCATATGGAACACCTTCAACAGCGACAAGTTATATTACCGATTCAACAGGTGCTCAAGTTAGTAATCCAAGAGCAAACACAACTAATATAAACAAACAGGGTAGTGGATATACTTGGGCAAACGGCTACCAAATGAATGGAGCCCAAGCTAAACAAGGATATGGTTTAACCACAACTTGGACAGTTCCTATCAATTCTAGTGGAGACACTTCTTTTACATTTAACCCATACTCTACATCTGTGACAGGTGGGACAAACTTCTTTAATGGTCAAAAAGTGACTGTAACAGATCCAACTAGTGCGTCAACAAGTACTGCAAACTCACAAAGTGCGTCAACAAGTACTGCGAACTCACAAAGCGCGTCAACAAGTACTGCGAACTCACAAAGCGCGTCAACAAGTACTGCGAACTCACAAAGCGCGTCAACAAGTACTGCGAACTCACAAAGTGCGTCAACAAGTACTGCGAACTCACAAAGCGCGTCAACAAGTACTGCGAACTCACAAAGCGCGTCAACAAGTACTGCGAACTCACAAAGTGCGTCAACAAGTACTGCGAACTCACAAAGCGCGTCAACAAGTACTGCGAACTCACAAAGCGCGTCAACAAGTACTGCGAACTCACAAAGCGCGTCAACAAGTACTGCGAACTCACAAAGCGCGTCAACAAGTACTGCGAACTCACAAAGCGCGTCAACAAGTACTGCAAACTCACAAAGTGCATCTGATTCAACATCAGTAAGCGCAAGCGACTCAGCGTCAACAAGCGCGTCTGATTCAACATCAGCAAGTGCGAGCGATTCAGCGTCAGTAAGTGCATCTGACTCAGCGTCAGTAAGCGCATCTGACTCAACATCAGTAAGTGCATCTGACTCAGCGTCAACAAGTGCGAGCGATTCAGCGTCAGTAAGTGCATCTGACTCAGCGTCAGTAAGCGCATCTGACTCAACATCAGTAAGTGCATCTGACTCAGCGTCAACAAGTGCATCTGATTCAACATCAGTAAGCGCAAGCGACTCAGCGTCAGTAAGTGCATCTGATTCAACATCAGCAAGTGCGAGCGATTCAGCGTCAGTAAGTGCATCTGATTCAACATCAGTAAGTGCATCTGATTCAACATCAGCAAGTGCGAGCGATTCAGCGTCAGTAAGCGCATCTGACTCAACATCAGTAAGTGCATCTGACTCAGCGTCAGTAAGCGCGTCTGACTCAGCATCAGTAAGTGCGAGCGACTCAGCATCAACAAGCGCATCTGACTCAACATCAGTAAGTGCATCTGACTCAGCGTCAGTAAGCGCATCTGACTCAGCATCAGTAAGCGCATCAGATAGTGCGTCACTAAGCACAAGCGTGTCTGATTCAACATCAGTAAGCGCATCTGACTCAGCGTCAACAAGCGCGTCTGACTCAGCGTCAGTAAGCGCATCTGACTCAACATCAGTAAGTGCGAGCGATTCAGCGTCAGTAAGTGCATCTGATTCAACATCAGTAAGCGCGAGCGATTCAACATCAGTAAGCGCAAGCGACTCAGCGTCAACAAGCGCGTCTGACTCAACATCAGTAAGTGCGAGCGATTCAGCGTCAACAAGCGCGTCTGACTCAGCATCAGTAAGCGCAAGCGACTCAGCGTCAGTAAGTGCATCTGATTCAACATCAGTAAGTGCGAGCGACTCAGCATCAACAAGCGCATCTGACTCAACATCAGTAAGTGAATCTGACTCAGCGTCAGTAAGCGCGTCTGATTCAACATCAGTAAGTGCGAGCGATTCAGCGTCAGTAAGTGCATCTGACTCAGCGTCAGTAAGCGCATCTGACTCAACATCAGTAAGTGCGAGCGATTCAGCATCAGTAAGTGCATCTGACTCAGCGTCAACAAGCGCGTCTGATTCAACATCAGTAAGCGTGAGCGATTCAACATCAGTAAGCGCAAGCGACTCAGCGTCAGTAAGTGCATCTGATTCAACATCAGTAAGTGCATCTGATTCAACATCAGCAAGTGCGAGCGATTCAGCGTCAGTAAGCGCATCTGACTCAACATCAGTAAGTGCATCTGACTCAGCGTCAGTAAGCGCATCTGATTCAGCATCAGTAAGTGAATCTGACTCAGCATCAGTAAGTGAATCTGACTCAGCATCAGTAAGTGAATCTGACTCAGCGTCAGTAAGTGAATCAGATAGTGCGTCAACAAGTGCGAGCGACTCAGCATCAGTAAGTGAATCAGATTCAGCATCAGTAAGCGCATCTGACTCAGCGTCAGTAAGTGAATCTGACTCAGCGTCAGTAAGCGCATCTGATTCAGCATCAGTAAGTGAATCTGACTCAGCGTCAGTAAGTGAATCAGATAGTGCGTCACTAAGCACAAGTGAATCAGATAGTGCGTCACTAAGCACAAGTGAATCAGATTCAGCATCAGTAAGTGCATCAGATTCAGCATCAGTAAGCGCATCTGACTCAGCGTCAGTAAGTGAATCTGACTCAGCGTCAGTAAGCGCATCTGATTCAGCATCAGTAAGTGAATCTGACTCAGCATCAGTAAGTGAATCAGATAGTGCGTCACTAAGCACAAGTGAATCTGACTCAGCATCAGTAAGTGAATCTGACTCAGCGTCAGTAAGTGAATCAGATAGTGCGTCAACAAGTGCGAGCGATTCAGCATCAGTAAGTGAATCAGATAGTGCGTCAACAAGTGCGAGCGATTCAGCATCAGTAAGTGAATCTGACTCAGCGTCAGTAAGTGCATCAGATTCAGCGTCAGTAAGTGAATCTGACTCAGCGTCAGTAAGCGCATCTGACTCAGCATCAGTAAGTGCATCAGATTCAGCATCAGTAAGCGCATCTGACTCAGCGTCAGTAAGTGAATCTGACTCAGCGTCAGTAAGTGCATCAGATTCAGCGTCAGTAAGTGAATCTGACTCAGCGTCAGTAAGCGCATCTGATTCAGCATCAGTAAGTGAATCTGACTCAGCATCAGTAAGTGAATCTGACTCAGCGTCAGTAAGTGAATCTGACTCAGCGTCAGTAAGTGAATCAGATAGTGCGTCAACAAGTGCGAGCGATTCAGCGTCAGTAAGTGAATCTGACTCAGCGTCAGTAAGTGAATCAGATAGTGCGTCAACAAGTGCGAGCGACTCAGCATCAGTAAGTGAATCAGATTCAGCATCAGTAAGCGCATCTGACTCAGCGTCAGTAAGCGCATCTGATTCAGCATCAGTAAGTGAATCTGACTCAGCGTCAGTAAGTGAATCAGATAGTGCGTCAACAAGTGCGAGCGATTCAGCATCAGTAAGTGAATCTGACTCAGCGTCAGTAAGTGCATCAGATTCAGCGTCAGTAAGTGAATCTGACTCAGCGTCAGTAAGCGCATCTGATTCAGCATCAGTAAGTGAATCTGACTCAGCATCAGTAAGTGCATCAGATTCAGCGTCAGTAAGTGAATCAGATAGTGCGTCACTAAGCACAAGTGAATCAGATTCAGCGTCAGTAAGCGCATCTGATTCAGCATCAGTAAGTGAATCTGACTCAGCATCAGTAAGTGAATCAGATAGTGCGTCACTAAGCACAAGTGAATCTGACTCAGCATCAGTAAGTGAATCTGACTCAGCATCAGTAAGTGAATCTGACTCAGCGTCAGTAAGTGAATCAGATAGTGCGTCACTAAGCACAAGTGAATCAGATTCAGCGTCAGTAAGTGAATCTGACTCAGCGTCAGTAAGTGAATCAGATAGTGCGTCACTAAGCACAAGTGAATCAGATTCAGCATCAGTAAGTGCATCAGATTCAGCATCAGTAAGCGCATCTGACTCAGCGTCAGTAAGTGAATCAGATAGTGCGTCAACAAGTGCGAGCGATTCAGCATCAGTAAGTGAATCAGATAGTGCGTCAACAAGTGCGAGCGATTCAGCATCAGTAAGTGAATCTGACTCAGCGTCAGTAAGTGAATCTGACTCAGCGTCAGTAAGTGAATCAGATAGTGCGTCACTAAGCACAAGTGAATCAGATTCAGCGTCAGTAAGCGCATCTGATTCAGCATCAGTAAGTGAATCTGACTCAGCATCAGTAAGTGAATCAGATAGTGCGTCACTAAGCACAAGTGAATCTGACTCAGCATCAGTAAGTGAATCTGACTCAGCATCAGTAAGTGAATCTGACTCAGCGTCAGTAAGTGAATCAGATAGTGCGTCACTAAGCACAAGTGAATCAGATTCAGCATCAGTAAGTGAATCTGACTCAGCGTCAGTAAGTGAATCAGATAGTGCGTCACTAAGCACAAGTGAATCAGATTCAGCATCAGTAAGTGCATCAGATTCAGCATCAGTAAGCGCATCTGACTCAGCGTCAGTAAGTGAATCTGACTCAGCGTCAGTAAGCGCATCTGATTCAGCATCAGTAAGTGAATCTGACTCAGCATCAGTAAGTGAATCTGACTCAGCGTCAGTAAGTGAATCAGATAGTGCGTCAACAAGTGCGAGCGATTCAGCATCAGTAAGTGAATCAGATAGTGCGTCAACAAGTGCGAGCGATTCAGCATCAGTAAGTGAATCTGACTCAGCGTCAGTAAGTGAATCTGACTCAGCGTCAGTAAGTGAATCAGATAGTGCGTCAACAAGTGCGAGCGATTCAGCGTCAGTAAGTGAATCTGACTCAGCATCAGTAAGTGAATCAGATAGTGCGTCACTAAGCACAAGTGAATCAGATTCAGCGTCAGTAAGTGAATCTGACTCAGCGTCAGTAAGTGAATCAGATAGTGCGTCACTAAGCACAAGTGAATCAGATTCAGGATCAGTAAGCGCATCAGATTCAGCGTCAGTAAGTGAATCTGACTCAGCGTCAGTAAGCGCATCTGATTCAGCATCAGTAAGTGAATCTGACTCAGCATCAGTAAGTGAATCTGACTCAGCGTCAGTAAGTGAATCAGATAGTGCGTCAACAAGTGCGAGCGATTCAGCATCAGTAAGTGAATCAGATAGTGCGTCAACAAGTGCGAGCGATTCAGCATCAGTAAGTGAATCAGATAGTGCGTCACTAAGCACAAGTGAATCAGATTCAGCGTCAGTAAGTGAATCAGATAGTGCGTCACTAAGCACAAGTGAATCAGATTCAGCGTCAGTAAGTGAATCTGACTCAGCGTCAGTAAGTGAATCTGACTCAGCGTCAGTAAGTGAATCAGATAGTGCGTCAACAAGTGCGAGCGATTCAGCATCAGTAAGTGAATCTGACTCAGCGTCAGTAAGTGAATCAGATAGTGCGTCAACAAGTGCGAGCGATTCAGCATCAGTAAGTGAATCTGACTCAGCGTCAGTAAGTGCATCTGACTCAGCATCAGTAAGTGCATCAGATTCAGCGTCAGTAAGTGAATCTGACTCAGCGTCAGTAAGTGAATCAGATAGTGCGTCAACAAGTGCGAGCGACTCAGCATCAGTAAGTGAATCAGATTCAGCATCAGTAAGCGCATCTGACTCAGCGTCAGTAAGTGCATCAGATTCAGCGTCAGTAAGTGAATCTGACTCAGCATCAGTAAGTGCTTCAGATAGTGCGTCAAATGTCAATTCGAATGCAACTTCTAACAGTACATCAACTGAAGAAAGTAGAAACGCATCTAATGTAGCCCAACAATCAAGTCACAAAGATAATAGTGATGAAAATAAAGAACTTCCTGAAACTGGTAATAGCAATGATGCTAATAATACAAACAGATTAATGGGAGCTGTTCTCTCATTACTTGCTGGATTAGGTTTAATAAAAAGATCACGTAAAAATAAAGAAGATAAAAATAATAATAGATTTTAATCTATAATAATATGAAGTAAAACAAAGGGGCTAAGACATAATGT
Source organism: Staphylococcus massiliensis (assembly GCF_043186315.1). Taxonomy (NCBI): domain Bacteria; kingdom Bacillati; phylum Bacillota; class Bacilli; order Caryophanales; family Staphylococcaceae; genus Staphylococcus; species Staphylococcus massiliensis. The sequence continues at coordinate 407,043 of NZ_CP171119.1, read as the reverse complement.
TGAATTTACATGATAGTAAATCAACTATGTTTTTAGCCTCTTTGCACTCATATTAAAATATAAGAATTTTAGGTGAAAATATGTTAAAAAATAAAGAATTCAAGATTTTACACAAAAGAATTATTTTTACAATGTTCATTCTTTTTATATATATACTTGGAAGTAATATTTCTATCATTGGTAATGAATCAATTAAATCCAACCATGATAGCTTTTTTAAATTAGCTGTTTCAAATGTCGGTGGAGATTTAAGTTCATTGAACATATTTTCATTGGGGTTAGGACCGTGGCTAACAGCAATGATTATTATCATGCTATTCAACTATAGAGATGTAGATAATATTGTTAAGCAGACTCGTTCGGAAAAACAAATAAAGGAAAGACTATTAACAATACTTATAGCAATGATACAAGCATACTATGTTATCCATACCTATATTCAGAATAATATAATACAGAGCACAAATATTCTGTTACTTGTATTAGTTTTATTAACAGGGACATTACTATTAGTCTGGTTAGCTGATCAAAATATTAATTATGGAATTGGTGGACCAATGCCAATTGTATTAATGAGTTTGATAAAATCTTTATTTCATCAACAACTATCTAGTATAAATGTAACAGCAACATTATTTATTGTGATTGGATTACTAGTTATAGCGATGCTAATACTTCTCTATATAGAACTATCAGAGTATCGACTTCATTATAAAGATATAATGAATATGTCTACACAAACTTCACATTCATATCTTGCCTGGAAATTAAATCCAGCAGGGAGTATATCTATAATGATAAGTTTATCTTTGTTTCTATTGTTAAATAGTGTTATTAACTTAATTGGAAAATTACTTTTGAATAAGGAAATGAATGTATCCATTTTTGGATTTGATAATCCTGTAGGTATTACAGTATATATTGTAATACAAATCATTTTTGGATACTTACTATCTAGATTTTTGATTAATACTAAAAGAAAATCTAAAGAATTTTTAAAAAATGGAAATTACTTTGCAGGTATTAGCCCTGGCGAAGAAACTGAGCGATATTTAAATATAAAAGCAAGAAGAATTTGCTGGTTTGGTTCAATTACTGTGACATTGATTTTAGCAATACCCTTATATTGTTCATTATTGGTTCCAGAACTTTCAAAAGAAATATATTTTTCAATACAACTTATTATAGTGATTTATATTAGTATAAGTATAACTGAAACATTAAGAGCATATTCTTATTTTAATAGATATAAAAGCATATTAGACAAATATTAGGGAGGAATTTTTAATGAGATATTTTATACCATCGTGGTATAGTGGACAAAAATTGTGGAAAGACAATACTCTTCCCTTTTATTATAAGCCGGATAAAACAGACTTTGATGACATGATTAGCTTAATGTCTATGCATAAGAAAAATGGTTATGAATATAAGTTACTAGTATTAAATTATTCACCTAATTTAAGGTTGTTTTTACATAGACATGATTTATTTGAAAGTGATTATTGGTCTGTTTTTGATGTGTTACAAAGTGCTCCAAACACATTACCTAGAGCTATTGATTATTTAGATTTGAATTGGCCTAAAGATACAGAGTTTGTATATTCGCCGTTTATGGTAGAAACAGTTATAGGTGAAAATACGTATTCTCAAATTACGTTTAATCAAGAGGGATATGTACTTCATATACATGAATATGAAAATGGATTGCAACAACAAAAGATGATATTTGACGATAGAGGGTTTATATCTTCAATTATTAAATATGAAAATAATACTGAGGTTGAACAAATTTATTTAAATGTATTAGGGGAAAAGATTCTAACTGAGAACTTAATAACAGGAGAAGTATTAGTTAATAATCCAGTTAAAGGTTTATTAGACCATAGTAAATATTTAAATATGTTGGAAATAATAGAAGAGATTGTTGAAAAATTTTATAAAGATCAAATAACACAATCAGATGATTTTATTGCTGCTTCCGATGAAAGACACAATCAGTTAATTACACGTTATTTTGAAGCAAATCAATTATGTTTTTCTCTATTTTCAAATAGAAATAGAGAAATAACCCCATATTTAATTGAATCCATGCAACCTGCAAAAAGTTGTTTAGTTGACACAAAAGAAAATGAAAGAGAATGTAGTCTTATTTTTAATAACAATTCAATTGACATGAAAATGTCTAGAATTACACCCTTTGATACTGAAAAAATTCCAAATATAAGTTCTCAGTTATATGATGTGCATATTGGTTTTTGGATAGATAATTTATCAAGAGATGTAGTAGAACCTGTAATAGATCAGTTATATAGTTATATTAAAAATAAAGAAAACTATAGAGTTACTATTTTAATGAAAGATATAACAAGCAAAACACCAAAATGGTTATCAGACATAGTAAAAGAAAAAAATGAATTATATAATGAAGAACAAAGAACTTTAAGTGAAGAAATGGCTGATGTGTTAGAAGAAGAAATGGAATTTATAAAAATAATTAAAATTGAATCGGTCTTATTTGAAGAAGATTTAATTAAAGTAATGTCACAATTAAGAGTAGTTATAGATTTGGGTGATGAACCAGATTTATATCTGCAAATTAGCGCAATCAGTGCAGGAGTACCTCAAATTAATATGATAGAAACGGATTATGTGACATCTAATGTAAACGGAGTAATAATACCAAGTTCATCTAATATGATACGGGCGTTAGATTACTTCTTACTAAGTTTGAAAAACTGGAATTATTCTTATGCATATTCCATAAAATTAGTAGATGAATTTAGTTCGACTAAGATAATAAGAGAAGTGGACCGTTTGATAAAAGGAGAATTATATGGCTAGAAAATTTAACATATTGCAAATCGGTGGAGAAGATCTAGAACCTATTTTCCATGATAAAAAAAACGTGTACATCGATTACCTTGATCCAATACTATTCACATTTGAAAGTGGTTATGAAGAAGCAATTGAAAATTTAATAGATGAAGTTGGTTCCTTTAATTTAGTATTTATTCAAACAACATATTCTAAAGAATTGATGAAAGTTATTGAAATAGTGGGAGAACCATATACGATTTATGTAGATGAAAAATACTGGGATTTTCAATTCGAAAATGATTCTCGAGTAAAATATAAATTTATTAAACCATTATTTTATAAATCAACAGATGAGTTGCATCATAAATTAAAAGCGGGCGCTTTTACTAAGCAATACGGAGATAAAGTCTCGCCAATTAAAGGAGAGGTAAATCCTAATTTTGAAGGAGAATTTGAGTACTTTGGTAACAAGGAACTCGTTTTGTCTGGAAATTTTGGAGAGTTGTATACGCCAATTGTTAGCTGGAACCAAAACTTAGTTTACGATAAGAATATGATGATACAGTTATGGCCAGAATTTTTTGTAGAGGGAAATGTTGATGTCCAATATATAATTAGATTAATCCCATTTGGCTCATTAGAACATACGAAAGATGTTATTACCCTGACAAAGGATGATTTAAAACAGCCTTTGGAATTGATGCCAAGATCTTATGATGCAAACATTTCTATAGTAGTAAAAGCAAAGGGAACAGGTGTTGTACATCTTAGGGCAATCCATAAAAGGTGGTCTCGTGCAGAGATGGGTCAATTTATAATGGGTGGTCAACGTTATAACGATGAAAATGGCGAAGAGTATATACACTATTTCAATCCTGGCGATTTAAAGCCTCCATTAAATGTATATTTTAGTGGTTATCGTTCATTAGAAGGGTTTGAAGGGTATTTTATGATGAATAGTCTAGATGCTCCATTTCTACTTATTGGGGATCCTAGAATCGAAGGTGGATCCTTCTATCTTGGATCTGAAAGCTATGAAAATAGCATAAAAAAAGTTATTAAAGAAACATTGGAATATTTAAACTTTAAAGAAGATGATTTGATATTATCTGGACTGTCGATGGGGTCATTTGGCGCATTATACTATAGTGCACAATTAAACCCGAGAGCTGTGATTGTTGGTAAGCCATTACTGAATGTTGGTAGAATTGCTGAAAATATGAAACTAAAACGACCCAATGGTTTTGGAACAGCACTAGACATTTTGATGTCACAAGAAGGCACATTTAGTAAGGAAAATATCAATCATTTGAATATGCGTTTTTGGGAAAAATTTAAGCAAAATGAATTTGAAAATACTACTTTTGCTATCGCATATATGCAAAATGATGATTATGATGATATAGCCTTTGATGATTTAATATCTGTGCTAGGAGAATCCAAAACGCATGTCATGACACGAGGCGTGCCTGGTAGGCATAATGATGACTCAGCAACGATAACCAGTTGGTTCGTAAACTTTTATCATATTATTTTAAATAATCAATTCGGGAGAGAGTAATATGAACCAAAATAAGCGATTTGATATCACCTGGAAAAAGATACATAAAAATACTTTTATGTATGGAGCTAAGCTAAAATTTAATAATAATTTTGTCAGTATGGACAATTCTTTGATGCCCTCAGGAATGGTGATACATGAATGGAACATGTTATCAAATTATATAACTAATAAACAAGTGCCTTCATTACCGCTATTGAAAAAAGGGAACAATTATAAAATTAAGTTTGATTATGATGTCATACCTGAAAGATCAGTGTATTTTAAAATTATTTTATATAAAAAGAATGGTGAAAAAATTAAAACTATGATTATCGAAGATGATGATATTGAGTTTGAATATCCAAAAGATGCCTATTCTTATAAGATTGAATTAATGAATGCTGGATTTCAGCATTTACAATTTTACCGAACTATTATTGAAGACCAACATGTAGAGAGCAGTCATTCAACTATACTAACTGATATTAGTAAAACGATTGATAAAATCAGACACAATAAAATATAAAATTCAGAAAGAGGTGTCCAAATGACAGGTAAATTTGAGAATACTATTAATAAAATGCGGTTAAAAAAACTAAACAAAACATTAAATAGTATCAATAAAATGAGTCATGTTTTTTCTGAATATACTGATGGAGCATTAAAAGCAAAAACTCAAGAATTTAAAAAGAGAATAATAGAATCTAAAGAGACATTAGATCAAATTTTGCCAGAGGCATATGCTGTGGTAAGAGAATCTGCCTATCGTGTATTAGGCATGTACCCTAAAGATGTTCAAGTACTAGGAGCTATAGTAATGCATCAGGGAAATATAGCAGAAATGCAAACTGGAGAAGGAAAAACTCTAACTGCAACGATGCCCTTATATTTAAATGCATTAACAGGTAAAAGAGCATTTTTAATTACGACTAATGATTACTTAGCCAAAAGAGATTGCATGGAAATGAAACCATTGTATGAATGGTTAGGTTTAACTACATCATTGGGATTTATAGACATTCCAGACTATGAATATGAAGCTGGTGAAAAGCAAAAACTATATGCACATGACATCATTTATACTACAAATGGGCGTTTGGGCTTTGATTATCTTACAGATAATTTAGCAGATCACAAGCGAACTAAATTTTTACCTGAATTACATTTTGCAATTTTAGATGAAGTTGATTCAATCATTTTAGATGCAGCACAAACACCACTAGTTATATCCGGTGCACCACGATTGCAATCTAATTTATTTGATATTGTAAAAGAATTTGTACATACACTTAAAGATGGGCAACATTTTAAACTAAATAAAAATAAAAAAGAAATTTGGCTAAAAAAACAGGGTATTGATAAAGCGAATGACTATTTTAAAGTTCACCATCTATATGATGAAAGTAATTTTGATTTGGTTCGTATTATCAATTTATCATTGAGAGCAAAGTATCTATTTGATTACAATTTAGACTATTTTGTATCAAATGGAGAGATTGTGTTAATAGATAGGATTACGGGGCGAATGCTTCCAGGTACGAAATTACAGTCAGGTTTGCACCAAGCAATTGAAGCTAAGGAAGATGTTGAATTATCTATTGATAAGAGTGTGATGGCTACAATTACATTCCAAAACCTATTCAAACTCTTTGACAAATTTGCTGGAATGACTGGTACAGGCAAACAAGGAGAAAAAGAATTTTTTGAGTTATATTCGAAAATTGTAGTTGAGATTCCCACCGACAAACCTATTCAGAGACAAGATTTGGAAGATAGAGTATTCGCAAATATGGAAGAAAAAAATCAAGCTATCATTGATGTTATAGTTGAAAAAAACCAAAAATCTCAGCCAGTTCTTTTAATAACTAGAACTGCAGAAGCAGCTGAATATTTTTCGGATAATCTATTCCAATTAGATATACCTAATAACCTATTAATTGCTCAAAATGTTTCTAAAGAAGCTCAAATGATTGCAGAAGCAGGCAATAGAGAATCAGTTACTGTGGCTACTAGTATGGCAGGACGTGGTACAGATATTAAATTGGCACAAGGTGTTCATGAAATTGGTGGCTTAGCGGTGATTATTAATGAACACATGGAAAATAGTCGTGTAGATAGACAGCTAAGAGGACGCGCTGGTCGACAAGGTGACCCTGGTGTATCTCAAATATTTGTATCATTAGATGATTACATTGTTAAAAAGTGGAGCCAATCTAAACTGCTAGAGAACGACAAGTTGAATCAAATTAGTAGTGAAACTTTGGAAAATAGTAAAATTTTCCAATTGAGAGTAAAAAATATTGTAAATAAAGCACAAACTGTTTCAGAAGAGACTTCCATTGTTCAACGTGAAATGGCTAATGAATTTGAAAAAAGTATAAGTGTACAAAGAGATTTAATTTATAAAGAAAGAGATTTAATTTTAGATATGGTTGACAAAAACCAATTTGATTATAAGGAATTGGCGAAAGATGTTTTTAGAAGAGATTTAAAAAACTTTAATATAAATGATGAAAAAGATGTAATTAATTATGTTTATAAAAACTTATCTTTCAATTTTGAATCGAATATCGAAAAAATAGATGTATATAACCAAGAATCAATTATTAATTTTTTAATACAACATTTTATGCAGCAATTTGGGGATAATCAAAAGAAAGCAGCAGACCCATATTTCATATTACGTTTCATTCAAAAATCAATTATCAAAGCAATCGATATAGCATGGATTGAACAAGTCGATTATCTTCAGCAACTAAAAGCTAGTGTTAATAATCGCCAAAATGGTCAAAGAAATGCCGTATATGAATATCATAAAGTTGCATTAGAGTCATATGAAGCTATGACAATTACATTAAAGAGAAATATTATAAGAAATTTATGTTTAAGTATTATAACGTTTGATAAACATGGAGATCTTATGATTTATTTCCCATAAAATAAGAGGGGGATACTATGACTGTATATAATATAAATTTTGGAATAGGCTGGGCAAGTAGTGGTATTGAATATGCACAAGCATATAGAGCTAATTTGTTGAGACAGTTGGATAGAAATGTAAAATTTATTTTTTTAGATTTCATATCTTCTGAAAATATCCAAACATTGACTGATAACTTAGGGTTTAAAGATGATGAAGTAATTTGGTTATATCAATATTTTAGTAATATAAAAATTGCACCAACAACATATACTTTAGATGATTTAATGGGTGAAATCGGTAACGAAATTACTCAAATAGAGGATAACGGTAAAATCAAAAGATTGTATTTCGATGGTGATAAAAGTTCCTTTGCAACGTGCTATATGAAAAATGCAGATAAAAATTATGTAGATAGAGTGGAGTTTGTCCTTGAAGGCTATTTAGTAAGAAAAGATTTCTTTAGTTATACAAGAGTTTTTTCTGAATATTATTCCCCTTATCAAAATTATGCCAAGATATATATGAGACAGTTTTACAATGAAGATGGAACAATTGCATATAAGGAATATATAGATGATAAAGAAAGTGTCTTTGTCTTTAATGATGCACAACTCTATAGTAAAGCAGAATTTGTTGCATATTTCTTGAATAAATTAAATTTATCAAATAGAGATATCGTAATCCTAGATAGAGCTACAGAAATTGGCCAAGCAGTATTACAAAATAAAGGTGCTAGCAAATTAGGTGTGGTAGTTCATGCAGAACACTTTAGTGATAATGCCACTGATGGCGATAATATATTGTGGAATAACTACTATGAATATCAATTTAGAAATGCAAAATTTGTGGACTTCTTTATTACTGCGACCGACTTACAAAATCGTATTTTAAGTCAACATTTTTCTAAATATACTCATGATAATCCACTAATCAGAACAGTTCCTGTCGGTAGCTTAAATCAACTTATTTATCCAGAGAAAAAGAGACGACCATATTCAATGATAACAGCATCACGACTAGCTAAAGAGAAACATGTAGACTGGATTGCTAAAGCAGTTGTGAAAGCCAAAAAAGAGATTCCTAAATTAACGTTTGATATATATGGTCAAGGTGGAGAAAAAGATAAAATAGAACAAATTGTTTATGAAAATAATGCACAAGACTATATTACATTAAAGGGCCATGTTAATTTGCAGGACGTTTATTCAAAGTATGAATTATTTGTATCTGCTTCACAAAGTGAAGGTTTCGGTTTGACATTAATGGAGGCTGTGGGTTCTGGCTTAGGAATGATTGGATTTAATGTTAATTATGGTAATCCAACATTTATTCGTAATAGTGAAAATGGATATCTTATGTCTGAAAATATAGAATCTGCAGATAAAGAAGAAAAGATTAATGAACTAGCTTCATATATTGTGAAATATTTTAAAAATGGGCCTAAACATCCAGAAAGCACATCATATGAAATTGCTAGTGAATTTTTAACTCAGAAAATAGTAGAAAAATGGGATATGCTAATTAAAGAGGTGCTACATGATTAATATATTTGATAATTATCATTTTAAATCACAATTATTACACCGTTCATTGAAACTTGCAGGATATCAACATTTGACAATTTGTTTAGAGGATGACGGTTTTTTACCAGATGATGTTACCTCTCCTTACCAATTTTTTGCTCAAAATCCAACTAACCCAAGTGATAATCCTTTATTCTTTAATGAAGTAGAGGTGCCAACTTACTGGGAAATTACAGGTACAAATGATATGGGTGAAATAAAAAATTTAGGAGAAGTTAGAGGTAAAATTTTCTATCAACCTAATTTCAAGTCTCGTATTGTAAGTCGAGTTGAGTGGTTGGATAATAAGCAACGATTACGCACAGTTGATTTCTATAATAAGAATGGGTTTAAATTTGCTGAGGTTATCTATGATTTGACTGGTAAAGCTATAATGAAAAAGTACTTTGATCGTCTAGGCAAAGAAATTATCTATGAAAATTGTGTGACCGGAGACTATGTATTAAATTGGAAAAACGAGACACACTTTTTCAAGTCTCAAGAATCATTTGTCATATATTATTTAAAACAACTCAATGTAGATTTGGATGTAGTTATCTTTAATTCACTAGCGATGCCTTTTATCGCGTTATATAGAATGGATACAATTGGAAAAGGAATTCTCGTTTGGCAAGAAAACAGCCATGGTAACGTACCTGGAAATATGAAACTTATGTTTGATGAATATCTAAATAGAAATTATTCTGTAATGATACCTGATAGTATTGAATATCTAACAATATGCCAAAGACTTGATGATAGAGAACGAGATAAAGTACATAGAGGTGGTTACCTTTATGATTATCGAAAACAAAACCAGTTTAGTAGAAATATATTAACTTTAACAAATTCAGACCAATTGTCTTGTGTTGAAGAATTAGTGAAAAACAATAGCAACTATCAATTTCATATAGCGGCTATTACAGAAATGTCTAATAAATTATTAGAATTAGTGAAATTTGATAATGTTCGATTGTATCCAGTGGCAGACGAAGAAACAATTGAATCATTATATCAACAATGTGATATTTATCTCGATAATAATAAAGGTAATGAGCTATTGGATGCAGTCAGCAGAGCATTTGAAAATGATATGGTGATATTTGCAACCCATGATGAAGCACATAATCGTATGTTTACAGCCCCTGAAAATATTGTTATGGAAAAATACATTAATAACTTGACAGTAATGTTGAAAAAAATGGCTAATAGTAGTAAAACATATCAAACCAGGTTACAATTACAAAAGGATTATGCGAATGAAATTGAACATGAACAATTCATTAATAGATTTAATATGTCATTAAAAAAATAGTACCTTATTAAAAATACTGATTTATTTTTTGTTTACTAGACTGGAAAGATAGCAGAGGACTTCATATACTATTAAAAAAAGGCATTACATACAAATAAGGGTTCTGTTGCAAAGTAAAAAAATATAGCTAACCACTAATTTATCATGTCAGTGTTCGCTTAACTTGCTAGCATGATGCTAATTTCGTGGCATGGCGAAAATCCGTAGATCTGAAGAGACCTGCGGTTCTTTTTATATAGAGCGTAAATACATTCAATACCTTTTAAAGTATTCTTTGCTGTATTGATACTTTGATACCTTGTCTTTCTTACTTTAATATGACGGTGATCTTGCTCAATGAGGTTATTCAGATATTTCGATGTACAATGACAGTCAGGTTTAAGTTTAAAAGCTTTAATTACTTTAGCCATTGCTACCTTCGTTGAAGGTGCCTGATCTGTAATTACCTTTTGAGGTTTACCAAATTGTTTAATGAGACGTTTGATAAACGCATATGCTGAATGATTATCTCGTTGCTTACGCAACCAAATATCTAATGTATGTCCCTCTGCATCAATGGCACGATATAAATAGCTCCATTTTCCTTTTATTTTGATGTACGTCTCATCAATACGCCATTTGTAATAAGCTTTTTTATGCTTTTTCTTCCAAATTTGATACAAAATTGGGGCATATTCTTGAACCCAACGGTAGACCGTTGAATGATGAACGTTTACACCACGTTCACTTAATATTTCAGATATATCACGATAACTCAATGCATATCTTAGATAGTAGCCAACGGCTACAGTGATAACATCCTTGTTAAATTGTTTATATCTGAAATAGTTCATACAGAAGACTCCTTTTTGTTAAAATTATACTATAAATTCAACTTTGCAACAGAACCATAATGTTTATTGAGGAGGTTTTATTATGCTTACAGAGCAAGAACAAGATATAATTAAACAAACTGTACCATTATTACAAGATAAAGGAACTGAAATTACTTCAATTTTTTATCCTAAGATGTTTGAAGCTAACCCAGAATTATTAAACATGTTTAACCAAACAAATCAAAAAAAAGGGATGCAATCTTCAGCATTAGCACAGGCAGTATTAGCTGCAGCAATGAACATTAATAATTTAGGTGCAATTAAGCCAGCAATTATGCCTGTGGCACATAAGCACTGTGCTTTACAAGTTTATCCCGAACATTATCCAATTGTAGGTGAAAATTTACTTGCTGCAATTCAAGATGTGACAGGATTAGACAGTGACGACCCAGTAATTCAAACGTGGGCAAAAGCGTATGGAGAAATTGCAGATGTATTTATCAAATTAGAGCAAGAAATTTATAACCATATGTTATGGAAAGGTTTTAAACCATTTAAAATTACAAACATTACACAAGAAACAAGTGACATCAAATCTTTCACAGTTGAATCTGATGAATATGATTTAAGTCAATTCGAACCAGGTCAATACATTACCGTAGATGTTTCTAGTGAAAAGTTACCATATAGAGCTAAACGTCATTATTCAATTATAGATGGAGATGAAAATCACTTAGTATTTGGTGTGAAACGTGATGTGACTACTGAACATGAAGGTGAAGTTTCAACAATTTTACATGATGAAATATCAGAAGGTGACATGATTAATTTATCTGCTCCTGTTGGTGGGTTTTCAATAGAAAATACTGAAAGACCACAATTGTTTATTGGTTCTGGCGTAGGTATGACACCATTAGTTTCAATGTTTAAAAAAGCTGCTTCATTAAACGTTCCAACTCAAATGATTCAAGCGATTGTGACAGAAGATGAACGACCATTTGCTCAAAAACTTGATAGCATTACAGCTAATTATGAGCAAGCACAGTTACATTTACACGTGAAAGATAAAGAAGGCTATTTAGAAGCTAAAGAATTAAAAGAATATTTAAAAGACGAACCAGAAGTTTATATTTGTGGTGGTACAAGTTTCTTACAATCGATAATAAATTCCCTTAAAGAATTAAATTATGATATGAATCATGTTCATTTTGAAACATTCGTACCACGTCTTAGCGTACAAGTTTAAAAATATAAAGAAGGTTTGAATATGAAATTGAATTCTAGGTATTTAAAAGTTTTTATTTTATATATAATAAGTATGTTAGTTTCTAATATTTTTGCATCACATAAATCCTTATATAAGACATTATTACAAGGAGTATTAGGTTATAGCGTATTTGCATTAGGACTTAAATATTTAACTCTCAAAAAAAAGAAATAATAAAATTCTTTTAAATTAAATTTATGACCACTTTTTTGGTCACATATATTTATGAGTGGCTAGCATTTAAGCCACTCATTTTTTGCGTTAGAAAAACAGGTTCTGTTGCAAAGTCAGAAAAAATATAACTAATTATCATTTTAACATGGTAGTATTCCCTTAACTGGCCAACATGTGATTAATTTCGTAGCACGGCGAAAATCCGTAGATTTGAAGAGACCTACGGTTCTTTTTATATAGACTATAAATACATTCAATACCTTTGAGTGTATTCTTTGCCGTATTGACGCTTTGATATCTCGTCTTTCTCACTTTAATATGACGGTGATCCTGCTCAATGAGGTTATTAAGATATTTAGATGTACAATGACAGTCGGGATTAAGTTTAAAATCTTTAATCAACTTAGACATTGCCACCTTCGTCGAAGGTGCCTGGTCTGTAATTATCATTTGAGGTTTACCAAATTGTTTAATAAGTCGCTTAATAAACGCATATGCTGAATGATTATCTCGTTTCTTACGTAACCAAATATCCAATGTATGACCATCTGCATCAATGGCACGATATAAATAGCACCATTTTCCTTTTATTTTAATGTATGTCTCATCAACGCGCCATTTATAATAAGCTTTTTTATGCTTTTTCTTCCAAATTTGATACAAAATAGGAGCATATTCTTGAACCCAACGGTAGATCGTTGAATGATGAACGTTAACGCCGCGTTCTCTTAGTATTTCAGATATATCACGATAACTAAGCGCGTATCTTAAGTAATAGCCAACGGCTACAGTTATTACATCTTTATTAAATTGCTTATATCTAAAATAATTCATAGAGAACGCTCCTTTTTTGTTAAAATTATACTATAAAATTAACTTTGCAACAGAACCAATTTAAGCATGGTGTGTTTTACTTCATTGCTGTTCGATCGTTGGTCGTGACGATTTGGTTGATTTTCACGCATATTATTTTAGACATGAAATATTAAAGATTAAACGCTCCCTTACATGTACAATTAGACGTTGTTAAAGGGAGCGTTTATATTTTAGTTGGTATGATTACGTTTTGAATGTCGGTAAATAGGATGGTTTAATGTGATGCTGATGCTTGTTATTGCGATGCATACGCAAATGAATGCGATAAATACAACGAATAAATGGCCATCCGTTACGAAGAAAGGAATTGTTAGCGATAATAAGAAAAGAATTAAGCCCTGATAAATAGCTGAAGCGACACGTACAGAAAGATTGTCATAAATCGACATCAATATCGGTGGTAATACAAACAACATCAAGATGATGAGGTTAATAAATAAGTTAGTAGGCTTATTAAAACTAACAATCGTGTCAGTTTCAGGAATAGTAGCGATTATTAACATGTGGATAATACATGCTAAAGCCAAAGATGTGGACATCGTAAGACGTTTTGACATTTTAAAAGCCCTCCTTTTATGATGTTTTTATAAGGATATTCTAACATTTTATTATTAATTTGATGTTAAATTAATTACGGTTCATTATATATTTATTTAAGTGAGTCATAAATTTAAATAAAACAATAAAAATCAAATCAAGCCCAATGTATTATAAATGAATAAACAGAATAATTATTCATTTAATATGCACTAATTATGCATTTAATATACAAAAAGACCCTCCATCAAGAAGGGTCACTATTTATAACGTTGCTCATAGATTTGAATATATTGTTCTGGCGTTATTTTGCCTACTAAAATTCGAATGAGTTCAAAAGGTACTTTTTTACTATTGGTAAACCTTATACACGATTTACCCATATTCAACTTAGTTGTCATATGTTTAGGATATTCATTTTCAAACCATTTAAGTAACTCAGGATCTCCATAAATACCCATATGATACACTGCAATGTGCTTTTTCTGAGCTGCAACAGACAAGAACGGTAACGGCATATTGTCCTCACAATGATAACCAATCGGATAAATTTCAAACGGAATATACCAAGTTGGCATATTATAATAGATTCCCAGTTCAAAACCTTCTGGTAAATTTGAATGAATGACTTCAATAAGCTCACGTGTGGCTTGTTGTTTCGTTTTATCTTCTATCTCATCTATATAATGGTTAACGTTAGACGGTAGGGTCATTAAAGTAGCCTCCTTTAGTTACATTATATAGACATGACACAACATTTCAAAGTCATTCTTGAGCTGTGATTTGCCAGTGATAAGGGTCTTCTAACTGAGACCAATCTTGATCGATTTCATCGCTATTGAGTAGGCACGTGTCTAATTCTTTCATAATCGCTTCTTTATCTAAGTCGCTTCCTATAATGACAAACTGTGTCTCACGATCACCGTATTCAGGGTCCCACTTAGCTTGAACATCCTCGCGTTCGTGCAAGATTTCTCGTTGTGCTTGAGGATTCATAGATGCAACCCAGTACGAAACAGGTGAGATGTTCACAAACGTGCCGGCTTGTGACATTAAACATGCGACATGGTTGTATTGCGCTAACCATACGATACCTTTAGCTCGTATGACATTATTAGGCATATTTTCTAACCAGTTGTTAAAGCGCTCTGCGTGAAAAGGCAAACGACGATTGTACACGAAAGAACTTATACCATACTCTTCAGTTTCAGGCGTATGCGCCTCATGACCGCCAGCAGTGAGTTCTCTTATCCACCCGGCAGACTGACTTGCAACGTCATAACTGAATCTGCCAGTATTTAATACTTCCTTAAGTTCGACTTGTCCTTCCACAGAACGAATAAATTTTGCAGTTGGTTGTAGTTTGCGAAGCACACTTTCTAATTGATTTAATTCTTCTTCAGAAACAAGGTCAGTCTTATTTAAAATTAAAACATCACAGAACTCAATTTGATCAATAAGTAAGTCAGCTATTGAACGCTCATCGTCATCACTCGCACCTTGGTCGCGATCAATAAGTAGCTCTTCTGAATTTAGGTCGCGAATAAAACGGTGTGCATCAACAACCGTAACCATTGTATCAAGCTTACAAATTTGAGATAAATCGATATCCATCTCTTCATCCATATATGAAAATGTTTGCGCTACTGGAACAGGTTCTGAAATGCCTGTAGATTCAATAACGATTTGATCAATATTACCTCTTTCAACAATGCGGCTGACTTCTTGAATTAAATCCTCTCGTAAAGTACAACAAATACAGCCATTAGATAGTTCAACTAATTTCTCATCAGTACGTGACATACCGCCACCATCATGAATTAAATCTTTATCAATATTAACTTCACTCATATCATTAACGATGACTGCTATACGTAAGCCATCTCGATTATTTAAAATATGATTCAATAATGTTGTCTTTCCTGCGCCTAAGTAACCACTTAATACAGTTACAGGGACTTTTGACATATAAATCGCTCCTAACTTATTTAAATCGTAATTATTCCTATTTAACTATAATACATTTCTTTAGCAAAAGCAAAGACGAATTTCTGACTGGAATGTAAACTAAAATTTTCAAATAGTTAACATTAGTGGTATACTAAAACGCATAATAGATATAGGAGTGTTACTGAGTATGAATATTGCCAAGGAAATATTAGAAGGAAATGCATTAACGTACGAGAAGGCAACACAGCTTTACCAAGATGAAAATATTGATACGATGGACCTTTTAAATGAGGCATATCAAGTACGTAAGCATTATTATGGTAAAAAAGTTAAACTGAATATGATTCTTAATGCGAAAAGTGGTATATGCCCAGAGGATTGTGGCTATTGTGGGCAGTCACGAGATATGAAGCGTAAAGATCGTTATGCGTTAGTCGAAGGCGACAAAATTATGGACGGCGCTAAAGTTGCGGCAGATAATCAAATTGGTACATATTGTATTGTAATGAGTGGTCGTGGACCTAGTAATAAAGAAGTGGATCATATTACAAATACGGTTGAGCAAATTAAAGAAAATCATCCACAACTTAAAATTTGTGCGTGCTTAGGTCTTACTGATGAAGAACAAGCGAAGAAACTTAAAGAAGCGGGCGTTGATCGTTATAATCATAATGTGAATACGAGTGAATCGTATCATGAGGAAGTTGTGACGACACATACATATGAAGACCGCGTGCGTACAATTGAAATGATGAAAGAAAATAATATTTCACCTTGTTCTGGTGTCATTTGCGGTATGGGGGAAACGCTTGAAGATCGAATGGATATGGCGTTTGCTTTAAAAGAAATTGATGCTGACAGTATTCCGATCAACTTCTTACACCCAATCAAAGGTACAAAGTTTGGAGATATGGATGAACTTACACCAATGAAAAGTTTACGCATCATCGCGATGTTCCGTTTAATTAATCCGACTAAAGAAATTCGAATCGCTGGTGGTCGTGAAATTAACCTTCGTTCACTACAACCACTTGCTTTAAAAGCAGCAAATTCCATCTTTGTTGGTGATTATTTAATTACAGGTGGACAACCAAACGAAGATGATTACCGTATGATTGAAGATTTAGGATTTGAAATTGATAATAATACAGGCGTACGCGCTGAAGAAATTGCGACAGTTTAAATTTCGAAACTTGTCGTTTTATTAAAGAAGACTGACCTTAATCGCTTTTGAAAAGCCAAGAGGTCAGTCTTTTTGTAATGTGTTATCGATTTACGATTTAATGTCATCAGGATTCCATTTAATAATTGTGCCAGCTTGCGTAAGGCCACCGCCGAAACCATATAATAGTAGATTCTGATCTTGCTTAAGTTTACCGTCCTTAACGGCTAAGTCAATTGCTAGCGGAATGGTTGCTGAAGAAGTGTTACCGTAATTCGTTACGCTCTGCAATAACTTTCCTTCATCAAGGTTCAGTCGTTTACAAATCGCCTGTAGCATACGTAAGTTTGCGCTATGCGGAACAAACCAGTCTATATCAGGCGTTTCAAGGTTTGCCTTTTCTAAAAGTAATTGGAATGATTTAGGCACCCGTGAGACTGCCCACTTATATACTTCTCTGCCGTTTTGAACGATTTTATCTTGAGATTCTATAGGCTTATCGAATATCTCATTTGATAAGTTTGAACAATATAGTGCGCCACCACGCTCACCCTCAGAGTCCATGTAAGATGTGATAAAACTTGGATTCGTTTCGTCTCTTTCTACAAGAAAAGTTGCGGCTGCATCTCCGAATAATATGCATGTTGCTCGGTCGCTATAATCCGTTATTTTAGATAACGTTTCAGATGCAACGACTAAAACCTTACGATTCATACCAGACGTTATCATGGCATTCGCAACTAATAATCCATACGTAAAACCTGCGCATGCAGCATTTAAATCAAATGTCCCGCAGTTTGAAATGCCGAGTCTTGCCTGTAAATGACTTGCGACACTTGGCGTATTAAATTCTGGCGACATTGTACAAACTATAATTAAATCTACGTCAGATAAATCCTTACCGTATCGTGTTTCAAGATTTTTCACGGCTTTAAAGGCGAGGTCAGTTGCATATTCGTTATCTTCAGAAATATGTCGACGCTTAATGCCAGTACGTGATGTAATCCATTCGTCATTTGTTTCAACCATTTGTTCTAAATCATCGTTTGTCAAAATCTTCTCAGGTACGTATGCACCTTGAGCTGTAATACGTGCATATGAATGCATATTTTTCCCCCTATTTTAATGCGTTCTATTTACGCCAAAATGTAGTGCAATTTGCTTTATCTTCAATATTAAAGTCAATCATGTTTTGTAAAAGTGTATAATCAACTTCTTGATCCCATTTAATTTTAATGATGTTATCTGTAAATTCGTAATTGGCCTTTTTTAAATCAGGTGCGAATTTATGAATTGTGACCGTTTCAGGTGCCACAGAAAAATGCTTCTTCGCAAAGCTAAATGCGATAATAAATGTGCCATTATTCGCATACATAGGTTGATTCCATTTAACCTGTTTTTCAAGGTTAGGATATGTTTCGTGTACCCACTCAACGACCTTCATAAAGGTCTCGCGGTGGTCTTTATTTTCAAATTTATCGTATATTTTACTAAACATGTTTAACATCCCTTTTGAATAGATTTTATAATTTAAGGGTATTATAGCACAGTAACTTAAATTAAATACGTAGTTCAGATTAAGTTTGTATTGCACGATGAAATCGCAATTTAAAATTTAAGGAGGCATTGTAATATGGAAAACATTACTGCAATGAAAATTAACAAAGATGTTGAAACAGTATTCCAATCAATTGTTCAGCCAGAACGTATTAAGAACTTCTGGTTCTCAAACAGTTCAGATCTTTGGGAAGAAGGCAAAACAGTAGAGTTAACTTATGAAGAATACGATGCTAAAGTTGAAATTGAAGTTAAAGAAATGATTTATTACGAATACATCAATTACGTTTGGGAAGGTCGCAACGTATTTATGGAATTTAAACAAGATGGCGACGGTACATTATTAACTGTAAGAGAAACTGGTTTCGAAATTGACTCTCCAACAGCCGTTCAAGAAATGATCGGTAATAAAGAAGGTTGGGTTTACATGCTTTCTTGCTTAAAAGCATATTTAGAAGGCGACTTAAACTTAAGAGCTGCATTACGCTAATTTATATCTGTGAGCTTTAGATGGAGCACCTTAATGGGTGTTCCTTTTTTAATGCGAGAGCGAGTGAGTCTTATACATCTTTTTGTATATAGTGAATAATTATGCGTATAATGTAACTCGACTTACTATTCTTCAAAAGTATTTTAGGATTACGTGGGGCTGCCGTTCGATCAGAAATCAATGAGTTTGTTGATAGCTAGTTGGATAGATGTTATTAGTAGGGGTGTTAGGGTGTCTCAACTAAAATGAATTAAAGACAGATTATAGGAGTATTACATGTTATTTATCAAGCATAAGCTACTTTTCCTCTTAGGTATGCTCTTGTTAATCACGTTATTCATATTTAATCAAGCTATTGGTACAACATTAATTAGACCAATCTTATATTTCCTATGCGGTGTAATTATCACAAGATCTCTTGGTTATCATGATAAAAATCATAAATCATAAAAAAACAATTCCCTTTACTAGCATGCTTAGCTCTAATCTCATAAAATTGAGACCTAAGAGCGTCAGCTATTTTGGGAATTGTTTCGTTTAAAGTCTTATAATTATTTGTTTATTAAAGTCTTAAATTATTCTGCTTTTACGTTTAAATCAACGTCTACATTGCCTTTAATTGCTTTTGAGTAAGGGCAGAATTCGTGTGCCATTTTAAGATATTTTTCAGCATCTTCTTGCTCCATATTTTTAACTGTTGCTTCGATACTAACATCTAATTTAGGGCTTTCTGCTTCTTCGTCATCAACAAGTCTAACTGTGATTGAAACTTTAGGTTCAGCGTCTGTAACTTTGTTTTGTTTAAGGATTAAATCGAACGCGCCGTTAAAGCATGATGCATAACCTGCCGCGAATAATTGCTCTGGGTTTGTTTTACTATTATTGTCATCTGATGGTGGTAGAACTTCTAAATCAAGTACTTTATCGTCTGTAGAAACGTGACCTTTACGACCGCCAGTGTTTGTTGCTGTAGTTTCATATTTAACTGCCATGTTTAAAATCCCCTTTCAAAAGAATCTCTATTTCTAATTCAAGCGTAACATTTAATGAATGATGGTTTAATTTTATTGCTTATATGTTTTTAAGACATCAAAACTAATAGTGCTTAATTATATTGTTTCATATATTATTGTTAAAGTTGGTTCTAAATGGCTTTTCAAAAAGGGATTACTTTCGTCCTGAGCGTTTTGTAACGATGTAACCGAACATAAAGCAAATGATAAAAAATGCGATGATTCCCAATCTTTATAGCTCCTTTACAAAATTTAGGTTACTTATTTCTCCTAGAGTTAAGCATCATGAACACAACTGTTATCGTAATAGAAATGATGAGTGCGACTTCGTTAGGGTGAAGTCGGCCGATAGATACTGGTGAGAAATGCATTAAGAGCATCATTATTGCGTAAACTACCAAAAAGAGTAATGCGTACCCTAATAATTTCATGACAGTGCCTCAACTTTCTTATTAATTTGTTTAAGCTGAAAGTGTTGCTTATTCCTAGCTGTTGAACTTTGACTATAGTACTACTGTATCATGGGACAACGTTCATGCAAGTTAACTATAAAGGTTGCCTTAATATAATCATATCAATGAGTTGGTGACCTTCTTCAAATATCGGCTTCTTGTAATTAGTAGTAAAAAAATCTTTTATGGTGTCGTATTCCTCAAAGCCACAACTCTTATAAAAAAGAATGGTAAGCGGGCTATCGCCTGTACCAACGTACATGTAATTACCTTTATTACGATAAATCTTTAAATTTTGTTTAACCAACGTTTTACCAATACCTTGACCTTGGAAGGAAGGGTGGATAGCAATATTTTTAATTTCATAATCATTATTATCCCTCTGGTTAACGATACATACACCCAATGTAAACTTACTGTCATTGGTTAAAGCGTACATATCGCCCTTATGTATGTACTTATCAATCATGTGCTCATCTTCGTCAGCTAAAAGCAATAAATCTAAGTAGTCTTTTTTATTAGTTTGGATGAGGTGCAAGTTCATGTTAAAAACTCATTTCTTAGTATGTTTATTATCATCTTATCTAAAAAAAGACATGACGCAAAGCGCCATGTCTTGTGATGGTTGGAAGTATGTGATTAATTTCTAATTAAATAATCGAAAGCGTTTAGTGCGGCATTCGCACCGGCACCCATAGAAATTATAATCTGTTTGTTAGGTTGATCAGTACAGTCACCTGCTGCAAACACACCTGCTAAGTTTGTAGCACCGTACTTATCGACCTGAATTTCGTTCGCTTCATTAAGCTCAATATTACTATCAAGCCATTCAGTGTTAGGAAGTAGACCGATTTGTACGAAGATACCATCTAGATCTAAGTGATGTGTATCGCCTGATTTGAGGTCTTCGTAAGTTAAACCATCAACTTTACCTTCACCTGTGACTTCAGTAGTTTGAGCATTCGTAATGACTGAAACATTATCTAATTCTTCAATACGTTTTTGAAGAACATCGTCAGCTTTCAGTGCTTCATTACGCTCTAGAATCGTAACATTTTTTACAATTCCTGCCAAGTCGATAGCGGCTTCAACACCAGAATTACCGCCACCTACGACAGCAACATCTTTACCTTCAAATAGTGGGCCATCACAGTGCGGGCAGTATGCCACACCTTTATTTGAAAGTTCATCTTCGCCAGGAACTTGCATTTTACGCCAACGTGCACCAGTCGCGATAATGACAGTTTTACTTGTTAATGTACCGCCATTTTCAAGTTTTACTTTAATGCCTGAATCTTCTTTTTGAATATCAACGACACGTTGTGCGTTCATAATGTCGACATCGTATTCTTTAATGTGGGCTTCAAGATTAGCAGCGAAAGTTGGGCCGTCAGTTTGTTTAACACTAATAAAGTTTTCAATTCCAGCTGTGTCATTAACTTGACCACCCATGCGATCAGCTACGATACCTGTTCTAATACCTTTACGAGCTGCATATACTGCTGCACTTGCACTAGCGGGACCACCGCCAACTACAAGTACGTCGAAAGGTTCTTTTTCGTCGAACTCAGCCGCATCAGGTTGTTCACCTAATTGATTTAAGAAGTCTTCAACAGTCATACGTCCATTGCTGAATTCTTCTCCATTTAAAAAGACAGTAGGTACACCCATGATATTCTCTGCTTCTTCTTTAAAAGCAGCGCCATCAATCATAGTGTGTGTAATGTTTGGATTAACGAGGCTCATTAAGTTTAATGCTTGTACAACGTCCGGGCATTTGTGACAGCTTAAACTTACATACGTTTCGAAATTTAATGGACCTTCTAAAGCTTCGATTTGTTTTAATACAGATTCTTCTTCTTTAGGTTTTCTACCACTAACTTGTAATAATGCAAGAACTAAAGATGTAAACTCATGTCCAAGAGGTACACCGGCAAATGTGATGTCAGTGTCCTCATCTGGACGGTTTACACTAAAGCTTGGTGTGCGTTTAAGTTCTGTTTTTTCAATCTTAATGTGTTCTGACATTTCAGCGATTTCGCTTGTTAATGCGTCAACTTCTTTTGAAATGTCATCTGAACCTAAACTCACTTTTAAGATAACATCGCCTTCTAATAGCTCTAAGTATTGAGCTAATTGGCCTTTAATTTGTTGATTAAGCATTATCTAAAATGCCTCCTTTAAATTTTACCTACTAAATCAAGGCTTGGCTCTAATGTGTCGCCGCCTTCTTCCCATTTAGCTGGGCAAACTTCACCAGGGTTTTTACGTACATATTGAGCAGCTTTGATTTTATGAGTTAATGTGCTAGCGTCACGGCCGATACCTTCAGCATTGATTTCTGCTGCTTGAACAACACCATCTGGGTCAATGATGAATGTACCACGTTGAGCTAAGCCAGCTTCTTCATTTAATACATCGAATAAACGAGTGACTTGTTGTGAAGGGTCACCAATCATAGTGTATTGAATTTTGTTGATAGCGTCTGAATGATCGTGCCAAGCTTTGTGAACGAAGTGTGTATCAGTTGATACAGAGAATACATTAACACCTAAGCTTTGTAATTCGTCGTATTGGTTTTGAAGATCTTCTAATTCAGTAGGGCATACGAAAGAGAAGTCTGCAGGGTAGAAGCAAACTACGCTCCAATCACCTTTAAGATCTTGTTCTGAAACCTCTTTAAATTCATCATTCTTAGCATCATATGCTTGAGCTGTGAATGCTTCAATTTCTTTACCGATTAATGACATAATCAAATTCCTCCTAAATATTTAAAAATTAACCTTCGATGAATATGTGAGATTAGAATCAACTTATGGTTAGCATTTATAATAACGATTATTTATTTATAATAATTCTAATCTTTCAATTACGATTATACATGATAATAAATATTAGTCAACATCGTTACTTTTTTTAATTTCAATAGTGTTTAAAATCAAAATAATTGACATAAAATGCAAACGAAAGCCTTTAATAAAGCGTTTTATTGATGTTGTTACAGAGACAAAATATTACTTTAGAAAAATTTTACAATCTCAATTAGAAGTTAATTTTCTCATTTAGATATTCATACAAATACTTATATTTATCAAAAAATGATTCTTTCAAAGCTTTTCAAAATAAAAAAGAATGAAGTGCAATAAGTCTGCACTTCATCCACATCTTAAAGCTTTTTAATTAAGTACATCATAACAAATTGAAGGGGTAGGCGTCCGTATAGCGCGCTTTTAGGAAGTTCAATATCTCCAAGTGGTAACTTCTTACGTGCCATATAAATGTTTGCTGGGAAAACGCTTAGTAGGAACCAGTTCATTAGCTTTTTAAATAATTTTGATGGACGTCCGATGATTAGACGTAATCCTATGATAATTTCGATTACGCCTGTAACCCATACAGCTAACTTACGGAATGGTAAATAAGCAGGTACGACTCTCGTGAAGCCTTCTTCTTTCACAAAATGCATGACTCCAGCCAACGAAAATACACCTGCAAATAATAAACGTAATAAGATACGCATTTTAACGCTTCCTTTCATATATTGATTTACTTTTAGTTTATAAAAGAAAGCGTTAATTATCGATAAAATTGCTTTTACGACTTATTTAGAAAACTTTATCTTTTACGCGTTTTGAACTTGTATAGTAAGGCTTAACTCACTATTGTTTGTTGTCTGTTTGTTGTTCTTCTTCTAATGCTTCTTGTCTCGCTTTTTCTGCACGGCGTTTGTTACGTTTCTTTTCTTCTATAAATGAAGCAATCACAAATGCAACCACTACGAGCGGTGTTCCAATTGCAACAACCATAATCATATTATCACCTTCATTTTTAGTATTAATTGTATTTTAACATTTTTAAGCATTTAACAAAGATAGAATGCTTTGTGAGATGTGTCGTTTTTATAAACGATAGGTTTTAAATCATGATATAAGAAGTTTTTTTATTCATTTGATAGGATAAGTATATATTAAAACGTGTATAGGAGTGTTATTATGTCGAATCATGTTTATGATTTAGCGAAGCGTCATCATTCAGTGCGTAAGTTCAAGAATCATCCATTAGATGACGCAACTATTAAGAAATTAGTCGAAGCGGGCCAAAGTGCCTCTACTTCAAGCTATCTCCAAACGTATTCTATTATTGGTGTTCGTGATCCTAAGATTAAAGAATCTTTAAAAGAGGTTTCAGGACAACCTTACGTAGAGGAGAACGGTTACCTATTCGTATTTGTGCTTGATTATTATCGTCATGCTTTAATTGATGAAAAGAAAGATAGTAATATGAGTTCTGCTTATGAATCAGCAGAAGGCTTACTTGTAGGTGCGATTGATGTTGCGCTTGTATCTGAGAATATGGCTTTATGTGCTGAAGATATGGGCTATGGTATCGTGTACCTTGGTTCTTTAAGAAACGACGTAGACCGCGTACGTGACATTCTTGGATTACCTGAGTATGCCTTTCCATTATTTGGTATGGCTATAGGTGAAATTAGTGAAGATGAGAATGGCACGCCTAAACCTCGTCTACCATTTGAACATGTCTTTCATGAGGATCAATATAATGCCGATAAGGAAAAGCAACTTAGAGAAATTGAAGCTTATGATGAAGCGGTTAAAGACTACTATGAGAAACGTACAAATGGAAAACGTAGTGAGACATGGTCAGATCAAATTTCTGGTTTCATGAGTAGTAAACAACGACCTGATATGATGAAATGGCTTCATGAGACAGGGTTATTAAAACGATAAGATTGAATAACGGGTGCGCGCCGAAGTGGCCGCACCCGTTTATTGATGTGAAACGTATTTTTAAAGGGCTTTTCGATAGGTAGTGAAGGTAAGAACGATTGTAACAATGGTTGCGATTCCAGTTAACACACCGAAAATAACGCTAAGCACGTATGGTGAAGCTATGGCTAAGATAATTGTTAGGAAAAACACTGAAATCAATATTAATCCAAGGTAAATCACTGCAATAATTCTTACTGCGATGTGGTTAAAGCATGCAAGAATGATTGGTGGTAGTAAGAAAATGATTTGTGTACCAATATTTAATGCAACTTCCATAGGCTTATCGAATGAAATGCTATTGTCTGATTTAGGATAACTTGCGAGTGTGAGCGAAGTGGTGATATACAATACAAGTACTAATATACTCCATAATAATCTTGAATTCATATAATGCTCCTTTATCTTAAATGAAATCCAATTATATGATATCGCAATTTATAAAAAAATGAATAGGTTTGTTGGGAGTAGAGATATAGGGTATGTAATAATTAAGCCAATTTAATGGGAGGTATTACTGATGAAAGTTATTGTTACAAGTATCTTTGTGGATGATCAAGAGAAAGCAAAGACGTTCTATAGTGAGAAGTTAGGCTTTGAAGTGAAACATGATATTGATATGGGTGGCGGACATAAGTGGTTAACCGTCGTATCTAAAGAACAAGAGAACGGAACTGAAATTGTATTAGAGCCAAATGAACATCCGGCTGCTAAAGACTATCAATCGAGACTATTTGAAGAGGGTATACCGGTAACGATGTTTGGTTCAGATGACTTAAATAAGGAATATGAGGAACTCAAGGCAAATGGTGTAACCTTTACAAAGGAACCGACTCAAGCAGGGGATGTTAAGCTTGCAATCTTTGATGATACGTGCGGAAACTTAATTCAAATTGTAGAACAATAGAAAATCAAGAAAATGTAAATGTTTTTATTACAGAAAAGTGTATAAACTAGTAAACTTGTTTAAATAATTATGATGTTTTTTTACGATTATAGAAGCAAGTTTACTAGTTCTTATTTTACTTAGAATTCTTTTTTGATAATGCAGTGTGAGCGCCCAGTATAGCAAATACTATACCTAAAATTAAATAAATATTGAGTTGAGATTCACCGATGATAATACTAGCTATTCCACCGATTGCTGGAAAACCAGCTACCATAAAACTACTTTCAGACGCCCCAATATTTTTTACTAAGTGTAAATAGAATAACCAAGCGACAAAGGATGCCATAATAGACAAATATAATAATCCGATCCAATATGATACTTTATCAGGAATGATGAAGTTTTGGTTGGTTACTATAGAAATGGTTAATAACAATATTGTAGCCGAAAACATACCAACCATATTAGCTATTACTGGGTCGATATTTTTTTCACTATTATATAAAGAAAAAACATCGCCAATAGAGGTAATTAAAGTGCCTAAAATAGCTAATGTGACACCTAAAATAAAGTCACCACTTACATTATTAAACTCCGGAACAAGTGTCACTACAACACTAAGCATTCCTAAGCTTCCACCAATATATATTTTTTTTGCTATATTTGTTTTAAAAATTATACTTATTAGTATTGGAGTTGTAATAACTTTCATTGAAAAGATGATAGTTACCAAAACTGACGATGATAATATTGTTCCATAATAAAGAAGTAGGTAACTTATGGCGAAATTACATAGACCAAAACCTATAACCGTTAACCAATTTAATTTGGTATTTAAATTCTTTCCTTTTATTATAAATAATATAAGGAATAAAAGGAATGCTATTAAGGATCTATACAACAAAGATATTTCTAAAGATGCGTCAGTCCCTTGAATTTTAACAGCTATAAAATTCAACCCCCAAATTAACATACAAGCCAAATACATTATATAATTCAACTTTTATTCATCCTCGTTATATCTAAAGAATCAAATGTGTCTACTAAAGAATTAACTAGAAAATCTATTTGTTTTATAGTGTGATAGGGCGTAACATTTATTCGAAATCTCTCGGTACCTTTACTTACTGTTGGAAAATTGATTGCTTGGACGTAGATATTATAATTTTTTAACAACATCTGCGCTGCTTCAGTACATTTTTTTGAGTCGCCAATAATTATAGGTAAAATATGTGTGGTACTTTCTTTTAGAACTATAATACCATTTAAAGATAATTTTTCCCTTAAGTATCTTGTTTTTTCATGTAAAAGCTCTCTTTCTATGGAAGAATTTCTTAGATGTTTAATACTTTCTAGACAACCTGCAACTATAACTGGAGGCAAAGCAGTAGTGAAAATAAACCCTGAAGAAAATGAGCGAATAACATCAATTAAATATTTATCACCTGCAATATATCCTCCTATAATCCCTATGCCTTTAGCCATTGTTGATTGAATGACGTCAATTTCGTGTTGCACATTTAATAAAGATGAGTACCCAGCTCCCTCTTTTCCATACATTCCAATAGCGTGTACTTCATCTAAAAATGTTAGAGCGTTATATTTTTTAGCTAAAGCTACTATTTCTTTAATCGGTGCTACATCGCCATCCATTGAGTATATAGATTCAAATACAATCAATTTAGGGATTTCGTAATCATATTTTTTTAATAAAGCTTCTAAATGACTCAAATCATTATGTTTAAATATTTCTTTATTATTTTTTACACTTCTTAGACCATTTATAATTGATGCATGATTTTTTTCATCAGAGAATACTATCATATTTGGAAATGTTCTTAATAGTCCTTGTAAAGTAGCGTCGTTAGAAGAGTAACCCGTTGGAAATATTAAAGCGGACTCCTTATTATGCCAATCACTAATTTCTTTTTCAAGTAGAGAAAAATATTTATGGGTTCCTCCTATGTTTCTAGATCCTCCTGATCCAGCACCGTATTCTTTTAATACTCTAATCATTGTATTTAATACCTTGTTATTTTGAGACATACCAAGATAATCATTACTACAAAATACAATGATATCATCGTTATTTTCACTCTTTGCTAATGGGTATTTAGTGTTGACTCTATTAATTTGAGTGAAAATTCTATACGTTCCCTCATTTTTTAATTCTTCAATTTTACTCATGAAAATCTGTGTGTACATAGTTATCACCTAATTTCGAATATTATGAATAATAAAATAATTATATGTCTCACGATTGATAATTACAAGTACATATTTACTTTAATAATCATTAAAATGTATATAATTATTAAAGTTTATGTAAATAGACATACTTTAATTGGTAGGTATGAAATAATTTTAAATTTTATTTAAGTTAACTTTGTTTTAGATACTCCATGAAATATTGAATTGATAGTGAAAATGTTTAAAAATAAAACACTCAGTTGAATTTTCAACCAAGTGTTCTAAGTAAAAAACTATCGTATTATGCAATTGCAAACTATTAGTTTAGAATAAAAACTAAACGTTAATATAGATTTGAAGTTCTATTAGGGTGTTTAGAATAAGTTATATTTAAATATCTGTAGCTAGTTCGTCATAGTCCTTAGAGTTGTAAGTGTCTTTATCAAGCTGATTTGTAACTTTCGCTGTACCAGTACCTGCTAACATTGAATCGTTAACGTTTAGGGCTGTACGACCCATGTCGATAAGTGGTTCAACTGAGATAAGTACACCGGCTAATGCGACTGGTAAGTTTAATGCTGATAAAACTAAGATAGAAGCGAATGTGGCACCGCCACCAACACCAGCAACACCGAA
This sequence comes from Staphylococcus massiliensis, assembly GCF_043186315.1. NCBI lineage: Bacteria > Bacillati > Bacillota > Bacilli > Caryophanales > Staphylococcaceae > Staphylococcus > Staphylococcus massiliensis. Next base: position 378,085 of record NZ_CP171119.1, on the reverse strand, counting down.
TGAACTAATGATTACAACACCAATTAGAGTTAAAATGAATTTTAAATCAATTTCAACGCCTGCAACAGGTGCAACCATTACAGCTAACATTGCTGGGTAAATACCCGCACAACCATTTTGTCCAACTGATAGACCAAATGTAGCTGAGAAGTTCGCGATGCCTTCAGGTACACCTAAACGATCAGTTTGCGTTTTAATGTTTAACGGTAATGCTCCGGCACTTGAACGAGATGAGAACGCGAATGTCAATGCTTCAAGTGACTTTTTAATAAAGGTGATTGGGTTTAAACCGAGTAATGTAATGATAACTAAATGAATTAAGTACATTGCGATTAATGCGACATAAGAAGCAAGTACGAACTTACCTAACGTCCAAATAGCTTGGAAATCACTTGTCGCGATTGTATTAGCCATGATAGCTAGGATACCAAATGGTGTTAAGCGTAAAACGAATGTCACGATTGACATTACTAAGCTATAAATCGCTTCGATACCACGTTGTAGTAATTGGCCGTGTTCAGGTTGTTTACGTGCAACTCTTAAGAATGCAAAACCAATAAATAATGCAAAGATAACGACTGCGATAGTTGATGTAGGTCTAGCACCAGTGAAGTCTAGGAAAGGATTCTCTGGTAATAATGCTAAGATTTGTTGAGGTAAGGAGCTTGCAGTCATGTCTTTAGCTTTACCTTCGATTTCAGAGCCGCGAGCGTTTTCAGCTTGACCTAGGTCAATTGTTGAAGCGTCAAGACCAAATAAGATCGCCGTGATGATACCGATGATTGCTGAAACAGCTACCGTACCGATTAGAAAAGTAAATATCCATGCCCCATATTTAGCGAAGCTTTCACCTAGTTTGATTTTAGTAAAAGCAGAGATGATTGAAATAAAGATTAATGGAATAACAATCATCTTAAGTAAAGCGACATAACCGTTCCCCACAACGCTTAGCCACTCTGAAGTTGTAGTAGTGATTTTTGAATCGACACCGTAGAATAGGTGAAGTAAAACACCAAAAAGAATACCCAAACCAAGTGCTATGAAGACACGAGTAGGGAATTTAACATGTTTTTTCGCCATAACTTGAAGACCAACTAGAAGGGCGATAAAAACAAGAATATTAATAATGATGAGAAATAACTGCATAACGTACCTTCTTTCTTTAATTCCGACTTATATTATAAGAATAAATAGGTATACTTAAAATATCAAGGTGAAATTCAAATTTTGTTCAAAAATATCAAAATTTAAAGAAATAGCGAACTTTATAATAAAAAAACCTCAAAGGAGCGATAAACTCCTTTGAGGCTTAATTAATACAGATGTTACATACCAAATAAACGTTGGAAGAAACCTTTTTTCTCTTGAGGTTTTTCTTCGGCTAATGGTGAAGATTGAGATTGATGTGATTGGCTTGTTTGCTGACTTGATTGTTGGTTGTTGTTAGAAGCAACTTGTTTCTCAGTCGCATGTTCAGTTAGGTTATTGCTGTCAGATTTAACCTCAACTTTAGTTGGGTTAGATTCTGTAGAAGTTGTTGTAGCAGCTTGAACGTTAGATGATGAAGCTGTCTCTGATGTTTGGTTTGAAGGTTTCTGATTTTCTTTAACGTTATCTTCAACGCGTTTAAATGAATCGATTTGAGCTTTCTGCTTAGATTCGATGTTTTTAAATGATTCGTTTTGGTTTTGTTGTTCTTTTTCGATTTTCTTAAGTGCATCCATGTACTCTTTTTGTGAAGATTCAATGTTTTTAAGACTATCCGCATAATCTTTTTGAGAAGTCATAATTTGGTTCATAGTTTCAGAGTAATTATTTTGTGTTGATTCAAGGTTTTTAACTGCTTCCTGATGCGAAGCGCTAGATGTCTCGATCGCTTTTAGTGTCTCAGTATTTTCTTCTAACTTGCTTGTAATTTCACCTTGAACACCTTTAAGTTCATTTTGTTGTTGGTGAATTTGATGGATCATTTGTCCTAATACTTTACGTTCTTCTCTCATGTTACGAATTTCAGTTCGTAATTCTTCAATAAGGTATGTAATTTCGCTTTGCTCTGAAGGTAAGTTAGACGCATCGTCTTTCACGATAACTTGTAAAAAGTCTTTTTCTTTTTCTAACTCTTCAAAAGCTAAATCGTAACTATTTGTTTGCTTAACTTTAGTCGCGATGTCTTGGAATAATTCAATATCTTCTTCTTGGAAGTCTGTCGCTTCTCTACCGCGATATTCTGTTTTGTTTAGACGGTAACCGCGTTCTTCTAGGTGCTGTACAATCTTGCGGACTTGTTTTTCGCTAAGCTCAACTTTTTGAGCAAATTCTTTTGTTAACATATGATAAACCCTTTCATTCTAAGTGTTCTTTAGAGTGACGTTAGTCTACGGCCACTGAAACGTCAGTCTTACCTTGATACAAGTTTACCTTTTTTTAACATTGATTTCAAGCCGATGCGCGCCCTACCCTTATGCCTTACGTAAATCCATTTTGACGAGTAACGGGTAGATTTTTCTACGTGGTATTTTATTCGCGAAGACGTACTTTAGAATATAATTCGATTTCACGCTCGTACCATAAATATCTTTAGTTAGTTCAATGTTTGCTTTTATATATAAGTCCATTGGAATTGGGGGACCATTACCATGCAAGTTAGGCTGGATGTAGTCTAAATACTTTTGCTTAATGAAGCCATGGCTACGTAAGAATTGCTTTCTAAATTGAATGTCAGGGTCTACTTGTTCTTGATTAGGGTCGCCTTCATGCGTGGACTCAAACATCATAAAGTTAACATCTTTTTGATGAACCTTTTGAGATAATTGGTTAATCGCCTCTTCAACTTCTTCTAAAGTAAGGCTTAAAATACGTTCGCAATCAGGTGATTCCTTTGAAATCAGATAAATTAAGAATGAGGAATTTGTTGTTGCTTCGTAGTGGGCTGTAGCTAAACTAACGACCTTATTATCTTCTAAACCGACTAAGAATACATAATCATCTTTCGTCATATCGTTCTCAAGGGATTGCTCAAAGATCTCAGTCTTCTCTGAGACGTCATGACTGAGCTTACCTTCATATAGTGATAGCGCTTGCGCATAGAGCGGGTCGTTCACTGAATCGATGCATTTAAATTTCATCTCGGACACCTCCATTTTCATAATAGTATACCATAACGTTTACCTACTAAAAAAAGCCGAGGACCATGTCGCTCGGTTCGTATTGCTTAAGTATTATGAGTTAAATTCAGTTTTTTCACCGATTGAAGATGTTTCTTTGATTTCTTTAGTGCTCTCATACGCTGAATTATTATTAATTTCGTTATGAGCTTCAACGTCTCTCTTAGTGAAAAGTAAAATCTTACCGTCAATAATCGCTTTCTTATATTCGTCAATTTGTTCATCTGTTAATTTAAATTCACTTAATGCAGCGCCTTCTGTATCTTCACCGATTAAGAACTTTGCGAACTTATCACTAAATGTACCGCTAGATACTTTAACGCGGATCTCACTGTTGTTCAGTTTTTCAGATTGTAATGTTTCTTTAGTAATTACTGTGATTTCACTATCTTCAAAACCTTCTTCTTTAGCCTTATCGATGGCTCTAAGTAAACTTTCTTCATTATCGTGTTGAGATGCTTTAATCATGTTTACCCCTCCGAATCGTTTTAGTTATTGTTTCTTAAATACCCATAAATCTTGTTATAGAAACGCTTTATCTTCATCTTATATCTTTCTTATACTATAGGCAATTGTTTCACTAAAATATTTAATTCATTCACGTGAATACTATTGATATCCTACTGAAAATTTGCTATCATCATACAATAATTTACTTGCTCATATAATCTAAAGAATATGGCTTTAGAAGTTTCTACCGTGTTGCCTTAAACGACATGACTATGAGTAGCTATAAAATATACCGTGCTAAATCATGAACTCAATTGTACTTAATTGAGGGAATTTCTATATATTTATAGTTTACTTGTGTCCTGAGCCTCGTTTTGGTTTAGGACTTTTTTGTTATTTACGTATCGTTTTACGATGACAGGTGAGGTAAGTTTTAAAGCGATTGAAATACTGAAATATGGTATGGTTAAGGCGTACGGTAAATTAAAATTGTTGAATCTTAGCATGCAATCTCATAGGCTTTTCAAAATGAATAAATTGTCATCGTTAACCTATCAACAAATTGAGCAAAATGTGAAATAATATAGTTAATAATTTTGAATGGAGGCTTTATCGTAATGTGGGAAAATAAGTTCTTAAAAGAAGCTTTAACGTTTGATGATGTATTACTTATTCCAGCTAAATCAGATGTACTACCTAAAGAGGTAGATTTAAGTGTTGAATTATCAGATCGTATTAAATTACAAATTCCAATTATTTCAGCAGGTATGGATACAGTAACAGAATCAAAAATGGCAATCGCAATGGCACGTCAAGGTGGTTTAGGTGTAATTCACAAGAATATGAATATCGAAGACCAAGCTGACGAAGTTCAAAAAGTAAAACGTTCAGAAAATGGTGTCATTACGAATCCATTCTACTTAACGCCAGAAGAAAGCGTATATAAAGCAGAAGCTTTAATGGGTAAATATCGTATTTCTGGTGTACCAATCGTTGATAATGAAGAACATCGTAAATTAGTAGGTATTATTACAAATCGCGACCTACGTTTTATTGAGGACTTTTCAATTAAGATTTCAGACGTGATGACGAAAGAAGGCCTCATCACTGCGCCAGTTGGCACAACGCTTGATGATGCTGCTGAAATTCTTCAAAAGCACAAAATCGAAAAACTTCCATTAGTAGAAGACGGTATTTTACAAGGGTTAATTACGATTAAAGATATTGAGAAAGTTAGTGAGTATCCTTATTCAGCAAAAGACGAACAAGGCCGCTTATTATGTGCAGCCGCTATTGGTATTGCGAAAGATACAGACATTCGTGCTGAGAAATTAGTTGAAGCGGGTGTTGATGCACTTGTAATCGATACTGCACATGGTCATTCTCAAGGTGTAATGGATCAAGTTCGTCATATTAAATCTAAATTCCCAGAAATTACTGTAATCGCTGGTAACGTTGCGACTGCAGAAGCGACTAAAGCTTTATATGAAGCTGGTGCTGATGTTGTTAAAGTTGGTATCGGTCCAGGTTCAATTTGTACAACTCGTGTCGTTGCTGGGGTAGGCGTTCCTCAAATCACAGCGATTTATGACTGTGCGACTGAAGCACGTAAACATGGTAAAGCGATTATCGCAGACGGTGGTATCAAATTCTCAGGTGATATCGTTAAGGCTTTAGCAGCTGGTGGTCATGCAGTAATGTTAGGTAGCTTACTTGCAGGTACTGAAGAAAGCCCTGGCTTAACTGAAATGTTCCAAGGTAGACAATATAAAGTTTATCGCGGTATGGGATCACTTGGCGCTATGGAAAGTGGTTCAAACGACCGTTATTTCCAAGAAGATAAAGCACCTAAAAAATATGTTCCTGAAGGTATTGAAGGACGTATTGATTATAAAGGACCACTACAAGATACAATTTATCAATTAACTGGTGGCGTTAAGAGCGGTATGGGTTACACAGGTAGCCGTAACTTAGAGAAATTACGTGAAGAAGCTCAATTTACACGTATGAGCCCAGCCGGCTTAGCAGAAAGTCATCCACATGACGTTCAAATTACGAAAGAATCACCAAACTACTCATTCTAATTGATAAAGGAGTCAAATGATTATGGAAATGGCAAAAGAACAAGAGTTAATTCTTGTCCTCGATTTTGGTAGCCAATATAACCAATTAATTACAAGACGTATCCGTGAAATGGGCGTCTACAGTGAATTGCACGATCATGAAATTTCTATTGATGAAATTAAGAAATTAAATCCTAAAGGTATCATTCTTTCAGGTGGTCCAAATTCAGTATATGAAGAAGGCTCATTTACGATTGATCCTGAAATTTATAACTTAGGTATTCCAATTTTAGGTATCTGTTACGGTATGCAACTTACGACTAAATTATTAGGCGGAAAAGTTGAACGTGCGAAAGAGCGTGAGTATGGTAAAGCAATTATTAATGCCAAATCTGACACTATTTTCCACGGGTTACCAGATACGCAAAATGTTTGGATGAGTCATTCTGATAAAGTCATCGAAATTCCTGAAGGTTTCGAAGTGATTGCAGATAGTCCAAGTACGAACTTTGCTGCGATTGAAGATAAATCACGCCGTATTTACGGTGTTCAATTCCATCCAGAAGTGCGTCACTCTGAATATGGTAATGCGTTACTTGAGAACTTCGTCCGCCGTGTATGTGAATGTACAGGTGAATGGACTATGGAAAACTTCATTGAGCTTGAAATTGAGAAGATTAGAGCACAAGTTGGCGACCGTAAAGTCTTATGTGCAATGAGTGGTGGCGTTGATTCATCTGTAGTTGCAGTGCTACTTCATAAGGCAATTGGCGATCAATTAACTTGTATCTTCGTTGACCATGGTCTACTTCGTAAAGGTGAAGGCGACATGGTTATGGAACAATTCGGTGAAGGATTTAACATGAATATTATTCGTGTTAACGCCGAAGAACGCTTCATGAGTAAGTTACAAGGTGTGTCTGATCCTGAAAAGAAACGTAAGATTATCGGTAATGAATTCGTTTACGTCTTTGATGATGAAGCATCAAAACTTGAAGGTGTAGATTTCTTAGCTCAAGGTACTTTATATACAGACGTAATTGAGTCTGGTACAAAAACAGCACAAACAATTAAATCACACCATAACGTAGGCGGTTTACCTGAAGACATGGAATTCGAGTTAATCGAACCTATTAATACGTTATTCAAAGATGAAGTTCGTGCATTAGGTATCGAACTAGGTATTCCTGAACATTTAGTATGGCGTCAACCATTCCCTGGTCCAGGTCTTGGTATCCGCGTACTAGGTGAAATTACGGAAGACAAACTTGAAATCGTACGCGAATCAGACGCGATTTTACGTGAAGTTATTCGTGAGGAAGGTCTTGAACGTGAGATTTGGCAATACTTCACAGTATTACCTGACATCCGCTCAGTAGGTGTTATGGGTGACTACCGTACGTATGACTATACGGTTGGTATCCGTGCCGTTACGTCTATTGACGGTATGACAAGTGACTTTGCGAGAATCGATTGGGAAGTCTTACAAAAGATTTCAAGTCGTATTGTAAACGAAGTGGATCACGTAAACCGTGTAGTGTATGACGTGACATCTAAACCACCAAGTACAATTGAGTGGGAATAATATAGACTATGAAGTGCCCCTTAGGCGATTGCCTGAGGGGCTTTTTGAGTTGGAGGATTAAGGTTGGTATAAGGTTTAGTTGGGTTTGAAACTTGATGAGTAGGTCGTGATCAAGTCTCAGAGCGTTTGAAACTTGATGAGTAGGTCGTGATCAAGTCTCAGGGCGTTTGAAACTTGATGAGCAGGTCGTGATCAAGTCTCAGAGTGTTTGAAACTTGATGAGTGATTCGTGATCAAGTCTCAGGGCGTTTGAAACTTGATGAGCGAACCGTGATCAAGTCTCAGGGGGGTATAACCCCCTAATGAGTCTTAAATGACTCAAGTCATTCATATTCAATCATCACTTATTGACTTAGACTTATGGTCCTTAATATAAACTTTAACCATTGCGATGGAAATCCAGCTCACTAATAATATAGGTAGTATTATGATATTCATCAAACTTACATCTAACAAATTTGTTGAAATACTTAGATGCTTTAGTTCCTTAAGCGTGTCTTTTGAAGAAGTGAAGAATTGATAAAGTGTAAAAAATATAGTTGTCCATTGAATGTAATACTCTAACACCATGATTAATAATTCATTATAATGATTCATATTCATTATTAGTCTCACGAGATAGAAATTAATAAGACCTGAGAGTAATATGATTATTAAACCGAGGACGAAAATACTACTTACATCATTGAGTATAACGGCAAATATGTAATAAGTTATTAGAGATGAGATAGTTATAGAAATAAACGCGCTCATAACCATAAAAATAGCTGAGATAAAAGCTTTAAGAAATAGAAGTTTGTCTTTATGTTTCCCCGATAAAAATCCAGTAAGCAAAAAAAGAATCAATATGGTTAATATATTTATCCAAACCATGCAATAACCTACCTTTCCGAATGGGTGTTATAGAAGTTTATTCATATGAAAAACCTTGCTTTTAGTTTCATAGGTAAGAGTTTTACACATGAAGTATCTACTTATAACTTTAGAATGAGTATTTGTCTTAAATTTGATTTATTTTGATATCCTAGATAATACTATATTTAGTTAAATAACCATTGCAATAGTTACGCAAACCCTCAAATTATTATAATAATATCGCCACAAATATATTAATATTTCAAAATAATATTAAATAAACTATGTTTATTTCTAATTCATATCTTAGTACTGTGATATAATAGAATTAACAATAATTTACAGAGGTGGCACATATCGGTACGGAGTTAATTATTTTAATATTAGGAATCTTACTATTTACAGCGGTTGTGACAACGACGCTTTCTAATAAATTAGGACTGCCTTCTCTTATCGTGTTTCTGGCGGTCGGCATGTTTATGAACATCTTTTATAAATTTGATAATGCATACCTTGCGCAATTAATCGGTAATATCGCACTAGTCATTATTTTGTTTGATGGTGGTATTCAAACGACGAAACAAACGGTTAAACGTGCAATATCGTATGCTTCAATTTTAGCGACTATTGGTGTATTAATTACGAGTTTAATCGTGGCTTTAGGTACGATGTTCATCTTAAATATGTCATGGCAGCATAGCTTACTTGTTGGTGCAATCGTTGGTTCTACAGACGCAGCTGCAGTTTTCAGTATTTTAGGTAACAAACGTATATCTCCAAAGATTAAAAGTATTCTCGAAGTTGAGTCGGGGACGAATGACCCGATGGCGTTATTCCTTACTATCACAATGATTAGTATTATTACGATGCCAGATGCTTCAATCTTCAACTACATGCTCATGTTTATCTGGCAAATGTTAGGTGGCGCTTTATTAGGCCTTTTAGTCGGATACTTAACATTAAAACTTATCAATTTTATCACTTTAGAAGCGACCGGTTTATATCCAATTTTAGCGATTACACTCTCATTTATCACATTCGGTATAGCTTCATACATCCATGTTAGTGGACTTCTTTCAGTTTATGTATTTGCTTTATTCTTGGGTAATCATCCTTTAAGTTATCGCACAAGCATCATTCGTTTTGGCGAAAGTTTCGCATGGATTGGTCAGATGGCCATGTTCATACTACTTGGGTTACTTGTTTTCCCAACCAATCTCGTTTCTGTCATGTGGGAAGGTCTACTTATCGCATTAGTTCTCATGATTATCGCAAGACCTCTAAGTGTATGGTTAACGCTTAGTTTCACAGATCTTAAGCCTAAGGAACTTTGGTTTATTTCATGGGCAGGTTTACGAGGTGCGGTACCTATCATTTTAGCAACGTACGCCTTGCTTGATGGCGTTAAAGAAGCGAACTTGATCTTTAATGTCGTATTCTTCGTAGTTTTATTAAGTGCGTTACTGCAAGGTATGACGTTAGAACCATTAGCGAATAAGTTAGGATTGAGTAAAGGTGAAGCGGTGACGTCGCCATATCAATTTGATATGCTCGCTAGCGAAGTATCTAAAGTGGATATCAGGGAGTATATTATTCGTTCTCACTCTAAATGGAACGGTAAAACTTTAGCCGATCTCGATTTACCTCGTCGCGTTAATATAAACGCAGTCGTGCGTGATGATGAGCTGCATATTCCTGACGGTAACTTTTCTTTAAAAGCCAATGATATTATCTATATACTTGCAGAAAAAGACATCCATCAAAAATTACACAAACTTCAACAAAAAGCAGAAACTCAGAAAGCATAATATGTATAAAGGGCACATTATAATGTGCTCTTTTTTAATTAATTATCAAAGGTATAAAACCTTAATGTAATTTTAAAAAATAATTCTTAATTAGAGTTGTAGAAATTTACGTTTTATTATATAATTATTTTCAATTATAGTAGTGGCGTTTTTAACCGCCTAATATTATAAGAAATTACTCATATATAGATAAATCCTTATGAGACTTTAGCTTTTTTTATCAAATCAGACACCATTACATGAGGAGAATGCATATGAACGATGAGAGTAATAAAAAATCTAATGATTCTAAAAAGATTTTGTTAATAGTAGGTACAATATTATTAATAGTTATACTAATAAGTATCATTTCAAATTCTAAGGATAATAATGAAAACGCTAATAAGACCAATACTGAGAACGTCTCTAATGAGTCTTCGAATTCTAAGTCCGAAGATTCTGATAGCACAGATGATGAAGAAATAGAAGATGAAAATGCTACTAGAGAGCAATTAGCCGCATTAAATTCAGCTAAAAGTTACTCTACCTTAATGCACATGTCTAAAGCAGGTATATTCGCTCAATTAACTTCAGAGTATGGAGAGAAATTCTCTGAACAAGATGCCCAATATGCTATAGATCATCTTAAAGTTGACTATAAGGAGAACGCAGTAGAGAATGCTAAGTCATATGCTAAAAATATGCATATGTCAAAAGTAGGATTGTACAAACAATTAACATCGGAATATGGAGAAAAATTCACAGCTGAAGAAGCTCAGTACGCAATTGATAATCTAGAAGTGGATTATAAGGAAAATGCTTTAAAAAGTGCGAAATCATATGCTAAAAATATGCATATGTCTACAAATGGTATATATGATCAACTCGTTTCAGAGTATGGAGAAGGGTTTACCCCTGAAGAAGCACAATATGCTATAGATCATTTAGATGATTAAAAAAACCGTGGCTTAGGCCACGGGTTTTTTTATGTTTGTTGTAAATCTTTCATCTTATCCAAAGTGCTTTTAAAAAGGAAACTTACATTTCACGATAGGATTTGGAAATATTACTACTGTAGCTTAATGTTATAAGGGCGTAAACAATAATCATGATTAAGATGCTAAAACTTTGATTATTGTGCGTTGTAATAGAATAGATTGTTAATACAGCAATGCCCATCACTAAAGCGATAATTGAGATCACGTACGTTGTCAGAAGTGATTTGAGACTCATGTAACGTTCGCCTTCGTCTATAGCTAATAACGGAGAACCTTGGTTTGGTGCATGTGGCGTACTATTGTCCTTATAAATTGTTTTAGCATTCCAAATTGAAATGAATTGATGTAAGACGAAAGGTAAGATCATGCCTACGATCGCTATAATCGACATTTGATTCATGAATGTGATGAGTGCCACGTTTAGTAGAGACACTACAAAGATCCATTTCATTATCATTCCAGTATGGCATCTTAGTTTAAGGTATTGTTTATGTTCATCGTCATCATCCGAATGTTTTAACAAGTTCATGTGTTTACGCTGCTTCATTAAAGTCAGGGCTAAAATGCTTTCAATAAGTAACGTAAGTATTGTAGAAACATAAATTAAATTAACTGAAATTAAATGCATTTCTGCAAGCACATACAAGGAAACAACGCTTAGTATGCTCACAATAGTTAATAAAATGATATTCCCTTTGTAAGTATTCAAGTTATTCCTCCTCTATGATAAATACATCTTCTACTGCTTCACCGAATATTCGAGATATCTTTACAGCGGTCATGATTGACGGCATAAAATCATTACGTTCTATTAGCGAAATTGTTTGACGCGATACGCCAGCTTTTTTAGCAAGTTGCGTTTGATTGTAGCCATCTCGAGCACGGAGCTCTTTTAAACGATTTTTCATAATGTCATCCTCCACGGTCAATATACATCATATTAGTCAAAATGACAAATATATTAGTCAAATTTACGTATTTAAAAAGGATACTAATACTTTAGTATCCATCATCGATTTTAATTAATACGCGCTTTTCCTCATGATTGACGAAGACCTCGCCGTTATATGAAATGTTTGAGATCTTTAAGTAGCCGTCTACTTCTTTAAGAATGACACCTAATGTATCTTCCTCACGAATGACCGCGAACGTATTTTCATTCGTCACGATGTCGTAATCTTCCACGACGCACTGAATTTCTACTTCCCAACCTTTAAACGTCATAATTAGCCTCCTATAAATGTATAAATTAATTTCTCAATATAAAATATTAAATGTTTTGTTAGAGTATGTTTTTGTCATCAAATTGACAATTAAAATACTGAAAATATATTTTATTATAATCAAATATCTTATATATTATGATATAACACCAAAAGAAGATAGAAAAATTATATGCGAAATACATTGAATTTATTTCAGAGGTTGCACATTTATGCAGCTTTCTTTATTGCACCACTGTTAATTACCCTCACGATATCTGGAATAGGGTATCTGTATTTTCAGGATGTTGAAAAACAAATCTATCATGAAGCTTTATTCGAAGATAGTCACCAATCTTCCGAACAATCGATGAAAGACGCGGTAAAGGAAATCGAACATAAGTATCAAGGCTATCAAATCGATAAGGTCATGATTTTAGATAATCGATATAACGATCGTGTTGAGATCAGTAATCAAGATGGCGACACGAAGTATGTCTTTTTAGATAAAGACCACCAAATTGTAACCGATCAAAACGCAAGATGGACATACGCGAACATTATGCGAGACTTCCATAGTTCGTTACTAACGCGTAATACGGTTCTGAATTACCTTGTAGAATTAACGGCTTGTTGGACCATCTTTATGATCGTTTCAGGTCTTTATATGCTTTTCAAGAAGCGGATTCATAAACAGAATGCCAAAGCACTTAAATTCCAAAAAATTCATGCGCTTATTGGTATGATCGTAGCGATACCGGTATTTCTACTGGTGTTAACAGGCTTACCTTGGTCCGCCTTCTCAGGAGACAAGATTCATAAACTATCGATGTCGAGTCCAAGCTTAGGTACGACTGAGACGACGGTTAACCCGCCTAAATCAGATGTGAATGAAATTCCGTGGGCGACGCGTAGTAGTAATGAGCCTAAATCAGATGAACATGCTGGGCACCATGCGAAGGGTCACCCTATCACTGATGGCGACCATCAATTGCCGATTGATACTATCATTGAAAAGGCGAATAAGAACAACGTCACAAAGCCTTATTCAATCGTTTATCCGACAAGCTCTGATGAAGCGTATACCGTTGCGAAGAGTAGTAACACCGGTATAACAGGTCTTGATGTGTCACCATATGAAGAAACGACGCTATACATCGACCAATATAGCGGTAAGAAGCTCGCGCAAGTGAACTACAATGAGTACGGTATTATCGGTAAATGGTTCTCATGGGGTATTCCGCTCCACGAAGGTCACTTATTCGGTATTGCGAATAAAATTATCAATACAATCGTTGCGCTCATGTTCCTTGGTGGTATCTTCTTCGGATTCTATTCTTGGATAAAACGTGTTGTGAAAGGTAATCAACAGATGCCTAAACGTACTAAGAAACCAATGTCTAAAGCAGTGATTGTGCTTATGGTTGTCTTAGGTCTACTCATGCCACTGTTCGGTGCATCGTTGATCATCATTTTAATGATTGAAGGTTTACTTAAATTAAAAAATCGAAAACATTCAGTTGAATAAAGATTGAGGTTGGAACTAAAATCAGGAAATACTGCTTTAAAGCTTTATTTCAATCAATTCCTTCAAACAGCATGCTTTCCTGGGGCGTGGCCGGAGCCTGTAGTCTCCGGACTTACGCTACTCCCCTAGGAGTCAGCTGTTTTTGGAATTGCGCTTTAGTTTCAATCTCTTTTTTATATATAAACAAGCCTTATAAGTTAAAGTATTTGTAATCAAATAAATATGAATAAACTTAAATTTAATCTTGTGAATTAAGTTAACTTTTGTTATAGTTTGTACTAATTAACTGAAATACACTTTACTGCTTAAAAGCGAAAAAGGATGATAAAATGAAACAAAAATCAGAGTGGAAGACGTCCACCGGTTTCATTCTAGCTAGCGCAGGGTCAGCGATTGGACTCGGCGCCTTATGGAAGTTCCCATATATGGCTGGTATGTATGGAGGTGGCGCGTTCTTACTCATGTTCTTAATCTTCACATTATGTGTTGGTTTACCATTATTAATCATGGAATTTATCGTTGGTAAAATGGGCAAAACGTATACCACCTATATCTATGAACGTCTAGTAGGGCGCAAATGGCTAAATATCATTGGTTGGAACGGTAATATCGCCGTGTTCCTCTTATTTGGCTTTTACAGTGTGATCGGTGGTTGGATTCTCATCTACATCATCAAGGTGTTGATGCAAATTATTGGTGTTGACCCTGAGCAGCTTGGTGATATTCACTTTGAAAGCATTATAGGGAACCCGGTGATTACGATGATTGCTCAAGGCGTCTTTATCGCATTGACGATGGCGATTGTTATGTTTGGCGTGGCGGATGGTCTTGAAAAGGCCTCTAAGATTATGATGCCGCTATTGTTCATATGTTTAATCTTGATCGTCGTTAAATCATTATCTTTAGAGGGTTCGATGGAAGGGGTACGCTTCTTTCTACAACCTAAACTCGATCAAATAAACCTAAATTCTATGCTCTTTGCTTTAGGGCAAGCTTTCTTCGCGTTATCGCTTGGTACGACAGGGATGATTACGTACGCAAGTTACGCGTCTAAAGAAATGACGGTGAAATCGTCGGCAACTTCAATCGTATTAATGAACGTTCTAATCTCAATTTTAGCTGGGCTTGCGATCTTCCCGGCACTTAAGAGCTTCGGTTATGAGCCTGAAGAAGGGCCTGGTCTCTTATTTAAAGTATTGCCGCGCGTATTTATGCATATGCAGTTCGGCGATATATTCTATGTCATATTCTTAGTGCTCTTCTTATTCGCGGCATTGACGTCCTCGATTTCATTACTTGAGTTAAATGTTTCTAATGTAACTAAGAATAACAACAATAAACGTTCCGTTGCGGCACTTCTCATTAGTGCGCTCGTGTTTATCATCGGTATTCCAGCGACGTTATCATTTAGCACGCTTAAGGACGTTCACTTCGGGGCAGGTACGATTTTCGATAACATGGACTTTCTCGTTTCAAACATTTTAATGCCACTTGGTGCTTTAGGTTCTACATTAATCGTAGGTCACTTACTTAATAAAGAAGCACTCCAAACATACTTCGGCAACGATAAGTTTAAGCTATTCAAACCATGGTACATCTTGATTAAGTTCATATTGCCAGTAGTCATTTTAATTATATTTATCATGCAATTAATATAGAAGACAGACGGGTCTGGGATATAATTCGTGAAATAGAGCATTTAAGCTTTATTTCATACAATTCTCATAACAGCTGACTCCTAGGGGAATAGCATGAGCCCGGAGACTACAGGCTCCGGCCATGCCCCAGGAAAGCATGCTGTTTATGAGAATTGTAGTATTATGTCCCAGATTCGTTTTTTCTCTTTGAAAAGCCCTAGATCTTAGAGGGCTTTTCATAAATGAAAAATTTAGATAATTAAGTTAATAGAAAATATTTAAATAAAGATGTGTTGAATTAGAATAAAAATATAAGATGTAGGGTCAGATAATGTTAAAGATAAATTTACATTTTGCATCATTGTTGTAACATAAACGTTATATAAATTCTATATAATTTTGTAGCCCATACGTGTATAATAAATGGTGTTCAATTACGTAAAGAAAAAATAGGGAGGTAACACCATGCCTAAGAAACTAGTAACTGCCATTATTGGGACTTCAGCACTATCAGGAATTGTTGCGCAACAAGCAGATGCTGAAAGTTATCGTGTACAAAGTGGTGATTCGCTATGGTCTATCGCCAATAAATTTAATACGTCTATCTCAGAACTCAAGTCACTGAATAACCTTACGTCTAATATGATTTTCCCGAATCAAGTGATTCAAGTTTCAAGTTCAAGCTCTAACGAAACGACTGCTAATAGCCAAACGACTTCAAGTTCATCATCTACATATACGGTTAAATCAGGAGATACTTTAGGTGCGATTGCGTATAAGCACGGCACTTCTTATCAAAAGTTAATGTCTCTAAATGGTTTATCAAGCACAATTATTTACCCTGGCCAAACGTTAAAAGTATCTGGTTCAGCGGCGACTACGACAACGTCGAACCAAACTGAAACTACAACTTCAGCTAATGGAACTTACACAGTTCAATATGGTGATTCTGTGTCATTAATCGCTTATAAACACGGTATGTCTTACCAAGAATTAATGCGCATTAATAACTTAAATAGCTATTTCATCTACCCAGGTCAAGTTCTAAAGGTATCTGGCAATAGTTCAACACCTACACCATCAACGACTACAACGACGCAAGCGCCGACAAGCGGTTACAATACACCAATTTTCAACCACAGTAACTTATATACTTGGGGTCAATGTACATGGCATGTGTTCAACCGTCGTGCTCAAGTAGGTAAAGGTATTAGTACGTACTGGTGGAATGCGAACGCGTGGGATTCAGGCGCTATAAGCGATGGTTACCGCGTGGATGGTACGCCAACTGTAGGTTCAATCCTTCAATCAGATCTTGGTTACTATGGTCACGTTGCGTTTGTTGAGCGTGTGAATAGTGATGGTAGCTTATTAGTTTCTGAAATGAACTATAGTGCTGCACCAGGAATTGCGACATACCGCACAATTCCGTCATATCAAGTTGGAAACTTCCAATATATTCATTAATATACAAATTAATTTCTAAAACAGCATGCTTTCCTGGGGCGTGGCCAAAGCCTGTAGTCTTTGGACTCACGCTACTCCCCTAGGAGTCAGCTGTTTGGAAATCAACATTATTGAAACTAACTTAATTTGCTCTAAAACTTATTTATAAATGAAATGAAACCTTCAAAGTATTCGATGCTTTGAAGGTTTTTTGTGTGGGAAATTATTGTTTTGAGTGCGGTTTAGTGCGGAAGCTTCTTTTTGAAAAGGCATGTGAACTTGCTATCGCTCGTTTTAGTGATATCGCAAGCTTAACATTAAACGTTATGCAGTCATTTTCCTTCTCTAAAAAGCACGACGTTTGGCAATCACGATTTATGTTTTTTAATACGTTTATAAATTGAATACGCACTGCCACCGACTCTAAGTAATCTAAAGAAGCGTTTATAGTTGCGCTTTACATTAAATGCGAAGAAGAATGTCGTAAGTGCATTAATTGCACTTAGCGCAATACTGATATATGTTAGCTTTTTGCTTTTCGAGCGGTAAACGTAACGATTGTAGAAGTCTGTAATGGTTTCAAAGACGGAAACGCCTCCGTTAAGTATGTTCCATGGAACTAAGCCAGCAAGTCTCTTAAGCACAGAATCACTCCTTTATGAGAATAATCAATGTAAATGTCATATACCCGTTCTTTGAAATTCGTATTAATGTCCATGGTATACTAGATACAATCATCATTTAGGAGGGGTATTGTGATACGTTGTGTATGTCTAGTCGAAGAGACAGATGACAAGATTCTGTTAGTACAGGTTCGTCATCAAGCGAAATATTATTTCCCGGGTGGTAAAATTGACGCTGGTGAATCATTAGAAGTTGCGTTACAACGCGAACTCAAAGAAGAATTACAACTTGATGTCAAAGTTGAAGATCTTACATATATCGGTAAGGTTGTAGGGGATGCGTACCCTCAGCCTGATACAGAAACAGAGCTTAATGGATTTAAATGTGTTACACCAATCGATTGGTCTCAAGTCGAGATAGATAATGAAATCACGGATATCAAATGGGTTTCGAAAGCGGATGATACTATCATAGCGCCTGCAGTACAAACTTGGATAGAAACCTTTTCATAAAAATAAGAGGTCGAACGTCGCGGAATAGTTCCGCACGTAGCGACCTCTTTTTAGGTTAAACATTGAGTGAGCGAGCCTGAATTATTTGTAAGTCGGGCAATTGCTTATGATTCGATATAACGTTTTAAGTGTTTCGCAGTATAAGAGTTTTCAACGTCGAGTAAGCCCTCAGGTTTACCGCTATACAGACATTTACCGCCATTCATACCTGCACCTGGGCCAATATCAATCAGCCAATCTGCATGCGTCATCATCGTCAGGTTATGTTCGATGAGAATGACCGTGTTGCCTTCTTCAATTAAGCGTAAGAAACAATCCAGTAGTACAGGGATGTCCATCTCATGAAGCCCTGTAGTCGGTTCATCAAACACAAATGTATGGTTCTTCGTTTCTTCCATAATATAGCGACTTAATTTCACACGTTGGATCTCACCGCCAGATAACGTGTCTAGTGATTGACCTAACGTCATGTAATATAGCCCTGTCTCTTTTACCGCATTCAAACGCTTCAATACTTTCGTTTCATTTTCAAAGAAGTCGAGTGCCTCTTCAACGGTAAGTGCCAAGATATCCGCAATTGAGTAACCATCCACTTTAGCTTTCAGTACTTCTTGGTCATAGCGTGTACCGTTACATACTTCGCACACCTGTGAAAAGTCTGGCATGAACGCTAACTCTGTTTTTAGGATGCCTTTACCATTACAATTTGGACACGCGCCTGCAGAGTTATAGCTAAATAAACTTTTCTTGAGACCTGTCTTTTTACTGAAGAAATTTCTTACCTCATCAAACACATCTAAATACGTTAATAAATTAGAACGGTTCGATGCATGAACAGGTTTTTGATCGATGAAAATTGTATCTGCTTCGTCTTTAAGACCTGCTTTAAGTAATGAACTCTTACCTGAACCGGCTACACCTGTGAGCACGGATAACGCGTGCTTAGGAATGTCTACAGATACATCTTGTAAGTTGTTCGCGCTGATGTTCTTAAGTGAAATATATGAGTCTGCTTCAATTGGGTTTGTCTTTAGCGCATGTTTATGGTGTAGGGCTTTTCCAGTGGCGGTATCCGACGCTAATAAAGCATCATAACTACCGGTAAAGGTGATTTCACCGCCGTTCTTACCTGCGCCCGGACCGATGTCGATAACGTGGTCGGCTTCTTTAATGACGTCGGGATCGTGCTCGACAATCATCACCGTGTTCCCTTTATCGCGAATTGACGCCATGATCTTGTTAATCTTCTCAATGTCCTCTGGATGCAGGCCAACACTTGGTTCGTCGATGATGTAGACTAAATCTGCGAGCGGGCTATTAAGGTGTCGAATGAGCTTAATACGTTGAGATTCACCGCCTGATAAGGTTGTTGTTTCGCGACCAAGCGTTAGGTAATTGAGCCCAACATAGCTCAGTGATTCGAGCTGCTTGAGAAGCGGATCGATGATAAATTTCGCCGTCTTATCGTCAATGTCCTTTAGGAATGGAATCGTTTCATCAATCGTTAAATTCGTGAACTCAGCGATGTCCATGCCATTAATTTTACAACTCAAGACTTTCTGATTAAGGCGTTTACCGTGACACGTCGGGCAGTCTTTCTTCGTCACGACGCGGTCCACGTCCTTCTTGAAACGCTTCTTCTCAAAGTTATCACTGAGTAGGAACGAACGTCTGAAACGATGTACGAGACCTTCGAATTTCGCGGTACGTGGCCAATTTTCAGGCGGATTCTTAAGTTTCGTCGGCTTCGTGTAAAGAAACGTATCAAGTTCTTCCTTCGTATAATCTTTCAGTTTCTTATCATTATCGAAAAGCCCTGTATATAAGTAACGCTTACCTCGCCAGCTATCAGGTCTAAATGATGGGAATTTAATCGCATCTTCATTAAGCGAACGGTCGAAATCTAGTAATTCATTTAAATCAATATCTTCAACATAACCGAGCCCCTGACACGTTTCACACATGCCATTTGGATTATTAAATGAGAAGACATCTGAATAACCGACAAACGGTTCACCTAGTCGTGACCAAAGTAGGCGAACGGACGCATAAATGTCAGAAATTGTACCGACTGTTGAACGAGAATTACCGCCTAAACGCTTCTGATTGATGACCATTGCGACTGGTAATTGTTCGATTGAATTTACTTCAGGTTTTTCATACTGTGTGAGCTGGTGTTGCACGTAACTTGAGTACGTCTCATTTAAAAGACGTTCAGATTCAGCCGCAAGTGTATTGAAAACAAGCGATGACTTACCAGATCCTGAGCGCCCTGTAAACACAGTTAATTGATGTTTAGGAATTTCAACATCTATATTTTTAAGGTTATTTTGTTTCGCGCCTATAACACGTATGTTAGACATCTTAGTTCCCCCAATTTTATCATTATATTCTATGTATATCGCAATGCGGATTCGGTTTCAAATAGATGGTTCTATTTCCTAGGAAAAGTTGGGGGAAGGATTGGCGGTTTGGATCGGTTTTGATAGGTGTTGAGCTGGGATATGGTTTGGAAATAGGTGAGTAGGTCGGTTGATGTAATGTGAGTATGGTTGATAATAGTGGTGAGACTTGATGGTGAATCCGTGATCAAGTCTCAGGGCGGTTGAAACTTGATGAGTAATCCGTGATCAAGTCTCAGGGCGGTTGAAACTTGATGGTGAATCCGTGATCAAGTCTCAAGGCGGTTGAAACTTGATGAGTAATCTGTAATCAAGTCTCAGCACCAACTTGTAACAATTATGAGGACGACCGATGGCTTTGAAGGGCTTTTCAAGATGGGGAAACACTTTAAAAGATAGGCATAAAAGTAACGAATTTAAAGGGCCTTTCAAGAAGCATAAAAAAGAAGCAAGTATACGGATGAACTTGCTTCTAGGACTAGGTGCGATGGTTGGAATTGTAGACCATGCGTCGGTAGAGTGATTTGAAGAAAGCGTTTGATTTAATCGATTTCGCGAGTTGGTCTGATATGAGGAGACCGAGTGCGATTGCGCCCGCTATGAGTACCGCGCGGATAAAGTTGTTCAGTGACACATGGAAATCGAGTGTCACAAGCTCACGTGTTGCTTCGAATGCGAGACCGCCTGGTACAAGCGGAATGATGCCTGGAATCATGAATAACACGACGGGCGCTTTCTTAAGTTTGGCCATGAAATGACTCACTAAACCGAGCACTAAGCTACCGCACAGACTTGCATATATTGTATCTATATTTAGAAAAGTTGATAATAGATAAAATGTTGTGTAGCCACAAGCACCTGTAATACCTGCCTGGAGGAACAATTTACGCGGTGCGTTGTAGATGTGCGAGAATTCAATGGATGCGATGAAACTTAATAGAATGTGTAAGACAACTGACATACGTTCCTCCTCTTAATTAATTAGTAGAGATATAGCGATTCCAGTGCCGATTGCGAACGACGTTACAAGTGCTTCAAGGAATTTCGCGGTGAAAAGTAACATGTGACGCCCGAATAAATCTTGTATGGCAGTGGTAATCAAGACACCGGGGACGATGGGCATAACGCCTGCGATGACAATGGCGCCAATCTGTGTTTCGGGTGCTAACTTGTGGCCTAGGACGCTTAAGCTACCGACAATCATCGACCCAATGAGCTCGGGTATAAATAGCGATGTATGTTTCATCTTCATCATTTCGACAATGATAAATCCGATAATTCCTGCGATTACTGCAGTGAAGACGTTGATGAAATCGCCACCCTGTAAATATAGGAAGCAGAATGAAATGATACCTGCCGAAAGCGATTTACACCATAGCGGATAGTCGAAAAGCGTCGTGTTCATTGCCCGAAGCATGCGATCAGCTTCTTGAATAGAAATATGGCCGGCCACGAGTTTACGTGAGATTTCGTTAACTTGGTAAATCTTGAATAGATTCGTGCTATTTTGATCAATTCGTACAATCTTATGCTTCGTATCTTCATCTAAAGTAAAGTGAATCAAGAAATTAATGACGTAACCCTGGCATTCTTTATAGCCTAAGCTTCGCGCCATGCGAAACATCGTATCCTCAACACGAGACGTTTCAGCGCCAGATTGTAGAAGGATACGACCCACTAACAATATCGTATTCGCGACATCCTTTTTCGAGAATTGAATTTCTGACAAGTTAGCACCTCCTTCATTCCAATTTTTAACAGTTTATTCATAACCGAAATTTTAATCATTCTAACCTACAATTTATATTTATTTCAAAAATAAATGTTGTGATTCGCTTTTCTTGGAATACGAAGGAACTTGAATACTGTGATGGCGGTGTTTATCGCGTACTCATACTTTAGGTTGAGTCCTATGTTCATAAGTGCCGCATCTTTAAAAAGACGTGTCCGTAAAAGTACGAACACGTCAGGTAGATGTTGGTGGATTCATGATTTCTTTGAGTTATATAATTCAACAAGCGTTAAGGACAGGGACGAAAAGGTTCAAATCGCATTTATCTAGGTGAAACATAGAGTTCATTCTTAGCTTGAAACGACCATCTTTGGCGTATTGGAGAGAAATTCTATATACCGCTCAATATCAATATCGTGGTCTACGAAGATAATACGACCGCCAACACGTGTATTCTCTGGCTTAACTTGATGCAAGCGATTGTAATGATGGGTCTTTGAAGCAAAGTAGCCGGTCGTATAGTTCAAGTCGTCCGAAATACATAATTCGCCAGCTACCTGATCACTGAAATTAATACAACTTGTTAAGGACAACGCTTCTTTAATGCGTTTTGACATAAACGATGCGTATCGCATCGATAACTCTAATTTTAAATCATCGCTTACGCCAAATGTCGTTACTCGAATGCCTTTAGAACCCGAGTTATCAAGGCGTTCGCCGGTTTCCTTATCTAATATGATTGCGCCTCGATAAATCGTATTGTTATGCAAGTAGGCTAATCCAGTCTCAAGGGCTTTTGCTGAGATGGCATGATCTGAAGCGAGTGTTTCCAAAGCCACTTGATGATCGACGATATGTAGACACGGAATGTCGACGGGCGTCGTAGCAACTCTTTCGACCTTTATATTAAGGAAGTCCGCATCACCATTTGAATGCTGGAACCCCTTCTTGAAAAGGGCCGTGAGCTCTTGGTCAACTTGCTCCTTTGAACAAAGCGTTTCACCGCCACTAATGTGCGTAGCGTCTTTATTCGCCCGCATCTTGATGCTGTACATGTTAAACACCTACCTTTCTTCAAAATTTGAAAGTGTCGTTAGGAAGTTATCGATATCAGACTTCGTATGCATCGAAGTTAAACTTAAACGTATCATCGGCGTTTCGACCGTTGGATAACGAAAGAAACTTGTGAGAAAGCCATGCGCTTTCAAGTACGCATGCACTTTAAAGCCGTTCTCGATATCGTTAACAGGAATGGCCTTGATTGGCGCAAGTGTAAAGGGTTCCGCTTTGAAAAGCGCTGCATACTGACGATTAAAATAGGAACTTAGCGCTTTGAGGTCAGACTGCCGGTAGGTTTCAGATTGATATATATCCAATAAGTGGCGTAGTTGAATGAGATTATAATTCGGCAGGCAACCTGAGTAAATGAACGAACGCCCTTTGTTGATAATCAAGTCATGCATCATGGTATCTCTTGTCATGATTAAGCCACCAAAGGCACCGAGCGCCTTCGATAAACTGGACGTAAGTATGTCGACTGCGTCATAAGATTGAAACATGTTAAGACCTAGGCCATGCGCATCATCTAAGATAATGTAGGTATCTTGATAGTTATCCTTTAAATGTTTCAATTGATCAATATCTACCATATCGCCATTGGTTGAGAAAATAGAATCACTTACGATTATTTTAGTCGTATGAGGGTATTTAGCCAGTTCATCTTCAAGGGTGTTGTAATCAAGGTGCGGGTACACGACGGTTTCTAAACGGTTTAACTTGATGCCATCAATAATACTCGCGTGATTCTTCTCATCTGAAAAGACCATAACGTGCGGTTCGTTACGAAAGATACTAAATGCAGCAAGATTCGCGGCGTACCCAGATGTCGTAATCAGACTATGTTTAAACTGAAATATCGCGCTCATATCATGTTCAATTGCTTCATATAAATAGGTGTTCCCACTCACTAAGCGGGAACTGGCATAATGCATACCGACATCTTTAAGTGTCGCATCCATATCTGTCGCGCGTGAACACTGGCCGAGCCCTAAGTAATCGTTTGACGTAAAATTAATATACGTATCGGTCTCCGTACGAATTGTGGCCTGATCTACTTTGTTAAAGGATGTAAGTTCTCGGTATAGGCCTTGGTCTTTGATACGTTGAAGTGAGGCCTCGAAATCCATTTACGCTTCACCTAGTACATCGAAAAGTGCCTCTTTAAACGTACGCGTCATCGTTTTAATTTCATCTTCAGACATGTTTAAAATTGGCACGAACGTTACCACATTTTCAATGTTACGAATCATTAAACCACGTGCTTTACATGCTTTGATGATCGCCTCAACTTTAGGTATTTCAAGGGTAGTTTGGCTGTCTTTATCAGCTACAAGCTCAACACCATACATTAAACCGCGTCCGCGAACATTGCCTACGTTCGGATGCATTGAAAGGGCGTTTAAATCATCAGCTAAAATTTGAGATGTCTGTTGTATGTGTTCGATGAGCTTTGTTTCTTCATATAATTTAAGGTTTTCAAGCGCGACGCTACATACAACTTGATTGCCTGTATACGTATGACCGTGGAAGAAAGTTTTCTTCGCATGTTCATCACTTAGAAATGCGTCATAGATTTTATCAGACGTTAACGTTGCTGCGAGAGGCACATAACCGCCTGTAATCGCTTTGCCTAAGCACATAATGTCAGGGTTTACGTCTTCATGGTAAGCCGCAAACATTTCACCTGTACGACCAAAGCCTACCGCAACTTCGTCTGTAATTAATAACACGTCATATTTACGACAAAGTGTTTCTACGCCTTTTAAGAAACCTTTCGGGTGCACAAATAACCCAGTTGCCCCTTGAATAAGTGGTTCAATTACGAAACCTACAATTTCATCGTGATGGGCTTTTAAAATGGTCTCAATCTGATCTAAAATGTGATCCATCATCTCTTGTTCAGAATCATAATTTGATTTGTAGAAGCATGGTGTCTCGACCTTGATGTTCTCGAAGATGAGGTCCTTAAAGATTGAATGGAAGACATCAATGCCGCCAACACTCACCGAACCTAACGTGTCACCGTGATAGCCATTTTTGAGCGTTAAGAATTTACGCTTGTTCGCATACTTCTCTTTATCTAAGTTCTTCCAGTATTGGTACGCCATTTTAATCGCGATTTCAACTGAGGCACTCCCAGTATCTGAATAGAAGACCTTCTGAAGGTTAGAAGGTGTAATTTCAACAAGCTTCTTCGCTAGCTCGATTGATGGAATATTAGATGCGCCCAGTAATGTTGAATGTGCGATTAAATCGAGTTGATCGGTAATTGCCTGTTTAAGGCGAGGGTGGTTGTGCCCGTGAACATTGACCCAAAGCGATGCATAACCGTCTAAATATCGGTTGCCGTCAATGTCGTATAAATAACTGCCGTCGCCCTTTTCAATAATGATAGATGTGTCCGCGTCATATGTGCCCATTTGAGTGAAAGGGTGCCATACGTAATTCATATCGTCTTTATGTAATGTTTCTTTTTTATTCATAATTGCCTCCTAAAATTTCCTGTAATAAAGGTTTTGAAATATCTGAATCTGTACCATTAGTTTTGAAAGTGAATATATCTTGATTCACTAATTTTTGACTTGTCGATAAATTATCCTGTTCAACTTCTGAACCATCGTATCGATTCATCACAAGTATGTTTTGTGGTAAATGATGCATATTTATAAATGATTGATGCATGTAAATATCGTTAATCGCACCTAACTTTGAAGGTAGGACGCTAATAAATTTATCGGACGTTTCGTCGATTAAGTCTGCCGTCATGTAAAAGTCTTGATCCCCTTCATATATCGGCACCCCTATGCCACCAGCGCCTTCTATCAATACGATGTCGTACGCATTCTCAAGCTGTCTTAATTTCTCAAGGACTTTTGAAATATTGAAATGTTGGTCTTGCTCTTGTTTAAAAGCCAAATGCGGTGACACTGGATTCTTAAAGGTGTATAACGATGTCGTGTCATAATCCAACTGACATTCTTGTCGATACGCTTCAAGATCTGGAAACGTGCCATCTTCTAACATTTCCGTTTGAAAAGGCTTATAAATCACGGTGTGATAGCCTTCTTTAACTAAGCGTTTAAATAGTTTAACCGTAAAATAGGTTTTGCCTACATCGGTATTTGTACTTGTTATAAATATTTTCATGCAAATTGACCTCTTCTGTGTGTATTTTTAAGTTTCTGAATAATGAAGGTTGTTAAAATACATAAAATGATATCGCCAGGCATACTCAATAGCACGATGCCTGTAATTACATCTTGTAATGATACGGCCTGTTGAACGACGACGTTCATGATGACGTAGAAGTGCACACACCCAAATATGTAAATCACGATCGTTCCTAGAATATGAACGCCTAAAAGATTTAAGAATGTCGTACGTCTCAATTTTTGAATACATAGATTCATAACGATACTTGCGATTAAAAACCCTACTAAAAAGCCAAATGTAGGTTTAATGACATAAAAAATGCCGCCACCTTCAAACTGAATAGCGCACTTACGATAAAGACCACGACAATTTGTAATGAAAAAGGTATAGGTCCTAAATTAAAGCGAATAAAACTTGCGATAATCGTAAGCGCCGTAAATAAACTAATCATCACTAAAGTTTTAGTCTGCATGATGTCTCCTCCTTAGGTGTAAAAACTTAAATTGTAAACCAAATATAATTATAGGTTTACAATTAGAATATGACAAGTATTTCCTCGTTCATGTATAGTATGGGTATAAGAAAGAGAAATGTTTAAAAAGGGATGATCGGGATGTTTCAAGCAATTTTGCACGGCGTATTATTAGCGTTTGGACTCATATTACCGCTAGGCGCGCAGAATGTATTCGTCTTCAATCAAGGGGCAAATCATAAGAAGTTTGTGAAAGTACTTCCAGTGGTTATAACAGCAGGATTTTGTGACACGTTACTCATTGTTTTAGCAATACTTGGCGTTTCACTCATTTTATTATCCATGCCCGTATTACAAATTGTGATTTATATCATAGGTTTAGCCTTTTTATTATATATGGCTTGGTCGTTATGGCGGGAAAAGCCCTCTAAGTTGGACAACATTGAACCTATGAAACCTTCTAAGCAAGTAGGATTTGCGCTTTCAGTTTCATTACTTAATCCTCATGCCATTATGGATACAATTGGTGTTATTGGTACAAGCGCATCTGTATATACTGGCCCAGAAAAGATTGCATTTACAATTGCTACAATTTTAGTGTCGTGGTTATGGTTTATAGCATTAGCGCTACTCGGTAAAATGCTAGGTACAGTAGATAAAACAGGGAAGTATATTATTATATTAAATAAAATTTCAAGCATCATTATTTTAATCGTAAGTTTGATTATCTTAAAAAATCTCATTCAATTATTCTAAGTGAGTTAAAAAGTAAAGATAGAATACTATCTCTACTACTCACTAGATATGAATAATTAAACCTTAAATGTATAGTGTTCTTTAAAAGCAATTTATCCTTACACAAAGAATCCCCAAATAGCATGCTTTCCTGTAAAGTCCAACTACCAAACTGAAGTTTGAGTTGGACTTTACAGGAAAGCATGCTATTTGGGGATTTTAAAATATTCTTTAATAAAATTATTGTTACGCCTATCTTCTAAATGTAATCGATTATTTCAAGGTCTTTTTAATGAGATAAGCGGTAATGTAAGCAGTGATTGGAATGCTGATGCCAATCGCGATACCGCCAAGTAGAATTGATATCAGTTCTTGTACAAAAATCTTCGCATTCATTAAATGTTCGAAACTATAGTTTAGTTTAAAGAACCAAAAGCATAACGTTAACTCACTACCAACAAACGCAAGGTAAATCGTATTCGCTGAAGTTGCTAGAATTTCTTTACCGACACGGATACCGGAACGATAGAGTTCCTTTAAGTTAAGTGAACGATTGGTTTGATAGAGCTCATACATCGGCGAACTTATCGTAATCGTGAGGTCAATGACCGCTGTAATGACAAGTAAAGCAGTCGTAAAGACCATAAACGCTTCGAAATCAATGCCAATGTTCATCGAATAAATAGACGTTTCCTCCTGTTGTTCAGTCGTAAAGCCTTGTAAGTGACCGAGTCGCGTTGTTAAGAATATCGACCCCATCAGTACTACCATCGTTATCATTGTCGCGATAAACGCGGCCTGTGTCTTTAAGTTGTAACTATTTAAAAGGAATAAGTTTATGGCCGCAATGACGATACAAAAAATGATCATAACGATGTAAATCGGTATATGTACGGCTATAGCTACGACAGCTATTAAGAGTACGACAAAGTTTAAAAATAAAGCGAAGAACGATTTAGCACCTTTTTTACCTCCAAAAATAAGCATGAGTACAAATAAAATGAGTAATAAAATTAAAATTGCGTTCATGCTTTGTCACCTCGCTTTTGGCGCCAAAGTCGCATGAGTAATAACGTTATCGGAATCGTGATAACAATGCCTATACCACCCGTTATCGCACGCGCCACCTCAAGTGACCAATTCATCGAAATTGTATACGTGATTGTATTACCATTACGTAAATAAATTAAGAACATAGGTAAGCTTCCTGCTAAATAAGAGAATAAGAGTATATTCGTCATTGTTCCCATAATATCTTGACCAATGTTCTGACCAGCTTTCATAAAGGCTTTGGTGCTAATGTGTGGTGAACGTTGATGAATTTCATACATGCCACTAGCGATGGTAATTGCTACATCCATGACAGCACCTAGTGAACCGATAAGAACCGACGATAAAAAGATCGTCTTAGGTGGCATTGTGAGAAAGCTTAGTGTTTCGTATTTAATACCGCTTCCTTTAGTAAGTTGAATGACGAGCGCTAAGATACCTATCGAGATAAAGGTGCCAAGTAACGTGCTTAGAATTGTAACGAGCGTGCGTTTCTTAAATCCTGTAACCAGTAATAATGTGATAATCGTCGAAATCACTGTCATGACTGACATAATTACGAATAAATTGAGCGCCAACATATGTTGATGTAACCATATCGCTAGGAAGATGAGCGCAGTATTGATGACAAGCGACAGTATGGATGTTAAACCAATTTTACGCCCTACAAAGAGGAGTGTTAATAAGAAAAAGCCAAGTACTGCGATTACGAGCGTATCGCGTTTCTTTTCAAGAATGTAAGGCTGACTGTCTCCTTTAGATAGGTGTAATAGCACTTTATCCCCTTTACGATACGTTCCAAATTCACTCTTAGATTGGTTGTATGAGTGTGAGACTGAATAGGTTTTATCTTTATTGTCTGTGTTCAATAATTGAATTTTAAGACGGTCGGTATACTTCGTATCATGATTTTTGTGTTCGTCGGTAACAGATTCCTTTTTCACGTGTGTAATATCTGTCACTTTACCAACTGGTGTCTGATACATAAAGGCATTCATCATGGTAAACACGATAAGCAATAGATACACTAGAACCGCGATCATAAAAGCATGTTTAAACGTCAATTTATGTTTCAAAGTAAGACTCCTTCAAATCAGAATTTAAGGTAGATTATATCGAATTCGGTACGTATTTTAAAATAAAACTCAGTAATAGGTTGTTTCCTTACTTAATAATGTGTGAATAAGCGCAATTAGTTCACTGAGATAAGGTTTCTGATTATCCCGTCTAAACGTAACACCTACCGACCGTCTTAATTCTGTATGATCAAGATTTAAAAAACGGCCCACTTCTAATGGTTGTTTTAACGATAAATGCGTTGGAAAAATAACGATGCCTTTATTTTCAAGAATAATATGTCGAATGAATCCTTCTGTAGTCAATGTGATGACTTCATTTGAGACGTCGCGATAAAGTATTTGGTGAATATCTGAAGGTAATTCATCATATTGAAAAAGTGTATAAGGCTTTAATTGAGCGAGTGTCGGTCGTTCGGTTAGTGCTAAAGGATGCGATTTATGAACGAGTAGGTGGTAAAACTCTTCATATAAAATGTGATGTTCGTAAATATCTTGTTTTAAGAGTTTAGGTAACGACCCTGAAATTGCGATGTCGATATCTCGTGTTTGTAACTGATGTTCAATGTCAGCGTTACTTAAAGCACTTGGAATAACCGTCATGGTTAAATCCTTTTCAAAGGATTGGATGAGTCCAGGTAAGACTTGTTCGATGGCACCTCTTTGATATCCAATTCGTATGACGTCGTGGGTTGATGATGTGTTGATTTGAAATCGTGATGTTGTGTGTTCGATTCTTTCGATAATCGCGCGTGCTTCCTCTAGAAGTAAATGGCCGTCGTCGGTCAATTTGATATTACGTCCGATACGCTTAAATAATGTAACGTGTAGTTCCTTTTCAAGTTGTGCGATTTGTCTACTCACAGCGGATTGTGCCACGTTTAAATATAAAGCTGCTTCAGAAATATGTTCACGTTCTGCGACTGCAATAAAATACCTCAGCTGTTTAATCTCCATTTTGATGCCTCTTTTCATCTATCTAATAAATAGATAGGTTTCATCTAATTTATATATTGTAACGATAAATGAGTTTCTTTATAGTTATTATACGTTTATATTATCAGAATATTCAGATGAAAGTGGGGATAACCATGCATATTAAACGCTTAGGTTTATATGATTCGCGTGAAGAACATGATGCATGTGGTATTGGATTTTATGCAAATATGAATAATCAACGTTCACATGACATTGTTCTCAAATCGCTAGAAATGTTAAGGCGTTTAGATCACCGTGGGGGTATAGGTGCTGACGGCATAACAGGTGATGGCGCGGGCATTATGACAGAAATTCCGTATGCCTTTTTTAAGCATCATACTTCTTTAAACTTACCTGAAGAAGGTAGTTACGCGGTAGGGCTTTTCTTTTCAAAGGGTGCGATTAAAGATAGCTTGCATGAAGCGGTATTTCGCGAGACGTTTGAAAGCGAAGGGCTACGTGTCATTGGTTATCGCGATGTGCCTTTAAATACGCGTGTATTGGCGCCTCATGTTGTTGAAACGATGCCTTATATCGGGCAAATTTTTATAGATTGTTCAGATGTCATAACGCCTGAACGTAAATTGTATCTCGCGAGAAAGCAACTCGAACGTTATGGCGAGGAACAAGGTCTAAAGTTATATTTCACGAGTTTATCGAGACGTACGATTGTGTACAAAGGTTGGTTGCGCTCAGACCAAATTAAAGGCTTATTTGAGGATTTAAACCATCACGATTTTACATCTAAATTTGGTTCTGTGCATTCGCGTTTTAGTACCAATACGTTTCCAAGTTGGGAACGCGCGCATCCTAACCGCTTGTTAATGCATAATGGTGAAATTAACACGATTAAAGGTAATGTGAATTGGATGCGTGCGCGACAGCGAACGTTACTTAAGACGGTGTTTCAAGAAGATTATCATAAAGTAGATCACATCTTAGATGAAAACGGTAGCGACTCGAGTATTTTAGATAATGCTTTAGAGTTTTTGTCTCTAGAAATGCCCCCTGAAAAGGCCTGTATGTTACTAATCCCTGAACCTTGGTTATATAATCCATCGAATGACCCTAGTGTGAAGGCGTTTTATGAATATTATAGCTATTTTATGGAGCCGTGGGATGGACCGACGATGATTTCATTTTGTAACGGGGATAAAATTGGCGCGCTCACCGATCGTAATGGTTTACGACCGGGTCGCTATACGATAACGAAACAAAATGAAATTGTCTTTTCGTCGGAGGTAGGTGTCATCGATGTTGATGAAGCGGATGTCGCTTATAAAGGACAGCTTAATCCTGGCAAGCTGCTTTTAGTCGATTTTAATCAACACAAGGTCATTGAAAATAACGAATTGAAGTGTCAAATTGCGCAAGAAAAACCTTATGAAACGTGGTTGAACGCGCGTAATCAAGACTTTGATTTAGAAACGATTGCTTATGAAAGTACTTTATCGAACGAGACGGCGACAATGCTACAACGAAAGTTCAAGTACACGAAAGAAGAAATTACAAAATACTTAAAACCTTTAGTAGAAGGTAAGAAAGACCCGATTGGCGCAATGGGGTACGATGCACCGCTTGCCGTATTTAATTCTCGACCGGAAACGCTTTTCAACTATTTTAAACAACATTTTGCGGAAGTAACGAACCCGCCTATTGATGGCTATCGTGAAAAGATTGTCACGAGTGAGCTGACGTATTTAGGTCGCGAAGGTAATGTTTTTGAGCCGGATGAACGCGTGCTAGAACGTATTCAGCTTAAGCATCCGATACTGACTTTGTCTCAATTAGAGGCGATACAAATCGTGAAACCGTCGCTTCAATATGTCTCGATTTGTTATGAAAAGGACCTTGAACATGCGTTAGAACAGTTGTCTCAACGTGTTATTCAAAAGGTTAAACATGGCTGTGACATTATTGTATTAGATGATCGAGACGTTAAATCGGAAGGTTTATATGCGATGCCGGTATTACTAGCAGCGAGTTTCATACATCAAGAATTGATTCGTCATGATTTAAGAATGCATACGAGTATTGTCGTCGTATCAGGTGACGTACGTGAAGTGCATCATATCGCGACCTTAATCGGCTATGGTGTTAACGCGATTGTACCGTATCTTGCACAACATACGGTTTATGAACAAACGCTTCAAGGGCATATAAGCGGCAATGCGATTGAGAATGTAGCGCTATTCAATAAAACGCTTGTTGATGGCGTCATTAAGGTCATGGCTAAAATGGGTATCTCGACGATTCAAAGTTATCACGGGGCACAAATTTTTGAGGCAATTGGTCTTCATGAAGATGTTATCGAGCGCTACTTTACAGGTACCATGTCTAAGATTTCTGGCCTTAAAATACAAGATATTGATGCCGAGAATAAGAGACGTCAAACGCCTGATAGTGCATATTTAGAATCAGGTAGTACATTCCAATGGCGTCAACAAGGTCAACATCATATTTTTAACCCTAAAACAATCTATTTATTGCAACAAGCATGTAAACAAAATGATTACGCGTTATTCAAGGCCTTTTCAAAGGAGGCGCATGATAAAGCATCGGGTACGATACGTAGTCAATTTGAGTTCAAATCGTGTAAACCTGTTCATATAGATGACGTTGAACCTGCGTCTGAAATTGTGAAGCGCTTTAAGACGGGGGCGATGAGTTACGGGTCGATTTCTGAAGAAGCGCATCAAACGCTCGCTGATGCGATGAATGATTTGGGTGGTAAAAGTAACAGTGGTGAAGGCGGGGAAGCATTATCTCGCTTTGAAGTTCAACCGGACGGAACGAATTATAGTAGTGCGATCAAACAGGTTGCGTCGGGTCGGTTCGGCGTGACGAGTCATTATTTGAACCATGCGAAGGAAATTCAAATTAAAGTCGCACAAGGTGCTAAGCCTGGTGAAGGCGGTCAATTGCCTGGAGGTAAGGTGTACCCTTGGGTAGCTGAAGTACGTGGTTCGACGCCAGGTATTGGCTTAATTTCACCACCTCCGCATCACGATATTTACTCTATTGAAGACTTAGCGCAGTTAATTCATGATTTAAAGAATGCGAATCGGGATGCGAAGATTACGGTCAAGCTTGTGTCACGTTCAGGAGTTGGAACGATCGCGGCAGGGGTTGCGAAAGCATATGCGGATAAAATCGTGATAAGTGGTTATGACGGTGGCACGGGTGCATCCCCTAAGACGAGCATTCAACATGCAGGATGTCCTTGGGAGTTAGGGCTTGCTGAAACGCATCAAACACTAAAACTTAACGGGTTACGTTCAAGAGTGACGCTTGAAACGGATGGTAAGTTGTTAACGGGGCGTGATGTACTTTACGCATGTTTATTTGGTGCTGAAGAGTTTGCGTTTGCGACTGCACCGCTTGTTGTACTCGGTTGTATTATGATGCGTGTGTGTCATAACGATACGTGTCCGGTTGGTATCGCGACGCAAAACCAAGATCTTAGAAAGCTTTTCAGAGGTAGGAAGGCGCATGTGAAGCGTTACATGTACTTTGTTGCTGAGGAGTTACGTGAATGGATGGCGGCGTTGGGTGTTAAGAAATTAGATGATTTAGTGGGACGTACCGATTTACTTCAACCTACGCGAGAGAGTTTAACAGGTCGTAAAACGAAACATTTGAATCTACAAGCGATGTTGGTTCAAACAGAAGGTCCAAATACGTGTTCAATCGCGCAGCAACATGGTATTGAGAAGGGGTTCGATATGACGTATCTCTATAAGGACGCCGAGTCTGCCATTGAGTCTCGAACACCATTTAAGAAGCATTATCTATTGAATAATGAGCAGCGTGATGTTGGTGTCTTAACAGGTAGTGAAATCACGAAACGCTATGGCGTGAATGGTTTGCCTGAAGACACGATTATGATGACTTCGACTGGTCACGCGGGTCAAAGTTTGGGCGCTTATATACCGCGTGGTTTGACGCTTCATCATCAAGGTGATGCGAATGATTATGTAGGAAAAGGCCTCTCAGGTGGCAAAATCATTGTTCAAGCACCTAACGATGCGCGCTCGGATAACATCATCGTTGGGAATGTATGCTTATATGGCGCTACTAAGGGTGACGTTTATATTAACGGGCGAGCAGGCGAGCGCTTTTGCATACGAAATAGTGGCGCAAATGTTGTGGTGGAAGGTGTAGGAGACCATGGATTGGAATACATGACAGGTGGTCGTGTAGTGATTCTTGGTGATGTTGGTAAGAACTTTGGTCAAGGTATGAGTGGTGGTGTTTGCTATGTCGTACCTTCAAATAAAGCAGCGTTTATCGAGACGCACCAACTTCCAACGCTTGATTTCGATGACGTCACTGATGAAGCGGAATTACGCATGATTAAAACGATGCTTGAGAAGCATGTTGCATATACTGAAAGTAAACGCGCACAAGCATTGTTAGCGCAGTTTGACGCGTTAGCAGTTCAGCTTGTCAAAGTTATTCCAACTGATTACAAGTTGATGCGTCATAAGATTCATCACTTTGAACAACAAGGTTACCTATTAAATGATGCGACATTTAAAGCGTTTAATGACAACAAGCTTCAAATCAACGCATTTGATCGCACGACGTCAATTTATTAAGGAGGGGTATGAATGGGTGAATTTAAAGGATTTATGAAATATGATAAAGCGTCTTTGCCTGAACTCTCTTTAGTTGAACGGCTTAAGCATCATGGTGCCTTTCAGCAAGCGTTTGATAAGGCTGATGCGAGCATTCAAGCAGCGAGATGTATGGATTGTGGGACACCATTTTGTCAAACAGGCATTGGTGTTGAGAAAGATACGATAGGTTGTCCAATTGGTAACTATATTCCCGAATGGAATGATTTAGTATATCTAGAAGATTATGAAGCGGCGTATTATCGTTTGTCGGAAACGAATAATTTTCCAGATTTTACAGGCCGTGTGTGTCCAGCACCGTGTGAGTCGTCATGTGTGATGGCGATTAATCGTGAGTCGGTCGCGATAAAAGGTATTGAACGTACGATTATTGATGAGGCCTTTGAACAAGGTTGGGTTCAACCGCGACGACCTGAGCGTCGACTCAATGAAAAGATCGCCATTATAGGAAGTGGACCATGCGGCTTAACTGCAGCAGATGAATTGAATGCGCTTGGCTATGATGTCACGGTGATTGAACGTGCGCCATCACCAGGAGGGTTGTTAATGTACGGCATACCTAATATGAAGCTTGATAAGCACGTTGTTGAACGTCGCGTAGAATTGATGGAAGAAGCGGGCGTTACCTTTAAGCTTAATACTGAAGTTGGTAAAGATATCATGAAAGAAACATTACTCGCGACATATGATGCGGTGATTTTGTGTACAGGTGCCGAGAAACCGAGAGATTTACCTTTAGAAGGACGCATGAGTCCAGATATTCATTTCGCTATGGATTATTTAACGGAACAAACACTGCTTGAACGCGGTGAAATAGAACAGGCTACTATTACCGCAAAAGATAAACGCGTGATAGTTATTGGTGCGGGAGATACAGGTGCCGATTGTGTTGCGACAGCTTTAAGAGAAGGTTGTCACTCAGTTGTTCAATTCAATAAGTATGACCGCTTACCTGATGACGTTGATGAAAATGTGTCGTGGCCTAGACCTAAAGAGGTATTCAAAATGGATTATGCGCATCGAGAATATGAAGCGAAATACGGATTAGAACCGCGTGCTTATGGGGTTCAGACGATGCGTTATGATGTGGACCGCATTGGTCGTTTAAAGGGTGTGTACACGCAGCTAGTAAATGATGAACAACATGATTTAGATATGTCGCTTGCACCTGAACGATTCTGGCCAGCAGATCTTGTTTTATTGTCAATTGGGTTTATTGGTACGAATCAACATGTGCCTGAACACTTTCGTGTAAAATTATCTCAAAATAAAATTAAAGCTGATGATAAAAATTATCAAACGAATGTTAAAAATGTATTTGCGGCAGGAGATGCAAGACGCGGCCAAAGCCTTGTCGTATGGGCGATTAAAGAGGGTCGTGGGGTTGCAAAGTCGGTTCATCATTATCTGCAAAGTAAAGTTCTTTCATAAAATGTAAATTTTTTATTGACATTTATAACGGATTATAATAAGATATTTATTGTGTTCGTTTGGAGGAATACCCAAGTCCGGCTGAAGGGATCGGTCTTGAAAACCGACAGGGGCTTAACGGCCCGCGGGGGTTCGAATCCCTCTTCCTCCGCCATTATAAGTATAATCCAAGACTAATTAGATATAGAAGATAAGCACTTACTTAAGTAAGTGCTCAGACTGTCGACAAAGTCCTACGGACTTGTCGGCATTTTTTATTTTTCAATATTTTACATAACAACCTGTTTGCCCATTTCTAGTATAATAATAGTAATAAGATATTGAGGTGATAGTATGCTAAATAAATCTTCCAATAACAGAGAACAATTTGAAATGATTTCAATATCTCAGTTAGTTCCTGATGATCACTTGTTACGTAAAGTTGAAAAAGTCTTAGATCTTAACTTTGTTTATGATTTAGTGAAAGATAAATACTGCTTAGATAATGGCAGACCTTCTATAGACCCTGTAATTCTAGTAAAAATCCTTCTAATTCAAAAATTATTCGGTATTAAATCTATGAGACAAACTATAAAAGAAATTCACACTAATGTAGCGTACCGATGGTACTTAGGTTATGGATTCTTTGATAAAGTCCCTCATTTCGGTACTTTTAGCAAAAACTATACCCGCCGATTTTATGATAATAAGGTATTTGAAGAAATCTTCCAACACATCTTAGAAATTGCTTTTGAAAATGATCTTATTAATACCGAGCAAATTTTTATCGATTCAACTCATATTAAAGCCAATGCCAATAAAAATAAATATATTAAGAAAGTTGTTCAAATTGAAGCCAAAGCATACCAAAAAGAATTGGATGATGAAGTAAATCTTCTAAGAAAAGCCGATGGAAAAAAGCCTATAAAAAAGAAAAAGGAAGTGAAAACTAAATATATAAAAGAAAGTAAAACTGATCCAGAGTCTGGTTATTATGTGAAGAGCGAGAGAGAAAAGCAATTTGCCTATTCGCTACATGCATGTGTCGATAGACACGGCTTCATTTTAGATTCACATGTCACTCCAGGAAATGTCCATGATAGTACACAATTGAAACCTATGATAGAAAGAATGGAGAAATTAGGTTTAAAGGCGAGATATGTAGCAGTTGATTCTGGTTATAAGACTCCAGCTAACGCACACTATCTTATTGAAAAATTAATGATACCCGTGATGCCGTATACTCGGCCAAAAGGAAAAGAAGGTTTCTTCAAAAATCGCGATTTCATCTACGATGAATATTATGATAGTTATATTTGTCCTAATGATGAGTTTTTAACTTACAAAAGAACTATGCCCACTGGACACAGACTATATATGTCAAGTTCTGACACATGTCGTGAATGCCCATTATTGAGTAAATGTACCGAAAATAAACAGTTTCAAAAACAAATCCAAAGGCATGTATGGCAAGATGATTTGGATATAGTTGAAGACTTAAGGTTTATGGATTCAATTAAAAAAATATATAAAATGAGAAGCCAAACAATAGAAAGACGATTTGGTGATGCTAAAGAGCAACATGGTATGAGATGGACACGTTTTCGAGGTTTAGGAAAGGTGACAATGGATACGATGTTTACTTGTGCTGCGATGAATTTGAAAAAAGTAGCTACGTGGCTTACATAAGAGTCCGTGAGGACTTCTATTTTAAAGAATTTTATACATATTTTCGAAAAAATCATAAAAAAACAAACTACCGTTACACTTTTTATATGCTATAACGATAGTTTGTCTACAGTCTGAGCACTTACTTAAGTAAGTGCTTATTTTTTTGCGTATTTTAAGTGATATTCATAAACTTTTGTTTAAATTTACAAACTTTAAGAAAAAGGTATATGAGAGCGTTTGATTATGAAAGCCTTTACAATACTTGTCTATACAAGTATACTTTTCGTATTACGTGTTTGTGAAAAGGGAGTGTTTAATTTGGGTGTAAAACGTAAGGATGTTCAAGCTATTATTAAAGGAATAGGCGGCAAGGAAAATTTAGAAACAGCTACGCACTGCGTAACGCGATTACGTTTAGTTTTAAAAGATGATAGCAAAGTAGATAAAGACTTCATTAGTGAGAACCCTTTAGTAAAAGGGCAGTTTAAGGCAGATAATCAGTATCAGATCGTAATTGGCCCTGGTACGGTAGATGAAGTGTACAAGCAATTAATCGATGAAACGGGCTCTAGTGAAGCATCTAAAGACGATGTTAAACAAGCCGCGTCGAAAAAAGGTAATCCAGTTCAACGCATGATCAAATTATTAGGTGATATTTTTATTCCAATTTTACCTGCCATTGTGACAGCTGGTTTACTATTAGGGCTCAATAATTTATTAACAATGAAAGGTTTATTTGGACCAAAACCAATCGTTGAAATGTATCCGCAATTTGGTGATATTGCGAACATTATTAGTGTAATCGCAAGTACAGCATTTATCTTCTTACCAGCGTTAATTGGTTGGAGTGCGATGCGTGTATTTGGCGGTAGTCCGATCTTAGGTCTTGTGATGGGTCTTATATTAATGCATCCACAACTTGTTTCGCAGTATGATTTAAAGCAAGGCGATAAAATTCCAGAATGGGATTTATTTGGCCTTCACATTAAGCAATTAAACTATCAAGGACAAGTTTTACCGATTTTATTAGCAACATATATATTAGCGAAGATTGAAAAAGGGCTTAATAAAGTGGTTCACGATTCCATTAAAATGTTAGTGGTAGGACCGATTGCATTATTGGTTACCGGTTTCTTAGCATTCATCGTTATTGGGCCGGTCGCATTAGTTATCGGTACAGGAATTACAAACTGTGTAACGTTCTTATTTGAGCATGCTGGATGGCTCGGTGGCTTTATTTACGGTTTATTCTACGCACCGCTTGTCATTACAGGTTTACACCATATGTTCCTGGCAGTAGACTTCCAATTAATGGGTGGTCCTTTACAAGGTACGTACTTATGGCCGATTTTAGCAATTTCAAATATTTGCCAAGGTTCAGCTGCACTAGGTGCTTGGTTTGTATATAAAAGAAGAAAAATGGTAAAAGAAGAAGGTTTAGCATTCACATCATTTATTTCAGGCATTCTTGGTGTAACAGAACCTGCAATGTTTGGTGTTAACTTACCGCTTAAATACCCATTTATTGCAGCAATCATTACAGCTTCTTTAATTGGCTCTATGATTGGTGGAGTTGGTGTATTAGGTAACGTTGGTGTAGGCGGTGTGCCAGCTATTTTATCAATTAAACATGAATTCTGGGTTGTATATGGTATCGCAACTTTAATTGCGTTAATTGTACCTTTCTTCCTAACAATTATCTTATCTCGATTTAGTAAACAAAAAGCCAAAGAAATAGTTAAATAAATAGAATCTATTTAATGGAGGTTATCATATGGTGAAACAAGATTGGCGAAAAACCGTGGTGTATCAAATTTATCCAAAGTCGTTTAATGATACGACTGGTAGTGGCGAAGGTGATTTAAAAGGTATTATTGAAAAGTTAGATTACCTTCAATATTTAGGTGTTGATTACCTATGGTTAACTCCAATTTATGAATCTCCTATGAATGATAATGGCTATGATATCAGTGATTATTATGCCATTAATAAGCAATTTGGTTCTGAAGCTGATTTTAAAGTGCTTTTAAAAGAGGCGCACAAGCGTGACTTAAAAATAATGTTAGATATAGTGATTAATCATACGTCGACCGAGCATCCTTGGTTCCAAGAGGCGTCTAAATCTGAGGATAATCCGTACCGTGATTATTACTTTTTCAGGAAGTCTGAAGATGGTCCGCCAACGAACTGGATGTCTAAATTTGGTGGTAATGCTTGGCAGTATGATGCAAAGACGGATAGTTATTATTTACATTTGTTTGATGTGACGCAAGCGGATCTTAACTGGGAAAATACATCACTGCGCCATGAATTGTATGACATGATTAATTATTGGATTGACCAAGGTGTAGACGGGTTTAGATTTGATGTTGTGAACCTGATTTCTAAGAGGGCCTTTCAGGATTCGGAAAAGATTGGTAAGGAATTCTACACGGATGGTCCTAAGGTTCATACGTATTTAAATGAGTTGAATCGTCATACGTTTGGTGGTAAGGATTTAATGACTGTTGGCGAAATGAGTTCGACGACGCTTGATGAATGTATTAAGTATACGAACCCTGAACGCCATGAGTTAAATAGTGTCTTTAACTTTCATCATTTAAAGGTCGATTATGAAAACGGTGAGAAGTGGACGCGTGCTGACTTTGACTTGTTTGAGTTAAAGCGCATCTTGATGGAATGGCAAGAAGGGATTCAAGTAGGTAATGGTTGGAATGCGATATTCTGGTGTAATCATGACCAACCGCGAGTGGTGAGTCGCTTTGGCAGTGATGAAGATGAAGCAACGCGTGTGAAAAGCGCTAAAATGTTAGCTATCGCGTTGCATATGCTTCAAGGAACGCCTTACATTTATCAAGGTGAAGAAATTGGTATGACGAACCCGCATTTTACATCTATTGAAGCGTATCGTGATGTTGAGTCGTTGAATGCATATAAGCATTTAAAGGAACAAGGTCGTTCTGAAGCTGAGATTATGGCGATTCTTGACCAAAAGTCTCGTGATAATAGCCGTACACCGATGCAGTGGTCTAACGAACGACATGCTGGGTTTACGGAAGGTTCGCCTTGGATTGATATCGCGGAAAATTACCAAACGATTAACGTTGAAGCGGCTATTAATGATCCGAATTCAGTGCTTCATACGTATCGTGAGTTGATTCGATTACGTCATGAGCATGATATTCTAACGTATGGCAAAGTTATACCACGTTACATGGATGATCCGAATTTATTCATATTTGAACGTGCGTATGAGGGCGAAACATGGCTTATCGTCGCAAACTTTTCAAAAGAAACGGTACAATTACCTCATGAAATAGATATCAGTGGCACGATGATGATCGGTAATGATAAATTAAATGGTGATATAATGAACCCATATGGAGTAATCGTTATTCGTAAAACGTGTAAGATCGAGGTATGATGTATGACTAACAATAAATTTGAATCCATTTATGAAATGCTGCGCCATCAAATACAAAAAGGCGTCTATGCGCGTGGAGACCACTTACCTTCTGAAAATCAGCTCGTTACGATGTACAATGCCTCGCGCGAAACGATTCGTAAAAGTTTGAATTTACTTGTGCGTGAGGGCATGATTCAAAAGATACGAGGTAAAGGTTCGGTTGTCATTTATGGTGGGATGACCGAGTTTCACATTACAAAGTTAAGTAGCTTTAAAGAAGTCCAAAAGGAAATGGACGTGCAATATGAGACTAAAGTAGTTTCGCTAAAATGTATCGAGGCTAGGGAGGTTCCTAAGGTGCAAGCAGCACTTGAACTCTCAGGTTCAGATAAAC
This sequence comes from Staphylococcus massiliensis, assembly GCF_043186315.1. Lineage (NCBI taxonomy): Bacteria > Bacillati > Bacillota > Bacilli > Caryophanales > Staphylococcaceae > Staphylococcus > Staphylococcus massiliensis. Next base: position 336,056 of record NZ_CP171119.1, on the reverse strand, counting down.
TTTGGTACTTGTTGCGATATCGTAAGTTTCATGGAGAGGTTAAAATCATGGATGAAGATTATCTTGTTTATGATTTAATGCCTGGATTAACAGAAACGATCGCAGCGCAATCGATATACGGCTACATTGAAGATGATTTAAATCATGAAATTAGCTTTTCGCAAAAGGAAATCACATTTGAAGTATTTGGTGAACAAGAGTATGAAGCGTTTGGTAACGTTACGCCAAATTATAGTGCGACGGTTCGCGGTATTGTTCATTTAAGTGATACGACGAAATTTCAATATAATATTTCTAAGCATTTAGCTACCGAATTTAAGTTTACTGATTTTTCGCGTCGTCGCCGTTAATCAAACGTTCATGATAAATTCGTAAAATTAACATTGCTTTTACACTTGCATAGTCGCATGTGTTTATAGTATGATAAATTTTACCGTGCTAAGTGGGGAGGTAGCGGTTCCCTGTACTCGAAAGCCGCTTAATGCGAGACTTAATTCCTTTGTCGAGGGCATGTATTTGTGAAGACTGCCCAAAGCACGAGGTGTTTGAAGATTTCGGTCCTATGCAATATGAACCCATGAACCATGTCAGGTCCTGACGGAAGCAGCATTAAGTGGACTATCATATGTGCCGTAGGGTGGCCGAAATTTAGCTGTCGACTTTGGTTACGTTCGTGATGCTTGCTCGACACGAAGGTGCACGGTTTTTATTTTTTTAAAACAAGCTTTTATGATATAAATAAATTAAATACGACGATTTTACATAGAATTGAGAATTATTTCTTGTTGGAAGGAGTCATGGCATAAATTAATGATGGATTAATTATGTCAGGCTCCTTTTTTATAGGACAAAAGGGGAAACGACATGTCTGTTTATTTAAGTACGGTTACTGAGAATGATTATGAAGCTTTGGATCAATTAATTTACACGTCTAGCGAACGCGCAGATCGAAATGGTGATAATGAGGTAAAGCGTATTATTGAGTTACGCCAACTTCCTGAATACCGTTATGAATTAGAACTTGCTGTGAAAACGAAAGATGGCGACATTATTGGTTACGGTATGTTAATCGAAGCTCAAATTGAAGGCGCTTCAAAAACGTACTCTGCACTTGCGATAGGGGCCTTAATCGTAGCTCAAGATTTCCGCGATAAAGGTGTAGGTGCTGCAATCGTAAATGCGTTAGAAGAGCGTGCGAGAGAAGCGATGTATAATACCATTTTATCAGTAGGTTATGCGTCTTATTATGAGACGTTAGGTTATGAATCTGGGATTGCACACGACATTAAGCCACCGAAAGAGGTTGATGCGGCGGCGTTTGGCGTTAAATTCTTATGGGAATCATTATCGACGTATCCTGAAGGCCAAGCTGTATTTCCTGATGTCTTTTTCAAATGATTCTAACATACATGAAGCGCGATAAATGATATAATGATGTCAATGTGAAAAGGAGGTCAAAACGTGAGTTATCAAGCACTATATCGTATGTTCAGACCGCAACAATTTGGCGATGTTGTAGGTCAAGAACATGTCACTAAGACACTTCAAAATGCGATTTCAAAGGGTAAGCAATCGCATGCGTATATCTTTAGCGGACCACGCGGAACAGGTAAGACGAGTATCGCTAAAGTGTTTGCTAAAGCTATCAATTGTTTAAATCAATCTAATGGGGAACCTTGTAACGAATGTGATATTTGTAAAGGCATCACGCAAGGTACAAATAACGACGTTATTGAGATTGACGCGGCGAGTAATAATGGTGTTGATGAGATACGTAATATTCGAGACAAGGTTAAATACGCGCCGAGTGAGTCTAAGTTTAAAGTTTATATTATAGACGAGGTTCATATGTTAACTACTGGAGCGTTCAACGCGCTTTTAAAAACATTAGAAGAACCACCTGAACATGCGATATTTATATTAGCAACTACAGAACCTCACAAAATTCCTCCAACGATTATCTCACGTGCACAACGCTTTGATTTCAAAGCAATTGGTGTTGAGCAAATTATCGAACGTCTACGCTATGTTGCGACTGAGCAAGGCATCGATTATGAAGATGAAGCGTTAGCGTTTATCGCTAAGGTTTCTGAAGGTGGTATGCGTGATGCGTTAAGTATCATGGATCAAGCGATAGCCTTTGGTGATGATCATCTTACTTTAAAAGACGCGCTCGATGTAACAGGCAGCGTTGATGAAGAAGCTTTAAATGGCCTTTTCAAAGAGGTTGTGAGTGGCGATGTGAAATCGAGCTTCAAACGTTATCATGAGTTCGTGTCTGAAGGAAAAGAAGTGAATCGCCTGATTAATGATATGATTTACTTTGTTCGTGACACGATTGTGAGTAAGACGACTGAACAAGAACTTACATATGACGCGTTACAATCATTTGAATTACCGACGTTGTATAAAATGATTGATATTATAAATGATACGCTTGTTTCTATCCGATTTAGTGTAAACCAAAATGTTCATTTAGAAGTGTTGCTTGTGAAGCTATCTGAAATGGTTAAGAATGAGGGTGCCACGTCTAGTGCTAACAATCAGGCTGAAGTGGTTACGCAAGGTTCTAATCCTGAGCTAGAAGCACGTATTGAGCAATTAGAAGGCACTATTAAATCGCTTGAAGAAAATGGCGTAGCACCGAAAGCAAGTGCTAAGAAACCTTCGAAAGGTGCGCCGAGAAGCGGCGTGAAGGCTAAGAATGCCTTTTCAATACAAAATATCGCGAAAGTATTAGATAAAGCGAATAAAGAAGATATCAAGCTGTTGAAAGAAAGATGGCATGATGTCATCGGTCATGCGCAAAGTAAGGATTTGAAATCTCTTGTGAGTTTACTTCAAAACTCTGAGCCTGTAGCAGCAAGTGAAGATCATGTGCTGTTAAAGTTTGAGGAAGAAATCCACTGTGAAATCGTGAATAAGGATGATGATAAACGACATCATATTGAACAAGTCGTTTGTGAAATCGTGGATAAGAAAGTTAAAGTTGTAGGTGTACCGGCAAGTGATTGGATGCAAGTACGCAGTGAGTACTTACAAAACCGTAAACAATCGCAGTCTCAGGAAAAGCCTAAACAGGACGAACAAGAGACGGATATCGTCCAAAAAGCAAAAGACTTATTTGGTAATGATACCGTACATGTCGATGACTAGTCATACATGACAGATAAATAAAAGATATGTATAATTATATTAAAAGTTTTCTTATTATAGACAGTAGATTTAAGGAGGAAATATATTATGCGCGGTGGCGGAAATATGCAACAAATGATGAAACAAATGCAAAAAATGCAAAAGAAAATGGCTGATGAGCAAGAAAAGCTTAAAGATGAAAAAGTTGAAGGTACTGCTGGTGGCGGTATGGTTACTGTAGTAGTATCTGGTCATAAAGAAATTTTAGATGTTCAAATCAAAGAAGAAGTTGTAGATCCAGACGACATCGAAATGTTACAAGACTTAGTTTTAGCTGCAACGAACGAAGCACTTCAAAAAGCAGATGACTTAACTGCAGACCGTCTTGGTAAACATACTAAAGGTATGAACATCCCTGGAATGATGTAGGATGCATTATCCTCAACCTATATCAAAGCTCATTGATAGCTTTATGAAATTGCCAGGCATTGGCCCTAAGACGGCGCAACGTCTGGCATTTCATATATTAGATATGAAAGAAGACGACGTGGTTCAATTTGCGAAAGCATTAGTCGATGTGAAAAGAGAGCTTACTTTCTGTAGTAAGTGTGGGCACATTACAGAGCAAGACCCTTGTTATATTTGTGAAGATAAACAACGTGATCGTTCTGTAATTTGTGTCGTGGAAGACGATAAAGATGTTATTGCAATGGAGAAAATGAAAGAATATCAAGGACTGTACCACGTCTTACATGGTGCGATTTCACCTATGGACGGTATTGGCCCTGAAGATATTAATATTCCTGGTTTAATTGAGCGTTTAAAAGATGACGAAGTTAAAGAGCTTATTCTAGCGATGAATCCTAATCTAGAGGGCGAATCAACTTCGATGTATATTTCTCGACTCGTTAAACCTTTAGGAATTAAAGTTACGCGTCTCGCACAAGGATTGTCAGTAGGTGGCGATTTAGAATATGCGGATGAGGTGACTTTATCAAAAGCCATTGCAGGACGAACTGAAATGTAATATGAAGAAATAGATACCAAAGTCTACTATATATAGTAGACTTTGGTATTTTTTGTGCTGTCGTTAAAGTGAGAGGAGGTCTTTAATTTTAAAAAGTTAGGAGCTGACATGGTAAGGGAGGGCTCTGCAGAAAAATGATTGACCCAAAAGGTTTTCACTTCTTTAGAGGTGCACTCAAAGTGACGGTAATTTAAAGTGGGCTTAATGAATGGCTAAGTTGAATGTTATTTATATGGGGAAGAACGCGAAATTATTTAATTTAGATTAACGTTTGGAAATCGTATAACAACATTATAAGTGTAATTGGTTAGATTAATGATTGAATGTAATCATTTAATTTAAAAAAGATGAAAAAAAGTGGTTTTAGGGGTTGTAACTTCGTTTGAATGCGTGTATAGTATTTACTTGTCGGACGAAACAAACGACAAAATAAAAAAATGACTCAAAATTAATTTTAAAAAGTTGTTGACTTTGTTTCATAACTTATGTATAATTAATTCTTGTCGAGTCAAAAAAGAACATTGAAAACTGAATGACAATATGTCAACGTTAATTCTTGATAAACGTTGTTGTGACAGTCAGTCACACAACAAACCAAGCAATCAATTGCTTAAATTTTAGAGTCAATCAAACAAACATTTTTATGGAGAGTTTGATCCTGGCTCAGGATGAACGCTGGCGGCGTGCCTAATACATGCAAGTCGAGCGAACTGACGAGGAGCTTGCTCCTTTGACGTTAGCGGCGGACGGGTGAGTAACACGTGGGTAACCTACCTATAAGACTGGAATAACTCCGGGAAACCGGGGCTAATGCCGGATAACATGTTGAACCGCATGGTTCAACATTGAAAGGCGGTTTTGCTGTCACTTATAGATGGACCTGCGCCGTATTAGCTAGTTGGTAAGGTAATGGCTTACCAAGGCGACGATACGTAGCCGACCTGAGAGGGTGATCGGCCACACTGGAACTGAGACACGGTCCAGACTCCTACGGGAGGCAGCAGTAGGGAATCTTCCGCAATGGACGAAAGTCTGACGGAGCAACGCCGCGTGAGTGATGAAGGTTTTCGGATCGTAAAGCTCTGTTATTAGGGAAGAACAAGTGCGTAGGTAACTATGCGCACCTTGACGGTACCTAATCAGAAAGCCACGGCTAACTACGTGCCAGCAGCCGCGGTAATACGTAGGTGGCAAGCGTTATCCGGAATTATTGGGCGTAAAGCGCGCGTAGGCGGTTTCTTAAGTCTGATGTGAAAGCCCACGGCTCAACCGTGGATGGTCATTGGAAACTGGGGAACTTGAGTGCAGAAGAGGAAAGTGGAATTCCATGTGTAGCGGTGAAATGCGCAGAGATATGGAGGAACACCAGTGGCGAAGGCGACTTTCTGGTCTGTAACTGACGCTGATGTGCGAAAGCGTGGGGATCAAACAGGATTAGATACCCTGGTAGTCCACGCCGTAAACGATGAGTGCTAAGTGTTAGGGGGTTTCCGCCCCTTAGTGCTGCAGCTAACGCATTAAGCACTCCGCCTGGGGAGTACGATCGCAAGATTGAAACTCAAAGGAATTGACGGGGACCCGCACAAGCGGTGGAGCATGTGGTTTAATTCGAAGCAACGCGAAGAACCTTACCAAATCTTGACATCCTTTGATCGCTCTAGAGATAGAGTTTTCCCCTTCGGGGGACAAAGTGACAGGTGGTGCATGGTTGTCGTCAGCTCGTGTCGTGAGATGTTGGGTTAAGTCCCGCAACGAGCGCAACCCTTAAGCTTAGTTGCCATCATTAAGTTGGGCACTCTAAGTTGACTGCCGGTGACAAACCGGAGGAAGGTGGGGATGACGTCAAATCATCATGCCCCTTATGATTTGGGCTACACACGTGCTACAATGGACGGTACAAAGGGTCGCTAAACCGCGAGGTCAAGCAAATCCCATAAAGCCGTTCTCAGTTCGGATTGTAGTCTGCAACTCGACTACATGAAGCTGGAATCGCTAGTAATCGTAGATCAGCATGCTACGGTGAATACGTTCCCGGGTCTTGTACACACCGCCCGTCACACCACGAGAGTTTGTAACACCCGAAGCCGGTGGAGTAACCTTTGGAGCTAGCCGTCGAAGGTGGGACAAATGATTGGGGTGAAGTCGTAACAAGGTAGCCGTATCGGAAGGTGCGGCTGGATCACCTCCTTTCTAAGGATATAACGGAACAACTTCTTAAGAAGTTGAAATATAAACAAGAAAGCGTGACATATTGTATTCAGTTTTGAATGTTTTTAGAACATTCAAGTTGTACATTGAAAACTAGATAAGTAAGTAAAATAGATTTTACCAAGCAAAACCGAGTGAATAAGAGTTTAATTAAGCTTGAATTCAAAAAATAATCGCTAGTTATTGACCGATGGTCAGTAACACACATGATTAATAACAGATTAAGTTATTAAGGGCGCACGGTGGATGCCTTGGCACTAGAAGCCGATGAAGGACGTTACTAACGACGATATGCTTTGGGGAGCTGTAAGTAAGCTGTGATCCAGAGATTTCCGAATGGGGGAACCCAGCACAAGTTATGTTGTGTTATCGACATGTGAATTCATAGCATGTCAGAAGGCAGACCCGGAGAACTGAAACATCTTAGTACCCGGAGGAAGAGAAAGAAAAATCGATTCCCTGAGTAGCGGCGAGCGAAACGGGAAGAGCCCAAACCAATAGGCTTGCCTATTGGGGTTGTAGGACACTCTATACGGAGTTACAAAGGAAAATGTTAGACGAATCATCTGGAAAGATGAATCAAAGAAGGTAATAATCCTGTAGTCGAAAATGTTTTCTCTCTTGAGTGGATCCTGAGTACGACGGAGCACGTGAAATTCCGTCGGAATCTAGGAGGACCATCTCCTAAGGCTAAATACTCTCTAGTGACCGATAGTGAACCAGTACCGTGAGGGAAAGGTGAAAAGTACCCCGGAAGGGGAGTGAAAGAGAACTTGAAACCGTGTGCTTACAAATAGTCAGAGCCCGTTAATGGGTGATGGCGTGCCTTTTGTAGAATGAACCGGCGAGTTACGATCTGATGCAAGGTTAAGCAGCAAATGTGGAGCCGTAGCGAAAGCGAGTCTGAATAGGGCGAGATAGTATTTGGTCGTAGACCCGAAACCAGGTGATCTACCCATGGCCAGGCTGAAGTTCAGGTAACACTGAATGGAGGGCCGAACCGACTTACGTTGAAAAGTGAGCGGATGAGCTGTGGGTAGCGGAGAAATTCCAATCGAACTTGGAGATAGCTGGTTCTCTCCGAAATAGCTTTAGGGCTAGCCTCAAGTGATGATTATTGGAGGTAGAGCACTGTTTGGACGAGGGGCCCCTCTCGGGTTACCGAATTCAGACAAACTCCGAATGCCAAATAATTTAACTTGGGAGTCAGAACGTGGGTGATAAGGTCCATGTTCGAAAGGGAAAGAGCCCAGACCACCAGCTAAGGTCCCAAAATATATGTTAAGTGGAAAAGGATGTGGCGTTGCCCAGACAACTAGGATGTTGGCTTAGAAGCAGCCATCATTTAAAGAGTGCGTAATAGCTCACTAGTCGAGTGACACTGCGCCGAAAATGTACCGGGGCTAAACATATTACCGAAGCTGTGGATTGTCCTTCGGACAATGGTAGGAGAGCGTTCTAAGGGCGGTGAAGCATGATCGCAAGGACATGTGGAGCGCTTAGAAGTGAGAATGCCGGTGTGAGTAGCGAAAGACGGGTGAGAATCCCGTCCACCGATTGACTAAGGTTTCCAGAGGAAGGCTCGTCCGCTCTGGGTTAGTCGGGTCCTAAGCTGAGGCCGACAGGCGTAGGCGATGGATAACAGGTTGATATTCCTGTACCACCTATTATCGTTTTAAGCGATGGGGGGACGCAGTAGGATAGGCGAAGCGTGCTGTTGGAGTGCACGTCCAAGCAGTAAGACTGAGTGTTAGGCAAATCCGGCACTCATAAGGTTGAGCTGTGATGGGGAGAGGAAATACGTTTCCTCGAGTCGTTGATTTCACACTGCCAAGAAAAGCCTCTAGCTAGATACTTGGTGCCCGTACCGCAAACCGACACAGGTAGTCAAGATGAGAATTCTAAGGTGAGCGAGCGAACTCTCGTTAAGGAACTCGGCAAAATGACCCCGTAACTTCGGGAGAAGGGGTGCTCTTTGGGGTGTATGCCCGGAAGAGCCGCAGTGAATAGGCCCAAGCGACTGTTTATCAAAAACACAGGTCTCTGCTAAACCGTAAGGTGATGTATAGGGGCTGACGCCTGCCCGGTGCTGGAAGGTTAAGAGGAGTGGTTAGCTTCTGCGAAGCCACGAATCGAAGCCCCAGTAAACGGCGGCCGTAACTATAACGGTCCTAAGGTAGCGAAATTCCTTGTCGGGTAAGTTCCGACCCGCACGAAAGGCGTAACGATTTGGGCACTGTCTCAACGAGAGACTCGGTGAAATCATAGTACCTGTGAAGATGCAGGTTACCCGCGACAGGACGGAAAGACCCCGTGGAGCTTTACTGTAGCCTGATATTGAAATTCGGCACAGCTTGTACAGGATAGGTAGGAGCCTTAGAAACGTGAGCGCTAGCTTACGTGGAGGCGTTGGTGGGATACTACCCTAGCTGTGTTGGCTTTCTAACCCGCACCATTTATCATGGTGGGAGACAGTGTCAGGCGGGCAGTTTGACTGGGGCGGTCGCCTCCCAAAGTGTAACGGAGGCGCTCAAAGGTTCCCTCAGAATGGTTGGAAATCATTCATAGAGTGTAAAGGCATAAGGGAGCTTGACTGCGAGACCTACAAGTCGAGCAGGGTCGAAAGACGGACTTAGTGATCCGGTGGTTCCGCATGGAAGGGCCATCGCTCAACGGATAAAAGCTACCCCGGGGATAACAGGCTTATCTCCCCCAAGAGTTCACATCGACGGGGAGGTTTGGCACCTCGATGTCGGCTCATCGCATCCTGGGGCTGTAGTCGGTCCCAAGGGTTGGGCTGTTCGCCCATTAAAGCGGTACGCGAGCTGGGTTCAGAACGTCGTGAGACAGTTCGGTCCCTATCCGTCGTGGGCGTAGGAAATTTGAGAGGAGCTGTCCTTAGTACGAGAGGACCGGGATGGACATACCTCTGGTGTACCAGTTGTCGTGCCAACGGCATAGCTGGGTAGCTATGTATGGACGGGATAAGTGCTGAAAGCATCTAAGCATGAAGCCCCCCTCAAGATGAGATTTCCCAACTTCGGTTATAAGATCCCTCAAAGATGATGAGGTTAATAGGTTCGAGGTGGAAGCGTAGCGATACGTGGAGCTGACGAATACTAATCGATCGAAGACTTAATCAATTTTAAATGTTTTGTCTTGGTTTTATCATTTACTTACTATCTAGTTTTGAATGTATAAGTTACATTCTTATAGTTTGGTGACAATAGCAAAGAGGTCACACCTGTTCCCATGCCGAACACAGAAGTTAAGCTCTTTAGCGCCGATGGTAGTCGGACTTACGTTCCGCAAGAGTAGGACGTTGCCAAGCACTCGAGACTGAAACCTTATGGTTTCAGTCTTTTTTTATATCTAAAACTTTCATGGTATACTTGCTTTTAAATGAGGTGATGAGATGACACGTTTACCTTTAAACGATCAATTACAATCTTTCTTTAGAAATAAACCTATTTCTCTCCATGTACCTGGCCATAAAAATATGACTATAGGTGACTTAGATCAAATTGAAGGCTATATGGATATTACTGAAATAACTGGCTTTGATGACTTACATGAAGCTGAAGCTATCTTAAAAGAGAGTATGAAGACGCTTGAAAAACATTCCGATTATGAAGCAGTCTTTTTAGTTAATGGAACGACTTCAGGCATACTTTCTGTCATACAGGCCTTTTCAAGTGGGGAAGGGGTCTATGTGATGACGCGTAATATGCATAAGTCCGTGTTTAATGCTTTGGATTTATCGCATCAGCGTGCGCACATTCTACCGATGTGTCAGAGTCGTGTTACATCGCAATACCAAGGCCCTCAGCCTGCCTCGTGTGCTAAAATTAATGACTTCAAGCAAGCTAAACTCGGCATATTTACTTATCCAAATTACTATGGAGAGACATTTGACATCAGGTCCTGGATAGATCATTTGCATCAACTTGATGTGCCTGTCCTCATTGATGAAGCACATGGCGCGCACTTTGATTTAGAAGGTTTTCCAGAATCTACATTAAATATGGGGGCGGATTACGTTGTACAATCCTTCCATAAATCGTTGCCAGCTTTTACGATGAGTTCGGTTATTTATATACATAAAGATGCGAAATTGCGACATGAAGTTAAACGTTATCTCACACAGTTTCAATCTTCTAGCCCTTCGTATCTCCTAATGGCAGGTTTGGAGCGTGCTGCGCAATTTTATCACCACTATGATTCAGGTATCTTCTTTGAAAAGCGGGCTAAGCTTATAGGGCTTTTGAAGGGGAAGGGATTTGATGTGCGAGAGGTAGATGATCCGCTTAAGCTAGTTGTACGTTACCCGAATGTAACGGGGTATGATGTTAAGCGATTGTTTGAGGAATCGCATATTTATGTTGAACTCGATGATATGTATCAGGTGTTGCTCGTGCTACCGTTGTGGCATGAAGGGGATAGGTTTAATTTCGAGTTATTAAGTCAACGTATACAAGCCTTTGACACAAGTAGGCTTGAACCTGCTCAACTGCAAGCTACCGAACTTTATTTGGATGGTGGTGCCTACTATTCTGAGCGTTTTAAGACGCTTGAAATGCCTTATCAAGATGCGGTTGGTTGTGTATTAGGCCAACATATTATGCCGTATCCACCTGGTATACCAATCTTGTTTAAAGGCGAAATCATCACGCAAGATATGATAAAATTGATTCGACATTGGTTGTCGTTTGATGTTCGAATTGAAGGACTTCATGACGGAAAAATTAAAGTTAAGGAATGAATAGAATGAAGGGATTTATCACTTTCGAGGGGCCTGAGGGTTCTGGTAAGACGTCAGTTATACGCGCACTTTATGAGAAATTAAATGATACATATGATGTTATTACAACGAGAGAACCTGGTGGCGTTCAAACTGCTGAAGCGATAAGAGAAATTGTTTTAGAAGGCGAAAATATGGATGAACGCACGGAGGCTCTATTATTTGCGGCGGCACGTCGTGAGCATCTTGTGCAAAAGGTAATTCCAGCACTAGAGAAGAAACAAATCGTGTTGTGTGACCGTTACATCGATAGTTCACTTGCTTATCAAGGTTATGCAAGGGGTATAGGCGTTAGTGAAGTGAAAGCAATTAATGAGTTTGCGATTAAAGATCATTATCCTGATTTAACGATTTATTTAGATGTTAGTCCTGAGGTTGGTCACGCACGCATCAAATCGAACCAACGTGAACAAAACCGCTTAGACGCTGAGTCAATGGCCTTTCACAAAAAGGTTGTAGCCGGTTATAAACAGACGATTGAAACTTATTCAGATCGATTTGTTGTGATAAATGCTGATCAATCCTTAGAAGATGTGATTCAAGATGTTTATGAAGCTGTGTTAAATTACTTAAAAATTATGTGATATACTAAATTCTAAAGAGGTGTTTTATTATGAAAATGGTTATAGCGATTGTTCAAGATCAAGATAGCCAAGAATTAAGTGATCAACTTGTTAAAAATAATTTCAGAGCTACGAAACTTGCAACTACGGGTGGCTTTTTAAAAGCGGGTAACACAACTTTCTTGAGTGGTGTGGATGATGACCGTGTTGATGAAATTTTAGAAGTGATTAATGGAACTTGTGGTAATAGAGAGCAACTTGTATCGCCAATTACACCTATGGGTGGTAGTGCTGACTCTTATATTCCATATCCAGTTGAAGTTGAGGTTGGCGGCGCGACTGTATTCGTTATGCCAGTTGAAACATTTCACCAATTTTAAAGTACTTGTATAGGGCCTGGACACCTACTCGCGTAGGATTAACAATGTGACGTTGTTAATATGTCCGGCCTTTTCATTATAAAGGAGTTATAAATATGGATGAATTAACGAAATTAACCCATGCATATCATGATCAAAAACTTTCTCATGCATATTTATTTGAGGGCGATGATGCGCGTTCGATGAAGTCAGTCGCAATCAACTTTGCGAAAACGATACTGTGTGATAGCGATGAAACGTGTGAGCTTAAGGTCGAAAATTTGAACCATCCGGACTTTATGTATGTCGAAACGAATGAAATTACGATTAAGAAAGAGCAAGTTGAAGCACTCGTCCGCTATATGAACCGCTTGCCTATAGAGAGTACACATAAAGTTTATATTATTGATGGTTTTGAAAAGTTAACAGTTCAAGGTGAAAATAGTATACTGAAATTCCTAGAGGAGCCGCCTAATAATACCATTGCGATACTAATATCAACTAAACCTGAGCAAATTTTAGATACCATACATTCACGTTGCCAACATGTATATTTTAAACCGATGGATACGAAACAAGTGATTGAACACTTTAAATCGGTAGAAATTTCACCTGGTGTAGCAGAAATTCTTGGAACCTATACCACTGATCAAGAAATTGCGATAGAATTGAATAAGGAGTTTGATTTAGCTGCTTTAAGAAAGGAAACGTTGAATTGGTGTCATCTTCTCATTGAAAATAGACCCATGGCACTGATCGCGATTGTTGAATTATTGAAACAAGCTAAAAATCGAAAACTTCAAATACTTGTATTAACGTTAATGAATACGTACTTTCAGGATGTCATGCATATGAAGGCAGACTTAAAGTCGGCAATTACATTAACATCGATACAAGAACATCTCGAAGGTGTCGCGCTTAAATTAAGTTATCAAGACTTAACGACGATACATGAAACACTATTGGAAGCGCATAAAAAATTGAATCAAAATGTGAATCCAACATTAGTGTTTGAACAAATCGCAATTAGAATTAAGGGGTGAAACGTATGCATCATGTTGTAGGTATCCAATTTGATAAGTCAGCTAAATTGGAATATTATTCGCCTTGTGACATAGATTTAAGTGAACAACAATATGTTGTTGTTGAATCATCACGTGGTATTGAGATTGGCCGTGTTAAACATGAACCTACAAATGTCCACGATGAAGATGTCACACTACCTTTAAAAAAGGTATTACGTGTTGCGACGGATAAAGATTTATCTCAATACGAACAAAATCAAATAGACGCAGATCACGCGATGAAACTGTGTAAAACATATATCGATCAGCTTAATTTAGATATGAACCTTGTTAACTGTGTATTCACGCTTGATAAATCTAAGGTTATTTTTAATTTTACAGCTGAAGAGCGCATAGACTTTAGAAAACTTGTTAAAATGCTTGCGCAAAAGCTTAAAACGAGAATTGAACTGCGCCAAATTGGCGTGCGTGATGAAGCACGACTTCTAGGTGGTATTGGTCCTTGTGGACGCTCACTATGTTGTTCAACATTCTTAGGTGACTTTGAACCAGTATCGATTAAGATGGCGAAGGACCAAAATTTATCCTTAAATCCAAGCAAGATTTCAGGTGCTTGTGGTCGTTTAATGTGTTGCTTAAAATATGAGAATGACTACTATGAAGAAGCACGTGAAATGATGCCTGATGTGGGTGAGATGATTCATACACCTGAAGGAAAAGGCAAAGTGGTTGGATTAAATATTTTAGATATTTCCATGCAAATTAAAGTTGACGGTATCGAACAACCGCTTGAATATAAGATGGAAGAATTAGAAGCATTGACGTAAGGAGGCATCAGAGGATTGGACCGAAGTGAATTATTCGAACGATTAACGAATATGGAACGACATGTAACAGAGCTAAATGAAGATATGCAAACGTTAAAGTCTTTAGCGGTCGAACTCGTTGAAGAGAATGTTTCATTACAACTCGAAAATGATAATCTTAAAATGTTGATTGATAAGGAAGAACGTAAAGATCACGATACGTCTAATGGTACAGTGAAAAAACCACTACAAAGTAAAGAGAATTTAGCAATGTTATATAAAGAAGGCTTTCATATTTGTCGAGGCGAATTATTCGGTAAACACCGAAAAGGAGAAGATTGTCTCTTTTGTTTAAATGTACTTAGTGAGCAATAAAATGTTGAAGTACAGATGTTTAAGATTGATATAAGAGGGGGCTAGGACATCTTTCTAAGCAGTGTGATCGGATACTGTGGAGCGAAAGGTAATATTGTCTACGCCCTCTTTTTATTTAAATAGTTTTGGAGGTCAATCAATGTTAAAGCCAAATGAACGCATTGATTATTTATTTAAGGAAAAACTTGAAATTATTCAGAACGATGACGTGTTTTCGTTTTCAACAGATGCACTTTTACTCGCACATTTTACAAAAGTTCGCAAGCGAGATAAAGTTATGGACTTATGTGCTGGGAACGGTGTCATTCCGTTAGTGTTATCGCATAAATGCCATCAAATGATTGAAGGTGTTGAAATTCAATCACAACTCGTTGATATGGCGAATCGTAGTGTCGCTCGAAATGATCTATCAGAGCGTATACATATGCATCATATGGATATTAAGGACTTGGTAAAACATTTTAAACCCGCTACATATGATTTGATAACGTGTAACCCACCTTATTTCAAGGTGAATCAAATGAATCAACATCAAAAGGAAGCCCATAAAATTGCGAGACATGAAGTCATGTGTACGCTTGAGGATGTCTTAAGTGTCACAAGACATTTGTTAAAGCAAGGTGGTAGAATAGTAATGGTACATCGTGCAGACCGTCTTATGGACGTCTTAACTTTGATGCGCCAGTATCAACTCGAACCGAAAGTGCTCCATCTGATTTATAGTAAAAAGCACAAGGCAGCACAAACGATTGTGGTTGAAGCGCGTAAGGGCGGTCAATATGGTTTAAAAATAGGCGCTCCTTTTTATATGTATCAAGACGATAATACGTATACAGAAGAAATGAAGGCTATATATTATGGATAATCATTTTGTTTATATTTTAAAGTGTAAAGATGAATCGCTCTACACGGGGTATACAGTAGATGTAGAAAAACGTGTAGCGAAACATAATGCAGGCTTAGGTGCGAAATATACGAAAATAAGACGCCCGGTGCGTCTTGTTTATCAAGAATCGTATACGTCGAAGTCTGAAGCATTAAAGAGAGAATATGCGATTAAGCAATTATCACGACGAGATAAATTAAATCTCATTCAAGGAGGGTAGCGCATGCAGACATTATATTTAGTGGGAACGCCTATCGGAAACCTTAGCGATATAACGTACCGCGCTGTCGAAACGTTAAAGTCGGTCGATGTTATAGCGTGTGAAGATACGCGCGTGACGCAGAAGCTATGCCATCATTATGATATCGATACAAAGCTCATCTCATATCATGAGCATAATAAAGAAAGTAAGACCGAGCAGTTAGTAGCAAGCCTTAAGGAAGGTCAGGATATCGCTTTAGTTTCTGACGCAGGTTTACCTTTAATTAGTGACCCTGGTTATGAACTTGTTGTACAAGCGCGAGCGGCTGATATTAAGGTTGAAACGATACCAGGTGCGAATGCAGGTTTAACTGCCCTCATGACGAGTGGTCTCCCTTCATATGTGTATACATTTTTAGGGTTTTTACCGCGTAAAGAGAAGGATAAGGTTGAAATCCTATCTACACGTATGTATCAAGAGAGCACGCTGATTCTATATGAATCACCGTTTCGTGTTAAAGATACGTTAAAAGCCATTGAGAAGGTGGATCAAACGCGTAACGTTTCAGTTTGTCGTGAACTAACGAAGAAGTTTGAGCAAGTTGAAACGTGTACGGTTCAGGAAGCGCTTTTAAAAATGGACCAAGAGGAGATTGTTCAAAAAGGCGAGTTTGTGATTCTGATTGAAGGTAAGAAAGAAACGACTGCAAATTGGTTTGAAGATTTATCGATACAAGAACATGTAACACATTATATCGATCAAGGTAATAAACCGAAAGCTGCGATTAAAACTGTAGCTAAAGAACGTGGTATGAAAACTGGCGAAGTGTACGATTTATATCATAATGTATAAAATGAAAGTGATATATTGTTATTATAGAAAGTGTTCAAAGCTTGCGTTCGGATGTATGGTTTAAGGACTTTTCAAGCATGACGCATCATTGAAAATAAAGGTAAATTTAGATATATTTATAAGATAAGAAACGAGGAGGCGCGCTGATGACAAAAGATACATTTTATATCACAACACCGATTTATTATCCGAGCGGTAATTTACATATCGGGCATGCATATTCAACAGTTGCAGGTGATGTGATTGCGAGATATAAACGCTTACAAGGGTACGATGTTCGTTATCTAACAGGTACTGACGAGCATGGTCAAAAGATTCAAGATAAAGCACATAAAGCAGGCTTAAGTGAGAAGGAATACCTTGATGAAATGATTTCAGGTATTAAAGCCCTTTGGAAAAAACTTGATATTTCAAACGATGACTTTATTCGTACGACTGAAGAACGTCACAAAGAAGTTGTAGAAAAAGTCTTCGAACGCTTACTTAAACAAGGTGATATCTACCTTGGTGAATATGAAGGTTGGTACTCTGTACCTGATGAAACGTATTATACAGAGACTCAGTTAGTAGATCCTGTCTATGAAGACGGTAAAATTGTAGGCGGTAAGAGTCCAGATTCAGGACATGAAGTGGAATTAGTTAAAGAAGAAAGTTATTTCTTTAAATTATCGAAATATACAGATCGTTTATTAGCGTTCTATGATGAGCATCCAGACTTTATCCAGCCGCCATCACGTAAGAATGAAATGATTAATAACTTTATTAAACCAGGACTTGAAGACTTAGCGGTTTCACGTACGTCTTTCAACTGGGGTGTCGAAGTACCTTCAAACCCTAAGCACGTTGTATACGTATGGGTCGACGCACTGGTTAACTATATTTCAGCGTTAGGTTACTTATCAGACGATGATACATTATTTAAGAAATATTGGCCTGCAGACATGCATTTAATGGCTAAGGAAATTGTTCGTTTCCACTCAATTATTTGGCCAATTTTACTTATGGCGTTAGACTTACCACTACCTAAGAAAGTCTTTGCGCACGGTTGGGTACTGATGAAGGACGGTAAGATGAGTAAGTCTAAAGGTAACGTTGTTGACCCTAACGTATTAATTGACCGTTATGGTTTAGATGCGACACGTTATTACTTAATGCGTGAGTTACCGTTTGGTTCTGATGGCGTATTCACGCCGGAAGCATTCGTTGAACGTACGAACTATGATTTAGCTAATGATTTAGGTAACTTAGTGAACCGTACGATTTCTATGATTAACAAATACTTTGACGGTGAACTTAAGGCGTACCAAGGCCCTCAAAGTGATTTAGACCGTGAAGTTGAAGAAATGGCGCTTGATACTGTTCAAACGTTCCATGAGAATATGGACAATCTTCAGTTCTCAGTTGCGTTATCAACGGTATGGAAATTAATTAGCCGTACGAATAAATATATTGATGAGACGACGCCGTGGATTCTAGCAAAAGACGAATCTAAGCGCGACGAACTTGCTAACGTAATGGCACACTTAGTTGAGAATATTCGCTTTGCAGCAGTGCTGCTGCGTCCTTTCTTAACAAAAGCACCGTATGAAATCTTCAAACAACTTAACATCCAAGACGAAGATTTACATGTATATGAGAGCTTGAAGACGTATGGTCAATTAAAATCTGATATTAAGGTGACTGAAAAGCCACAACCTATCTTCCCTCGCCTTGATAATGAAAAAGAAATTGACTTTATTAAAACGTCTATGCAACCACCTAAATCTGGAGAAACAGAAGAAGAGGTTGAAGAGAAGCCTCAAATCGACATCAAAGACTTCGATAAAGTTGAGATTAAAGCAGCAACGGTTGTTGATGCGACAAACATTAAGAAGTCTGACAAACTCTTAAAAATTCAAGTCGACCTAGGTTATGAGAAACGACAAATTATTTCAGGTATTGCGAAATTCTATCAACCAGAAGATATCATTGGTAAGAAAGTCGCTGTCGTTTCAAACTTAAAACCAGCTAAATTAATGGGCCAAAAATCTGAAGGTATGATTTTATCTGCAGAAAAAGATGGCGTACTTACATTAGTTAGCTTACCGAATGCGATTGTTAATGGCGCAGTAATTAAATAATTAAAGGAGCGTATATAAATGCTTATTGATACACATGTACATTTAAATGCGGATCAGTACGATGAAGACTTAGAACAGGTGATTGAGAACGCACGTGAAGCGGGCGTTGACCGTATGTTCGTTGTAGGCTTTGATACGAAGACGGTAGAACGTACGATGGAACTTATTGATCAATATGACTTTATTTACGGTATTATTGGTTGGCACCCAGTTGATGCGATTGATTGTACAGATGAGCGCTTAGAATGGATCGAAGACCTTTCTAAACATGAAAAGATTATCGGTATTGGTGAAATGGGTCTTGATTATCATTGGGATAAATCACCTAAAGATGTACAAAAAGAAGTATTTAGAAAGCAAATTGCGCTTGCAAAGCGTGTTCAGTTACCGATTGTGATTCATAACCGTGAGGCAACACAAGATTGTGTAGACATCCTTATGGAAGAACACGCTGAAGAAGTTGGTGGCATTATGCATAGTTTCAGTGGTTCTCCTGAAATCGCGGATGTGCTATTTAATAAATTAGACTTCCATATTTCATTAGGTGGCCCTGTGACATTTAAAAATGCGAAACAACCGAAAGAAGTGGCCAAACATGTGCCATTAGAACGCTTGTTAGTTGAAACGGATGCACCGTTCTTATCACCTCATCCTTATAGAGGTAAACGTAATGAACCAAGTCGCGTGACGCTTGTTGCGGAACAAATTGCTGAATTACGTGGCATTTCTTATGAAGAAGTTTGTAAAGTAACGACAGAAAATGCTGAACGCTTATTTAAATTAAAATAATGTTTGAAAAGGTACAATATTGATATAAGTACTTCATTGCTTATTATCGATGTTGTGCCTTTTTCTATATTTCATGTAAAATGTGTGGAGTAACTATTTAGAATCGAGGTAAAAGACATGAAAATCAACGAATTTGTGGTAGTCGAAGGTCGCGATGATACTGAACGCGTTAAACGTGCGGTTATTTGCGATACAATAGAAACAAATGGTAGTGCTATCAACAAAGAAACGATTGAAATTATACAAAATGCTAGGGAGACGCGTGGTGTCATCGTGCTTACAGATCCTGATTTCCCAGGTGATAAAATTAGAGCGATTATTGAAGAGCACGTGCCGGGCGTGAAACATGCTTATATTAATCCAGAAGACGCGATGAATAAAAATAAGAAGATTGGTGTCGAACATGCAACTTTAGAAACGATTAAAGCGGCTTTATCAAATGTTTCTACGCCATTTTCAGAGGGTGACGAAACGATTTCTAAAGCTGAACTTATTGATTTAGGATTGGTGATTGGTCCTGACGCGAGACATCGTCGAGAAGTCGTTTGTCGTTCATTACGTATCGGTCACGCAAATGGTAAGCAATTGTTAAAGAAACTTAACGCGTTTGGTTATACGCGAGAAGATGTAATTGAAGCTTTGGATAAGAAAGGGTTGAAATCATGACAAAGGATATTGCAACACCTACACGAACGCTTGCTTTATTAAAAGAATACGGTTTTAACTTTAAGAAGAGTTTAGGTCAAAACTTCTTAGTGGATGTAAATATTATCAATAAAATTATCGAATCAAGTGACATTGATGAACGTACTGGTGTCATCGAAGTTGGTCCTGGGATGGGCTCACTTACCGAGCAACTTGCTAAGCACGCGAAGAAAGTGTTGGCATTCGAAATTGATCAGCGTTTGATTCCTGTTTTAAAAGACACGTTATCACCGTACGACAATACAGTTGTGATTAATGAGGATATTCTAAAGGCAGATGTTGAACAAGAAATACGTACACATATGCAAGATTGCGATAAAATTTTAGTTGTGGCGAACTTGCCATATTATATTACGACGCCAATCTTACTAACATTGCTCCAACAAAATACGAATATCGATGGCTATGTAGTTATGATGCAAAAAGAAGTTGGTGAGCGCTTAAATGCTAAAGTGGGTACGAAATCTTATGGGTCATTGTCGATTATTGCACAGTATTACACAGAAACATCTCGTGTGTTAACTGTTCCGAAGTCGGTATTCTTACCACCGCCAAATGTTGATTCAATCGTGATTAAATTAACGCGTCGCGATCAACCTGTGGTAGAGGTTGATGATGAAGAGACCTTTTTTAAATTAACAAAAGGCGCGTTCAGCCAGCGCCGTAAAACCATTTATAACAATTATCAAAATTTAGTGTTTGACGGTAAAAAGTATAAAGAGACGATTAAAGAATGGTTAGAAAGTTCAGATATCGATCCTAAGCGACGCGGTGAAACCCTTTCCATTAAAGAATTTGCGCAACTTTACGAGAATATGAAAAATTTTCCCGAATTAAAGATATGAAAGTGTTGACATTGCGCGCTCACCTTGATAAAATTTAAATTTTATTTGACAAAATATTGGTAAAAGTGGTACAATGTTTATTGTAGCGAGGTGGAGCAATATGCCAAAATCTATCATCGACATCAAAAATTCTCTTGATGGTCACTTAGGAAATCGTATTGTACTTAAAGCTAATGAAGGACGTAAGAAGACAATCGAAAGATGTGGTGTACTGACAGAAACATACCCATCAGTTTTCGTTGTTGAATTGGACCCAGAACAACATAACTTCGAACGTGTATCTTATACATATACAGATGTTTTAACTGAGAATGTTCAAGTATCGTTCGACGAAGAAGCAATCGCACAATAAGCAACATATTCATATATTAAAAGGCACGAATCATTTTGGTTCGTGTCTTTTTACGTGTGGTGGGCGCTTGGGTGCGCTAAGGATATTGGTTTAAATAAGTGTATGGGTAGACATGGGTCTTGAGATGCATAGGCCTTGCCTGATTGTGGGGGAAGGGCGTTCCGGTTTTGTCGTCCATATTACATTGTTTGGCTCAGTCTTTGTAACAAGGCGTCCATATTACATTGTTTGGTAAAGTCTATGTAATAAGGCGCCCATGTTACATTGTTTAGTACAGTCTTTGTAACAAGGCGCCCATATTACATTGTTTGGTGTAGTCTTTGTAATAAGGCGCCCATATTACATTGTTTGGTAGAGTCTTTGTAACAAGGCGTCCATGTTACATTGTTTGGCTCAGTCTTTGTAATAAGGCAACCTCATATCTAGTCAGTAGACTCATTCGCCTATAAGACCTGGCGGCAGCCTGGCCTAAAAAGTCTACCCGACTCTCACCAAAATTGGTGCCAGACAAAATCATACAATCAATTACATATCTTAAAACGACTAGCACCCAATCCCGTATAATGACTTATATTTAATTCAAACGATACGGCTCTTTATGTTAAAATAATTTCATCAATAACTTGAAAGAGGCTAAAAGTATGATTTTTGAAACGGCACCGGCGAAAATTAATTTAACACTTGATACGCTTTTCAAACGTGACGATGGTTATCATGAAGTCGAAATGATCATGACGACCGTCGATTTGAATGACCGTTTATCTTTTGAAAAACGCAACGATCAAAAAATTGTATTAAAAGTAGATAAAAACTTTATTCCGAATGATAGAAAGAATTTGGCTTTTAAAGCAGCGGAACTCATGATCAAGACTTACGAGCTGAAACAAGGTGTAACGATTACGCTTGATAAAAGCATTCCTGTAGCGGCAGGATTAGCAGGTGGCTCAAGTGATGCAGCTGCTACGATGCGTGGTATCAATCGACTATTCGAACTTGATGTGCCTAAGTCGGAACTAGCAGCGTTATCGGCGAGTCTAGGATCGGATATTCCTTTCTGCGTATATAGCGAGACGGCTGTATGTCGCGGGCGCGGTGAGAAGTTAGAATTGATTAATCGTCCACCATCTAGTTGGGTTATCATCGCTAAGCCAGCTATTAGCTTGTCGACAGCGGATATCTACAAAGCGCTTAACCTAGACCACCCATATACCGTACATACGAAAATGTGCTATGATGCAATTAAAGAGGACGATTATGACAAAATGTGTAAAAGCCTAACTAATCGTTTAGAAGAAGTATCAATTGGTTTGTGCCCTGAAATTAAGAAGATTAAGGAAAACATGATTAATAACGGCGCAGATGGTGCTTTAATGAGTGGTAGTGGACCAACTGTGTTTGGACTTGCACAGCGCGAAAGACAAGCAAGACACGTTTATAACGCCGTAAGTGGTTGTTGTAGCGAAGTGTACATTGTAAGAATGTTAGGTTGAAAAGAAAGGTGACGTAATATGCGATACAAACGTAGCGAACGAATAGTGTTTATGACCCAGTACTTAATGAACCATCCAAACGAAGTCATTCCACTCACATTCTTTGTGAACAAATTTAAGCAAGCTAAGTCATCTATCAGTGAAGACGTTCATATTATTAAGGGCACCCTTGAAAAGGAAAAGATGGGTACGATCATCACGTCGTCTGGCGTAAGCGGCGGTGTATCATTCAAACCAGGTATGAGTAAAGACGAAGCGACGCGCATTGTTGAAGAGGTTATCGAAAAACTTCAAGAGAAAGACCGCCTATTACCAGGTGGCTACTTATTCCTATCAGACCTAATGGGTAATCCTAAGTTGATTAACCGTATCGGTAAAATGATTGCATCTATTTACATTGAAGAAGACCTAGATGCAATCGTAACAATTGCGACTAAAGGTATATCTCTTGCTAATGCAGTTGGAAGTGTATTAAATTTACCTGTAGTGGTTATCAGAAAAGATAATAAGGTGACTGAAGGTTCTACAGTGTCCATAAACTACGTCTCAGGTTCAACACGTCAAATTGAAACGATGGTATTATCTAAACGCACATTAAAAGAACACTCTAATGTTTTAATCGTGGACGATTTTATGCGTGCAGGTGGATCTATAAACGGCGTTATGAATTTAATGAGAGAGTTTAAAGCTACTGTTAAAGGGGTATCAGTACTTGTAGAATCTAAAGAAGTTGAACAACGATTAATTCGAGATTATACATCCTTAGTAAGACTATCTGATGTCGATGAATATAATCAGAACTTTAACGTTGAAATGGGCAATAGCTTATCTAAATTTGAATAAAAAAAGGAGCGTATCACAACATGAAGATAATTAATACAAACAAAGCACCTGAAGCTTTAGGACCATATTCACATGCCACAGTAGTTAATGGCTTAGTTTACACATCAGGACAAATTCCATTAAATCTTAATGGAGAAATTGTGAGTGATGATGTTTCCGAGCAAACAACTCAAGTTTTAGAAAATTTAAAAGTGGTATTAAATGAAGCAGGTTCAGATTTAGATGCTGTTGTTAAAGCAACGATCTTTATATCTGATATGAACGATTTTCAACACATTAATAAAGTTTATGGTTCTTACTTTAATGAACATCAACCAGCACGTAGTTGTGTTGAGGTAGCACGTCTACCTAAAGATGTGAAAGTTGAAATTGAAATCGTAGCAGAAGTAAAGGATTTATAATTTTTATTAATGTTTGTTAAGCTTCTATAAATAAAAAGATATACTATGGGGGGCTCACTACATGAAAGTGACAGATGTTAGACTTAGAAAAATACAAACTGACGGAAGAATGAAAGCGCTCGTTTCAATTACATTAGAGGAATCATTCGTAATCCATGATTTACGTGTAATTGAAGGTAATTCAGGTCTATTCGTCGCGATGCCAAGTAAACGTACACCAGATGGTGAATTCCGTGATATCGCGCATCCAATCAACTCAGACATGAGACAAGAAATTCAAGATGCCGTGATGAAAGTATATGATGAAACAGATGAAGTAATTCCTGGTAAATCAAACCAACAAGAATCTGAATCTAAGGAAGACGATACAGAAGAAGAAGCTTAATACGTTGAATATTAAGTCATATCAGCACACCGTAGCACATTGTTTCGGTGTGCTTTTTTTATTTATGCAATAAACAAGCTTTAGTGTATTTCTAAGAATTAACCATGAAATAATTTATAATAGCACCAAATATCATTAAAGTAATTTTCAACTAATGGAAATAGTTAACTTTTAAAAAAGCTTTCAACAGGAACTTCTCTGTTTGACCTTGAAAGTAACTATTCTATTAAATTATAATAATGTAGAAGTGTAAATATTAATGGAGGGTCGCTTCATGCAAAAAAATGCAGTTATTTTAGCAACAGACAAAAGCGAGAAAATGAAATCTAAGAAGCAAGATGTTCTTCATAAAGTTGCAGGCAAAACAATGATTGAACATGTTGTAGGACAAGTTAAGCAATTAGAGCTCGATAACATTGTAACTGTTGTAGATAAAGAAGATGACAAAGTTCAAGAAATCGTTCAAGATGCATGTTTATACGCTCAAGGTTCTTCAAATGACAACGTTTTATCAAACTTAAATGAAACGAAAGCAAACCTAAAAGATCAATCTGGCATGACTTTAATCGTTTCTGGTAATGCGCCGTTATTAACTAAGGAAACGCTTAAAGCGATGATGGCTTTTCATGAACAAGAAGAAAGCGATGCGACAATTCTAACGACTGTTTCAGGCACGACAGAATATAAAACACGCTATGTTTACCGCGATGAACATGGTATGTTCGAAGCTATCAAGCCTGTTGGAAAACGTGATGCTTTCTATCAATCAGAAGTTGATTACGATGAAATTGAAGACGAACTTGGTTTAAGTCAAGACGAAGTAGATGCATATGTGGATTTAGGGCTTGATGAAGAAGATGGCGACGCTGGTGTTTATGTATTTAATACTGAGAAGCTCATTGAATTGTTAGAACAAGTTAATTTCGACAATGAAACGCATGAATGTGACATTTATGAACTTGTAAATAACCTTAAAGACAAAGATGGCAAAGTTTCTACTATGGATATAGACGACTTTCTAGAACCATTAAATATTACACAAAGATCATTCATTGGATTAGCTGAAAA
Source organism: Staphylococcus massiliensis (assembly GCF_043186315.1). Classification (NCBI taxonomy): domain Bacteria; kingdom Bacillati; phylum Bacillota; class Bacilli; order Caryophanales; family Staphylococcaceae; genus Staphylococcus; species Staphylococcus massiliensis. Next base: position 310,819 of record NZ_CP171119.1, on the reverse strand, counting down.
GGAACTTCAGCTACGCATTAATCATTATCACTTAAACAACGGTGTGACAATTGTTGATACAGACACAACGTATATTGGTCCGGACGTAACAATTGGCATGGACACAATTATTGAACCTGGTGCTAAAATTATGGGCCAAACTGTTATTGGTGAAGATGTTGTAATCGGTCAGTATTCTGAAATTACAAATAGTGAAATTAAAGACGGCGCTCAAATCAAGCATTCTGTAGTGACAGATGCAATTATAGGCGAAAAGTCTAAGATTGGTCCGTTTGCACAACTTCGTCCAGGTACAAACCTTGGTCAAGAAGTTAAAATCGGTAACTTTGTTGAAACGAAGAAAGCAACACTCGATGATGGCGCTAAAGTCTCTCACCTTAGCTACATTGGCGATGCCGAAATTGGCGCTCGTACGAATATAGGTTGCGGTTCAATCACAGTTAACTATGATGGTGTCAATAAATTCAAGACAATCGTTGGTAAAGATGCATTTATCGGTTGTAACACGAACTTAGTTGCACCGGTATCAGTAGGTGATAATACATTAATCGCTGCTGGTTCAACAATCACGGATGATGTACCACAAGATAGCTTAGCACTTGCAAGATCACGCCAAACTACTAAAGATGGCTATTTGAAAGACCGTAAATAATTTGAATACCGAATCAAATAATTGGAGGATTTTAAATGTTAAATACCGAATATAAAAATTCGTCGTTAAAGATTTTTTCGTTGAAAGGGAATGAACCATTAGCACAAGAAGTTGCAGACCATGTAGGTATTGATTTAGGTAAATGTTCTGTTAAACGCTTCAGTGATGGTGAAATTCAAATTAACATTGAAGAAAGTATTCGTGGATGCGATGTATTTATTATTCAACCAACATCAAACCCAGTAAACGATCACTTAATGGAATTATTAATTATGATTGATGCTTGTAAACGTGCTTCTGCAGCAAATATTAACATCGTTGTGCCTTACTATGGTTATGCACGTCAAGACCGTAAAGCACGTAGCCGTGAACCAATTACAGCGAAATTAGTTGCGAACCTTATTGAAAAAGCAGGTGCAACACGTATGATTGCTTTAGATTTACACGCACCTCAAATCCAAGGTTTCTTTGATATTCCAATTGACCACTTAATGGGTGTACCGATCTTAGCGGATTACTTCGAGAATGATACAGATATCGATCTAGAAGAATGCGTTGTTGTATCACCTGACCACGGTGGTGTAACACGTGCACGTAAACTCGCAGACATCTTAAAAACACCAATCGCGATTATTGATAAACGTCGTCCGAAACCAAATGTTGCTGAAGTTATGAACATTGTTGGTGAAATCGAAGGTCGTACAGCTATCATTATCGATGATATCATCGATACAGCTGGTACAATCACATTAGCAGCGCAAGCGCTTGTAGATAAAGGTGCTAAAGACGTATATGCTTGTTGTTCACACCCTGTATTATCTGGTCCAGCGAAAGAACGCATTGAAGATTCAGTAATCAAAGAATTAATCGTTACGAACTCAATTAAGTTAGGCGATGAGCAAAAGCCAAATAACATTAAAGAGCTTTCTATAGCTAATTTATTAGCTCAAGCAATTGTACGTGTTTATGAAGATGAATCAGTTAGTGTACTATTTGACTAAAACTTGTAAAACATGTATAATGTTTCTGTTCGCGATTTCAAAGCGATCAAATAAACACTTGCAAGCAACGTGAGTTGATGGGCAAGTGAGGTGCACATAATGTGCGAAATTAGAAAGGTGGAAATGACATGACTTCATTAAAGTCTATCATTCGTCAAGGTAAACAAACACGCGGAGATCTTAGAAAGATCAGAGAAGCAGGAAAAGTTCCAGCAGTTGTATATGGTTACGGTACTAAAAACGTTTCAGTAAAAGTTGATGAGGTAGAATTCATCAAAGTTATCCGTGAAGTTGGACGTAATGGTGTAATCGAATTAGGTGTAGGTTCTAAACAAGTTAAAGTAATGGTATCTGATTACCAATTCGACCCACTTAAAAACAAAATTACACACATCGACTTCTTAGCAATCAACATGACAGAAGAACGTACTGTTGAAGTACCTGTTCACTTAGTAGGTGAAGCTGTAGGTGCTAAAGAAGGCGGCGTTGTAGAACAACCATTATTCGATTTAGAAGTTACAGCAACTCCAGATAACATTCCTGAATATATCGAAGTTGATATTACTGAATTAGAAATTAACGATTCTTTAACTGTAGCTGACGTTAAAATCGACGGCGACTACACAATCGAGAACGAAAAAGAAGATTCAGTAGTAGCAGTAGTACCTCCAACTGAGGAACCAACTGAAGAAGAAATCGAAGAAATGGAAGGCGAATCAGCTACTGAAGAACCTGAAGTTGTTGGCGAAGATAAAGAAGAAAATGAAGAGAAAAAAGAAGAAGAATAATTCTTTTAATCTATCAAAATACTTTCTTATTAAAGGCATTTTGCTTATACTCAATAAGCAGATGCCTTTTTTGTGTTATGATGGGAAAAATGGCAATTTGGCTTTTCAAAAAGCATGATACGTTTGATGATAAAATGGGTTGGTTATAACGTACATGAAAGCTAGTCGCAAACGAACTCAACCACTCACGTTTATACATCCATGCTTCATCACAATCGTAGACGATCAAAGTCATCTCACAGCCAAAAAGTTGTGCCATCATTCGCCCATAACACATAGATGAACGAAATGAAAAATCATTACTAAATATAAATTCATTTTAAATAAAGATACATAACCACCAAATCAGGAGGGTATTTAAATGAAGTGTATTGTTGGTCTAGGTAATATTGGAAAGAAATATGACTTAACACGTCATAATATTGGATTTGAAGTGATTGACTGGTTATTAGAACGTCATAACTTTAATCTTGATAAACAAAAATTTAGAGGTGCTTATACGATTGAACGTATGGGCGATGAAAAAGTGATGCTTATAGAGCCAATGACGCTCATGAATTTATCTGGTGAAGCGGTAGGTCCGCTCATGGATTATTATGGTGTTGAAGTTGAAGATTTACTGGTACTCTATGACGATATGGACTTAGAACAAGGTCAAATTAGACTACGTCAAAAGGGTAGTGCAGGCGGTCACAACGGTATGAAATCGTTAATTCAACACCTTGGAACGAATGAATTCAAGCGTGTAAGAATTGGTATCGGTCGCCCAACTAATGGTATGAGTGTACCGGATTACGTACTACAAAAATTCTCAAGTGACGAAATGAAGACGATGGATAAAGTGATTGAACATTCAGCTCGCGCCGTAGAAACATTTATAGAGACGTCACGATTCGATCACGTAATGAATAACTATAATGGTGAGGTAAAGTGAAATCAATAATTAAAGAGATTATAACGAACGATAAACGCTTTAATGAACTCAATGAAAAGTTAGGAAGAGAGAATCTTTTAATCACAGGTTTAACGCCTGCAGCTAAAGCAACAATCATCGCTGAAAAGTATTTATCTGATGATAAACAAATGGTTGTGGTTACGAATAATTTGTACCAAGCAGATAAGCTTGAAGCGGATTTATTACAATATGTCGATGACGAGGAATTATTTAAATACCCTGTTCAAGACATCATGACAGAAGAATTCTCAACGCAAAGCCCTGAACTGATGAGTGAACGTGTCCGCACGCTTACGGCATTAACCAAACATCAAAAAGGGTTATTTGTTGTGCCGTTAAACGGCCTTAATAAATTAATCACGCCAAGAGACATTTGGGCTGCGCATCAAATCCAATTGAATATTGGTGACGATATCGACTTAGATGGCTTTTTAGAAAAGCTTGTCGCAATGGGATATAAACGTGAAAGTGTTGTTTCTCACATTGGTGAGTTCTCGTTAAGAGGGGGCATTATCGATATTTATCCGTTAATCGGTAGCCCAGTTCGTATTGAATTATTTGATACAGAAGTCGATTCCATTCGCCAAATTGATGTTGAATCTCAACGTTCAAGCGAGAATTTAGAATCGGTTGAAATTACTACAGCAACAGATTTAGTCATTCGTGATGAAGAACTGAAACGTGTGAAACCACGTCTTGAAAAGGCCTATCAAGAGACAAGGCCTAAAATAGACAAATCGGTCCGCAACGATATTAAAGAAACGTATGAGTCGTTACTGCTCGCACAGTCTACCATGTTTGATCATCAAGTGTTACGTCGCTTAATTTCGTTTATGTATGCGGAAAAGGCCACAATCATGGACTACTTGTCTGACGATGCTTTATGCGTGGTAGATGAGTATAATCGTGTTAAAGAAACAGAATCTACGCTCGCTGTTGAAAATGAAGAATTTATGCAGAATTTAATCGAAAGTGGTAAAGGGTTTATCGGACAGACGTTTACAGACGATGACGCGTTAAACCGCTTTGTGAAGTCGCGTAAAATCAGCTACTTTACATTATTTACGGCATCGATGTCTGTAAAATTAGAAGATACAATTAAATTCTCTTGTAAGCCCGTTCAACAATTCTACGGTCAGTATGACATTTTAAACTCTGAGTTTAATCGCTTCATACAACAAGATTATCGTGTGGTTGTCTTAGCTGAAACGAAGACGAAACAAGAACGTATTCAATCTATGTTAAGTGAAATGCATATTCCTACTTTAAAGGACACGACAGCTGAAATGATGTCGGAAGGACATGCGATTATAACTGAAGGTAGTTTGTCTGAAGGTTTCGAGTTACCATACATGCATCTCGTCGTTGTTACTGAGCGAGAGCTTTTCAAATCGAAGCAGAAAAAGCGCAAAAAACGTCATAAAACGATGTCGAACGCTGAAAAAATAAAATCATATCAAGATTTAAAAGTAGGCGACTATGTTGTTCATGTGCATCACGGTGTCGGACGTTACTTAGGTGTGGAAACGCTTGAAGTTGGCGATGTGCATCGTGATTACATTAAGATTCAGTATAAAGGCACAGACCAACTATTTGTTCCAGTTGATCAAATGGAGCAAGTTCAAAAGTACGTCGGATCTGAGGATAAGACGCCTAAGTTATATAAACTTGGTGGTTCTGAATGGAAGAAAACCAAGGCTAAAGCGCAAAGTTCGATTGAAGATATTGCGGATGAACTACTTGAAATTTATAAAGAACGTGAACAATCTGTTGGTTATCAGTTTGGTCCCGATACTGAGGAACAACAAACGTTTGAAATGGATTTCCCTTACGAATTAACGCCTGACCAAGATAAGTCGATATCGGAAATTAAAGGTGACATGGAAGTGAATAAACCTATGGACCGCTTACTTTGTGGTGACGTAGGTTATGGTAAGACGGAAGTTGCGGTCAGAGCAGCGTTTAAAGCTGTGATGGAAGGTAAACAAGTTGCTTTCCTAGTGCCGACAACCATTCTTGCGCAACAGCACTATGAAACGTTAATCGAACGTATGTCAGACTATCCGATTGATATTGAATTGATGAGTCGATTTAGAACGACGAAAGAGGTTAACCAAACGAAAGAGGGTCTTAAGTCAGGTAAGGTCGATATTGTCGTAGGTACGCATAAATTACTTGGTAAGTCCGTTCAATATAAGGACTTAGGTTTATTAATTGTCGATGAAGAACAACGCTTTGGTGTACGTCATAAGGAGAAGATTAAAGCGTTAAAAGCGAATGTCGATGTGCTGACGTTAACGGCGACTCCTATTCCTAGAACACTGCATATGAGTATGCTTGGTGTACGTGATTTATCCGTAATCGAAACACCACCAGAGAACCGCTTCCCAGTTCAAACGTATGTGCTTGAACAAAACGCTAACTTTATTAAAGAAGCGCTTCTAAGAGAGTTATCTCGAGACGGACAAGTTTTCTATTTATACAACCGCGTTCAATCGATATATGAAAAGCGCGAACAACTTCAAATGCTTGTTCCGGATGCGTCTATCGGCGTCGCACATGGTCAAATGACTGAGCGCGATTTAGAAGAAACGATGTTAGATTTTATTAACGGGGACTACGATATTCTCGTGACGACAACGATTATCGAAACAGGTGTCGATGTACCAAACGCGAACACGCTGATTATCGAAGAAGCGGACCGCTTTGGTCTTAGTCAGTTATATCAATTGCGCGGTCGTGTCGGTCGTTCAAGTCGTATTGGCTATGCTTATTTTCTACATCCACAAAACAAAGTCCTATCTGAGACTGCAGAGGAACGTTTACAAGCCATCAAAGAATTCACTGAACTTGGTAGTGGCTTTAAGATAGCCATGCGCGACTTAAACATCCGTGGTGCCGGTAATTTACTCGGTAAACAACAGCACGGCTTTATCGATTCAGTCGGTTTCGACTTATATTCTCAAATGTTAGAAGAAGCAGTTAATGAGAAACGTGGTATTAAAGAAGTTGAAGAAACACCTGATATCGAAATGAACTTAAATCTAGATGCATATCTGCCTGGTTCTTACATTAAAAATGAACAAGCTAAAATTGAAATTTACAAGAAGCTACGTACGCTTGAAAGTATCGAGCAACTACGTGACGTTAAAGACGAGTTAATCGACCGTTTCGGCGAATACCCTGTCGAAGTTGAACGCTTACTAGATTCTGTCGAAATTAAAATTCATGCGGTTCATTCAGGCGTCTTAACGATTTCAGATAAGAACAAATCCATAGAAATCATACTTTCTGAAAAGGGCACACAAGACATCAATGGTGAACAATTATTCAAAGAAACAGTTGCCCTAGGGCGCCAAATGAAAGTCGGCGTTAAAGAGAATAAGATGCAAGTAACGCTTAAGAAATCTAAGCAATGGCTTGACCAATTGAAGTTCGTCGTGAAGACGATTGAAGAAAGTATGGCGATCCCTGATGAAGACGCATAGCGCTTTTAACGGCGTCATCATACTTTCCATCGCGCTCGTTGTCGTAAAGGTGCTCAGTGCGATATACCGTATCCCTTACCAGAACATACTAGGTGATGAGGGACTATATGCCTACCAACAGGTTTATCCTATCATCGCGATATGTGTGGTACTCGCAACAAACGCACTTCCTAGCGCCATCACACAAACAATGGGTTCAAAGCAGCGTACACAAAACTTTAATCACTTATTTTCAAGTTTCCAAATCATTGGCGTCATCATCGCGATATTCATCTTTGTCATGGCGCCTATCTTAGCGATGTTGATGGGTGATGCAGGCTTAACACCTATGATTCGCGTCTCAAGTCTTGCAGCGCTTGGTGTAGCCGGGCTATCCGTGTGCCGAGCCTACTTCCAAATGCGTCATCGCATGAACGAACCCGCCATCTCTCAAGTGATTGAACAATTGTTCAGAGTGGGCACGATACTCATCGCAATCCTGCTCTTTACGCAAATGTCACTATCCATATATCAAGCGGGCACCATCGCGATCTTAGCCTCATCAATCGGCTTTATCTTCGCACTAATTTATTTACTTTGGAAAAAGGACTTTAAGCTTAAGCTTGATTTCAAGCATACAGATATACATTGGAAACAACTTCTGATGAGTGCATTAATCTTTGCGCTCAGTCATTTAATTTTAATACTGTGGCAATTTATCGATAGCTTTACGGTAATTAATCTATTAAAGGCTACAGGCGTATCATTTGAAGAAGCGATTAAACAGAAAGGTATTTTTGACAGAGGTGCCTCACTTATACAAATGGGCTTAATCGTGACGACAACATTTTGCTTTGTATTAATACCGCTACTCACTAAAGCAATAGCTGAAAGACAGCACACAGAAATGAATTATTATGCGAACGTGTCACTCAAAATCACTATTGTCATCAGTGTAGCAGCATGTGTTGGACTAATGAATGTCTTACCGTTATTGAATCATGTCTTTTTCAAAAGTGATGTCTTAACGCTCACACTTACGATATACATGTTAACGGTTATCTGCGTCTCGCTTATTATGATGGACTTCGCATTACTTCAAACGATTGAAGAGACACGCTTTATCTTAATCGCAATGACCATCGGGATAATCACTAAAATCATTCTCAATTTAGTTATGATTACAACGTTTTCAATTCTCGGTACGAGTATCAGTACGGTGCTATCCCTCATCGTCTTTGCGACCATCTTACACATAAAAGTTAAACGCCGTTACAAACTAACGGATATGCGACAATTTATCTTCAAGTTATTGGTATCAGTCGCGATCATGACGTTAGGTGTTCAACTTCTACTATGGCTCATACCAAGTGCGAGTCGCGGTTTCGGGTTAGTAGAATTATGTATTGTCGCGCTATTCGGTGTTATACTATTAGTGATATGTATCGGAAAACTTCGTATTTTAAAGGACGATGAACTTCAATACTTGCCTTATGGCGATAAATTAGCTCGTTTAATGAAAGGACGTCACACATGAGTCATACAATTACAATTGTAGGTTTAGGAAACTATGGAATCGATGAACTTCCACTGGGTGTTTATCGTTTCCTTCAACAACAAGATACCGTGTATGCGCGAACACTCGATCATCCTGTGATACATGACTTGAAGGATGAGATTACGTTTGAAAGCTTTGATGACATTTATGAAGCGCATGATGATTTCGAAAGTGTATACGAAGCCATCGTTGAAGGGCTTTTCACTGAAGCAAAAGACCATGACGTGACGTATGCCGTTCCAGGGCACCCACGCGTGCTTGAGACAACGACAACATTATTATTAGCGCGCAGTCAGGACAAAGGTGTAAACGTTGAGATCTACGGAGGTAAAAGTTTTATCGACGATATCTTTAGTTCGGTAAATATCGATCCTACAGAAGGATTTACATTGCTTGATGGTACGTCACTTACGCCAAATCAATGTCACTTAATGACGCATACTTTAATTACACAAGTATATAGCAGTATGGTTGCTTCAGATATCAAACTGACGCTAATGGAGCGCTATCCAGATGATTATGACATTCAAATCATTGATGGTGCACGTGCAGATCATCAACAAGCGATTTCGTGCCCGCTTTATGAACTTGATCATTATGCGCACTACAATAATTTAACGAGTGTTTTCATTCCAAAGGTCACTGAAGAACAAGATTTTGTTGGAGAATTTTCATATTTAGAAGCGGTGATTGATTTACTCGTTGATGATGAAAAAGGATGTCCATGGGATAAAGTTCAGACGCATGACACTTTAAAACGCTACTTATTAGAAGAAACTTTCGAGTTATTTGAAGCAATCGATAATGAAGATGACCATCATATGATTGAAGAACTTGGCGATGTGCTTTTACAAGTGATGTTACATGCAAGTATTGGTAAAAAGGATGGTTACTTCGATGTACGTGAAGTTGTCGGTGCGATTACTGAGAAAATGATAGCGCGTCATCCTCATATATTTGGTGATAAGTCAGCTGATAGTGTAGAAGACGTCAATGCTATTTGGCGTGAACGTAAACTACAAGAAGGTAAGCCATCTCGCGTAAAATTTGAGAAAGTATTTGCGACGCACTTTCTTGAAATGTATGATGGAATCAAAAATAAGGATTATACAGAAGCATCGCTAAAACGTTACTTAGAACAAGGAGGTCATACATCATGAGACTCGACAAATATTTAAAGGTAGCACGACTTGTTAAACGTCGTACGCTTGCTAAAGAAATAAGCGATCAAGGTCGTGTAACCGTAAACGACAATGTTGCAAAAGCAGGCACAGATGTCAAAATCGATGACACATTAGTCATTCGTTTTGGTCAAAAAGAAATTACAGTTAAAGTCACTGGTTTAAATGAACATGCATCTAAAGAGAATGCAAAAGGCATGTTTGAATTACTAAAAGAAGCGCGCGTGTCAGAAATGTAAAGAGGATGGTGACAATCTTTGGCTAGAAAAGTTAGAAACATTGGTAATCAATACACGAAGACAGAAGATAAACGTAAGATATCTAAAAATAAACGCAGAGCCATTATTAAAAAGCGTATCGCATTATTTGGTGGCATTTTATTACTATTTCTTATCTTTTTAGGATTTATGGTATTTAACCAAATTAATCATAACAATCATTTGTCGGATGAACGTGTTAAAAAGGAAGAGGAATATAAGAAGCTACAAGAACAAGAGATTACACTTAAAGAAAAGTTGCATAACTTAAATGATAAAAACTATGTCGAAAAAGTCGCGCGCGACGACTACTCACTAAGCAATGATGGCGAAATCATATTTAGATTACCAAAAGATGAAAAGAATAAAGATCAGTCACAAGATTCAAAAGAATAGTCCAATCAAAATGTAAAATAGCATTGTTAAATTGATTAAACAAGCATATAATAGAGTTAAAACTGAAACAAATCGGGAGGATTTATTTATAATATGTCAATTGAAGTAGGAAGTAAGCTTAAAGGTAAAGTCACTGGTATCAAAAAGTTTGGTGCGTTCGTGGAATTACCTGAAGGTAAAAGCGGTTTAGTACATATCAGTGAAGTTGCTGATAATTATGTAGAAAATGTTGAAGATCATCTTTCAGTTGGAGATGAAGTAGAAGTCAAAGTATTGACCATTGCGGATGATGGTAAGATAAGTCTTTCTATTAAAAAGGCTAAAGCGCGTCCACGTAGATCGCAACAACAAAAACCAAGCCAAAAACCAGAAGACTTTGAAAAGAAACTATCTAACTTCTTAAAAGATAGTGAAGATAAACTTACTTCTATCAAGCGTCAAACTGAGTCAAGACGTGGAGGCCGTGGTTCTAGACGCTAATTCGGTCTTATAATCAATAACATACAAGCGTGGTTAAACCCAATGTTCGTTAAATTTTCAATATTTATGACGTGACCCGATTTCACGAGATAAAGATGTGAAACCACGCGATAAACCTGCAATGAATCGGTCGAGATTTCATATATTTGAATCTTGACCGATTTTTTTCTTACGGATATAATCGTGTTGTAAGTGAGACGTTCGTATCCGTAAGGTACGTATTTTGTTGAAACCTCGTGCCTTATGTGCGCGCAATGTCACTTGTTTCAAAGAAGTAATCAACGTGCTCGGCATCTAATCGAGCGCACAGTATCAGTATCTTAGCGTATAAGTACCTTGAAAGGTGCTTCATTATATAGCGTCATGATGTAAATATAAATGAATGGAATTAAACGTCAATCTACTGGGGTGTCGTCATGAACACTCCTTATTTTTTATGAGGTGAAGATATGGATGTACAATGGAATCACAACCATCATATTGTAGTTGCTGTGTCTACTGGCATTGATAGTATGGTGTTATTACATCAATTATTGACATCATATCGAAACACCTACCACACACTTACGTGTTTACACGTCAATCACGGCGTGCGTGAAGCATCTCATGAGGAAGCTTCCTTTTTAAAGGCCTTTTGCGAGAAACATCACGTACCACTCTATACACATCAGTTAGATTTAAATGACGTGGTTGAACAAGGAAATAGCATCCAACATATCGCAAGGGAAGCGCGTTATGCTTGGTTTGATGATATGATGCGTGACTTAAACGCAGATTTCTTATTAACTGCCCATCATGAAGACGACCAAATTGAAACGATTTTTTATCGCTTAATGACTGGGCGCAGTACGCGTAGTAGCTTAGGTATCAAGCAACTTATCCCTAAACATGGCTATCATATCAGTCGTCCCTTGCTTCATACGAGAAAGGACGCCCTTAAACGTTACCAAGCACGATACAAGGTCCCTTTTTACGAAGATGCCTCAAATGCCTCTAATCAATACGTACGTAACGATATCAGGAACCGCATTTTACCAGAAATCGAATCCAATCCTATGTTGTCGCCTTCACATCTCTTGAAATTGCACGACTTTCACGAACACCAACGTGCCATCATACACCAAGAGGCTCGTCGTTTTATAGACGAAAGCGTAACTTTCAAGGCCCAAGATATAGAGATGCCAAGACAAGCATTTAGCGATTTAGATTCATATATTAAGATGCACATTCTTGATACACTTTTACACGATTTAGAGACAGGTTTGTCCTTTTCTGAAAAGGCCTATCACGAATGGTTTCACCAACTAGAGACATCTGTTTCACAAATTAGGCTTCACACTACAGATGAATGGATAATTCAAATATCTTATGATAAATTTGTTATTACGACGACATTTTCAAATGAGGATGACGTTCTAATTGTGAAACATCATGGTGAATATGATTTCGGTGGGTATCGTATCATGTTTGATCAAAACATGCCGGATGCCATGTTTCCTTTTACGATTCGTACGCGTCGTACAGGAGACAAAGTTCAAATTCACGATGGTAAACATAAAAAAGTAACCCGTCTCATGATTGATTATAAAATTCCGACCCATTTGCGCGCGTCGATGCCGATTGTAAGCGATCACAAGCATCAGATCGTACTTGTGGGTAATTTATATCTACATAAAGACTTGAGAAATTTGCTTGATATTAGAAAATTAGGAGCTGAAAAATAAAATGAAAGACGATTTAAAGGAAATTTTACTAACAGAAGCGGATATTAAAGCGATTTGTGAAGATTTAGGTAAAACCATTACAGAAGATTATAATGGTAAACCTTTATTATGCGTAGGTATCTTAAAAGGCTCTGTCATGTTTATGGCGGATTTAATCAAACATATCGATACGCATTTATCTATTGACTTCATGGACGTTTCAAGCTACCACGGCGGTACCGAATCTACTGGTGAAGTTCAAATCTTAAAAGATTTAAGCACATCTATCGAAAACAAAGATATCTTAATTATTGAAGATATTTTAGAAACAGGTACGACGCTTAAATCCATTACGAACCTTTTAAAATCTAGAGGCGTGAACTCACTTGAGATTGTTACATTACTCGATAAACCTAATCGTCGTAAAGCAAATATCGAAGCGAAATATGTTGGTAAAAAGATTCCAGACGAATTCGTTGTAGGCTATGGTCTCGATTATGGTGAGCTATACCGAAACTTACCTTATATCGGTACATTAAAGCCTGAAATCTACTCTAAATAAAGGGTAAATTTCGTATTTATTTTAAAATGTATGTAAAGTTGAAATACTAGCCAATAAATTCTATTTTGTGTTACAATTTTTGTTAGTTTTATTATTCAAGTAGGAGGAAACGTCGCATGCAGAAAGCTTTTCGTAATGTGCTGTTTATTGCAATTATAGGCGTTATCATATTCGGATTGTTCTCCTGGTTAAATGGTAATGGCAACATGCCAAAGCAACTTTCTTATGAGCAATTTATGAAGAAGTTAGACAAAGGTGAATTAAAATCCTTAACCATTCAACCAGAGCAAAATGTATATATGGTAGAGGGCGAGATGAAAGACGGCGAAGAATATTCATCAGCCATTTTATTTAACAATCAGAAAGAATTAGAAAAAGTCACAGATACAGCACGTGATCAAAAGAAACTCGATTTTAATGTTAAAGAAGAAGAAAAACAAAGCGTATTTGTGAGCATACTATCGACCTTAATTCCGGTTATAGTTATCGCGCTCTTATTTATTTTCTTCATTAGTCAAGCACAAGGTGGCGGCGGTGGCGGTCGCATGATGAATTTTGGTAAATCTAAAGCCAAAATGTATGACAAACAAAAACGTCGCGTTCGTTTCAAAGATGTAGCTGGTGCAGATGAGGAAAAACAAGAACTGATTGAAGTTGTTGACTTCCTTAAAGACAATCGTAAATTCAAGCAAATGGGTTCACGAATTCCGAAAGGTGTCTTATTAGTAGGTCCTCCAGGTACAGGTAAAACATTATTAGCTCGTGCCGTAGCGGGTGAAGCGGGTGCACCGTTCTTCTCAATCAGTGGTTCTGATTTCGTTGAGATGTTCGTTGGTGTTGGTGCATCTCGTGTACGTGATTTATTCGAAAATGCGAAGAAAAATGCACCTTGTATCATCTTCATCGATGAGATTGACGCAGTTGGTCGTCAACGTGGTGCAGGTGTTGGTGGCGGTCACGATGAACGTGAACAAACGCTTAACCAATTACTTGTTGAAATGGATGGTTTCGGTGAGAACGAAGGTATCATTATGATTGCTGCTACAAACCGTCCAGATATCTTAGACCCAGCGTTACTACGTCCAGGACGTTTCGATAGACAAATTCAAGTTGGTCGTCCAGATGTTAAAGGTCGTGAAGCAATTCTTCACGTTCACGCGCGTAACAAACCACTTGATGAAACAGTTGATTTAAAAGCAATTTCTCAACGTACACCTGGTTTCTCAGGTGCCGATTTAGAAAACTTACTGAACGAAGCATCATTAATTGCAGTTCGTGGCGGTAAGAAGAAAATTGATATGCGTGATATCGAAGAAGCAACAGACCGCGTTATCGCAGGTCCAGCTAAGAAATCACGTGTTATTTCAGACAAAGAACGAAATATCGTTGCGCACCACGAGTCAGGTCATACAATTATTGGTATGGTACTTGACGAAGCAGAAGTGGTACACAAAGTTACAATTGTGCCACGTGGACAAGCTGGTGGTTACGCGATGATGTTACCTAAACAAGACCGTTTCTTAATGACTGAACCAGAATTACTCGATAAAATTTGTGGTTTACTCGGTGGTCGTGTTGCCGAAGACATCATGTTTAACGAAGTTTCAACAGGTGCTTCAAACGACTTCGAACGTGCGACACAAATTGCACGTCAAATGGTTACCGAGTACGGTATGAGTAAGAAACTAGGTCCACTTCAATTCTCTAATAAAGGCGGCGGCCAAGTCTTCTTAGGAAAAGACATGTCAGGTGAACCAGAATATTCTGGTCAAATCGCTTATGAGATTGATAAAGAAGTTCAACGTATCGTTAAAGAACAATACGAACGTTGTAAAGAAATCTTACTTGAACATCAATCACAACTTGAATTAATCGCGAAAACACTACTGACTGAAGAAACATTAGTCAGAGAACAAATTCGTTCATTATTCCATGATGGTCATTTACCAGAAGTTAATTACGATGAAGCAGAAGTACCTGAATCACGTGATGATGACTACGATTCTGGTAAATACGGTAAATCATATGACGAAATTCGTCGTGAACAAGATGAAATGATGGATCGTGCGCATGAAAGTCAACGTTCTAGAGATGAACGTGACCGTCGTGCAGCTGACGATAACAATCGTTATGATGACGATCGCACATCTAACTATGATGACGATCATCGTCCTAACCGCGACGACGAAGATCCAAATCGTTTTAAATAATATTGTATTTAGTCTCTTTCTGATATCATACAAGATAACAGAAAGAGACTTTTTTAAAGGAGAGAAAATGAGTTATGACTCAAGACTATATCGTTAAAGCATTAGCTTATGATGGTAAAATCCGTACCTATAGTGCATTAACCACAAATTCCGTGCAAGAAGCACAACAAAGACATTACACGTGGCCAACTGCTTCAGCTGCGCTTGGTCGTACAATGACTGCAACGCTCATGATGGGTGCGATGTTAAAAGGTGAACAAAAATTAACTGTAACGGTTGAAGGCGGCGGCCCAATTGGACGTATTATTGCTGACGCGAATGCTAAAGGTGATGTACGAGGCTATGTTGATCATCCACAAACACATTTCCCATTAAATGATCAAGGAAAATTAGACGTACGCCGTGCAGTAGGTACTGACGGTTCACTTCGTGTTGTTAAAGATGTCGGCATGAAAGACTACTTTACAGGTTCAAGCCCAATTATTTCAGGTGAGCTTGGTGAAGACTTTACGTATTACCATGCAAAGAGTGAACAAGTACCATCTTCAGTGGGTCTTGGGGTACTCGTTAACCCAGATAATTCCATCAAAGCGTCGGGTGGCTTTATCATCCAAGTCATGCCAGGTGCGGACGATGAAACGATTACCAAACTTGAAAAGGCCATCACGAATATGACGCCAGTTTCAAAGCTTATCGACGAAGGCGTTTCAGCAGAAGAATTGCTTTATCACATTCTAGGTGAAGAAGAAGTAGACATTCTAGAAACAATCGATGCCTCGTTCACATGTAATTGTGGCCACGATAAGTTTTTAAATGCCATTAAAGGCCTTGGCGAAGCAGAAATTAAGCAAATGATAGAAGATGATCACGGTGCCGAAGCAGAATGTCATTTCTGTCGTTCGAAGTTTCAATATAGCGAAGCAGAGTTACGTGCCTTAATTTAAATTAGAGCAATAGAGCCTAATTACTTTTTAAATATTCAGTTTTTTGATATGATTAATTTATATCCGATAAGACGACTAAGTTTTAAATGAAAAGGGGTAATCAATATGGTCAAAAAACCGGTAAACAACATTACAGAAATCATTGGTGAAACACCTGTAGTTAAGTTAAACAATGTAGTAGACGAAGATGCCGCAGATATTTATGTTAAATTAGAATATCAAAATCCAGGTGGCTCAGTTAAAGACAGAATCGCATTAGCTATGATTGAACAAGCTGAGAAAGACGGCAAAATTAAGCCAGGCGACACAATTGTAGAACCAACAAGTGGTAATACAGGTATCGGTCTTGCATTCGTATGTGCAGCTAAAGGTTATAACGCTGTATTCACAATGCCTGATACAATGAGTCAAGAGCGTCGTAACTTATTAAAAGCTTACGGTGCAGAACTTATACTAACGCCAGGTGCTAAAGCAATGAAAGGCGCAATCGAGAAAGCGAAAGAACTTAGTGAAGAACACGGTTATTTCCAACCACAACAATTCGAAAACCAAGCTAACCCACGCGTTCACGAATTAACAACTGGTCCAGAGCTTGTAGAACAATTCGAAGGTAAAACAATTGATGCATTCTTAGCTGGTGTTGGTACTGGTGGTACTTTATCTGGTGCAGGTAAAGTCCTTAAAGAAAAGTATCCTGACATTGATATTGTTGCGATTGAACCAGAAGATTCTCCAGTATTAAGTGGTGGCGAACCAGGTCCTCATAAATTACAAGGTCTAGGTGCTGGATTCATACCAGGTACACTAAACACTGAAATTTATAGCGAAGTTATCAAAGTAGGTAACGAGACTGCTATGGAAATGTCACGTCGTGTAGCTAAAGAAGAAGGTATCCTTGGCGGTATTTCTTCAGGTGCTGCTATCCACGCTGCCATCCAAAAAGCAAAAGAACTAGGTAAAGGTAAAACAGTTGTTACGGTATTACCAAGTAATGGTGAACGTTACCTATCAACACCTTTATATTCATTTGATGATTAATATTAGGCTTTCAAAGGGCTGGGACATTACGTCTCAGTCTTTTTTTATGTCACTTTTCCCTCTTGAAAAGCCCTTTAAATAGGTGCCTGTGCGATAGGGCTTTTCCTAGAAGAAAAAATTAATGATTACGCGTATGACTGATAGAGGAGGCTGAATGTATTTCAGGAGAAGTATCAAGCGGTCGATGCTACATGCTTTACATATTTTGTTATACTAAGAGTAATGTATTGAAAGGGTTGATGACGTTGTCACATACGAAAATTATGGGTATCTTAAATGTAACGCCAGATTCATTCTCAGATGGTGGAAAATATAATAGTGTTGAAAATGCTTTGAAACGTGCGAAAGAAATGATGGATGAAGGTGTAGATATCATCGACATCGGTGGCGTGTCGACAAGACCGGGTCATACTCCAGTACCGCTTGAAGAAGAGCTAGACCGTGTTATACCGATTGTTGAAGCGTTAAAGGATTTAGATGTAACGCTATCTATTGATACGTCTCGAAGTGAAGTGGCTAAAAAGGCGCTTGAATTAGGTGCGACAATCATAAATGATCAGTGGGCAGGTATGTTCGACCCTAAAATATTTAAGGTAGTAGCTGAATACGACGCCGAAATTGTATTAATGCACAATGGTGATGGCAACCGCTCAGAGCCGATTATGGATGAAATGATGGTTACATTACTTAAACAAGCGAATCAAGCAGAATCGCAAGGCATCAAATCTGAACGCATTTGGATCGATCCAGGAATTGGCTTTGCGAAGACGCGTCAGGAAGAACAAGTGGTGATGTCTCGATTAGATGAACTCGTAGCGACGGGTTATAAGGTGTTACTTGCGACAAGTCGTAAACGCTATATTAAAGAACTGATGGGTGGCGACAATCGCAGTCATGAACGCGATGAGACAACAGCAGCTACTTCTGCTTATGGAATTATGAAGGGCGTTCATGGTGTTCGCGTGCATAACGTGAAGCTTAATAAACATATTTGCCATGCTATGGATCAATTAAAGGAGAATGAAGCATGAATGATAAAATCTTTCTAGAAGGTATGCGATTTTACGGTTATCATGGCGTCTTAGAAGCTGAAAATGAAATCGGACAAATCTTCTTAGTAGATATCTATTTAACTTTAGATTTAAAAGATGCAGGCGAGTCGGATTCTGTATTTGAAACGGTGAATTATGCAGATGTGTATGAAGATGTAAAAGAAATTATGGAAGGTACGCCTGTAAATTTACTTGAGCATCTTGCTGAGCATATTGCAAAACGAATAAATTCACACTATAATCGTGTAATGGAAACAAGAGTAAGAATTACGAAAGAAAATCCACCTATACCCGGTCACTACAAGGGTGTAGGAATCGAGATAACAAGGGTGAATCAATCGTGAAAGAAGCATATCTAGGGTTAGGTAGTAATATTGGTGATCGTACTGTAGAGCTAAAGGAAGCCATTCGTTTACTCAACTTAAATGACAATATTAAAGTTGTAGCGTCATCACCGATCTATGAGACAAAGCCAGTTGGTTATACAGAACAACCTGACTTTTTAAACCAATGCGTTAAAATTGAAACGGATTTATCACCGCATGCGCTCTTAGAGGTTGCATTAGATATTGAACAACAACGCCATCGCGTTCGTAAGTTCCAAAATGGACCTCGAACACTCGATGTGGATATTCTTTTATACAGTGACGAAATCATTGAAACTGAAGATTTATCGGTTCCGCATAAGAGAATGACAGAACGTGCTTTTGTGATGATTCCACTAAATGATATCGCACCACACCTAGTTGAACCGAGGTCACAACAAACAATCGAAACTTTAGTCGAGCCGGATGAAACAGTAATTAAATACGAAGAAAGAAGGCATTCATAATGTGGAAAATTGGAGATGTAGAAATCAATAACCGCGTTGTATTAGCTCCTATGGCCGGCGTTTGTAACTCTGCGTTCAGATTAACGGTAAAAGAGTTTGGTGCAGGTCTAGTATGTGCTGAAATGGTTAGTGATAAAGCAATTTTATTTAATAACCCTAAAACAATGAATATGCTATATATTGATGAGAATGAACGACCATTATCTTTACAAATTTTCGGTGGTGAAAAGGAAACGCTTGTAGAAGCGGCAGAATATGTCGATAAAAATACGACAGCTGACATCATCGATATTAATATGGGTTGCCCAGTTTCAAAAATCATTAAATGTGAAGCGGGTGCACGTTGGTTACTTGATCCTAATAAAATCTATGAGATGGTTTCAGCAGTTGTCGAACGCGTTGATAAACCTGTAACATGTAAGATGCGTATCGGTTGGGATGAAGATCATATCTATGCCGTAGAAAATGCTAAAATGGCAGAAAAAGCAGGTGCATCAGCGATTTCACTTCATGGTCGTACACGCGTACAAATGTATGAAGGTCATGCTGACTGGGATATCATTCGTCGTGTTAAAGAAGCGGTCAATATTCCTGTTATCGGAAATGGTGATGTTACAAGTCCAGAACTTGCAGAGAAGATGCTTGAAGAAACAGGTGTAGACGCTGTCATGATCGGACGTGAGGCACTTGGTAATCCTTGGATGATTTACCGTACTGTACATTACCTTGAAACAGGTGAATTAATTGATGAACCTCAAGTAGATGAAAAAGTAGAAATTGCTTTATTACATCTACGTAGACTAGTAGAATTAAAAGGTGAAAAAGTAGGCGTCATGGAAATGCGTAAGCATGCATCATGGTACCTTAAAGGTGTTCGCGGTAATGGTAAGGCACGTAAAGCGCTGAACCAAGCGGAGACTGAACAAGAAATGATAGATATTTTACAAGCATTCCAAAAAGAAGTGATGGAAAAAGCATCACTACAACAAGCGTAAACAAACAAAAAGGAGAGTATAATATGTCTGAAGAAATGAATGACCAAATGCAGGTCCGTCGTCAAAAATTAGATGAGTTACGTGAACAAGGTATCGATCCTTTTGGTGAGCGCTTTGAACGTTCATCATATGCAAGTGATTTAAAAGCAGAATGGGATACATTCTCAAAAGATGAGTTAAAAGAAAAAGAAGACGAAAGCCATGTGTCTTTTGCTGGACGTTTAATGACTAAGCGTGGTAAAGGTAAAGCTGGTTTCGCGCACGTTAAAGACTTAACGGGTCAACTACAAATTTATGTACGTAAAGACCAAGTTGGCGATGAACAGTTTGAAATTTGGAAAGGTGCCGATCTAGGTGACATCGTAGGTATCGATGGCGTTATGTTTAAGACAAATACAGGTGAAATTTCTGTTAAAGCGAAATCATTCACACTTTTATCAAAAGCATTACGCCCTTTACCAGATAAATTCCACGGTCTTCAAGACATTGAACAACGTTACCGTCAACGTTACTTAGATTTAATCACGAATGAAGAAAGTACTGAGACATTCATCAACAGAAGTAAAATCCTTCATGAAATGCGTAGCTATCTTAATGAAAAGGGCTTTTTAGAAGTGGAAACGCCTATGATGCATCAAATCGCAGG
This sequence comes from Staphylococcus massiliensis, assembly GCF_043186315.1. NCBI lineage: Bacteria > Bacillati > Bacillota > Bacilli > Caryophanales > Staphylococcaceae > Staphylococcus > Staphylococcus massiliensis. The sequence goes on along the minus strand of NZ_CP171119.1, from coordinate 290,102 downwards.
TGGTGCTGCTGCACGCCCATTCGTTACACACCACAACGCTTTAGATGCAACGCTTTACATGCGTATAGCTATCGAATTACACCTTAAACGTTTAATTGTGGGTGGCCTTGAAAAAGTTTATGAAATTGGTCGCGTATTCCGTAACGAAGGTGTATCTACGCGTCACAACCCTGAATTCACAATGATTGAATTATATGAAGCTTATGCGGATTATGATGACATTATGAATTTAACGGAAGAACTTGTTGCGCACGTAGCTCAAAAAGTACTAGGCACAACTAAAGTACAATATGGCGAAGAAACAATCGATCTAGAACCTAAATGGAGACGTCTACACATTGTAGATGCCGTTAAAGAGGCGACTGGTGTTAACTTCTATGACGTTAAGACAGATGAAGAAGCACAAGCATTAGCTAAAGAGCATGGCATTGAAATTGAATCACATATGAAATACGGCCATGTATTAAATGAATTCTTCGAGCAAAAAGTAGAAGAAACACTTATTCAACCAACATTCATTTACGGACATCCAATTGAAATTTCTCCTTTAGCAAAGAAAAACGCTGAAGACCCTCGTTTCACAGACAGATTCGAGTTATTTATCGTAGGTCGTGAGCATGCGAACGCATTTACAGAGTTAAACGACCCTATCGACCAAAGAGAACGTTTTGAAGCACAAATCGTTGAACGTGAACAAGGTAATGATGAAGCGCATGAAATGGATCATGACTTTATCGAAGCATTAGAATACGGTATGCCGCCAACAGGTGGTTTAGGTATCGGTATTGACCGCTTAGTTATGTTACTAACTGATTCACCATCTATCAGAGACGTTCTATTATTCCCTTACATGAGACAGAAGTAATCTGCTTAAATGTAAACAGTAGAATACATGAACTAGGTAGTAGCACATCACACTACTATCTAGTTTTTTTATTTTTGAAAAGCCTATTAAATTCAACATCTGAAAGGGTTATACTTAATTATCTCGAAAAAGTTTAAAAAAGTTTGGTAAATATGTTGACTTTTCCCTTGAAATTTATTACTATATAAAAGTCGCCGATAAACGACGTAAACGTTAAGTAAACACTTCGTAAAAAACTTTAATAAAGTGTAAAATTAACTATTGAAATCACTTAACAAAACAGTTATCATATTAAAAGTAAGTTAATTAATTGTCTGGTGACAATAGCAAAGAGGTCACACCTGTTCCCATGCCGAACACAGAAGTTAAGTTCTTTAGCGCCGATGGTAGTCGGACTTACGTTCCGCAAGAGTAGGACGTTGCCAGGCAATATTATAGATGGAGAATTAGCTCAGCTGGGAGAGCATCTGCCTTACAAGCAGGGGGTCGGCGGTTCGAACCCGTCATTCTCCACCATTTAAAACTAGCCGGCCTAGCTCAACTGGTAGAGCAACTGACTTGTAATCAGTAGGTTGGGGGTTCAAGTCCTCTGGCCGGCACCATCTTTGAGCCATTAGCTCAGTTGGTAGAGCATCTGACTTTTAATCAGAGGGTCAGAGGTTCGAATCCTCTATGGCTCACCATTTGAATATTATTGAGCAGAAGTAGTTCAGCGGTAGAATACAACCTTGCCAAGGTTGGGGTCGCGGGTTCGAATCCCGTCTTCTGCTCCATTATTTTTGCCGGGGTGGCGGAACTGGCAGACGCACAGGACTTAAAATCCTGCGGTAAGAGATTACCGTACCGGTTCGATTCCGGTCCTCGGCACCATTATTTTGCGCCCGTAGCTCAACTGGATAGAGCGTTTGACTACGGATCAAAAGGCTATGGGTTCGACTCCTATCGGGCGCGCCATTTTAATATTTACGGGAAGTAGCTCAGCTTGGTAGAGCACTTGGTTTGGGACCAAGGGGTCGCAGGTTCGAATCCTGTCTTCCCGACTCTTTTTCAAAACAATGGGGGATTAGCTCAGCTGGGAGAGCGCCTGCTTTGCACGCAGGAGGTCAGCGGTTCGAACCCGCTATTCTCCACCATTATTATTTATAAGAACATTGAAAACTGAATGACAATATGTCAATGTTAATTCTTGATAAACGTTGTTGTGACAGTCAGTCGCACAACAAACCAAGCAATCAATTGCTTAAATTTTAGAGTCAATCAAACAAACATTTTTATGGAGAGTTTGATCCTGGCTCAGGATGAACGCTGGCGGCGTGCCTAATACATGCAAGTCGAGCGAACTGACGAGGAGCTTGCTCCTTTGACGTTAGCGGCGGACGGGTGAGTAACACGTGGGTAACCTACCTATAAGACTGGAATAACTCCGGGAAACCGGGGCTAATGCCGGATAACATGTTGAACCGCATGGTTCAACATTGAAAGGCGGTTTTGCTGTCACTTATAGATGGACCTGCGCCGTATTAGCTAGTTGGTAAGGTAATGGCTTACCAAGGCGACGATACGTAGCCGACCTGAGAGGGTGATCGGCCACACTGGAACTGAGACACGGTCCAGACTCCTACGGGAGGCAGCAGTAGGGAATCTTCCGCAATGGACGAAAGTCTGACGGAGCAACGCCGCGTGAGTGATGAAGGTTTTCGGATCGTAAAGCTCTGTTATTAGGGAAGAACAAGTGCGTAGGTAACTATGCGCACCTTGACGGTACCTAATCAGAAAGCCACGGCTAACTACGTGCCAGCAGCCGCGGTAATACGTAGGTGGCAAGCGTTATCCGGAATTATTGGGCGTAAAGCGCGCGTAGGCGGTTTCTTAAGTCTGATGTGAAAGCCCACGGCTCAACCGTGGATGGTCATTGGAAACTGGGGAACTTGAGTGCAGAAGAGGAAAGTGGAATTCCATGTGTAGCGGTGAAATGCGCAGAGATATGGAGGAACACCAGTGGCGAAGGCGACTTTCTGGTCTGTAACTGACGCTGATGTGCGAAAGCGTGGGGATCAAACAGGATTAGATACCCTGGTAGTCCACGCCGTAAACGATGAGTGCTAAGTGTTAGGGGGTTTCCGCCCCTTAGTGCTGCAGCTAACGCATTAAGCACTCCGCCTGGGGAGTACGATCGCAAGATTGAAACTCAAAGGAATTGACGGGGACCCGCACAAGCGGTGGAGCATGTGGTTTAATTCGAAGCAACGCGAAGAACCTTACCAAATCTTGACATCCTTTGACCGCTCTAGAGATAGAGTTTTCCCCTTCGGGGGACAAAGTGACAGGTGGTGCATGGTTGTCGTCAGCTCGTGTCGTGAGATGTTGGGTTAAGTCCCGCAACGAGCGCAACCCTTAAGCTTAGTTGCCATCATTAAGTTGGGCACTCTAAGTTGACTGCCGGTGACAAACCGGAGGAAGGTGGGGATGACGTCAAATCATCATGCCCCTTATGATTTGGGCTACACACGTGCTACAATGGACGGTACAAAGGGTCGCTAAACCGCGAGGTCAAGCAAATCCCATAAAGCCGTTCTCAGTTCGGATTGTAGTCTGCAACTCGACTACATGAAGCTGGAATCGCTAGTAATCGTAGATCAGCATGCTACGGTGAATACGTTCCCGGGTCTTGTACACACCGCCCGTCACACCACGAGAGTTTGTAACACCCGAAGCCGGTGGAGTAACCTTTGGAGCTAGCCGTCGAAGGTGGGACAAATGATTGGGGTGAAGTCGTAACAAGGTAGCCGTATCGGAAGGTGCGGCTGGATCACCTCCTTTCTAAGGATATAACGGAACAACTTCTTAAGAAGTTGAAATATAAACAAGAAAGCGTGACATATTGTATTCAGTTTTGAATGTTTTTAGAACATTCAAGTTGTACATTGAAAACTAGATAAGTAAGTAAAATAGATTTTACCAAGCAAAACCGAGTGAATAAGAGTTTAATTAAGCTTGAATTCAAAAAATAATCGCTAGTTATTGACCGATGGTCAGTAACACACATGATTAATAACAGATTAAGTTATTAAGGGCGCACGGTGGATGCCTTGGCACTAGAAGCCGATGAAGGACGTTACTAACGACGATATGCTTTGGGGAGCTGTAAGTAAGCTGTGATCCAGAGATTTCCGAATGGGGGAACCCAGCACAAGTTATGTTGTGTTATCGACATGTGAATTCATAGCATGTCAGAAGGCAGACCCGGAGAACTGAAACATCTTAGTACCCGGAGGAAGAGAAAGAAAAATCGATTCCCTGAGTAGCGGCGAGCGAAACGGGAAGAGCCCAAACCAATAGGCTTGCCTATTGGGGTTGTAGGACACTCTATACGGAGTTACAAAGGAAAATGTTAGACGAATCATCTGGAAAGATGAATCAAAGAAGGTAATAATCCTGTAGTCGAAAATGTTTTCTCTCTTGAGTGGATCCTGAGTACGACGGAGCACGTGAAATTCCGTCGGAATCTAGGAGGACCATCTCCTAAGGCTAAATACTCTCTAGTGACCGATAGTGAACCAGTACCGTGAGGGAAAGGTGAAAAGTACCCCGGAAGGGGAGTGAAAGAGAACTTGAAACCGTGTGCTTACAAATAGTCAGAGCCCGTTAATGGGTGATGGCGTGCCTTTTGTAGAATGAACCGGCGAGTTACGATCTGATGCAAGGTTAAGCAGCAAATGTGGAGCCGTAGCGAAAGCGAGTCTGAATAGGGCGAGATAGTATTTGGTCGTAGACCCGAAACCAGGTGATCTACCCATGGCCAGGCTGAAGTTCAGGTAACACTGAATGGAGGGCCGAACCGACTTACGTTGAAAAGTGAGCGGATGAGCTGTGGGTAGCGGAGAAATTCCAATCGAACTTGGAGATAGCTGGTTCTCTCCGAAATAGCTTTAGGGCTAGCCTCAAGTGATGATTATTGGAGGTAGAGCACTGTTTGGACGAGGGGCCCCTCTCGGGTTACCGAATTCAGACAAACTCCGAATGCCAAATAATTTAACTTGGGAGTCAGAACGTGGGTGATAAGGTCCATGTTCGAAAGGGAAAGAGCCCAGACCACCAGCTAAGGTCCCAAAATATATGTTAAGTGGAAAAGGATGTGGCGTTGCCCAGACAACTAGGATGTTGGCTTAGAAGCAGCCATCATTTAAAGAGTGCGTAATAGCTCACTAGTCGAGTGACACTGCGCCGAAAATGTACCGGGGCTAAACATATTACCGAAGCTGTGGATTGTCCTTCGGACAATGGTAGGAGAGCGTTCTAAGGGCGGTGAAGCATGATCGCAAGGACATGTGGAGCGCTTAGAAGTGAGAATGCCGGTGTGAGTAGCGAAAGACGGGTGAGAATCCCGTCCACCGATTGACTAAGGTTTCCAGAGGAAGGCTCGTCCGCTCTGGGTTAGTCGGGTCCTAAGCTGAGGCCGACAGGCGTAGGCGATGGATAACAGGTTGATATTCCTGTACCACCTATTATCGTTTTAAGCGATGGGGGGACGCAGTAGGATAGGCGAAGCGTGCTGTTGGAGTGCACGTCCAAGCAGTAAGACTGAGTGTTAGGCAAATCCGGCACTCATAAGGTTGAGCTGTGATGGGGAGAGGAAATACGTTTCCTCGAGTCGTTGATTTCACACTGCCAAGAAAAGCCTCTAGCTAGATACTTGGTGCCCGTACCGCAAACCGACACAGGTAGTCAAGATGAGAATTCTAAGGTGAGCGAGCGAACTCTCGTTAAGGAACTCGGCAAAATGACCCCGTAACTTCGGGAGAAGGGGTGCTCTTTGGGGTGTATGCCCGGAAGAGCCGCAGTGAATAGGCCCAAGCGACTGTTTATCAAAAACACAGGTCTCTGCTAAACCGTAAGGTGATGTATAGGGGCTGACGCCTGCCCGGTGCTGGAAGGTTAAGAGGAGTGGTTAGCTTCTGCGAAGCCACGAATCGAAGCCCCAGTAAACGGCGGCCGTAACTATAACGGTCCTAAGGTAGCGAAATTCCTTGTCGGGTAAGTTCCGACCCGCACGAAAGGCGTAACGATTTGGGCACTGTCTCAACGAGAGACTCGGTGAAATCATAGTACCTGTGAAGATGCAGGTTACCCGCGACAGGACGGAAAGACCCCGTGGAGCTTTACTGTAGCCTGATATTGAAATTCGGCACAGCTTGTACAGGATAGGTAGGAGCCTTAGAAACGTGAGCGCTAGCTTACGTGGAGGCGTTGGTGGGATACTACCCTAGCTGTGTTGGCTTTCTAACCCGCACCATTTATCATGGTGGGAGACAGTGTCAGGCGGGCAGTTTGACTGGGGCGGTCGCCTCCCAAAGTGTAACGGAGGCGCTCAAAGGTTCCCTCAGAATGGTTGGAAATCATTCATAGAGTGTAAAGGCATAAGGGAGCTTGACTGCGAGACCTACAAGTCGAGCAGGGTCGAAAGACGGACTTAGTGATCCGGTGGTTCCGCATGGAAGGGCCATCGCTCAACGGATAAAAGCTACCCCGGGGATAACAGGCTTATCTCCCCCAAGAGTTCACATCGACGGGGAGGTTTGGCACCTCGATGTCGGCTCATCGCATCCTGGGGCTGTAGTCGGTCCCAAGGGTTGGGCTGTTCGCCCATTAAAGCGGTACGCGAGCTGGGTTCAGAACGTCGTGAGACAGTTCGGTCCCTATCCGTCGTGGGCGTAGGAAATTTGAGAGGAGCTGTCCTTAGTACGAGAGGACCGGGATGGACATACCTCTGGTGTACCAGTTGTCGTGCCAACGGCATAGCTGGGTAGCTATGTATGGACGGGATAAGTGCTGAAAGCATCTAAGCATGAAGCCCCCCTCAAGATGAGATTTCCCAACTTCGGTTATAAGATCCCTCAAAGATGATGAGGTTAATAGGTTCGAGGTGGAAGCGTAGCGATACGTGGAGCTGACGAATACTAATCGATCGAAGACTTAATCAATTTTAAATGTTTTGTCTTGGTTTTATCATTTACTTACTATCTAGTTTTGAATGTATAAGTTACATTCTTATAGTTTGGTGACAATAGCAAAGAGGCCACACCTGTTCCCATGCCGAACACAGAAGTTAAGCTCTTTAGCGCCGATGGTAGTCGGACTTACGTTCCGCAAGAGTAGGACGTTGCCAAGCTACTTTCAAATAGACCTTTAGGTCTTTTTTTATGAAAGTTTTAATATTACTTGACTTTTTAATTTAACTTATGTATAATTAATTCTTGTCGAGTTAAAAAATGAACATTGAAAACTGAATGACAATATGTCAACGTTAATTCTTGATAAACGTTGTTGTGACAGTCAGTCGCACAACAAACCAAGCAATCAATTGCTTAAATTTTAGAGTCAATCAAACAAACATTTTTATGGAGAGTTTGATCCTGGCTCAGGATGAACGCTGGCGGCGTGCCTAATACATGCAAGTCGAGCGAACTGACGAGGAGCTTGCTCCTTTGACGTTAGCGGCGGACGGGTGAGTAACACGTGGGTAACCTACCTATAAGACTGGAATAACTCCGGGAAACCGGGGCTAATGCCGGATAACATGTTGAACCGCATGGTTCAACATTGAAAGGCGGTTTTGCTGTCACTTATAGATGGACCTGCGCCGTATTAGCTAGTTGGTAAGGTAATGGCTTACCAAGGCGACGATACGTAGCCGACCTGAGAGGGTGATCGGCCACACTGGAACTGAGACACGGTCCAGACTCCTACGGGAGGCAGCAGTAGGGAATCTTCCGCAATGGACGAAAGTCTGACGGAGCAACGCCGCGTGAGTGATGAAGGTTTTCGGATCGTAAAGCTCTGTTATTAGGGAAGAACAAGTGCGTAGGTAACTATGCGCACCTTGACGGTACCTAATCAGAAAGCCACGGCTAACTACGTGCCAGCAGCCGCGGTAATACGTAGGTGGCAAGCGTTATCCGGAATTATTGGGCGTAAAGCGCGCGTAGGCGGTTTCTTAAGTCTGATGTGAAAGCCCACGGCTCAACCGTGGATGGTCATTGGAAACTGGGGAACTTGAGTGCAGAAGAGGAAAGTGGAATTCCATGTGTAGCGGTGAAATGCGCAGAGATATGGAGGAACACCAGTGGCGAAGGCGACTTTCTGGTCTGTAACTGACGCTGATGTGCGAAAGCGTGGGGATCAAACAGGATTAGATACCCTGGTAGTCCACGCCGTAAACGATGAGTGCTAAGTGTTAGGGGGTTTCCGCCCCTTAGTGCTGCAGCTAACGCATTAAGCACTCCGCCTGGGGAGTACGATCGCAAGATTGAAACTCAAAGGAATTGACGGGGACCCGCACAAGCGGTGGAGCATGTGGTTTAATTCGAAGCAACGCGAAGAACCTTACCAAATCTTGACATCCTTTGACCGCTCTAGAGATAGAGTTTTCCCCTTCGGGGGACAAAGTGACAGGTGGTGCATGGTTGTCGTCAGCTCGTGTCGTGAGATGTTGGGTTAAGTCCCGCAACGAGCGCAACCCTTAAGCTTAGTTGCCATCATTAAGTTGGGCACTCTAAGTTGACTGCCGGTGACAAACCGGAGGAAGGTGGGGATGACGTCAAATCATCATGCCCCTTATGATTTGGGCTACACACGTGCTACAATGGACGGTACAAAGGGTCGCTAAACCGCGAGGTCAAGCAAATCCCATAAAGCCGTTCTCAGTTCGGATTGTAGTCTGCAACTCGACTACATGAAGCTGGAATCGCTAGTAATCGTAGATCAGCATGCTACGGTGAATACGTTCCCGGGTCTTGTACACACCGCCCGTCACACCACGAGAGTTTGTAACACCCGAAGCCGGTGGAGTAACCTTTGGAGCTAGCCGTCGAAGGTGGGACAAATGATTGGGGTGAAGTCGTAACAAGGTAGCCGTATCGGAAGGTGCGGCTGGATCACCTCCTTTCTAAGGATATAACGGAACAACTTCTTAAGAAGTTGAAATATAAACAAGAAAGCGTGACATATTGTATTCAGTTTTGAATGTTTATAGCATTCAAACGATGAGGGGCCTATAGCTCAGCTGGTTAGAGCGCACGCCTGATAAGCGTGAGGTCGGTGGTTCGAGTCCACTTAGGCCCACCATTTTATTTGTACATTGAAAACTAGATAAGTAAGTAAAATAGATTTTACCAAGCAAAACCGAGTGAATAAGAGTTTAATTAAGCTTGAATTCAAAAAATAATCGCTAGTTATTGACCGATGGTCAGTAACACACATGATTAATAACAGATTAAGTTATTAAGGGCGCACGGTGGATGCCTTGGCACTAGAAGCCGATGAAGGACGTTACTAACGACGATATGCTTTGGGGAGCTGTAAGTAAGCTGTGATCCAGAGATTTCCGAATGGGGGAACCCAGCACAAGTTATGTTGTGTTATCGACATGTGAATTCATAGCATGTCAGAAGGCAGACCCGGAGAACTGAAACATCTTAGTACCCGGAGGAAGAGAAAGAAAAATCGATTCCCTGAGTAGCGGCGAGCGAAACGGGAAGAGCCCAAACCAATAGGCTTGCCTATTGGGGTTGTAGGACACTCTATACGGAGTTACAAAGGAAAATGTTAGACGAATCATCTGGAAAGATGAATCAAAGAAGGTAATAATCCTGTAGTCGAAAATGTTTTCTCTCTTGAGTGGATCCTGAGTACGACGGAGCACGTGAAATTCCGTCGGAATCTAGGAGGACCATCTCCTAAGGCTAAATACTCTCTAGTGACCGATAGTGAACCAGTACCGTGAGGGAAAGGTGAAAAGTACCCCGGAAGGGGAGTGAAAGAGAACTTGAAACCGTGTGCTTACAAATAGTCAGAGCCCGTTAATGGGTGATGGCGTGCCTTTTGTAGAATGAACCGGCGAGTTACGATCTGATGCAAGGTTAAGCAGCAAATGTGGAGCCGTAGCGAAAGCGAGTCTGAATAGGGCGAGATAGTATTTGGTCGTAGACCCGAAACCAGGTGATCTACCCATGGCCAGGCTGAAGTTCAGGTAACACTGAATGGAGGGCCGAACCGACTTACGTTGAAAAGTGAGCGGATGAGCTGTGGGTAGCGGAGAAATTCCAATCGAACTTGGAGATAGCTGGTTCTCTCCGAAATAGCTTTAGGGCTAGCCTCAAGTGATGATTATTGGAGGTAGAGCACTGTTTGGACGAGGGGCCCCTCTCGGGTTACCGAATTCAGACAAACTCCGAATGCCAAATAATTTAACTTGGGAGTCAGAACGTGGGTGATAAGGTCCATGTTCGAAAGGGAAAGAGCCCAGACCACCAGCTAAGGTCCCAAAATATATGTTAAGTGGAAAAGGATGTGGCGTTGCCCAGACAACTAGGATGTTGGCTTAGAAGCAGCCATCATTTAAAGAGTGCGTAATAGCTCACTAGTCGAGTGACACTGCGCCGAAAATGTACCGGGGCTAAACATATTACCGAAGCTGTGGATTGTCCTTCGGACAATGGTAGGAGAGCGTTCTAAGGGCGGTGAAGCATGATCGCAAGGACATGTGGAGCGCTTAGAAGTGAGAATGCCGGTGTGAGTAGCGAAAGACGGGTGAGAATCCCGTCCACCGATTGACTAAGGTTTCCAGAGGAAGGCTCGTCCGCTCTGGGTTAGTCGGGTCCTAAGCTGAGGCCGACAGGCGTAGGCGATGGATAACAGGTTGATATTCCTGTACCACCTATTATCGTTTTAAGCGATGGGGGGACGCAGTAGGATAGGCGAAGCGTGCTGTTGGAGTGCACGTCCAAGCAGTAAGACTGAGTGTTAGGCAAATCCGGCACTCATAAGGTTGAGCTGTGATGGGGAGAGGAAATACGTTTCCTCGAGTCGTTGATTTCACACTGCCAAGAAAAGCCTCTAGCTAGATACTTGGTGCCCGTACCGCAAACCGACACAGGTAGTCAAGATGAGAATTCTAAGGTGAGCGAGCGAACTCTCGTTAAGGAACTCGGCAAAATGACCCCGTAACTTCGGGAGAAGGGGTGCTCTTTGGGGTGTATGCCCGGAAGAGCCGCAGTGAATAGGCCCAAGCGACTGTTTATCAAAAACACAGGTCTCTGCTAAACCGTAAGGTGATGTATAGGGGCTGACGCCTGCCCGGTGCTGGAAGGTTAAGAGGAGTGGTTAGCTTCTGCGAAGCCACGAATCGAAGCCCCAGTAAACGGCGGCCGTAACTATAACGGTCCTAAGGTAGCGAAATTCCTTGTCGGGTAAGTTCCGACCCGCACGAAAGGCGTAACGATTTGGGCACTGTCTCAACGAGAGACTCGGTGAAATCATAGTACCTGTGAAGATGCAGGTTACCCGCGACAGGACGGAAAGACCCCGTGGAGCTTTACTGTAGCCTGATATTGAAATTCGGCACAGCTTGTACAGGATAGGTAGGAGCCTTAGAAACGTGAGCGCTAGCTTACGTGGAGGCGTTGGTGGGATACTACCCTAGCTGTGTTGGCTTTCTAACCCGCACCATTTATCATGGTGGGAGACAGTGTCAGGCGGGCAGTTTGACTGGGGCGGTCGCCTCCCAAAGTGTAACGGAGGCGCTCAAAGGTTCCCTCAGAATGGTTGGAAATCATTCATAGAGTGTAAAGGCATAAGGGAGCTTGACTGCGAGACCTACAAGTCGAGCAGGGTCGAAAGACGGACTTAGTGATCCGGTGGTTCCGCATGGAAGGGCCATCGCTCAACGGATAAAAGCTACCCCGGGGATAACAGGCTTATCTCCCCCAAGAGTTCACATCGACGGGGAGGTTTGGCACCTCGATGTCGGCTCATCGCATCCTGGGGCTGTAGTCGGTCCCAAGGGTTGGGCTGTTCGCCCATTAAAGCGGTACGCGAGCTGGGTTCAGAACGTCGTGAGACAGTTCGGTCCCTATCCGTCGTGGGCGTAGGAAATTTGAGAGGAGCTGTCCTTAGTACGAGAGGACCGGGATGGACATACCTCTGGTGTACCAGTTGTCGTGCCAACGGCATAGCTGGGTAGCTATGTATGGACGGGATAAGTGCTGAAAGCATCTAAGCATGAAGCCCCCCTCAAGATGAGATTTCCCAACTTCGGTTATAAGATCCCTCAAAGATGATGAGGTTAATAGGTTCGAGGTGGAAGCGTAGCGATACGTGGAGCTGACGAATACTAATCGATCGAAGACTTAATCAATTTTAAATGTTTTGTCTTGGTTTTATCATTTACTTACTATCTAGTTTTGAATGTATAAGTTACATTCTTATAGTTTGGTGACAATAGCAAAGAGGCCACACCTGTTCCCATGCCGAACACAGAAGTTAAGCTCTTTAGCGCCGATGGTAGTCGGACTTACGTTCCGCAAGAGTAGGACGTTGCCAAGCTATTCATATTCGATATGGATGCGATGAGCCGATTTACAGGACATAAATGTATGACATTTATGTCTCTTTTTTTATTTCCAATAAATCCTTTACAATTTATCGTGTTCCATCTATGGTTGATTTGGGAATAACTTAATATATTTGCAAGAGCTTCTGATTAAATACAAAGATAAGGTGAGCTAATGTGAAAATTTTAAAGTCTATCTTTTATGTAAATGTGGATAAAATTAATATCCCTAGAGGGATACGGCAAGGTTTATTAATGTTAGTACCGATGTTGATTGGTTATTTCCTTAACCAAATGCCATTAGCCTTACTCGCAGCTATAGGTACATTCGCACATATCTATGTATTTAGTGGTACGTTTAGTTCACGATTACGTGCAGTGAGTTACGCGACACTAGGACTAACGTTATCAATGGTACTAGGGACATTAACCTCAGGTATACCACTCTTATTCGGTCTCGTATTATTAATATTGACGGTCGTCACTTACTATACATTTAGTTGTTTAAATATACCTGGTCCTTCATCAACATTCTTCATCATCGCTTTTGGTATGTCATCCGTCATGCCATACGATCCAGGCTTATGGTGGTTACGAGGTGGACTTGTTTTAGGTGGTGGCTTACTTGGTATTATTCTTGTGCTTATTGAGGCACTCCTTCAAAAGACACGCCCTGAAAACCAAGCAGTAATAGATGATTATAAAACCTTACAAGAACTTATAGGATCCTTTAATGATCAAGTTGAGTTTAATAACAAAAGTAAAAAGACTGTAGCTAAATTATTAAACTCATCTTATCTACTTACATCAACGAATGTGTCTCTTCAGAAAAAGTCTTCGGATTACCAAAGGCTCGTATTATTACATCATGCAGCCGAAGGGTTGTATTCAGAACTCTTAGAACTGAATGCTAAAGGGCATAGACCTATTCCTAATGTCTTAGTTGAATTAGTAGACCATGTATGTAAGCTATGTGAAGATCCCAATTACAATCAAAAATGGACTAAAGAAGTCGATGTTGACGAGAAATTCCGTGGCGTAGTAGACCGTATCTTTTCAGTAGATGAAATTCTTCACGCCCCTAAATCTCAAATTAGCAGTAAAATTAGCATTAGAACACCTTTATATAGTAGACGCTTACTTCAAAACCTATCGCCTGAATCTATGGTCTTTATGTCTACATTAAAGTACACTGTGATTTTAGGTATCGCGATTTTTATCGCACTTATCTTTGATTTTGAACGTGCTTATTGGATTCCCTTAACTGTGCACACTGTATTACTAGGTGGTACGTCCTTTGCATCATTAGAAAGAGCTTTATCAAGGGGCCTTGGTACATTCTTAGGTGTCTTATTCTTATCATCAGTTCTCATTTTCCATCCACCATTAATATTCTTAGTATTATTAATGGCATTAACAGGTGCGATTACAGAAGCGCTCATAGCTTCAAATTATGCGTTTTCAATGATATCCATTACGACACAAGTGTTATTACTTGCCGGTCTTGCTAAAGGGCATCTAACAATTGCAATTGCTTTTCCTAGATTAATGGATGTATTTATCGGAGTTGTGATTAGCTTAATTTGCATTCTGATAATCGGTGGAAAGGAAGCATCCTATAAATTGCCTGAAGTGATTGCTGAAGTAACGCGTATTGAGGCACGTTATTTCCATTACTTATTCTCTAGTAATGCTTATACGATTGATGAGAAGCGTGACGTGGATATATTCAAACTTAACCTAAATATTTCTAACATGAATCTCATGTATGACACGGCTTTAGGCGAGTTCTTTTCAAATCGGAAGAAGACACAGTACTATTATCCAGCTATGTTCTTACTTCAACAAATCAGTTTCACGATTGCTAAAGGGATCATTGATAAACGTAGTGTTGAAATTGATGATGAGGCAATGGGGCAATATTTGCTTGCTTTTGAAAATGTGGCTAAGCACTTTGAACGTGGTGCGCCGCACAGTCATGTTATCGACTTACCAGATTTACCGAAATATGCACATATCAAGACAGCCTTAATGAGCCTTCAAGAAATTAAGCTCTATGAAAATAACAATAAACGAAATCCAAATCTACTCAAGTACTAGCTTAAAAATACATGACAGATAGCGCGAATGATGTGTTATCTGTCTTTTTTTATAGTGAGAGATTTGATTAAGATGTCTACGTGTTCACGAATCTCTTCGGTTGGGATGCCCCCGAAACTAATGACAAATACAGGTTGATCTACGTAATTCGCGTCATAATGCGCAAGTGGTTTAATGTAAAGTTGATGGTCTTTCGCGGCACTAAGACACGACTCGAGCGAAAGCCCGTTTGTAACGGTAAGCAAGAAGTGCATGCCTGTTCGTTCACCTGTTATTTTAAGCTGATCTTTATAAGGCTTTAGTGCTTTGAGAATTAATTGAAGTTTCTCTTTATAAATCTTACGCATCTTATTTAAGTGACGTTCAAAGCCACCTGATGCCATAAATTCAGACACCATAAATTGAATATGTTTCGGCACGGAATTATTTTCAATCGACGGCAACTGTTTATAGCGCGCCAAGAGCGCCTCAGGAAGCACGACATATGCGATACGACAACTTGGAAAGAGCGATTTAGAGAAGGTACTGATGTAGATAACCTTGCCACTGGTGTCTAAACTTTGTAGCGCCGGTAAAGGCTTACCGTAGTATCGAAATTCTGAATCATAATCATCTTCAATGATGTAACGATGCGCATCTTCACGTGACCATTTTAAGAGCTGTGTACGCTTCTTAATATGCATCGTCGCACCTGTAGGAAATTGATGTGATGGCGTAACATATAACACATTATGTGTGGTAGATTTAATCGGCTTAATCTCAATGCCATCTGATGCAACCTCGACTGACTGGTAAGGGATTTGCTTACGTTCAAGCGTTTCCTTAACAGGTGGATAGCTCGGACGCTCGATAATAAATTTATCATTAGGCAAGAGCTCCGTAATTAAATTGATGAGTTGCTTCGTTGAAGACCCTACGATGATTTGGTCAGGGTGACATTTCACACCTCTACTATTGAACAAATAGTGTGCAATTTGCTTCCGTAAATACATTTCACCTTGTGGGGCGCCACTTTTTAAGAGGTCGCGATTATCTTCGTTAAATGCCTCTTTAGCGTACTTTCTAAACTGTGCGAATGGGAAATGTGATGTATCGATTTCCGTTAAGAAAAAGCCATATCGGTATAGCGGCTTCTCTTCTTCTTTACTTTCAATAACTGGTTTAAAACGATTCACGACTGGTAGCGTTTCGATTTCTGAAACAAAATAACCTGAACGCGGCTTAGAATAGATAAACCCTTCTTCTAACAATTGTTGATAGGCATGTTCGATTGTAGTTGCACTTAAATTCAAGTGCTCTGATAATTGTCTTTTCGATGGGAAGCGTTCGTTACTTTCATACTGGCCTTCGATAATTTGTTCCTTTAGTGACTCATATAATTGCATGTAAAGTGGTGTGGATTTCTTCATTGAATAACTGACCCCTTAAATTCGTCTTAAATTGAACCTTTTTAAATATCAGTTTATCGCTTAGAATGAATTTAATCAAATGAAAAAGGGGAATGATGTATGTCTAAGATTCAAGGATCAGAAAAAGTAAAACGCGGGATGGCTGAAATGCAAAAAGGCGGCGTTATCATGGACGTTGTTAATGCAGAACAAGCTAAAATCGCAGAAGAAGCAGGTGCTGTAGCTGTAATGGCTTTAGAGCACGTACCATCAGATATCCGTAAACTTGGTGGCGTAGCACGTATGGCAAACCCAGCTATCGTTGAAGAAGTGATGAACGCTGTGTCAATTCCAGTAATGGCTAAAGGCCGTATTGGTCACATTACTGAAGCACGTGTGTTAGAAGCGATGGGTGTTGACTATATTGATGAGTCAGAAGTATTAACACCAGCTGATGAAGTTTTCCATCTTAAAAAAGATGACTTCACAGTACCATTCGTATGTGGTTGCCGTAACTTAGGCGAAGCTGCGCGTCGTATTGGCGAAGGCGCTGCGATGTTACGTACTAAAGGTGAACCAGGTACTGGTAATATTGTTGAAGCTGTACGTCATATGAGACAAGTTAACTCAGAAGTTAAACGTTTAACTGTAATGAGTGACGATGAAATTATGACTGAAGCTAAAAATCATGGTGCACCTTATGAAATCTTAAAAGAAATCAAAGACTTAGGTCGTTTACCAGTTGTTAACTTTGCTGCAGGTGGCGTTGCGACACCTCAAGATGCTGCTTTAATGATGGAATTAGGCGCAGATGGTGTCTTCGTTGGTTCAGGTATCTTCAAATCAGATGATCCTGAGAAATTCGCTAAAGCTATTGTTCAAGCTACGACGCATTACCAAGATTATGAATTAATCGGACGCTTAGCTAAAGAATTAGGTACTGCAATGAAAGGTATGGATATTCGTACGCTAGCTCAAGAAGACCGCATGCAAGAGCGTGGTTGGTAAGATGAAGATAGGCGTATTAGCTTTACAAGGTGCTGTTCGTGAACACATTCGTCACATTGAATTATGTGGTCATGAAGGTATCCCTGTTAAAAAGGTAGAACAACTAGAAGAAATTGAAGGCTTAATTATACCTGGTGGCGAATCCACGACGTTACGTCGTTTAATGAATTTATATGGCTTCAAAGAGGCTATGCAACAGTCTGATTTACCAATGTTTGGTACATGCGCAGGTTTAATTGTACTTGCGTCAGACATTGTTGATGAAGAAGGCTATTTGAAAAAGCTAGATGTTACGGTTGCTCGTAATTCATTTGGTCGTCAGGTTGATAGCTTTGAAGCAGATTTAGATGTGAAGGGTATCGACCATAAGGTAAATGGTGTCTTCATACGTGCGCCGCATATTGTTGAAGCGTATAATGATGCTGAAGTACTATCACGAATTGACGACCGTATTGTCGCAGTACGTGAAGGTAAGTACTTAGGTGTCTCATTCCATCCAGAACTAACGGATGACTTTAGTATGACGAAATACTTCATTGAAGAAGTTATCGGTTCATAAAAAAAGAAGCTTAGAATCACTCGTAGATGAGTGGTTCTAAGCTTTTTTAAATTACATGAAGAAACCGGCAATTGTAGCTGAAATGAATGAAACAAGCGTAGCACCGAATAATAGTTTTAAACCAAAGCGTGCAACGATGTCACCCTTTTCATCATTAAGAGACTTGATTGCACCT
This sequence comes from Staphylococcus massiliensis, assembly GCF_043186315.1. Taxonomy (NCBI): domain Bacteria; kingdom Bacillati; phylum Bacillota; class Bacilli; order Caryophanales; family Staphylococcaceae; genus Staphylococcus; species Staphylococcus massiliensis. Next base: position 272,618 of record NZ_CP171119.1, on the reverse strand, counting down.
GAGATAATACCAATCGAACTAAAGTTAGCAAATGATACTAAGAATACAGATACAATACCAGTAGCACGATCTGAGAGGCCTTTTGCTTCACCAAGATTTAACATTGCGACGAATTCGTTTGATAATAATTTCGTTGCCATAATTGAACCTGACTTAACTGCATCTTCCCAAGGGATACCTGTTAAGAATGCAAATGGAGCAAAGACGAAACCGATTAATGTTTGGAAGTTCCAATCTAATTGGCCACCTGATACGAAGTGCATAATGCCTCCAACAATACCATTTAATAACGCAATTAAAGCGATATAACCAATTAACATGGCACCTACAATAACTGCAACTTTGAAACCGTCTAGAATGTATTCTCCAAGCATTTCGAAGAATGACTGTTTCTTATCTTCTTGAATTAATAATTTGTCATCTTCCTCGTTTACATCGTAAGGATTAATGATTGAAGCGATAATGAAACCGCCGAATAAGTTTAATACAATTGCTGTTACAACGTATTTAGGTTCTACCATTGTGAAGTAAGCACCAATAATTGAAGCGGATACTGTAGACATTGCTGAAGCAGTCAATGTATATAAGCGCTTTTTATTAATGTGAGGTAGTTGTTGCTTTAATGAAATAAATACTTCTGATTGACCTAAGATGGCTGCAGCTACAGCGTTATAAGATTCTAAGCGACCCATACCATTAATCTTTGAGATAATGAAACCTAACCAATTGATAATGAAAGGTAAGATTTTAGTATATTGTAAGATACCAATTAATGCTGAGATAAATACGATTGGTAATAATACGTTAAAGAAGAATGGCGGTTGATCTGGTTTTACAAACTCAAATCCACCGAATACAAAGTTAACACCTTCTGCAGCTTGTTTAAGCAAGTATGTAAATCCAGCTGCAATACCACCGATTATAGTGATACCAAATTTTGTTTTAAGTAATAAGAAAGCAAAAATAAATTGGAGTAAAAACATAATTCCAATGTATTTCCATTTAATATTTTTCTTATCGGAACTTATTAAATAGGCGAGCGCAAGGAATATGATAATCCCGATGAGACCTATTAATATATGCATGTTCACCACACCTTTTCGATTTACTATTGATTATCATACAATAAAATTGGAAACGTTAACATACGTTTTTAATGAAAATTATAAGGCGAATAAGTTGAAAAAGGTCAAAATTGGTCATATAATATAGTCAAAGATGGTCAAAAAAGAGGTGATGAGTATGCATAATATGTCAGACATCATAGAACAATATATCAAGGAACTATTTGATAAATCGAACAAAGACGTTGTAGAGATTCAACGTGCACATATCGCCCAACATTTCGATTGTGTACCGTCTCAACTGAATTACGTTATCAAAACACGTTTTACAAATGAGCATGGCTATGAAATAGAAAGTAAGCGCGGAGGCGGCGGTTACATTCGCATCACTAAAGTTGAAACGAAAGATACGAAAGGTTATATTAATCATTTACTTCAATTAATTGGTCCTACAATTACGCAACAACAAGCGCTATATATTATAGATGGTTTGAAAGATAATCAATTAATTTCTGATCGTGAAGCGCGTATGATCGCAGCCGTTATCGACCGTGAAACGCTGAAGATGGATGTTAAATCAAGAGACATTATTCGCGCTAATATTCTTAAACGCCTGTTACCCGTTATTAACTATTATTAGAAGGTGAAATACATGCTTTGTGAAATCTGTCATAGTAATCAAGCGACAATTCGCTTAACTGTTAAAAGCAAAAAAGGCCTAGAAGAGAAATGGGTATGTAAATCTTGCGCAACAGACGACGTAGATATGAGTCCGCATGATGATATCGAAGATACATTCGTGATTAAACAAATCTTACAGCACCTTGCGACGAAGCATGGTATTGAACTGAATCGTTCGCATAAAGCGGAGAAACGGTGTCCTACATGTGATATGACGCTTAAAGATATTGCGCAACGCGGTAAGTTTGGATGCCCTAATTGTTATCAAACATTTCGTGATGACATTCTAGATATTGTACGCCGTGTTCAAGGCGGTCAACTGACACATCAAGGTAAAGTACCGAAGTCTTCTCATGAAAAGTTAGCAATTAAACGTCAAATTGATGAGAAAACAACGTACTTAAGTCATTTAATAGATGTTCAAAATTTCGAAGAGGCAGCAGTAGTTCGTGATGAAATAAATGCCTTAAAGGCTAAAAGTGAAGGTGATGACCATGAATCATGATTTAAGTCATTACATTAGTAAGTGGATGACACGTGCTAATGATTTGCCAGTTGTGATGTCGTCACGTATTCGTTTAGCGCGCAATATTCAAAAATATGTACACCCATTGATGTACCCGTCTGAAGAAATGGGCTTTTCAATTATTAATGATATTCAAGATGCGCTTCCTTCGCTAAAATTATTGCGTTTAGATACGATGGATCAACAAAGCAAATTAAAGCTCGTTGCGAAACATCTTGTAAGTCCTTCTCTTATTAAACAACCTGCTTCAGCAGTTATGGTTAATGAAGATGAATCGATAAGTGTCATGCTTAATGAGGAAGACCATGTACGTATTCAAGCGATGGGTACAGATTTAGTTTTAGAAGAGCTTTTCGAGAAGGCATCCGAGATTGATGATTTAATAGACGAAAAGGTTGACTATAGCTATGATGAACAATTAGGATATTTAACAACTTGTCCTACAAATATTGGAACGGGGTTACGTGCGAGCGTGATGCTTCATTTACCAGGACTATCTATCATGAACCGTATGAATCGTATTGCACAAACGATTAACCGTTTTGGTTTCACAATTCGTGGTATTTATGGTGAAGGTTCTAAGGTTTATGGTCATATGTATCAAGTTTCGAACCAACTTACGTTAGGTAAATCTGAGCGTGAGATTATTCGAAACTTAAACGATTTAATTCACCAAATTATCAATGAAGAAATGCAAGTAAGAGCACGCTTTGAAACTGATAATTATGTTGAGACGCTCGATCGCATCAACCGTTCGCTCGGTATTTTGAAATATAGTCATTTAATTTCTATGGAAGAAGCGTCATTTAGACTCAGTGAAATTAAATTAGGTATCGATTTAGGGTATATCAATATAGAGAACTTTAGATTTAATGAATTAATGGTTAGCGTTCAGTCGCCTTTTTTAATAGATGATGAAGATGAACGATCGATTGATGAGAAACGTGCATCAGTCTTAAGGTCATATTTTAACTAGGAGGTTTAGTATGTTATTTGGTAGATTAACAGAACGTGCACAACGTGTCTTAGCACATGCACAAGAAGAAGCAATCAGACTCAATCATTCAAATATAGGTACAGAGCACTTATTGCTTGGTTTAATGAAAGAACAAGATGGTATTGCTGCTAAAGTATTACAATCATTCGATATTACTGAAGAAAAAGTAACTGAAGAAGTAGAGAAATTAATCGGTCATGGACAAGACCAAATGGGTACGCTTCATTATACGCCAAGAGCTAAGAAAGTAATTGAACTTTCTATGGATGAAGCGCGTAAATTACACCATAACTTCGTTGGTACAGAACACATTTTACTTGGTCTTATCCGTGAGAACGAAGGTGTCGCTGCGCGTGTATTCGCAAACTTAGACTTAAATATTACGAAAGCGCGTGCGCAAGTTGTAAAAGCCTTAGGTAGTCCGGAAATGAACAGTAAATCTCAAACGGTATCTAAAGGCAATAACACACCTACTTTAGACAGTCTTGCTCGTGATTTAACAGTTATTGCTAAAGATGGTACATTAGATCCTGTCGTTGGACGTAATAAAGAAATTACACGTGTCATTGAAGTATTAAGCCGTCGTACGAAAAACAATCCAGTTCTCATTGGTGAACCTGGTGTAGGTAAGACTGCGATTGCTGAAGGATTAGCGCAAGCGATTGTTAGTAATGAAGTGCCAGAGACATTAAAAGGTAAGCGTGTTATGTCACTAGACATGGGTACTGTAGTTGCTGGTACGAAATATCGTGGTGAATTCGAAGAACGTCTTAAAAAAGTAATGGAAGAAATTCACCAAGCAGGAAACGTAATCCTATTTATTGATGAGTTACACACGCTTATTGGTGCAGGTGGCGCTGAAGGTGCGATTGATGCATCTAATATCTTAAAACCAGCATTAGCACGCGGTGAATTACAATGTATCGGTGCGACGACACTCGATGAATACCGTAAGCACATTGAAAAAGACGCTGCCTTAGAAAGACGTTTCCAACCGGTACAAGTTGATGAACCAACAGTACCTGATACAATCCGCATTTTAGAAGGGTTAAGAGACCGTTATGAAGCACATCACCGCATCAACATTTCTGATGAAGCATTAGCGGCTGCAGCAAAATTAAGTGACCGCTATATTTCAGATCGTTTCTTACCAGATAAAGCAATCGACTTAGTCGATGAAGCAAGTTCTAAGGTACGACTTAAGAGTCACACAACACCTACAAACTTAAAAGAACTTGAACAACAAATCGAAAAAGTTAAAAGTGAGAAAGATGCTGCTGTTCATTCTCAAGAATTCGAAAACGCAGCAAACTTACGCGACCAACAAACGAAGTTAGAAAAACAATACGAAACAGCGAAGAACGAATGGCGTAAAGACCAAGGCGGTCAAAACACAACGCTTGTAGAAGAGGATATCGCTGAAGTCGTTGCAGGTTGGACAGGTATTCCATTAACTAAGATTAATGAAACAGAATCTGAACGTTTATTAAACTTAGAGGATACACTTCATGAACGCGTTATCGGACAAAAAGATGCTGTTACGTCTATTTCTAAAGCAGTACGCCGTGCACGTGCAGGTCTTAAAGATCCAAAACGCCCAATCGGAAGCTTTATCTTCCTAGGTCCAACTGGTGTTGGTAAAACTGAACTTGCACGAGCTTTAGCTGAATCTATGTTCGGTGAGGAAGATGCAATGATTCGTGTTGACATGAGTGAGTTTATGGAGAAACATGCCGTGAGTCGTCTTGTTGGTGCCCCTCCAGGCTATGTAGGTCATGACGATGGTGGTCAATTAACTGAGAAAGTAAGACGTAAACCTTATTCTGTAGTGCTTTTCGATGAGATTGAAAAGGCACACCCAGAAGTATTCAATATCTTACTTCAAGTTTTAGATGATGGTCACTTAACGGATACAAAAGGTCGAAAAGTAGACTTTAGAAATACTGTCATTATCATGACGTCGAACGTCGGTGCTCAAGAGCTTCAAGATCAACGTTTCGCTGGTTTCGGCGGTTCTGATCAAACGAACGACTACGAAACAATCCGTAAAACAATGCTTAAAGAACTTAAGAATGCCTTCCGTCCAGAATTCTTAAACCGTGTTGATGACATCATTGTCTTCCACCGTTTAGAAAAAGAAGAGCTTAAAGAAATTGTTACGATGATGGTTAATAAATTAACGAAACGTCTCGATGAACAAAATATTCATATTCAAGTTACGGATAAAGCGAAGGATCGTATAGCTGAAGAAGGTTATGATCCTGAGTATGGTGCGCGACCACTTATCCGCGCAATTCAAAAAGCGATTGAAGATAACTTAAGTGAACTTATCTTAGACGGTCGTAACATTGAAGGTAAAGCGGTAACTGTCGATTATGATGGTGACGATTACACATTTGATATTAAAGAACGTGAAGATGAAACTGTAGAATCTTAAAATAAATGTATAGCAGATCACCAGTAATTGTGTGTCTTAATTACTGGTGGTCTCTTTTTAATTTAATATCATTGTTAAAATAATTTTTTACCTATAAAATAAGAGTAATGGAATTGAGGAGGTGTCACTTTGGCTAAGAAAAAGGTGATTTACGAATGTATGGCGTGTGGAGCTCAATCGCCTAAATGGAACGGTAAATGCATGAACTGTGGTGCTTGGAATCAAATGGAAGAAGTTGTAGAGCGTAAATCAACTCCAAGTAAGCATGGCATTAAAAGTGATAAGAAACCCGCTAAAGTACAAAAATTAAGTGACGTTAAGCAAGAAACAACGCCACGTATTCAATCTGGAAATGATGAATTCGACCGTGTATTAGGTGGCGGTATTGTTTCAGGTTCGCTCGTGTTAATCGGTGGGGACCCTGGTATTGGTAAGTCGACGTTGCTTTTACAAATGTGCGCAAAACTTTCCAAACAAAAGAAAGTCTTATATATCACAGGTGAGGAATCTTTAAATCAAACGAAATTACGTGCTGAACGTTTATCTGAAGATTCAAGTGAGCTTAATGTGTTCAGTGAGACGGACCTTGAAGTGATTCATGAGACGGTTAAACATACGGAACCGGATATGATTGTTGTGGATTCGATTCAAACGATTTATCATCCAGAAATCAGTTCGGCACCTGGTTCTGTATCACAAGTGCGCGAGAGTACGCAAAGTTTAATGAATATCGCAAAGCAAATGAACATTGCTACATTTATCGTTGGTCACGTTACGAAAGAAGGTCAAATCGCTGGTCCAAGACTGCTTGAACATATGGTAGATACCGTGCTTTATTTCGAAGGTGATGAACATCACGCTTATCGAATCTTACGCGCTGTTAAAAACCGTTTCGGATCTACGAATGAAATGGGTATCTTCGAGATGAAGCATAGTGGTCTCAAGGCGGTTCGTAATCCTTCTGAAATGTTTTTAGAAGAGCGTTCTAAAAATGTTCCTGGCTCAACGATTGTCGCGACTATGGAAGGTACGAGACCGTTACTGATTGAGGTACAATCACTCGTGACACCAACGACGTTTAATAATCCAAGACGTATGGCTACGGGCATTGACCATAACCGTTTGAGTCTATTAATGGCCGTCCTTGAAAAGAAAGAAAATTATCTTCTGCAGCAACAAGACGCTTACATTAAAGTAGCAGGTGGGGTCAGACTTACAGAACCTGCTGTCGATTTAGCGGTCATTATGGCGGTTGCATCTAGTTTTAAGAACCAAGCAGTTGATGGGTTAGACTGCTTCATAGGTGAAGTCGGTCTAACAGGTGAAATCAGACGTGTGTCTCGTATCGAGCAACGTGTTCAAGAAGCGGAGAAACTTGGCTTTAAACGTGTGATTATACCTAAGACAAACTTAGGTGGTTGGGACTATCCTGAAGGCATTAAAGTTATAGGTGTTGAATCGACAAGAGAAGCGTTAGCGATTGCTTTACAAAAAGCCTAGTAACGAAGACTTCAACGCTTCAAAAATGATACAATAATGTCGATACATGTAACACTTGAAAAGGATTAGGTGAACGAACATGGGATATCATGTCATTATTCCGGCTGCAGGCCGTGGCACTCGAATGGGTAAGCCTTATAATAAATTATTGATCGAATTAGATGGAATGACGATCATTGAACGTACAGTAAAGGTATTTCAAGAAGACAACGCGTGCGAGGGTATTCATTTAGCACTTAATCCAAATGAAGAAACGAAGCTTCAATCTCTACTGACTGCGTATGACAAGGTCACATCCTTCATAGCTGGAGGACGTGAACGCCAAGAAAGTATTTTTAATGTCATACAGTCGTTAGAACTTAACCCTGAAACGGTCGTCATGGTACATGACGGTGCAAGACCATTTGTTTCACATGAAACGATAGAAGGTTTATTCCAACAAGCGACGTTGAATCAAGCGTGTCTGACTGCGGTCAGAGCTAAAGATACGATTAAAGTCGTTGAAGATGGTCAGGTTGTTCAAACGTTAGATCGACGTAAATTGTGGCAAGTGCAAACGCCTCAAGCCTTTCAATTCGGGCTTTTAAAGGAAGCGTATCAGTATGCTTCTGAAACAAAGTTTGAGGGTACAGATGACGCGTCGTTAGTCGAACACTATGGTACGCCAATTCAAGTCGTTGAAGGAAATTATAATAATATTAAGTTGACGACGACGGAGGATTTAGATTATGGGCTTTCAGTAATTCAAAATAGAGGTGACTTAAATGTTTAGAGTAGGACTCGGTTATGATGTTCACGAATTTGATTCAGAACGTAAATTAATTATTGGCGGTATTGAAATTCCGCATACGAAAGGTTTAAAAGGGCATAGTGATGCCGATGTATTATTACATGCGATTACGGACGCGATGCTCGGTGCATGTGCGTTAGGAGACATTGGTAAATTGTTTCCAGATACGGACATGGCTTTTAAAGATGCGGACTCTAAAAAGTTATTAAAAGAAGCATATGAAGCGGTTAAGAAAGAAGGCTTTGTTATCAACAATGTAGATGCTACAATTATTGCTGAAAAGCCTAAATTTAGACCGCATATCGATAAGATGCGTGAAGTTATTGCACAAGTATTCGATGTAGATGTAAAATATATTAATGTAAAAGCTACGACGAGTGAAAAACTTGGTTTTACCGGTAGAGAAGAAGGTATTGCAGCTCAAGCAATCGTCTCTTTAACAGGTGAATCATCGTCTTAAATAAAATGAGATAAATTTAACAGGAGTGAATCGGATGAGTAAAGTAAGAGTAAGATATGCACCAAGTCCAACAGGTTATCTGCATATTGGTAATGCACGTACGGCGTTATTTAACTATTTATATGCTAAGCATCATGATGGTGATTTCGTAATTCGTATTGAAGATACAGATAAAAAGCGTAACCTTGAAGATGGTGAGTCTTCTCAATTTGATAACTTACTATGGTTAGGTTTAGATTGGGATGAATCTGTAGATAAAGATAAAGGTTATGGTCCTTATCGCCAATCTGAACGTCAAGATATCTATAACCCTCTTATTGAAAAGCTACTTGAAGAAGATAAAGCGTATAAGTGTTATATGACTGAAGATGAATTAGAAGCTGAACGTGAAGCGCAACGTGCTCGCGGTGAAATGCCACGTTATGGTGGTCAACATGCGAACCTTACTAAAGAAGAGGAAGAAGCATTTGAAAAAGAAGGTCGCAAACCTTCAATTCGTTTCCGTGTACCTAAAGACAAAACATATCAATTTAACGATATTGTAAAAGGTGACGTATCATTTGATTCTAATGGTATCGGTGACTGGGTTATCGTTAAAAAAGACGGCGTACCAACGTATAACTTCGCCGTTGCGATTGATGATCACTATATGGAAATTTCAGATGTGATTCGTGGTGACGACCACATTTCAAATACGCCTAAACAACTTATGATTTATGAAGCATTTGGTTGGGAACCGCCACGCTTTGGTCACATGACATTAATTGTTAATGAACAACGTAAGAAGTTAAGTAAACGTGACGGTCAAATTCTTCAATTTATCGAGCAATATCGTGATTTAGGTTACTTACCTGAAGCATTATTTAACTTTATCGCTTTAATTGGTTGGTCTCCTGAAGGTGAAGAAGAAATCTTCTCTAAAGAAGAATTTATTAAAATCTTCGATGAAAATCGTTTGTCTAAATCACCAGCTTTCTTCGATAAGCAAAAATTAGAATGGATTAACAACCAATATATGAAAGAAAAAGATCCAGAAACTGTTTTTGAAATGACATTACCGCACATGATTAAAGCTGGATTACTACCTGAATCTCCTTCAGAAGATGAACTTGATTGGGGTAGAAAATTAGTTGCTTTATATCAAGAACAAATGAGCTATGCAGGTGAAATTGTACCGCTATCTGAATTATTCTTTAGAGATGAAAAAGAACTCGACGAAGATGCGAAAGCGGTATTAGATGGTGAACAAGTGCCTGAATTAATGAGCGCGTTATACGATAAACTTGAAAGCTTGGAACCATTTGAAGCAGTTGAAATCAAGAAATCAATTAAATCAATCCAAAAAGAAACGGGTATTAAAGGTAAAAACTTATTTATGCCAATCCGTGTTGCTGTAACTGGTCAAATGCACGGACCTGAATTACCAAACACGATTGAAGTATTAGGTAAAGATAAAGTCTTAACACGTATTAAAAAAATGTTATAAGCTTGAAAAAATTCAACAAATCCATTACGATTAAAGTGAATTTTGACGTAAGGAAGAGTAGTTAAATGGTTGTGACTCAGAGAGCGTACGGGTGGTGTGAGTACGTCGCAATGTTTAATGAATGCACCTTATTTGAGTAGTTGAATATCGACGAATGAGTGTACACATGTACGAAAATAAAGAGTGGAACCGTGCTTAAGCGCCTCTGACAATTTTGTTAGAGGTGCTTTTTTTATTAAAAGGGGGTAAACAGTGTGTTAAAACGTATGAAAGATGATGTAAAGATGGTGTTCGAACAAGATCCTGCTGCGAGAACGACGTTTGAAGTCGTCACAACGTATGCGGGCCTTCACGCAGTATGGAATCATTTAGTTGCACATTGGTTTTATAAACGAAAATTATATTTTATAGCAAGAGCAATTTCTCAAGTCTCACGCTTTTTTACGGGCATTGAAATTCACCCAGGTGCCAAAATCGGTAATCGTTTATTCATCGACCATGGTATGGGCGTTGTGATAGGGGAAACATGTACAATCGGTGATAATGTAACGATTTATCAAGGTGTTACACTAGGTGGTACAGGTAAAGAGAAAGGTAAACGTCACCCTGACATCGGTGATAATGTCTTGATTGCTGCTGGTTCCAAGGTATTGGGGAATATTAAAGTACATTCAAATTCAAATATCGGTGCAAACTCTGTAGTATTACGTAATGTGCCAAGCTATACAACTGTTGTAGGTATTCCAGGACGAATTGTTAAACAAGATGGTGTTAGAATCGGTAAAACGTTCGACCACCGTAACTTACCGGATCCTATTTATGAACAGTTAAAGCAATTAGAAAAACAACTTGAGCAAACTAAGAATGGAGAGATTGAAGATGATTACATTATATAATACGTTAACGAGACAAAAGGAGACATTCAAACCTATCGAGCCAGGTAAAGTGAAGATGTATGTATGTGGACCTACTGTCTATAACTACATTCACATTGGTAACGCAAGACCTGCGATTTGTTACGACGTTGTTCGTCGTTATTTCGAGTATCAAGGGTATGAGGTTGAGTATGTGTCTAACTTTACTGACGTTGATGATAAGTTAATCAAACGCTCTAACGAACTTGGCGAAAGCGTTCCTGATATTGCAGAACGTTATATCAAGGCCTTTTACGAAGATACAGGTGCGCTCCACGTTAAGAAAGCGACTTCTAATCCTCGCGTAATGGATCACATGGATAATATTATTGATTTTATTAAAGAACTTGTTGACAAAGGTTACGCTTACGAAAGTGGTGGCGACGTTTACTTTAGAACGCGTAAATTTGATGGCTACGGTAAATTAAGTCATCAGTCTATTGATGATCTAAAGGTAGGCGCACGCATTGAAACAGGTGAACAAAAAGAAGATGCCTTAGACTTCACATTATGGAAGAAAGCTAAGCCTGGTGAAATCAGCTGGGATAGCCCATTTGGCGAAGGTCGTCCAGGTTGGCATATCGAATGTTCTGTTATGGCTTACCATGAATTAGGTCCAACTATTGATATCCACGCAGGTGGTAGCGATTTACAGTTCCCGCACCATGAGAACGAAATCGCGCAATCAGAAGCGCATAACTGCGAAACATTCGCGAACTATTGGATGCACAATGGCTTCATCAATATCAATAATGAAAAGATGAGTAAGTCACTAGGTAACTTTATCCTTGTTCACGATATCATCAAAGAAATTGATCCTGACGTGCTACGTTTCTTTATGATTAGTGTGCATTACAGAAGTCCAATTAACTACAATTTAGAGCTTGTTGATGCTGCACGAAGCGGTTTAGAACGTATTCGAAATAGTTATGAAGCTTTAAGAACGCGCCTAGAGACGTCTGTTGATATTAAATCGCATGATGCGCATAAAGATGAAGCAGATCAAATTTTAGCGCAGTTTGAGAAAGTGATGAACGACGACTTTAACACAGCGAATGCCATTACAGCTTGGTATGATTTAGCGAAGTTATCAAATAAATACAATCTCGAGCAATCCACTTCAGTCGACGTGTTAAAACGTCTCATGGAAGTTCATGAAATCATTAGTGACGTATTAGGTGTCCCTCTTGAAAAGGCCTCTAAAGAAGAACTTTTAGACGAAGAAATTGAAGCATTAATTGAAGAGCGTAACGAAGCACGTCAACAAAAGAACTTCGAACGCGCTGATGAAATCCGAGACCTTTTAAAAGAGAAAAACATTATCTTAGAAGATACCAAACAAGGTGTGAGATTTAAACGTGGTGAATAATGTTAAGTTACTGAACCCGCTAACTTTGGCCTATATGGGCGATGCTGTGCTTGATCAACACGTACGCCGACACATCATTCGTAAAATTCAAAGTAAACCAAATCGCTTGCACCACGAAGCAACACGTTACGTCTCAGCGAAAAGCCAAGCCGAGACACTGATGACGCTTGAAGCGGTGGACTTTTTCACAGAGGATGAATCAGACGTTATTAAACGTGGTCGCAATGCGAAAAGCCATACGAAAGCTAAAAACACAGATGTTCAAACGTATCGTAAAAGTTCAGGGTTAGAAGCGGTGATTGGTTATCTATATCTTGACCATCAAACTGAACGTTTAGAAGCTTTGTTAGAAGATATTATTGAAATTGTTGAGAAAAGGGAGTGATGAATGTGGAAGATTTAACTATAGTAGGTCGTCACGCAGTTAAAGAAGCAATTATGTCCGGGCGTACAATTAATAAGATTCTGATACAAGAAAACATAAAAAAACAACAAATTGCAGACATTTTAAAAAAAGCAAAATCTGAAAAAATCATCGTTCAAACGGTACCAAAATCGAAAATTGACCACATTTCGGATTCACCCCATCAAGGTATCGCTGCGTTCATTGCGCCATATGCATATAAAGCCTTAGATGCCTTTTTAGAAGAAATGGAACAACAAGACCACTTGCCATGCGTACTCATCTTAGACGGTCTTGAAGATCCACATAATTTAGGTTCGATACTTAGAACTGCTGACGCAACGGGCATTGATGCCATCATTATTCCGAAACGACGTTCAGTTGCTTTAACGCAAGTTGTTGCCAAAGCGTCGACAGGAGCAATTGAGCACGTACCAGTCATTCGTGTAACGAACCTATCTCAAACTATGGATACATTAAGAGATAAAGGGTACTGGTTTGTTGGTTCAGAAGCCAAGCATTCAACAGATTATCGCGAGATGGACGCAGGTATGCCGCTAGCGATTGTTATCGGTAGTGAAGGTCAAGGTACAAGCCGCGTTGTGCTTGAGAAGTGCGATTTCTTCTTAAACATACCTATGGTTGGTCATGTTAATAGCTTGAACGCTTCTGTAGCGGCAAGCTTACTCATGTATGAAGTCTACCGTAAGCGTCATCCACTTGGAGAAAAGTCATGAAACAAGTATACGTCATCATAGATGGTTACAATATGATGGGACAATCCAATCACCTCAGTGCACTAGCTCAGGAAGACCTTTCCGAAGCGAGAGAACAGTTAATTGTAGAAATCAGTAACTATAACGCGCTTATTAAGGGTGAAGTGATTTGTGTATTTGATGCGTATGATCAAGAAGGTAATATGAGCGAATCGTATTATCACGGAGTTAAAATTATTTACACCAAGGAGAATGAGACGGCCGATAGCTATATCGAACGATGGGTTTATAATCACTATAACAAGCATACGACTAAGATTATGGTTGTCACGAGTGACATGAGTGAGCAACACGCAATCTTTGGGACTGGTGCTTATCGTATCTCGTCGCGTGAGATGTGGCGTAACATTACCGAGAATGAAAAGACCGTTAAGAAAACGATGGCTTCTATTGATAATACTAAGCCACGCACGCGAATTCCGTTGTCTGAAGACGTACTAACAGAATTTGAAAAACTGAGACGTGGTAACCCGGATTCTTAGCATTTCTGTAGTCTTGCGCTTTTTTTAATTTGTTCTATATGCTTACTTCAATATTTGAAGTAGGATGTGACAACTATGATTCAACAGCAATTAAGTAATGAAGAACTCTCAACGCTCATTAAAAATTATCAATCCAATCGTGATGCTTCTAAAGAAGCCTTAGTAAAAACACTACGTCCGTATATTTTAGAAGTGCTAATCGACTACAGAGTAAATAGGCAAGACCGTGAAGATATTTGTCATGATATTATAATGAAGCTCATGCAACATTTTGAACACTTTGTTATCGATGATACGTTGCCTATTACGCATTATCTGAACAAGGTCATTAAACGTGCAAAGATTGATTATTTAAGAGCGCATATGCGTTTAGAAGCACTCGGTGAGATGATCTTGAATGAGAGTAAAGCTGCTTATTACGCGTATCAAGCTATATACTATGCTGAGCTTGAACAGAATATGGTGCATAAAGAGGAGCTTGCATTTCTAGAGTGCTTTAGTGAGCGGTTAAGTCCTTTTGAAGTACAAGTCGTTGATTTGTTGATGAAAGAGTACAAACCGCGTGAAATCGCATTAAAGTTTCGCGTTGAAGAAAAAGTTGTATATAATGCGATTTATCGTTGTAAACATAAATTAAAAAAATATTATAAACGCTTATATCTATTTGACAATTGATTAAGAATTTTTGTATAGTAAACTGGTATTATAATGAGCAGGTGAACATTATGAAAAAGGTTCCTATTAATTGTGAAGCGTGTGGTAACAGAAATTATAATGTACCTAAAAATAAAGAAACTTCAACACGCCTAACACTCAAAAAATATTGTCCAAATTGTAATCAGCACACAGTTCATAAAGAATCGAAATAAATGAAGTGGAGGATATGAGATATGGCTAAAAAAGAAAGTTTCTTCCAAGGTGTCAAAAGTGAGATGGAGAAGACAAGCTGGCCAACAGGAAAAGAACTAGGTAAATATACATCGATTGTAGTTACAACAGTGTTATTTTTCTTATTATTTTTCTATGGTCTAGATATTGGAATCGGGAGACTTATCGAAATTATCAAATAGTTAGGAGTGACAAGATGTCCACAGAGAACGGGGCAAAACGTTGGTATGCAGTACACACATACTCAGGTTATGAAAATAAAGTTAAAAAGAATTTAGAAAAACGTGTTGAATCTATGAATATGACAGAACAAATTTTCAGAGTTGTCATACCAGAAGAAGAGGAAACACAAGTTAAAGACGGTAAAGCGAAAACGCTTGTTAAAAAAACATTCCCAGGTTACGTTCTTGTTGAATTAGTCATGACAGACCAATCATGGTATGTAGTACGTAATACACCTGGTGTTACAGGATTCGTAGGTTCAGCAGGTGCGGGTTCTAAGCCAAATCCATTACTTCCAGATGAAGCGCGTTTCATCTTAAAACAAATGGGCATGAAAGAAAAAACAATCGATGTTGAAGTTGAAATTGGCGACCAAGTTAAAATTAAATCTGGCCCATTTGCTGACCAAGTTGGCGTAGTAGATGAGTTAGAATCAGAAAAATTCAAGTTAACAGTACTTGTAAATATGTTCGGTCGTGAAACACCTGTAGAAGTAGAATTTGATCAAATCGAGAAATTATAAATTTTGTGGCGTTAACTTAATTGATGCGCTAGGCGTTCAGTGAGTAAGCTAAGGCAATGAGCGATTTGAGCTAAGCGTAAACTAATCCCACTATGAATTACATTCTAAGTGAATAGATGTACGCTTTCGCTGGGCTCATGCACAAGTTCCACTATGATTTAAAAGTCTAGTGTTTTAAAGGAAGGCCTGAGCATAGCTCATGCATAAATCCCACTAAGAATTTTATTCTAAGTGAATAGAGGTACGCCTGAGCAAAGCTCATGCACAAGTTCCACTATGATTAAAAAAATCAAGTGGAACTTTGCTATTGTAATTTGTAATAAGTAATGTTAAACTAATGTGGTCGCGCTCATGGAGGCGCTCATTTCGTCACGAAATGTTTTATGAGTGGGAGGGCAAAACTGAGCCCTGTGACCACATCACGATATCAAGGAGGTGCACATCGTGGCTAAAAAAGTAGAAAAAGTAGTTAAATTGCAAATTCCTGCAGGTAAAGCAAACCCAGCACCACCAGTTGGTCCTGCATTAGGTCAAGCCGGTGTGAATATCATGGGATTCTGTAAGGAGTTCAATGCACGTACACAAGAACAAGCAGGTTTAATCATTCCAGTTGAGATCACTGTATTTGAGGATCGCTCATTTACATTCATCACTAAGACACCACCTGCAGCAGTACTACTTAAAAAAGCAGCAGGCGTTGAAAAAGGTTCAGGCGAACCTAACAAAAACAAAGTTGCTACTGTTACTAAAGACCAAGTACGCGAAATCGCTAACACTAAGATGCCTGACTTAAACGCAGCATCTGAAGAAGCAGCTATGCGTATCGTTGAAGGTACAGCGCGTAGTATGGGTATCACAGTAGAAGGCTAATCGCATAACGATAACTTTAAATGAAACATGTATAAATAACGATATGCAGATAGCATTTGTTGCTGTCTGCCTTTAACTTGTACAAATGTACAAGTGAACGTGGGAGGACATTCCGCTAAAACCACTAAAGGAGGAAAAGAAATGGCTAAAAAAGGTAAAAAGTATCAAGATGCTCAAAGCAAAGTTGATCGCCAAAAGTTCTACAACGTAGAAGAAGCTATCAGCTTAGCTAAAGAAACTAATATTGCAAATTTTGATGCTTCAGTTGAAGTAGCATTTCGTTTAGGTATTGATACACGTAAGAATGACCAACAAATCCGTGGTGCTGTAGTATTACCACACGGTACTGGTAAATCACAACGTGTTTTAGTATTCGCGAAAGGTGACAAAATTACTGAAGCGGAAGAAGCAGGCGCAGATTACGTAGGCGATTCAGATTACGTTAACAAAATCCAACAAGGTTGGTTCGACTTCGACGTAGTTGTTGCTACACCAGACATGATGGGAGAAGTTGGTAAACTTGGTCGTGTATTAGGACCTAAAGGTTTAATGCCAAACCCTAAAACTGGAACAGTAACAATGGACGTTAAAAAAGCTGTTGAAGAAATCAAAGCTGGTAAAGTTGAATACCGTGCTGAAAAATCTGGTATCGTTCATGCTTCTATCGGTAAAACTTCATTCGATGAAGATAAATTAGTTGAAAACTTCAACGCATTAAAAGATGTTTTAACAAAAGCTAAACCATCTTCAGCAAAAGGTACTTACTTTAAATCAGTATCTGTAACAACAACTATGGGTCCTGGTATCAAAGTAGATACTTCTGGCTTTAAATTATAAAAAATAATCGTTGACTTATTACACTAAGCGCGATATATTAATAAATGTGATTATTTTACCTAAGACAGTAGGAGTTTAAAGAAACTTAATCATCATAGCAATTTATGATATCCTACCGAGGCTAAATTGACTTGAACGTGATAAGATTCAAGCACTTTTTGCCGCGGGTAAAAAGTGCTTTTTTATTGTAAAAAATCAATAAAAAGCACCAATTAAAATTTAAATTATGGAGGTGTCTAAATGTCTGCAATTATTGAAGCTAAAAAACAACAAGTCTCAACAATCAAAGAACAACTTGAAGCATCAGTTTCAACAGTTATCGTTAACTACCGTGGTTTAACTGTTGCTGAAGTAACAGACTTACGTAAACAATTACGTGAAGCTGGCGTTGAGTACAAAGTATACAAAAATACTATGCTTCGCCGTGCAGCTGAAGAAGCTGGACTTGAAGGTTTAAATGAACACTTCACAGGTCCTACAGCTGTAGCATTCTCTACAGAAGATGTTGTAGCACCAGCTAAAGTAATCGCTGGATTCGCTAAAGAACACGACGCAATTGAAGTTAAAGCCGGCATTATGGATGGTAAACTTATCTCAGCTGAGGAAGTTAACACAGTTGGTACATTACCATCTCACGAAGGTCTTGTTTCAATGCTATTATCAGTATTACAAGCACCAATGCGCAACTTCGCTTATGCAGTTAAAGCAGTTGGAGAAGAGAAAGAAAAATCAGAAGAAAGTGCTGAATAATCGACGCACTTACGCGATATCATAAAAAATATTTAAAAAATGGAGGAATATAAAATGGCAAATCATGAACAAATCATTGAGTCAATTAAAGAAATGTCAGTATTAGAATTAAACGATTTAGTTAAAGCAATTGAAGAAGAATTTGGTGTAACTGCAGCAGCTCCAGTAGCAGCAGCAGGTGCAGCAGGCGGCGGCGAAGCAGCTGAGAAAACAGAATTCGACGTAGAATTAACTTCAGCTGGTTCATCTAAGATCAAAGTTGTTAAAGCAGTTAAAGAAGCTACTGGTTTAGGTCTTAAAGACGCTAAAGCAATGGTAGACGAAGCTCCAAAAGTAATCAAAGAAGGATTACCAAAAGAAGAAGCTGAAAAACTTAAAGAACAATTAGAAGAAGTAGGCGCAACTGTAGAATTAAAATAATTCTTTGATAAATGAAAAAAGGGACTGGGATAATACTTGTTATTACCCAGTCTTTTTTATTTTCTAAAGGTGAGGTGTGGTTATGAGCCATTATTATGATAAAACACCAGAGGTAAAGAGCGACGAGCAAGTTTTCACGTATCATTATCAAAATCATCGCTTAGCGCTTACGACTGACGCAGGTGTCTTTTCAAAAGGTAAAATTGATTTCGGATCAGACTTATTAGTTCGAACTTTTTTAAAGCATCACCCAGTTGGCAAGAAGAAAACGATTCTTGATGTAGGGTGCGGCTATGGACCTATTGGGCTTATGTTGGCAAAGGTTGCGCCGCATGATGACGTTACTCTAGTAGATGTGAACGCGCGTGCTTTAGCATTAACAACTAAGAATATCGAAGCTAATGATATCTCAAATGCTTCAGTAAAAGAAAGTGATGGTTTAAGTGAAGTTGAAGACGATACGTATGACTTTATCTTAACCAATCCACCGATTCGTGCCGGAAAAGATGTCGTTCATGGCATTTTAGAAGGTGCCAAAGATAAGTTGAAAGCAAACGGCAAATTATTAGTCGTGATTCAAAAGAAACAAGGTATGGCTTCTGCAAAAAAGAAAATGGACGCAGTATTTTCAAATGTGGAAGTTTTAGCTAAAAATAAAGGTTACTATATTTTATCAAGTGATAAGTGTTGATTTTCAAAACTTTCTCTGATAGAATTATAGAATGTAAAAATTTATGTTCAATAAGTGTGTACTTTTACGTATTTCGTGGTGATTATAACAATAATAATAGACGATAATAGAAAATGGTGTCATCAAAATGTGCTGCCGTTTTCTTTTTGTCTAAGCACCTTTATAAATACTTTAAGTACGTGCACAATTTTTGAGGGGTGAATCTGTTTGGCAGGCCAAAATGTCCAATATGGAAGACATCGTAAACGTAGAAATTATGCGAGAATTTCAGAAGTATTAGAACTACCTAACTTAATAGAGATTCAAACGAAATCTTATGAATGGTTCTTAAAAGAAGGTCTTTTAGATATGTTCCGAGATATCTCTCCTATCGAAGACTTTACAGGAAACTTATCATTAGAATTCGTTGATTATAGATTAGGTGAACCTAAATACGATTTAGAAGAATCTAAAAACCGCGATGCAACTTACGCAGCGCCTCTTCGTGTGAAAGTTCGTTTAATCATTAAAGAAACTGGCGAAGTTAAAGATCAAGAAGTATTTATGGGTGATTTCCCATTAATGACAGATACAGGTACATTCGTTATTAATGGTGCTGAACGTGTTATCGTATCACAACTTGTACGTTCACCATCCGTTTACTTCAACGAAAAATTAGATAAAAACGGTCGTACAAACTACGATGCAACAGTGATTCCTAACCGTGGTGCATGGTTAGAATACGAAACTGATGCGAAAGACGTAGTATATGTACGTATTGATAGAACAAGAAAGTTACCATTAACAGTATTATTACGTGCTTTAGGTTATTCATCTGACCAAGAGATCATTGATTTAATCGGTGATAATGAATACCTACGTAACACGCTTGAAAAGGACAATACTGAAAATACAGATCAAGCTTTACTTGAAATTTATGAACGTTTACGTCCAGGTGAACCACCAACACTTGAAAATGCTAAGAGTTTATTATACTCACGTTTCTTCGATTCAAAACGTTATGATTTAGCTAGTGTTGGTCGTTACAAAGCTAACAAGAAACTTCACCTAAAACACCGTTTATTCAATCAAAAATTAGCTGAACCTATCGTTGATTCAGAAACTGGTGAAATTGTAGCAGAAGAAGGTACTGTACTAGACCGTCGTAAATTAGACGAAATCATGGAAGTACTTGAATCTACTGCGAACACTGAAGTTTATGAATTAGAAGGTAGTATTGTAGATGAACCGGTAGAAGTTCAATCTATTAAAGTATATGTACCAAATGATGATGAAGAAAAAACAACGACTGTAATTGGTAATGCATTCCCTGATTCAGAAGTAAAATGTATTACGCCAGCAGATATCGTTGCGTCAATGTCTTACTTCTTCAACTTACTACACGGCATTGGCTACACAGATGACATCGACCATTTAGGTAACCGTCGTTTACGTTCTGTAGGTGAATTACTACAAAACCAATTCCGTATCGGTTTATCAAGAATGGAACGTGTCGTACGTGAAAGAATGTCAATCCAAGATACAGATTCGATCACACCACAACAACTTATTAATATCCGTCCAGTAATTGCTTCTATCAAAGAATTCTTTGGTAGCTCTCAATTATCTCAATTCATGGACCAAGCAAACCCACTTGCAGAGTTAACGCACAAACGTCGTTTATCTGCCCTTGGACCTGGTGGTTTAACGCGTGAACGTGCTCAAATGGAAGTACGTGACGTTCACTATTCTCACTATGGTCGTATGTGCCCAATCGAAACACCAGAGGGTCCAAACATTGGTCTGATTAACTCACTATCAAGTTATGCACGCGTAAATGAATTTGGTTTCATTGAAACACCTTATCGTAAAGTAGATATCGAAAGAAACGCGATTACTGAGCAAATCGACTACTTAACAGCTGACGAAGAAGATAGCTATGTAGTTGCCCAAGCGAACTCTCGTTTAGACGAAGAAGGTCGTTTCTTAGACGACGAAGTTGTATGTCGTTTCCGTGGTAACAATACAACAATGGATAAAGAGAAAATGGATTACATGGACGTATCACCTAAACAGGTTGTTTCTGCAGCGACAGCATGTATCCCATTCATCGAAAACGATGACTCTAACCGTGCGTTAATGGGTGCAAACATGCAACGTCAAGCAGTACCTTTAATGAATCCAGAATCTCCATTCGTTGGTACAGGTATGGAACACGTAGCAGCTCGTGACTCAGGTGCAGCAGTCATTGCGCGTCACAGAGGTCGTGTTGAACATGTTCAATCTAACGAAGTATTAGTACGTCGTTTAATCGAAGAAGACGGCAAAGAATATGAAGGCGAACTTGATCGCTATCCATTAGCTAAGTTCAAGCGTTCAAACTCTGGTACTTGTTACAACCAACGTCCTATCATTGCTGAAGGCGACGTTGTAACTAAAGGCGAAATTCTTGCAGACGGTCCATCAATGGAACTTGGTGAAATGGCACTAGGTCGAAATGTAGTTGTTGGTTTCATGACATGGGAAGGTTACAACTACGAGGATGCTGTAATCATGAGCGAACGTCTTGTTAAAGACGACGTTTACACTTCTATTCACATTGAAGAATATGAATCAGAAGCTCGTGATACGAAGCTTGGACCCGAAGAAATTACGCGTGACATTCCTAACGTTTCTGAAAATGCCCTTAAGAACTTAGACGATCGCGGTATCGTTTATGTTGGTGCTGAGGTTAAAGATGGTGACATTTTAGTAGGTAAAGTTACGCCTAAAGGTGTTACTGAATTAACTGCAGAAGAACGTTTATTACACGCTATCTTCGGTGAAAAAGCACGTGAAGTTCGCGATACGTCATTACGTGTACCACACGGTGCAGGCGGTATCGTATTAGATGTTAAGGTATTTAATCGTGAAGAAGGCGATGATTCGTTATCTCCAGGTGTTAACCAATTAGTACGTGTCTACATCGTTCAAAAACGTAAAATTCACGTAGGGGATAAGATGTGTGGTCGTCACGGTAACAAAGGTGTTATTTCTAAGATCGTTCCTGAAGAAGATATGCCTTACTTACCAGATGGACGTCCAATCGACATCATGTTAAACCCACTAGGTGTACCATCTCGTATGAACATCGGACAAGTACTTGAATTACACTTAGGTATGGCAGCTAAATATCTAGGTATTCACGTTGCTTCTCCAGTATTCGATGGTGCGAACGATGAAGACGTATGGTCTACAATTGAAGAAGCTGGTATGGCACGCGATGGTAAAACAGTTCTTTATGATGGTAGAACTGGTGAACCATTCGATAACCGTATTTCAGTTGGTGTTATGTACATGCTTAAACTTGCTCACATGGTTGATGACAAGTTACACGCGCGTTCAACTGGTCCATACTCACTCGTTACGCAACAACCACTTGGTGGTAAAGCACAATTCGGTGGTCAACGTTTCGGTGAAATGGAGGTATGGGCACTTGAAGCATACGGTGCTGCATACACACTTCAAGAAATCTTAACGTACAAATCAGACGACACTGTCGGACGTGTTAAAACTTATGAATCAATCGTTAAAGGTGAGAACATCTCTAAACCAAGTGTTCCAGAATCTTTCCGAGTGCTTATGAAAGAATTACAAAGTTTAGGATTAGATGTTAAAGTTATGGATGAAAGTGACAATGAAATTGAAATGCGTGACCTTGAAGAAGATGAAATTCAAGATCGCAAAGTCAATTTACAACAATCTAGCATCCCAGAATCACAAAAAGAAATCACTGATTAATAGAAGTTAAGTAAATCAAGCTAAAGAAGAAGAAAAGGGTGCCTTTTCTCTTCTTTTCGGCTTATGTATTAGATATCGTTTAAACGTTGTGAATCAATCAAATAGCATAGCTAATTTAAACTGAAGGAGGTAGGCTCCTTGATTGATGTAAATAATTTCCATTACATGAAAATAGGACTCGCTTCACCTGAAAAGATTCGTTCTTGGTCATATGGTGAGGTTAAGAAACCAGAAACAATTAATTATCGTACTTTAAAGCCAGAAAAAGACGGTTTATTCTGTGAGAGAATTTTCGGACCTACGAAAGACTGGGAATGTAGTTGTGGTAAATACAAACGTGTACGCTACAAAGGTATGGTTTGTGACAGATGTGGTGTTGAAGTAACTAAATCAAAAGTTCGTCGTGAACGCATGGGTCACATTGAACTTGCTGCACCTGTTTCACACATTTGGTATTTCAAAGGTATCCCAAGTCGTATGGGTCTATTACTTGATATGTCACCTAGAGCTTTAGAAGAAGTTATTTATTTTGCTTCTTATGTTGTTGTAGATCCAGGTCCAACTGGTCTTGAAAAGAAAACATTATTAACTGAAGCTGAATTCCGTGATTATTATGATAAATTCCCTGGTCAATTCACTGCTAAAATGGGTGCTGAAGGTATCCGCGACTTATTAGATGAAATTGACTTAGATGTTGAATTAAAGGATTTACGTGATGAGTTAGAATCTGCTACAGGTCAACGTTTAACTCGTGCGATCAAGCGTTTAGAAGTTGTTGAATCATTTAGAAATTCAGGTAACAACCCTGCTTGGATGATTTTAGACGTACTTCCAATCATTCCACCAGAAATTCGTCCAATGGTTCAATTAGATGGTGGACGTTTTGCAACAAGTGACCTTAACGACTTATATCGTCGTGTAATCAACCGTAACAACCGTTTAAAACGTTTATTAGACCTTGGTGCTCCTGGCATCATCGTTCAAAACGAAAAACGTATGTTACAAGAAGCAGTAGATGCTTTAATTGATAACGGTCGTCGTGGTCGTCCAGTAACTGGTCCAGGTAACCGACCATTAAAATCTTTATCTCATATGTTAAAAGGTAAACAAGGTCGTTTCCGTCAAAACTTACTTGGTAAACGTGTTGACTACTCAGGTCGTTCTGTAATCGCTGTAGGTCCTAACCTTAAAATGTACCAATGTGGTTTACCAAAAGAAATGGCAATTGAGCTTTTCAAACCGTTCGTAATGAAAGAACTTGTTAAACGTGAAATTGCTACAAATATTAAAAACGCTAAAAGTAAAATTGAGCGTACTGAAGATGAAGTATGGGACGTTTTAGAAGACGTAATCAAAGAACACCCAGTACTTCTTAACCGTGCACCAACGCTTCACAGACTTGGTATCCAAGCGTTCGAACCTACACTAGTTGAAGGTCGCGCTATCCGTCTTCACCCATTAGCATGTACAGCTTATAACGCTGACTTCGATGGTGACCAAATGGCGGTTCACGTACCATTATCAAAAGAAGCGCAAGCTGAAGCACGTATCTTAATGTTAGCAGCCCAAAACATCCTTAACCCTAAAGATGGTAAACCAGTTGTTACACCATCTCAGGATATGGTACTTGGTAACTACTACTTAACATTAGAACGTAGCGATGCTGTTAATACTGGTCGTATCTTTAATGATACTAATGAAGTATTAAAAGCTTACTCTAAGGGTTATGTACACTTACATTCAAGAATTGGTGTTCATGCATCATCATTCAATAACCCTACATTTACTGAAGAACAAAACAAGAAGATCTTAACAACAACTGTTGGTAAAGTTATCTTCAATGAAATCATTCCAGATTCATTTGCTTATATCAATGAACCTTCAGACGAAAACTTAGAACACGCTACACCTGATAAGTACTTTGTTTCAGCAAGTGAATTAGGAGAAGGCGGCTTAAAAGCTTACTTCGATGAACAAGAGCTAATTTCACCATTCAACAAGAAATTCTTAGGTAAAATTATCGCAGAAGTCTTCAATCGATTCAGCATTACAGATACTTCTATGATGCTTGACTTAATGAAAGACTTAGGATTTAAGTTCTCTTCTAAAGCAGGTATTACTGTTGGTGTATCAGACATCACAGTACTACCAGATAAGAAAGAAATCCTTGATAAATCTGAAGAATTAGTTGAACGTGTTCAAAAACAATTTAACCGTGGTTTATTAACTGAATCAGAACGTTATAACGCGGTTGTTGAAATTTGGACAGAAGCTAAAGATCAAATTCAAAGTGAATTAATGGATACACTTGAGAAAACAAACCCAATCTACATGATGAGTGACTCAGGTGCCCGTGGTAACGCATCTAACTTTACTCAACTTGCCGGTATGCGTGGTTTAATGGCCGCTCCATCTGGTAAGATTATCGAGTTACCTATCACTTCATCATTCCGTGAAGGTTTAACAGTATTAGAGTACTTCATTTCTACTCACGGTGCGCGTAAAGGTCTAGCCGATACAGCACTTAAGACTGCCGATTCTGGTTACTTAACACGTCGTCTTGTTGACGTAGCACAAGATGTTATCGTGCGTGAAGAAGATTGTGGTACAGACCGTGGTTTACTTGTTTCAGACATTAAAGAAGGTACTGAAATGATCGAACCATTCATCGAACGTATTGAAGGTCGTTATTCTAAAGAAACAGTTCGTCACCCAGAAACAAACGACATCATCTTACGTCCTAACGAACTTATTACACCAGAACTTGCTAAACAAGTAACAGATGCAGGTATTGAAGAAATTTATATCCGTTCAGCATTTACTTGTAACACGCGTCATGGTGTATGTGAAAGATGTTATGGTAAGAACCTTGCAACTGGTGAAAAGGTTGAAGTGGGTGAAGCAGTTGGTACAATTGCCGCTCAATCAATCGGTGAACCAGGTACACAGCTTACAATGCGTACATTCCACACAGGTGGGGTAGCAGGTAGCGATATCACACAAGGTCTTCCACGTATCCAAGAGATCTTCGAAGCGCGTAATCCTAAAGGTCAAGCTGTAATCACTGAAATTGAAGGTGTTATCGAAGACATCTCAATCGGCAAAGATCGTCAACAAGAAATTGTTGTTAAAGGCGCTAACGAAACAAGATCTTACCTTGCAAATGGTACATCACGTCTTAAAGTTGAAGTTGGTCAATCAGTAGAACGTGGTGAAGTATTAACTGAAGGTTCAATTGAACCTAAACACTTCTTATCAGTAGCTGGTTTAAATGCAACTGAAAGCTACTTACTCAAAGAGGTACAAAAAGTTTACCGTATGCAAGGTGTTGAAATCGACGATAAACACGTCGAAGTAATGGTACGTCAAATGTTACGTAAAGTACGTATCATCGAAGCTGGAGACACTAAATTATTACCAGGTTCATTAGTAGACATCCACAAGTTTACTGATGCTAACCGTGAAGCATTCAAAGGCCGTAAACGCCCAGCGACTGCTAAGCCGGTATTACTTGGTATTACGAAAGCTTCTCTTGAAACAGAAAGCTTCTTATCTGCAGCATCATTCCAAGAAACTACACGTGTCCTTACAGATGCAGCAATCAAAGGTAAACGTGATGACTTACTTGGACTTAAAGAAAACGTTATTATTGGTAAGTTAATTCCAGCTGGTACTGGTATGAGACGCTATAGTGACGTTGACTTTGAACGCGAAAGTGTCCAACCAGAAACACCAGAAGACATGGTAATCGAATAATGATCAATAGGTCCAAAGGGATTTAGAATTCAAATTTCAATTCCAAAGCTCCCTTTGGGCTTTCTTTTTTTAAAATATAGGCAGAAATTCGTATTAAAAAGTTGACTTTTGAAAAGAAAAGGTGTTAATATATTAAAGGTGTGATGCAAGCAAGAACTTTGGAGGATATGTGAAATGTCTAATGAAAAAGTTACACGCTTTAATAACAAGCAACACGTTGTTGGTTTGAAGGAGACGATGAAAGCACTTGAACGAGATCAAGTAACATCATTGATTATTGCCAAAGATGTGAATGTTCATCTCTTGTCTTTCGTGTTGAGCATTGCCATACAACAAAATATACCGATTTCATATTCTGAGAGTAAACAAACACTTGGAAATGAAGCAGGTATCAATGTAAGTGCAATTGTAGTTGCATTCTTAAAATGAGACTTAGTGAGGAAACTTACTAAATTTTATTTTACCCTAAAAATGAACCACCTGGATGTGTGGGATTAAGAAATGAAGAGAGGAGGACATTTAAATGCCTACTATTAACCAATTAGTACGTAAACCAAGAAAAAGCAAATCAAAGAAATCAGACTCACCAGCTTTAAATAGAGGTTTCAACAGTCAAAAGAAACAATTTACTAAATTAAATTCTCCACAAAAACGTGGTGTTTGTACTCGTGTAGGTACAATGACACCTAAGAAACCTAACTCTGCGTTACGTAAATATGCACGTGTGCGTTTATCAAACAACATTGAAATCAACGCATACATCCCTGGTATCGGTCACAACTTACAAGAACACAGTGTTGTACTTGTACGTGGTGGACGTGTAAAAGACTTACCTGGTGTGCGTTACCATATCGTACGTGGTGCTTTAGATACTGCAGGTGTTGATGGACGTATGCAAGGACGTTCATTATACGGTACTAAAAAACCTAAGAAATAAAGTTAAGACTTTGTAAAGTTTCGCTTTTTAAAATGACTGAAAGTTAATCAATATACTATAATAGGAAGGGAGGACTTTAATTATGCCTCGTAAAGGATCAGTACCTAAAAGAGATGTATTACCAGATCCAATTCACAACTCTAAGTTAGTGACTAAATTAATCAACAAAATTATGTTAGATGGTAAACGTGGGACAGCTCAAAGAATTCTTTATTCAGCATTCGACCTAGTTGAACAACGTAGTGGTCGTGATGCTATGGAAGTATTCGATGAAGCAATCAACAACATTATGCCAGTACTAGAAGTTAAAGCTCGTCGTGTTGGGGGTTCTAACTACCAAGTACCTGTAGAAGTACGTCCAGAACGTCGTACTACTTTAGGTTTACGTTGGTTAGTGAACTATGCCCGTCTTCGTGGTGAAAAAACGATGGAAGATCGTTTAGCTAACGAAATCTTAGACGCTGCTAACAACACTGGTGGTGCAGTTAAGAAACGTGAGGATACTCACCGTATGGCTGAAGCGAACAAAGCATTCGCACACTACCGCTGGTAATATGATGGTTTGCACCCTGAGCATGTTCCGAAATATCTACAACAATTTTGGAATGGTAATGCTTAGGGCAAAGCCATATCCACATGTTTTTTAATCCTATATTTTGGAAGGAGAAAGAATACCCATGGGAAGAGATTTTTCTTTGAAACACACTCGTAACCTCGGTATCATGGCGCACATTGATGCTGGGAAAACAACTACGACTGAACGTATTCTTTATTACACTGGACGTATCCACAAAATTGGTGAAACACACGAAGGTGCTTCACAAATGGACTGGATGGAACAAGAACAAGATCGCGGTATCACAATCACTTCAGCTGCAACAACTGCTGAGTGGGATGGCCACCGTGTAAACATCATCGATACACCAGGACACGTAGACTTCACTGTAGAAGTTGAACGTTCTTTACGTGTACTTGATGGTGCGGTAACAGTACTTGATGCGCAATCAGGTGTTGAACCACAAACTGAAACAGTATGGCGTCAAGCAACAACTTACGGCGTACCTCGTATCGTATTCGTTAACAAAATGGATAAATTAGGTGCAGACTTCGATTACTCAGTTAGCACTTTAAAAGACCGTTTAAATGCGAACGCGAAACCAATTCAACTACCAATCGGTTCAGAAGACGATTTCAAAGCAATCATTGACTTAGTTGAAATGAAATGTTTCCAATATAACAATGACTTAGGAACTGAGATTGAAGAAATTGAAATTCCAGATAGTCATAAAGAACGTGCTCAAGAAGCACGTGAAGAATTAATCGAAGCAGTTGCTGAAACTAACGATGAATTAATGGAAAAAGTTCTTGAAGATGAAGAAATTTCTATTGATGAATTAAAAGCTGCTATCCGTAAAGCAACTACTGATGTTGAATTCTTCCCAGTACTTTGCGGTACTGCATTCAAAAACAAAGGTGTTCAATTAATGCTTAACGCTGTAATTGATTACCTTCCATCTCCGTTAGACGTAAGAGCTATCGTTGGTCATCGTTCTGAAAACCCAGACGAAGAAGTTATCGCTAAAGCTGATGACGACGCTGAATTCGCTGCGTTAGCATTCAAAGTTATGACTGACCCTTACGTTGGTAAATTAACATTCTTCCGTGTGTACTCAGGTACTTTATCTGCTGGTTCATACGTTAAGAACTCAACTAAAAACAAACGTGAACGTGTAGGTCGTTTATTACAAATGCACGCTAACTCACGTCAAGAAATCAATACAGTATACTCTGGTGATATCGCTGCAGCTGTAGGTCTTAAAGAGACTGGTACTGGTGATACTTTATGTGGTGAAAAGAACGATATCATCCTTGAATCAATGGAATTCCCAGAGCCTGTAATTCACTTATCAGTTGAGCCTAAATCTAAAGCTGACCAAGATAAAATGACTCAAGCTTTAGTTAAATTACAAGAAGAAGATCCAACGTTCAAAGCGCACACTGACGATGAAACTGGACAAGTTATCATCGGTGGTATGGGTGAATTACACCTTGATATCTTAGTTGACCGTATGAAGAAAGAATTCAACGTTGAATGTAACGTAGGTGCTCCAATGGTATCTTACCGTGAAACATTCAAAAAAGGCGGCAAAGTTCAAGGTAAATTCTCTCGTCAATCAGGTGGTCGTGGTCAATACGGTGATGTTCACATTGACTTCCAACCAAATGAAACTGGCGGCGGATTTGAATTCAAAAACTCTATCGTTGGTGGTGTAGTTCCTCGTGAATACATCCCTTCAGTAGAAGCTGGTCTTAAAGATGCAATGGAAAACGGTGTATTAGCTGGTTATCCATTAATCGACGTTAAAGCTGAATTATTCGATGGTTCTTACCACGATGTCGATTCATCTGAAATGGCCTTCAAAATTGCAGCTTCATTAGCGCTTAAAGAAGCAGCTAAAACATGTGAACCTGTAATCTTAGAACCAATGATGAAAGTTACAATCGAAATGCCTGAAGAGTACATGGGTGACATCATGGGTGACGTTACTGCACGTCGTGGACGCGTAGATGGTATGGAACCACGCGGTAACGCTCAAGTTGTTAACGCATTCGTACCACTTTCAGAAATGTTCGGTTATGCAACTAACTTACGTTCTAATACTCAAGGTCGCGGTACTTACACAATGTACTTCGATCACTATGCAGAAGTTCCAAAATCAGTAGCTGAAGAAATCATTAAGAAAAACAAAGGTGAATAATTTAAGGTTAAACCTTGAATAAATTCATCTACTATCCACAATTGTGCGATAAGTTTGATATTATTGATTTTTTAAGGCAAATGATTTATAAATGTAATAAAGATTATTTCTCATGAAGGTGAGTAACTTTCATGAGAGATATTACAAATTTAATTTTCTAAATTGAAGAGGAGAGATTTCATAATGGCTAAAGAAAAATTCGATCGTTCAAAAGAACATGCCAATATTGGTACAATTGGTCACGTTGACCATGGTAAAACAACTTTAACAGCTGCTATCGCAACTGTATTAGCAAAAAATGGTGACACTGTAGCACAATCATACGACATGATTGACAACGCTCCAGAAGAAAAAGAACGTGGTATTACTATCAATACTGCACACATCGAGTACCAAACTGACAAACGTCACTATGCGCACGTTGACTGCCCAGGACACGCTGACTATGTTAAGAACATGATCACCGGTGCTGCTCAAATGGACGGCGGTATCTTAGTTGTATCTGCAGCTGACGGTCCAATGCCACAAACTCGTGAGCACATCCTTTTATCACGTAACGTTGGTGTACCAGCATTAGTTGTATTCTTAAACAAAGTTGACCAAGTTGACGACGAAGAATTATTAGAATTAGTTGAAATGGAAGTTCGTGACTTATTAAGCGAATATGACTTCCCAGGTGACGATGTACCTGTAATCGCTGGTTCAGCATTAAAAGCTTTAGAAGGCGACGAAAAATTCGAAGAAAAAATCTTAGAATTAATGCAAGCAGTTGATGACTTCATCCCAACTCCAGACCGTGACTCTGATAAACCATTCATGATGCCAGTTGAGGACGTATTCTCAATCACTGGTCGTGGTACTGTTGCTACAGGCCGTGTTGAACGTGGTCAAATCAAAGTCGGTGAAGAAGTTGAAATCATCGGTCTTGCTGAAGAATCAAGCAAAACAACTGTTACAGGTGTAGAAATGTTCCGTAAGTTATTAGACTACGCTGAAGCTGGTGACAATATCGGTGCTTTATTACGTGGTGTTGCACGTGAAGACGTTAACCGTGGTCAAGTATTAGCTGCTCCTGGTTCAATCACACCTCACACTAAATTCAAATCAGAAGTATACGTATTATCAAAAGACGAAGGTGGTCGTCATACACCATTCTTCTCTAACTACCGTCCACAATTCTATTTCCGTACTACTGACGTAACTGGTGTTATCCAATTACCAGAAGGTACAGAAATGGTTATGCCTGGCGATAACGTTGAAATGGAAGTTGAATTAATTTCTAAAATCGCTATCGAAGACGGTACTCGTTTCTCAATCCGTGAAGGTGGACGTACTGTAGGTTCAGGCGTTGTTACTGAAATCATCGAGTAATCCAAAATATAGATTAAAGCAACTCCCTTAATTGGGAGTTGTTTTTTTTATACATAATCGAATTTCGAAAATACATATGAAAAAGAGGAGAAGATTATGAGCAATAACAGAGATAAAAATAGCTCATTTAACTACGTCATTCCTGTTTGTATGCTTATAGGTACTATTTTAGGTATATTGATCGGTATCTTATTGTTTCCTATAGAATATATCGTTTTTCCAATTGCTATATTTTCCGCTATAGGTTATTTAATTAGTTTATTTATTATGGTTTTTAGTAGGAGATAGTAAATGCAAGAGTAGGCTAAGTGATGTAAGGATATATGAATCATTTGGCGTTCAAATCTTTATTTGGGAATTGTTTTTTGATTTCTATTGGCTGGCACATTTTTATCTTTAGGCGGTTTCTTAATACTAATAATGATTGAATGTCCCTTTTTTACGTGCTATATAGGAACAATAATGAAATATCAATAGACCTAGGGTCAGATATATTGCAGAATGAACGATGAGCATTATGAGGTGTGTAATATGAAGGTTTTCGTTTAACAAATCCTTTATATTTATAATGCCCCATGTAATTGGTAATATTTTAGAGAAAACATCTAATAATGGTGGTAATGTTTTGTCTGTAAGAAGTAAGCCTGTGAAGAATAGAAAGATATAGTTCAATATAACTGATATTGCTGATATACGTTTGAAAATAATCGACAACCCGGCAAGGATAAATGAGAAGCCATAAATACCTATCATTGTCATAATAAGAATTATAATGAGTCTTAAGTCAAACAATTGTCGTAAATCATGTAATTGAAAGGGTATGTTTGAACCTAACATAGTGATGACTATCATAGTTAGAGATGATAAAATGACGCCCCCAATAGCATCGAACACGAAAGATCCAATTGCACGGCCGAGTAGCATTTGAGATAAACGCGTTTGAGTTAGGTAAATTTGCTCTAAGGTACCGAGTTGCATTTCTTCTTGTAATATAAAGGAAAATATAGCAATCGCATTAATACCGATATACCAGATGAATATTCCAATCACTAATTGTAACAACATGTTTTGAGTCGTTGTGGTCGTTGATACAATAGTAAATGTTAATCCAACAAATAATATTAGGTAAGAAATGATTTCAGATATGGAATCAATGTAGTACCTTTTAAACATGCCTCTAAACTTATAAAATTCTGCTATGAAAACGTCCATCATGGTGTATCCCTCATAACTTCTTTAAAGATATCTCTTAAAGATTTTTCAACTTTGTAAATGTCTTTAGTTCTAATAGTATTTTTTTCTAAATAATGTAACGCGTTTGGTAAATCATCCATACATACACGGAAATGATAATCATCGACGAATATAAAGTAGGGAAGTACGTAATTTGATATCGGCACTGTCGTTTCGATCTCAACATAATTTTGATTATTATATTGCTTCAATAAAGCATGTTTCGTATCTGAAAAACATATCTTACCCTCACGTAGTATCAGGATGTTATCTCCAATTTGTTCCACGATCTCCATCTGATGCGTTGTTAAGATAATTGTTTTACCTGATGCGACTAATGTAACTAAGTAACTCAGTAATTCATCCGTCGATTGTACATCTAAACCTAAAGTAGGTTCATCTAATATTAGGACTTCAGGTTCTTTGATAAGTAATATTGCTAAAGCTACCTTTTGCTGCATCCCTCTAGATAATTGACTCACATAGCTATCTTTTTTATCGTTTAAATTAAGTTGATTCAATACGATTTTAATACGATGCTCAAGGATGTGCTTCTTAATACGGTTCAATTTTCCAAAGTAAAATAAGTTGTCATACACAGTTAAGTAATAATAAATATTACGCTCACCTTCTAAAATGCATCCAATATTTTTAATATCGGTATCAATACGAATGCTACCATTGTCAGGTATAACGAGATTGACGATGCATTTCATTAGTGTTGATTTACCAGCACCATTTTCACCGAGTAAACATGTGATCTGGTTGCGTTTAATCTCTAAATCCAGGTTTTCGAAAACAAGTGTTTGTCCGTAATGCTTAGTTAATTGATGTATTTGAATTATTGGTGTCATAGTATCACCTGTTTCTTAAATGAAAGTCGTCAATTACAGGACAAACTTTATTGAATGAAGAATAGTTTTTAGTTAATTCATGATTCCACTTTTTATAATCATTCATATTAGGTAAATTAGTCTTCCTCTAATTGTTAGTCTGAGTGTAATAATACATGTGTGCTAAAGTCAAGTATATTTCTGATTTATCATATAAAATACATAATTATTATCTTTCTTAACTTAAGGTATACTAAAAAATTCGATTAATCCTCTCATATTAGGACTAATCGAATTAAACTTCTACAACACTTTTTCTACTTCAAGAATCTTCATAAACATACTTACCGCATATTTCATCGCGGATTCATCAATATCAAATTTAGGACTATGATGCGGCCACGTGCTTTCTTTTTGAGCATTGCCACAACCTGTAAGGAAGAAGGCACCAGGGCGTACATGTAAATAGTGTGAGAAATCCTCACCAACCATCATTAGATCAGCATCCTGATATCTGAAGTTTAGTTCATTCGCAGCAGTCTTAATCTTTTCATAAGGGGCCTCATGGTTATAAACAGGTAAATACCCTTTATCATACTCAAATTCATAAGTAATATCGTTCGCAAGCGCTAAGCCTTGAAGCAACTTATCCATCTTGTGATAAACATGTTGCTGTGTTTCTGGGCTAAACGTTCGCATGGTACCCCTAAGCGTTGCTTTATCAGGAATCACATTATCTGCGTCCCCAGCATGAATACTTCCAAATGAAATGACTGCCTCAGTAACAGGATCTAGCGTTCTTGAAACGATTTTTTGAGCGCTTAATACAAACTCAGCTAAGATCACAATAGGATCAATCGTTTCATGAGGTTTCGCGCCATGCCCGCCTTTTCCATGAAGTGTGATATTAAACTCATCAGGAGAAGCCATCATCGCGCCGTTTCGCGTGTGAATCGTGCCAGTTGGATAACCACTCCACAAATGATTGCCGTAAATGCGGTCAACGCCTTCTAAACAGTTATCTTGAATCATTTCAGTTGCGCCACCAGGATTCAGTTCCTCCCCATATTGGAATATGAGTACCACATTCCCTTTAAGTTGAGCTTTATGTTCATGCAGTAAGCGTGCGACGATTAACAATATCGCGGTATGACCGTCGTGACCACATGCATGCATCACGCCAGGCACCTTAGATTTATACGACGTTTCTTTCATATCTTGAATCGGTAACGCATCGAAATCTGCTCGAAAGGCAATCGTAGGACCGTCTCCATGTCCTTTAATCGTGGCAGTAATCCCATTCTTGCCTACGCGAGGATTTATTTCAAAGTCGAGTTTCCTAAGTTCTTGTAGGATGAAGTGGTGTGTGTGCACTTCTTGAAAAGACAATTCAGGATACTGATGCAAATAGCGTCGTATCTCAATCATATCTGCTTCATAATTTCTTGCTAGTTGAAACCAATCTTTCAATGTTACTCACTCTTTCGCTATGACTTTTAATGTTACGTATAATTGTAGCGTCAAATGCCTTAGCTTTCCACCCTATGAAAAATATTGTATGATAGATATGAGAAAAATAATACGAGGGGGATTTAAAGTGGTTCAAACACTTCAAAGCTTTTTAGACGAGAATATCCAATACCTTAAGGATAACGGTCTATACAACGAAATAGATATTATTGAAGGTGCGAATGGTCCTGAAATCACAATCGACGGCAAAAAGTACATCAACTTATCATCAAACAACTACTTAGGTCTAGCTACAGACGAAGACTTAAAGAAAGTGGCTAAAGAAGCAATCGATACGCACGGTGTAGGTGCTGGTGCAGTACGTCCTATCAACGGTACATTAGATCTTCACGAAGAATTAGAACAAACTTTAGCTAAATTCAAAGGTACTGAAGCAGCAGTTGCTTACCAATCAGGTTTCAACTGTAACATGGCTGCTATTTCAGCTGTAATGAATAAAAACGATGCAATCCTATCAGACGAGCTTAACCATGCCTCTATTATCGATGGTTGCCGCTTATCAAAAGCCAAAATCATCCGCGTTAAACACTCTGACATGGAAGATTTACGTGCTAAAGCTAAAGAAGCTGTAGAATCAGGTGAATACAACAAAGTTATGTACATCACAGACGGTGTATTCTCTATGGACGGTGACGTAGCTAAATTACCTGAAATCGTTGAAATCGCTGAAGAATTCGGTTTATTAACTTACGTTGACGATGCCCACGGTTCAGGTGTTATGGGTAAAGGTGCAGGAACAGTTAAACACTTTGGTCTACAAGATAAAATCGACTTCCAAATGGGTACATTATCAAAAGCAATCGGTGTAGTAGGTGGTTATGTTGCAGGTACTCAATCACTTATCGATTGGTTAAAATCTCAATCACGTCCATTCTTATTCTCAACTTCACTAGCGCCTGGTGATACAAAAGCAATCACTAAAGCAGTTGAGAAATTAATGGAATCAACTGAATTACACGACAAGTTATGGGATAACGGTAACTATCTTAAAAAAGGCCTTAAAGAATTAGGCTTTGATATTGGTGATTCTGAAACACCAATCACTCCAGTTATCATTGGTGATGAGAAGAAAACACAAGAATTCAGTAGCCGCTTAAAAGACGAAGGTTTATACGTTAAATCAATCGTATTCCCAACGGTTCCAAGAGGTACAGGTCGTGTAAGAAATATGCCAACAGCAGCTCATACTAAAGAAATGCTAGACGAAGCACTTAAAGTATACGAAAAAGTTGGTAAGGAATTAGAAATTATTAAATAAGATATTGATTTATAATGAGCCAACCAAGATCATGTGCGATCTTGGTTGGTTTCTTATTTGGATAGAGCGGAAACCATAGGCCAGGCCTATGGTTTTTTTATTTGGATTTAAGTAAACACTTTTATCGGAGCCGTTACGCGAAAGAAATATGAAACAATCGCATAAGGGAGCCGTTACGCGAAAGAAATATGAAACAATCGCATAAGGGAGCCGTTACGTGAAAGAAAATAAAAACAATCGCATAACGGCGTCATTACACGAAAGAAAATAAAAACAATCGCATAACGGCGTCGTTACACTAAAGAAATCAAAAACAATCGCATAAGGAGTCCAGATACTCACCCCGGTACCCCTCAAACAGCCCATTACCACCTGATTCCTCGTCCACCTGAAGCTACCTACAATCAATCGAACAAAGGGCTTTCTCCCGTACCGGACGTCTACCCATTCCAACTCGTTCTGTATGCTCTGAGTATACAAATTGACCTAATTTTGATAAAATTAAGTAAATAAAGAAATAATGTACGTCAGAGAAATACAACGCACATTCCATGGCGTACATTCAATGGGGAGTTTTGAATATGAAGAGAATTATGATTACAGGTGCTTTAGGACAAATTGGTACGGAATTAGTAACGAAATGTCGTAAGATCTACGGTAATGATAATGTACTTGCGACAGATATTAGAGAGCCAGAAGCGGACTCTGTCATTAAAGAAGGTCCTTTTGAAATCCTAGACGTAACGGACATGGACAAAATGAAAGAACTTGCCAAATCTTTTGAAGCTGACACAATGATGCACATGGCAGCTTTATTATCAGCTACAGCTGAGAAGAAACCACTACTTGCTTGGGAGTTAAACATGGGTGGTTTACTAAACGCGCTTGAGACAGCACGTGAATTCAACATGCAATTCTTTACACCAAGTTCAATTGGTGCATTTGGTCCAACTACGCCTAAGAACAATACACCTCAAGAAACAATCCAACGTCCTACAACAATGTACGGTGTAAACAAAGTTAGTGGCGAATTATTATGTGATTACTACTTCGAAAAATTCAATGTAGACACAAGAAGTGTACGTTTCCCTGGATTAATCTCATACATTAAAGAGCCAGGCGGCGGTACGACAGACTACGCTTGTGAAATTTACTTCGAAGCGGTTCGTAATGGTAAATATTCAAGCTACATCGACAAAGGTACGTTTATGGATATGATGTTCATGGACGATGCAATCGACGCAATTATTAAACTTATGGAAGCGGACGGCGGTAAACTTATTCACCGTAACGCTTATAACTTAAGTGGTATGAGTATCGAACCTGAAATGGTTAAAGAAGCGATTCAAGAACACATGCCTAACTTTGAACTCGACTATGACGTAGACCCAGACCGTCAAGCGATTGCGGATAGTTGGCCAAACGCGATTGACGTGAGCTGTGCAAGAGGCGAGTGGGGCTTTGATCCTAAATACAACTTAGAAGAAATGACGAAAGTAATGTTAGACGCTATCAAAGAGAAAGAAAGTAAATAAGCGAGTTATGAAATACTGGGCTGAGACACTAAGCATGTCTCAGTCCTTTTCTAATAAGGGACGCTCACCAAAGATATGAAACGAAACTTTGCATTCTTTTAAGATCGTGATAGTTTCCCTTTTTTAAAAGGCAAGCCTGATGGACACTCGTAACTTTGCATCAAGATAGGGTTCCCTTTTTTAAAAGACAAGCCTGATGGACACTCGCAACTTTGCATCAAAATGGGCCTCCATTATAAAGAGACAAGTACGATAACTACTCAAGACTCTACTATATGAGACATCGAGATAAAGCCCTTATTTTTAAAGAAAAGCACATCCTCAAACCAATACTTTTCAGAACTTAAAATTCGGGTACAGATGAATAGAGTCACTTTAGCTTAAAGGGTAGAAGCAGTGAATACATAAATTTTATGAATTTTTTGAAAATTCGTTGATGGTTGTAAACTTCACTGTTATACTTTTATATATTAGAAAAATTTTATGATGTTTGGAGGAAATATATCATGTCAGAAAAGATAGAACTTGTTGAACGTGAAACGCTTAAAGATAAACCTAATGAAGAGGATCTTACGTTCGGTGAAACGTTTACAGATTACATGTTAAGTTATGATTATGATAAAGAAAAAGGATGGCATGATTTAAAAATTGTTCCTTTCGGTTCAATTGAAATGTCTCCAGCCGCGCAAGGTCTACACTATGGCCAAGCGGTATTCGAAGGTCTAAAAGCTTATAAATCAGAAGATGATGTTGTATTATTCAGACCAGACCAAAACTTTAAACGTATGAATCATTCATTAGAAAAGTTAGAAATGCCTCAAATCGACGAGGAAAAGCTATTAGAAGGCTTAAAACAACTTGTTGATGTAGAGCGTGACTGGGTGCCAACAGGACAAGGACGTTCATTATACATTCGTCCATTCGTATTCGCGACTGAACCTGTTTTAGGTGTTCGTACTTCAGAGCAATACAAATTATTAATCATTCTTTCACCATCAGGTTCTTATTATGGTGGCGAAAGCTTAAAACCTACTAAGATCTACGTAGAAGATGAACATGTTCGTGCAGTACGTGGCGGTGTAGGTAACGCGAAAGTTGCTGGTAACTACGCAGCAAGCTTAAAAGCTCAAATAATTGCGAACGATAACGGCTATGACCAAGTATTATGGTTAGATGGTGTAGAACGTAAGTATATCGAAGAAGTAGGTAGTATGAACATCTTCTTCGTTATTGATGGCAAGCTTGTAACACCTGAATTAAACGGTAGTATCCTTCCAGGTATTACGCGTAAGACAGTTATCGCATTAGCGCAATCACTAGGTTATGACGTAGAAGAGCGCCATATTGCAGTAAATGAACTATTTGATTTATATGACGAAGGTCATGTTCAAGAAGTATTCGGTACAGGTACTGCAGCAGTTATTTCACCAGTTGGTAAACTTAAATACGAAGACCGTGAAATGATCGTTAACGACTTTGAAACAGGCGACATTACAAAAGAACTTTATGAGAAATATACAGGTATCCAAAACGGTTCACTTGAAGACCCTGAAGGTTGGAGAGTTGTAGTTCCACAATATCGCTAAATCTAATTATTCCAAGTACCCAATGTCTAGTTAACAGTAGGCATTGGGTATTTTTATATATGAATTAAAAATGAGTAAAATAATAAATAGTAGTATAATTTGCAAGCTAATTAGAGTAATCGATTTAAACATGATTATGGGATAGTATAGATTCCTAAACATTTAATTACTTGATAACATCTAGAGTGACCAACGGTAATCATAGTAATCAAATATCAGCTTTTCTACGATAAACGTCTTTAGTGGTGTTATACTCATATCAAACTCACATACAAACCTAAGAAGGAGGGTTACTTATGGACCAGGTTAAGACTCGAAAACAAGGTAATTCTATTACGGTTACAATAGATCAGAAATTTAATGTGCCCGAAGGAAAGGAATACTATATTACTCAAGAAGAGGATGGTACCATCTCGCTCATACCTAAAATAGAAGATTTTTTTAGACACGTTCAGCATGGTCAATATATGGATGACGAAGACGCTCTAGCACAAAACTTTACGACGAAAGGCAATGAAATAAGTGAGTACCATTAAACAAGGGACGATAGTTTTTATAGATTTTGAACCATCCAAGGGGTGTGAAATTAGAAAAAGAAGACCTGCAATAGTAATCAGTCGTCACGAATAATACTTAAACTATAAGAATATAAAACCTTAAATATAAGCCGTGTGATTTTCTCCCCCAATGTCTAGTTAACAGTAGGCATTGGGTATTTTTATGTGCGATTTGTTATAATTTTAACCAAAGGAGCGGATAGCACATGTGGTTACTTTTTGATAAAGACGGCACGCTCATTGAATACGATGAGACGTGGGTTGAAATCGGTATTGAAATGATAGATGACTTTATCGAGACATATCATATTCATGATAAGGATCGCGTATACCGCGACATTGGCGTTAAAGATCACCAGTTTGTGCCAGGGGGTATCATGGCTCAAGGCACGATGGACGATATTATTCAGTGCTTCAATCATCATGCACAACAAGACGTATCCGAGTGGACCAAGAAGACGAGTCAGCGTCTGATTTCATCTCGTAATCCCGAGACGACTTTAATTCCAGGTGTCGTCGAAACCCTCACCTCTTTAAAAGCCCAAGGACATCGATTAGGCATTATTACAAGTGATAATCAAGTAGGCACTAAGAAGTTTCTAAACGATTTTGACTTAACCGATATGTTCGACTATCTTATTACAACTGATGAGAAGAGCTTCGAGAAGCCAGACCCACGTGTCTTAGAGGCCTTTTTCAAAGAAACAAATTGCACCCAAGATGACATCATCATTATTGGCGACGCACCAACTGATATTGAAACTGGGCAACGTGTAGGCGCTCAAACAATCGGCGTTCTAACAGGCATTGGCGACCGTGATACCTTACACAACGCGACGCATATTATAGATGACATCACTGCTTTACCGGAATTGCTAAGGAATTAAAATTAAAAAGTGATATATGAGTGTACCGATGTAATTACCAATCACATATCCAAGAGTGCCAACAATTAGAATAGGTCCAACTAAACTATTCCAATTTTTACTTATAGCTAATGCTGCAGCTGTAGTGGGTCCACCTGCTGTAGCATTACTTGCAAGTACTATCTCTTCAATACTAAATTTAAATAGCTTACCTAAAGTTAAGGTTGTTGTAATATTACTTATAAGAATGATTATTACAAACACAAATAATAGAGGTGTATGATTAATTATAATAATTAATGAAGCTGGTGCTCCTATAACTACAAAGAAAATATAAATTAAGAATGTACCGATTTCATTAGCACCTGAAAGTTTGTCGAATAAGTCGTTAAATACTGCAACTATAACTAGCGTGAATGTTGTAATTAATAGGTAAGGATCTGTTATGAATACTTCTAAAAATTTAAGGTAAGGCACCTCTGGAAAAATATTTTTAAGAATTTCGGATAATTTGAAACTTGTGGCTGCTATTATAAAAGCAATCCCTATAGCAAAGGCTATATCGGTAAGTTTTATTGTTTTAGGCTTCCAATAATCTTCGTTTTTTGAATGATT
The DNA here is from genome assembly GCF_043186315.1 of Staphylococcus massiliensis. NCBI lineage: Bacteria > Bacillati > Bacillota > Bacilli > Caryophanales > Staphylococcaceae > Staphylococcus > Staphylococcus massiliensis. The sequence goes on along the minus strand of NZ_CP171119.1, from coordinate 230,937 downwards.
ATTTTCTAAGTCATTGCTTCTAAAATATTTTTTAATAAAAGGTAAGTTTGGTAAAGCAAGTAATATCATAAAATAGAAGGCCATAACAGTATTATCTGCTACTATAGTAGATGAAATAAGGTCGCTTGGAGCTTGGAATTTACCACTCAAAGCAGCAAAATTCACGCCTCCTCCAATGTAACTACCCGTCATCATTGCACCTATTTTAGATAAATGTGGTATAAATGGATTCAATAGAACATATGCCAAAGTTACACCTATTACTGTTCCTAATGCGCTAATCAAAAATATAATAAGTAACCTTCTACTTTGTTTCCAAATTTTTATAATGTTAGCTTGAAATAATAAAAGTGGTATAGCAAGAGGTACTATATATTTCCAAACTGTATCATAAACTGGTGATTCAGTAGGTATGATCTTCAGGTTAGATAATAACATTGCGCTAAGTAAACCTAATATAGCTCCTGATATTAAATTAGCCCATTTATATTTATGTTCTAAAATAATACTTATAGAAGCACAACTAATTATAATTGCCCATAAAGTCCAATAATCATTATCTGCAATTAATGTGCTACCTAAATGTATCATAATACCATCCCCCTTTATAATAAATTAAGTATACCAAAATATTCATTTGTCTGAAAATACTGAAAATTAAACTCTCTAAATTAATATTACAAATATAAAAAGCCTACATTGTCACAACGACAATACAGGCATTTTAAAAGTTGAGTTTATACAATATTCACTGTCACAGTTCACCAAACTAGCATTTCATCGCTTATCGACATTGCGATAGGTCTCAATGACGCGCGCAATTTTCTCAATAATTGGGTCGATACTATCAATCGATTCATTAAGGTCATAATCATTAATATCAACGCGTACAACAGGACACGCATTAAAGCTGTCAATCCAATCTTGATAGCGCTTATATAATCGCTTCCAATAATCTATGTCCGTGTCAAGCTCCATTTGACGCCCTCGAGCTTGAATACGTTCCATAATACCATCGAAGTCACTTTCAAGGTAAATCAATACGTCAGGCTTCGGAAAGTAAGGCGTCAGAACCATCGCGTTAAAGAGCGACTGATACGTTTCGAAATCCTCATTCGTCATCGTACCTTGCTCCTGATGCATACGCGCAAAGATGTCGACATCCTCATAAATCGAACGATCCTGCACGAAACCGCCACCATATTCAAACATTTTCTTCTGCGTTTTAAAGCGTTCTGCCAGGAAGAAGATTTGAAGGTGAAAGCTCCATCTCTCAAAGTCATCATAGAATTTATCTAAGTACGGATTATGATCCACATTTTCAAAGGAAGTCCGAAACGCTAACTTCTCAGCTAACGCACGCGTTAAGGTTGACTTACCAACGCCAACAGTCCCCGCAATCGTAATGACCGCGTCGTTTGGTATTGTAGTTTGATGCATGTTTAAATTCCTCCATTTTCTTGAAAAAGTCCTTATGAACATTAACTCCATTTTTAAGTTAATTTGATACATATATGATTGTATGTTTCTCATATTTGTCGATTACTCATGTGTATCATTATGGATTCATTTGTCAATTACTCATGTGTATCATTTTTCAAATTATTATTCATGCGCATGTTTTTACTATTTTCGAATGAACTTTTCACATGAGTGATATACGTAATGTTAAAATAGAACATAAAGAGTTTAACACATTTGAGGTGTGCGACATATGAGAAGTCATGAATTTTATATGAATATTGCATTAGAAGAAGCTAAAAAGGCAGCTTTAATAGGCGAAGTACCGATTGGGGCAATCGTTGTTCATAAAGGTGAGGTTATCGCGAGAGGGCATAATATGCGTGAATCTGATCAGTTACCTACTGCTCATGCTGAACACATCGCGATTACTGAAGCGTCTAAATATATTGGTTCTTGGCGTTTAGAAGATTGTACGTTATATGTGACGTTAGAACCTTGTGTAATGTGTGCAGGTGCAATTGTAATGAGCCGTGTACCGCATGTGGTGTACGGTGCTAAAGACCCTAAAGGAGGTTGTTGCGGTAGTCTCATGAACCTCTTAGAGGAGTCTCGATTTAACCATCGTGCTACGGTTGAAACAGGGGTTTTAGAAGCGGCATGTAGCGATATTCTAAAGGGCTTTTTCAGAGAATTGAGAGCTAAAAAACGCAAACAAAAAAGCATACAGGAACACTAAAGTTTGTTAAACTAGGTCTATATGAGAATAATTCTTAATCGTAATATTTAGATTTGGTTCTTAAAGCATAGAAGAAAAGAGGTATTTGCGTCACATGATTAAACTCATTGCTACAGATATGGACGGGACTTTATTAAACGCTGCACACGAAATTACAGAGGATAATATCAATGCGATCAAATTCGCTCAGGATAATGGTATTCCAGTTGTTATTGCAACAGGACGTGCATTCTATGAAGCGAATGGACCTGTTCAAGATACAGCGTTAAAGGTACCTTACATTTGTTTAAATGGTGCCGAAGTTAGGGATGAGTCGTTCGATATTCTGCACACTTCTAGTTTGAATCACGAATTACTACAGAAGATTCGTAACGTGCTCAATGCTGAGAACATTTATTATCAGGTATATACGAACTTTGGTATTTATACTGAGGATCCTGAACGTGACCTTGAAATATATATGGATATCGCTCGAAAGGCCGGGCAAAAAGGTGACGAAGCTAAAATTCGCGCCGGTATTCAACAACGTATCGACAATGGTACGTTAAAGGTCGTTGATAATTATGACCAAATCGAATCTGTGCCAGGCGAAATTATCATGAAGCTATTGGCATACGATGCTGATTTAGATAAAATTGACCGTGCGAATCGATTACTGAGCGAAAGTACGAATCTCGCAGTATCATCTTCATCACGTGGCAATTTAGAAATTACGCATTCTGACGCTCAGAAAGGGATTGCGTTAGGTGAAATCGCGGACCAACTCGGTATTGATATGAAACACGTGATGGCTATAGGTGATAACCGCAATGATTTATCAATGTTAAATCGTGTTGGATATCCTGTAGCAATGAATAATGCAGTAGAAGAAGTTAAAGATGCTGCGACATTAGTAACGTTAACTAATGAAGAAAGTGGTGTCGCACATGCCATTTTCAAACTATTAAAAGAAGAAAACGGATTAGATTTTAGAGGTGAATAAATTAATGAAAGGTTTAATGATTATAGGGAGTGCGCAACAGAACTCTCACACAAGAGCGTTAGGCCAATATTTAATTGGGCAATTTAATACACACGATTGCTGTGATTTAGAAATTTTTGATCTTGCTGAAAAGCCAATTCATACACTAGACTTTACTGGCGTTAATGAAGTGCCTGAAGCATATCAACAACATGCAAAAGAACTTCAAGAAAAAGCGCGTGAAGCGGATTTCTTTATCCTTGGTACGCCGAACTACCATGGTACATTCTCAGGTAACTTGAAAAATGCTTTAGACCATTTAACGATGGACGACTTCAAAATGAAGCCAGTAGGTCTTGTATGTAACAGCGGCGGTATTGTAAGTTCAGAGCCATTATCTCACTTACGCGTAGTCGTAAGAACATTACTCGGCATTGCCGTACCAACTCAAATCGCTACACACGACCATGATTACGGTAAAACAGAAGACGGTAAGCGCTATTTAAAAGACGAAGAATTCCAACTTCGCGCGCGATTATTCGTAGACCAAATCGTATCATTCGTCAACAATGCCCCGTATGATCATTTAAAATAATTTCAATAAGGAAGACGTAAGCTTGAGTGCTTCCGTCTTTTTCATTTGAGCGAGGCTGCGGGTAAGGGCACCGGCCTTCGGTTTGAAGGGTATATGGTTTTGAGGTAAGGGCGCCGTTAGCTCTAAGGATTATGTACGTAGTAGGGAGAAGCGCCGTTATGCGAAAGAAATTTGAAACAATCGCATAAGGGCGCCGTTACGCGAAAGAAATTTGAAACAATCGCATAAGGGAGCCGTTACGCGAAAGAAAAATAAAACAATCGCATAAGGGCCCCGTTATGCGAAAGAAAATAAAAACAATCGCATAACGGCCTTTGCACCCTATAGAGATCTAAAATAATTTGTTCACGGACGACTCAACAATCAGGAATTTTCGGTGACGAAAATTTTCCTTGTTACAAAGACTGAATCAAACAATGTAACATGGCACCGAAACTATACATACTGACGCTTTAATTTTTACCCTTAACCTAAAGGCGACTGCTAATCCAACTCTTTTCAACTTACCTCAACACACCTGCTCCTTATCAAACAAAAAAAGCCAGTTCATTCTATTAAAGAATGTACCGGCACCTCTATACTTCAAACAAGACCTATCCGCTAAATTAATCGCCTGTCACATACGCTTTTGCATGAGCATTTACAGCTTTCAAGTCAATACCTTGGGCTTTTGCTGCGAAGACACAACCACAGTAACACTGCCTATAAATCTGATAATCGTTACACATTTCAATTGACCTTTGGTAGCCATTATTTTTCTTAAAGTCGCTCGGAAGATACGATGCCTTAAAGTCCTTTTCCACAGAGAGACCCAACTGATTAATAAGTTCGGCGTTCTTCTTTGGCGACAACGTCAACGCGCTTCCGAAATAATCGTAACCTAAGCGATCACTAGCTTCCGCCACGATTTCCAAGCGCATTTCAAAGCAAGCCGTACAACGTAAACCGCCCTCAGGCTCGTCCATCACACCTTTATCCTTCGCCATCTTCATGAACGACTTAGGGTCGTACGGCGCCTCGTAATACTTCACATCCGTGCCAGTTCGCGCATTAAATGCCTCAATAAACGCCTTCTGAACCTTCGCACGACGCAGATACTCATATTTCGGATGAATATTCGAGTTCGCAAAGTAAATCCCGACGTCCGCATGCGCACACAAATATTCGAGCGTAAACGTACTGCACGGCGCACAACAACTATGCAGCAGGATGGAGGGACGCTGGTCATGCCGCGCCCACGACGCAATCATCTTCTTCAAGACCCTATCGTAATTAATCTTCTGATGCTTCATCTTCGGTAATATATCATTCGCTGTAATCAGTGTCATCGTCTTCTCCCATAAATTTAAATATTTTTTAATATTATATGGTTGTTGTCAATATTTCTACTCCCTTGTGAAAAGCCCTTCACCGATAACTTCATTTATATGTGAAAAGCCCTTATCCAACAACATCACTAATTCAGAAGACCTAAAGTCGGCAGCTACACACAATTTCCGAAGCTCACACGCCTCTTAGCACTATCTCTGTAAAAATCTCTTTGCTAAATCCACGTCTACTTTACCCGTACCAAATCTCCGAACTAAATCATTCCTATCAAGCCATCGTACTCAATCTCCGAACTAAATCATTCCTACCAAGTCATCGTACTCAATCTCCGCTTTAAACCTCTATACTCAATCCTTAACTTCTAAGTTAACAACACGATGGAAGATATCATCGAGTTCAGAAGGGGTTTTGTCAACTTGATATTCATCAACCCATTGTGTCATACCACTTAACAAACCACCGTAGATATAAAAAATCGCATCTTCGGGCACTTTAGGGTCTACAGATATACGGCTCACATTATCCTTAATATCCTTTTTAAATAAATCAATGAAGTGGTTTACAAGTGTTGACCTGAATGCCGCATCGTACATTTGACGGCGTTCGACGTTTTTTGTATTCTCATCCATTAATTTCATAAAAGAGGTAAATGGCGCATTTATACGTGTTTTCAAATCAACCTTAAAATAATCTTCGGTCTTTTCCTTAAATAAATAAAGGAGTAAATCGTATTTATCGTAAAAGTGCTTATAAAACGTTGTCCGATGAACGAGTGCTTCTCTACAAATTTGATTCACAGAAACTGTAGAAAATTCATGTTTCGTCAATAGCTTAAACAAGGCTTCAGACAAAGCTTTCTTAGTTTTAATCACGCGTAAATCTTTGTTGTTCATTCTACACTTCTCCTTTTTTGTAGTTTATCTATACACATATTCGAAAATATACCTATGATATTGTGTTTAAACGCTTTAAAATATGTATAGAGATAATATACAGTGTATGGTTAAACTATAACGTTGAATATAAAAGGGGGCAAATTATGGCTAAGATGTTGTATCGCTTAGGGACATTTCTAGCTAAACATAAGTGGATGACGATTTTAGCGTGGGTTATCATACTCGCTGCAATCATTATTCCATTATCGATAAATAAACCACAGTTTCAAAATGATATTAAGATGACTGGACTTCAGTCGCTTGATACGAATGACAAGATTGAAAAGGCTTTTGATCAAGACAGCGAAAAGGCCAACATAAGACTTGTATTTAAAGATAAGAACGAGAAGGGCATAACAAAGCCTGAAGTTACGAAAGATATTAAAGAACTCTTGAAAGACATTAAAGACAATGACAAACACGTTGAATCTGTTGTGGACCCTTACGAGAAAAAGCAAATCAACGAGAAACAAACAACTGCATTTGCGGATGTAAATTATGACGTTTCAATGACGTCTATTGATAAAAAATCTATTGAAAAAGTAAGAGACGCAGCTGAGAAAGTGGAAAGTGATGATTTACAAATCGAAATGACTGGTAACGCGATGAACTCGCAATCAGAAATGGGCGGTGCCTCAGAAGCTATTGGTATCGGTGTCGCATTCGTGATCTTACTTATCACATTCGCATCACTTATTGCGGCAGGTTTACCTATCATCAGTGCACTTGTCGGTTTAGGTAGTGGTGTCGGCATCATCGCATTACTAACGTATGCATTCGATATTCCGAACGTGACACTATCTCTAGCAGTCATGATTGGTTTAGCACTCGGTATTGATTACGCTTTATTCATTCTATTCCGCTTTAAGAAGGTCAAAGCAACTGAGAAAGATCCAATTAAAGCGACAGGTATCGCACTCGGTACAGCAGGTAGTGCCGTGATCTTCGCAGGTATTACTGTACTAATCGCCGTTTGTGGTCTAGGACTTGTAGGCATCGACTTCTTAAGTATGATGGGTTACATGTCAGCGATTACAGTGTTACTCGCTATTTTAAGTGCGATTACATTAATTCCGGCACTTATTAGCGTCTTCCACAAACACATTAAAGTTAAAGAGAAAGATAAGCATACTGATAATAAAGATAATTTCTGGTCAAAAGTCATTTTAAAACAACCTATTATCGCAGTGTTACTTGGTGTCATCTTACTTGGTGCACTCGCAATTCCTTATTCACACATGCGCTTAGGTATTCCAGACAATGGTATGAAACCGAAAGATTCAACTGAAAAGAAAGCTTACGATATCATTGCAGATGACTTTGGCGAAGGGTTTAACGGCCCAATCGTGATGCTAGCTGACATCTCAGATAAAAAAGATAATCCGCAAGCATTACAAAAAGATTTAGGCGATATTGTAAAACACATTAACGACATGGATAACGTGAAGATGGCGCCTAAACCGCAAATTAGTAAAGATCAAAATCATGCATTAATTACCGTTATTCCTGAAAAGGGACCTAACGCAAAATCTACTGAAAACTTAGTTCACGACTTAAGAGATTATCAAGATGATACGAAAGACAAATACGATATCGATACAGAACTTTCTGGTCAAAGTGTGATTAACATCGATATGTCAGATAAACTTAATCAAGCTATTCCATTATTCGCAGGCGTTATCGTATTACTCGCATTCATCATCTTAATGGTAGTCTTCCGTTCAATCCTTATTCCGTTAAAAGCTGTGCTAGGTTTCGTACTTTCATTACTAGCAACGCTTGGATTTACGACTCTTATCATTCAAGACGGTGTCTTCGCGAACCTCATTGGTATTGATACGACAGGTCCAATACTTGCATTCTTACCGGTAATCACAATTGGGTTATTATTCGGTTTAGCGATGGACTACGAAGTCTTCTTAATGTCTCGTATCCATGAAGCTTATACGTCAACTCAAGATAACGACCGTTCAATCCGTACTGGTATTAAAGAAAGTGGTCCCGTTGTAGTAGCTGCAGCATTAATCATGTTCAGTGTCTTCATCGGCTTCGTATTCCAAAACGATGTCATGATTAAATCAATGGGTATCGCGCTTGCATTTGGTGTCTTATTCGATGCATTCGTAGTCAGAATGACAATCATTCCTGCACTAACAAAACTCTTCGGACGTGCATCATGGTATATGCCTAAATGGTTAAAACGTATTCTACCGCACGTCGATATCGAAGGGCATGCACTTACAAAATCGTTAAAAGACAAGAAATAATATAAGATATAACTTTCGTTAACCTTGCGTAAGGGTTTGGTTGGATTGCTTCAAGTAATCGCCAAGCTCAAGCGCAAGGTTATTTTTATGTATAGGGGTTCGGACTATGTGAAGGGTATTTAAGCCGAGTTAAGAGGGCGAACTTCTAAAATAATAAGGTTAGTTCATGGCATAAATCCTAAACGTGTTTAAGGGGGTCACGACTTCTTTAGGAGTAGGGCGCCCATGCTACATTGTTTGAGAGAGTCTTTGTAACAAGGCGCCCATGCTACATTGTTTGTGTCAGTCTTTGTAACATGGCGCCCATGTTACATTGTTTGAGAGGGTCTTTGTAATAAGAGGTCCATGCTACATTGTTTGTGTCAGTCTTTGTAATAAGGCGCCCATGCTACATTGTTTGAGTAAGTCTCTGTAACAAGGCGTCCATGTTACATTGTTTGAGTCAGTCTTTGTAATAAGGCGCCCATGTTACATTGTTTGAGTAAGTCTCTGTAACAAGGCGCCCATATTACATTGTTTAAGTAAGTCTCTGTAGCAAGGCGCCCATGTTACATTGTTGACGTCAGTCTTTGTAATAAGGAAAATTTTCGTCAACGAAAATTTCTGATTATTGATCCGTTTGTCATACATCTAGCTTTAGATCACTATAGGGTACTTCAGCCGTTATGCGATTGTTTGAAAAATCTTTCGCGTAACAGCTTCCTTATGCGATTGTTTCAAATTTCTATCGCGTAACGGTGTCCTTATGCGATTGTTTAAAATTTCTATCGCATAACGCCCCCCTAAAACAATCGCCTCAAAAATCGATCATCTGACACCTCTCCTTAATAACTCCATTCCGCTCTAATCCTAAAATATCCCAAATTAAAAAAGCCTTCTAAAGTGTTGCACCACTCTAGAAGGCTTTCCTTATATAAAATTTAACGTCCGACCGACGCCAAAACGCACATACGGACCTGAAAAATCCTATTTACGATGTTTCAAACGCGCATAGGCATCATGTTGATGAATAGACTCTTCATTACGGCATTCAATATCAAAGCCATCTAACCATGTTAGCTCAACTAAGTCCGCAGCTACTAAGCGAATTAAATCTTCAACAAATCTTGGATTCTCATAAGCAGTTTCAGTTACATGCTTTTCATCCGGACGCTTTAAGATCGGATACAACAGTGAACTTGCATTCGCTTCCATTGCATCTAAAATAATATCTTTATAGTCATCAATAATTTCTTCTTCTTTATTAATATACGCTTTAACCGTAATGACACCACGTTGATTATGCGCAGAGTACTCACTAATTTCTTTCGAACAAGGGCAAAGCGTCGTTACCATCGCTTTAATTGTAAGTTCTTTACGTGTCACAGTGTCATCTTCAATCGCCATGCCGTACGTTACATCAGCATGCCCAATCGCTTTCATGTTCGTAACAGGGCTAAGGCGGTTAAAGAACCATTTCGCGCTAACATCAAGTCCTGCGTCACGTTGTTCCATTTTGCTTTGTAGACTTTTCAATAATCGATATAAGGTATGAAACTCAAGTTCAATACCATTATCATAATGTTTTTCTACACTCTCTAGAATACGGCTCATGTTAATGCCTTTTTCATCCTGATTTAAACTCGTTGAAAAGCTAAAGTTTCCAGCAGTTTGAAACTGGTCAACTAGCACGGGATAGACAAGGTTCGTAATACCTACTTCCTCGATTTCAAAAAGAAAGTCCTTATGCGTGCTTTGAAGATCAGTCATTTCAGATTTAGTGGTAGGTTTAGTACCTTTAATAGGATCTACAGAGCCAAAATGTTTCCATCTTCCTTCACGTGTAGATAAATCAAATTCAGTCATGCTTTATGCCCCCACCTATCATTCAAAGTTATATGTCCAGTATGTTTCATATTCAAAGAAACCGCGTGTACCTTCAGTAGACGCTTCATCAAGCTGTTTTAATACTGGTTCAGATTGTGATCTATGTGCTTCGAATGCACGAATTTTACGTTCTTTATAGTCTCTAATATCATTTACAACGTCAGGTTCACCAAGAACATCATAGGCATCGTGGCTAAATGCGACTAGTTGAACTTTCGGCCTTTGTGATGCTTCCATACGGCCAATCGTACGTACAACCGCTTCAGCCGTAGCTTCATGGTCAGGGTGAACAGCATGTCCTGGATAGAAAGAAATAACGAGTGATGGATTTACATCATCAATCAATTGTTGAACCATTGCATCTATTTCCTCTTTAGGTTCAAATTCTACAGTTTTATCACGTAATCCCATTTTACGTAAGTCCGTGATACCAATAACATCCATTGCATCTTCAAGTTCTTTTTCGCGAATTTTAGCTAACGATTCGCGTGTAGCAAAAGGTGGGTTACCTAAGTTACGGCCCATTTGACCGAGCGTTAAACATGCATACGTTACAGGCACACCACTGTCTACATATTTAGCTAAAGTTGCAGCAGATGAGAATGTTTCATCATCTGGATGTGGGAAAATTACGAGTACGTGTCGTTCTAAAGACATGTCATCTTCCTCCTATATTCGAAAAGGCTTTTCGCTGATTTGAAGTGAAGCAGCAAGTTTACCTTCATAATTTAAGCCTGAAATTAAAAATTCATCATCTTCGTTAACCTCAAAGTGAGTAAGACCTTGAACATAAACCCATCCATTGTTGTTTAATTTTAAACCAACACGGTACGGATCATTAAGTCCGCCTTTTAATTCAGCATGCGTAAACGTTACTTCAATATTACGTAAGAACGTTCCCGCATTAAAGACACGATCATCGAAATGACTCGCATAAGAGCCATTCGTTGTTTCAACGTGTAGGTAAACAGGTTTATTTTCATAGGATTCTAATAAAGATTGCACTTTATCTTTGTTAATCGGTTCCAACGCTTTCACTCCTTGCATTGTATATCTTACTATTCTACTAAAAAAAGAGAGGGAAATGTACCTCTCTGCTCAATTTTTAAAAAGCAACGTATCTCATTTATTTGCATTCTTATACATTAGCACGATTAAATCATAACATACTATATATTGGTTGAGATATCCCCCATTATAATGAAAATGAGCGACCTCTTCATTGACTGTAAAAAGCTACATGATATATTAAAGATGAAATTGTCACTGCACTTTGATAAGTACGACTATAACCGACTGAACATGCATCGTTTTTGAAATCGGCGAATGGAGGTATCTTTTTTGAAAATAACAAACCTTGGCACAAGAAGTTATGCTTCATTTTATGTCGCTTGTGAAATATATAAAACCATCTTACACTGCCCAACTTGTAAATTAGGACTTGCCACGGGTGGTACAATGGTAGATATCTACAAGTTTTTAGTAGACCTTTTAAAGAGAAATCAATTAGACGTCTCTCAACTCGAAACATTCAATCTAGATGAATATGTTGGTTTAGACGGCACGCATGAAGCAAGTTATCGTTACTACATGAACGATATTTTATTCAAACAATATGATGGCTTTACAGAATCGCTACTTCATATTCCTAACGGCGTTGCGCCTGATCTTGAACAGGAAGCTCATCGCTATGAACAACTTATAAATGAGAAAGGACCAGTCGATGTCCAAATTTTAGGCATCGGTGAGAACGGTCATATCGGCTTTAACGAACCTGGAACAGACATGCATAGCGTGACGCACATCGTAGATCTCACTGAAAGTACAATCGAAGCAAATAGCCGCTTCTTTGAAACACGTGATGACGTTCCTAAACAGGCGATATCCATGGGCCTTTCTTCTATTTTAAAAGCCAAACGTATAATTCTAGTTGCTTTTGGTGAAAAGAAACAAAAAGCTATCGAAGCACTCATTAAAGGGGACGTTACGAAAGACGTACCTGCAACCATTCTTCATGCACACCCGAACGTAGAAGTTTATGTCGATGACGGAGCCATGCCAGATAAAGAAAAATAAGGAGCAATAACCGTGATATTCTTTTTCGATTTACTAACTTACTATAACCCGTTTACCGTGTGCGATAGACGACATTTAAAGAAACTAGGTAAATCTTTGAAACAACAATCTAAAGTGGGGTACACTTTTATTTCAAAAAATGCGAATTTAAGACAACGAAAGTTTATTACAAGACGTATCAAAAAGTGATATATTGAAACTAAAAAATACGTAGCGCATGTGCTACGTATTTTTTTAATTTTATGAATACGCCATAAGTAAAGCTTTAAAACGTTTAGTGCTTGGATAATAACTACTTCCATCCATCTACTCAAACCCTATAAAGGCATATCGGCGTCTACCATCTTTCATCTTACCTTCCGCATCCATAAATGAGTAATTTAATAGTTTGTAACGCTTTCGGTCTAAAATACGCTTACCCATAAACGTTTTCATCGGCTTAACGCCAACTTTAAAATTAAACTTATATTTCGTTTTACCGTCTTCATTAATCTCCTTAATATAGGGTTGTTTACGTTTCTTGTTCACTTTATATACAGCAACAATAATCCCATTATGCGGGTGAACGGCGAGTATATAGTCGATCTTTTTAGCACGTGATTCACTGGTTTCAATCTGACATAGTACATGATTTTGTATACGGCTCGACAAAGGGTTCTTTAAGTGGTGCAATTTTATTTCTTCGCCTGGTTCGACTTTGACCACGAGAACATTATAAATAATATCTCGTGCTTCTAAAGTTTCGTGTTTCATCGTTAGTTGAAGGTCAGCACCGATACCGTAGAAATGATTGTAGCTCGAAGGTACCACATTGCCGTGATGATTCGCGTTGATGCTAAAGAACTTCGTACTCACGTGTGATCTAAGTTCACTAGGCGATATCATTTGATGATGGTTCATAAATGCCTGTTGAATCTTGCTTGCTTCACGTTCTGTTAAATCATTCATAATGATACTTTTCGACAGTTTTAAATGACCTTTCTCTCGAATATCGATTAACTTATTTTGAAGCTTAACACCATAGGCACCAAGCATTTCGCGATGACCATCAAAATCGCTATAATAAAGAGATTGATTCGAATATCCAATATGTAATAAATCATGACGGTCTAAATCATATAGCGCATAAACATAGTACCTACTTAACTCAAGCTTGTCATAATCGATAAGTAGGTCGGTTTTATCATCAATTTCATATTTATGAATCGTTGGTAATACAAGATGTTTCTCTAGATCTCTATGATAATCGTCTACAAAACGACGTTCATAAAGCGACCGGAATTCATCTACAAACCTGAATCCTGTTTTAGATATACGCATCACGTTTTGGCCTTTGATGTGATCGACGAGACCGTATTGTAATAAGATGCGCAGTATTTTAGTGATTTGACCATCGAGTATCAAACTATCTTCAAGAATGCGATTTCTGTAGACCTCTTGCTTAAATTTCATTTCAAAGAATTGAGCTGTGTTGATAAGTTTCGTATCACTGATTCGTATCGCAACCTTATCAGGCGACATTTCGTAAAGTACTCTCAGTAAGAAATAATGCTCATAGTTAAAATTATCTTTATTATGATTATCTAGAAATACACGGATTTCTTGCATTAAATATTCAACGCTATCAAAGGACGTATAGAAAAAGGACTTAATTGGTTTATAAAAGATTTTATTGCGATGATCACTAATACGAAAGGTGATAAAACGTGCTTTTTCGCGTTCCATAATCGTGATGTAGAACGACTGTCTTTTCTTCGAACGGTCCACAGTTATTAAAGTCTCGTCATTCTTAAGATGCTGCTTCATCTCATCTTCTAAAATGTTCAAGAAACGATCTGATTTCGTATTAATTTCCTGCTTTTCATAATACATACCATCACCCTCAACATGCTTTGATATACTATAATGTTATCATATATGCGACATAATTTTGTGATATCAAATAATCGCTAAAATTCAAAAGGGTTCCGTCTAATGAACGTCTAAATTAATGCAATCACACGTTCTTGCACGCAATTACCACTTTACACGCTTTATCCATTTTATTCGCATACTATTTGGGTCTATAATAGACACATTAGTAGAAATTTACGCGTATGGAGGATTAAATTGGGATTACTTACCACTTACTTAAACCACGTCCAATCACAACCGAATAAATGCGCGCTCTTAATAGACGACAAACGTATTAGCTATCGTCAGCTTCATGACGACGTTCTTAAAGTGTTTGAATCACTTCCTCTCTTTGAAAAGGGAAGTCGTATAGGCATCGCCATACATCAACCGGAACGCTTTACCGTATGGTATCTCGCGGTGCTTTTCAAGGGTGGGGTTCCATGTGTTTGTGACGCAATGTGGAAGGCTTCTCGGTTAGAAGACGTTCAAGAAGCATACGGTTTTGCCTATTTAGTGAATCAACACGAAGATATAGTCGCTTGCAAGAATGCTTATACAAAGCATCAACCTGACACCTTACATATCGGCTTTACGTCAGGCACGACAGGCACACCTAAGGCATATGTGCGTTCTCTGGCGTCATGGATTGCTTCATTTAAGGAAAATGACAAACTTTTTGATGACGCACCAGACGTCCTTATCGCGCCAGGACCTCATGCTCACTCGTTAACTTTATATGCGATTGTGTACGCGCTATATAAAGGACTCACTTTTATAGGCCAAACGCAATTTAATGCATCGTTACTCTCAGAAACCGTTCAACTAGTAGACGGGAAGAAGGCCGCTTTCTTAGTGCCAACCATGATTCTATCGATTGTCGCGCAACGTCCAATGCCCGATATTGAAACGCTATTATCATCAGGCGCTAAATTACCACCTTCGTTGTTCGAACGCATTCAACATGAGCGACCTCATACACGCGTGATTGAATTCTTTGGTACCTCTGAAGCAAGTTTCATCAGTTACAATGCGAACCAAGCGGCACCAAGCCATTCCGTGGGGCAATTATTTTCAAATGTTGAGGCACATTTAGACAACCCTGATTCAGATGGTGTGGGACGCCTCCTAGTGAAAGGCCCTATGACGTTTAGTGGCTATCTGAACCAAACTGACGACGATGAGTGGATTGAAACGGGCGATTACGCGTCCATCGACGACCATCAATACCTCTATTTACACGGTCGTTTAAGTGACAGAATGAATATTGGTGGTAAGAATGTTTACCCTGAAGAAATCGAACGTTATGTATTGCAACATGATCACATTCAAGAGGTAGTGTGTTTCAGCATTCCGCACCGTTCGCTAGGTGAAATCATTATTTTACTCTTTACTTCCAATTCAAAAGTCACGCCTCTAGAAATACGTGAGTATTGTAAGAAAGGCTTAGAGCGTTATAAAAGGCCTTTTAAAGTAAAGGAAGTTCAAAACTTAACGCATACGCATAGTGGTAAGATCGCGCGTCACATGCTACGTGCGCAGTATTTGGAAGGAGCGTTAGAATGAATCAACCGATAATTGTCTATGCAAAACGTACGCCGATAGGTAAGTATGGTGGCATGTTAAGCCATATTGAACCGGAATATCTTGTTAAAGCACTGATTGAAGATTTACGTGATACGCATCCAACTGTGGTTGATGAAGTTAATGACGTCATCCTCGGTAACGTGGTTGGAAATGGTGGTAACATTGCGCGGAAGGCCTTACTTGAAGCAGGGTTAAGTGAGACGATTCCTGGCATGACAATCGATCGTCAGTGCGGTTCTGGGCTAGAAGCGATTCATACCGCATGTCGTATGATTCAAGCGGGTGCAGGTGATATGTATATTGCGGGTGGTGTCGAAAGTACGAGTCGTGCACCGTGGAAGATTAAACGACCTCAATCTGTTTATGAAACAGCGATGCCTGAAATATTTGAACGTGCGGCCTTTGCGCCAGACGGCATGGATCCATCGATGATTGAAGCGGCTGAAAATGTCGCAAAGCAGTATGGTATCTGTCGTGAAGACCAAGACCAATTTGCTTATGATAGTCATCAGAAGACATTGAAAGCGGTCGAGGCAGGGTTCTTTGAGCGTGAAATCGTACCACTACGTATCAAAGGTACAATTGTTACACACGATGAAAGTGTGAAGCCGCGATTAACGATGCGTATACTGTCACGGTTCAAACCTTTACTTGCAGGCGGCACTGTTACGGTAGGTAATAGTTGCATGAAGAATGATGGTGCTGGGATTGTTCTTGTAATGCGTGCAGACAAGGCACGTGACTTAGGTATTAAAGAGGGATTACAATTTATAAATGCTAGTGTGAAAGGCGTAGACCCAACGCTACTAGGTATTGGTCCCATTCCAGCAGTAAAAGACCTCCTTAAGAAGGAAGGGCTTGAGATAGAAGATATTGACGCTGTTGAATTTAACGAAGCCTTTAGTTCACAAGTGCTCGCATCTACACGTGCGCTCAATATACCTATGGAAAGGCTTAATCAATACGGGGGTGCGCTCGCGACGGGGCATCCGTATGGTGCGAGTGGTGCGTTACTTGTATGTCGTTTATTTCACATGGCACATTGTCGCTTTGGGCTCGCGACTTTAGGAATTGGAGGCGGTATTGGTCATGCGACATTATTTAGAAGATGGAAAAGTTGAAGTGATTGAAGGGGCCTTTTCAAAAGAGGAAGTTGAAGCATACACGTCCATCTTTGGATTAGATGATCGAGACGGGGTATCACCGTTGTATCTCGCAAGCGTCTGGCCGAAGTTTAAAATGTTTCAACCATTTCATCGAGCTGAAATCCTACTTCTAAAGACGTCAGTCTCGGTCCATGATATATTAGAGGTGCACACATCGTATCGATTCCAATTAACGCACATTAGGACGAAGGTATTGAGAGGTAGCATCTACTACACATTTAAGCTTTCAGTATTTAAGCAATTAACGCTCATCGTTGAAGTCACTCAAACGTTCGTTCAATCGGAGGTGTCTCATGAAATTTTCAGCTGAGGATGTTCAAAGATATCTGAAATGTGTTCATGATGCGAATCCGATTCATCACTCAATTGTACCGGGGCAGTTAATCGTTCAATATATTATTAAGGATTGTCATGATTATTACGAGGTTAAGTACTTACGTCCAGTTGGTGTGAATGAAGACATTCGTGTGGTAAGTCATGATAGTGGGTATGTTTGTCAGAATGCATTTGGGGAAGATGTGATTCGTATCGTCATTAAATAAAGGGGGGAATCTTGAATGTCTAAGACCGTTAAGGATTGGTTAATCGCAATTGTAATCGGCGTAATCATCGCTTTCTTGTTGAATTATTTCGTAATGAAAAAGTACACAGTACAAGGCGATTCAATGGATCCAACCTTTAAAAATGGCGAACAATTAATCATCAATCAATTATCCGTTACCTTTAATCGCGTAGACCGTGGAGATGTTATCGTCTTTCATGCTGATCGTGATCATGATTATATTAAAAGATTAATTGGTAAACCGGGAGATACCGTCTCTTATAAGAACGATCAACTTTACATAAATGGTAAAAAGATACAAGAACCTTATTTAGAGGAGAATAAAAAACATAAGTATACTGATACACTTACAGAAGACTTTACGGTCGAAGATATTAAAGGTGCCAAACAAGGTCAGAAAGAAATACCTAAAGGTAAGTATCTTGTACTAGGAGATAACCGTGCAATCAGTAAGGATAGTCGTGGTCAACACGGAATTGGCTTTGTGTCAAAGGACCAAGTAGTAGGCACAGCGCTAATAAGATTCTATCCGCTTGATCGGTTTGATATAGGCTTTGGCTCTAAGGATTTCGAGAAGGTTAATTAAGGGAAAGCAATGGGGCAACTTAAATATATAAAACGAATATTAAATTGCGCTATAATATATATGTAAAAACGCCGCATGCTGGTATACGTGACGCTTTATAAGCCCGTTTTTGACGGTGGCTTAGGTTATCAATTAACTATCTTTAGCCAAAGTGATTTGCACCCCTAAAGTTGAATTCTACGTTCAACCTTAGGGGTGCATTTCATTGTATAAGTTAGTTATTATTTTTAAATATCCTTTTCACATCGGTGCGCCTCATCATCGGGTTCAGCATGTACATACAATGATACAATCCCTTGTTCATTCATATGACATTCCACGTTATCACAAATACGGTGCGCTTCAGTAATCGTCATATTAGGATCGACCGTAATAACCACATCTAAGAAGACGTTACTACCATGATAGCGTCCTTTAACACTCGGTACAGAGCAAACGCCCTCAACAGAAAGTACTTCATGCTTATATTCATCTAAATCCTTCTCATTAAATCCATCACTTAACGTGAATATCGCGACTCTAAAAATACCATAGCCAGTATACATAATTAATAACCCTAAGATACAGGCAAGAATGGTATCGACAATAGGTAGGCCAAATTGTGTAAAGATAAGTCCTACAGCAGTACCAATACTCACAAGTCCGTCTGATAAGTTGTCTTTAGCTGCTGATGACAGCGAACTACTTTTGGTCTTTTCAGCAAGTTGACGATTATAAAGGTAAATACCAATCATCACTAAACCGCTCGCTAAACTGACGTAAATCGTTAAAGGATTCGGTGTTTCATATTTCTTAGCAAAGACGTTAGCACCATTCGTGATGAGGACTTCAAGACCTACGAACATAATAATAAAAGAAACGAGTAACGCCGAGATGTTCTCGCTTTTTAAATGACCATATGGATGGTTACTATCAGGGGGCTTAATCGAAATCTTTAAACCTACGAGCACAGCAATTGAAACGAGGATGTCAGTAATATTATTAAAGCTATCTGCACGTATGGCAGCGGAACTATAGATGTACCCTACAATATATTTAATAATTGAAAGTATGATGTAAACGACTAAACTTAAGTAAGCGCCTTTTTGCGCCTCTTGTAGGTTATGTTTCGCGTGCATGATAGACACCCCTAACGACTTGATTGAATCAATATTATCTCTATAAATGTCACCGAATTCAACTATTTAACTTAACACTATAATGCTAACATATAAATATTTGTAAAGTATGTATAAGCAGACACATCATGCATGTTTTCCACTTTTTTGAAAAGCCCTTTAAATAAGATACGCTTCAGCGGGTTTAAAAGGACTTTTCCACGAAAAAAAGACCCCTCAATTACGCAATATCCATTGAGAGGGGCCTTTTATTATAAGTATTATTTGGAACAGTTACATGGGTGAAAAGTTAGGGGTAGCTACGTCTTGTGTAGCTACTTTGTATTATAGAGAATTTTTAAAAAATTTACATGCGTCTTTCGTCCCATATTTATATCAGGCTTTAATATGATACGATTTAGAAAACTTAAATTTGCGAAATAGACCTTAATTCTTATAAAATATAATGATGAATAGTATATATTTCAATTACGTTTATTTAGAATCGAGGAACGACAATGAGAAGTGAAAAAGTTTGTTGGCGAGATTTGTGGATCGTGCCACTTTATTTTGTATTAAGTTTCTTACTCCCATTTATATTTGCAATCATTTACACGCTTACGCATCCAGTAGACATCAACCATATTGAACAAGAAATCCCTGAGTCACTATTTATTTATAGTTCTTTAATAAGTTTAGCGTTAGTATTACTTACATACTATCTCATGCATATTAAAGGGTTCTTTACGCGTTCAATTAATGGGATTAAATCCGTTAAGCACTTTGTGCTACTAATCATTATCGGGTACCTTGGCATAATGGCATACAACATGTTCTCAGGGTGGTTTATGGAACTTATGCCTGAACACTTACAAGTTAAAGATTCGCTCAACCAACAATTAATAGAACAATCCTTTGAAGAACGATCTTTATGGCCCGCACTTTTTGTTGATATCGTACTCTTAGCGCCGATCATTGAAGAATTAATCTTCAGACACGTACTGATTGGCGAGCTAGGTAAAAAACTTAACTTTAAAGTCATGAGCGTCGTCTCAGTAATTGGATTTACGGCATTACACGTTATCGGAGGCACGTCGCCTTTAGAATTCATCTTTTACATAGGGATGGCTGCGATTATCGTGTATGTATACAATAAATCAGGCCGTAACCTTGCGATATCCATCGCGTTACACATGTTAAATAACTTTATCTCATATATCATCATTATATTTGAGCAATTGTTAAGTTAATCTCATTAGAAAAAGCCCATTAACCGACGTAAAGCGGTTAGTGGGCTCATTTTTTAAATGAAATGATTAAATTTCAGTAACTTCAACTTCGATTTTTTCAACACGGTTTGAAGCGCCGTGGTCTACAGGACCTACGAAATCATTCATCTTCCAACCATTCTTAATTGCAGAAGCAACAAAGGCTTTTGCATTAATGACAGCGTCTTTAGGTGATTCGCCATTTGCAAGGTTCGCTGTCGTAGCAGCAGCAAACGTACAACCTGCACCGTGGTTATAACTTTGTTGGAACATATCCGTTGTTAATTGATAGAACGTTTCACCATCATAATATAAATCATAAGACTTATCTTGGTCTAATGCTTTACCACCTTTAATCACAACGTGTTTCGCACCTTGTTCATGAATGACTTTAGCCGCTTCTTTCATATCGTCTAAAGATTTCAACGTACCTAAATTAGATAGTTGACCTGCTTCAAATAAGTTAGGTGTTACAACTGTTGCTTTAGGTAGTAAATGGTTAATCATTGCTTCAGTATTTCCTGGATTTAATACTTCGTCTTCGCCTTTACAAACCATTACCGGGTCTACAACGAAGTATTTAGCGCCTGATTCTTCAAAGGCTTCACCAGCACGTTTAATAATTTCTTCAGTACCAAGCATACCTGTTTTTATAGCATCTGGACCGATAGATACCGCAGTTTCGATTTGGCGTTCAATTGTTTCGAATGGAATTGGTGTAACGTGGTGAGACCATGTTTCCTTATCCATTGTAACGATACCGCAAAGTACGACCATGCCGTACGTGTTTAATTCTTGGAATGTTTTTAAATCTGCTTGCATACCAGCGCCAGCACTAGTGTCAGAACCAGCGATTGTTAATACTTTATTTAATGCCATGTTTATTACGCTCCTTTTTAAGGTTTCATATTTAAGGACTTAAGATAAATTACGATATAGTTAATATAATTTCAGATGAATGATGCAATTTCTGTTACAGCATGCTTTCCTGGGGCGTGGCTGGAGCCTGTAGTCTCCAGACTCACGCTACTCCCCTAGGAGTCAGCTGTATGGAAATCGCATCAATACCTTTAAGGTATTATTTAAATATGAGTTCTTATGAGCTAACTTTTAAAATAGACCATAACTCTATCAAGTTCTTAAATTCTTAAACGTATCTTACATCTATAATATCACGTGGTCGATCTATTCTGAAATAAGAAGTTTAAGAAAGCGATATAGGGTATTTGTTATAGTATTACGAATTTATAGGGTGGTGCTACGATGGAAATTAGAAAGCCTACTAACGACGAGATGGAACGACTCTACCAGGCAATGCCGGAAGCTTACTTTGAGTCCGTTACCGTTGATGTTTCAATCTCTAACGAACAAATTATTAATAATGCGCGAAAGGGTCATGACGATACGACCGTATACTTAACCCTTTTTGATGGTTCTGAGATTCTAGGATGGGTCATGATTGGTGATCAACAAGAGAACTATACCAATTCTAAATTTGGCTATATCTATGAGATTTTCATTTTCAAGGGGTATCGTGGGAAAGGCTATGCGCGTAAACTGATGGAGCGTGCGATTCACGACTTGAAGGCTCGCGGTCACCAGGAAATTCGTTTGAATGTCTATGCGGGGAACGAAGCACGAAAGTTGTATGAAGCGTTCGGTTTCAAGGATCGTCAAATCATCATGAGCTTAGATTGTTAAACCTCTGACTTGCCTTATCTTCCCCCACTTTGAAAAGCCATTTCGAACCTCTGATAACAATGATATTACCAAGGAAATGAATGTGTTAAAATAGCGATTGAGGTGAAACGAATGGAATGGTCGACAATATTTCATGAAATTACGACAAAGCATGACTTCAAGGCCATGCATGACTTTTTAGAAAAGGAATACACAACACAAACGGTTTACCCAGACCGAGATAATATTTATCAAGCATTTGATTTAACGCCGTTTCAAGATTTAAAAGTGGTGATATTAGGTCAAGATCCTTATCATGGACCGAATCAAGCACACGGACTAGCATTCTCGGTGCAACCAAATGCGAAATTTCCGCCATCATTACGCAACATGTACAAAGAGCTTGAAGATGACATTGGTTGTAAACGCACAACGCCACATCTCCAAGACTGGGCGCGAGAAGGCGTATTATTATTAAACACAGTGTTAACCGTGCGACAAGGCGAGGCGCACTCGCACCGTAATATTGGATGGGAAACCTTCACAGATGAGATTATTCGAGCGATTTCAGAGTATAAATCTCATGTCGTATTTATCCTTTGGGGGAAACCTGCGCAATCTAAAATTAAACTTATCGATACGAATAAACACCACATCATTAAATCAGTACACCCAAGCCCGTTATCTGCTTACCGAGGCTTCTTTGGTTCTAAACCCTACTCTAAGGCTAACGATTATTTAGCGTCTCAAGGTTTAGAAACGATTTCTTGGTGTGAAAAGTGAGGTCTTATTTATGATTCAAAAGGAACGCATTATTGAACAAATTGAACATGAACTTGTTCAAGCTGAAGCAACGGATTCGAATCAAGCATTTGAAAAACATATGTATACCATTCATACATTGACTGAGCTAGTAGTTGGACAAACGGCGTCTCAGCAGCCCGTTCAAAATTCTAATCCTAAACAATCGGTTACAACATCGAGTCAATCAACTACGTCGTCAAGTAAAGACAGTATTAGTGATCAAGAACTTAAGATGATGGGTGGAAAGGTGAAACAACCATCCTCAGACAGTACTTCAATGAACAACAATATGGTTACAGATGATAACATTGGTAATGGAGATTCGATATTTGATTTTTAATGAAGAAAGAAGGTCATTTATATGATGAAAGCATTTTTAATTCTAGGTGCACTTAACGCATTAATGGCTGTCGGAACGGGTGCCTTTGGGGCACACGGCTTAGAAGGTAAATTATCCGAGAAATATATGTCCGTTTGGGAAAAAGCAACAACGTATCAAATGTATCATGCGTTAGGTTTAATCTTACTCGGCATCATTAGCGGTACAACGCCACTTAATGTTAACTGGGCAGGCTGGTTAATGTTTGGCGGTATCGTGTTATTTAGCGGTTCGCTTTATATTTTAGCTTTAACACAAGTCAAAGTGTTAGGCGCTATTACACCTATTGGTGGTGTGCTATTTATTGTAAGTTGGTTAATGTTAGCAATTGCAGCATTTAAAATTTAGAAGTCTTTACAAAATTTAAATGTTATAACTGTTCCAATATTCTCAAATACGGGTATAATGTCTCATGAGGTGAATATCTATGAGGCATAAAGATAAAAAGGTAAATAGAGGAGACCTCCAACAAACTTTATCAGAGCGTTTTGTATGGGCAATCGCTTATGGTTCATGTATCGGTTGGGGGTCATTTATTTTACCTGGTGATTGGATTAAATCATCAGGCCCCATAGCAACGTCAATTGGGATCATTATTGGTGCTTTACTAATGATATTAATTGCAGTTAGTTATGGCGCACTCGTTGAAAGATTCCCAGTTTCTGGCGGGGCATTTGCTTTTAGTTTCTTAGGATTCGGACGTTACGTCAGTTTCTTTTCAGCTTGGTTTATCACATTTGGGTATGTCTGTGTGGTTGCCTTAAACGCCACCGCATTCAGCTTATTAATTAAATTTATTTTCCCAAGTGTACTTCAAACCGGAAAACTATATAGCATTGCTGGATGGGATGTATACATCACTGAAATCATACTTGCTACAGTGCTATTGCTCGTGTTTATGTTAATTGCAATTAAAGGTGCGAGCGTGTCCGGAACATTACAATATTACTTCTGTATCGCGATGGTTATCGTTGTCATTTTAATGTTCTTAGGTTCATTCTTTGCACCGAATTTCGACGTATCAAGTTTACAACCTTTAAGTAATCCTGATAAAGGTTGGTTCCAGTCAATCATTGCAATTGTTGCAATCGCACCATGGGCATTTGTTGGTTTCGACAACATTCCACAAACTGCTGAAGAATTCGACTTTAAACCAAACAAGACTTTCAAACTTATCGTTTATAGTTTACTTGCTGCCGCATTGACGTATGTATTAATGCTTTTATATACCGGCTGGCTTGAAAATAAGAGCGGTAACTTGAACGGTAATTTATGGTTAACAGGTACAGTTACTAAAGACGCATTTGGTATGGTTGGCCTAGGCATTTTAGCTTTAGCCATCATAATGGGTATCTTCACTGGACTCAATGGATTTTTAATGAGTTCAAGTCGTTTACTCTTTTCAATGGGACGTTCTGGCATTATGCCGACTGTATTTAGTAAACTACACCGTAAATACAAAACACCTTATGTTGCGATTATCTTCTTAGTACTTGTTTCAATGATCGCACCATGGTTAGGCCGTAATGCACTGACATGGATTGTTGATATGTCATCTACAGGTGTTTCAGTCGGTTACTTAATTACGTGTCTTGCTGCAGCTAAACTATTTAGTTACAACAAGGAAAGTAATACGTACGCACCAGTTTATAAGACATTTGCGATAATCGGTTCAATCATGTCATTCATATTTTTATGTTTATTACTCGTGCCGTTCTCACCGGCAGTACTATCAATGCCGTCATTTATCGCACTAGGTGCATGGACGCTACTTGGTCTTATCTTCTTCTTTATTCGTTTACCGAAACTTAAGAAGATGAATAAAGACGAGCTAAGCCGACTCATTTTAAATCGTAAAGAAGAAGACTTAAAGTCACTTGTAGGCGACGATACGTCTCGTAAATAATCTTTTGAAAAAGCGGATTTGAGCCTTGAAGGAGGCTTAAATCCGCTTGTTTTTTTGCTTAAGATTTTACTTAAATTAAACAGGTCGCTTGTCGTGGCTTTTCCGCTTAGGTTTAGAAATTAAAAATTTCGATAACTGGTCGGCAAAGAGTAGACCGACTGCGATCGCACCGGCCACTAAAGTAACCTCGAACATTAAGTTCATGGCTTTTCCATAGTTTAAGATAATTAAATTCTTTGTCGCATCAAAAGCAACCCCACCTGGTACGAGTGGGATGATGCCCGGTACCATGAATATGATAACGGGTTCTTTATGAAAACGTGCCATTAAGTGGCTAACGATGCCTAAAATCAAGCTTCCGAACATAGAAGCGTAAATGGCATTCATACTATAGTGATAATTAAGTACTTCGAAGACCATCCATCCGCAACTGCCAACTATCCCTGCTGACACAAATAAGCGTTTAGGGGCGTCAAAGATAACCGCAAAGAAAAATGACGATAAGAAACTGAATAATAAATGTAGTAACCAGAACATAATATTCCTACCATTCTTTAAGTTGTTCTATATATTATCTAAAACTTTTTGAAAGTTGTCTAGGTAAAAAGTAGGGAAATGTTGGAAGCGGTTGAGTAGTTTTTAAGTTAGTGAAGATGTCAATTTACAACAAAGTGTGAAATAATATAATTTTTAAAAATTTTAGTTTTGATTGTTATTAGTGTGTGATAAAATAAGTATGTCGATTTTTTTCTAGTAGTGGGATTTAAATCTGACATTAAAGTAGCTGTATGAAAGTTTTCCTGAATATGACATGTATAGCCGTCTCGCGAAGACGGCTATATTTTTTATGAATCAAGGCGTTCGAGTTGCTGTCTCACGTCAGATCGTTTATCGAAGTAATGCTCGAATATGAGTAATATCGTGCCTAAAATGATTGGAAAAATGATAAGCCATGCCTTTGATCGAAAGGAAATCAAAATAACGAAAATTGAAGTAATTGATAATTGAGCGACGAAACCATTAAGGTACACGTAACGCAGATCTCCAAGAGGGCTAAAATAGTAAGTACCGCTATCATTTATTTTTGCTTTCTTAGCTTTATAATCCCTGTACGAAGCTATAGCGATATATACGAAAATCACCGTAAGGAATATATACAGCGCGAGTTGAGACCAAAAGTCTGAAACATTATCAAAGAACGCACAGGCTAGTAATAATACTACAAATAAGATGACTTGGCGCCATTCCTTTCTTCGTCTTGATTGTGCAGTCATCTACATCATCTCCTTCTTAAACATAACCTTATTCCATATGTAACATACTTCAAAAATGATATGTCTCATTTCCTAAAAATTTATGGTATTTTATTATAAACTTAATATTAAATCAAACTTAAAGTGATATTTTCATCTCGTAATCAAATTAGAGGAGAAAATATATGTATAAAAAAAGAAAACGTGTATCTCAAACACTCGCCATTAGTTTATCAAGCTTGATAGCCGTAAGCAGTTTCGCAACTATGAATATGAACTACGCTCAAGCAGAAACAACAAGTTCCTTTAACCAACGTACTATTGAAACTTCAGATCAGACGCGTGATGCGTTAGGGCTCCAAGATGCCGATCATCAACATAACACGCAAGGCACTGAATTTAAAAACCAATATCCAATCGTATTTGTACACGGTTATAACAGTTTCGTCGGTGAAAATATCCCTTCAGGTTATCCAGATAATTATTGGGGCGGCAAACGCGTCAATGTTCAAGAAAACTTAACTCAAAAAGGTTATGATGTGCATCAAGCAAGCGTCGGGGCGTATAGTAGTAACCATGAACGTGCGGCTGAATTATATTACTACTTAAAAGGTGGCACGGTTGATTATGGTGCTGCCCATTCAAAAAAGCACGGTCACAAACGTTTTGGTAAAACATACGAAGGTGTCTTAAAGGATTGGAAACCAGGCCAAAAGGTACACTTTGTCGGACATAGTATGGGTGGCCAAACGATGCGACTTCTAGAAGCAACACTGCGCAATGGATCTCAAGAAGAAATTGAATATCACAAGAAGCACGGTGGCGAGATGAGTCCTTTATACGAAGGTGGTCATAATGATATGGTCGCATCTATGCAAACTTTAGTAGCACCGCATAACGGATCACCAGCTTCAGATGTAGCGAATAATTCTGACTTTATCACGCGCATTTTGTACGATCGTGCGAAGAATCAGAACACTACTCAAAACGGTGCTGACTTTGGTTTAGAACATTTTGGATTAGAGCAACGCGAAGGTGAAAGTTATATAGAGTACTCTAACCGAGTTAAAGACAGTGCTATTTGGACATCTAAAGACACTGCTTTATATGACTTAACACGTGAAGGTGCGGCAAAAATTAATCAACAAACGCCAATCAATCCTAACGTCTATTACCGTTCTTTTGCAGGAGAAGCCTCACACGAAGGTCCTTTAGGTAAACATCGTCCAGATATGAGTATGCTTGATTCTTACATTCTGTCTTCAAACATTATTGGTGAGACCGAAGATAAAGCTTGGCGCGAAAACGATGGCATCGTTTCAACTATTTCCGAGCATTACCCAGAAGGTCAGCCTCATGAACAAGCGCAATTCACAGATGCACCTAAACCGGGGGTATGGCAAGCTACACCTACCAAGCACGATTGGGATCATACAGATTTCGTAGGTCGTGATTACAAAGACAAGAACCGTACATCAGAAGAACTCGAAACATTCTATACCAACCTTGCTAAATATACCGTTAAAGTCGAACAAGATATGCAATCTAAGTAATTTAATCATTTCTCCCTTTGAAAATGAAGGTGAATGCCCTGGCCGGCATTCACCTTTTTTATAAACTAAGAATTGTATTGGAACTATAGTTATAAAGATAGAGATAAATAATGTTGATAGGGGTCCTTGTTACAAAGAGTGTAGTAAACAATGTAACAAGGGCGCCATATTACAAAGATTGAGGTAAACAATGTAACAAGGGCGCCATGTTACATAGACTGAGTCAAACAATGTAACAAGGAAGCCATGTTACAAAGACTGAGTCAAACAATGTAACAAGGAATCCATAATACAAAGACTGAAGTAAACAATGTAACAAGGGGCATTTCCCGTTATGCGAAAGAAAATAAAAACAATCGCATAACGGAGCCGTTACGCGAAAGAAAAATAAAACAATCGCATAACGGAGCCGTTACGCGAAAGAAAATAAAAACAATCGCATAACGGAGCTGTTACGCGAAAGAAAATAAAAACAATCGCATAACGGAGCTGTTATGCGAAAGAAAATAAATATAATACCGCTCGAGCCCCTAAAATAGCACTTCCGCTACCATGCACGCTTACTTCCTGTTCTTAACCAATGCAACAATGATGACTACAACACCAGCGATTATCGCAAAGGCCATTGTACCCATTGATTCGAACAATGCTTTACCAATACTTAACCCGTCTACAAGCCAAAAGATTAAAAATTGCCCGAAACAATACAAACAAATGAGTAAAAGTGTCGTACGTAAGGACCAATCTTTTTTCATACCGACTACCATGAGCACTATAAATACAACTGTTAATACGCCGTAAAGCACGTTACTTAGCACTGTACCAACTCCTTTAGAATTAAAGGCGTGACTGAAAGCACATACGCTTTCAATCACACCTTTTCACAAAAAGAAATGTTTTCAATATAAGTCCTACTGACGTTACAAATTAAGAGCGTTTCCTTTGATTGCTTTTCAGAAGGAAGTAATAAATTGGTGCACCGATTGCTAAACCGATTAATGCGAGCACGGCACCTAATAAATCACTGACTAAAGTATTAACGATAATAAATAAGCCACCTAGAATCGCGAGTATCGGTAAGATTGGGTAAAACGGCACCGAGTAGGCACGTTTCTGACCTTTATTCTTCTTACGCATGATAAAGACACCAACGAACGCAGCGATATAGAAGAAATAAATAATAAATATTGTAATTTCTGATAAGAAATCTGCGTCGAAAATATTAGGGAATAACATGCATAATACAAGGATAATGATTGTTAAAATCGTCATTGTAATATGCGCACCAACCGGCGTTTCGAAGCGATCACTAATATATTTAACTTGGTTTGAAGCTGGCAACAAGCGATCATTTGCCATCGCAAATGGAATACGTGGGAAGGTCATCACTTTACCATTTAACGTACCGATGATAGACACGATTAAACCAATGTTGACGATCTTACCGCCAATGTCGCCGAACAACACTTTCGCCGCTTCAGCACTCACGTTATTACCGTGCTCGAGAATCGTAGAAGCAGGGAAGATATGGAATACTGCTATATTAATCAGTAAGTAACAAGCTGTCGTAATCATAAGTCCCGCGAACATGGCTACAGGTAAATCACGTTGCGGTTTCTTCATTTCACCAGACATTGTCGTTAAAAGAATCCAACCGTCATACGCGAATAAACAAGCTAACACCGCACGACTGAAGTTAATCGTACCGTCTTTATTTTCAATGATCTTCGTCGCATCTTCGCCAAAAATTTGCGAATCACCAAAGATTAAGCCGAACACAACAATCGCTAAAATTGGAATCAACTTCGCGAAAGTAGTGAGGTTCTGAACTTGATTCGCATACTTCGTCCCTATAATATTCACGATTAAGAGGAACAAGAAGATGGCACTTCCAATAGGCACAATAAAGAACGAACCTAAATTAAAGAAATTCGAAATCAAGATACCTAAGAACAAGATTAAAGACACAATAATTGCAGGGCCATAAAGCACGGTTAACGCATAGCCCGTCAAGAAGCCCCAGAAAGGCCCATAAATATCTTTAATATATGCATAAAGTCCGCCAGTACGCGTGATTTGAGAACCAAGTTCTGCAATCGTAAGACCTGATGCAAGGGTAATTAATCCCCCGATAACCCATGCAAGAATCGCTAAGTTACTTGTACCGGCATAACTCAGTACTGTAGCTGGTTTCACGAATACACCAGAACCTATAATCGTTCCCACAATGATCATAATTGCCGAGAACAAGCCAATCGAAGGCTTCAACGTTTTGTTGTTAGACTGAGATTCGATACTATGACCTCCTTAGTAATTATTCTTTTTTATATGTACAACAAGATTACTATAACATGCTTTTCACAAGCCGTGTTGTAATTATAAGTTATAAATTATTGCTACATTATAATTGCGTAATTATCTTATCACGTTAGTGCTTTTCATGAGGGAGAAGGGTTAAAGTTAGCAGTTTCCCCACCTTGAAAAGCCCTAAAAAAGAGGCTCGACATTAAAAATGTCAGCCTCCTTAAATCATAATTAGAATAACATTAATGGCATTCGGCTAAAGGACCTTTGCCATAAAAAATAGATTAAGATTCAAAAGATTTAAGCACAATTATTCAGCTTCAGACTCCATCTTGAAGAATTCTTGGAAGTCTTCGTTCGCTAATTTATGACCTACGTAGAAACTACCGAAGTCTCCATAACGTGCAGTAGTTTCATCGAATCTCATTTCGTATACAATTTTCTTGAATTGTACGACATCGTCAGCAAATAATGTTACGCCCCATTCAAAGTCATCAAAGCCTACTGAACCTGTGATGAATTGCTTGATCTTACCAGCGTATTTACGACCAATCATACCGTGTGCATACATTAATTTCTGACGTTCTTCCATTGAAAGCATATACCAGTTGTAAGTTTCATTACGGCGTTTATCCATTGGATAGAAACAAATGTACTCAGCATTTGGTAATTCAGGATATAAACGTGCTTTAATGTGAGGATTTTCGTAAGGATCTTCGTCAGAGTCTTTTGCTAAATAGTTACTTAACTCGATCACTGATACATAAGAATAAGTTGGAATTAAGTAATCAGCGATGCGTAGTTTATTAATGTCGTTCTCAATAGCATTTAATTCTTTCATTTCAGGACGTAAGAACCATAATAATACGTCTGCTTTATGACCTGTAATATTATAAACGACATGGTCACCACGTTTTTCTTCACGTGCAGAATTTAATTTATCTAAAAATGTAGTGAATTCGTTTACCATTTCTTCACGTTCTTCATTTGGAACTAAACGTAATGTTGTATAGTCGATGGCATAGAATAAATGTAAACTATACCAACCTTCTAGAGTTTGTGCTGCTTCACTCATATTATCGCTCCTTTTTGAAAAGTAAATCTCGATACACCCTAAATATTATCATATTGAAAGGATTGAAACAGTACTAAAGATTTAACGATTTAGTGTCATGGCAAAAAAGGTCATTTTGATGTAAAATAATGTTGGAAATAATGTATATAAATATGAGGAGGCCATTATGTCTAGTTTATTAGATGTATTACAAGAAAAATTATCTGGCAAAAACGTTAGAATCGTATTACCTGAAGGTGAAGATAAGCGTGTATTAGAAGCGGCTGCTAAATTAAAAGCAACTGACTATGTAGAACCTATCTTATTAGGTGACATCGCTAAAATTAAATCTTTAGCCGAAGAAATCAACGTTGAAACTGAAGGAATTGAAATTATCCACCCTGAAACAAGCGGCTCAAAAGCTGACTTAGTTGAAAAATTCGTTGAGCGTCGTAAAGGTAAAGCGACTCAAGAACAAGCTGAAGAACAATTAAACAACGTGAACTACTTCGGTACAATGCTTGTTTACGCAGGCGAAGCTGACGGTTTAGTAAGTGGTGCTGCGCACTCTACTGCTGATACTGTACGCCCTGCATTACAAATCATCAAAACAAAGCCTGGTGTTCAAAGAACGTCTGGTATCTTCTTCATGATTAAAGAAGATAAACAATATATCTTTGGTGACTGTGCAATCAACCCTGAATTAGATGCTCAAGGCTTAGCTGAGATCGCTGTTGAAAGTGCTAAATCAGCTCAAAGCTTCGGTATGTCACCACGCGTTGCTATGTTAAGTTTCTCAACTAAAGGTTCAGCGCAATCTGATGACACTGAAAAAGTTGCTGAAGCAGTTAAGATGGCTCAAGAAAAAATCGAATCTGAATCACTATCAGATGTTGTTGTAGATGGTGAATTCCAATTCGACGCAGCTATCGTTCCTGAAGTTGCACAGAAAAAAGCACCGGATGCTAAAATCCAAGGAGACGCAAATGTATTCGTATTCCCTAGCTTAGAAGCAGGTAACATTGGTTATAAAATTGCACAACGTTTAGGCGGTTATGATGCAGTTGGACCTGTATTACAAGGTTTAAATGCACCTGTAAACGATTTATCACGTGGCTGTTCTACAGAAGATGTTTATAACTTAGCAATCATCACAGCTGCTCAATCATTACAATAATGGATTTAATTGAACGTTATTTTAAAGATGTAAACTGGCGATACGTCGATCATACAACAGGTTTACGACCAATGGAGTCATTCGCATATGATGATACATTTTCAGAAAGTGTTGGAAAGGAACAATCTGAGAATGTCGTACGCACTTGGATTCATCAACATACTGTGATACTAGGTATTCACGATTCACGCCTACCTTATTTAACAGATGGTATTAAGTATCTGACTGACGAAGTGGGTTATAACGCTATTGTACGTAATTCAGGTGGACTAGGTGTTGTGCTAGATCAAGGTATCCTTAATATTTCACTCATCTTTAAAGGTAAGACTGAAATTAAAATTGATGACGCGTTTACACTAATGTACATTTTAATCGACGCAATGTTCGAAGATGAAAATGTGCATATCGACACTGTTGAAATCGAACACTCATATTGTCCGGGTAAATTTGACTTAAGTATTGATGGGCAAAAGTTTGCCGGTATCTCTCAACGCCGTGTTAAAGGTGGTATTGCTGTTCAAATTTATCTATGTGTTGAAGGTTCGGGTAGTGAACGTGCTGAAATGATGCGAAAGTTTTATGAGATAGCTTTAAAAGGCGAAACGACAAAGTTTAAATATCCTGAAATTGAACCTGATTGTATGGCATCTTTAGAAAGTTTATTAAATCAACAAATAACCGTTCAAGACGTCATGTTTAAGTTATTACATGCTATAAAAGCTTTAGGTGGTCACTTAACCACACGCGAATTATCAGAAACAGAATTCGAACGTTTCCAATATTATTTTGATCGTATGATTAAACGTAACCAAAAAATAAACGAACAAATCGAATATTAATTGTAGATAAGAGGCTGGGACATAAGTCGTTAAATAGAGCAATTAAGCTTTATTTCCTACAATTCTCAAAACAGCTGACTCCTAGGGGAATAGCATGAGACCGGAGACTACAGGCTCCGGCCATGCCCCAGGAAAGCATGCTGTTTAAGGGAATTGTAGTTTTATGTCCTAGCTTCTTTTAATTTTAAAGTTCACAAATTATGGTATTGAAATTTTTCCTAAAAAGCGTAAAATAGTTGAAGTGAAAATTTTACGAAAGGTGGGTTGAACGTGAAAAATAAATTTCAAGTTTGCGATGATTGTCAGGCCGTAAATTTAAAATCTGTTCTTAGAAAATTAAAGAAATTAGATCCAGATGCAGAAGTTGAGATTGGTTGCATGTCATATTGTGGACCAGGTCGTAGAAAGACTTTTACATTCGTAAACAACCGCCCACTTGCTGCTAAAGATGAGGACGAACTTATGGAGAAAGTACAAAAGCAGCTTCAAAAACCAAGGGATCCTGAAGAGGAAGAGCGTTTAAGAAAACGTAATGAAGAACGTAAACGTCGTAAAGAAGAGCAAGATAGAAAGCTTAAAGAAAAATTAGCGAAACGTAAGAAAACCAATGCGTAACTTAAAAAAAAGGGCTCTAGGACATTCGTAATGTCTAAGAGCCCTTTTTATATTTAAAATGTTTCTTCTCCGTTTTCGTCGTACTTAGTTACAACGCCGTCGTCTGATATTTTATAAGAACCAGCTAAGTTGCCATCTTTATCTGTGAAAGAAAAGCCCCAGCCACCTTCATCTAGTTTTTCTGGCTCTTTGTACGTATAAGTATCCGTATCTAATTGGCTACCTTCGTAGTCTTCTACAATATCAATGACGTTCTCACGCGTAACTGTTTCAGTTGATTCAGAACTACCATCTTCAGACTTAGAAGTATCTTCCTTAGAATCAGAGGAATCTTCCTCAGAATCTGAAGCATTATCGCTATCATCCATTGTTTCTTGAAGTTCTTCATCTAATTTTTTATCTTCGTATGCATCTATGGCTTTATCGTCAAATTTTAATTTAATGTCTTCGAGTTCATCGTCATCGGTTGGTGATTTGACTTCTACAGTATTTGACTTAAAGGTCTTGTCTTCAATTTTACCTTCAGCATAAACACTTACTTTTTCATCAGGTGTAAATGGACCAAATGTCTTGTCATATGTGTCATTTTCATCGTACGCCTTTTTATTGACGTATACTTTGATATCTTCTAATGAGTACCCACCATCAACGCTGACAGTAAAGCGTTTTTGTTTGAAAGATTCCGTAGCTAAATCAGTTTCATCTGTCATGTCGATATCAATGGCGCCATCTAAAGTTTTGTCTCCAATTTTCTTCTTAGCTTTAATATGATAATTACCTAAAGCAAATTCGCCAAGTTCTTTTTCATCTTCTTCTACTAGAGTAACCTGTTTCTTTTTACCGTTAAACTTATATTCTAATTCACCGTCTGTTTCTGGTCTAATATAGTTTGTTTTAGTCGGTATGTCGAACTCATAATTTGGGAATAATAAAAACTTTTTACCGTTTTTATCAATATTCATAATTGTTTCGTTGTCAGCTGATACTGAATTACTCGTAAAAGATTTATCCAATGATTGACTTTTATTTTTAATGTGGTCTGCGACAGTATCACGGTTACTAGCGTGATCAATGTATTCTAAGTATGCTGTAGCTTCAGTTTCAGATAAATCCTCGCTATTTTTAGTAACATGTTGTGATAACGATTTCGCATCATTGTTTCTAATATCTGAAGCAATTTGATCTGCTTGTTTTTCGGGCGAAAGCTGACTTTTAGCGATTAAATAAGCAATTAATAATAAGATAAGTAAGGCAGCGATAGCACCAATGATAATTTTAGTCTTTTTAGACATTGGCTTTTTAGGTGTTTGATTTCGAGACGGTTGGTTTGAAGTTTGTGTTGTATCATTTTGTTGCTTTGATTGAGATGCTTCATGAGACGCTGTAATTTTCGCACCACAGTTCGTACATACTTTGGTGCCTTCGCGTAATTTCGCACCGCATTGTCTACAAAATTTCATTAAAAGCCACCTCCCATAATTTGATTAAGGAAGTTTTCAGCAACTTGATTCATTACTGATTCACCAAGGAAGGCAAGACAAATTAACTCAATTACAATGAAAATAATAATGAGATAAAATGACGAAAAGCGTGTCATTCCATGAGATGTGTATTTCGTGATTAAATAAATAGCTGAAGTGTTAAATAAAATAAGCGATAATAAGACGCCGAATCCAGCTAGACTATAGATACCTAAGATGAAACAGAATACACTTATTACGAAAATAGCTAACGTTATTGTATTAACGAGCATGTAATCTGAGAGTACTTTTTGAAAAGAAATAGGGTGTTTAGATCCTAGCTTTGTTAAACCAAAAATGAGACCAACCAGTATTGCAAGTAAGATCGTAGCAACTAGTATGAGTCTGATAACGATGCTTCCTTTAGAGGTGCTAAAATAGCTAACTTCATTAGGAATCATGATTAAGAATAATAAAGCAATGACGATAACGCCTAAGCCAAATAACGCGCCCAATAATGGGAATGAGAATGGCTTTGCGTCACGAATTGTTTGGTCGTGTGATGTAAAAGCTTGTTTAAAGAAAGATTTACTTTCAGTAACGATATGACTGAAACGGTGACTGACTTGGTTGTTATCATTATTACTGTTGTTTGAGACGTTAGTGTCTTTTAATTTATGACCACATTCGCCGCAAAATGAATCTGATTCGTGGACTTCGCGTCCACACGATGGACATAACATAAGATAACTCCTCCAATAACTAATGAAATAAAAAGAAACTACACGGTGAAATATGTAAAATTATCGTATAATTATATAATAAAATGATGCAGTTTCTAATAATAACTATAATTTGATTATGGCTATCAATTAAATAATACATCAAGTTTTGTTATGTATAAATACTTTTTAAGTAAAATAATAATGTAAAGATTTTGTAAATTTATATTACTTTTAAAGAGGGTTTAAGGATTAATAGAAGAAATTCATAGTCTTGATTTTACGGAACGTATGTTCTATAATATCTTTGAGGTGACAGAATATGGAATTGAAATTAGATTGGTCTGCTGAATTCCAAGAATTTCAAGAAGTATTAAATTCAGGCATTGACCCTAACTGGTTATATGCAGTAAAGCGAAACTTAATTTTAGAACCATGTTACACAGGACAAGGGAAACAATATTTTAGAACAGAAGATATTTTAAAAGCGAGCGAGAGTGTGCCTTTCTTTTAAATCAATATAAACAGGACTGAGTACCCAAACTAATAGGTTTGGATATTCAGTCCTTTTTTTGAAGTAATCAGACGATTGTATACGTATACCATTATGAAAGGATTAAAACGGTGGCAACACCTGCGCCAATAGCAAATGAGGTCGCAAGTGCTTCAAGTGATTTTGTGGCGAACATTAACATGTGGCCACCGAACAAATCTTGAATTGCGTTGGTAATGAGGACACCAGGTACAATCGGCATGACGGCAGCAATAATGATGACTGCTATGGAGCCTTCAGGAAAGAAATAATGACTGATGACCGCACACAATGCGATAACAACGGATCCACAAAACTCAGAAATGAATTGAGTGTCTAAAATTTTAGAGGATGATTCAGTAACGAAGAAACCGAGTGCTCCAGCTATAATAGTCGCTACTAAATCGACCATTGAACCACCTTGTAAGTAGAGAAAACTTAACGCAATTACACCTGAAGCAAGCGTCTTATATAACAAGTTATAGTCTCTCGTATTGTTATAAATATGCTCTAAAGCTTCTTTTGCTTCTTCTAAAGTGATTTTATGTTCAGCGATCTTACGTGAAATAGTATTTGTTTGAGATATTTTAAGTAAATTGGTATCACGTTGTTTAATACGATATACACGTGGATACGTTTTCTTATGTAAATGGAACGTGATTACAGTGTTCGTAACAAAACTATTAC
Organism: Staphylococcus massiliensis; assembly: GCF_043186315.1. Classification (NCBI taxonomy): domain Bacteria; kingdom Bacillati; phylum Bacillota; class Bacilli; order Caryophanales; family Staphylococcaceae; genus Staphylococcus; species Staphylococcus massiliensis. The sequence continues at coordinate 193,584 of NZ_CP171119.1, read as the reverse complement.
TTGATGCATAGCCAAGCGTAGATGCAATGCGAGACATCGTGTCTTCAACTCTAGTACCCTCAGCACCGGATTCAAGTAAAATACGCCCAGCAAGTAGAATGACGTCTTTAATCATTTCTTCATCATGTGATACATACTCACGGACATTATCTATTGTATGTTCATAATTATTCATAGCTTCACCTTAAATTAAATGTATATTGTTATACTATTGTACAATAGTTGAGAATTTTCTGATAGATTAATTTAGGTTAATACCAATTGTTAGAAACTCGTATCTTATTTCTCTATAATTATATATACGAAGCATAAATAGGGGGGTTTTTAATGCGCGAATTAAGAGAAGAACTATTTAAGCGTTTGGACGAAAAAGAAGATAAAATAAAAGAAATTAGACGTCATCTTCATGAGTACCCTGAATTATCTTTTGAAGAAGAAGAAACAAGTGCTTATATCAAGGACTTTTACAAAGATAAAGACGTTAAGATTTATGATGAATTAAATGGTCAACATGGCCTTGTAGTTGAAATTAAAGGGGACAAACCAGGTAAGACGATTGGTTTACGTGCTGATTTCGACGCTTTACCTATCAAAGAAGCATCAGACGTTCCGTTCAAGTCTAAAAATGATGGCGTGATGCATGCATGTGGTCATGACGCACATACAGCCTATTTAATGGTTGTGGCAGAAACGTTAATTGAAATGAAATCACAACTTCCAGGTACGGTAAAAATCATTCACCAACATGCTGAAGAGGTACCACCTGGTGGTGCACGAGATATCATCGCGTCAGGTGCTATCGATGATTTAGATGAAATATATGGTATTCATTACTTCCCTCAAATTGAAACAGGGAAATTATTTATCCATTCAGGACCAACATTTGCTGGTCGATCTAATTTCGATTTAACGATCAAAGGTAAAGGTGGTCATGCGGCCTTACCACAAGAGGCGAAGGATGCTTTAGTTGCAGGCGCTTATTTCGTTACGGAAGCACAAACAGTAGTTTCAAGACGTATTGATCCATTAGAAACTATGGTTGTAACAGTTAGTGCCTTCGATGCACCAGGCGGTTATAACGTGATTCAAGATGAGGTAACACTTCGTGGTACGGTGCGTTACATGAATGAAGATCTTAAAGAAACAGCTTACAACGAAATTAAACGCATTGTAGAAGGTATTGAAACGTCATTTGGCGTTACAGCTGATCTTGATTATAAATATGATTATCCGGTTCTTCATAATAGTGAACAAGAAATGAAAGAAATTATTGAAACGCTAAATGAATCTGCAGGCACATACTTTAAAGAAATTGTGGATTTAGGTGAAATTACTGGTTCTGAAGACTTTAGTTATTATCTCACTCAATTTAAAGGTAATTTCTTTGTCGTAGGTGCTATGCCTGAAAATAGTGATGAAATGTATTCGCTTCATCACCCTAAAATGAAACTAAATGAAGATGCATTTATTATAGCGGCTAAATCAGTGACAGATGTATTATTAAGTCGTCTTACTAAATAAAGGGCAAGTGTCTTGGGTTTGGGACATAATACTACAATTCTCTTAAACAGCATGCTTTCCTGGGGCATGGCCGGAGCCTGTAGTCTCCGGTCTCATGCTATTCCCCTAGGAGTCAGCTGTTTTGAGAATTGAATAAAATAAAACTTAAATGCTCTATTTCACGACTTATGTCCCGGACCCGCACACCTTTATTCATACATATTCATACTGCTTTTAAACATTTAGTTTAAATATAAAATCAAATTGATTCATGTTGTGCCATATAAATGTTTGAGACTAAAAGACTATGATATAATGGGAAGCGTTATATCAGTTAAATTAATGATAGTGAGGAGAGAAATCCATGATTGAAGTTAGAGTAGCTACGAAAAATGATGTAGTAGGAATTAGAGATGTTGCAACAAAAGCGTGGTATAACACGTATCTTAATATTTATGCTGCAAAGACAGTAAATGAATTGCTCGCAGCTTCATATAATGAAACTCACTTAACGAAACGCTTAGATGATCAATTATTTTTAGTTGCAGAAGATGAAGAAGATATCATAGGCTTTGCTAATTTTATCCACGGTAAAGAACTTTATTTATCTGCGCACTACGTGAGACCTGCTAAACAACATAAGGGTACAGGTACTAAGTTACTCGAAGAAGGTCTTAAGCATTTTAAAGACCAATATGACACGGTTTATCTTGAAGTAGATATAATGAACGATGAAGCTGTTCAATATTATGAGCGTAAAGGCTTTGAACTTATACGTAAATATGAACATGTGATGTATGGCGAGAAGATGAACCTAGGTTTATTTAAAAAGGAACTATAGAATGTTGAATGAAAAAGGAGGCGCACCATTGTCTCAAAATACGTATGCCTTTAAGAAACTCTCAGAAGAAAAAGTATTTAAAGATCCCATTCATCGTTACGTTCACGTTAACGATCAATTAATATGGGATCTATTAAAAACGAAAGAATTTCAACGTTTACGTCGTATTAAGCAACTGGGGACGTTATATCTTTCGTTCCATACTGCTGAACATAGCCGTTTTGGTCATTCCTTAGGCGTATATGAAATTGTGAGACGAATGATAGATGAGTCGTTTGTAGGGCATGACACTTGGGACAATCGCGATCGCCCGTTAGCTTTATGCGCTGCGCTTTTACACGACTTAGGACATGGTCCTTTTTCGCACTGCTTTGAAAAGATATTTAATACGGATCACGAAATTTTCACGCAAGAAATCATTACTGGAGATACAGAAATCAACGCTGTGTTAAGTCGTGTGTCAGAATCTTTTCCTAAAGAAGTCGCAGAGGTGATAAATAAAACACACGAAAATAAACTTGTCATTTCGATGATCTCTTCTCAAATAGACGCTGACCGTATGGATTACCTTCAAAGAGATGCATACTTTACAGGTGTGTCGTACGGTACGTTTGATATGGAACGTATTTTACGTTTAATGCGTCCATCTAAAGACGAAGTTCTGATTAAAGAAAGCGGTATGCATGCGGTCGAAAACTTTATCATGAGCCGTTATCAAATGTATTGGCAAATTTACTTTCATCCCGTAAGTCGCGGTGGAGAGGTTCTACTTAATAATTGTTTAAAACGTGCCAAGGAACTTTACTTAGATGGTTATGAGTTCAAATTGTTTCCTAAAGATTTTATTCCATTCTTTGAAGAGTCTATTACAATCGAACAATACGTGAATTTAGATGAAACAGTTGTGATGTATTATATACAACAGTGGATTCATGAAGAAGACGACATCTTAAGTGACTTATCCAGACGATTCGTAAATCGTGATTTATTTAAATACCTACCGTTCGATGGTTCAATTATCACCATCTCAGAACTTAAGGAATTATTTGAAGCGGGTGGTATTGACTCAAATTACTATTTCGTAAGTGATGCGTTCTCAGATTTACCTTATGATTATGATCGACCAGGTTCTAACCGTCAACCGATTCATCTACTTAAACGTAATGGAAATATAAGAGAAATTAGTCATGAATCGTTAATTATATCCAGTATTACGGGTATCAATCGTGAGGATTACAAACTTTACTATCCAAAAGAGATGATATTAAATATAGAAGATCCAAATATTAAAGGCTCGATTATCAATTTATTAAATGAGTTGAATTAAGTTTTGAAGTCATTATTGGTATGCTAAAATTGTGATACACATGAATTCGTGGAGGTGTAGAGATGGCTGAACAAAAAGGTTTTAAATTTAATATTATTAAAAATGACCCATTAGATGGTCATAAAGGTACGAATATCGGTTCTATTAGTTTAGATAACGTAGCGCCTGTATTTATAGATATGCAATCTAAAGAAGCTTTTATCGACATTGGTGCGATGCACGCTAGAGCAGAAGTCGAGAAAGGTGTTAAATGGATTAAAGATAAAGAAACAGTTGAAGGCGATGAAGCTAAAGCGTATTGGCTTTGTTGGGTAACAACTGAACGTGGTGCTAATGGCCCTTACTACGCAGGTTTAACAGCTTGTTATTTACTTGTTAATAAGAAAATTAGACGTGGATACAAGAGTATGCCTGAACACGTTAATATGATGGATAAATCTATGAAGCATAAAATCGTGATAGACCATATTGGTGATGAAAATAAAGCGATTATTCGCGACTTCTTAATGAATCACAATAAAGAGATGTGGGAGAATTCTGAGCAAGAACTTAAAGATGCCTTAAATGTATAATATAGAGAAGAGTCTGAGACATTTTTGAATGAAGTCTTAGGCTCTTATTTCTTCTTGAAAGGGCTTTTCAAAGGGAGAAATGAACAAGGTCGTAAACCTATATTATGTAACTTGATGTATATGTTATAATGGTGAGTATTATTTTAAAGTTAAGGATGACAGAAATTGGATAATAATGTAATTATACACACACATCAAATTGTTGAACAAGGTAATGACACGGATCGTTTCGACACGACAACGAAAGGTGTTTGGAAGCAAAAGCAAGCGGAATTTATTCGCTACGTCGAAACAGTGGAACAAAATCGTGTGAATGTTACTGTTAAAGTTGAAGATAATGGTGTTAAAATTATACGTAAAGGTGACATTAATATGCGTCTTCATTTTGTTGAAGGTGAAGATACGATTACATTTTATGAGTTACCAACTGGACGCATTCCATTAACAGTGCATACGAAGAGTATTATTACTTTTCAAGAGGCACACGGCGGTCAAGTTAAAGTGAACTATGACCTATATCAAGATGATGAAATCATGGGTAGCTATCAATACGAAATTAAATATAAGGAGATATAACTATGAATTTAATCGATCAAGTTAAACAAACGTTGATAGAAGAGATTAAAGCGAGTATTCAAAAAGCTGAATTAGCATCAGATATTCCAGAAATTAAAGTTGAAATTCCTAAAGATACGAAAAATGGTGACTATGCTACGAACACTGCGATGGTCTTAACGAAGATTGCAAAGCGTAATCCACGCGAGATTGCCCAAGCAATCGTAGATAACCTTGATACGTCAAAAGCGAACGTTAAAGATGTTGATATTGCGGGACCTGGTTTTATTAACTTCTATATGGATAACCAATATCTCACTCAAATCATACCTGAAGCGCTTGAAAAAGGGGACGACTTCGGTCATGTTGAAACACCTAAGAATCATTCTATCTTATTAGAATATGTTTCAGCGAACCCAACAGGTGATCTACACATTGGTCATGCGCGTAATGCTGCAGTAGGTGACACGTTAGCTAACGTGTTAATTGCGGCTGGTTATGACGTAACACGTGAATTTTATATCAATGATGCTGGTAATCAAATTACGAATTTAGCTCGCTCTATCGAAGCGCGTTTCTATAAAAGTTTAGGCGAAGATAAAGCGCTACCTGAAGATGGCTACCATGGTAAAGATATTGTTGAAATTGGTAAGGATCTTGCCGAAAAGCGCCCTGAGATCAAAGATTTATCTGAAGATGAACGTCTTAAAACGTTTAGACAACTTGGTGTTGAATATGAAATGCATAAGCTTAAGCAAGATTTAGCCGACTTCAACACACACTTTGATTCATGGTTTAGTGAGACGTCACTTTATGAAAAGGACGATATTACTCAAGTATTCAATAAAATGAAAGAACTTGGTTATACGTACGAAGAAGATGGTGCGACATGGTTAAGAACTTCAGACTTTAAAGATGATAAAGACCGTGTATTAATTAAGAAAGATGGCAATTATACGTACTTCCTTCCAGATATTGCCTATCACTATGACAAGATCGAAAGAGGTAATGATACGTTAATCGACTTATTCGGTGCGGATCATCACGGTTATATTAATCGCTTAAAAGCTTCTATGGAAACATTCGGTGTCGATAGTGATCGTTTAGAAATTCAAATTATGCAACTTGTTCGTTTAATGAAAGATGGCGAAGAAGTTAAGATGAGTAAACGTACAGGCAATGCGATTACGCTTAGAGAAATTATGGACGAAGTTGGTATCGACGCTGCACGTTATTTCTTAGCAATGCGTAGTGCGGATACACACTTTGATTTCGATATGCAGTTAGCGAAGGAACAATCACAAGATAACCCAGTTTACTATGCACAATACGGTCATGCGCGTATTTGTTCAATCTTAAAGCAAGCTAAAGAAAAGGACATTACACCTTCAAGTGATGTAGACTTTAGCCTTATTACGAATGAAAAAGCGATCGATTTACTGAAAAAAGTAGCTGAGTTTGAACCGATGATTGAAGGTGCTGCAGAAATGCGTGCGCCTCATCGTGTCGCGAACTACATTCAAGATTTAGCTTCTCATTTCCATAAATTTTATAATGCTGAGAAGGTTCTAACTGACGATCTAGAAAAAACGAAAGCACATGTTGCTTTAGTTGAAGCGGTTCGAATTACGTTACGTAATGCATTACATTTAATGGGTGTTACAGCGCCAGAAACAATGTAATACACGAAATCGAGCGCTTTGTTAACAAAGTAACTTAAGATTTAAGCGTAAGGACGGAACACAGTTATGTAAATGGCTTGTTTCGTCCTTCTTTTTTATGAGGTGTTTGAGGTATAATATGAGATAAATTCACAGGTTAATTTGAAAGTACTTTTAAAGAGGGGATAAGTATGAAACTAAAAGCATTCTACGTCATCATCATGATCATATGCATCACTTTGGCAGGGTGTAGCGAGTCAAATGAAAAGGGCAACGACAACGCGACAGCGCATCAACAACGCATTATCTCACTAATGCCAAGTAATACTGAAATCTTGTATGAATTAGGACTCGACAAACAAATTGTAGGGGTTTCATCAGCAGACGACTATCCGAAAGACGTCAAACAAAAAAAGCAATTTGATGCGTTTAATTTGGACAAAGAAGCTTTATTAAAGGCAAAGCCGGACTTAATTTTAGCGCATGAATCACAAAGAGGTACGAGTTCTAAAGTACTTGATGCGCTAGATAAAAAAGGGGTTAAAGTCGTTTACATCAAAGATGCGACATCGATCAACGAGATGTATGATACGTTCTCAGACATTGGTCGTCTCACGCATAAAGAAAAAGCGGCGAACCAACTTATTGACGAAACAAAGCGTAACATTAAGAAAGTCATTCAATCCGTGCCAAAGGATGAAAAGCGCAAAAACGTATTTATCGAAGTATCATCTAAACCTGATATCTATACGGCAGGGCATCAAACATTTTTCGACGATATGCTACAAAAGTTGAATGCTAAAAATAGTTTCCACGATAAAAAAGGTTGGGTTAAAACGGATAAGGAAGCGATTATTAAACGTAATCCTGACATTATCATTAATACATCAGGCAGCTCTAATCAAGCCTTTCAAAAGTTAATCAATAGTCGCAGTGGTTTCGACAAAGTTGAAGCGGTTAAGAACAAGGAAATTAAATCAATTAATGGCGATGAAATTTCAAGACCGGGTCCACGTATTGATGATGGCTTGAAAACATTACGTGACGCTATCTACAAACAAAGTAAATAAAGTCGTAATGATATTAATCGGGCTTGTGGCAAAGTTGATTGTCATAAGTCCTTTTTATTTTTACAATAGATATAACGACGATAATTGATAAAGGATTTACATTTATGCGATTTAAAACATTTATATTATGGGGTGCAATGCTACTCATTCTTATCGGATTAACGCTTTTTTACCAGCTCGGTGACTTACATGAACCGATTTCAAAGACCATTTTATTAGAAGTACGTTTACCTAGATTACTACTTGCGATGTTAAGCGGAATGGGTCTTACCCTTGCAGGACATTTATTTCAATTGATACTTCGAAACCCGCTAGCTGATAGTTTTACACTAGGTTTAGCGAGCGGCGCGACGTTTGGCTCAGGCCTCGCAGTCATTCTAGGGGCGAGTTATATTTTGATATCCTTATTCTCGATTGTATTTAGCTTGCTTAGCCTAGCGTTAGTCTTAAGTATGTCATTACTCATCAGTCGATATCGTCGAACTGAAACATTAATTATAACGGGTGTCATGATCGGCGCCTTGTTTAACGCATTTTTGTATGTACTCATTCAATTTAATCAAAATAAATTAAACAGTTTAATGAATTATATGTTTGGTAGCTTTGGTTCGGCGGAATATAAAGAAGTGTTGTATGTCTGTATCATGCTCATTGTGACGCTTTTCATCGTTGTCATGTTATTACCAAATCTAAAGTTGCTACAAGTCGACACGCTTAAGCAAACATCGCTAGGCATGAAGGTCTCATACATAACGCACGGTACACTATTGATTGCGTCAATTTTATCAAGTGTCATCATTGCACAAGTCGGTATTATCGGATTCATTGGTATGATCGTGCCTCAACTTGTACGATATCTATACCGTGTACCACTCGGCGTTCAAATAGCGCTCAACGTGCTTATAGGTGGCGTTATCATGCTAATAGCCGACTTTATAGGTGGATATGTATTCGGTGATATCAATATCCCAGCAAGCATTATACTATCACTAATCGGTATACCTGTATTATTCTATTTATTACTACAACAAAAGCCCTTGAGATAAAGAAGCGCTTAATTATGATTTATGTCCAGATAAAGAGGTTGATGATGTGAATTTAGAAAATATAAAAGCCGTCATATTTGATTTAGAAGGAACCCTTTTAGATCGTAAAAAATCACGAGAGAAGTTTATTGAAGAACAATATGAACGATTTCATGACTATCTCGTTCACGTTCAAGCTAAAGACTTTAAAAACTACTTCATTGAGTTAGATGACGATGAAGACCATGATAAACCCGAATTATATAAAGAAATGTTACGACGTTTTAATGTAGACCGATTAACTTGGAAAGACTTATTTAACGATTTTGAAATGCACTTTTACCGTTACGTCTTCCCGTACTATGATACAGCATATACGCTCGACAAACTGAGAAAGCATCATTATTTCACAGGTGTCATTGCTAATGGTAAACGTCAGATTAAACATTATCGTTTATATGCTTTAGGTATTGAAGACTATATCAATTATTTATCAACCTCAGAAGTTGTAGGTTACCGTAAACCACATCCGAAAATTTTTGAGGACATTCTTGATAAATTAGATGTAGCACCTGATGAAGTGATGTATGTAGGTGATGACCCACTAAATGATGTTGCACCAGCACGCGCAATGGGAATGGTAAGTGTGTGGTTTGATGACGAAGAGTCAGAAATAGAACCGTTACCAGAAGAAATGGATTTTAGAATTACAACGCTTGAAGAATTACTCGATATACTATCAATTAAAAGAGAAGGTGATCGAAATGGATCTTTATAGAACACAAGATAATACAGCTCTAAAAATTAAATCTATGGGCGAAGGTAAACCAATCGTATTCATTCATTCAATTTTTTCAAATTCAACAGTATTTGATGAGTTAGCGTATCGATTATCATATCGTTATCAAGTGATTCAAATTGATTTAAGAGGTCATGGCTTTTCAGATAAACCAATGAAAATCGATTTCCATGACTACGCAGATGATATTATTCAAATCATGGATAGTCTTTATATTAATCAAACTACAATCATTGCGCATGAATTGGGTAGTTTTATGGCTGTAGAGCTAGCGACGAAATATCCAGATCGTATTAAGGATTTAGTACTTATTAATCCGACTGATACGCATGATATCCTGCCACAAGAGCGCTTATTTAGAAAATATGCTGAGAAAATACGTACTTGGGATACAACGGAACAAACAAAGTTCTTAGAAAAACATTTATACTATGCGAGACGCAAAGTAAGAAAGTTCATGAAATCAGTTAGCGATTCTGCAACGCTTTTAACAGATTATGAAAGACAAGCTGTTGAGCATTCATTCTTAAATCATCATAATTCAGAGTATTATGCTAAAGTACAGGCCCCAACGTTAATCATTTCTGGTAAATACAATGAACGTATTTCAAGTGTGGACTCACAAAAAGTTAAAGATTTAATGCCAAATGCGTCGATGGAGATCTTCAATAAATCAGGTGTATTTCCATTTGTTGAGGAGAAAGATCGCTTCTTTAAAATTGTTCGTAAATTCATTCAAAACAATTCGTAACTTTTAGATTTGTAATTTATATGTAATATTTCTGTTATTTCAGTAATATTTATTGTACAATGAAACTATAGAAAGATTACAGATAATTTCGTTAGGAGAGAGTACTTATGAAAAAGCTAATTGGCGCAGTTATGGTAACTGGATTAATGATGACAGGTATGAACTATGGTACTGCTGAAGCAAGTTCAAATGACTTAAGTACAATCGAACAGTTAGATAAAGGCACTCAAACACTAGAAGACGTTAAATTAGGTGAACCTATTCAAAACGTAATTAAACAATATGGCACACCTGTTTATTCATATCAACCAAACGGTAAGAAACATTTCTATGAATTTAACACTAAAGAAGGCTTATTAATCGTGACAGCTGACGGTGTTAAGAATAAAGGTAACGTACAAGCAATCTCAATGAGCTATAACAATATGGATGGTGCTACGATCGACCAAGTTACAGAGGAACTAGGGCCACTTGCTTTTAAACAAGAGTTCTTTAATAACCAAACAGGTAACTTTGGCTACGTTAAAAAAGGTAACATGAACTTACAATTCACAACACCTTCACCTGATGATAAAGAGTTAAAGTTATACAGAATTGATATTAGTAAGTAATTCTAATTTGATACGTCATTACCTTAAGAGAGTAGGACACGTAGATGTCTTACTCTTTTGTGCTTAAAAGCGTTATTTAGCATACAAGGTTTAAATTTAAGAAGTAACCGATTTAGGTTGACTTAATAGCTAAATCAGGAGGCTATCTCCTGGCAATCTTAATTTTGAGCAAGGAAGTCTCACTTATTTCTTCGTTCAACTTATGTATTAAATTCGAGTTGAACATCATACATAGGTCGTGCGCCTAAATAGTCGTTTGTAAAGGAGGTAGGGTATGCGACCAAATGATAAAGTCCTTTTAGAAAATGTAGAAGATTATTTAAATCATAAAGAATATGCACCAAATCTCATAGATGATGTTAAAACTCAACTTAAAAAGGACTTTAAACGTTCCGAACGCCATGATGTTGATTATATTGATTATCGTAAGCAAACCGTTGCTGAAATCATTGTGAACATTACGCGTAACCTAAACGTTCTACAGTTTAGTCATATTGCATATCTCATATTTAATTTAATTCTCATCTCGTATGTTTATGACAAGCATCTCGTGTTGTTCGGCGCGACAAACGGTTTAACATTGATATACATATTCCTGATTTTTCCGTTATCGACAATGGTGTATTATCGTATATTAATTAAAAATTATTTATATCGGAATCGCTTAGAAGCCCAAATCGGTACTGCACTCTCCGTATTAGCAATCGTCATCATCGCTTTAAGTGCTTTTAATATCAATTTAGGTGTCTTTACCGTTACGCCGTTCTTTCACCAAGCCCTATTTGTACTTGGTTTGATCATGACACTCGTGAGTTTGTATCGCATTCGTTTGGAGTACGCTTGTATCGGCTTGCTCCTTTGTCAAAAGACACTTGATATATTTATTCACAATCAATTCTTAGCACAACTTGCATCTCTAATTATCTGGATTTTACTACTCGTAATTATCATTTACTATACAATTCAATTATCTAGAAGGCATCGATAAGCCTTAAAAGACGTTAGCAATCACTCTAAAAAGGGTAAAACAAAATACCCCTAAGACTGCATTGCTAACTTTTTTATTATCTTGAAATTAATTTGGCTTCATATCAATTCGACTTTTATAATATATGCACATCACTTATGACACTTTTTATTATTTCCTTATTTTAACATTTTATATATTATAAAAATTATACGTGATTAAAAAATTAATTTTCGAGCTTAAGGCCGACATTCCAAGGGTAAATTTGGAATGTAAAAGGAGGTGCCATGATGAATAAGATGACTACGAGTGATCAACACTCAATTGCTTTTGAATCAACTGGCAAAGGTATACCTCTAATCATGATACATGATCTAGGTGGTAATATGGCAGCTATGAATGACACGAAACAACAGCTTAGCAAATACTTCCAAGTTATAACGTATGACGTTAGGGGCCATGGAAAATCTTCAAAACCACGTGATTATGATTTCCAAGATCATGTTCGAGACTTAAAAGAATTAATGGATCAATTAGATATAAAAACAGCTCATATTATTGGTCATGACATGGGTGGATTAATTGGTTTAGAATTTGCGAACCAATATAGTAATCAGGTGATTACACTAACATTAATTTCGAGCAAGATTAACGAGCAGGTTGAAAGTTTCTGCAAATTGATTAGTCAGCATAGAGAGGAAATCGCAGGATTTAGTAAATTAGAAGCAAAAATAATTCTTTTTCCATATATATATAAGAATTTAGAAAAAACAAAAACTTGGTACCAAGAACAAAAAATTTATTTTCAACAAAGAGAAGATGATAATGCGATTGCGATGAGAGCATTGCTTAACTACAAGCCTAACTTCGAAGCATTATCTACGGTTCCAATTTTTATGATTAATGGTAGGCATGACCCTTATATAGGTGATCATAACTTTGATAATCTCAAAACGTTATTACCTAATGCAAGATGTCAGACGTTTGAACTATCAGGACATGCGCCACATATTGAAGAACAAGACAACTTCATAAATGTGTATAAGAATTTCACAAGTATCTTAGCATAGAAAAGACGCAAAAAGGGAGATACGACGTCATGTCGTATCTCCCTTATTTATCTATTATTTCATTTCAGTTTCTTTAATGCTTTTATTAATGCGTCCAAGTAACTCATCAATTTTTTCGCGTTGTTTTTTGTTAACTAAAATTAAAACTGTACGTTCATCTTGCTCGTTACGACGTTTATCGAAATAACCGTCAGCTGAAAGATTTTTAACAGCTTTAACTACTTGAGGTTGTTTGTAGTTTAAGTGATTAATAATATCTTTTAAGTAATACTCTTCATCATTACGTTCACTAATATGTGTTAATACAGCAAATTCCTCAAAACTAATAGAATAATCTTTCTTGATAACGCTTTTTAAGCGATCTGCATACGTTACCATGGCCAATAATTCGAAACAATCATTGATTTTTTTAATAGCCATTTATGCTCCTCCTTGTTATCCCCATACATTAATATTTCAAAATTTAAAATTTGAATTCGTAACTTTAAAGCAATACGATAACACTTTTATCAAGTAAAAGCGCCATCAATAATTGGATGTGATTTTATTTGAGAGAAATATATTAACATCACAATTATTTTCTTAAGTATAACTAAATAATTTTGGAATGTAAACTAAAAAGTGTTATAAAAACAAAATAATGTTAAACAAAATTGTTTATATGAACAAAACCACAATATGGATTTAATTATGTTATAAAACAGGAATTTGTATGTACGTTTAATCAATTCCAAAATTTCGTATAACCTTTAAATATAGTGGCTTTATTACACTAAAGCTAAGCTAAATGAATACATATCACGAGGTTAAGCTTTTATAGGGTGAAGTGCTCCATATAGCGCTTTAATTATAATATGACGTTTTGTTCTTGTCTATACATGATTGTTGATTTTAAAATGATATTAATGAATTGAAATATTATAGAAAAGTTGTGTAAAATAACACTATTCATAAATAGCAATAAATTAGTACACGATTTAAACAATAAAAAAACCCCCTAAAAATGAATTAAAATCGGGGGTTAAAGGATATTTTATAATTAAAATCGTTATGTTTTAATGATGTCTAATCACTATAAAATAGCTAAAATAAGTTCTTTTATTTTACAATTAAGTTACAATTGTAAAAAAGATATAGTAATTCAAAATTTTAGTATATTTTTCAATTAGTAAATAATGGAAATAACGAAGTTATTTGCTGGGCTAAATTGCAGATTTAGAATTAGAGAACGCGAATTATATTTATTATTTATAATGAATTTCGCAACTAATTATCTAAAAAGAGTAGTAATGTGCGTAATAGTGTTTGTTTTCAGTTTATTTGTGTATAAATATTAAAGTTTTGTAAAAATTGATGAAAAGTCAATTAAATCATGATAAGGTAATACATAGTTCAAAATAGATGTATTAAAACAACTTTCCACATAGAAATTCTTAAAAATATATAATAGTAATTTTGTTGAGTGTTGAAATGTTTAATGGACGAATATAATTAGATTGAGTGGTGGAATTGATTGACGAATATGAAGATTATACGAGTCCTAGACGATGAGAAATTTTTTATTGGTGCAGGACGTTCATCACGTTTACAACAACTACAATTTGTCGAAGTACTAAGTTCAAATCGTTCTAGTAAAAATTTAGGACAGATCATTGAAATTTTTGATCAATATGCAATATGTAAGAGAATTGGAGAAGAGAAGGTTTATTTTGGGGACACTGTGGTTCCTAGAACCGTTGATTATCAAGCTGTAAATATATAAAATTCTTGTATAATTGTAGATATTGAAGGGTTAATGTCGTTAGACGTAACTCTTTTTACATATAAATAGATAGAATAAGTAGTAAATGATCGTTAAACATACTTAAGCGCGTATCAAAAGTCACTAAAGACTTTTGATACGCGCTTTTTAATAATTAGAATAAAACATGAATGTTTTTGTCTACGATTTGAGCTGAAGAAACTTGTGTAGGTTTACCACTCTTAGGTTCTAAAATGTTCAATTGAATAAAAGCTTCCATTGCGCTTTTCGCTTGTTCTTTAGTGACAGTAGCGTTAAGTTTTGTTATTTGGAACTTAACAGGTTTTTCTAATTGATTCTTGAAGATGAATTCTAAAGTTTGTGACATAGGGTTACCTCCTTTATAAAATAGTTTCAGATTTGATGACTTCGACTTGATCATACTTTTCTTGAGTTAGATCTGAAATGATTGCTACGAATGCTTTAATATCTTCGTTTGTAGCTTTAGTGCTAAGGTTCGCGAAACGACGTTGTGCTTTTGATGTTTTACCATCTTCAGTAACGGTAAATTGAGTGAGGACTAATGTTAATGATTTGATATTGTTCATGTTTTAACCTCCTTTCACGTTATATATCGTTGAAAGCGTCAAAAAAGTGCAAAGCCATCTATATCTTTTTGTTTTGAAGTTTTCATCACATCGATTATGATTAATAAGAATGGTAAAGAAAGGGATGAATGGTTTGAAGCAACTAGAACCTATCCGTAAGCAAGAAGATATTTTAAAAATGTATGAAGTTCTGAAGCGCATATCAACTAGAGATTACTTGTTCTTTAAATTTGCGATACATACAGGATTAAAGCTTACGCATCTATTAAACTTAACTGTAGCTGATATATTAGATTCAAATGATGAGGTAGTGCCAGAATGGTACGAATCACATGCATCACATATTCGTATTCAATTACCTCAAACGTTAAGACATGAACTTAAAGCGTTTGTTGAGGATCATCACATGACAGAAGCGTCATTGCTATTTCAATCCAAACGTACAAAGAAAGGACTTTCGAGACAACAGGCATACCGAATCATTTCTAAACCAGCAAAAGAGCTCGGCCTAGAACGTGTAGGCATCACGACTTTGCGTAAAACTTTCGCTTATCATGCTTATAAATCAGGTATATCTATTGCCATTATCCAAAAATATTTAGGACATCAGACACCTAATGAAACAATTAAGTTTATATGTATTAATCCATTTAAAAAGACCACGACAATTGCTTTAAATTTATAATAAAAGACCAAAGCACTCGGATACAGAGGCCTTGGTCTTTTTAGATATGTTTTGATATGCACTCTAATAGTGAACTTTAAGCGTTCATGCACTCAGTAGTCTTAAATGCCTTTTAAAAGAGGGGGGTTATCGCTTAAGTAACCATGTTTCTAAATGTGTGGTAGAGGAATGCGTTCCGTCTAAATCAGGTACAGCTTTTAGTTTCATAAAATTTAACTTTTGAAGCATGTTCTGAGCTGAGTAATTATTGTCTTTAATGCGAACAACTAAGGTTTGGTAGCCAATTCGAAAGGCTTCGTGAATTAATAGATTTAAGGCATCATAACCGATACCCATACCTTTGTAGATATGTTCTAAAAATATTTGAAGTTCACTCAGATCGGGATTATTGCTATTAACGTAAGGTTCGATACACATATAGCCTACTTGAACGTTATCCAATAGAATCATAAACACAGGCGTTTGTTGATTATGGGATAAGAACCATTTTGTTCGATGGTCAATCGAAACTTGTCGTTTAGCGTTCCGAACAATATCGTGCTTAATCGCTTGGTTATAAACTTTAGTCATATAAGGTAAGTCAGAAATTTGCGCACGTCTAATCGTTATCATAAGCCTTTACCTTTCTATGTTTAATACGTTTATATCAAAAAATTATTCGATAAGGCATGATGACATATTTTATTAAAAGTGTCAAATTACCATAAATTTACAAATGTATAATACATTGCAAAACAATTTATTGTCAACCATATAATACTAAAACAAATTGTTGGAATGTGCGTAGCTAATTTAAGCTGGTAGCCATCCCAATTTCCATTTGATCTTGAAAAAGTAAAACGAACGATACGAATTGAGGAAAGTATGACTTCCCCCGCTAGTGTCCCTATTAAATAATGATAGATGATAAACATGACTAATTGAAAATCTTGATAAACATTATATTTAAATGATTGGTAGATCACTATTATTAATAAAATAGTAATACTTAAAGGTACAAGTTTTCGGGATGTAATGACTAAATAATATATAAATATACATAAAAAAGAAATTATATAAACTACGCTATAGTCTTTTATAGCTAAGAATATGCCGAGTATAAGCATCATAGACGGCATGATATAACCGCCAAGTGTTGTAATGACTTGAGTAAGAACATTAGAGGAGGTCGTGACAGCATATCCTTGGCGAGAAGTTAGTCGTCGCTCCTTCGGTCTTACCACGACAACAAGGTCCTTCGGCTTACCAAATGTTATTGAATTCATTAAGACATGCCCAAACTCATGTATGAGAACAGGGATAAAGTTGAGTATGATTTCGATTAAACTGAAAATTCGATGTCCTCGGTAATAATGTATAGCGATATAACCGATTATTATCAGAGTTATCAAGTATGGATTTAATATGATTTTTATAGTTTGTAGATTTTCTAATGTCATAGGCAACCCTCTTTAAAATAATAGCTCAATTATAGTTTAAATATAACGTTTATGAAAGCGACTTCAGATGTATTTAAGCACCAGTTAATACTGACATTTCTTTACAATATTTTAACTAAAATTCTAAATTAATATGTGAAAACGCTTAAATCTCTGTTAGTTTTTATTTAATCAGATATACAATCATGTGTGATTTAAATAGGGTTGAATACTTGTTGCCATGCGTTTAATTGTGCTTAAGATAAAAATTTTAGAGTAATTGATGTAAACGTGTTGTTAATATTATAAATATATTGTAAAGTTAGTATGTTGTAATTTAATGTTTATGATTTCTAGATTAAAATCAATCATTATTTATAACTTATTTTGTAAATAAGCTTGATTATATGACGAAGACTTGCGAAGATAAAGGTGAAGGATTTAAAGAATTCTTTGAACGTCACTCAGGATTGTCGGTGTTCTAAAGTAAGGCTATTTAAAAAGCAAGTCGTTTTATGGACTTCACCTATCAAATATCTAACTTTTAGAATGTGTGGGAATTATCATTCAATAGTTTCAAAGTGCTCATGCAAGGGTAATCATGAGTTAAATGATAATATTTCTAAATGTTATTAACTTTATTTCAGCTTATGTTATGTGTTTGATGTGGGAGTCAAACGTTGGGAGATAACATAGCGAAATCGATGGGTTTTTATTAATTCGGGAATAAACTCACTATTATGAACTACAGTTATTACAAATTGATATTCTATCTTAGCATGGTACAAATGGGGTCCCATGCTTTTTGGTGTGTTTTTTTGAATTTTCAAATATCAATGTAATGGTGGTGAGTATCATTTTGGTAAAGAGTCAAAACTTAAACAATGTATTGATACGTTCTATTAACTTTGTATGGGGTCAAAATCATGTAAGTGCAAATGATATCGTAGTGATGATGACGTATCGAGACGACTTAATGCCTATAATCGAAGCATTTAATAAACGTCGTTTCAACATTACCGTTATCACAGATCCAGCTTACTTCTCACAACTAGAACGTTATGAGCATGTGACATGCATTCCTATTTCTCAGTCCTATTTAATTAAACAAGTTCATGCGTGTTCTAAAGCCAAAGTTATCTTCGTAGACACTTACTACGAACTCATAGGCGCGATTGATAAGAAGAAGGGACAAACAGTCATTCAAACTTGGCATGAAGTTGGCGCGCTTAAAGATTTTGGTAAAGACCATCACAAACTTGATAAGCGTGATCGACATCAAATGAAGCAATATGAGAAGGTTTATCATGCAACTGATAAATATTTAGTTGGCGGTTGTAAGATGGGGATATGTTTCGCTAACGCATTTGATGCAACATATAGCCATATTCTAGATTTCGGTCTCCCCCGAACAGTTAAATATTATGAAGAAGATGCATCTGAGCGACAAAAGGAACTTAAGTCACAATTAGGTATTACAAATCAAGTAGCCGTTTATCTACCGACTGAGCGTCCACATAAACAAACCAACCAAATCAATTTATCACACTTTGAAAGCCAACTTCCCGATTACACGCTGATTTATCCTGATCAAACAGAAGCAACAAGCGCTTTAAGTCAATACGAACTAATCCAGTTGGCAGATTTAATTATTACAGACTATGATTCTGTAGCGATAGAAGCAAGTATTATTGATAAACCTGTATTATTCTATGTTTATGATGAAAAGGAATATGAGAAAGAGCATGGACTTAACGTATTCTATTATCACGACATCCCTGATGACTATAAAGTGACGTCTGAAGAAGCATTATTAGCGCGTATTAAAAAAGGCAATATTAAACCGTTATTTAAAGAATGGCACCGATACAATACTAAGGAAAGCTTAAATCAGTTAGTTAATTACACTGAGAAGTTGGTGAAAGTATGAAAATTTCAGTAATCTTACCCATATATAATTCGTTTAAATCCATCGCTTCAGCTATTCATTCTGTAGATACCAAGCACGACGTCGAAATTATTTGTGTGAATGATGGCTCTACAGACCAATCGATTCAACTCTTGCATCAGCTTGCTAAAAACGATGCACGTCTCAAAATCTTCTCAACAGAACATAGAGGCATATCTGCTGCACGTAACTATGGGTTATCCCAAATGACTGGGGATATGTTTATGTTCTTACGTCCTGAAGATCGATTTTTCGAAGGGCAAATCGATAAGATGGTAGAGATTATGGAAGCAGATCAAGATGTCGATATTGTTATTGGGCAAGTCGGACGCCAAGAAGCGACACGAGAGTGGGAATTCATAGATGAACATGATGTGATTCGTAAAAACGATGTTGTGACGCTATCAACTTGCAAAGACATCATGCAATCGATGGGACCAGGCGCAAAACTATATCGCGCTCATCTTGCTTCTGCCAAGTTTGATGAAGATATTTCGTTTACGGATGACCACGGTTTTACCATTCGCACTTATGTTAAAGCGCGTAAAATACGTTTATACGACCAGATGGTTTACGGTTCTAACATTCGTTTGTGTTCGAATATTACAACCGAACAAGCGAAGTTATTTGATATTTATATGAAAGATATCATGCGTTCCAGACAACGTATTATGACACTTCTAGGCGAGCGTAACTTATGTGAATATTATAGCTATCGCTTGGATGACATGATTGTAGGGCACATCATTGATGTCAGATTGAAATACGACCCAATGATTACACTTGAAATTCTAGATCGTATCATTGAATATATCCAGGAGATGCAAGCATTCTCGTACAGTGCAGATGCGCTTTATCACATTATTGATATCACTGAGAATGAGAGTATGGATTGGACCAAATCTAACTATGAGAAATGGCATTCTGCTTTAATGAACGTTGGTATTAAGCGTAAATCTTGGTTCAATTTCAAAGCTTCTCAATTTCCGAAAAGACACTTAAGTTGGTTTAAGCGTTTCGTAAAGATTTAATTCATTACCATAAAGATAAACCATCATTAATATACACAAAAACCACGAACTTTGGACGCTTCATTAAATCCTAGTTCGTGGTTTATTTAATATTAAATGTCTACAAATGACACACTCGCTATTTTAGCGATGACATCTATTTACGCACACGCTTGAAAAGCCATTTTAATATAACAGCTAAAACGATTATAATACCTGTTCCTAAAGCAATTGTTAGAATTGGGTGTGACTCCCATAAACTTAAAACACGTGTCTTAGATGCCTTAATAATTGGTTGTTCAAGTTTAACTGTAGGTGGGCCGTATGCATCTGAAATAAAAGTACGCTCGTAATCGATATGTAGACGATCGTCTTCGATGACATATTTAACATCCTTTTTAGTCATGTTAACAGGAAGAATGTCATAAAAATCTTGAGATACATAATATTTTTTGTCGTTAATCGTATGAACGCCTTCTGAGAAGATTTTAATGCGTTTGTATTGATTGAAGGCATTGTTCATTAAGCTATTACCGATTTTATTACGTTCTTTTTCGCCGCCTAGATATTCATAATCGCCAGCACCAAGAATAATTTGATAAATACGTAAGCCGTCACGCTTCGTTGTAATAGCGTGGTTATAATCAGCTACATCGCTTGAACCTGTTTTAAGTCCATCCGTTCCTTCTAAACTCATGTTACCCCCTTCAAGAGAGTGGTTATATGTGTAGTACGTTACACCGTGTTGAGTAGGTGCGACTTGTTTCGTAAAATCAATAATTTTAGGTGTATCTGATACGGCTCTTTGTGCGAGTATTGCATAGTCTTTCGCCGTTGTTGTCGCATATTCTTCATTAATATAGCCTTCAGGTGCATAGTTTTGTAGTAAACGGTTAGACGCACCGGCTGGGTTAACGTAATGCGTATGCTTCATGCCGATTTTCTTTGCTTTAGCATTCATTTTATCTGTAAAATCAGAACGCGTTTCTGAAACTTCGGTAGCTAGTATTAAAGCGGCTGCGTTACTTGAAGCGGATACACAAATTTGTAGTAGTTCCTTAATGGTATATGTTTCACCAGGATAAAGTTTGGTATTACTTAGTTCTGGTAGCGTAGACATACGATAGTGGTCGTCCGTGATTTTAATTGTGTCATTTAAAGACAATTTGCCTTCTTTTTCAGCTTCAAGTACTAAATACATCGTCATGAGCTTAGACATTGAAGCTGGTGGCCATTCGTTGTTGATTTGAAATTCGTAAAGTACTTGGCCTGTATGGCTAATTTGAATAGCGCCTTCTGGCTGGAAGCCTAGTCCTATTTGATATCCAGATTGATTTGCAACTTCAACTGGTGTAGGTGTGTAAGCTTTACTAAAAGGTGTTATAATTAAAGAAGCTATCAAAATGGAAATAAATGAATTAAATATCTTTTTCATAATTAAATCCCTCGTTCAAAAATATAAGTACATCAACATAATAATAATATCATATTAACAATATTTTAAGAATGATTAGTTGTTAATATGTTTTTATTTTTAAGTGGTTGTATGAGACGTGAAGGTTTAATATGAAGTTTGGTTTTTTATAATCGAGTGTTGGTTATAGCTTCAAATTTTATAAAGTAGAGGTATTAGAAATGAATTCAAGCAATCCACTCAATTATTTATTAAAACGTATATCTTGGCCAAAAGGCCTTGTTATCGTAGCTATCCTTTTATCGCTTTTAGGGAGTCTAACCGGATTATTTGTACCTAAATATGCAGGTGATATGGTAGATCAAGCGAATAAAGGTGAACTTAATACAACGATGATCGTTGTCATCATTATCGTGTTCGCATTAAATGCGATTTTAAGCGGTTTGGGACTTTATCTATTAAGTAAAATTGGGGAGAAAATCATCTATTCAATTAGATCGATTTTATGGAAACACATTATTCACTTGAAGATGCCATTCTTTGATCAGAATGAAAGTGGACAATTAATGAGTAGATTGACTGATGATACGAAAGTTATTAATAACTTTATTTCGCAGAAGTTACCGAATTTATTTCCATCAGCACTCACATTGATAGGCTCTTTAGTATTATTATTTATTATCGACTGGCAAATGACATTACTTACATTTATCACAATTCCAGTTTTCATTTTAATCATGATTCCATTAGGAAAAGTGATGCAACGTATTTCTAAAGATACGCAATCTGAAATTGCTAACTTCAGTGGTTTATTAGGCCGTGTACTTACAGAGATGCGTTTAGTTAAAATTTCTAACACAGAACATGTTGAGCTTAATAAAGCTGAATCTAATTTAGTTAAAATTTATCATCTGGGCTTAAGACAAGCTAAAATTACAGCGATTATCCAACCTATTTCAGGTTTAATCATGCTACTTACGATAGGTATTATTTTAGGTTTTGGTAGTTACCGTGTAAGTTCAGGTGCCATTTCGGCAGGTAACCTTGTTACAATGATTTTCTTAGTGGTACAACTTTCAATGCCACTTGTGAACTTATCAACGTTACTAACGGATTATCGTCGCGCTACTGGTGCGAGTAACCGTATTTATGAAATCTTACATGAACCACTTGAACCGATTGCGTTACCATCTGAAAAGCACATTGAAACAGGTAACTTGGCATTTGAAAATGTTAATTTTAGTTATGACGTCAAACCAATCTTAAAGGACGTTTCATTTAATGTGTTAAAAGGCAAGGTAACCGCCTTTGTAGGACCATCTGGTTCTGGTAAAAGTACTATATTCAGTTTAATTGAACGTATGTATGAAATTGAAACAGGCGACATCACGTATAACAATCATTCAATATACGATTTATCGCTTTCTGATTGGCGACGTAAAATCGGTTATGTAATGCAAAGTAATGCGATGATGAATGGTACGATTCGTGACAATATTCTTTACGGTATTGATCGTGAAGTTTCTGATGATGAATTAATTGAGTATACAAAACTCGCAAATTGTCATGACTTTATTTTAGATTTCGACCAAGGTTATGACACTATAGTCGGTGAACGAGGTCTCAAATTATCAGGTGGTCAACGTCAGCGTATTGATATAGCACGTAGCTTTGTTAAAAATCCAGATATTTTATTATTAGATGAAGCAACAGCTAACTTAGATAGTGAAAGTGAACGAAAAATTCAAGATGCGCTTGAAACATTAATGGAAAATCGTACAACGATCGTCATTGCGCATCGTCTTTCAACAATTAAAAAGGCTGACCAAATTATTTTCCTTGATCAAGGTGAAGTTACAGGAAAAGGTGGTCACCATGAATTAATGGCTTCTCACGAGAAATATCAACGTTTTGTTGAAACACAAAATTTATCTAATTAAGCGTTCGAATTTAGCTTATCTGAATATCTTAAATATGGGTGATTGTAACCCACATAATGAGTCTCATTTGATACGTGATGTATCATGTGAGGCTCTTTTTTACTTTCTATTAACTAGCTTCGTCGTAGATATTTCGTGAGTTATAGTTTGAGAATTTAAAGGGCTTTTCAAAAATGGGGCGTATGAATTTGTGCGTTACAACAATTGTAATGAAACATTTATAAAATATTGAGAAACATCGTTAAAAGATAATCGACACATAAATTATAGATTAAAAAAATTAAGCATATTTTTAAACAACTTGTCAATAAATTTGTATTCTCACGATAAAGCACACGTGGTATACTTTAAACAATGCGACATTGTTAGAGACAAACATAATATGGCAAGGCAGAAATATTTTTGAATGGTGGGTGTATCCATGTTTTTGTTGATGAACATAATTGGTATGTTAGCGTTTCTTGGGATAGCGTTCTTATTCTCAAGAGATAAGAAAAATATTCAATGGGGATCTGTCGGGATCTTAGTACTCATGAACTTATTTTTAGCGTGGCTATTCGTTTCATTCCCAGCTGGTACACAGTTTGTAAAAATCTTAGCTGATGGTATTTCCTGGGTAATTAGTGCTGCGTTCGCGGGTGTAGGCTTCGCGTTCAACAGTTTCACGGCTACTAAGCAAATGGATATGGCTGTAGCGGCTTTATTCCCAATCCTACTTGTAGTTCCATTATTTGATATTTTAATGTACTTCAGAATTTTACCGAAAATTATGGGCTTCATTGGTTTTATCTTAGCGAAGATTACAAGACAACCTAAATTTGAATCTTTCTTTGGTATTGAAATGATGTTCTTAGGTAATACTGAAGCAATCGCCGTTTCAAGTGAACAAATGAAACGCATGAACGAAGCACGTGTATTAACGATTGCGATGATGTCAATGAGTTCTGTATCTGGTGCTATCGTTGGTGCTTATGTTCAAATGATTCCAGGTGAACTCGTTTTAACAGCAATTCCGCTTAATATTATTAACGCGATGATTGTGTCGAGTATTTTAAATCCTGTTAAGTTAGAGAAAGATGAAGATGTGATTTACAACTTAGATGATCAAGCAGTACGCCAACCATTCTTCTCGTTCTTAGGTGATTCTGTATTAGCAGCTGGTAAACTGATCTTAATTATCGTAGCTTTTGTTATCAGTTTCGTTGCGCTTTCTGAATTAATTGACCGTTTAATTAATGTCATTACAGGTTCAATTGGTCACTTATTTGGATTAAAAGGTAGCTTTGGCTTAGACCAAATTTTAGGAACATTAATGTTCCCATTTGCATTCTTACTAGGTCTTCCGGTAGATGCGGCTTGGGAAGTAGCGCAACAAATGGCTAAGAAGATTGTAACAAATGAGTTCGTAGTAATGGGTGAAGTAAGTAAACATGTGAATGATTATGATGCGCATAGACGTGCGATTATTTGTACGTTCTTAGTATCGTTTGCGAACTTCTCTACATTAGGTATGATTATTGGTACATTAAAAGGAATTGTTAATGAAAAAACATCAGACTTTGTATCTAAGTACGTACCTATGATGTTATTATCAGGTGTATTAGTTTCATTATTAACAGCAGGTTTTGTTGGCTTATTCGCTTGGTAATATGTAAATAAGTTGAATAATGTTAAGTTAGGGGCATTGGCTTTTGATAAGGTGACATAGCTTTATTGGAATGCGATGTCCCACTTTTTTTGAAAATAAAAACCAAGATAACATCAGGTGAGTATGTCATCTTGGTCCATTCGGGAAAATGAATTCTTATTAGTATCAACAATATGGGTTAGGTATTGTTCATACAATTGAGCAAAAATTGATTGTTTTCATAAACAAAACAAAGGAGATGGCTTCTTGTTATAAAATTAACAAGAAGTAAATTCATTATATCGAACGTCAGTTTAAAAGTAAACCGAAAATTCAGAATTTTAAAAATCTATCGCGAATCGCGTCACTGAGACCTTTTAGTGCGGTATAGGCTTAAAGTGAAGTTGTGCAAAGTGTCAGAACTGTGCTAATATTTCAGTTGTTGAGGGTGAATTTTAGAGAGGGGGCTAAAAGATGAAACGTACAGTAAGAGATTTAATCTTAGTACTTTTAGGATCTTTTGCATTTGCAGCTGGGGTTAATGCCTTTGTCATTTCTGGTAACCTCGGTGAGGGTGGTGTCACTGGTTTAGCAATCGTATTATATTATGCATTCCATCTATCACCAGCAATAACAAACTTTGTAGCTAACGCTGCATTAATTTTAATAGGATATAAATTTTTAAGTAAACGAAGTATGTATTTAACGATTGTCGCGACAGTATTGATTTCGGTATTTTTAGAGCTAACGGAAAGCTGGCACGTTCAAACAGGCAACATTATCGTAAACGCAGTTTTTGGTGGCTTTTCAGTGGGATTAGGTATCGGTATCATTGTACTTGCAGGTGGTACGACGGCCGGGACAACGATTCTCGCTCGTATCGCACATAAATATTTAGATGTAAGTACGCCATATGCATTACTGTTCTTTGATCTGATTATTGTGGCAATCTCTCTAACTGTTATACCGTTAGATAAAGTATTAGTTACAATTCTTTCATTATATATAGGTACAAAAGTTATGGAATTCGTTATTGAAGGTTTAAATACGAAGAAAGCGATGACGATTATTTCTAAGAATCCAGATGATGTAGCTAAAATGATTGATGAAAAAATCGGTCGCGGATGTACGATTTTAAATGGCCGAGGTTATTATTCTAAGAAGGAAACGGATATTTTATATGTCGTAATTAGTAAGACTCAAGTGACGCGTACAAAACGACTCATTCGTAAAATTGATGAAAACGCATTCCTAGTCGTCCATGACGTCCGGGATGTCTATGGTAACGGTTTCTTAGTAGATGATTAGTGTGATAGGCACAGCGAGACTTAAAGTAGTCTCGCTTTTTTTATTTTCATGATGAAAGCGCTTTAGTTTCTACTCGACCATTCGTCGTATATTGTAATTATTTATAGAAAAAATACAGATGAGATGATACAATACATTATGATAATGATTATCAATTAAAGAGATTGATATGATATAGTAGAGAAAATGAATACTTGCAGTATATAAATATATAACTCCGAGTAGAAAGAGGGCAAATTATGAATCGCTTGAAAGGTCAAGAAATAACAATTGGATATGAAGATCATGTTATTTTAGATAATTTAGATGTTGAAATTCCTGATGGAAAAGTAACGTCGATCATCGGACCCAACGGTTGTGGTAAGTCTACCCTCCTTAAAGCACTATCTC
Organism: Staphylococcus massiliensis; assembly: GCF_043186315.1. Taxonomy (NCBI): domain Bacteria; kingdom Bacillati; phylum Bacillota; class Bacilli; order Caryophanales; family Staphylococcaceae; genus Staphylococcus; species Staphylococcus massiliensis. The sequence goes on along the minus strand of NZ_CP171119.1, from coordinate 166,746 downwards.
GTATACTTGGATGTAAATCAGGAGAAGTCTTACTTGATGGTAAGAACATTCATAAACAATCAACTAAAGACATTGCCAAGAAAATTGCGATACTACCACAATCACCTGAAGTCGCGGACGGCTTAACGGTTGGCGAGTTAGTATCGTATGGACGTTTTCCTCACCAAAAAGGATTTGGACGTTTAAGTGCTGAGGATAAGAAAGAAATTAATTGGGCATTAAAGGTTACTGGTACTGATGACTTTAAACATCGCGCAATTAATGACTTAAGTGGTGGTCAAAGACAACGCGTTTGGATTGCGATGGCGCTTGCACAAAAGACAGATATTATATTCCTTGATGAACCGACAACGTACTTAGACATTTCTCATCAATTAGAAATCTTGGAACTTGTTCAAGAATTAAATCAAGAACAGGGATGTACGATTATTATGGTGCTTCATGATATTAATCAGGCTATACGTTTTTCAGATCACTTAATCGCAATGAAATCTGGAAAAATCGTTTCTCAAGGTGAAACACATGAAGTACTTACAAATGAGATTTTAGAAGAGGTATTTAACATTGACGCAGAATTAAGCACTGACCCAAGAACAGGTAAACCAATGTTAATCACTTACAATTTATTGTGTAAACACTATTCAAAATAAATGATTCTTAAATAACGAAGGCGTATAATTAGAGTAAATTATCTTAGTTATACGCCTTGTTTTATGTTTTAATTTCTTCATTTTAAAGAAAGCGTATGGCGGGCAAGGTAAGAATATCGAGAAAATTATGATTGAAAATAAAGTTGTCTTAAATATCGATGTATATGACCCTAATTATATGATGAATTAAGACTAAAGGATTACAGATTTTTAGACTTATTCATGGTATGCTTATTTTAAATCGATTGGACTATAGTCATTTATTTTCGGTCAACTTAAAGTTTTTAATAAGGTCACATTCGAGTTAGAAAAAATTTGATGACGGGTTTATTTTTACATTTAATTTAAATGAAATTTTATTTTATTTGTGTTATTATATCAATAATGCGCTTAAATTAAGAAAGTGTAGGAGGACGTAACATGCAGGAACTTATTAAAGAACACGTCTTAAACGGCGAATTCCAAGCAGTTAAAAGTCTCCTGTCTCAGCTTGACGTTTTAGAATTTGAAGAAGCATTTATATCTAGTGCCCATGAAGTTGAGAGTACAATGTTTTATACATGTATTGTTGATATGCTAAAACAAGAAGAGACAGCAGAAATTCATGATATTGCATTTTTATTATTGGTTTATCCTCTGAGTGATGTACCAGGCGCTATAGATTCAGCATATTATCATGCGAAAGCATCAATTAGACTAACTGAAGGTAAAGAAGTCAAAAGTTTATTACAAATGTTATTACTTCATGCTTTACCTGAACCAGTTATTACAGATAAACATGCCTTTGATGTAGCGAAAAAGATACTGAAGTTAGATCCAAATAACAAAGTTGCACGTAACGTATTAAAAGAAACGGCGAAGCGTATGGATAACGTCGTTGTTGATTTTAATGAGTTACAATCATACAAAGAAGTTAAATAGTTTGATGAATTCATTTTATGAGTTGAAACATCTTAATGGTTTCAACTCTTTCTTTTTGTGAAAATAGACATGTATGATTTTTCATTAAAACAATTAATATTAAAAAATAGTAAGTCAATTACTTTCTAAATGTTTTACAATTGTGTACAATTGCAAGGCTAATGAATTTTAAGAAAAGGAGGATTTCATGTCTAATAACCGTACAAATACAATGATACTAGCTGTTTTTGTCGTAGGGGCTTTCTTTATGATATTAAATGAAACCCTTTTAAACATTGCTTTAACTGAGCTCATGCACCAATTCCATGTGTCTCGTACGACAGTTCAATGGATGGCGAGTGGCTTTATGATGATTATGGGTATTATTTCGCCATTATCCGCATTGATTATTCAGTGGTTTACAACTCGAAAATTATTCTTCACACTTATTATTACTTTTATAATAGGTTCCTTAATCGCAGGATTTGCATTAAGCTTCCCAATGCTTTTAATTGGTAGAATGGTTCAAGCCATTGGTACCGGATTAATGATACCATTAATCATGAATACGATGCTTTTATTATTCGATGAGAAAAAGCGTGGTAAGATTATGGGAACTATTGGTTTAGTAATTATGTTCGCCCCTGCAATTGGACCTACGTTATCCGGAGTTATAGTGGATTTATTAGGTTGGAGATGGCTATTCTTTATCGTCATTCCATTTATGTTATTTACATTAATCTTCGCTTATAAATATTTAAGCAACGTTGGAGAAGTTACAAAACCTCGTATTGATATTCTATCTATTGTGCTCTCTACAATTGGGGTAACAGGTATTATTTACGGCTTCTCTGAATCAAGCTCAGCAGAAGGTGGTTTCTTAAATCCACTAACGGCTTTACCTATCATAATAGGTTTCCTTTCAATTATTGTTTTCGTATTACGTCAAAGAAAACTAAAAGAACCTATCTTAGACTTTAGTGTTTTAAAATATGCGAACTATCGTCGCGGTATTTTAATATTCCTTATCGTTATGATGAGTATGTTTGCTTCAGAAATTGTAATGCCAATGTATTTACAAGGACCTATGGGCTTCAGTGCTAAAGTGGCTGGTTTTATCTTATTACCAGGTGCAATACTAAATGGTTTGTTATCACCAGCGATGGGTGCTTTATTCGATAAAATTGGTCCGCGTAAATTAATACTTCCAGGCTTATTCGCACTATTTGGCGTGGCTTTATTCTATACGAAAATACACCCTGGTTTATCAATGATTACATTCATTATTGCATATATCGTTTTAATGGTTGCTATTTCAGCGATTATGATGCCAGCGAGCACGAATGGTTTAAATGCTTTACCTAAGGAAAAGTACCCTCACGGTACAGCGATCTTTAACTTACTACAACCTATTGGTGGCGCATTAGGTGTGGCTATCTTCGTAGGTATTTTAACAGCATTACAAAATCATAAATTACAAGAACTAGGCTCTAAGACTAAAGAAGCGGCTAATGAAGCTATGACATTTGGTTTACATGGTTCATTTTTCTTTGCAGCAATACTAATTGCAATTGCAATTGTAATTGCTTCTACCTTAACGACAGCTTCAAATGAAAAAAGTAAGATTAAAGCAAGTAGAAAAGGGTAAAATATAATTACATTATAATATAATCCGACATCTGAGTATTCTTGATGTCGGATTAAATATTGGATTACATATTCTTAAAATTCTGAAAAATAAAGTTTCGCGAAATACTTAATAAAATCTTAATAATAAAAGAATATTCTATGTATATTGTATTTTTATACCTAATTTAGACATTTTATAAAAATAGAACCTCAAATTAATAGAGATATACATAGCATTCTTAATATTTATTCAATTTGTATACAAAATGTTAAGTTGAAATGATTTCATGTATATGATTTAATGTTAAACGTGTTTTGCAATTCGAGGAGGTCAAAACAATGACATTGAACAAAGAAGCGATAAAAATTGGATTCGCTTATGTCGGCGTAGTAGTCGGCGCTGGTTTCTCAACCGGTCAAGAGGTTAAACAATTTTTCGCTGATTATGGCTTATGGTCATACATTGGTGTAATTATTTCAGGTTTAATCTTATCTTTTATTGGCAGACAAGTAGCAAAAATTGGAACAGGCTTAGATGCTGATAACCATCAATCAACTTTAGAATATTTATTTGGTAAAGCATTTGGTCGTATCATCGACTATCTACTTATTATATGTTTACTAGGTATCTCGATTACCATGATAGCAGGTGCCGGTTCAACATTTAAAGAAAGTTATGGCGTTCCAACATGGTTAGGTGCTCTAATCATGTGTATCTTAATTTTCGTTACGTTACTTATGGATTTTAATAAGATTGTACGTGCTTTAGGTTTCGTTACACCATTCTTAATTATTATGGTCGTACTTATCGCTGCAGTATTCTTATTTAAAGGCCAAGTAAGTCTTCCAGAAGTAAATTCAACAGTTAAACATCCAAGCATTTTCAAAGGTATTTTAAATGGCTTTGTTTATGGTGGTTTAGCATTCTCAGTTGGGTTTACAACGTTAATTGCAATCGGTGGTGACGCTTCAAGACGTCGTATCTCTGGTTCAGGTGCTTTATTCGGTGGTATTATTTACACGATCTTATTAGCACTTATTAACTTTGCGTTACAATCAGAGTACCCAAGCATTAAAAGCTCATCGATTCCGACATTAACACTTGCGGATTCAATTCATCCTATAGTTTTGATCGTGTTATCAATCATTATGTTATTAGTAATGTATAACACAATTTTAGGATTATCGTATTCTATCGCGGCACGATTTACAAAACCATATTCTAAAAAGTATTATATCTTTATAACAGTCTTAATGTTATTAAGTTATGGCTTAAGTTTCTTCGGTTTCGAAGACTTAATCAAAGTACTTTACCCAACAATGGGTTGGATTGGTCTAATCGTAATTGTCGGTGTATTAGTTAAATATTTCATGAGAAAGAAAGAGAATAAGAAATTTATTGCTTAATATTATAGATGTGTTACAATCTTTCCGAAAGGGACGATTGACACGATGATTTCTAATAAGAAAAAGATAACTGTAATAATCATTATCGTAGTCGTAATAGCCAGTCTCCTGACTGGCTATTTTTATTTTAAGTGGAAAGAACATCGACTTCATAATGGAGCAGATAAAGTCACGATAAATAACCAGCACATTAAAGCACTAACGGACATCCCTTATGGGAGTAAGTATCCTAAGAGTTACTTAGATATTTTAACACCAGAAGAACTTGATAAAGATGAAAAATTACCGGTCATATTTTGGATGCATGGTGGCGGCTATATCGCAGGGGATAAGCAGTATAAGAATAATCTATTATCTAAAATTGCAGAAAAAGGCTACATTGTCGTGAATATTAACTACGCGCTAGCGCCGGATTACAAATATCCAACTCAACTTCGTCAAATGGATAAGGCTGTTTCATTCATTAAACAAAACACGCATGGTCTACCAATAGATTATGATCGTGTTATATTTGGTGGTGACTCTGCAGGTGCTCAAATGGCAAGTCAGTATACGGCAATGCAAACAAATAAATCTTTACGAGAAGAAATGGATTTTGAGCAACAGTTTGATAAGGATGCGATTAAAGCTGCGATTTTCTTCGGTGGCTTTTACGATATGCAAACGGTTCGAGAAACTGAATTTCCAAGAATTGAACTCTTTATGAAGAGTTATACGGGTAAGGAAGATTGGGAACATAACTTTAAGGATGTTTCTGAAATGTCTACGGTTAAGCAGGCTACAAAAGATTATCCGCCAACTTTCCTATCAGTAGGTGATGTCGATCCATTTGATAGTCAGAATCGTGCATTCTATAGCGCGCTTAAAGAAAAGGATGTACCAGTTGAAGGCTTTTTCTTTGATGGTAGTCATAATCTTCATCATCAATACCAATTTCATTTAGACAAACCGGAATCTAAAGAAAATATTAGACGCGTAAGGGCTTTTCTAAGAGAACACACGGATTCTTCAGGATTTAGAAAGAAACCTGCAGGAGAATTATAAACCAAGTGAATAAGATGTAAAAGAGCATGAGATAGAATGTCTTGTGCTCTTTTATTATGCGTAAATTTCGGATAGGGCTTTTCAAGAAGATGCCGTCCCATTTAATAAATGATTGAGTTGTTGTAAAACGTGTTGTATTTATCGTGTGACGTACTAAAATATAAATGTATCGTTATATTTATGAAAGGTAAATTTATAGCATATAGATAATATTTAAAAGGGAGGTATTTAAATGAAGGAACTTAAAATAATCGCAATTGTAATCTTAGGTAGTCTATTAATTGCACTAGGTATCAATGGCTTTGTCATACCGACGCAACTCGCTGAAGGTGGCGCTATTGGTATATCGTTGATTCTGTTTTATAGTTTTAAATTACCGACCTTTTTAACGTCTTTAATTATTAATATTTTACTGCTCATTGTAGGATGGAAGTATTTAAGCAAGCAGAAAATGCTGTATACACTCGTGTCAGTGATATTTCTATCTGTCTTTTTAAAGGTAACGTTAAATGTCGATTTCCATATTGATTCACCTATTATTGGCGTGATATTTGGCGGTATCATTATCGGATTAGGCACAGGATTAATCATTGCTTATGGCGGCACTTTCGGAAGTACGTCAATATTAGCTAAGATATTCAATGAATATTTCCATGTACCAACATCTAGAGCACTGTTTTTAATCGATTCTGTGATTGTACTCAGTGCGTTACTGGTGTTACCAGTCGAACGTGTTTTATTCACGATTATGTTACTGTTTGTGATTTCTAAAACGATGTCATTCATTCTTGAAGGCTTGAACCCTAAGAAGGGTGTTTATATCATTTCTAAAGAGAATCATGATATAAGCAAATCTATTTATGACACGATTGGTAGAGGTTCAACGGTTATAAGTGCGAAAGGTCAATACTCTCAAGTGAATCGCGATATGTTATTTATTGTTATCTCAAACAGTCAATTACCGAAACTCAAGAAACTCATTAAGCGCTATGACCAAGATGCGTTTGTCGTAGTGAATGATGTACGTGAGATCTTTGGGGAAGGCTTTATTAAAATACCATAACTATTTGAAAAGGAGCTAATGCAAATGACATTTTGTTTTAGCTCCTTTTTTGGTGAAATGATATTATAATAATGAAGGGTAAAGATTTACAGAATTTTAGACATCACTAATTCATTGTGGAAAGTCCCGTTAATTTTTAGAGATTGACGTAATTCACCTTCAACTTCATAACCTGCGCGTTCGTAAAGTTGAATGGCTGGTGTATTTTCTTTTACAACAGTGAGCTCGATGCGAGTAAGGTTGTTTGCCTTGCACCAAGCTTCGCATTCATTAATTAAATGTAATCCAATGCCTTTATTTTGAAAGGCTTTAAGCACACCCATGTAAATTCGCGTGACATGGAGGACACGTTCTAACTTGCGGGTAATTAAAGTGATATAACCAATCAGCTCATTAGACGGTGTTTCAGCGACTAAAATGGTATCGGTCTTAGATGTTATAATATGCTCGAGGTTTGAAATTGCGTCGTTCATAGAAGGCGCATATTCCCCCGGACTATATAACATAAATTCGGATTCGTTATGTAATTTTGAGAGTAAACCTGTGATCTTTTCTACATCGTTAATATTAATTTCTCGTATTTTGTGTGCCATATGGATTACTCCTAACTTTATGTATTTAATATACTTTACACCTTTTGTGTATATAACAAACATTTAGCAACTTATTCACATACTTATATATTTATAAAATTATTAGTAAAGGATGTCAGTTATGAAACCTAAAATTTTACTTGCAGGTGGAACAGGGTTTATCGGTAAAGCGTTAATCGAACATATTAAAGATAATGGCGACGTGTATACGATTTCCAAATATCCTAAAGAGAAATCCGTTCCGAATATTAAATGGTTAAAACGTGATATCTATAAGTTTAAGGATATGCGTGTAGCGATGCGTGATATGGACATTGCGATTTACTATTTAGATCCTACTAAACATTCAGCGAAGATTACGCAAGCTACTGCACGCGTGCTTAATTTAATCGCTGCAGATAATTTCGGTCGCGCTGCAGAATTAAATGGTGTTAAGAAAATTATTTATGTCCGCGGCAGTACATATGATGACGAAACTTTAGAAACGCTAGGTCATTATAAAACGCCGATTGAAGTCACGGACTTAAAGGTTAAACGCCCACATGTTTCAGTAGAATTCCAACCTGGTAAGTACGACGACATGAGAAGTGCTCAAATCATGCCACTTCCCAAAGCGTGGACGATTAATGACTTTGTTAAGTACTATTTCGAGTGGTTAGGCCAAACGAGCGGTACGTTTGTCAGAACGATTGTAACAAATAATTATTATGCGATTTATACGAATCTTGATAAGAAGCCGATTTTCGAGTTTGAAAAGTACTATGACGAAAACAACTTGTTAATTCTTCGTATGGTGGATGGTCGCCTGACTAAGAACAATCGACCTAAAACAGCTAAACTCGAGTTCCGTAAGATACCAGATAAAGATTACGTCATCGTCCACTTAATGGATTACATTCCTAAGATGTCTTGGCCACTCCATTATTTCTTAGAAGCACCTTTATATCAAATTATTATGCGCGGCTTTGAAGTTAAATGTCGTATCAAACGTTTCCAAACAACAACAACGGACGAAGAACGCGTCTATACGAAATAAACTTAATTCATAGGTCTTTTTAAGTTTGAAGCTGTGTCGCTTCCCACTTGAAAAGGCCTTTAAATATGCATGCGTTGCTAGGGTGCAAGTCGTAATGACTTTTAAAGATGCGAGCGCTCATAAGAAGCGAACTGTAATGACCTTTATATATGAAGTGAGTCGTAATGACCTTTAATGACACACACTTATAAGCCACTAGTAGATTTACCTTTATATAAGTATGCGCTTATAAAAAGCGAACTGGTATACATTATAAAGTTTCACAAATATTTGCGATTTAGGTATAAATGTAATTTTTAATAGTTAGTAATTCAAGAAATTTATTGTCGCTTGGTAAAAAATATGCTATTTTCAATTTGTGATATTAATGAAATGTAAATTTCATTAACGAAATATTTAGTTTTTTGAGAAACGATGGTTTAAAATAAGATAGAATAGACAAAATTTTATCTTGAAGTCATATTTATGATACGGAGGCACCTCAATGTTTAGTAAGAAAAAGGATAAGTTTATGTTACGTTTAGAAGAAATGGTTTTAAATTTAGATCAGGCAGCAACCGAGTTTGGTGAATTAAACTTCCAATCTCATCTCGATTTGAAAACTTATTCTGATAAAATCAAATGCCATGAGTCTCAAGGTGACGAATTAATGCATCAAGTCATCTCTGATTTAAATCAAACATTCATCACACCAATTGAACGTGAAGATATCATGTCTTTATGTAACGCAATTGATGATGTGTTAGATGCGATGGAAGAAACTTCAGCGATGTTTGAAATGTATTCTATTGTTGATGTCGACGAGTATATGGTGGAATTCGTTGATAATATTCAAAAGGCGATTAAAGAAATGAAACTCGCGATTGGATTATTAGTTGACCGAAAGCTTTCTCATATGCGCGTTCACTCGATTAATATCAAAGAATTTGAAACTTATTGTGATGGCGTGTTACGTCAGTCGATCAAACACATTTTCAATAGTGAAACAGATCCAATCGAACTCATTAAGATGAAAGATATTTATGAGAGTATGGAAACAATCGCGAATAAATGTCAGACGGTAGCAAATAATTTTGAAACAATCATAATGAAAAATAGCTAAGGGAGTTTAATATATGGATTATCTCATCATTATAACGTTAGCTATTGTATTGTTTGCGCTGATATTTGACTTTATTAATGGCTTCCACGATACAGCAAATGCAGTAGCTACTGCAGTGTCAACACGTGCACTCTCACCAAGGCAAGCAATATTTTTAGCTGCAATAATGAATTTCTTTGGTGCTTTAACGTTTACGGGAGTTGCAAGTACGATTACGAAAGATATTATAAACCCGTTTCAATTACAGAATGGCTTAACAGTAGTGCTCGCAGCCGTTTTAGCAGCGATACTCTGGAACTTGATCACGTGGTATTTCGGTATCCCGAGTTCGTCTTCGCACGCTTTAATCGGTTCGATTGCAGGCGCTGCGATTATGGCTCAAGGTTCGTTCTTTGCGCTACATTACCAAGGTTTCACAAAGATTATTCTAGTACTTATCTTGTCTCCAATTATTGCCTTTGCAGTTGGTTTTACCATGTATTCGCTCGTTAAAGTGATTTTTAGAAATGCGAATTTATCAAAAGCCAATCATAGATTTCGTATCTTTCAGATTTTCACAGCGGCCTTACAGTCCTTTTCACATGGGACAAACGATGCCCAGAAGTCGATGGGTATCATCACAATGGCTTTAATCGTCGCAAACATGCAGCACTCTACTGAGCCGCAACTTTGGGTTAAGATTTCGTGTGCTGTCGCAATGGGCTTAGGAACCGCAGTTGGTGGTTGGCGTATTATTAAAACAGTTGGTGGTAACATCATGAAAATTAGACCTGCGAATGGTGCTGCGGCAGACTTATCATCCGCTTTAACAATTTTCGTGGCTTCATCACTTCATTATCCATTATCTACTACACATGTTGTATCATCGTCAATTCTAGGCGTCGGTTCATCAAACCGAATCAAAGGCGTTAAGTGGGATACAGCTAAACGTATGTTGATTACATGGATTATTACATTACCGATGTCAGGTATACTCGCTGCACTTATTTACGCTCTATTACATATGTTTGGTCTATAAGGTTAGAAGGGTTCAAAACATGTCCGCATGTTTTGGCCCTTTTTTATGTGGTGACTTCGTTGTAATTATTGATATAGGGCGTACGGATGGAATAGGTAAGGTAAGTAGGTTCTTGGAAGCGGTAGGTTTATCAAGAAAGTTGGAACGTGATAAACGGAGGCCCTTGGTTTATCAAGAAAGTAAGAACGTGATAAACGGAGGGCTTTGGTTTATCAAGAAAGTAAGAACGTGATAAACGGAGGGCTTTGGTTTATCAAGAAAGTAAGAACGTGATAGACGGAGGCCCTTGGTTTATCAAGAAAGTTGGAACGTGATAAACGGAAGGCCTTGGTTTATCAAGAAAAGTAGAACGTGATAAACAGAAGTAATACACCTTCAATTACAAGAAATCGAAAACGTGTAAACCAAGGCCGTTCAAATTTACAAGAAATCAGAAACGTGTAAACCAGGGCCGCTCAATTTTACAAGACTCAAGGAACGTGTAAACCAAGGCCGCTCAATTTTACAAGACTCAAGAAACGTGTAAACCAAGGCCGTTCAAATTTACAAGACTCAAGGAACGTGTAAACCAAAGCCGTTCAAATTTACAAGAAATCAGAAACGTGTAAACCAAGGCCGTTCAAATTTACAAGAAATCAGAAACGTGTAAACCAAAGCCGTTCAAATTTACAAGAAATCAGAAACGTGTAAACCAAGGCCGTTCAAATTTACAAGAAATCAGAAACGTGTAAACCAAGGCCATTCAAAATTACAAGACTCAAAAAAACGCGATATCAGATATGTAGTGCACCTAAAAGTTGAATTTTGAGGTTCAACTTTTTGAGTGCACTTCAATGTCTTATAGGGCTTTTCAAGGAGGGGAAACAAGGAAAAACGTATCTGCCTGCTATTAAAAAAGCCCGTACAATCAAGTACGAGCGCGCAGTTATTAATGAATGTAGCTGTTTGAAGCTACTTCTGAAGCTGGAATTGTTCTATAGTCGACTACACCTGGTGGCGTATGATAGTTCATTTCTGAGATTAATAGGCTACCATCAGGATTAACGCGTTCTACGTAAGCAACGTGACCAACTGGGCCTTCGAAGTTTTGCATGATTGAACCAACTTCAGGGTTGTTATCTACTGTGTAACCGTCTTGTTGTGCTGCACCTGCCCAATGATCTGCGTTCCACCAGTATGTACTGATAGGTTTACCAGTTTGAGCACGACGATTGAATACGTGCCAAGTACATTGACCCCAAGTGTAAAGGTTTTGATGATTGAAGATAGGTGTTTCATAACCACCGTTTGTGTGCTCGCTTTCATCACCATTTGAACCTGTTTCATTACCTGGTAATTCTGTATCATTCGTGTCCGTATTTGTGTTTGTATTCGTATTAGTAGAACCTGAACCAGGAATTGTTAATTCTTGACCAGGGTGAATTAAATAACCGTTTAAGTTATTTTCGCTAATGATGTCTTGTGCTGAAACACCATATTGGTTGGCGATGATTTGTAGAGATTCGCCGTTTAATACCGTATGTGTTGATCCACCTTGAGAAGTTGTTTCATTTGTTGTAGTAGTATTACCAGTGCCTTGACTACTTTCTCCACCAACTGTGATTACCTGACCTGGGAATAACATATTACTAGTTAAATTGTTTTCTTGTTTAATACTATCTGCAGTTGTGTTATATTTTTGAGCGATTGTCCATAGTGACTCACCAGATTCAACAGTATGTTGTGTAGACGCATCTGCTTCTTGTTGAGATAACAGTGCAGCAGCTCCGGAAGCCATTGTTACTGAAAATGCTAACTTCTTCAAGGGAAATCCTCCTCATAATAAGAAAATATTTTTTCCGCGTTTTTATATATATCGTTACGATGCAATACTACCAAAAAAAATTCAAAATGTCTTTGTTGTTAAGAGTTTGTAATATTCTAAAGAAAAGTAAAAAATATTAAATGATTCTTTAAAAGTTATGATATCAATCTTTGTAGAGATTAATAATTAATAAATAATTTAGTGTTTTTTAATAAACTGTAATATAATTAAGCCATTTTTTCGACATAATAAACGTCATACAACATAACCTATCCTTACAGTTACGCTTATTCATGTTATATTAGACTAAAAGAGGGATAGGAGCGTTTTATATGCCGAATCAATCTTTAAGTCATCAAAGGCATCATGCGTCGAGTTCCAAGTCAAAAGCACTTGGGAAGGTATGGTTGTTCTTTGTTTACTACTGGATTATCTTTGGAGTAGGCTGTTTCTTCGGTCAGTTTTTACCATTAGAGTGGCGTCGTCCATTATCAATCGGACTTATGGCACTCATACTGATTTCATTATTTATCAATCGTTCACGTAAGTTCGGCTTTATTATTTCCAATATATACGCACTCGGAATTGGATTGTTATCCTATGCATCCTTTACGGTGTATCTACAAAACTTAGGACCCGAGGTCTTTTACAAGAATATTATTCTCGCTGTAAGTGCCTTTATCATATTCGGACTTCTCGGTTACTTTGTAATTGGCGATGCGAAAAGTATGGGGAAATACTTGTTTGTTACGTTGATAGCCCTTATAATCGCAAGTATTATCGGATGGTTTATTCAAAATAGTTTCTTTCATACGATTATCGTTATCGTCGGTTTAATGTTATTCTTATTATATACGCTTTATGATTTCAATCGAATGAAACACGGTCGTTTCTCACCGAGAGAAATGGGCTTTAATCTATTCTTAAACCTTGTTCACATCATTAAAGATATTTTATATCTAGCGAACAAGTACAAAAAATAAATATAACCACTGGAAGTGCCTTTAAAAAGGGCTGAGATCGGAGTGAAACTTCGGGATTCCTGAACCTGATCTAGTTTGTACTAGCGTAGGAAATGTGGCTTTGCAATGCGATGTTGTCGTCGCAATGCTTGTATGCTATTTTCCGCGCGAAAATAGCTTTTTTTATTGGAGTGATATTGTTGTTAATTGTCGTAACACCTTATAAACCGTTAGACCGTCAACTGATGGAAACGATACTTGAGCGACAAACGCTCATCGATTATCTCTTAATTAGAACGCCAAGTTCTCAAGATGAACAGTATCAATGGATCAAAGCGCTTATTGAAGCGGGCTTTTCAAAGGGGAAAGTCATGATTCACACTGATGTTGCATTAGCAGAAAGGCTAAATATACGTAACATTCACTTTCGAGAAGGTGATGTTCATGCGGAAAAGACCAAACGTATGAACCCTTCGTATCACGTTACAATGTCTGTTCATGATGAAGAACATGTGCGTTTAGCTCATAAATGGCAACTGGATTTCGGAATTTATGGACATCTCTTTCCGTCCAATTCAAAAAAAGGGAAAGCGCCTAGAACTGACGCAGAAATTACAAAGGCGCTCGATATCGGCTTTCCTTTAGTTGCGATAGGCGGCATCAACATGAATACCATCCATCAAGTCCCTCAAGCTTTCATCGGTTTTGCATGTATTGAAGCTTTCTTTTCAAAGACGAAACAAGACATGCATAACTTGCATGAAAAATGGGTGATACATAAAGAAAGGAGTGGATAAATGTGAAAGTCCAAGTAAATGGCGAAACGCATGAATTCCAAGAAGGTACTACGATTTCAGATATTATTGACCACTTTAATATCGAATCGAAACGTATGGCCGTTGAACTTAATGAACAGGTCATCAAGCGTTCAGAATGGTCAGAACGTAAAATCGAACCAAACGATAAACTCGAATTACTAGAATTTGTTGGAGGCGGATAATATGTTTAAAATTGGTAAATTTGAATTTAACTCTCGTTTATTCTTAGGAACAGGTAAGTATGATACAGAAGAAATGCAGACGAAAGCCATTAAGGCATCAGAAACTGAAGTATTAACATTTGCGGTGCGTCGTATGAGTCTTTATGACAAAGATCTACCGAACCCATTAGCAAATGTAGATTTAGACAAATTCATCACATTTCCGAATACAGCTGGCGCTAAATCAGCGGATGAAGCGGTACGTATCGCAGAACTTGCGAATGAAGCTGGTTTATGTGACATGATTAAAGTTGAAGTTATTGGTGATGACGATACGTTACTACCAGATCCACTTGAAACGTATCGCGCTTGTGAAATTCTTTTAGAAAAGGGTTATACAGTATGTCCTTACATTTCAAATGATTTAGTATTAGCGAAGCGTTTACAAGATTTAGGTGTGCATGCCATCATGCCACTTGCTTCACCAATTGGCACAGGTCGTGGCATTAACAATCCTCTCAATTTACGTTATATCATTGAGAAAATGGATGTGCCGGTTATTGTTGACGCAGGTATCGGTTCAAGTAAAGACTGTGCTGAAGCAATGGAACTTGGCGCAGATGCAATTTTATTAAATTCTGCGGTTGCGCGTGCAAAAGACCCTGAGAAAATGGCGGAAGCAATGAAGTTAGGTATTCAAGCTGGTCGCTTAAGTTATGAAGCAGGTCGTATTCCGGTTAAATATAATGCTGTTGCTTCAAGTCCAGCTGAAGGTCTCGGTTATTTATGATAGATCGTTACGATCGCCAAAAAACATTTCACGGTTTTGGTGATAAAGGTCAATCAACTATCGAAAATATGACGGTTATGATAGCGGGCGTTGGTGCGCTTGGCAGTGGTATCGCCGAACAACTGACGCGTAGTGGGGTGAAGCGTCTTATTATCGTAGATAAGGATATTGTGACGCTAACAAACTTACAACGCCAAAGTTGTTACACCGAAGCAGATGTTTCGGATATGTTACCTAAAGTGGTTGCACTTAAAAAGCACTTAAACGCTATGAACCGTCATGTTGAAGTGGTAGATTTATATCAAGAAATCGCACCTCATAATATCGTTTCACTTATGAAAGACTATCAAGTTGAAATCGTGTTAGATGGACTTGATAACTACGAGGTGCGCTACCTTTTAAATGAAGCAACACATCAACTTCAAATCCCTTATATTTATGGTGCTGCAATTGGGTCGAAAGTAAGTATTTATCCGATTGCGCATAAAGAGGGTCCTTGTTTAAATTGCATCATGCCTGATAAGCCTGAAACAATGGAAAGTTGCGATATCAATGGTGTTCTAACGCCAACGGTATATCTTGCGAGTAGCTTGATTGTTTCCGAACTCTTCTATTATGTCATGCATGGTGGCTTTTCAAATAAGATGACAACGATTGATATTTATACGCACCGTATGAAGCAGTTTGATATCACTAATTTAAAAGAACCTGACTGTAAAGTTTGTCAGAAGCACCAATACGACCGCTTGATGCATGATACGTTACAATATGTGAAACGCATGTGTGGTGGCGTGTATCAATATCGTACTAAGCGGGCTTTTGACGATGTGCCGAGTGAAATAGAAATTGTTAAGGCTAACCCATACGTTAAGAAGCTCTCGTATGAAAGCTTTGAACTCACGTTCTTCAGAGATGGACGCGTGCTGATTTATGGTGCTGAACATGAACGAGATGCGTCTAAAATCATGAAATTATTTGACGATTAGTCGCTATATCTATGTAAATAGCCTAAAGTCATGTATAATTATGACTATTAAAGATGTACTTGAAAGCGAGATGGAATTATGGGACGTAAGTGGAATAATATTAAGGAAAAGAAAGCACAAAAGGATAAAAATACGAGCCGTATTTACGCTAAATTTGGTAAAGAAATTTATGTTGCGGCTAAATCAGGTGAGCCTGATCCTGAATCTAACCAAACACTTCGTTTAGTGTTAGAGCGTGCGAAGACGTATTCTATTCCAAGAAACATTATTGATCGTGCTATCGAGAAGGCTAAAGGCGGCGGCGAAGAAGATTATGATGAACTTCGCTATGAAGGCTTTGGGCCGAATGGTTCAATGTTAATTGTTGAAACGCTTACGAATAACTTTAACCGTACAGCATCTGATGTACGTGCAGCCTTTGGTAAGAATGGTGGTAACATGGGTGTTAACGGTTCTGTTGCCTATATGTTTGATCACACAGCTACGTTTGCGTTTGAAGGTAAGTCAGCTGACGAAGTATTTGAAGCATTAATGGAAGCGGACTTAGATGCACGTGATGTGATTGAAGAGGGCGACTTAACGATTGTTTACGCTGAACCTGATCAATTCGCACAAGTTCAAAACGCGTTAAGAGGTATTGGTATCGAAGACTTTAAAGTTGCTGAGTTCGAAATGTTACCTCAGAATGATATTCAATTATCTGAGGCGGATCAGGAACAATTTGAAAAGCTCATTGATGCATTAGAAGACCTTGAAGATGTTCAACACGTCTTTCACAATGTAGAACTTGCTTAAGGAGAATGTTCATGTCAGAAACAATTATTCAAAAGCTCGAGTTAGCACCACATCCTGAAGGTGGATATTATCGTGAAGTGATTAAAGGTGCGCATGATAGTGGACGTGCACCGTATTCAAGTATTTACTTCTTGCTAAGAGATCAAGAGGTGTCACATTTTCATCGCATCGATGCCGATGAAATTTGGTATCATCACGAAGGTGCTACGTTATTGATTCATATGATTTACCCTGATGGCTCATATGAATCTGTACAATTAGGTCATCAACTTGAACAAGGTGATGTGTACCAATATGTTGTGCCTAAAGGGACGATATTCGCGTCATCGGTAAAAGACCAAGAAGGCTATGCACTTGTCGGATGTATGTGCCAACCTGCCTTTGAATTTGAGCAATTTGAGTTATTTGATAAAGAAGAATTGATAGAGCAATATCCTGAACACGCGTCAATCATCGAAAAGTATGCGAAATAAGTGACGTATTTTAATGAATATAAAGGAAGCGGGTCTGAGACATAAGTCGTGAAATAGAGCATTTAAGCTTTATTTCATACAATTCTTAAAACAGCTGACTCCTAGGGGAATAGCATGAGACCGGAGACTACAGGCTCCGGCCATGCCCCAGGAAAGCATGCTGTTTGAGGGAATTGTAGCATTATGTCCTGGACCCGTTTTTAATATGGAATCAAGCTCAAGCGCTCGTTTGATATTAGCGTAAAGATTTAAAAAGTGCTTGTAGTTTGATGATAGGCGATGCTTAGTGTATAAGTCGCACGTTTAATTTGGTTAAGGGTGGTTGAATAAGTTTCTGACATCATAGTTGGTTGTTACTTTCTTAATGTTTCTTCAATTGTTTTATTGCGGCCTGCACCTGAAGCAAAAATGGTAATGATAAATGATGTAACTACCATTGTAAGTAGCGCGATATTCCAACTGTTTGTTGCGTCGTGAATCATACCAATTAAGAATGGGCCGAATGCCGCAAAGATATAGCCGATGGATTGCGCCATTCCAGATAATTTTGCTGCAACCATACCTGTTTCGGTACGTAAACTAAAGAATGTATTTACGAGACCGAATGCAAAGCCACCTGCGATACCAAGTAGAATAATAAAGATTAAAATAAATTTAGCATCGAAAACGATCATACCGATTGTACTAATGATAAAGAGAACGCCAGCGAAAAGGGTGATCATAAATTGGGATTTCATTTTCGCAGCGAACACAGGAACGATAAATGTTACGGGTATAATCGCTATTTGCATAATGGTTAGATAAAGGCCTGATATTTCTACAGAAATGCCTGAATCAAGTAACATTTCAGGTAACCAATTGATTAATGAATAAAATATTAAGGATTGGGCACCCATTAAAATGGTAATTTGCCAAGAGAGTGGGGATTTCCACACGTTATATTTGATATCATCAAAAGTACCTGTCTTTTTAGAGCGACCAAATAATTGTCTAAACCAAATTAACAGTGTTATAAATGTAACAACGCCCATTAAACCAAGCGCAATGTTATAGTTGGATGCTTTTGCTATAGGGCCAGTCGCTAGAGAAGAAATCGCACCAAAAATATTCATTAATACGGTGTAAATGCCAGTCATCAGTCCGATCTGAAGCGGGAACGATGACTTAATTAAGCCTGGTGTGAGTACGTTACCAAGCCCAATACCAATCCCGATAAATACGGTACCAATAAATAAGAACGGAACGCCAGCTATTGAGCGTACGATGATACCGATAAAGATACACATTAGCGCAAAGAATAGTGTGCGTTCGAGACCGAAGCGATGGCTTAATTGTGCCGCGATAAGTGATACAATCGCGAATATTAATAAGGGTAAAATACTTAGGATACTGATTGCGGTTGTTGATAGGTGTAACGCTTCTCTTAGAGTCGGTACCACAACCCCAACGGATGTTATCGGTGCACGTAGGTTGGCAGCGATGAACATGATACCCAGTATGAGCCATAAACTCTTGTGATTCAGTTGTTTAATACGTGACATGTTAAACCTCCTTTGTCTATTTAGGTTTGTTCTATAAAAATAACAAAAAGTTCTATATAAGGAACATAATTAGCTTACATGATGTTATAATATTTGTAAATAGTAAAAATTTAGGGAGACAACTTTTATGGAAAAAATTAATCTCATTATTGCAAATAATATTAAAAAGATTCGTCAAAAAGAACAAATGAGTCTTGATAAAGTTTCAAGAGCGACTGGTGTGAGTAAAACGGTGCTCAGTCAGATTGAGAAGGGTACGTCTAACCCAACGATTAGTACACTTTGGAAAATTGCCAATGGTCTACGCGTTCCGTTAACGCTTTTAACTGAAACGGAACATGATCAAATTAGATGTGTCACAAAGGATGATATTGATCCTATTAAAAGCCCTGACGGTTCTAAAGTGATTTATCCCTACTTTCCATATGACGACAGAGAAAAGTTTGAAATGTTTGTGATGACGATTCAAGCTGATAGTGAAATGGTGTCTGAAAGTCATCCTAAAGGGTCTATTGAAAGTATTATTGTAAATCAAGGCGTACTCGAACTTAGTATTAACGATCAAACGTACGTCGTTCAAGAACATGAGGCGATACGTTTTGAATGTGATGTACCGCATACTTATAAAAATGTCGGTCATACAGACGTAAGTTTATCTGCAGTCATCTACTATCCTGAGAGTTAAATGAAGCTTATTTTAAGAAGTCGTTAAGATACTGGGCAAATAAGTGACATATATAGTTCAGTTTTATATAATGATGAAAAGGGAGTTGGTGGCATGAAAGTAAAATATATTGATAAACGTCACTGGCGTCGACTCATCAATCATGATTATACCGAAGTAAAGGTTAATAATAATAAGTTTAAGGGTATCATCGGCTTAATCACGATGAATAAAGTAAGAGAACCTTTAATCGTAAATGTCTTAGACGAAAGCTTCGTTGCGGCAGATGATGGTTATCAATGGCTGCAAGTTCTACCAGATAAGAAGCGGTATAGTATAACAGTGATGTTTGATGATAATGGAAATCCACTTCAATATTATTTTGATATCAACATTAAAAATATTACGCAAAAAGGAAACGCTAGAACGGTTG
Source organism: Staphylococcus massiliensis (assembly GCF_043186315.1). Lineage (NCBI taxonomy): Bacteria > Bacillati > Bacillota > Bacilli > Caryophanales > Staphylococcaceae > Staphylococcus > Staphylococcus massiliensis. The sequence continues at coordinate 146,877 of NZ_CP171119.1, read as the reverse complement.
ACTTATGTTTAGACGTACTTGTCCTACCAGATGGACGATATGAACTTGTTGATGAAGATGATTTAGAACGTGTTTTAGAACAAGGTGATATTTCTAAAAAGCAATATCACGAGGCGTATATTATTGCGCATCAATTAATGATTCAAATCCATGAAGATTTCAAAAGTATGGAAGAAAAAATTATGTATTGTTATAAAAAAATCAACAAAAAGTACAATAAAACCAAACATAAGCCTAAAGAAAAACCTAAAAGCAAAGATAAGCCAAGAGATAAACATAAAGAATCTAAAAGACATAAACCTAAACATAAAACGTTTGAAAATTACAAAAACCCAACCTTATAAGTGCTAAGCTATAGGTTGGTCGTAATGATTAAAGGGGCTGAGACACAAGATTGTCTCAGTCCCTATATCAAGTTATGGCATGAAACTTCCATTTATTTTACAATGAAACCAAGTTGAGGGGGGACCATATGAAAATAGATGATTACCGCTTACTGCTCACTCTAGATGAAACGAAGACACTACGTAAAGCAGCTGAAAAACTCTATATCTCACAACCAGCCGTTACACAACGACTTAAAGCAATTGAACAACATTTTGGTGTGGAAATTTTTATACGTACGAAAAAGCAACTTATCACAACTACTGAAGGTACGTTAATTATTGATCACGCAAAAGATGTGTTGAAGCGTGAGCGTTTGTTTCACGACAAGATGCAGGCGTACATCGGTGAAGTCAATGGTACGATATCGATTGGTTGTTCCTCTCTTGTTGGTCAAACTATTTTACCGAAAGTGTTAAACCAATTTACAACGCAGTTCCCTGATGTTGAAATCAAACTTCAAGTTGGTTCAAGTGAACATATTAAACGTCATCAAAATGATTACCATGTCATGATTATTAGAGGTAATAAAATGCTAAACTTTAATAATGATCATTTATTTGATGACAACCACTATTTTATTTATCCTACAGATAAAAAAGATGAAATACATAAACTACCATTTATTGAATTTCAAGCAGATCCTATTTATATTAATCAAATCAAAAATTGGTACAGCATGTACATGGCGCAGGATTACTACGCGATGATTACTGTTGACCAAGTTGCTACGTGTAAAGAACTGTTATTAAGTGGCGTAGGTGTGACGATTTTACCGGAAATCATGCTTAAAGATTTGAGTGATTCTAGATTTTCTTTTGTAAAAGTCGATCTCGAACGCGTGCCCTTAATACGTTCAACGTATATGAGTTATGATCAAAGTATGCGTCAATTACCTCAGGTAGCTTCGTTCATTGACTTATTAAAGAAAAGCGTCCGTCGAGATCCTCAAAATGACTGAGGTCGAGACGATTTCAAGAATTTTAGTTAAAGAAGGCGTTAAGACATGTTCTTAAAATTGTTAGAGATAAAAAATTATAAATTATTCGTCGTTAATATGATGTTATTAGGTATGGCGATTGCCATTACGATTCCTTTCTTCGTATTATTTGCTACGAATGAACTCGGTATGACAAGAGGACAATTTGGTTTGCTTCTTGCGTTAGCTGCCATCAGTCAATTTACCGTGAATAGTATCGTCGCAAGATTTTCAGATACGCGCAACGTTAACCGTAAAGCTTTAATTATTATCGCGTTATTTATGGGTGCAATGAGTTTTGGTATTTATTACTATGTACATTCGATTTGGTTATTCATTGCCATGTATGCGATATTTCAAGGGCTTTTCGCGCCAGCGATGCCACAATTATATGCATCTGCTAGAGAGTCGATTAATGCTTCCACTTCTAGAGACAATGCTATGTTTGCGAATGCGGTATTAAGATCAATGTTTTCATTTGGCTTTTTATTCGGACCGCTTGTCGGAACAGTCTTATTATCTCGCATCGGGTTTGATGGTTTGTTCGGTGGAACCATTGTTATTATCTTGTTGACGTTGTTCTTACAGGTCTTTTTCTTTAAGGATATTAAAACGACGCATCAAGTTTCGAACCATGCGCATGTTGAAAAGAATGCGCCGAATATGTTTAAAGATATGCGTTTATTAATTCCGTTTATCGCCTTTATCCTACTTCACATCGGGCAGTGGATGTACACGTTGAACATGCCGCTCTTCGTAACGAAGTATTTACATGATGAGGATAAATATGTTGGGTATTTAGCGAGTTTATGTGCAGGACTAGAGGTGCCGTTTATGGTGCTGTTAGGTATCTTATCAAGTAATTTACAAACGAAGACGTTACTGATGACAGGTGGTTTATCAGGTAGCTTGTTCTTCTTTAGTATCGGCGTGTTCGATAATGTATATATGATGTTAATCGGGCAAGTATTTCTAGCATTCTTCTTAGCCATATTACTCGGACTTGGTATTAGTTATTTCCAAGATATACTTCCGGATTACCCGGGTTATAGTTCGACGCTATTCGCGAACGCGATGGTTATGGGACAACTCTTAGGTAACCTACTCGGTGGTAAAATGAGTGATTTAGTTGGTTTGGGGAATGTATTCTATGTATCGGCAGCGTCACTATTTTTAGGTTCGCTTCTGATTATGACTACGAAAAATCAAACTTATCCTAAACGAAAGGAGCAATCATCATGACGGCGTTTTTATGGATATTAGTCATTCTATCGTTTATCGTCGCCTTTGTAGGATTGATTAAACCTGTTATTCCATCAGTCGTATTTTTATGGATCGGGTTCTTAATTTATCAATTCGGTATAAATGGCGGCACGTTATCATGGGTCTTCTACGTCTCAATGATTCTGTTAACGATTTTCATGTTCTTCTCAGATTTAATCATGAATCAATTCTTCGTAAATAAATTCGGAGGATCAAAATTAGGTGAGCGCGCTGCGTTTATTGGTGTCATTATCGGTTGTTTTGTATTCCCGCCATTCGGTATCTTAATTGTACCGTTCGTTCTCGTATTTATTGCGGAAATGGTTCAAAGTAATGATGTCGCGCAAGCGCTTAAAGCGAGTACAGGTTCTTTATTTGCCTTCTTATCAAGCACACTCGCACAAGCTATCATTATGTTCTTAATGGTCGTTTGGTTTTTTATCGATGCGTTATTACTCAACTAAATGTGAAATACTTCAATCCCAGGTGTTCATGCCTGGGATTTTTTGATTTGGAAAGCATCTCGTTTTCACCCCGGTCCTTTTTGAAAATGGGGGCAATTACCCGAGATATCTTGGCAGTAAATTTATGTCTAAGCGTAGCATTCCTTTTTTGAAAATGAGGGTCCATACACGATGTCAGCTCGACAGCACAACTATGGCAAACCGTATATTCGTAACCACGATCCCTTTTTGAAAAGAGGGGGCATTTACCTTAAAGCAAAATGTTTGTTTCTCTAAAGAACTTTATTTATACTTTCAATGCAAAAAAGAGATGATAGGAGGATACAACATGAAACGCTATCCCGTGGCAATATGGATGCTTGCGTTAGGGGCTTTTGCTATAGGAATGACAGAGTTTGTAATTATGGGATTACTACCAAATGTAGCACGGGATTTAAATGTTTCGGTGAGTACGGCAGGTCAATTGATCACAGGGTACGCTTTAGGGGTCGCAATAGGCGGACCGATTATCGTCCTGCTGACATACCACTTAAATCGAAAGCATTTATTAATACTGTTAATGGTAATATTTATACTAGGAAACGTGCTGAGTGCAGTAAGTCCAACGTACGGCATCTTAATGGTAAGTCGAATTGTGACGTCACTTGCGCATGGTTCCTTCTTTGGAATCGGGTCTATTTTAGCCGCAAGTTTAGTGAGTCCTAATCGACGTGCTAGTGCGATGGCACTAATGTTTATGGGACTCACGTTAAGTAATATTTTAGGGGTGCCGTTTGGTACGTTAGTTGGTCAGAATTTCGGTTGGCAAATGACCTTCTTAATCATAGCGGTAATCGGCGCATTGTCTTTACTAGGGATTCTAAAATTTGTCCCTTACTCAGACGATAGTCACAAGGCTTCGTTAAAAGAGGAGCTTTCTATTCTCGGGCGACTTCGTCTTTGGCTAACTTTGTGTGTAACGCTGTTTGGATTCAGTAGTGTGTTCGCTTACTTCACGTACATTTCATCGATCTTAACGGATTTATCGCATATACCAGAGTCGTTGATTTCAGCAATCTTAATCTTGTTTGGTGTCGGTGTGACGTTAGGTAATGTAGTTGGCGGTAGACTTGCTGACCGTAACATTAATCGCGCACTAAGTCTGATATTCATCGTCTTTTTATGTTACTTTATGGTACTTTACTTTATTCAATTTAACGCATGGTTAATGGTTATCGGCGTCTTTATATTTGGATTTATTGGATTCAGTATGAGTCCTTCTCTACAATTTAAGAGTACACTCGTGTCACAAGATGCGCCAACGCTCGCGAGTACGTTAAATCAGTCCGCGTTTAATTTAGGAAACGCAATGGGTGCTTTCGTTGGTGGCATGGTGATTACGCATCTGCCGTTAAAGTTCTTAAGCTTAATCGCGCCAATACTGACGTTAATCGGACTAATCTTTCTGATGCTCGTTATCATGGTTGAGCGTAAAGAAGCGGCTTAACCCTTAGAAAAAGACCTAAGCTAACGCGACTGTGTTCGCGTTAACTTAGGTCTTGTTTGTGTTAAGATTTGCTAGCGTTCTCTCGCTTTTGTTCTATGAATATCGCAATCGCAAGTGTGATTGCCGACAATATGATAAATGTCCAATTACCTATTTTGACGTATGGCCCGAAGTAGAGATACGTTTGCGGGATAAAAAATACTTGGAATGTTAAAATTCCTAAGATAATGAGTGAAGCGTATGTCCAAAGGGACGTGAACCGTGACCGTTCGAAACTTTGAAGTTGAATACTTCTAAAGAACGCCCAAATGAATAAGAACACCATAATGAGCCCGAATATAAATAATAACGGAAAGGTAAATAAATATAATCGTTTCACACCTATAAAAAAGCCGGTGAATCCTTCTAAAAAGAAAAAGACACCTAACAATAATAGGAAGTGATTACATATATAGCGAACGATGTTTTGAAATGTTTCGTTTGGCAATGAGCGTATCGTCTTCTTCGCATGTTTCTTCGGGTCATGTTCGAAGAATTCCATCGCATGCATGCCTTTATTTTCAGCTTCGAGTAAATGATCGAGCATATCGCTTAATAATACTTCTGAATCGTGTTGGTTCACACGTAAGTCTGAACGTATATAAGTCATGTAATTTTCGTAGATGTCACGGTCGGTATTATTCAGTCGAAGCAGTTTGACGTTATTTTCTCGTGCAAGTTCCTCGGTAGACTTGTTCAATTTATATATCCCCCTAATACTTTCACGGAATTCAAGACATACTTATTATGCTAAAATTTATTTTAGAAATCAATATTTGTTATACTATTAATGACTGAGAAGGGTGTTGATTGTTTGAAACGCTTAACCTCTGAAATGCATGACATCATTGATGAAGTGGCTCAGATTCATGAACAGTGCTTAAGTGATACGTACCTAGATTATACATATTCACGTTTATCTGTAGCACTTCGTAAGGAAATGATTGAGAAACGTTTGAAACTTAGTGATGATTATATCATTTATAAAGATACACCGCAGTTAAGTTTTATATGGGGACATTTTGATGTTGCGACTAAAACCGTTAAAATCGAAATGCTTTACGTTGCTAAAGCGTGTCGTAGGACGGGACTTGGAAGGGCTTTTAAAGAGGGGCTCGAAAACTATGCAATTGAAAAGGGTGCGAAAGCGATTGAAAGCACCGTGCATCACCTCAACACCCCAATGATTGATTTGAATGAAAAGCTCGGCTACCGAGTTGAAAGCGTCATGATGAAGAAGGATTTAACATAAATACGTGTTACATAAATTAGGATGAAGGAGTTCATTATGAAGAAGATATTTGCATTCGCATTAGCTTCAACGATTGCACTTACAGGGTGTGCGAACGATGAGAAGAAGAGTATCAAAGAAGAAGCGAAAAAGTTAGAGCAAGAGAAGAAGGATCTTGAGAAGAAGAAGAAAAATCTTGAAGATGAAAATAAAAAGCTTGATGACAAGATTAAGGATTTAGAGAAGAAAATTGAAAACGGTAACTTCAAGAAAGAGGATAAAGACGATAAGGATAAAGAAGATAAGTTGGAAGGTGACGATGCATCTAAGGAAGATGGCGAATCTGACGATAGCGCCGAGACTGATGACAAAGGCAAGGTAGAAGTTGACCCAGAAACGAAGGAGAAAGTAGACGAGAAGACTAAAGAGGAATAAGTGATTTGTAAGGTGAGTTGCTGCGTTAATGTGGTATATTAGGGTTGTACGAAACTGTTTGTGATGCCTATAGGTTCTGTTTGAAATACAGTTAAAATGGGTAAAAATACAAAAGTATATGACTAAACTAGATTGAGAAAAGAGGGAATTGTTATGCATGAAAAGGACTTTCACTTATTAGAAGGAGAAACGATTTCACTACCTGAATTAGGTAAGAAAATTGAATCGATCACAGGTTACCAAGTTAAAGAATCTACAGGCGAAATTAAGCGTGTAGTGGCACATTTACCAAACTTTGATTCTGAAACTGATACGTTTGTTGCGACGTACCGTTTAAATCATAATCGCGATCTTGTAGATGCAACGTTTACAGCGAATAAATCAGACCGTAATCGTTTAAAAGAAATTCCAGTCCAAATTGAACTTATTTCGTACGTTTCAAGAGCGTAACAGGATGCTTGTAGAGTAATTAATCGGGGGTGACGATATATGACGACTTATATTGAAACTGAACGATTAAAGCTACGAGACTGGTACGATGAGGATTTAATACATCTACAAAAGATGAATGCGAATCGCCGTGTGAGACAGTATTTTCCGAGCTTACTTAGCTATAACCGTTCCCAAATCGATTTTAATCTTATGCGAGATCAAGTTGAAAAGAACCAAGTGGGGTTATTCGCAGTTGAGTTGAAGGCCACTGGTGAATGGATTGGCTTTATTGGTCTCAATTATTTACCGAAACAAAGTATGTATCAGTTTGATGAATTACCTTTTTATGAAATAGGTTGGCGTCTGGTGCCTGAAGTATGGGGCAATGGTCTTGCGACTGAGGGTGCTGAAGCGGTCATCAAATACATACGTAAATCTACGGAGATAACTAAAATTTATAGTATTGCGTCTGAAAATAATGCGCCATCTATTCGTGTGATGGAGAAGATAGGTATGCGTAAGTACGATGTCTTTCAAAAGGAAGATTTAAGCGAGCATCATCCGCTACGTCATCAAGTGCGTTATTTTAAAAAGGTGCAGTAAGGCTAGAGAGCGAAGTGTTGGAGGAGAACACTTCGCTTTTTTTGTTGGGTGAGCTGGGGGATGTTGCGAGTTGAGGGAACTAGGGGGTACGGATTTATGAGGAGAGGCGTTAGCAACTAGTAGAGTCGCGATAAGTCGTTAAGCGCGCCGTTAGCAACTAGTGGAGTCGCGACAAGTTGGCAAGAGAGGCGTTAGCAACTAGTAGAGTCGCGACAAGTTGTTAAGCGAGCCGTTAGCAACTAGTGGAGTCGCGACAAGTTGGCAAGAGAGGCGTTAGCAACTAGTGAAGTCGCGACAAGTTGGCAAGAGAGGCGTTAGCAACTAGTGGAGTCGTGACAAGTTGTTAAGAGAGGCGTTAGCGACTAGTGAAGTCGCGACAAGTTGTTAAGAGAGCCGTTAGCAACTAGTGAAGTTGTGACAAGTTGGCAAGCGCGCCGTTAACAACTAGTGGAGTTGTGACAAGTTGGCAAGAGAGGCGTTAGCGTCGGAATGAGAGATTGAAACCGACGCAAAAGTAGAATAACGTCGGAATGAGAAATCGAAACCGATGCAAAAACAGAATAGCGTCGGAATGAATGATCGAAACCGACGCAAAAGTAGAATAGCGTCGGAATGAATGATCGAAACCGACGCAAAAGCAGAATAGCGTCGGAATGAGAAATCGAAACCGATGCAAAAGCAGAATAGCGTCGGAATGGAAAGTTGAAACCGACGCAAAAGTCGAATAGCGTCGGAATGGAAGACTGAAACCGATGCAAAAGTCGAATAGCGTCGGAATGAATGATCGAAACCGATACTAAAGTCGATTAACGTCGGAATGAGTGATCGAAAACGACGTAAGAGCCAAGTGAAGCCGCGACATGGCTGTAAAACAGGAATAAGAGCCAAGTGAAGTCACGACATGGCTGTAAAACAGGAATAAGAGCCAAGTGAAGTCATGACATGGCTCTAAAACAGGAATAAGAGCCAAGTGAAGTCGTGACATGGCTGTAAAACAAAAATAAGAGCCAAGTGGATACGCGACATGGCTGTAAAACAGGAATAAGAGCCAAGTGGATACGCGACATGGCTGTAAAACAGGGATAAGAGCCAAGTGGAATCGCGACATGGCTCTAAAGCAGCAATAAGAGCCAAGTGAAGTTGTGACATGGCTGTAAAACAGGGATAAGAGCCAAGTGGAATCGCGACATGGCTCTAAAGCAGCAATAAGAGCCAAATGAAGTCATGACATGGCTGTAAAACAGGAATAAGAGCCAAGTGAGGTCGCGACATGGCTCTTACACGCATCCTCTCAAAACCATGCGAAACCGCCAATTGGCTCGCAACACCCCATAACAAAGAAAAACGATTATTCCATACCAGAATAATCGTTCCTATCTAAACATTAATCGTATGTGCGCATTGAAATTGGTTTCGCAGTCTTCAGACCTTCAATAAGATCTTCTTTGTTGTCGTACAAGCGCGCAAGATTTTGGTATTTCTCATCGATGAACTTCTCACGCATCATATGGTTGATCATATTTTGAAGTGGTTCATAGAACTGATTGATGTTATAGATGCCAATGGGCTTTTGATGAATGCCAATCTGAGCCCAACTATACATTTCGAAGAACTCCTCTAGAGAACCTGCACCGCCTGGAGCCATGATAAACGCGTCTGCTAGGTCGGCCATCTTCATCTTACGTTCATGCATGGAATCAACAAGAATAAGTTCGCTTACTTTCGGACTCGTAATTTCACGATCATCAAGCATCTTCGGCATTACACCGATCGCGTGACCACCGTTGTCTACAACGCCATCTAAAATAGAGCCCATGATACCAACCGAACCTGCACCAAATACAAGTTCATAGCCTTGTTCAGCCATATACTTTCCTAAAGCGTACGCTTCTTCCTCGTAAATCGGTAAGCGACCTTTACTCGCGCCACAATAAACTGCAATACGTTTCATTCATTTCACCTTCATTATCCATATTTCTCTATAATTGATTTAAACTTCGTTTCAAATGCCTTTCGTTGCTCTTTTGTAAAAGCACTTGGGCCACCGTGACGACCGCCACGTTGACGCATTTTCGCATGTTCGTAACGTCTTAATAATAACATATCAATATTTGCTTTCGTGTATATCTTGCCTGAATGATGCATGACGAGTAGGGCTTTTGAAAGAAGCAAACTCGCTAAACCATAGTCTTGGGTGACCACAATAGCTTGAGAATTACACAATTGCATAATCTTATAATCGGCTGATTCAGAACCATTATCAACATATATGGTATTTACATGTTCGGGATACATCTTATGTGAAAAGTGACTAAAACTACGTACTAATAAAACAGAGATGCCCGCCTCAGCCGTCAACTCCACAATTGAATCAACTACCGGGCAAGCATCTCCATCAATGATAATTCTTGTCATTATTTACGGAATTGTTTCTCTAATGATTTACGAGAAACTTCATTTAATTCTTCGATGTTACGTAAAGTTTTAGTGTTCTCAACATGTTGTTCCATTTGCTCATAGTTCTTTTTGAAAAGTGGTGAATGACCGATATGTTCGTTCTTGTCAGATTTAACACCTGCGCGCTTAGCGTCTAATTTATTTGATGAAGCATTTGATGTTTCGTTTAAGCTTTCAACTGAGCGTAATGCTTTAGAGTTCTCGATGTTGTTGTACATGCTGTCGTATTGTTGATTAAATAGTTTACCTTCAGTTTGGTTAGAAGATGAACGATTATTTGAACGTGTACTTACAGCATTACGGCTTTCATCGTTATCGCTCGCGTTGTTGTCGCGGTTGTTACGATTGTTGTCAGCGTTACGATTTGAACCATAATCGTTATTGTTATCTAAACGATATGAATAAGCAGTTGCTTGAGAAGATTTACCTGACTTCTCATTAGCAGCGTTAACTAATTCGCTTGAAGAAATGTTTGAAACTTCATCATAATCTTCTTTAGAAACATCGTTGTCTTCGCGGTAAATACGACGTGCTGACGCAACATTTGCTAATTCACTTGCTGAGATATTTGATGTACGCTCGTAATCTTCTGAAGTAACACGGTTTGAAGCATCTTGATTAACTGATGACATATCTACATCGCTACGTAATTGTTCTTTAGCGTCTTTTTGCTCACTTGCTTCAGCAAGTTTATTAGAACTGATGTTGTTTGTATCTTCATGTTGTTCATTAGACTTCGTATTAGAAGTACTTTGGTCTTTGTTATTTTTCTTTTTAAAAGCCTGTTGCGCAGCTGCAGCTAATGTAATCGCTGATACACCGGCAACTGAAGCGCCAGCAGCAACTTTAGCTTGTTTTTCACGTGATGCTTTACGTGATTGATTAGCTTCATCGTCGTCTGCTTCAACAAAAGTACTATAAGTTTTAACATCTTTTTGTTGTTGTAATTGATCGCCTTCTAAATCAACACGGTTGCCAGTAGCATCATCTTTTTTAGCATTTTTATCTGATTCTTTTTCTAATTTAGCTAGACGCTTTTTCTCTTTCTCTTGCGCTTTAGCAATTTCTTTTTGACGTTTAGCTTCTTCTTTTTGTTGTTTCTTTTCTTCTTTCTTACGTTGTTTTTCTTCTTTTTCAAATTGCTTTTGTTCTTGTTTTGCTAATTTCTTTTGACGTTTTTCTTCTTTTTCGATTAATTTTTGTTGCTCTTTTTCTTGGTTCTTATCAACGCGTTCTTCCATATCTTTTACTTCTTTAGTGTTATTTTCAGTCATCATCTCATCGCTTTCTCTAACGTTTTCTGGACGGTTTTCGTACTCAGGATTAGACTTCTTCATTGCTTTATTATAGTCATAACGACGTTTTTTCTCTTTAACGTAACCTGTTACATTAGATGCTACGTTTGAACTTGATTTCACAACTTGATCTTTAGTACGTGCTGATTGTCTCATCACTGCACCAGTAGCACCTTTTGTTTTATCCATAACTGCTTTAGATGCTTGTGTCGTTTTGTCTGTTGCGTTTTTAACATCTGGGTGATCTTTAATACGTTTACGCTCAAATACAAGCGGCACTAACACGATAGGTAAAACATTTACTGCTGTTTTAATATTTTTATTCATGAACGTTGCCTCCATTTTTGAAAATCCTTAAAACTATTTTACCCTAAATGGTGTTAAAATAAACGACATTTGATACGTACAAAGAATAAATGGCTTCATATATATTGTTTGTCATAAAAAAAGAACAGACTAGGACATCAAAACAATTCCTTTAAACAGCATGCTTTCCTGTAAAGCCCAACTCAAACTTTCAGTTTGTTAGTTGGACTTACAAAGTAGCGATGCTACTTTGTTCATGAGAAAGAGCCCCGGCTTGCATAGCTTGTTAATTTGCTATGCAAATTTCTTTGCCGGGGCCCCGCCCTCTGAGTCAGCTGTTTTGGAATTGTAAAAAATAAAGCGATTTAGCTCATTTCTAAACTTTGACTTAGTCTGTTCTTAATATAATCAATATCTTACAGGCCTTTTCCGATACCGAAACCATAATAGACGATCGCGATAATGATAACTAAAATGATACGGTAGATTGCGAATGGAATTAACTTAACTTTACTAATTAATGATAAGAATAATTTGATTGCAATTAAACCGAAAATAAAGGCACCTAAAAATCCAAGTAAGTAAAATGGAATTTGGTCTGCAGTAATATATTCAAGGTTACTGATTAGTGATTTAGCACTCGCACCAAGCATGATTGGTACTGCCATCATAAAGGTAAAGTCTGAAGCCGCTTTGTGGTTCATCTTCATAAGAACACCTGTTGAAATAGTTGAACCGGAACGACTGAAACCTGGCCACATCGCGATGGCTTGTGATAAACCGATGATTAAAGCTTGGAAGTAAGTGATTTCATCAACAGTTTTAGGGTTTTTAACTTTCTTACTGTAAATGTCTGCAATAATCATGTAAATTGCACCTAAGAATAGGCCGATTAATACGGTAGGTACACTGAATAAATGTTCTTCGATAAAGTCATCGAAGATAAGTCCTAGAATCCCTGCTGGAATCATACCAACAAGAATGTGTGTCAGTTTAAGGCGTCCGCCACGTTTTTCTTTCGCGTTCTTAGGGGCCTTTTCCAGATGAAGCATTTCGAAATAACGATGTCTAAATACCCATGCCGCAGCGAAAACAGAACCTAATTGGATAACGACTTTAAATGTAAATGCAGATTGTGGTCCTAAAAACTCTTTAGATTTAAGCCACATATCATCTATTAAGATCATATGACCTGTGGAAGAAACAGGCGCAAACTCTGTTAAACCTTCTACCATGCCGAGCACGATAGCTTTGATTAATTCTAATATAGCCATGTTTTACCTACTTTCGTCTATCTTCTCTTTTCAAATTCTTATGATAGCATAGTCAATTTGAATTGTGCTACTTTGACACCAAAGATACGGCAAAAGTCCTATGTACCCGTAGTGCTATTGATTTATGGGAATATTTAAAAGACGAATCACATTAATGTTAGAGATATAAAAAAGCACCTCTCACAACGATAAGTGATGAAAGGTGCGCCGTAATATGAAACGTGTATGTAATGTATGTTAGTAAGTGACAAAGACGTTTAAAAATTTAAAAACAGAAGGGGACGTGACACAAGCACGTGCCTATGCCCGTACCCCTGTATATACATCCGGGGGTGGTTATGCAAAACATAACAGCAAATGTATATCTTGTTTATTAAAATTTATGTTACGTGCATTCGTCAATGTGCATAAGAAATTATGACTTTGTTTCAGAAAATGCATCAATGATTTGTTCTAATAAGGTATTAAGTTCTTTAACTTCTTTCTTATTTAATGAAGAAGCTTCTGCAACCTTTTTAGAAGCATCTTGAAGTTCGCTACGCATAGCTTCACTTTTGTCAGTTAAGTGAACAAAAACTTCACGTTGATCGACTTCAGAACGTTGTCTTTTGATTAAATCAACTTGTTCCATACGCTTTAATAAAGGTGATACAGTTCCTGTATCTAATGCTAAGTCTGTAACGACTTTTTTGACATTTACAGGAGATTCTTCCCATAAAATTGATAACACTAAGAATTGTGGGTAAGTCAATTTATACTTTTTGAAAATGTGATTTGAGTAGTATCTATTGACTTGTCTTTGAGCATTGTACAGGCTAAAACAAAGTTGCTCTTTTAAATTAAGATGTTCTGACATAACAGTTCTCCTCCAGACATTCTATCCGTTTTCTCTCTCTAAGCGGATTTTTTCCGTCCTTGATAAGCAATTTATCTCTTATAGACACTTTGATTTCCTGCCACGTTTGAAAACAAAGCATGCATAAATTTTAGAAGATAACTTCAGTTTAATCAAGTTAAAAGATAAGAATGTACTAACATAGTATAGTAAGTGTAGTATATACAGAAAAGAGGTATGACAATGACTGCTAATAAACCAACAATCACAATCATAAACGGCTTTCTGGGAAGCGGTAAGACCACACTTGTTAATCATTATACAACTCAAATATTAAAAGAAAATGAGAAAATCGCGTTCATTGTGAATGAATTTGGAAATTTTGACATAGATAGTACGCTTTTTGACACAAATTATGAAAAAAGGGCATTATTGAACGGATGCATATGCTGCTCGCTTCAAGATGATTTAGTTCAAACGATATTAGAGCTCGTGACACATCACGATATCACACATATTGTCATCGAAGCTTCAGGCGTTTCATCACCGATTGACGTTATTGAAGGTTGTCAACATCCGCTCATTGTAGATAAAGTGAAAGCGCCATTAGTCATCGGTGTTATGGATGGGCCTAATTATTTAAACCGTCATCGCTATACAGATGATACAAAGCGTCTTATGGAGCAACAAATGAAAGCAAGCCATAGCATTATTGTAAACAAGGTCGATCAATTAAGTGAGCCTAGGCTCAAGGCGCTGAAAGATGAATTAGAGACCGATTATCCGAATATCGAGAAACAATTTACGTCCTATAGCAAAGCTGACTTAAGTAACATGCACCCTAAAGACGTGAATCTAAATGGTATCGCACATAAACATCCATCGCTCAGTAGTATGACGTATGCATTTCAAGGTGCCATTAATCGCCAGCTGTTCTATAACTTTATTTTGAAACTGCCTGATTCGATTCTTCGTGTAAAAGGCTTTTTGAAATTTCAAGATGATCCTGAGCATACAATCATTTTCCAATATGCGAACACGCTACCAGACTTTGAAGTCATAGACTACGAGGGTCCATTAAAAATCGTCATAATAGGTTCTGATTTAGATAAAGCTAGAATACGAAATCAATTGGATATGTTACAATTTACATAATTTAAGATGTTAGTTTAAAAGGAGTGTCAACATGTCACAACACAACCAAAAACAATTAAAGACATTTCAACGGAATTTTATTTTATTTCCTTATATTATCTTTGCGTTGTTATTATTAATCGTGTTTTTCGCTATTCCACAACTGACGTTAATGCTATTACTTCTAGGTGGCTTTACGATTTATCACGTCGTATTATTATTTATCTCGTTCATCGTACTTAACTACAAGAAGACGTCTGTTATGTTGCTATTTTATACCTTAGCTATCACATTATTCTTCGCGGTATACCTTATTACGTATTTATTACCGCGTTTATAAAATCTTTCATTTCTTGAAAATCGCTACTCCGTGGAGTAGCGAATTTTTTTATTTAAAGGGCTTTTCAGAGATTGGCAGAAACTGTTTATTAAAAGGGTAATAA
The DNA here is from genome assembly GCF_043186315.1 of Staphylococcus massiliensis. Taxonomy (NCBI): domain Bacteria; kingdom Bacillati; phylum Bacillota; class Bacilli; order Caryophanales; family Staphylococcaceae; genus Staphylococcus; species Staphylococcus massiliensis. The sequence goes on along the minus strand of NZ_CP171119.1, from coordinate 131,817 downwards.
GGAAATGATAGAATAGAAAGTTCTTTTTAAAGCAATTTATTCTGCAAACATAGCGCACGGCGCCATATTTAATTACGCACAATTCATTTGTTGCCACGCGGAATCCACACGATTAATAAATGAATGATTATAATAAATTTTTTAAATTGTTTTACACTTTCTTTTCCGAAAAAATGGTATAATTAAGACGTATAAATAAGGTTAGGAGATGACTTTAAACATGAGTAGAAAAAAGGTTTCAATTATCGGTGCAGGTCATACAGGTTCCACTTTAGCTTCAATTGTAGCTCAAAATGAACTTGCAGATGTCGTATTAATCGACCGTCCACAATCAGAGAAATCGGTTAAAGGTAAAGCATTAGATATCCTTGAAAGTGGTCCAGTATTTGGTTTCGACGTGAACGTTACAGGAACTACAGATTACTCAGCTACTGAGAATTCAGACGTAGTTGTAATCACAGCTGGTTCACCACGTAAACCTGGCATGAGTCGTGATGACTTAGTTCAAACGAATGAAGCAATTATGAAAGAAGCGACTGAAAAGATCGTTAAATATTCTCCAAATTGTACAATCATCGTGCTAACTAATCCTGTAGATGCGATGACATATGTGGTACAAAAAGTATCATGTTTCCCTAAATCACGTGTACTTGGTCAATCAGGTGTGTTAGATACAGCTCGTTTTAATACATTCGTTGCAGCATCTTTAGAAATGTCTACAAAAGATGTTACAGGCCTAGTGTTAGGTGGACACGGTGATACAATGGTACCTATCATCAGTCACTGTAACGTAAACGGTGTTCCGTTAGTTGAATTACTAGATGATGAAGCGATTAAATGCATCGTTGAGCGTACGCAACAAGGTGGCGCAGAAATCGTATCATTATTAGAAACAGGTTCTGCATATTACGCGCCAGCAGCTGCTGTATACGAAATGATGGTAGCGATTATTAAAGATCAAAACCGTGTATTACCAGCGATTGCTTACTTAGAAGGTGAATATGGTTACAACGACATTTGTCTAGGCGTACCAACGATTTTAGGTGCTGAAGGCGTTAAACGTGTTGTTGAACTTAAACTTACTGAAGAAGAGCAAAAACAACTTGATGAGTCTGCTGCTTCTGTTGAAAAGGTTAAATCAGCTCTTACTTTAAATTCATAATTTCAAAGTAAAAACCTCGGACATAGCGGATGTCCGAGGCTTTTTTAATGGGCGATAAATAATGAAAATATGAGATAAAGCAAGATGAATTCAAGTAATGTTAATAAGTAGATATACTTTAATCTTATTTTCACTTGAAAAGGCACTTCCCAATTCGGATACTTACGTTCGTAATGAAAGATTTGAAGTAAGAAAACACCAATCCCTAAAGGTAAGAACATAAGTAAGATGCTTAGCTTTAAAGGTATACCATTCTTATGCATTAAGTGGCCTATTGCGAGTTGAATTGCAATGATGAGTACGATAAATAATATTAACATCTGATCTCACGCACACCTTTCACCATAAGAATTAATAAGGATTGTAATCCGATAAGTAAAAGTATAAATAAAACACTTTCAAGATCGAGTGATTTAAAGACTTTAATCGGAATGTATAAAGGTTGTTCAATTAGGTATACCGTATGGAATCTAAGGAAACGTCCTACATAGATGCCTAGCGCATTTAATACAACTAGTAAAATGAAGAAAATGCGGTTCATGGCTTTTGAAGAGGTGAACCTTCTTAACTCCATAAAAATTAAAATATAGCAATATAATGCAAGCATAATTGCTGCAAATAGATATGAGAAGTGCGCCCATTCCATAAGGTTGACGCCGCCTAGGAAATTAAAGGCGAACTGGTTTAAGTGAATTAAGTCTGTGACCATATAAAATGTATTCGGCACGAGTAAGAAAAAGACGATTGAATATATAACGAATAACGGCCACTCGTACTTCTTGTGAGGTTTGAACACGCGAAGTAATAGGCTTAATTCATAAGGTATATATGCAAGAATTAAATTTAATGTCATAAATCCGAAGAAATGTTTAACGAATAAAGATATTAATAGTAATACTAAAAATAATGTACGGGCGATGTACCTCGCTAACATAAGTAACCTTCCTTCTTAAACGCTAGTTTTTGATGACATATATCAAGCGTTACAAACCTATATCTTACATAAAATTAGAGAAAATTCAAAAGATAAATATGCACTGAGATATAATTTTAAAATTTGAAACTTTAGAGAAATGAAGTGAATGTAGAAAGGACTGTAGATTGTAAGTAATCTACAGCCCTTGTTTTATATATGTGAGGCGTGAACCTTATTAATCTAATATTTTCATACAAATTTTCATAATCTACTCAGACGCTACAGGTTCTAAAGGTAAATTCATACCTTTCCATCCTTCAAGAGCGCCAGCTAATTCATATGCCTCGAAACCTTCCCTATAAAGCATTAATAAAGCTTCTTTACCAAGTATTGTTCCACCAGTCCAATCATAGACAACATATATGTTCTCTTTGTTTAAATCTTTTAAATGATGTTTTAAATCTTTAGCAGGAATCTCTAAAGCTGTTTTGATTTTATCTTTTTTGACAAAAGACGGTGCATTACGCACATCAATAATGACATAACGTTCATCGTTGTTTTCAATTTTGTCTAATACAGTGTGATGATCAATATACAAACTTAGATAAGCTTCTAAAAGGTCTACTTTATTCATATATTATCCTCCTCGTTAGATAACGCATTTATCCCTTTACGTATTTTCAAAAGTAAATTCGATAATTTGTCTCTTTCTTCATTACTTAAGTACTTGAATACACGAGCGACGTAATCATAATTGTAAGGTAAAAAAGATAGTAGAATATCTTCACCTTCTTGTGTGAGTTTTACTGATTTAGAACGTTTATCATTTTGTGAAGCAACTTTAGTTATCCAATTTTTTCGTTCTAATCCATCAACGATACCAGTAATCGTAGACTTCTTAGCATTCACCTTTTTAGCTAAATGAGATGGCGATAGCGTATGATTATTTTCACGATATAAAAGCATCATAATTGTGAAGCGTGATTGGGTGAGGTTATATCTTTGTAGCAAAGTGTCATAATGAGATTTCATCTCTTGGTAAGTGTTATGCATATCTAAATAAGTTAAAACAGACGATTGATCAATGTTTTGAACCTCGCTACTTAACTTATTTAAGCTCTTGTGGGTAGGTTGATCAACAATATATAAATCTGACATGAAAAGCTCCTCTGTTAATTTAGTTAGGTTCCTAACTAAATTAAAGGTATCATGTATTCTATCTAATGCCAAACAAAAAAAGCCAAAGTATTAGGGGAAATACTTTGGCTCACGATCATATAACAGGAGGGGGTAAATAGACCAATACTCCAGATTCTGTTATGCAGGATATGATCACTAGGGGGATGATACATATCTTGCGTTATACATACTGCAAATGTGAACGTTAATGACTAGGAGTTAAATATAGTAATAATTATCTCAGTTTAGGGATGATAGAGTTTCAACATATTATACTTACTTTGGATTCGAATTAATCATTATTTTTTCTTCTTTTAGGTGGAGGTTTAATTTAAAGAACTCCTCATAATCATGTTAACTCGTTCACAAATTCATTGTATCATATTGTGAAGAAAATCACTATTTAATTAGCAAAATTATTTTATGAGTTGTGACATATTTGTGAATGCGTGTAAAAAGTTCGGATTGGTGTAAGTGTTGAACTGACTTTTGCCATTTAATGTAAATGCTTGAAGTGTTTTGGAAAAAAAAGGTAGTATGAAAGTGGAAAAATAAATTTGAAGCAATTTATTATTTGAATTTTACATGATTTACTTTTTTAACAACTTTAATTGTAAATAAATGATGTTAGGACTTTGTTAATTGTTACAAATACACTTTACAATTATATTGTCATTATATATAGTTGAACTATATAGTCTGACTTTATAATTGGTAAAAGCATTACGAGAGGTGTAATTATGCGTAATAAACTTTTACCACTTTCCGAAACGATGCATTACATATTGCTTGTACTAAGAGAGCCTTTGCATGGGTATGCTATCATGCAGGTTATTCGAGAAATGAGCGAAAATGATGTGAATATTGCTGCGGGTACTTTGTACGGCGCAATTGAAAACTTAAAAAAGCATCAATATATTCGAAGTCTCAGTGATGCGTTAGATCGTAGAAAGGTATATATCATAACTGAGTTAGGCGAAGAAGTATTAAAAGTTGAAAATGAAAGACTTAAGCATTTAGTAAAGCTCTATGAAGACGGGCCTAAGTCGAATTAATCTTTTGAATACTTAATATGTAAATTACATGGATAAAATTAATTAGTCATAAATCTAAATATATGAAGGGTAATGAGTGAAGAACTTAGTTACCCTTTCAATTTATCATCATATTTTATATAAATTTTCTTAAGTATTATCGTAATACCTTAATTAAGAATTTTATTATCGAATTATAAGTACCATTTAAATATCGTTCAAAGTTTAGAATGAATGCAACATCATAAAATTTCATGTAACACAACACGAAAAGAAAATTGTTACATGGAAGTTTGGGTTTGGAATAATTTAACAACATAGTAAGTGGGTAGAGTAATTATGGAAGGGATTAACACTTTTTATAATATGGTGTTTAAATGGTGTTCTCTTTCGGCTAAGCCCCTTACAAAATTTTGAGTGAGGTGGTTGTTTACATGTGTGATTCAAATAAGCAATTATTTGTGAATCCGGAAGCTATTACATTAGAGTGGACGAATCTAATCACAGATGAACTTGAAATGGTAGCGGAAGGAATTCCAGAAGCACTTGTAGATCAATGGTTGGAAGATGGCACCCTAATTCCTTTCGCTAAAAAAGATGGTTTACGTCACTTCTATACTAAAGATGTATGGCGCGCAACCATCGGTCAGGTTCTTGGTCAAGATACGAAAGCGATTGACCATGATCCTGACGAGGAAGTTATGGACTAAGGATAGTCCATCTTCCTTTATATTTTGATTTTAAGCACGACTTTTTACTTATAGGCTTTATTTTTTTATAATAAAGGTATAAAAATTATACTTAATCCAAGGAGGATTTTTATGACTCAGTTTAAATTTGATCAGGTCCATAGTTCACTTGAATTCGGTATTAAGCATTTAATGGTTTCTAAAGTCAAAGGGACTTTTGAAAAATATGATGTAGACGTTACAGGTGACATCAGTAATTTAAGTACAATCAAAGCAAACGTTAAGATTGACGTCGCTTCAATAAATACGAAGAATGAAGATCGTGATAAACATCTTCAAAACGAAGACTTCTTCAATGTTGAAAAGTATCCAACAATTGAGTTCGAAACAACATCAATTACAGAAACATCTGTGACAGGTCAACTTACAATTGCTGGCGAAACGCACGAAGAAACATTTGAACTTGAATATAACGGTGTAAGTAAGAATCCTATGACAAATGGTTTTGTAACTGGCTTTATCGTAAGCGGTAAAATCGACCGCGAGAAATACGGCATTACATTTAACCAAGCACTTGATACAGGCGGTGTGATGCTAGGTAAAGAAGTTAAATTTGAAGCAGATGCTGAATTTGAAGTAGAAGACGATTAAGATTTCATAAATAGGCTGGGCGTTTAGCGTCCAGCCTTTTTTCATGAGAAATGATTGATTATTGATGTGGGTCTAGGACAAAATACTACAATTCCCTTAAAACAGCATGCTTTCCTGGGGCGTGGCTGGAGCCTGTAGTCTCCAGACTCACGCTACTCCCCTAGGAGTCAGCTGTTTTGAGAATTGTATGAAATAAAGCTTAAATGCTCTATTTCACGATTTATGTCACAGACCCCTTGAAGTTGACGTTGCGTCAACGTGTAAATTAAGTCGTGAAAGGAGGGATATGATGACACAGTACTCAATTAAGGATGTCTCTAAAATGTCACATGTTAGTACGAGAACGCTTAGATACTACGATGAGATAGGGTTGTTAAAACCTGATGAAACAACGTTTAGCGGTGAGCGTTTATACGATGCAGCCTCTTTAGACCGACTGCAATTAATATTGTTTTACCGCAAGCTTGGTGTAAAGTTAACTGAAATTAAACGTATATTAGATGAAGGCGAGCCTTCGATAGATATCTTAAAGGACCAAAAGTCGAGATTTCAAAAACAAGTCTCACAACTTAAAATTTACTTAAGTGAGATTGATAACATGATTGCGTATTATGAAGGAGGGTTTGAAATGAATCAAGCAGATAAATTTAGGGCTTTTAAACATGAAAAAATTAAAGAAAATGAGAAAGAATTTGGCGATGAAGTTCGTGCGAAGTACGACGAAACTACGATTAAACAGGCGAATGAAAAGTGGGAACACTTAACTGAAAGCGCGTACCAAGAGGGGATTGAACAAGAAGAGAAACTGATTCGTTCATTAAATACATTGCTGGAACAATCGTCCTATGATTTAGACGATCCAGTTGCTAAAGATGCATTTGAAGCACATAAACGTTGGCTTGAAATTTATGCGCCATACTACAATGCTGAGTATCATAAATCGCTTGCTGAGATGTATGTCGCTGATGAACGATTCAGTGCGTACTACAATTCTAAGACGGTAAAGCCATCCGTTCATTTATTAAAAGAAATAATCGATTATTATGCATAAGGAAAAAGTCCAGTCATTTGCAATTTCCTTTAACAGCATGCTTTCCTGGGGCGTGGCCTGAGCCTGTAGTCTCAGGACGCACGCTACTCCCCTAGGAGTCAGCTGTCAGGAAATTGATCTATAGAGCTACTTTATTGTAATAAATAATTAATTATTATGCATAAGGAAAAAGGCCAGTCATTTCCGTGACCGGCCTTTTGTGGTGAATTGAATAATGATTATGATTTTCTATTTGTAAGCGTTTAGTTTTATCTATAAAGGGTGTATGTTAAGCGTTCTATTAATGGTAGATTTTGCTACCTTTGTCTACGAATTCTTCTGCTTTTTGGCGAAGACCTTCTTCTTTTTCTTCCTTATCTTTATAAGACTTTCTAAGGTCGTGTGAAATACGCATTGAACAGAACTTAGGTCCACACATACTACAGAAGTGCGCGACTTTAGCTGATTCAGCTGGAAGTGTTTCATCGTGATAACTTCTAGCACGGTCAGGATCTAATGATAAATTGAATTGGTCGTACCATCTGAATTCAAAACGCGCACGACTAATCGCGTCATCACGGTCTTGCGCATTAGGAAGTCCTTTTGCTAAATCGGCCGCATGCGCTGCAATTTTATATGTCACAACACCTTCGCGAACGTCGTTTTTATCAGGTAAACCTAGATGTTCTTTAGGTGTTACATAACATAACATCGCCGTACCGTGGCTTGCGATCTTCGCAGCACCAATTGCTGATGTGATATGGTCGTAAGCTGGCGCAATGTCTGTTGTTAGCGGTCCAAGCGTGTAGAATGGTGCTTCTTTACAATGGAAGTCAGCGAGATCTTGGTTTTCTTTAATCTTTTGAAGTGGTACATGTCCAGGACCTTCAATCATCACTTGAACATCGTGTTCCCAAGCGATGTCTGTAAGTTCACCAAGTGTTTTTAACTCTTCGATTTGGCTTTCGTCGTTCGCATCGTAAATTGAGCCAGGACGTAAACCGTCACCAAGTGAAATCGAGATATCGTATTTATTACAAATTTCACAGATTTCATCGAAGTGTTCATATAAGAAGCTTTCTTTATGATGCGCAAGACACCATTGTGCCATGATTGAACCACCACGAGATACGATACCTGTTAAACGATCGACAGTTAGTGGCACATAGTGTAAGCGAACACCAGCGTGAATTGTAAAGTAGTCTACGCCTTGTTCAGCTTGTTCGATTAATGTATCGCGATAGATTTCCCAAGTTAAGTTTTCAGCAATACCGTCTACTTTTTCAAGTGCTTGGTAAATTGGAACAGTACCAACTGGAACAGGTGAGTTACGTAATAAATATTCACGAGTCGCGTGAATGTTTTTACCTGTAGATAAATCCATGATAGTGTCAGCGCCCCAATGAGTCGCCCATACAAGTTTTTCAATTTCTGCTTCGATTGAAGAACTTACGGCAGAGTTACCGATGTTAGCGTTAATTTTAACTTGGAAGTTTTTACCAATAATCATCGGTTCTGACTCAGGGTGGTTGACGTTGTTTGGAATAATAGCGCGTCCACGTGCAACTTCATCACGCACATATTCCGCTGACATATTTTCACGTGCCGCGATGAATTTCATTTCCTTCGTAATGATACCTTGTTTCGCGTAATGCATTTGCGTTACATTTTGTTCTGATTTCGCACGTTTAGGTTGATATTCGAAAGGTGTTTCAACAAATTTGTCATGACCTTCTTTTTTGAATCCGTTATCTAATGATTGAACTTTACGACCTTCATACGTTTCAATGTCGTCACGGTCGTTAATCCATTGTTCACGTAATTTTGGAATACCACGTTTCACATCGACTTCATAATCGTCATCATGGTAAGGTCCAGCCGTGTCATAAACTACAAACGGTGGGTTTTCGCGTTCGCCTTCATCCGTCACCGTATTAGAAAGCGTAATTTCACGGAAAGGCACCTTGATATCAGGATCCTCACCAGAAATGTAAATCTTCTTACTAGATGGAAACTGTTTCTTTAACTCAATCTCTTCTTGATTCACAAAAAAACCTCCTAAACAATTTTAATTGCTAGGAGGCACAAAGGGCTAAACAACCCCATGAGGTATCTATGTATCATAAAATAATCCTATTGCATCATATATAGTACAACAGGATATCCATTCAATGTTAAAATAGATATGTGTCATGCTTCCCTACGTTGGTACTAACCAAATCAGGTTCAAAGGGTTAAAACAAATCGTTTCTTTCAGCTCAAATGGCACCCCTAGCAACAAATATTTAATTTATAATTATTACTCTATCATTCATTTTTTGAAAAGACAAATAATCAAAAATTTATGAAAGGTTGGATACTGGTATTTCAGTGAGGTTTACAGGTTCGGAAACTTTTTGTAGTCATTGCTTATTGGCAGTCTTAAGTAACGTTGATTTAACTGCAAATTTATCGCTTATTAATAAACGTCGTCTTACGTACCTTTAAACTAGCTATCGAATTTTCACTAATGGCCAAACGCCGTCTTACGTAACTATTCACTAACTGCTAAAGTATCGCTAATTGATAAACGTTGTCTTACATAACGCATACTTGCTTTGTCCCGTCGCCCTGTGAAAAGCCCTTTAAGAAAGTCGGTTTATCACGTTTATTCAAACGTGATAATTGAAGGGCGTTGGTTTATCAAGAAAGTTCAAACGTGATAATTGAAGGGGCTTGGTTTATCAAGAAAAGTAGAACGTGATAAACGAAGGGCGTTGGTTTATCAAGAAAGTAGAAACGTGATAAACGAAGGGCGTTGGTTTATCAAGAAAAGTAGAACGTGATAATTGAAGGGGCTTGGTTTATCAAGAAAAGTAAAACGTGATAAACGAAGGGCGTTGGTTTATCAAGAAAATTGGAACGTGATAAACGGGAGTATTACATCTACAATTACAAGAAATCGGAAACGTGTAAATCAAGCGGGTCTAAATTTACAAGACTTGGAAAACGTGTAAATCAAATGGCTTTTAAATTACAAGACTGCAGAAACGTGTAAATCAAATGGCTTTTAAATTACAAGACTACGAAAACGTGTAAATCAAAGGGCTTTTAAATTACAAGACTGCAGAAACGTGTAAATGAAATGGCTTTTAATTTACTAGACTTGGAAAACGTGTAAACCATAGGGCTTTTAGATTACAAGACTACAAAAACGTGTAAACCAAATGGGTCTAAATTTACAAGACTTAAGAAACGTGTAAATCAAACCCGCCGTAACAGCTCTAAACAATACTAAACCCGACACCGCGTCGTAAACGAGCGCCGACACCACGTTTAAGTACTCCGACGCCAGCCCTAGCACCGCGTCGTAAACGAGCACCGACACCACGTAAACATACACCGACGCCATCACTACGTCTACGTACACCAGCACTATCCGTATTACACAAACCGCCAACCACATACAAAGGAGGGGTTACCATCACACTACTACCGGCAAGCTTATTTATGTTCGCACTCGCTAATCTTTTCAAAGAATTACCGCCGACGAAACCGAATCGATGGGTAGGGTACCGAACCCCGAAAGCACTCAAATCAACTAAAAACTTTATCCGCGCGCAAAAACTATCGGCGCACTTCAGCCTAAGGGTTTTCAAACGACTCAGTATATGCGCGGTTCCCATATTCGTTTTCGACATATGCGCGCTCATCTACTTCTCAGACAACGTACTGATTACAAGCGTCATCATTCAATCCGTACTCATTTTCGCAAGCATCGGTTGGATCATCTATCTCGTCGAGAAATACATTTAACTTAAAGGAGCAGTAAAGATGAAAGAAATTGTGATTTTATCCGTAAGTGACATTCATGGATACATCTTCCCAACAAATTATCAACATAAAGGCCAAGAACTATCGAAAGGGCTTTTAAAGATTCAGACACTCATTGAAAAGGAACGCCAAGCCAACACTAATACCCTGCTCATTGAGAACGGGGATTTCATCCAAGGTTCGCCGTTCTGTTTCTATTTAAATAGTGAGCTGCAATCGAGCGAAATGTTAACGAAGGTCTATAATCAGATAGGATTTGACGTTGGTGTCATCGGTAATCACGAGTTTAATTTCGGCTTACCGTACCTGCATGACACGCTCGACCGCCTGAATTACCCGGTGTTGTCTGCCAATATCACGACTGATGGCAAACCGTTCACTGGTCACGACGTCGTCTACAAGGAAATCGATGGCGTTACAGTTGCCATAATCGGCGTTACAACGCCTTATATTCCGAACTGGGAGAAACCTGAAATCATTGCTGGACTTGAATTTGAAACCACAGTTTCTTATTTAAAAGCCCATATCCAATCTGTTCGCGACAAAGCAGATATCGTCGTAGTGAGCTACCACGGCGGGTTTGAACGTGATCTCGAAACAGGAAACGAAACGGAACAACAAACAGGTGAGAACGAGGGCTATCAAATATTACAAGAAGTAGACGGCATTGACGTATTAATTACAGGTCACCAACACCGTGAAATCGCTACGGTCAAAGAGGGCGTAAGTATCGTTCAGCCTGGTTCAAAGGGCGACTTCCTAGGTAAGATCGTACTTCAATATGACGCACAACAACATACCATTAAGCATCAAACGACTGATCTCATTCCAGTTACCGAAGAGACGGTTTCACAAGAAGCGCCTCAAGCAGTTCGTGACACGCAAGATAAACTTGAAGCATGGCTAGACGCGCCTTTAGTTCATTTAAACGAAGACATGCTTGTTAAAGACGATTTCAAGGCGCGTATCAAGCCGCATCCGATCGTAAATCTTCTCAACCACGCGCAGATGTCCCTTGCAGGCGTAGATATTTCTTGCACGCCGCTGTTTCCGAGCGCACGTGGTTTTTCAAAGACGGTAACGATGCGAGATATTATTGATAACTATCCGTTCCCGAACACGTTCAACGTTCTTGAAGTGACTGGTGCCGAGTTAAAGGCAGCACTTGAGAAGACGGCGACATATTTCGATGTCGAAGATGGCGACATTACGGTCAATCAAGCATTTCTTGAACCGAAACCGCAACATTTCAATTACGATATGTATTCCGGTATCGACTATACGATTCACGCGTCGAATGAAGCGGGTGCTCGCGTTCACGACGTCACGTTCAAAGGGGAACCGGTTACGGACGCTCAAACGTATCAAGTCGTGATGAATAACTACCGCGCTGTCGGTGGTGGGGATTACGCGATGTTTGACGAAAGTAAAATCGTCAAGGACATTCCCGTTGAGGGCGCAGATATGTTGATTCAATACCTGAAACATCAGGGCTCTAACGACATCCCTAACTTGACGACATTCAAAGTCACGCTTTAAACGCATGGTGCCATAGCCGCGAATCTATTCACGATCGCCACAACCATATTTTATCTTCCCACCCATTCAGGAAAATGGGGGCTCAAAACCGCCCCCAAAAATTCATACTCAAAAAGACTTGCTAGGCGTCAATCACACGTCCTAACAAGTCTTTTTACTGTTTTAATTCAATTTATTGAACATTAATTTGTTTCGTTGTAACAGTTTTACTACCTTGCTTTAAGCGAATATTCGCTTCGCCAGTAGCTCCGTCCTTCACTTTAACTGTGTACTTAAGGACCGCATTACCGTTCTCATCAGTTGTAACTGAAGTTGGCGTACTATAACCGTAACTATCTGCTGTTTCGCCATCTTTTGCAATTCGACCAATTTGTTCGCCACCAGCTTTATACATACCAACTTTAAGGTCGCTCACTTTTTGATTCGCAGGATAACCTGATAATTTCACTGTGAACGTTTCAGTATCGCCAGCTGTGAATTGACTAGGTAAGTCGAATGTTGCGTTACCATTTGTTTCAGGCGTATCATTTGGGTCGTCACTCGGACTTTCAGGGTCCTCAGTTGGCGCTTCGCCACTTCCATAACTACCTGGCTTGAACGTAGATGGGTCATACCATTTATAACCATCTTTAGGTTCGCTCCAAGGTTCTTTTTGAGGTTCTGTACTATTCTCAGGCGTTTCGAAATCAAGTAGCGGTGTCTTCTCATCTAATTCGATGCCTTTTTCTTTAAATGATGTGTACGCTTCTTTCTTACCTAACCAAGTCGTTAAGTTTTTAAGTAATTGACCATTATCTTCTTCTTTAAAGCCGTCATACGTACGTTTCGATTCACCGCTATCTTCACGTTTGTACTTAGGAGAACTATCTTCAACCATTGAAGAGTCGCCGATAAACGCCGCTTTACCTTTGCCGACTTTTGATACCGCTACATAAGCGCCTTCTTTCTTACCGCCGCCATTGTAAACACCTTGGTCAACGGCATGAGACCATTTATCAGATTCTGTTAAATTATCCGGCATATATACGATACCTTTAGCAATTTCAGGATTTGTAATTGCTACTGTTGAACCTGCATGCATCGAAACACTATTGACGTTGTCGCCAATGTTTAGGCCATTTTCACCTTGAACAATATTCGTAGCCTTAAGATTGTTTAAGGCATTATAACGAAAACGAACCCCAAAGTTCTCTGATAACCAATCTGAATTCGTTACACCTTTCATTTCATCTGAGTTCTTTTCAGCTTCAGACATGTCTTTCGTAATATCGTTATAAGCACCTCGGCGGTAACCGTTCATAATTTCAGATGAATCAATACGGTTTAAATTACGGTCCGCATTATAGTGATCTGAGATAAACACGACACTGCCACCGTTTTTAGTGAAATTTAAGATGGCTTCTTGTTCACAATCTTTAATCGGAATATTCGCTTCTGGAATGACAAGAATCGAAGCATCCTTTAAGCTTTCTTCAGAAATCGTATTATCTTTACGTAACTCTTTGACTTGATAACCTTGGTCAGCAATAGATTGGCCATAATCAGAAAAAGCCCCGTCGATAACCCAATCCGCTGCACCAGCCGTTTGACCGTGCGTATTATCGACTAAAACAGTACCTTTACCAGTATCTTCACCTAATACAGGTGCATCTTCTGCTTGTGCAACATTAATAGAACTAAATGTAACAGCTGATAGTAAACCTAAAGTGGCTAATTTTTTTATGTATGACATTTACGACTCTCCTCCTTCATTTATCCCTTTATATCATAAAGGCTTTTCAAATGGTTTTAAATCATGCGTAGGCAAACTAAATAATTCTTAAAAGAGCGCCATCAGAAATTTACAATCTTCAAAAAAGCTTTAATCATTTTACAAAATTTAAATAATTTATATAATAAAGTTATGGTACGCTTGGTTTGACACTATTTAAATTGGAGGATTAAATATGGAGTCGTATAAGTTTTTATCAAAAGTGTTTGCGCTCATTTTAACGACAGCTTTAGTACTTGCAGCATGTGGCAACAAATCTAGTCTTGATAAGAAATCAAGTGAAGGAGATAAAGAAGGTGGCGACTATAAACCTAAAGAATTAACAGTTCAATTCGTACCTTCTCAGAACGCTGATACTTTAGAAGCAAAAGCGAAACCACTTGAGAAATTATTATCTAAAGAATTAGATATTCCTGTAAAAGTTTCTGTTTCAACAAACTACAACACAATCGTTGAAGCAATGAAATCTAAGAAAGTTGACGTTGGTTTCTTACCACCAACTGCTTACACATTAGCAAAAGAACAAAAAGCCGCTGACTTATTACTTCAAGCACAACGTTTTGGTGTGAATGAAGAAGACGGTTCACCAACAAAAGACAAAGTTTCAAGTTACAAATCTCAAATCGTAGTTAAGAAAGATTCAAATATCAAATCTTTAAAAGACCTTAAAGGTAAAAAGATTGCGCTTCAAGACGTAACTTCAACTGCAGGTTACACATTCCCTGTAGCTGAGTTAATGAAAGAAGACATCAACCCAGCTAAAGACATGAAAGTAACAACTGTAAAAGGTCATGACCAAGCTATTATCGCTTTATTAAATGGCGATGTTGATGCAGCTGCTACTTTCCAAGATGCACGTAACACAGTTAAGAAAGATGAACCAAACGTATTTAAAGATACAAAAGTTAACCATACAACTGAAGACATTCCTAACGATACAATCTCAGTGCGTTCAGACATGGATAAAGAATGGAAAGACAAAATCTCTAAAGCTTTCAAAGATATCGCGAAAACTAAAGAAGGTCACAAAATCATCAGTGAAGTTTACAGCCACGAAGGTTATGTAGACGGTAAAGATGAAAACTTCGATGTAGTTCGTGAATACAGCAAAAAAGTAAATAAATAAGCTTTTAAAGGGAGGGAGTGGGACGAAGGATCATGATCTTAAAGGATAACTTCGTATCCCACTTTGTCTTGATAACGCGTTCATGGCTTGATAGAGCCTATTTAACAACCGTTATCAATAGCATATTTAAAATTGGACGTGGGATCGCACTTTGTCTCACGTCCTTTTTCTATTTTAATTTGAAAGGTGAATGAAATGAGTCAAATTGAATTTAAAAATGTATCGAAAGTATACGATAACGGCCATAAAGGTTTGAATCAAATAAACTTAAATATCGAGAAAGGGGACTTCGCGGTTATCGTTGGTTTATCAGGTGCTGGTAAGTCGACTTTATTACGTTCAATCAACCGTCTCCACGATATTACTGAAGGTGAAATCTTCATCGAAGGTAAATCTATCACGAAAGCGTCAGGTAAATCTTTACTTGAAATGAGACGTAACATCGGTATGATCTTCCAACATTTTAACTTAGTTAAGCGCTCAAGCGTTATTCGTAACGTGCTCAGCGGACGCGTAGGTTATCACCCTACGTGGAAGATGGTGCTCGGATGGTTCCCGAAAGAAGATAAGCGTAAAGCACTTGAAGCGTTAGACCGTGTGAACATTTTGGAAAAGGCCTACCACCGTTCTGACGAATTGTCAGGTGGTCAACAACAACGTATTTCAATCGCACGTGCCTTATGCCAAGAATCATCTATTTATATTAGCCGATGAACCAGTCGCGTCACTCGACCCACTTACAACAAAGCAAGTTATGGATGACTTAAAACAAATCAACGAGCAACTTGGTATTACAGTCATCATTAACTTACACTTTGTCGATCTAGCGCGACAATATGGTACACGTATCATTGGATTAAGAGCTGGAGAACTTGTATTTGACGGACCAGTTGAAGAAGCTACTGACGAGGCTTTTGCGCAAATTTACGGTCGTTCAATTAAAGCAGACGAAAAAATGGGGGTGGACTAAATGACATCTCGTGACGAACGCGTCGCTAAATATATGAAAACCACACCTCCGATTAAAAGATGGTTAAGTGTCGTTGTCGTTTTAGCCCTTGTAGTATGGAGTTTTATCTTCACAGGGTTTAGCGTCGGTGACTTATTATACGGTGTGCCTCAAATGGTGGCTTTAGTACAAGACATGTTCCCACCAAACTGGGGCTACTTTAGCGAAATATTCGAACCGATGATTGAAACGGTACGTATGGCAGTCGTAGGAACATTTATCGGGGCGATTCTATCAATACCGATTTCGCTACTTTGTGCGACAAATATCACGCAATCATCATTTATTTCAATTCCAGCACGATTTATTTTAAACATCGTGCGTACAATTCCAGATTTACTACTAGCTGCGATATTCGTAGCGATATTCGGTATCGGACAAATTCCTGGTATCTTAGCACTTATCATTTTAACAATTAGCGTCATTTCTAAATTAATGTATGAATCACTTGAAGGTATCGACAATGGTCCGTTAGAAGCCATGAAAGCAGTTGGCGCAAATAAAATTAAGTGGATCGCGTTTGGGGTTGTACCTCAAGCCATCGCATCTTATATGTCATACGTGCTTTACGCTTTCGAAATCAATATTCGTGCCGCTGCCGTACTCGGTTTAGTTGGTGCAGGTGGTATTGGTCTCTTCTATGATCATACGCTCGGCTTATTCCAATATCAAAAGACAATGACAATTATCTTATTTACACTCATTATCGTTGTAATTATTGATATCGTGAGTCAGAAAGTGAGGGAACGTTTAATATGATTAAAGATAATAAAACGACCACTTATCCTGAAAAGCCAAAAGCAAGTCTCTTCAAATGGATCTTTAGCTTAGTTGTATTTTTATTGTTAATTTGGGCTTTTACAAGCATCCCGAGCTTTGAAATTAAAGAGAAATCACAAGCAATTATGATGTCTATCTTTGATGGACTTATTCATCCAGACACTGATTACATTTACATCCCTGAAGGCGAAGACTTACTGAGAGGCTTACTTGAAACCTTCGCCATCGCCGTAATCAGTACATTCTTATCAGCCATTTTCTGCATTCCTATTGCGTTCTTAGCCGCAAACAACATGGTTCGCGTGAAAGCAGTATCTGGTTTTAGTAAATTTATCTTAAGTATCGTGCGTGTGTTCCCTGAAATCGTGATGGCGATCATCTTCATTAAAGCAGTAGGGCCAGGTTCATTCTCAGGTGTGCTCGCACTCGGCATTCACTCGATCGGTATGATGGGTAAATTGTTCGCAGAAGACATCGAAAACTTAGATTTAAGCCCAACTGAGTCCTTAAAGGCTAGTGGTGCCAATAAGATTAAAACATTAATGTTCTCGGTCGTACCGCAAATCCTACCATCCTACTTATCGCTAGTCCTGTACCGCTTTGAATTAAACCTACGTTCAGCATCGATCTTAGGCTTAATCGGAGCTGGCGGTATCGGTACACCACTTATCTTCGCGTTACAAACACGTGAATGGAGCCGCGTAGGTATCATCTTAATTGGTCTTGTAATTATGGTCTTAATCGTCGATATTATCTCAGGTAAGATCCGTAAGAAACTCGTTTAATCCATTTTTGAAAAGGCCTTTAAAGCAGGCTACGCAATTGAATGAAGTGACTAAACATTTTTATTTAGAAGCAATTGAATATAGAAAAAGAGGTTGGATCCTTATTATAAATTCCTTATACAGCATGCTTTCCTGTAAAGTACAACTCGAATTTTAATTCGCTAGTTGTACTTACAAAGAAGCTAATGCTTCTTTGTACCACGCTTAAGCCCCGGCTTACATATAAAGCTCAACCCGAATTTTCAATTCGATGGTTGAACTTACAAAGAAGTTTTTAGCTTCTTTGTTCATTAAACTGTGCCGGGGCCTCACCCCTAGGAGTCAGCTGTTTTAAGGAATTATCATAAATAAAGCTAACGTGCTTTATTTTACTTTCAAAAGGATCCAACCTCTTTAATTGTTATTTAGCGTCCATAATAGATTCTTTGGCATGTATGAGATGTGTGATAAACGTGTTACACGGTGCAGGAATACCGTGACGACGTGCAATATTCGCTACTTCACCATTGATATAATCAATTTCAGTTAGTCGGTTTTTAACGACTAAATCTTGATGCATAGATGGATAATGAGGACCAACTTTCTCCATCACATCATGTAGATAAGCGACCATTTCTGGGACGTCTAGCGAAACATTATCAATCTCAGCCACGTCGCTAATTTCATGAATAATTTGCTCTAACAGGTCATCCATGTGGTTGGCCTTTTTAAGTGTCATTAAATTAGCATCGAGTAGCGTGCCTAACGTATTTACAGTTGCGTTGATACAAATTTTCTTCCATATCGACGCATGAATATTTGTTTGCAGAAGCGGATTTAAGTTCGAACGCTGCAATATCGTTTCAATAGCCTTTGCATGTGTTTCAGCGCCGTCTACGATAGCGCCAATTTCGACAGGGCCTTGTCCTAAGAACACCGTTTCACCGGGGGCTTTAATGCTTGCAGTCCATGTCGTTACACCTCTTAAGATGCGTGTGTCATCTACATAATTCGACATCACACGTTCATGGTTTAAGCCGTTCATTGTGCTTACAAGTACGGTTTGGTCATGAATTAAATGTTTCACTTTCTCCAACATTTCCTCTAAGTACATCGATTTCGTGAAGAAGAAGATGACATCGAAGGGTTTAACGTCTTTCAATTGGTCATAGTGATGTACCGGTATCTCCACTTGAAAAGGCACATCGTTCATTTCAACATTCAAGCCATGTCTTTTAATCGCATTAACGTGTTCTTGCCACCCGTCGATTAACGTTACATCATACCCATTCTTGAACATATTTGCGCCAAAGCCTGAACCCAGCGCACCTGAACCAGCTATCGCAATTCTCATATAAATTCCTCCCAATTTGATTGTTTTAAATGTAAATTGCACATAGTTTGCTATTAATTTCAATTTTAGAAAAGTTGAGCACAAAAGTAAACGTATTTACAGAAAATTCAGAATACCCCTCTTCGCTATAAAATAATTTTGAAATTTTATAACTTTTCATGAAGGGTCGTTGTATAATGAAATTAAATGCGGCGAGTAAGGAGTGGAATGTATGTTTATCGTTAAAGACTTTAAGGGCTTTTCAACATATGAAAAGTGGTTTTTCGGGGTGTTTATTTGTCTACAATGTTTGATTTTCTTCTTTCCATTATTTGTAGGTGAGGAAAAGCGTATTTCATTAGATGGATGGTTAAACTTAATCGCGAGTGTTTCGGGCGTAATTACTGTCTTCATGGCAGCAAAAGGGCGTCTGTCCACGTTCTTCTTTGGACTTATCCAAGTGAGTACATATGGTTACTTGAGCTTTAAACAACACTTCATGGGAGAAGTAGGCATGCAGATTGTCTTCGGTATCTTCCAATTTATAGGAATCTATTTTTGGATTAAGAACATGTCACACGATCCAAATGCTGAAGATACTAAAGTTAAAGAAGTAGATTCGAGAGGTTTAAATGTTAAAACGTGGGCACTCACAATAATCGGTACTGGCGTTGTGTACGCGTTACTTGTTGTATTGTTACAGAATTTATCAGGTGCCTTTTACGCAGAGCACGCGTACGTAGACGGTGCATCAACAGCACTCTCAATAGTAGGTCAAATCTTGATGACGCTTCGTTACAAAGAACAATGGCTATTCTGGATCTTCGTCAATATCATCTCTATCATCTTATGGTGGCAAGCGCTCAGCGACAGCCTGAATACTGGAGACGTTTCGCTCGGTTCAGTATCAATGATTGTGATGTGGCTTGCGTTCTTAATCAATAGTATTTATGGTTACATCCAATGGCACCGCAACGAAAAGCGACAAATCGCTTAAAAATAAACTCCGTAGTTATCTCTGTAGTGAAGTAACTATGGAGTTTTTCTATAGAAATTTATAACTTTGATTGAATTTGAATGAAAATGAAAGAAAATGATTGAATTATGTAAGCGTATACATTAAACTTAAATTGAAGTGAGGTAATAAACATGTTATCTGAGAAAAGATATGAATTGATTGTACAGGAACTAAATAAAAGCGAAATAGTATCATTACAATCCTTAGTTAAAAGTGTTGGCGTTAGCGAATCGACTATACGAAGAGATCTCTCACAACTGCAACAACAAGGCGTGCTTAAACGAGTCCACGGCGGGGCTATGCTTACTAAACCTAAACGCCCTGAATTATCTATGTTTGATAAAAAAACGCTTAATACAGATGAGAAAACTGATATAGGAAAATTAGCTGCTGAACAAATACAAGATGGGGACTTTATATTTATTGATGCTGGTACGACTACATATGAAATGATTTCATGTATAAATGCCAAGGATGTAGTAGTAGTAACCAATGGAGTTACGCATGTAGAAGCCTTAACCCAAAAAGGCATTAAAACGTTTTTGCTAGGTGGCGAGGTAAAACACACAACGCTCGCTACTATAGGTGATCGAGCGGTTGATACATTACGTAAGTATCGATTTAGCAAGGTTTTTCTAGGGATGAACGGTTTTGATTACGACAATGGTTTTACCACTCCTGATGACAAAGAAGCGCTTATTAAAAGCACTGCAATAGAACTTGGATTCCAACACTATATTCTAGTAGATCATTCTAAATATAATGATGTACATTTTGCTCATGTAAATTTAAAGTCAAATTCATATGTGATTACTTCTAAAAAAGCACAAAAGTTACCTAACTTTAGCCACTATAATCAAAAATATAAATTTGTAGGAGTAGAGTGATGATATATACAATAACTTTCAATCCGTCTGTAGATTACGTTATGGAGACGTCTGATTTTAAGGAAGGCAGTCTAAATCGATCCCAAAATACTTATAAATTTGCTGGGGGCAAGGGCATAAATGTTTCTCGCATACTTAATAGCTTAGGAGTGAAATCCGTTGCTTATGGGTTTATTGGCGGTTTTACTGGGAGTTTTATTAAAAAAGTTCTAAAAGAAGAAGGAATCTCCACTAATTTTGTAGAACTTGAACAAGATTCACGTATAAACGTTAAATTAAAAGGAATTAAGGAAACTGAAATAAATGCTTCTGGCCCATTTGTATCAAATGAAGACTTTAAAGCGCTTTGTGATGAAATAAATCAAATTAATAAGGGAGACATCGTTATAGTTTCAGGTAGCGTGCCGCCTTCACTATCAAAGAATGTTTATTCAGATATCGCTAAAATCGTTAAAAACAAATGCGCAAATTTAGTCGTCGATGCTGAAAAAGACCTTTTATTATCTACATTAGAATATCAACCATTATTGATTAAACCTAACTTAAATGAACTAGAAGAAATTTTTAATACTTCCATCAGTTCTGAAGAAGAGGTGATTAAGTACGGGCGTAAACTTATTGAAAAAGGAGCACGTTCAATTATTGTATCGCTTGGTGCAGATGGTGCTATTTACCTAGATAACGATTATATATTAAAAGCTACAGTACCTAAAGGTAGTGTAGTTAATACTATTGGTGCTGGAGATAGTACCGTAGCAGGTATGATAGCTGGTATAGCTAATAAAAAAGGTATTAAAACGTCATTTAAATTAGCTATTGCATCAGGAAGTGCGACTGCTTTTAGCAAGGATTTAGCCACTGGAACAAAAATAGAATCGCTTATAAATGATATTAATATAAATTTTTTAGACTAAGGAGTGACTACCAATGAAAATTACAGACTTACTAACTAAAGACACCGTGTCGCTTAATGTAGATTGTGTTGACAAAGATGGTGTAATAACATACCTAGTGAACCAGCTTAAAGAGGCCAATAAAATATCTGATGTTGAAAAGTTTAAACAAGCGATACTTAAACGTGAGCAACAAAGTACTACTGGTGTAGGAGATGGAATTGCGATACCACATGCCAAAGTGGACGTCGTAGAAAAACCGTCTATATCCTTTTGCAAAAGTGAAAAAGGTATTGATTTTGATAGTTTAGATGGTCAACCTGCTCATTTGTTTTTCATGATAGCAGCACCTGAAAATGGTGCCCAAACGCATTTAGATGCTTTAGCAAAATTATCAGGATTGTTAATGAAAGACAATTTTAAACAAGCTTTATTGTCTGCGACTAGCAAAGACGAAGTCATCGAGATTTTTCGAAGAGAAGAAAGCGATAATAATGTAGTATCAGAATCTCAAAGTGATTCTAAACAAGAAAAGCCGTTTATTGTGGCCGTTACAGCTTGTCCAACAGGAATTGCTCATACATATATGGCCAAGGATGCTTTATTACAAGAAGCTGAAAAGATGAATGTAGATTTAAAAGTTGAAACGAATGGCTCGAGTGGCGTTAAAAACAAATTAACGAACGAGGATATTGATAAGGCTTTAGGCGTTATCGTAGCGGCGGATGTTAAAGTTGATATTGAACGATTCGATGGTAAAAATTTAGTTGAGGTACCTGTCTCAGATGGGATCAAGAGGCCACATGAACTTATAGAAATAGCCCAGGATCAAAATCGTCAACCATATAAAGCTAAGCAAAATCAATCAAGTTCTTCAAAATATAACGATGAGAAGTTAGGCATAGGTAAGACAATTTACAAGCACCTCATGAACGGTGTTTCTAACATGTTACCACTCGTAATAGCTGGTGGTATTTTAATGGCTATCGTTTTCATGTTTGGTGAAAATGCTTTTGATCCTAAACATAGTCAGTATAATGCTTTCGCTGCTAATTTATGGGAAATTGGTAAAAATAGTGCTTTTCAACTAATAATTCCAATATTAGCTGGTTTTATTGCTCGTAGTATAGCAGATAAACCTGGCTTTGCAGCAGGATTAGTTGGTGGTATGTTAGCTACTAGTGGTGGCTCAGGGTTTATCGGGGCTATATTAGCTGGTTTTTTAGCTGGTTACTTAACTCAAAGTATAAAGAAATTATGTCGCAACCTACCTCACATGCTTGAAGGATTAAAACCTACATTAATTTATCCACTTTTAACGGTAACAATTACAGGGTTATTAATGATTTATGCAATTAACCCACCTGCGGCTTGGTTAAATGATCAACTCCAAGGGTTATTAAATGGGTTAGCTGGTGCTAATATTATTATTTTAGGAATCGTACTCGGTGCTATGATGGCAATTGATATGGGTGGACCATTTAATAAAGCAGCGTATGTATTCTCGATAGCTGCATTAGAAAGTGGTAATGCTGCTCCTATCACAGCGGCAATGGTCGGTGGTATGGTGCCACCTATTGCACTTGCAACTTCAATGTTACTATTCAAAGGTAAATATACTAAAGCTCAAAGAGGATCAATAATACCTAACTATGTCATGGGGCTCTCTTTTATCACAGAAGGTGCAATACCTTTTGCTGCTGCAGATCCATTGCGCGTCATACCATCTATGATGGTAGGTTCAGGGGTCGCTGGTGGTATTGCTTTAGGATTAGGTTCAAATATTGCGGCTCCACATGGTGGTATCTTTGTTATATTTGGAACGGATTTTTCTCATGCGTTTCAAACCCTATTAGCAATCGTAATTGGTTCGCTTGTAGGAGCAATTATTTATGGCATCTTAAAGCCAAAGCTAACTAGCTTAGAAATAAATTCATCAAAAAATATGGATAATTAATATATGTTTTTCACTGTCGAATGTATACATAGGTCTTCGGCAGTGTTTTTTTATTTTTAATTTTGAGATATTGAGCATCCCATAACCTTAATTTGAACGAGTTTTATAAAATGAAGTTATAGGATTATAAAATTGGGTATAAACTCAAGAGTCATCTGAGAAATTCTCAAAATGATTGTTTAGGTAAAACGAAAATGATAATATAAAATGTAACTAACTATTTTTTGTCTGGAGGTGTCGCCATGGGAAGGATTTAGGCACTAAGCACTATTTAAAAACGAATGATTTATTAAACGCGTCTGCCAAATTCGACTTTGGCGGCATTATTATTGTTGGAGGTGAAACCCTAGAAATAGGGAACTAATTGGAAATTACGACCATAATCAACTTAATAGTATTTTTCTTATTAATCGCATTAACTACAGTCTTCGTTGGTTCTGAATTCGCTTTGGTAAAAGTAAGAGAATCACGTATTGATCAACTTGTGTCAGAAGGTAACAGAAGTGCTTTTGTTGTTAAGAAAATGGTTAGAGATTTAGACTATTATTTATCAGCTTGTCAGCTAGGTATTACTGTAACGTCACTTGGTTTAGGTTGGCTAGGTGAACCTGTTTTTGAAAAGATTTTACATCCTCTTTTCGAATTTTTACATGTTCCACAAGCGATTATAACAACATTATCACTAGTTGTTGCTTTTATAATTGTGACATATTTGCACGTGGTTTTAGGGGAACTTGCACCTAAGTCATTCGCGATTCAGTATACTGAACGTATCGCATTATTATATTCAAGACCGTTGTATTACTTTGGCGTTTTAATGAAACCGCTAATTTGGTTAATGAATGGTTCAGCACGACAAATTATTCGTCTCTTTGGTGCAGATCCAAACGCTGGTGATGATGCGATGTCTGAAGAAGAAATCAAAATTATTATGAAACAAAGTTACCGTGGCGGAGAAATTAACCAAGCAGAGCTTGCTTATATGGAGAATATCTTCTCATTCGATGAGCGTCACGCAAAAGATATTATGGTACCAAGAACACAAGTAGTCGCATTAAATGAACCTTTTAATGTAGATGAATTACTTGAGACTGTTAATGAACACCATTTTACGCGTTACCCAATTACGGAAGATGGTGACAAAGACCATATCAAAGGTTTTATTAACGTTAAAGAGTTCTTAACAGATTATGCTTCTGGTGAGAAATTAAATATTTCAGATTACATTCATGACTTACCGACTATTTCTGAGACGACAATGATTCGTGAAGCACTTGTTAGAATGCAACGTGAACATGTCCATATCAGTTTAATCATTGATGAGTATGGCGGTACTGCTGGTATTTTAACAATGGAAGATATCTTAGAAGAAATTGTCGGTGAAATTCGAGATGAATTTGATAGTGATGAAGTGAACGACATCGTCCAATTAAATGATAAAACATATCAGATTAATGGACGTGTATTATTAGATGATTTAGAAGAGAAATTCGATATCGAATTTGATGATTCTGAAGATATAGATACGATTGGTGGTTGGCTTCAAGCACACAATACCGATTTACAACAAGACGACTTTGTCGATACGTACTTCGACCGTTGGATTGTTTCAGAAATCGAAAATCACACGATTCTTAACGTCATCTTAAGGTTCGAACAACATCACGAGCGTAAGTCCGTTGATGATGAATTGGAAGACGAGCAAGAGGAAACTAAAGAAGAAAAATAATATCGCTTAGAGCTAGGGTTAAGTCGCTATATCGACTATCACCTAGCTTTTTTTAATGAGTGTGATGAGAAACTTGTTACTTCGGCAACGATAAAGTTCATAGTTTACAATATTTGAAAGCCCTTCATTACAGTTTTATAATATAAAGTGATGTTAGAGAAGTTAAGAAAGGGGCGAGAATCGATGAACGATTCGATTCATATACTAAATAACGGTAAACACATTCCTAAAGTTGGTTTAGGTGTCTATAAAATTACTGAAGAAGATATGTATGATTCAATTAAGAGTGCTTTAGAAGCTGGTTATCGTCTATTCGACACGGCTTTTATGTATGATAACGAGAAAGAACTTGGTCAAGCGCTTAAAGATTTAGGTGTTCAACGTGATGAGGTGTTCATCACAACTAAGATTTGGAATGATTATCAAGGTTACGATAGCACGCTAACATATTTCAACAAATCATTAGACAATCTTGGTATGGATTACGTTGATCTCATCTTAGTTCATTGGCCTTGTGAAAAGAACGGTAAGTACATTGAAACTTATAAAGCCTTAGAACATCTTTGTGGTGAAGGAAAAGCCAAATCAATTGGTGTAGCTAACTTTAAGCCACATCATTTAGATAAGCTAATTGAACAAACTGAAATTATTCCGCAAGTTAACCAAATCGAATGTCATCCATACTTCAATCAACAAGAAACACAAGACTACTGTGATCAAAACGATATCGCAGTACAAGCTTGGATGCCAATCATGCGAAACAGAGGTTTATTAGACGATGAGGTCATCGTTGAACTTGCTGAAAAATATGGTAAAACGCCAGCTCAAGTCGTTCTACGTTGGCATATTGAACACGGACGTCTTGTTATTCCAAAGTCTAAGACGAAAGAACGTATCGAAGAAAACATCAACATTTTTAACTTCTCATTAGAAGAAGCGGACATCGAACGTATTGATAATTTAAATAAAGATATCCGCCAAGGAAAAGACCCAGATAAAATTAGTATTGGCGATTTAAAATAAGATTTTACGTTAAGGATAAAAGTTCTATGAGTCAGGACTTTTATCCTTTTTTAGTTATTTTGATTGCTTTGTGGTACAGGCGGTTAAGCTTTTTAAATGGATCATCATGAGGTGTTTTATGTCTAGGGCTTTTCAAAAAAGAAATGGAAGTTTACTGGAAGATTACAAATCTGTAAAAGAAATAGGTTTGTTTGGAAATTCCGCTTTGTAATTGTTAATCTATAAATAATTATCATAAAAATAGGGAAATTAATAAGGCTCAAACTCATACTTATGCAATTTACATATAAATATAAAATTATTTTGTGACGTCATGATAGGGCATTATTTCAACGTTTTAGAAGGAGAATGAAGGTGTAGACATGAAGGTTAGAATTATTGTGCCTTGTTATAATGAGAAAGAAACATTTTTACAAACATACTCACGTTTAAGTGAAGTTTTGGCACAAGATAGCCAAACGCAAAATTATGAATATGATTTATTATTCGTTGATGATGGTAGTCACGATGAGACGATTGCGCTGATTCAAAAGGAAGCAGCGATGGATGAACATGTGAAGTTTATCTCGTTTAGCCGAAATTTTGGTAAAGAAGCTGCGATGTTTGCTGGGTTTCAACATAGTGTCGACTGTGATGCTGTTGTAATGATTGATGCGGATTTACAACATCCACCCGAGTTAATTCCGGGTATGATTAAACATTATAAAGAAGGCTATGATCAAGTTGTCGCGAAGCGTAATCGTGATGGCGAAAAGTATACGCGTAAGAAGACAACGCAATTGTACTATAAATTGATTAATTACTTTGTTGAAGATATTGAGTTAGAAGATGGTGTCGGTGACTTTAGATTGCTTAGTCAACGTGCAGTTGAATCTCTAACGTCTCTTGAAGAGTATAATCGTTTTTCGAAAGGGCTTTTCGAGTGGATCGGATATAATACGAAAGTGATTAAGTTTGATAATGTGGAGCGTGAAGCGGGCGAGTCGAAATGGTCGTTTAAGCATTTATTGAACTATGCGATTGATGGTTTGATTTCGTTCAATAATAAACCGCTCCGCTTGATGATTTATTTAGGACTTTCGATATTTGGGTTGAGTATGTTGTACTTGGTTTATTTGTTCATTCATACGTTGATGCGAGGCGTAAATGTGCCTGGTTATTTTACGACGATTGCTGCTATTCTGTTGATTGGCGGTATTCAGTTGATTTCGATCGGTGTAGTTGGTGAGTACATCGGTAGGATTTATTACGAGGTTAAGCGACGACCGATTTATATTGTGCAAGCTTCTAATCTGAAGTACGAGGAGCGCAATCGTGAAGCGAGAAGTGTGCGAACGAATATCCGTAATTAGAGTAGAGGTTCAGTAAGTTCGAGTAGGTGTTGGTTGTCGGGCGGGCTGTTGGCGACTTGTGAGGTTGTCACAAGCTGTTAAGCGAGGCGTTAGCAACTAGTGGAGTTGTGACAAGTTGGCAAGCGCGCCTTTAGCGACTAGTGGAGTCGCGACAAGTTGGCAAGCGCGGCGTTAGCAACTAGTGGAGTCGCGACAAGTTGGCAAGCGAGCCGTTAGCGACTAGTGGTGTAGTGACAAGTTGGCAAGCGAGGCGTTAGCGACTAGTGGTGTAGTGACAAGTTGGCAAGCGAGGCGTTAGCAACTAGTGGAGTTGTGACAAGTTGGCAAGCGAGCCGTTAGCAACTAGTGGTGTAGTGACAAGTTGGCAAGCGCGCTGTTAGCAACTAGTGGAGTTGTGACAAGTTGGCAAGCGAGCCGTTAGCGACTAGTGGTGTAGTGACAAGTTGGCAAGCGAGGCGTTAGCGATTAGTGGAGTAGTGACAAGTTGTTAAACGAGGCTTTAGCGTCGGAATGGAAGAGTAAAACCGACGCAAAAGCCGAATAGCGTCGGAATGGTCTACTGAAATCGACGTAAGAGCCAAGTGGAGTCGCGACATGGCTGTAAATCCGCAATAAGAACCAAGTGGAGTCGCGACATGGCTATAAAACGGCAATAAGAGCCAAGTGAAGTCGCGACATGGCTATAAAACGGCAATAAGAGCCAAGTGAGGTCGCGACATGGCTGTAAAACGGCAATAAGAGCCAAGTGAAGTCGTGACATGGCTGTAAACTCGCGATAAGAGCCAAGTGGAGTCGCGACATGGCTGTAAAACCACCATAAGAGCCAAGTGAGGTCGCGACATGGCTGTAAACCCGCGATAAGAGCCAAGTGAGGTCGCGACATGGCTTTAAACCCGCGATAAGAGCCAAGTGGAGTCGCGACATGGCTGTAAACCCGCGATAAGAGCCAAGTGGAGTCGCGACATGGCTGTAAACCCGCGATAAGAGCCAAGTGAAGTCGCGACATGGCTGTAAACCCGCGATAAGAGCCAAGTGGAGTCGCGACATGGCTGTAAACCCGCAATAAGAGCCAAGTGAGGTCGCGACATGGCTCTTAAACCGAAATAACAACCAAGTGAGTCAACCACTTGGCTCTAAATCCAACCTTACAGCCAAGTGCTATTACCACATGGCTGTAACAACACTAGCACCAGCCCCGGCGCGCGCACGTAAACCTACAAATCTATACAAACATAAAAGCACCCGCAATGTTGATCTCACGTATCAACGTTGCGGGTGCTTTCTTCGTTCAATTAGGCTTAGTTTTTTCCACGTAAAAGATTTAGAATAAAAGACGCTACGACAATTAGAATGATTGTACCAATAAGTGCTGGAATTACGGGAATACCAGCGATTTCACCCCAGTGACCTAATAACTTAGCGCCGATAGCTGAACCTACAATTCCAGCTAAAATGTTACCTAGGATTCCGCCAGGGATATCTTTTCCTAAGATAACACCAGCTAACCAACCGATTAAGCCACCAACAATGAGCATCAAGATAAATCCGAACATGTTGGCCCTCCTAACAATTTCCATTTTTTCTATCTAAAAATATATACCCATTCCTTTTATTCATAATCCTAGTTAGATTTGAAAGGTCTTTTGCCAAAGGAGGTATGTAATTAAGAGTGCATGGATGATTAAGAATACGAACCAGAACGGTGTTAAAATTGTCATGATGCTAAATGATAGGATAATGACAATTGTTCCGACGAAAGCGGGCTGTTTAAGTTTCTGGTATAAAGCTACTTTGTATCTCGATGGTGCTTTTGAAAGAAATAAAATAATGGCACCGAATATAAAAATGGCTGGTGCTAAATATGGTAGTGACATATAGTATGAATCTTCGCTTGTTTGAAAAGTGATGAGTAAAGACAGGCTAAACATCATAGCAAGTATGCCTGCAATAAACTTTTGATGATTAACAACATAGCGATGTGTATGAATCTCCACATATTTCTGCACGATAAACCATGCTATGAGCATTAATGTGGTCGTATTTGTAATAAAATCGAATGTGCCTAAACTAACTAAATTGATTAAAGCATTTATCATAATCGCTAGTACGATTGTACTGAAGTAGAAGTGTTGGTATTGGTGGATCCACAAATCTAGCATTAGCGAAAAACACACAACTAAGATGTTAATTATCAAGATTACAATCATTTTCGGCTCCTATCTCATTTGTTCATTGTATTATTATAACAGTAGTTGTGTTTACAAGCATTTAATATGTGTATCAAACTATATGATATTTATAAAAAACTTTATCCTCGAGCTAGACGCCTTTCTTGTTGCTCCATAATAGTGTGTGAAGCTGTGGTAAGACATACACATTGTTCATGTCGTCGCTTTTCATAACGCGGTCGATTAAGTTTTCATAGCGTTCAAGCAATTTCATCGTATGGTTATCAACGTCATCCTCTAAATAAGGGTTACCTACTTGTAAGTAAAACGGAATGACTGGGAAAGTATGGTGAATCATTTTAGCGTATTCATAGTCATCCTCTTCGAAAATAACTACCTTAAGGTTAACGGTTTCCTTCTTACATTGCGCGATGACTGCCTTAAGGATGTCTAAGTTTTGGTCCATACCGCTGCTAGGTGGTTTCGGGCTTATCGTTAAGTCGTTAATTTGGCGCATCCACGGTTGGAATTTAGAACCTTGAGTTTCAAGCGCAGTTTCAATTCCTTTCATCTCAAAAAGGTCTACAAGTTCCTGAATACCTTTAATTAAAGCAGGGTTACCGCCTGAAATCGTAACGTGATTAAAACAGTCGCCGCCAATTGCTTTTAGTTCATCATAAATCGCTTCAGCTGTCATAAGGCGTACGTCGTCCTTCATTGAACCGTCCCAAGTAAAACTTGAATCGCACCAACTACAACGGAAGTCACAACCACTCGTTCTTACAAACATTGTTTTACGACCGATGACGCGTCCTTCGCCTTGGATCGTAGGGCCGAAAATTTCGAGTACAGGTATTTTAGCCATGTTCAACATCCTTTGGTCGATAAATCACGTTGCTTGTAGGTGTTTCTCTAACAAACACTTGTACACACTTAGGTTGGTTCGGACGTTTACGTAAATATTCAGCAACCATATCGTAAATCGTCTTTGCGACCATTTCGGTTGAAGGGCTTTTCCCGTGGAAGATATCTAAATCGTTTAACAGTTGGTGGTCGAATTGATCGTGTACCAATGCTTTTAACGCGCTGAAATTGACAAGAAAGCCTGTGTCATCAAGTTCATCGCCTGCAATCGTTAAATTAACGAAGTATGTGTGACCGTGCGTGCGCATACATTTACCTGCGTCTTCGCTCGGAATATAGTGTGCGCTTGAGAAGTTAAAGTCTTTGTTGAGCTCGAATTGATACGGATGATTCGTGCTCGGATACATTTGTTGAAACATTACGCTTCACCTCTTGAATTTATATATTGTTCTAAACCGCGTTGTCTCAGTTTACAAGCAGGGCATTCGCCGCAACCATCACCAATAACGCCGTTGTAGCACGTTAACGTCTTATTGCGTACGTAATCTAGTGCACCAAGCTCATCACTTAACGCCCATGTTTCCTTCTTATCTAACCACATTAAAGGCGTTTCGATGACGAAATTTTGGTCCATTGATAAGTTTAACGTCACGTTCATGGATTTAATAAATGCATCACGGCAGTCTGGATAGCCAGAGAAGTCCGTTTCACAAACGCCCGTTATAATTGTCTTCGCATCAAGTTGATAACTCAGCGCACCTGCAAATGATAAGAAGAGTAAATTACGTGCTGGTACGAAC
This sequence comes from Staphylococcus massiliensis, assembly GCF_043186315.1. Lineage (NCBI taxonomy): Bacteria > Bacillati > Bacillota > Bacilli > Caryophanales > Staphylococcaceae > Staphylococcus > Staphylococcus massiliensis. The sequence continues at coordinate 100,330 of NZ_CP171119.1, read as the reverse complement.
GTATTTGGCATCCCATCGTCATTCGTCTCGATATCCATATCATGGTTCGTCAGAGCATTAGGCGTCAGTTGAGATAATAACGACATATCTAACACGTGATGTTCTAAACCTTGCTCTTTCGCAATCGCCTTCGCGACTTCAATTTCCTTGTCATGACGTTGTCCATATTCAAATGTTACAAGTATCACTTCTTCATATTTTTGTTTCGCATAGAAAAGGCACGTCGTACTATCTTGGCCACCGCTAAATACGACGATCGCTCTATCTTTATTTAAAGTTTTAGTCATCTTAACAGACTCCTTTTTACATATCTTTTAAAAATGAAATAAAAAAACCTGAGACTTAAAGTCCCAGGCTATATATAAAAAACGAGTTGAATGCATGTCATCATGTAAGTCTAGTTTTTTATAGAGGGTATGAGCTAGGAACCTCTCATCATTTATTTGTCCGTTCCTAAGAATAATACATTACCATTGTAAAAGCAAGTCGCAATTTGGGATAATGGTTATAAAGTGTTATAGAAAAGAGCGTATGACAATGATAGTTATAATTAATAATAAAGATTCATTTACATATAATCTCGTCGATTATGTTTCAACCGAAACAACACGACCGTTGAAGGTTATCGACGTTGATGCGATTGATTTAAACACATTAAAGACTTGGGATATCTCGGCCCTTATTATTTCTCCTGGCCCGAAGACGCCTAAAGACTATCCCATTCTATTCGATCTTTTATCCCATTATGAAACGCGTGTGCCGATATTAGGCGTTTGTCTAGGCTTTCAACTCATCGTTTCGTATTATGGTGGCGACATCGTTCACAACGAGAAGCCTGTCCATGGTCACACGACATCGCTTACCCATTCAGGAAAAGTCCTATTCCAAGGATTGCCTCAAGGGTTCGAAGTGATGCGCTACCATTCACTCATGGCGAAGCGTGACTCTGTGCGCGAACCGCTACAAATCTGTGCTTCAAATGAGAAGGATGTGCCCATGGCTGTCTCGCATCAATCATTGCCGATATACGGCTTGCAGTATCACCCTGAATCCTATTTAAGCGCGTACGGTCACGAGCAAATACGACTTTTTCTAGCGAAGGTAGGTGCGTCACATGTCAGTCAACATTAATTATAAATATTTAAATAGTCCTAACACGCATTCAACATACCAATTCCAATTTGAACAACCCGATGCATCGTTCATCGCGCGTTCTAAAGATGAGGTATGCCCAATGATTGATTTCGCTGAAGACTATCAACGACAGGGCTTTTACGTGGTGGTATATTTACCATACGAAGCAGCACCAGCTTTCAATTCAGACCTCGTCACTTACGAGCCGTCTGATTCGGTGTACGGGGCATGCTACGTCTTTAAGGAACCTGTTCAACATACGCAGGCCAATACGGTTTCAACGCCAAGTTCGGACAGCCAATTCCAATTCAAGGCATCGAAAGCTTCTATTATAGAAAGCATTGAAACGATACAACGTGAAATCACGGAAGGTAACACGTACCAAGTAAACTATACGACGCGTTTAAGTAGACCGATTTCACAAGGTATCGCAGACATCTATCACGCCTTAAGCGAAGGTGGTCACGGGTCATACACCGTCATGATTGATACGGATGACGTTAAGGTAGCATCGATTTCACCGGAATTATTCTTCCAGAAGGGGACGTACGACAATCAACCCAATACAATTTTAAGTCGTCCGATGAAAGGTACGATGCCAAGGGGTACCTCGCCTGAAACTGACCAAGCGAACTATGATACGTTAGCGCAGTCGTTAAAGGACCGTGCCGAGAACGTCATGATTGTGGATCTATTGCGCAATGATATATCACGCATTGCTAAGCCTGGTACGATAGACGTCGATTTACCATTCTTTATCGAAACATTCGAGACGGTCTATCAAATGACGAGCATCGTGAAAGGTACGTTGCGTCAAGGGACTTCTTTACACACTATTTTAAAAGCCCTATTCCCGTGCGGTTCGATTACAGGTGCACCTAAAATAAATACAATGTCTATCATTCATCAACTTGAGCAAACACCTAGACACGCATACTGCGGTACAATCGGTTTACTATTACCTGACACTAAAATGATCTTCAACGTACCGATTCGAACGGTACAATATATATATGATGAAGCCGTTTATGGTGTCGGTGCAGGTATTACAATCGACTCTGACCCGAATAATGAGTATGATGAGTTCCAAGCTAAAACGTCTATTTTAAAGGGGATTTAATATGCATGTAATTGAAACGATGCGCATTGAAGATAAGCATATTCCAAGGTTCGACTTGCATCAAAGACGAATCCGCCAAGCGGCACATTATTTTGACATACCTTTTCAAGAAGAAGCATTTCAATCTGAGGTTGAAGCGGTTCTTAATCAAATACAAGATGATGCGATATATCGATTGAAAGTGACGCTCGATCAGGATGGTAGGCTTGAAAGTGCTTTTCAAAGGATGCAACCAACGGCATACTTAACAGCAACGTACGGAGAGTTGAACGAGAACGTGGCATCTTGGAAGCGGACGTATAAGACGTCTGAACGGGCACATCTTGCTTTCGATCAACCGACGGATTTAATCTTGTTGTATGATGCTAACGGCAAGGTGCTTGAATTTAATATCGGTAACGTTGCGATTGAAGAGGATCAAAACGTATATACGCCTGTGTATGAAGGGGACTTTCTAAATGGGTGTATGCGCCAGGCACTATTAAATGATAAAAAAATCACGGAAAGAAACTATACAATTACTGAAATTATAGATAAAATAAAACAACATAAAGTAAAACTTTATATGTTGAACAGTTTAAGAGAAATGGTTGATGTTAAATTAGAGCTTAAAGGGTGACGGTTATGGTATTTGTATATCTATTCTGTATTATTGCAATGACATTTCTGCTACGTCACTTTGTGTATAAGCAATTGGACACATCTTATCAACCTTTGAAATATATTGTAGTGGTGCTAACATCACTCATATTGATATTTACAGTTTACTTATTTATGCATGCAATCGTGAAAATTATGATAAGGCTACTCGGTGGCTTTTACAATTAGGAAAGGTGAGATGACCTGATGAAAGTCTATAGTCAAGGGGATTTAGCTATCGTCGTTTCACTAGACGGAGATGTTTCTAAATCAACAACTGAAGATTTAATCAAGTTAAGTAAAGCGCTACGTGCTAAACATTTACCGTTTATTATCGAAATCGTGCCGACTGAATCCGATTTACTAGTCGTTTATGACGCGACGAATATGATTAAGCATTATGATATTGAATCACCATTTAAATATATGAAGGCTTTAATTGAGGACATGGATATTCAATCTGAAGAAACTGAACACCAAGACGTGTGTGAAATTCCTGTTGTCTATGGCGACACGTACGGTCCTGACCTTAAAGATTTACTTAATGCGAACCATTTAACTGAAAGTGAGTTTGTGCAATTACATACTGAGAATCGCTACTTCGTGTCGATGATGGGTTATTCACCAGGCTTCCCTTATTTAACGGGGCTAGATTCCAAACTTTACGCGAGACAAACTGGTGTTCACAAGCGCTTTATTCCAGCAGGGTCTGTCATTATTGAAGGTCAAAAGTGCGGTATCGTAACGAATGATACGTATGGTGACTGGCTTGTTGTTGGCTATACGCCAGTTCAATTATTCGATCCTTCAAGCGAATCGATAACTGTATTAAAAGTTGGCGATATGGTGTCTTTCAAAGCGGTTTCTCAAAAAGATATAGAATTAGGGGGCTTTAAGCCATGTCAATCATAATTGAAGATGGTGGCCTATTTTCAAGTTTTCAAGATTTAGGTCGCAAAGGATATGAACATTTAGGTATTATCGCAAGCGGCGCATTAGATTCACTTGCGCATGAAATTGCGAACCGATTAGTTGGCAATGATAAAAACGAAGCAACACTTGAAATGACGCATAAGATGGCACGTATTCGTTTTACAGAACCAACCTTAATCGCGATAACTGGTGCGCATTTTAAAGCCCACGTAGGCGACATGTCGATTTATCCTTCTAAATTATATCGCTTAGAAAAAGGCGACGTCCTTACATTTACCGACCATACGAAAAGTACGCGTGCCTACTTAGCTGTAGCAGGTGGCTTTGAACTCGACACATGGCTTGGTTCCACATCAACAGACATGATTTCTAAGCTCGGTGGCTTCCATGGTCGTACATTGAAAGCTGGCGATGAAATTAATATGAAACGTGATTATAACGAACGCCATCATAAACTCTTTGAGAATCTTGAAAAGTCCAAGAAAGCTACTTGGGGCGTAGATGGTTATACGTTAAGTCTCAATTATCTTTCAGACGTGATTCACGTTATAAAAAGTAAGGGCGCTGAAGATTTTACAGAAGCGACTAAAAAGCAATTTACAACAAATGAATATAAGCTTACGAGTAAAGCAAACCGCGTTGGTATCGTACTTGATGGTGTGCCTATAAAAGCTTATTACGATGATATGCCGCCGCATCAAGCGGTTAAACGCGGCTCTATTCAAGTTAAACGTGACGGTACACCAATCATTTTACTCAACGATCACTATACGCTGGGAAGTTATCCGCAGCTAGGCACGGTCGCGAGTTATCATATCTCTAAAATTTCGCAAAAGCCACAAGGTGCTAAGCTTAAATTCCAGTATATTGATATCGAGCAGGCTGAAAAGAATCTGATTAAGTATGATCGATGGGTAAACCAACTCTTCCATTGTATTGAGTTTAAGATGCAGGAAGAAATGGCTAAAGTTGTGAAATCGTAACGGAGTTGGATTTCGTGTTGTGAGAAGGTGCGTAAGTTTGAAGCGATCGCGTCGTTGTTCGTGGACATGCGTGTAATGATATTTAATGAAGAAACGCGATGTTGATTTAGGTGGCGACGTCGAAATTAAACGTTCGTAAACGACACTTTGAAGACGCTTTTTACTTTAACATGACCAATTAAATATTTGATAAGGTGGATCTGCGTTTTGAAAAGTCGCGAGGTCCACTTTTTTTATATTGAGATGGATATCAACCTTAAGACTGAAAACTTTTAGTGAAGCAAGGTGTATAATAGATTTCAGTTTGTATTGATTAAATATTAACTTCTTTAAATCAATCCTAAGGCTATTATTAATTTAATTTTAATTGAATATGAAGTTAAATTTAAGCGTGAAAAATATTTTTAAAAACAGGTGGTTTCGCTTGAAATATTTCACTTGTTCCTATATATTTATATATTGTACTGAATATAGAATATTACAGAAATGTTACATATAACCCTTTATATGTAACTGAGATTGATTTGACAATAACTTTGTAAATAAACGATAAATGAAACTTGGACAAATGAATATGATTAAATGGAGGCTACAATCATGAGTACACAGAAAAAGAAAATAAGTGTATTTATGTTCTTCTTATTGACAGTATTAACTTTGTCTTTGAAGACATATTTTGCTTATTACGTTGACTTTTCTCTGGGCGTCAAAGGTTTAGTGCAGAACTTGATTTTGCTCATGAACCCATATAGTTTAATCGCCCTAGTTTTAAGTATATTTTTATTCTTTAAAGGTAAGAAAGCATACTGGTTGTTATTCATTGGTGGATTTTTACTTACGTTCCTACTGTATGCGAATGTTGTGTATTTCCGATTCTTCTCGGATTTCCTAACATTTAGTACGCTAAACCAAGCAGGTAACGTTGAATCCATGGGCGGTGCCGTTACAGCTTCTTTCGAATGGTATGACTTCATGTATTTCTTAGATACATTATTCTATCTATTCGTATTACTTTTCAAACGTGACTGGTTAAGCGAGCGCGTATTCAGCAAAAAGTTTATCCCAGTTGTGATGGCCGTTTCAGTAGCATTATTCTTCTTAAACTTAAGTTTTGCTGAAACAGATCGTCCAGACTTATTAACACGTACATTCGACCATAAATACTTAGTTAAGTATTTAGGACCATATAACTTCACAGTGTATGACGGTGTTAAAACAGTCCAAAACAAACAACAAAAAGCTTTAGCATCAGAAGATGACTTAACAGAAGTTTTAAACTACACAAAACAAAAGAACGCAGAACCGAATATGGAATACTTCGGTAAAGCTAAAGGCAAAAATGTTATCAAAATTCACTTAGAAAGTTTCCAAACTTTCTTGATCAATAAAAAAGTGAACGGTGAAGAAGTAACACCTTACTTAAATAAATTATCATCAGGTAATAGCGAGTACCGTTATTATCCAAACTTCTATCACCAAACTGGTCAAGGTAAAACATCAGATGCTGAGTTCACTATGGACAACAGTTTATATGGTTTACCTCAAGGTTCAGCCTTTTCATTAAAAGGAGACAACACGTATCAATCATTACCAGCTATCATGAACCAAAAACAAGGTTACACATCTAACGTGATGCATGGTGACTACAAAACGTTCTGGAACCGTGACCAAGTTTATAAACACTTTGGTATCGATAAGTTCTACGATGCAACTTACTACGATATGTCACCTAAGAACTTAGAAAACTTAGGACTTAAAGATAAAGAATTCTTCACGAAATCAGCAGAATATTTAGCGAAAGAAAAAGAACCGTTCTATTCGCACTTAATTACGTTAACAAACCATTATCCATTTACTTTAAACCCTCAAGATGCTTCAATTGAAAAGCCAAACACGGGTGACTCAACTGTTGATGGATATATTCAAACAGCAAGATATTTAGATGAATCACTTGAACAGTTTATCAACGAACTAAAAGCAAAAGGCTTATACGATGATTCAGTGATTATGATTTACGGTGACCACTATGGTATTTCTGAAAATCATAACAAAGCAATGGAAAAACTTTTAGGTGAAGAAATCACACCAGCCAAATTCTCTGACCTGAACCGCACAGGATTCTGGCTAAAAGTTCCTGGTATGGAAGGTCAAGTTGACCCAACATACGCAGGCCAAATCGATGTTATGCCGACAATGCTACACTTATTAGGTATTGATTATAAGAATTACGCTATGCTAGGTACAGATATGTTATCTAAGGATCATAAACAAGTCGTACCATTCAGAAATGGTGACTTCGTAACTGATAAGTATCAATATATTAACGGTAAAGCATACGATCAGAAGACAAATGAACCACTTGAAGAAGAACCTAAATCACTTGAATCAGATAAGCAACAAGTGGAAAAAGACTTATCAATCAGTGACAAAATCTTAAATGGTGACTTATTCAGATTCTACGACAACAAAGACTTTGATAAAGTCAAACCATCTAATTACCATTACAAAGCAGGCGAATATGGTAATCAAAAATAATACAACTTTTTCATAAATTCGATAAGGAGCCGAAACGTTCAAGCGTTTCGGTTCTTTTTTGGTTGGATGGGGGATTACGGGTGTGATTTTGAGTAGAATTAAGCGAAGTCGCTATTGCGGTAGGCGTTTGAAACTTGATGGCGAAACCGTCATCAAGTCTCAGGGCGTTTCAAACTTGATGGCGAAACCGTCATCAAGTCTCAGGGCGTTTGAAACTTGATGGCGAAACCGTCATCAAGTCTCAGGGCGTTTCAAACTTGATGATGAGACCGTCATCAAGTCTCAGGACGTTTCAAACTTGATGGCGAAACTGTCATCAAGTTTCAGGGCGTTTCAAACTTGATGGCGAAACCGTCATCAAGTCTCAGGACGTTTCAAACTTGATGATGAATCCTTAATCAAGTCTCAGGACGTTTCAAACTTGATGATGAATCCTTAATCAAGTCTCAGGACGTTTCAAACTTGATGGTGAAACCGTCATCAAGTCTCAACACATCTCAAACCCAATCAACAAAGCTTGACCGAATATCAAAGTCTGAACATTCAACGACATAAATGTTACAAACCGCTTAAACCAAGAGAACCGATGAAATATGTTATATTGAAACTCAAGAGGGAGTTGATATTATGATTCGTTTTAACGATTCAAGTTTAATACTGCAAAGTACAGCACCATAACTAAGGTACTTTGTAGCAGATTCTTTTCCTACAAGGTATCTTTTCCAACACAACTAAAAGAAAGGAAAATGAATCATGACGAAACAAATTTATCCTTACCAATATCACTATATCGCGGAACAAATGTATCAACTGCATAATATCTACAAATCCGTTAACGACCCAGAAACGGTTAAGCACCAAATGGCGGATGTGCTTCATAATATTCGTAACGTGTTTGAAGCTGTTACGCCTGAACTTGAAGCATCCCTTGAAACGCTCAAGGATATCAAATTATCTAAATACCAGATTGAGAAAGTCTTAAACGTCGTTAGCCAATATGTCATTCCTTTTCAAATGCCGTCATCTAAGCAGATTGAAAAGCAATTTCGAAAAGTTAAGAAGCTTAAGGTTCCAAACTTTAGCTCTGAAGATTTATTAGCTTCAACCTTTCTAGGTTGGAATGATCCGTCATCAAACCGTCGTTACATGTTGTACTATGATGAATCAGATTAATTGAAAGGATTTTACGGCGAGCTATCGCCGAAAACGGTTAAGGGCTTTTGCTCGATATGTAATAAAGAGAGTAAGGTGTCATTATTCTTGCATAAAAGTAAGGAATCGGGTGACGGGATGTATACGAAGAAGGGCGATTATATTTGTTATGATAGCCAAACGTGCAACCGTCAATTAACTGATCTCACTAAATTCTATCACTTTGTGAATAAACTGAATTAACGCATACTAAAAAGGACGTGTCGCTACATAGCGCCCACGTCCTTTCATGTTTTAACCTAAGGCAACATCTAGAATCATCATAATGGTAAAGCCAATCATGAGACTCATTGTCGCAAGGTCTGTATTATTACCGTTTTGTGAATCTGGAATGAGTTCTTCTACAACCACAAATATCATTGCGCCTGCAGCAAAAGCTAATGCATATGGTAGCATTGGCGTTATGAATACAACCGCTAAAGCACCAATTGTCGCAAAGATAGGTTCTACAATAGCAGATGCTTGTCCGTAGTTAAAGGCTCTCATTTTAGAAGCGCCTGAAGCACGGATTGGCATAGATAAGGCAGCACCTTCAGGGATATTCTGAATACCGATACCAATTGCTAAAGTGAGTGCGCCTAATAATGTGGCATGTGAATTTCCTGTAACAACGCCGCCAAATGCAACCCCGATGGATAAACCTTCAGGAATATTATGTAGCGTTATTGCTAGTACAAGTAATATATTTTTATCTAAACTTGACTTCATACCTTCTTTAACTTGGCTCTTATCGTTCGTATTACGATGCATATGCGGAATCACTAAGTCTAGTGAACGTATAAAGAGACCGCCTAATAAGAAACCAATGGCAGCAGGTACGAATGAGAATGGACTTCCATTACCAAAGTCGATTGCTGGTTGTAAAAGAGACCAAAAGCTTGCAGCTATCATAATGCCTGCCGCAAAACCTTGCATAGAGCTCAAGACTTTATCGTTAATATTCTTGAAAAAGAATACAAAAGCCGCACCAAGTGCAGTTAATAACCACGTTACGATACCTGCGAAAAGTGCTTGTATGTAAGGTGGCAAACTTTGGAATAATTCTTGCATCTACAAAGTCTCCTTCTATCATTTATTAGTAAAAAGATGTATAATATATAGAACTGAATTAAGTCTACCAGTAAATGTAAGTATTGTGAAATAAAAGGATGAAATTATTATGGAAGCATATAAAATCGAACATTTAAAGAAAATGCACGCAGATAAAGTGATTTTTGATGATCTTAATTTATCAATTTCAGAACATGAGAAAATCGGACTCGTTGGCATTAATGGGACAGGTAAGAGTACATTACTTAAAGTGATTGCGAACTTAGATGAAGATTTTGAAGCTTCAGTCACACACCCTAAAGACTACAATATTTGCTACTCAGCTCAAAAGCAAGACTTAGATCTCGATAAGACTGTTTTTGAAACGGTCATGGACGTAGACACAAAGACGATGCGCGCGATTAAACGTTATGAACAAGCGACGAAGCATTATAGTAATGTGATGACAGATGAAGCGCTTAACGAGATGATGGCAGCGCAAAACGACATGGATCAATTAAATGCATGGGACTACAGTGCTGAAATTAAAACGATCTTAACTAAACTTGGCATTCATGACGTTGATAAAAAAGTAGGCGCCTTGTCAGGTGGCCAACAAAAGCGTGTTACACTTGCGAAGTCGTTAATCGAAATGCCAGACTTACTATTATTAGATGAGCCTACGAACCATTTAGATTTTGAATCAATTCATTGGCTTATCAACTTTGTAAAGCAATATCCGCATACTGTGCTTTTCGTGACGCATGATCGTTACTTTTTAAATGAAGTGGCGACACGTATCGTTGATTTAAATCAAGGTCAACTGACGACGTATCCTGGTAATTATGAATCATACATAGAGATGCGTGCTGAGAATGAACGTATTAAGGCAGAACAACGTGACAAAGAAAAGTCACTTTATAAAAAGGAATTAGAGTGGATGCGCGCCGGTGTAAAAGCACGTACGACGAAACAAGAAGCGCGTAAACAACGCTTTAAAGACTTAGAATCTCAAGTTAAAGGTCACACGCAAGAACGTAGTGGTGAATTGAACCTCGCGTACTCACGACTTGGTAAACAAGTATACGAACTTGAAGATGTATCAAAATTGATTAAAGATAAAACATTGTTTAAGGGCTTTTCAGAGATTGTGCAAAGCGGCCAACGTGTTGGTATCGTTGGACCGAATGGTGTTGGTAAGACGACGTTGTTGAATATATTAAGTGGTGAGGATAAGGACTTTGATGGCGACCTTAAAATTGGTCAGACGGTAAAAGTGGCATATTTCAAACAAACGGATGAGCGTTTGGACCGTGATATACGTATGATTGATTTCTTAAGGGAAGAAAGTGAAGTCGCTAAGCAAAAGGATGGCACGAATGTATCCATTACACAGCTTCTGGAACGCTTTCTATTTCCGAGTTCGACGCATGGTAAGAAAGTTTATAAGCTGTCTGGTGGCGAACAAAAGCGTCTGTATCTCTTACGCTTACTTGTGCATCAACCGAACGTATTACTGCTCGATGAGCCTACGAACGATTTAGATACAGAAACGCTTACGATATTAGAGCAATACATTGAGGACTTCGGTGGCACGGTAATTACGGTTAGCCACGACCGATACTTCTTAAATAAGGTTGCGAAAGCGTATTGGTATATACACGATGGTCAAATAGAACGAGTTATTGGCGACTTTGATGATTATCTCGCTTATAAAAAAGCTGTTGAAGATGAAGCGCAAGCACAACGTGACCGTGACAAGGTCAAACATACAAAGTCTAAGCCACAGAAATCTGGACTATCTTATAAGGAAAAGCGTGAATATGAAACGTTAATCGAGCGTATTGATGAAACTGAAGCACGTCTTGAAGCGATTGACAGTGAGATGATTGAAGCGGGTAACGATTATGCGAAAATTAAAGAACTCAATGAAGAAAAAGAAATTTTAGAAGAAACGTATGATAATGACATCACAAGATGGAGTGAACTCGAAGAATTATTAAATTAATGAGGGATATTATGGAGGAAACATTATCACATTATTTTGGTTATGCGTCATTTCGACCGGGCCAAAGAGAAATCATTGAAAAAGTAATGGACCATGAACATACCCTTGGCGTACTGCCAACTGGTGGCGGTAAATCACTTTGCTATCAAATCCCTGGGTTAATGAAAGGCGGCATCACCCTCGTGATTAGTCCGCTAATTTCTTTGATGAAAGACCAAGTGGAACAATTACAGGCAATGGGTATTAAAGCTGCTTATTTAAATAGTAGTTTGTCGCAACAACAGCAAAAAGAAGTTGAAGCTTCACTGAAACAAGGTGAAATTCAATTTCTTTTTATTGCACCTGAGCGCTTTTCACAACATTACTTCATGAATATGATTCGAAAACTTGATATTAAACTCATTGCATTTGACGAGGCGCATTGTATTTCTAAGTGGGGGCATGATTTTAGACCGAGTTACCAAGAAGTTATACATAAAGTATTATCACTACCACAAGCATTTACAATTGTTGCTTTAACTGCGACAGCGACGAATGAAGTTGAGAAGGATATTATGTCGCGTCTTACAATTGACCGAAAGAACCTTGTCAAAACAAGTACGAAGCGTCGAAATCTCATTTTCAAGGTGAATCCAACTTATCAACGTCAAAAATTCGTGATTGATTATGTTAAGGCACACGATAAACAATCAGGTATTATTTATTGTTCAACGAGAAAGCAAGTTGAAGAAATTTATGAAGCTTTGCAGCAAGAAAATGTGCGTGTAATCTTTTACCATGCTGGTATGACAAATAAGGAACGTGAAGAAGCTCAGAATGACTTCGTGTTTGATAATGTCGATGTTGTGGTTGCGACGAACGCTTTTGGTATGGGGATCGATAAATCAAATGTACGCTACGTGATTCACTATAACATGCCAGGTGATTTAGAAAGTTACTACCAAGAAGCTGGTCGTGCAGGGCGAGATGGTCTTGATAGTGAATGTATCTTGATGTTTAGCGACCGTGATATTGGGCTACATCAGTTCTTTATACAATCGTCTCAAGCCGACGAAGATTATAAAGAGCGCATGGGTGAAAAGCTCACTAAGATGATGCATTACACAAAGACAAAGAAATGTCTAGAAGCGACTTTGGTGCATTATTTTGAACCTAATGAAAAGCTAGAAGAGTGTGGACAGTGTAGCAATTGTCAAAAGCAAGATAAGACTTACGACATGACAAGAGAAGCTCAGAAAATTATTAGTTGTATCTGTCGACTTGGTCAGAAGGAAACATATAATACCGTTATTCAAGTCCTACGTGGTGAAACATCTGATTACATTCAGCATTCCGGATTTGATAAGGTGACGACGTTTGGACTTATGAAGATGTATACAACAAGTGAATGTCATCATCTTATCGATGAACTCCGTTTTAAGGGCTTTTTAAATGAACAAGATGGTGTTTTAATCTGTGATAAAACGGTTAAATCAGTATTAAGTGGTGAAAAATCTGTATTTACGACACCATTTAAACAAAAAGCTAGAGAAAAGGTTAGTATTAATACTGTTGAAGGTATTGATCGTGCCTTATTTGATGAATTGATTAAAGTGCGCAAGCAATTAAGTGATAAATTGAACATCGCGCCAGTAAGTATATTCTCTGATTATACATTAGAAGAATTTGCGAAACGTAAACCAGAAACGAAACAAGATATGATAGTTATAGATGGGGTAGGTAGTTATAAACTTAAACATTATTGCCCTAAATTCTTAGAAACGATTCAGTCTTATAAAGATAAGGTTTAAACATTATAGGTTTATCTACTCGAATCATTCATAATTCCGATTCTTTTATAGTATGTGTTGGTATGTGATTTGAAGTAGGTAAACCTTTTTCAATATTAAATGTTGTAAAAATTTGGAATATACTCTAAACTTACATTAATTTATCATCTTTTGTTAAAAATACATATTAAAAGAGGTAATGATATGATTCAATTCAAGAATGTGACCAAGCGTTACAAGGATAAAGTAGCCGTAGATGACTTAAGCTTTAATATTAAAGAGGGCGAATTTTTCGTCTTAATTGGACCATCTGGTTGCGGTAAAACGACTACACTTAAGATGATTAACCGCTTAATCCCTTTAACAGACGGGTTTATCTATTTCAACGACAAACCAATAAGTAGTTATCCTGTTCATGAAATGAGATGGGATATTGGTTATGTGCTTCAACAAATTGCTTTATTTCCGCATATGACGATTAAAGATAATATCGCGCAAGTGCCTCAAATGAAGAAATGGGACGCTAAGCGCATTGACGCCCGTGTTAACGAACTTATGGAAATGGTTGGTTTAGAACCTGAAGTTTATAAAGACCGTCTGCCTCATCAGTTATCAGGTGGGCAACGTCAAAGAGTTGGGGTGCTTCGTGCATTAGCTGCAGATCCACCTGTTATTCTCATGGATGAACCGTTTAGTGCATTAGATCCAATTAGTAGAGAAAAACTTCAAGATGATTTATTAAATATTCAAAGTAAGATTAAGAAAACGATTGTCTTCGTGACGCATGACATACAAGAAGCCTTCAAATTAGGTGATCGTATCTGTCTTTTAAATGAGGGGCACCAAGAACAAATTGGAACACCTGATGAATTTATGACGCAGCCGAAAAATGAGTTCGTAAGACAATTTATTGGTGACTTAGACGCATATATGATTAAACAAGTGACGGTGAAAGATATTATTAACCAAATTCACTTACCTAAGACGGATGAAGATCCGAGTTTACCAGTCGTGAGTGAAGATGCGACGATACAAGATATTTATGATGAGTTATCCCGTTCAGATAACGTCTTGGTATGTTGTGATGGCGAAATGTTTTACCAGCTTAACCGACAAGACGTCTTTACTTTCTTAGCTCATAGTCAAAGAGGTGCGTTATCATGAAACAATTCTTCGAAACGTTAGCAGAACGTAAGTCTGAACTGTTGCAAGTGTTAATCGAGCATATTCAATTATCCTTTATAGCACTGTTAATCGCGGGATTAATTGGTGTGCCACTCGGTATCTTATTAACTAAGACGAAGAAAATTTCAGAAATCGTGATTAATATAGCGGCGGTGCTTCAAACGATTCCATCACTCGCCTTACTTGGTTTAATGATTCCGTTATTCGGTATCGGTAAAGTACCAGCTATAATTGCGTTAGTCGTGTATGCATTATTGCCGATTCTCCGTAATACTTACACGGGTATTAAGGAAGTAGACGGCTCTCTTGTTGAAGCGGCTAAAGGTATTGGTATGAAGCCGTTACGACGTTTAACTAAAGTAGAGTTACCAATCGCAATGCCCGTCATTATGGCAGGGATTCGAACAGCTATGGTGCTTATCGTTGGTACGGCTACACTCGCAGCTTTAATTGGTGCAGGTGGTCTTGGTGATCTTATCTTACTCGGTATCGATCGCAATGATGCATCGTTAATTCTTATTGGTGCAATACCGGCTGCGATTTTAGCCATCCTATTTGACTTTGTGCTTCGTTATTTAGAGCGCGTCTCTTATAAAAAGGCCTTAATCATCCTGTTAAGTATTTTACTCGCTATGTTACTCGTCATCGTAGGTCCTATGCTCACGAAGAAGGGTGACAATATCACAATAGCTGGTAAGTTAGGTGCTGAGCCTTCGATTATTACACATATGTATAAGATTCTGATTGAAGAAGAAACAGATGACACGGTAAAAGTAGAAGATGGTTTAGGTAAAACATCATTCTTATTTAACGCTTTAAAATCTGGAGACATAGATGGTTACCTTGAGTTTACAGGTACGGTTTTAGGCGAACTTACAAAAGAACCGCCTAAATCTAAAGATGCAGATAAAGTATACAACCAAGCGAAACAAAGTCTTGAGAAAAAACATGATATGACGATGTTAAAACCAATGAAATTTAACAACACATACGCGCTTGCGGTTAAGAAAGACTTTGCTGAAGAACACGACCTCAAAACGATTAGCGACTTGAAAAAGGTTGAAGACGAAATTAAACCTGGTTTCACTATGGAATTTAATGACCGCGGTGATGGATTTAAAGCAATTAAGAAATCCTATGGCTTAAACTTTGATGACGTAAAAACAATGGAACCTAAGTTACGTTATCAAGCTGTTGAAAAGGGTGATATCAATCTCATCGACGCTTATTCAACAGATGCAGAACTTAAGAAATACGATATGATTGTGCTAGAAGATGATAAGAAAGTGTTTCCGCCTTATCAAGGTGCGCCAATGTTTAAAAAGTCCTACATCGAAAAACATGAAGAAATTAAGAAACCGTTAAATAAACTTGAGAACAAAATTTCTGATGAAGACATGCAAGAGATGAACTATAAAGTGTCTGTAGAAGGTGAATCACCAGAGAAAGTAGCACGTGAATATCTTGAAAAAGAAGGGCTTCTAAAGTCGTCTGATTGATTTTTATTGTGTAAAAGATTTATAATTAAATTATAATATCTAAAACATAGAAACTGAGGTGGTCTTATGAAGGAACAATTAAAAGACATGCAAGCTTACCAAGCTGGTTTATCACCAGAAGGATTAAAAGATAAATATAACCTTGACGTTGATTTATTTAAACTCGCATCTAACGAGAACGTTTATGGACCTTCACCGAAAGTTAAAGAAGCGATTCAAGAAAACTTAGATCGCATCTTCTATTATCCTGAAACAGATGTACCTCAAGTACGTGAAGCATTAAGTGAATTTTACAATATTAATCCCAAAACATTATTCTTTGGCGCTGGTTTAGACGAAGCAATTCTAACGATTACACGCACTGAACTTGATGATGGCGATAAAATCGTTACTAGTGAAGCAACATTCGGCCAATATAAACGCAATGCGATTGTAGAAGGCGCTGAAGTTGTTGAAGTACCTTTAAAGGACGGTTACTTTGATTTAGATGGCATTTTAAATGAAATTGATGACAAAACAAAGATGGTTTGGATTTGTAATCCGAATAATCCAACAGGTACTTATGTAACGCATGAAGCGCTTGAAAACTTTATTTCACAAGTGCCTGATGACGTATTGGTAATGGTGGACGAAGCTTACTTTGAATTCGTTAACCAAGAAGATTATCCGAATACATTCGAACTACAAGACAAATATCAAAACGTCGTATTATTACGTACTTTCTCCAAAGCTTATGGTTTAGCTGGTTTACGTATCGGTTATGTCATTGCGGACGAATCTCACGTCAACAACTGGGATATAATTAGACCGCCATTTGATATTGGTGTCTTAACGCAAGTAGCAGCTCAAGCAGCACTTGAAGACCAAGATTATTTAAAAGATGTTACATCTAAAGTTGTTACTGAGCGTGAAAAATTCTATGAACTTGAAGCAAGTAAGCACTTCTATGATAGTGAAACAAACTTCATCTACGTTAAAACGGATCGACCTCACGATTTATATGAAGCACTATTAGAAGTAGGGGCAATTACGAGAGAATTCCCTGATGGCTTACGCATTTCAATTGGCTTCGAAGATCAAAATGATAAAGTTAGACGCGTATTAGAGTCATTTGAATTTTAAATGTTGTTTTAATAGCGTAAAACCCTGATAAAGAAGTGGTAGAAGAAATCATTGGTATTTCTCTACCGCTTTTTTAGTGTGATAATGATTGCGTGTGATTCATATACAAATTTGATATACTTGTGGTGCTACTATTAAAAGGGAGTTGTAATTCATGGCAAGAGAATCTATAGGTATAGATATGGATGAAGTGCTAGCTGATACGGTTGGCTCACTTTTAGAAGAGTTTAATAAAAAGACAGAATTAGGCGTTACGTTGGAAAGTCTTGAAGGCGATAAGTTACGCAATGTTATGCCTGAACATCAAGCTGTGATTAAGGATATACTTGCGAGTAACGGCTTTTTCAGACGCTTAAAAGTGATTCCTGATGCAGTTGAAGTTGTTAAGAAGTTAAATGAACATTACGATATTTATATCGTTACAGCAGCTATGGATGTGCCGACTTCATTTAGTGATAAATATGATTGGTTACGTGAACATTTCGCATTCCTAGACCCACAACATTTCGTATTCTGTGGACGTAAAAATGTCGCACTTACAGATTATTTGATTGACGATAATCCGAAACAACTACGTATTCATACAGGTAAACCACTTATGTTTACAGCACCACATAATGTAAACGAAACTGAGTTTACACGTTTAAATAACTGGAAAGAAGTCGAAGCTTACTTTCTAAACTAAAAAAAGACCCGATTTCACGCGTTTACCAGTCATTTGTCGTAATCTTAAACATACAGTTAAGATTTTGCGATCGTGACTTTGGTCGTGTGGAATCGGGTTTAATATGTTTTTTATCAATATCATTTATTTTATTGTAGTGTCAGGATTTCAATATGTTGCGGTAAGATTTCGATGTCTATAGGTGTTTCGTAAGCAATTTCGCCATCGACATCAACCTTCATAGTCGGTGATGTTTCAATTTGAATGTGCTTACCTTCAACATGTCCAATATTTTCACTAATTTCGTTCCAATTCATACTATCACGTAAGCTAAAAATATCTTTCATGATACTCACACTATAATCGTTAAAAATGAAAACATTTAACGTACCATCATCCGGCGTCATGTCGGTCATAGGAATTTTACCGCCACCGATAAAGCGGCCGTTAGCGATAAGAATCATAGATGTGTCGCCTTCTTCAGTATAGTCGTCTACTTTCATTTTATAATCAAAGTGTGTTGGATTCGCTAAAGTTTTAATCGTAGATCCAATATAACTTAATTTACCAAAGATATCCTTTGAACCATCTTGAACATTCTCAGCGTTTTGAACCATAAGCCCCATACCAGCGAAGTTGAGTGCATATTCACCGTTAACTTTCATAACATCATATGCTTTCTGAGTAGTTTGAGGTAATTGTTCACTTGCCTTTTTAAAGTTACCATCTAAATTAAGTGTTTTAGTAAAATCTTTAAATGTACCACCAGGTAATACGCCGATTGGTAAGTTTAATCCATTCTCACATACGCCATTTACAAGCTCATTGACTGTGCCATCTCCGCCTAAAATGAATAAAATATCAGCATCTTCGGCATACGTTTGTTCTTTTATCTTTTTACAATAGTCTTTAATTTGTCCTTTTTCTTCACTAAGTTGAACAGTTACGCGCTTACACATCTGACTTAAATATTGCGTTGCAGTACCAATACCTAGGTTGATATCATCTAAACCAGAATGTTCATGATAAAAAAGAATGCCATGTTCATAATTATGAGACATAAAATAACCTACTTTCTTAAAGGTAAATTTTGTATGTTCATTACATATTTTATACTTTATTTTGTCTCTTTGGCAAAGATAAATACGCTTGCTTATGTTTGTATCTATTTTATTTATAATACCTTTCTTTTTCTAAAAGACACTAATAATAGCATTTGAAAGATATATAATAAGAGCGTCGTTAAAAAGATGAAATAAATCGGTTCATATTTATTAAACGTCCATTCCCAAGCACTATTAACAGCGATACTCTCATAAGCGAATAAAGATGTACAAAGCATGATGAGGTGGCCTACGTTAATCCTGAAAATGGATAAATATCTTAATTGAAAACATGAAACCAGAAAATATAGTAATGTAACTATTATATATATGTACTTATAATGATATTCGTAAACGCAATACAACAAAATAAATGGTATTGGTAATATGTATAATAATAATAAAAATAGGGATATTGAAAATCTCATCATTTTTCCTCTTATGTAATGTGTATATTTAAAACTATAATGTTTTACAACTAAATTTACTTTTAAATTATAACATATCAAAGCTTTCGTTGAATCTGCATTATTGAAAATTTTATATCACTAATATTCTAAATTGTTTGTTAATTACTGGTATAATGCGTTTATTCATATTTAAAAAAGCGCACATGAATTTGTGCGCTTTGCATTGATTTATTATTAGTGAATACCTTTCATACTTCTCTTTATGATAGGTGTGATTAAGAAAATCACGATACCTATTAAAACAGCGAAACCACCGATAAAGCCAAAGTAATTGCGGTCTCCTAAAATAGGAATTAATTTCACGAGTTGTCCATTTAAAGCTTGTGCAGTTGCATTAGTAAGTAACCAAAGACTCATCATTTGCGCGTTAAATTTTAGAGGTGCTAATTTAACAGCAGAACTACTACCTGTTGGCGAAATCAATAACTCACCAATAACGCAAATCATGTATGAAAGAATAATCCAAAATACCGCGATTTTAGCGCTTCCTGTCATCATAATAACAACCATCATTAGTATAAATGAAGCACCTGCGAACATTAAACCGATTGCGAACTTCATTGGTAAGCTTGGTTCATACTTATCAAGCTTTTTCCATAAGAATGAAATAATAGGTGCGAATACTACGATAAAGAAAGGATTGATCGTTTGAAACCACGTCAATGGAAAATCAAACTCTAATCCGAATAAATTGAGCGATAAATCAGCGCTCTTTTTAGCAAACACGTTCAGTACGTTCGCACCTTGTTCTTGAATAGACCAGAAAATGACACCAACTACAAACAATGGTATGAATGCGTAAACACGTGATCGTTCAGTATCTGATACTTCTTTACTGCGAATCATGATCGTGAAGTATACGATTGGTAAAACTAAACCGAGCACTAATACGATATAACTAATTAAGTCGAACGTTAAGGTTTGTGTCATTAAACCTATGATAGCTGCAATAACGAGTGCTAATGTTGAGAAACCGAAAATCTTACCGTAGAGTTTCTTTTCTTTATGAGATAAAGGGTCTTCTGGTTTTAACCCAACTTGACCTAGCGTATTACGTGTGAATAGTAGGTAGATAACTAGAGCTAATCCCATACCAATTGCTGCAATTAAGAAACCGCCATGGAAGTTTTTAGTCTTCTCGAAATGCGTAAGTGCAATAGGTGCGATAAGGGCACCCATATTGACTGCCATATAAAATATAACGAAACCTGAGTCCATTCTTGAGTCGCCTTTAGGATATAAACGACCAACGATATTTGAAATGTTCGGTTTCATTAAACCTGATCCAATGATAATAAAGAACATCGAAATGCATAATGCGACAAGGCCGCCTATCGGTAAACTTAAGAATATGTGGCCGATTATAATTAATACGCCACCTAGGAAAGTTGCTGACCTTGTACCTAAAATTCTATCTGCAATCCATCCCCCAAGAATAGACGTCATGAAAATTAACGACCCGTAGATTGATAGAATCGACTGAGCGGTCGTTTGTTCGAGTCCTAGCCCACCATCTTCTATCGCATAATACATATAGAAGATGAGTAGTGCACGCATGCCGTAGTAACTGAATCTCTCCCAAAATTCAACTGAAAAAAGTATCCCTAAACCGCTTGGATGTCCAAAGAATCCGGTCTGAGGGATTTCGGTCGGTGCACCACGATTATTGTTATTTCTCATTTTAAAAGACACCTTTCTTTTTCCCTTAATATATAATTTCGTCGATATTTAAAATCATACGTCTTTATTTGCTAAATTACAACAAAATTTAGAAAATCAACAATATTAGAAATGTTAATTTCTGTTTTAATTTATTTGTTATTAATCAATAAAATCAATGTATTATGCATAAAAAAGAAGCAAAACAACCGTCATGATGACGATTATTTTGCTTTTATAAAAGTTACGTAATTTTTTATGTTTTCGATTATTTCACGCCAGCCATTAATTTTTTAATGAATGGACTAAATAATAAGAGCACGACACCTATGCTAATGGCAATAATGCCTGAATATAAGAAGTAGTCACCTTGGCTAATCGTTGTATAAACTTTAACCATTTGCGCGTTTAAGCCTTGAGCCATTGCGTTAGATAAGAACCAAATACTCATCATTTGTGCTGTAAATGCTTCAGGTGCTAATTTCGTAGTTGTCGATAACCCAATAGGTGAGATGCATAATTCTCCTAAAGTAACGAGTAATAAACTCAAGAAAATCCACATTGGATGAATTAAAGTTACTTCGCCACTTAAAGGAATAACCATTATGATGTATGAAATACCACCTAAAACTGTACCAATAGCGAACTTAACTACAGTAGAAGGGTTAAATTTACCTAACTTGACCCACATTAAAGAAAATAGTGGGGCACAGATAATGATTACTAATGGGTTAATTGATTGGAACCATGAAGCTGGAATATTAAAATCAATGGCGCCACCAGTTAATTTAGACATGCTAAGTTGTGTTTTAGTATCTGCAAATTGAGCAATGATTGTTGAACCTTGTTCTTGAATCATCCAGAATGCTACAGATGCTACGAATAAAGGTATATAAGCAAGTACGCGTTTTCGCTCGTGAGATTTCGTTTTATGGCTTGAAATAATACGTGCAATGTAAATGAAAGGAATAACAACGCCTAAAATAGACACAATATTCGCAAAACTTTCAAGAGAAAGTTTGTTCATGACTGCTAATAATACAGTTACAGCGATAATAGCAATTACTGCGACACTTATAATTTTAATGAATTTAGATCTTTCATCTTTTGATAATGGGTCAGGGACTTCAACACCTGCTAAGCCTAAGTGCTTTTTATTAGTGAAGAAGTAAATCACAAGACCTATAAACATACCAATTGCTGCTACAGCAAAGCCGGCATGGAATCCTACGTTTACTTGTAACCAACCAATTAATAAAGGTGATAAGAACGCACCCATGTTAATAGACATGTAAAAGATTGTGAATGCTGAATCTAATCTTGGATCGTTCTTTTCATAAAGTAAACCAACTGTTGATGAAATATTTGGTTTGAGTAATCCGGTACCAATAATTAAGAACAATAATGCTAGTAATAATAATGTGAAATTATTCGGTAATGACAGTAGAATATGACCAATCATGATCAATATACCACCATAGAATAACGCGTGGCGTGTGCCTGTTATTCTATCGGCTATCCAACCACCAATAATACCACTCATGTAAACAAGGGCACCGTAGATAGACACGATTTGTAGTGCTAGACCTTGCTCAATGCCAAATCCACCTTTAGCAACCGAATAGTATATGTAATATGCCAGGATGGCTTTCATGCCATAGTAACTAAATCGTTCCCAAAACTCTGTGAAAAAGAGTGTTCCTAATCCTTTAGGATGCCCAAAGAATCCTGAACGCGGTGTGCTTTCGATAATTTCTTCTTTAGTGTAATGTGTGTTTCCCATAACTTCACCTCTCGATATCTCTGAATTTTATTTTATACGTTACAATTTGATTTAACAAGAAGTTTTTTGAAAATTTTTAATATTTAACTCGACATAAAGAAAAGGAGTTAAGATATTGTGAACTTAACTCCTTAACAATTTGTTGCTTATAAATAATTTATACAAATCTAACGATTATCGATCTTTTCAGGATATAAATCGTGATTCATTAAGCGATGTTCGGCCATCTTTTCGTATTTCGTTCCAGGCTTACCATAGTTCGTATAAGGGTCAATTGAAATACCGCCACGTGGCGTGAATTTGCCCCATACTTCTATATAGTGAGGATCCATTAAATCGATTAAGTCATTCATAATAATATTCATACAATCTTCATGGAAATCCCCATGATTTCTGAAGCTAAATAAATAAAGTTTCAGTGACTTAGATTCTACCATCTTAATATTAGGGATGTATGAAATATAAATGGTAGCAAAGTCTGGTTGTCCTGTGATAGGACATAGTGATGTAAATTCAGGACAATTAAATTTTACAAAGTAATCACGGTTTGGATGTTTATTATCAAATGACTCTAATAATTTTGGATCATAATCGAAATGATACGTATTGTTTTTGTTACCGAGCAATGTTAGATCGTCTAATTCGTGCTTTTCTCTACTCATGTAAACACTCCTTTAATAGTTATGAAATGCGACTTCTTCTCGCTTTTTGGAACATGTAATAACTTGCTCCTAGAATAATGACATAACCTGCAATTGCGAATGGGTCAGGTGTTTCATTAAATAAGAAGAAACCGAATACTGCTGTGAATATGATAGATGCGTATGTGAATATTGAAATGTCTTTTGCTGGCGCATAACTATAAGCAACGGTAATCCCGATCTGACCAACGGCAGCTGAAAGACCTGCACCTATTAATAATAAAATTTGTTTCGTAGTCATTGGTTCATACGTAAATATAACGAATGGAATTAATGCTATGACTGAAAAGAAAGAGAAGTAAAATACGATTGTATAAGGTTTCTCTTTAGCACTTAGTGCACGTACACAAGTATAAGCACTTGCTGCGAAAATTCCTGAAAGTAAGCCACCAATAGCTGGAATCACTGATGATGAAAATTCTGGCTTAACGATGAGTAACATCCCTAATATTGCAATAATCATAGCGATCCATTGGTATTTTCTTACCTTTTCATGGAGGAAAATTAAACTTAATAAAATCGTCCAAAATGGGTTAAGTTTCATAAGAATATCTGCGTCACTAAGTACCATATGATCAATGGCGTAAATGTTTAATAAAACGCCTAGTAATCCTAATGTTGAGCGAGAAAACAATAGTGGTTGACTTGAAAGTTTACCAAAAAATGGTTGTTTGTATTTAAGAATAAAAAACAAGGGTATAAACATAGCCACTAGGTTTCTTGCTAAAGATTTCTGAAAGACAGGTAAATCACCAGATAATCTAAAAAATACAGCCATAAAACTAAATCCGATAGCTGAAATTAAGATTGCGATAATACCTTTTAATTTTGAATTCAAACCAAAATCGCCTCAATTCTAAATTTTAACGTATCTATATTAGCATATTTGTATTTAATTTCCTATACAGTTGAAATTAATTTAAGAATAGGCTATTCTATAAATAGAACATATGTTCGATAAGCGAACAGTGATGTTTTATCGTGTTGAAGTATCGTGAAAATTTTACGTATAAAAGTGTGTTCTAAAGAAGTTTTAAATTCTGTCATAAATTCTTAGTGAGTGGATGTAGATGCAATTTCATCGCTTAATATGACAAAAGGTGACATTTTTCACTAGGTGTTTGTCTTTAAATCTAATTATGAGTTATGTATAATGAACACATAATATAGTATGAGTGATTGAAATCAAACACAATATATTGTGGTTTGGAATAAAACAAATATAGATTGGAATCACATCATTATAGTTGATTTACACCCGTTTTATTATGTTTTCAAACAAAAACTCAAACAATTTACTTCTTATTTAACAATTTTCATATACTATATGTAGTCGTGTTCGAACATACATAATTAGAATGTTAAGAAAGCAGGTGGCGATATGAAAGTTGTGTATTTTTCATTCACAGGCAATGTTAGAAGATTTATTAAGCGTACTGAAATCGAAGATACGTTCGAGATAACATCTGATAACATGCATACAAAATTAGATGAAGCTTTTATATTAGTCACGGGTACAATCGGCTTTGGGGAGGTTCCAGAACCGGTACAACAATTTTTAGACATCAATCATGCCAATCTATCAGCTGTAGCAGCGAGTGGCAATAGAAATTGGGGACAGAATTTTGCGAAAGCAGGCCGTGTTGTTGCGGATAAATATCATGTACCCTTACTTATGAAATTTGAGTTACAAGGCAATAAGCAGGACGTTATAGAATTTAAGGATAAGGTGGGCAATTTTTGATGAAGACGATGGAACAAAAAACATATAACCATATTGAACTAAATAATGAAGTTACTAAGCGTAAAGAGAATGGCTTCTTCAACCTTGAGAAGGACCAAGAAGCTTTAGAGAATTACCTGGAAGAAATTAAAGATCATACAATCTATTTTGACGATGCGATTGAGCGCTTACATTACTTAGTAGATCAGGATTTTTATTTCGATGTGTTTGAAAAGTACAGTGAAGCGGACTTAAGAGAAATTACAGATTTTGCTCAGAATTTACCTTTTACTTTTGCGAGTTACATGTCAGCAAGTAAATTCTTTAAAGATTATGCTTTAAAAACGAATGATAAAACTCAATACTTAGAGGATTATAAAGAACACGTTGTCATCGTTTCTTTATATTTAGCTGATGGTCATAAAGCGACAGCTAAGCAATTTATCCAAGCGATGATTGAACAACGTTATCAACCTGCAACACCTACATTCTTAAATGCAGGTCGTGCACGTCGTGGCGAACTTGTTTCATGTTTCTTACTTGAAGTAGACGATAGCTTAAATTCTATTAACTTTATCGACTCTACAGCTAAACAATTAAGTAAAATTGGCGGCGGTGTTGCAATCAACTTATCTAAATTACGTGCTAGAGGTGAGGCGATTAAAGGCATTAAAGGTGTAGCTAAAGGTGTGCTACCAGTAGCTAAATCCTTAGAAGGTGGCTTTAGTTATGCCGATCAACTTGGTCAACGTCCAGGTGCTGGTGCGGTTTATCTCAATATCTTCCATTATGATGTTGAAGAGTTCTTAGATACAAAAAAGGTAAACGCAGATGAAGATTTACGTCTATCTACAATTTCAACAGGATTAATTGTACCTTCTAAATTCTTTGATCTTGCGAAAGAAGGTAAGGACTTCTATATGTTCGCACCACACACTGTTGAACGTGAATATGGTGTAACACTAGATGATATTAATATTGATGATTACTACGATAAACTTGTTGAGAATCCTAATATCATGAAAAAAGCAAAAGATGCTCGTGAGATGTTAAACATTATTGCTCAAACGCAATTACAATCTGGTTATCCTTACCTTATGTTCAAGGATAATGCGAATAAAGTACATGCTAACTCTAATATTGGTCAAATCAAAATGAGTAATTTATGTACAGAAATCTTCCAATTACAAGAAACTTCAATTATAAATGATTACGGTATTGAAGATGAAATTAAACGAGATATTTCTTGTAACCTTGGTTCTATGAACATCGTGAATGTTATGGAATCAGGCAAGTTTAGAGATTCAGTTCATACTGGTATGGATGCATTAACTTTTGTAAGTGATGAAGCAAATATTCAAAACGCACCTGGCGTTAAAAAGGCTAACAGTGAACTTCACTCAGTAGGTTTAGGTGTTATGAACCTTCATGGTTATTTAGCGAAAAACCATATTAATTATGAATCTGAAGAAGCGAAAGACTTCGCGAATACGTTCTTCATGATGATGAACTATTATTCAATCGAACGTTCTATGCAAATTGCAAAAGACCGTCAAGAAAAATATGTAGGCTTTGAAGATTCAGATTACGCAAGCGGTGAGTATTTCAATCGTTATACTGAAAATGATTTTTCACCAAAATATGATAAAGTTAAAGCTTTATTCGAAGGTTTAGATATTCCAACTACAGAAGATTGGAAAGCACTAGCAGAAAAAGTTAAAGAACATGGCTTATACCATGCTTATCGTTTAGCAATTGCGCCGACACAAAGTATTTCATATGTTCAAAATGCTACAAGCTCAGTGATGCCAATTGTAGACCAGATTGAACGTCGTACTTACGGCAATGCTGAAACATTTTATCCAATGCCATTCTTATCACCTCAAACGATGTGGTATTACAAGTCAGCATTCAATACTGACCAAATGAAATTAATTGATTTAATCGCAACAATTCAAACGCACGTTGACCAAGGTATCTCAACGATTCTTTACGTGAATTCTGAGATTTCTACACGTGAATTATCACGTTTATATGTATATGCACACTACAAAGGGTTAAAATCTCTTTACTATACACGTAACAAATTATTAAGCGTAGATGAATGTACAAGTTGTGCCATTTAAATAGATAGAAATAGTAACATCCATTTTGAAAATGGGTGTTCTATTTTAGCGATAAATGATCGTAATATATTAAACAAACGTTATATCAGTCTTTTAATTAAGAATGAATTGAAGTGCCTAACGAAATAGAAATTTAAATGAATGGAGAATTAAAATGATTGCTGTCAATTGGAATACACAAGAAGATATGACGAATATGTTCTGGAGACAAAATATCTCACAAATGTGGGTTGAAACAGAATTCAAAGTATCAAAAGACATTGCGAGCTGGAAAACTTTAACAGATGATGAACAGAATGCTTTTAAAAAAGCTTTAGCAGGATTAACAGGTTTAGATACGCATCAAGCAGATGATGGCATGCCTTTAATTATGATGCATACGAAAGATTTACGTAAAAAAGCAGTGTATTCATTTATGGCTATGATGGAACAAATTCATGCGAAAAGTTATTCTCATATCTTCACGACTTTACTTCCATCTAGTGAGACTAATGAATTACTTGATAAATGGGTTTTAGAAGAGCCTCATTTAAAATATAAATCAGATAAAATCGTTTCAAACTACCATAAATTATGGTGTAAAGATGCCTCCATCTATGATCAATATATGGCACGTGTCTCAAGTGTATTTTTAGAAACATTTTTATTCTATTCTGGTTTCTACTATCCACTATACTTAGCTGGACAAGGTAGAATGACGACTTCAGGTGAAATCATCAGAAAGATTCTTTTAGATGAATCTATTCACGGTGTATTCACTGGTTTAGATGCTCAAAGTCTACGTAATGAATTATCAGAGAGCGAAAAACAAAAAGCTGATCAACAAATGTATAAATTATTAGATGAACTATATAAAAACGAAGTGAGTTATACAAAAGGACTTTATGACGCTATTGGTTTAACTGAAGATGTTTTAAATTATGTACGTTATAACGGTAATAAAGCTTTATCAAACCTAGGTTTTGAACCTTACTTTGAAGAACGTGAATTCAACCCAATTATTGAAAATGCGCTAGATACGTCTACTAAAAACCATGACTTCTTCTCAGTAAAAGGTGATGGCTATACGCTAGCGTTAAATGTTGAAGCGTTACAAGATGAAGACTTTAACTTTGATGATAAATAAAACTTACATTGTTGCTTGTAAGAGTTAGTATAATTAGGAGTTATTCTAATTGTGCTAACTCTTTTTTTTATTAAATTTGGCTTAACTTAGCGGTAGTGCTTTTAAAAAAAGAGATATAAAAATTTAAGCGATGAAATCGTAATTAATGAAATGTATTACGTATTAAATTTAAATCATATTAAAGTATTTAACACTTTAAATAATAATAAAAAGAATTTTACATTCATTTAATAGTAATATTTGTAATATTATAGTAACATTCGTAATGTAAAAGAAATCAAAGGAGTGTAATTATGAAAAAATCAAATTTATTTGTTTCGTCACTTTTAGCATCAACAGTTTTATTTACAGGGGTATCAGGGACTATGGAAGCAGCGGAAGATCATCAAGCTACAAATGAAGACCAAGCACATACACAAACACAAGCATCTCAAGGTCAACGTCCATATGGCGGTGTTGTTCCTAAAGGTATGACTGAAGCTCAGTACCAAGAATTAGAAAACAATGTACCTCATTATGGTCATGAAACAGCTGAATCATTCTCTCATGCAGTAGATAGAGAAACGCAACGTATCGCAGATGAATATAAAGTTACAATTTACGCACCTAATAAAACATACAAACCCCAAATTAGACCTTGGTATGCATACAAAGGTCATACAAGCTATGATTCTAGCTTTATCGTTGAGTCGACATTCGTTAATGCAGTTAAGCACAACAATGTGACGCTAAACGGTTACAAAATCAATATGGTTACGCCTAAAGAATCAGAACCTATGGCTATTAAAAATGTTGCAGATACACAAATTACAAACTTCGATGACGCAGGTATGCCACACATCGCAAACTTCGATGTTAAGAAAGGTCAAATTAGTAAACAAGATATCATTAAAGCTTATGGTCAACCAGCTCAAGTAAAAGAAGGTGAAAACAACCAATTCAGTATGACTTACAACATTGATGACGCGATTATTAGTTTCAACTTCGATGCGAATGGTTACGTTCAAAAAGGTCACTTAGGTATTTAATCACAAAACTCAATAAGATATGAGCATTGCAGGTTAGACGAATGTCTAGCCTGCTTTTTTATTAACAAAATCTTAACAAAAGTTAAATAAAGTATTGATTTATGTGAGGAAAGTGATAAAATTTAATTGAAATTGATTATCATTTGCAAAATACATCACATTGAAAGAGGATTCTATTATGAAATTACTAATGAATGGTTGGCTTTTGTGCATCGTGTTAATCATTTGTTCGGTGACATCACTCTTTGTTGGCGTTCATCAGCTGGATGTCACACACATCCCATCATGGTCGCATGAAGAGTGGAATATTTTATATGCAAGTCGCATTCCCAGAACGATGAGTATCATCATTTGTGGAAGTAGCTTAGCTTTAGCAGGTTTAATCATGCAACAAATGCTTCAAAATAAATTTGTTAGTCCGACTACTGCAGGCACAATGGAGTGGGCGAAGTTTGGTATTTTAATTTCATTAATATTAATTCCTACTTCAAGCAGGCTATTGAAGCTTATTTTAGCGATATGTTTCAGTTTGTTAGGTACTTTTCTATTTGTAAGGTTAGTTGAATTGATTAAGTTTAAAGATGTGATCTTTGTGCCGCTCTTAG
Source organism: Staphylococcus massiliensis (assembly GCF_043186315.1). NCBI lineage: Bacteria > Bacillati > Bacillota > Bacilli > Caryophanales > Staphylococcaceae > Staphylococcus > Staphylococcus massiliensis. The sequence continues at coordinate 70,174 of NZ_CP171119.1, read as the reverse complement.
GCATCATGATGGGCGCTGTTGTGTCGAGTTTTACAAATTTCTTTGCATTGCGTACCAATGCGGTTCAAAGTTTAGGTAACTGGATGCATGGTAACTTTGCAATTATAACGAGTGGCAGATATGAAGTACTCTATCTAAGTATTCCAATTTTAGTTTTAACTTACATATTTGCGAACCAATTTACGATTGCTGGTATGGGTAAAGATTTTAGCCAAAATCTCGGTCTTAATTATCAATTTATTATTAATCTAGGGCTTTTCTTTACGTCGATTATCACGGCACTCGTTGTGGTAACGGTTGGAACTTTACCTTTCTTAGGATTGATTGTTCCGAATATTGTTTCTATTTTCAAAGGGGACCATTTAAAAGCAGCGCTGCCACATACAGCAATGTTAGGTGCTATATTTGTGCTGATTTCTGATGTGATCGGTCGTCTTGTCGTGTATCCATACGAAGTGAATATTGGTCTCACGATAGGTGTATTTGGAACGGTGATATTTATTATGTTATTGATTCGAGGTCGACGTCATGAAACTACTTGAGAAAAAGAAAAAACTGATACTGCTTGTTGCGGTCACACTTATAATCAGCATTGCTTACTTATTTATAGGACTCGATTTCGAAATATTTGAATACCAATTTTCAAGTCGAGTACGGAAGCTTGTCTTAATGTTATTTGTAGGTGCTGCAATCGCCACTTCGGTAACGATTTTTCAAGCCATAACCGTTAACCGATTATTAACACCGTCTATTATGGGACTTGATGCAGTTTACATATTTATTAAGGTTCTTCTGATTTTTGTATTCGGTGTGCAATCATTTTGGAATACGAATATTTACGCGAATTTTATCATTACTGTATTTGTCATGATGTTATTTGCGCTCATATTATTTCAAGTTATCTTCAAGACATTTCAATTCTCAGTTTATATGATCTTATTGATGGGCGTTGTTATGGGAACTTTCTTTAAAAGTATAACGGGCTTTATTGAATTATTGATTAATCCCGAGGACTTTTTGCAAATACAAAGTGCAATGTTCGCAAGTTTCGATGCTTCCAATTCAAAGCTGGTATTACTTTCGGCAATCATTTTGATTATGATCATACTATCTATCGTACGCTTATTACCGACTTTAGACGTCTTACTGCTTGGTAAAGCCCATGCGATAAACTTAGGTATACGTTATGAAGTATTCACACGACTCTTGATGATACTTGTCGCAATCCTTGTATCCATATCTACCGCACTCGTTGGTCCAATCACATTTCTTGGACTCATGACGATTAATATTGCGCATGAATTTATGAAAACGTATGAACATAAATATCTTTTACCTGTCACGATTTGTTTGAGTTGGATTGTTTTGATACTCGCGCAATTTGGCGTTGAACAGTTGTTTGAAGCGACAAATGAAGTGAGTATTCTCATCAATTTAGTAGGCGGCAGTTATTTTATCTACATTCTAGTTAAAAGGAGACACTTAGCATGATTGAAGTAAGAGGCGTTGACGTCCATATAAGAGACACTAAGATTTTAGAAGATGTAAATGTTGATATTGAAAAAGGAAAGCTTACTTCAATTATTGGTCCTAATGGTGCCGGTAAGAGTACATTCTTATCACTCATTAGTCGACTTATTGAACTCGAAAGTGGTTCAGTTCATATTGATGGCGATGCGCTTTTCAAAGTGCCGACAAACGAACTTGCCAAAAGGCTTTCAATTTTAAAGCAAGCGAATCATACAGAACTGAACATTACGGTTGAGCAGCTTGTTCAATTTGGGCGTTTCCCTTATTCAAAAGGCTATTTGAAGGACGATGATCATCAAGAGGTTGACCGTGCTCTAAATCTGTTACATCTTGATGAAATTCGTCATCGAAATATCAAAACATTATCAGGCGGGCAAAAGCAACGGGCGTACATCGCAATGACGATAGCTCAGAATACGGATTATATCTTGCTTGATGAACCGTTGAACAATTTGGATATGAAACATTCTGTTCAGATTATGCAGACGTTGAAAAATCTAGCTGAATATTTAAATAAGACAATTATTATTGTGATTCATGATATTAACTTTGCGTCATGTTATTCAGATAATATTATTGCTTTTAAAAAAGGGCGAATTGTACATGAAGGAACGAAAGACGATGTTATTGATTCCAAGATATTGTCAGAGATTTATGAAATGGATGTCTCGATACAAACGATTTCGAATCAAAAGTTCTGCATGTATTTCGAGGATAAACAATCAAGTTAGCATTATTGAAAGGAGTGATGGCGCGTTAAGAGATACGCATATAATTGTGGGGACAAGTATTTAAGAAATCAGTAGGAGTGAATTTAATGAAAAGATTAAGTTTTCTAGTCGTTATATGTTTAGCATTTTTATTAGTTGCATGTGGTAATCAATCTAGTAAGAAAGAAGAAAAAAGTAGTGAAAAAGCTTCAAGTGAGAAAACTATTAAAGTAGAGAATAACTTTAAATTACGTGATGAAAATAAAGACAGCAAAGAACAAAAGAAAGTTTCTGAAACAGTCGATGTGCCTGTTAATCCTGAGAAAGTTATCGTATTTGATTATGGTGCGTTAGATACGTTAAAAGAACTTGGTGTAAAAGATGAGATTAAAGCTTTACCTAAGGGTGAAAATAAAGAGTTATTACCAGACTTTTTAAAAGAATTTAAAGATGATAAATATGAAAATACTGGGGACTTAAAAACGATTGACTTTGATAAAGTTGCTAAAATCCAACCAGATATCATCTTCTTATCAAGTAGAACAGCTTATCAAAAGAACTTAGATGAATTTAAGAAAGCTGCGCCAAAAGCCAAAGTGGTATACATGGGTGCAGATGATAAAAATTACTTAAAATCTGTTAAAACGAATACGGATAATTTAGGAAAAATCTTTGGTAAAGAAGATAAAGCTAAGGAATTAAATCAAAAGTTAGAAGATAAAATTGCTGGTGTGAAAGCGAAAACGAAGGATTTAAAAGCTAAAGGTATGTACTTACTCGTTAACGAAGGCGAATTATCAACATACGGTCCTGGTGATCGCTTCGGTAGTCTCGTTTACGATACTTTAGGATTCACGCCTGCTGATACAGATATTAAACAAAGCCCACATGGTCAAGTTATCTCTAACGAGTATATCAACAAAATGAACCCGGACATTATATTCGCTATGGACCGCGGTCAAGCTGTAAGTGGTAAAGCGTCATCTAAAAAAGTACTAGGCAATGACGTTCTGAAAAATGTAAGTGCGATTAAGTCAGGTAAAATTATCGAACTTGATCCTAAGTTGTGGTACTTCTCAGCTGGTTCTACAACGACATCAATTATGCAGATTGAAGAATTAGAAAAAGCGTTTAAAAAATAATAGTTTGATTTATTGAGAGAGCCGAGCGTGATTTCTTAAAGGGAGTCATGCTTGGTTTTTTATTGCAGTTTGAAGCGGAGTTGGATGGTGGGTCGGTGCGGTTTATCACGTTTGAAGAATCTTGATAAACAGAAGCCCTTGGATTATCACGTTTGAAGATTCTTGATAAACAAAAGCCCTTGGATTATCACGTTTGAAGAATCTTGATAAACAAAAGCCCTTGGATTATCACGTTTAAGAAATCTTGATAAACAAAAGCCCTTGGATTATCACGTTTGAAGAATCTTGATAAACAGAAGCCGTTAGATTATCACGTTTGAAGAATCTTGATAAACAAAAGCCCTTGGATTATCACGTTTGAAGAATCTTGATAAACAGAGCCCCTTTGTTTATCACGTTTAAGAAATCTTGATAAACAGAGCCCTTGAATTATCACGTTTGAAAAGTCTTGATAAACAAAAGCCCTTGGATTATCACGTTTAAGAAATCTTGATAAACAGAGCCCCTTTGTTTATCACGTCTAGCATTTCTTGATAAACCCCAACATGTAATTAAGTGATTCAACTCAAATTTAATCATAATTTGATGTATGAAGCAATTGTGATAGAAGCTGTATCCTTAAATACTCACTTTCATTATAACCATTGCCGCCAATTAAACCTACAACACACGATACTCCCCTTAACTCAAGGTTTTCAATCTCAAAAAAGAAGCTATGAAGCACGCGCTTCATAGCCTCATCTTTAAAACACTTAACCCGCCAACTAAAAAATTAATAGCCTAAGTCAAACTACATTCTAAAGTAGTGGTGGTAATCGTATTTACAACGATTATTGAAATGGCTTTTGCAATGGGGGCATGTTTCAGTCATCATATATTCATTTATTGTGAGTTCATATCCGCAATGGCCGCATAGAATCGCGCGTTCGTCGAATTCTTCTTTAGACCATCTTCGTGTTGCATGACTTTCGTTCTCGTTATGACATTTATAACAAGGGTAATATTTACCGCAACATTTAAATTTAATCGCGATAATATCTAAGTAGGATTGATAATGAATACAACGCGTCTCATTATCAACCGTATTGCCGTAGACATTTACCATAAAATCCTGCTTTCTATTGTTCTAAATGTTCGCCAATGATACGTACTTCACGTTTCAGTTCGACGTCGAATTTCTCTTTGACAACGTCTTGAACGTGGTGGATCAGGTCTTCGTAGTCTGTCGCTGTACCGTTATCCACGTTAACCATAAAGCCGGCATGTTTCTTAGATACTTCAACGCCGCCAATACGGTGACCTTGTAAATCAGAATCTTGAATGAGTTTACCTGCGAAGTGACCTGGTGGGCGTTGGAACACACTACCGCATGAAGGGTATTCTAAAGGTTGTTTTGTTTCACGGCGTTCTGTAAGGTCTTCCATCTTCGCATTAATTTCTTCATAATCGCCAGGTTCTAGCGTGAATGCAGCCTCTAAAACGACGTAGTGCTTTTCCTGAACGATACTTTGACGATAACCTAATTTAAGATCTTCGTTAGATAGCTTGAATAAATGACCTTCATCATCAACGCATAAAGCGTAATCGATGCAGTCTTTAACTTCGCCGCCGTATGCACCAGCGTTCATATAGACAGCACCACCTACAGAGCCAGGGATACCGCAAGCGAACTCAAGTCCAGTTAAATGATTGTCGCGAGCAAGTCTTGAAACGTCGATAATCGCACGACCACTACCCGTGATAATTGAAGCGTCTGAAACTTCAACGTAGTTTAGCTCAAGTAAACTTAGTACAATGCCGCGAATACCACCTTCACGGATGATAATATTTGATCCATTACCTAAAAACGTAACGGGGATATCATGTTTATACGCATATTTCATAACGCTTTGAACGTCTTCAATTTTAGATGGAGATATGTAAAAGTCGGCCTTGCCGCCAGTTTCTGTATAGGTATAGCGTTTGAGTGGTTCATCCACTTTAATAATATCTTCCGGAATGACTTGCTTTAATTCATTTAAGATGTTGTCGTTATGCAAGACAAAAACATCCTTTCTAAAAGTTTTGATAGCTTTATTATAGCAACTATTCTAAAGTGATGTGAAATAACATGGGTTCATTTTCAATAAAATAAATTTAATGTAAAGGTTATAATCTAACTATATTTTTTTAATATTTTTGAAAAGAACTTCTCTTTTTGAATTTCGTATTGTCTTATACCAAGGTCTCTATGCTTCAAGCCTAACTTAAATGTTTCGAATTCGTGTTGAACGTCGGGATTCTCACTTAACAACCCATCTAGAAATAGGTAATGCTCAAATTGATCGGTATCGCGTTGTATAATATGAAGACGCACTTCTTGTTTCAAATCAATTAAATTATTAAAGCGTGCCATCACAACTTTCTTGCGATATTTATGATGTAGCCGATAGAATCCTACATAGTTCAAGCGCTTTTCATCGAGAGAAGTGATGTCGTGTAAACTATCCACACCAACCAATACATCTAAAATCGGCTCGGTTTGATATTGGAAATGCCTCGTGCCACCGATATGCTGTGTTGATTTAACAGGCGTATCAAGTAGGTTCATCAATACATCTCGAACTTCGTCATATGCATCAATATAAACACTCTGTTGACTTGAATCCTTACTGATAAAAGGTTGTATAGCTGAATACATGATTGACTCCTTTAAAATTCCTGAAATAATGATGATTTACTATATCACATTATGTCGCGATAATAAACATGATTGAAATGATTGTTATTTAGGAAAAGGGGAATGAAATTAGCGAAATATTTGATTTTCGAGTTAAATTTTCTCCTTATAAAAGGGGATATTGAAATTAAAGTTCACATTTTCCACTTAATTTTGTTAAAAATAGTGGTTAACAACCCATGCCAAAGTGTGTATAATGATTTACATTGATAAGTGTTTTCTATAATAAAATAATTGGGTTAAGATTTAGAAATTGAACAGACATTTGGAACAGCTATAAATTAACTAATCTTGAAAAAGATCATTATTTAGAGGTGAAAAGGGATGGCGATTAAGCTAACTTCAATTGACCAGTTTGAGCAAATCATTACAGATAACAAATATGTATTCTTATTAAAACATAGTGAAACTTGCCCGATATCTGCAAATGCCCTCGATCAATTTAATAAGTTTTTATACGAACGAGATATAGATGGCTATTATATGATTGTTCAAGATGATCGCGAATTATCTGATTATATCGCGTCAAAAACTGGTGTGAAGCACGAGACGCCACAAGGCTTTTACTTTGTAGAAGGTGAAGTTATTTGGCATGATAGTCACGATAACGTTACCGTTGCGTCTCTAGCAAAAGCTGAAGAATAAATATTGAACTTAACGAGTTAGTAAGGTGAAGGTCGAATTACATACCCTTCATTTACTAACTCTTTTTTTGTCGAATAAGTTAACCTAGTGCGAATATCGTGACCATGAAACCTCAAACACGCTCCACACTATATCAACCGAATTTCATTTAGGCGTGGTACGTTGTATAATAAGATGAGTGATTGAAGTATAAAGTTAGATGAAATAATGAGGTGACATTATGAAAGTACTTGTAGCTATGGATGAATTCTATGGTAGTTTAACAAGTTATGAGGCGAATCGCTATGTTGAAGAAGCGGTCGCAAGCCAGATTAAAGAAGCTGATATTGTACAAGTCCCTTTATTCAATGGTAAGAACGAATTGCTTACATCCGTATTTTCATGGCAATCAGGGACGAAATATAAATTAGAGACACATGATGCAGATATGAATCACGTGCAAACTGAATACGGTATTACAAACGATGGCTATACCGTTATCGAAAGTCAACTGTTTCTAAAAGGGGAGAATCCTGTTACACATCGCTCAAGCTATGGATTAGGTGAAGTGATTCTACACGCTTTAGAGAACGGTGCGAAACATTTTATCATCTCAGTAGGCGGCATTGATAGCTATGATGGTGGTGCAGGTCTCTTACAAGCGCTTGGCGCAACATTTTATGATGATGATGGTCATGTGATTGATTTGTCAAAAGGCCCAAGATACCTTAATCTCGTCAGACGAATTGATACATCACATCTAAATGATAAATTAACTCAAGCAACCATTGAAATCGTATCTGATTTCGATAGTCATTATTATGGAAAACAAAGTGCGATAATGAAAACATATGAGCATAAAGGGATTTCGAAAGAGGATGCTATAGAAGTTGATAATAAAGTATGGTATCTCAATGAAATTCTTAAAAGTAGTCTAAATTTAACATTGAGCCCGATAGAACGTGGCGGTGCAGGCGGTGGTGTCGCTGCAGTACTGAGTGGTATTTATGGTGGTACGATTTCTACAAGTCATGCAATCTTAGATAAAATAACACATCTCGATCAATTAATTGAACAAGCTGACCTAGTCATCTTTGGTGAAGGCATTGATGAAGATAGTCAGATTCTTGAAACGACATCACTAAAGATTGCGGAATTATGCCAGAAGCATCACAAGACGAATGTTGCGATATGCGGTACGTCTAATAAGTTTGACGCGTTTACAGAACGCGATGTGACAGGTATGTTTAATGTCTTCATGGACGCACCTACAACGTTCACAAATTATCAATTAGGCATCCAACTTAGACAATATTCGATTCAATCATTGAAATTATTACAAGCGTCAATTTCATAATGAAAAGACCTTATATCGCAATCAGGCGATATAAGGTCTTTTTTTAAAAGGGAACATTTATTCAAAGTTGTACTGGGTTGCGGCTTCTGCGATGCCTACAATAACCATTGTAGCTTCTTTCATGACGTCTATTGAAGCGTATTCATAAGGTCCATGGAAATTACCGCAACCTGTGAAAATGTTTGGTGTTGGTAAGCCCATGTAAGATAACTGAGAACCATCTGTTCCGCCTCTGATAGGATCTGTATTTGGTGTAATTCCTCTTTGTTCAAATACACGTTTCGGAATATCGATAATATGAGGGTATGGTTTAATCTTTTCAGCCATATTATAGTATTGATCTTCCATATTGATTTCTAAAACTTTACGGCCATATTTTAAATTTAAATCTTCAACGATATCATTAAGTAATTTCTTCTTATCTTCAAATTTGAGTTTGTCGTGGTCACGGATAATGTAAGATAACTGTGCTTTTTCTACATTACCTTGAAGCGACATGAGGTGATAAAAGCCTTCATAACCATCTGTAAATTCTGGTGATGCATCTTTAGGCACTTTCGCATGAAACTGATGGGCTACTTCAAGTGCGTTGATCATCGTGTCTTTTGCTGAACCAGGATGGACGTTGAGGCCATGACTCGTTACTTGAGCACTAGCCGCATTAAAGCTTTCAAATTGCAGTTCACCAAGTAAGCTACCATCCATCGTATTCGCGAAGTCAGCATTAAAGGCGTCTACATCAAAATGGTGCGGCCCTTTACCGATTTCTTCATCAGGTGTAAACCCGATACGAATGCGACCATGCTTAATTTCAGGATGTTGGATTAAGTATTGAATGGCTTCCATAATCTCAACGATACCCGCTTTATCATCAGCACCGAGTAACGTCGTACCATCTGTCGTAACTAACGTGTGACCGATTAATGATTTTAATTCAGGAAATTGATCTACAGTCAGTTGAAGATCACTATTGCCAAGCGTGATCGGGTTACCATCAAATTGTTCAACAACTTGCGGTTTAACGTCAGAAGCTTTGAAATCTGGAGATGTGTCGACGTGTGCTAAGAAGCCAATCGTTGGAACCGCTTTGTCTGTATTACTTTCTAACGTAGCAAATAAATAACCTTTATCATCAAGCGTTGTTTCTAATCCCATATCTTTAAGTTCTTGTTGAAGTAAATGTAAGAGATCCCATTGGGCTTTTGATGAAGGGGTCGTATTTGAATCTGGATTAGACTGTGTATTGATTTCAGTGTAGCGAATGAGTCTATCAGTAATTTGTGCTTTCATGTCAATGTCTCCTTATACACGGTCGTTCATATGATAACTTTCACGGTGCGCTTTACCTTTAACTTTGCCGAAAAGCAATTTAGAGCGCGTATAAATGTAGTAAATGATTTCTGAACAAAGGATACCGAAAGCGATGGCTCCGGATGTTAACGTAACCTCTAAGAACGTATTGACCGCGTCTGTGTATTCGTTTGAAACTAAATGTCTCGTTGCTTCATATGCGGCACCACCTGGTACTAAAGGAATGATACCTGGCACGATGAAGATGATAACGGGACGTTTATATTGTCTACTCATAACGTGACTTGTTAATCCTAAGATAACACTACCTAAGAATGCTGCAAGTACTTTGTTTGCAGTAAGGTCATCTGTAATCACGTAAATCACCCAACTTAAAGCACCTACGAAACCACAAGCGATTAATAAGCGACGCGGCGCATTAAAGATGATCGAGAATAATATTGTAGCGAGGAAACTCACTAGAAAGTGTATGGCATACTTAAATAATATGAGCAAAGGTATACCTCCTTATAAAACAGATTAGAATAGTAATAATACAATCGCAACGCCTGCACCAATCGCAAATGCAGTTAAAGCCGCTTCAACACCACGTGACATACCAGCTAATAACTCACCAGCCATTAAGTCACGGATAGCATTCGTAATCAAGATACCAGGGACTAAGGGCATAACTGCTGCGATGGTTATAATATTTTGATTCTCGACGAGTCCAAGTTTCGAACATAGTGCAGCGATACTGATGACGATGGTTGCACTTATGAACTCTGAGAAGAATTTAATTTGAATATATCGTTGTACAATATCAAATGTTAAGAAGGCACCAGCTCCGGCTATAATGGCAATAATAAAATCGGTAATGGTACTACCACCGAACATGAATAAAAAGAAGCCACATGCAATTGCTGCTGCAAAGAATTTGGTTAAAAATGAATATTGTAATGAGGCATGATGTAAGTGAATGAGTTCTGATTTGGCTTCATCGATTGTGATTTCGTCGTTCGCAATTTTACGTGAGATGTTGTTCGTTAGCGCGATTTTCTCAAGATCTGTAGTACGTTCACGCACTCGAACTAACCGCGTGTTCGTTCTGTCGTTTAGTGAAAAGATAATTGCAGTCGACGTCACAAAGCTATATGTATCAGATAAGCCGTAGTTACTTGCAATCCTGCCCATTGTATCTTCAACACGGTAGGTCTCAGCACCACTTTCAAGTAAGACACGACCTGCAATTAAGACAAGATCGATGACTTTATCTTCGTCAATGATAGTTAGACCGTCTGCCATTTAATAAACCCCCTTATTTATTTTTATAGAACACTTGAAGTTTACAAAAAGGGCGTGCAACTTGCAATAGATTTTAAAATATTTTCAAGTAAATGTAATTATTTTCTAGGAAGGGTGAAACGGGGGGGGAGGTGGGATTGATTGGTTTGAATTCTCTTTATTGAAAATGAAAGCTAGGACACGTTTCGTGGTGCCCTAGCTTTTCATATAATTGTATTAAATTTTAACAATCGGATTAAACATTACTTTGTTACGGCCTTCGTTTTTAGCTACATGTAACATGTCATCGGCATCTTTAAATACCTTACGTTGTGATTTATAGTTGTCTTTTGTTAAATGTCCTACGCCAATTGAAACAGATAATTTAATAACTTCTTTAGACGGTAGGTGGAAGCTTGACTTTTCCACAGCGCGGCGAATGCTTTCAGCGAGCTTAACACTTTCATCTAATGAAATGTTTTGAACAACGACTGAAAATTCTTCGCCACCGTTTCTAAATATTTTAAATTGTTTTGGTACGTAATTGATTAATAGTTGAGACATTTGTTTAAGAACTGCGTCACCAGCATAATGCGTGTACGCGTCATTTACGTCTTTGAAACCATCTATATCTATAAGCAGCAAGCCTAGCGATTCGTCTTTCTCAGCGGCTACTTGCGTACACTTGTTTAGATGTCTATCAAAAGATTTTACGTTTCCTAAACCAGTTAGGTAATCCACAGAGTCCTCATTTTCATAACGTTGAATCAACGAGAAGAAACGCCAAATATCAACAAATATAATTGAAGAAATAATCGTTAATACAAATGAAAGCGGGATTAAGTATAAGAGTTCGATCCAGTCATATTGCGAGTTGAATAAAATCAATCCAGCGAAAATGACAATACTTAAACCATTTAGAATTTGTAATGAAGCGATATGGCCTTGTTTTAAAAATGGACCAATAATACTTGATATCAATGCAATGATTAAAATGGTAATGCCATGCGCAATCGTATTATCAAATATCAACGTGTCGGCTAAAACGATGATGATTGCTGATAACATCGTATAGAAAAAGTTCGTATAGCGACCTAAAAATAGTAAAGGAACGAATGTAAGATGGATGACATATGGTGGTATGTCGATCGGGTATGACGCTAGTAATAATGCGACAACTGTAAGTAATAAAGTAGTATAGCTTTTAGAGAAGCGGATATGACTACTTTCTGAGTATTCTAGTCGATGAAATAAGTAAATGCCTGCTACGGTAACTGAAATATTATAAATGATAGCTTGAATCATATTACTTCGACTCCTTTTCTAAGCACTTAGTTATTGTAAGTGAAATCTTACAATTTGTCATCCTATCGCGAGAAATTATTTTTTTATTTTAGGTTAGAATTTTAAAACATGTAATGAAATGGTATGATATCTATATGAAAATGTGTGTTAAATGCATTTAATATATATTCTATAGATAGGCTTAAATTTTGAGAACGAGTGTAGGTGAACTGATGCTAACTTTAAAACTAATCGTCCTCTCAATGATCGTCAGTTTAATATTGACACCAATCATTATAATCTTTTCAAAAAAGATGAATATTTTAGATAGACCGAATATTCGAAAGGTACATACTGAGCCAATCTCAATGCTAGGCGGTACTGTTATATTACTCGCCTTTTTAATTGGTATTTGGTTCGCACATCCTGTAGAAGAAGAAATAAAACCTCTGGTTATTGGTAGTGTTTTAATATACTTATTAGGTTTAATCGATGATTTATTTGATTTGAAACCAATTATAAAATTGATTGGTCAAATACTCGTTGCTTTAGTGGTCGTGTACTATGGCATCACGATCGATTTTATTTCATTACCGATAGGCCCAACAATTCATTTTGGATATTTTAGTATTCCGTTTACAATTTTTTGGATTGTCGCAATTTCAAATGCAATCAATCTCATAGATGGTTTAGATGGTTTAGCAGCAGGCGTATCAGCGATTGCACTTATCACGATAGGTTTTATCGCGATTCTACAAGTCAACATATTTATCATGATGATATGCAGTGTTTTATTAGGTTCATTACTAGGATTTTTATGCTTTAATTTCCACCCAGCTAAAATATTTTTAGGTGATAGTGGTGCATTGTTGATTGGTTATATTATCGGATTTGTGTCATTGTTAGGTTTTAAAAACATAACGTTAATTTCATTATTCTTCCCAGTAGTTATTCTTGCTGTGCCTTTTATCGACACATTGTTTGCTATGGTACGTCGTGTTAAGAAAGGTCAAAGTATTATGCAAGCGGATAAATCGCATTTACATCATAGGTTACTTGATTTGGGTTACTCACATCGCCAAACGGTTATCTTAATCTATTCAATCGCGATTTTATTTAGTATTGCAAGTATTATCTTGTATTTATCTCAACCTTGGGGTGTCTTAATGATGTTCATCCTCATCATTATTACAATAGAGCTCATTGTTGAATTTACTGGGTTAATTGACGATAATTATAAGCCTTTATTAAAATTAATTTCAAAGAAAACTCAAAAATAAACACTTCCTAAAAGTTAGTAAATCATGGCTTTTAAGAAGTGTTTTAATTTATGCCTAAGAAATTCGGTTGGTAAGAACTTAAATTTTACATAGCTTTCTTGGTTATTGGACAGTTTAATTAAAAAGACGTCACTAATATACTATCACGCTTGAAATTCCTTTGGTCTCTGCGTACTGCTAATTCTTCAAATCAACCATTTTTTTAGATATGTAATAATTCCTAACAGCTGACTCCTAGGGGAGTAGCGTGAGTCTGGAGACTACAGGCTCCAGCCACGTCCCAGGAAAGCATGCTGTTAAAGGAAATTAAATTACAAGCTACATAAAAATCAACCGAATTTAATTTATGTCTATTTTTCTAAATCGAACGGTAAGCGCGTAACGTCACCTTCATGTAGTTCATAGTTGCTTTGAGTGTGTCGATTTAAGAAGTCAATAAAGTCATCGCGTTCAGTCTCAATGACATCAATATCGTAACTTACCTTATCCGTGTAAGTCGTGTCTTTTAACATGAAAGTCGTAGATTGAATTTCATGTTCTAACTTACCAGTTAAATCATAGCTAACAGTTACAGTCATAGGTATCGCGTTTTTAAGCACAACGAGGCCAATATCATTCACTGCATTACGTACTGCGCCACTATAAGCACGAATTAAGCCGCCACCGCCGAGTTTAATACCGCCAAAGTATCTTGTCACGACCGCTACAGTATTATGAATATCATTCTTCTTTAAAACTTCAAGCATTGGAACGCCTGCAGTCCCGCTTGGTTCGCCGTCGTCATTAGCCTTTTGAATATTCATCGTATCACCAATTGTGTAGCACGAGCAGTTGTGCGTGGCCTCATGGTGCTTTTTCTTAATGGATTGAATAAAAGCCTTGGCGTCATCCTCAGTTTGAACGGGTTTGATATAACAGATAAAACGCGATTTATTGATGACTGTCTCAAACTGATGTTCAGATTTGATTGTGATCACATCATCTTTCATAATGTTCATCCTTTGTCTTCGTATTAACTATATTATACACATCAAAATAACAGATTTAAATATTCAAAACGATTATCATTATATATAATATAAGGTATGATATATTTATATGAGCTAGGAGGATGAGATATGAAAGTCGCTGTACTGACAGATTCTACAAGTTATATCCCACAAGATTTAATTGAAAAGTATCATATACCGATTGCACATTTATATGTGACGTTAAACGATAATGAAAGCTATAAAGAATTCGTCGAAATTTCTAAAGTACAGTGTTACGACAAGCTTAAAGATATTAAAACTGCACCTAGAACGAGTCAGCCTGCTATTGGAACACTTGTCGATATGTATGAAAAACTTAAAGACGAAGGTTATACAGACGTTATTTCGATTCATCTATCAAGTGGCATTAGCGGTACCGTTCAAACAGCTATGCAAGTAAACGACATGATCGAAGGTATCAACATTCATGTATTTGATACTAAGATTGCTGCGTTTGCTGAAGGCGTGTTTGTTTTAAAAGCCATCGAGCTCATCGAACAAGGCTTAGAACTGGATGCTATTTTAAAAGAACTTGAAAGCATGCGTGAAGAAACTGGCGCTTACATTGTGGTAGATGACCTTAAATACCTTCAAAAGAGTGGCCGAATTTCAAATGCTCAAGCTTGGATTGGAACACTTTTAAAAATGAAGCCACTACTTTGCTTTGAGGATGGTAAAATCGTACCTAATGAAAAGGTACGTACGAAAAAGCGTGCACTTAAAATGATGGTGCGTAAAGCGGCTGAAGAGATTAAAGATGCCGAAGATAAAACGCTATTGGTAATCGGTGGCGATAAGGTCGATGAAAGTAACGAAGTTTATGAATCTATGAAAAAAGAGTTTCCAGATTATGATGTACTCTTCTCAGAATTCGGGCCAGTAGTTGCTTCTCACTTAGGGCCAGGCGGCATCGGTGTTGGATACATAGGTCGTAAAATTAAGATGTAAATAATGATGAAGATTTGGAGATGACGTGCTCATTTTCAAATCTTTTTTGTTTGTAAGAGTAATTGATTAAGCCAATCCGTATATATGTATGAAGGGATATAGAGGTGAGGCGTATTAAATATTACGGCAGACTAGTGAAGGATCACCATATTTTAACAAATGAAGTAATTGAACAAACGGTCAGAGGCGTTCGTTTAAGCGACGGTCATTATAGATGTGCACAATGTCATTCAACACAGTCACATCATTTTTATACATATCAACCTTATCTTAACGAAGAAAGCGTTACTTATTGCCGAAATTGTATTCAACTTGGCAAGATGGAATCTGATCAAGACGTGTTTTATATAAAGTCGGAGCAGGCCGCGACAGATGGCGCATACCATCTACCATTTAATTTATCAGAACAACAAAGTTATGCGAGTGCTCAAATCGTAAAGGCCATCGCATCTATGGAGAGTCTCTTATTATATGCCGTTACGGGTGCAGGCAAGACTGAGATGATATTTGAAGGTATTAAGTATGCACGACAACTAGGGTTGAATGTAGCAGTCGTCTCACCTCGTGTAGACGTTGTGATTGAGGTAGCGTTACGAATTAAAGAAGCTTTTAAAAATGAGCAAATTGACGTGCTTTATCAAGGTCACAAACAAGTGTTTAATGGGCACTTTGTCATATCAACCATCCATCAGTTATTTCGTTTCAAGTCACACTTTGACGTCATTTTTGTCGATGAAGTGGATGCGTTCCCTTTATCTATGGATAAGTCGCTTCAACAAAGTCTCATTTACGCTTCAAAGGCCACACATTCGCACCTCTTAATGACAGCGACACCACCTAAAAAATTATTGCGTTCATTTAAAAATAATCAAATTATCACCTTGCCAGCAAGGTTCCATCGTAAACGATTACCGGTACCTCAATATCAATATTTCAAGCTCAATACGTCTAAGTGTCAATCTAAACTATTACACATTTTAAAGGAACAAGTACGTAAGAATCGCTATACGCTCGTATTCTTTAATCATATTCGTCGTATGGAAGATACTTATGTACATTATAAACCGCACATCAAAGGGTTAATTACTGTCTTTAGTGAAGATGCACTCAGACATGACAAAGTAGAAGCCTTAAGACGGGGTGAACACTCAGTGGTATTTACAACAACAATATTAGAACGCGGGTTTACGATGGCTAGCTTAGACGTCATCGTAGTTGATAGCCATTTGTTTCAAGCTAATGCGCTCGTTCAAATTGCGGGACGCGTAGGGCGTAAGAAAGAAATGCCTACTGGCTTAGTGCTTTTCCTACATGAGGGGATCAGTTTAAGTATGTTGAAAGCTTCACGCATGATTAAGTCGATGAATCGCTTAGGTATCGAAAGAGGTTGGATAGATGCGTAGATGTTTAATTTGCTTTGAAGTGATACACGCACCTTTAACAATTAATAATTTCTATAAAAAACCTGACGTCATATGTGAAAAGTGTTTAACTCAAATTAAACAGTTTGAGTCGGTGAAGCGGTGCGCGCGATGTTTGAAGAAACTTGGTCCTAATGAAGCTGTGTGCTTAGATTGTAAGTGGCTAGAACAACGGTTTCGATTGGTCGATCAAGTCGTGACAGTTGCTGATTATCAAGGGCTTATGAAAAGTACTATCGTTCAGTATAAATTTCACCTTGATATTGCTTTAAGTCACGTGTTTGCGGAGATTATGCCTCAATTAGGGCGCTATGATTATCTTGTACCGATTCCGTCACCGCATGAAAAGAAATTAATGAGACGTTTTGATCATATTGGTGAAATACTTAAAGCGAAGCAGATACCATTTCATCCCATTTTAGAGGCTAAAGTCAGAGCGAAACAATCCAATTTAACTAAAAGAGAGCGTGCGAAAAGTGACAACCCATTCCTTTTGGTTGATAGGGGTTATGACCTTGAAAATAAAGAGATTTTACTCATAGATGATATTTATACAACAGGGCTAACCGTGCACCATGCAGCGGAATTATTATTTTTTAGAAAAGTTAGAAAAATCAGAGTGTTAACGTTTGCACGGTCTTAGAAAAGTGGTAAAATATAAGTAAGGAATAGAATAAAAAAATAAAAAATAGAGGTTGAAAGGAGTAGATCACTATGATTAAATTTGAAATTCATGGCGACAACCTCACTATTACAGATGCCATCAGAAATTATATCGAGGAGAAAGTTGGCAAGTTAGAACGTTACTTTACAAACGTGCCAAACGTGACAGCGCACGTGAAAGTTAAAACGTATCAAAACTCTAGTACTAAAATTGAAGTAACAATTCCGTTAAAAAATGTAACGCTTCGTGCAGAAGAACGACACGATGATTTATATGCGGGTATTGATTTAATTAATAATAAGCTTGAAAGACAAGTTCGTAAATATAAAACTAAAGTAAACCGCAAGCATCGTGCTAAAGGTAACAAAGAAGATTTATTCACACCTGTTGTTGAGAATACAACTGAAGAAGAACAACAAAATGAACCAGATATCGAGATAATTAAATCTAAAGAATTTGCATTAAAACCGATGGATTCTGAAGAAGCAGTTCTTCAAATGAATTTGTTAGGTCATGATTTCTTTGTATTTAATGACAGAGATACTGAAGGAACAAGTATTGTTTATAAACGTAAAGATGGAAAGTATGGTTTAATTCAAACTAAATCATAACACTTAAATTATAATTTATGAGACTGAAGCAATCGACTTTGTTTCAGTCTCATTTTGTATCTAAAGGGCTTTTCAAGGTGGGGAAAATTAACACTAAATTCACGTTAAGGTGATATATTAGAATTAATGAACAATATGACTTACACTAATATAGTGTGAAGAAATCATCTCATTTATATCAATTAAATCGAACGAAACGCATCGTAAATAAAATATATGATATGATGATTTGTTGTAAGCCAAACAGTTTTTATGCTAAAAAGGAGCGAACAGAATGGGTTTTTTATCGAAAATTGTTGACGGCAATAATAGAGAAATAAAACGCCTCGGTAAACTAGCTGATAAAGTACTCGACTTAGAACCAGAAATCGAGCGCTTGTCAGATGACGATATTAGAAATAAAACAAGAGAATTCCAAGACAAAATTCAAGCGATTGAAAGTGTTTCAAAACAAGATAAAGAATTAGATCGAATCTTACCGGAAGCATTTGCGTTAGTACGTGAAGGTGCTAAACGTGTATTTAATATGTCACCATATCGCGTACAAGTTATGGGTGGTATTGCCATTCATAAAGGTGATATTGCTGAGATGAGAACGGGTGAAGGTAAAACGTTAACAGCTACTATGCCTGTATACTTAAACGCATTAGCTGGACGTGGTGTTCACGTTATCACGGTCAATGAATACTTATCTAGTGTTCAAAGTGAAGAGATGGCTGAACTTTATAACTTCTTAGGCTTAACAGTTGGGCTTAACCTTAATAGTTTAAACACAACTGAAAAAAGAGAAGCTTATAATCAAGACATCACGTATAGTACGAACAACGAGTTAGGTTTCGATTACTTACGTGACAACATGGTGAATTATAAAGAAGACCGTGTTATGAGACCGCTTCACTTTGCCATCATTGATGAGGTTGACTCTATCTTAATCGACGAAGCGCGTACACCATTAATTATTTCAGGTGAAGCTGAAAAATCGACAACACTTTATACGCAAGCGAACGTATTCGTTAAAATGCTTAAAAAAGACGATGACTATCACTATGATGAAAAGACGAAATCTGTTCAGTTAACTGAACAAGGTATCGATAAAGCAGAAAACATGTTTAAAATCGATAACTTATACGACGTGAAACATGTTGATATCATTCACCATATCAGTCTTGCTTTACGTGCACATTACACAATGCAACGTGACGTTGACTATATGATTCATCAAGGTGAAGTTTTAATCGTAGACCAATTCACTGGTCGTACAATGCCAGGTCGACGCTTTTCAGAAGGGTTACACCAAGCAATTGAAGCTAAAGAAGGCGTTCAAATTCAAAATGAATCTAAAACGATGGCTTCGATTACATTCCAAAACTACTTCAGAATGTACAATAAACTAGCTGGTATGACAGGTACTGCGAAGACGGAAGAAGAAGAGTTCCGTAATATTTATAATATGACGGTTACACAAATTCCAACGAACCGTCCTGTTCAACGTATCGATAACTCAGATAAAATTTATGTGAGTCAAAAAGGTAAGTTTGATGCAGTTGTTGAAGAAGTTATTGAAAAGTATCGTAAAGGTCAGCCCGTACTTCTAGGTACTGTAGCGGTTGAAACAAGTGAATACATTTCAAACCTTTTAAAACGACGTGGCGTTAGACATAATGTCTTAAACGCTAAGAACCACGAACATGAAGCGGAAATTATCATGAATGCGGGTCAAAAAGGTGCCGTTACAATCGCGACAAACATGGCCGGTCGTGGAACCGACATTAAACTTGGTGAAGG
The DNA here is from genome assembly GCF_043186315.1 of Staphylococcus massiliensis. Classification (NCBI taxonomy): domain Bacteria; kingdom Bacillati; phylum Bacillota; class Bacilli; order Caryophanales; family Staphylococcaceae; genus Staphylococcus; species Staphylococcus massiliensis. The sequence goes on along the minus strand of NZ_CP171119.1, from coordinate 50,494 downwards.
CGTAGAAGATTTAGGCGGTCTTGCTGTAATCGGTACTGAGCGTCACGAATCACGTCGTATCGATGATCAGCTACGTGGTCGTTCTGGTCGTCAAGGTGATAAAGGTGACAGTCGTTTCTACTTATCTTTACAAGATGAGTTAATGGTTCGCTTCGGATCAGATCGTATGCAAACGATGATGAACCGTCTTGGTATGGACGATTCAACACCAATCGAATCTAAAATGGTATCTCGTGCAGTAGAATCTGCTCAAAAACGTGTTGAAGGTAACAACTTTGACGCACGTAAACGTATTCTTGAATACGACGAAGTTTTACGTAAGCAACGTGAAATTATTTATGCAGAACGTAACCGTATTATAGATGAGCCTTCAAGCTCTGATTTAGTTGACACTATGATGCGTTCAACGCTTGATAGAGCCATCCGTTATTACATTAACGATGACGACGATAGCCAAGATTACGAACCATTTATCAACTACGTGAATGACATCTTCCTAAGTGAAGGTGATTTAACAGTTGATGAGATCAAAGGTCGTGACAGCGAAGATATCTTTGATATTGTGTGGGCTAAAGTTGAAAAGGCCTATCAGCACCAAAAAGAAAATGTTGACGAACGTATGGAAGAATTCGAACGTATGATTTTACTACGTTCTATTGATGCAAGATGGACAGATCACATTGATACAATGGATCAATTACGTCAAGGTATCCATTTACGTTCTTATGGTCAACAAAATCCGCTTCGTGACTATCAAAACGAAGGTCACAACTTATTTGATAGCATGATGCAAGGTATTGAAGAAGACGTAACGAAATATATCTTAAAATCAGTAGTCACTGTAGAAGATGATGTAAAACGTGAGAAAAATGAAGACCTAGGCGAAGGTAAACATTTATCAAGCGAAGATGGTAAAGAGAAAGTAAAATCTAAGCCATTTGTTAAAGATGAAGATGTTGGCCGTAATGAACCATGTCCTTGTGGTAGTGGTAAGAAATATAAGAACTGTCATGGTCAATAATGCGTTAAAAGGGCAGTATGCAAATGTTAACTTGACATTTGCGCTGCCCTTTTTTTACTATTAAAAAGTATGTTAGTTATAAAGGAGCGATTTTATGGAATTATCCGAAATTAAACGTAATATCGATAAACATAGCAATCAACTTGAAAAATTAAGGGGGTCTCTTTGACTTAGAAAACAAAGAGACAAATATAGAAGAATATGAAGAAATGATGGCTGAGCCTGACTTTTGGGATAACCAACAAAAAGCTCAAGAAATCATTGATAAAAATAATGCGTTAAAGTCTGTTGTAAATGCGTATCATGATTTAAATAATGAAATTGAAGATTTAGATGCGACTTATGAATTGCTTCAAGAAGAATATGATGAAGATATGAAAGATGATTTAGAAGAATCAGTAGTCGCTTTAGATGACAAAATAGATGATTTTGAACTTCAATTGTTATTAAATGGTGAACATGATGCGAATAACGCGATTTTAGAATTGCATCCTGGTGCAGGCGGTACTGAATCACAGGACTGGACAAGTATGTTACTTCGTATGTACCAAAGATATGCTGAGGATGCTGGATTTAAGGTAGAAGTCACAGATTACTTACCAGGTGATGAAGCGGGCGTTAAAAGTGTCACAATGATTATCAAAGGACATAATGCATACGGTTACCTTAAAGCCGAAAAAGGTGTCCATCGCCTTGTGCGTATTTCGCCATTCGATTCCTCAGGTCGTCGTCATACGTCATTTGCTTCATGTGATGTGATACCTGAATTTAATAATGATGAAATTGAAATCGATATCAATCCAGATGACATTACGGTAGATACGTTCAGAGCTTCTGGTGCAGGCGGACAGCACATTAATAAAACAGAGTCAGCAATCCGTATTACACACCATCCATCAGGTATTGTTGTAAATAACCAAAATGAGCGTTCCCAAATTAAAAACCGTGAAGCTGCTATGAAAATGTTGAAATCTAAGTTATATCAACAAGAAATCGAACGTCAAGAAAGTGAATTAGCAGCTATTAGAGGTGAACAAAAAGAAATAGGATGGGGTAGCCAAATCCGTTCTTATGTGTTCCATCCTTATTCAATGGTTAAGGATCACCGTACGAATGAAGAAACGGGTAATACGTCTAAAGTGATGGACGGTGATATTGGTCCGTTTATTAATGCTTATTTAAGAAGCCAAATGGACCTTGGCCAAGAGGACGAGGAAACAACGTTATAAGATATGAGAATTAACTTAAGCAACTGAAATAGCGAAAGTAAACACTTTCGTTAGGTCAGTTGCTTTTTTAATGAGAAAATATATTTAGGTATATTACATATATTATTTCATATAACCACTATTTTATAAATATTGTACCATCTAATGACGTTTATATTACATGTGTATTACATTAATAAATTGTACAATTCATTATGCTATACTTTGTCTTGTCGAAAAAAAGTAAATGTTATCAGGAGGATTTCAATATGAAAAAGGTTATTTACTCAGCAATCGCAACTACAGCACTATCAACATTTATTGCAAACGAAGCGGACGCAGCTCAACAATTTACTACTAATCAAGATATGCAATTAGACGAAATTGCTAACTTATTTGCCACTACATCAGATGAAATTCAAGCATTAAATCAATTAAATGGTACATACATAGAGAAAAACGCTACAATCGCGGTACCTGATCAAGATATCGTAATCGTTAAAGAAGGCGATTCATTACAAAAGATCAGCCAAACATATAACGTTTCTGTTCAAACGCTACTTGAATGGAACCAATTAAACGATACAACAATTTATCCTGGAGAATTATTAGCAGTATCTGAAAAAGGTGCACAACATATTAATCAACTTGCTACACCTGTAACGCCAAATTATGAAACAACTTATAATGAAGTTTCTACTTCAAACGTTGAGAACGTACAAGTTCAAGCTAATACGTATGCTCAAAATCAAGAAGTTAAAAACGAAGCTTACGTACCTGTAGCTACTAATGAAGTTAACTACAATGGTGACTATCAAGTTGCTGCGCCAACTAATGCGCCATCAGTATCACATGTAAGTTACAATCAAACACAATCTTATAGCCAACCTGCAAGTCAAACATACACTGCTCCACAATCATTTTCAGGAAGTAATTTATATAACTGGGGTCAATGTACGTACTATGCATTTGAACGTCGTCAACAATTAGGTAAAGGCGTTGGTTCTTTATGGGGCAATGCTAATAACTGGGCGAGTGCAGCACGTTCTAATGGTTACACTGTTAACAATACACCAAGTGTAGGCGCTATCTTCCAAAGTGGTAATGGTGCTTATGGTCACGTTGGTGTTGTAGAAGCAATTAATGCGGATGGATCTATCCAAGTTTCAGAAATGAACTGGAATGGTGTAGGTGTTAAGAGCTACCGTAACGTATCAAATACTGGTGCTTATAACTATATTCACTAATTCAAATAATTACTAATTTTTAAAAGCCTAAAGTCGAAGAGAATCTTCGCTTTAGGCTTTTTTGCGTTCTTATTTATCTTGAAATTTTATAATGATTATATGTTTTAGTTATTAGTGTTAGTTGATAATCGGTTTATATGAATACGAAAACTTAACGTTGCAAAATTAAGAAAAAACTTTATTAAATTGATTTGTTGTTATATAATCGAGTGGAAGTGTTCTAGATAAGTTATTCGGCATGAGTCATCTCTGGATATGTAAAGATAGAACGCACCAATAATTACGAAAGTAATTAAGATTAAACAACAATGAGGTGTAACAATGAAGTTAAAAAAAGAAATATTCTCAATACGTAAGTATAAGATTGGTACCACTTCTGTAGTGTTAGGGGCTCTGTTATTTCTAGCCGGTGTCAATGAAGCTGAAGCAAGTACGTCTACGGCGTCGAACCCTTCATCTACATCACCTAATCCAGCTGCGTCTCAACCAGCAAGTAATAATCAAGGTTCACCTACTGCTACGGCATCAAGTCCAAGTAGTCCTACGACAACAAATGCATCTACGCCAGCCGCAACGACAAATACATCAAGTACAAGTAATACAGCTGCGACTGCAAGTGCGCCTAACTCGAATACAGCAGCTACCAATTATGAAGGTCCAAGAAATCCATCTGAAGCAGGTTATTTAACTAACCCGCAAAACGGTATTATTACTCCAGGCGCTGATAACTCTTTTGAAAATGGGGATTTTACGAACGCTGTAGCGCATACTAAAACGGTACCTCAGACTCAAACAGGTACTAGTACTTCCACAAACAAAGGTAATGTAACTCATAATTGGAAAGAGCTTGAGACTAATGAATTTGAAGGATGGCGTACTGAAGATTCAAACCGAACATTTAGGGTTGTTGAAGTTGGGACTGCAACTTCTGATTTGGTAGGTCATGATCAACTTACTGATTCAAAGCTTTATGAGGATCCTAATCACAATCCAATTCGTCCTGTTGGTAATGCAAGAAACGTACTCATAGGTTTAGCTAAAGTTAATCACGAAAATCGTCGTTATGTTGAATTGAAAACCAAAGGCAATGCGATTTATAAAGAATTCGAAGTTGTTCCTAGTTCGCTTATTTATTTTAAATATCATTTTGCAGGGGTAAATAGTGGTGGTAACGGATACGTTGGGTCGGAGTCCCTCAAAGCTGAAATCCTTGATGCTAACAATCTTAGTAATGTCATTCATAGCTTTGAACGTTCAGGTGGTTATACAGGTTGGACGTGGGATGGCACTTTTATAAGAATACCTGATAATGTAAACCGTATTAGAGTTCGTTTTGAAGCTGGAGCAAAAAGTACACATTTTGCTACTGCTGAGGCTGAAGGTTATTTGTTAGATGATGTAGAGATCAGATTAGCACCTGCTCTTAAAACTGATACGAACATATTGCATAATGGTAATTCGGCTTATGGAGAGAACCATATCTACAATAGAGGCGATCGACTTGATTATCAAATCACGCATACTAATGTAGGTGCTGTGACGCTTACTAAAAACAAAACTGTTATTAAAGTACCTGAAGAATTGTCTTTCTTGACTGTTAATAACTCTAAGCTTAATCCCGTCTTTGATAGAGCAAACCATACGTTAACGTTCGTAAATAATGAGCGTTTAGAACCTGGTAATAGTTATACTACTAATGTGACGTTTGTTGTAAATGAAAACGTTCAAGGTGAGGTTGCGATAAAAAGTAATTCTAAGTTATTGCCATTACACAGTGGTGTAATTCGACCAGAGAACCATCCAGAATTAACTACTCGAATTTACGATGACAATGAATTAGGTTATGAATACGGTAGCGACAAGATGCTCTATATTGATTCAAAAGCACCTGTTATCAATAACGTATCTGATCAGTCATTTGAAGCAGGTACTCAAATTACGCCTGTTTCTATCGATATAAATGATACAGATGCGCACCGTACAGTTACAGGATCGTTAAGTTCAAGCACGCACTTACCTAATGGTCTCATATTTGATGCTAGTACAAATACGATTAGTGGTACACCGAACCAAGTAGGTCGTTTCCCTGTAACAGTTGTAGCTACAGATGTTGCAAACAACACAACTACATCTACATTTCATATCACTGTTGGAGATACTATAGCACCTGAAATCACACCAGTTCAAGATCAAGCACTTATTGTAGGTAATGCGATATCTCCTATTACAGTAGGTTATACAGATAATGATCCTCAAATACCAGTTATTAACGTATCAAGTTTGCCAGATGGTGTTACATATAATGCAGCTACTAAAGAAATTAGTGGTACACCGACTGCACCTGGTGTTTATGAAGGACTCATCACTGTAACAGATGCGAGTGGTAATGCAGCTGAAGAACGCTTTACAATAACGGTACATCCACCACGTGGCCCTTTATTCACGGCAATTGACGATAAACAAACGAACGAAGATGTTGCTATGACTCCGATTCAAGTTGAGTCAGATGATGCACAAGCTACTTACGTCGTAGAAGGTTTGCCTAATGGCGTTAATTTCAATGCCACTTCTAAAGAAATATCGGGAACGCCTGATACACCTGGGACATATGCCGTTACAATTCGAGCAACAGGTGTTAATGGACTTGAATCTGAAGAAACATTTAATTTAACTGTTAATGATGTTACTAATCCTATAATAACTCCAATTAGAAACGTTAAAAGAGAATTAGGTAACGCGATTAACCCAATTAATGTCGTTGTAACAGATAATGGTCCAGGACCTAATCGAATAGAAGTCAATGGACTTCCAGATGGTGTTAATTTTGATGCGAATACGAATCAAATCACAGGTACTCCGACTCAGGCAGGCGATTTTAACGTTACAGTGGTCGCGACGGACGCAGGTGGTAATCGGGTTGAAGCGCCATTTAAAATTACTATGACGGATAGAACAGCACCTTCCATTAGAGACATTGATAATCAAGTTTTTGAGCTAGGTAATGCGATGACACCTGTAACACCAATCATAAGTGATAATAGTTCAGGGCCTTTTAATATCGTAGTGACAGGTTTACCAGACGGCGTCACTTATGATTCAAATACCTTAACGATTAGTGGGGCAACTACAACACCTAATAATTATAGTATTTCAATCACTGTAACTGACCCTAGTCAAAATGTAGCTAATGAGACATTTTCATTACTTGTTGAAGATACGACGCCACCAGTTATTGCACCAATTAACAATCAAGATATTGAGTTTGGAAGTGCGATAACACCAGTAAATATCCAAGTTACTGATAATAGCACAGGACCTTTTACTAACACTGTTGATGGCTTACCACAAGGCGTGGCCTTTGATAACCAAACAGGTGTGATTTCAGGTACACCAACAGAAGTTGGAACTTTTAACGTTAGCGTTAACTCAACTGACCCAGAAGGTAATGGAGCTACGCCAGTTAGCTTTACGCTCAATGTCGCTGATACAATTGCACCAACGATTAATGAAATAAATGATGTGACCGTACCAGAAGATGTGGCGATTCAATCAATTCCAATTCAAGTGGATGATCTATCAGCGAATGTCGTAGTTGAAAGTTTACCTCAAGGGTTAAGTTATAATTCTAGTGCAAAAGTCATTGAAGGCACACCTGAAAATCCAGGAACATATCCGATTGTTGTAAAAGCAACTGACCCTAATGGCAATGAAACAGAAGAACGATTCACATTAAATGTAACGGATACAACGCCTCCGACAATCTCACCGATTCCAGACGTCCCTAACGAACTAGGTACAGCGATTAACCCAATTGTACCTGTCGTTCAAGACAATGGAGCTGGTCCTAACGTTGTTTCAGTTGAAGGCTTACCACAAGGTGTTACGTATGATGCGACTACAAATGCGATTAATGGTACGCCTCGTGATGTGGGCGAATATGACATTACTTTAAAAGCAACAGATCCAAGCGGTAACGAATCTGCACCTGTAACGTTTAAAATTACGGTCACAGATACAATTGCACCTATGATAACAGCAATTGACGATCAAAATGTTAATGAAGATCAAGATATTTCACCGATTTCAGTGCAGGTTGATGATTCAACTGCAAATATCGTTGTTGAAGGCTTACCACAGGGTATTTCATACAATCCGAATACGAAAGTGATAGAAGGTTCGACGCCAAACCCTGGTACTTACCCTGTAGTTGTCAAAGCGACAGACCCTAGTGGTAATGAAACTGAAGAACCATTTAACTTAATTGTAGCGGACACAACACCAGCAACGATTGATGACATACCTGACCAAAACGTAGAGCTTGGTTCTCCTATGACATCTGTTGTTCCAGTTGTTACAGATAATGGCCCAGGTCCAAACGTCATCACTGTTAACGATCTACCAAATGGTGTTACGTATGATGCTACATCCCATACAATTAGTGGTACACCAACAGAAACTGGTGCATATCAAGTTACCGTTCACGCTACTGATGCATCAGGTAACGCTGCTGAAAAGACATTCACGATTAATGTGGCAGATACGACTGCACCATCTATTAGCGAAATTCCTGATCAAGTGAACGAGCTCGGTACACCAATCAATGTTATTACACCTGCTTTCACAGATAATGGTCCAGGTCCTAACGATGTGACGGTGGAAGGTCTGCCATCAGGCGTAGAGTACGATCAAAGCTCTAATACGATAAGCGGATCAGCTGATGATAAAGATGAATATAATATCACAGTAAAAGTTACAGACCCAAGTGGTAACGAAAGTCAAGAAAGCTTTGTCTTAAGCGTTCGAGATACTTCGGCACCGAATGTGACGCCAATCGGAAACCAACATAAAGAATTCGGTACACCGATAGATAGCGTTACACCATTTGTAATAGATAATGATAAAGGTCCGAATACGATTACTGTCGAAGGTTTGCCTCCTGGTGTAACTTATGATCGTCAGACAAATACAATTAGCGGTACCGCTACAAGCGTTGGTGAATACGACGTTACAGTTCGCGTTACGGACCCTAGTCAAAATGAAGCAAATCTCGTAACATTCAAAATTACGATCGAAGATACAATTGCGCCTGTAATAGATGAAATTGGAGATCAAAGGGTTACTGAAGATCAACCAATAACAGCTATACCGGTTGTTGTAGACGATCCTACAGCTCAAATTGTCGCGGAAAGCTTGCCACAAGGCGTAACATACAATCATACTACAAAAGTGATTGAGGGTACTCCTGAAACACCGGGTGATTATCCAGTTATCGTTCGTGCTACAGATTCACAAGGTAACGAAAGTACGAAACCATTTGTCTTAACAGTTGTTGATACAACTCCGCCATCTATTACGGAAATACCAGATCAACAAAAAGAGTTTGGTAGTCCAATTGAGACGATTACGCCAGTATTTACGGATAACGGTAAAGGTCCTAATGCAGTTACTGTAGAGGATTTACCGCCAGGTGTAACGTACAACAATCAAACAAATGAAATTAGTGGTACTCCAACGAGCGTAGGGGAGTTTAATGTAAAAGTTAAAGTCACAGATGCAAGTGGAAACATCTCAGAAGAACCTTTCAAAATCACGATTGCAGATACGACAGCACCTACAATCACACCAATTAAACATACGACTGTTAATGAAGATGTAGCGATGCAACCAATTCCAGTCGTAACCAACGACCCAACAGCGACTGTTGAAATCGAAGGCGCGCCAACTGGTGTTTCATATAATCCTTTAGCAAAAGTCATAGATGGTATCCCAGAAAACCCTGGTGTGTATCCTATTAAAGTTAAAGCGACAGATCCAAGCAACAATTTAACGATTACTCAATTTTTGTTAAAGGTTAATGATACTACGCCACCAGTTATAGATGCTATTCCTGATCAAGAAAAAGAACTTGGAACAGCTATTGACTCAGTGGTTCCAGTATTCCAAGACAATGCCAAGGGACCTAATGTTGTAACAGTCGAAGGCTTACCACCAGGTGTTAACTATGATTCGGCTACTAATACGATAAGTGGTACTCCGAGAGGCGTTGGCGTATTTGAAGTAAACGTAACAGTAACTGACCGAAGTGGTAATGCATCTACGCCTGAAACATTTAGAATTACAATTGTTGATACAACAGCACCTGTAATCACAGCCATAGATGATTTAAGTGTGCCTGAAAAGGCTGCAATAACGCCGATTTCAGTTCATGTAGACGATGATACAGCTAATGTTGAAGTATTACATTTACCTAGAGGCTTAAGTTATAACGCACAAACTAAAGTCATTGAAGGAACACCACTAACATTCGGTACTCATAATATCGTTGTCAGAGCAACAGATCCAAACGGCAATATTTCTGAAGAGCCTTTCACGTTGACAATTACGGATGCTACACCACCTACAATTAATACATTTGATGATCAAGAAATCGAGTTAGGTAACCCAATATTTGCATTCACACCAGTTATCCAAGATAATGATCCAAATGATAAATTAACGGTTAATATTTCTGGTTTACCGCCTGGTGTAGAAAGAGAGAATCAAGTCTTTCTTAAAGTAAGCGGTACACCTACAGAAGTGGGAGAATTCACAGTTCAGATTGACGCAGCTGACTCTAAAGGTAACCAAGCAGTGCCATCTACATTTAAAATTGTAGTCAAAGATACAACGCCACCTACAATTGATAAGATTTCGAACCAAGAAAAAGAATTTGGCACGCCTATAGATTCAATTACGCCTGTTTATCATGATAACGCTTCGGGTTCACATACCGTATCGGTTGAAGGATTACCTGATGGTGTAACGTATGACGCTAACACAAATACGATTAGTGGTACATCTACAGAAGTTGGTACTTTTAATGTTTCAGTTAAAGTAACGGATCCAAGTGGTAACGAATCGACACCAGAAGTATTTACGATAACTGTTGAAGATTCAATTACGCCTACGGTAACACCAATTGATGATATTACTGCTCCTGAAGACCAAGCACTTACGCCGATATCTGTAGTAGTTGATGACCCAACAGCGAGCGTTGTTGTAGAAGGTCTACCAGAGGGTGTGAGTTATAACCCAGGTAATCATGTCATCGAAGGTACACCAGTTACGCCGGGTACTTACCCAGTAGTTGTAAAAGTTTCAGACCCACATAACAATCGTGTTGAAGAACCATTTGTATTGACAGTTACTGATACTACACCGCCTTTAGTCACAGATATTGCGAATCAAAATATTGAATTAGGTGCACCAATTGCTCAGATCACACCTAATTATTCAGAAAATAGCAATGGTTCAAATAAAGTTACTGTTGAAGGTTTACCTTCTGGCGTAACTTATGACGACAAGGCGAATACAATTAGTGGTACACCAACATCAGTAGGTGAATTTGATGTAACGGTTAAAGTTACGGATGCGAGTGGAAATGTTTCAATACCAGAGACGTTCAAGATTATTGTTGTAGATACAGTTGCACCAAACATCACACTAATTTCTAATCAACGCGTTCCTGAAGATAAAGCAATCTCGCCAATATCTGTTACCATTGATGACCCTTCAAGTAAGGTAGAAGTTGAAGGTTTACCAACAGGTGTAAGTTATAATGTCCAAACTAAAGTTATCGAAGGTACGCCTGATACACCTGGTACTTATCCAGTGACAATTAAAGCTACGGATCTAAACAATAATGCATCAGAATCTAAATTTGATTTAGTAGTTACTGATACAACACCACCGATTATTGCAGAAATAAACGATCAGGTTGTCGAACTTGGCGCTGCTTTAAAAGATGTCATTTCAACATATACGGATAACGTACAAGGTACGCATAAAGTTTCTGTAGAAGGTTTACCGGAAGGCGTAACGTATAATAGCGAAACAAATACAATCAGTGGCACTCCTAAAACGGTAGGTAGCTTTACGATTACTGTAAAAGTAACGGATACAAGTGGTAATGTTTCAATTCCGGAAGTATTCACTGTAACAATTAAAGATACGACACCACCTCAAGTTAACGACATTGAAAACCAAAGTGTTGAATTAGGTCATCCAATCAAAGCGATTACGGTAAACACTGTTGATAATAGTACTGGACCTCACACAATCACAGTTGAAGGTCTACCTAAAGGGGTAACATTCGATTCTAAATCTAATCAAATTACGGGTACTTCTACAGAAGTGGGTACGTTTAATGTAACTGCAAAAGCAACTGATCCAAGTGGCAATCAATCAGCATCTAAAGTATTTAAACTTGTGGTTACAGATACGACTAAACCGACAATTGAAGCGATTCTTAATCAATCAAAAGAACTCGGTACAGCAATTGATACGATTTCACCTCAAGTTACCGATAATGGAAGCGGTCCAAATAAGATTGAAGTAGAAGGCTTACCGGACGGCGTTACGTACGACGCTAAATCAAATACGATTAGCGGAACGCCTAAATCAGTGGGTAATTATGCAATTAAAGTCAAAGTAACTGATCCAAGCGGAAATAGCTCTATAGCGGAATTCAAGGTTAATGTTGAAAATGTTAAACCGCCTGTAGTTAAAGATTTAACGCCACCAACGATCGAAGATATTAAAGGTCAAAAGGTTCAACTAGGTGAAGCAATAAATAAAGTAACACCATCTGTCAAAGACGATAGTCAGGTTACAATATCAGTTGAAGGCTTACCTTCGGGTGTGACTTTTGAAAAGGACCAAAATGCAATCACAGGTAAACCTACTCAAGCCGGTAAATATGAAGTTAAGGTTTCAGCTACAGATGAAGCTGGCAATAAAGCTTCTAAATCATTTACGATAGAGGTCTCTGACTTAGATAAACCGAATAAAGATAAACAAGGCCACAAAGAACAAGACAAAGATCCGAACATCAAAGTGCCTCAGAAAGATATTAAAGCATCTCAACAAGGTAAAGGTTCTAAACAAGGCAATGGTCATGTTTCAACTAACACGACTACGAATGTAGGAAGTCAATCGACGGCTAATGCACATGGATCATCACAAGCTAATAAGCAACGTGAAATGTCTTCTGGAAAAGCCTCTCAAGCTCAACGTGTCTTACCTAAGACAGGACAAAATGAACAAAATATTTCATTATTTGCTTCAGCTTCACTGTTATGTTTAGGAACGTTGCTTCTAAGAAGAAAGCGTAAACCTCATAACAAATAATCGTTTAAAGATGTATACCTAAGTCTTTAAAAATAGAGCTTCAAATGATTTATAACTTAAGTCATTTGGGGCTCTTCTTAATTCATTAAAGTGTCTGGGACATATTACTACAATTCTCTTAAACAGCATGCTTTCCTGGGGCATGGCCGGAGCCTGTAGTCTCCGGTCTCATGCTATTCCCCTAGGAGTCAGCTGTTTTGAGAATTTTATGAAATAAGGTTTAAATGCTCTATTTCACTATTATGTCCCAGGCTCGCTTCAATCAAAATCACATAGTTTGAGCACTTACTCCAACATGCGTGCTATCAGAACGAAAGCGGATAGTTTAAAATTTCCTTAAGGGATTTGCTATTTAATAATTTAATTGAAATAACGACATCTCAATACTTTCATTTAAAAGAAGTCTTGTTATAATTAAAAGAAATAATATTCCTTTATAAAGGAGGCGTTCAAATTGGGCGTGCATCAATATTTTAAACGTCTAACCGATCTTGAAAATTTAATTCGATTACCTGGGAAATTTAAGTATCAAGAACATAATGTAGCCGCGCATTCTTTTAAAGTGACTAAGATAGCACAATACCTCGCAACAGTTGAGGAGCATTACGGTCGAGAAATTAATTGGAAGAGTCTTTATGAGAAGGCGCTTAATCACGATTTTGCTGAAATATTTACAGGTGATATTAAGACACCAGTTAAATACGCGAGTAGTGAATTGAAGAAATTATTCTCTCAAGTTGAAGAAGAGATGGTCGAAACGTTTATCAAAGAAGAAATCCCAGAACAATATCAAGAAATTTATAGAGAACGTCTTCAAGAAGGCAAAGATGATTCAATTGAAGGTCAAATTCTATCAGTTGCTGATAAAATTGATTTATTATACGAAACGTTTGAAGAAATTCAGAAACGTAATCCAGAACCATTATTCTTTGAAATCTATGAAATGTCCCTCGAAACGATCATGCAATTTGACCACTTATATTCAGTTCAAGATTTCATTGAAAATATTATCCCAGAAATGTTAACCGAGAAATTTATTCCAAAAGCAGAATTAAAAGAGAAAACAATGTCTATTCTTAATAAAAGGAATGGGTGAGTCTTATGTTAATTTGGATGGTATTAGCCGCCTTCTTTCCGTGTATATTAGTCGTAATGTTTAGTTTTCTAACACGTAATAAATGGGTCGGTACGATTGTCGCATTAGCGTTAATAGGCGGATCAATTTATAAAGGGTTCTTTCATAGCCAATGGATTATCTTTATAGATGTTATTTCCTTACTTGCAGGTTATGTCATTGTAGATACGTTAAAATATCATCGCAAAAAGGAAGACGAATAAAACTTTTTTAAATACAGTTTATTTAAAAGTCTAAAAAGACGGGAAGTTAGTGTATATAAAGCACTAACCCGTCTTTTTTATTTTGCGAACAGATGTTTGTATTAGATTTAGTTAATCTGTTAAAATATATAATAATGAAAGATATCGATAGGAGGATGGCGCATGGAACATTATCCATTTAAAATTGCCTCAGATTTTGAGCCGCGTGGTGACCAACCTGAAGCAATAGCTAAAATTGCACAGGGTGTTAAGGACGGTAAACGTCACCAAACATTACTTGGTGCAACAGGTACTGGTAAAACCTTTACAATGAGTAATGTTATTAAAGAAGTCGGTAAGCCCACTTTAATTATCGCTCACAATAAGACGCTTGCTGGACAATTATATAGTGAGTTTAAAGAATTCTTCCCTGAAAATAGAGTCGAATATTTCGTAAGTTACTATGATTATTATCAACCTGAAGCTTATGTTCCATCTACAGATACGTTTATCGAAAAAGATGCCTCAATCAACGATGAAATCGACCAACTCCGACACTCAGCAACAAGTGCATTGTTCGAACGTGATGATGTTATCATCATCGCCAGCGTAAGTTGTATTTACGGTTTAGGTAATCCGGAAGAATATAAAGACTTAGTTGTAAGTATCCGTGTAGGGATGGAAATGGACCGTAGTGAACTTTTACGTAAGCTAGTAGATGTGCAATATACACGTAACGATATCGACTTTAGACGTGGTACGTTCCGTGTTCGCGGTGATGTGGTAGAAATTTTCCCAGCTTCACGTGAAGAGATGTGTATCCGTGTTGAATTCTTTGGTGACGAAATAGACCGCATTCGCGAAGTGAATTACTTAACGGGCGAAGTGATTAAGGACCGTAAGCACTTTCCTATCTTCCCAGCATCACACTTCGTTACCCGTGATGAAAAGCTAAAAGTAGCGATTGAACGTATTGAGGCTGAGTTAGAAGAACGTTTAGAACTTTTAAGAAGCGAGAATAAATTATTAGAAGCACAACGACTTGAACAGCGTACGAACTATGATCTAGAAATGATGCGTGAAATGGGCTTTTGCTCAGGAATCGAGAACTATTCTGTGCATTTAACATTACGCCCATTAGGATCAACACCGTATACGTTGCTTGATTACTTTGGCGATGATTGGCTCATTATGATTGATGAGTCTCACGTAACGATACCGCAAATCAGAGGGATGTATAACGGTGACCGTGCGCGTAAAAATGTTTTAGTGGAACACGGCTTTCGTCTGCCAAGTGCGCTCGACAATAGACCACTAAAATTTGAAGAGTTCGAAGATAAGACACATCAACTCGTATACGTTTCTGCAACACCAGGTCCGTACGAACTTGAACATACAGATGAAATGGTTGAACAAATTATCCGTCCTACAGGGTTACTTGATCCTAAAATTGAAGTTCGACCAACTGAAAATCAAATTGATGATTTATTAAGTGAAATTCAGGACCGTGTCGAACGTAATGAACGTGTCTTAGTTACGACATTAACGAAGAAAATGAGTGAAGACTTAACCACATACCTTAAAGAAGCGGGCGTAAAAGTCAATTACTTACACTCAGAAATCAAAACACTCGAACGTATTGAAATTATTCGTGATTTACGTATGGGTACCTTTGATGTCTTAATCGGTATTAACTTATTAAGGGAAGGTATCGATATTCCAGAAGTATCACTTGTAGTTATCCTTGATGCGGATAAAGAAGGTTTCTTACGTTCAGAACGTTCTCTTGTTCAGACAATTGGTCGTGCTGCGCGTAATGACAAAGGTGAAGTTATCATGTATGCGGATAAAATTACGGATTCAATGCAGTATGCGATTGATGAAACAGAACGTCGTCGAGAAATCCAAATGGCACATAATGAAAAGCACGGCATCACACCGAAAACGATTAACAAGAAGATTCGTGATGTCATTAGTGCTACAGTCGAAGCGGACGAAACAAATGAACAACAACAAGTCGAAGTACCTAAGAAGTTAACGAAGAAAGAGCGCGAGAAAACAATTGAAAATGTAGAAAAAGAAATGAAAGCTGCCGCAAAAGAACTCGACTTCGAACGCGCTCAAGAATTAAGAGATTTACTTTTTGAATTAAAATCAGAAGGGTGAAGCATAAATGAAAGATTCATCAATAGTAATCAAAGGGGCGCGTGCCCATAACTTAAAAGGCGTAGATATTGAATTACCTAAACATAAATTAATCGTTATGACAGGTTTGTCTGGTTCAGGTAAGTCGTCACTAGCATTCGATACTATTTACGCAGAAGGCCAAAGACGTTATGTGGAATCGTTAAGTGCCTATGCACGTCAATTTTTAGGTCAAATGGATAAACCGGATGTAGATACGATTGAAGGTTTATCACCGGCTATTTCAATTGACCAAAAGACTACAAGTAAAAACCCGCGTTCAACAGTGGCAACTGTAACAGAAATTTATGACTATATCCGTCTTTTATATGCGCGTATTGGACGCCCTTATTGCCCAGAACATAACATTGAAATTGAATCTCAAACGGTTCAACAAATGGTAGACCGTATTCTCGAATTAGAAGAACGTACTAAAATTCAACTTTTAGCACCTGTTGTCAATCATCGTAAGGGTGCGCATGAAAAGCTACTTGAAGATATTAATAAAAAAGGGTATGTACGTGTCCGTGTAGATGGTGAAATCATGGATGTTATGGAAGTACCTGAGCTTGATAAGAATAAGCATCATTCTATTGATATCGTCGTAGACCGTTTAGTTGTAAAACCTGGTATTGAAACACGCTTAGCGGATTCTATTGAGACAGTTCTTGAATTAGCAGAAGGTAATTTAACAGTTGATGTGATTGGTTCAGAACCACTGACCTTCTCAGAAAATCACGCGTGTCCGATATGTGGCTTTTCAATTGGGGAACTTGAACCAAGAATGTTTAGTTTCAACAGTCCATTTGGTGCTTGTCCAACGTGTGACGGATTAGGGCAATCTCTAACTGTTGACTTAGATTTAGTCGTGCCAGACAAGGATAAGACGTTAGAAGAGGGTGCGATTGTACCTTGGGAACCGACAAGTTCGAACTTCTATCCAACATTATTAAAACGTGTGTGCGAAGTTTATAAAATCAAAATGGATAAACCATTTAAAAAGTTAACGAAACGTCAGAAGGATATTATTCTCTATGGCTCGAAAGGTAAGCAAATTGAATTTAAGTTCGAATCAAAAAACGGTCAAAAGCGTACGCGTACGATGGCATTTGAAGGTGTAATACCGAATATTAACCGTAGATTTCATGATTCACCTTCAGAGTACGTGCGTGAAATGATGCAGAAATATATGACGGAATTACCATGTGAGACGTGTCATGGTAAGCGTTTAAATGAAGACGCGCTATCTGTTTATGTGGGTGACTTAAATATAGGTGAAGTTGTGCGCTATTCAATTAAAGATGCGCTCGATTATTTCCGTAATATTGAATTAACAGAGCAAGAACAAACGATTGCGAAGTTAATCTTGAAAGAGATTACGTCTCGCTTAGAGTTCTTATATAACGTTGGTCTTGACTATCTAACACTTAACCGTTCATCCGGTACGCTTTCAGGTGGGGAAGCACAGCGTATTCGACTGGCTACCCAAATTGGTTCACGTTTATCTGGTGTGCTCTATGTGCTGGATGAGCCATCGATTGGTTTACACCAACGTGACAATGATCGCTTAATTAACACTTTAAAAGAAATGCGCGACCTAGGTAATACTTTAATTGTAGTTGAACATGATGACGATACGATGCGTGCAGCGGATTATCTTGTTGACGTAGGCCCTGGTGCAGGTGATTTCGGTGGTGAAATCGTCGCAAGTGGTACGCCTAAACAAGTTATGAAAAATAAGAAATCACTAACTGGACAGTACTTATCAGGTAAGAAAAAAGTAGATGTACCTGAGCATCGCCGTGACGTGACTGACCGTAAAATCACGGTTGAAGGTGCAAGAAGTAACAACTTAAAAGGCGTAACGGTAGACTTTCCGTTATCAACGATGACTGTTGTCACAGGTGTGTCAGGATCAGGTAAAAGTTCACTTGTGAATGAAGTGTTATATAAAAGTTTAGCGCAAAAAATCAATAAATCTAAAGTGAAGCCTGGTGAACATGATGCCATTAAAGGGCTAGAACATGTCGATAAGATCATTGATATTGACCAGTCACCAATTGGTCGTACGCCACGTTCAAACCCTGCTACTTACACAAGTGTATTTGATAATATCCGTGAAGTATTCCAAAATACGAACGAAGCTAAAGTACGCGGTTATCAAAAAGGACGTTTTAGTTTTAACGTTAAAGGCGGTAGATGTGAAGCTTGTAAGGGTGATGGTATTATTAAAATAGAAATGCACTTCTTACCAGATGTTTATGTGCCTTGTGAAGTTTGTGACGGTAAACGTTATAAC
This sequence comes from Staphylococcus massiliensis, assembly GCF_043186315.1. NCBI lineage: Bacteria > Bacillati > Bacillota > Bacilli > Caryophanales > Staphylococcaceae > Staphylococcus > Staphylococcus massiliensis. The sequence continues at coordinate 32,050 of NZ_CP171119.1, read as the reverse complement.
CGTGAAACGTTAGAAGTAAAATACAAAGGTAAAAGTATTGCGGACGTTCTCGAAATGACTGTAGAAGATGCGACGCATTTCTTTGAAAATATACCTAAGATTAAACGTAAGCTTCAAACGCTTGTAGATGTTGGTCTAGGGTATATCACACTTGGCCAACCAGCTACGACATTATCAGGTGGTGAAGCGCAACGTGTTAAACTTGCTTCAGAACTTCACAAGCGCTCTACAGGTCGTTCTATTTACATTCTTGATGAACCGACTACAGGTCTTCACGTTGATGATATTAAACGCTTACTCAAAGTTCTGAACCGAATTGTAGATAATGGTGACACGGTTGTGATTATCGAACATAATTTAGATGTGATTAAAACGGCAGACCACATCATAGACTTAGGACCTGAAGGTGGCGACGGCGGTGGTACGCTAGTCGCGACAGGTACACCTGAAGACATTGCTGAATATAAAGATTCATATACAGGTCAATATTTGAAGACTGTTTTAGAACGAGATAAAGACTAATTTAAAGGAGGGATTCACATGAGTCAGGCTAAATTAAAGATTTTAGAACTACTTAAAGATGATAAGATTTCAGTTGAAGATGCTTCAATGTTACTTGATGCGATTGATACTAAATCTCAAGAACAAGCATCAACGACAAATTCCAAAGCAACAAGTACGTCTCAAGAGGACACTTCAGCAAAAGACAACGAGTCAACTTCACGTCAAGATGATATTCAAGATATTGAAGACGAAATTCGTAAATCGTTTCGTAATGTAACGGATAAGTTAAATGAAAGTTTTAAGCGATATGAACAAAATCGTGATTCAGGTAAGAAAGATCCATTTAATGAAATGGAATCAACGCTTAAGAATCTTAGCGATTTTCTAGATCCTAATAAAAGAAAATAGTTTTTAGTGATACTTTAAGCCTTAGTATGAATCCCATTTCATCTAAGGCTTTATTTTATAGCAATAATAATTCGTTTTTACGATAGGGCTTTTCAAAAAAGAAATCGAGTGAAATGTTTAGTTTTTAATGTGGAATCGTGTTGCTTTTTGGTATGATAAAAGAGTAGTGAAGTTAGCAATTGAGGTGACAAGCATGATAAGTGCGAAATGTTTAATAGAGAAGTTTGATTTAGAACTTATCGCAGGCGAAGAAGGTTTAGACCGCCCTATACATAACACAGACATATCAAGACCTGGTCTCGAAATGGCAGGTTATTTTTCACACTATGCGAAAGACCGTATTCAGATATTAGGTACGACGGAATTGTCGTTCTATAATTTGTTGCCTGAAGCGTCTAAAGAAGGGCGCATGCGTAGTTTATGCCGTGAAGAAACACCAGCAATTATCATAACGCGTGATTTAGAGCCACCTGAAGAATTAATCGAAGCAGCAAAGGAATTAAATACGCCGTTGTTTAAATCTCACGACGCAACAACGCGTCTGATGGGACAATTAACTACATATCTTGAACGACGACTTGCACGCTCAACGTCGTTACATGGTGTATTAGTTGACGTGTACGGTGTAGGTGTACTCATAACAGGGGACTCAGGCATTGGTAAAAGTGAGACAGCCTTAGAACTTGTCAAACGTGGTCACAGACTTGTTGCGGATGATAATGTTGAAATTAGACAAATTACGAAAGACGAGTTAATTGGTAAGCCGCCAAAGATTATCGAGCATTTACTTGAAATTAGAGGGCTCGGTATTATCAACGTGATGACGTTATTTGGCGCAGGTTCGATATTGACTGAAAAGCGTATTCGACTCAATATTGACCTTGAAACATGGAATGAAAATAAACTTTATGACAGAATTGGGTTACATGAAGAATCGCTTACGATTTTAGATACAGACATAACGAAGAAGACGATCCCGGTAAGACCTGGGCGAAATGTTGCGGTTATTATTGAAGTAGCAGCAATGAATTACCGATTAAATATTATGGGCATCAATACTGCTGAAGAATTCAATAACCGTTTAAATGCAGAAATCATGAAAAACGGAAATAAAAATAAGGAGCGTAAGAAATGAATCTTGCATACATAGACCCAATTGCTTTTAGTTTAGGACCGATTCAAGTACATTGGTACGGGATTATTATCGCGAGTGCCATTGCGATTGGTTATTTTATCGCACAAAAAAGTGCCGATAAGGTTGGTTATAAAGAAGATGACTTACTGAACATGATTATTTTAAGTGTCATTTTCGCGATCTTAGCCGCACGTATTTACTTTGTAATCTTCCAATTCCCTTATTACATGAAGCATCCTGTTGAAATACCGATGATATGGAAAGGCGGTATTGCCATCCACGGTGGCTTAATCGGTGCCTTCTTAACAGGATTAATCCTTTGTAAGCAGAAGAATTACAGTCCACTACAAATCGGAGACGTGGTAGCACCAAGTATTATTTTAGCGCAAGGTATTGGTAGATGGGGTAACTTTATGAACCATGAAGCACATGGTGGCCCGGTTTCAAGGTCCTTTCTAGAGGGATTACACATTCCAAACTTTATCATTGAGAATATGAAAATCGACGGCACGTATTACCACCCAGCGTTCTTATATGAATCGATTTGGGACGTCTTAGGGTTTATCATTCTGATTGCTTTAAGAAAGCACCTTAAGATTGGTGAAACGTTCTTCTTATATTTAATATGGTACTCATTTGGCCGCTTCTTTATCGAAGGACTACGTACCGATGCATTAATGATTGCGGATTTAATTCGCGTTGCTCAGTTAGTATCATTACTCTTAATAATCATCGGTATCGCGCTAATCTTGTTCAGACGCTTTAAATATAACGTTCCACGTTATAAAGATGTTGGCGTGTTACCATGGCCTACTTCAAAAGAAAAAGGTAAGTGATAACATTTGAGAAAGTTAACGAAAACACCATCTAGCCACAGAAATCCGTTGTGGCATATGTATCGTTTTATAAAGTTCGGAAAGATTTTAAAGAACACAGTTGTTATAGAAGCATGCAGATATTTACCAAGTGTACGTTTAAAGCGTACACTTTTTATAAAATTGTTAGGTATGAAAATCGGTGAAGAGACGGCTATTGCTTTTAAAGCAGTACCTGATATCATGTATCCTGAACTAATAGCTATTGGCAAACGCTCAGTTATTGGGTATAATGCTACAATACTTACACATGAATTTTTAGTCGATGAATTTAGAAAAGGTAACGTTCAAATTGGAGATTACACGTTGATCGGCGCAAACGTTACAATATTACCCGGCGTGACGATTGGCAACTATGCGAAAGTTGGCGCAGGTACCGTTGTAACGAAAAATGTACCAGATCATGCATTAGCGTACGGTAATCCCATGCAACTTAAATAAATATATGGAGGTGGCAATACCTATGACACATCACGACAAGGTTATACCAATGAAGTTTGATCAAGCTTTCTATGAAAAGCGCGCTAAAACAAAATCTTTACAGCACGATTATTCAAAGGCTTCATACTACTATCATAAGGTCTTAGAATTGTCACCTCACGACTTTGAAATTAAGAAGGAACTTGCTTTTGCTTTAACGAAACTTAAAAAGTTTAACGAAGCTGAGCAATTATTCTTTGATCAAATCGTTACGGGCGACAAGATCCCTGAGAGTTATTATGAACTCAGCCAGATTAACATCGCTCAGAATGAACCAAACAAGGCTTACTTGTTTGGTTTAAATTATGTATTTACAAGCGACGATGCGGACTACCGCGAAGAGTTAGAAGATATGTTTGAAGTGACGTATCATGAAGAAAAGAAATTAAAGCTAGAAAGCGAACTGTTCTCAGCGCAAATGATTTTCCAACATTTATTTGGTCAAGGGCGTTTAATAGATGCGCGTGACTATATGGAAAGCCTTGAAGAACACGTACGTGAACATAGAGTAAGTCGCAACTTATTAGCAATGTGCTATTTATATTTAAACGAATACTCAGTTGCGAAAGAAATGTTTGAGCGCCTTCTAAGTGAAGACTCAAGCGATGTACATGCTTTATGTCACTATACGTTGTTACTCTATAACACAAATCAACGTGAACAGTTTAAAAAGTATGTGCAATTGCTTCGTAAAATTGCGCCAATTAATGATGACGAAAGCTTTAAGTTAGGCATTGTGCTGAGCTTCTTAAAACAATACCATGCATCGAATCAGTTACTCGTGCCACTTTATAAGAAGGGGAAATATTTGTCTTACCAAATGTTTCACGCCTTGAGCTTCAATAGTTATTTCCTCGGAAATACGTCTAAGAGTAAGTATTTTTGGGAACAATTACGTGAAATTTCTCAAGTAGAGGTAGGACATGCACCTTGGATGATTGCGCATAGTAAAGCGTTCTTTAAAGATCATATTGAACCGCTACTAATGGATGATGATCTCGCACGTCGTATACTTGGTATCTTTTTACTCGATCAAGAGAAAGGGCAGTCCATCATCATGACCGAGGACATTTGGCACGTCTTAGAATCAATGGGTGATTATGAACGACTTTATATTTCCTATCTTGTAAGCGATTTGAAACTGACGCGTTTGGACTTCATTCACAGAGGCTTAAAACTTATCTATGATGAAGACCGTCTTGTCAATAGCAATCAATTGATGTTAAGTTGGATTGACTACGCAGAGTCTATCATCGCTTCTCGAAAAGACCTTTCAGACGAGAACGCCTATGTTGCGGCGGTTGTATACCTATTCTTTAAGGCAGAACGTCATCAAAAGGTCACGAAAAAAGACATGTCAGAATGGTTTCAAGTTAGTACCTACAAATTAAATAAAATGTTAAATATACTTTTGAGCATTTAAATGTAAAATTTCGGTTAATTATTGTACAATGCATGTGTTAATGATCAATCGCTACTAATTAAATTGAAAACAGTCATAGATAATAGAGGAGGAAGACTAATGACAGAACAAGTAGAATACGATGTAGCCATTATCGGTGCTGGTCCAGCAGGTATGACGGCTGCAGTTTACGCTTCACGTGCTAATTTAAGCACGGTTATGATTGAACGCGGTATGCCAGGTGGCCAAATGGCTAATACAGAAGAGGTAGAGAACTTCCCAGGTTTTGATTTTATTACAGGTCCTGATTTATCTACTAAGATGTTCGAACATGCGAAAAAATTCGGTGCTGAATACACATATGGTGACATTAAAGGTATTGAAGATAAAGGCGACTACAAAGTTGTCGATTTAGGTTCTAAAACGGTTACGGCAAAAGCAGTGATCATTTCAACTGGTGCTGAATACAAGAAGATCGGTGTTCCTGGCGAAGAAGAGCTAGGCGGCCGTGGTGTAAGTTACTGTGCAGTATGTGACGGCGCGTTCTTTAAGGATAAGAACGTTTATGTTATTGGTGGCGGTGACTCAGCTGTTGAAGAAGGTACGTTCTTAACGAAATTCGCTAAGAAAGTTACTGTTATTCACCGTCGTGATGAATTAAGAGCTCAAAAAATCTTACAAGACCGTGCTTTTAAAAATGATAAAATGGACTTCATTTGGAGCCACACATTACAATCTATTAATGAGAAAGACGGTAAAGTCGGTTCAATCACAATTGAATCAACGAAAGATGGTTCAGAACAAACATTAGACGCTGATGGTGTCTTCGTTTATATCGGTATGAAGCCGTTAACACAACCATTCTCTGATTTAGGTATTACAAATGATGTAGGCTATATCCAAACGGACGATGCAATGAAAACAAATGTAGCAGGTATCTTTGCTGCAGGTGACGTTCGTGAGAAAGGTTTACGTCAAATCGTTACAGCTACTGGCGACGGTAGTATTGCAGCTCAAAGCGCTATCGCTTATATTGAAGAACTTGAAGATGAATAATGCTACGACGCAAGTTTCAAGCTGAGGCAAAGGTTTGCCTTGGCTTTTTCTTTGTGGTGAAAAGCAATGTTTGAATACGCCGAGACTTATATCAATATTCATAACATGTGTGTCGTCATACGTGTTATCTTTTAAAAGAGGGAAAGTTTAGAGAAGTTTTGTATATGCCTACTACTAAAGACCGTTTTAATGTAAACTAGTAATTGAATATAATAGGATGGTGGTTTTGAGTCATGCAACATGAACAAAATGAAGTAACTAAAAGTGAACTACTCGTTGTTACAGGTTTATCAGGTGCTGGAAAATCAGTTGTGATACAAGTTTTAGAAGATTTAGGGTACTTTTGTGTAGATAATTTACCGCCCATTTTATTGCATAAATTCGTTGAATTAATGGATCAAGGTAACCCTTCACTTCAAAAAGTAGCAATTGGTGTTGATTTAAGAGGTAAGGATTTCTTCCAATCGTTAATTCAAGAGATTGATTTAGTGTTAAGTCGTAAGAATGTCATTGTAGACGTTATGTTTGTAGATGCGAACGATGAAAAGCTTGTTTCAAGATACAAAGAAACGAGACGTGCACACCCTTTAGCGGCTGAGAACAATGGCACTTTAATCGATTCTATTCAAGAAGAACGTAATTTATTATCAGACGTGAGAAGTCTTGCGAACTTTACGATTGATACAACTGCATTATCTCCAAAAGAGTTAAAGCGTCGTATCGAAGCACGTTTTGGTAGTGAGAATGAAGAACTATTTAGCATTTACGTAACGAGCTTCGGGTTTAAACATGGTCCGCAAATGGATGCAGATCTGTTATTTGATGTGCGATTTTTACCAAACCCATATTATATCGAGGCACTTCGTCCAATGACCGGTCTAGATGACGAAGTATATAAATACGTTATGAAATGGAAAGAGACAACGATTTTCTATGAAAAGCTTTTAGATTTACTTAAATTTATGATTCCAGGGTACAAAAAGGAAGGGAAAGCCCAATTAGTCATTGCGATTGGATGTACAGGTGGTCAACACCGTTCAGTTGCATTAGCTCAAAGACTTAGCGAAGATTTAAAAGAAATATACGATTATAATGTCTACGCGCATCATCGAGATGCCGAAATTGAAAGTGGCGAGAGAAATGGAACAACTTAAATTAGTTTTAATCGGTGGTGGTACAGGTTTATCTGTACTAGCACGTGGTTTAAAAAATTTTCCGGTAGATATCACCACAATTGTTACCGTAGCGGATGATGGTGGTAGTACAGGTAAGATACGTAACCAAATGGATATACCTGCACCGGGAGATATACGAAATGTAATTGCTGCCTTAAGTGATGCAGAACCAACCATTCAACAACTGTTCAATTATCGTTTTAATGAAAATCAAGTTGAAGGTCACGCAATCGGTAATTTATTAATCGCAGCAATGACAAATATTACAGATGACTTTGGTCATGCTGTAAAAGAACTAAGTAAAGTACTAAATATTAAAGGACGTGTCATTCCATCAACGAATAAAAGTGTTTCGTTAAACGCTGAAATGGAAGATGGCGAAATTGTCGCAGGGGAGTCTACCATTCCCACTAAAAATAAACAAATCAAGCGTGTCTTTTTAGAACCAGAAGACGCTGAACCTATGGACGAGGCGATTAAAGCACTTGAGGAAGCAGATTTAATCGTCCTTGGTCCTGGTTCCCTTTATACAAGTGTGATTTCAAATCTATGCGTAAAAGGGATTGGTAACGCTGTAGTAGATAGCCAGGCAACAAAGTTATATGTATCTAATATTATGACACAACCTGGTGAAACAGATGGTTACACAACCGTCGACCATATTAACGCAATTCATAATCATGTCAAAGCACCATTCCTTGATTTCGTAATTTGTACGACAAGAGAAATGGATCCTAAGATTATGAAACGTTATGAACGTGAACAATCACAACCAGTGAAATACTCACCAGAAGACATTAAAGCCTTAGGTGTTAAAGTGATTGAAGGTAACAATCTAGTACAAATTTCTAAAAATGACCATGTGCGTCATAATACGAAAGCGTTAGCTCAAACGATTTATGAAATTGCATTACAAGAAATCAGTACAATTCAGTACAACCCTGATCAAGATAAATAATGCGACGAGATTTAAGCGTCCTTTGACAATGACGGATACACTTCATTAACAAATAGAAAGGATCGTATGCACAATGAGCTTTGCATCAGATATGAAAAATGAATTAACACGCATAGAAGTGGATGATGCCAATGCGAAAGCAGAGCTCAGTGCTTTGATTCGTATGAATGGCGCATTAAGTTTTAGTAACCAACAATTTATTATCAATATTCAAACAGAGAATGCGACGACTGCGAGACGTATCTTTTCACTTATTAAAAAGGTCTTTTTAGTAGAAGTTGATATTCTCGTTCGTAAAAAGATGAAACTGAAGAAAAATAATATCTACATTTGTCGTGTGAAAACAAAAGCGCGTGATATTCTTAATGAACTCGGTATCTTGAAAGATGGCGTGTTCATGCATGATATCGACGAAAGTATGATTAAGACAGATGAGATGAAGCGCAGTTATTTAAGAGGTGCGTTTCTTGCTGGTGGATCCATGAATAATCCTGAAACATCGTCATACCACTTAGAGATCTTTTCACTATATGAAAATCACTCTGAGAGTTTAACGCATTTAATGAATCATTATGATTTAAATGGGAAGCATTTGGAGCGTAAAAAAGGGTGGATTACATACCTGAAAGAAGCGGAAAGAATTGCAGACTTTCTCAGCTTAATAGGCGGCTATCAAGCGTTACTTAAGTTCGAAGACGTGCGTATTGTGAGAGATATGAGGAATTCTGTGAACCGTCTTGTAAACTGTGAGACAGCAAATTTAAATAAGACGGTTAGCGCGGCAATGCGTCAAGTGGAGAGTATTCAGTTGATTGACGAGGAAATTGGACTTGAGAATTTACCGGACAGGCTGCGTGAAGTCGCGAAGCTTAGGGTTGAGCATCAAGATATTTCGTTAAAAGAACTAGGTGAGATGATGAGTACTGGTAAGATTTCTAAATCAGGTATCAACCATCGATTGAGAAAGCTTAATGAAATGGCGGATAAAATTCGTAATGGTGAACCATTAGAACTATAAGTGAAGCAGCGGTCCTTTAAGTGGACATGCTGCTTTTTGCGTTTTTCTGCATTTAAAAATAAGCCCATTCCCCGCTAGCTCGAGGCTAGGGGAATGGGCTTTTAAACAATGATAGGTTTTAAGCGCATTTATGATAGATTATTGAACTTCGTTTTTGTAGAAGTCGAAAATGTTTTTGGCAGAGTCAGTATTGTCGATGTGACCTCTGAAGCTATCGATACCAGGGCCGAAACCGTAAGTATTAACGTCTACGCCAGTGTGACCATATGTTGTCCAACCAGTGTTAGATTTATCATTAATTGGTTTTTGGATAGCATCTTGTAATTTTTGTTTTTGTTCACCGTACTTGTCGCCGTCTTTTTCTTCATCAAGTTTACTTAATGCTTTAGCTTCTTTTTTGATAGCTTTCATTTGTTCTTTATCAAGGTCAAAACCATAACCGTTTTGAATTACTTCTTCAACGTCTTTACCTTCGATAATTTGGTCAGTCATGTAAGAACCAGAATGTTTCATTTGACGGATATATTCAGGATCCCATCTATATTCTTTACCTTTAGCCATTGATAAGCCACCAGTTGAGTGGTCAGCTGTCGCAACAACTAATGTGTCAGGATTTTGTTTCGCATAGTTTGTAGCATTTTCGAATGCTTTTTCGAAACCTTCCATTTCAGACATAACACCAGTGATGTCGTTAGGGTGAGCTGATTTATCAATTGAAGCACCTTCAACCATTAAGAAGAAACCTTTGTCGTTCTTTTGTAAACGATCTAAAGCGATTGATTGCATTTCTACTAATCTAGGATCATCTTCTGGCGCATCAATTTGTAAAGGCATATTTCCTTCAGAGAATAAACCTAATAATTGATCGTCTTTAGAGTTTAATAAGTCTTCGCGGTTTTCAACTACTTCATAGCCATCTTGAGCGAATTTCTCTTTTAAGTTACCGTTTTCTTCGCCAAAGTATTTGCTACCGCCACCTAAAAGTACGTCTACTTTATGTTGACCATTGATTTTGTCATTAAAGAATTGTTGCGCGATTTCGTCTTTCATACCACGTTCTTTAACGTGAGCAGCGTAAGCAGCTGGTGTTGCGTCAGTGATTTCAGCAGTTGAAACAAGACCAGTTGATTTACCGTTTTCTTTAGCTTGTTCTAAAACAGATTTTAAACGTTCTTGTTTTTCATTAACACTAATTGCACCATTGTAAGTTTTGTGACCAGTACTGAATGCAGTAGCACCTGCTGCTGAGTCAGTTACGTCATCTTCAGGGTCTTTAGGGCTAGTGCTTTGATCACCAACGAAGTAGTCATCAAATGCTGTTTTTTCAACTTCTTCAGTATCTGGGTTATCTTTGAAGTGTCTGTAAGCTGTGTTGAAAGCAGGTCCCATACCATCGCCAACTAGGAAGATGATATTTTTAGGATTTTCAGTATTGCCGTACATAGCCATGTCGCCTTGTTGACCTTGGTTTAATTGCGTACCTTCAGGTGCTTCCCCTGCACCAGAAGCTAAAGTAACGTTAGTAACGCCTAATGATGTAGCGATTAAAGTTGAAGCTAAAGTAGTTGCAGCTAACTTATTAAACATTTTCATAATCAAAAATCCTTTCACTTTTTAATTTTCCTACAACTAAAGTACCAAACGAATGTAAAGTGGAGATATTGATAAAATGAATATTATGTAAATTCTATTTATAAAAAGCTAATAAAAAACACACTAATGTGTGCACGACACATTAGTGTGTAATATTATATAAAATTATTTATGTTCTGGTGCCATAACTTCATCAATTAAACCATATTCTTTAGCTTCTTCAGCCGTTAAGAAGTTATCGCGGTCAGTATCTTTTTCGATTTTATCAATTGGTTGACCCGTACGTTCAGATAAAATTTTGTTTAATTTAGCACGCGTTTTTAAGATGTGGTTCGCAGCAATTTCAATTTCAGTTGCTTGACCTTGAGCGCCACCTAGTGGTTGGTGAATCATAACTTCTGCGTTAGGTAATGCATAACGTTTACCTTTAGCACCAGCAGCTAATAAGAATGATCCCATTGAAGCTGCCATACCGATACAAATTGTTTGAACATCAGGTTTGATGTGTTGGATTGTATCATAAATCGCAAATCCAGCTGTAACACTACCACCTGGAGAGTTAATGTATAAATAGATATCCTTTTCAGAATCTTGAGCTTGTAAGAATAATAATTGTGAAACGATTGAATTTGCTACGTTATCGTCTACTTGAGAACCTAACATAATAATACGGTCTTTTAATAAACGTGAATAAATATCATAAGCACGTTCACCGCGGTTCGTAGTTTCAATAACTGTTGGAATTAAATTCATTGAGTACGTCCTCCTTTAATTAGCTTATACATACATTATAGTCTAAAAGTCAAACATGGTCAAAAACTACGTCTGTATAGCCTGAAATCAATTATATCAATCATAGCATTGACCTTTAATAAAATCATCTGTAAACTATTTGTTAATGCATATTCATATTCAACCCCTTGTAGTGTAATGGATAACACGTGAGATTCCGGTTCTTATAATGAAGGTTCGATTCCTTTCAAGGGGAGTCATATATTCGGGTCTGGGACATAAGTCGTGAAATAGAGCACATAAGCTTTATTTCATACAATTCTCAAAACAGCTGACTCCTAGGGGAGTAGCATGAGACCGGAGACTACAGGCTCCGGCCATGCCCCAGGAAAGCATGCTGTTTAAAAGAATTGTAGTGATATGTCCTAGACCCTTCTTTTTAAAAAGTCCTTTAAATATAAAATGCTGCTTTAAAATGAATGTGCTACTTAAAATATATGGTGCTTCTTAAGATCTAATAGGCTAGGTCTATCTACTGCTAGTGGTACAAGCGTTGCTATAAGCCTGTTTAAATTTCATAATTTCATATAATAGATCGGTAGTAACGGTCCACTATGCCGAGTTGTTTAAATTTCAAATATAAGGGTTACTAGTAATTAAGCGATATAATTTAACAAGACAATAATTTGTGATACATAATTGAATGTTATTTACAATTTTGTAAATCAAATCTTTTAGAAATCTTAACATTTCTCTTTAAAAGTCGATGACATCAGGATTTTAGGCCTGTTAATTAAACAAAAATGCCTATATATCGCACCTATTAGCTATTTGAAGTGTGTGATTTAATAAAGTACAATTTAATATAGTTAGGGGAAACTTCATATCTATGGATGTTAAATGATGATAACATTGGGAGATGTTACGGCATTAAACCCTATGACACAAACTCGGAGAGCGTTCTGCTCTCCGAGTTTTTTATTGAATTAGAAATTTTTTACAAAAATTACTATCTTTTAATAATAATTAGATTTAATTTTATATCAAATATGTTAGAGTGAGTCCCGAAGTAATTTATACAAGGATTAAATTAATCTTTGTATACAATAGTTTTATTTTAAAACTAAATATTTTACGTTTAAAATTTCATAGCTTTGTTACATAGGAGGATTCGCGTGGATTTTGATATGATGGATTCGGGACAGCAACATAATCATTTCGTCAACACGACGCATCAACAAGCATCACAAGTCTCAAATAATAATGAAAGTGAAGGTGGGAATCAATTGGATCCAAATTCTGATGTCGTAACGGTTGAAGACTTCGGTGCAAAAGGTGATTATTTAAAGCAAGATGGTTCGATTAATCCTAACTACACGAATGACACACAGGCTTTTAAGAAGGCAGTAGAATATGCGACTTCACATAATAAGACACTAAAACTTAATCATAAAAATTATTATGTCGATAATATCGTCTTTCCCGAGGGAAATTATGACTTTAGTGAAGGGCGACTTGTTGTAGGTAAAGGTGCTAATGGTAGTGACTTCTATAATGTAAAAGCAACTTCAGGCGCTGTAATTGATAAATTAGATATTTTAGTAACGGCTCAATTCGGAAGTGGGCGTTTGTTGAGCTTAAACGGTGCTGTAGATGTGGGTGATGTTAACCTCAAGTGTACAGAAAAAATTGATACGAGTAATGATTTATTTGATGCAATGTTTAATATTTCTGGTGAGAACGGTAAAGTAGGTTCTATACGTACTCAGAATTCAGATAATCACGTTATGGCTTTTAACGCGAGAAACTGGAACATAGGTGAAATTAAAGCGGATACGTATATTCGTGGCATGTATATGAGACAATGTCGTGATATGTATATTGGTAAATACGTTGCTACAAACCGTCATCCTAATGCGAAATGGCATGCGGGAGATAACGGATTACTCATTGAAGGGTGTCAAAACCTACATTTCAGAGATACAGTTGTTGAAGACGCTGGTGAACATGCGATTCGTCTTGGAGGTACGAGAAATAGTGTTTATAAACAAGGAAATCATACTTTCGATAACATTACGACAAGACGTAGTGGGGGAAGTGGTTTCAAGGTGTTCTCAGGGGAATTAGATGGAACGCCTGAAATGGTATCTCATATTAAGATAGGAACGCTTAATGTGCTCGATAGTCGATATAAGTTACCGACGCTAGATAATCGAGATGCGTTACACTTGGAATATTGTTCAGATGTAGATATTGATGCTTTAAAGGTAAATAATGAATCAGAAGATGTGTCGACATCTAATGGTATGTATCTATCAGGGGTACTTCGTTTAAATGTTGAAAATGCTGAAATCAACCATACAAGTGATCATATTGCGAAGATGGTGAATACCCAAGGTAAAGTTAACGATATTCGATTAAACCACTTAACAGCACGAGACAATAAAAATGGTGTCTTGATTGATCAACGTGGTGAAACGTTAAGGGATATCTATTTACACAACTTAGATATTGAAGGATATGGTGACGAACATTATGCAGTTGTGTTGTTTGCGAATACCGTACGACAACCTGTAGTATTTGATGGAACTGTTCGTCGTAACGATGAACCAAAAGGAGCTTTCTATACAAACTCTAAAAGTGACTTAATCGAAAATAATATCAATGAAATATAAATGTAAAATGCATTTAATGAATGGTACCGTTTAACGAATAAGGGCCCGAGTTCAAATCTAATCAATTTGTCTCAGGCCCTATTTGAGTGACAATAAATTAGGGAAATTATTAATATTTATTTTGAAATATAATTGTAAATTTGTGCTTTTTTCGAAACAAAGTTGATGAGATTCATATAGGATATATTTCAATGCTTTTTAAATGGGTATTTGTTAATTAACGTGATTGTTCTTAATTATCTAAAATTATTTTCAAGCAGGTTGTTCAATGAGTTAATTAAGTCTTGCGCGTTATCATCTTCAATATCTAAATCTTTATAAACTTTACGTGATACATCGAAAAGTTGTTCTCTTACTTCCTTACCTTTTTCAGTTAATGAAATACTCATATTTCTTTCATCAGATTCAAGTCTCGCTTTTTTAACAAGCGACTTCGCTTCTAACTTTTTAATAAGCGGTGTAAGTGTACCTGAATTAAGGTAAATGCGATCACCTAAAGTTTTGATATTCACGTATTCATCTTCTTTAATGGATACTAAAGTGATATAACCTGTGAATGTGAGGTCGAACTCGTTTAGGTATTGCGTATATTTTTTAATAATCTCTTTAGATGATACATAGAATAAAAAGCAAAGTTGTTGGCGTAAGTGTTCCTTATGTTCTTCCATGTATGAATCCTCCTTTATTTGTCTTGTGATGTAAGTATAACATTTATAACTTGAAAAATGAGGGTTAAATATTTTATCATTTAATCAAGCTTGATTTAATTACGAACAATTATTTTTTATTAATAAAGTCCTTTAGGACAATGGAGGGATCAATGATGTTACCAAACAATGATTTTGATAATATCGTATTAGGTCGTCGTTCGGTAAAGGTGTTTGATGAGGAAGTCAAAATACCTCGCGATGAAATGAATGAAATTATCAGAAAAACTACTAAGGCACCGTCGTCTGTTAATATGCAGCCATGGCGTTTTGTAGTAGTAGAAAGTCAAGAAGCTAAAGAAACCCTTCGTCCTTTAATGCGATTTAATACGCGTCAAACGGATACTTCTGCAGCAATGGTAATAGTATTTGGAGATATGAAGAACTATGAATACGGTGAGGAAATATATAGTTCTGCCGTAGAACAAGGTTTTATGCCTCAAGAGGTTAAAGAAGAACTCTTACCAACTGTTTTAGACTATTATATGAACCTAACGAGACCTCAAATGAATGACATTGTGAAAATTGATTGTAGCTTAGTAGCTATGCAATTAATGTTAGTCGCACGATCATATGGTTATGATTCAAATCCAATCGGTGGCTTTGATAAAGAAAATATCGCGGAGACGTTTGGACTAGATAAAGAACGATATGAGCCAGTTGTAATTATTGCGTTAGGTAAAGAAAAAGTACCTGGTAGAGAATCATCGAGACTACCTATCGATAAAGTTGTTAAATATGTATAAAAAGCGTGGGATATTGTAATCTCACGCTTTCTTTTAATTTCCTTTATATGCTTTTTATTTCTTATTAAATAGGTCGTTGAATGCGATTTTAATATTAGGATACTTAAATTTGAATCCTTCTGCTGAAAGTCTATTCGGTAACACTTTTTGCGTATCAAGTATAATGGTAGATAATTTACCAATAGCTAATCTGATTAAAGGTGCTGGAACATAAGTGTAATGAGGTCTATGCAGTGTTTGGCCAATGCCGTAACAGAATAAGTCCTGGCGTTCAGGCATTGGGGCCGTTAGGTTATAAGGCCCATGTCCATTCGATTTAAAGATTAGATGCATGATTGCGTCTGTTAAATCATCAATGTGAACCCATGAATACCATTGTTTACCTGAGCCAAGTTGGCCACCTAAAAATAGGCGATAAGGTAAAGCCATTAATCCTAAAGCACCGCCTTTTTGAGAAAGAACGATACCAAAACGACCCATTACAACTCGTGTGTTTAAGTTAGTAAATTTCTGCGCTGTACGTTCCCATTGATAAACAACATCTGATAAGAAATCAAAAGGTAAAGTTTTAAAGCTTTCTGTGTAAGTTTCGTAAGCATCAGGGGGATAGTAACCAATCGCACTTGCATTGAAGAGTACTTCTGGTTTGTAATTGCGGTCTTTAAATAATTCATAAAGTCGTTGAGTTGATTTTAAGCGGCTCATCATAATAGATTGACGTGCTTTAGGTGTCCAATATTGGAATAGTGAAGCGCCAGCTAGATTGATGACAATATCTATGTCAGGTACTTCATGTTCAAAGCCTTCTTTACTCCAATTAATAAATGTTTTTCTACCATGATCGGATTGATGATCTTTGCGAGATAATATATATACATGTACATCTTGTTGAAGTAATTTATCGACAAGTTGTTTACCGATAAGTCCGGTACCACCTGTTATTAATACATTTTTCATAGTGTTCGTACACCTCTCTTTTTGAAAATGAAACTGATTAAAAAAGAGGAAGATACACATGATGCCTCTTCCCCAAGTACGCTACTTATTAAATAAAATAATGAATAAATAAAATAAGAGTTGATTCACAATACGATATGGTGGTATATTTCTCTAATATCGTAATTTTGACTACTTCATAAATTTTCTAACGATTTTACCTACAAATTTAGTTACAACGACACGGATGATAATGTTAATAATACGTTTCATTCTTCACACCTCACAAGTTAAAGTAAATACGATATATACTATATATAAACGTTTTTAAACATGTTTAATCATGAAACTTTCAAGTATTTCTTAGATGTGTGGCTTTTCTAAAAGAATAGGAATATTAAATAACCTATAGCGCCTAATATTAATAACATCAGCGTTATAAGAAAAGGTTTATGTGAATTGAATTTATGGGTAGTATGATTGAAGTCATCATTTTCTGACATCATGTCTCTTAATCGATGAGATGATTGTTGAGTTGGCTTATCTAATAGTTTATCCAAGTCATTTGATTGCACGCATATCAAGCCTTTCTTGGTTAAAACTTCTTCATCGTTAGGTTATCAAAAGTAGTTTTAATTGATATAATAAAGTTTAACTGATTGCATACTAAAACGCCATTTAAATAAAAATTAAGCGAGGGTTTGAAACATGTCAGATCATAAGAAAAAAAGTAAAATGCCTGGATGTTTAAGTTTAATTGTAATATTACTTTTACTCATAGGACTAGCTTTTGCATTATTTTCATTTGTTGACCAGTCTAAACGCGGCGACGAAAAATTAAAACAAAAGCAAATTGAAGAGAAGAAAGAAAAAGAGGAAAAGGAAAAAGAAGAAAAGCGTAAAGAGAAAAAGAAATCTTTAGAAGAAGAAAAAGCGCGCGAAAAAGAAGAACAAAAACAACGTGAACAACAAGAAGCGGCTCAAAAACAACGAGAAGCGGAACAAGCGAAACAACAACAAGAAAATCAAAAACGTAATGATACAAAAGAGAAATCAACTGAGCAAGCACCTAAACCTTCTACTGAAGAGAAGAAGACTAAGGAATCTTCAACCGAAGAACCAAAAACTCAAGAACCTTCGACAGAAGAACCTAAATCTAAAGAACCATCTACTGAAGAGCAACAAACATCACAACCATCCACCGAAGAAAAAGCCACGACACAACCTTCAACTGAAGAACGTCAAACATCACAACCATCTACCGAAGAAAAATCTACAACTCAACCTAAAACATCAGAAAGATCTTCAACACAAGCATCCACTGAAGAGGCTCGAAAAGAGTCTCCTTCAGCGGAACAACAAACTTCAGAACAACAAACCTCAGAACAAACAACTTCTGAAACTCAAACTTCAGAGCAACCATCGGACGCATCATCAAATGAATCTTCTCAAGAAAGTTCAAGAACAGTACCATCAAATGAAAATGGTAATCATCAAGCCCCTTCGAACGAATCTAACGGAGGGGGGTCATGATTCTTCTGAAACGACGCGTACTAACTCTACAGAAACTCAAACTTCAGAACAACCATCATCTAATGAGGACGACAGTCAGTCGCAAGAAACGGAATCACCATCTAGTGAGAATAACCAAACACCATCTACAGAATCACCATCAAGCGAAAGTCCTGAAGCACGTACGGGTTCGAATTCAAATGAAGATAATCAATCAAGTACAGAGTCGCCATCCAATGACAATGAACAATCACAAGCTAATTCAAACGTTAGTCAAAATGGTGAGGCTAATCGAGAATCAAACACTAATTCACACAGCCAACAATCAAGCGCTGAAACAGCTTTAAATAACTAACCGGACTATCAAGTTCTTACATAAGGAGACGAAATAACACGTGAACATAAAACTAAATATATACGAACATTAAAAAACCTACGTACCCATTTATCGGAACGTAGGTTAATTTTTTATGTTTAGAAAAATGCGAAGATATTAAATGCATTAAGCAATAAAGTTAATAAAATAGATAGAATGATGGAAATTAAACAACCTCCACCGCCGCAGCCGAATGGCATGCAACCGAATGAACTGTAGTACATGCCAGAACCATTTCTTTGACGGTCGTCATAACCATATGGATCCTCGCGGTGGTAATCGTCACGATACTCATCACGGCGGTTAGAATCCTCTGGACGTCTATATCTTGGATCATCCGGGTCGATCACTTCTGGTTCATCGTCACGTCTAGACATAATATCACCTCTTAATAAGCTTAATTAATTTAACATAACTTTTTGAAACGATTTAATTATCTTTTTATAAACCGTTTGAAAAGCCCTTAATCATTGTTTATACATTTGATGTATAGGTACTATTCCCACAAAAACCAATTTTTAACAATAATGTTTAATTTACCTCATGGAATGGTATGTTTACACTAAGTGTTCAATCACTTATGATATTACTTGATTTTACGTGCAACCAGTAGTAATATGACTTTTGAAGAGGTTATATTTTTTTGTCCCAACTGGGACTTAAAATGTCAAACCATGGATAAAAGTTGACCACATTTTATTTTTAATGATTTGGAGGCGTGTTACATTTGGAAGATTTAATCAAGATGCAACAACTGCTCGTACCGGATTTAATCGATAAAATGTACCGTCGATATTCAATCTTAACTACCATAGAGAAACATCAACCCGTAGGTCGTCGTAGTTTAAGTGAGATAATGGATGTGACTGAGCGTGTTTTACGTTCGGAAACCAACTTACTTAAAGCACAAGAACTCATCTATGTGAAACCAACAGGTATGGAAGTTACAGAACAAGGTATGCATGTCATAGATGAATTGAATGATTACATTCATATTCACTCTGACTTAGATCAAATTGCTGAACATATTAAAAATAAATACCAAATTCAGAATGTTCACATTGTACCAGGCGATTCTGATCTCGATGAAACGGTTAAGACAGAATTAGGTAAAGTCACAAGTCAGTTACTTGAATCAACGCTATATGAAGGTGCTATTGTATCCGTCACTGGTGGTTCGACAATGTCTTATGTAAGTACGGCAATGCGAGAATTACCTTTTAAAGTGATGTATACACCTGCTCGAGGTGGCTTGGGTGAAAATGTGTTAAACCAAGCGAATACCATTTGTTCAAAGATGGCTATTAATTCTGGTGGCACCTACACAACTTTATATGTTCCAGATCAAGTTAGTGAAACAACATTTTTAAACTTGATGGACGAACCTACAGTTAAGAACACAGTCAACAAAATTAAAGATTCTAACATAACGTTACACGGCATTGGTGATGCGCTGAAAATGGCTAAAAGAAGACATTCGGCTCAAGATGTAATAGAAAAACTTCAACATCATAATGCTGTAGGCGAAGCGTTTGGTTATTACTTTAATCAATACGGTGAGATTGTTCATAAAGTTAAAACAATCGGTTTACAGTTAGAAGATTTAAAAAATAAAGATAACATCTTTGCGGTCGCAGGGGGTAAATCTAAAAGTAATGCAATAAAAGCATATTTATCGATTGCACCTATGAATACAGTACTCATTACAGATGAAAGCGCCGTAAGGTCTATGATTTAATTTTGGCAATAAAAAGTGAAATACTTTTTAAATATCATATAAAAGGAGGCCATTAATAATGGCAGTTAAAGTAGCAATCAATGGTTTTGGAAGAATTGGTCGTTTAGCATTCAGAAGAATTCAAGATGTGGAAGGTATCGAGGTTGTAGCTGTTAACGATTTAACAGACGACGATATGTTAGCACACTTACTTAAATACGACACAATGCAAGGACGCTTTACTGAGGTTGTTGAAGTCGTTGAAGATGGCTTCCGTGTAAATGGTAAATTAGTGCATTCTCTATCTGAAGCAGATCCAAGCAAATTACCTTGGAAAGACTTTGAAGTAGACGTTGTATTAGAATGTACTGGTTTATTTACAGAGAAAGAAAAAGCGGAAGCGCACATCGAAGCTGGAGCTAAAAAAGTGCTTATCTCAGCACCAGGTAAAGGCGATATGAAAACGATCGTTTATAACGTGAACCACGAAGAATTAGACGGTTCTGAAACAGTCGTTTCAGGTGCTTCTTGTACAACGAACTCATTAGCACCTGTTGCTAAAACACTTCACGATGAATTCGGTATTGTTGAAGGTTTAATGACTACAATTCACGCTTACACTGGTGACCAAAATACGCAAGATTCTCCTCATAAAAAAGATAAACGCCGTGCACGTGCTGCTGCGGAAAACATTATCCCTAACTCAACTGGTGCTGCAAAAGCAATCGGTTTAGTTATTCCTGAAATTGATGGTAAATTAGATGGTGGAGCGCAACGTGTACCTGTTGCAACTGGTTCAATCACTGAATTAACAGTTGTTCTAGAGAAAGAAGTTACTGCAGAACAAGTTAACCAAGCTATGAAAAATGCAACAAACGAATCTTTCGGTTATACTGAAGATGAAATCGTTTCATCTGACATCGTTGGTATGACTTTCGGTGCGATGTTCGATGCTACACAAACACGTGTAATGACTGTTGGCGACCGCCAATTAGTTAAAGTAGCTTCATGGTACGACAATGAAATGTCTTATACAGCACAACTTGTTCGTACACTTGAGTACTTAGCAGATCAAAGTAAATAATTTCATTTAGATTTATGAGAAACGTCTCCTAAATACTAAATAAGCTTTTGAGTAAGCGGGGAGCAAAATACGCTTCTCCGCTTATTTTTATTAGCATTAACCATTATGAGGAGGATTTTTAAGATGGCCAAAAAGGTTGTAACTGATTTAGACTTAAAAGGAAAGACTGTTCTAGTTCGAGCAGATTTCAACGTTCCTATGAAAGATGGCGAAATCACAAACGATAATCGTATCGTTCAAGCTTTACCAACAATTGAATACATTATGGAGCAAGGCGGTAAAGTTGTTCTATTTTCTCATTTAGGAAAGGTCAAAGAAGAAAGTGACAAAGAAAAGTTAACATTAAAACCTGTAGCAACAAGACTTTCTGAAAAATTAAACAAAGACGTTACATTCGTTCCTGAAACTCGTGGTGACAAACTTGAATCAGCAATCAAATCTTTAGAAGAGGGCGATGTATTACTATTTGAAAATACACGTTTCGAAGATTTAGATGGTAAAAAAGAATCTAAAAACGAACCAGAATTAGGTAAATATTGGGCATCATTAGGTGATGTATTTGTCAACGATGCTTTCGGTACAGCACACCGTGAACATGCTTCAAACGTAGGTGTTGCAAGTAATTTAGATTCTGCTGCTGGTTTCTTAATGGAAAAAGAAATCAAGTTTATCGGTGGCGTAGTTGAGAACCCTGACAAACCATTAGTCGCAATCTTAGGTGGCGCTAAAGTTTCAGATAAAATTGACGTTATCGAAAGTTTACTTAACGTTGCAGATAAAATCCTAATCGGTGGCGGTATGGCTTACACATTCTTAAAAGCACAAGGTAAAGAAATTGGTAAATCATTACTTGAAGAAGAAAAAATTGATTTTGCTAAAGACTTATTAGACCGTGCTGGTGACAAAATTTATTTACCAGTTGACGCTAAATGTGCAAAAGAATTTTCAAACGATGCTGAAGTTACAGAAGTTTCAGTAGATGAAATGCCTGAAGATCAACAAGGCTTAGATATCGGTCCTAAAACTGTAGAAGCATTTAAACAAGAATTAGAAGGTGCAAACACAGTAGTATGGAACGGCCCTATGGGTGTATTTGAATTTAGTAACTTTGCTAAAGGTACAATCGGTGTATGCGAAGCAATCGCTGAATTAAAAGACGCGACTACAATCATTGGTGGCGGTGACTCAGCAGCTGCTGCAATGGAACTTGGATTTGAAGATGACTTTACACACATCTCAACTGGTGGCGGTGCGTCATTAGAATATTTAGAAGGTAAAACGTTACCAGGTATTAAATCTATCGCGAATAAATAATGAGTTAAGGAGTGTTAATTGTGAGAAAACCAATTATTGCAGGTAACTGGAAAATGCATAAAACTGTATCAGAAGCGAAATCGTTCATGAAAGATTTACCAGAATTACCAGACCAAAACGAAGTAGAATCAGTGGTATGTGCGCCAACAATTCAACTTGACGCTTTAGTGACTTTATCTAAAGAAGGCGTTGCGAAAAACCTTAAAATTGGTGCTCAAAATGCTTACTTCGAAGACGAAGGGGCTTTTACTGGAGAAACATCTCCTCATGCACTTGAAGATTTAGGCATCAGCTATGTCGTGTTAGGTCATTCTGAGCGTAGAAGCCTATTTCACGAAACTGATGAAGAAGTGAATAAGAAAGCGCACGCTGTATTCAATCATAATATGACACCTATCATTTGTGTTGGTGAATCAGATGAAGAGCGTGAAAATGGTAAAGCTAACGACGTTGTAGCTGACCAAGTTAAAAAGGCATTAGAAGGTTTATCTGAAGAACAAGTGAAACAAGTTGTAATTGCGTACGAACCAGTATGGGCAATCGGTACAGGTAAATCAGCAAATGCTGACGACGCAAATGAAATGTGCGCAGCAATTCGTCAAACAATCGCAGATATCACATCAGAAGATATTTCGAATGAAGTACGCTTACAATACGGTGGTAGCGTTAAACCAGCTAACATTAAAGAATTTATGGCTAAATCAGACATCGACGGTGCTTTAGTTGGCGGCGCTTCACTTAAAGTTGAAGATTTCGTTGGCTTGTTAGAAGGTGCTAAATAATATGGCTAAACAACCTGTAGCACTCATCATTTTAGATGGGTTTGCGAATCGCGAAAGTGAACATGGTAATGCTGTTAAACAAGCACATAAGCCAAACTTTGACCGCTATTATGAGAAATTCCCAACGACTCAAATTGAAGCGAGTGGTTTAGCTGTCGGCTTACCTGAAGGTCAAATGGGTAACTCTGAAGTTGGTCACATGAATATTGGTGCAGGACGTGTTGTTTACCAAAGTTTAACGCGCATTAATAAGTCTATTGAAGATGGTGACTTTTACGAAAATGACGTGTTAAACGAAGCGGTTGGTCATGTGACAAGCAATCAATCACACTTACACGTCTTCGGTTTATTATCAGATGGTGGTGTGCACAGTCACTTCAACCACTTATTCGCTATTCTGAAACTTGCTAAGAAGGAAGGTCTCGACCAAGTATACGTGCACGCGTTCTTAGATGGTCGTGACGTTGATCAAAAATCTGCACTTAAATATATTGAAGAAGCAGAGAAACAGTTTGAGGAAATTGGTATCGGCACTTTCGCATCCGTTTCTGGTCGTTATTATGCGATGGACCGTGATAAGCGTTGGGACCGTGAGGAAAAGGCCTATAACGCAATTCGTGGTTTTGAAGGACCTAAGTTCACTTCAGCAAAAGAAGGTGTTCAAGCGAACTACGATCAAGATGTTACGGATGAATTCGTAGAGCCATTTATCGTAGAAGGTCAAAATCAAGGTATTGATGATGGTGACGCCGTTATCTTCTATAACTTTAGACCAGACCGTGCCGGACAACTTTCTGAAATCTTTACAAATAAAGCGTTTGATGGATTTGAAGTCGAACAAGTTAACAATCTTTACTACGCAACATTTACGAAATATAACGATGATGTCGATGCAAAAGTTGTCTTCGATAAAGTCGATTTAAAAAATACAATTGGTGAAGTTGCTCAAGATAACAACCTTACACAATTACGTATCGCTGAGACTGAAAAGTACCCTCATGTAACGTACTTTATGAGTGGTGGTCGTAATGAAGAATTCGAAGGCGAACGTAGATGCTTAATTGACTCACCAAAAGTCGCAACGTATGACTTAAAGCCTGAAATGAGTGTTTATGAAGTCAAAGATACGTTACTCAGCGAACTTGATAAAGGTGACTTAGACCTTGTTATCTTAAACTTTGCTAACCCTGATATGGTAGGGCACAGCGGTAAACTAGAACCTACAATTAAAGCGATTGAAGCGGTAGATGAATGTTTAGGTGAAGTCGTTGACCGTATTCTTGATATGGGTGGTAAAGCGATTATTACAGCTGACCACGGTAACTCTGATGAGGTTCTTACAGATGACGATCAACCGATGACGACACACACTACTAATCCAGTACCAGTAATTGTAACTGAAGAAGGCGTGACACTTCGTGAAACTGGTAAGTTAGGTGACTTAGCACCAACGCTATTAACATTATTAAAAGTCGATCAACCTGAAGATATGACAGGTGAATCTTTAATCAAGTAGTAAAATGATTTATTAAACTTTGAAATAAAGTTATAATGAAAGAACACAACTTAACAAAAGGAGATTAAAATTATGCCTATTATTACAGATGTTTATGCTCGCGAAGTACTTGATTCTCGTGGAAACCCAACTGTAGAAGTTGAAGTATTAACTGAAAGCGGTGCATTCGGACGTGCATTAGTACCATCAGGTGCTTCAACTGGTGAATATGAAGCTGTAGAATTACGTGATGGAGACAAAGACCGTTACTTAGGTAAAGGCGTTCAAAAAGCAGTTGAGAACGTTAACGAAATCATTGCACCAGAAATTGTTGAAGGTGAATTTTCAGCTTTAGAACAAGTATCTATCGACAAAATGATGATTCAATTAGATGGCACAGACAATAAAGGTAAATTAGGAGCTAACGCAATTTTAGGTGTTTCTATCGCAACAGCTCGTGCTGCTGCTGACTTCTTAGGTCAACCATTATATAAATATTTAGGTGGATTCAATGGTGAGCAATTACCAGTACCTATGATGAACATTGTTAATGGTGGCGAGCACGCTGATAACAACGTAGACATCCAAGAATTTATGATTATGCCTGTAGGTGCTCAAAGCTTTAAAGAAGCATTACGTATGGGCGCAGAAATCTTCCATGCATTAAAATCTGTATTAGCCGACAAAGGTTTAAACACAGCTGTTGGTGACGAAGGTGGTTTCGCACCAGACCTAGGTTCAAACGAAGAAGCTTTATCAACAATCGTTTCTGCCATCGAAAAAGCTGGTTACAAACCTGGCGAAGAAGTACGCTTAGCTATGGACGCAGCGTCTTCAGAATTCTATGACAAAGATAATAACAACTACAATCTTAAAGGTGAAGGTGTTGTTAAGTCAGCTTCTGAAATGGTTGATTGGTACGAAGAACTTATCGAGAAATATCCAATCATCTCAATCGAAGACGGCTTAGACGAAAACGATTGGGAAGGTCACAAATTATTAACTGAACGCATCGGTGATCGTGTTCAATTAGTAGGCGATGACCTATTCGTTACAAACACTGAAATCTTAGAACGTGGTATTAACGAAGGTGTAGGCAACTCAATTTTAATCAAAGTTAACCAAATCGGTACATTAACAGAAACATTCAACGCTATCGAAATGGCTAAACGTGCTGGTTATACTGCAGTCGTATCACACCGTTCAGGTGAAACTGAAGATACAACAATCGCTGACATTGCTGTAGCTACAAACGCTGGTCAAATCAAGACTGGTGCACCTTCACGTACAGACCGTGTTGCGAAATACAACCAATTATTACGTATCGAAGATGAACTATACGAAACAGCAGTTTACGCTGGTTTAGATTCATTCTATAACTTAAACAAATAAGATAATTTTCCTGTAAAGGCGTGCTTCATAGCACGTCTTTTTCTTTTTTGAAAATGAAAGCAAGATGGACGACGCCATTATGCGAAAGAAATTAGAAACAATCGTATAACGGGTCCGTTACGCGAAAGAAAAATAAAACAATCGCATAAGGGCGTCGTTACGCGAAAGAAATTAGAAACAATCGCATAACGGGTTCGTTACGCGAAAGAAAATAAAAACAATCGCATAAGGGGTCCGTTATGCGAAAGAAAATAAAAACAATCGCATAAGAGATCCGTTATGCGAAAGAAATTAGAAACAATCGCATAATGACCCCGTTACCAGATAGAAATCCAAATCAAAATTTACACCTATGATTTAAATAATGATAAATTTTCGATCTCGAAAATTTTCCTTATTACAAAGACTGAGACAAACAATGTAACAAGGGCGCCATGTTACAAAGACTGAGACAAACAATGTAACAAGGGCGCCATGTTACAAAGACTGAGACAAACAATGTAACAAGGGCGCCATGTTACAAAGACTGAGACAAACAATGTAACAAGGAAGCCATGTTACAAAGACTGGCGTAAACAATATAACAAGGAAGCCATGTTACAAAGACTGGCGTAAACAATATAATAAGGAAGCTATATTACAAAGACTGATGCAAACAATGTAACAAGGACTCATTGTCACTCCAACTCCTTGTCACAACCATTCACCCAAAATATGTGAGATTATCCAATTTACTCTATAACTGTTATAATGATACTTGAACTTATTTAAAGGAGTACGTCTATGGAAAGCGCAACTCATTACCAAAAGATACTTAAGTCAGCTAAAATCATTGGAATAACCTCCGTGATAATGGCGTTATGTCTGATCACCCATCACTTCTTTATTACAGACACTACTGTAGCTAAAGAAATGTTAAATCAGTCAAAGGTTAACGGAACTGACGCTGCTGCACATAACATCGTCAACAGTTTCACGATGTCAGGAATTTTATTTATTTTAGCGAATTTAACAGGTATTCTTGCCTTTTTTAGTAAGCACAAATATTTATGGTGGTTTATGCTAGCGATTTACTTTTCACAATTATTTATCGCGCTCGTTAACCCACCGCAACTTTATACAAGCATTATCGCAGTTAAATCTTTCTTAGCACTAATTCCATACGTGATTGTAATCTTATTATCAATCGTGATGTTCATTTACGTGCTCATGGTTGCAATTAAACACAAAAAAGGTTTCCAAGATTAGAATCGTACCATAATTTTAACAATGTTGCCCAAATGGGAACGTTATGGTATAATTCCACACGTATATAACGAATGGAGGACAATCACATGCATACATTACTTACGGTATTGCTCATTATTGACTGTATTGCATTAATCACAGTTGTATTACTCCAAGAAGGTAAAAGTAATGGTTTATCAGGTGCCATTAGTGGTGGTTCCGAACAACTATTTGGAAAGCAAAAGCAACGTGGCGTTGATCTGTTCTTGCATAGAGTTACAGTGATTCTTTCGATATTATTCTTCTTGCTTATGTTAGGTATAACATACTTTAAATTGTAAGGTCCGACTGATTCTCGTCGGGCTTTTTTATTTGTAAGGCTTTAACATTAAAAGATAAAATAAAAGTAAGCGTTAAGGAAGGGACGAGACATATGAAGATTCAATTACCTAAACCATTCTTTTTTGAAGAGGGAAAACGTGCAGTATTATTATTACATGGATTCACAGGTAATTCATCGGACGTTAGACAACTAGGGCGTTACCTACAGAAGAAAGGCTATACGTCACATGCACCTCATTATGAAGGTCATGCAGCACCACCTGAAGAAATTCTAGAATCAAGCCCGCATGTGTGGTACAAGAATGCATTAGATGGTTACGATTATCTAGTCGAACAAGGCTATGACGAAATCGCAGTAGCCGGTCTTTCATTAGGCGGTGTGTACGCCCTTAAGTTAAGCTTAAATCGTGATGTTAAGGGTATTGTTACAATGTGTTCACCTATGTACCTTAAGACTGAAGGTGCGATGTTTGAAGGCGTGTTAGAGTACGCACGTAACTTTAAGAAGTATGAAGGTAAGGATGAAGCAACGATTGAGAAAGAAATGGAAGCTTTCCATCCTACAAATACGTTAAAGGAATTACAAGAAACGATTCAAGACGTTCGCGACCACGTAGACGAAGTATTCGATCCTTTATTTGTTGTACAAGCGAAACAAGACAAGATGATTAATACAGATTCAGCTAATGTCATCTATGAAGAGAGTGACTCTGATGAAAAGTCCATTAAATGGTACGAAAACTCAGGTCATGTTATTACAATCGATAAAGAAAAAGAACAAGTATTTGAAGACGTATATAACTTCTTAGAATCATTAGATTGGTCCGAATAACAACATTTTGAGAGATAAATAGAAAGGAGGGGCAAGTATGGATTTAAAAGAAGAAGTAAAAGCAATCATTAATAGACCAGATTATGAGCCAATGTCTGTTTCTAATTTCCAAGACGAGCTCATGTTAAGTAGTGCAGATTCATTCAGAGATTTAATTAAAGTATTAGTTGAATTAGAGCAATCAGGGTTAATTTCAAGAACAAAGAAAGACCTTTATCAAAAGGAGAAAGAACGCCCTGGACTCATTAGAGGAACGTTAAGCCAAAATAAAAAAGGATTTGCCTTTTTAAGACCAGAAGAAGAAGGCCAAGAAGATATCTTCATTCCGCCTAATAAAATCAATCGCGCGATGGATGGCGATACAGTACTTGTTCAAGTATCAAAGTCACGTGGTAGTCATAAAGGTAAGTTAGAGGGCGAAGTTAAATCAATAGAAAACCATTCAGTTAAACAAGTCGTGGGTAC
This sequence comes from Staphylococcus massiliensis, assembly GCF_043186315.1. Taxonomy (NCBI): domain Bacteria; kingdom Bacillati; phylum Bacillota; class Bacilli; order Caryophanales; family Staphylococcaceae; genus Staphylococcus; species Staphylococcus massiliensis. The sequence goes on along the minus strand of NZ_CP171119.1, from coordinate 3,112 downwards.
TTACAGCGAAGCGAAAAACTTCGGTTTCGTATTACCTGATGATAAACGTATCATGCATGATATCTTTATTCCTAAAGGTCATAACTTAGGTGCGGTTGATGGTCATAAAGTGCTTACACAAATTACGAAATACGCCGATAGTACAAGTAATCCTGAAGGTCAGGTTTCAGCTATACTTGGCCACAAAAATGACCCAGGCGTAGATATCTTATCGATTATCTATCAACATGGAATCGAAATAGAATTCCCTGATGAAGTCTTAAAAGAAGCTAAAAAAGTTCCAGAAACAATTGCGCCTGACGAGATTGAAGGACGTACAGATTTACGTGATGAACTTACAATTACGATTGACGGCGCAGACGCTAAAGACTTGGACGATGCGATTGCTGTGAAGAAGTTAAGCAATGGTAATACACAATTAACTGTTAGTATCGCGGACGTGAGCTATTATGTGAAAGAAGGCTCACCTTTAGATCAAGAAGCATACGATCGAGGTACAAGTGTGTATCTTGTAGACCGAGTAATTCCAATGATTCCACATCGTTTAAGTAACGGTATCTGTTCACTGAATCCTGAGGTAGACCGTCTAACACTAAGTTGTCAGATGGAAATTAACCAAAAGGGTGAAATCGTTAATCATAAGATCTTTGATAGTGTCATCCATTCAAACTATCGAATGACGTACGACGCCGTTAATAAGATCATCACGGACAAAGATCCTGAAACACGTGCTGAGTACAAAGATTTAACGCCGATGTTAGATTTAGCGCAAGAACTTTCTAATACGTTAATTCAAATGCGTAAACGTCGTGGCGAAATTGATTTTGATATCAGTGAAGCAAAAGTCCTTGTAAATGAAGAAGGCTTGCCTACAGATATTAAACTGCGTGAACGTGGCAAAGGTGAACGTCTTATTGAATCATTTATGTTAGCTGCTAACGAAACAATTGCGCAGCATTTTAACAAAATGGAAGTACCATTCATCTACCGTGTCCATGAACAACCGAAATCTGAACGTTTAAATACGTTCTTCGACTTCATAACGAATTTCGGTATTATGATTCGCGGTACAGGTGAAGACATTCACCCAAGTACGTTACAAGCTATTAACCAAGAAGTTGAAGGTCGTCCAGAAGATATGGTTATTTCAACAATGATGCTTCGTTCAATGCAACAGGCACACTATAACCAAGATAACTTAGGACACTTTGGTCTAGCGGCAGACTACTACACGCATTTCACATCGCCAATTCGTCGTTACCCTGACTTAATCGTTCATCGTCTGATCCGTAAATATTTAATCGAGAAGTCTATGGACGGTAAAGCGCAACGTAAGTGGGAAGACATGCTACCACAAATTGCCGAACACACTTCAAATCGTGAACGTCGTGCCGTAGATGCTGAACGTGATACAGATGAGCTTAAGAAGGCCGAGTATATGATTCAGCACATCGGTGAAGAATTCGAAGGTATCGTTAGTTCTGTAATGAGTTTCGGTATGTTCGTCGAATTACCGAATACGATTGAAGGTATGGTTCATATTACAAATATGACAGACGATTATTATCATTTCGATGAGAGACAAATGGCTTTAGTAGGGGAACACGAAGCTAAAGTGTTTAGAATTGGTGACCCCGTTAAGATTAAAGTTACACACGTAGATGTTGATGAACGTGACATTGATTTCCAAGTAGTAGGTATGCCTTTACCAAAAGAAAAGAAATCAGAACGACCTGCACGTGGTAAGACCATTCAGGTTAAATCTCGTGGAAAAGTCTTTGATAAAGATCAAAACGGTAAAAAAAAGAAGAAAAAGAAACAACGTAAAGGTAAAAATAGAAGACAACGCGAAAAAGAGGCTAAGACAAATAACAAGCCTTTTTACAAAGATAAAAAGATAAAAAAGAAAGCGCGTAAGAAGAAAAAATAACGACAAGAGGTGAGACCAATGCCAAAAAAGAAAAACACCAAAGGTACTTTAGCAGTCAATCGTAAAGCAAGACATGACTATAACATCGAGTCGACGATTGAAGCGGGCATTCGGTTACAAGGTACAGAAATTAAATCCATTCGCCGTGGTAGCGCAAACTTAAAAGATGCGTTCGCGCAAGTTAAGCACGGTGAAATTCATCTTCATAACATGCATATCGCGCCTTATGAAGAAGGTAATCGATATAATCACGATCCTAGACGTCACCGAAAATTATTACTACACAAACGCGAAATCTTAAAGCTAGGCGAACAAACAAGAGAAATCGGGTATTCAATAATCCCATTGAAGTTGTATCTGAAACATGGCGTTTGTAAAGTTCTATTAGGCGTAGCGCGTGGTAAGAAGAAATACGATAAACGTCAAGCGCTTAAAGAAAAAGCGGTTAAACGTGATATGGATCGAGCTATGAAGGACCGTTATTAATACTGTTAATAAATTGCTAAAAATGTAAAGATTTGATATCATATAATGTACTGTTGAAAAAATTGGTATGGAAGCGATGGGGACTTTATAGGTACTATCGCTTCTAAAGCCTAATTGTTTGATTAATACTATTATGGGGACGTTCTTGGATTCGACAGGGGTCCCCAGAGCTCATGAAGCGTGTCGGAGGGTTGTCTCCGCAACAACACACTCAGTTTATAATAACTGGCAAATCAAACAATAATTTAGCAGCAGCTGCGTAATAGCACTCTGCATCACCTAATCGCATCGCCTATGTGCGATTAACGTGATTCAACCTTAGTAGGATACGCTGAATGGCTGCCGTTTGAAGTTCATTCAGAAGAGACGAATCAAACTAGTACAACGTTGGTTGTCTGTCACCGTTCGTTGTGCGAAATTTTAAGATAGACTACACACGTAGAAACATTTGTATCAGGACCTCTGGACGCGGGTTCGAATCCCGCCGTCTCCACTATGTAGCCTATAACCCGCGTGGTTGTAGGTTTTTTATTTAATACACTTTCTAAATATTATCTTACATATAAAAATTATGAAATCTCTATTGTTGTCTTTGAAATTAAAACATGATAGCAATGATGAGTTTTAATACTTAACTTAAATTACAAAAATTTGAAATTGTATAGTAATTAAATATAAAACTTATTGTAAAAATAT